>NC_008380.1:67500-4087500 GCF_000009265.1 Rhizobium johnstonii 3841 | reverse complement strand
CCAGGATGTTGGCTTAGAAGCAGCCATCATTTAAAGAAAGCGTAACAGCTCACTGGTCTAAATAAGGGTCTTTGCGCCGAAAATGTAACGGGGCTGAAGCCATGCACCGAAGCTGAGGATTTGCAGTAATGCAAGTGGTAGCGGAGCGTTCCGTAAGCTGATGAAGGGAGACCCGTGAGGGCTCCTGGAGGTATCGGAAGTGCGAATGTTGACATGAGTAACGATAAAGAGGGTGAGAGACCCTCTCGCCGAAAGACCAAGGGTTCCTGCTTAAAGTTAATCTGAGCAGGGTTAGCCGGCCCCTAAGGCGAGGCAGAAATGCGTAGTCGATGGGAACCACGTTAATATTCGTGGGCCTGGTGGTAGTGACGGATTGCACAAGTTGTTCATTCTTATTGGATTGGATGGGCAGCGGAGCGGTTCCAGGAAATAGCTCCACCGTATAGACCGTACCCGAAACCGACACAGGTGGTCAGGTAGAGTATACCAAGGCGCTTGAGAGAACTATGTTGAAGGAACTCGGCAAATTGCACGCGTAACTTCGGAAGAAGCGTGACCCCATGCTAGGCAACTATTATGGGGTGGCACAGACCAGGGGGTAGCGACTGTTTATCAAAAACACAGGGCTCTGCGAAGTCGCAAGACGACGTATAGGGTCTGACGCCTGCCCGGTGCTGGAAGGTTAAGAGGAGAGGTGCAAGCTTTGAATCGAAGCCCCAGTAAACGGCGGCCGTAACTATAACGGTCCTAAGGTAGCGAAATTCCTTGTCGGGTAAGTTCCGACCTGCACGAATGGCGTAACGACTTCCCCGCTGTCTCCAACATAGACTCAGTGAAATTGAATTCCCCGTGAAGATGCGGGGTTCCTGCGGTCAGACGGAAAGACCCCGTGCACCTTTACTATAGCTTTACACTGGCATTCGTGTCGGCATGTGTAGGATAGGTGGTAGGCTTTGAAGCGGGGACGCCAGTTTCCGTGGAGCCATCCTTGAAATACCACCCTTATCGTCATGGATGTCTAACCGCGGCCCGTTATCCGGGTCCGGGACAGTGTATGGTGGGTAGTTTGACTGGGGCGGTCGCCTCCGAAAGAGTAACGGAGGCGCGCGATGGTGGGCTCAGACCGGTCGGAAATCGGTCGTCGAGTGCAATGGCATAAGCCCGCCTGACTGCGAGACTGACAAGTCGAGCAGAGACGAAAGTCGGTCATAGTGATCCGGTGGTCCCGCGTGGAAGGGCCATCGCTCAACGGATAAAAGGTACGCCGGGGATAACAGGCTGATGACCCCCAAGAGTCCATATCGACGGGGTTGTTTGGCACCTCGATGTCGGCTCATCGCATCCTGGGGCTGGAGCAGGTCCCAAGGGTTTGGCTGTTCGCCAATTAAAGCGGTACGTGAGCTGGGTTCAGAACGTCGTGAGACAGTTCGGTCCCTATCTGCCGTGGGTGTAGGAATATTGACAGGATCTGTCCCTAGTACGAGAGGACCGGGATGGACATATCTCTGGTGGACCTGTTGTCCTGCCAAGGGCATAGCAGGGTAGCTACATATGGACGGGATAACCGCTGAAGGCATCTAAGCGGGAAACCCACCTGAAAACGAGTATTCCCTATCAGAGCCGTGGAAGACGACCACGTTGATAGGCCGGGTGTGGAAGTGCGGCAACGCATGAAGCTTACCGGTACTAATAGCTCGATCGGCTTGATCGTTCTCATTGACTATGCTCATCTCCCGGCAAACACATCGTGTTTGTCCGGACCGATGTGCCAGACCTTTGTCCTGACGCGCCATGGCGCTGCGGACGGCCCGCCAAACGATTGGCGACGGCCTCTGGCCTGTATGGGTGCCACAAGCACCCGCAGCCGGAAGAGGTTCCAAAAGACGTGTTCAAAAAAAGAAAACAGGCTAACGCCTGCCAGCTTCTCAAAACATAAAGTTGCGCTTTGCCGACCTGGTGGTTATGGCGGGGTGGCTGCACCCGTTCCCTTTCCGAACACGGCCGTGAAACGCCCCTGCGCCCATGGTACTTCGTCTTAAGACGCGGGAGAGTAGGTCGCTGCCAGGTCTGCAAAACGCAACTGATGTAAAACAATCTTCTCATTCACAGCCAACGGCCCAAAGCCGAGACAAAAGGGCCGCTCACAAAGCGGCCTTTTGTGTTAAAATGCATCGGCAGGAAAATACGAGACAAATTGCAAGCAATTTGCTCGGGCAGTAAGCGTAAAACGCCAAAGGCGCTTTACGCAGACGCGACAAATCCCTTCGGGATTTGCGCTGGACGCGGGGTGGAGCAGCCCGGTAGCTCGTCAGGCTCATAACCTGAAGGCCGCAGGTTCAAATCCTGCCCCCGCAACCAAATACGACAAAGCCCGCCCCGTGCGGGCTTTTTGCGTTCCAGAAGTAGGTCGAGGCAAGCATCCAGGATGCAGCAACCGGATCCGGTCCTTCAGTTCAATGCATTCCGGGCCAGGAATTCTGCCTGTATTGTATCCAGGGCACTCGCTGTCTCCCTGAAGTAAGGCAAGGTTTCCCAGAGGCTGCGATCGCCGACGATATAGCGTGGAGAGAGCTTCAGTCGAAGAAGCCTGCATCCTCTTCCCTGAGATATCTCCTGGCCGCTTCGGCGTCGATATCGAGGCCCAGCCCCGGCGCTTCCAGTAGGTCCACCATGCTGTCCTTGACGATCTGCGGCGGCAAGCCGATTACCAGATCCTCCCACCAGGGGTCGGAGGCGCTCGGATATTCGAAGGCGATGTAGTTTGCCGGCAATGTGGCGCAGACATTGATCAACGCGCCAAGCCCCAGCAGGCCGTTAGCGGTGCCGTGCGGTGCCATCAGGATCGAGTGCATGTAGGCGTGCTCAGCGACCCATTTGAGTTCGGCAATGCCGCCAATGTCGGCTGGATCGGGGCCGATGACGCGTACCGCCTGCGTCTCGATCAGTTCCTTGAAATTGTGCCGCAGGTAGATCTGCTCACCAGTGTGGATTGGCGTCGAGGTGGAGGTTGTCAGTTCCCGATAGGCCTGCGGATTGACCCACGGCACGTAGTCGCCAGTCAGCATATCCTCGAGCCACATCAAATTGTACTTCTCGACCGCGCGAGCGAACTTGATCGCATCGGGCAGCATCCAGCCCGGACCGCAGTCGAGCGCCAGGCTGACTTTGTCGCCCAGCACTTCCTTCATCGCGATCACGCAGTCGAGCATGTGATTGAAACCGCGCTCGCTGATCATGCCCTGATCCATGGCGCCGTGATAGCCGGCCTTCTTCTGCGTCACGCCGTAGTGGAAGTCCTCGATGGTGTCCTTCATGTTGGAGTGGAACGAGATTCCTTGCTTGACCATGAAGAAGTTCTGCGGCTGCTCCATCATCCATTTGACGTCAGCGGCGTAATCCTCCGGCCGGTCGCCCGTGCGTTTTTGGCGGATCGAGCCGTTGTAGACGCGCACCTTGTCGCGCACCTTGCCGCCGAGCAGTTTATAGACGGGCACGCCCGCGGCCTTGCCGGCAATATCCCACAGCGCATGCTCGATAGCGCTTACCGCTGCGCCGTACGGCTTGAAAGAGCCGCGTTGGCGGATCTTCAGCATGACTCTCTCGACGTCGGTCGGGTCCTCGCCGATCAGCGCCTCGCGGAAATGCAGCACAAAGGGCTTGAGGTAGGATTTGGTGAACTCGACTTCGCCCAAGCCATAGAGGCCCTCGTCCGTAACGATGCGGACGATCGGGTGTTTGCCGATAACGGCGCAGCGCAGATCGGTGATCTTCATCTTCGTTCCTTTTCGCCTCAGCTCCAGGTGCGATCCCAGGAATACTCATCGTCCCAGCGATCCGTGGGCTGCCAAATGCCGGTGACACCCGGCTGCAGATGCTGCGAGATCACCTCGTCGACGACGTCGTCAATCCCCAGGCCCGGCTTGTCCGGAACAGTGATAAAGCCGTCCTTCACCAGCGGCTTGGGAAGCCCCGTGACGATATCGTCCCACCAGTCGACATCGGCGGAATGGTATTCGAGCGCCATGAAATTTTCGGTCGCGGTCGCGACATGTGCCGCGGCCATTGCGGCGATTGGACTTTCTGCCATGTGGATGGCCATGGCGACACCATGGTCCTGCGCCATGTCGCCGATCTTCTTGGTCTCGAGGATGCCCCCGCTGGTGAGCAGGTCCGGGTGGATAACGGAGATGCCGCCGCTCTTGAGCAGAGGCCCGAAGGCCTCCTTGAGGTATATGTCCTCGCCAGTGCAGATCGGCACCGTGGTGGAGTCCTGCAGTTGTCGGTACTGCTCGGTGTACTGCCATGGGATCACATCCTCGAGCCAGGCCGGCACGTATTTTTCAATTCGCCTGGCAAGGCGAATGCCGTTCTGCACTGAGATGTGGCCGATGTGGTCGATCGCGAGCGGAATATCCATGCCGATGACCTCACGAACCTCGGCAATGTATTGCTCAAGGAAGTCGAGGCCCTTGTCGGAATAGTGGAGGCCGGTAAACGGATGCGGGACGTTATGCAAATCGTACGCAGCGTTGCGGACGCGCCGTTCTTCAATGGTCTTCAGCGGGCCGCGGCCGGGGTGGTCGCGGTACCCTTCAAGTGAGCCGGCAGGAGACACGACCGCACCGGGCACATCCGCGATCTGCATCAGCCCCAGATCCATCTTGAGGAAGGTGAAGCCGAGTTCCATGCGCTGCTTGAGGCGCCTGCCGGTCTCGGTGCCGCTCGGCACGGTGGCATCGGTGTCGCAGTAGACGCGCACTTTCTCCCGAAACCGGCCGCCGAGCATCTGGTAGATGGGGACGCCGTAGGCTTTGCCGGCAAGATCCCACAACGCGATTTCGACCGCCGATACGCCGCCGCCTTGCCGGCCGTGCCCGCCGAACTGCTTGATCCGGCGAAACAGGTGGTCGATGTCGCAAGGGTTCTCGCCAAGCAACCGGCTCTTCAGCATCAGCGCGTAGGTGGCGCTGGCGCCGTCGCGCACCTCGCCAAGCCCGACGATGCCCTGGTTGGTGTAAATCTTGAGCAGCACTGAGGCGAACGGCGCGCCGACAATTTCAGCTACCCGCATGTCGGTAATGCGAAGGTCGGACGGCTTGGAATGCGTGTTCACCCGATTGAGCGCCTCGTCGGCTCCATCTGCCTCTGGCATGATTTATCCTCGTTCTGTCGCTGGGTTTGTCTCCGCGCACGGCTGCGGCGGCATAGAGCGTTGCTAGTCCAGCTCTATCTCGTGGTTTTGAAGGTAGTCGCGGTTCATTTCGACGCCGAGACCAGGCTTGGGCGCAAGCGTGAGGCTGCCGTTCGAAACATCGAGTGGTCTGTCGATGAGGTGATCGTATTTGCCGAGGTTCCACTCCGACGTTTCGAGTTTGTAGAAGTTAGGAACGGTCATCATCACCTGCGCTCCCGCAACCACGTTGATCGGTCCTGCGGCGTCATGCGGCGAGACCGGGATGTAGTAGGCTTCGCATAGGGCAGAAATCTTCTTGAGTTCGGTAATGCCGCCGGTCCATGTGACATCGGGCATGATGTAGTCGGCGAGCCTGTTTTCGAGCACCGGCACGAAATCCCACTTCGTATGGCCGCGCTCGCCCCACGAGATAGGTGCGCTGACCTTCTCGCGGACCTGTCTGAGAGCGTTGAGGCTCTCCGGTGGACAGGGCTCCTCGAACCAATCGATCTGACCAGCTTCCTCGAGGCTCCGACAAAGGCGAATGGCAGTGGGAACGTCGAAGCGGCCATGCGCATCGATGAGGATGTCGACATCAGGGCCCGCCGTTTCACGGATCAGAGCCGTGAGTTCGGCGGCTTCGCGCTCATCCTTGCGGGTCATGCTGCCATCGAGGTAGCCGTCCCGCTGTTCGCGCGGCTGTCCATCGGCGGTGCGGCCTTGGTATGGAAAAGGATCGAACTTGAGCGCAGTGTGGCCGGACTCGACGATGTCTCGAATTTCCCGGACCACAGCCTCTTTGCTGGTAAACTTGGCCTGGTTGGGATGGGTGTAGAGCGCGATTTCATCGCGTACCGGTCCACCCAACAGCTCGTAAATCGGCTTGCCCAAGACTTTGCCTCGGATGTCCCAGAGGGCTATGTCGATGGCGCTTACACATTCGACTGCGGCGCCGCGACTGCCCATGTAGGTGAAACTGCGGAATATCTTGTGCCACAAATACTCGATACGCGCCGGGTCATCGCCTTTCAAAGCGGCACCGATCTGCCGCAGGATCGTGCAGAGGGCGCGATTGGCGAGCCTCGTCGTGGTGGTGATCTCTCCCCAGCCGCTCACCCCCTCGTCGGTCGTCACTTCGACGAACAGAAACTCTCCCCAATAAGAAGCATCGGATCTGATTAGCCACGGCCGAACGCTGGTGATTTTCATCTCAACTGCCTTTACTGAAATGGTCGGGATAACGATATTCCAGGCTAAGTATTCTATCCTGCCCGAGCGGCGTTACGCGCGCGCATGTGTTCGAGGATGTGCCGGCCGGAGCCCTCGACATGGCGTGCAATGAGCTCGGCTGCCTCGTTCGCATTTCCCGCTTTCACATGCGCGATGAGCTCGCGATGCTCGCTAAGGATCGCGGCACGCCGGGCGAGCGTGAAGTTGAAACGCCGGCTCACGGCTCGAAGCACTTCGCGATGCTTCCACCAAAGCTCGGCGGCATGGCGGTTGTAGTGCTTTTGGTACATGACGGTGTGAAAAGCGGTGTCCAGCTCGCTGTGCTTGAACGTGTCGGCGAAGTTGTTCTCTTCAATGAGGCCCTGGATGCGTTCGAGTTCAGCAATGTCCTCGACGGTGGCCATATTCACGAACCATCGCGTCAGTGCCGGCTCGATCAAGACTCCTATCTCGTAGATGTCCCGAACAAAATCCTGATCTATGGGCCGCACGCGCGCTCCGCGGTTGGGAACAAGGGTGACAAAGCCCTCACCGCGCAACAGTTGCAGAGCCTCGCGCACGGGGTTGGTTGAGGTGCCGTGGCGCCGTGCGAGATCGGTGACCACAAGCCGGTCGTTGGCAGCGAGCCGCCCTTCGATGATGTCTTCCCTGATCAGTTGATAAAGCGAGGCGCCCTCGCTGGAGGCTCCGATAGGGTCGATCCCTTCGGGTGGCTTTGCTTTGAAATCGCTTGTTTCGGCCAAGACTATCCCCAGTCAATACACATATTGCTCGGATATCACGCAAGGCTTCCCAAAACAATGTACGATTTCTTCAATTGACAGGCAATCTACAATCTGAAAACGTATGATCTGGTCGAAGGAGTACATTGGGTGGAAGTCCCGCGGCCGAGGAGCAAAGACCGCTCGCCTCTAGGCAGAGCGGCATGGGAGAAGCTGGAGGATACCTTATGACGAGGATTTCACTCGGCGGTGCCGTCCTACGCGGCACTGTCTGCACTGCTTTGATGGTATCGTTGATGTCTGCGTCTGCGCTGGGTGCGCCGGTCGACTTGAGCAAGTGGTCGCCGGAATATGTGCGCTCCATTGCCGGCACACAGGATTTTGACACGGCGGGCGATTGCGCCAAGGTCACCCCACTCGACTACAAGGGGCGACTGACTTTCTGGTATCAGGGCGTGTTCGAGGGCGACCCCGACCTCCTGCGCCAGTATTACAAGGATTTCTTCGAGACCTTCCGCAAAACCTATCCAAACATCCAGCTTGAGGAACAAGCCCTTACCTATAATGACCTTCTGGATAAGTTCCGGACCGCACTTCTGGGCAATGCAGCGCCCATGGCGGTGCGCCTGCAAATCCTGGGGGGCACCGAGTTCGCCGCAAAAGGCTATCTGGAACCGCTCAAACCCGAGGATGTAGGATATTCGACCGAGGACTTCTGGCCCGGTGCAATGAAGGCCGTAACCTGGGAGGGGGTGACCTACGGCATCCCAACCAATAACGAGACAATGGCGTTCATCTGGAACGCCGACATCTTCAAACGTGCAGGCCTCGATCCGGACAAGGCTCCGGCAACCTGGGACGACGTCGTCAAATATTCCAAGCAGATCCACGACAAGCTCGGCGTTGCCGGTTACGGCCTCGTGGCACGCAAGAATGCCGGCAATACGCCGTATCGCTTCATGCCGCAGCTGTGGGCCTATGGCGGGGGCGTCTTCGACGAAGCTACCGCCAACCCGACCTATAAGCAGGTCCAGCTCGATAGCCCGCAGAGCAAAGCGGCATTGCAAGCCTCCTACGATATGTATGTTCGCGACAAGTCGGTTCCGGTTTCGGCGCTCACCAACCAGCAGGCGGATAACCAGCCCCTCTTCCTCGCTGGCCAGCTCGGCATGATGGTCTCGCACCCGTCCGACTACAACGTCATGCTCGACCTGCAGAAGAAGACGACGGGCAGCGACAAGGACAAAGCGCAGACCGTCATCGACAATATGCGCTACGGCCTGATTCCGACTGGCCCTGACGGCAAGCGTGCCGTCGTGTTTGGCGGCTCGAACATTCACATCCTGAAGCCCGAATATGTCGAGGGCGGCAAGGTCGACGAACCGGCTGCAAAGGCCATCGGCTGCATGTGGGCGAGCCCCGAATGGTCGCTGAAGATGGCCTATGCCGGTTCGAACCCCGGGAACCTCAACGGCTTCAAGACCAAATGGATGAAGGAACGCCTTGATAGTATCAAGTTCCTTGATGTCACGACCTCGATGCTGCCATACGGCATCCCGTTCCCGGCGCTGCCACAATCGCCCGAGATCATGAACATCATCGTCCCGGACATGCTGCAGAATGCCCTCACCGGAGCCATGACCGTCGACCAAGCAGCGGACGACGCAGCCAAGAAGGTAAAAGACCTGACGGACGGCGGACTCTAGTCCAAGCCTGCCGATCTGACCGGCTGCGCCTCGATTGCAGCCGGTTTCTTCCGAAGAAAAAGGGCAGGGCACAGTGACGATCTTGACTGGCAAGGCCGAGGCACGCCGAAGACTGCAACCCGATAGGTCCGGCGTGCTGCGAAAGATTTGGGAGCATCGCGCTGACTACGCATACGTGCTTCCCGCGATCGCCGTGATGCTCATCGTCATTGCCTATCCGATCTACTACACGATCGAGCTGTCGTTCTTCAACACACCGCCTGGCCTGCAACTCCGGGACAAGATTTTCGTCGGCCTCGACAATTACATCGCCATCCTCACAAGTCCGGTGTTCTGGACGGTCACCTCGAACACTCTTATCTGGACATTGGGATCCACTCTCATCGCATTTGTCCTGGGGTTTGGCTGCGCGCTGGCGCTTCATCGTGACTTTCTCGGCCGTGGCATCCTGCGGGCCATCCTGATCATCCCCTGGGTCATCAGCGCGGTCGCCGCCTCCTATATCTGGAAGTGGATCTACCATTCGGACTTCGGGATCATTGGCGCGGTGCTGGTCGGCCTCGGATTGGCCGACCGGCCGCCGAACTTCATCGACAGCGTCAGCACGGTGCTGCCCTCGCTGATCGTCGTCAATATCTGGCGAGAGTTTCCGTTCGCCATGATCATGATGATGGCTGGCCTGCAGACAGTCCCCGACCAGTTGCTGCGTGCCGCAAGGGTCGACGGAGCCAATGCATGGCAGCGGTTCTGGCACGTCACCTTCCCGCACTTGAGAAACGTCTCGACGGTGACGATCCTTCTGCTGGCAGTGGCCAACTTCAATTCATTCATCATCCCCTGGATCATGACCGGCGGCGGGCCGTCGAACGCATCGCATATCTGGATCACCCACATTTATGAGCTCGCCTTCGGCCGCCAGCGCTGGGGGGTGGCATCGGCCTATTCGGTGCTGCTGTTCTTGATCCTGATGTCGCTCGGCTACTTCTACGTCCGTGCGCTAAGCGGCAATGAGCGGAAGGATGGCAGCGCATGAGCACGATTGCCGAGACTACTCCTCGAGGCCCGGCCCGTCGCCGTATGCGCATCGACGGATGGCGGTGGGGCGGACGCATCTTCCTCGTGTTCATGATGCTTTACACCGCGTTGCCGATGATCTGGATGCTGATCACCTCGATCAAGTCCGGCTTCGCGGCCATGCAATTCCCGCCGCAATGGTGGCCTGACCAACCCACTCTTGCCAGCTACCAGAAGCTGCTCGATCCGCAAAACAGCGTCGGCCAGGACTTCCTCCGCTTCTTCTGGAACAGCCTTTTCGTCTCCACCGCCACGACCATCCTTTCGGTCATCGTGGCAGTTCCTGCGGCCTACGCGTTTTCGCGCTTCACCTTCCCGGGCCGGAATTTTCTGTTCTTCGCCGTCTTGCTTCGCAACATGTTCCCGGCCGTGATCTTTCTCGTGCCGCTCTTCATCCTGATGCGCGCGATCGGGCTGGTGAACACGCATGCGTCGCTCGTCCTCACCTACCTCACATTCGGTCTGCCGCTGGCAATCTGGCTCCTCAAGGGCTTCTACGACAACATTCCGGTGCAACTCGAGCAGGCGGCGCGCATCGACGGCGCGACGCGGTTCCAGGCCTTTATCCTGATCGTGATGCCGCTCTCGACGCCAGGAATCATCGCCACGGCGATCTATTCCTTTATCGGCGCGTGGAACGAATACATCTACGCCTACACCTTCCTCTCCAAGAACGAGCAGTTGACACTGCCGGTCGGCATCCAGCGCTTCTTCTCGGAAAATACGACGGACTTTCCGGGCCTGATGGCGGCCAGCTTTATGATGAGCGTGCCCGTCGTGGTCCTGTTCCTCGTCCTGCAACGATACTTCGTACGCGCCCTCACGGAAGGCGCAGTCAAGCACTAGAGGAGTTGCCGGTGGCCCACGTGGTCCTTAAAGATCTGGTCAAGACCTATGGCAGCTTCAAAGCTGTCAACAATGTTTCGCTGACGGTCAACGACGGCGAATTCGTTGCGCTCGTCGGCCCTTCAGGCTGCGGCAAGACAACCACACTCAATCTTGTGGCGGGGCTCATCCCCATCACCTCTGGCGACATCTTCATCGGCGACAGGGTGGTCAACGACCTCGACCCCAAGGACCGGGACATCGCAATGGTGTTCCAGAACTACGCGCTCTATCCGCAGAAATCGGTCTACAAAAACCTAGCGTTCCCGCTGCAGATGCGCAAACTGCCAAGGGACGAGATCGACAAGAAGGTCAAGGAAGCAGCGCGAGTGCTCGACATGACGCAGTTGCTCGAGCGCAAGCCACGCGAACTTTCGGGCGGGCAACAGCAGCGCGTGGCGCTCGGCCGTGCCCTCGTTCGCGATCCGGCGGTATTCCTGATGGATGAACCACTCTCCAACCTCGACGCCAAGCTGCGCGTGCAGATGCGGTCGGAGATCAAGCGTTTCCACCAGGACCTCAAGGCGACGATCATCTACGTGACGCACGACCAGCTCGAAGCGGTAACTATGGCCGACAGGATGGCGGTGATGAACGGTGGCTACCTGCAGCAATACGATTCACCGGCGCAGGTCTTTGCCCATCCGGTGAACATGTTCGTCGCCAGCTTCATCGGCAGCCCGGCGATGAGCCTTGTTCCGCTGGAGGCGTCAACGGCAAACGGCAACACTGTGTTGACCAGCGCGGAGGGCTGGCGCCTCGAGCTCTCGCCAGAAAACGCTCAGAAGGTCTCAAGGGCAACAACCAAGAAAGTCGTGCTCGGCGCACGTCACTCGACGATCAAGCTGCACAAGAGTGCGGTGCCAGGAAGCATTCCTGCCAAGGCCTATACGGTGGAGCCGACCGGAGACGTCACCTTCGTACAGGCGTTCCTGTCTGGCGCCATCATCAATGTCAGTGTGCCGCCGACCATTGCCGTCGCGCCGGACGAACAGATTTGGCTCGAGTTCGACCAGGAGCGGATGCATCTGTTCGACGGCGAAACAGAAATGGCCCTCAAAGCCAATTGAGACCAAGCGGATGCGTGTGAAACGAGGGCGTGGATGACTACGAAGCTTAAAATCACGGCGATCAAGCCCTATCCGGTATGGGTAGGAACGCGCAACCAGATGCTGGTCAAGGTCGAGACTGACAACGGCATCTTCGGCTGGGGCGAGAGCGGCTTGAGCGGTCGCGAGAAGGCCGTAGCCGGCGCGATCGAGCACTATCGCGAGTTTCTCATCGGCCGCGACCCGATGCAGATTGGTCGCATCTGGCAAGAAGTCTATCGTAGCCAATACTTCGAAGGCGGGCGCGTTCTGCAGGCGGCGATTTCCGCCATCGACATTGCCCTTCACGACATCAAGGGCAAGGCGCTGGGGGTGCCGGCCTACGACCTGCTGGGCGGCAAGCAGCGCGACCGCATTCCTACCTTCGCCTCGACCGGTGATGAGGCCGAGGGCGATGTTGCCATCGAACGAGCCCGCGAACTACGCGCACAAGGATGGCAGGCGATCCGCTTCTTCCCCATCGGGCAAAACAGCAAGGACTTCTTTGAGCCGCGTGAGTCGATCGGCGCTACCGCAACGATGCTAAACAAGGCGCGCGAGGCGCTGGGCGACGATGTCGTCCTCGGCATCGACTATCATCATCGGCTGTCGGTGGCAGAGGCGGCGAGTTTCTGCAACAAGCTCGGCCGTGGCGTGCTTGATTTCCTCGAGGAGCCGATACGGGACGAGACACCCGAGGCCTACGAATCCCTGCGCACGATGACCGACATCCCGTTCGCCATCGGCGAGGAATTTGCCAGCAAGTGGCAATTCCTGCCCTACATCGAGCGTGGCATCCATCAGTTCAACCGGCTCGATGTTTGCAATGTTGGCGGGCTCACCGAAGCGATGAAGGTCGCTGGCTGGAGCGAGGCGCACTATGTGGACCTGATGCCGCACAATCCCCTTGGCCCAGTCTGCACGGCCGCGACCATCCATCTCGCCGCCGCGGTGCCGAATTTCGCCTGGCTCGAGACCAGGGCGCCCGAAGCAAAGCTCGGCTTCGACAATTCCGACTTCTTCCCCGTGCAACCACGGCTCGACGGCCCCGACTATCCGGTCAGCGATCTGCCGGGGCTCGGCGTCGAGGTCAACGAAGAGGCGGTCAAGGCGGAGAGCTTTCGTTTCTGGGAAGCGCCTCACCTGAAGCGCCGCGACGGTTCTGTCACAAACTGGTAGTTTCATCCATCGGAGCCCAAAATGACGCATACTCCCGACATTACGCGACCGCCCAAAGAGCTGATCGACGCACTGAAGGAAATCGGCGCCGCGACGGTTGCCGGCACGCTTGGCCACATGGGCTTCCGCAATCCGCACATGGTCGGTCCCGTACCGCAGAACCGCGGGAAGTCGATCGTCGGGCCGGCGCTGACGCTTCAATTCATGCCGCAGCGGCCGGACCTCTTCACCGAAGGGGAATATGCCGATCCGGAGACACAGTTGCACCGGCACGTGCTCTATCACGCGCAGGAGGGCGATGTGGTCGTGGTCGACGCGCGCGGCGACATGAGCTCGGGCGTCTTCGGCGATATGATGTCGACCTATTTCAAAGGCAGAGGCGGCGCTGGCATCGTGATCGATGGGTGCATGCGCGATCGGCCCAACGTCGAGAAGCTGGATCTCCCCCTATGGCTACGTGGCTGGACTCCCAACTACCATGTGCAGACCAGCATCTATCCGAATGCGGTCAACGTTCCGATTGCCTGCGGCGGTGTCACGGTCATCCCTGGCGACATCATCGTCGCCGACGATGACGGGGTGGTGGTGCTTCCAGTCGCAATGGCCGCGAAGGTAATCGAAGAGTCGCAAAAGCATCACGATTGGGAGGAGTTCTCGCGAGTGAAGCTTATGGAGGGCGGGTCGTTGCAGCGCTACTATCCGCTGCATGACGATGCCCGCGGAGAATACGAAGAGTGGCGCAAAACAAACCACTTGGAGAACCGAAGTTAGCCTATTGATTACCCTCGGCGGGTCGCGAACCTTCTGAGGTATCGCCGACGTCTACGCAAAAAATAGGGAGTCGAATTTCGCCGTGCGAGACCGCCGGCGGCAACTTCTTCGAACAGCTTCCCGGGGATCACGAGGTGCATCTCCTGTCGATGATCCTGCACGATTGGGACGAGGCCAAGAACCGCGCCCTGCTGCGCCGGTCCTTCGAGGCTTTGCCGAGCGGCGGCGCAGTGATGATTAGCGAGCTTCTCGTCAATGACGAAAGACCGGGCCGGCGCCGGCCGCGCTGATGAGTCTCAACATGCTGATCGAGACGGAAGGGCGAAACTACACGCCGGCCGAATATTCGGCGTGGCTCGAGGAAGCCGGAGTCCGGCACATCGAGACGGTTTGGTTCGACGCACCCGGCGCGAACGGCGCCGTAATCGGCCGCAAGCCCTAAAGCCATGGGACGGAGGGAAGCATGAGCATTCACGATTTCGGATCTGCTGTCACGCGCGTGGCGTCGCGGGCGGCCAGGCGGGTGTTGCCCGCAGCATTCGCAGCGCTGGTGGCGGCGATTGGATCGTCGCCTACCGGCGCGACCGACAGCGAGCTGGTCGAACGAGGGAAATACCTGGTGACCATCGCGAGCTGCACCGATTGCCACACGCCGGGACATTTCCTCGGCAAGCCGGACATGACGCGTCACCTCGGCGGCTCCGAGGTCGGCTTCGAGATCCCTGATGTCGGGGTCTTCTACGGCCCCAACCTCACGCCCGATGAGGCGACGGGCCTCGGGCGCTGGAGCGAGCGTGATATCGTCACGGCGATCCGGACAGGCAAGCGCCCCGACGGACGCATGCTTGCTCCAATCATGCCGTGGGCCGCATTGGCGGAGCTCGCCGAGTCCGACGCCGGGGCGATTGCGGCCTATCTGAAGAGCCTGCCGCCGGTGAGCAACAAGGTGCCCGGACCGTTCGGGCCGGGCGAGGCGCCGACTTCGTTCGTGATGAAGATCGTGGCGCCGGAGAAATAGGGCCGGCGCATTGCAGGGCGGCGCCATCCCATTGCCGGCTCACGACTCGCGCGGAGTCGCCCAGGATGATCGCGCCGGAGTTCAGTTCGGGAAGAGAACCTCGCCCTTCTCGAGCCCGCATTTTCGCCGCCTGCCGCGCTTTTTGAAAGCAGCGCGATCAACAGTTTGCTCCCTCCGTCCTGAGTATTTGCCACGCGAAACTCTGCTTCCAGACAGCGTATTGCCTCGACATTGCGCTTTACAACTATATAACATAGTTGCTACGTTACTAGCGATGGTGAGGTGGGCCTGCTGACTGGTTGTTGGGCTGCCCTTAATGGAGGACGCTGCGACGATGTCTGGGACTTATGCCACTTTTTCCGACAATAGTTTCGCGGGCCGAAGCGTCCTTATCACGGGCGCCGCGAGCGGAATGGGTCTGGAAACTGCAAGGGCCTTTGCCAGCAAGGGCGCGGAAGTCGTCATGGCCGATCGTGATGAGGCGGGGCTGAAGCGCTACGGTGCGGAACTGCGCAATGGCGGCGCGGCGGTTCACACCGTGACGGTGGATGTCAGCGATCAGGAGAGCATCGACAAGGCCTTCGATTATTGCGATGCCAATCTCGCGCGTCTCGATAACGTCGTGACATGTGCAGCGATCATCACAGCCAAGCGTATATTCGAGCAGGATCGGGCGCATTGGCACCGCGTGCTCGATGTAAATTTGCTCGGCAGCTTCTTCATCGTGCAGGGCGCAGTCAAACGCATGCTCGACAATCCCGATGGCGGCAACATCGTCTGTATCGCCTCGGATGCAGGCGTGCATGGGGGCGGCGGGCTGATTGCCGATACCGCCTATGCGGCATCGAAAGCCGGGACCCTGTCGATGGTCAAGTCGGTGGCGCGGGAACTTGCGGGCAAGAAGATCCGCATCAACGCGCTGAACCCCGGGCCGACGGATTCCCCGATGCACTCCCATATCGACCAGTCGCTGAAGGATCGTATCGCCGGCAATTTGCCGATGCGGCGCATGGGGCGGCCGGAGGATATGGCGGCGGCAATCATGTTCCTGTGCTCGGATGCCGCCAGCTTTACCTACGGTGCCGCGCTCGATGTCGATGGCGGATCGATGTTCCGCTAGACCGGGGAGGGGATACAGGCATGCAGCAGACAGCCCGCCGTTACGCCTATTCGGCCGATATTCCGGAACTCGATGATGTCGATGTGCTCGTCATCGGGGGCGGACCATCGGGATTATCGGCGGCAGTCGCGGCGGCACGTCTTGGCGTGCGGGTGCGCCTCGTGGAGCGCTACGGCTTCCTCGGTGGCAACCTCACGGCGGGCCTCGTCGGCCCCTGCATGACCTCCTATTCGCTCGATGGCAGCCAGCAACTGATCCGCGGCATCTACGAAGAATTCGTTCAGCGGATGATGGCGCTCGGCGGCGCGCTGCATCCGAGTACGATCCCGGCAGGTTCGGCCTATTGCGGCTTCATCGTCTACGGCCACGACAAGGTGACCCCTTTCCAGCCTGAGGCGGCGAAGGTCGCGGCGCAGCGCATGTGCATCGAGGCGGGGGTGGAATTGTTGCTGCACACCATGGTCGTCGATGCCATCGTCGATGATCGTGATGCGGACAATCCCAGGGTGCTCGGGGTTGTTTGCGCCGGTAAGGGCGGGCTGAGGAGCGTTCGTGCCAAAGTCGTCGTCGACTGCTCGGCCGACGGCGATGTCGCCCATTATGCCGGTGTCCATACCCGTCAGGGGCGGGAAAGCGACGGCCTTTCCCAGCCGCAGACACTGTTCTTCCGCGTGCAGAACGTCGATGACCAGGTGGTGGAAGATTACATCCGCGCGCATCCGCAGGATTTTCGGCCTTTCGCCTCGATCGTCGCCAAGGCGACGGCAGAGGGCCGCTTTCCCGCGCCTCGCCGCGGCATTGGCCTTTACAAGACCATGGAACCGGGCGTCTGGCGCATCAATACTGGCCGCGTGTTGCGCCGCAATGGGGCTGACGCCCTTGAGCTCTCGCTTGCCGAGGTCGAAGGCCGGGAGCAGACCGTGGCGCTGCTCGATTTCTTCCGCGACAACCTGCCCGGCTTCGAGCAGGTGGAACTGCGGGACACGGCAACCCAGATCGGCGTGCGGGAAACCCGACGGATCGATGGCGCCTATGAACTGACGCTGCAAGATTTGCATTCCGGCCGCGCCTTCGAAGATGTCGTCGCGTTGTGCGGCTATCCGCTCGATATTCACGACCCCACAGGCTCGGGCGGTGGGACCGGTGGCGAGGGGCTTGATGCGGCCAATATCTACCAGATACCTTACCGGGTCATGCTGCCGCGCGTTCATGAGGGCCTGCTAGTGTCCGGTCGCGCGGTTTCGGCGACGCATGAGGCGCTCAGCGCCATTCGCGTCATGCCGCCCTGTTTTGCGCTCGGCCAGGCGGCCGGTGTTGCCGCGGCACTTTCGGTCGGCAACAGGGCCAGCCCGCGGCATGTCGACTACGCGGATTTGCGCAGGGAACTTCTGGCCCAGGGCGCCTATCTTGGCTGAGGAAAGGAGAAAGCGGGGAAGCGATATCCGCGTTATCTCAAATCAAGCCTTCAGATGAAGGGTCACCAACACGGTGCATTCGGCGCCATCGGCAAAGCGGGTTGCAACGCGCAGCCAATTGCCGAAGGCGTTGAGCCGGGCCACGGCAATGCCGTCCTGTTCGCCCGGCATGGCGAATTCCGTTCCTTCGCGAACCCAGTGCATGCCGTCAGGCGAGATCTCCACCCAACCCTTGGGTACTGTGCCGACGGGAGGCTTCAACGCCCGAATAAAGAACACGGCTTCATGCGCCCAGCCGGCCTCATAGGGTTCGCTCGCGGCGTCGCCGCTCCAGCGCTCATTGCGGGTTATCACCGCCGTGATGTTTTCGGGAAGCATCAAAAATCCCCTGAAATGCAGATGGAATCGACGTAGAGAAAGGCGCGTTTGGCGACATCCGTCTCGGCGAACAGGCAGAAGTTCAGCATGCACCAGAGGTTTTTCATCGCCGGAATCCGGATCGACTCGAAGCCGGATACGTCGAAATTCCGGTCGTTGCACTGCAAGCCGGTCGCCTTCATGGAGGCGAGGTCGAAATCGAAGCGCATATAGCTCCAGTTCACCTTCGTCGGGATCTCGTTGTAGCAGAGCCGTTGTTCACCATCCGGCAAGTCCAGCCAGCCTTCGGGCGCCAGGTGATAGTGGCTTACGGTCTTGTCTTCCCGGCCGATGGCGGTGAAGGACGTGGTCTCGCGTTTGTACTGCCATTTCTGCAGGTGCTTGCCGTCGAGTGCATTGAGAAAGCGCAGATGCGGCATAACTCGCTCGCCGTCTCCGTCCCGATCGCCGCATTGCAGGTCGAACAGGAAGCCGATCGATCGCACGTCGGTTTCCGATAGTTTCAGTTCCGTCGCCTCCGGCTTGAACGTGAAGAAAATCTCGAAGCGGATCGGCCCGCGCTTGCGGAAGGTATGACGCTTGATTGCAACGTTCTGCGCACCGGGTTTTGCTTTTGTGGCAATCTTGAGCGCATAGGACGAATCCATGCCACCGTGGGATCCTGCATCCCAATGTCCGAGAGTTGAGAGCATGGCGCTCGAGTGCTGGGCAAAGCCGGGCAACATGACGTCGAGGTTGTCCTCGTAATTGCCGACCAACTGTGACCAGCCGCAATGCCCGCGCGAAAAATCGTCAAATGACAGGATGCGCGGCAGAGGATCGAAACGGCTGAGCGCCGGATCTGCACGAAGCATGGCGAGCCTCATGGCTTCCATCATGTCGGCTGTGGAAGAGGGGGCTGATGTCGTCATTCTGGCGTTGACCTCACTGTATGCGGAGCCGTTTGACGGCGTCCCAATCGATTTCGATGCCGAGACCCGGCCGTGTCGGTACGTCGAGCTGGCCCTTCTTCTGGCGCAGGCAGCCGGGCGCCAGATCGGCCAAGTCGCGCTTGAAGGGGCTAAGATCGCATTCGCATTCCATCACCTGGAAATTCGGAAGGGCGGCCGCCAGATGCGCGCTGGCCGTCTCGCAGATAATGCCGGACATGCCGATATGCGGGGCGTAGCCAACATCATGCAGGGCGGCATAGTCTGCCATGCGCCGTGTTTCGGATATGCCGCCGGCACGGGCGACATCCGGCTGCAGGATTGAAAGGGTGCGGTTGGCGACAAGACGTTGCGCCTGATCGGCGGTAAAGTTGCTCTCTCCGGCTGCGAGCGGTACGTCGCAGCGCTTGCGAAGTTCTTCGTAGCCTTGCTCGTTTTCCGGCGCCAGCGGTTCCTCGAACCAGAAGTAGCCGTTGGCCGAAAGTGCCCTGCCGACTTCGATCGCCTGGTCCAGATCATAGGCCCAGTTGGCGTCGACACAGAGTTCGATATCGTCGCCAGCGCGCTTGCGCAGCCGTTCGATGCGCCGGCAGGCTTCCCGGACGGGATTGGCCATCTTGACTTTGATGCGCGGGAATCCCTCGCCGATATAGCGCTCCAGTTCCCGATCGGCCTCAACATCGTCGACCCAGTTTACGGCGGCGGCATAGACCTCGATCGTTTCCCGGCCGATGCCGCCAAGCAGCTTGGCGATCGGCATGCCCGCGGCCTTGCCCATGACGTCCCATAGCGCAATGTCGACCCCTGCGATCGCCTCGATCAGCATGCCGCCGGCGCGGCCTGACAGCGAGCGCCGCATGGATTGCCAGAGCGCGCCGATGTTGCTTGCGTCCTGTCCGATCAGCCGTGGCTTTAACGAGGTTTCGATCAGTTCCGCATAGGCCTTGGGCGAAAACCGGGCCAGCACCTCACCGACGCCGACGATGCCGGCATCGGTGCGCACCTCGACGAGAACCATCGAGACCTTGTGATAGGTGCCCCAGGAGGTGACGGTCGGTTTGGGCAGCGTCTGGCTGAGCGGATGGGCGACGACATCTGAAATGAGGATCGCCTGTCCGGTCGAACGTTGCACAGAATCCATCGGCTCTTTCGTTCCCAATGTTTTGCTCGCTGCTCTTGGTTTTGCTCGCTGCTTTGGGGCGTGTCTGTTATTCCTAGCTAGATGTTGGTGACTTGGCAACTGATAAACCTAGTTGCTAAGTTGGAAACTGCATGTTAGCTTTGTGAAGATGAGGACCGAGATGACTGAAATTCCCGAAAGGAAGCCCGTTTTCACCGCCAAGCCGCCGAACCCTTCGCGGTTGGCGGATGGGGTGTCCGATGCGATTGCCGCCGCACTCTTTGATGGGCGCATCTCGCCTGGCGAGCCGTTGCCGCCCGAAGGGGAGATCGCCAGGGAGTTCGGTGTCTCGAAGCCGATCGCCCGCGAGGCCCTTCGTCAGCTGACGGCAGCCGGGTTGATCTTCACCCAACAAGGCAAGGTTGCCCGGGCCAAGGCCTTGAGCGGCGAGTCGATGGACAAAATCTACGGCTACGCGGTGCGTTCCAGTCTCAAGCGGCTGCGCGAAGCCAATGAAATGCGCCGCGTCGTCGAGACGGGAATTGCTCGGCTCGCCGCCGAACGTCGCGATCCGGAGGGTCTGGAGATCATGCGGCAGGGCTTGGCGGGCATGCTGGCTTCCGTCCAGGAGCCCTCCGGCTTTACCGCCGCCGACATCCTGTTTCACCTTGGCCTTGCCGTGACGACGGGCAATTACATGATCCGCGTGCACATGGAGAGCATGCGTTCCGTGCAGCGCGAGGTGTCGGAATTGTTTTCACGTCGCGCCAATCGCAGCGACGCTGACTGGCGGGCAACGATTGACCGGCATCAGGCGATCTACGACGCAATTGCAGTTGGTGATGCCGACCTCGCCGAGCAAAAAATCCGGGAGCATTTCGAAGCTGCCGACATTGCCTCGCTCGAGGTGGCCGACAAGTTGAAAGATGCCGAGCGATGAGCGCCGCGCGCTTCTCACTGAAAGGCCGGCGTGTGCTGGTAACCGGTGCCAGTTCCGGCATCGGCCGGGCTGTTGCGCTTGGCCTTGCGGAGCATGGAGCGGAACTGATCCTGCATCATTTCGGTAATGAGACGGGCGCGCGTGAGGTGGCCCGGGCGACCGGCGGCACAGCGCCGGTACTGGAAGCAGACTTCACCGACGGGCGTGCGACGCAGGCTTTTGCCGATGAAGTGCTCAAAACACAAGGCCCGATCGATATCCTCATTGCCAATGCCGCCATCGAACATCGGCGGCCCTGGCAGGAATTGGATGAGGCGCATGTCAACGCCCATGTGGCATCGAATTTCTCCGCGTTGCTGACGCTGACGGCAAAGCTGGTTCCGCCGATGGCCGAGCGGGGCTGGGGCAGGGTCGTCGCCACAGGCAGCATCATGGCGGTGCGGCCGCGGGCGGAAACGGTTGTCTATGCGTCTCTCAAGGCGGCGCAGTTGACTGCGGTCAGGTCGATTGCGCGCGAAATCGGCCATCGCGGCGTCACGCTGAATGTGGTTTCGCCGGGTGCGATCGAGATCGAGGCCAATGCCGCGCGCTACGGCGACCCGGCGTTCCGAAAAGCGGTAGCCGCCAAGATCCCTGTGGGCAGGCCGGGCCAGCCGCAGGACCTGGTTGGGGCGTTTGTTTTTTTGTGCAGCGATGCTGCCAGCTACATTACGGGTGCAAATATCCCGGTCGACGGAGGATGGTCGATCGGAGACGCGCCCGGGAGCCTTCCGCACGCTGCCGGGTGAGCGACCTGCGGCAAGGTTTTTAAGATCATGCGGCGGAACCATCCGCCGCAGCTTGCAGCCAAATTCCGGGCGAATGCCGTTTGCATTCATTCGGTGAAGGCTGATTGCCGACGACCAAAAAGGGAGGAAACCATGAAGGCCGCATTAGCAGGTATCGCAGCATCCGCGTTGACATTGTGCATATCGACGTCTGCCGTCTTCGCGACGGATCTCCGCATGACGGTCTGGACCGGGAGCGAGGCTCATCTGAAGATGCTGAATGGCATTGCGGAGAGCTTCAAAGCCACACATCCCGACGTCAACGTGAAGTTCGAGACCGTGCCGGTCAACGACTACACGCAGAAACTGACCTTCCAGATCGCCGGCGGCAATGCTCCCGACATAGCCTGGATGATGGAGGATGCCGCTCCGGCTTTCGAAAACGCCAATCTTCTGAAGGATCTCGGCCCGACGCTCAAGGCGGCGGAAGGCTATGATTTCGACGATTTCTCGAAGCCGGCCATGGGCCTCTGGCAGAAGGACGAAACGGTCTACGGCATTCCGTTCTCCACCTCGCCTTTCATGATCTACTACAATAAGGACATGTTCGACAAAGCCGGGCTCGAAGACCCGCTGACGCTGGCCGCCAAGGGCGAATGGAACATGGACAAATTCCAGGAAGTCTCCAAGAAGCTCGCGGCAGCCAATCCCGGCAAATGGGGATTCGAGTTCAAGGATGGCGAAGGCTATGCCTCTCGTATGACCCATGCCCTTCTGCCGCCAATCCGCGCCTATGGTGGCGATATCTGGTCGAACAAGGAATGCGGCTTCGACAAGCCCGAAGCCGTCAAGGCGGTCAAGCAGCTGCATGACATGGTCTTCAAGGACAAGTCCATCGTTCCGCCAGGCGAACAGGGCGATTACTTCTCCGGCAATTCGGCGATGACGGTCAACCAGATTTCCCGTGCTTCGAAGATGGCGGAAGCCGGCTTCAAGTGGGGCATCGCACCGTTGCCCACCGGCCCAGGTGGTGAGTCACCTGTTATTGGCCAGGCCGGTCTTGTTGTGTTCGCCCAAGGCAAGAATACGGAAATCGCCGCGGAATTCGTGGCGCATATGACCAACAAGGAGAACGTCGCCACCATGGCGCAGTTCTTCCCGCCCGCCCGCAAGAGCGTTCTGCAGGCGGATGCATTCATCAACGGCAACAAGCTCGTGCCGCCCGAGATGATGAAGAATGTGGCTGCCGCGATTGAAAAGGGCCGGGTGGTCTCGGCTAACGAAAAAGCGCCCCAGATCCTTGCCGCCATGGCGCCTCGTGTCGATGCCTTGTGGAAGCCGGATGCCGATGTCGATGCCGCCATCAAGGGCATCTGCGCAGCAATCCAGCCGCTGCTTTGATTAGAACGAAGATGGCCGATACCGTTCATAACTCCATTCGAACCGGCCAAAAGACCTGGCTGACGTTGAAGATGAGAGAGATGATGGAGGCGTGGCTGTTTGTCAGCCCCACCTTCATCGGCTTCCTCATCTTCTTCCTCGGTCCGCTCTGCGCAGTGGTCTATTATTCCATGACCGAATGGAACCTGCTCAGCCAGCAGGCCACCTTCGTCGGCCTTGCCAATTTTCAGAACGCGCTCCTCGAAAACCCTGACTTTTGGCGTGTGGTACGCAATTCGGTTGTTTTCGCGATCGGGCTCGTGCCGCTCAACATGGCGCTCGCGCTCGCCTTGGCGCTCGCCCTTTCCCGGCCGTTTTTCGGGGTCGTGTTCTTTCGCACGGTGTTTTTCGCCCCCGTCATCACCTCGGCCATCGCCTGGGCGATCGTCTGGAAATTTCTGCTGCAGGGAGAAGGCGGTTTCATCAACCAGGTGCTGGCGCTGGTCGGGATCACCGGTCCAAACTGGCTGCGTGAACCGAACTGGGCCATGGCGGCGGTTATCGTCACCCGCGTCATCAAGATGGTTGGCCTCAACATGATCCTCTACATTGCGGCGCTGCAGGCGATCCCGCGGGACTATGAAGAGGCAGCGCGCCTGGAAGGCGCCTCGCGCCGGCAGATCTTCAGCATGATCACCTGGCCGTTGCTGGCGCCGACCACGCTCGTCATCATGGTCATCACGACGATCGGCTCTTTCAAGGTCTTCGATCACATATACCAGATGACCGGTGGCGGCCCGGAAAACGGCACACTGGTGCTTGCCTTCTACATCTATCAGCAGGGCTTCAAGTTCTTCAATGTCGGCTATGCCTCGGCGCTCGCGATGATCATGTTCGTGATGATCATGGCGCTGACCCTGGTACAGGTGATGCTGCGGAGAAAGGGATCGGAGTGACCCAGCGCCAAATCCAGATCCTCTACCGCGCCTGCTGGACGATCGCACTCTTGATCGCCGCCATTCCTTTTGTTTTCCCATTCGTTTGGATGGTGTCTGCCGGCTTCAAGAGCGTGACCGAGATATTCGGTGCGCCGACGCTTATTCCGCGCGTCTGGCGCTGGCAGAATTTCGTCGAAGTGTTCACCTACCAGCCGTTCGCGCGGCAGTATTTCAACTCGCTTTACATCGCGATCGTGGTGACGGCGCTCACCCTCGTGATCTCGTCCCTGGCCGGCTATGCGCTGGCGCGCATGCGGTTTGCCGGTGCCGGGCTGCTGATGCTTTTCCTGATCTCGGCGCTCATGGTGCCGGAGGAAGTGACGATCATTCCGAACTTCTTCCTGATGCGTTGGTTTGGATTGGTGGATACTCACTGGCCACTGATCCTGCTGCCCACCTTCGGCCCTCATGGGGTGATGGCAACGTTCCTGATGCGCCAGTATTTCCTGGCCCTGCCCAAGGAGTTGGAAGAGGCTGGCAAGATGGACGGTCTCTCACGCTTCGGCGTTTGGTGGAAGATAGCGCTGCCGATGGCGCGTCCGGCCCTGGCTGCAGTTTCCATCATCACCTTTCTGTTCTCGTGGAACCTGTTCCTGGAGCCGCTGATCTTTCTGAGCTCGCTCGACATGTTCACGCTGCCTTTGGCCTTGTCGAACTTCAACGACAGCTACGGCTTACCGCTGTGGAACCTGCAGCTTGCCGCTACCAGCCTTGCCGTGGTGCCGATCCTGATCGTCTATCTGATCGCCCAGCGGCAGATCATCGAAAGTTTTGCGCTATCAGGCGTGAAGGGATGAGGACTTTTCTTTCATGAGCAGTGTATCGCTTAAAGGCATCGAGAAACGCTTCGGCGCCGTCGAGGTCATCCGCGGCGTCGATCTCAGGATCGATCCGGGCGAGTTCGTCGTATTCGTCGGCCCGTCGGGCTGCGGTAAGTCTACCTTGCTGCGGCTGATTTCGGGGCTGGAATATCTCAGCGGCGGTGAACTTGCGATTGGCGGCCGGGTGGTCAACGAAGTGCCGGCTTCGAAACGCGGCGTTGCCATGGTCTTCCAATCCTATGCCCTCTATCCGCACCTGACCGTCCGGGACAATATGGGTTTCGGGCTGAAGGTCCGCAAAGTTCCGGCACAGGAGCGCCAGAAGCGCGTCGATGAAGCAAGCGCCACGCTGAAACTCGAAGCATTGCTCAATCGCTACCCCCGCGAGCTGTCCGGCGGTCAGCGGCAGCGCGTCGCGATCGGCCGGGCCATCGTCGGTAATCCCGATGTCTTCCTGTTCGACGAACCGCTGTCGAACCTCGATGCAGAGTTGCGTGTGCACATGCGCTCTGAAATCGCCGCGCTGCATAAGCGGCTCTCCACGACGATGATCTATGTAACGCATGACCAGATCGAAGCGATGACGCTCGCCGACAAGATCGTGGTTCTGCGCGACGGCCGTGTCGAGCAGGTCGGTTCCCCCCGGGAATTATATGAGCGGCCGGCAAATATCTTCGTGGCGCAATTCATCGGAAGCCCAAAAATGAACCTGCTACCGGCAGATATCGCGCCTTTGCTGACAGGCGCAAGGGCAGCGGATACCACGGCCGAGACCATTGGGATAAGGCCGGAACATCTGACGGTCGTGGAACCTCGAGACGGGACGCTGCGCGGAACCGTCGGGCTTTGTGAATATACCGGGGCGGTAACGCTGCTCCACGTCAAGCTGCCGGACGGGCATGATTGCCTCGTCCTGCACGACGGTGGTGACATGAAGGCGGGAAACCAAATAGGGCTCACCGCCGATGTCTCGAAGGTGCACTTTTTCAATGGCAACGGGCAGGCAACAAAGAACACGGCTGCTCTTCGCGCGGGGTGAGACCTGAACGTTTAACAGGACCGGATCCGTCTATTCGTCGCCCTGTCGCAAGTTGCGAAGTCGGTCGAAAAGCACGGCGAGCACGATTGCCCCGCCGATAAAGCATCCTTGCCAGAACGCGTTGATGCCGAGCAAACCAAGACTATTGCGGATGATCTCGATGAGCGCGGCGCCGACCAAGGCTCCAAAGGCGGTGCCGACGCCGCCGGCCAGATTGGCGCCGCCGATAACCGCGGCGGCAATGACCTGAAGTTCCATCCCGGCGCCGATATTTGTGGTGACGGCGCCGAGCCAGCCGGTTTGAATGATGCCGGCAACCCCCGCCGAGAGGGCAGAAATCATATAGACGATGACCTTGATCCTCGGCACGGGAACGCCCGTCAGTGTCGCGGCGTGCTCATTGCCGCCGATCGCAAAGACATAGCGGCCGAACTTGGTCCAGCGCAGCACGAAACCGGTAATGAGTGCCAGCACGACCATGTAAAGCACTGGATTGGCGATGCCGAAAACCCAGGCGCCGCCACCCAGAGCCAGTAGTTTGTCGTGATCAGGTCCGAACTCAAAAACCACAGTGTTGTTGGATGCAACCATCGCAAGGCTGCGCGCAATCGACAACATGCCGAGTGTGACGACGAAAGGCGGGAAGCCGAGATAGGCAATCAATACGCCGTTGAAAGCGCCGACCAAAAGAGCAGTACCGATTGAGGCGGCGATGCCGACTTCAATACTGTATCCCGCGTGCATGACGACCGCCAGCACCATGCTGCACAGGCAAAGCACGGAGCCGACGGACAAGTCGATGCCACCGGTGATGATGACCAGCGTCATGCCGAGCGCGATAATTGCGACGAAGGTGACGTTGCGGGTGATGTTGTAGATGTTCTTCGCCGTCGCAAAGGAGTCCGTCGCCATCGACAGAAAAATGCAGGCGAGAATGACTGCGATCAGAACCCAGAATGTCTGGCCGCCCATGATCGTTGCAAGCCAGCTCCGTTGCTTCTGTCCGATCGTTTGGTCAAGTGTAATTGCCATCGTCGACCTTCTTCCTTCCTGTTGCAACGGATAGCATCGATCACACCTGTTCGATGGCGCCGGTAATCAGTCCCGTCACTTCCTCCGGCGAACTTGCCGCAATCTGCTTGTCGGCTACTTTTCTGCCGCGCCGCATCACGATCACGCGGTCGGCGACCGAAAAGACGTCGGGCATGCGGTGGCTGATCAGGACGACGACAATGCCCCGGTCCCGCAATTGGCGGATCAGATTGAGAACCTCAGCCACCTGGCGCACGGAAATGGCTGCGGTCGGTTCGTCCATCAATACGATTTTCGCTTCAGACAGCATTGTGCGGCCGATCGCGACCGCTTGCCGCTGGCCACCTGACATTTGCTTGACGAGATCGCGCGCCCGCGTCTCGGATTTGAGTTCGCGAAATATCTCGCCGGCGCGATTGTACATGGCCTTGTGGTCGAGGATGCAAAAAGGCCATACGCCGCGGCGCAATTCTCGTCCGAGGAACACGTTCGCTGCCGCCGTCAGATTGTTGCAGAGCGCCAAATCTTGGTGAACGATCTCGATGCCATGCTGGCGTGCTTCCTTCGGCCGATGAAGCACGAGATCAGCGCCGTCGAGCCGCATGGTTCCATGGCTCGGTCGAAAGTTGCCGGCAATCATCTTTACCAGGGTGGATTTGCCAGCGCCGTTATCGCCCATGAGACCGACAACCTGCCCCGCTTCGAGCGAGAACGAAACATCGTTGACTGCCTGGATGGCACCGAAATGTTTGGAAATATTGATGAGCTCAAGAACCGCCACCAGCCTCACCGCCTCCCAAAACCTGCGGGCTATCCATTGCACCGAACCCTGCTTGTCTTGAAGGCAAGGCGCCGGCGAGTTCACTTTTCCAGTATCCTCCCAGGAAAAGCGATCGGGAGCATTTACGCAAAACCCTGCGACAGCGTCAACTCATTGTCCCGGCAATTGGCTGTATTGTCGCAAAAATCTGTTTTGTCAGACAAATATCATTTGACGAGAGTGGCGCCCGGATATTAGCTATCAATGGGGGAGAAACGGTATGCTGATCCTTGTGACCGGTGCGACGGGCAAGGTCGGGCGGCGCTTCATTGCTGGGCTGCTTGACGATCCGAGATTTTCCAAAGCCCGTATTCGTGCGCTTTGTCATAATCGTTTGTACGAGGCGACCGACCGTGTCGATGTCTTCCAAGGCTCGATCGCCGATCGCGATGTCGTGGCAAAGGCGCTGGATGACGTTACCCATGTCGTGCATCTTGCCACATGCAAGGAAACGCCTGAAGACATCATGGATGTCACGGTCAAAGGTCTCTTTTGGCTGCTCGAGGAGTTCCGTACGAGCGTCACCGCACGCCAGTTCATCCTGATCGGTGGTGATGCGGGTGTGGGACATTTCCACTACCGCCACGACGGCCCGATCACCGAGAACGCCCGCCATTGTGCCTATCCGGGAAGCTATGCGCTCTCCAAAGTCCTGGAAGAGGTCATGCTGGAGCAGTTTGGCATTCAGTACGGCCTCAATGGCTGTTGTCTGCGCGCGCCCTGGATCATGGAAAAGGACGATTTCAAGTATTCGCTGTCTTTTGGAGACGACGTCTTTGGCGGTCCGGACTGGAAGACGCTCGTTCCGGAAGAAGCGGCACGGCGCTATGCGGCGATGGGTACGGTGCCGCTGCTCTTGGATGCCGACGGACGTGCACTGAAGCGCAATTTCGTCCATGTCGACGACCTTGTATCGGCAATATTGGCAGCGATCGACAACCCGCGGGCGGAGCGGCAGCTCTTCAATATCTGCATGGATCGACCAGTCGACTATGCTGAAGTCGCCGCCTATCTCCTGCGCACGCGCAATCTCGGCTCTGTCGACATACCGAGCCGCTTCCATTCCAATTGGATGGACAACAGCAAGGCGAAATACCTGCTGGATTGGCAGCCAAATTACAATCTCGAAATGCTTATCGACTCGGCCTGGCAATACGAGCGTTCAAAGGAGGAGCCTCGCATCGTCTGGTATCCGGGTTGATTTCGTGTGGCGGGCACGCGGTGTCCGTCTGTTTCAAGGGAGGAAACTATGAGGAAGGCATTACTACTTACAGCCGCAGTTTTAGCACTGACCGCCGGGCAAGCCTTGGCCAAGAAGCAACTCGTCATCGTCGTCAAAGGCCTCGACAATCCGTTCTTCGAAGCAATCAATCAAGGTTGCCAGAAATGGAACAAGGAGAACCCCACGGCGGAATACGAATGCTTCTACACCGGTCCGGCATCAACATCCGATGAAGCCGGCGAAGCGCAGATCGTTCAGGATATGTTGGGCAAGGCAGACACGGCTGCAATCGCAATCTCGCCGTCAAATGCAAAGCTCATTGCCCAGACCCTGAAGACCGCCAATCCGACGGTTCCGGTGATGACGCTCGATGCCGATCTTGCAGCCGAGGACGCAGCGTTGCGCAAGACCTATCTCGGCACCGACAACTATCTGATGGGCGCCCGCATCGGCGAATACATCAAGAAGGGCAAGCCGAAGGGCGGCAAGATCTGCACGATCGAAGGCAATCCGGGAGCGGACAATATTCTACGCCGCGCACAAGGGATGCGCGACACGCTTACTGGCCAGAAAGGCTTGACAGAGCTGAAAGGCGAGGGTGGCTGGACCGAGGTTGCCGGCTGCCCGGTGTTCACCAATGACGACGGTGCCAAGGGCGTTCAGGCAATGACCGATATCCTCGCGGCCAATCCCGACTTGGACGCATTCGGCATTATGGGCGGCTGGCCATTGTTCGGTGCACCGCAACCCTATCGCGACCTGTTCAAGCCGATGGCCGACAAGATCGCCAGCAACGATTTCGTCATTGGTGCCGCCGACACGATCGGCGACGAGGTCGCCATTGCGAAGGAAGGACTGGTCACGGCGCTCGTCGGCCAACGACCGTTCGAGATGGGCTACAAGGCACCGTCGGTGATGATGGATCTGATTGCCGGCAAGCCGGTTGAAGATCCGGTCTTCACCGGTCTCGATGAGTGCACGAAGGATACAGTCGACACCTGCATCCAAAAGTAGGTTCACGGTTTGGCGCACCCGGTTCAAGGGTGCGCCGACTGTCCTTACGAGACGGATCGAGAGATCCGCTGGGCTTGACGCGCCCTGAATTCCGCGCTTTGTGCCGGCGTCAATCGCAGGCGACTTCCTCGTTATTACGATTGTTTTGATCATACGTGCAGACAGTCGAAAGAATGCTGAGGCAGTAGAAATAAATGCCTGACAAAAAATCGGGAAAGCCAACGGCTGCGGTCGAGGTGGTGATGGTGGACCGCACGGCCACCACAAGGCGCCCAAATTCTCCCCGCATGACTGGGGCGAGTGTTCATGTGTCTTTGGCAGGCGAGATCGGTCTGCGAATCGTGCGCGGCGACTATCCGCCGGGCACGATCCTGCCGAATGAGGCAAAATGGTCGGAAGTCTTTGACGTCAGCCGATCGGCGGTGCGCGAAGCGATCAAGATGTTGATGGCCAAGGGCTTGCTTTCCTCCCGTCCGAAAATCGGCAGCTGGGTCGAACCCAGGGAGCGCTGGAACCTGCTGGATCGAGATGTCTTGGGCTGGTATGCCGCATCTCCCGATCGCGAATCCTTTCTGAGGGCGGTGCAAGAACTCAGGCATATGATCGAGCCGGAAGCGACTGCACTTGCAGCGGAGCGCCGAACTGAGGAGCAGATGACCGCGATCAGTCAGGCCCTGCATGACATGGATCAGGCGACATCGCTCCAACAGCGGACAGAATCCGATACGCGATTTCACATCGCGATCTTGCGCGCCTCCGGAAATGATCTGCTGGTGCCGCTCGGCGTCTTGATCGAATCGGCGCTGAACCACCTCTTCGCCCATGTGACGCGGGAGGAAGACAATTTGCGATATGCGCTGAAACTTCATGAAAATATTGAGAAAAGCATCCGATTGCAGCGACCGAACATGGCGCGCAACGCAGTCCGCAAGGTGCTGGCAAATACCGACGAAATCATAGCCCGGTGGTCACGATAGACGTTTGCATCCTGTCCGGTTGGCGCGTTGCCAGGCCCGCGTGGTACCTTCGCCGACTCCGGATGTGACGCAAAGCGGATCCGCGCTTCGGAGGTCGCCTATAAATATTGAAATTACAGGCCTCCGTAGTTTCAGTCCGCTGCGCTCGGGATCGGCTTGCACCACGCCGGAGACGGGCTCTGGCAACATACCTCAAGGTTATTCCCTGAACCGCAACGTTATGGATCTTTGCTTCTGCGCTGCAGGCGACCGATGAGGGGGAGGACAGCCGCGATCGGCAAGAATGCGACAAGAGTGAGCAACTTGGCTGAAATGCCAGGGACAACGCGGCGACGGCCCGAGTTGAAACCTCTCCAGGCCCGCTCAGCGACATATTCAGCGTCCAACTTGGGCAATATCTTGAAGAGAGCCGCCCGATTCGCGCCAGCCTTTTCGAGGAATTCGGTAGACACCGGTCCGGGCGCGACACATGTCACCGTAACGCCAAAGCGGCGCACTTCCTGATGGAGCGCGTCCGAAAAAGAGTGCACGAAACCCTTGCTTGCGTAGTACAACGCCATATATGGTCCGGGAAACAAACCCGCTATGGAACCGAGATTGATCACGCCGCCACGTCCGCGCGCAAGCATTCCGGGCAGGAAGCGAAGGGTCAAGTCCGTCAGGGCGCGTATATTGAGATCGACGATCCCAAGCTGATCGTTGAGGGGGAGCAGTGTCGCTGCGCCTCGCAGGCCATACCCAGCACTGTTGACCAGCACGCCGCAGACTAAATCATTGGCGGTTAGAAAAGCCTCAAGACGCGCGGATGCGTCGGCTGCAAGCAGATCCAGTTCCAGCGTGAGGGCTTCACCGCCGGCCTGTTGTACGTCGGCCGCCGCAGCGGTGAGGCCTTCAGGCGAACGCGCGATGAGCACGACGACGTTGCGGTCGCGTGCGGCAACCTTTGCGATTGCTCGTCCAATGCCGCGGGAACCGCCAACCACGACGACAGCCGAACGGAACTCGTTGTGCGGGGTCACTTCGATGGCCCTACCGACGTCATGATGGTCGCGGCTCCCCTCTGGACGAGGCTTTTTACTTCGTCGGTGACCTCGCCGTTCAAGATCCTTTCGAATCGTTCCAATGCCCGTGCCACGTTCGCTCCATCCATAACCCTGTGGTCGTAGTGAATGCGGACAGTAACCGATCCATCCTCGCCGATCGGGCCGTAGTTGAAAAGTGTGGTCAACGGACTGAGAGGGTTGAGAGACTCCGCTCCGAGACCCGAATAGACAGACAGCTGGAAGGTGCCGAAATAGCGCGCTCGCTTCCGTCCTATATTGAGTCCGAGCCACATGAGCAGCCACCTCACAGGGGCAGGTGCGCGAGCAAGCTCCAGAGAGCGCCGAAACTCCTTGATCTCCAGAACCGGAAGTGACCTCGCTGAACGGATCAGCGTCTCCAGCTCGGTGATTGAGCGTTGCTCGGGACCTTTGATGGTGCTCAGGAGAACGATCCGTTCTCCGTCATGCTCGCGCTCATGGGCAATGGAGGCGACGCTGGCTGGATATTCATAGAGCTGTGGCCACGGAAGCTTGATGTAAGCGCGCCGCAATTCGGGGATCTCTTGAGAGAGCAGGGCGTATCCCTTTAAAAAAAGCACTGTCCAGGACGGGCGGCTATCCGGTCCGTCTCTGGCATCCAGAAGCGGCCGAATATTCATTTGCCGCTGAACCGTCACACGTGGCACCCCGATCGAAAATCTCATCAGATCTCCGACAAGACGTCGCGATGCCGAAAGCTTGATCGTTCGGCCTCTCATCTTGCCACCTTTAGTAAAGATAAGGGATGATGCGCTTGGTCTTCGCCATATACGCGCGGTATCGTGGGCCGAAAACTTCCAGCATCATACGTTCTTCCTTGTCCACCCTTAGGAAGAATAGAACGGCGAAGCCGATGAGGCCCGCCATGCCTGCAACCCAGTTCGGCAGCAGAAACGCTTGTGAAAGCCCCATCAGAAGGAACGACGTGTACATCGGGTGGCGGACAAGGGAGTACGGGCCAGCGCATATCAATTCGTGCTGCTGGCGGATCTCCAGTGTAATAGACCAGTTTCGTCCTAATTGCTTGTGAGTCCTTCGAAAGACCCACATTGCAACCCAGAAGAGTATTCCCCCGATCAGGATGACCCACCAACGGGGTACATAGTCGGCCGCTTCAGGGATACCGGTCGCAACGTAAAATCCTGGCACGATCGCAAGCCCGCCGAGCGCTGAAACGAGCCCGAGCACCTCCGAGCCGCTACGGCGGTTACTGACGACAGGCACTCGTTTTGCGCGGCGCTCAAATGGGTATCGAATGATGCACCATCCAACAATTCCCAGAACCCAGACGACTTCGCCGACGACGGCTGCTGATAAGTTCAAATCAAGTCACCAGAACCTTTCTATGATCTGCCTTCCGCGATCGCCAACGCATGATTTGGATGCCCGCGCAATCAACCTGTATTCATCTCCCGGAGAGTTGCAATAAATTGTTGTGGCCTTAGCCAAATGCCGGGCGCCTTATAACCCATGTGCCGGGCAATATCCGCCACAAAGGCGTTGCAATTGTAAACCGTTGCCTCCCAGAGACGAGATTTTGCCTGCAGTTTGCGTATATATGCAACTGTGTCGTTATATTCACCATCAGTCAGCATCACACGCCAGCTTGCCGACCTGTACTGCTCTTCCAGGTCGCCATCCGTTGCTCCGGTCGAGGCTGGAACCGGTATGAAGTGGCCTATTACATATTGGGCGGCATCGGGAGAAGCTGGGGCAAGTCCTGCGACTTGGGGATTGATCATATTTCCGTTCTTATCCGCTCGCCCAAAAACGACGTAGGTGTGTCCGTAGGTTAGAGCATAACGTGAGCGAAATTCGATGAAATACCGATTCGATTTGTTTTCAGCCGCATTGGTTGGAGCTACGCCTCTGCCATTGGACGTATAATGCGGTAAAGGTCTTTTGTCGTCTGTCTGGCATGACGATGCCACGAACGCCAACATAACAATTAGCGACACACCGCCTCTTCCAAGCGCCATCACCAAGCTCCATATGCAGGCCCTGACGAATGCGAGCCCGAAGTCAGCATATAAAATGCCACTCTTGCGCTGTGAGTTACTAAGGAGCGCAGCTTGGCGGTTTATGTGAGAAGAGGAAGGGTCTTAGCGACCCTTCCTAAGAATCAGACGCGATATGCTACTTGTAGACTGCTTCTGCCGGCGGTGGGGCCTTCCCCTTGCCTTTGCCAATCGACCCGCAAGCACTCAGATTGGCCACCGCAAACATCGCAACGATTACGATTAGAATTCTGCTCATTAAGAAGTCCTCTCCTCATCATGGCATAGCCCTTTAGACTACACCTTAAAGTTTAGCGACACTCAGTACCCTGGATAGGGCAGACATGATGCAACATGCAACGAATCTACATTAGCAGATACATATTGCTATGGCCAACCCTGCGATTTCAAATGGTAAACACCATCAGATGACAACCACGCGCGTGCCGACGCGTGCACGGGAGTACAGGTCGACGATGTTTGCGTTCGTCAGGCGAATACACCCATTCGAGACGGCACGGCCTATCGACCAGGGAGCATTCGTTCCGTGCAGCCGGAACAGGGTATCTTGTCCGCCTTGGTAGAGGTAGAGGGCCGCTGCACCGAGAGGGTTGAGCGGTCCTCCCGGTACTCCATCGGCATACTTGGCCAACCCGGGCTTGCGCTGAATCATGTCATTGGTGGGCTTCCACGAAGGCCACTCTGCCTTATAGCCGATGGTGGCCTCGCCCTTGAAACTCAGTCCTTCCTCTCCGACGGCGACACCATAGCGAGTCGCCAGTCCGTCTGCCTCCACGAAGTAAAGGTAGCGGCTCGCCGTATCGACGACGATAGTTCCGGGCGGTTCACTCCCCGTATACTCGACCTCCTGTCGTCGATAGCGGGGATCGGCATCCGGATCCCTCGCGAATCGGTAGCCCAGTGGCGGCCCATCGCCCGAAGTACATCCAGAAAGCATTAGAGCCAGGCTCCCCAGCATGAGCCCCCGGCGCGTAATATGCTGTTTGTCCATTTCCACCTGCCAAGTAACTCCGTCGATCCCGTTTATTCCAAATTAGCCCGTTCATTCCAAATTAGATTGCGACATCTTTTGATAAAGACACTTAACTCTGTGGAGGATGAGTTCGCAACACTGGCAACATCTGAAGCTGCGCAATACCATACGCTTCTATTTATCCGTGAAACCCCTTGCATCAATAATCGCGCCGATCGAATATTAGCATATCAACAAGGACGGAGACGATGAAGCTTTGCCTGGAAGAAAAAATCGCGATCGTAACGGGCGCAGGTTCCGGAATTGGTGCCGCCGTTTCCCGACACCTCGCTGAGGAGGGGGCCGAGGTTGTTGTCGCCGATATCAATGCTGACGCAGCATACACGATTGCCGCGGCAATCAGATCAGAGGGAGGCCGCGCCCGTGAATTTGTCGTCGATGTCGGGGACAGTGAAAGTGTGCAGAGACTTGTCGATTTTACCGTCGAGACATGTGGCGGCTTGGATCTGGCGGTCAATAATGCGGGAATCGATGGGATGCGCGCAGCGGTCGCGGACTATCCGCTCGACAATTGGCACGAGGTGATGAACGTCAATCTGAACGGCGTTTTCTATTGCATGAAGTCCGAAATTGGCGCGATGTTGAAATTAGGCGGCGGTGCAATTGTCAATATGTCTTCCACTCTCGGGACCGTTGGATTACCCACGGCGGCGGCATACACAGCAGCCAAGCACGGGGTTGTTGGACTGACGAAAGTCGCTGCGATGGAGTATGCGAGGCTGGGTATCCGCATAAATGCCGTCGGTCCCGGCTGGATCGAAACGCCACTTTTGTCAGAGCATCTTGAGGCGACGAGTACGCGACGCATGGCATTGCTTCAACCGATGGGCAGGCGTGGAAAACCGGAAGAGGTCGCGACTCTTGTGTGTTTCCTCCTGTCCGAGCAGGCCAGCTTCATCACTGGGGTGCACTATTTGGTGGACGGGGCCTATACCGCTCACTGAAGAAAGGGCTTGAGAAGATGCGACGATGTCTAACCTTTCTCTATTTTGCCTGATGGTGTGGCTGACCGGGATAGCCCGTGTTTTACACGACATCGCGGTGTGGGGCCACGTGGGGGGTTCTCACGAACAGCAAGACCGGACATCACGGCCATCGCCGCTAACGGGACGAGATGAAGGCGTGGCGCATCTACTGGTCTCCGAATACGCCGTTCATCTCCGGCTCCGTCGGCAGGTGCAGAGTACGAGCCGCCAGGAGCAACTTCCACCAGTCTCGTCGCTGCCTTGGAAGCCGCGATGATCCGGTAGCGGGAGAAGAGCGAGTGGTCACAGGGCGCGAAAGGATAGGCGGAAGTAATTGCCGTGCATTCCGCTGGTGACTTCAGGGACTACAAACCTCCGCGCAAATCGGGTCAAGCCAACCAAGCTTCTCCTGGATGACCAAACGAGAGCCCTCTGACAAGGGGGTGCCTGACTGTAGCTGAGATTGGAAATAGCGCGCAGCAACCGAATCGAAGTTCGTATCATGCGGAATACTCACGATACGCGCTGCTCTCGCGAGGTTTTCGGTCCAAGCTCTTCCATCACGCCCCCCCGCTAATCTCGGTTCTTCAAAGAGAAGGCAAGGACGTAGTCGCCGACATCCTTCGAATAGGGTGCGCCGCCAACCGATATCAGGACATATTGCTTGCCTGTTTTCGGAGAGACATAGGTCATGGGCGTCGCGCTCGAACCGACCGGCAGGGGATATTTCCAGAGTTCTGTACCGTTCTCGGCATCATAGGCGCGGATATAATAGTCCTGGAAGCCAGCGAAAAAGACGACGCCGCCGGCGGTCGCGGAAGTGCCGGCATAGCTCGGCAGGCCCATCGGCATAGGCAGCTTGGTTTTGATCTTGAACGGCCCGAGTTCTTCGGCTGTGCCTGCCGGAACCTGCCACGCGATCTTGCGCGTCTTCAGATCCACTGCAGTGACGGTGCCGAAGGGTGGTTGGGTGCAGGGAACGCGGAGCCTTGATGTCCACATCTCGGTGGCCATGGCGTAAGGCGTACCGCGCTGCGGAGCTGAGGGGCCATGCGCGGTCGTGGTGAGGGCAAAGTCGACATACTCCTCGCGTGGGATGAGTGCGAAGAGACTGGGGACGCGGATATCGTTCATGAAGACCCTGTTGTTGGGCAGATCGACGGATACGCTTCCCCAATTGAGGCCACCCAGATTTCCCGGCTGCTGGATCGCATATTGCGTGCCGATCGGGGTGAAATCGCCGTCATAGCGCATCTTGCGGAAGGCGATGCGGCATGCCAGCTGATCGAATATCGTCAGGCCCCAGGCCGTCTGCTCCGTCACGCGCTCCGCACCAATTGTCGGCATGCCGACGGAGTAGGGCTGCGTCGGGGAGAGTTTCTCTTCCGGCACGCCGCCTTGCTGCGGCACCGGCTTCTCCTGAACTTCGGCAAGCGGTGTGCCGGTTCGGCGGTCGAGGAGAAAAAGCTGCCCGCGTTTGGTGGTCTGCAGCAGAGCAGGCACAGTGACGCCATTACCGTCAGGCAGGTCGACCAGGACCGGTTGGGCCGGCAGATCATAGTCCCAGATGTCGTGATGGACGGTCTGGAATTTCCATTTCTCCCGACCCGTCGTTACATCGAGTGCCACCAATGTCGCATTATATTGATCGGCGAAGGCAGGGCGATTGACGCCGTAATAATCCGGCGTGGTATTGCCGAGCGGTGCATAGATGAGGCCAAGCTTGTCGTCGAATGCGGCCGTCGTCCACATGTTGGGCGTGGCCCGCGTATAAGTCTGGCCCTCCGGCGGAAGTTTGGTGATCTCCGGGTTGCCGAGATCCCATGCCCATTCGAGCTCGCCGGTGACGACGTTGAACGCACGGATGACGCCAGAGGGTTCCCCGACCTCCTGATTGTCCGTGACCCAGCCTCCGACGACGATCAGGTTGCGGGCAATCAGCGGCGCCGATGTCTGGAAATAATAGCCCGTCTTGACTTCGCCCATGCCCTGGGAAAGCTGCACGGTGCCATTGTCTCCGAAGTCCTTGCAGGGCGCGCCGGTCTTGCTGTCGATCGCCAGGAGACGGGCATCGATCGTCGTCTGCACCAGGCGCTCATTGCAAAGACCGTCGGCGGACTGGGCCTCCATCGGCATCTTGTAGTAACCGAGGCCGCGGCAGCGTTGCCAATAAGGCGCCGTCGCCTTGGGATCGAAAGTCCAGCGAGGTTTGCCGGTATCTGCATCGAGCGCTGCGATCACATCTGTCGGCGTGCAGGTGTAGACCGTGTCGCCGATCTGCAGAGGCGTGTTCTGATCGGCGCCATCGCCTTTTCCGGTGCGATATGTCCAGGCGAGATCGAGCTTGGACACATTGCCGCGGTTGATCTGATCGAACGGGGAATAACGATCTCCTGCCGTGGTGCGGCCATAGGATGTCCAGTCGGAGGGAGAGTTGTCGCCCTTGGCGGTTTTATAGGCGGTGATGTCGGCGGAGGGCTGGATGATCCCATGCGGCACGAAGCTGAGACCGAAACCCGTGGCAAAGATGAGAGCGGTCACCAAAGCGCCGCCATAAAAGAGCTTCCGGTTGGCGGTCGGGGAAAGCGATGGTGCAAAGAGAAGGGCAAAGCCCGCCAGCGCGATGGGGGACATCAAGCGGGCAAACAGCGCCCAGAAATTGAGGCCCGACTCCCATAGAGCCCAGGGAAGGGTGAAAACGGCGACAAGCAGGACGATGAGTGCGCCTCGCGTCTTCCGGCGCCACAGCAAAAGCGCGGCAACCAGATAGGCAAGCCCGACGGCTGCGTAATAGGGTGAGCCGCCGAGGCGCAGCAGCCAGGCGCCGCCTCCGATCAGCCCCAATCCGATAAGGGCGAGAACAATACAGAACAGGGTGGCCAGAAATTTCATAGTCTCCTCATCCAATCCGCCGCCCGATCACCTGGATTCCAACTCCGACCGTCGCATGGCTCTCGGGAAGCGCAGGGCCATGGGTTGATGGTCAGAGACGCGTCTTCGGGAGAGGGCTGCTCTCTCGTTCAATTTTTACCTGATGTACCTGTGGTCACTGACACGCAGCCTCGACCCGGCAATGATGTCACCGCCGCTCTGCGGCAACGGCTTGCCATTCCAAATCGAGTCAATACTTCTGAAAGGGGCACAGATGGTTCTCGGCGAAAAGCTTGATCTAGCGAACGGGCGACCGACAGGATTCGACTATATGCGATTACTGTTAGCCTTTTCAGTGCTTTGGATACACACGGCCCGTGTCACCTATGGCGACGACCTGTTTCTTTGGGAGTCGCCATTCCGTCCTTTTATCAAATCAGTGCTGCCCATGTTCTTTGTCCTGAGCGGGTTCCTGGTGGCCGGCAGTCTTGAACGATCGAAGACATTGATCTCCTTTCTCGGTAATCGATTTATCCGGATCTACCCCGCTCTCGCGGTAGAGGTATTGTTGGCTGCCTTTATACTCGGAGCGATCTACACTGAGTATGACCTGCGTGACTATTTCACCGATCCTCAGTTCTTTACATATCTGATGAATGTCACAGGGCACATTCACTTCAATCTCCCCGGGGTATTCCTGGATAATCCTGACGCCGCAATGGTGAACGGGCAGCTCTGGACGGTGCCCTTCGAGCTTGAGTGCTATGCCGTGATCGCCGTTCTCTTCCTGCTCGGCGTGGTCAGGCGGCGGGTGATTGCCCTCATCGCCACGCCGGCGTTGATCATAGCCTTCGGTATCGCAAGATATTGGAAACATGAAAGCGATTGGGCAACTATGCCGACGACCGCGTCGGGCAATCTGCTCATTTGTGCTTTTCTTGTGGGGGTGACCTTCTATCTCTACAGGGACAAGGTTCTGTGGGATATCCGAATTTTCCTCGCCTCTGTGGCCGTGATATTGTGGGCCTACTGGTTCACCTCCTTTGGGGATTTCATTGCCATTCCGGCCATGGGATATGTCACGGTCTTCCTTGGTCTCACCTCGCCCCGCAAGCTCGGCGTCCTGCGTGGGGCCGACTACTCCTACGGCGTCTTCCTCTATGGCTATCCGATCCAACAGGCGTTCGTGGCGCTCGGCCCCTGGGCGCATAACTGGTGGTTGAACGGCATCGTCTGCAGCATTGTTGCCGCTTGCTTTGCCGCCTTCTCGTGGAGGTTTATCGAAAAGCCGGCGTTGAAATTGAGGAAACAAGTCACCTGGCTGGAAAACCTCAGTCTCCAACGCGGCGTAAAACGGCAACTGGTCGGCGCGGCCTCGAAATAGGCCTGTCGATATCGGCCTCGAGGCTGGCAATTCCATCCAGGTGCTCAACCGGCAAGGACATCAGCAGGGCTCGCCATAGCGGCGGCCCTGTTTCATTGTTGCCTGACCGATCGCCTCGGATAAATATCCGGGTCCATCGTAGGGGCCGAGTTTTCCGTAGGCTGCTGCGCAAAGCTGATGCCGTCGATGTCACGCTTGCCGGACGAGCGTAAGCCCGATCGTCGCCAGCGCATATGCGCTCGAGCGTAAGCCTATGGCCAAATTCATCTTTTCAGGAACGTTCAGTTCGGCGGGAGAACGCCGCAGCTGTATTGCTCGCTCCTGTATAAGCCTCCAATACCTAAATCTTTCTGACCGTAATATCCAAGGATTTCTTAGGTCTACCGGTAGAGCGGCCCCGACGGATGAATAGTCGAATATTCTCCGGCATTGCTCCGTCGGCTTGCTGGGCCGTTATTAGCAATATTTTAACCGTAATAGGTAAAATACTTTGATCGGGCTTCGATTCGACTTTGGGTTTTGTCATGTCATCGAGGGCTGATGTTGGCTTGAAGGAGGTGTGAAGAGAGGATCAGAATAATGCTGAAGAGCACGCTCGTCGTGGTTGCCGTCTCTATCGCCGCCGGAGCAACCATTCGCGCCTCGGCCTTTGCAATCTTTGCATTTCTGGTGGTCACGGCCTTGGGCGGCGTGATTCTGCTGAAAGGTTCCTCTTTGACGGAGGCGGTCGTTTCTTGCGTCGAAGTGCTTGTATTGATGGAGATATGCTATCTGGCGGGTCTATTCGCCTTCTCCTTGTGGCATATTCAAAAGCGCCGGAAAAAGAACTCCATTACTGAGCGCTCCCATCTCACAGGCAAGCGTCCTCATGGGTAATGACATGACCGAGGCGGCAGGATGCTCGGTTGCGCCATGTCAGGGTGTGTGTGCGCGTCGCAGTATTTCAGGTTCGCTTGCCGCGCCTTGGTCTTTGGTTTGCGCACGTCTTTATCGCAAAACCGCAACACAGTTTTACGCGACATGCTTTAGGAATCAACTTTGGGCAGCAACGCGTGCCGGGAAAGCAGCGCCGACAGCGTTTTTGCCATGATCACGAAATCCAGCGTGAGCGTCCATTTGGACAAATATTCGACGTCGAGGGAAATTCCGTTCCGATAGCTGACGTCGTTGTGCCCGCCGGTTTGCCAATGGCCAGTCAGGCCGGGACGGACGGCCATGTAGGCATAGGCATCTTCACCGTAGTGCGGCAGCTCTTCTTTGGTAATGGGGCGAGGCCCGACGAGGCTCATTTGACCCTGCAACACGTTGATCAATTGCGGAAGCTTGTCGAGGCTCGATCGCCTCAAAATATCGCCGACGACCGTGACGTGCGCGTCGGTCGTTGCGTCGGATCCTGTCGTCCGAAACTTGAGGCAGCCAAATTCTTTTCCCTTATAACCGATCCTGCGATGGGAATCGAAAACAGGGCCCCAATCACTTAGCGTGACGATGACTGCCGCCGACAGAAGGAGCGGCGACAGAAAGAATAGGAAACTTGCCGCAATGATGATGTCCAGCGCGCGCTTCAGAATTCTGCTGATCAGACGGGGTTGTGACGAATTGAATGGACGCCGTTCCTGTCGAGCCCTGGCGAAATCCCGCCAAGGTCCGGTTGGGTTGATGCCCTGATTTTTTCCCGCCACCCGCGTCTCCGTTAGACGAATTCCAGAAATCACAGCCAAAGCTTTGTTTTAACGCAAGTTTGATGTCTGTGACCGAGGTCATAATCATGAATAAATTCTTTATGCTCTAAAGAAATTCTTGCGAATATTAGAAATATTACCTTTATTTTTGACTATATAATAGAAATGCTATTTAGTTTTATTTTGAAATTCGGTGTTGTTATTGTAATTTGCGGATGTATTCTTCAGGCAGGGAATTGTCATAAATTGTATAAAAATCGTCATGCAGCCCAAAAGACTTGTCTGCAATAGAATTCAATATGAATTTTATGATATATAAATATGAGGATCATTCATAATTATGTATAGTTTAAACACGAAGTTTTTATTTTATTATTGTTTGACTTTCCAATTTAACCTATTACGAATGTCGCTCCAGATAATAGGTTAATTAGTCTGCGTGGAGTTGTGCGTATGGACGGGGCGATCAGCACCAGAGACAACAGAGCTAGAGGAAACACAGCGCGAACAAGCGAAGCGGTTACTTGCGGGTCTGCAGCTAATGTTTACGACGGCCGGGCGGATTTGGATCACGAGTTCCCGTTTTACCGCTCGAGTGTTCGAAAGTTTCGCCGCGGTGAGATTATTGCCGGCGCCGGCGTCGTCCTCGACATGTTCGCCCGCGTACAACGCGGAATGGTGAGCGCAAGCACCCCGCTTGCCGATGGACGAGAGTTCATCGTGGAAATCGTTCCGAAAGGCGGCTTGATCGGCGAATTGGAAGTGCTGCGCAAGCAGTCTCTCAGCCTGGAATATCGGGCCTCGTCGGATTGCGAACTGCATTACTTCGACGGTCGGTTGCTGCGGGACCTGTGTGCGAACGATCCGCAATTTCAGGTGAAGATCCTGTCGAAGGCGCTGGCGCGTGTTTCCGAACTCGAACTGCGGATCATTTCCAATGCCGGATCGAGTCTAAGGCAGAGACTTGCCCGAACGTTGCTGCGTCTTTCCGCCCTGTATAGAATGGATGCGCAAAATAGCGGCGACGAGCTGATCATCTCCCAGCACGAGTTGGCCGCGACGCTGCCGGCGTCGCGTGAAAAGGTCAACCAATGCCTGCGGCGCTTGCGTGAGAGCAAAGTGGTCGACGGGACACAGGGCAAAATCCGTATTCTCAATCGGAAGGCGCTGGAGGCTTATGCCGAGGGGGCGGGTCTCGCCTGAGGCGCGCCGCGATAAAAAAACGGAACGGCCGAAAGCCTCGACAGAACTCGCCGCCGGCGGGTTCTGTGTTTGATGACAGTGCGAGTTGATAGTCAGACGAAGCAGGCTGAAAGATCGGGTTGGCGTGTTAGCACTTGTCTTCATGCACGTTGTTCCAAAATCGCTACGCATTTCGGCGCAACATACTTAGACTTCGCTCTCGGAAGCACTCCTCCAGTATTTCCAGCCTTCACCCTGTATGAGCCCGTGATCGGACAGGTCCTTCCAGCTTCGGTAGGTGCCCGTATCGTCATAGACGAAGTCATCCATGTCCTTGCTTGAGGAGTATACGGTATATTCTTCCGTATGTTGGGACCGGTGTGCCGCATCGGCGACCTTGTGCACGAAGGTCGACAGGAACTTGAAATGCAGAAGGGCGCCGGATACGCCGAGCGCTCCGCGCATGTCGCCCAAATTCAGGGAGAGCGGCCAGACCTGGTGCGATGATTTGAGAAACAGACATTCACCCGCCACATAGACGAGGGGTATCTTGTTGAGCGCGGGGCCGTCCCAGAGCCGGTCGTGGAAATAGACGCGCCCGCGAACGCCGCCCTTGATCCATATCGTCCGGTTGCGTTTGTCGAAATGCGCCACATAGCCGGAGCGGTCGAAGAGATTACAGACTTCGAGCGGGTTGCGACCGGGTTCGCATATGTTTTCGAGAACGGGATGCGGGCTATACATGTCGATCATAACCGAGCGGAGGGAATGGCCGCCGATGGAATCGATATAGGAAGTCAATTGATCGATCGGCCGTGTGTCGCAATGCGGATAGACCAGGAACTCGTCTGCATCGACATACAGGACCCACTTCTCGCGGCAGTGGCGGTTGATGACTTCGTTGATCCAGTCGTTTCCGAATCTTGCCGCCTTGTAGGAACCATGAGCCGAAAGAAGGGAGACATCGTCGAAGCCGGACAGCAACTCGGCCGTGCCGTCGGTCGAGCCGTTGTCGATACAGATGAAGTGCTCGAAGCCGAGATCGCGATAATACTGAAGGAAGAAGGCCAACCGGTGCCCCTCGTCACGGATGACGCAGATGACGACGTGGCGCGCCTGCTTGAGCCCGTTGCGCAGCAGGTCATAGCGAACCTGCCGAGCCTTAAGCGACCGGCGCAGACGGGCTTTCACGTAATGCGAGATACTGGCGGCGGAAGCCCTATAACTCATATTCTGTCCTGAAGATTATCCATTCCTGGAATGAATGGATGAATACTTTGCGCTTCCGTCTGCAAATCCACGGCTCGACCGGCGACGCTGAGTTCAGTCACGCGGACATTCAAGTTGGACCAACAATACATCATCATACGGCGTAGTCGCCAACCAGCAGGCTCTGGACCCTAGGATTGGGTCCTTCTTTCTCAATAGCGTGCTCGATGCGCGCTCGTATCGACCGGTATTTATACAGCATCTTCCGATCGAAGGTTATTCCGCGATACAGCGCGTTGTAAATCGGATGTGCTTTGCGCAGGTCTACGTATACCTGGCTTTCCTTATCGGTCCACGGAAAGAAAGTTCCATGCCATGGCTTCGGATGCGCCATATAATGGACGATCGACAAGGAGGAGATGTTCACCAGATGAAGGAATTGTTTTGGAAAGTTCCAGCGGTTCGATACCAGGATCAGCGATGAACCGCAGACGTAATTCAATGCGCCCTGATCATGTTTGCCCTCGCAGGCCTCAGGATTTTTAGCAAAAAGCTCGAGCGCCTCCTGCCCGATCCAGCCGTTTCGATGGAATTTCAGGACGCCGGCGTTGAAATAGTGGCTGTCCTTTCCGGTGTCGAGGAAGTCATGGATCGCCGTGTAATCGCGTGCCGCGAAAAACCTGCCCTCGGGGACAGTTGCACTTTCGAACGCACCGAGATCGCTGACGATCTGGGTATCCCCATCGAGGTAGATGATCTGCGTATAGTTGGAAGGCAGGATCTCGCAAAGGACCAGCTTGGCCATCGTGCTGACGCTGATGCGTCCCTGGAAATGCGAACTGTCGAGCTTGCCGAGCGAGTCCTGCAGCGCTTCGGTCGCATCGGTCAATATGACCCCACTCCTTGCGAGCAGGGCTTTCAGCTCTTCGAAATTGTCGAGATGTTCCGACATCAGAACGCAGACGTCGGTCGCGGGGCTTGCGAATTTGCGAGCCTGAAGCGCCGAGAGAATGGTCGGAAATGAATACTCGACATCCGTGACGTAGACGACGCACTGGTTGTTCATGTCATCACCTTTCCGATTGTGCGCAATACAAGTGAATCGGTATTGTCTTTGCGAGGCGAGGGACCAATTGTGAATTGAGCCGACGGGTCTGTCATATGAAGGCCCTGTTCGGTATATATAGGCCAGCATCCAGTGCGCTGGTGCTGAATCGGTGTCTGGCTGTCGGCGGCTTTTGTATGTTTCATTGTTGAGATATTCACCATGAAGAGTGCCTTGCCTGTCATAAGGCTATGTTTCGACATGTTGTTTCGCGGTACGGCGATTGGTGCCGGGACCCTTGTCGGAATGCGGAGGGAAGGGGGATTGTCATGTTGATCACCACACTCGGGGCAGCCGTGATTTCGATCGCTGCCGGGGCTTCCATCCGCGCCTGGGCTTTCGCGATTTTTGCAATCCTGGTGGCAATCGGCTTCGGCGGCGTGGCTTTTGCCGGCGGGTCGTCTGTGATCGCGGCCATGCTCTCCGGTATCGCCATCCTCGTGCTCATGGAAATCGGCTATCTGGCAGGCGTGTTCCTGTCGGGGCTTTTGCGGCGCAGTGCCAAGCTGCGCGAAAACAATTCCGTTGCAGATAGCGTCGCGACCACCAGCGAACGCCCGCAAGGCTGATGTTGGCATAAAACCTGCAGCATAGCCTTCCGCGACTGACCTCCGACGGCGCTTGTTCGATGGACTGCTTTTACAGGCGATCCTTGAAAGATGCGGTGCGGCCGACCGGCTTCGGCCCAATGCGGGCACGCCGATGGCTCGATGAGATTGCCATCCCGCGCCGTGGCGGAGTTCCAAAGCGGGCGTCATCGTGTTGAAAACATCGGCGCTCTCATCAGAGATGTCGATGTCTCCAGAGGGGTTCGATTGGCGAGCGATCGGGTCGCGCGCCGGGGAGAGGCATTGGTTGCCAGGCAGCCGGCCGCCAGACCTGCCGTGGTGCTGAACAGCAAGCCGAGATCCGTGCCGCTCCCCGATATCGCCGCCGAGGCGACCTGCGCTATGGATGCCATAACCGCAGCGTTTCCGATCGCGTGCGTCTCCCGATCGCCTGACATGTGCCGGCCGGAGGCCCTTGCAAGGCTGTACAGGAAGGCGGCGAAGAGAAGAGTGCCGGTCAATCCGACATTGGAGAGCAACGCAGCGATAAAACTCGAGGCCCGAACCGTGCCGAGCCCGGCGCCGAAGGTGGCGGTATCGACGAATGCGATCAATGCCAGTGTATTCCAGGCGGTGCGCTCTTCACCGGATTGCGATTGGAGCTTGTCCGACAAGGTGGTGCTCATCAGGCCGGCGATGGAATTCCACGCATCGGGGACAAGGCTGAGTGCGACGATGGCGCAGGGAATCAAAAACAGCGTGATCACCAGGAATGTCACATGCGGGGTCTTGGCGGGGCCGCTAATCAATCGTTTCAGGCAAAACAAAACGAACATGCAGACAACGAAAATGCCGGCAATATAGGCGGTTGTCGATGTGCAGAGGACGATCGTCGGGCCGATGAAAAGCGTTGCAAGTCCTGCCATACGGCTTTGGACGCGCTCCAGCCAGAGCAGAAGCGTGAAGGAAAAATAGGCTAATGCGACTGCGCCATAAGTGCTCGCTTCGGGGAACGGGCCGACGATGCGTTTGAAGCCGCTGATCGTCTCGGCCGTATGCATTGTATAGTTCGCGTTTCTGATGACATCGAGCAGGTAGGACTGGTCGGTCAGGAATGTTCCGATATCAATCAATGCCAGGGTAAAACATGCGATCGAGGCGACGATTAACTGCAGTGCGATGAAACGGGCATAGCCGAGCCTGGCAAGCCCCGAGACGACGGCAAAGCAGGCGAGGTCGCCGAGCAGATAGACAGACTGGCTGAGATTGGACGAACCCGGCGACAGCGGAGCGGCTACCGTCGACATCATGCCCGTGGTGTCTCGTGCAGAGGAGTAGACGAGGGTCGCGCCTGCAAAGATGCGCGGCAAAAAGAAAGATGATGCCACGGAAAACAGGATGTAGGCGGCAAACCAGAAACCGGGACCCGGATAGGCCATGCTGGCGAGCGTCGCCTGTGTTTGAGCCGGGCGCAGCAGGGCGGCTACCACGAGAAAAAGCACGAGAAGATGGCTTGGCTGGATGCTGCTGCCGCCGAGCGCGGGCAATTGCAGAGCCGCTGCCGCTCCGAGCAGCGTCGACAGGCAAAGGGTCGTGATCGCAAAACGCGCCCCGTTGACCATGCTGAGCAGGCCAAGCAGCAGAACGATGAAGCCGATCGGTTCTATCGACATACTTCAGATCCCGATCCGGACGGAGCGGCGGAGGCATCGGGTTTGCCGAAAACCGGCATCCGCCTTCTGACGCAATGCCCGAGGCGAAAGCCGCCAGCTGTCGTTAATGGTCACGACCGCCTCCTAATTCGATCCCGTCTGGGATATCCAGCCGGGAGCCGTCTGATTGTCGCCTGCTACATCAGACAGCGGGACTGCCGAGCTTTGCTGCTGTGGCGCGGACTGCAGCTGCAGCGTAGGCGACGGCGTCTGGAGATCCGTGTCGATGCCGATTTCGACGACATCATGCGGCCGCAAGCTGGTCGTCTCGTCCGCCTCGATATTGCGATAAGTGCCATCGTCGTTGCGGCGCACGATCCTGTAGTTCTTTTGCGCTCTGCCAAGACCCGGTGTGTCCGTATTCATCTGGGCGAGTTGAGCGCTGTAGCCAGCCTGTTCGCCCAGAAGCTGGGCCACCTGGATGTCGATCGCCGCCCTGCCGATCGCGAGATTGACCTGGTTGAGCAGCTCCTGGTTTTCGCTGTTCTGCCGGTTGACGATATTGATCTTCGAGCGATCGGCTTCGCTGAGCCCCTGGCGGGCCGTGGTCAGGGCGACCTCGAGATCGATCAGGGTGCCTTGTGCATCCGCAACGCCGCGGTCGACCGTGACCTGCCGGGAATTGCTGACCAGGCCTTTGCTCACCAGGCTGTTGACATTATCCAGTTCCTTTTGCGCGAGCTCGATCTGCCGCTTTTGCGAATTGATCTTGGCCTCGAGCGACTGGACCTGCTGGCCGTAGAGACGGGTGAGGTCGCTCGCCGCATCAATCTGGCTTTCGATATCGACACGTCGCAGCCGCATCAGGTTCAATTCCTGCGCCTTCAGCTTGTCTACATCGGGCGTTCCGGCGAGTTCGGCGGGGATCTCGAAACTTTGTTCGCCGGCGATCTCGGCGCGCAATCGCGACTGGCGCATCAGAAGATCTCGCCGGTTGAGAATGGCCGTTCGATAGGAGCCGGCAGCCTGGATCCGGTCGCGCTCGAAGATGGTATTCTCCTCGCGGTCGCGAAGGAAGCCGCCGGCGATGCTGACGGCCTTCATGACCGTCATATCGGCTTCAAAAGCATAGCGCCCGGGGGTCTGCACGGTCCCGGTTACGAAAATCGGCGCATGTTGGGCAATTTCCACGGCGATGAACGGCTTTCCCGGCAGTTCGGCCTTTTCGGAGAGCGCGGTGGCGATCGCATCGGAAACCTGCTCCGTCGTCTTGCCGATCGCCTGCACCTGGCCGGCGATCGGAATCGCCAGATTACCGGCATCGTCGACTGTATATGTTCCGCCGAGGGCTTCCCAGCTGGCATACCGGGAATCCGACGATCGCCATTCGACGACACGCAGTCTGACCTGATCTTCCGGCACGAGGGTATAGTTTTCCGCATGGGCGACACTCCAGCCGGTCACGCCGGAAAATACCAGCAAGGCAAGGGCGATGGAGATGAGGCGACCGGACAAGGATGTGCGCTGCATTGTCTGCTATCTCCGTTTCGTTGCGATCGACGGCGAAGGCATTTCGCGCGGCGCGGGATTGCCGAATTCCAGGATGCGGGACGGAGAGACGCGGCCGACAAGAAGGTCGGAAAGCGCCAGCAAATTGCCGTTCAAGCGTCCCCATCGGTCGATCAAGCGGTCATTGAATAATAGGCCCCGTGTATTCGCCAGGATGTTGCGGCCGATCTGTGCGACAGCACGGCCCTTCGACATCGTGCCCTTCCGGACTAGGTAGACAGGATTGGCAACCTGCGAATAACCGAGTCTTCGGCCTGGCTGGCGCCCGGATCGGACGCCGAGATGCACGCCGCGAGCGCCTTCGACACGCACGGACCTGCCGTAGCGGGCGATGGACCGGCTGAAATCGACATCTTCGAGCCAGCCGTAGAGCGGCAGTTGTTCATCGAAGGCCACCGCGTGCTGGAGAACGGGTGAAAGGCGAACCGCCATGTTGCATCCGTAGGCGTTATAGACCTCCGTCACATGCCCAGCCCTTTCGCCCGCAGTTTCAAGAACCTTCAGGGCCTTTGACATGTTGAGGCCGCCATCGAGGATGCCGTCGGCGAGGACTTCGCCAGTGGCGATCGCCACGTCGGGGTTTGCTGCAAAGACCGCCGCCATCCGCGACAGGAAGGCTGCTGCGGGAATGAAGTCGTCATCCAGGAAGATCAGAATATCCGTATCGGCGGCGGCGGCCTGGATGATCCTGTTGCGCTGGGAGGTCAGGCCACGGCTACCGACGATGACTTCCACATCGAGGCGGTCGGCGAGGCCGGCGGCGTCGTCGATCACGGGCACGCAGACGATCAGCCGCTCGGCCTGGTCCGGCAGGGCCGTGAGATAATCGACGGTCTCCCGCAGTATCGAGGGGCGGCCTGCCGAGGCAATCCCCACAGCCACTCGCAATGGGTGGCGCGCCCGGCCCGCCATGGCTTTAGCGCCACAGGGAACAGGCGCCGGTCCGATCGGGCCGTCCTGCCTGGTTGCTTCTGCCGAAGGTGAACTCATGACTCTATTCTTTTCGGTGCATGGTTGATGATCGCGCCGAGGATCTCCGCGCCGACATTCCGCAGGGTCTCGATGACGTGCATGGTATCGTCGATCGAGGTATGCCCGTGCGAGGTGACCACGAGGACACCGTCCAGTTCCGGCGCGATCGCATTGGCATCCGGCGAAGCAGAGAATGCGGAAATGTCGACGAATATGGCGTCGAACTCCTTTTTCAGATCGGCGAAGCTCAACTGCGTGCGGCGGGAACTGAGGCGAATGGCCGGCGTCACCGCTTCGACTTTGCCGAGGGGAAGGAATTTCAGCGTCGGGGTGAGGGGCAATGCCGCCGTCTTGATCAGTTCGCCATTGTCGAGAACATCGACGAGGCCTGTGGAACTATGAGGCGCGATCGATTTGCTGAGCGACGATTTCTGCGCAGCCGCATCGATCAGCAGCGTCTGTGCTCCTGATATCGACGAGAGCACCGCAAGTTCGCATGCGATGGTCGATGCCCCGCCGCCAGGGTTGACAGCGACGATTCCTATGACGACCCGGCGTTTGCGCCGAAGACCAACGACCGTCGCGCTGAGTTCCGCCATGCCTGGAATAACAGGATAGGCGGCTGCGGTGCTGCTGCTGCCTGTACCGGCGGCGAGGAAACGCGCAGAGTGACCATTGCGGGTCCTAGATGTCGCCAGCAAAGTGACAAAGGGCAGTCCACCGGCTTCCGCGATCTGATGGGGCCGGACGATCCGGCGATCGCCGGCGTGTCTTATCATGGCGAGTGCGAAGCCGACGCCAAGACCAACCGCCGCCGCAAAGGCGATGATCAGCGTGCTGCGTGGTCTGGCTTTCGAAAGAGGCAGGGTGGCTCGAGAGACGATCGTGGCATCCGACACCGGGTAGGTGATGCGCTGCTTGGCTTCGGTCAGCTGGTTCAAGGTATTTTCATAGAGGGTGCGGCGTGCGTCAGTCGCGCTCTGCAGCTCCGCAAGCTTGAACTGATCGCGCGGATTGCTCGTGAAGCTGGCCAGGGCGCTGGCAGCTTCGGCCAGTCCACGCTGCTGCTCGCTTACGAATCTGGTCAGCCATTCGCTGTATTGTCGGGACGCATTGGCCTTCATCGCGATATTCTTCTGGATATACTGCCTGGCCAGCGTGTCGGCGATGTCGACGGCCTGCTGCGGGGTCGATGCTGCAGCCGATATCTCGATGATCGTCGAACTCCCGATCCGGCGTACTCCCATCATGTTCAGCAGCGTGGCGACCGCCCGATCATGGATCCGCCCGTCCTCGATCTGCTGTTGCGGCTGTGTGTCACGCGGTCCTGGGCCTGCCGCTTCCTGCGATGCCGTATCCTGTTCGGAAGAAGCGCCCATCAACCAGTTCTTTGCCCTATCCTGGAGCGAAGGCGTCTGATCGACAAAGTCAGGATCGGTATCGAGACCAAGTGTCGTTACTGTTCCACCGACGACATCGCTGGATTTGGCGATCTCCAACTGTCCCTCGATGAACGCGTCTTCTGCGAAAGCCCTCTGCGCTTCGGAGCCGCTGACCTGGGGGAAGATCACAAGTTGCGTGTTGGCAACGAACGTCGGTTCGGCCGTCAGCACGTAGCTCCCTGCCAATACGAGGAAAGCGAAAGTCGTCGCCGCAATCCACAGCCAGCGCATTCTGATAAAGAAGAGCATATCCCGCAAGGTGAGCGGCGAATTCCCGCCGGTGGCTGCGGCAGGCAGGGATATCGGAGAAACACCGCTGAAGATCGTGCTTGAGGTCATGTCGTCCTAATCCAAAATGGCGAGATCACGGAGTAACCAGTTAGTGGCAGCTTGGAGGGACGGGGGAGTAGCGTGTCTTCCGATTCCAGGCATGATCGGCGGCTCTCCCCATGAATGCTCAATACGAGCCGCGCTGGGAAAACAGAGCGGGAATGGTCTTGGCAATGATGATGAAGTCCCTGCCGAGCGACCAGTTGTTGAGATAGTGAACGTCGAGGGAAACCCGGTACTCGTAGCTGACGTCATTGCGCCCGCTGGTCTGCCAGTGACCGGTCAGGCCCGGGCGGACGGCCATGTAGGCCCATATATGCTCGCCGTAGCGCGGCAATTCCTCAGCCGTGATCGGCCGGGGGCCGACAAGGCTCATGTCGCCACGCACGATATTGATCAGTTGGGGAAGCTCGTCGATGCTCGACCTCCTGAGGATATCACCGACGGCCGTGATCCTCGGATCGTCCTTCAGCTTGCGTGTCTCTTCCCATTCGCTTCGCGCAGCCGGGTTGTTTTGCAGCAATTCGGCAAGCTGAGCACTCGCATTGGTCTTCATCGTGCGAAATTTGAGGCATCCGAACGGCGCTCCGCCGACGCCGATGCGCGTATGGGAATAGAAGACCGGGCCGCGGTCGCTCATCTTCACGATCATTGCGACGATCAACAGAAGCGGGGAAAGCAGGATCAGGGCCGTAACTGCGATGACAAGGTCTAGCGCGCGCTTCGACGATCTGCCTGCCGCACGAGGCCGGGACGAATGAAGATCGGCGCCTTTCGCGGACCGTCCGACACGCGACCAAGCCTCGAAACTATGTGCTTCCCATGTCATCGGTGGTCTCCAAAATATTCCGATTAAGAACCGTTCAAAGTTTGCTGCGCCGCACTCTGGTTGTCTGTTACCAAGGTCATAATCCTTAACAAATTCTTTATGCTACTAACGGGCAATCGAGAAATCGGATTACACCTTGATGGCCTTATCTTCATTTAAAACGACAATCTAATCTAATTCGTGGTGATTATCCGGTGACGATTATTTATCAGTTTTGATGTCATCACTTTGATTGTTGCTTATTTTTATTCAGTAAGCCATTTTAATAGGCAACCATCTTCGATGGCGTGGCGGTTTTTTGGCTTCTTTGAGATTTTTTGGTCCTTTTTGCGGTGTATATTTTGTTTTGAGTTAAATATATACTTTATCTTTACCTCATATCTCCGTGATGTTATTTGACTCTCATATTAAGACAATATAAATGATGCAGTGCAGCATTGCCTATGGTTATCGAGTGGAGTTATGCGCATGGATGGGGCGACACACGCATCAGATCGCAGGGCCGGCATCGGCAAACCGGCGATATCGGCTAACGGCGGCATTCATCTGAACAGCCGCATCGTCATCGACGACGAATTCCTATCCTGCCGGTCGAGCGTCCGGCGTTTCCGGCGCGGCGAGATCATCGCCGGGGCCGGCGTCCTCGTCGATACGTTCGCGCGCGTCCATTCGGGGGTGGTCAGCGCAAGCACGATGCTGCCCGACGGCAGGGAATTCATCGTCGAGATCATTCCGAAATCCGGCCTCATCGGCGAGCTCGAGGTTCTGCGCAGGCAGACATTGAGCCTCGAATACCGCGCCGGTTCCGCCTGCGAACTGCATTTCTTCGAAGGCCGGCTGCTGCGCGACATGTATGCCAGCGATCCCTGCTTTCGCGAAAAGGTCTTCTCCAGGGCGCTGGCGCGTATTTCAGAGCTTGAACTTCGGATCATTGCGAATGCGGCGTCGAGCCTGCAATCGAGGCTGGCCAGCACGCTGCTGCGGCTCTCCACTGTTTATGGAAAAGATGCGGCAAACAGCGGTGACGAACTGACCATCTCGCAAAATGATCTGGCCGCGACGCTGCCGGCGTCCCGCGAGAAGGTCAATCAATGCCTGCGGCGCCTGCGGGAAGGCAAGATCATCGACGGGGGCCAGGGCAAGATCCGCATCCTCAACCGCAAGGCGCTGGAGGCCTGTGCCAACGGCGCAGTTTCGGTGAAGTGATGCGCCCGTCGCTTCCCGAGGTCCTCCGATCCGCCGCAAGCGTCGGCCGGTTTCCCGGCCCCGGCACGACAAAGATCGATCGCGTGGTCATCATCGACGACTATTCGGTCGCCAGAGGCGGTGCGACGGCGCTGGCGGTGCTGTCCGCCAAGCTTTTTCGGGGCCTCGACATCCCCGTGACCTATATTTGCGGGGATGACGCCGCCAATGCGGAGCTCGTCGCACTCGGGGTCTTGATGGTCGGGCTGAATAGCCGCGATCTGCTCAGTGCCGAGCGTGCGAAGGCTTTCGTGACCGGCATTCACAACGGCGCCGCCGTCCGTATGGTCGCGAATTGGATTGCCGCAAACGACACCGCCAATACCGTCTACCATGTCCATGGCTGGCACCAGATCCTGTCTCCGGCGATTTTCAGGGCGTTGATGCCGGTCGCCAGACGATGCGTGGTGCACGCGCATGATTTCTTCACAGCCTGCCCCAACGGCGCCTTCTTCGACTATCAGGCGCAGGAAGTCTGCCTTCGACGCCCGCTCGGCGGAGGCTGCATTGCGACGGCCTGCGACAAGAGAAGTTATTCGCACAAATTATGGCGGGTTGCCCGCGGCTCCAATATCCTCCGACGGCTGAAGGATCAGGCCGATTTCGGCCGTATCATCCTGCTGCACGAGAAGATGGCAAGCTTCCTCGTCGGCGCCGGATATCGGCCCGAACGACTGACGACAATCCGCAATCCCGTCGCTCCGCTCTCCATCAAACGCATCGAGGCGGAGGCCAACGAGGAGTTCGTCTTCATCGGGCGGTTGGACGAAGAGAAGGGCATAGAGGACGCCGTGGCCGCCACACGCAAAGCCGGCGTCAGGCTCTGCGTGATCGGGGACGGGCCGCTGATGCCGCTGGTTGCGGCTTCGGGAGATCACGTCAGGGCCGTCGGCTGGCAGTCGCATGCGGAGATCGGCCCGACCATCCGCAAGGCGCGTGCACTGTTGATGCCGTCTCGCTATCCCGAGCCATTCGGCCTCGTCGCTATCGAAGCGGCCAGGAGCGGTCTGCCGGTCATCATGTCGCGTAGCGCCTTTCTTGCCGAAGAAATGCAAAGAGCCGGCATGGCGATCGCCTGCGATACGGCTGACGAAAGCGCCTTTGCCGATACTTTGACGCGATTTAGCCAAATGCCGAGGCACGAGGTCCGCGCCATGAGCGAGCGGGCTTTCCTGAAGTCGCCGGATCTTGCGTCGACACACGAGGAATGGCGCGACGCGCTTCTTTCCGAATACCACACCCTGATTTCGACGAATGCTGTTCCCGAGCTGACAGACGGTGTGGCGATACAAGGAGTATTGAGTTGACCCTTAAGGCAACAACCTCTCTTCCCGACGCGAGAGCATTTCTCGGCGATGCGCCTGTCATGGCGAAAAGACGTGTCACTGAGGCCGGAAGCGCGAGCGATACCAAGCAGCTTCGCGTCGCCATCGTGCATTATTGGCTCGTTTCGATGCGCGGCGGCGAGAAGGTCGTCGAAGAGCTGTGCCGCATGTTTCCGCAGGCCGACATCTTCACCCTCGTCTGCAACCGGGATCGCATCAGCGATTTTCTGAAGACGCGGAACATCCGCACATCCTTCCTGCAGAAGATCCCCGGTGCAAAGCGGCATTATACCAAGATGTTGCCGCTGATGCCTTTCGCGCTCGAGCAGTTCGATCTGCAGGATTACGATCTCGTGCTGTCGAGCGAATCCGGACCCGCCAAGGGCATCATCACGCGCGCCGACGCCCTGCATGTCTGCTACTGCCATTCGCCGATGCGCTACATCTGGGATCAGTTCCATGTCTACCGCCATGGCCTGCCCTGGGTGGGTCGCGCAATGATGTCGATCACCGCACCCATGCTGCGCGCTTGGGACGTGACGACCTCCTCGCGGGTCGATGTGTTCGTTGCCAATTCCGATTATGTCGCAAGCCGCATCCGCCGCTTCTACGACCGGGAATCCATCGTCATCCATCCGCCGGTTGCGACCGACGATTTTGTGGTGGGGAAGGGGAAGGGCGAGTTCTATCTCTATGCGGGACAGCTGACCACCTACAAGCGGCCGGATATCGCCGTTCGCGCCTGCACCGAGGCCGGCCGAAAGCTGGTCGTGATCGGCGAGGGAGAACAACTGGCCTATCTGAAGTCGATCGCCGGACCGACCGTTGAGTTTCTCGGCCATCAGCCCTTCAACGTTCTGCGCGACCATCTGTCGCGATGCCGCGCCCTCTTGTTTCCGGGCACGGAGGATTTCGGCATCCTTCCGGTGGAAGCCATGGCATCAGGGCGGCCGGTCCTGGCTTTCGACGCCGGCGGCGCCAGGGAAACCGTTTCCTCGCCGCAGGTTGGTTTTCGCTTCGCGCAGCAGACCACGGAAGCTCTGTTGGAAACGATGGCGGCGTTCGAGGAGGTGGAGGACGATATCGATCCGCATGCGATCCGCGCGCACTCGCTGAAATTTTCTTCCGCCGTGTTCCGCGACCGCCTGTCCCGCCTGATCGAGCAGCAACTGTCGGACCAAGGCGACCGATCCGCCGAGGTCTTCAGAAGACGGGCGGGCTGAGGGCAAGGAGCGGAGCTGCCTGTCTTGCCGCTGCGACCGAAACCGTCGACGAGGAATAGAAAATAGACATGTCAAGCGTATCTCAGAGGACGGCGACGGCGAGTATCTGGACCATCAGCGGAAAGTTCCTGGCGCGACTGCTCGATTTCGTCAGCCTCCTGATCCTCGCAAGGCTTTTGAGCCCGGCGGATTTCGGCCTTGTCGCCATAGCGACCTCGGTTCTGGTCATCGTCGAGACAATCCTGGACCTGCCGCTGACGCAGGCCCTCATGCGCCAGCCGTCGCCTTCGGACGATATGTTTGCCACCGCCCTTACCCTCAGCCTGTTACGAGGCGTGGCCATCAGCGTGCTGATGATGTTCATCTCCTGGCCGATGGCTCTGATCTATGACGATCCCCGGCTTTTCTCTCTCGTCGCTGTGCTCTCGATTGCGCCTGCCATGCGCAGCGTGATCAGCCCGCGCATGGTTCTGTTCATGCAGCGGTTCGATTTCAAACGCGAGTTCGCACTCGATCTCATCACCAAGGGGTCGACACTGCTGTTCGGTGTCGGGGTCGCGGTCGCGACCGGCAGCTATTGGGGGCTGGCGATCGGCGCGGTTGCAGGCCCGACCGCCGCGGCGATCACCTCCTATGTCTTTGCGCCGATGCGACCGAGGTTCAGCCTTTCCGAGTGGAAGCACTTTCAGGACATGATCAGCTGGAACACCGTCTCGCAGGTGCTGAGTTCGATCAACTGGCAACTGGACCGGCTGCTTTTGCCGCGCTTTACGGGCTTGTCGACTTTCGGCGCCTTCAGCGTCGCCGACAATATCGCCGCTATTCCATACCAGACCTTCGTCGGGCCATTGTTGCGTCCGCTGATGGCGGCATTCTCGACCGTCGATGACCGTCGTAATCTGATCGCTGCCTATCTGAAGGCGACGAACGCGATCACCTTCGTGGCAGCGCCCATCCTCATCGCGCTCGCTTTGCTTGCCGAGCCGGCCGTGCGGATCATCGTCGGCGAGAAATGGGCATCCGCCGCGCCGATTCTGCAGTGGTTGTGCATCGGCAGTCTGCTCGGTCTTCCGACGAACATGATGCCGCCATTGGCCATGGTGCTCAACAAAACCCGTTATCTCGCTCTCCGGATGTTTGCCGAGTTCGCCGTCAGGGTTCCGGTCACCATCCTGGGCATTGTCTATTTTCAGGTGGCAGGAGCACTGGGCGCGCGGATCGTGGCGGTGCTTGTCGCCTATGCCGCATCGCTGATCATTACGCGGCGGCTGATCGGCGCGACGTTCGCCGCTCAGTTGCACGCCTTTCTAAGGCCTCTGGTCGCGAGCTTGCCGATGATCGCTTTCCTGCTGTGGATAGAGCCGATGCTCGCTGCCATGCCTGTCGGCCTCAACCTGGTCGCCAGCCTGGCGCTTTGCGGCGGGGCGGCAGTGGCGATCTTCTGGGTCTTCGCGCTGCTCGTGTGGCAAATTGTCGGAAGGCCCGACGGCATCGAGACCATCGTCGTCCAAAGGCTCATGCCGCGACGAAACGGAGTTCTCATCTCATGATCGAGACAAGTGCAGCGCAAAAATTGGTTTGGCGTTTTCGGAGGAGCAGAATGCGTTACGGGATATCTTCTAAGGCTCTGGGTTTGCTTATCGTTCTTGGTCTGGGCGCGTTGCCCGGCCAACCCAGCGTGGCTCAGGAACCGCTCAATATCAATGCGTACCAGCTCACGTTCGAGGAGAGTTTCGACAGTCTAGACGTCTCGGCCTGGGGGGAGAGAAGTTCCCGCTGGATCGCCCATACACCCTGGAACGGCGATTTCGGCGATGCCCGCTTCACAGATCCGGCCCCCGGCTTTCCGTTTACCACCGATCAGGGAATTCTGAAGATCGAAGCGCGCAAGGAGGCCGATGGAACCTGGCGCTCGGGCCTGCTGTCGTCGGTGAACCCGAAAGGCGAAGGATTCTCGCAGCAGTTCGGCTATTTCGAAGCAAGGATGAAGCTGCCGCCGGGCAAGGGCGTCTGGCCGGCATTCTGGCTGATCGGGCTCGACCGGTCGAAATACACCGCCGAGATCGACGTCCTGGAATATTACGGACGCGCGCCCTACGAATTCAGCATGGGTTTTCATATCTGGCGTCAGAGCCAGGGCGGCCAGAACAGCACCGGCGGCCATTGGCAAAAGGTCCAGGACGGCATTTTGAACAGTGAATATCACACCTACGGCGTCGATATCCAAGCCGACAAAACGAGCTTCTACTTCGACCGTCAGTTCATCTGGAGCTTCGACACGCCGAAGGAATTCCACATGCCGTTCTATCCGCTGGTGAACCTGGCACTCGGCTCGGGTTGGCCGATCGATGAAACGCCCAATCCTTCCATTTTGCTCGTCGACTATATTCACGTCTACAAGCGCAAGCCTACTGATGCAGCGAATTGAACAACTGACGGGGATAGCCGTTCCGTCGCTAACAGCCGCAGCTGAGACCGGTTTCCGGATCGAAGAGATGCATTGCCTCCTCGTCGAAAAAGAGGGTGAGCTTTTCGTTGTCGCGGATCGGTGTGCGTGGCGGCAGGCAGGCCATCAGCCGCTGATGTCCGGCAAGGGCGGTGACGACGAGTTCCGGGCCGGTCAGCTCTGCGACCTCAAGGCTTGCCTCGATCGACGGGCCGGTGCCGTCCGTGCGAAGCGCCTCGGGACGGATGCCGAGGATAAGGTCGCGGCCATTGCCGGCAGTCTGGCGGAAACGAGCGGGCAGGGGCAGGATCGCATCGGAGCCTGAAAGCGCCAGGCCACCGTCACGCGCCGTCGCCTTCAGCAGGTTCATCGGCGGCGCGCCGACGAAGGTCGCGACATAGAGCGTTGCCGGATGGTTGTAGATCTCCTCCGGCGTGCCCAACTGCTCGATGCGGCCGTCGCGCATGACGGCGATGCGGCTTGCAAGGGTCATCGCCTCGATCTGGTCATGGGTGACATAGACGACCGTGGTCTTCAGCATCTGATGCAGCCGCTTGATCTCGGTGCGCATCTCCATGCGCAGCTTGGCGTCAAGATTGGAGAGCGGTTCGTCGAAGAGGAATACCTCAGGTTTGCGCACCAGCGCGCGACCGATCGCGACGCGCTGGCGCTGACCGCCGGAAAGCTGGCTCGGCTTGCGGTCGAGGAGGTTTTCGATCTGCAGGAGCTTGGCAGCATCGTGTACGGCCCTGTCGCGCTCCTGCGCCGGCACCTTGCGCATTTCCAGGCCGAAGCCGATGTTCCGGTGCACCGTCAGATTGGGATAAAGCGCGTAGGATTGAAAGACCATGGCGATGTCGCGGTCCTTCGGATGCACGCCGAGCACCGAGCGGCCGCCGATCCTGACATCGCCGCTCGTCGCCTCGGCAAGGCCGGCGATGATGTTCAGCAGCGTGGACTTGCCGCAGCCGGAGGAGCCGAGCAGCACCAGGAACTCGCCGCTATCCAACGAGATGTCGATGCCTTTCAGCGTCTCGACGTCGCCATAGGTCTTGCGGATGTTTTGAATTTCGAGCGCGCTCATCGCACGGGCTCCTGAAGAGATGTCGGGCCGCCATAGTTGCGGGGAAGAGTCGATATGGCGCGCGAGGCAACCTCGGTTCCCGCCATCAGGCAGGAAACCAGCGGCTCACCGCTTGCGAGCGCGGCGAGAAAGGCGGCGTTGAAGACATCGCCGGCGCCGATCGTATCGACGACTTCGACAACGGGCGCTGCCACCGAAACCAAGCTGCCGTCCGGCCCGATCGCGAGAGCGCCGTCCGGGCCGCGTTTGACGACGACAATCGCACCCGCCGGCATATGCGACCTCATGTGACGCGCGGCCTCGATCGGATCGGCGATGCCGGCAAGCGTCGTCGATTCGACCTCGTTCAGCAGCGCGACACCGCTGCGGGAGAGCCAGGCGCGTGTCGCTGCACAATTCTCGTCGGTCCAGCCGTCGAGCGGCCAGCCGGTATCGAGCGCGACGGTGATGCCATGGCTGTCGGCCCAGCCGAAGAGCTTGCCGTATTCTTCTGTCAGATCGTCGGTCAGGAACGAGCCGCAGAGAAGCGCGTAGCCGCCCTGCAGTCTTGCGCCCTCGATGACGGCGAAGACGTCTGCCAGGCTGAAACGCGGCAGGTGGCCCCTCGTCGTGAAGAAGGTGCGCTCGCCGTCCGGATGGGTGATGCCGACGGAGAGCGTCGTTTTCTCAGGACGTACCGGCCACTTGTCGGAACGGTGGCCGAAGGCTTCGCTCAGCCAGCGGCCGAACTGATCACTGCCGATATTGGCGGCGATCTCGAATTCGACGCCGAGCGCTTGCCAGGCGAGCGCGCTGTTGCCGGCGGCTCCGCCGACGCGCAACTCGTCATGGTCGACGATGATTTCCGTCCCGGCCTTTGGCCAGGGGGCGGCCGGGCCAAGGATCAGGTCGACATTGACGTTGCCGATGACTGCAAGCGGCCGCATTCATTCGCTCCGGGTGATTTTGGTGGATCGAACCGGCGTTCCGGCATTCTCCACGCGAGCATCGGCAAAGGCGATCATCAGCCGCTGGGCGACCGGCAGCATGGCGAAGATCGCGGCAAGACCGGTTGCAGGCGCAAAACGGATCGTCACCGCGCCGGCGACCGGCGCTTGCCCGGATGCGTCGAACAGGATGACCGGGGCGCCGGTCTCGACGGCGGATGTCGCCATTGCCGTCACCAGGTCGGCGGTTTCGTCCATGCCGCGGAACAGCACGACGCCGATTTCCGGCCCCAGCATTTCCATCGGACCGTGGCGCAGCTGGCCGCCTTCGAGCGAGAAGCAGGGACGGCGCGACAGCTCTGTCAATCCGAGCGCGAGTGCCTCGGCGATACCCTGCAGCCGGCGGCCCGACGTGACGACGGTCGCGACGTTTTCGAGCGCCGAGAGAGCGGCGGCGATGTCATGATCTTCCGGCGCCTTGAGGGCGGCAAGTGCGGTGTCAGGATCTTCGCCGAGGGCGGAAAGGATCGCCAGATGCAGGGCGAAGGTCACCGTCAGGCTGCGGGTCGCGGCGAAGGCAAGCTCGGTGCCGCCGCTGCCCACCAGCGACGGAGCGGTTCTTGCGAGGAAGGAATTGCCTTCGAGTGTCAGGCCGAAAGTCTCCTTCGTGCCGCCGGTCTCGTTGAACCAACGCACGACCTCGGCGCTTTCGCCGGATTGTGAGGTGACGAAGATCGTCCTGCCGGCGATCGGCAGCGGCTGGCCGAGCTGTTCTGACAGCGGCAAGGCGACGGCATCGATGCCGAGCGTCCGGTAGAGCGGCTCGACGGCGCGGTTGACGGCATGCGAGCCTCCCATGCCGATGAGCAGCAGCCTGCCGGTCTTTTTCAGCGAGGCGGCGGCCTTGGCTGCCATCGGCTGGGCAGCTTCGTAGGAGGCGATCGCATCGGCATGCTGGCGCGCCATTTCGCGATCGATCGCGGCAAGTCCGGCCGGCCGGGGTCTTTTTGATGTCATGTTCATCCCTTGACGCCGCCGCTGGTGAGCCCCGAAATCAGGGCGCGTTGCATGACGAGACCGATCAGCACAGGCGGCAGGGCGGCGAGCACGCCTGCCGTCGCGATCAGTCCGTAATCGGAAACGCGGCCGCCGGCGAGATCGGCAATGGCGACGGTCAGCGTCTTGGCGCGCTGGTCCGAGGTGAAGAGCAGCGCATAGAAGAATTCATCCCAGGCAAGCAGGAAGGCAAAGAGGCTTGACGTCGCCACCACGGGGGCTGCCAGCGGCAGCGTGATGATCCTGAGCGTCTGGAACAGGCCGGCGCCGTCGATCATCGCGGCGGATTCGATTTCGCGCGGGATGGAATCGAAACCCGATTTCATCAGCCAGGTGGTGAAGGGCGCAAGGATGGTGAGATAGACGAGCGCGAGGCCGAAGACGTTGTTCAGCATGCCGAGATGGGAAAGCCCCATATAGAGCGGCACGGCGAGCGCCACCGGCGGCAGCATGTAGGTGGCGATCACCATCGACAGCGACCAGCCGACCGAAGGCGCGCGCGACACGGCCCAGCCGGCCGGAATAGCCAGCGCAATAGCGGCGATCGTCGCCATGCCCGCCACTTCGATGCTGTTGCGCAGCGACGAGGTGAAGGCGGCGCCGGCGCTGTTTTCGAGCGTCGAGAGCAGCACGCCGTAGCGCGAGAAATCTGCCGTCTGCGGCCACCAGCGCAGCGGCTTTGCCGCAAGGTCGGCGGCCGGCGAGATGCTCATGATGAACAGCCACAGGATCGGCGCCAGGATGACGGCGGCAAGCAGCAGCGCGCAGACATATATGAAGGCGGAAAAAAGCGGGCTTTGGCGTTCCATCAGGCCGCACTCCCCGCCGTCTTGCGCACCAGAGCGGCGTAGCCGGCAGCAAGCAGCGTCACCAGCAGCGTGACGATCAAAGCCAGCGAGGCGCCGGAGCCCGCCCGCTGGAAGGAGAAGGCTTCCTGATAGACGAGGATCGACAGCGTGCGCGTGCTGTTGGCCGGGCCGCCGCGGGTCATGACCCAGATGATGTCGAACACCTTGAAGGCCTCGATCGTGCGCAGCACCAGGGCCACCATCAATGGACCGGCGAGATAGGGCAGGATGACAAAGCGGAAGCGGGCGAAAGCGCCGGCGCCGTCGACCAGCGAGGCGGCGGTGATGTCGCGCGGCACGGCCTGGAGTGCGGCCAGCGCGATCAGCGCCACCAGCGGGAAATTCTTCCAGCAATCGGCGACGATGAGGGCCGCCAGCGCCGTGCCCGGTTCGCCGAGCCAGGAGCGGTAGGCCTCCAGCAGGCCGAGTTGGGTCAGCGCGGCGTTCAGTGCGCCGTATTCCGGATTGTAGATCAGCCGCCAGAGCGTGGCGTTGACGACGGTCGGCAGCGCCCAGGGCAGGATCATCAGGGCGCGAAGCGCGGTGCGGCCGCGAAACTGCTGGTTCAGCAGCAGGGCTGCCAGAACGCCGATCACCATTTCGGCGGCGACCGAGACGATCGCGAACCATGCGGTGGTAACAAGCGTGCGCTGGAAATTCGAGCCGGAGATCATCTTCGCGTAATTGTCGATGCCGACGAAGTTTCCTTCCGTGCCGACGAGCTTGGCATCGGTGAAGGAGAGGCCGACGGTATCGATCAGAGGCCAGCCGATGACTGATATCATGACCACGAGAAGCGGCAGCATCAAAAGCCACGCGCGGGTTGTCAGCCAAGTGCCCGACATCAAGGCGACCCTTCTTCATTATAGGTTTAGGAGACCGGGCGACGGCAGACGCCGCCCGGGTCTTCATGCTTGATCAGAGGCCGCTATTGTCGGCGGCCGACTTCAGCGCGTCTTCGGGAGAGGACTGGCCGAGCAGCGATTCCTGGATCGCCTGCTGCAGCGCGGTCGAGAGCTCCTGATATTTCGGCGTCGTCGGACGCGGATACATGGCGGCCAAGCCGATCTTGGCGGCGGAGATCAGCTCTTCCTGGCCCTTGGTGACCGCTGGGTCCTCATAGGAGGAGGCCCAGATCGGCAGGCTGAGCTTGGCATAGGCATTCTGCGTCGCCTGCGAGGTCATGAAGGTAATGTATTTCCAGGCTTCATCAGGATGCTGGCTGGCCGAGGTGATGCCGAGGCCCATCGAGCCGTTGACGGCCGAAGCCTCGCTCTTCCCGGCAATACCCGGCGCCGGCACGACGCCGACCTTGCCTGCGACCTTGCTGTCCTCCGGATTGTTGGCCATGTTGTACATGTAGGTCCAGTTCAGCGCGAAGGCGGCATCGCCGTTTTCGAAGACCTTGCGGACGTCCTCTTCCAGGAATTCCTTGGAGTTCGGATTGGTGAGGCCCGAGGAATAGCTGGAAACCATGTATTTCAACGCATCGAGGCCGCCGCCGGTCTGGAAGGCCGGCTTGCCGTCTTTCAGGAAATCGCCGCCATAGGCGCTGACGAGCGTGGTGTAATCGCAGATCGCGGCTTCGGCCTGCGACCAGCTCCAGGCGATCGGGGTGGCGAGCAGGCCCTTGTCCTTGATCGTCTTTGCCTGCTCGGTCAGCTCGTCCCAGGTCTTAGGCGGAACCTTGATGCCGGCCTTTTCGAGGATTTCCTTGTTATAGAACAGATATTTGGTGTCGAGGATCCACGGCATGCCGTAATATTTGCCGTCATATTGCACGGTGGTCCAGGCACCCGGCAGCACGCCCTTCTTCATCTCGTCGGTGACGCGCGAGGAGACGTCGACCAGCACCTTGTTGGTGGCGTATTCGGCCGGCCAGATGACGTCGAAGAGGACGACGTCGTAGCCGCCGCCGGAACCCTGCGCCAGCACCGTCTTGTCGTGCAGGCCTTCATAGGGAACGAATTCGAGATTGACCTTGATATCGGGGTTCGCCTTGGCGAAGGCGTCGGTCATGGCGCGCGCATCGGCCTCGCTATAGGCGGCCTGGGCCATGAAAAGCGCGTTCAGCGTCGTTTCGGCGAAAGCGTGCGGCGCAAGGGATGCGCCGATCAAGGCCGCACCCAGAAGCGTCTTGTTAAAGGATTTCAGCATTACAGCCTCCAGTTTTTGACATTTACGCATTGCCGAGGGCGGTCCTCCGCCATCGGTGTTCGAGAAGGCACGCGCGGAAAGCGTGCCGGTTCGTCGCCTCGGAGCGTCGTCGGAGCCGTTGCCCGGCTCCTGCGTTCCCTGGAACTCTCCGGTTCCTTAATAAGTCAAGTGTCTTGACTTATTACTTCTTCAACATTCTATTGGAGTCAAGAGGGAATTGCACATGAATGACAGCCGCCCGATCAGGGCCAAGAGCGGCACCAATCACGAAGGCACCAGCGCGCATAACCGGCGCGTGATGATCGATGCCCTCAGGATCAACGGTGCGCTTTCACGCGCTGATCTGGCGCGGGCGACGAGGCTGACCAAGCAGACGGTGTCCAATATCATCGAGGAACTCGAGCGCGATGGTCTCGTCAGTTCGCAAGAGGCGGTGAGGAGGGGCAGGGGGCAGCCGTCGACACCCTACGGCCTAGTGCCCGAAGGGGCCTTTGCAATCGGCCTGCAGATCGACCGGCATGTGACGCGGGCGGTCGCCGTCGATCTCGTCGGCAGCGTTCTCGTGCGTGATGAGGCCGGCCTGCCACCCGGAGGTCCGTCGAACGGGACGAAGGTCATCCTCGATCTCGTCGCCGGCATACGCTCAAAGCTTGCCGGGATCGTCCAGCAGTCGGAAAAGCGGCTGGTCGGCCTCGGCGCCGCGATGCCCGGGCCTTTCGGGGTTGCCGGCAGCGGCGACGATCCGTGGATGATGGAGGCCTGGCAAAAATTTCCGTTGTTGGAAACGCTGACCGCCGGCACCGGGCTCGATGTCGGCCTGCAGAACGATGCGGCGGCGGCAGCGACCGCCGAGCGCATGGTGGGAGCCGCCCACGGCATCGACCATGCCGTCTGCCTCTTCGTCGGCTATGGCATCGGCGCCGGCCTCATTCTGAACGGCGAGCTCTATCGTGGCACCAACGGCAATGCCGGCGAGATCGGCATGGCGCTGCTGTTTGCCGACGGCAAATCGACGCCGCTCGAACATCGCGCCTCGCTCGCCTCGCTCTATCAGCATCTGTCGGTCGATCCCGCCGATCCCGGCCTTTATGCACGGATCAACGACCTTGCCTTGAGGGGCGATCAAAGCATCGACGCCTGGGTCGAGGCGGCCGCTGTGGACCTGCGCTGGAGCATCCATCTCATCGAGACACTGTTCGATCCGCAGACCGTGATCCTCTGCGGCAGCGCGCCGGAAGCGCTGGTGAACAGGTTGATTGCGGCAATCGGCCCGTTGCTGCCTTCGATCGCCGAACGCCGTGGCCGGACGCTGCCGCGCCTGCAGCCCGGCATGGCCGATCCCTGGTCTGTGGCGCTCGGGGCTGCCGCGGGACCGATCAGCCGTGCGTTCGACCCGCGTTTTGCTGCAATTTTGAAGGATTCCCTTTGATTTTGAGGCTGAAACCGAGCGTTGCACAGCAGTGCAACGGCAAAATGCGGCTGTTTTTGCAAGTTTCATTCCAGCTGGACGCACGAATAAAGGCGCTTCTTTCCAATATAATTAAACATTAAACGCCTTCTAAAATTGTGTTTATTTTAATGTAAGTATATAGTATTTCAAATACATTTGAGAGTCCTGCTAAGTTCCTCTAAATATTTCTCGAAATGTTACGAATAATGATTGTATGACTGTTTTGTGACAACTAGAATTGGAACATTTCATGTCATGTAATATTCATTGGCGGCGGCAATTTGAACCAGCTAATAGGGCGTGCGCTGAAAGTGCGCGTCCTTTTACGTTCGAGGTTCTCATGCAAGCCAAGCTTCTCGGCGCCGTTGGCGCCCTTCTCGCTACAGCGTTTCTTGCTGGTCCCGCTGCCGCCGCCGATAAGACCAAGATTGACTTCTGGTTCGGCAATTCCGGTGACATCGCAAAGCGTGTCCAGGAGCAGTGCGATCGCTTCAACCAGTCGCAGGCCGACTACGAAGTCGTCTGCACCAGCCAGGGCAGCTACGACGCGTCCCTGCAGAACACCATTGCTGCCTTCCGCGCCGGCAAGCAGCCGACCATCGCCCAGGTCTCCGACGCCGGCACCCTCGACATCATGCTCTCCGGCGCCTACTACCCGGCCAACAAGCTGATGACCGACATGGGCTACACCGTCGACTGGAAGGACTACTTCTCCGGTATCTCCGGCTACTACGCGACATCGAAGGGCGAGATGTACTCCTTCCCCTTCAACTCCTCGACCGCTCTTCTCTATTGGAACAAGGACGCCTTCGCCAAGATCGGCAAGGATCATGCTCCGGCGACCTGGAAGGAAGCAGGCGAGGACCTCAAGGCTCTGAAGGATGCAGGCTATGCTTGCCCGCTCGGCTTTGACATCTCCAACAACGAAGTCTGGCAATACATCGAGCAGTTCGAAGCCGTCAACGGCGAAGCGATCGCCACGAAGAAGAACGGCTTTGAAGGTCTCGACGCCGAGCTGGTGTTCAACAAGAACCCGCTTCTCGTCAGCTACATCAAGGACCTCAAGTCCTGGTACGACGACAAGCTGGTCGTTATCAAGAACAAGGCTGTCGGCCAGACCTTCGTCGAAGCCTTTGCCGCTGGCGATTGCCAGGTCATCCTGACCTCCGTCGGCGACCACGGCAACGTTGGCCGCACCGCCAAGCAAGGCATGAACTGGGACGTTGCCATGCTCCCGACCTACGGCGACGCAACCCGTCACAGCTCTTATGTCGGCGGCGCTTCGCTCTGGGTTCTGCAGGGTCACTCCGACGCCGAATACAAGGCTGCTGCCGCGTTCTTTAACTTCATCGCAAAGCCGGAAGAAGCTCTTACCTGGTCGACCGTTACCGGCTACATCCCGGTTCGCAACTCCGGTTTCGAATATCTGAATAAGCAGGGTTTCTACGGCAAGGCGCCTTATGCCGGCCGCGAACTCGCCATTCAGAGCCTGACCGCTTCGCCGGCTGGCGACGCGGCTCCGCAGGGCATCCGCCTCGGTGGCCTGCTGCAGGTCCGCACCGAAATCGCCAATGGTCTGCAGGCAATCTTCGTCAACAATGCCGATGTCCAGGCTTCGCTCGACAGTGCTGCCGAACGCGGCAATACGCTCCTGCGTCGCTTCCAGCAGACCTACAAGAACGTTCAGCTCCCCTGATCGGCTGATATGAGCCGCACCCGGCCCGCGTTTTGCGCGCCGGGTGCGTCTTTGTAAGTTCTTTAGTCGGCCGCGGATGCGAGCTCGCCGCCCGCGCCTGAAGCGCGCCGCAATCTTTCAGGTTCGCTGCTCGCGCTTTAGATCTATATTTTTACGCATGTCGCTACAGCGAAACTGCTGCACAGTTTTGCGCGACATGCTTTAAACCAAACCAGGACGAAAACGGCCACTCATGGAAAAGCGCGTCACTTTCTCCTCGACGACGATCGGACTGCTCTTCGCATTTCCGATGCTGTTGCTGATCTTCGTCTTCTTCTACTGGCCGAGCGCGCAGGCGCTGTATTGGGCGTTCACGCTCGAGCAGCCATGGGGCGGCGGTAATGCCTGGGTCGGTTTCGACAATTTCAGACAGCTGCTCACCGATCCTGTTTATTGGGACTCGATCACCCGCAGCATGATCTTCGGCTTCAGCTCGACGGCCATTGCCATGGGGCTGGCGCTGATCCTGGCGCTTTTGACGGATCGTGAACTGCGCGGCCACAAAGTCTACCGGTCAGTCTTCATCTGGCCTTACGCAATTGCCGCTCCCGCTCTCGGCCTCGCCTTCCGCTTCATCCTGGCGCCGGAGGCCGGCCTTCTGTCTGTTATCAACCACGTCTGGCCCGGCCTCTGGAACCCCGCGCTCGACGGCAAGGACGCGATGATCGCGGTCGTCGTGGCCTTCTCCTGGAAGTATATCGGCTACAACTTCATCTTCTTCCTCTCGGCGCTGCAAGGCATTCCGCGCTCGCTGATCGAGGCCGCCGCAATGGACGGTTCGGGGCCGATGCGCCGGATCTGGGATATCCAGCTGCCCCTGCTGACGCCGACGCTGTTCTTCCTGCTCGTCATCAACATCACCGAGAGTTTCCAGGATTCCTTCGGTATCGTCGACGTCATGACGCAGGGCGGCCCGGCGCGCGCCACCGAGCTCATGGTCTACAAGATCTATTTCGATGGCTTCAGAGGTCTCGACTATTCGGGCGCTGCAGCGCAGTCCATCATCTTGATGGTGCTCGTTGTCCTGCTCACCATCTTCCAGTTCCGCTTCATCGAGCGGCGCGTGCATTACAAGTGAGGTCGCGGACATGATCGAACGCACGCCGATATTCAACTTCATCTGCTATACGCTTCTCGCGCTCGGCATGGTGATCGCGCTTCTGCCTTTCGCCATCGTCATCATCGCCTCGACGCTTGATCTGGAGACGGTCAATCGTGTGCCGCTGCCGCTGGTTCCAGGCTCGCATTTCTGGGAAAACGCGCAGACCGCCTGGGTTCGCGCCGATCTCGGCAACAAGCTGTTTCACAGCGTCATCTTCGCCGCAACCGTCGGCGCCGGCAAGGTGATGCTGTCTTCCATGGCAGCCTTCTCGATCGTCTACTTCCGCTTTCGCGGCCGGTATGTGATTTTCTGGATCATCTTCATCACGCTGATGCTGCCGCTGGAAGTCCGCATCGTGCCGACCTATTCGATTGCGGCCAACGCGCTGCAGCCTTTCCAGACGATCCTCGACGTCACCGGCATAAGCTGGCTCGTCGCGCAGATCACCGGCGTTCAGATCAAGCTCGAATGGGGCCTGCTGAATTCCTATCCCGGTCTCGTTCTGCCGCTGGTCGCGACCGCGACCGGCACCTTCCTCTACCGGCAGTTCTACCTGACGGTTCCGGACGAGCTTGCCGAGGCCTCGAAGATGGACGGATCAGGCCCGGTCCGGTTCTTCTGGGACATTCTGCTGCCGCTCTCCCGCCCAAATATGATCGCGCTCTTCACCATCATGTTCGTCTGGGCCTGGAACCAGTATCTCTGGCCGCTGCTGATCACCACCGATCCGAATTTCGGCATCGCCGTGACGCAGCTCAAGACCCTCATCCCGTCCGAATTCGGCCTGCCCGACTGGAACGTCGCAATGGCCGGAACCCTGATCATCATGTCGCCGCCATTGATCCTCGTCATTCTGATGCAGCGCTGGTTCGTACGCGGCCTTATCTCCACCGAGAAGTGAAGGAGTACTCCCTTGGCACCGATCTCCATTCGTGGCGTGAAGAAAAACTACGGCAAGACCCCCGTCGTTCACGGCGTCGATCTCGACATCCAGTCGGGCGAGTTCATCGTCATCCTCGGCCCGTCCGGCTGCGGCAAGTCCACGCTGCTGCGCATGATCGCCGGCCTCGAGGAAATCACCGGCGGTGAAATCGCCATTGACGGCCGCGTCGTCAACCAGTTGGAGCCGCGCGAGCGCGGCTGTGCCATGGTCTTCCAGAACTATGCGCTTTATCCGCATATGAGCGTTGCCGAGAATATCGGTTACGCATTGAAGGTGGCCGGCGTCTCGAAGGCGGAGCGTCAGCGGCGCATCGGCGAGGTCGCCAAGGCGCTCAGCCTCGAACCCTTCCTCGAACGTCGGCCCGCCGCTCTTTCCGGCGGTCAGCGCCAGCGCGTCGCCATGGGCCGAGCGATGATCCGCGAACCGAAGGTATTCCTCTTCGACGAGCCGTTGTCGAACCTCGACGCAAAGCTGCGTATCGCCATGCGCGCCGAAATCCGCCGCCTGCACCGCCGCCTCGGCGCCACTTCGATCTTCGTCACGCATGACCAGACCGAGGCGATGACGCTGGCCGACCGGCTGGTGGTGATGAACGGCGGCAGGGTGGAGCAGGTCGGCACGCCGGAAGAGGTCTATCATCATCCGGTCTCGCGTTTCGTCGCGGGCTTCGTCGGCACACCGGCAATGAACCTGCTCGAGGGCACGATCAATGACGAGGGCGTCTTCGTCTACGATCAAAGCCGCAAGGTCGCACTGCCGCGCGAGCGTGCCGCACCGCTGAAAGGCAAACGCGTCGTGCTCGGCATGCGCGCCGAGGCTGCCCGGCTGGTGGCCCCTGATGCGCCGGGCGCTCTCACCGCAACGGCCGATTTCATCGAAGAACTCGGCGCAAGCCGCATCGTCCACGCCGATTTCGATGGGCTGCCCTTTGCCGTGGCGCTGACTGAGGCCGTGAAGGTGAAGTCGGGCGATCCGATCGGCATCGCGATCGATTACGACCAGATCCACCTCTACGCTGCCGATACCGGCCGGATCATCGAGAACCCTGTTATGAATAACGCAGGCGCCGTCCACGCCTAAAGCGGTCTGCGACGATCCTTTGCGATGATCTTGGCAGAGCGTTCGGCGGCTGAGGATGTCAGCCGTTTGCTCGAAGGTGAATTGCTCTATCGGTGGATCGGGTCGATCCACGCGACGTCTTCCGGTTTTTCGACCGGCTCGATGTCGAGGTTGACGACGACCGGTTCCTGGCCTGAGCGGACGAGAACGCATTCCAGCGTCTCGTCGCGGCTGGCGTTGATCTCCTGATGCGGCACATAGGGCGGAACATAGATGAAGTCGCCTGGGCCAGCCTCCGCGGTATATTCCAGATGCTCGCCCCAGCGCATGCGGGCCTTGCCCTTGACCACGTAAATGATGCTTTCGAGATCGCCGTGGTGATGGGCGCCGGTCTTGGCGTTGGCATGGATCGTCACCGTGCCGGCCCAGATCTTTTCGGCGCCGGCGCGCGCATTGTTGATCGCGGTCGCGCGGCTCATGCCCGGCGTCTGCGCGGTGTTCGGATCGAGCGAATTACCGGGGATGACCTTGACGCCATGTTCCCGCCAGTCGACATGATGATGCTCGTGGTCGTCGCCCATGCCTTGCCTCCACTTTCGATTTCGTCAGTCTAAGCGGCAGCCGGGCGGCGGCCAAGCGGATTTGCCGTTGCGCAGCCACACGACATCTCCGCACCGATAGCTTCTGTGTGCCTAAGGAAAGAACGGATCCCGATGAGCCACCTCCCGCAAATCGACTACGACACCGCTTCGGAAGAGGTTCGTGCGGCGCATGACGAAGAAGTCAGGCTACGCGGGCGGATGACCAACATGAAGCGCACGCTGCTGCATTCGCCCGCCGCCCACCGTATCTATGCCGAATGGTTCACGCTGCGGGCCGAGCTCGATCCTGATGTCAGCGACCGGGCGATCTGGATTTTCTCGCATGCGATCTCGAAGGCGGCGAAATCGAAGATCGCCATCACCTTCTTTCGCCGGGCGCTAATCAACAAGGGTTTCAATCCCGATGCGCTGGAGCTTTCCGACGAGGAAGCGCTGCTCGACGCCTTCGGCAAGGCCATCGTCGCCGATTCCAACGCTGTTCCCGCCGAACTCTGGGCGAAGCTGAAACAGCGCTACGAGACCAAGGTGCTCGTCGATCTCGTTGCCTTCGCCGGCATCATGCTGGCCACCGCCGTCTTCAACAATGTCGTCGAGGTCGACTTCGACCCCGAGCTTGAAGCCTTTGCCGAAGGCGCCAGTTCATCCACATCCTGAAGTTTCAGCTATCGAGCGGCAGGATCAGCACATCGCGCGGCGGCACCTCGATGCCACTATTGCCGATATGATCGATCGGCCAGACGGCCTGGCTTTGCGCAAGCGCTCCTTCGGCTAGCGTCACCTCGGTCTTCTGCGCCGCCCTTGTCGGATTGACGAGCCAGAGGAAGCTGCCCTTTTCTCCCTCGTGGATACGGGCGAAGAGTGCGGCATTCGATAGCGTCACGTGGCGCTTCTTCCCGCTCCATCTCAATAGCTCAGCGAAGAAAGCGCCGTTTGCCTTCCCCTGCGTGCGGTAATAGGCCACGGAAGGATTGGTGCCGATCAGCAGCGTGCGGCCCTTGCCATAGGCATTTTCGACGACGGCAAGACGGCCGTCGGTGAAGTGGCCGCGTCCCGTTCCGCCGGTCAGCCGATAAGACTGCAGGAAGCCGCCACCGTCGACCGCCGCGCCGTCGAGATCGAAATGGATGCGGTCGCCGATATCGGGCATGAACTCGACCTCTTCCTCTCGCGCACCAAAAACCTCGTCGAGGCCCATGTTCGGCTGCACGGTGCCGACATGGCCGCGATCGCCGAAATAGCCGGGGCATGCCTCGGCAATGAGCGTGCCGCCGTTTTCGACCCAGGCATTCAGGCTCTTTGCCTGTTCCGATGTAAACATGATCGGATAGGGGAAATAGAGGAAATCATAGGCCGCGATGTCGTCGATATGCACCCAGTCCGGCTGCGCGCCGTTTTCGAGGAAGGCCCGATAGGCGCCCCACATGGCCTGGGGATAGGGTTTCTCCTTGCGGTCGTGGTTCAGGAGATAATCAAACTCCTGCGTTTCGCGAACGACGAGGATGCCGACCTCGCCGCGCACGGGCTTTGCTTCCCAGAGGGGGCCTTGCGCCTTGTCATTTGCCCATTTCGCCATGGTGCTTGCCATGTCAGAGCGCGGCGTGCGCGAGCCGTCCATGCCGTAGGAGCCGAAAGCGCCGAAGAGCGGACCGTCGAGCAGCGGGCGCCAGCGCAGATTGATCACGCCGCGGGCGCCGCCGGCAAGCGAGGTCATGCTCCAGAGGCGGATATCCTCGGGCTCGACGACGCGGCCATCTTCCTTGTCGCGGCCGATCACCTGCGGCTGCAGCCAGAGTGGTCCGCCCTGGCGCTCGGCGTGCCAGAACGGCTTGCCGCGGGCGGCAGCGCGGTTGATGTCGACGCCGTACCAGTTCTTCCAGGCTTCCGATCCCTTGCGGGCCTGGATCCAGGTGAAGCCGTAAACCTCGACCTTGGAGGCGGCGAGCCAGTCGTCGCAGCCGTTGGCCGCCATGTTGGGAATCGCGCCGGATATGCCGTGGGCAACGATGGTGTTCTTCTGGTCGACGGCGCGGATCGTGTCGATGCGCCATTGCATCTGATCGTAGAAATTGTCGCGCTTGAACTGCAGCCAGTCGATGCATTCGGGATAGGGCGCCATATGCACCGGCGGCTCGATATCGTCCCATTCGGCATAGCTGTAGCGGTACCAGGCCTTGGCCAGGGCCTTCAGGCTGCCGTATTTCTTTTCGAGCCATTTGCGAAAGGCGGCCTTGGCATAGGGGCTGTAATCGACATCGGCGGAATAGTTGCATTCGTTCCAGACGTCGTAGCCATAGATCGCCGGATGATCCTTGTAGCGGGTGGCGAGCGCGGTCAGGAACTTCCCCGCTGCTTCCTTTACTTCGGGGCAGTTCAGCGTCAGGGCGCCGGCGCCGCCACCATTGTTGGAGAAACCGCCGGTCGCCGACGACACACCCATATAGGAGCCGAGTTTGGTGCCGTCGGCATTGACCTGCAATGCATGAGCATATTTGCGTACCGCCCAGTCCGGCACGGCATGAATCAGCTCGGCGATAACGGTTTTGATGCCGTTTGCGGCGGCAAGATCCATCTGGCGGTCATATTCCTCCCAATCGTAGACGCCGGGGGCGGTTTCGATCGCGCTCCACATGAACCAGTGGCGGAAGATGTTGAGGCCGTCTTGCCCAGCGGTGGCGTAGTCGCGTTCCCAATCCTCGCGGGGCGGATTCGACTTGCGGAAATAGACGGCGCCGTAGGGCAGCTGGATATCTTTGTTGAGCATTTTCCTGTCCTTCTCTATCGATGACCGGACATGGCTTCGCCGTCCGGAAAGAAGGCTCCGGCAGTCGGCAATCGAAGATGTCGTCCGGTTGTTCTAAAAAGCGTTGATCTAGCGCGGCCCTCCGGCGAGGAGTTCCAGGGTGCGGATGAGGGCGGAATGGTCGCGTTCGCCGTCGCCATTGGCGATCGCGGCATTCATCAGCTGCTGCGTGGCGGCGGTGTTCGGCAGCGACAGATCGAGTGCGCGGGCGGCATCGACGGCAAGCGTCATGTCCTTGCGGTGCAGGCGGATGCGGAAGCCGGGCTCGAAGGTTTCCTTGACCATGCGCTCGCCATGCACTTCGAGAATGCGCGAAGCGGCAAAGCCGCCCATCAGTGCAGAGCGCACCTTGGCCGGATCGGCACCTGCCTTCCTGGCAAAAAGCAGCGCTTCGGCAACCGCCTCGATCGTCAGGCCGACGATGATCTGGTTGGCGACCTTAGCCGTCTGCCCGTCGCCGCTACCGCCGACATGGGTGATGTTCTTGCCCATCTTCTCGAAGAGCGGCCTGGCGCGTTCGAAAATCTGCTCCTTGCCGCCGACCATGATCGTCAGCGAGGCGGCCTTGGCGCCGACCTCACCGCCGGAAACCGGGGCATCGAGATAATCGCAGCCGAGCGCCTCGATGCGTTCGGCGAAAGCCTTCGTAGCGACCGGCGAGATCGAGCTCATGTCGATGACCAGCTTTCCCTGGGAAAGGCCGGCGGCGACGCCTTCTTCGCCGAACAGCACCGCCTCGACATCTGGTGTATCCGGCAGCATCAGGATGACGATGTCGGAAGCGTGCGCCACCGCCCTGGCGCTGGCGGCGGCTTTGCCGCCCTTGTCGACAAGATGCTGCGAGATTTCCTTCACGCGGCTCAGATGCAGCGTGTGGCCGGCGTCGATCAGGTGTTCCGCCATCGGGCGGCCCATGACGCCCAGTCCGATAAATCCGATGTTCATGCTGTCCTCGCTGAGTTCAGATAGGGTTTCATCCAGCCGAGGCCTTCGCTGGTGCCGGATTTCGGCTTGTACTCGCAGCCGACCCAGCCGTCGTAGCCGAGGCGATCGAGCTCGGAGAGGATGAAGCTGTAATTGATCTCGCCGGTGCCGGGTTCGCCCCGGCCGGGATTGTCGGCGATCTGCACATGGGCGATCTTCTCCTTCAGCCGGATGAAGGTGGGGATCAGGTCGCCTTGCATGATCTGCATGTGGTAGAAATCATACTGGATGTAGAGATTGTCCGAGCCGACCCGGTCGAGAATGCGTTCGGCATCAGCGGTGGTCGACAGGAAGAAGCCGGGAATATCGCGCAGGTTGATCGGCTCGACCAGCAGCCTGACACCGGCGTCGGCACAACGCTTTGCAGCATATTTCAGATTGTCGACCAGCACCGTTTCCAGCGTTTGAAGGTCCGCATCCTTCGGCACCAGGCCGGAGATGACATTCACCTGCCGGCAATCGAGCGCTGCGGCATAATCGAGCGCCTGCGCGATCCCGTTGCGGAACTCCTCTACGCGGTCCGGCAGGCAGGCGATGCCGCGCTCGCCGCCGGCCCAGTCTCCTGATGGCACGTTGAAGAGCGCCTGTTTCAGGCCGCTCGCCTTCAGCGCCTCGGCGACTTTCTCCTTGGGTTCGGCGTAGGGGCCGAGATATTCGAGGGCGCCGAAGCCGTCCTTTGCGGCTGCCGTGAAGCGGTCGAGAAAGGGCAGATCCTGATAAAGGAAGGAAAGATTGGCGGAAAATTTCGGCACGGGATCGTCCTTAGATATTGGCAGGCGCGACGAAACGATGCCGGTGCAGCATGCGCTTGTCGCGAGGGTCGGGATTGGGAACGGCGGAGATGAGGCTCTTCGTATAGGCCTCCTCGGGAGCGGTGCAGATTTGCTCGGCCTCGCCGAGTTCGACGATTTTGCCGCGATGCATGACAGCGACGCGATCGCAGAAATAGCGCACGACCGAAATGTCGTGGGAGATGAAGATGAAGCTCAGGTTCAACCGCTGGCGGATATCGAGCAGCAGGTCGAGGATCTGGCTGCGGATCGAGACGTCGAGTGCCGACGTTGCCTCGTCGGCGATGATGATGCGCGGATCGAGCGCAAGGGCGCGGGCGATGCCGATGCGCTGGCGCTGGCCGCCGGAGAAGGCATGCGGATAGCGCTCCATACCCATCGGGTCGAGGCCGACCAGGCGCATCAACTCGGCGACGCGGTCCTCCAGTGCTTTGCCCTTGGCCAGTCCGTTGACAACAAGCGGATCGCCGATCACTTCCTTGACGGTCATGCGCGGATTGAGCGAGGCGAAAGGGTCCTGGAAGACCAGGCGGACTTCGCGGTGGAAGGTGCGAAGTTCGCGCTTGGTGAGTTTCGTGACGTCGATCTCGCTACCGTCCTTGCCGCGATAGGTGATGCTGCCCGATGTCGGCTCGACGGTGCGCAGGATGAGGCGGCCGAGCGTCGTCTTGCCGGAGCCGCTTTCGCCCACGATGCCGAGGTTTTCGCCGGGATAGAGATCGAAGCTGGCGTCGTCGACGGCGCGCAGCGTATTGGCCTTGCCGTGCCAGCCGTAGATCTTGCCGAGATTGCGGACGGACAGGATCGGCTGCGGCGCCTCCGGCGAGAGCGCCACGGCGGGCAGCCGGCCTTCGACATGGTGGGTGAGCTTGACCGTCGAGGCCAGCAGTTGGCGGGTATAGGGATGCTCGGCGGCATGGTAGATCGCATCGACCGGTCCGCGCTCGACGATGCGGCCGAAGCGCATGACGGCGACATCATCCGCCACTTCGGCGACGATCCCCATGTCATGGGTGATGAGCAGCATGGCCATGCCGCGTTCGACCTGCAACCGCTTGATCAGGTCAAGGATTTCGGCCTGGGTGGTGACGTCGAGCGCCGTCGTCGGTTCGTCGGCGATGAGAATGTCGGGATTGCCGGCAAGCGCCATGGCGATCATGGCGCGCTGGCGCATGCCGCCGGAGAACTCGAAGGTGTAGCGGTCGGCCATCTTGTCCGGATTCGGGATCTCGACCTGGCGCAGCAGTTCGACGGTCCTTTCGCGGGCGGCGCGATGATCGAGATTGCTGTGCAGGCGCACCGCCTCGATGATCTGCGAGCCGATGGTGTGCACCGGCGACAGCGAGCTCATCGGCTCCTGGAAGATCAGGCCGATGCGGCGGCCGCGGATGGCGCGCATCGCCCGGTCGGACGGCTTCAAGGCGGCAATGTCGATGACCCCGTTACCCCCGTCGCCATTGCTGAGCAGGATGCGGCCGGAAACGATGCTGCCGGGGCTGTCGACGATCTGCAGCAGCGAGCGGGCGGTGACGCTTTTGCCGGAGCCGCTTTCGCCGACGAGGCAGAGCGTCTGGCCACGCTTCAGCTCGAAGCTGACATTTTCGACGGCGTGCAGGATGTGGGTGCGCAGCCTGAAATCGATCGAGAGGTTTTCGACGGAGAGAACGACGTCTTTTGAAAGATCGGCCATGGTTTCCTCCTCAATTGTCGTAAGGGTCGGCGGCATCGCGCAGGCCGTCGCCGAAGAAATTGAAGGACAGGACGGCGACGACGACTGCGAGCGACGGCCAGATCAGGAGCCACGGCGCGGTGGCGACGGTGCGGATGTTCTGGGCGTCCTGCAGCAGCACGCCCCAGCTGACGACCGGCGGCTTGAGGCCGATGCCGAGGAAGGACAGCGAGGTCTCGGCGACGATCATCGTCGGCACGGCCAGCGTCACGACCGCAAGGATGTGGCTCGTCAGCGACGGCAGGATGTGGCGGAAGATCAGTCGCGCTTCGCTCGATCCGTCGAGCCGGGCGGCGACGACGAAATCCTCGCTGCGCAGTGCCAGGAACCGGCCGCGCACCTCCCGCGCCAGGCTGGTCCAGCCGAGCAGCGAGACGATGATCGTTATGACGAAATAGACATTGACCGGCGACCATGTCAGCGGGATCGCCGCCGCCAGGCCGAGCCATAGCGGGATGGTCGGCATGGCGCTGACGACCTCGATGACGCGCTGGATCAGTGTATCCACCCAGCCGCCGTAGAAGCCGGAGATCGAGCCGAGCACGACGCCCAGGATCAGCGACATGGCGACGCCGACGAGGCCGATCGACATGGATACGCGGGTGCCGTAGACGAGGCGCGAGAAGACGTCGCGGCCGAGCCGGTCGGCGCCGAGCAGATACATTGGGTCGTTCTGGTTAAGGGGGCCGATCAGGTGACGGTTCATCGGGATCAGGCCCCAGAGATCGTAGGCCGCGCCTTTGACGAAGAAGCCGATCGGGACGACCTTGGTTTCGTCGACGACGAAGGTGCGGCGCAGCGCCACCTTGTCGATCTCGACCTTGTAGCCCTTCACGTGGAAATTGAACTCCGAGCTGCCGTCCGGTTTTTCGACGAAGAAGCTGAAGCCCTGCGGCGGTGCATAGGTATATTGCGGCCGTGAGGTCATCGGCAAAGCCGGCGCCAGGAATTCGGCGAAGAGGCCAACCAGATAGAGGAAGAGGATGATGGCGCCGGCCACCATCGCCACTTTCTGGCGGACCAGTTTGCCGGCGACCAGCCGCCAGGGGCCGATCGCGGCGGTCGAGACGGTCTTGCCCTGTTTCAGCGGGCTGATCGAGGGGCCGTCGGCAACGGTGTGGAGCGGACCAGCATGGGCTCCGAAGGTTTCGTGCGTGCTCATCGCATTCCCCTCAATTGAACCGGATGCGCGGATCGAGCAGCGCCAGCAGCAGATCCGACAGCAGCATGCCGACAAGGGTCAGCGCGCTCAAAAGCAGGATGAAACTGCCGGCGAGATACATGTCCTGCGAGATCAGCGCGCGGAAAAGCAGCGGGCCGGCCGTCGGCAGGTTCAGCACGATAGCGGTAATGGTGACGCCGGAGACAAGATGCGGCAGCACCCAGCCGATCGCCGAAACGAAGGGATTGAGCGCGATTCTGACCGGATATTTCAAGATGACCTTGTATTCCGGCAGTCCCTTGGCGCGAGCGGTGACGACATAGGGCTTGTGCAGCTCGTCGGTCAGGTTGGCGCGCAGGATACGGATCATCGCTGCCGTTCCGGATGCGCCGATGATGATGATCGGTATCCAGAGATGGGCGAGGAAATCGCCGACCTTGGCGAGGCTCCAGGGCGCCTCGGCATATTCCGGCGAAATCAGCCCGCCGACGCTCTGGCCGAGATATTTATAGGCGACGTACATCAGCGTCAGCGCCAGGATGAAGTTCGGTACGGCAAGGCCGATGAAGCCGAGGAAGGTAAAGACATGGTCGCCGATGGAGTGGCGGCGGACAGCGGAATAGATGCCGATCGGCAAAGCCACGATCCAGACGAAGAGCAGGCTCAAGAGCGAGATTACCAGCGTCGAGCCCATGCGCGCCCAAATCAGCCCGGAGACGGGCTGGCCCCACTCGAAGGAGTAGCCGAAGTCGCCGCGGCTGACGATGCCCCAGATCCATTTCAGATATTGGACATAGAAGGGGTCGTCGAAGCCGTAGATTTCCTTCAGCCGCTCGATCTGCGCGGGATCGACGGTCTGGCCGCTGTCGCTCATGGTGGCGATCATCGACGTCAGATAGTCACCCGGCGGCAGCTGGATGATCAGGAACGAGATCAGCGACATGCCGAACAAGGTCGGGATCATGTAGAGCACGCGCTTGAAGATATAGCCAAGCATCGAAACGTTTCTCCTCCCGTCGGGAACGCTGTGACGCGCTTCCCCCGGATCTTCACCCGCCTTCGGCCCTCCAGGCCGAAAGCGCTCCTCCGTCGCATGTCATCTCATTTCCAAGTGAGATGCAGGACCTCCAGCCGATCGATACCAGGTACCTCCACCTGGGCGCGGCCATTCCCGAGGCTGAAGCTTGCGGCGCGGTCGGCAACGACGAGCCAGGCCTTCGCCACCGATCGGCCCTCCGGAATCTCCACCGAAACGGTCTGCGCTGCCAGAACGTAATTGTCGCGGATCGGGCCTTTCATCATCATCGGGTTGGTGAGGTTGAAGAGGCTGAGCGCCAGACCCTCACCGCTTTCGCGCAACGCCAGATCGATGACGCCCTTGCCCTTGACGGTGACGCGTGGCGTCTTGCCGAGTGCCCAATGGACGGCGTTGGCGATGAGACGGGCGTGGTCGACGGCAAAGACCTCCCAGAAGATCTCGCCGATGTTCCAGGGGATGTAGACCGTGCGTCCGCCCCAGCCGGTCTCGCGGGCGATGACGGCAGCACCTTTCGGGGCCTCGCGCGGGTAGACCTCTTCCATCGGCAGGTCGGGAAAATCGGGGACATAGAGGAAGGGCGTCTTCGAATCGGCCGACGGTTCGGCGTGGATCAGGCGGGTGCCGCCCATGATGCGTTCGGCGCCGTCGAAGCCCCGATTGATCGGGTGATCGCCGGAAAGGGCGACATAGGTGTTCTTGACGATGCCGCGCGGGCCGGAGACATATCTGGCGCCGAGCACGTCGGCCAGACCGAATTCGTCACGCTTCTTGCCGAATTCGTCACGCAGCGACGTCTCGTAGGAGGCAATGACGCTGCCGCCGCGATCGACATAGGCGCGGATCGCCGCGTTCTGCGCATCCGAAAGGCAGGAGGCGTTGGCGAGAATGATGAGCTTGAAGCGGTCGAGGTTTTCCGCGGTCAGCACCTGGTCCGAGAGCAGCTCGAAGGGCAGGCGGGCTTCGACGAGGGCATGGTAAAGACCGAGATCGTGCTTTTCGGCGGAATGCCGCTCTTCCGGCGCCCAGTGGCGCAGCGTCGTCGAGGGATCGACGACGGCGATTTCGGCGGTCGGCTTCATGCTTTCCAGCACCGGCTCGACGGCTGCCTGCAGGCCGAAGGCGTCGGCCACCGGCTCGACCCAGCGTTTGTCGGGCACGACACCGTTGAACTTGGTGAACCAGGCATAGAGACCGTGGGCGGTGCCGTCATTGATCCAGAGCTGCATCTCCTCACCCGAGGTGACGGCATCCTTCCAGCGATATTCCTCCTCCGGGCCGATCGAGGTGATCAGCACGACCGGGCGGTCGGGGAAGGTGGCGCGAATGCGCTTGCCGTTGCGGCCAGCCGACCAGCCGAGTTCGAGCCCCTTGCGGCCCTGATGGTCGACGACGAGGAAGGGGCAGTGCCTGGCGACGACCGAGAGGTCGAATTCCATCAGCGACGCGCCGCCCATGTTCGGAATGAAGCTCGCATGCGGGCGGATCGCTTTGACGGCATCGTCCCATTGCGCGATCATGTCGGTGAGCACGCGGCGGCGCCATTGCACCCAGGCCTGCCAGGCCGGATCCTCGGCATCGGGCTTCTTCGGCAGAGCATGGCCGGACATGTCTTTGAAGCGGCGGGCGCTGTCTTCGCTATAATCGACGCCGTGGCCCTGCCAGCGATTGGCGAAGACCGCATCGATATCGTATTTGCGGACGATCTCCTTGACCACCTCAGGCATGAAGACGCTGTTGTAGTCGCCATAGGCATTGGTCACCCAGACATCGGGATAGGCCCAGTGGCGGCGCGGCGTGCCGTCGGCATTGATCATCACCCATTCGGGATGGGCTTTGGCGGCATCGTCATGGATCGCATGCGGGTCGACGCGGGCCATGACATGCATGTCGAGCTTGCGGGCGGCATCGACGAGCGCGCCGAAGATATCCTTGTCGCCGAGATACTTGCTCACATAGTGGTAAGGCACTTCGCTCGGATAATAGGCGATATAGCCGCCGGCACTCAGGCAGACTGCGTTCGATTTCGTGCGTTTGAAGACATCGATCCAGAAGGCCGGGTCGTATTTCTCCGGATCGTCTTCCACGAAGGTCAACTGAGTCCAGCGGGTCGCCGTCTTGAACCAGTCCGGCGTCCTCAGCGTGTGGGTATTCTGTTTTCTGGCATCGAGCATCGTCTTCATCCAATCATTGGCAAAAGAAGAGCCTCGGCGCCAACCGGAGGGCCGCCGCCTGGCATGCATCATAGAGAAAAGGCCATCAGGCCTTATAGAACTGCTCCGGCATGGTCGGAGCGGGGGTCGGCCAGCCGAAGGAGTTCGGCATGATCTTGGTGATGTTCTTCATGTTGTTCTTGACGATGCCGTATCCATCAGGCGGCAGCGAGATGCCGAAGACATAGAAATTGTCGGCGGCGCCTTGAAGGATCTGCTTCATGACCTCGCGCTGGCCTGATGCGTCGGACGTCGCCTTCAGCTTGTCGTAGAGCGCAAGCTGGCTCTTCGTGCTTTCCGGCGGTTCCTCGGCATTGGCATTGGCGCGGTCGCGATACCAGAGTTGCCAGGCCGGGGCATACATGGCGTTGGCATCGGTCGGCACGTAATAGCGCGGGTCGAGCATGGCGGCGACGCCGCCGTTTGCGCCGAACTGGTGGGCGGTCGCGTCGAAATCGCGGCCCTGGCGGACGCGCGTCTCCCAGAGCGAACGGTCCATCGAGCGCATCTGCGCATCGATGCCGACCGCCTGGAACATCGGGATCACCAGCTGGAAGAGATCGAGGAAGACGGCGCGCGCCTGGTCGATCTCGAAGATGATCGTCAGGCGGCGGCCCTTTTCGTCGAGACGGAAGTTCTGGTCGTCGCGCTTCGGCACTATCTGGTCGAGCATGGCATTCGCCTTGTCGACGTCATAGGCCGTGAACTGCGTGGCGAGCTGCTCGTTGTAAAGCGGATCTTCCTTCTTGATCGACGGCTGGGCGGGCGCGCCCTGACCAACAAGCACAGCATCGATCAGCGACTGCCGGTCGAGTGCTGTCGAGAGTGCCGCACGGAAATCCTTGTTCCGGAAGAGCTTCCGCTTGGTCTCGTCATTGTGGTTCAGGTTGAAGATGAAATTCATCACATTGGCTTCAGTCGAGGTCAGTGTGTAGAAATCATAGCCGCCCTGCTCACGCGCATCGTAGAGAACCGACTTGTTGTTCGGCGTGGCGATATACTGGTCCATCAGGTCGACTTCGCCCTGCATGGCCTTCAGCAGCAGAACCTGCGGGTCGGCGACCATCTGATAGACGATGCGGTCCATATAGGGCAGCTGGTTGCCCTCGGTATCGACCTTCCAATAGTAGGGATTGCGCTCGGCAACGGCGCGTTCGGTGTTTTCGCCGGGCGCTATCGTGAACATCCAGGCATGCACGCAGGGCTTCTTCGAGGAGTTCAGGAAGAAGGCGTTGTCATCCTGGAAACCGGCGGCCGCCTGGAAGGAGGCGATCCAGCTTTCGAAGCCGCGTTGCTTGGCGAGTTCATCAGCCTTCGGATTAAAGTCGATGTGAAACTGCTCGAGATAATGCTTCGGCGTGCGCGTCGTCTGGTCGTTGTTCGCCCAGGCGACCTGCAGCGGGAACAGGCCGTTCGGCTTGTCGAAGATGACCTTGAAGGTCTGCTCGTCGACGATCTCCAGCTTGGCCGGCTTGCCGCCGGACTTCCAATGATCCTGGCCGACAAAGGCGACGCGCTTGTCGGTGAAGACGGTGTCGTACCAGAACTTGATGTCGGCGGTGGTGTAGGGATGGCCGTCCGACCACTTCATGCCCTTGCGCAGGCGGATCGTATAGACCTTGGAGTCGGCGTCGCCCTCGAAGGACTCGGCGACATTGAGCGTCACGCCAGACCAGTCGGGCGTATAGCGCAGCAGCGGCTCGTAGGCCTGGTAGCGGAACAGCATCGACAGCGAGCCACCGCCGACCAGCGCCATGTTCCAGTCGCCGCCGTATTTGCCGACGCTTTCGACCGGTTTGACGACGAGCGGATTTTCGGGAAGCCGCTCTTTCAGACCCGGCAGGGCGCCACTCGACACCTTCGTTTTCAGAACATCCGCTTCCTTGAAATCAGCGGCGAAAACCGGCAGGGCCGGCAATATCAGGGCGGCCGACGTCCCGGCCAGAAACGCACGTCGTTTCAGCTTGATCATAGGGATCTCCTCCAAAAATCCGTGCCCTTATCATTATTTTTGCTGCGGGGCTGGGATGAAGGAAAGATTACATTTGGATATTGTTAGGTAAAGCGTTATGTTTCTGTTAGTGTAAAAATTTGCCTTGGCGGCGCGGTTGATATAGCCAGCGTCGCATCAATCGAACGCTGAGGTGCCACGTGGGAAGCAGAGGCCGGGTTACATTGCAGACCATCGCAAGGGAGGTCGGCCTGTCGAAATATGCGGTATCGCGGTCGCTTGCCGGCAAGAGCGGCGTTAGCGAAGAGACGCGCGCGCTGATCCGCGAGACGGCGCAGCGCCTGGGCTATACCAAGCCCGCCGGGCAGGGAGCCGCAGGCGAGGTGGCGGTTGTCTTTCACGATCTCGATGCCGTCAACAGCGAGCTCTATATGCAGGTGCAGAACGGTGTGCAGCGCGAGGCTCATCGGCTTGGCATGACGCTGCGTGTACGCTGGACCCATGATTCCGGCCAGTTGGAGGAGCTGGCGCGCACTTGCGACGGGCTGATGCTCGTCGGTCCGCATGCCCGTGAGGCCGTGGCGGCGGTGAGTGCCACCGGCGTTCCGATCGTGCGTTTCGGCTGGGTCGATGCGCTCGAACAGATCGACCATGTCGGCGGCACCGACCATGAGGCAGGGCAGGCGGTGGTGGAGTATCTGGTCGGGCTCGGCCATCGGTCCATTGTTTACGTCTATGGCATGCCAGGCCTGCGGGGGCGCCAAGAGCGGCACTACGGCGCCCGCGAAATCGCCGAACGTTATCCTGACGTATCGCTTCATGTTATGCAGTTCGACGAAGAGAATGGCTTCAGCACGGCCTTCCGGGCGCTCGTGGAAAAAGGCATCCGGCCGACGGCTTTTTTCTGCGCCCATGATGGGCTGGCACTGACCGTGGTTTCCGAGCTGCTCGGTCAGGGGTATCGCATTCCCGACGATATTTCGGTCGTCGGTTTCGGCGACTACTCGCCGGCAACGCAGATCTCGCCGGCGCTGACGACGGTGAGGATGGAGGGGCAGGAATGCGGGGCGGTCGGCCTGCGGCTCTTGCTCGAGCGCATCGAGAATCCACGTCTGCCCGGCATGCCGGCGCGGCGCATCATGATTGCCTCGCGCATTATCGAGCGCCGCTCGGCCGGACCCTGCAAGGTGGCGGCGAGCGTCGATGCCGCCGAGGTTTAACCGCCGAGCGAAGCAATCGCAGCCTTGACTGCGTCCGCGCCAGCCCTGGTCGGCCGGTATTCCAGACCGACGGCGCCGTCATAGCCGTTGGCGAAGATCCAGCCGAGGCGTCGGGCAAGGTCGATGCCGCCGGAGCCCGGCTGGTTGCGGCCGGGGTGATCGGCGACATGGACGTGGATGATTCGGTCGAGACGGCCATTCAGCACGTCTTCGGTGCGCTCGTCCATCACGGCGGAATGGTAGATGTCGTAGACTATGCCGATCTCGGGGCGGGCGACGTCATCGATGATGTCGAGACCTTCGCGGGTCGAATCGAGGAAATAGCCGACATGGTCGATGCGGATGTTGAGCGGCTCGACGCCGAGGCGGACACCGCTACCTTTGAGGATATCGGCGCCGGCTCTCAGCGTTTCGGTAAGCGCTCGGCGCTGTTCTTCGCGGCTCAAGCCTGGGAGATCGTCGCCTGCCTGGGCAATCAGCACCGGCGCGCCGAGACGCTTGGCGACAGTGACGGATTCGGCAAGGCCTTTCAGCCAGGCCTGCCGGTTGGCGGCGTCGGTCAGCGCGATCATCGGTTCGGCGACGAGGCTGGAGACGGCAAGGCCGGTTTCCTTCAGCGCCGCCTCGATCGCATCCAGATCCTTGCCGGTCCAGCGCCAGAATTCGATCGCCGTCAGGCCGGCCGCATGGGCGCGGCGGATGCGATCGGGAAAGCTGTCGCCCTCTTCGGCAAACAGCCACTCTATGCAGGCTGAATAACGTCGCATGAAAACTCCTCCCATCTGTTGATGCAGGCATGCGACAGATCGGCGCCTGCCGCAAGAGGTGTGCAGGCGCTTGACGCCCGGGTTCATAGGCGAAACACTCGGCACATCAGGCCGGGATCTCCGGCCGTTTGCGGAGGAAGACATGGATCTCGGATTGAAGGGAAAGACTGCCGTCATAACAGGTGCGTCGGTCGGCATCGGGCTGGCGATCGCCGAGGGGCTGGCGGCTGAGGGCGCCGACCTTGTGCTGGCAGCCCGTGGCGGCGAACGGCTCGAGGCGGAAGCCGCCCGTATCGCCGAGAAGTACGGCGTCAGCGCCGCCGCTGTCGCGGCCGATGTGGCGACGATTGGGGGAACCGAGGCGATCATCGCGGCGGCGGCCGAAAAAGGTGGCGCCGATATCCTCATCAACAATGCCGGCACGGGATCGAACGAGACGGTAATGGAGGCGCCCGACGAGAAGTGGCAGGACTATTGGGACCTGCATGTGATGGCCGCCGTGCGGCTGGCGCGCGGAATCGCGCCGCAGATGAAGCAACGCGGCGGCGGGGTGATCCTGCACAATGCCTCGATCTGCGCCGTCCAGCCGCTCTGGTACGAGCCGATCTACAATGTCAGCAAGTCGGCGCTGATGATGTTTTCGAAGACGCTTTCGACCGAGCTCATCAAGGACAATATCCGCGTCAACTGCGTCAATGCCGGCCTGATCCTGACGCCCGACTGGATCAAGACCGCCAAGCAATTGACGGCGGAAACCGGCGGCAACTGGGAAGGCTATCTGCAGAGCGTCGCCAACGAGCATGCCGCCTCCAAACGCTTCGGCACGCCGGAGGAGCTGGCCAACGTCTTCGTCTTCCTGAGTTCGGAGCGTGCGAGCTATTGCATCGGCTCGACCTATTTCGTCGATGGGGGCATGCTGAAGACGATCTAATCGAGGCGGCTGACGAGGTGCGCGGCGGCCGGTCTTTCTCAAGGCTGCCGCGCGGGCCTGTGGACGTTGCCGATACAAGCTATAAATAATAGCTATTTTGTTGTATGTTCACGCTTTTGACGCTATTTGCCTGCTATTGGCAGGATAAATACTGTGATTTCTACAAGGCGACGACGATGCTGACGAAAAAGGGAAAATACGGGCTGAAGGCGCTGGTCGACCTGGCGCGGCTGGCGCCGGGTGAGACCGCCTTCATCAACGACATCGCGGCCCGCAACAATATCCCGAAGAAGTTTCTCGATACGATCCTGCTCGAACTGCGCAATGTCGGCATCCTGCGCTCGAAGAAGGGACCGGGCGGCGGCTATTCCCTGTCGCGGCCGGCAACCGAAATCCGCATCGGCCATGTCATCCGCACGCTCGACGGGCCCCTAGCGCCGATCCGCTGCGCCAGCCGTACGGCTTACGAGGCCTGCGACGACTGTGCCGATCCTGAGACCTGTCAGGTGCGGCGCTCGATGACCGACGTTCGGGACGCGATCGCCGCCATTCTCGACAATATGACGCTCGAGCAGTTCGTCGCCGACGGCGGCCGCATCGACGGCGCGAAGGAAGAATTCCCAATCTCCGCGGCCAGCTGAATTAGATCCTGCCGGTCGACATATATTCGCCTGCGGTGTGCAACAGCTTATCCCTCGGCAGCGATAGCGCGTGAATGCGGGTGTTGCGCCAATGGCGATCGAGATTGAGCCCGATGCCGGCTGATGTTTCCCCTGCAAGTTCGAACAGCGCGTTTGCGGTGTCGAGCGCCGTTTCCCCGGCAAGGACTGCGGCCGCCGAGGCGGAGAAATGCGCGTCCGCCATCGCGGCGTCAACAGGATTGACCTGGGCAATGTCGAGTTTACGGCCAGCCCGTTCCAAGGCTGCCGCCATTGCTTCGATGCGGATGGCGCGTTCGCCGATTTGGGGAAGGACCGTCGTGCTGCGATCACCAATTGCGGTCATCAGGTCGCTCCATGCGGCCCGGGCGATGCCCAGGCTGACGCCCGCCTTGAGCAGCAGGCCGAGCGAGATGCCGGTCGAATGTCCGGAGGAGGGAGCAGGCGCAATCGCATCGGCATTGACATGAAACGTTCCGATGATCGCCGTCGCCGATCCATTGGTGCGCTGGCCGAAGCCGTCCCAATCATCGACCACCTGCACGCCTTCTTCACCGCGTGCGAGGTAGAGTGTCACCGGGCGGCTGGGAGGAGCGGTGGCGGCAGCGGCGATCCAGTCGGCGAATAGAATACCGGGCGCCTGCCGCGTGCGCCCGCTCAGGCGGTAGCCTGGGCCTTCGGCGGTCAGTTCGGCCCCGTCGGTGAAGGCGGCGCCCGAAAAGCGGTCGCCGAGCAGCACGCGGGCAAACAGCGATGCCTTTAAATCCTCGGCAGCCTGAGCGCGGAGCGTTTCCAGCGCAGAAAAATGACTTTCCAGCGCCTCGCCGATCGATGCATCGCCCTCGGCGATGATCGCAACGATTTCGGCGAGCAGGGCGTTCGACATGTCGAGCCCTTCATGGTCGGGCGGAACAGTGATTGCCGTCAGCCCCGATACCGACAGCGCATCAAGCTCGGCAAAGGGCAGGATGCGGTTGATATCGCGCTCGCTCGCCTGCTGCCGGAATGCGGCGGCGAGGTCGCGGGCCGTGGATATCGCCTCCTCTTCGCTTTCGATGCGATGCGCGGGAGGCCTGAGGCTCTCATGAAACTGCGATACCGTTCCCATCGGTCACTCTTTTCTCGACGGATACAGGAGTGAGGGATTGCCCCTCGAATGATAAGGCCGGTTTTTCTACAAAACCCGGGCGCTTTGAATTTTCTTACCAGCTTGATTGCCTTGTCCTTCACTCTACTTACGGTTAGGTGGGGCTTCCTTGATCGAGAAATATGATGAGCGACTCTCGTGCTCGCAACAGCGAGGTTTCGAAAATGGCACGCCAGCCGAGACCGCGCCCGACGCTGGATATTGCCGCTATCCCAACCTATGCGATCGGCGACATTCACGGTCGGTACGATCTGCTTGTGAAAGCCGAGGAGGCGATCCTGCGTGATGGCGCGCGGCTGCCCGGGCGAAAGCTGATCGTCACGCTCGGCGACTATATCGACCGCGGCCCTGAATCGGCACAGGTCATCACCCATCTGATGGAGCCTCCGCCTGATGGATTCGACCGCATCTGCCTTGCCGGCAATCACGAAGTCGCCATGCTCGACTATATCGATGGCTGGATCTCCTATGACGATTGGATGCAGATGGGGTCGGCGGAGTCGCTCAAATCCTATGGCCTCGATCCGGAGCATCTACCGCTGGTCTTTCCCTCCGGCGCGAAGCTCGATGCCTTCATCCGCCAGTCGCTGCCGCGTACGCATATCGATTTCATGCGGGCGATGCCTGTCCTGCTGGAGACCCCAAGCGTGATTTTCGTGCATGCCGGCATCAATCCGAAGCTGCGGCTCAGTGAGCAGACGGACGAGGATCTGGTCATCATCCGCCAGCGGTTTCTCGAAAGCCGGGTGCCGTTGCCGAAACTCGTCGTTCACGGTCATACGCCGAACGATGAACCCGACATACGGCCGAAGCGGCTTAATATCGATACGCGCGCCTATCGCAGCGGCAAACTCACCGTCGCTCGCTTGTGGCAAGGCCGAGTGCATCTGTTTTCGACCTGACTTCCGTTTCGTCAGCCGATGGGATCGTCTCAGACGACCCCTTCCTCGACCGGCTCTGTCTTCGCTGGTTCTAAAGTGGCCGGCCGTTTACGGCGCCAGCCGCGCAGCACGACGTAGAAGACCGGCGTCAGGAACAGGCCGAAGATCGTCACGCCGAGCATGCCCGAGAAGACGGCGGTGCCAAGCGACTGGCGCATTTCGGCGCCGGGGCCGGTGGCGATGGCAAGCGGCAGAACACCGAAGATGAAGGCGAATGCCGTCATCAGGATCGGGCGCAGGCGAAGATGGCTGGCCTCGATGGCCGCTTCCACCGGCGACTTGCCCTCGTCTTCCGCCTGCCTGGCGAACTCGACGATCAGAATAGCGTTCTTGGCCGCAAGACCGATCAGGACGATCAGGCCGATCTGGGTCAGGACATTATTGTCCATTCCCCTCAGCGAGACACCGATCAGCGCCGCGAGCACCGCAAGCGGGACGATGAGAATGATCGCTAAGGGCAGAACCCAGCTTTCATATTGCGCTGCCAGCGCCAGGAAGACGAAGACGACGGACAAGGCAAAGATATAGATGGCGGTGTTGCCGGTGTGGGTCTCCTGATAGGCGAGTTCGGTCCATTCGAAGGTTGTCCCCTGCGGCAGGATCTTCGCCGCTAGGGCCTCCATCTTGGCGATGGCATCGCCCGTCGACGTGCCCGGCGTCGGATTGCCCTGAAGCGGCACCGAGACGTACATGTTGTAGCGCTGGACAAGCGCCGGGCCGCTGGCATCCTGGATGTCCATCAAGGTTCCAAGCGGAACCAGTGCGCCGGTGGCCGAGCGGACCTTCAGGGCAAGGATGTCCTCCCGGTCCATGCGGTATTGCCGGTCGGCCTGGGCGCGAACCTGGTAGACGCGACCGAACGCATTGAAATCGTTCACATAGGCGACGCCGAGATTGATGGAAAGGGCGTTGAAGATATTGGGAATCGGCACATTCAGGAAACGTGCCTTGTCGCGGTCGATCGCCAGGAAGTATTGCGGGCTGGCATCCGAAAATGTCGTAAAGACGCCGGTCAGCCCCTCGGTCGTTGCCGCCGCACCCATCATTTGCCGGGCGAGGCCGAGCACGCGGGTCATATCGGCGTTTTCGAGATCGGAAATCTGCATCTTGAAGCCGCCGGAATTGCCGACGCCACGCACGGATGGCGGTGGGATGGCGATGATGAAGGCTTCCTGGATGCTTTGCAGTTTGCCGTAAAGCTCGCCGATGATCTTGTTGGCGTTCTCGCCACCTTCTTCACGTTCGGCAAAGGATTTGAACGGGACGAAGACGACGCCGGCATTTGAGGCATTGGTGAATGTCGCCCCGCTGAAGCCGGCAAATTGCACGGCATTGCCGACGCCGGGCACGGTGCGGGCGATATCGCCCACCTGTTTGACGACGGCATCGGTACGCGCAAGCGAGGCTCCATCAGGCAACTGTATGACGATGATGGCGTAACCCTGGTCCATGGTCGGGATAAAGCCCGCGGGGACTTTCGTGCCCATGTACCAGGTCGCTCCGAGCAGGCAGACGAAGGTGACCATCGCGGCTGTCAACCCAATCCAGCTGCTGACCAGATGCCGAACGGTCCATGAATAGCCGGAACTCAGCCGATCGAATCCATGATTGAAGCCGTCCGCAAGCCCTCTTCCCAGACGGGATGCGACATTCATGCGTTTGGTTTCGTGGTCATGGGCTTTCAGCAATATACCTGCAAGCGCGGGCGACAGTGTGAGCGAATTCAATGCGGAAATTGCAGTGGTGACGGAGATCGTGACCGCGAACTGCCTGTAGAATTGGCCAGAGATGCCTGGAATGAAGGCTGTCGGCACGAACACGGCGATCAGCACCAGCGAGATGGCGACGACGGCGGTTCCGACTTCGTCCATCGTGACATGGGACGCCTGCTTCGGCGTCATCCCGCGTGCCAGATTGCGCTCGACGTTTTCCACCACCACGATCGCGTCGTCGACGACGATACCGATCGCCAGCACGAGGCCGAACAGGGTGAGCATGTTGAGCGAGAAGCCGAAGGCGAGCAGGACGGCGAAGGTGCCGATCAGCGATACCGGGATGGCAATGATTGGAATGATCGCGGTTCGCCAGGATTGCAGGAAGACAAGAACGACAATCGCCACCAGGATGGCCGCTTCGGCGATGGTCCTATAGACCTCGGTGATCGAATCCGAGATGAATTCAGTCGTGTCGTAGACGATACGATATTCCAGACCCGGCGGGAAATTCTGGGATATGTCCTTCATCAGCGTCTGGACTTGATGGGCCGTGTCCAAGGCGTTGGTTCCCGGCCGGGCGAAGATGCCGAGAGCAACTGCAGGATCGTTGTTGAGATAACTGTTAGTGACGTAATCCTGTGCGCCGAGTTCTATCCGGGCGACATCCTGCAACTGCACGAGTCGGCCCGATGTCGTCGATTTCACAATGACATATCGGAACTCGCGCACGTCGGAGAAGCGGCCGTCCGTTCGCACCGTATATTCGAAAGCATTCTTGCCGGTGACGGGTGGGGCCCCGATCTTGCCGCCCGACACCTGGACGTTCTGATCTCTCAACGCGGAGACGACGTCATCGGATGTCATCCCGTAAGCGGAGAGCTTTTCCGGATCCAGCCAGATTCGCATCGAATACTGGCGTTCGCCAAAAATCTGCACGTCGCCGACGCCGTCAAGGCGCACCAGAACGTCGCGGATGCGGTTGCGGGCGTAGTTCGAGACGTAAAGCTGGTCATAGCGGTGCGACGGCGACAGCAGGTGCACCACCATCATCAGATCGGGCGAACTTTTGTCGGTGGTGACGCCAAGCCGCTGGACTTCCTCGGGAAGACGGGGAAGGGCGATGGAAACGCGGTTCTGGACAAGCACTTGGACCTTGTCGAGATCGGTGCCGAGCTTGAAGGTGATCGTCAGCGACATGGCGCCGTCGGCGCTGGAGTAGGACGACATGTAAAGCATGTCTTCGACGCCGTTGATCTGTTGTTCAAGCGGCGTCGAAACGGTATCGGCGATCGTCTGCGGGTCGGCACCCGGATAAGAGGTGCGCACGACGATGGTCGGCGGCGCTATCTCGGGATACTGCGACACCGGCAATTGCGTATAGGCAATGCTGCCGACGACGAGAAAAAGGATCGAGATGACGGCCGCAAAGATCGGCCGGTCTACGAAAAAATGAGCAAATCTCATTGTCCGTTCTCCGCACCGGCGGTTTCCGGCGGAGCGTCCTGCCGCTCCTTGGGCAGTTCGGTCATCTGAGGCGTGATCTTTGCACCCGGCCGGGCGCGCATCAGGCCGTTGACGATGATGGTCTCGGTGCCGTCGAGGCCCTCGCGTATGACGCGGTAGCCGTAGAGACGCGGCCCGGGTCTCACGGGCTTTGTCGACACCGTGCCGTCCTCGGCGACGACATAGACGACGCGCTCATTCTGGTCCGAGCCGATGGCCTCGTCGGGGACGAGAATGGCCTGGTAGGTGTTGGAGGCTTCGACCTGTATGCGACCGAACAGGCCGGGCTGAAGGACAAGATCGGGATTGGGGAAGCGGGCACGCAGACGAATGGTGCCACTCTCATTGTCGACCCGGTTCTCGGCGAAATCGAGCTTTCCCTTGAACGGTTTGGCACTGGGATCCGAGATCGTGACGGACACATCCAGTCCGCCGCCGCCCTGCTGCAGATCCTTGCCCAGTTTGCGCGCCGTGTCGGCGAAATTCAGCAGCCGGCGTTCATCGACGTCGAAATAGAAATCGATAGGATCGAGCGAAACGATCGTCGTCAGCACGGTCTGGTCGGTCTGCACGAGGTTGCCGGCCGAGATCAGCCGGCGGTCGATGCGGCCGCTGAGCGGCGCCTTGATCTCGGTATATTCCATGTCGAGAGAGGCGCGATCGGCTGCGGCCTGCGCGCCGCGGACATTGGCCTCAGCCGAATCGAATTCCCGGCGGCGATCGTCCAGCGTCTGCGCCGACTGGCTGCCGCTCGCAGCAAGCGATTGCGCGCGCTTATATTGCGCATCGGCAAAGACCAGGGCGGATTGCGACGATTCGAGTGTCGCCTTTGCCTGATTGAGCGCGGTTACGAACGGCCGCTGATCGATGACGAAGAGCAGGTCGCCCTGCTTGACCAATGCGCCGTCCTGAAAATGGATTTCCTGCAGGTAACCACCGACGCGCGAGCGAACGGAGACTTCGTCGACCGGCTCGAACCGGCCGATGAACTCGTCGCTGTCGACGACATCGCGCACGACAGGCTTGGCGACGGTGACGGGCGGGGGCGGCGGGGCGCTCTGGGCCAGCGCGGGGAGGGGCATGAATGCGGCAATACAGCCAAGCACCACCATCTGTCGAAGCACGTAAGTCATACCGGTCCTCCAATCTCGACGGCCGATTCACTGCCGCCAACCTCAAGATGAAGTGATGCTGTTCATGTCTTGCTGCTTTGACCGAGGGTCTCTGCCCCCGTAATTCCCCCGGCGTTCGATCCCTTGGAAAAGGAAGGCCGGCACGCAATGCACATCGGAAAAATCGTAACCCTATGGAATTGGACTATAAACGGCAGCGGCGAAAAATTGCAAATGCCAATTGGTAACGATTCCGGAATCCATCAAAACGTCACAGAGGGCATCAGCTTTCGACGATCTCGTCCCTGCCGGGTGGTAGAGCGGCGAGTTCGGCCCAGTCGAGTTCCTGTTCCAGCATGTGAAAGACATCATCGTCGATCTCGTCGGCGCGGTGCTGCGCGACTCCGCCGGAGGCTGTACCTACCGCAGATTTAGGGCAGAGCTGGGCTGCGGCATTTTCGCCGCTGCCGTTGAATCTGCCGTTCATGCCCTTGTGCAGTGCACATGCTCAATATATCTACCGATATTATAAGGGTGCTTATAAATAACGGTCACAGGTTTTCATGAACGCCACTCCGACCCTCGGTTTCCTTCTCCACGACGTCGCAAGGCTGCTGCGCAAGCGGTTCGAGCAGCGTGCGAAGTGCCTTGGGCTGACCCGGTCGCAATGGCAGACGCTTGCCTATCTCTCGAACAATGAAGGTATCCATCAGGGCGGCCTTGCCGAAATCCTCGAAGTCGAGCCGATCACGCTGGTGCGCATTCTCGACAAGCTCGCCGAGCGCGGGCTGATCGAGCGCCGCCAGCACCCGACCGACCGGCGTATCTGGTTGCTTTATATGCGCGACGAGGCGCACCCGCTGCTTGCCGAAATGCGCGAGCTCGGTGACACCACCCGCGCGGAAGCGCTGCAAGGTGTTTCCGCCGAGCAGCGCGAGCAGCTTTTCCACATCCTATCCGTAATGAAGACGAACCTGGTTCAGGCATGCCGGAGCCCGGTTGACGAGAATGAGACGAACGATGGCTGACCAATCCCCCCTCCGCGTCGTTGCCGACGCCAATGCCAAGACCGAGACTCCTGTCGAAGACAACGAAGCGAAACAGCAGGAAACGGTAGCCGAAGCGCCTTCATCCAATTCAGCGCCGGCTGCCGCCGTGGCTGCGCCTGGCGGCAACAAGGTCCGCCGCCGGCGCAGTCTCACGCGGCCGATCCTCTTTGCCTTGCTGCCGGTGGCGCTCGTGGTCGGCGGTTATTATTACGTCAATGGCGGCCAGGTGATGTCGACCGACAACGCCTATATCCAGGCCGACATGGTCGGGCTTACCACCGATGTCTCGGGTATCGTCGACCAGATCAACGTGCATGAGAACGAGGCGGTCAAGGCGGGACAGGTGCTCTTCAGCCTGCGGTCGGATTCTTTCAAGATTGCGCTTGATGGCGCCAAGGCGCAGCTCGGCGCGCAGCGCAACCAGATCATGAATCTCAAGGCGAGCTATCAGCAGTCGCTTGCCGAGATCACGCAGGCGCAAGCCGATCTGCCCTATTATCAGGATCAGTTCGACCGGCAGCAAAACCTCGTCAACAACGGCAGCGCGACGCAGTCGGCCTATGACGAAGCCAAGCACAATCTGGAAGCCGCGCAGCAGAAGGTTGCCGTCGCCAAGGCGGAAGCCGCAACGACACTCGCCCAGCTCGGCGGCAATGCCGACCAGCCGGCCGAGGAAAACCCGCTCTACCTGCAGGCCAAGTCGCAGGTCGACAATGCCCAGCGCGAACTCGACCACAGCGTCGTCAAGGCACCGTTCGACGGCATCGTCACCAATGTCAATGCGCTGCAGGTGGGCTCTTACCTGCAGGCTTCGCAGCAGGCCTTCTCGCTTGTTGCCACCGACCGTCTGTGGATCGCCGCCAGCCCGAAGGAAACCGAGCTAACTTATGTCAAGCCCGGCCAGACGGCCGAGATCTATGTCGACACCTATCCCGGCGTGACATGGAAGGGCAAGGTCGAGAGCATCAGCCCGGCCTCCGGCTCCAGCTTCTCGCTGCTGCCGGCGCAGAACACCACGGGCAACTGGGTGAAGGTCGTCCAGCGCATTCCGATGCGCGTCAGCATCGAGGACACCGACGGCAAGCCGCCACTGCGCGTCGGCATGAGCACGGTGGTCGATGTCGAGACCGGTCATGCCCGCGGCCTGCCTGATTTCGTCAACAAGCTTCTGGGCCGGCCTCAGGGCAAGGATCATGAGTAACGCTTCCGCTTCTCCGTCGACGCCGATTGCCAATCGCGGTGCGATCACGGCCTGCGTCATTCTCGCCGTCATCATGCAGGCGCTGGACACGACGATCGCCAACGTGGCGCTGCCCTATATCCAGGGCAGCGTGTCGGCCTCTGCCGACCAGATCAACTGGGTGCTGACCTCCTATATCGTCGCGGCGGCAATCATGACGCCGCCGTCGGGCTTCCTTGCCGCCAAGTTCGGTCGCAAACGCGTGCTGCTCGTCGCTATCGTCGGTTTCGTGGTTGCTTCCGTTCTCTGCGGCCTTGCGCAATCACTGAACCAGATCGTCGCTTTCCGCCTGATGCAGGGCCTGTTCGGCGCATCGCTGGTGCCACTTTCCCAGGGCATCCTCCTCGACATCTATAGCGTCGAGGAGCGCGGCTCGGCCATGGCTCTTTTCGGCGTCTCGGTCATGGTCGGGCCGGTGCTTGGGCCTGTCATCGGCGGCTGGCTGACCGACAATATCAGCTGGCGCTGGGTGTTTTACATCAACGTGCCGATCGGCGCGCTCGCCTTCATGGGCATCGTCGTCTTCGTCACCGAGACCAAGAGGGATCTGCTCGCCAAGCTGGACTGGTTCGGTTTCGGGATGATGAGCCTCGGCATCGCCGCGCTGCAGCTCTTTCTCGACCGCGGTGAGCAGCTCGACTGGTTCTCTTCCGGTGAGATCATGCTCGAGGCGTTGATCTGCGCCTCAGCCTTCTATCTGCTGATCGTGCATACGCTGACGGCGGAGAAGTCCTTCGTGAACCCGAAGCTGTTCCTCGACCAGAACTTCTCGATCAGTATGATCTTCATCTTCGTGGTCGGCATTACCTATCTCGCCTCACTGGCGCTGATGACGCCCTATCTGCAGACGCTGATGGGCTATCCCGTCATCACAGCGGGCATCGTCATGGGTCCGCGCGGGCTCGGTACCATGCTCTGCATGTTCATCGTCGGGCGGATGGTCGGCAAGGTCGATACGCGCGCGTTGCTGGCGCTCGGCTTGGGGCTCACCGCATGGGCGATGTACGACATGACCGGCTGGACACCCGACGTCTCGCAATGGACGATCGTCTCGGTCGGCTTTATCCAGGGCGCCGGCCTCGGCTTTCTGTTCGTGCCGCTGACGACGATCGCTTTTTCTACGCTGCCCGCCCATATGCGCGGCGACGGCACCGGTCTCTACAACCTGTCGCGAAACATCGGCTCGGCGGTCGGCATCTCGATCGTCTCGGCGCTGATCGTCGAGAACACGCAGAGCAATCATGAATCGATCGCGGCCTATGTGACGCCGTTCAACCACGCCTTCAATGCCGTGGCTGCGCAGGGGCTCAGCCCGGTGACGGCGGCCGGCCGCGCCTCGCTCAACGAGATCATCACGCTGCAAGCGACGATCATCGCCTATATGGACGATTTCAAACTGCTGATGCTGATGTCGCTTGCGGTCATTCCGCTGGTGCTGCTTCTGCGCAAGCCGAAGGCAGCACCCGCCGTCGACCATAGCGCCGTCATGGAATGAACTCCAGATTCGCGCAATTCCGGACGAAAAACCGCTTCGCACTTTTCCTGGAATTTTGTTATAAATTAAATAGTTGAAGCATGATGTCGCCCGAACACCGCTTACACTTTTCGTCATCATGCTCTAGCGAAACGGCTTGCTGAGAAAACGCGATCCCTGAATGCCGAAGCGCCATGGTGCTTCGGCATTTTTCGTGATGCCGATGCGTTTTCCCGAGACGATCGGTACAGGTGCTGACGGCGCGATGGCATAGGGCGCGCGATCAAGCAGCCTGTCATTGATCGCGATATCGATGCCAAGCGCCTGGCAGAGCTTGCCGGGGCCGCTGCAGAGCGACGTGAGCATATCGGTGCCGCGCCGCTCCATCATCCGAGGGATTCCCGTTTCCGGCTCCAGGGCGCGGATGAGTGCAGCCGAGCCCGGATGGCAGACGAAATTCAGGCACCAGTACACGCCGTAGATGCGGTAGATATAGACGTTGCCCGGCTTGCCGTACATGGCGCCGTTGCGCTTGGTCGGGCCGCGGAAGCTGTGCGAGGCCTCGTCATCGGGGAAATAGGCTTCGGTCTCGGTGATGCGTCCGCCGACGCCATCCACGGTCAGATGGCAGCCTAGCAGGTCGCGAGAGACGGTGATCGCATCGCGCTCGAAAAATTTCCTGAGGCTTTCGCCGGTGAGCGTGCCAGCGCCGATCGCGCCATTCGTCGTTGCATCCGTCATGATGAACGCCGATAGCATTCCCCTTGCCGATCTGCCAAGCCGCGTCTAGCGGCCAGCGTTCGGATCGCGCATCGGGATCGACGATGAGGTGACCGAGACCGGGTCGCTCGCCGGGAAGGAATCTTCCAGACCCTCCTCCAGCTCTTCCTCAAGCAAAGCGGGATCCTTGCCGCGGGTGCTGTCGCCATGGGCAGGTTCGATCGCCGCTGCGAGCAGGGCCTTGGCCCGCAAGACGGCGTTTTCCGACGTTAGTTCAGGCGTGCTGCGAAGCGTCACGGCAATGCTGTCTTCACCTTCGCCGCCGAATTCGACAACGAAGCCGCCCTCCGTTTGGTAGACGGTGATATCGTTGAGTGCCATGGCCGTTCTCCGAGGGCGCTCATATTAGCAAGGCGCATTTTAGTGAAGCGCGTTTTCAGAATTTTGTCGAGCGAAGACCTTCACCAGCCAGTCGATGAAGACGCGCACGCGCGGCGAAAGCTGGCGGTTACGGGGATAGAGCAGGGACACCGGTGTTTGCGTCAGCGGAAAATCCGGCAGCACTTGGACCAGCGTGCCTTCGGCCAGATCCTTTTCAGCGTGATAGCGCGGGATCTGGATCATGCCGAGACCCAGCCTGGCTGCTGAAATATAGCTTTCGGCGGCATTGACGGCGACAGTCGCCGGAATGCCGATGTTGGCTACTGCGCCGTCGACGATAAATTCCAGCGGCAGCAGACTGCCTGTGCCGCTGGAGCGGAAGCCGACCATGCGATGGCCGGCAAGCCGTTCCGGATGCTCCGGCTTGCCGTGACGGGCGATATAGGCCGGGGAGGCGAGTGTCACCTCATCAAGCATGGCGACGCGCCGGGCGACCATGTCGCTGTCCTGAGGCGTGCCGACGCGCAGCACGCAGTCAATGCCCTCGCGCACGAGGTCGACCAGCCGATCGCCCTCGCTCATGTAGAATTCAATGTCAGGATAGGTCTCCAGGAAGGACGGCAGGCTCGGCAGCACGAAGTGGCGGGCGAGTGTGCCATGCACGTCAACGCGCAGCATGCCCTTCGGCTTGGCGCCGGCAAAGGCGCCTTCGGCTTCTTCGATATCGGCGAGGATCGACAGGCAGCGCTGGTAATAGGCTTCGCCGTCGAGCGTCGGGCTGACATGGCGTGTCGTACGCTGGAGCAGGCGCACGCCGAGACGGGCTTCGAGCTGTTTCACCGCATCGGTGACGGTCGAGCGCGGCAGGCCGGTATCTTCGGCCGCAAGCGTGAAGCTGCGGCGTTCCACGACGCGGCAAAACACGCGCATGGCGTCAAATCTGTCCATCTATTTGTTCGTCATTCCCGGATAGTGATGCCGACTAATGCCCGATTATCCGCAAAAGGAAAAGGCGCATCTTCTCCTCATCGAAAACGCGCTGCGGCGCAGGATGAAGGAGAAGGACAATGGCTTCCAAAGAAAACGGCAAGGTAGCACTGGTCACCGGTGCTTCCCGCGGCATTGGCGCGGCAGTCGCCCGACGCCTCGCCAAGGACGGTTTCACCGTTGTCATCAATTATTCCGGCAATGCCGCTCCGGCCGAGGAATTGGCTGAGAAGATCGAGCAGGCGGGCGGCAAGGCACTGACGGCGAAGGCCGATGTCGGCGATGCCGAAGCCGTCCGCCGCATGTTCGATGCTGCGGAAACCGCCTTCGGCGGCGTCGATGTGCTCGTCAACAATGCCGGGATCATGATGCTGTCTTCACTTGCCGAGGCCGACGACGTTAATTTCGACCGCCAGATCAGTGTCAACCTGAAGGGCACCTTCAATACGCTCAGGGAAGCCGCCAAGCGTCTGCGCGACCGTGGCCGGGTCATCAATTTCTCGACATCGGTCGTCGGCCTGAAGCTCGAAACCTATGGCGTCTACGCCGCTACGAAGGCTGCCGTGGAAACACTGACGGCGATCATGGCCAAGGAGATGCGCGGCCGCAACATTACCGTCAACGCCATCGCGCCCGGTCCCGTTGCAACTGACCTCTTCCTCAACGGCAAGTCGGACGAACTCGTTGCCCGGATGGCGAAGATGAACCCGCTGGAGCGTCTCGGCACGCCCGACGACATCGCCGCTGCGGTCGCCTTCCTCGTCGGCCCTGATGGCGGCTGGATCAACGGCCAGACGCTGCGCGCCAATGGCGGCGTGATCTGACGAGAGACCGGTGGCGGTCTTCCGGCCGTCGCCCGCCCAAGCTTCCACTTCAGCCAACCCCAATCGAACCTAGACGGAATACGATCATGAGCAAGCAAGTCATCGTCATAACCGGCGCTTCCAGCGGTTTCGGCGCTCTCACCGCCCGTGCGCTCGCCAAGGCCGGCCACACCGTCTATGCCGGCATGCGCGCCACGGAAAGCCGCAACGCTCCCGCCGTCGCCGACGCGGCTGAATTCGCCAAGGGGAACAATGTCGATCTGCGCTCGGTCGAACTCGATGTCGCCTCCGACGCGTCGGTTGTATCAGGTATCGCCAGGATCGTCGCCGATGCGGGTCGCCTCGATGTCATCATCCACAACGCCGGCCATATGTCCTTCGGCCCGGCCGAAGCCTTCACGCCGGAACAGTTCGCCGAACTCTTCGACATCAACGTGCTCTCCACCCAGCGCGTCAATCGCGCGGCACTTCCGTATCTCCGCAGGCAGGGCAGGGGCTTGGTGGTCTGGGTATCGTCGTCGAGCAGCCGTGGCGGCACGCCTCCCTATCTCTCGCCCTATTTCGCCGCCAAGGCGGCGATGGATTCACTTGCCATCTCCTATGCCAGCGAGCTTACCCGCTGGGGCATCGAGACCTCGATCATCGTGCCTGGCGCCTTCACCAAGGGCACCAACCATTTCGCCCATTCCGGCTCGCCGGATGATACTGCCCGCGCCGCCGAATATAATGAAGGACCCTACAAGGGGGTGCCGGAGCAGGCGCTGCAGGGCCTGGCAGCGCTTGAACCGGCCGACGCCGATGCCGGCGCGGTAGCCGCCGCCATCGTCGATGTCGTCGGCAAGCCCTTCGGTACGAGGCCGTTCCGCGTCCATATCGATCCGTCCGAGGACGGTGCGGAGATCGTCAACGGCGTTGCAGACCGTGTTCGGGCGGAATTGTTCCGCCGCATCGGCCTCGAGGACCTGCTGAAGCCGGCTGTCAGGAATTGAAACCTGGCCCGCCGCCCCGCGCGGAAACACGGGAGCCAGGCCCTCATCGCAATTATGTGAACGCGATTGCAGGATTTTTTCCTTACAATCCTGCGGGGAGTGCGTATATCTGTTTTATCGCGAGAGAGTGGAATTCCCTGCCGCTCTCTTTGCGAACCTCCAGAGCCTGCCGCGCCCTTGCTACGGTGCGACAGGATTGATGTTCAAAGTTGTACATTGCGGCCCGTCGAAGGTTCCCCTGCCTTCCGGGCCGTATTTGTTTCGAGGCTCAGACGTCGTTCAGTCTCGCCTCGACCAGAAGCTTCACCAGCCAGTCGACGAAGACGCGGACCTTGTTGCTGAGGTGGCGGTTCGGCGGATAAACGACATAGAGCGGCAGCGGATCGCGACGCCAATCCGGCAGCACGCGGACGAGCTCGCCCCTTGCCATCGGCTCGCGCGCCATGAAGATCGGCACCTGCGCGATGCCGAGACCCGTCAGCGCAGCCGTCAGATAGGTGCGGCTATCGTTGACCGAGGCGATGTAACGCGGACTGGTCTCGATCACCTCGTTGTGCCGGCGAAATTCGAAGGGCAGCGTCCGGTTGTTCTGGGCGCGGAAATAGTTGACGGAGTAATGATCCGCCTCCAGATCCTCCGGCCGCTCGGGCATGCCGAATTTCTGGATGTAGTCCGGTGAAGCGCAGGTGATCATCTCGACTTCGGAGACGCGCCGCGCAATCAGCGACTGGTCGGCCGGCGTGCCGGCCCGCAGCGCGCAATCGACATTTTCTGCAAGATAATCGACCGTGCGGTCGCCGACACCGAGGTCGATACGGATATCGGGATAACGCTGATAGAAATCGCAAAGTGCCGGAACGACGATCCAATCGGCGAAAGCGCCGGCCATCTCGACACGCAGCCGTCCACTCGGCAAGCTCTGCGAATTGGAGAGGCTGCCATCAAGCTCCTCCAGTTCCGAAATGATCTGGGCGGCACGTTCGTAATAAAGCGCGCCGTCCGTGGTCACCATGACCCGGCGCGTGGTCCGATTCAAAAGCTTGGTGCGCAGATGCGCTTCCAGGCCCTGGATGAGATTGGTTACCGTCGCCTTGGGCATGGCGAGCATGTCGGCGGCGCGGGTGAAATTGCCCGTCTCCACGACGCGAATGAAGACGCGCATTGCCGAGAGCTGATCCATCGGTTTCAAATCCGCAGTTTGCGTTGCACCATTGTTCGAGATCTGGAACAGTGTTATCGCGATATAGCTTCTTATTCCTTGGTTGGAATAACAATATCTTTTTTGTACAAAATGCAAGCGGCAGGCGTTGTCTGCTTGCGGCCGACGCAAAAGAGACCGGAAGCATGACGGTGGAATGGAAAGATATGATGCTGGACAAGGTGGCCATCGGCCCCGTTTCCGCACGCATCTACCAGGGCGCCGATTACGGCAAGGGTCCGCCGATTGTGCTTTACCTGCACGGCGGCGCGTTTCTGGATAGCGACAAGAACGTCGACCGGCCGGTGGCGATGAGTCTCGCCAAGGCCGGCGCCATCGTCGTCGCTGCTGACTACAGCAGCCTGTCCGGCAACCTATTCCCGCAAGCGCTGGAAGTCTCCTTCTCCGTTTTCACCTATCTCGCCAACAAACGCGCCGGTCTCGGCGACCGGAAGTCGTTGCTCTTCGTCGCTGGCGAAGAAGCAGGCGGCAATGTCGCCGCCGGTGTGGCGCTGAAGGCGCGCGACCAGATGCCGGACGCGCTCGACGGCCAGGTGCTGATTTCGCCGCTGCTCGATCCCTTCATGGGCACGTCCTCGATCCGCAAGGCCGAAGCCATCGGCATGCGCCAACGCTGGACGGAGGGCTGGAGCCACTATCTGAGCGGCGGCGGTTGCCACCCTTATGCGGCGCCTTGCCTCTGTTCTCGTATTTCGGGCGTCGCGCCGGCGTTGATATTCACCGCCGAGGACGATCCTCTGCACGACGAGACAATTGGTTACGGTGCCCGCCTGAAACAGGCCGGCGTCGGTGTGCGCCAGCATGTCCTTCCCGCCGGGACGGGCTGGCCCTCGATTTATGGTGGGAAATCCGACGGAGCGCCCGACTGGCAGGAAAACGTCAGCCGCCATTTCGGAAGCTTCCTTCGGGACGTAAGCGTTCAACCGCAATTGCATTGAAGAAGACCTGATATTTCGGCGGCCTTGAGCCGTAAGGAGAGTACCGATGACGTCCAGAAAGAAGCGCTGGGCCCTGGTGGGCGCCGGCATAGGCCTTGTTGCGTCCATTTCCGGCGCTGCATTATTTTTCGAATTGCCGATGAGCACGACCGCCACGGCTGCTTCCGCCCCCGCGCAGGCTCCCGCTGTGCCGGTGACGGTTGCCGTCGTCGCGGCGCGCGACGTGACGGCCTGGGAAAGTTTCTCCGGCCGTCTCGAAGCGGTCGACCGGGTGCAGGTGCGTTCCCGTGTCGCCGGCGCCATCCTTTCGGTGGCGTTCCGCGAAGGGGCGCTGGTCAAGCAGGGCGACCTGCTCTTCACCATCGACCCGGCTCCCTACCAGGCGAGCGTGGCGCAGGCGCAGGGCCAGGTCGCTTCGGCCGAGGCCAAGGTCAGCCTGGCGCAGACCGAACTCGATCGCGGCCGCAGGCTTTCCGACAACCGCACCATCTCCCAGAGCGATCTCGATCAGCGCCAGAGTTCTTTGGCCGAGGCTCAGGCGGGGCTGCGTTCGGCGCAAGCTGCACTGCAGTCGGCCCAACTCGATCTCGATTATACGCAGGTGCGGGCTCCGGTTTCCGGCCGCATCGGCAAGATCGAGGTGACCGCCGGTAACCTCGTGGCGGCCGGTTCGACCTCGCCGGCGCTGACGACGCTCGTTTCGGTCGATCCGATCTATGCGAGCTTCAATGCCAGCGAAGAGATGGTGACGCGGGCGCTCGCCCAGCTTCCGCAGACGGACAGCGCCCTGCCTCCCGTCGAGCAGATCCCTGTCGAGGTCGGCACGCTGACCGACAGCGGCACGCCGATCAAGGGCAAGCTGCAACTGATCGACAACGAGGTCGATGCATCAAGCGGCACGATCGGCGTTCGCGCCGTGTTCGATAATCCGGGCGGGCGTCTCATCCCCGGCCAGTTCGTGCGGGTGCGCATGGGCCAGCCGAAGGCAGAGAACAAGATCGTCATCAGTGACCGCGCCGTCGGCACGGACCAGGACAAGAAGTTCGTCTTCGTCGTCGATGGCGAGAACAAGGTCGCCTATCGGCAGGTCCAGCTCGGCACCGTGGCTGACGGTCAGCGGGTGGTCGATAGCGGCCTGAACGTCGGCGAGAAGATCGTCGTCAACGGTCTGCAGCGCATCCGTCCAGGCGCAGTCGTCGCGCCTCAGATGGAAGAGAAGGTCGCGACCGCGCAGTAAAGACTTTCGCCTTCCCCTGAGGGGGAGGGCCAATACTCGAAATGATACGACCCGCCGGCGGCTCCCAAACCGCCGAAGAGGGACTTTGCATCCATGTTCACCCCGGAGAGGGCTTTGATATGAACATCTCCAGATTCTTTGTCGACCGCCCGGTCTTTGCCGGCGTTCTTTCGGTCCTCATCCTGGTTGCCGGCCTGATCGGCCTGCGCGCGCTGCCGATTTCCGAATATCCCGAGGTCGTGCCGCCGTCGATCGTCGTGCGCGCGACCTATCCCGGCGCCAACCCAAGCGTTATCGCCGAAACGGTGGCGACGCCGCTAGAAGAGCAGATCAACGGTGTCGAAGGCATGCTCTATATGGCCAGCCAGGCGACATCGGACGGCGTGCTCAACGTCACCGTTACCTTCAAGCTCGGCACCGACCCCGACAAGGCGCAGCAGCTCGTGCAGAACCGCGTTTCACAGGCCGAACCGCGCCTGCCGGCGGAAGTCCGTTCGCTCGGCATCACGACAGTCAAGAGCTCACCCAACTTCATCATGGTCGTCAACCTCGTCTCCGACGGGAATAATCACGACATCACCTATCTTCGCAATTACGCGACCTTGAACGTCAAGGATCGGCTCGCCCGCATCGCAGGCGTCGGTCAGGTGCAGGTTTTCGGCGCCGGCGACTATTCCATGCGTGTCTGGATCGACCCGCAGAAGGCGGCCGAGCACAATCTTGCCGCCAGCGACATCAGCAGCGCGATCAGTTCCCAGAACATCCAGGCCGCCGCCGGTATCATCGGCGCATCGCCGAGCCAGCCCGGTGTGGACCTGCAGCTCAACGTCAATGCCCAGGGCCGCCTGCGCACGCCCGAGGAGTTCGGCAACATCATCGTCAAGACGGGCGCCAATGGCGAGATCACCCGCCTTCGCGATGTCGCCCGCATCGAGCTCGGTGCTGCTGACTACACGCTGCGTTCGCTGCTCGACGGCAAGCCGGCCGTCGCCGTCGCCGTGCTTCAGGCGCCGGGTTCGAACGCGATCGAGATCGCGGACAATGTGAACGCGACCATGGATCAGCTGCAGCTCGCCATGCCTGAGGGCGTCAAATACGAGATCGTCTACGATACGACGAAATTCGTGCGGGCCTCGATCGAGAAAGTCATCGACACGCTGCTCGAAGCCATCGCGCTCGTCGTCCTCGTCGTCATCCTGTTCCTGCAGACGTGGCGCGCCTCGATCATCCCGCTGATCGCCGTTCCCGTCTCGATCATCGGCACTTTCGCTGTCATGTATGTCTTCGGCTTCTCGATCAACGCGCTCAGTCTGTTCGGACTGGTGCTTGCGATCGGTATTGTCGTCGACGACGCGATCGTGGTGGTCGAAAACGTCGAGCGCAATATCGAGGAAGGCCTGTCGCCGCGGGCTGCCACCTACAAGGCGATGAGGGAAGTCTCCGGTCCGATCGTCGCGATCGCGCTGGTGCTCGTCGCGGTCTTCGTGCCGCTTGCCTTCATCTCCGGCCTGTCGGGTCAGTTCTACCGCCAGTTCGCGCTGACGATCGCGATTTCGACCGTCATCTCGGCCTTCAACTCGCTCACGCTGTCTCCGGCGCTGGCAGCTCTTCTCCTGAAGAGCCATGATCAGCCGAAGGACTGGCTGACGCGGTTCATGGACGCCATCTTCGGCTGGTTCTTCCGCGGCTTCAACCGTGTCTTCGGCGCGGGCTCGAATGCCTACGGCAAGGGCGTTGGCGGGCTGTTGTCGCGCAAGAGCATCGTCATGGTGATCTATCTGGCGCTGGTCGGTGCGACCTACAGCCTGTTCAGCACGGTCCCCGGTGGCTTCGTGCCGTCGCAGGACAAGCAGTATCTGATCGGCTTTGCCCAACTGCCGGATGCCGCAAGCCTCGACCGCACGGAAGACGTCATCAAGCGCATGACCGACATCGCGCTGGCGCAGCCGGGCGTTGCCAATGCGATTGCCTTCCCGGGCCTGTCGATCAACGGCTTCACCAACTCCTCGAATGCCGGCATCGTCTTTGTGACGCTGAAGGATTTCGAAGAGCGCAAGACGCCTGATCTCTCGGGCGGCGCAATCGCCATGGCGCTGAACCAGAAGTTCGGCGTCATCCAGGATGCCTTCATCGCCATGTTCCCGCCGCCGCCGGTCAATGGTCTCGGCACGACGGGCGGTTTCAAGCTGCAGATCGAGGATCGTGCCGGCCTCGGCAATCAGGCGCTCGACGAGGCGACCAAGGCCGTGCTTGCAAAAGCCTACCAGGCGCCTGAGCTCGCCGGGCTGTTCTCCAGCTTCCAGATCAACGTGCCGCAGCTCTATGCCGATCTCGACCGTGCCAAGGCCGAGCAGCTCGGGGTTTCCGTCACCGACGTCTTCCAGACGCTGCAGATCTATCTCGGTTCGCTCTATGTGAACGACTTCAACGCCTTCGGCCGCACCTACAGCGTCCGTGTGCAAGCCGATGCGAAATTCCGCGCCCAGCCGGAAGATATCGGCCAGTTGAAGGTCCGGTCGGCATCGGGTGAGATGATCCCGCTTTCGGCCCTCTTGAAGGTGGAGCCGAGCACCGGTCCGGAACGCGCGAACCGCTACAACGGCTTCCTTGCCGCCGATATCAACGGCGGTCCGGCACCGGGCTTCTCGTCGGGTCAGGCGCAGGCGGCAATCGAGAAGATCCTTCACGAGACCCTGCCTGCGGGCATCGACTTCGAATGGACGGATCTGACCTATCAGCAGATTCTCGCTGGCAATTCGAGCATCGTCGTCTTCCCCTTGGCACTGTTGCTCGTCTTCCTGGTGCTGGCCGCCCAGTATGAAAGCCTGACGCTGCCGCTTGCGATCATCATGATCGTGCCGATGGGCGTGCTGGCCGCGCTGACCGGCGTCTGGCTCACCGGTGGGGACAACAACATCTTCACCCAGATCGGTCTTGTTGTGCTTGTCGGTCTATCGGCGAAGAATGCGATCCTGATCGTGGAATTCGCCCGCGAACTGGAGTTCGAGGGAAGGACACCGCGGGAGGCAGCGATCGAGGCCAGCCGCCTTCGCCTTCGCCCGATCCTCATGACCTCGCTGGCCTTCATCATGGGTGTCGTGCCGCTCGTCGTCTCTACAGGCGCCGGCGCGGAAATGCGCGCGGCCATGGGTGTCGCGGTCTTCTCGGGCATGATCGGCGTAACCTTCTTCGGCATCTTCATGACGCCGGTGTTCTATGTGCTGCTGCGGCGGTTGACGGGCAACCGTCCGCTCATCCAGCACAAGGCGGACGAACACAAGGAAGAAGAGGCGGAGGTCATCCGGCTCGCGGCGGAATAAACGGAATTCAACCTTCCTTTGTCGAGTAAATCGGGCGGGAACTTCGGTTCTCGCCCGTATCGTTTTCAGGGGATATGACAAAAATGCGTTACGTCCGTCAAAACGGTTTGCAACGATGGGCGAGGGGACTATCAAAGACGGACAACAGTTGGGAGGACTGAATGACGAGTTCGAGAAAAGGTCATGACGGCAGGCGGATCGCCTTTCTCGGCACCGGCCTGATGGGCGCGCCGATGGCTCGCCGGCTGCTTGGCGCGGGCTTTGCCGTCACCGTCTGGAATCGCGATCCCGGCAAGGCCGAGCCGCTTGCGGGAGACGGCGCGATCTGCGCGAAAACACCTGATGATGCCGTTTCGGGCGCCGACGTCGTCATCACGATGCTGACCAACGCCGAGGCGGTGAAGGACGTGTTGTTCGACCGCGGGGCGGCCGATGCGATGGCGCCTGGCACAACCGTCATCGACATGAGTTCGATTGCCCCGCATTTCGCCCGCGACCATTCAGCGAGGCTTGCCGACCGCGGCATCCATCATGTCGATGCGCCGGTATCAGGCGGTGTCGTCGGGGCGGAAGCGGGTACGCTCGCAATCATGGCGGGCGGCGACAAGGAGGTGGTCGACGGGCTTGCAGATGTCTTTGCGCCGATGGGGCGGGTGACCCGCGTCGGCCCAAGCGGGGCGGGCCAGCTTGCCAAGCTTGCCAACCAGCAGATCGTCGCGGTGACGATCGGCGCCGTCGCCGAAGCGATGATGCTGATCGAAGCGGGCGGCGGCTCGCAGGCGGCCTTCCGGGACGCCATTCGCGGCGGCTTTGCCGAGAGCCGTATCCTCGAACTGCACGGCAAGCGCATGGTCGAGCGGCAGTTTACACCAGGCGGTTCGTCCAGCAACCAGCTCAAGGATCTGAACGCGGCCATCGAGACGGCCAAGACCCTGTCGTTGACGCTGCCGCTGACTGCGGCGGTACATGCCGAATTCAGCGAATTCGTCGCCAATGGCAATGGTGAAAAGGATCACAGCGGCCTGCTCCTCCATCTCGAAGAGAAAAATGCCCGGCCGGGAGGAAAGAAGTGACGGACAGCCATTCGCCGAAGCGGCGCCTACGTTCGCAGGACTGGTTCGACAATCCCGATCATATCGACATGGCAGCGCTCTATCTCGAGCGCTTCATGAATTACGGCATCACGCCGGAAGAGCTGCGCTCCGGCAAGCCGATTATCGGGATTGCCCAGAGCGGCAGTGATCTTACGCCCTGCAACAGGGTGCATGTCGAGCTTGCCAAGCGTGTGCGCGACGGCATTCGCGATGCCGGCGGCATTCCGATCGAGTTTCCGACACATCCGATCTTCGAGAATTGCAAGCGCCCGACAGCCGGGCTCGACCGCAATCTCGCCTATCTCGGCCTCGTCGAAATCCTCTACGGCTATCCACTCGACGGCGTCGTGCTGACCACCGGCTGCGACAAGACCACGCCGTCGGCGATCATGGCGGCTTCGACGGTCGATATCCCGGCGATCGTGCTCTCCGGCGGCCCGATGCTCGACGGTTGGCACGAGGGGGAACTGGCGGGCTCCGGCACGGTGATCTGGCGGATGCGGCGGAAATATGCGGCAGGCGAGATCGATCGGGAGGAGTTCCTGCAGGCGGCGCTCGATTCTGCGCCTTCCGTCGGCCACTGCAATACGATGGGCACCGCTTCGACGATGAATGCGCTGGCCGAGGCGCTCGGCCTTTCGCTGACCGGCTGTGGCGCCATTCCGGCCGCTTACCGCGAGCGTGGCCAGATGGCCTACCGCACCGGGCGGCGCGCCGTCGAAATCGTGTTCGAGGATCTGAAGCCGTCGGATATCCTGACGCGCGAGGCTTTCCTGAATGCGATCCGCACCAATTCGGCGATCGGCGGCTCGACCAACGCGCAGCCGCATCTGGCCGCGATGGCGAAGCACGCCGGCGTCGAACTCTATCCCGACGATTGGCAGGTGCATGGCTTCGATATTCCGCTGCTGGCCAATGTCCAGCCGGCGGGCGCCTATCTCGGCGAGCGCTTTCATCGCGCCGGCGGCACGCCGGCGATCATGTGGGAACTGCTGCAGGCCGGAAAGCTCGATGGCAACTGTCGCACGGTGACAGGCAGGACGATGGCCGAGAACCTGGAGGGTAAGGAAGCGCGCGACCGCGAGGTCATCACGCCGTTCGCTGAGCCACTGAAGGAGCGGGCGGGCTTCCTCGTTCTGAAGGGCAATCTCTTCGATTTTGCGATCATGAAGATGAGCGTGGTCTCGGAGGATTTCCGCCGGCGCTATCTTGAGGAACCTGGGCGCGAAGGCGTCTTCGAGGGCAAGGCGGTGGTCTTCGACGGTTCCGAGGACTATCACAAGCGCATCAACGATCCCGAACTCAACATCGACGAAAATACCATCCTCGTCATTCGCGGCGCCGGGCCGATCGGCTGGCCGGGTTCGGCTGAGGTCGTCAACATGCAGCCGCCGGATCATCTCCTGAAGCGCGGCATCCGCAGCCTGCCGACGATCGGCGACGGCCGCCAATCGGGCACGGCGGACAGTCCCTCGATCCTCAACGCCTCGCCGGAAAGCGCCGCTGGCGGCGGCCTCGCCTGGCTTCGTAGCGGGGATATCATCCGCATCGACTTCAACCACGGGCGCTGCGACATGCTGGTCGATGACGCTGAGATCGAACGGCGCAGGGGCGATGGCATCCCGCCAGTGCCGGCGGATGCGACGCCATGGCAGCAGATCTACCGCCGCTCGGTTACGCAATTGTCGGACGGCGCGGTGCTAGAGGGAGCGGCGGAGTTCCGCCAGATCGCAAAAAACCCGCCGCGGCACAACCACTGATCGTGATGGTGCCACAGACTGCAAGTCCTTTGATCCAAAAGGGGATAGTCGTAACGAACAGTTCACCTAGTCACTCGTTCGGTCATCAGGACAAGGCTTCATTAATGCCGGCTTGAGACCATATTGCCGTTATGCAAGCTTCTAAGGCTGGGACCGCGTTGCCAGAGAAAAAAGCCACACGATCCGAACACGAGTTTCAGGATCTTCTGCGTCGGCTCGAACTCGCTCTAGATGCATCCCGGATCGGTGTCTGGGAGCACAGCATCGAGCAGGACGGGATCTTGTGGGATGCGCAGATGCATCGTCTCTACGAGACCGGCGAGACCTGCCGGCTGGTGACGGCATCGCTTTGGTCGAATGCCATCCATCCCGATGATCGCGAGCGGGCCGAACGCGACTTCGAGCAGGCGATCGCGACGCGCGGCGCCTATAACTCACAATTCCGGATCGTGCTGCCGAGCGGCGAAACCCGCCACCTGCGTTCGCGCGCGCATTTCTATGTCGATGCGGAAGGTCTTCCCTCCTTCATCGGCGCCGAATGGGATGTGACGGCCGACGTCCTGCTCAACGCGGAACTCGCGCGGCAGAAGGTGGTGGCCGAGGCAAGGGCGCTGGCGCTCGAGGAAAGCAATGCGCGCATCGAGCATGTCGCCGATCACGACTATCTTACCGGCTTGCCGAACCGGCGTCTTCTCGACAAGCGGCTGGCGGAGCTGCCGGCCGACAAAAGCATCGCCACGCTTGCGGTCCTGCATCTCGACCTCGACCAGTTCAAGCAGATCAACGACAGCCACGGTCATGCGGCAGGCGACGTCGTGCTCAGGGCCGCGGCTCTTCGCATCACCGCTGCCATTCCTGCGAATGGCATGGTCGCCCGTGTCGGCGGCGATGAATTCGTCATCGTGCTGGTCAATTTCACCGATCTCACCGAGCTGAAGCTAATCACCGAAGACGTCCAGCGCCGGCTGCGGAAGAAGATCCGCTTCGGCCAGGAGATGCTGCAATCCGGCGCCTCGATCGGCGTTTCCTGGAGCGGCGATCGGCGGGCGCGCAACCTGCTTGCCGAATCCGACCTGGCACTCTACCAGGCCAAGAAGCTCGGGCGCAACCGCGTCGAATTCTTCACATGGCAATTGCAGGAGGATCTGCGCTCCAAGCGTCGCCTCGCTGAAGAGCTGAAGCTCGGGCTGGAGCGCGGCGAGATCCTTCCCTATTATCAGGTGCAGCTCGACGCCCGGACGCGGGAGGTCATCGGCTTCGAGGCGCTGGCGCGCTGGAAACATCCCGAAAAGGGCGTGCTCGCCCCCGGCATATTCCTGAAGATCGCCGACGAGCACGGACTTGCGGCGGAGATCGACGCGGCGATCCTCAAAAGCGTTCTCAAAGACCGGCTGTTCTGGCTGTTGCGCGGCCTTGCGGTTCCGCGCATCGCCGTCAATATCTCTGCGTCGCGCCTTGCCGATCCGGCGCTACTCGACAAGCTGAGGAAACTCGATATCCCGCCCGGCGTGATCGTCTTCGAACTGGTTGAGACGATTTTCCTCGACGACAGCGACGAAAAACTGCTCGCTCATATCGGCGATATCAAACAGATGGGCATCGACATCGAGATCGACGACTTCGGATCGGGCCATGCCTCGCTCATCGGTCTCGTCAAGCTGCGGCCGAAGCGGCTGAAGATCGACCGGCAGCTCGTCACCGAGGTCGTCAGCTCCGCCGAGCAGCGGCGCGTGGTGGGTTCTATCGTGGAAATCGCCAAGGCACTCGATGTCGAGGTGATCGCCGAGGGCATCGAGACCGAGGCGCATGCCGTCGTGCTGGCGCAACTCGGCTGCGACGGCCTGCAGGGTTATGCGTTCGGTTATCCCGCACCGGCGGCCGAGACAGAGCGTCTTTTCTCATCGTCGACGAGCCGAATCGAAAAGCAGAAGACTGCGATCGGCAACTGAACGGCCGGTGATCCTTCCGCGGGCGACGGTCGTCGCTCCCGGTTTTTTACCGCGTCGCGGAGGTGATTTCGGACGAATGCTTCTCTCGTCCTTCAAATTGGCAGGCGGTATCTTTTCGGCGCGGCTTTTTATTTGCATCGGCTGGAAGATAATTGAGGCGCAAGTAATTTTCTTGAGCTTGCAACGGCATTGTTTCATGGTAATGCGGAAACGAAGCTTTCTGTATTGCATCGAAAAATGATTATACGCGTCGTCAAGTCCATGAGCGCGGCTCTCCATCATTCGCAGTGCAATCGGGGGCTGGGGCCTGACAATTGCTTTGCCGTTGCCGGGATGGACTTGCGGGACATTCAATCTGGGAAAGTTGCATGAATTCGGAATTTGCCGTTCGTTCGATGCGGCCCGGCGAACTGGAACTCGTGCTCGAATGGGCGCGTCAGGAAGGCTGGAACCCCGGCCTCGACGATTCGCTTGCATTCAACGAGGCCGATCCGTCGGGATTTTTCGTCGGCTCCATCGGTGAAGTCCCCGTCGGCTCGATCTCGGTCGTCAAATATGGCGATACTTTCGCCTTCCTGGGCCTCTACATCGTCCATCCCGATTTTCGCGGCAAGGGTTACGGCAAGGCGATCTGGGCGGCGGGTATCGCCAGCGCGGGAGACCGAACGATCGGTCTCGATGGCGTCGCCGCGCAGCAGGACAACTACCGCAAGGCCGGCTTCGAACCCGCCTATTCCACCGTTCGTTACGGCGGTGTCGCTACTTCCTTGCCAGTCTCGACGCTTGTCGCGCAGCCGGTGCTGGATTCACGCCTCGAAGGCTTGCAGCGATATGATTCGGCGATCTTTCCGCAGCCGCGGGATGCCTTTCTCGCTGCCTGGTGCACCGCCCGCAAGGGTCGTCGTTCGGCGGTGGTGCGCAAGAGCCACAAGATCCGCGGTTACGGCACCATCCGCCGCTGCTACGAGGGCTACAAGATCGGCCCGCTCTTTGCCAACGATGCCGACAGCGCCGCGGCGCTGCTTGCCGAATTGATACCCGAGGCGAAGGGAGCCGCGGTCTTCATCGACATTCCCCGAGAGAACCACGAGGCGGTCGCGCTTGCCGAAGGCATCGGCCTTCAACCGGTATTCGAGTCGACACGCATGTATCGCGGACCGGCGCCGGCCATCCCGCTGAAGCACGTCTTCGGCGTGACGACGCTGGAGCTTGGTTAAAGCCTTTCCTGATCAGGAAAGGTTTTTAATCCACGGGTGAGGCGGTCACGGTCGGCGACGAAGCTTTCGGACGGCCCTTTTCGGCGATCGCGATGCCGCCCAAGGTCAGCACCAGTGCGATCACATGGAAGGACTGCAGTCTCTCGCCGATCAGGGCGACGGAAAGCAGCGTTCCGAACACCGGCACGAGATTGATGAAGAGGCCGGCGCGGTTGGCGCCGATTGCCACGACGCCCTTGATATAGAGGATTTGCGCCACCAGCGAGGGGAAGATCGCCGTGTAGAGAGTGATGACCCAGCCGGCCTGGTCCGGCCACCGCGCGGCACCCCGGCCGGCTTCCCAGAGGAGCAGCGGCAGCGAGGTCAGCATGGCGCCGAGCGCCGGAACCGCCATCAGCGTGCGCCAGTCGAGCGGCGGCTTCCAGCGCAGGAAGATCGTGTAGACCGAATAGGCGGCAATGGCGATCAGCATCAGCCCGTCGCCACGGTTGAGGCTGAGTTGCAGCAGCGTTGCGAGGTCGCCATGAGCGGCGGTCAGGGCGACGCCGATCAGCGTCATGCCGAAGCCCAGACATTGCGCCAGCGAGATGCCGGTACGGAAGAACATGAAATTCAACAGGAAGATCAGCATCGGAATGCCGGCCTGTTCGATGGCGACGTTGATCGCCGTCGTATATTGCACGGCCGAATAAAGCATGGCGTTGAAAAGGGTGTAGCCGATGACGCCGTAGAAGAGGAGCAACGGCAGGTTCTTCCTGACCACCGGCCAGTCCTTCCGCAGCTGCGGTACTGAAATTACGGCGATCATTGCGACGGCAAGGAACCAGCGCAGGAAGGTCAGCATCATCGGGCTGATATGCCCGAGCGCGAGTTTGCCGGCGACGGAGTTGCCGCCCCAGCAGAGGGTGGCGATAACGAGACAGATATAGGCCGTGGCTTGCAATAGCGTTCTTCCCGTCTTTCCGCGATCGCCGAGCGGCGTTTTGTGACGGGAAATAGCCTGTCGGCTGCTGATTTGTCACGTAAAAAGCCCAATCTGCTGTGACAACAGGGTCGCTTTCCAAAAAACAAAGCATTATAGATGCGCGGGTTTGAGCAGGTGCGCGGTTCCGCGCCGGTAACAGGAAGAGTTGGATGACGAACGTAGTCGTGGTCGGTTCGCAATGGGGTGACGAAGGCAAGGGCAAGATTGTCGACTGGCTTTCGGAGCGTGCGGATATCGTTGTGCGCTATCAGGGCGGACACAATGCCGGCCATACGCTCGTCATCGACGGCACGAGCTATAAGCTCTCGCTGCTGCCGTCCGGCGTCGTGCGCCCGGGCAAGATGGCCGTCATCGGCAACGGCGTCGTCGTCGATCCGCATGCGCTGATCGCCGAGATCGGCCGGCTGGAGGCGCAGGGCGTGACGGTTACGCCTGACAATCTGCGCATTGCAGACAATGCGACGCTCATCCTGTCGCTGCACCGCGAGCTCGACGCGATGCGCGAGGATGCTGCGTCGAACAGCGGCACCAAGATTGGCACGACGCGCCGCGGCATCGGTCCGGCCTATGAAGACAAGGTCGGCCGCCGCGCCATCCGCGTCATGGATCTTGCCGATCTCGATAGTCTTTCCGGCAAGGTCGACCGTATTCTGACGCATCACAATGCGCTTCGCCGCGGCCTCGGCGTTGCCGAAGTCAGCCACCAGGCGATCATGGACGAACTGACCTCGGTCGCCGATCGGGTGCTGCCCTTCCGTGATACGGTCTGGCTCTTCCTCGACAAGGAGCGTCGCAAGGGCTCCCGCATCCTGTTCGAAGGCGCGCAAGGCACTCTGCTCGATATCGATCACGGCACCTATCCCTTCGTGACCTCGTCGAACACGGTGGCCGGTCAGGCGGCAGCTGGTTCCGGCATGGGACCCGGCTCGCTCGGTTATATCCTCGGCATCACCAAGGCCTATACGACGCGCGTCGGCGAAGGCCCGTTCCCGACCGAGCTGAAGGACGCGATCGGTGAGTTCCTTGGCGAAAAAGGTCATGAGTTCGGCGTGGTGACCGGACGCAAGCGGCGTTGCGGCTGGTTCGACGCCGCACTCGTGCGCCAATCGATTGCCACCAATGGCATCACGGGCATCGCGCTCACCAAGCTCGACGTGCTCGACGGTCTCGAGGAATTGAAGATCTGCGTCGGCTACATGCTCGACGGCGAACAGATTGATCATCTTCCCGCAAGCCAGGGAGCGCAAGCTAGGGTCGAACCGATCTACATCACGCTGGAGGGATGGAAGGAATCGACCGTCGGCGCCCGCAGTTGGGCGGATCTGCCGGCACAGGCGATCAAATATGTTCGCCAGGTCGAAGAGCTGATCGGGGCGCCTGTCGCGCTCCTGTCCACCAGCCCGGAGCGGGATGATACGATACTTGTGACCGATCCGTTTGAGGATTAAGCTCACGGGTCACTGTGGAGGATGGTTCGGTAGGGTACCGGACTTCTTGAGAAAGTACTGATGGCGGATTTTATTGCAGTCATTCGGCGGGCCGTTGACGGCCTGGCTGAAAATACCCCCGAGATGCGGGTGAAAGTCTACGAACGTGCCCGCGGCGCAGTGCAGCGGCAGCTCGAGAACATGAAGCCGCGTCCGCCGGAAGCCATGCTGCAACGCCAGCTCGAAAAGCTCGAGGCTGCCATCCGCGAAGTGGAAGGCGAACATTCCGAGGCGATGCCGCTCGATGAGTCGGTTGTGGCCGTCGCCGCGGCGGAATCCTTCGAAGAACAAGCGGTTCCCGACGAAAGCGAACCGGCGCCGGCGCCGGAGACGGCTGTCGAGGAACCGGCATACGAAGCCTATGCGGAACCGCAGGCGGCCGAGGTCGCCGACGAGCCCGATCACGTGGAAGCCGCCGCGCCGGAGGAGGCTGAGGAAGAGGTCGGCTCCGAGGAGCCTCTTTCCCAGGAAACACTCGTTTCCCCTGAAGCATCCGTTCCCGCGGAAACCCCTGTTTCCGCCGAGACACCGGTTTCCCTTGAAACATCCGGTCCGGCCGAGACCTACTGGCATCCCTCTCAGGAGGAGGAAGCGCCGGCCGAGGAATGGCATGCCAGCGAGGCGCGCGACGTCGCTGCCGAAGACGTGCCGGCTGAACATGACGGCTGGGAAGCGCCAGCCTCCGAGCATCGCGACGAGCAAGCCGACGAAGACCGTGCCGACGAGCAGCATCTCCTGGAAGCCGACGAGATCGCGGACGAACCTGCGGCGGTGGGAAGCGAGGAGCCGGAGGCCGAGGAAGCTTATGAGCCCGTCGAGCCGTTGCCGCCGATCACCCGCGGCATAGACCATGCATCCAACCGCCTGGTGGAGCCGGTCGCCGATTTCGATCGTCCGCAGGAGTTCGTCGAGCACAGCCGCGAGGAGCCGTTGCAGGCCGAAGCTGCGGCGCATTTCGACCCCGTCTGGACCGAGCCCGTTGCCGAAACGCCGGCTCCGGCGCCCAAGGATGCGGAGACCGAATGGGCGGAAGAGGAACTCCGGCAATATTCGGAGACGGCGCCGGCGCCGATTACCGCCGATGCCTCGGCGCGCGCCTTCGAGGAGGTGATATCGAGCCTCGAAAAAGTGGCACCCGCCGCCGTCATGCCGGCCGCCAAGGAAAGTTTTTCCTGGGAGACGGCCGCCTTCGACGATCTGCCGCCGATCGAGGCCGGCAATAATAAGAAGACGCCGGTTGCCTCTCATTTCGACGATGTCGATATCTTCGCGGAAGTGCACAACGGCAAGCCGGCGCCTGCTAGCGGCGCGCCGAGCGAGGACTGGCGAGAGGCGAAGGCGCTGCGCGGCTACGACCGCCGCGGCTCTGTCGCCGCTGATGACGATGACGCCAATCCGTCGATGGATATCGATCAGATTGTCGCTTCCAAGCTGCAGGGCAAGAGCTTCCGTATGGAGCCGAAGCGCCGCCGCTTCGGCATCGGCACCGTGATCACGCTCATCTTCGCACTCATCCTGATCGGTGGCGGCGCCTATGCCGGCTGGACGAACAGAGAGGCGCTGGTGGCGATGGTCGACGGGCTCGTCAGTTCGGCGCCGTCGCAGGCGACCAGGAACGAGGCGGCAACCGCACCGGACGGCTCGACGACGACGCCTGCCCAGCCGAGCGCGGTGACGCCAGCCCAGCCAACCACACCAGGAGCGCAGAATACTCCAGCGGCGCCGGCGCAGCCGAATTCGAACCCGAACCCGAACCCGCAAGTAGCGTCAATGAACAATGACGGCGCTGCGGCCAATTCGAAATTCACCCAGCGACTGCTGACCGATGGAACCGAGGTCGACAGCGGACCGGCGACGGTGCCGGGAACGCCGACTGCGGAAGGAAAATCGGTCGCCGAACAGAATGTCGCGGCAGCCGATACGCCGCCTGCCAGCGCGCAAGGCGATGCGGCACCCGCCGACGCGCGGACGCCGAACGGCCCGGTGGCATCGCCGCCGCAGACCGCGCCCGTCGGTTCGTCGCAAAAGATGTTCCTCTATGAGGAGCGCATCGGCCAGAGCTCGCCGACAGCGATCGAGGGATCGGTCGTCTGGAGCGTGCAGCACGAGGCCGGCCAAGATGGCCGGCAGGAGGCGACGGTGCAGGGCAATGTCACGGTTCCTGAGCGCAATCTCTCGGCTCTCGTGACCTTCAAGCGCAATTCCGATCCCTCGCTGCCGGCAAGCCATCTCGTCGAGATCGTCTTCTCAGTGCCGCCGAATTTCGAAGGCGGCAGCATTGACAGCGTCCAGCGCATCTCGATGAAGCGCACGGAGCAGGACCGCGGTGACGCGCTGATTGCGGTTCCGGCCAAGATCACCGACGATTTCCACATGATCGCGCTCAACGATTATCCTGATGCGCGCAAGGCCAATCTCGACCTGATGTCGACCCGCAACTGGATCGATATTCCGATCACCTACCGCAACGGCCGCCGCGCGCTGCTGACGATGGAAAAGGGCGGTACGGGAACGGACGCCTTTAATACCGCGATCAAAGAATGGACTGCGCTCGGAGATGTGTCGACGAGCCAGTGACGGTTTCCCGATCTTGGTGTGGTGCCGAGGCTGCGGAGAAAGATGAATGAAAAAGAAAAGGCGGGCCGCAAGGACCCGCCTTCTTCAATTATATCACGCGACAGGTTTATGCCGTGGCTTCGACGACCCGGACGGCCTTGGCGCGTTCCAGGGCTTCCTTGCGGACGGCGTCCTGCACCTTTTCGAAGGCGCGGACCTCAATCTGGCGGACGCGCTCGCGACTGATGTCGAATTCGGTCGAAAGGTCTTCCAGGGTCACTGGATCCTCGGCGAGACGGCGAGCCTCGAAGATGCGGCGTTCGCGCTCGTTCAGCACGCTCATCGCTTTCGCCAGCATGCGCCGCCGGGTGTCGAGCTCATCCTGTTCGATCAGCACGTCTTCCTGGCTGTCATGGTCATCCACCAGCCAATCCTGCCATTGGCCGCCATCACCTTCGGCTGCCTTGATCGGCGCGTTCAGCGAGGCGTCGCCGGAGAGGCGGCGGTTCATCGAAATGACCTCCTCCTCCGAGACGTTCAACTTGGTGGCGATCTCCGAGACGTGCTCCGGCTTCAGGTCGCCGTCATCGATTGCCTGGATGCGGCCTTTCAGCCGGCGCAGGTTGAAGAACAGGCGCTTCTGGTTGGCGGTGGTGCCCATCTTCACCAGCGACCACGAACGCAGGATATATTCCTGGATCGAAGCCTTGATCCACCACATGGCGTAGGTGGCGAGGCGGAAGCCGCGCTCGGCATCGAATTTCTTGACGGCCTGCATCAGGCCGACATTGCCTTCGGAGACGACTTCGCCGATCGGCAGGCCGTAGCCGCGATAACCCATCGCGATCTTCGCGACGAGGCGAAGATGGCTGGTGACGAGCTTGTGGGCGGCATCGCGGTCACCATGCTCGGCATAACGCTTGGCGAGCATGTATTCCTGCTGCGGCTCCAGCATCGGGAACTTGCGGATTTCGTCGAGGTAACGATTGAGACCGGCTTCACCGGCGGTAATGGACGGCAAGGTATTTCGGGCCATAGTGCACCCTCCTAAAGTGAATTCCGGTTCCCGATGGAAACGCATCCTCGCGTTAAAAAAGGCAAACCGGGACGTGCGGCTCTACTGCGAGCCCGCACTAAGTCAATATACAGATAAGTGTGGCGAAACGGCGGTTCAAGGTGCCGCTCACGCAGGTGTGAGTTGGGCAGGCGGCATTCGGGAGCCCGCTTTATCGCCGCAGCGCTTCGACCAGTTCGACCATATCATCCGGTAGCGGCACCTCGAAATGCATGATTTCGCCGGTGCGGGGATGCTCGAACTGCAGCATGAAGGCATGCAGCGCCTGGCGGCCGAAACCGTTGACGACCTTGCGGATCTCTTCGGGCAGGAGATTGGCCTTGGTCTTGAAGCCGGCGCCGTAAACCGTGTCGCCGAGCAGCGGATGGCCGATATGGGCCATGTGGACACGGATCTGGTGGGTGCGGCCGGTTTCCAGGCGGCACTCGACCAGTGAGGCGAACGCGGTTGCGTCCGGCTTCTCATGGAAGCGCTCGATCACCTGGTAGTGCGTGATCGCCTCGTCGGCGTCCTGACTGTCGGGACGTTTGACGGCGCGGCGCGTGCGGTCGCCGGTGGCGCGGCCAAGCGGCGCGTCGACCGTGCCCGACAGCGTGCGGGGCCGGCCCCAGACGATTGCCTGATAGGCCCGCTCCAGCGGCATGGTGCGGCCATGGTCGGCAAATTGCAGCGACAGGTGGCGATGGGCAATGTCGTTCTTGGCGACGACCATGACGCCTGTCGTGTCCTTGTCGAGACGGTGGACGATGCCGGGGCGGCGCACGCCGCCGATGCCGGAAAGCGTATCGCTGCAATGGTGGATCAACGCGTTGACCAGCGTCCCCGTCCAGTTGCCGGCGCCGGGATGGACGACGAGACCGGAAGGCTTGGAGATGACGATGACGTCGTCGTCCTCATGGAGGATATCGAGCGGGATGTCCTCGCCCTGCGGCGTCGGGTCTTCCGGCTCGGGCAGCGTGAGTTCGAAACTGTCGCCGGTGCGCACCTTGCGCTGCGGGTCGGTGACGGGTTCGCCGCGCAGCAAAACCTGGCCGTCCTTGATCAGCGCCTTGATGCGGCTACGCGAAAATTCCTCGCCGACCTGCGCCGTCAGCCAGGCGTCCAACCGGCCTTCAGCAGTTTCATCGGCGGTCAGGACTTTTCTATTGCCGGCTGCTTGTTTAAAGGGGTCGCTCAAGACGCTTCTTCTCCGACGTATTTTTTAGAACGGGACGCACAGATGACAGCAATCGAGCCAGACGACCAGGAAGAGAAGCCCCTTGATCCGGCGATGGAAAGTGTCCGGCGCAAGATGGTCCGCCTGCAGATCGTCTCCGGCGCCATCATGTTCGTGAGCCTTATGGCGGTCTTCGGCGCGGTTGTCTACAAGGTGATGCACAGCGAGCCGAAGGAGACGGCGTCCGCTGTTACCGCCTCCGGCGTGCCCTCGGATGCGCCGCTTGCGGCAACCGTTTCCCTACCGCTCGGCTTCAAGGTGCAGTCCACTTCGTTTTCCGCAGGGCAGCTTCTGTTCTACGGCGAAACGGTCGAGGGCAAGAACAAGGCGCTGGTCTACGACCTCAGGACCGGCCGCACCGTCGCCGACGTCACTGTTACGGGCAATTGAGGCCGGCATGGCCGCCGTCCCGATCGACATCGACAGCGCCGACGATCCGCGCGTCGCTGAATTCCGCCAGATCCGCGAGCGCGACCTGACGGGCCGAGAGAACCGCTTTATCGCCGAAGGCACCGTCGTGCTGCGCATGCTGGCCGAGGCGCATGCGGCAGGCCGCGGCTTTTTCGCCGAGAAGATCCTGCTGCTGCGCAACCGCGTCGAGGGCGTGCTACCCATCCTGGAGCGGTTTCCGGCCGATGTGCCGGTCTATGTCGCCGGAGCGGATGTGCTCGACGGCGTCGTCGGTTTCCATCTGCATCGCGGCGTTCTCGCGCTCGGCCGGCGACAGGATCGCGGGGAGGCTGCACTTCTCGACGCGCTGCCGGAACGAGCGCTAGTGCTCGTCGGCTGCGGCATTTCCAATCACGACAATGCCGGCTCGATGTTCCGCAATGCGGCCGCCTTCCGGGCGGACGCGGTGCTGCTCGACGAAACCTCCTGTGATCCACTGTACCGCAAGGCGCTGCGTGTCTCGGTCGGTTCGGTGCTGAGCGTTCCGCACCGTCGCGGCGGCAAGGCGCTGGATGTGCTTGTGGCGCTTGCCGAACGGGGCTTTGCCATCTGGACGCTTTCACCGCACGGCAGGACCGATATCCGCGCCATTCCGGCCTCGATGCGCATGGCGCTCGTCGTCGGCACCGAGGGCGAGGGGTTGCCGGATGCGCTGCTTGCGCGGTTCCAGAGCGCGCGCATTCCACAGTCGGAGGAACTCGACAGCCTCAATGCCGCGACGGCGACGGGGATCGCGCTGTTTTCCATGGCCTCGGCGATGGGCCGGGTCTAACGCATATCCTCTCAAATCGGATTGATTTCAGGGTTCTGCGTCAATTCAAACATGGTGGTCAAACATGATGGCGCGCCGCGCGTCCTATCGGACGCTCGGGGGATCGGCGAGGATCGCGGCTGCCCTGTCGGCAAGGTTGACACGATCGTTCGGCTTCTTTTCAGCAGCTTCGACGAGCAGCGTGCGGATCGGTGAGGAGGGACCTTCGTTCAGTGCGGTCAGCGCCACCATATTGGCGGCAATCGAGGCGATTTCCTCGCGGATCGCACCATCGCGTCCGGCTACGGCCTTTGCCTTTTGCAGGCGCTCGGCCAGGGCGGCGCTGCGTTTACGGACATCCTCGCCCATCTCAGCCGTGACTATGGCGGTGTCGAGCGTGAATGTGGTCGTGTCTTCCGTCATTTCCGGCGGCAGCTCCGCGGCCATCCCGGCAAGGCCGGCGTCGCGCAGCACCCGGTTGACCTTGCGGATCTCGGCGTTGGCGGCCTTCAACTGCTCCTTCAGCCTGGCGATCTCCTGCTGGCGGCGCGCGACCAGGGTTTCCTTTTCGATGGCGGAAGCGCTCTCGCGCGCGGCCTTGTCCTCCAGGCGGATCACCATATGCTGCTGCTGCGTCAGTTTCTGTTCGGCATCCTTGGCGCGCTTCTGCAGCAGGCTGACGTCCTGGCGCAGCGTGTCGCGTTCGTCGCGCAGCGCGTTGACGCGGAATTTCAGGCTCTCCGCCTCGGTCTCGCGCGCGGCCAGGTCTATTCTCAGCCCATCGGCCTGTTCACCGAGCTTGCTCAGCCGCGTCCGCATCGTCGCCAGTTCGCTCTCCTTGTTGACAGCGGACTGCTCGGCAATATGCAGATTGGTCTTCAACTGGCTGATATAGTTCTCGTCCTTGCGCAGATGCGAGCGCTGGTCGGCTGCCTCGACATGCATCTCGCCGATCTGGGCCTGCAATTCGCCGATCTCGGTGGCAAGCCTGCCGGCATCGACGGCGAGGGCGTCGTGGCGAAGCTGGAACGACAGGGATTTCTCGCGCTCACGCAGAAGGTCCTGGGTGGTGCGGGCGTTTTCGGCGGCATAGAGCGCGCGCACCATGTCTTTCTGGGCGCGGACCTCCTGCGGGCTCAGCGGCATCGTCGCTTTCAGCCTGTTCTCCGTATACCAGACGATGCGGCGGTGAACGGCGGGCGAGACCAGAAAGACGAGGAAGGCCGCGGTCAGGAAGCCCAATCCGAACAAGAGAGCATATTCGATCACGGCGCGGCCATCGGTAAGAAGGTTGATACGAGGTCAGCCGCGATGATTAAGCACGCGTGACGCGCATGGCAAGGCCGCCGGTGGGGACGGCGGCAGATTCCAGCGGCTTTGAGGCCTCAGAAGGGGTTCCAGGTCGGCGCCTGGGTGATCTTGAGATAGCCGACATTGACGCCGAGGCGAGCACCGACGCCGGTGCGGATCGGCACGACCAGCACGTCGTTGTTCTTGAGCAGCGTCATGCCGAAGCCGGCGATCACATAGGCCGAGCCGCTGACGCCGCCAAAGCGGGCATAGATGCCGTTGACGGAGGGCAGGTCGTAGACCAGCATCATCACGCGTGAGCCCTGGCCGCCGTAATCGAGGCCGAGCGAGGGGCCTTGCCAGTAGAGATTATGTTCGCCGGCGTTCTTGGTGTTCAGTTGGCCTTCGCCATAGGTCAGGCCGGCGATGAAGGCGCCGCCGCCTTCCTGTCCGAGGATATAGCCGTTCGGCAGGCCGTATTTCTGGAAGGCACTCTCGACCACTTTGGCAAGCCCGCCGCTGGCGGAGCCGAAGAAGGAGTGGCCGGCGTCGACGATTTCCTGCATCGTATACTGGCCGTTGTCCTGGGCGGCAGCCGGCCCGGCAACCATCAGCGAGGAGAAGATGAGGGCCGAAAGTAACCTGCAGAAGCCGATGAATCGGTGCGGAAATTGAGGGCGCATGGTGTCATCCGTTCGTCGTTTGGCTGAGAGCGGGCAACCGCTCGCGGCGATTGGTGCATTTTGCGCCGATGATCTTAACAATCGGTTTACCAAATATGGTGTCATTATGGCATCGAGTACGATCGCAAACTTCGCGCAATTTTGATGAAGCATATTCCGGGCGCAATGAAATTGCCGCCCATCAGGAGACAATGATGTCCAAGAACCCCAATCTCACCCTGTCCGGCCCGGATCTGGCCGCGCTTCTTTGCAGCCGCGTTTGCCACGATGTCATCTCGCCGGTCGGCGCGATCAATAACGGGCTGGAGCTCCTGGATGAAGGCGGCGCCGATGCCGATGCGATGGACCTGATCCGCACCAGCGCGCTCAATGCTTCCGTCCGCCTGAAATTCGCACGTCTCGCCTTCGGCGCGTCGGGCTCCGTCGGCGCCTCGATCGACACCGGCGAGGCCGAGCGCGCAGCCAAGGATTTCGCCGTCGCCGAAAAGAAGACCGAGGTGATCTGGAACGGACCGCGCGCCATCGTCGCCAAGAACCGTGTCAAGCTGCTGCTCAACCTCTTCCTCGTTGCCTATTCCGCCATTCCGCGCGGCGGCGTGCTCGAGGTAACGCTCGAAAATCCCGAGTTCGATGCGAAGTTCAAGCTGACGTCCAAAGGCAAACTGATGCGCCTGCCGCCGAAGTTCGTCGAGATATCGACCGGCACTATCGAGGAAGCGATCGATGCCCATTCGATCCAGCCCTATTACACCGTGCTTCTGGCGCAGGAGTGCGGAATGACGCTTGATCACAGCGCCAGCGCCGACGAACTGGTGTTCACGGCAGTGGCTGCGGCAGCCTGATTTCGGGGCGCGCACCTGTGTCGGCGCCCCGTCCGGTAACGATTCGTTAGCCTGATGGACCTATTCTCCAGGGTTGTAAGAGGCCTCTTGCTGCGACGAATGCGGGGGCAAAGGAGCGGCCATGCAAAGGTTCATGATCACCGATAATTCGGACATCGTCCGCAAGGTCGGCAAGCGCATTCTCTCCGAACTCGACTTTCTCGTCAGCGAGGCCTCCAACGCCGGCGAGGCGCTGCAGCGCTGCCAGGCGGAGCTGCCGGAATATCTGATCGTCGATTCCGGCATGGAAGGCGCCCTCGACCTCATCGCTGCCATCCGTGCCATGGAGGGCGGCAAAGAGGTCAAGATCTACTACTGCGTCGTCGAGGCGGATCTGAAGAAACTGATGGCAGGCAAACGGGCCGGGGCCACCGACTTCCTGCTGAAACCGTTCGATCGCAAGATCCTGACCGCCGTTTTCGGAAACCGCGCGATCGCCGCCTGACAGGCAGATCTCTTTCCGCCGATACCGGCATCGCTGGAGCATGATGCCGCGTGCAAGCCGTTTCGGCCGCCCCGCACTATTTCCTAGATCGAAATAACAGAGGATCTCAGGCCGATCCAGCCTGAGATCATGTGCTGCGAGGGCGGATTCTTATTACTATTACCGTAGGCAGAACGAAAAATCCCGCCGAGAGGGCGGGATCTTCGTTTATCCGATAAGGGGGATCGGAAAGAAATAATCAGGCGGTTTCGGCGTATTCGGCACCATCCGGCTCGCGAAGAACGTAACCACGGCCCCAGACGGTCTCGATGTAGTTGGCGCCGCCGGCAGCATTGGCGAGCTTCTTGCGAAGCTTGCAGATGAAGACGTCGATGATCTTCAGTTCCGGCTCGTCCATGCCGCCGTAGAGGTGGTTCAGGAACATTTCCTTGGTGAGGGTGGTGCCCTTGCGGAGCGAAAGCAGCTCCAGCATCTGATATTCCTTGCCCGTCAGGTGGACGCGCTGGCCGCCGACTTCGACAGTCTTGGCATCGAGGTTGACGATCAGCTCGCCGGTCATGATGACCGACTGGGCGTGGCCCTTGGAGCGGCGGACGATAGCGTGGATGCGGGCGACGAGCTCGTCCTTGTGGAACGGCTTGGTCATGTAGTCGTCAGCGCCGAAACCGAGGCCGCGAACCTTGTCTTCGATGCCGGCCATCCCCGACAGAATAAGGATGGGCGTCTTGACCTTGGACAGCCGGAGAGTGCGAAGCACTTCATATCCGGACATGTCGGGCAGGTTCAGATCGAGAAGGATGATATCATAATCATACAGCTTGCCCAGATCGACGCCTTCTTCACCGAGATCGGTGGTATAAACATTAAAACTCTCTGATTTAAGCATCAACTCGATGCTCTGCGCTGTCGCGCTGTCATCCTCGATTAGAAGTACCCGCATAATTATCCCCTTTACCGCCGCCGAAAGGTGGTCTGGCCCCCTACACGATACCGAACACGCTACGTGATTTGAAAGCTGCCACGAAATGGTTAACAAATTCTAATTCACTCTGGCAAGGAGTATCGAATTTATTAAACAATTTTTCCATTTCTCTGTTTTCCAATAAGAATCTCAAAAAGGTGCTCCTCAACTTTAACATTAGGAAACAGCGCTAAGTGATTCATCCGACTCGCCAATGAAAAGGTTCGAACTTAATGCCACGGCATTTACCGACCCTTAAATCATCGGGCCTATCATTAACGATGCCCGTAAACGAAAGGTTACCAGCGGTAGGTATTTGTTAATATCGCAGGAAATTTTTCAGCAAACCGTGTCAAAGCGGCGCGCAGGGCGGTTTCAAGTTGAGCCGGGGTCTCGCATCACGGGAGTAATGCGTATGAAGTCGCGAGAAAGTCTCGTTCGCCTGAAGGAATTTCAGGTGAACGAAAAACGACGTCAGTTGCAGCAGTTGCAGATGATGATGTCCGAATTCGAACGGATGACGAAGGATCTGGAGAGCCAGATCGTCGTCGAGGAAAAGAAGTCCGGTATTTCCGACCCGAATCACTTTGCTTATCCGACCTTCGCCAAGGCCGCGCGTCAGCGGGCCGACAACCTGCAGGTTTCGATCAAGGAACTGAAGATGCAGGAAGAGACGCTGGAAATGGCGCTCGAGGAGATGCAGGCGGAATATGCAAGGGCCACAGCGCTGGAAGAGCGTGACGGCGGCGCCAGAGCAAGGGCGTAACAGAAACGGCTGGGTGCCGGCTTCGGCGCCCTGGGATCGCCACTGAGAAGCCATGTATGATGGGCGCGCTGTCCGTTATACATGGCTTTTGGTGTTTGCCTTATGGTGTCGCTCCCATGCGAAACGAGATTCTTCCCCCGCGGGGACGATTTGTCTTATGCATGTCCTTGTCCCAAAACCCGCTGTGCGTTTTTGGGGCGACATGCATTAATTCACGACATCCTTCCATTCCGGATGGCGTTGCGCCTGCGCCTTGAAAAATGGGCAGAGCGGGAAGATCTTCCAGCCGCCGGTGCGGGCTGCCTCTACGGCGTGGAGCGCTAGTGCCTGGCCGACACCTTTGCCGCGCAGCGCATCGGGAACGGCGGTGTGATCGATGATGACCAGCTTCGGCGATGTGCGTGAATAGGTCATCTCCGCCTCGTGCCCTTCGACCTCGGCCGCATAGCGGCCGCCGGAGACGCCTTCCTCACTTCGAATGTCCATTGTCTTTCCTCATAACCGATATTGTCGTAGCGGACCGTGACATGGGGGCGCGGTCGTGCCAAGCCGTGGAGGCAATACAGGCAGGAGACAGAGTGTTCATGCAAAATGCCGGATCGATGAGAGGTTCAGGGCAATGAGTGCGCTTTCGATGGCTCGCCCCGTGCTTCTCGTGGCTGCGCCGTTCTTCCTGGCGCTCGGCCTCGTCTTGCCGCTGGTCCGTTTCGAGACGCTGTATTTCTTCGACGAAACGCCGTCGCTCATCGAAATCATCGTCTCGCTTTGGCAAGGCGGGGACGGGCTGCTGGCGGCAATCGTCGCCCTGGTTTCGATCCTGCTCCCGTTTCTGAAGATGATCGGCATCACCGTGGAGGCGATGGGGATCACCGCAGAAGCGACGGCCGCCGGGGGTGGGGGCGGCAGCCTGTTCTATCGTCGCGTCGTACCGCATCTGTCCAAGTGGTCGATGATGGATGTGCTGCTCGTCGCGATCGTCATTGCGGCGGCGAAGACGACGGGGCTGGCGGATGCCTTCACGCAGCCCGGCCTCTGGTGCTACGCGGCCTCGTCAATGATTTCGGGCCTTCTTCATTCCCTCATGGGAGATGCGTCCGGCCCGAAATAAATGTCGTCAATGCTGGGGTGTGATCAGTGACGATATTGCTGAATGCGCGTGGTGCGCAGGCCGGCAAGACCGTGGCTGTTGATCGACGACTGCCAGGACAGGAATTCTTCGACCGTGAGCGTGTAACGCTCGCAGGCCTCTTCCAAGCTCAACAAGCCACCGCGGACAGCCGCGACAACCTCTGCCTTCCGGCGAATCACCCAGCGCCGCGTATTGGGCGGCGGAAGATCCGCGATCGTCAGGGGGCTGCCATCGGGGCCGATGACATATTTTACTCGGGGACGTATCATTTCGGTCATTGGACTCTCTACACAACGCAAGACCACGAACCCCACTCTAGCCTGCCACATTTAAAAATTGCCTAAACCCATCGTAAGACTTTGATAACAAATTTAGACGCCTGGCCGATGATGGGGGGCGGCTGCCTGCCGCTACGGCAATTTGAAGCGCCTGCATGGGAGCCATGCGGAATAAATATTCGCTGATTTTCCGGGACGATCTCATAAGGGCGGCAACATAAGAATGAGCGCAAGACTTCGTCTCCGTTCTTCCCGCTGTATCAGTCCAGTTCGTGTTTTTGATGCTTCGTATCCTCGGGATGCGGGCAGAAACCGTCTTGGCTGATGCCCCGGCGCGAAGTTTTCGCCGCCGGCAGCGAGGTCGAGCCGAAGCTGGCCATACGAGGATACGAAGATGAAAAGACGTGAACGCGCAGTCGGCGACTGCGCTGAGGATGCTGCATTTTCGCCTTCGCAGGCCGATGGCGCCGGGGTTTCGGCCGACGACGGCACGGAACGGCTCGACGCGATGGCGAAGCTTGCGGGCTTCGATTTCTATCTGCTCTCGGCTTTCCCGCGGGGCGACCGCACAGCTTTCACCGAAAACCGGTTGATCAGCAATCGGCCGCAAAGCCTTGTCGGCTTTTACGAGGCTGCCGATCTCTTCTATTGCAGCAGACTCGTGACCGCGATGAAGCGGACGATCGTGCCGATCTTCTGCGAGGAGGGGTCGTTTGCGGGCAGCGCCGCCAATCAGGAAAACCGCAAACTCAACGTGCTCTTTCAGATGCATGGGCTGAAGAATACCTTCGCCTTCACGCCGCAAGACGCTGACCTGAAACAATACATCTTCGCCTTCTCAGGCGGCTGTCCTATGCCCACGCGAGAGCAGGCGATGGCGCTGCTCTACCGCTGCATGGAGCTTCTGGACAAGGTTTCGCGTAGCAGCAGCGTGGGGGATGGTCCGTTGGAGACGCTCACCCGGCGAGAAATCGAATGCCAGCCAGCAATTCAAAGTGCTCAGCGTCCTTTGCGCGTCTAAAAAGACGCGCGGCGCTGTAGTCGGCGGCCGGCAAGAGCGGTGACGAGATCGCGATCATTCTCGATCTCTCGTCGCATACGGGGTGGGTTATCTGAAGAGCTCGATGCGCAAGCTCGATTAGGTCAGCCGCATGCAGGCGGTCGCCAGAGCAGCCGGTACCGGCTGCTCTGAGGCAGCCGGCCCTTTCTCACAAAGCTAAAGCTTGGAGGCATGTCGCGCAAAGTATGCATCGCTTTTTGTGCGACATGCGCAAAAACAAAGACTAAAGCGCGAGGAGCGAATCTGAAAGATCGCGACGCGCTTTAGAAGCCTTTTCCGCGGGTCAGCTCCGACACGACGGTTCCGAAAATGATGCGCATGTCCATCAAGATCGAAAAATTCCCGACGTAGTAGAGATCGCTGGCAATGCGGGCGCGGGCCTTGGCCGGACGATCGGTCGGACCGCGCAGACCGCGCATCTGAGCAAGACCCGTCATGCCGGGGCGCATCGCATGGCGCTGATGGTATTCCGGTACGAGCTCTTCGTAGAGCACGCCGCCGGCGCGCATGCCGATCGCATGGCAGCGCGGGCCGACGACCGACATGTGGCCCAGCAGTACGTTCAGCAGCTGCGGCAACTCATCGACATTCGTGCGGCGCAGAATGGCACCGACGCGAGTGACGCGCGGATCGTTCATCACCGTCTGGGCAACGCCGGAGACGTCGCAGAGGTCGGTGCGCATGGAACGGAACTTGTAGACCTTGATGGCCTTGCAGTTCTTGCCCCAGCGGGTCTGCTTGAAGAGCACCGGCCCTGGGCTGTCGATCTTGATCAGCAGGGCGACGAACAGAAGGAAAGGGGCGAGGACGAGGAGGGCGCTCAACGACGAAACAATGTCGAACGCCCGCTTCAGGACCAGATCCACCAACGGCGCCTGCGGCGCATCGCTGTGGATAACAGGGGTCTGGATCTTCAGGCTCGGCTGCTGGCGGCGGCTCGGCCGGAAGGACTCTGTCGAAATGCTGTTGTTTAATTCCGTGATGCTCAAGGATCGTACTCTGTTGTCTTCGAGGGGGCGCGGCGGCAATAGGCGATCAATGGTTAACCCTGTCACCAGGGCTGCACTTAGGTCTTGGTAACCCTACTAAAACGGAAAAATGCGACAATTGTGTAATGGTGTCCAGAGAAATATCGCATCGCAGCAAATCTTTCGCATCTGCGTTAAGTTGAGGCAAGCTCATGATATTTCGTTAATAATTGAAATTTTGTCAAAGTTTCTAGGCCTTTGGAGGGGTTCGCCGGGGTCTGGCGACGTGCCGTTTCGACACTTGGCCCATGGCTCTTAAGCGTATTTCTTAACGGCAGACGAGGCGAAATTTTTCTGATGAAGATATCGATCGGTGTCGAAGCCGTGTCAGAATGTGACAAAATCAAGGCGGGTTGGGTGGCGGTATAGCGTCCGGAAACGACGCAGAGCGACGAGTTTCCGGTCAGAATCACTTGGTGAGGCCCGATCGCGCGAATCACTCACAGCTGGAAATGGGATCGTGGACACGCTTCCGGACCCGCAGGGGGAAGGATATCGAGGGGTAAGGGGGCGCGCAGGTCAATCGCGGATCGTCGCGGCACGCCTGGACGCGTGGCGGCAATGCAAAGGATTGTGCCGCATGCCGGTATTCAGCGATTCCCGCGGGTGATCACGCCAGTTCGAGGACGCGTTTCCTGCCACCCCAGGAGATGAAGTTCGGGTTGGCGAAGTCGAAATCGGCGGCCGTTCCCGTCTTGCCGTAGGTCAGCGGCGTTCCGTCCAGCGTCACCGTCGAACCGCCGGCGGCGCGCAGCACCGCATCCCCGGCCGCGGTGTCCCATTCCATCGTGCGGGTGAAACGCGGATAGACGTCTGCCTTGCCTTCGGCCAGCAGGCAGAACTTCAACGAGGAACCGATATTGGTGCATTTGAAGATCGCGTGGTCGGCGAGGAAGCTTCCGGTCTCCGGGCTGTTGTGGCGAAGGCTTGCAAGCGCCAGCCTGTCGTCCGGCTGTTCGCGCACCGTGATTGCGTTGCGTGCGCCAACCGTGAAATCGTCCATGACGACGAGCCTTTCGGCGTGGCCGCGCTCTCCAGAGAAGGCAAGCCCCAGCGCCGGCGCGTAGACAATGCCGGCCACCGGAGCGCCGTTCTCGATATAGGCGATGTTGACGGTGAATTCCTGTCGTCCGTCGACGAATTCACGGGTGCCGTCGAGAGGGTCGACGAGGAAGAAGCCTCGGCCAGCGATGTCGGGCACCTTGCCGGCTGCGACCGATTCTTCCGCCACCACCGGTATTTCGGGATAATCTCTGGCGAGATGAGCGAGGATGATACGTTCGGCCTCCTCGTCGGCGACCGTGACCGGACTTGCATCCGCCTTCATGGCGACGGGGAAGCCTTCGCGCAAGACCGTGATGATGGCCCTGCCGGCTTCGAGCGCCGCCTTTTCAAATGTCCTCAGCATTGTCCTTTTGCCGTTCGCCACGCGGCGAGCACCCGCTGTCGCTCGTCCGCAAACCATCCCTGTCACAACCAGATACGCAAGTTAATATGGTGTTCCCCGTCGTGCTCCGCATCCCTCAATACGCAGCCTGATGATGCTACCATAAGTTTTCAGCCTTGTCAGACGAAGATGCGGCATCGCTGGTGAAATGGCATTCGTCAAAGGGGCTGCCTTGGGGTCGCAATTTGCTCCATCTTCCAATTCTGTGGAATAGCTTACGCAGCAAGCCGCGCAGGAAATCGACGGCAACATCTCCGGATGGTTAACCCGGTGGCAGTTTCTGGTGAAAAATAGGCCCCGCTCTGCCGTTTTTCTGTGGATTTTGGTTCAAAATGCGCCAGTTAACCCTGTTTCCGGAAGAATCTGTCGGAGTAAATCCTTTTTGTCTTCACATTTTCAATGAAACCGCTATGCATTCGGCCTATGAGGTTCCCTGAAACGGGGAACCAAAGAACCAAAAAGAGATGCAGCATGTTTTGCTCGCATCCAGGGGAAAACGACATATGGAGTATTTCGTCCAGCAGCTCTTAAACGGGCTGACGCTCGGATCCATCTATGGCCTCGTGGCTATTGGCTATACGATGGTTTACGGCATTATCGGCATGATCAATTTCGCCCATGGCGACATCTTCATGCTCGGTGGATTCGCCGCTCTTATCGTCTTCCTCGTCCTCACATCCATCTTCGCAGGTCTCCCGGTGGCCGTTCTGCTGCTGGTGATGCTGGTCGTTGCGATGCTGATGACGAGTTTGTGGAATTGGACGATCGAGCGGGTCGCATACCGGCCCCTGCGCGGGTCCTTCCGCCTGGCGCCGCTGATTACCGCGATCGGCATGTCGATCACGCTGTCCAACTTCATCCAGGTGACGCAGGGTCCACGCAACAAGCCGATCCCGCCGATGGTGAGCTCGGTCTACCAGTTCGGCAACATCTCGGTGTCGCTGAAGCAGATTATCATCATCGTGATCACCGCAGTGCTGCTGACGATCTTCTGGTACATCGTCAATCGTACGGCACTCGGCCGTGCCCAGCGCGCCACTGAGCAGGATCGCAAGATGGCGGCGCTGCTCGGCGTCAACGTCGACCAGACGATCTCCATCACTTTCGTTATGGGTGCGGCACTCGCAGCCGTGGCCGGGACGATGTACCTGATGTATTATGGTGTCGCCTCGTTTAACGACGGCTTCACGCCTGGTGTGAAGGCCTTCACGGCAGCTGTTCTCGGCGGTATCGGTTCGTTGCCCGGCGCCGTCTTCGGCGGCCTCCTTATCGGCCTTATCGAGTCGCTGTGGTCGGCATACTTCACCATCGCCTACAAGGACGTCGCGACCTTTGCGATCCTGGCTTTCGTGTTGATCTTCAAGCCGACCGGCATCCTCGGGCGGCCGGAAGTCGAGAAGGTATAACGTCATGGCAAACATCGAAAATTCTGCAGGCAAGCCCGATGCCGGACTTGTCCGCAAAGGCCTTACCGAAGCTCTTTTCGCCGCCGTCCTGTCGTTCGGTATGTTCGTTCTCTATGTCGGCCTCAAGACCGACCAGAACATCAGCAACGAGTTGATCATTGTCCAGCGCTGGGGCCTGCTTGCGATCTTCGTCGCGGTCGCCGCCATCGGCCGCTTCGCCATGGTCGTTTTCATCAGGCCGAATATCGACCGCCGCAAGCTCAGCAAGGCGCGCGAGGGCGAGCTCGACATCTCGACAGAGAAGAGCTTCTTCCACCGGCATTTCCTGAAGATCGCGCTGATCGCGCTGCTGCTTTATCCCATGGTGGTGGTGGCGATCAAAGGCCCTCAGGGCTCGCTGACATATGTCGACAATTTCGGCATCCAGATCCTGATCTATGTGATGCTCGCCTGGGGGCTGAACATCGTCGTCGGCCTCGCCGGCCTGCTCGACCTCGGCTATGTCGCCTTCTATGCCGTCGGCGCTTATTCCTACGCGCTGCTTTCGAGCTATTTCGGCCTGTCCTTCTGGGTGCTGCTGCCGCTTTCGGGCATCTTCGCCGCACTCTGGGGCGTCATTCTCGGCTTCCCGGTGCTGCGCCTGCGCGGCGATTACCTCGCCATCGTGACGCTTGCCTTCGGTGAAATCATTCGTCTCGTCCTCATCAACTGGACTGACGTGACGAAGGGCACCTTCGGTATCTCGAGCATCCCGAAGGCAACACTCTTCGGCATTCCCTTCGATGCGACGGCCGGCGGCTTTGCCAAGCTCTTTCACCTGCCGATCTCCTCGGCCTATTACAAGATCTTCCTGTTCTATTTGATCCTGGCGCTCTGCATGCTGACGGCCTATGTCACCATCCGGCTGCGCCGCATGCCGATCGGACGCGCCTGGGAAGCTTTGCGTGAAGATGAGATCGCCTGCCGTTCACTCGGCATCAACACGGTGACGACCAAGCTCACCGCCTTTGCGACAGGTGCGATGTTTGCCGGTTTCGCTGGCTCGTTCTTTGCCGCCCGCCAGGGCTTCGTCTCGCCGGAATCCTTCGTCTTCCTGGAATCGGCCGTCATTCTCGCCATCGTCGTTCTTGGCGGCATGGGGTCGTTGACCGGCATCGCGATCGCCGCCATCGTCATGGTCGGCGGCACCGAGTTGCTGCGCGAGATGAGCTTCCTAAAACTCATCTTCGGACCAGATTTTACGCCGGAACTCTACCGCATGTTGATCTTCGGCCTCGCCATGGTCGTCGTCATGCTGTTCAAGCCGCGCGGCTTCGTCGGCTCGCGTGAGCCGACAGCCTTCCTCAGAGAACGCAAGGCGATATCCGGAAGCTTCATCAAGGAGGGCCATGGTTGATGAGCCCCGTAACGAATACGATGTCTGACGACACTCTTCTCAAGGTCGAACACCTGTCGATGAAGTTCGGCGGCCTGATGGCCATCAACGACTTCTCCTTCGAAGCCAAGCGTGGCGATATCACCGCGCTGATCGGGCCGAACGGCGCCGGCAAGACCACCGTCTTCAACTGCATCACCGGCTTCTACAAGCCTACGATGGGCATGATCACGTTCAACCAGAAGAGCGGCAAGCAATACCTGCTGGAGCGCCTGCCGGACTTTCGCATCACCAAGGAAGCCAGGGTCGCGCGTACCTTCCAGAATATCCGGCTGTTCTCCGGCCTGACCGTTCTCGAAAACCTGCTGGTTGCCCAGCACAACAAGCTGATGAAGGCATCGGGTTATACGATCCTCGGCCTTATCGGTGTCGGCCCCTACAAGCGGGAAGCGGCCGAGGCGATCGAGCTTGCCCGTTTCTGGCTTGAGAAGGCCGACCTGATCGACCGCGCCGACGACCCCGCCGGCGATTTGCCCTACGGCGCCCAGCGGCGTCTCGAAATCGCCCGCGCCATGTGCACCGGCCCGGAGCTGCTTTGCCTGGATGAACCGGCTGCCGGCCTCAACCCACGGGAATCGGCAACGCTCAACGCGCTGCTGAAGAGCATTCGCGCCGAAACCGGAACGTCGATCCTGCTGATCGAGCACGACATGTCTGTAGTCATGGAAATCTCCGACCACGTCGTCGTCCTCGAATATGGTCAGAAGATTTCCGATGGCACACCGGATCACGTGAAGAACGATCCGCGGGTCATCGCGGCCTATCTCGGTGTCGAGGATGAAGAAGTGGAAGAGGTGATCGCAGCCGTCGAGCAGCTCGAAGGAGGCGCAAACTGATGGGCGATGAAGTAATGACGGGTCAACCGCTCCTTCAGGTGAATGGCGTCGAAACCTACTACGGCAATATCCGGGCGCTGGCCGGCGTCGATGTCCACGTCAACAAGGGCGAGATCGTCAGCCTGATCGGCGCCAACGGCGCCGGCAAGTCGACACTGATGATGACGATCTGCGGCAGCCCGCAGGCCCGCACCGGTTCGGTGGTCTTCGAGGGCCGCGACATCACCCGCATGCCGACGCATGAAATCGCCCGTCTGCGCATTGCACAGTCGCCGGAGGGCCGCCGCATCTTCCCGCGAATGACGGTTCTGGAAAATCTTCAGATGGGCGCTGGCCTCGATAATCTGAAACACTTCGCCGAAGACGTCGAGAAGATCTTCACGCTCTTCCCGCGCCTCAAGGAACGTCACGCCCAGCGGGGTGGAACACTTTCGGGCGGCGAGCAGCAGATGCTGTCGATCGGCCGCGCGCTGATGGCGCGCCCGAAGCTGCTGCTTCTGGACGAACCCTCGCTCGGTCTTGCGCCGCTGATCGTCAAGGGCATCTTCGAGGCGATCAGGAAGCTCAACGAGGCGGAGGGGCTGACCGTTTTCCTCGTCGAGCAGAACGCGTTCGCCGCCCTCAGGCTTTCTCACCGCGCCTACGTGATGGTGAACGGCAAGGTGACGATGAGCGGCTCCGGCAAGGAGCTTCTTGCCAATCCCGAGGTCCGCGCCGCCTATCTCGAAGGCGGAAGACACTAGGTCGAAAGGAGAGTTTGACATGCAGGGACTTTTCTTCGAAGCGGATGCCGGCCCCCTTGTGGCGATCCGTGTCATCGTCTTGTTCTTAGGCTTCTGGACGGCCTGGCGCGCCGGCAAAGCGGTTGCCGAGGGCTGGAGCGATTATCCGCTGGTCATCGTCTATACATTTCTGCTCGCCTGGGCGATGCAGTTCCTGCATCACGCCCTGTTCAATGGGCCGATGCTCAACGCCTTCTACTATATCCTCGACTTCGTGACGCTGCTGGTGTTCTCGACGGCCGGCTTCCGCTACCGCCGCACCAATCAGATGGTTAACAACTATTACTGGCTGTACGAAAAAACTTCCGCGTTTTCGTGGAAGGACAAACATTGACAGTCCGTTGAAACTAGGCATGAATTGCCTTCCGAGTGGAACAGCTTTCCTGGCGCAGTCAATGGTGGGTAGTGCGCTGGGCCTTGGACCGGAACCCGCCCAAAAATTGGGAGTAATAATATGAAGAAGTCTCTTCTGTCGGCAGTGGCTCTGACGGCGATGGTCGCCTTCAGCGGCAACGCATGGGCCGACGTTCTCATCGCTGTCGCTGGTCCGCTGACTGGCCCGAACGCCGCGTTCGGCGCTCAGCTCCAGAAGGGTGCTGAACAGGCAGCCGCCGACATCAACGCGGCTGGCGGCATCAACGGCGAGCAGATCAAGATCGAGCTCGGCGACGACGTCTCCGACCCGAAGCAGGGCATTTCGGTCGCCAACAAGTTCGCTGCTGACGGCGTCAAGTTTGTCATCGGCCACTTCAACTCGGGCGTTTCGATCCCGGCTTCGGAAGTCTATGCCGAAAACGGCATCCTCGAAATCACCCCGGCTGCGACGAACCCGACCTTCACGGAGCGCGGCCTCTGGAACACGTTCCGCACCTGCGGCCGTGACGACCAGCAGGGTGCCATCGCCGGCAAATATCTTGCCGATCACTTCAAGGACGCCAAGATCGCTGTCGTTCACGACAAGACCCCCTACGGTCAGGGCCTTGCCGACGAAACCAAGAAGGCTATGAATGCCGCCGGCGTCACGGAAGTCATATACGAAGGCATCAACGTCGGCGACAAGGACTTCTCGGCCCTCATCGCCAAGATGAAGGAAGCCGGCGTCTCGATCATCTATTGGGGTGGTCTGCACACCGAAGCCGGTCTTATCATCCGCCAGGCGGCCGACCAGGGCCTGAAGGCGACGCTGGTTTCGGGCGACGGTATCGTTTCGAACGAACTGGCCTCGATCGCTGGCGACGCCGTCGCCGGTACGCTGAACACCTTCGGCCCCGATCCGACGGCGAACCCTGCCAACAAGGAACTCGTCGAAAAGTTCAAGGCCGCTGGTTTCAATCCGGAAGCCTACACGCTCTATTCCTACGCTGCGATGCAGACGATCGCCGGGGCCGCCAAGGCTGCCGGTTCGCTGGATCCTGAGGCCGTTGCCAAGGCCATGAAGGAAAAGGGCCCGTTCCCGACGGTTCTCGGCGACATTTCGTTCGACGAAAAGGGCGACCCGAAGATTCCTGGCTACATCATGTATGAATGGAAGAAGGGTCCGGACGGCAAGTACAGCTACTTCCCGCAGGGCATGTAAGCCTCGCTTCCCTTTATGGGACATGATTATCGAAGCCCGGTTCCGACCGGGCTTCTTTTTTTGGCGGGTGTGTTCAACTCCGGCCTGGCTACCGTGCCGCAATCGCTCATCGATCGATCCCCCGAAGACGGCACGTTATGGCGCCCGGCAGCTCGCTTCGCTGGAGGGGTTGCTGACGGCGAAAAACGGTACGATCCGGGGGTGGGCTTGACGTTTACGAGGCGGAACCTGATGTGCCGGAGGCGCTTCGGCGGATGGAGACCGTCATGGTCCCACGGCATCTCGGCAGCGCGACGGAACCAGCCTCCATCACCCTCTTACATCTCGTACAGCACGTGCGTGGCTTTCACGGCGGCCGAGGCGCGGTTCTCGACGCCGAGCTTCACGTAAATCTGTTCGAGGTGTTTGTTCACCGTCCGCGCCGACAGTCCCAATATTTCGCCGATGTCGCGGTTGGCCTTGCCCTTGGCGATCCAGAGCAGCACTTCGGATTCGCGCTGGGTGAGCGAGAAGCGCTGGCGCAGCACCTCGTCGTCGCTGCGCTGACTGGCGGCGGTGAGGCGGAAGAGATATTCGTCAGGGCCGATTGCGCCGAGGAAGGCGAGCTGCAGCGCCGCCTGGCCGGCATGGGCGATCGAGATGATGCCGTCGCGCACCGCGGCGACGCGGTCGCGCATCCAGCCGGCGATATGGCGGGCGACGATTTCCATGCCGTCGTCGCTGCCCATGGCGGCATTGACCAGCCGTGTCGCTTGCGGCGTTGACCAGTGGATGGCGCCGTCGCCCTTGACTGCCAGCAGATGGCGGCCGGCTGCGTCCAGGGCGATGCGGGCGCTTTGGGCCGAGCGAGCGTTGCGCAAATGAACACGGATGCGGGCACGCAGTTCATCGATGTTGATCGGCTTGCTGAGATAATCGACGCCGCCGGATTCCAGCGCGTGCACGACATGCTCGGTCTCGGTCAGGCCGGTCATGAAGACGACAGGCACCTGCGCCACCGCGGCATTCGCCTTCAGCCGGCGGCAGGTCTCGAAGCCATCCATACCCGGCATCACCGCGTCGAGCAGGATAAGATCGGGCGTGATGCGCTCGACGATACCAAGTGCCGCCGTGCCCGATGTGGCGATCAGCACGGAGAAGCCGGATTGTTCGAGCGCGTCGGTCATGAAGCCGAGGGCTTCGGCGGAGTCGTCGACGAGCAGAACGATGTCGCGGGGGAGGGCCGGCTCAGCCAATGGATTCCACCTTTTCGTCGAAGTCGTGCAGGAAGGTCATGAAGCCGGCGAGATCGAAGGCGGCGACATAGGCGCGAAGTTCCTCCGTGAATGGCTGATTTGCCTCCACCTTGGCAAGGTCCGAAAGCTTGGCTTCAATGCCTCTGATATAGCCGATCTCGCCGAGCCGCAGCAATTCCTGCACATGGGCAGCACCTGGGCTCAGCATCGGCGCTTCGATCTTGACCGGAACGGCTGGCGTGGCATCGGCATAGATCCATGTCACGCCGAGATGCAGGGCGAGCTTGTCGCGCAGCTGGCGGATGTCGACCGGCTTGCCGATCGCATCATTGTGGCTGTCGTCGCTGTCGCTGAGAACGGCCGCATCACCGATATTGGCCGACAGCATCAGCACCGGCGCCGTCTGGCCGGCCTCACGCAGACGCGAGACGAGCTGCCAGCCGTTCATGCCGGGCATCAAAATATCGACGAGGAAAAGGTCCGGCATGATGCCCTCGATCAGCGTCAGGCATTCGCCGCCGCCTGCCGCCGTCAGCACGATGAAATCGAGCGGCGCCAGGATCTCGCGCATCATCTCGCGGTGGTCCTCGTTATCGTCAACGACGACGACCGTGCGGCGCGGGCCGTCATAACCGACAATGCGCTTCTCCTGCGGCGCGGCGGCCACGGCACGCATGACGGCGGACAGCATCAGCCGGACGCGGAAGGTCGAGCCTTCGTCCTTCACGCTTGCAACCGAGATCTCGCCACCCAGCGTATTGGTCAAAAGCCGGGTGATGGTGAGGCCGAGGCCGAGTCCCGGCATCGGCCGCACGCTTTCGGCCTCACCGCGCTGGAAGGGTTCGTAGATACGGGGCAGGTCTTTCTCCGTGATGCCGCGGCCGGTATCGGCAACGGTGAAGGTCGCGACCTGGCTGCGATAGCCGACATCGAACGTGACGCTGCCCTCGTCAGTGAACTTGATGGCATTGGAGAGCAGGTTGACCAGGATCTGGCGCAGGCGCTTTTCGTCGGTGCGGACGAATTGCGGCAAGGCCGGCGCGCGCTCATGGATGAAGGCAAGCCCCTTTGCCTGCGCCTGCGGGCGGAACATATCGACGATCTGGTCGAGGAAATCCTGGATGTTGATCTCGTTGGAATAGACCTGCAGGCGGCCGGCTTCGATCTTGGAGATATCGAGCAGGCCGTCGATCAGCCCGGAGAGGTGTTCGGCGCTGCGGCGGATGACCTTGATCGAGGATTGGCGCGGCGCCGGGATGGTCTCGTCGCGTTCGAGGATCTGGGCGTAGCCGAGCACGGCGTTCAGCGGCGTGCGTAATTCATGGCTGAGCCCGACGACATAGCGGCTCTTGGCGCGGTTGGCGGCCTCGGCCGTCTCCTTGGCGTTCTGCAAGGCAGCGTCGGTCTTCTTGTGGGCGGCGATTTCCTTGAGCAGCAGCGTGTTCTGGCGTGAGGATTCCTCTTCGGCAACGACGCGGCTGTCATGGGCGAGCACATAGAACCAGCAGACGACGCCTGAGATCACCGAGAAGACGAAGAAGACGATGAGGATGGTGCGATTGACGACCTCGCCCGTCTCGGGCGAGGCGGAGGCGACCTGATGGGCGATCATCGCCAGGATTGCGCCGATGGCGGTCAATGCCAGCACGACGGCGATGCCGTAGCGGCCAAGGCGCGTCGTCAGCTTCCCCAGAATGGCTTCCGGCAACAGCGCCTTGGCGACGGTGCCGACCTGCGCGTTGAAACGGGCGGCCGGCTTGCACATGTCGTGGCAGCGGCTGTCGAGCGAGCAGCAGAGCGAGCAGATCGGCGCGGCATAGGCCGGGCACCAGGCCATGTCCTCTGGCTCAAAGGGATGCTCGCAGACCGAGCAGGTGATGTTCGTCAGGTTTTTCCAGCTCTGGCGCGGCTTGCGGGCGAGATAGAACTTGCCTTTGGTCGCCCAGGCGATGACAGGCGAGGCGACCAGCGCGATGACGAGGGTGATATAGGGAGCGAGCGAGGCGGCGATCTCGCCGAAGGCGCCGAAATGAGCGATCAGCGACACCGTCGCCGACAGCGTCATGGCGCCGAGGCCGACCGGGTTGATGTCGTAGAGGTGCGCGCGCTTGAACTCGATGCCGGGAGGAGCCAGCCCCAGCGGCTTGTTGATGAAGAGATCGGCGGAGATGGTGCAGAGCCAGGCCATGGCGATGATCGAGAAGATGCCGAGCGTCTCCTCCAGCAGCCGGTAGATGCCGAGTTCCATCAAAAGCAGGGCGATTGCGACGTTGAACACCAGCCAGATGACGCGGCCGGGATGGCTGTGGGTCAGCCGCGAGAAGAAGTTCGACCAGGCGAGCGAACCGGCATAGGCGTTCATCACGTTGATTTTCAGCTGCGAGACGACGACGAAGGCGGCCATCAACAGCAGCGCGCCATTATGCCAGGGGACCATGTAGCCGAAGGCGGTCAGATACATCTGAGCCGGGTCTGCGGCGCGATCGAGGGGGACGCCCGAGGTGAAGGTCAGCACGACCAGAAATGAACCAGCAAGCAACTTCGGCGCGCCGATGATGACCCAGCCAGGCCCGGCGAGAAAGATCGCCAGGCGGTGGCGCCACTTGCGCTGCGGGTCCGGCGGCAGGAAGCGCAGGAAGTCGGCCTGTTCGCCGATCTGCGACATCAGCGCCAGGATGACGGCGGAGGCAGCGCCGAACTCCACCAGATTGAATTCGGCGATGGTGCCGGGCGGGCCGGAGGCATGGCGGATGCCGGCAAAGGCGCGCCAGAGATCGAATTTTTCCCAGTCCAACAAGGCGATGAAGATGAAGGGAAGGATATTCAGCACGATCCAGAAGGGCTGGGTCATCAGCTGGAACTTGCTGATCAGCCGCACGCCGTGCGTCACCAGCGGGATCACCATGACGGCGCTAATGATGTAGCCGATCCAGAGCGGGATGCCGAGGGTGAGCTCCAGCGCCCCGGACATGATCGATGCCTCGATCGCAAACAGCATGAAGGTGAAGCTCGCATAGATCAGCGAGGTGATGGTCGAGCCGATATAGCCGAAGCCCGCGCCGCGCGTCAGCAGATCGATGTCGACGCCGTGGCGGATGGCGTAGCGGCTGATCGGCAGGCCGATCGCCAGCATGGCGATCGAGGCGACGATGATGGCGTAAAAGGCGTTGGTGGTGCCGTAGGAGAGGGTGATCGCGCCGCCGATCGCCTCCAGCGCCAGGAAAGAGATCGCGCCGATCGCCGTCTGCGAGATGCGCTGCGAGGAGAAATGGCGGGCGCTCTTGGCAGTGAAGCGCAGCGCGTAATCTTCCAGCGTCTGGTTGGCGACCCAGCGATTATATTCGCGTCTCACCGGAATGATGCGTTGGCGCGCTGCCATGTCTTCCTTTCCGGGCATTCCGGTTGGGCTCATCGTCTCTCCGGCAGTTTTGGCGGGATGGTTGGGAAAGGCAAGAGGCGGGCACCGGCTGGTTCACAGAATGGCAATATTTTTGCAATTGATCTGTCACATGAGAGCTCTAACTCTCCCGGCGTTCCTTCAACCATTTGGGGTATCACCATGTCTGTTTTAAGCCTTTGCCGGCTGAGCACTGCCCTCGTCTGCCTTCTTTCCATCGTGCCATCGCTTGCCAGCGCCGAGCAGGCCACGGCGGCGAAAGCGCCTTATGCGCAGGCCGGAAACACCAACAAGCGTGGTGACGCCTGCTTCTCGACGGTGGACACCAACGCCGCCGTTCACCTTCTCTCCGGCTTCCTGGAAATCTGGACCCCGCGCACTCCTTTCGTCGATGCCGGCGTCGAAGCCCCGGCCAAGGACAATTGCCCGGCGGTCGCCAAGACGGATTGGGATGGTATTCCTTCCAGCAAGACCGACGGCCATATCGTCAACCAGGCCGTCCACGACGCCAACATTGCCTATGTCGTCAATGCGACACGGGCGCGGACGGTCGACCAGGCGGTGGCCGCCTATCTCGATGATAGGCGGGGCAAGAATGCCAGCATCGTCGATGGCCTCGGTCCGCTGACGGATGCCTGGAAGGCCGGCTCGAAGCAGACCACCACGATCACCGAGGTGGCGGCCGACGCGACGACGGTCAAATATGACGACAAGGGCAATAATCGCGGCGCCGGCAGCAAGCCGGACACGGAAAACAAGACCGATGCCAATCTCGACATGGGCCTTGCAATCGACTTCATCAACGCCGCAAGCGGTGACGGTTCGACGGAGCCCGCAAAACGCTATTTCAAATATGGCCGTCCCTACCGCTGGAGCCAGGACGTGTCGGTCGTCCCGACGCTGGAGCCCGCCAAAAGCGGCAAGCCGGTCGAGGACGGTGGTTTCCCGAGCGGGCATACGGCGGAAGCCTGGCGGGATGCGCTCGCCATGGCCTATCTCGTGCCGCAGCGCTTTCAGGAAATGATCACGCGCGCCAGCGAGTTGGGTGAAGACCGCATCCTCGCCGGCATGCATTCTCCTCTCGACGTGATGGGCGGCCGCATGCTCGGCACCGCCACGGTCGTCTACAATCTGAACAAGGCCGACAATGCGGCGCTGAAGAGCGATGCTTACGCCCAAGTGCAGGCATGGCTCGTCGCCAAATCCGGCGTTGCGGATGCGGGCGCGCTCGAGGTTGCCGCCCATGCGGCACCGCTGGCTGCAGATCGCTTCGCCGATCATGGCGCCAATCGCGCTTACGTGCTGCAGCGCCTGAGCTACGGCCTGCCGACGATCTATGCGACCGATCAGCCGGCGCGCGTGCCGCAGGGCGCCGAAGCGCTTCTCGAAACGCGTCTGCCCTATCTGGACGGCGAGCAGCGCCGCGCCGTGCTGAAGACGACGGAGATCGCCTCCGGCTATCCGCTGCTCGACGATGCGGAAGGTTACGGCCGTCTCAACCTCTTTGCCGCCGCCGACGGTTACGGTGCGTTCGAACAGGAGGTGACCGTGACGATGGACGCGGCAAAGGGCGGTTTCAATGCGATCGATACCTGGCGGAACGACATCACCGGCAAGGGGAGACTGGTGAAGCGCGGCGAAGGCATCCTCGGGCTGTCAGGCGCCAACAGCTATACCGGTGGCACCGTCCTGGAAGAGGGCGCGCTGGTTGCCCTGTCGCCGTCGGCCTTCGGTCTTGGCGGGCTGACGGTTAACGGTGGTTCGCTGGTTCTGGCGACCGACAGGCCGCTGACCGTCAGCGGCGATTATCAGCAGCTCGCCAATGCCTCGACGAAGCCGGCGCTCGGCGCGAACGGCGGAGGCACGCTGGTCGTCGAGGGCAAGGCGGCGCTGGCCGGCGACCTCGACGTGACGCTTGTCGACGGCTATGCTCCGACGCCCGGAACGAAGATCGAAATCCTCAAGGCGGGTGCCGTGACCGGCACCTTCGGCAAGGTCACGGTCTCCGGCCACAAGGCGAGCCTCTCCTATGGCCCGACATCCGTCACCTTGACGATCGACGGATAATTCCTCCGAGAGAATCGACAGTGCATCTCCCGCGGTGGGGATGCCACCTCTCTCCCGGCCTGCTGCCTGTTTGACCCCCGCGCCTACGTCAATCGACGTATGTGTTTTCGCGCTGCAGCACCCGATAGTTCTTTAAGCAACAGTTAATCTCCGTTTCCGGTCTGTTGCGGAACAAGAAGAGGGGAGTTCAACCAGATGAATCTCAAATCCACTATTACGGGCGCAGCGTTCGGCGCCGTCATGGCGGCCTCGGCTGCCTTCAGCGGTGCGGTTGCCGCCGACGACACGATCAAGGTCGGCATTCTGCACTCGCTTTCCGGCACCATGGCCATCTCCGAGACCACGCTCAAGGACGCCATGCTGATGCTCATCGACGAGCAGAACAAGAAGGGCGGCCTTCTCGGCAAGAAGCTCGAGGCCGTCGTCGTCGACCCGGCTTCCGACTGGCCGCTGTTTGCCGAAAAGGCACGTGAGCTGATCCAGAAGGACAAGGTTGCCGCCGTATTCGGTTGCTGGACGTCCTCGTCGCGCAAGTCCGTTCTGCCGGTTTTCGAAGAGACCAACTCGATCCTCTTCTACCCGGTCCAGTATGAAGGCGAAGAGTCCTCGCGCAACATCTTCTACACCGGTGCTGCTCCGAACCAGCAGGCCATTCCTGCTGTCGACTACCTGATGGAAAAAGAAGGCGTCAAGCGCTTCGTTCTCGAAGGTACGGACTACGTCTATCCGCGCACGACCAACAAGATTCTCGAGGCATACCTGATTTCGAAGGGTATTCCGAAAGAAGACATCATGACCAACTACACGCCGTTCGGCTTCTCCGACTGGCAGACCGAAGTTTCGAAGATCAAGGAATTCGGTTCGACCGGCAAGAAGACTGCCGTCGTGTCTACGATCAACGGCGATGCCAACGTTCCGTTCTACAAGGAACTGGGCAACAAGGGCATCAAGGCAACAGACATCCCTGTCGTCGCCTTCTCGGTTGGCGAAGAAGAGCTTGCCGGCCTCGACACCAAGCCGCTCGTCGGCCATCTCGCTGCCTGGAACTACTTCGAATCGGTCGAAAGCCCGGCCAACAAGAAGTTCATCAAGGACTGGCACGCTTTCACCAAGAACGACAAGCGCGTGACGAACGACCCGATGGAAGCTGCGTATATCGGCTTCAACGCATGGGTTAAGGCCGTCCAGGCTGCCGGCACGACCGATACCGACAAGGTTCTCGACACCATTATCGGCGTCAGCGTTCCGAACCTCTCCGGCGGTTATGCGACCGTCATGCCGAACCACCACATCACCAAGCCGGTGCTGATCGGTGAAATCCAGGCTGACGGCCAGTTCGAAATCGTCCAGCAGACACCTGCCGTCGTCGGCGACGAATGGTCAGATTTCCTGCCTGACTCCAAGGATCTGATCTCCGATTGGCGCAAGCCGATGTCCTGCGGCAACTTCAACGTCGCTACGGGCAAGTGCGGTGGCAAGGGCTCCTGAGTACGACTCCGATCCGATGATTGCCTGAAGGATTCCGTCCGGGGTTTGATCCCGGGCGGAAGCTCCGTCCAGCGATTGCGCCGCGAGGCCAACACTATCAAGGGCGAGAAAGCCGATGTATCGCGCCATAAAGATTTTCCTCATCACGGTTTGCCTGACATTTTCGGGTCTCGTATTTTCAGGCTTTGCATTTTCGGGCCTGACAATCTCGAGCGAAGTCCAGGCCCAGGACGATATCCACGTGCTTATCGACGCGCTCGGCGTCGGCGACTTCCCGGAACGAGAAGCGGCCATCAAAGCGCTGGTCGCTTCCAAGGATCCGCATGTCAGCCAGATCCTGCAGCAGTTGAGCGACGGCCTTCTCTACGTCAATTCCGATGGCGGCCCGGTTCTCCTCCAGGGCGGTACCGATGACGAACCAACCTATTCCGATCCGATCACCGGCGAAGCCGTTGCCGATGTCGATCCGGATCTGATGACGAAGGTCAAGATCAACAACGCGCTTCGCGGCGTCATCGGCGCCGCCACCAGCCAGCTGACGCTGATGAGCCCGGACCGTTCCGCGCGGCTTGCCGCGGCGCAGGGCCTTCTGAAGGATGCCGATCCCGCCAATCTCGACCTGCTGAACACGGCGATTGCGGCCGAAAAGGACGCTGAGATCAAGAATACGATGGAAGCGGCGCGCGCAGTGCTGCTGCTCAAGACGGATGCGAGCGTCGAAGACAAGAAGGCTGCAATCGGTACGATCGCGGCGCGCGGCAATCGCGATGCGCTGACCATCCTCACGACCACACTCGAAACCGCGCCCGACGACCTGAAGCCGGCGATCCAGGCGGATATCAGCTCCATCAATCGCAGCCTGGCGCTGTGGGATATCGTCCAGAACATCTGGTACGGATTGTCTCTCGGCTCGGTACTGCTGCTTGCCGCGATCGGCCTTGCCATCACCTTCGGCGTCATGGGCGTCATCAACATGGCGCATGGCGAAATGGTGATGATCGGCGCCTACACCACCTATGTAGTGCAGGAATACATTACCTCCGCATTTCCTGAACTTGCCGATTATTCGCTGGCCTTTGCCGTGCCTGCGGCCTTCGTCTTTACCGGCTTCGTCGGTCTGGTGATCGAGCGCGCCGTTATCCGCTATCTCTACGGCCGGCCGCTCGAAACGCTGCTCGCCACCTGGGGCGTGTCGCTCATTCTGCAGCAGGCAGTGCGCAGCATCTTCGGCCCGACCAACCGCGAGGTCCGCAATCCGACCTGGATGTCCGGCGTCTTCGATCTCGGCGGGCTCTCCATCACCTGGAACCGACTGTGGATCATCGTCTTTTCGATGGTGGTCTTTGTGGCGCTGCTCCTGCTGCTCAAGCGGTCCGCCTTCGGCCTGCAGATGCGTGCCGTTACGCAGAACCGGCGCATGGCGTCGTCGATGGGCATCCGCACCGGTTGGGTCGATGCCTTCACCTTCGCGCTCGGCTCGGGCATTGCCGGCATTGCCGGCGTGGCGCTCAGCCAGATCGACAATGTCTCGCCGAACCTCGGTCAATCCTACATCATCGACAGCTTCATGGTCGTCGTCTTCGGCGGTGTCGGCAATCTCTGGGGTACGCTGGTCGGCGCACTCTCGCTCGGCGTCGTCAACAAGTTCCTCGAGCCCTTCGCCGGCGCCGTGCTCGGCAAGATCCTGGTGCTCGTCCTCATCATTCTCTTCATCCAGAAGCGTCCCCGCGGGCTCTTCGCACTCAAAGGAAGGGCGGTGGAAGCATGATTACGGCCTTCCTTCTCCGATCACTCGATCGCAAGATCGTCATTGCCATCGCCCTCCTGCTTCTGGTCGCCGTCCTTGTGCCGGTCCTGAACCTGATGACGGGGCCGACCAATCCGCTGCACGTGCCGACTTATATCATGTCGCTGTTCGGCAAGTATCTGACCTATGCGCTGCTGGCGCTGGCGCTTGATCTCGTCTGGGGCTTCTGCGGCATCCTCTCCCTCGGCCACGGTGCCTTCTTTGCGCTCGGCGGCTATGCGATGGGCATGTATCTGATGCGCCAGATCGGCACGCGCGGCAGCTATGGGGACCCTGTTCTGCCCGACTTCATGGTGTTCCTGAACTGGAAGGATCTGCCCTGGTTCTGGTACGGTTTCAACCATTTCTGGTTTGCGGCGCTGATGGTGCTCATCGTGCCCGGCCTGCTCGCCTTCGTCTTCGGCTGGTTTGCCTTCCGCTCACGCGTCAACGGCGTCTATCTCTCGATCATCACCCAGGCGATGACCTATGCGCTGCTGCTGGCCTTCTTCCGCAACGACATGGGCTTCGGCGGCAATAACGGCCTTACCGATTTCAAGGACATTATCGGTTTCAACGTCCAGGCTGACGGCACGCGTGCAGTCCTCTTTGCGGCAACTGCGATCTTCCTGGCTCTATCGCTGCTGATCGCCTCGGCGATCGTGCGCTCGAAGTTCGGCAAGGTGCTGGTCGGTGTACGCGATGCCGAAAGCCGCACGCGCTTCCTCGGCTACCGCGTCGAGCATTTCAAGCTCTTCACTTTCGTCGTCTCGGCGATGATGGCCGGTATTGCCGGCGCGCTCTACGTGCCGCAGGTCGGCATCATCAATCCCGGCGAATTCGCGCCTGCCAATTCGATCGAAGTCGTCATCTGGACGGCGGTCGGCGGGCGGGCGACGTTGATCGGGCCGATCATCGGCGCGATCCTCGTCAACGGAGGCAAGACGATCTTCACCGGCCTCTTCCCGGAGTTCTGGCTGTTCGCGCTCGGTGGCCTCTTCGTTGCCGTCACGCTGCTTCTGCCCAAGGGTGTCGTCGGCACGATTGCGCAATATCTCGGCAAGCGGAAGGTCGTCTCCAAGGCGACCCCGCTGGCGGCTGAGGAAGACGGTATCGAGCCGAAAATCCAGGCAGCGGAGTGAGCGCCATGATCCCCGACGACAAACCCACCAGCGTGCTTTACCTCAACGGCGTCTCGGTTTCCTTCGACGGCTTCAAGGCGCTGAATTCGCTGTCGATCGTCATCGAACCCGGCGAGCTTCGCGCCATCATCGGCCCGAACGGCGCCGGCAAGACGACGATGATGGACATCATCACCGGCAAGACCAGGCCCGACGAGGGCGAGGTGTTCTTCAACGGCACGATCGATCTTACCAAGAAGGACGAGGCCGATATCGCCCAGCTCGGCATCGGTCGCAAATTCCAGAAGCCGACCGTCTTCGAAAGCCATACGGTCTGGGACAATCTGGAGCTGGCGCTGAACCGCCGTCGCGGCGTGTTCTCGACGCTGTTCTACCGGCTTTCGGGCGAGGACAAGACGCGCATCGAGGAGATCCTCGAAACGGTGCGGCTGACGCATCGCCGCGACGAATTCGCCGCCAATCTCTCGCACGGGCAGAAGCAATGGCTGGAGATCGGCATGCTGCTGGCGCAGGAGCCGAAGCTCCTGCTGGTCGACGAACCGGTGGCCGGCATGACCGATGCGGAGACGGCGGAAACTGCGATCCTGCTCAAGGAAATCGCCAAAACCCGGTCGGTCGTCGTCGTCGAACATGACATGGGCTTCATCCGCGACCTCGGCGTCAAGGTGACCTGCCTTGCTGAGGGATCGGTGCTGGCCGAAGGGTCGATCGATTTTGTGAGTTCGGATCCGAAGGTCATCGAGAACTATTTGGGGCGGTGAGCGTCGTGTTTGCCGGCTGCCCCTCACCCTAACCCTCTCCCCGTAAACGGGGCGAGGGGACGTGCCATGCGAGAGGTGGACGAGGGACGGACAGGTCGCGGCATATTCCCTTCTCCCCGCAAGCGGGGAGAAGGTGGCGGCAGCCGGATGAGGGGCAGCGGCCTGCTCCGACAGCAGTTTGAATGTAAAGGGAAACCGATGCTGACAGTCGAAAACGCAAACCTCCACTACGGCGCCGCTCAGGCGCTGCGCGGCATCTCGATCAAAGCGGAGATGGGCAAGATCACCTGCGTGCTGGGGCGTAACGGCGTGGGGAAGAGTTCTCTTCTGCGCGCCGTTACCGGCCAGCATCCGCTGTCGGCGGGCACCGTCACCTTCAACGATACCAAGCTCAACGGCCTGCCGCCCTTTGCCCGCGCCAAGCAGGGCATCGGCTATGTGCCGCAGGGGCGCGAAATCTTCCCGCTGCTGACAGTCAAGGAAAATCTCGAAACCGGCTTTGCTCCGCTTGGCCGCCGCGACCGCAACATCCCCGATGACATCTTCAGTCTCTTCCCGGTGCTGAAGTCGATGTTGTCACGTCGCGGCGGCGATCTTTCTGGCGGGCAGCAGCAGCAGCTGGCGATCGGGCGGGCCATGGTGACGCGGCCTAGGATTCTCGTGCTCGACGAGCCGACCGAGGGCATTCAGCCATCGATCATCAAGGATATCGGCCGGGCGATCCGCTATCTGCGTGACTCCACAGGCATGGCGATCCTGCTCGTCGAGCAGTATCTCGATTTCTGCCGCGAGCTTGCCGACTATGTCTACATCATGGACCGCGGCGAAATCGTGCATGAAGGGCTTGCCGAGACGCTGGATACGCCGGAGGCCCGCCGCCATCTGACTGTCTGACTGTCTAACTGGCAGATGCCGCATTTTGCAGCAGAGCGCGCGGCGTCTGGAAAACCGCCCGCCGCCGCCAAAAGGCCTGCTCGGAGCGGCATAGGAATTGCTTGCTTTCCGCTATCCGCGCGCTTGAATGAAAACCAGGGGCGCGACCGAAAGGGACGATATGACGATTGCGGCGGCAGGCACGAGACCGCAAAGAGCGGAAGGGCGCGGGCATCTGGCGGCAAAGCTGTTCGATGGCCGCACGCGCATTCGTGAACTCTATCAGGAGGGGGCAGCGAAAATCCGCCTGCCCGATACCTTCGACGCCTCCATGGAAGCCGTCATCATCAATACTGCTGGCGGTTTGACGGGCGGCGATCGGATGGATTGGAGCGTGGATGCCGGCCCCGGCACGCGCATCGACGTCACCACTCAGGCTTGCGAGAAGATCTACAAGGCATCGGCCGGCATCGCCGAGGTGGCGACCAGCATCAAGGTCGGAGCCCAAGCCCGCGTCGACTGGCTGCCGCAGGAAACGATCCTCTTCGACCGGGCCGCACTTTTCCGCCGGCTGGATGTCGATCTTGACGAGAGCGCCGAATTTCTGGCTGTCGAAGCCGTGCTGCTCGGCCGCAAGGCGATGGGTGAGGCGGTGGTATCGGGGCTGTTCCGCGATCGCTGGCGGATCCGCCGCTCGGGTCAACTGATCCACGCCGAAGAGCTCAGGCTTTCCGAAGGTGTGGCGGCACTGGCGGCGCGGCAGGCCGTGCTCGGCGGACAGGTGGCCTTTGCGACGTTGCTTTATGCCGGGCCGCTTTTAGAAGCCTATCTTAGCAAAGTCCGGCCGCTCGTCGAAGGATCGATGGGCGGCGCGAGCGCTTGGAATGGCAAGCTCGTCGTCCGCCTTGCCGCAGCCGACGGCTTCTCACTCAGAAAAATCCTGATCCCCGTCATTTCCGCCTTGCGCAATGGTGCGCCTGTGCCGAAAGTCTGGAATCTATGAACCAGAGCATGATGCCGAAAAGTGTGAGCGGTTTTCGGGCGACATCATGCTCTAACTCTTTAATGTAGAACAGGATCATCCTGTTCTAGGCATGAAGCAGATGGACAAGCGATGAACCTCACTCCGAGAGAAAAAGACAAGCTGTTGATTTCCATGGCGGCGATGGTGGCGCGGCGGCGGCTGGAGCGCGGCGTCAAGCTGAACTATCCCGAAGCGATCGCGCTGATCAGCGACTTCGTCGTCGAAGGTGCTCGCGACGGCCGCCCGGTTGCCGAGCTGATGGAAGCCGGCGCCCATGTGATCGGCCGCGACCAGGTGATGGAGGGGATTGCAGAGATGATCCACGACGTGCAGGTGGAGGCGACGTTCCCGGATGGAACCAAGCTCGTCACCGTGCACGAGCCGATCCGTTGAGGAGATAGGAATGCTCGAGCTCAGGCCTAATTGCGAATGCTGCGACAAGGATCTGCCGCCTGATAGCATTGAGGCACGGATCTGCACCTATGAATGCACCTTCTGCGCTGATTGCGTGGACGGCGTGCTGAAGGGTGTCTGCCCGAACTGCGGCGGCAACCTCGTCGCCAGGCCTATTCGGCCGGCGGCCATGCTCGCCAAAAATCCGGCATCGACGAAGCGCGTACTGAAGGCCGAGGGCTGTGCGCCCAAGGCGGCTTAAGGAGGACGAGATGATTCCAGGTGAGATCATTGCCGCAAGCGGCGACATCGAACTGAATGCCGGCGCGCCGACGGTGACGCTGGAGGTTTCCAATACCGGCGATCGGCCGGTGCAGGTCGGCAGCCACTATCATTTCGCCGAGACCAATGCCGGGCTTTCCTTCGATCGCGCGGTAGCACGCGGCAAGCGGCTCGATATTCCGGCGGGGACGGCGGTGCGCTTCGAGCCGGGGCAGACGCGCTCGGTGACGCTGATCCCGCTTTCCGGCAAGCGCGAGGTCTACGGTTTCCGTCAGCTGGTGATGGGCAAGCTTTAAGAACAAAATGCGGGAGAAGTGCATGCGCTTGAATATCTGCCTCGTCGGGGCGGCGATGCTGCTGACGGCAGGTGCTGCCTCTGCTCAGGATATCGATTGCAACAATCCCAAGACGCAATCGGACATGACTGGCTGCGAGGCGGCGCGCCACGAGACTGCCGACAAGGCGCTGAATGCGCAATATAAGAAGACGCGCGCCGCCCTGGCGGCGATCGACAAGGACCTGGATGGCGACATGAAGGGCGCGGAGCAGGCGCTGGTCAAGGCGCAGCGCGCCTGGATCGATTATCGCGATGCCGAATGCGACGCCTTTGGCTTTCAGGCCCGTGGCGGCACGATGGAGCCGATGCTGGTCGCCGGATGTCTCGCCAACATTACGGACAAACGCACGAAAGAGCTGAAAGAGCTCGAAGATACGATGAGCAACTAGGGTGATCAGGAAAATCATGATCGTCGGCAATGGCGACATTGAGGAGGGCGGTGCTGGCATCATCGATGCCGCCGATATTGTCATCCGCTTCAATGATTGCCGCTCCTATGGCGCCGGCGGCAGCCGCACCGATGCCGTTGCGGTCTGCAATACCGGCAGGCCGGCAAAGTCGATGCTCGGTTCGCGTGAGTGGCGCGCCCATCCGGGCGTCGTGTCGGCTGGCGAAATCTGGAGCGTGCGCGACCCGGAAAAATTCGCCGCGATGCGGGCGCCGCTTGCCGTCTCGCATCCGGAGCTCGACGATTTCTGCGACGACTACACCGATGAATTCAGTGTCTTCTGCGCCGATACCGGCAAAACGCACGTCGTCATCGGCAAGGCCGTTCACGAGGCCGTCGATGCCTCGCTTTCGGCCTTTGCTCCTTCGCACTATGTCGTGCCGAGCAGCGGCATGATCGTCATTGCCGAGGTTTTGAATACATATGCCGAGGCCGAGGTGACGCTTGCCGGCTTCGGCCACTCCGGCTGGGAATGGCACCCGTTTTCGGCCGAACGACAGCTTGTCGATAGCTATATTGCCGCTGGCCGCCTCACGCGGCTCGGCGGAGAAACACTCGTCTCTTCCTCCCAAGGAGCCTGATAGATGCCCTACAAGATCTCGCGCGCCGCCTATGCCGGCATGTTTGGACCGACCACCGGCGACAAGGTGCGCCTTGCCGACACGGAGCTCTTCATCGAGATCGAGAAGGATTTCACCACCTATGGCGAGGAGGTGAAGTTCGGCGGCGGCAAGGTGATCCGCGACGGCATGGGCCAGAGCCAGGTGACGCGGGCGGATGGCGCAGTGGATACGGTCATCACCAATGCGGTGATCGTTGATCATTCGGGCATCTACAAAGCCGATATCGGCCTCAAGGACGGACGTATCGTCGCGATCGGCAAGGCCGGTAATCCCGACATGCAACCGGGTGTCAACATCATCGTCGGCCCGGGCACGGAGGCGATCGCCGCCGAAGGCAAGATCGTCACCGCCGGCGGTATGGACAGCCATATCCATTTCATTGCGCCGCAGCAGATCGAGGAAGCGCTGATGAGCGGCATGACCTGCATGCTCGGCGGCGGCACCGGTCCTGCACACGGCACGCTTGCCACCACCTGCACGCCCGGTCCCTGGCATCTGGCGCGCATGATCGAAGCGGCCGACGCCTTTCCGATGAACCTCGCCTTTGCCGGCAAGGGCAATGCCTCGCTGCCGGGGGCGCTGACCGAAATGGTGCTGGCAGGCGCCACTTCGCTGAAGCTGCACGAGGATTGGGGCACGACGCCTGGCGCCATCGACTGCTGCCTGTCGGTTGCCGACGAATACGACGTGCAGGTGATGATCCACACCGATACGCTGAACGAAAGCGGCTTCGTCGAGGATACGATCGGTGCCATCAAGGGCCGCACCATCCATGCCTTCCACACGGAAGGGGCGGGCGGCGGGCATGCGCCTGATATCATCAAGATCTGCGGCCAGCCGAATGTCATCCCGTCGTCGACCAATCCGACGCGTCCCTATACGGTCAATACCATCGCCGAGCATCTCGACATGCTGATGGTCTGCCACCATTTGTCGCCGTCGATCCCCGAAGATATCGCCTTTGCCGAAAGCCGGATCCGCAAGGAGACGATCGCCGCCGAAGACATCCTGCACGATATCGGCGCCTTCTCGATCATCTCGTCCGACAGCCAGGCCATGGGCCGCGTCGGCGAAGTGGCGATCCGCACCTGGCAGACGGCCGACAAGATGAAGCGCCAGCGCGGCCGGCTGAAGGAGGAAAAGGGCGACAACGACAATTTCCGCGTCCGCCGCTATATCGCCAAATACACGATCAATCCGGCGATCGCCCATGGTCTCAGCCGTGAGATCGGCTCGGTCGAAGTCGGCAAGCGCGCCGACCTCGTGCTGTGGAATCCGGCCTTCTTCGGCGTGAAGCCCGATATGGTGCTGCTCGGTGGCTCGATCGCGGCCGCCCCGATGGGCGATCCGAACGCCTCGATCCCGACGCCGCAGCCGGTGCACTACCGGCCGATGTTTGCCTCCTATGGCAAGAGCCTCACCAATTCCTCCGTCACCTTCGTCAGCCAGGCCTCGCTCGATGCCGGCCTGAAGGGCCGGCTCGGCGTCGCCAAGGAACTGGTCGCGGTGAAGAATACGCGCGGCGGTATCTCCAAGGCATCGATGATCCACAACGACCTGACACCCGAGATCGAGGTCGATCCGGAGACCTACGAGGTCAGGGCGAACGGCGAGTTGCTGGCATGCGAGCCGGCGACGGTGCTGCCGATGGCGCAGCGCTATTTCCTGTTCTAGGCCCAAGTCCGATGTGTGATGGACGGTTGCGATGAGGACAGGCATCCGCTGGTTGTTGCGGATCGTATTCCTGCTCGTGCTTTCGGCGGTCTGCGGGACCCTTATTCCCCGGCCGCTGATTGCGCCGGTCGAAGCGTCGTCTGCCGCAGTGACGCATCGGATCCTGCTGCTGTCAGGCTCGATCCATACCGATATTGCCATTCCGCTCGACGCGGAAACGCGGGCTGCCTTTTCCTTCCTCGGCAATACCGATTTTCCGCTCGGCCATCCGAGCGCGGAGTGGCTCATTATTGGCTGGGGCGGTCGTGCCTTCTATCTGGAAACTCCCACATGGGCGGAGCTGAAGCCGCTGCCGGTGTTGCGCGCGCTGACGATCGACCGTTCAGTGCTGCATGTAGACCTTGCCGGCCCTATCACCGAGCCGCAGCCCACCGTTACGGCATTCGATGTCAGTGAGGATCAATTGGCGCAGCTGCGCGCTTTTATCTCGGACAGCTTCGTCCGTGACGCGGGCGCGGTGGTGCCGATTGCGGATGCGGGTTACGGCGAGATCGACCGGTTCTTCGAGGCCAGGGGATACTTCAACGCCCTCTTCGGCTGCAACACGTGGACTGCCGCTGCCTTGCGCTCGGCGGGGCTTCGAACCGGCATATGGAACCCGCTTCCACAAGCATTGCGATTGTCTGTTTCTGTCTACAATTGAAGCAGCCGTCGGGCCAGTCCGCTCTTAAAGTGAATTGTGAATAGCGCTCTCCATTTGGTTGTATAAATCAGTGGGGAAACCGGCATTTTCTCCAGCTAAGCCATTCTGGAACAGCCGCGTCTACAAGCTCATTAAATCCCTTTTATATCAATTGTTTAACTGTCTCTCTGCGCTGTTCGATTCAGGGATTGGAAAGCTGCATCCCCTGCTAGAAAAATTCTGTCCACCGAAACGTCCAAAACCGTTTGAATTTTAACGAGTCAATTAAGACACCCGCAGCAATTGGGCTCTTATCAATGCCTGGAAACGCCGAGCAGGAAGGTTGATTCTCATGAGAAACTGGATTTCGCTGCAGGCCGATTTTGGCGATCTTCAATACCGCAAGAACGTCTACGTCTTCGCCCTGAAGATGGCTTTTCTTGCGGTTATTCTCTCAGGAGTCATCATCGCATTGACGATGCCGTCGCTCGATCTTCTCGGGCTTCTACCGGTGACGCTCGCCCATGCAATCGGCTTCAGCGCGATCTTTTCTTGGCTGATCGGCGGTACCGTTTCCGGCATGCTGTCGCTGTTTGCCGGCTTTGCCATGCGCGACCTCGCGCTCTCGCGGGCGGAGTTCGAAAAGCTCAGCCGCACGGATACGCTTTCCGGGCTGCTCAACCGGCGCGCCTTTACCGAGGCGCTTGAGAATACCGATGGCAACGCGTCGCTGGTGATTTTTGACGTCGACCGTTTCAAGGCGATCAACGACCGCTTCGGCCATGGCTGCGGCGATGCCGTCATCGTCGCCGTTTCGGCCATGCTCACATCCGCCTTCGATGAGATGTCCGTCGTCGCACGGCTGGGTGGGGAGGAGTTCGGCGTCATCCTATCCGGCGAGCCGCTGGAGGCACGGATGGAGCGTATTGAAGGTGTCCGGGCCAGGATCGCTTGCGGCGCCATCAAGGCCGAGGGGCACGATATCCGCATCACCGTTTCCGGCGGCGTTGCCGATCTCGTCGCCGGGCGCAACAAGCAGGCGGTCTATGCCTCCGCCGACCGGGCGCTCTATCTCGCCAAGGCGCTTGGGCGCAATCGCGTCGTACACGAACGGGAAGGTCTTCATCACGCCTGGCACGGGCTCGTCGATAACGGCGTCGATGGCGAGAACAGAGGTCCGGAGAGCGACAATGTGATGCAGGCTTACGGAATATAAAAGCCGGACCCGAACGAAAGGCCATTGGTGCTTGCATCGGGAAGAGCTATTTTGCATGGTCGTCCTCTCAGAAAAACGGACATGTCATGCAGCGCGTCACCTCCTATCTTCCCGCCGGAACCCCTTCCTCCCACCCAATCGCCCAGGTCAAGCTGCCGCATGATCTGCGTCATCTGCGCCGCAAGCTGCTGCATCTGGAAAATGGTGAGATGGTCATGCTCGATCTCAAGGATCCGGTGCTTTTCGCCAATGGCGACCTTTTGGTGCGCGACGACGGCGAACTGATCGAGATCCTCGCCGCTGATGAGAAACTCTTCGAAATCCGCGGTCGCGACCGCACCCATCTGGTCGAGCTCGCCTGGCATCTCGGCAACCGGCATCTTGCCGCGCAGATCGAGGAAGACCGCATCGTCATCCTCCGCGATCATGTCATCCGCGCCATGCTGCAGGGCCTCGGCGCCGTCGTCCTCGAGATTGACGAGCCGTTCCAGCCGGCGCGCGGCGCCTATCATTCCCCAGGCGGGCACTCGCATGGGCATGATCACGATCACAATCATGACCACGGGCATGACCACGCACATGATCATAATCACGGCCATGACCATGATCACGAACATGGCTACGAGCATGAGCATGAGCACCGCCACGATCGCGGTCATGATCATGACCACAAGCACGACTGAGCCTTGATGACCAGGGATCGCGAGCTGCAGGCATTGTTGCGCCTGACGGCATGGCTCTCGCCGGCCTTTCCGATCGGCAGCTTTGCCTATTCGGGCGGGCTGGAGCGTGCGGTGGCCGACGGGCTTGTAACGGATGCGGCCTTGCTTGCGGCCTGGATCGGCACGCTGGTCGGCAATGGTTCGGTCTGGAACGATGCGGTGCTGCTGGCCGAAAGCCACAGGCAACAGGCAGAAGCCGCACGTCTTGCCGAAGTCGCTGCACTCGCCGAGGCGCTGGCCGGATCACGTGAGCGCCATCAGGAAACGATGTTGCTCGGTGAGGCTTTCCTCGCAGCGGCGCGGGCCTGGCCGGACGAGGTGTTCAGGCGGCTACCCGACAAGGTCGCTTATCCCATTGCGGTCGGGGCAGTGACGGGCGCCCATGGCATAAGGCCCGAGAAGGCGCTCGCCGCTTTCCTGCATGCCTATGTCTCACAAGCGGTTTCATCAGGCATCCGCCTCGGTGTCGCCGGGCAAAGGGATGGCGTCGCCATTCTTGCCGGTCTCGAAGACCATATCACGGAGGTTGCCCGACGGGCGGCAGCCTCGACGCTCGACGATCTGGGTTCGGCGACGGTGCAGGCCGATATTGCCAGCCTGCGCCACGAGACGCAGGCGACGCGGCTGTTCCGTTCGTGATTGTCTGAAATTATCGCTGCGGTGAGAGCAATTCCAGCAAAAGCGCGCAGCGGTTTTGCGTCCGGAATTGCGTGAAAACAAAGAGATAGAGCGCTTCGCTGATTCGAAGAAAAACAGGCGCTCTAAGTCATTTGACGGTGGCGCGGGCGGGCGGCTTCGTTATCATCGGGCTACGATTGGAGTAAGGCACATGAAATCAAGAAACGGACCTTTGCGTGTCGGCATCGGCGGGCCGGTCGGCTCGGGCAAGACGGCGTTGACCGAAAAGCTCTGCAAGGCGATGCGCGACGACTATTCCGTCGCCGTTGTCACCAACGATATCTACACGACAGAGGATGCCGAGGCGCTGGTGCGGATGCAGGCATTGACTTCGGACCGCATCGTCGGCGTTGAGACGGGTGGCTGCCCGCATACAGCCATCCGCGAGGATGCGACGATCAATTTGCAGGCGATCGCCGGCCTCAACCGGCGGATCCCCGATCTAGACGTTGTCTTCATCGAATCCGGTGGCGACAATCTGGCGGCGACCTTTTCGCCCGATCTTGCCGATATCACCATCTATGTCATCTCGGTTTGCCAGGGCGAGGAAATCCCGCGCAAGGGAGGCCCCGGCATCACCCGATCGGACCTGCTTGTCATCAACAAGAAGGATCTGGCGCCCTATGTCGGCGCTGATCTCGAGGTCATGGACCGGGATGCGACGCGCATGCGTGCGAGCCGCCCCTTCGTCTTCTCCGACATGAAGCGCGGCGATGGCGTCAGCTCCATCGTCAGCTTCCTCAGGGAGCAGGGCGGGCTCTGAAGTGCTGCACAGTTTTGCGCGGCATGCTTTTGAGTCTTTCGGCATCATGCTCTGACGGTCAGATCTGCCGCAGCACTTTGACGTCGCTGACGGCGATTGCCCGGCCGCGGACAGTGACACCTTTCTTCTTCAGCGTAGAGAAGGCGCGCGAGAGCGCCTCCGGTGCGAGGCCGAGCTTGCGGGCAAGCAGATTTTTCGGAAAGGGTAGCCGCAGCGAAGCGGTCGCACCGTTCTCAACGCAATGCGTCAGCAGATAATGTGCCACGCGCTGCGGCGCGGTCTGCATGCGGTCGCTTGCCAGGCATTCCATCGTCGAGATCAGATGCAGCGACAGGCTGCGCATGATCGACTTGCCGATCCGCGGCCGCTCGTCGAGCAACAGCCGGACCTTGGCGATATGAAAGCACGCCAGCACGGTATGATCCATCGCCTGCGCGCCGGTGCGATAGGTTTCGTCGGTATGGATCAGGCATTCGGCGAAACTGTCGCTGGGCTCGCAGATGCGGATATCGGCCTGCCTGCCGTCGCCGTTGTGACGATAGAGCCTGACATAACCGCTGAGCACGCAATAGAAATATGCTGCCTTGTCGCCCTCCTCGAAGAGGACGTCGTGCGGGTCGCAGACGAGAACGGTGGCGCAGGCGCGCAGGGCTTCAGCCTCGTCGTGGTCGAGCCCGGCCATGAAGTCAGCCTTGGCAAGCACAGCGGCCTCATGGCCGTTGAATGTCAGCGTTCTGTTCATCTCCCGGTCTCCTGATATGGCCCGTCTTTTCAATTCCTTATGCTGCCGGGCAAAATACGGGACGGAGACGGCGACGGAATTGATTTTGGTCAACGGTTAGAGATGGACGAAAAACGAAACGGGCCGGGAGATCGCTCCCGGCCCGTTCAATTCCTCGGCTTTGCTTATTCCGCCGCGAAGGGCGGCAGGCGCAGCACGTTGGTGTCGTTGCCGTTGGCGGTCTTGCGTTTGCTTTCCGGCTTTTCGATCGCGGTCAGGCGCTCCTCCAGCGAGTCGATGTCGCCGCGGTTTTCCCGGGTGACGCGGGTGAGATCCTCGCGCGACAGCGGCAGCTCCTCATTGTCCTTCCTGCCGACCAGGCGGCCGAAAGCCCAGCCGAGCAGGCGGGAGAGATCGTCCATGATCAGGAAGAAGGAGGGCACGACGACGAGCGAGAGCACGGTCGAAACGATGATGCCGCCGATCACGGCGATCGCCATCGGCGCGCGGAACGAGCCGCCTTCGCCAACACCAAGAGCGGAAGGCAGCATGCCTGCCGACATGGCGATCGAGGTCATGATGATCGGCCGGGCGCGTTTGCGGCCGGCTTCGACCATGGCCTCGACGCGCGACATGCCCTGGTGGCGCATCTCGATTGCGAAATCGACGAGCAGGATGGCGTTCTTGGTGACGATACCCATCAGCATCAGGATGCCGATCATGACGGGCATCGACAGCGGATTGCTGGTGAGGATCAGGCCGGCCGCGACACCGCCAATGGCGAGCGGCAGCGAGAACAGGATGGTGAATGGCTGGATCACGTCCTTGAAGAGCAGGATCAGCACCGTCAGCACCAGCAGCAGGCCCATCAACATGGCGTTGACGAAACTCTGCTGCATCTCGGTCTGCACCTTGGTGTCGCCGCTTTCTGCAAGTCGCACGGAAGCCGGAATATTGGCCCCATTGACTATCTCGCGGAAGCGGGCGGACGCTGTGTCGAGTGCGACGCCCTGGGGCAGGTCCGAACCGATCGAGACGACGCGGTAGCGGTTGTTGCGCTTGATCGAGCTTACGCCTTCCGAATAGTCGATATTGGCGACGCTCGCGAGCGGAACGGTGCCGCCGCTGGCGGTCTGGATCTTCAACGTCCGGATGGCCGCGAGATCGCGACGCATGTCGAGCGCGGCCTGGACGCGGATCGGGATCTGGCGATCGTCGAGCGAGATCTTGGCAAGGGCGGCATCCACATCGCCGATGGTGGCGACGCGGATCGTCTCGGAGATCTGCTGCGGCGTGATTCCGAGGCGGGCGGCCTCATCCATGCGCGGATGAACCTGCAGTTCCGGACGGGGCAGCGAGCCGTCGGCGCTGACATTGGCAAGCAGCGGATCGGCGCGGAGCTTGGATTCCAGAATGCCGATGGCGTCGTTCAGGTCCTTGTCGTTCTTGGAGAGGAAGTTGAAGGAGAGGTCGCGTTCGCCACGGTCATTGAGCTTCAGGATACGGACGTCGGGAATGTCGCGCAGCTTGGCGAAGACTTCCTTTTCAATATCCCATTGCGGGCGTTCACGGCCGTGGACTTCCACTTTCGGCAGCATCGGGCCGACGACCGGGATGTCGCCGAGCACGTCGTTGACCACCTTCTTGACCAGTGATTGGTCGAGCTTGTCGAGTGCCAGCGTGATGGTCGCACGGCGCAGTTCGAGATCGCCCTTCGGCGATGCGCCGCCGAGGACGAAGACACTTTCGACGCCGTTGATGTCCTTGACCCTGTCATAGATCGCATCCGTCGTCTTCTCGGTATCGTCAAGCCGTGCATTGGGCGGCAGTTCGACGGAGAGAACGATGCGCGAAGCATCCTCCGGCGGCAGAAAGCTGCCGGGAACCTGCATCAGCAGCAGAACAGAGCCGACCAGGAAAGCGAACGCGACCATCAGCGTGGCATAACGCGTGTACCAGCGGCCGGTCGTGCCACGTATGAGACGCGTGTATCCCCGCATCAGCAGGCCATCATTGTCGTGGTGGTCTTCCATGCCGTCTTCGGCGCGCATCAGGTAGGCGGCCATCATCGGGGTGATGAGGCGCGCGACCATCAGCGAGAAGAAGACCGAGAAGGCGACGGTCAGGCCGAACTGGATGAAGTACTGGCCCGGAATACCCGGCATGAAGGAAACGGGCACGAAGACGGCGATGATCGTGAAGGTGGTGGCGATGACGGCAAGGCCGATTTCATCGGCCGCCTCGATCGCCGCCCGATAGGGCGTCTTGCCCATCTTGATGTGGCGGGCGATGTTTTCGATTTCGACGATCGCATCGTCGACAAGAATGCCGGTCGCAAGCGTCAGCGCGAGGAAGCTGACGAGGTTCAGCGAGAAGCCCATCATGTCCATGACCCAGAAGGTCGGGATCGCAGACAAGGGTAGGGCGATTGCCGAAATCAGCGTCGCACGCCAGTTCCTCAGAAACAGGAAGACGACGATAACGGCGAGCAGCGCGCCTTCGAGCAGCGTATGGATGGCGGCTTCGTAGTTGCCGTAGGTGAAATAAACCGAATCATCGATCAGCTCGATCTTCACATTCGGGTTTTCGGTCCGCACCTTGTCGAGGTTCTGCGCCACGGTTTCGGCGACACTGACCTCGCTGGCGCCCTTGGAGCGGAAGACGCCGAAAGTGACCACCGGCGTATCGTTGAAGCGCGAGAAGGATTTCGGCTCCTCATAGGTGTCCTTGATGACGCCGAGATCGGATAGTTTGACGAAGCGGCCGTTCGGCAGGCCGATCGTCGTGTTGGCGAGGTCGGCGACATTGCGGGCGTCGCCGAGAACACGGATCGCCTGTTCGCTGCCGGCCACCTGGCCGCGGCCGGAGCCGAGGTCGATGTTGGTGCCGCGCAGCTGCTGGTTCACGCTGGCGGCGGTGATGCCGTAGGCATTGAGCTTGTCAGGGGTGAGTTCGATGCGCACTTCGCGCTCTGCGCCGCCGTAACGGTCGACGCGGCCGATCCCGGCCTGTCCCTGCAGCGAACGCTTGATCGTATCGTCGACGAACCAGGAAAGTTCTTCCAGCGACATGGCAGGCGAGGAAACGGCGAAGGTCTGGATCGCCTGTCCCTCGACATCGACCTTGGAGACGATCGGTGCTTCGGCCGTCGCCGGCAGGTCGCTGCGGATGCGGTCGATCGCATCCTTGGTGTCCTGCACGGCCTGTTCGGTCGGTACTTCCATCCGGAACATGACGTTGGTTTGCGAACTGCCGTCGGTCACCGTCGACTGGATTTCGTCGATGCCGGTGATAGAGGCGACCGCGTCTTCGATCTCCTTCGTCACCTGCATTTCGAGTTCGGCCGGCGAAGCGCCGCTCTGCGTCACACTGATTGAGACGAGCGGCACGTCGATGTTCGGAAAGCGCGTGATCGGCAGCGTATTGAAGGACTGCATGCCGATGAACACCAGCAGGCAGAAGGCCAGCAGCGGCGCAATCGGATTTCGGATGGACCAGGCTGAAAAATTCATCGGATGGTCTCTTTAGTTGGAAGCCGGGGGCTGTTCACGCACCGGTGTGATGCGGTCGCCGTCGCGGACGTAAGCGCCCGCCTTGGCCACGACCTCGTCGCCGGTCTTCAATCCATCGATGACCTCGACATAGGCGCCGTCCTGGATGCCGGTCTCGATCTTGGCGAATTTCACCACGCCGTCCTCGACCTTGCGGGCGGAGGAGCCTTCATTGCCGGTGAGTACCGCGGTCAGGGGAAGCGCTACGCCTTCAGTCTCGCGCACGATGATCTCGGCGCTGCCATACATGCCGGAACGCGCCTTGCTGTCATCGTCGATGGAGATATGGACGAGGCCAAGGCGGGTGACCGGATCGACGGTGGGCGAAACCAGGCGTACGGCGCCGGAAAGCTTGTCACGGCTGCCGGAAAGCGAAATCGTTGCCTTTTGGCCGGCCATGATCCTGACGACATCGCTTTCGGCGACCTCGGCGACAAGCTCGATATCGCCGTCGCGGATGATGGTGAACAGCGGATCGCCGTTGCCGGCGGCAATGGCGCCGACCTTGGCATTCTTCGCCGAGACCGTGCCGGCGACCGGCGTCTTCACATCGGTGCGCGCCAGCTTCAAATCCGCATCGGCGATCTGGCTGTCGAAGACCTTGAGATCGGCTTCGGAGACCTCGATCGCCTGTTCGGCGGAGACGACGCGGGCATTGGCTGCGGCGGCAGTCGCATCGGCCTGTTCGACCTGGGCGGTGGAAACCGTGCCCTTCTTGACCATTTCCTGGGCGCGGGCCTGCTGCTGCCTTGCCTGTTCGGCATTGGCCTGCGCCTCGATGAGCTGGGCGCGCAGCTGGGCGAGGCTTGCCTCGCCCTTGGCCTTCGTCGCCATCATCTGGCTCTTTTCCAGGACCACTGCGTCATCGTTGAGCGTCGCCAGCGTGCTTTCCGCCTGAACCTTGTCACCGACATCGGCTTTCAGCGTACGAATCGAGAGGCCTTCGACCTGCGGCTGGATATAGACTTCCTCGACGGGCTTGACCGTTCCGGTGCCGATGACACGGTCGACGAGAGTGCGGCTAACCGCCGTGGTGACGACGATGGCCGGCAGGTTCTGCTGCGGTTTTGCGACCGGCGCTTCCTGCGAAAATGCGGTGGATGCAGCAAGTGCCGCTGCAAAAAGAGTAGAGGCGCCTAGAATTCCAATCGGCTTGCGTGCCATGCGTCTTCGTCCAATCTTATGATAAGGTTGGCCGAACTCGAGCGTCTGCCACTCAGCGCGCGATCAGGCCACTGCCCTTCCTGCATTCTCAGAGGTATCCGCCGATCCTTTGCCGTCTTCATCCCTCGCCGGCAAATTCGGCTTGTAGGTGGTATCGATTTGCTCGATCTACAAGTCCGGCAGAAAACAATTCCCCTTTAGGCAATATTAATTACCATTCCGACGTCAATCAATCACCGCAAGGTTATGTCAACATTACGAAGATTGATCGCGCTCATCCCTAAGACGTTTGACGCCCGATAAATGCGACAGTTGCAAGGCATTTTTGCGGTTGCTAGATGTTGGTGACTTAGGCCGACCGGCCTAAAATTCGAATCAGCATCCAAATCAAATAAATAGAGCATGATGTCGTCCGAAAGCCGCGCACAATTTTCGGCATCATGCTCTAGAAAAAGACAAAACGCGCGGGATAACTCCCGCGCGTTTCGCTTAGCATCTTGCCGAAACTACTTAGAAGCAGCGTCGGTAATGTCGTGCGTCCAGGCGCCCGACGGCTCCTTGCTGATGATCTTCTGGTCGAGCAGCGCCTTTGCCGTGCGGGCATAGAGCGCCTCGTCCAGCTTGCCGGAGCTGTCGCCGACCAGCTTGGCGACTTCGCCCATCATGCGCTTCTGATGGTTGTCGTCCTGGCCGCCATTGTCCATGACGATCTCGGCGGCTTCATCGGGGTTCTCGGTGGCATATTTCCAGCCCTTCATCGAAGCGCGGACGAACTTGACCATCTTCTCCTTGAAGGCCGGGTCTTTCAGCTTGTCTTCCATCGCATAGAGGCCGTCTTCGAGAAGGTCGTTGCCCATTTCAGTGTAGTTGAAGACCGTCAGTTCTTCAGGCTTGAAGCCGGCATCGATCGCCTGCCAATATTCGTTATAGGTCATGACGGAGATGCAGTCGGCCTGCTTCTGGACGAGCGGCTGCACGTCGAAGCTCTGCTTCAGCACGGTGACGCCGTTTGGACCGCCTTCTGTGGACAGGCCGAGCTTGTTCATCCAGGCGAAGAAGGGATACTCGTTGCCGAAGAACCAGACGCCGAGCGTGTGGCCCTTGAAGTCGGCTTCGGTCTTGATCGGACCGTCCTTGCGGCAGACCATTTCCAGGCCCGCCTTCTGGTAGGGCTGGGCGATGTTGACGAGCGGAACGCCCTTTTCGCGGGCAACCAGGGCGCCGCCCATCCAGTCGACGATGACATCGGCGCCGCCGCCGGCGATCACCTGCTCGGGGGCGATATCGGGGCCGCCCGGCTTGATCTCGACGTCGAGGCCTTCTTCCTTGTAGAAGCCCTTGTCCTTGGCGACGTAATAACCGCCGAACTGGCTCTGCGTGACCCATTTCAGCTGCAGCACCACCTTGTCGGCGGCCATCGCATGGGCCGATGCAAGCGACATCGCGCTTGCCATCATTGCAACCATCAACTTTCTCATTTTCTTATCCTTACCCTCTGAAGTTATGCCCGGACCCCGTTTCTGGAGCCCGGGCGCGCCTAGCCACCACGGATAGACGGATGCCAGAACGTCACCGCCCGTTCGGTCAGGGCGATGATGCCATAGAAGATCGAGCCGGCCAGCGCCGCGACGGCGATTTCCGCCCAGACCATGTCGACATTCATGCGGCCGATCTCGGTGGAGATGCGGAAGCCCATGCCGACGATCGGCGTTCCGAAGAATTCCGCAACGATGGCACCAATCAGCGCCAGCGTCGAGTTGATCTTCAGTGCATTGAAAATGAAGGGCATTGCTGCCGGAAGCCTGAGTTTCAGCAGCGTCTGCCAATAGCCGGAGGCATAGGTGCGCATCAGATCGCGCTCCATGCTGCCGGAGGCGGCAAGGCCGGCGACGGTATTCACCAGCATCGGGAAGAAGGTCATGATGATGACGACGGCGGCCTTCGACGGCCAGTCGAAGCCGAACCACATGACCATGACAGGGGCGACGCCGATGATCGGCAGGGCCGAGACCATGTTGCCGATCGGCAGAAGGCCGCGGCGCAGGAAGGCGATGCGGTCGGCGAGCACCGCGACGACGAAGCCACTGAGGCAGCCGACGATATAACCGATCAGCACCGCCTTGAAGATCGTCTGCCTGACGTCCGCGCCGAGGATGGGCAGCGACGCCATGAAGCGCGCGCCGATGGCGCTCGGCGGCGGCAGCAGGATGAAGGGGACGCCAGCGCCGCGCGTCACCGCTTCCCAGAGAATGAGGATCCAGGCGCCGAAGATCGCCGGGATCAGGAGCTGGAGTACCGACTTGCCGAAAGTCGTGACGGGCTGCAGTTTCGACAGTTCGCTGACGCATCGCCAGGCAAGCAGCCAGCAGGCAAAGAGCAGCAGGAAGAAAGCCCGCGTCGCCGTGCCCTCGTTGCCGGAAAGAGCCGAAAGCAGCATCCAGGCGGCGCCATGCGCGCCGATAAACAGCACGGTGGCCCGATAGGCCGGCGGCTGCGGTGCGAATGACAGCAGGGCAGCCGCGATGACGATGGTGAAAATGAGGCTTGCCGTGCCGTCGGTGAGGGCGCGCGCCGCGCCCTCGGCCAGGAGCGGCAGGGCCGTCAGCGCCCCGACGCAGAGGAGGAGGGCGACCACACCTTGCCAGGAGAAGGTCAGATGTCTCATGCCGGCCTCCCGCCCATGGCGCGATCGACGATCTTCGCCGCAACGCCGACGATCGCAACCAGGATGCCCGCCAGCAGCGATCCGGCGACGAGGGCGGCCCAGATATCGATAGTCTGGCTGTAATAGGAGCCGGCGAGCAGCTTCGAACCGATGCCGGCGACGGCACCCGTCGGCAGCTCGCCGACGATGGCGCCGACGAGGCTGGCGGCGATCGCGACCTTCATCGAGGTGAAGAGGAAAGGGATCGAGGCTGGAACGCGCAGCTTCCAGAACGTCTGCATCGGGCTGGCATAATAGGTGCGCATCAGGTCGAGATGCATGATTTCGGGCGAACGCAGCCCCTTCACCATGCCGACGGCGACCGGAAAGAAGGAGAGGTAGGTGGAGATCAGCGCCTTGGAGACGAGGCGGGAGGCGTCGGAATCGAGGTTCAACAGATGCGCAACGGCATTGTCGCCGGTCAGTACGTTGTAAGAGATGATGACGATCATCGGCGCGATGGCGAGGATCGGTATGGTCTGGCTCGCCACCAGCCAGGGCATCAGCGAGCGGTCCATGGCGCGGTTGTGGACGATCAGCACGGCGAGAAGGATGCCGAGCAGCATGCCGAAGCCGAAGCCGAGCAGGGTGGAGGAGAGCGTTACCCAGCTGTGATAGACGAGGCTGCGGTTGCTCGAAAGGCTGCGCAGAAAGGTGTTCTCGTAGACGTTCTGCGCCACCTGATGCGGCGCCGGCAGGATCGGCTTCGGCTGCGCCAGCGTCTTGCCAATGAATTCGAGGGTCGAAGGTGTGACGCCGGCGCGGCTGTCCATGTCGCGCTGGAACGGCGCGTTCATCAAGATGGCGGCGACATACCAGATGACGACGAGGGCCAGCAGGATGGTGGTGACGGGGACGATCTTGTCCTTGAATGTATCGGGTTTCACAGCGACTGCCCCCATTTGTTGGCATGGAGTGTGCCGGCCCCAGGGTGCACGCTCCCGCTGCTCATGCGTGCCCCGTCCTCAGCCCTTCGCGGACGCGATGGGCGATTTCCAGGAACTCGGGGGTCTCGCGGATGTCGAGCGGGCGTTCGGCCGGCAGGGTCGAGTCGATCACATCGGTCACGCGGCCCGGGCGGGGAGACATCACCACGATCTTGGTCGAGAGATAGACCGCCTCGGGGATGGAATGGGTGACGAAGCAGATCGTCTTGTTGGTGCGGGTCCAGAGTTTCAGCAGCTCTTCGTTCAGATGGTCGCGGACGATCTCGTCCAGGGCGCCGAAGGGCTCATCCATCAGCAGCAGGTCGGCGTCGAAGGTGAGCGCACGGGCGATCGAGGCGCGCTGCTGCATGCCGCCGGAAAGCTGCCAGGGGAATTTTTTCTCGAAACCCGAAAGACTGACGAGATCGAGCGCTTCGTCGATGCGCCGCGTCCGGTCGGCGCCGGAATAGCCCATGATCTCCAGCGGCAGGGCGATGTTGTTTTCGATGGTGCGCCAGGGATAGAGCGCCGGCGCCTGGAAGACATAGCCGTAGGCGCGGGCCTTGCGAGCCTCTTCCGGTGTCATGCCGTTGATCGAGATCTCGCCAGACGTGCTCTTTTCGAGATCGGCGATGACACGCAGGAAGGTGGTCTTGCCGCAGCCCGACGGGCCGATGAAAGAGACGAAATCGCCCTTGCGGACATCGAGATTGACATTGCTCAGTGCACTCACCGGGCCGTCATTTGCCTGGTAGGTGAGACAGAGATCCTTGGCGGATACGACGGAGGGTGCTTGCATCAATGCGACCAGTCTTGTTTTCGCCGCGGGAACGCGGTTTGCGTGCTATCATTACCGCCGGTTTTATCGACGACACACTCCATGGAGGATGAGGATGGACGTGACATCAAAGCCCACCTGCCACATCGTTCGCCCCAATCATGCCTATGACGGCAAGCAGGGGCTCAGCTATTTCCAAGGGGTCGCGGCCGAGACGGTCGGCGCCAAGGGCATCTGCATGCACCTCCTGACGATCCCGCCGGGCGTACGCGCCAAGGCGCATCTGCACGAGGCGCACGAGACGGCGATCTACATGCTCTCCGGCGAGGCCCATACCTGGTACGGAGACCGGCTGGAGCATCATGTCATCGTCCATGCCGGCGAACTTTTCTATATCCCGGCCGGTGTGCCGCACCTGCCGGCAAACCTCAGCAGCACGCCGTGCACGGCGATCATCGCCCGCACCGATCCGAACGAGCAGGAAAGCGTCGTGCTTCTGCCGGAGTTGGACGCTTTGGTGCCGGCGTGAGGTCATTGGCATAGAGGCAGCGGTCCCCGGTTGATGGCCGTATCGTCTTGCGCCATCGTCGTCATACGCCGCTTGGCGGAATGCCGCTACGCGTCACCTTGCGCGGCGCGGTGATGTCCTTCCACTGGGAAAGCGCCTTGCTGACAGCCGTGACCGGCTCGCGCCTGACAAATTCGCCGTGGCCCTCGCGGGTCTTGATGGTGTTTTCCTCGATCGCGACAACGCCGCGCGTCAGCGTATAGCGCGGCAGGCCGGTCACTTCCTTGCCTTCGAAGACGTTGTAGTCGATCGCCGACTGCTGGGCTTTGGACGAAATGGTCTTGGAACGTTGCGGGTCCCAGACGACGATATCGGCATCGGCGCCGACAAGGATCGCGCCCTTCTTCGGATAGATGTTGAGGATCTTGGCGATGTTGGTCGAGGTGACGGCGACGAATTCGTTCATCGTCAGCCGGCCGGTGTTGACACCATGCGTCCAGAGCATTGGCATGCGGTCTTCGAGGCCGCCGGTGCCGTTCGGGATCTTGGTGAAGTCGCCGACGCCAAAACGCTTCTGCGCCGTGGTGAAGGCGCAATGGTCGGTGGCGACGACCTGCAGCGAGCCGGAGGCAAGCCCCGCCCAGAGTGAGTCCTGATGCTGCTTGTTACGGAAGGGCGGCGACATCACCCGGCGGGCGGCATGATCCCAGTCGGGATTGGAATATTCGCTCTCGTCGAGCGTCAGGTGCTGGATCAGCGGTTCGCCATAGACGCGCATGCCTTTGGCGCGGGCGCGGCGGATCGCCTCGTGCGCCTGTTCGCAGGAGGTGTGGACGATATAGACCGGGCAGCCGGCCATGTCGGCGATCATGATGGCGCGGTTGGTGGCTTCCCCTTCCACTTCGGCGGGCCGGGAATAGGCGTGCGCCTCGGGGCCGTTATTGCCTTCGGCCAGCAGCTTTGCCGACATCGAGGCGACGACGTCGCCGTTTTCGGCGTGCACCAGCGGCAGGGCGCCGAGTTCGGCGCAACGCTGGAAAGAGGCGAACATCTCGTCATCGTCGACCATCAGCGCGCCCTTATAGGCCATGAAGTGCTTAAAGGTGTTGATGCCCTTGTCGCGGACGATGGTCTCCATCTCCTTGAAGACCTGCTCGCTCCACCAGGTGACCGCCATGTGGAAGGAGTAATCGCAATTGGCGCGGGTCGATTTGTTGTCCCACATGGTCAGCGCCTCGATCAGCGATTGGCCGGGGGCGGGCAGGGCGAAATCGACCACCATCGTCGTGCCGCCGGAAAGGGCGGCGCGCGTGCCGCTCTCGAAATCGTCGGAAGAATAGGTGCCCATGAAGGGCATTTCGAGGTGGGTGTGCGGATCGATGCCGCCGGGCATAATATAACAGCCGGAAGCGTCGAGTGTTTCGTCGCCGGAGAGATTCTGCCCGATCTCGATGATCTTGCCGCCGTCGATCTTCACGTCAGCCTTATAGGTCAGGTCGGCGGTGACGATGGTGCCGTTCTTGATGACTGTGGTCATGATCATTCCCCGTTCTTGTCTGCAGATTGGGCTGGCGAATAGAAGCTGGGCAGTTCTAAGCTGACCTCAATCCGGCCCTGTAAGGCGGCTAGAACCGTTTCGAGTACTGAGCGACGTTCGCGCGAGATTTCCTGGTTCCAGAAGCGCAGCACGGCATAGCCATTCACATTGAGCCATTCAGTTCGGCGCTGATCGGACACGCTATCGGCATGCTGGAAGCCGTCGACTTCGACGATCAATCGTTGTTCACGACAGAGGAAATCGACGATGAATGGGCCGAGGGGAACTTGCCTTGCAAACTTATAGCCGTTCAAGCGGCGGGCGCGGAGGTCGCTCCAGAGGTGGTATTCTTCTTCAGTTTCGTTGCGACGAAGCATTCTGGCCTGGTCGGTCTTGTTGGTGCGATGTTTCCGGATATCCTGCTTGATAATTTTCGTCGCGCGCGGAGCCCCCTCATCCGCCCTTCGGGCACCTTCTCCCCGAGGGGAGAAGGGGAAGACCGCGACGTCTACCGTTCCCTTCTCCCCAGCGGGGAGAAGGTGGCCCGAAGGGTCGGATGAGGGGGCTCGGGGCGTGACATTAGCCATCACACGACAATCTCCGCCGTCTCGACCACCGCATGGAACAGCACATCGGCTCCCGCCATCGCCCATTCCTTGGAAATCTCTTCCGCCTCATTGTGCGAGAGCCCGCCGACGCAGGGGCACATGACCATCGTTGCCGGTGCGACCTTGGCGGCCCAGCAGGCATCGTGGCCGGCGCCGGAGATGATGTTCATGTGGCTGTAGCCGAGCCGCTCGGCAGCGTCGCGCACCGACGTGACCAGTTTCGGATCGAAGGTGATCGGCTCGAAGTGGCCGATCGCCTCGATGGAACAGCCGACGCCGAGTGCGTCGGTGATCTCAGGCGCCTTCGCCTCGATCTTTGCCCGCATGCGGTCGAGCTTCTCCTTGTCGGGCGAGCGGATGTCGACGGTGAAGACCACCTTGCCGGGCAGCACGTTGCGGGAATTTGGCGAGAAGAACACCTGTCCGACGCCGCCGACGGCGCCCGGCTGTTCGCCCATCGCCACGTCCTGGACCATTTCCAGGATGCGTGCCATGGCGAGGCCGGCATTGACGCGCAGGTTCATCGGCGTCGAACCGGTATGGGCTTCCTTGCCGGTCAGCGTGAATTCCAGCCACCAGAGACCCTGGCAATGGGTGACGACGCCGATCTGCTTTTCCTCGGCTTCGAGGATCGGTCCCTGCTCGATGTGATATTCGAAATAGGCGTGCATCTTGCGAGCGCCGACTTCTTCGTCGCCGACCCAACCGATGCGCTTCAGTTCGTCGCCGAACAGATTGCCCTCGGGGTCCCTGCGGTTATAGGCAAAGTCTAGGCTGTGCACGCCGGCGAAGACGCCTGACGCCAGCATGGCAGGGGCAAAACGCGCCCCTTCCTCGTTGGTCCAGTTGGTCACTACGACCGGATGTTTGGTCTTGATGCCGAGATCGTTCATCGTGCGCACGACTTCGAGAGCCGCAAGCACGCCGAGAACGCCGTCATATTTGCCGCCGGTCGGCTGAGTGTCGAGATGCGAGCCGACATAGACGGGCAGAGCATCGGGATCGGTACCGGGGCGGGTGGCGAACATCGTGCCCATCCGGTCGACACCCATGGTCAAACCGGCATCGTCGCACCATTTTTTGAAAAGGCTGCGGCCCTGCGCATCGGCGTCCGTCAGCGTCTGGCGGTTGTTGCCGCCCGCGATGCCGGGGCCGATCTTCGCCATGTCCATGAGACTGTCCCAGAGACGGTCGCCATTGACGCGCATGTTTTCGCCTGGTGCTGCCACCATTTTGTATGCCCTCACCTGTTTGCGGCAGTCATGCAAAGGGCATGCCCGCCTGTTCCCGTGGTCCTTTCCTGCGCCCCCTTATTGGTTTTGTCGAGCGCAGGAAAATCGCCGGTTGCCTTTGTTTTGCATCTGGCGGATAATTTGACCGATTGGTAAACATTACAACTTCCATCGCCGGGCTCAAGACGAAAATCACAAAAATTGCCGATAAAATGCGGGCAGTTGCTCAAGGAAGGGGTGAGGGTCGTCCCCAATCCAAACTTGAGCGAAGAAGTTGAATTTCAAGGGGAAACGACAGCCTGTGACCATACCGAGAGCAGCGAAAACCCTGAGGCGGACGCGAATCCAGGAGGAGAAGGAAGAGCAGATCCTGGAAGCGGCGCTCGACGTGTTTTCGGCAAGCGGTTTCCGTGGCTCGACCATCGACCAGATCGCCGAAGTGGCCGGCATGTCGAAACCCAACCTGCTCTATTATTTCCGCACCAAGGAAGCCATGCACCGGGCGCTGATCGACCGAGTTCTCTACACCTGGCTGGAGCCGCTGCGGGCTTTCGACGCCGAAGGCAACCCGGAGACGGAAATCCGCAGCTACATCCGCCGCAAGCTGGAGATGGCCCGCGATTTTCCGCGCGAGAGCCGGCTTTTCGCCAACGAGGTGCTGCAGGGTGCGCCGCATATCGAGGACGAGCTGAAGGGGCCGCTGAAGGAACTGGTCGACGAGAAGGCGGAGGTCATCCGCGCCTGGGCGAAATCAGGCAAGATCGTCAAATGCGATCCTTACCATCTGATCTTTTCCATCTGGTCTACAACGCAGCATTACGCGGATTTCGACGTCCAGGTGCGTGCCGTGCTGGGGCAGGAACATTCGGGCGAAGGACGCTTCGAGGATGCGGCGCGGTTTCTGGAACAGCTCTTCATCGGCGGGCTGCGACCGGATCCTCTCGGGGGGTGAGGTTTTTACCCGCTCCTGCGAAGCGGCACCCGGGCAAGAATATCCGTCACGCCTTCCATCGTATAAGGCTTCTGCAACACGGGCGCGTCCGAGTGGCTGTTCGCCTGGGCGATGCCTTCCCCATAGCCCGTGGCAAAAACGAAGGGCACGCCATCAGCTGCCAACCGGTCGGCAATTCCGAAACTCGTCTCATCGCCAAGATTGACATCGAGAAGCGCCAGATCGAAGGACTGGCCGGCCAGAATTTCCATCGCCTCAGTGACGCTTGGCGCCGTAGCCACGTCGGCGCCCAGGCGGCGCAGGATGTCCTCGCCATCCATAGCGATGATCAGATTGTTTTCCACCAGCAGCACGTTCAGGCCGGAAAGCGGCTGATCGTCGGGATTGGTCTTGGGTTCGGTCGTTCCGACCGGAGCCGGATTTGACCGTTCGCTCGTCGGACCGACGACATGTCGCGCCGGAATGCAGAAATCGGCCTCGAGCCCATCCTTGACGTAGCGGACCTCGGCCTTGCCGCCGAGGTCATAGGGGATCGAGCGGCGGATGATGGTCGAACCGAAGCCATGGCGTTTGGGTTCGACGACGGGCGGGCCATCTTTTTCGCGCCAGCCAATGCGCAGATTGCCCTGGTCGTCGCGGTGCCAACCAAGTTGGACCGTGCCGCTGCCGGTGCTGGAAAGGCTGCCATATTTGGCGCTGTTGGTCATCAGCTCGTGGAAGACAAGGGCGGCGGTGGAAAATGCGTCCGGTTCCAGCAGTACATCCTCGCCGCCCATCTGGATGCGTTGCGCATTTTTCCCGAAATAGGCGGCGGTCTCTGCCAGCAGCAATTGCCGGAGCGAAGCAGGTGCCCAGTGATCGCGGGTGATCTGGTCATGGGCACGGGCGAGCGACTGGATGCGGCCCTCGAGCTGGCGGATGTAGTCGCCAAGGCTCACCGACGTTGCCTGTGACTGCCGGATAACGCCGGTGATGAGGCTCAATATGTTGCGGACGCGGTGGTTCAGCTCGGCAATCAATAGTTCTTGGCGCTCGTTTGCCGACTGGCGCGCCATGCTGACCTCGTCGGTGAGGCGCAATACCACCTCGATCAGTGTGACGCGGATGGTTTCGGCGACACGGTGCTCAGCCTCCGTGAAGGGGAGAGAGCGACCACGCACCAATTCCGACCACGCCTCGAAACTCTTGCGCGGCGTCAGCCGCGGGCCGTTCGGGCCGTATTCCACCGGCTTGTGCGGGTCGCCGCCCCAGCGGACGGTGCGCACCAATTCCTGACGGAAAAGCACGACATAATCGCGCGGCGAACGTGAGATCGGGATGGCGAGCATGCCTGCCACAGCATCGTCGACCTCAAGATCCGGATAGGCTTCCGCGAGCCTATCCACGGCATAGATGCGGCCGGCGGCGTTGCGGTTGAGATGGCGGACGAGAGCTGCGAAGCCTCTCTCATTCGGCCCGATGCCGGCAAGAGCCAGCCGGCCGTTGATCCAGACGCCGATCCCGTCGGCAGGAATGGCGTCGGCGAGCGCCTCGATCAGCCAGGCCGGATCGTCGAGCAGGCTCGCATTGTCTGCAACGGAGGTGAGAAGCCGGTCGGCGATGCGGCGCGCCTTAGTCTCGTAGTCGAGAGCCAGTCGCCGTTCGCGGCTTTCAAGGCGCGAAGCAAACATTTGACCGAAGAGTTCGGCAGTCGAGCGGCTTTGCGCCGAAGGCAGACGCGGGCCATAGTGATGGCAGGCAAACAGGCCCCAGAGCCTACCATCCACAACGATCGATATGGAGAGCGAAGCGCCAACGCCCATGTTTTTCAGATATTCGATGTGGATCGGCGAGACCGAACGCAATATCGACATGGAGAGGTCGAGCGGCCGGCCGTGCTCGTCGAGCTGCGGCAGGATCGGGACCGGGACTGCGTCGACATCGGCAATGATGCGGAACAGGTTGCGCAGATAAAGGGCGCGCGCCTGTACCGGAATGTCGGAAGCCGGATAGTGCAGCCCGAGGAACGATCCGATACCGGCCCGGGCGGCTTCCGCCACCACTTCGCCGGAACCACTTTCGTCGAAACGGTAGACCATAACCCGATCGAAACCGGTGAGCGCCCGCGCTTGTCTTGCACCTTCGCGGAAGAAAGCTTCCAGTGTTTCCGTGTGGTCGAGGCGGGACATCATACTGCGCATCGAGAGTGACGCAGCGTCGTGCCTGTCTTCCTGGCAGCGCTCGCCTTCGATGATGACCTGACCTCCGTTAAGGTGCACGGCAAGGTCGAACCTGTTTTGATCGGGCATCAGGGCAATGCCGAAAATGCGCTCGACGACGTCGGAACCGCGCAGCGTGGTAAGCTTGTTGCGGATTGTGTGGAGTGCTTCGGGTGTAATCAGAGAGAGAACGGGACGGCCGATCGCGTTGGCCTCTGTCACTTCGAGAAACTCCGCCAGATTTGCGGAGGCGCGCATGACAATCCAGTCTGAGGACACCGCCAACAGAAAGCCGAAGGGCTGGACCGAGCCGAGCTGGTGAATCGGCTCACGGTCGCAGTTGGTGAGATCGACGGGTTCGTGCGTGCCGCTCATGGGACGGCCTCCAATTCGACTTGCCCCGCTTTGAGGAAGAGCTCGAAAACATCGCGGGCTGCGGCGACAGCCGCACCGGGCTCGTCCACCTTGCTCGCGTCAAGACGATCCATGAAAAGCCGCATGGCGCCCTTCGGGCCTGGCGGCTTCAGGTAGCTGCTGGGCAAGTGGTCGGGCACGGCCTTGGCGAGCAGCGCGCCACCGAGCTTGGAGCCTTCAAGGACATAGGCGGCGCCCCAGACCGCTGCTTCGCAGCGCAATACCGGTTGCGGAAGCAGCACCGGCAATCGATCATCGAGTTCCCTTATGTCGGCAGCCAACAGATGCGCGCGCCTTCGGTCCGGCCAATCCGGCAGCAGACGGCCGATTCCTCCATTCTCAAGCGCATGTTCAATAGCCGGTACGACGCGGGCATGCGCGCGCAAGAAAGCCTTATAATCCGGGGTGCGTGAGAGGTTGAAACTGCCGAAGAGGGTGTCGACCGCGGCGTGGCAATCTGCAGTTTGTGCGCGGAGGGCGCTGCGAAGTGACATGCTGACGTTTTTCCGAGTGATATGGCGGCCGCCCACAACGGACGGTGAATGAGCGGATATACTGCGGTATCGCGTTATTTCCAGAGAAAGCCGAAGAATAACATGGGTTTCTCGTCGCTCGCAGACGCGCGGCGAGCGCTTCAGCCCATCATTGCCGGCAGTCCTGTGGCGAGCGTATCGATCGCGAGCCGCACCTTCGGCAGCATGACCGGGGAGCGCAGCCACACGGCATGGGCATCGAAGACATTGGCCGGTTCCTGCTTCAATACCTGAATGAGCCGGCCTGCCAGCACCTCCTCGCGGACCAGCCAGCAGGGAAGCCAGGCAAGACCGCGTCCGGCCACGGCCGCATCGGAAATCGAAGCGAGGTCGTCGAGCCGCAGTCGCGCCTTGGGCGCCAGCCGTCGCCCGGGATCGGTCGCAGTCGGAAATATCCAACCCTTGTCGTCATCGCCCCGCCTGTAGACGATGCCTTCATGCTGGGGAATATCGAAGACTGTCTGCGGCGCGCCATGTTTTTCCAGATAGGCGGGCGCTGCGCAGACGGTCATGCGCTGGCGGGCGATCGCCCGGACCATCAGATCCGGATTGTCCTTCAACGGCCCGTTGCGGATGACAAGATCGAAGCCATCTTCGAGCAGGTCGACGATGCGGTCGTTGAAGGAAAGGTCGAGTTCGAGGTTCGGATGTTCATCGAGCAGACGTGCGAGGATCGGCGCGATGCAGTGGCGGCCGAAAAGCACGGGCATTGAGATGCGCAATCGGCCGCGCACGTCACGCCGGCCGGATTCCAGCATGGCTTCCCCCAGGCGGATTTCCTCGACCGCCCGCAGGCAGCGCTCGTAGAAGAAGCGGCCTTCCTCGGTGAGGCTCTGCATGCGCGTCGTACGGTTGAAAAGCCGCACGCCGAGACGCTGTTCCAGACGTGCGATCGTCTTGCCGACCGCCGAACGCGTGAGATGGAGCCGCTCGGCGGCAGCCGAAAAGCCACCTGCTTCGACGGCTTCGACAAAGATCGAGATACCCTTCAGCTGTTCCATTTTGTTTCCTCTTTGGAACCATTTTGGAGAATTAATATCGCAACTGGTGCGAAATATTCAACGATATGTTTGCGCTCCCTGCAATGGACAAGGAGCAAGACAATGCAGACAACACGGCAATGGCAGATCGACGCGGTAGGGCCGGAGCGCCAGCTGACGATCGGCGAGCGGACGCTCGAGCCAGTTTCGGGAAACAGGGTTTTGGTCCGGACGGAAGCCGTCTCGCTCAATTTCCGCGATCGGTTGGTGATGGAGAGCGGCATGGGGTTGCCGCTGCAATTTCCCTTCGTACCAGCTTCCGACATGGCAGGGGTCGTCGAGGCAGTCGGACCCGAGGTCAGCCGTTTCAAGCCGGGAGATCGGGTCATCTCGACCTTTTCACCCGATTGGATCGACGGACGCGGTTTGGGCGATGCGCGCACGCCACCTTACAAGACACGCGGCGGCTTTTATCCCGGCGTCCTCTCGCAATACACTGTGCTTTCCGAGGAGTGGTATTCACGCGCGCCTGATACGCTCGATGCGGCGCAAGCGAGCACCTTGCCCTGCGCCGGGCTGACTGCCTGGTTCGCACTGATCGAACGCGGCGGTCTGAAGGCCGGCGACAAGGTTCTGGTGCAAGGCACAGGCGGGGTGGCGCTCTTCGGTCTGCAGATTGCCAAGACGCATGGTGCGGAGGTCTTCATCACATCAGGTAGCGCGGAGAAGCTCGAGCGCGCCGTTGCCCTTGGCGCCGATCACGCGATCAATCGCCATGAGGGTGACTGGGTGGAACAACTCTATCAGTTGACCGGCGGCTATGGCGCCGATCACGTGCTTGAGATCGTCGGCGGCCCGCATCTCGGCCAGGCGCTGAAGGCGGTGGCGATCAATGGCCGCATTTCCGTTATCGGCGTGTTCGAAGGGTTCGAGGTTTCCGGCCCGGCCGGCCCGCTGCTGCTCAAGGCGCCTGTTGTGCAGGGCATATCCGTCGGCCATCGCCGTGCGCTTGAAGATCTGGTGCGGGCAATCGACCAGACTGGGCTGAAGCCGGTGATCGACAAGCGCTACGCCTTCGACAAATTCCCTGAGGCGCTCGATCATCTCTATCGCGGGCCTTTCGGCAAGGTGGTCGTCGAGTTCTGACGGTCGCGATTTTCCCTTCTCCCCGATGCAATAATTGTAAGGGGAGAAGGGAGGCCATCAGGCGGCAGCGGGGATGCCCTGCTCGAAGGCGAAGCCTTCATCGGCCCAGCCGGTCATGCCGCCGATCATCAGCTTGGCCTGGAGGCCGAGATCGGCGAGGCGGAAGGCAGCCTTGTCAGCGCCGTTGCAATGCGGGCCGGCGCAATAGACGACGAACAGTGTATCGCTTGCCCATGTCGACATGCGGTGCGCGGTCATCTTGCCGTGCGGCAGGTTGATCGCTCCAGGAATGTGGGACTCTGCGAAGAGCTGCGGCGAGCGCACGTCGAGGAGAACGAAATCGACTTTCCCGGCCGCAAAGGCGGCATGCACGTCAGAGCAATCGGTTTCGAAAGCGAGCTTGGCGGCAAAGTGAGCGACAGCGGCATCCGGAGCTGCAGCAGGTATTTGGGAAACGGGGCTTGGCATCGATTTTTCCTTTTTCTGAAGTTGCCGCCCGGTATCGCCGATGCTAGAGCTTTGCGAAATTGGCCAACATGATTGATAGCGTAAAGATCATGCCAAACTCATCGCCGCAGCAGAGCAGAGGACCGCTGGTCGCCGCGCTTGCCTATGACGGGCTTTGCACCTTCGAATTCGGCATCGCCTACGAGGTCTTCGGCCTGCCACGCCCGGAAATGGGCGAAGGCTGGTATCGCTTCTCGGTCTGCGGCATCGAACCGGGTCCGCTTCGCGCAGCGGGAGGGCTGACGGTCGCAGTCGACAAGGGACTGGAAGTGCTTGACGAAGCGGACTTGATCGTCGTGCCCGGCTGGCGGTCGATCGATGCCGCCGTTCCCGAGCCGCTGGTTTCAGCCCTCAAGGCAGCGCATGAACGCGGTGCACGGATCATGTCGCTTTGCTCGGGCGTTGCCGTTCTTGCCGGGTCGGGTCTGCTAACGAATCGCAGGGCGACGACACATTGGCGTTATGTCGCCTCGATCGCCGCGCGTTATCCCGATATCGCACTCGATGCCGACGTTCTCTACATGGACGAAGGCAGCCTGCTGACGGCGGCAGGCAGTGCCGCCGGCATCGATCTCTGCCTGCATGTGGTGCGCGGCGATTTCGGTTCGGAAGCCGCAAACAGCGTCGCCCGCCGCCTCGTCGTGCCGCCGCACCGCGAAGGCGGGCAGGCGCAGTTCATTCACGCGCCGGTTCCCGAGGAACGAGAGGGCATCCGATTGGGGCCGCTGATCGAATGGATGCGCGAAAGCCTTTCCGAGGACCAGCCGATCAGCCTGCTTGCGAAAAGAGCGGGCATGAGCATGCGCACCTTCCAGCGGCGCTTCGAAGCGACGACGGGCCTCAGCGTCGGCGAATGGCTGCTGAAGGAGCGGCTGCGGCATGCCCGCGATCTGCTGGAAAAGGAACTTGCTGTTTCGCTCGATGACATCGCCGCCGCCAGCGGCTTTGGAACACTGGCGACGATGCGGCATCATTTCCGCAGGCGGCTCGGGACGAGCCCGCATGCCTATCGGAAGTCATTCGGCGGTTAGGCTGACTTGGCGCTTCGAACGTTGCCGGCAGAAAGCAACGCCGCGGATCGATCTTCTCCGCGGCGTCGCAGATTCTTACTCCGCCGCCTGGCGCGCCATCGGGTTGTTCGGGTGCGTCGTCCAATTGGCGTAGTTCGGGTCGACGACGCGGCCGGTGCGTTTGTCGAGGGCGCCGGCGGGAAGCTGCTCCATGGTGATGCAGTTCTCGACCGGGCAGACGCTGACGCAGAGATTGCAGCCGACGCATTCCTCGTCCATCACCTCGAAATGGCGAACGCCGTCGACGAAGTTGGTGATCGCCTGGTGCGAGGTGTCCTCGCAGGCAATGTAGCAGCGGCCGCATTTGATGCAGGCGTCCTGATCGATCTTTGCCTTGGCGATGTAGTTGAGGTTCAGATATTGCCAGTCGGTAACGTTGGGGACGGCGCGGCCGGTGATATCTTCGAGGCTGCGATGGCCCTTTTCGTCCATCCAGTCTGAGAGGCCAGTGATCATCTCCTGGACGATCTTGAAGCCGTAGGTCATCGCCGCTGTGCAGACCTGGACGTTGCCGGCGCCAAGGACAAGGAATTCGGCAGCGTCGCGCCAGGTGGTGATGCCGCCGATACCCGAGATCGGCAGGCCGTAGGTTTCGGGATCGCGGGCGATCTCGGCCACCATGTTGAGTGCGATCGGCTTCACCGCCGGGCCGCAATAACCGCCATGGCTGCCCTTGCCGCCGACCGTCGGGTTGGGGGCGAAGTTGTCGAGATCGACGGAGACGATCGAATTGATCGTGTTGATCAGCGAGACGGCATCGGTGCCGCCGGCCTTGGCGGCGCGGGCGGGACGGCGGACATCGGTGATGTTGGGCGTCAGCTTGGTGATGACGGGCATGCGGGTGTACTGCTTGCACCAGCGCACGACCATCTCGATATACTCAGGCACCTGGCCGACCGCGGAACCCATGCCGCGCTCGGACATGCCGTGCGGACAGCCGAAATTGAGTTCGATGCCGTCGGCGCCGGTCTCTTCGACCAAGGGCAGGATAGCCTTCCAGGCCTCTTCCTCGCAGGGAACCATGATCGAGGCGATCAGTGCCCGGTCCGGCCAGTTCATCTTCACCTGCTTCATTTCCCGCAGGTTGGTATAGAGGTCGCGGTCGGTGATGAGCTCGATATTGTTCAGACCGAGCAGGCGGCGGTCGGCGCCCCAGATCGCGCCGTAGCGCGGGCCGTTGACGTTGACGACGGGCGGGCCTTCCTCGCCCAGCGTCTTCCAGACCACGCCGCCCCAGCCGGCCTTGAAGGCGCGCTCGACATTGTAGGCCTTGTCGGTCGGCGGCGCAGACGCCAGCCAGAACGGGTTCGGGGATTTGATGCCGACGAAATTATTACGGAGATCAGCCATTGTTCATTCTCCCCTTTAGGCAACCGCGACAGCCGGAGCGGCTGCTGCGGTGAGGGCACGATGGATGGATTCAGCCGCGTCGCGACCGTGGGCGACGGCCGAAACCGTGAGATCGTCACCGCCGAAGACGCAGTCGCCGCCTGCCCAGACGCCGTCGAGCGAGGTATGGCCTTCGCCATCGACAGCGATGCGGCCGGATTCCATGCGCAGCGAACCGAGACCAGAGGCGTCAAAGCTCTGGCCGATCGCCTTGAAGATCTGGTCGGCGGCAATCACACCGGTTTCGCCGGTGCCGACGAGGCGGCCATCGAGGATTTTGGTATATTCCACTTCGATCGCGGCGACTTTTCCGTCCTGCGACAGGATCGATTTCGGCGCCAGCCAGTGGCGGATGATGACGCCCTTGGAGCTTGCCAGATCCTGCTCGAATTCCGACGCGTTCATGTGCTCCTTGCCACGACGGTAACAGATCGTCACCTCTTCGGCGCCGAGCAGCTTTGCCTGCACGGCAGCGTCGATCGCCGTCATGCCGCCGCCGAGAACGACGACGCGGCGGCCGATGGCGATGTCGCTTTTGTCTTCGGCCTGGCGGAGTGCGGCGATGAAATCGACGGCGTCGTCGACGCCTGCAAGGTTCTCGCCTTCGATGCGCAGCGCGTTGACGCCGGCAAGGCCGATACCGAGGAAGACGCCGTCATATTGCGCCTGCAGATCGGAAAGCGAGAAGTCGCGGCCGAGACGCTGCCCGTGCCGAACCTCGATGCCGCCGATCGAGAGGACGTAATCGACTTCCTTCTGGGCGAAGTCGTCGACGGTCTTGTAAGTGGCGATCCCGTATTCGTTGAGACCGCCGGACTTTTCCCTGGCATCAAAGATGACGACGGAATGGCCGTTCACGGCCAGGCGATGGGCGGCGGCAAGGCCGGCAGGACCGGCGCCGATGACGGCGATCGTCTTGCCAGTCGGTTCGGCCCTGGCATAGAATTGCTTGTCGGCCTGCATGGCGGCATCGGTGGCGTAGCGCTGCAGGCGGCCGATCTCGACGGGCCGCTCTTCAGCCGTGTTGCGCACGCAGGCCTGCTCGCAGAGTTCTTCGGTGGGACAGACGCGGGCGCACATGCCGCCGAGAATGTTCTGGTCGAAGATCGTCTTTGCCGAGCCGATCGGATTGCCGGTCGAAATCTGGCGGATAAACAGCGGAATGTCGATCGAGGTGGGACAGGCCGTCATGCATGGCGCGTCATAACAGAAATAACAGCGGTCAGCGGCGACCAGCGCCTCATGATTATCGAGGCGCGGATGAAGATCGGAAAAATTAGCGTCATACTCGGCGGGCGAAAGCCGGCCGGCATGAATCCCAGTTTCCAGTCGTTCCATTGAAGTTCCCTCATTATTGGTAAACGGCCTGTGAGGGAAAGCGTAACTCAGGTTTAAAAATTTATCAAACGGTAAAATTTTGACGACTTTGCGTGTGGTCCCGCAAGTAATAAATTGTTTTTGCTGGAAGAATTTAATTGGCCTGCATCGTTGAAACGGCTGAGCGCGTGACGAGGGAAGGGTATCCGAAAAAAGATGCAAAAAAGCCGAATTTTTTTTGGATGGCAGGGAACCAAAGTTTGATGTCGCCGTTATTGCGATATCCGGATGGTGATCGCATCGACCCAACATGCGCGCCCCCAACCCACTATCCGGACGTACTCACGGTCCCCTCCCGGTGAGTGAAGACAGCCGGTGCGCCGCCCTCGCACCGGCTGTTTTTCCGTTCTCGACTGTCTCCAGGGCTTTCACACCCGCTTGAAGATCTCGAATTCGGTTTCCGGAATGGTCAGACGGTATTCGATGCGGCCGGGAATGAGGTTCAACTCCGCTTTGCCATTGACCGACGAAGGCACGACACGCTCCAGCACGGTGCGGCCGAAGCTGTTGTCGCTGAATTCGTGGACTTCCGACTGATCATGCAGAACTTCCGCCCAGGCGACTTCGATCGCCTTCCTGTCGTTGATCGTGGCTTCGCGGCAATTCAGCGTGATGGAGGCGGCGCCGCCTGATATCGCGCCGAAGGAGGCGGAGTTGACAATGAGTTCGTGGAGGGCGAGCCCGAGATGCACGGCGGCATTCGGTGTCAGATGAGCGTTGATGCCATAGATCGGCATGGAGCCGGCCGTCTCCGGCCAATAGGGAGCAAACTGCTTTTCGGCGAGTTCGAAGAGATAGGCGCCGCGCCAGCTCGAATCTGTAATCAGGTCCTGCGAGTTGGAAAGCGATTGCAGCCGTCCACGGAATTTGAGGAGGAAGCTGTCGAGAGAAAGCGTGTTGCGGGCCGTCTGGGTGGCAATGCCTTGGATTATGGCGAGAAGGTTCTTCGAGCGGTGTGAGAGTTCGCGCAGCAGCGATTTCAGAACTTTTTCGCGATGCCGGCTTTCGGTGACTTCAGCCATGACGGACAGAAGTCCATGCTCGCCGCGTTCGCCGGTGCGCTGGATCTTCAGTTCATAAGTGCGCCGTTCGCCGTCGACGTCGATCTCGACCTCGGCATTGTTGGGGATGCCGGTTTCCAGCACCTTGTGCTTCAGCGCCGTCAGATATCGGCCGTGCGCATCGCCAAAAAGGACAGCGTCGCTGCTGCCGGGCGCAAAGAGCGCGGCAAAATGCGGCGGCAGATTTTCGGCGTAGAAAATCGACAGTCGGGCGTCCTGGCAGAGGATCGAAATCCCGGCGCTGCCGAGCGCGCGTTCCATCATTGCGGCTTTGCCTTCGAAGGTAAAAGGCATGCCGGACAATGGTTCAGTCGTATTCACTCGGCCGCCTTTCCTTGTGACATCTTGAACGTCGCCGAAGGGAGTGCCCTTCCAGACACCGCCTGCCAACTCTAGAACAAAGCGCTGCAAAAACCGTTAAAGCCACCGGAGCGTCCCGGTAGCACCGGAACGCCTGCTTTGGCGATTTGGTTCCGAAGGACGGAAAATTGCGTCTCAGGCGGCTACTCTGGTCGATTCATTGAAGAAAAGAGCTTGGCTGATCAATGCCTTGACCATGTCGGGATTGAACGGCTTGGTGACAAGGAAAGTCGGTTCCGGGCGCTCGCCGGTCAGAAGCCGTTCCGGGAAGGCGGTGATGAAGATCACCGGTACGCTCGACGTCTTGAGGATGTCGTTGACTGCGTCGATACCGGAACTGCCATCGGCAAGCTGGATGTCAGCCAGCACCATGCTGGGCTTGGTCTTGTTGTAAAGCGCCACGGCCTCGGCATGCGTACGGGCAATGCCGGTGACGCGATGGCCGAGGCTCTCGACCATCTGCTCGATATCCATGGCGATCAGCGGTTCGTCCTCGATAATCATGATATCGGTTGCGACCTGACGGGAAATCTCCTGCGACGCGACGTCGAGCAGATGCATGACATCCTGTTCTTCGGTTTCCAGAATTTCGGCGATTTCGGCGACGCGGAAATTCTCCACGGAGGCGAGCAGGAAGGCCTGACGGGCGCGCGGCGAAACCTTGGAAAGGTTCAGCGTGGCACGCTGCTCCCAGGCATAGGGCGAGGTCGGCTCTGGAATCTGGACTGCGGTGGAACCAAACAGTTGCGTGAACAGTTTGTAGAGTGCGACCCGGTCATTCGCCGTATCCGGGAAAATCGACAGATCGGCGATGATGGCTTCGAGAACGGCGGCGACATAAGCGTCGCCCGAAGTCTGAGTGCCGGTAAGGGCGCGGGAATAGCGGCGCAGATAAGGAAGGTGCGGCGCAATCCGAGTAGAAAGTGTCATTAATGGGCTCCTGCATACAGGCCGGCATTGGCTTCAATGAGCGGTTAACGTCGCCTTGATAAAAAAGTTCCGGAACGGCAGGAACTTTTTTCGTCGCGCCGCATTATTCCAGCCGACGAAGAAAGGGCGTAGCGTTTTGACCCATGCAACGGCAAATGCCAGCGACATCGACAATGGAACGTTCGATGTCGATGGTTGAAATCGTTTTTGATCCCATCCACGCCCCTCGACACGCCCCTCGAACAGACAACCGGCGAGAAGACGAATTGATGACTACACGCAAGAAAGAAGCAGCCGATCAGCGAAAGCTGGAGCTGCGGGCAAGCGACATCCTGGACCCGAACAACCAGATCGGCGTCAGGCTCCGGTCGCTTTATTCGGCCGCACAGGATGAGGCGATTCCCGATCGTTTTCTCGACCTTCTCGAAAAGCTCGACCATGCTGAAATGATGGCTTCTGCCAAGATGGCCGAATAGGATCGCCGCATGGAAGACAAATCGCAACCCAGCTTCAAGCGGGAACTGCTGGCGGCACTCCCAAGCCTTCGCGCTTTCGCAATCTCGCTCATCGGGCGGCACGACCGTGCCGACGATCTCGTCCAGGACACCATCATGAAAGCCTGGGCCAAGCAGGATCATTTCGAGATGGGCACCAATATGAAGGCCTGGCTCTTTACGATCCTGCGCAACGAACTCTACAGCCAGATGCGCAAGAGCGGCCGCGAAGTGCAGGACAGCGACGGGCTGTTCACCGAATCTATGGCGATGCACCCCTCGCAATATGGCGCGCTCGATCTGCAGGACTTCAAGAAGGCGCTCGACCAGCTGCCGCCGGATCAACGCGAGGCGATCATCCTCGTCGGCGCCTCGGGTTTTTCCTATGAGGAGGCGGCCGAAATCTGTGGCTGCGCCGTGGGCACCATCAAGAGCCGCGTCAACCGAGCTCGCCAGCGGCTGCAGGAGTTGCTGCAGATCTCAGGCGAGGCTGATTTCGGCCCCGACGCCACCTCGGCGCCGCTGACATCGAAGGCTTTCGCGTTCTGACAAGAGTCATATTTGGGAGGAAAGCCGGCCGCCCCTCGGGGCGCCGGCTTTTTGCGCTTTTCGGTTATGCCATTGATATGATTGGGTGTATTCGCCCCTCATCCGGCTGCCGCCACCTTCTCCCCGCAAGCGAGGCGAAGGGACATGTCGCACCCTCACCGTTCCCACCTCGCTCTCGCAGGGCACGTTCCCTCTCCCCGTTTTTACGGGGAGAGGGTTAGGGTGAGGGGCAGCCGTTTGCTGCACGTCTCCTCAATCAATCCTCGCGCTTTGACCCTACCAGATTGGCTGCGACGATTGCTGCCAGAACACCGGCAGTCAGGAGCGGCTGGGCGCGGATAAGACCGAGCCCCACCGTTGCCAGCGATTCGAGCGACGCACGGCGTTCACGGGCGCGGCGTGCTTCCCGGGCGTTGATGATCGACATCGCCACCAGGGCGATGATGGCGATCAGCAGCGCGCAGGCGGCCAGGAAGAGAGCAGCGCCGACCGGGCCGTAGATGCCGGCGAGCCAGATGGCGCCGGCGGTGACAGCCAGCGCGTAGGCGGTAAGAAGGAAGAGCACGGCAAGCGCAATGAAGATGCCGTTGCGCTTGGCGCGCGCAACGGTCCGGTGCACGCTTGCGCCCGTCAGCAGGCTGAGGATCGGTAAGATCATCGCGCTTCCTCAGCGCCGGGCGAGGAAGGCGATGGCAAGGCCGAAAGCGGCCACGGCGCCGATGGTTGCCAGTGGGTGCTTGCGCACGGTCTCGCGCATTTCCGTTGTTCCACGCTCATAGCCGTGCTGCAATTCGCGCAGCAGATCCTCGCTGCGGCCGAGCAGTTCCTCATAGCCGGCACCGGCCTGGCTACGGATTTTCTCGCCTTGATGGCGTGAGCTCTTGCCGACGAGGCGCGTCAGTTCCGCGAGTTCGTTGCGCAGTGCCTCGATCTGCTCCTCGATCCCGGATTCCAAATTGTGGAAGGTGCCGTTGCGGCGGCTGCGGCCGGACTGGAAGATAGAATAGCTCATGGCTGTCTCCATTGGCTGGGGCGCGCGCAAGCCCGCCTATTTCGCACGAGGGTCACCACCGTCCGTTGCATGAATGATATCGCCCGGCATTGACCCAGATCACTGCCGACAACGTGCCGGGCGATCAAAAGTTCCGCTCGCGCAGTGCTCAGGGGCGGGAAATGGCGCTGTGGGCGAGCACGAAGGGCGTGCCATCTGATGGTACCTGGTTGATGCGCAGCGCGCAGCCGAACACCGCGAGCATCGTTTCGTTCGTCAGCACTTCGCCGATGCTGCCGGCGGCGGCGAGGCGGCCGGATTTCATCAGCACGATGCGGTCGGCAAAGAGCGCCGTCAGGTTGAGATCGTGCATGACGGCGATGACACCGCCGCCGCGTTCGCAGAAATTGCGGGCGAGCGTCATGATGGTCAACTGGTGGCTGATGTCGAGGCTCGAGACCGGCTCGTCGAGCAGCAGCCAGCAGGGCTTGCCGTCGACGATGGGCTCGGCGATCTGGCAGAGCACGCGGGCAAGCTGCACACGCTGCTGCTCGCCGCCCGAGAGTTCCTGATAGAAGCGGCCTTCGAAGCCGGTCAAGTCGACGGAGGCAAGCGCTGCCGCCGCCGTCTGCTCGGCCTTGTCGGGATGCAGGTTGAGACCTGACGTCAGCCCCATACGGACGATCTCGCGCACGGTAAAGGGAAAGGAGATAGTGCTTGCCTGCGGCAGCACGCCACGAATGGCGGCAAGCTGCCAGGGTTTCAGCCCCTTCACCTCGCCGCCCCCGATGCGCACCGAGCCGCCATAGGCAAGTTCGCCGGAGATAGCTTTCATCGTCGTCGTCTTGCCGGAGCCGTTCGGCCCGGCAATCGCCGTAAGCTCGCCGGCTCTTGCCGTAAAGGCGACGTCGCTGATGATGGTTTTGCCGGAAAGGCGCACGGAGACGCCGGAAACTTCGATCATCTCAATGTCGCTCACAGGGGGCACTCACAGGGCAAGGCGCGAACGCTGCCGCAGCAGGATCCACAGGAAGAACGGTCCGCCGACCGCCGCGGTGATGATGCCGATCGGTAGTTCGGCGGGGGCGACCAGGGTGCGCGCCAGGACATCCGCAAAGATCAGCAAAGAGCCGCCGAGAAGAGCTGCGGCCGGCAGCAGGAAACGATGGTCGGGGCCGATCGCCATGCGCAGGATATGCGGCACGACGATCCCGACGAAACCGATGCCGCCGCTGACGGCGACGGATGCGCCGGTCGCCGCAGCGACACCGACGATCGCGACATTCTTCAGCCGCTGCACCGGAACGCCCATATGAAAGGCGGCGGCCTCGCCGAGCGTGATGGCATTGAGGCCGCGAGCCATGAAGGGCAGGGCGGTGAAGGACAACAGGATGATCGGGCTGGCGGCGGCGATCTTCGTCCATGTGGCGCCGGCAAGCGAGCCCATGCTCCAGAAAGTCAGGTCGCGCAGCTGCTGGTCGTTGGCCATGTAGATCAGCAGTCCCGTGATGGCGAGGGCGAGTGCGCCAAGCGCGATGCCGGCAAGCAGCATCGTCGCGACCGAGGTCTGTCCGTGACGGGTGGCGATCCTGTAGAGCAGCAGCGTCGTGACGAGGCCGCCGCCGAAGGCTGCCGCCGGCAGAGCGTAGATACCGAGTAGCGCCTCGAGTGGAGCTGCGAGGCCGCCGCCGAGCACGATCATCGCGACCGCGCCGAGGCTTGCGCCGGAAGAGACGCCGACGAGGCCGGGATCGGCCAGCGGATTGCGGAACAGGCCCTGCATCACCGTGCCGGAAACGGCCAGCGAGGCGCCGATCAGGAAACCGAGGATCGCCCTGGGCAGGCGGATATCGAAGATGATGATCCGGTCACGTGTGCTGAGCGCCGCCTCGGAGCCGGCCATGTTGCTGATGACGTCGAGGATCGAGGCATCCGAGGCGCCCGTCGTCACCGAAAACAGCATCGAAAAGACCGAGCCGACGACGAGCAGCGCGATCGCCAGCAAGGCGAGCGGCGTCCTGTCGCCCGCCTGCCTGATTTCGCGGATGTCGGCCATCGGGAATCGTCGCCTTTGTTCCATCATGGCTTGCGGCAGGGCCATGATCAGCCCCCGTAGATCGCCGTGTTGAGCTCGCGCGCGGCGGCTGCGGTGCGCGGGCCGAAGCCGAGCAGGTAGACGCCATCCATTCGGATGATCGCTTTTTTCTCGCCTGCCGGCGTCAGCGCGATCGCCGGCTGAGCCAGCAGGTCCTCGTTCTTGGTGCCGGCGCCGTCGCCGCGATTCATCATCAGGATGATGTCGGGCTTGGCTTCGATGATCGCCTCGTCCGTCAACGGCTTGTAGCCCGGGAATGCGCCGACGGCGTTGATGGCGCCGGCGAGCTTGACGATGCCATCGGCGGCCGTGCCGGTCCCCGATGCCATGATCCGGCCGTTCTGGGCGCTGAGGATGAAGAGAACGCGCTTGCGCTCGGCCTCCGGGCGCTTTTCGGCATCGGCGATCGCCGCGTCGAGGTCGGCCGCGACCTTTTCTTCGAGCGCCTTTGCCTTGTCGGGCACGCCCAGCAGCGTGCCGACACGGTCGATCTTGGCGATGATGCCGTCACGGGTAAAGGCGCTCGGCACGGTCTCGAAGGGCACGCTGGCATTCTTCAGCACAGCCAGCGCTTCCTGCGGGCCTGAACCTTCGACGGCGATGATCGCCGTCGGGTTCATGGCGAGGATGCCTTCCGGTGAGAGCGCACGCATGTAGCCGACGTTCGGCAGCTTCAGCGCAGCCTCCGGATACATGCTCGTCGTGTCGCGGGCGATCAGCCGGCTTTCCTCGCCGAGCGCATAGACGATTTCGGTGATGTCGCCGCCGACCGAAACCAGGCGCGACGTGTCGAGCTTCTTTTCCTCGGCGTGGGCGGCGCGGATAAAGGCGAAGCCTTCGACGGTCGGCGCCGTCGGGATCAGCGGCAGCGCCATGATGGCCGCCGTCAGGGCCAGTTCCCAAGGGCGGATCCGGCGCAGATTGTTACGCATCGTCATCGTTGCGATCCTTATGCGGCCACGCTCGCTGCCCGCGGCAGGTTTTCCATGATCTCGCGCCACTCGGTGCGTTCGTCGGAGCCTTCCTTCCGCTTGCCGAAGAACTGGATGATCATCTCGCCTTCGGCATTGTAGGCCTCCAGCGAGGTGACGTGGCCGTCCGTGGTCGGCTTGCGTACGGCCCAGGTCTCGGCGATGTGATCCTGGCGCAGATGCAGGTGAAAGGTCGGGTCCATGATATTGATCCACGGACCCATCGGCTGCACGTTGAAGATCGGGCCGGAATGGATCTGGACGATGCCGTTATTGGCGACGAAGCACATGATCGGCAGGCCGGATTTCACCGAGGCATGCATCATGTCTGCCGTCGCGCTGTTGTCGAGCTTCCAGGCATAGTCGTCGCCGACGGTGCGCACGGCCGCCTGGCGGCCGATCTTCAGGCGCTTCAGCATGCCGAAGAACTCATGCGTATCGGTGAGCTTGCTCCAGTTGTCGCGCAGTTCGTCGCGGTTGACGTCGGCGGTTTCATCGACGGCATTTAAGGTCTCAGCCTCGACAAATTCCTGCGACTGGTCTTCCAGCTTCAACTCGGCGACGATCGCGTGATAGGCCTCGACATTCGAGCTCGGGCGCAGATGCACCTTGTGCACCGCGTTGCCCGCCTTATCGAAATATTGCAGGCTGAGGCGCTCCTGGTCACCATCCTTCTTGGATACGGCGAAACCATGCTCCCAGCGGCTCGGGAAGATGCGCAGATCGATATTCTCGCCTAGAACGATCGCGGCCTGCGCGCCGCTCTTGATGTTTTCGAAGACACCGATCTTCTCGTGAACGGCACTTTCGTTGCGCGACAGCGCCATTACTTCGCCGAGGCCGGCCACGCGCTCGAGAAGCTTCAGCGCACTGCCATCGATTCGGGTCACGCTGATGCCTGTTTCGGCGGCGACGAGGGCTGCCTCGGAAATCTGCAGCTGGGCGGCGATATCACGCTCGCGCATTTTCGGATTCTCGGCGCGAAACGCACGGATTTCGGCTGGCGCCGGTCTTGTCTGTTCGGTCATGTCCTACCCTACTTATTGAGAATGAGCTTGCCCTGACGGGTGATCTTCAGGCGATAGACCAAGCCGTCATGTCTTATCATGATCTCGTTCGTGCCGCGGAAAAGATCCGCGCTTTCGACGATCCGGTGCTGCGCCGCAGGCTCGCTCTGCAGCGGCACGTGCTTAAAGCTATCTGGCTTTTCAACCATCATTTCGGTTGGCAATTCCATAAGGCCGGTGATCAGGGGTCCCCGGTTGTGATGACAATTATCTTGACTTTCTTACTCATAGTTTTTTAAAGACGCAATAGGAGACAAATACAGTCAAGTTTTTGAGATTGCTGATATGAGGCCGCCTGGCGGCGGTTCGCGACAATGGCGGAGAAGATGATGACGGGTAGGTTTGCGGCTGTTGCAGCCGGCATGGTGATGGCGGTTTCAGGCATTTGCCAGGCGCAGGATGCGGCAACCGCCAAGCTGGATGTCGAACTCAACGCTCTGGCGCCATCGCAAAAGGGCTGCATGATGACTTTCGTCGCCGAGAACAATCTCCAGACCCCGATCAACAAGATCTCCTTCGAGCTTGCCTTTTTCAACGACAAGAATGCCGTCGACCGCATCACCGTGCTCGACTTCCGTGATCTGCCGCAGGGCAAGAAGCGCGTGCGCCAGTTCGATATGCCGAATGTGAAGTGCGAGACGGTCACCCGCATCATCATCAACGACACGCCGGTCTGCGACGGTCCGGCGGCCGGCGAATGCATGAAGGGTCTCGTCACCCGCTCGCAGATTTCGGTTCCCTTCGAGGGCTAAGAATACGCCGGGAATGAATCCCGGCGGGCATGTCCAGACTGTCCGAGGCATAAGATGGCAATTTCAGCGAAGACCAGATCGAGACAGGTGCTCATCGGGGAGCCGGACGCTGACGGCGGTCTGAACGATAACAACATGCATCCCGGCCACGAGCTTTCCGACCTGCGCAATGTGCAGCGGCAGCCGGCCGGTGAGGCGGTGGTCCACTACGCGCGCTTCGCACAGATCTCCTCCTTTCCCGATCATCCGGAAACCGAACCGACAGCCTCTGTCCCTGCGCCGCCGATGGATGCAGCGGTGGAAAAGCAGGAGGACGAGAAGGCGCCGGTGCGGCGGCGGGTGGTGTTGACCTGCGTTTGTTCGCTAATTTTCCATATGACCTTGGCTGCGGTGTTGCTCATTGCCTTCCCAAATGCTCCGGAAGAGGCGATCGAGGAAGCGGGCGAAGCCGTGAGCGTGGTGATGTACGGCAACTCGGATATCGACCAGACTGCTGCCGGCGAGACCGAAGTCACGGTGCAGGAAGAAATCATTCCGGAGGCCGTCGAACCGGATAAGATCCAGCCGACCGAAGCGGCGGAACTTCAACTGGAAACCGTTCAGCCGACCGAAGTCGCGCCGGTCGAGACCCAGGATACCGTCCAGCAGGCTCCTCCTCCCGAGGTGACGCGCGTCTCGCCCGAAACCGTCACCGCTGCGGAGCCGGAGGTTCTCGTTTCCGAAGTGCCGGCTGAAACTGCTGTAGCGCAGCCGATGTCGACCGTCGTTCCGGAAGAGCAGAAACCTGCTGAAGAGGTCCCTCCGGAAGTTCAGCCATCGGAGGTGCCGCCTGTCGCTGCTGCCGAGCCCGAAGAGGTGAAGCCCGTCGAAACGGCGGAAATCCAGCCGGAGCCGGAGGTGCCGCAGGAGATCGTGACGCCGACGCAGAAGCCGAAGGTGGTGGCGCAGGAAAAGCCGAAGCCGGTCGAGAAGAAGCGCCCGCCGAAAAAGGCTGCCGGTTCGGAGGGTGAGGCGCAGCAGGATTCTGAACGAGGTGTCGCCGAAGGTAACGCGACGGCTCAATCGGATAGCAATTCGCGTTCGGCCGGCAATAACGACGGGATCGGAACGGCAGCCAATGCCAATTACGACGGAAAGGTTCGTAGTCGCATTCGTCGTTCAATCAGAACACCTCGTGGCGTCGAGGGAACCGTGGTCGTCTCGTTTTCAGTGAATGGTAGCGGCGGCTTGACTTCGGTTCGCGTCACACGCGGTTCCGGCGTGCCTGAAATCGACCAACTCGCCGTCGAGGCTGTTCGGCGCGCCGCACCATTTGGCCCGACGCCCGGTGGGAGCGGGAGAAACTTCACCTCCTTGCCAATCACAGTGAATTAATATGATAAAAACAATCAACTTTATACTTTACTCTAAAAATCAAGTTTAATAAGGTCCACCCGCACACGCAGGAATCGTGTGACGATCAACGAGCGAACGGGTGGCATATGGCTCGCAAGGGCAAGAAGGGTTCGAACCGGGAGGTCCGTGATAGCACGGGCGAGGACGCCGGTCAGGCATCCTCCGGGCGATCCAAACTGGATGGCCGCAGTTTCCTTTATGTCGGCGGTCGTGACTGCCAGGTGGCGCATCTTCGCCAGATCGCCAGCAATTTCGGCGCTGAGCTCATCCACCATGATGGCGGTCTGCGCGAAGCGGTTTCCCGCATCGATACTCTGCTTCCCTCGGTCGACTGCGTCTTCTGCCCCATCGACTGTATCAGCCACGATGCCTGCCTGCGTGTGAAGACCGGCTGCAAGAAGTTCAGCAAGACCTTCATCCCGCTTCGCAACGGCAGCAAGTCCAGCCTGGAGCGTGCGCTGCAGACGATGAACGAACGAGACAATTCCCGATGAACGACCAGCGTCCCGACGGCTTCACCATGATCGGCCTGCATAAGCTCGCCGCGCAGACAGGCGAGGGCCTCGTGCCCGAACTTTACGAACTTTTCCAGCAGCATGCCGAACGCCAGCAGATCTACCAGAATGTGACGCTGTTCCCGACTTGGGAAGCGCGCATGCCCGGGGAAGCGACAACAAGACCGCTTGGCCCAGCAGTGGCAAACGGCGATAATGTTCTCGCCTTTCCCTTGCGTTCTGCCAGGGCGGGCAAGAGGAAGGCGTAAGGAGATTTCATGTATATCGCAATGAACCGCTTCAAGGTTGCAACCGGGAGCGAAGGTGATTTCGAGACGGTCTGGCGCAGTCGCGATTCCAGCCTGCCCGAGGTGCCCGGTTTCGTCGAATTCCGCCTGTTGCGGGGCAAGGTCAACGACGAGGAAGGCTATACGCTCTATTCCTCGCACACGGTCTGGAAGAGCGAAGCTGATTTTCAGCACTGGACGAAGTCCGAGAGCTTTCGCGCGGCGCACCGCAATGCCGGCGATCACAAGGCGATCTACAAGGGGCCGCCTGTTTTCGAAGGCTTCAATGTGGTCGATGGGATTTGAGTTCTGTTGATGCGTTTTTCGCCCTCCTGTTTGGTGTGAAGGACAGGTGAGGCTTGCTCCCTCTTCTCCCCAGCGGGGAGAAGGTGGCCCGAAGGGCTGGATGAGGGGGCCACACGGCACAACATTCATGTTGCCCTTCACTCGCGGTCCGTACATTCGCGGCTTTGCCGCTCACCCCCTCAACCGCCTGCCGGCACCGACCGGGTTCGAGCCACGGGTCTCGACCCGTCCTTCGGACCCCGCTGGGGAGAAGAGACGTGTGGCGGCGTCTTCGCCCTCCTTCTCCGTCGAGTGAGAAGATCGGAGCTGCTCGTTGAGCAACGCTCCGAACCGTCGTCTCAAGTCCTGACGCGTAGAACCGCGCCTGCCGCAATGGCCAGCCAGCCAAGCATCATTGCCCAGCCGCCGGTCGGCGCGGCGTAGGGGAAGAGGCCAGAGCCGGAAAAGCGCAGGGTGACGAGATCGCCCGCAAAAAGCAGCGTTCCGGCAATCATCAGCAAACCGGCCAGCCAGGCGGTTCTGAGCCTGGTGTTGCCGAGAGCCAATGCCAGCAGGGCAGGGGCGTGGGCAAGGCACATGGCAGATGCGGATGCCGCAAGATTGGCCTCGCCGCCGCCATGGGCAGCAAGGGCGGCAAGCGCCACGCCGGCTACGCCAAACAGGCCGGCAAAGAGATAGAGCACCGGCTCCAGACGCGCGTTCAAGCTCATGGTTGTTCCTTGTCGTCAGGGGCCTTGTTCTGCATGTGATAGGCGAGCCGTTCGACCGGTGCCCAGATGAGATCGCGCAGCTCCTGGCTCGATATCGTCTCGTCCAGGGCGCGGCGAAAACAGAGCAGCCACTCGTTGCGCTCGACAGGGCCGATCTCGGCGACGAAATGGCGGCTGCGCAGACGCGGATGGCCGCGCTTGTCGGTATAGAGCGGCGGGCCGCCGAGATAACCGGTCATATATTCGTAGAATTTCTCTTCGCTGCCCTCAAGGCTCGGCGGGTGCACGGCCCGCACGTTGCTCGCCTCCGGCAGCCTGTCCATCAGTTCGTAGAAGCGGTGCGTCAGCGCCCGCACGACAGGATCGCCGCCGATCGCCTGATATAAGGTGGTGACCTTTTCCGTCACGAAACCATCCCCATTGCCTCAACCATTCCCCGGCCTCTTCATGCACCGGTCGGAAAATGATCGCAACTGTCATCAAGTTGCCGCGGCATTTCGCGCATAATGCCGGCACGGCAGGGGTTGCGCCCGATTCTCCTTGACAAAACCGTCCGGACGGTATCTTTTATCTGCATGTCGAACGCTCATCATCGCAAGAAACAGCCCGTGCTCGTGCGCCAGCAGTTGCTGGAGGTCGCCGCGCGCCTTGCTGCCAGCGACGGCATGGCGGCCGTCACGCTCGATGCGGTTTCCGCCGCGTCCAGCGTCAGCAAGGGAGGGCTGCTGCATCACTTCCCGACGAAGAATGCGCTGCTCGATGCCCTTTTCGAGAGCCTGCTCGAAAAGTTCGACGCCGATATAGAGGAACTGATGCGCGGCGATCCGCTGCCGCAGGGCCGCTTCACCCGCGCCTATCTCAGGGCGGTATCCGGTCTCAAGGAACGTCCCGACGATTCCAGGAGTTGGACGCAGGTGACGATCGCGCTTCTTGCCGAGCCCCGGCTGCGTCTTCGCTGGCGCCAATGGGTGCAGGCGCGGGCCGAGGAATATATCGGCACCGATTCCTCCCTCGACGCACAAGTCGTGCGCTTCGCCGCCGACGGACTTTGGTTCGCAGATACGTTGGAAAGCCATGATATCAACGGCGTTCTGAGGCGCGATCTCATCGATCGCCTTGTCGAACTGACCGGCAGGTAATTCGAAAAGGAATCCGCCATGAGCCAGGCCGCCGTCTACGGGCTGCTGTTTGCAGCCATCGTGCTCGAGGTCATCGGCACGACCGCGCTGCAGCTGTCGCAGCAGTTTACCCGCATCGGGCCGACGGCACTCGTCGTCGCTTGTTATGCGGCCGCCTTCTATTGCCTGTCGCTGACTCTGAAAAGCATCCCGGTCGGTATCGCCTATGCGATTTGGAGCGCTTTGGGAATCGTGCTGATTTCCTCGGTCGGCCTGGTGTTTTTCAAGCAGCGCCTCGACCTGCCGGCAATCGTCGGCCTTGGGCTGATCATATCGGGCGTTATGGTCGTCAATCTGTTCTCGAAATCCGTTTCGCATTGATATTGCTGTGATATTGGCAGGTGGTCTCTCCGCCTTCGGCCGATAAATTTTCCCCTTTGTCAAAATACTGACAAAGGTCTATGTGTTCCTTGGACGTGGAGGAGACGAGGCGCAGCCAGCGCTGTTTTCCAAAGCGCTTTGAATCCTGCTTACCCGCCTATCGATATTTCCAGGTTCTACAGGAGCACATCATGGCCATTCGCACCGTCGTCTGGGGAGAGAATATTCACGAGACTACCAATGAGATCGTCCGGGGGATCTATCCCGAGGGCATGCACACTACGATCGCCAATGCGCTGAACACCGATCCAAGTATCTCGGCGACGACAGCGACGCTGCAGGAGCCGGAGCACGGCCTCAGCGAAGCCCGTCTTACTGAGACCGACGTCTTGACCTGGTGGGGCCACAAGGATCACGGCGCGGTCTCCGATGTGGTTGTCGAGCGTGTCGCCAAGCGCGTCTGGGAAGGCATGGGCCTGCTGGTGCTGCATTCCGGCCATTTCTCCAAGATCTTCAAGCGGCTGATGGGCACGCCCTGCGCGCTGAAGTGGCGCGAGGCGGGTGAGCGCGAGCGACTGTGGACGATCAACCAGCGCCATCCGATCGCCGCCGGTATCGGCGAGCATTTCGAGCTTGAGAACGAGGAAATGTACGGCGAGCAGTTCTCTGTGCCGGAACCGCTCGAAACGGTGTTCATCTCCTGGTTCCAGGGCGGCGAAGTGTTCCGCTCAGGCCTGACCTGGCGCCGCGGCGCCGGCAACATCTTCTATTTCCGCCCCGGCCACGAGACCTATCCGACCTATCATGACGTCAATGTCCAGAAGGTGCTGATCAACGGCGTGAAGTGGGCCTATAATCCCGAGGGTGCATGGAAGAGCATTACCGATGCTCCAAATGTGCCGGTAGAAAAAGCACTGGAGCCGATCGTCGAACGCGGCCCAAGACTGCACCAGGCCGGCGAAGCCGGTTACCGCTGAGGAGCACCCATGCGACTACTCGTTCTTGGCACGGGCGTGATGGCGAAAAACCAGCTCGCCCGCTTCCCTCTCATCGACGGCGTGACGGTGGTCGGCGCCGTCGACACCGATCCCGAGCGGCTTTCGGCCTTCGCCGACAAGTTCAACATCGAAAAGCGGTTTCTTTCGCTGGAGGAGGCGATCGCCTGGGGTGAATTCGATGCGGCGACAAATGTCACGCCCGACCGCATCCATCACCCGACGACGATGGCGCTGATTGCTGCGGGCAAGCATGTGTTCTGCGAAAAGCCGCTGGCGGAGAACTATGCGAAGGCGCTGGAGATGACGGAGGCGGCCGAAAAGGCCGGCGTCATCAACATGGTCAATCTCACCTATCGCAACGTCGCGCCGCTGCAGCGCGCCCGCGAGATGGTGCTCGCCGGCGAGCTCGGCACGATCAGACATGTGGAAGCCTCCTATCTCCAGAGCTGGCTGGTGTCGCGTGCCTGGGGCGACTGGCGCACGGAATCGACCTGGTTGTGGCGGCTTTCCACCGGCCACGGTTCGAACGGCGTGCTTGGCGACGTCGGCATCCATATTCTCGATTTCGCCGCCTATGGCGCGGCGACCGACATCGATCACGTCTTTGCCCGGTTGAAGACGTTCAACAAGGCGCCGGGCGGCCAGATCGGCGAATATCTGCTCGATGCCAATGACAGCTTCACCATGTCCGTCGATTTTGCCAACGGCGCGCTCGGCGTCATCCATGCCAGTCGCTGGGCGACAGGGCATCTGAACGAGTTGAAGCTGCGCATTTATGGCGAGAGGGGCAGCCTTGAGGTCATCCATCGTCCCAGTGGTTCCGAGCTGCATGGCTGCCTCGGCGAGGATGTCGAAACCGCCACCTGGACGAAGATCGAGGTTGAACCGGTGGCGACCAACTACCAACGTTTTGCCGAGGCCGTGGCAAGCGGCATCCAGCCGGACCCGAACTTCCGCCACGCCGCCAACCTGCAGAAGGTGCTCGACCTTGCGATGGTGACCGAGCGCGAGCGGCGCGAGCTGAAGGTCTGATCCGCCCGATCAAACAGCACGACCGCCGTCCTTTCGGGGCGGCGGTTTTCGCTTAGAGAAGAAAGGGTCCCGGAGGCGGACCCTTTCTTCCTGTTTATTCAATCACCTGCACCACACGGTGGGTGCGGGGTTCGACAATCACGCGTTGGTTGTTGATGACCGTATAGGCATATTTCGGATTGTCAGGCACCGGCGTCACGATGACGTCTGCCGGAAGCGGCTTGCCAACGACGATCGGTTCCTGGATGACCACGGAGGCGGTCGGAGCCGGCTGCTGCTGGACATAGGTGACGACCTCGCGCGGTGGCGGATCGACAACGGCACCGGCGACACCACCGGCCACACCGCCAATGGCAGCACCCACGGGGCCGCCGACGATTGCGCCGGTGATGGCGCCACCGGCAGCACCGGTGACCGCTCCGTCAGCCAGCGCATTGGTGGCGAGCGACGACAGCGCAAGGGCGCTGGAGACAAGTAGGATCTTGTACATTTTGCTTCTCCTTTGCTGGGGTTGCGCTTGGGTAACGACCGCGCCAATCCGAGGTTCCGGCAGGAGAGAGTCACGCTTTGGAAGGCCGGTTCACATTCTGTGAGGCGGCCGAAGCATTGGTTATTCCAGCCGCCGGCGGAAGAGCCAGGCTGCGGCGCTGAGCGTAACAGTGGCGATCAGCGCCAGCGGAATCGTCTGGTTCACGACCTCGCTCGGCGGAACATCCTTGAGGAAGACGCCTTTGACGATGACCAGGAAATAGCGCAGCGGATTGACTGATGTCACCGGCTGCAACCATTCCGGCATGTTCTCGATCGGTGTCGCGAAGCCGGAGAGCAGCATGGCCGGAACCATGAAAAGGAAGGCGCCGAGGATCGCCTGCTGCTGCGTCATCGATAGCGCCGAGATGAAGAGGCCGAGGCCGGCGACCGAACCGAGATAGAAGATCGCGCTGCCGTACAGCAGGAATAGCGAGCCGCGCAGCGGCACCTCGAAGAGGAAGACGGCAGCCAGGATATAGACGGTGATATGGAAGAGGCCGATCATCATCGGTGGAATCAACTTGCCGATCAGGATCTCGTGCATACGCAGCGGCGAGACCATCAGTTGGTCGAAGGTGCCAAGCTCGCGCTCGCGGGCGATCGACAGCGCGGTGACGATCAGGCCGATCAGCAGTGCGATGCTGGCGATCAGGTTCGGCACCATGAACCATTGATAGGTCAGGTTCGGGTTGAACCAGTTGCGCGGCACCGTCGAGACGATGTCGGCGCCGGCACGTTTGCCGGCCGGCGTCTCGGCGGCGAGGGCGACGCCGATCTGCGAGAGATAGCCCGCGACGATCTGGGAGGCGTTGGAGCGGCGGCCATCGAGCACCACCTGCAGGTCGGCCGGCGCTCCCGCCTCAATATTGCGCGAAAAGTCCGGGCCGATCTCAACGGCGGCAATGGCCGTCTGGTTGTCGATCGCCACCCGGACCTCCGCCTGGCTTCCTGCAATCTCGATTTTCCGGAAGGTCGGCGAGCCATCGATGCGCTCGATCAGTTCCTGGCCCCAGTGACCGCTGTCGCGGTTGAGGATCATCACGTCGACATTGCGGACTTCGAGCGTCGCCGCATAGGAGAAGACGAGAAGCTGGACGATCGGCGGGCCGATCAGGATGGCGCGGCCCTTTGGATCACGCAGAACGGCGAGCAGTTCCTTGACGATCAGGGCGTAGAGCCTTGTCCACATCTCAACCGATCCTCTTTCTGGTGCTGCGGGCCGCAAGCACGAACATGATGGCGCCGATCGTCAGCATCACGCCGATCGCCTGCAGAAACATCGGCCAGATGTCGCCGGCCAGGAACACCGTCTGCAGGCTGGGGATCAGGTAGCGCGCCGGCACGATGAAGGTGATCCACTGGATCACTTCAGGCATGGAATTGATCTCGAAGAGGAAGCCCGAAAGCAGGAAGGCCGGCAGGAAGGCCGAGATCAGCGCCAGCTGCGAGGCGAGGAACTGGTTCTTCGTGGCCGTCGAGATCAGCAGGCCCTGGCCAAGCGCCGGGATCAGGAAGGCGGCCGACAGCGCGTAAAGGGCGGCGACGGAGCCGCGGAACGGCACGCCGAAGAGAAAGACCGCAAGCAGCACGCAGAGCGTCATCGAGGTGAGGCCGAGCAGGAAATAGGGCAGGATCTTGCCGGCGAGCAGTTCGACCGCCGTCACCGGTGTCGCCATCATCGCCTCCATCGTGCCGCGCTCCCATTCGCGGGCGACGACGAGCGAGGTCAGAAGCGTGCCGACCAGCGTCATGACGATGGCGATCGAGCCGGGCACGAGGAAATTGCGGCTGGTCAGTTCGGGATTGAACCAGAAGCGCTGCTCGACCGAAATGGCGGGACTATGGGAGGCGACGTCCGCCTGCCTCTGCCGCTCCCAGTTGGCAACAGTGCCTTGGGCGTAATTCTGCACGAAATTCGCTGTGTTCGGTTCGGAGCCATCGACGATCACCTGGATATCGGGCCGGTTGCCGGCGGTGTAGCGCGTGGTGAAATCGGCGGGGATGACGACGATGCCGCGCAGCTTGCCGAGCACGAGGTCTTCCTCGAACAGACGCCGGTCGCGGCCGATGGCCACATCGAAATAGCGCGAGGCCTGGAAACTGGCCGACAGATCCTGCGTCAGCGGCGTCATCTCCTCGGTCACGAGGCCGATGCGGGTGCGGGTGGTATCGAGCGAGACGCCGTAGCCGAAAAGAAAGAGCAGGATCAGCGGCAGCACGAAGGCGATGAGGATGCTGCTCGGATCGCGGATCGCCTGGAAGCTTTCCTTGCGCACGAGGGCCAAGAGACGTCGCATTCGGCCGGAAGAACTGCTCATGCTGCATCCTCCTTCTCGGATTGCTGCACCAGGGCGATGAAGGCATCCTCCATTGTCGGGTCGGGCAACTCCTTCGTCGCGACGCGGGCCTTCAATTCATCGGGCGAACCGAGCGCGATCGAGCGGCCGCGATAGATCAGCGAGATGCGGTCGCAATATTCGGCCTCGTCCATGAAATGTGTGGTGACGAGCACCGTGACGCCCTTTTCGACCAGTGCGTTGATATGCGTCCAGAATTCGCGCCGGGTGATCGGATCGACGCCGGAGGTCGGTTCGTCGAGGAAGAGGGCGCGCGGCTCGTGCATGACGGCGCAGGCGAGCGCCAGGCGCTGCTTCAGGCCAAGCGGCAGGTCCTTGGCTGGCTGGCTGAGATGGCGGCCGAAGTCGAAGATGCTGGCCATCAGATCGATGCGCTCGCGCCGGTGTCTTCCGCGAAGGCCATAGACGCCGGAGAAGAATTCGAGGTTCTGCATGACGGTCAGATCGCCGTAGAGCGAGAATTTCTGCGCCATATAGCCAAGCTGGTTGCGGGCCTCGGCGGAATCGCGGCGAAGGTCGAAACCGGCAACGCGGCCTTCGCCGCCGGTCGGCTTCAGCAGGCCGCAGAGCATCTTAAAGGTGGTGGATTTGCCGGCGCCGTTCGGGCCGAGCAGGCCGAAAATTTCGCCGCGGCGGATATCGAAGCTGATATTGTCGGCAGCGGTGAAATCGCTGAAGCGCTTGGTCAGCCCCTTGGCCTCGATCACCGGCCTGATGTCGTCGCCTTTCGTCGGCTCTTGCGCCTCGGCCAGTCTCGATCGGCCGCCAGGACCACCACCCAGCATGTCGATGAAGGCATCCTCGAAGCGCGGCGGGGCAGGGGTGAGCGTTGCGCCATCGCCGGCCGAGCCGATATCCGGTTTCCTGTCCTTGGCGGCGACGAGGCGGATCGCTTCGCCCTGGATCACGCCGTCGATGACGCCATCGGCCTGCAGAAGCCGGGCGAGCACCTGCCGGCGGCGCCCTGTCATGCCCGAGACGCGGAAAACCCGGTCGTTGACGCGGCCGGTCATGTCATCAGGTTTTCCCGAAAACAGCAGCTTTCCCTGGTTCAAGAGCAGCACATGGTCGCAGGCTTCAGCCTCGTCGAGATAGGCGGTCGACCAAAGGACGCCGATGCCTTCCTTCGTCAGGTTCTCGACCATCTTCCAGAGATCGCGGCGCGAGATCGGATCGACGCCGACGCCAGGCTCGTCGAGCAGCAGCAGCCGCGGCTTCTTCAGAAGCGCGCAGGCAAGGCCGAGCTTTTGCTTCATGCCGCCGGAAAGCTTTCCGGCGAGCCTGCCGGTGAAGCGCTTGAGATCGGTGAAGGTGAGCAGCTCGTCGAAGGCGCTGGCGCGTTCGCTCTTCGGCAGGCCGCGCAGATCGGCATAGAGATCGAGATTTTCCTGCACCGAAAGGTCCTCATAGAGACCGAAGCGCTGCGGCATGTAGCCGATCGCAGCCTGGATGCCGGCGGGGTTCTTGCGCGTGTCGAAGCCGAGAACCTCCATCGTTCCCGTGTCGGGCAGCATCAGGCCCGTCATCAGGCGGATCAGCGTCGTCTTGCCGGCGCCGTCAGGGCCGACCAGACCGGTGATTGCGCCGCCGCCGATCATGCCGGAGACAGCGTCAAGGGCGGCTGGCGAATCGCCGAAGCGCTTGGTGACGCCGTCGATCCGGACGAGCGGCTTGTCGCCCCGGCCGGTCTCGGCGGCGGTCATTGTCCGCCCGCCGTCGGCGTGGGAAAACGCACGGTGACCGGCATGCCCTGGCGCAGATCCGGGCCGGGCTTGTCGATGACAACACGCAGGCGATAGACGAGGTCGGTCCTCAGTTCCGGCGTTTCCACCGATTTCGGAGTGAATTCGGCAACCGGCGAGATGAAGCCGATCGTGCCTTCACAGGGTTTGTCGGGCGCCGTATCGGAGGTGACGGCAACCTTCATGCCGGGATGGATGCGGCCGAGATCGGGTTCGGCGACATAGGTGCGCACCCAGACGGGTTCTGTCAGCGACAACACGAAGACGGTGTCTGCCGGCGAGACGATCGCGCCATTCTCTCTGACGCGGGAGAGGATGACGCCGTCGTTTGGCGCGCGCAGTTCGGTATCATCAAGCGAGGTGCGGGCGGAGGCAAGCGTTGCCTGCGCCGCCTTCAACTGGGCGGCGGCTACGGCGATATCCTCAACACGGGAGCCTTCCAGCAGCAGTTTCAACGCCTCGTTGGCGGAGTCGGAGCGTGCGGCGGCCATGGCTCTCGCAGCGGTCGCCTGATCAAGGCTTGCCTCGGAGATCGTGCCCTGCGGGCGCAATTGGCGGGCGCGGTCATAGGCGAGGTTGGCATTGCGGAGATCGGCGATACTTTCGTCATAGGCGGCGCGCGCCTGGGCAATCTCTGTCGGCCGCGGACCGGCCTTCAGCTTGTCGAGCGTTGCCTGGAGGGCTGCGACATCGGCTTCGCCCGAGCGGACCGCGAATTCATAGGGTGCTGCATCGAGCTTTGCCAGAACCGTTCCAGTTTTGACGACGTCGCCTTCGTCGGCATGGAGTTCGGCGAGACGGCCGCTGACGCGGAACCCGAGCGAGACCTGACGGATATCGACATTGCCGTAAAGGACGAATTCGCGGCTGGCCTCAGGCAACCAGCCGAGCTTTTGGGGCAGGGCGTACCACCAGGCAGCAGCACCTGCCGCAACGAGAAGAAGGATGGCGATGGGAAGGATGCGTTTCATGCTGCGCCTCCATTCAGCGGGCCGATGGCATCGACCAGCTCTGCAGCCAGGCCGCGCACGGTTTCCACCTGTTCCGGGCCGACGCCGTCCCACTCCATCTGGGCGAGCACGGCTGCATGGGCGACGCGAAAGACGAGGATGCTGCCGAGAAGGGTGAAGGTGCGCAGGCGCACATGTTCCGAGGCGGGATCCTCATGAAGGATGGCGCCGATCAGCCGCCGGCCCATCTCGATCATCGGCCGCATGAGTCCCTGATAAATCCGTGTGAAGGCTTCTGTCGGCTCCATCTGCTCGCGGATCAGGAAGCGCGCCCAGGATTCGGACTCCTTGCCGACGAACAGCGTCACCATGGTCTGCAAAATCTCGGTCAGGAAGTGGCGAGCCTCCGCTTCACCAAGCGGTTTGCCTGCAGCATCGAGTGCCAGCAGATGCGCGCCGACGCGCGCCCTCATGTCACCGACATGCGTATTGATCCGCATCATCAGATATTCGGCGGTGGCGATGTAGAGACCTTCCTTGCTGCCGAAATAATAGGGGATTGCCTGCAGGTTGACGCCGGCCGCTTCCGTGAGCTGGCGCGTCGAAGCGCCGTCGAAGCCATAACGGCCGAAGACGTCGAGGGCGGCGGACAGCATCTTCTGACGCGCGATCTCGGCACGGGCGGAGGCCGGTGGCTGGTTGTCGTGTTCTTGGGTCATGATAGTTTTATAACGCCAATAGAGAAATAAGTCAATCGATTGATATATTTTGAAAGCAGATGTTATCGACCGATGCCTTTGCTGATACAAAGGCAAGAACGTGACATCGCTCATGGCTGGACGCGTGATCTGATTAGGGATGAGATATGCCGTTCAGCGGTTCAGCGTCAATTCGGATCAGGGCGATCTCAGCTGTTCTGGAAAACGTTCGGAAACAAGGCAAAGAGACCCGTGGGAACGGGTCTCTCAGGGTACCAAGCCTCGGGGTCGGCTGCTAACAGGCAGCGATACAATATCGCTAATTTTCACGACACTAATATGTCTTGTGCCGACCGGCCGCAAAACAAAAAAAGCCGCCACTTTTTCGTGATCCCTGCGGCACTGTTTTGACACAAAACTGCCTTGCTCTTTCCGTATCGCCGGTTCGATGCGTATTCAGATCTATATTATCGCACTGTTGCTCAGCGCCATCATGTGGTCGATCTCGTTCGATGCGGCGCGCGAATCCTATCATGCCGCGCAAAGCGCGGGAGTGATGCCGAACCTGCACATCAACAAGAAGCTGGATCGCATTTTGTAGACTGCGATACAGCGTCCAGGTCATTGCCGATTTTGCATTCCTAGCCAGCAGCCGGGACCTATTTCCTTATGCGTTCCGAGCCCTTCCGGACAGAAAATCAAATTTCGTAAAATTTGACCGATCCGCTTAAAAGCCCTGAAAATACTGATGTGTAGAGTGGTCTCATGAAAGCGACCGAAGCGTGGACAGACGCATCGATCGTTTGGAGCCGGGCAAACCGAAAGCCCGCCGATCCGCAAACGGGGACTTCGACATGCACAGAACTTTTGCCGCCATCGCCTTGAGCCTGACCATCACTGCCGCTGCCGAGCCGGCATTCGCCATCGGCCCAGCCAGCCTTGCCCGCGACCTGATGTACACCTCCGCCATCGGCCATTCGCCCGAGGTTCCGTTGACGACCCGCGCCGGTTTCGTGCGCCCTGGCGTTCCGTTCGTCCTGCGCAGCCCGGCCGAGATCGAAGGCGAGGGTTACCGGCTCAAGACCTATTCGCAGAGCCTGACCGTTGTTGTCGACTACGTGTTTTCGACGGCGGTCGAGGCCGTACAAGCGGTTGCGTTTCTCCGCTGACACCTGGCTAGATTCTAGGTCGATCCGGCCTCGAATCATCCTGATCTAGGCGTCGAGTTCGCTGCGTACGTCGAGATACCAGTCGACGAAGGCCTTGACGCCGACATCCAAGGTCGTATCCGGCTTGTATCCGGTCAGCGCGACCAGCAGATCCGGGGCTGCGAAGGTGCGCGGCACGTCACCCTTCTGCATTGCCAGCATCTTGCGAATGGCAGGACGGCCGAGCGCCTTCTCCACCGTTTCGACGAAATCCATCAGGCTGACCGGCTGGCCGCCACCAATATTGACGACACGGAAGGGCGCCTGGCGCGAGAGCGTTTCGACAGCCGTGTTTTCGAGGCGATTTTCCTCGGACGGGACGACCGCCGATAGCCTGACGATCGCCTCGATGAGATCGTCTATATAAGTGAAGTCACGGCTCATGTTGCCTTCGCCGTAGATCTCGATCGGCTGGCCTGCAAGCATGTTTTTGGTGAATTTGAACAGCGCCATGTCGGGCCGGCCCCATGGGCCATAAACGGTGAAAAAGCGAAAAGCCGTGGTTGGAATCTTGTGAAGATGGGCATAACTGTGCGCCATCAGTTCCATCGATTTCTTCGTCGCCGCATAGATGGTCAGCGGCTCGTCGGCGCGATCGGTCTCGCGAAAGGGGACGGTCGCATTGGCGCCATAGATCGATGATGTCGAGGCCAGCATCAGATGGCGGATTTCGACGCGCCGCGCGATTTCCAGGATGTTCCACGAGCCTTCGACGTTCGAACGGAGATAGGCCTCTGGATTTTCCAGGCTGTAGCGCACGCCGGCCTGTGCGGCCAAGTGGATCAGAATGTCGGGCTTAGCCGCCAGAACAGCCGCTTCCAGCGCTGGACGGTCCTCGAGCATCGCGATAACGGGTTTGAAGGCCGGAAACTGGGAGAGTGCGGCATGGCGCATCTCCTTGAGCTTGACGTTGTAATAGGGAGTGAGGCCATCAAAGCCTGTGACGTCATGCCCTTCCTGCAGCAGGCGCCTGGCCAGATGAAAACCGATAAAGCCGGCAGTCCCTGTAATGAAGTAGCGCATTCCCACCTTTTCTCGGCTCCCGCCGACGGCAAAGAGCCGATTCCGTATCAAGTGACCCCACTTACAAGATAAAAAGAGGCCGAGTCGATAGGTCTTTGAAAGAGAAGGTCACAGCGCTGTCTCTACTGTCGGCGGCCTGCCCGCCGCTGCCTTGCTTGATGAGGGCAAGACCATCGATATCGTCTGCCGGTTAGCCGCAACTCTCGGCCGTCATGCTGCGTTGCAACATGATTGCTTGCATGTTATGGCCGGCCGGTCGTCTCCAAGCAGGTCCGGATCGATGAGAGATATAATTTATTGGATTCTCTGCGCGTTTCTGACCGTTGCCATCGCGATCGTGTCGTTACGCTATGTCACGAACTTCTGGCTTCTGTCCTTCGTCTACAGCTTTCAGGTTCACCTCGGCGTCGTGTTTGTCGCCGCCAGCCTGATCATTCTGGCCATCAAGAGACAGATTTACGGCTTCGTCCTTTTGCTTGCCTCGCTTCTTCTCGTCGTTCACGGCGTCATCATGCTGCGCGAGTTCTCGGAGGGCGACAGAGGCACCGACAGGCAGCCGCTTTTTCGTCTGATGTCGTTCAACATCGCGATCGACAACTGGAAAAACTCGACTGAAATCACGGACATGGTGATCGCGTCGAATGCCGACGTCGTCAATCTGCTCGAAGCCAAGCCGCTGACGTTTCACCTGCAGCAATTGTTCAAGGCCTATCCCTACCATATCGGCTGCGATGCCGGGAAGGATACATGCGATACGCTGGTGCTGTCCAAACGCCCGTTCGTCAGCCGGCAGGTCGCAAGCATGGGCAGCCTGCGAAAAAACAGGCTCGTTATGGCAAGCGTCAGCTTCGGCGGGGAGACCATCAATCTGGTTTCGGCGCACCTGACCAAACCATATTTCGACGACTTCCAGATGGCTGAATTGGAAGATCTCGGCAAAGCGCTTGGCTCGATCGACGGCCCGTTGGTGCTGTCAGGTGATTTCAACTCCTCGGCGATCGCCCCGAGCATCCAAGCTTTACTGCGCGAGCAGAAGCTGAAAACGATCACGCCAGAACCGGCAACATGGCCGATCGGCGCCGGCGCGCTCGGGATCGCCATCGACCACATATTTGCGCGCGCGCCGCTTCATCTGACATCGCTGAAACGTCTTGAAGATAACCTCGGCTCGAACCATTCGGGTCTGATCGCCGACTTCGTTCTCGACAAGGGTGGCGAAACTTCATCGACAAAATGATTTTGCCTGGGCAGGGAAATCTTGCCGGGGCCACAAATCAGAATTTGGTTCGGCCACCTTTTTTGTCGATCATCTGAAAGGTCTTGCCGTCAGTCTTCACGTTGACGCAATCGGTCTTCTTGCTGGGGAACAGGACGCACACCTGGCCATTGGTTATCTTGTAGCCATTCTTATTGCCGTCGCGATATTCGTAGCCGTTCTTGCTTTCTTTCAGTTCGGACGTACCGGGCAGGTGCTGGCGAATTTCCGACTCGTTCGCGGTTCGCATGCTTGCCGTTTCGGCAAACGCCATTCCCGGCAATATGATTGCAAGAAATCCGGCGAGGACGGGCAAGGTACGCATCATGGGGATATCTCCGGTCATGTCTGTCGGTACATCCATTCTACGAGAACCCCAAGAGGAAATTCAACAGCGAGGATGGTCGCGCCGGAAAGGCCCGACCATCGCTCCGGCTGCGAGTTTACGTTCTTCCAAACTCATCGACGATACGGATGATGTCGTCCTCGCCGAGATAGGAGCCCGTCTGAACCTCGATGAGCTCGAGAAGAATCTTTCCGGGGTTGGCGAGGCGGTGGACTTCGCCCAGCGGAATGTAGACGCTTTCGTTCTCGCGCAGCATACGCACGTTCTCGCCGACCGTCACCTCAGCCGTTCCCTTGACGACGATCCAGTGTTCGGAGCGATGGTGGTGTTTTTGTAGCGAAAGCTTCTTGCCCGGCGTGACGAAGATGCGCTTCACCTGGAAGCGATCGCCGTTGAAGATGGAGGTATAGCCGCCCCACGGGCGATAGGATGTCGGATGGGTTTCGGCGAATTTCGCAGTGGCGGAAGACGAGGCCAGCATTTTGACCAATTGTCCAACATTCTGGCTGTCTTTGAGCGGCCCGACATAGACGGCGTCCTCGCTGGCGATGACGGCGACATCCTCCATGCCCTGGACGGCAAGATGCACGCCATGGGTCATGACGAGCGAGTTGCGGGTATTGACGACGGTGGTGTTTGCAGCGGCGACATTGCCGTTGTCGTCGCGTGTGCCTGATTTCCAGACGGCATCCCAGCTTCCCATGTCCGACCATTTGAACGGCGAGGGGACGACGGCGGCCTTGGAGGTCTTTTCCATGATCGCGTAGTCTATGGAGATATCGGGGCTCTTGGCGAAATGGTCGGCGTCGAGGCGGGTGAAATCAAGGTCTCGGCTTGCCTTCGAAACGGCCTTGCTGGCCGCCTTCAGCACATCGGGTGCATATTCCTGCAGTTCGGCGATGAGTTCCGTCACCGGGAACATGAAGATGCCAGAGTTCCAGTAGAAGCCGCCGTCGGCGAGCATCTGCTCGGCTTTCTCGAGTGCCGGCTTTTCGATAAAGCGCTTGACCTTGTGCGCACCGTTTTTGAGCGCGTCGCCGATCTCGATATAGCCGTAGCCTGTCGCCGGCTCCGTCGGAGTGATGCCGAAAGTCACGAGCTTGCCGTCGGCTGCGGCATCGCGGGCGATGCGGATGCAATCGAAATAGGTCTCATCGGCCAGGATCTCGTGATCCGAGGCGAGCATCTGGATGATGGTGTTCTTGCCGAAGAGCTCGCCGGCAAGCGTAGCGGCGGCGGCCACCGCTGCCGCGGTGTTGCGGGCAACCGGTTCGAGCAGTACGGCGGCGAGCGGGATGGTGAGCGCGCGGGCCTGCTCGGCGACCAGGAAGCGGAATTCCTCATTGGTGACGACGATCGCGGCTTCATAGAGATCCGGATTGGAAACGCGGTCGAGGGTCTCCTGAAACAGCGTCTTGTCACCGACGAACTGGATGAACTGTTTCGGTGCGGTGGCACGGGAAAGCGGCCAGAGCCGGGTGCCTTTGCCGCCGGCCATGATCACGGGAACGATTTTCTGCGTCATAGGCGGGTTCCTTGAAAAAAGCGTGTTCGTCGCATGTTTAGCGGGCGTCTCTGCCCAGTCTCGTATACGGGTCAGCCCGGCGGTTAGAAGATCCAGGGCCGCGGTCTCGCTCTCGGCTTCCACGTAGCAGCGCATTTCCGGCGCATTGCCGGACGGGCGAAAATGGATGATCCTACCGTCTTTCAGTGTCACGCGAAGTCCGTCGATGTCGGACTTCGTCGCCACTTCGCCGATCGGCTGCAGGAAAGCCGAAAGATTTTCATCGGTGGCACGCAGATACTGCATCAGCGCCGCGCTCGTCTCGACCGGAAAATTCTCCAGGCGGTCGGCGGCGGCAAATGGCAGATGATAGGAGGCGGCAACGGCCGAAAGCGGCTGCTTGCGGGTGGCGGCGAGCGACAGGATCGCGAGCATCGGGATAAAACAATCGCGTGTCGGCAAGGCGCGCACGTTCCGGCCGTTGATATCAAAGGCGGTTGCGGTCAGCAGCCCGCCATTGGCTTCAAAGCCCATGACATGATCCTTGCCAGCCGCCACGGCCTCTTCCATGCCTGAAATGACGAAGGGTGAGCCGACGCGGGTGCGCCGGACGGCGAAAGAGCCCGCGGCCTCGATGCCGGAATTGGAGGTAACCGGTGTCACTACCGTGCCGGCGCCAAGGAAATTGGCTGCCACAAGGCCGAGAAGGTCACCGCGCAACGGCGTGCCGGTTTCGTCTGCGACCAGCGGGCGGTCGCCGTCACCGTCGGTCGAGACGATCGCATCGAACTTGTGCTCGGACACCCAGCGCTTCATCAGCGTGATCGTCTCGTCGGATACGGCTTCGGTGTCGACGGGAATGAAACTCTCCGAACGTCCAAGAGCGGTGATCTCGGCGCCGTAATGGGCGAGAACATCAACCAACAGGTCGCGGGCGACGCTGCTATGCTGGTAGACACCGATCTTCAGGCCGGACAGCGCGCCTTGCGGAAGCAGGGCTGCATTGCGTTCGAAAAAGAGCTGACGGCAGATCGCTTCATGCTCCTCCGTCTCGGCCGGCGCCTGCGTCACCGTTTCACCGGTTCGCTCGATCTCGGCCGCCAATGCGGTGATAGCAGCCTCGTCCGATTTGTCGATCTCACCATCCGGGCGATAGAATTTGATGCCGTTGCGGTCGGCCGGAATATGCGAGCCCGTAACCATCAGGCCGGCGGCGTTGCTCTCGAGGCCATAGAGGGCAAGGGCGGGTGTGGGGACGGTGCCGCAGTCGAAGATCCGGAAGCCGAGCGCGGCAAGCGCACCGGCACAATTTCCCGAGATTTCAGGGCTTGAATCGCGAAAATCGCGGCCGATCAGAATGACGTCGCCGGCCCGCGCCTTTCCGGTCTGCAGCAGATATTTGCCGAACGCGGTGGCGTAGAGGGCAGAGGCGCGTCCCTTGAGGTCGACTGAAAGTCCGCGAAGGCCGCTCGTGCCGAATTTCATGGGAAGACATGGCTCCGATTTCACGATCAAAGTTCTACTCAGGCCGCCTGCCGGCGTAAATACCAAAGCCATCATATAGTTAAATACGGACGACGGTGCCTCGGATAGTCTCTTGCAACCTTCTCTCACCGAATTCTGGAGGTGTAGACCCATTGCCGCGCCGGCAGGCATTGCAGCGTAGATCGATTTTGTTAGAACCGTGTGTCCGTTGTTTCGTCATATGCGAAGGATTTTCCTAGATGAGCGATACATCCGTCAGTCTCGAGGAGAGCTGGAAAGCCGCGCTGGAGGGGGAGTTTTCAAGCCCCTACATGCAACAGCTCAAATCCTTCCTCGTCGCGCAGAAGCAGGTCGGCAAGCGGATTTTCCCCAAGGGCAGCGAATATTTCCGCGCCCTCGATCTGACGCCGATCTCCAACGTCAAGGCCGTCATCCTCGGCCAGGACCCGTATCATGGACTCGGGCAAGCCCATGGACTGTGTTTCAGTGTCCGGCCGGGCGTGCGCATACCGCCCTCCCTGGTCAATATCTACAAGGAGATGGAGACGGATCTTGGCATAGCGCCGGCACGTCACGGTTTTCTCGAACATTGGGCAAAGCAGGGCGTACTCCTGCTGAACAGCGTGCTGACCGTCGAGGAAGGGCAGGCGGCTGCTCATCAGGGCAAGGGGTGGGAACGCTTCACCGACGCCGTCATCCGCAAGGTCAACGATGAATGCGAACCCGTGGTCTTCATGCTGTGGGGTTCCTATGCCCAACGCAAGGCCGCTTTTGTCGACACGGCGCGGCATCTCGTGCTCCGGGCGCCGCATCCCTCGCCGCTTTCGGCCCATAACGGTTTTTTTGGCTGCGGGCATTTTTCGAAGGCGAATGCCTTTCTGCAGTTGCGCGGACGTGCCCCGATCGACTGGCAATTGCCGGCCGATCCCCATGGGGCGCAGGTGTGAACGGACTTTGTCGTTCGTTCACTAAAAGAAGACAATGCGTTTTGGTCTACGGGTCTGTTCGACGGGAGTTTCAGCGCGCATCTTAGCCTCATCGAAAGCCCGCAACGGCGGGCATGAAAGGGGTTTGACATGCTCGATCAGATCAAGGGTCTGCACCACGTCACGTCGATGGCGCAGAATGCCCGCACCAACAACCAGTTTTTCACCAATGCGCTCGGCCTGCGACGCGTCAAGAAGACGGTGAATTTCGACGCGCCCGATGTCTATCACCTCTATTATGGTGACGAGACTGGTGCGCCCGGCACGGTCATGACCTATTTCCCGTTCCCGAAGATGGCGCAGGGCCGTCCCGGTACCGGCGAAGTCGGCACGACGGTGTTTTCCGTTCCGCAAGGCTCGCTCGGCTTCTGGAGCGATCGCTTTGCCGCGCTTGGTGTCGGCGGCCTGAAGGCCGAGGAAAGTTTCGGCGAAAAACGGCTGAATTTCTCCGGCCCGGATGGCGATGGCTTCGCGCTCGCCGAGGTCAAGGATGACGCCCGCCAGGCCTGGACACATGGCGGCATCAGCGAAGACCATGCCATTTACGGCTTCCACTCCGTCGCCATGCGGCTGAGGGACGAAGGCGCTACGGCCGAACTCCTGAAGTTCATGGGTTACGAGGTCGCCGAGGAAAGGGACGGCGTCAAGCGGCTGATCAAGCCTTCCGGCAATGGCGCGCATCTCATCGATCTCGAGACCATGCCGAACATTGCCCGCGCCCTTCCGGGTGCCGGCTCCGTCCACCATGTCGCCTTCGCCGTCGAAAACCGCGAGAAGCAACTCGAAGTGCGCAAGGCGCTGATGGACACCGGCTATCAGGTCACGCCGGTGATCGACCGCGATTATTTCTGGGCGATCTATTTCCGCACGCCGGGCGGCGTGCTGTTCGAGGTCGCGACCAATGAGCCCGGCTTCGACCGCGACGAGGATACGGCCCATCTTGGCGAAGCCCTGAAACTGCCGCAACAGCACGCCCATCTTCGCGCGCTGCTCGAGCAGCATCTGCAGCCGCTCGAAGTGTGAGGAGAGGCGATATGACCGAAACCGGATATGTGCACCGGCTGCATGCCGGTGCACCTGACAAACCCATCTTGCTGGTGCTGCACGGCACCGGCGGCGACGAGAACCAGTTCTTCGACTTCGGCCGGCGCCTGCTGCCTGAAGCGACGATTCTCTCGCCGCGCGGCGATGTTTCCGAACATGGCGCGGCGCGGTTCTTTCGCCGCACCGGGGAGGGGGTCTACGACATGCCCGATCTCTCACGCGCGACGGAGAAGATGGCCGCCTACGTCAAGGCATGTGCTGACGAGTACCAGGCTTCCCATATTCTCGGCCTGGGTTTTTCGAACGGCGCAAATATTCTTGCCAATGTCCTGATCGAGAAGGGGATGTTCGATGCCGCGGTTCTGATGCACCCGCTCATTCCGTTTCAACCCGAAGCCCAGTCGACGCTCGCGGGAAGAAAGGTGCTGATGACGGCTGGGCAACGAGACCCGATTGCGCCCGTCTCCATGACAGAGGCGCTGTCAGAGCATCTGAAAAACCGAGGGGCGGAGATCAGGGTGGTCTGGCATCCCGGCGGTCACGAAATTGCGCCGCTCGAGATCAATGCGGTCCGCGATTTTCTCGGCGGTTATTGACGGCGTGCATCGTCGGTCGGCGGGAAACTGGTTTGCGGGACCGGCGAATGCCGGTCCCGCATCTTTGCTGAAACAAGGATCCTATCGTCGCGATCGATAGGACATTAGGGGCGAGGAGGATATTTGCCCCTGATTGCCTTCATATAGAAATTTCCCGGTGATTCCGCCATCGTCAACCCGACGACGACGCCCTTGGGAACGCCTTCATATTCTCGCCTCTGACCGTTGGTCAGATAGACCCGTAGATGCCGGCTGTCTTCGTCGTAGGTGATCGCCTCGATAAGTTTCGAATCAACCGCAGTTTCCACTTTGCACCCCGCAATTTTGGATCTGAGATTCCTGATCAAGAAATGTCATTCACACTCGCAACGCGCCATCATTATGCTGCGCCGCGGGGGCGTCAAGCATCATCTTCTTTAACGTTCATTTTTTCTCGATGGCTCTCGTTATAGTTGATTTTTGCAGCTTTTTCGAAGGTGTGGTCTGTGGAAATCCGATACCTGTGGCTCCTCCATTTGGGGGAATATTAGCCGATAACGTCGCAAGAAGCGCAATAATCGCCGGTTTAACGCCGGATTAACCATCAGATAGCAAATTATAGCGTAATATTAACCGCGGCACCCTCCCAAGTATGAATGATTACATCCGCAAGGCGGAGCGTGACCTCGCCGCTGCAACGGCCAATATCGGCGTTGCCGAGTCGCGGGCGCTGCGCGCTCAGGTGAAGACCACGCAGGAGACCCTTGCGCTTTCAATCGGGAGCTACAAGGATGGACAATCATCCTTGCTTGATGTGCTGGATGCGCAGCGTTCGGTCGCGACCAGTCAGGCGAAGCTGGCGCAGGCGGTGCAGCAAATGGCGAAGGATTATGTCACTGTGAATGCGGCAATTGGTTCGGCTACAACTTCGGTGGGGCCGCGATCAGGCCAAATTCTTATGGACACTGAGCCTCATGCCGTCGCAGCGATGGATAAGAGATGGATTGTTTCCGACAACCCGCCATTCGGTCGGGTCTCATAAATGGGTTCCATGTTTAACTATCTAGCGCCGTGGCGACAACAGATACCGATACTGGCTGGCAACCGTAAAAGACGCGCTCGGCTGACCTTTGCCGAAGGCGAATTCGCTGCGGTCTACGCGATGAGCGATGTTCACGGATGTTATAAAGAACTCGTCGAGGCACATCGCCGCATCGAGGAGGATGCCGCGCGCATTCCGGGGCCGAAACTCATCGTCATGCTTGGCGATTATGTCGATCGCGGGCCGGATTCGAGCGGGGTCCTGGAATTCCTGAGCAGGACCCCGCCGCCGGGGTTTCAACGTTTCGTCCTGTGCGGCAATCATGACGCGGAGCTGGTGAATCTCTATCGCAAACCGGCGCGCATTCTTGAATGGCTTGGCTTTGCCGGAACGGAGACGCTGCACTCATACGGTATCGATATCGAGCATCTGCTGCAGTCGGCGGCTGGAAGCGAAACAATCGCCCGTGTCATTCGCAACATGATACCCGAACGGCATATCCAATTTCTGGAATCGCTGCCAGTCATGCTGCGGATGGGAAGGATCCTCTTTGTTCATGCGGGCATCAAGCCGGGCATCGACCTCAAGAGGCAGAAAGACAGCGACCTTATGTGGATCCGTCAGCCCTTCCTGAATGAAGGGCCGCAGCTTCCTGTCCTCGTGATCCACGGCCACACCCCGGCGCGAATCCCGACATTCGGTCCGCAACGCATCGGTATCGACACTGCGGTTTCGGCGACGGGCCGGCTGACCGTGCTGACGATAAAGGGGACGCGGGTCGGAATCCTGTAAATCGGCAAGCATGGTGTCGTCCGAAAACGCCTGCTCTTTCCGGCGTCATCCTCAAAACCAAACGCCGCGGAACTTGCGCTCCGCGGCGTCAGGACAATAAAAGTTCACGGGTTATCTCAGGCGCCGGTCGTTTCCTGATAAAGGTTGGTGCCGATGCCGGTATAGGTAAAGCCGTGTTTGCGGACTTCGTCGCTGCGGTAGATATTGCGCAGATCGACCAGGATCGGAGTGCGCATCGACTGCTTCAGGCGACTGAAATCGAGCGCACGGAACTGGTTCCATTCGGTGACGATGACAAGCGCATCCGCACCGGCGGCCGCTTCATAGGGACCGCTCGCATAGTCGATGTTGTCGATTACTTTGCGGGCGTTCTCCATGCCCTCGGGATCGTAGCCGACCACCTGCGCGCCGTTGTCCTGCAAGGTCTGGATGACTGCGATCGCCGGGCTGTCGCGCATATCGTCGGTGTTCGGCTTGAAGGTCAGGCCGAGGATCGCGATCTTCTTGCCGCGAATGTCTCCGCCGACTGCCGAAATGACTTTGCGTCCCATCGCCCGCTTGCGGTTGTCGTTGATCGAGATCGTCGTCTCGATGAGACGCATCGGCGCGTCGTAATCCTGCGCCGTCTTGGCAAGGGCAAGCGTATCCTTGGGGAAGCACGAACCGCCGTAACCCGGGCCGGCATGCAGGAACTTGGAGCCGATACGGCCGTCGAGACCGATTCCGCGCGAAACGTCCTGGACGTTTGCGTCGACCCGTTCGCAGAGATCGGCGATCTCGTTGATGAAGGTGATCTTCATCGCGAGGAAGGCATTGGCCGCATATTTGATCAGTTCGGAGGTGCGGCGGGTGGTGAAGACCAAGGGGGCCTGGTTGAGATAGAGCGGGCGGTAGACCTCGGTCATGGTTTCGCGCGCCCGGTCGTCGTTCAGGCCGACGACGATACGGTCGGGACGCTTGAAGTCTTCGATCGCCGCACCTTCACGCAGGAATTCCGGATTGGAAACGACGGCGACATCCGCCGCAGGATTGGTTTCGCGCATGATGCGCTCGACCTCGTCTCCGGTGCCGACCGGCACCGTCGACTTGGTGACGATAACGGTGAAGCCTTCCACATAGGTGGCAATCTCGCGTGCCGCGGCGTAGACATAGGAAAGGTCTGCGTGGCCGTCGCCGCGCCTGGACGGCGTGCCGACTGCGATGAACACGACATCGGCGCTGCGGACGCTTTCGCCGACATCCGTCGAAAACGATAGCCGGCCGGTGCTGGTATTTTCGGCGACCAATTGCTCCAGACCCGGCTCGTAGATCGGAATGCGGCCTTCGCGAAGGGCTTCGATCTTACTCAGATCCTTGTCGACGCAGATGACGTCGTGGCCGAAATCCGCAAAGCAAACGCCTGAAACGAGGCCGACATAGCCTGATCCAATCATCGTGATGCGCATATTTCCCTCAAATCATTAGAGTAGAACGTCATGCTGCGTCGCAGCATGAGTTCGTCATAGTTAATCTGGACGAAAAGACAATACCGAAGATCGCCTGAAACCCACATCGAAAATCGAACTCCGGGCACCGCAGCTTGCCGCGCGCCGCCCCGTCGACAGCCAAAACATAGGTTTGTGTGGGCGATATGACAAGTCGAGCGGCTCGTCAGAGCCGGCTCGACTTCAATCCGGAAACAGGATCAATCAGTCTATGTCGCTGCCTCGGCTGTTATAGCCGGTACCAGACGTAGGGGTCTGTTCCCGATTGAATCTTGTCCCAGCGCAGATCGGTATCGTGCCAGTTCTTGATGCTGCTTTTCCTGTTGTCGAGGACGAGATCGCCCTTGTCGGTTCTGACGACGAGGACCGCATGTCCTTCACCGGAGGGGGTATATGCCGTCGCGATCCGCAAAGCGCGCGACGACCAGCCCATCGCGATCAGCCGGCTGCGTTTGGTCAAAGCGAAATCTTCGCAGTCGCCGCTGGGCACATTCACCTTCCAGACGTCACCATTCAGTTCGTTGCGGGAGTCGTTCCGGCCGATCATCGTACGATTGACGGCGGTGTTGACGTCCTTCAGTTGCAGCATTTGCTTGTCCGTCATCGCAACGACCGCCAAACCATTGTTGTCGCGGCATTCGGTCGGGTTCTGGGCGCAGAACAGCACCTGGGCGAAAGGCGGAATGATCGTGCCTTTTTCAGAGATATAACTGACCGCCGAACTGCCGGTCAGGCCGCGGGCAAAACCAGCGGGACCGGCGGCAAATGCCGAGCATGCATTGCCTGCTGTAAAGGCCAGAGCCAGAAGTGTAACGACTGTTTTCTTCATCTCTTAAATCCCCGTTCAGGGCAACCGATTGAGATCAGGCTTGCCTTTTTTCTCGGTCAATGGCATGGCGATCTGATGATCTGCCAAGTATTGGGCGCAGAATATCTGTCCCGTTTCTGCTGCTTGGAAGGAGCATAGCCGGGCCTTGTCTCGATTGGCTTAAACCTTTCGCGACAATTTTAAACGATGTGGAATTCTGTTACACTTTAGCACGCAAGCGCTTGATGTTCAACTTATGTTAGTACGTGTAAATTAATCTCTTCGGTTGCAATCACTTTGGTCGCCGCCTGCTCTGGTAAACGAATTCACATGTTCTCCAACCTCATCAATAAGCGGGTCTTGCGAGAGGTTTTGCTTTTTGCCTTCATCGGCCTCGTCATATTGACTCTCGTACCGTTCGGGAGCGTCACGCCCTTTCCCTTCGCCTTCGCCGCGATCGGGATGTTTGCCCTCGCCATCATTTCGGGACTGCTGTTCGGAGAGCCGAGACAAAGCAGATGGGTTTTCAGTGTCGCTTTGCTTCTACTCGTCGTCCTGGCGGGCTGGACGTTCATCCAAACCATCGAACTGCCCTCCAATTGGCTGGCGAATCCCGCCTGGAATGCCGCGCGTGATCTGGCAGGCGCCCAATCCGCGGCGATTTCGGTCGAACCGGCCGACACGCTCGCGTCGATTCTCTGGGTTGCCCTGCCTTTCGTCACGTTTCTGACCGGGCTGCTCTTATGCGATACTGACCAGCGCGCGCGGAAAGTGCTCACCGGGCTCGGGCTTACGGCGGGCATCATCGCTGTTTTCGGCCTGCTGCAGTTTTTGCTGTTTCCCAACATCCTGATCGTCGTGGAGAAACGCGCCTACCTCGACAGCCTGACTGCGGTCTTCGTCAACCGCAATACCGCCGCGACCTTCCTCGGGCTTGGAACGCTGCTGATGCTGACCCTGGTCAGGGACATTACCCGAGCCTATTCGAACTATCCGCCCGGCGAGCCGGGCCGAAACGCGCTTCTCTTGAGATCGTGGATCTATATCCTGCTCTTGTGCGCATGCTTCACCGCGCTGATGCTGAGCCGCTCGCGTGCCGGGATATTTGCGACCTTTGTTGCCGCTCTCATCTATTTTCCATGGCTCGTCATCAATTGGAACGGCTCGAGGCGTCATCTGAGGCCGGCGCCAAGATGGCGTTCGTTGCTGAAGCTCCTCTCGGCGATTGGTTTCGTCGTAGTGCTGCTGACGGTGTTTGCGGGCCAGGCGATTTTGCGCGCGCAAGAGCGGCGACTCGAGGATGATGATCGGTTTTGCATTCTGCCTGGCATATGGCGTGCCATTTCGGATCATTGGTTGACGGGAACGGGGCTCGGAACCTTCCGGACCGTGTTTTCGGCCTACCGCGATCCGGCTTGCGGAATTTTCGGGGTCTTCGACCGCGCGCATAACTTCTATCTCGAAGGATTTCTGGGCCTCGGAATATTGTTCCCGATCGCGACGGTGCTTGCCTTCTCGGTGCTTGCCAGAGTGTTCCGACGCGGGTTCGCCCAAAGACGGCGTCTCAGGCACTATGTTCTTCTTGGCCTGGCGGCGACCATTTTGGTCGCCCTTCATGCGGCGGTCGATTTTTCGCTGCAGATACCGGGTTTTGCGGTGTTTTACTCCGCCTTCCTGAGTGCGGTTGTCGCGATATGCCTGGGACGCAGCAACGGAGAGGCGGACATGGCATATGAGCGGCCGTTAACCACGTAAAGTTTAAATGGATGGATTTTAATAAGATTTTCGGAAAAGATCGATTGTGCAGGTGCGAACGGTTGACTCTGAAACCCAAGAAATTTTATAGCGGGGGCAGCCTTCGGATTGTTGCGGCGCAAGAAAAGTCGGACCGAAGTCGTTTTTCGCTTCCTAAGGGCTCGGCGTTGCCAGCCTGCCACAGTTAGGGGAATGTTAATCGGCTTTCAGCGTTATTGATCGGGGATTGTCTTGTATTTTGTCAGATTGCGGGGCAGTAGCTTCAGGGGCGTAAACGCAGGGTATTCTATGGGTTGTTCTTGTATCGGTAGTACACGCGTCGCCATTGTTGTAGCGCTAACGACTATATTGGCAAGCTGCACCGCGTTGCCAAGATCCGGTCCCGATCACAAAGACGTTGATCGAGATGCGGCGGTCAAAGTGACAACGAAGGAACGTCGCGTCGGTATCGACTACGCCCTGGTTGATCTCAGCAAGAACGTCCTGTCTTATTTTACCGCTCCCCAGCCGACCTCGTTCAAAGGGTTTGGTGGTGGTCGAGGCGGGGCGCCTGAAATTCCGCTCGGTTACGGCGACGTCGTCCAGGTCGCCATCTTCGAAGCTCAGTCGGGCGGCCTCTTCATTCCGTCCGATGCAGGTAGCCGACCCGGCAATTACATTTCGCTGCCAGAGCAGACCATCGATAGAAACGGAACGATCACAATTCCCTATGCGGGTCGGGTTCCGGCTGCCGGTCGCCTGAAGGAGACCGTGGAGCAGGACGTCGAGGATCGCCTGGCGAGCCGCGCGATCGAACCGCAGGTGGTTATTACGACAACGACAAGCCGCTCCAGTCAGGTTGCTGTGCTCGGTGATGTCAACAATCCCCAGCGCGTCGAGATCAGCCCGGCCGGTGAGCGTGTTCTCGATATCATTTCCGCCGCGGGCGGTTTGACGACCAACAATATCGAAACGAATGTGACGCTGCAGCGCCGCGGCAAGACGGCAACCGTCGCCTACACTACGCTATTGAAGAACCCGGCGGAAAATATCTATGTTGCGCCAGATGATACGATCTCGATCGATCATGAGCGCCGCACCTATCTTGCGCTCGGTGCCGCAGGCACCAGCGGTCGCTTCGATTTCGAAGAGTCCAATCTGACCCTTGGAGAGGCAATCGCCAAGGCGGGCGGCCTGCGCGACGACCGCGCCGACCCGGCTCAGGTCCTGCTCTATCGTCTTGTCCCGAAGAAAACGGTTCAAGCGATGCATGTGGACACGACGAGATTTGCGGGTGAAATGGTTCCGGTGATCATTCGTGCGAATATGCGCGACCCGGCAACCCTGTTTGCTGTTCAGCAATTCAAGATGGAAGACAAGGATATTATCTATATTTCCAATTCGGCCTCCGTCGAACTGGTCAAGTTCCTTGACATCGTGAACTCGGTATCATCCACTGTTTCCGGAGTGGCCGACGATGCGAACGATACCAGTAACGCGGTACAGGATCTTGGAAATTGATTGCAATAGGCGGGCCGGCATCGATCACGGATGATCAATGCCGGCGGCCTATATAGCGGATTTGATGAAGGACTATGGTTATGGCAAGGTCAGGTGTTTATCGTAAGCTTGCATATAGCGGAATTGTCGTTGCGATGTTTGCCGGCATGAATTCAAGCGCTTTTGCGGCAGCTTGCTTGGGTCCGGCAAATCTGACTTCCGTCGATGTCAGCGGATTTACGGCTAGCCCGGCCGTTCTGCTCGACGTGTCCGATCCGTTGGTTTTGTCATCGCGTGTTCGCGCGCTGGTTGGAAGCAGCAATGATGCGCTGTCGCCAGTGATCGAGCAGGCCAAGAAGGCCAGTGCCGCACAGATGGCGGCTATCGGCTCCGGCCTCGGACGGGCCGCAAACAGCTGCCAGGTGACGGATCCGCAATTCAAGCTGGCGATCGAAAAGGCTGTTGCCGAGGCGGCGAGCGCCGATCCGAACCTGGCGCCGCTGCTTGCAGCCTTTGCAAAAGTCCTTGCCGAAGGCGGGACCGCGGCGCTCGGCCCGGGTGCAAGTGCTGCCGCCGCCGCATCCGGCATCGGCAATGACGGGCAAGTTGGACAAACCGGGCCTGGAGCGGACGACGGTACGCCGTTCGACGGCGCTGCGACAACAGCGGGTACGCTGAAGGTTTCGAATGCCGGCGCAGATGATTCATCGTCGACTTCAACGACGACGATCCTCAGCACCGGAGCGGGAGGGCAGTCGTCTACCGATCCGACGGAGTCGACGAGTCAGAGTGTCCCGGTCATACAATAGCTGGAATTGCCCTTAGATCTTAGCGCATGACGCCTTTGTTGGAGATCGAAATTGCTATCGCCAGATAAACTTACGCCGCGTATCGACCCCTCCCGCGATACCGGAAATGATGCTGATTTCATCGATTTCGACAAGCTCATCGCAATCGCCCGCCGACAGTGGCGGATGGTTGCGGCGTGCGGTTTCGCCTTTGCCATTCTCGGCATTGTGTATGTGTTGACTTCGGTGCCTGTCTACACCGCCGACACCAGCGTGCTGATCGACCGCAGCGATAGTCAGGTGATCAATCAGCTGGCGGCTTTCGGCCAGATGGACGATGACGAAGGCACTGTCCTCAGTCAGGTCGAGCTATTGAAGTCCGACACTATCGCCTATGCTGTTGTCGACAAACTGAAACTCGTCGACAATCCGGTGTTCACGGCACCGAAAAGCTCGCTTTTTTCGGTCTCAACGCTGAAATCCTTCATGAATTTTCGATCGTGGTTTGCCGATGACGCAGCCGTCGCACCCGATCCGGAAAGGAAACGGCGAAGCGCTGCGGAGACCGTCGCGGGCAACATCGACGTCGAACGCGTCGGTCGCTCCTATGTCCTCGATGTCAGCTATACCGCGCAGTCGCCCGATCTGGCGCGTGATATCGCGGCTGCGATCGCCGACGTCTATCTGGTCGACAAGCTCAATTCCAAATACGAGGCGACACGCCGGGCCGGCCAGTGGCTGCAGGAGCGTATCGAAGAGCTCCGGCAGCAGGCGCTGGACACCGACCTTGCGGTTCAGAAATTCCGCGGCGAGCATGGGCTTGTCGAGGCCGGATCCGGTACGCTTATCAGCGAGCAGCAGCTTTCCGAGATCAATACCCAATTGATCAATGCGCAGGCCGAGACGGCGAAGGCCGAGGCAAGATATGCGCGCGTCAAGTCGATCATCGACGCCAAGCAGACCGATGCGATCGTCACGGATGTGCTCGACAGTTCCATTTCGAACGACCTTCGCAAGAAATATCTGGAGGCTTCGAAGCTCGAGACCGAAATCGAGGCTCGGCTCGGCCCTGATCACGTCCAGGCGGTTCGGCTTCGTGCGGAAATGGAAGAATATAAAAGGCTCATGTTCGACGAGTTGAACCGCATCGCCGAGAGCTACCAAAGCGAGCTGCAGGTCGCAAAGTCGCGGGAAAATTCTTTGCGCGACAGTGTCACGCAGGCGACGGGCGTTGCCGCAACGGCTGGCGAAACGCAAGTGCAGCTTCGCGAGCTCGAGCGTACGCGCGATACCTATAAGAATCTTTATCAGAGCTTCTTGACGCGCTACCAGGAAGCAATTCAGCAGCAGAGCTTTCCGATTACCGCTGCGCGCATCATCACGACGGCGGAGACGCCGACGAAACCGAGCGCTCCGAAGAGAGCTCTCGTCGTTGCTTTCGCGATGTTCGTGGGATGTGCATTTGGATGTGGTATCGCTGCATTCCGCGAATTCAGGGATCGGTTCTTCCGCACCGGCGATGATGTCCGGGACGTGCTCGATGTCGAGTCTCTCGGTGTCATGCCGCTGATTGAAAACAACGCCGACGATCCGACGCTCGTTGATCCCAGCAATCCGCGAAGCATTGCCAGGGGCGGGAAGACGACGACCTATGTCGAGGAGCATCCGCTCTCGGCATTTGCCGAGACGCTTCGAAGCGCCAAGATTGCCATCGACCTCAGTGCTGCCGATCAGCGCTGCAAGGTCATTGGTGTCGTTTCGAGCTTGCCCGGCGAGGGGAAGTCGACGACATCCATCAATTTTGCAAAACTCCTGGCAATGCAGGGTGCGCGTTGCCTGCTTATCGACGGCGATATGCGCAATCCCGGTGCCACCCGGGCGATCGGCCGCCATGCCGAGGCCGGCTTGCTCGAGGCAATCGTCGACAGCCGTCCGCTCAAGGATCTGATCCTCCTCGATCCAAAAACGAAGCTCGCATTTTTGCCGACGGTGGCACGGTATCGTGTTCCGCATTCGTCGGAGCTGCTTGCGTCACGCGGCATGGATCAGCTTCTTGAAACGGCGCGTCAAAGCTTCGACTATATTATTATCGACCTGCCGCCCTTGGCGCCGGTTGTGGATGCACGCGCTATCAATTCAAAGCTTGATGCGGTGGTTTTCGTTATCGAGTGGGGAAAGACATCGCGCAAGGTGGTGCAGTCGACTCTGCTATCCGAGCCGGAACTCTATGCGAAATGCGTCGGTACTATCTTGACCAAGGTCGACCCGTCGCAGATGAAACTCTACCGGACATTCGGTTCGAGCGAATATTATTATAAGCGTTATTCGCGATACTATACCGAAAGCTGATGTTCCGCAGTCAGTCTGTTTCGATTACCAGGATCGCCTTCGTTGTCGTCACCGTCGTCTTGGTGGTGCTGGCCGGTCGAGAGCTCTACGCTTCGATAAGAACGGCCAGCATCTCGATCGTCGCCGAAAGGATCGAGCGTGGCGAGACCGTCGCCGATGATGTCGTGACCAAATATGCGTCGCGCAGTGTCGACGTCGTTGACGGACATTATTGTCGATCCGACATCGTGGCTGCTGGTGTAACACTCGTTCTGGCGCAACTCGATCGGCAGAATGTCAATGTCAATTACGACGGCTGGGCCGCTGCGGCCTCGAGTGCGCGCCAGTATCTGCGGCATGCGCTTTCGTGCATGCCGACGAACAGCAATTTTTGGCTTCGCCTTGCGGCCGTGCAGTCGACAATTGCGGAAGAGCCGGCCTCGATCGCGGGAATGATGAAGCGTTCGGTTGCGCTTGCGCCATACGACCAGGTGATGATCCTGACGCGATTTTATTTCTGGAACGATTTCACTGGTGCAACACTCGCCGCGGCAGAGCGCGCGCTCGACAGCGATCTCATGACCATGCTGAAACGGGGCGATCGTTGCAGGGTCAATGCCACGATAAGAGAGATCAGTCCACAGCTCCGCCCGATCTTCGATCGCAGCTGGACAAACGTCGGAGAGGCCGCGACGGCGCGGTTCCGACAGCGCTGCAGCAAGTAATCATCGAGGCTGGTTCTTATAGAAGTTCCAAGCCGACAGGATGAGCGACTACGGCTCTTTCTCTTGGCCGAATTCAACCTGCATAAAGCAACGCCCGCAGTCTGCGCGGCGGGCGTTGCTTTTTGATTGGCTATTGATGATCAGACTTCTGCGTCCGCGCCAGTGATGTTGAGTGTCAGAACGCCGGCGTCGGTGTGGCCCTCGCCGTCGGAGATCTTGTAGAACTGGATGGTTTCCGTGACCTGATCCCCGGGAGCGATATCTGCTGTCAGATCATAGGTGAATGATCCATCCGCTTTTACATGGAACGTACCATACGTACCGGCGACGTCGGTTGTTGCGCTCGGGTCGCCGTTTACGGTCGTGGTGCCGAATAGGCGGAGGAAGAGGTGGCCATTGTCGCCAGCAATGTCGTTGTCCAACGCGTTGCCGCTGATGGCGTCGCCTTCGGTGAAGCTGTAGTTGTCGTCGACAGCGATCGGCTTTACCTGGGTTACGCCCTGAATGTTCAGGGTGAACAGGCCGACATCGGTATGACCGCTGCCGTCGGAGATCTTGTACGCGACTTTCTCCTGGAGCAACTCACCATTGGTGAAGTTGACCTTGGCAGCATCGCTTAGCACATAGGTGTAGCTGCCATCGGGCTTGACGAAGAAGGTGCCGTAGTCGCCCTGGATCTCTGTGATCTGGCTATTGCCGCTCTTGGCGCCTACGCTCGCGCCGTCGAAGGCGCGCAGGAACAAGTGTCGGATGAATCGTTGGAAAGCAGATTTCCTGAAATGGCGTCGGTTTCCAGGAATGTTGCACTATCGTCGGTTGCGTGAACAGCCATCAGTTCTCTCCTTGAATTATTCTTTGCTAAGTCAATTCTGACCTTTAGCGAGCTGGTCGATTAAGGATATCTTAATACAGAGAGTCAAGGGTGCAGTTAACAGCAAGTGAACATTTTCGGGTGTATAGTACAATAATGACACACCTGTAACACGCATAAGGCGATGAAACGCATGGTAATTATTGCGTTAATAATAAGTGAAAGTACCAAATGATAGATGCGAACCTCTGTTTCTTCAGAGGAGAAGAATGTTTATTCAGGGGCAATTTATAAGAATACGCCGAGGTGCTTATGCGCAGATGAGATGTTGATATAATCACTACGGGTTACAGCCTGAAAACTCAGTCTTGCTTCGGCTCCCGCACCGGCGTCTGCTTTTCGACGAAGTAACTGATGCCATTATTTTGTAACATTTGCTTATCAAGTAATGTTTCTCGCGAGGCGCAATTGGCTTAAACCAATATGCGATGCGTGGAGAATAATCTTATTTACACTAGAGATATTGGGTAACATCGTTATAACTGTGCAACGCAATTTTTGTTGCAATGCAAAATATTCGAGAAATGAAGATGTTTTGTGGGGAGCGTAAGAATTATCGCGAGATAGAACGCATTTTAGTGTTCCATTTTAGCAGGCAGAGAGAGGTCCGCGGCTAAAAGATTTTCCAGTATCTTTGGGAGATCAAGGCGTGACCGTCTACTATGTAAATTCGGCAACAGGATCAAATCAGAACAGTGGAGTGAGCGAGCAGTCGGCTTTCGCGACGCTTTCGGCTGTCGAATCCTTGAGGCTAAAGCCGGGAGACAGCGTGCTGCTTGCCGCCGGAAGCGTGTTTAACGAGCAATTCGACCTGAAATACTCCGGTACCGTCAGCTCTCCGATTACAATTGGCAGTTACGGCGTTGGCGATGCGCCGGTTATTCACAGTAGCAATGACGGCATCCACGGCTCGAAGGCTTCAAACATCATCGTGGAGAACATCAAGATTGCTGATACCGGGGGTGCGGCGATATATGCGGGAAATGTCTCCAACTGGACCGTCCGCAACGTCGAGGTCGAAAATACCGGACTTGCCGGCAAGCCCGGTTCCGTCAATTTCCAGAGCAGCCAGAACATTACCATCGAGAACAGCAAGATTTCCGGGGTAAATGGAGACGGCATCTGGATGGATAAAGTGATTGGCGTTACCATCGTTAATAATCTGGTCATCAACAGCCAGGGCGCCGCGGCAGACGCCGTTCAGTTGAACGACAGCAGCAATATCCTGATCAAGGGTAACCACCTAGAGCAGACGGAGACCAATAGCGCAAAGGGCGTCCTGGTGCTTGTTCGGGCTGTGGATGCAGCGGTCGAGGACAACACCGTGATCGGCGGCGGTTTCGGGATAGGTGCCAACGCGGGCACGAATATCGCCATCCACGACAACGACATCTCGGGATACGGCGGCTATAGTTGGTCCTACGGTATCGGCCTTGGCGATCAGGGCAATGCGACAAATTACGATATCAGTGGAAACTATATTCATGACGGCGTCTGGGGCGTGTCGATCAGCGCTGCAGGCTACCCAAGTTATGCACGCACCGATATCGATATTTATGGCAATGTCTTCGACGACCTGTCGTCCTCGGCGCTGAAGGTCGACAGGCCTGCATCAGGATCTTTCCATGAAAATATCATCGACAGCGCGGTGTCGACGTTGACGATGCCCGTCGCAATTGCCGTCCAGAGCACCTTCTTGATCAACGACAATAAGACCCTGGAGCAAGCGCAGGCCGAACTCGACGCCACGAGTGGCGACACCCCGTCCAACAGTGAGACGCCTACTACGCCGGTTGTGGAGCCGCCTGTCGAACCGTCAACACCGACGCAGACAAGCACTCCGACGCCCGCGGACGAAGTGCAGGTTCCGACCGCACCCACCGTCGCCGTTCCCAGGATTGTTGCAGCCCATGACAGCCTGAAAATTTCCACGGATACAGGCAGCGCCTATCATGGCAACCTCCTCGAAAACGATAGCGCAATCAATGGAACCGTGCTGCTTCGTCGCTTCGGTGACAGCGCCGTGGATAAACATGGCCTGACGCTGACCGGGAAATACGGCGTCATCCATGTGGAGAGCGATGGTGATTACACCTATACGGTCGATGCGGTGAAAATCGCCGGTCTCAGCGGAAAGGTCAGCGAATCGTTCCAATATAAGATTTCTGACGGCGCTTCTCACATCGATACCGACTCGCTCGGCGTGTATATTAATGTGGACGCGTTCCATAGCAGCCAAGCGTCGCACCTGCTGGTTTGAATCACGCCAAACTAGAGAGCAACGGCCCGCTGCTCAACACTTGAAAGCTTGACGATGAAGGGGTGTCGGCGGTCGAAGGCGCGGACAAAAAATAGTTGCGCCGTTCATAGGAAAAATGAACTATAGATTGAATTTATAGTTAACGCCCCAGTAAACGTCGCTAATATGCGCGCGATACGTTCATCTCTCTGCGCCGTTGTTGGACAATTTGCGATTTTCACTTGCTTAGGTTGGTATATTTAGCGTAGCGTCAAGTCAGAATCCTTGAAGCCGCTCGTTATAAATTGGAATTTTTGGTCACTTTTTGGTTGGATTCATGTAATAGGTCGTGGGCTTGCAAGCGGGTCCGGCGCCGGTGTCGGGGTCCAAGGCAGTCGTGTCATTGATCGGGCGTGATGGACCCGGAGCTGGAGTGTGCACCAGCATATTTGCTTTCGTGCGATGCGGTAAGAGAGGGATTACTTCGTGTTTCAGAGTTCAGCAGCCGATGTCAGCGAGCCATCCAAAGCATTAAAGAAATGCAAGGGGGGGCTTATTTTCATTGGAATAGCAAGCGCGCTTATCAACATCCTATACCTTACAAGTTCATTTTTTATGCTTGAGGTGTATGATCGGGTCATCCCCAGCAAAAGCATACCTTCTCTGGCTGTCCTGGCAATACTTGCGTTGATGCTTTACACGTTTCAAGGTGCGTTCGAGGTTCTGCGAAGCAGGATGCTGGTGCGTGTTGCCGGAGCGCTTGACGAGATGGTGAACGGGCGCGTGTTCCGCGCGCTGATCAAGGCTCCGTTGAAGGTCAAAATCGGCGGCGACGGGCTTCAGCCGTTGCGCGACTTCGACCAGATCAGAACCTTCCTGTCCGGCCAGGGCCCGACAGCGATGTTCGATCTGCCATGGTTGCCGTTCTATATCGTGATCTGCTTCCTCTTTCATCCGGCGATCGGATATATCGCGATTGGTGGATCGCTGGTTCTCGCCATCCTGACATTCATGACCAATCAGGGAACGCGTACGCTCTCAAAAAAGCAATCTGACTCCGCCAATATGCGAAATGCCTTCGCGCAGACCTCGATCCGCAACTCCGAGGTCATCCACGCCATGGGCATGGCAGGCACGATGGCCGAAATCTGGGACCGCAAGAACAGTGAATACCGGACGATCACCAGGCAGGCATCGGATATCGGCAATGGATATGCGACCTTGTCGAAGATTTTCCGTATTGCTTTGCAGTCGGGAACGCTCGCGACCGGCGCGATCCTGGTCATTCAGGGGCAGGCCTCTTCGGGCATTATCATCGCCGGCTCGATTTTGACCTCTCGCGCCCTGGCGCCTGTCGAAGCGGCGATCGGGAATTGGCGTGGTTTCGTTTCTGCTCAGCAGAGCTGGGCGCGGCTTTCGAGCCTGCTAAAAACCATTCCCGAGATTCCGGCCCCTCTTGCGCTCGCGGCTCCTACCAAGCAAGTCACTGTCGAAGGACTGGCGAGCGGGCCACCGGCGGGTCAGCGCCTGGTCATTTCGGATGTCAGCTTCGGCTTACGGGCAGGGAGCGCGCTTGGGGTCATTGGGTACAGTGCCTCGGGTAAGTCGTCGTTGGCGCGGGCGATGATGGGTATCTGGCCGACCGTCAGAGGATCCATTCGCCTCGACGGCGCAGCACTCGACCAGTGGGACGGAGACGCACTTGGCCGGCATATCGGTTATCTCCCACAGGATGTGGAGCTCTTCTCGGGGACTGTTGCCCAGAATATCTGCCGTTTCGCGAAGGAGATGTCGCCTGAGGCGGTGGTTGCTGCGGCGAGGGCGGCGCGTGTTCACGATCTTATTCTTCGTCTGCCGAACGGTTACGAAACCGAAATCGGCGAAGGCGGTGCTGCGCTTTCGGCTGGCCAGAGACAGCGTATCGCGCTTGCAAGAGCACTTTACGGCGACCCATTCCTCGTCGTGCTCGATGAACCAAACTCCAATCTCGATGAAGAAGGCGAGCGGGCGCTGAGTGCCGCGATCATGAGCGTGCGGGCGCGGGGCGGCATTGTCGTCGTCATCGCACATCGATCCGGCGTTCTAGCGGTCTGCGACTTCGTGCTGATGATGCAGGACGGCCGCATGATCGCGTTCGGTCCCAAAGAGGAAGTTCTGGCAAGGGTCAGCCGGCCGGAAGCGGCGCGCACGCCGATCGCCGAGCGCGTGGCTCAGCTTAAAGTCGTGGTCGACGGCATGAATGCGGCCGAATAGGCCAGAGGGAAGATTGTGAGTAAAGATATCAGTGAATCGAAACGCTCTCTCAATCGGCATGTTGCCGCGGTCGGTGTGCTGTCGATAGCCCTCGTTTGCGGCATTGGCGGTTGGGCGGCGACGACAGAGCTTTCGAGCGCCGTCATCGGCGAGGGCGTGATCGTCGTCGACGGCGATGTCAAGAAGGTCCAGCACCTGACAGGTGGTATCGTGTCGGAATTGCTGGTTTCCGAAAACGACCATGTGACGGCTGGGCAGGTGCTGATACGGCTCGATGGGACGACGACGAGAGCGAATCTCTCGATTGTCGAAAGCACGCTTGCTCAGCTTTATGCGCGCCGGGCCCGTCTGAAGGCGGAACGAATCGGCGCCGATTCGTTCGAGGTCGAGGAAAACATCAGGGATCTGACATCCAGCACCTCCGCCGAGAAGCTTCTTGATGGCGAGCAGAAATTGTTCGACAGTCGCAGGACGGCGCTTATCGGAATGAAGAGCCAGTTGGCATCGCGCAAGGATCAACTGGGCGAGCAGGTAAAGGGATTGGTCGTTCAGATCAATGCCACCAACGATGCCTTGGGCTTGATCGAACAGGAGCTCGAGGGCATTGATACGCTCTACAAGAAGGGGCTCGTCACGCTTCAGCGTTTGAATACGCTCAAGCGCGCCCGCGCCGATCTCCAGGGCAACAGCGGCCAGGAAATCGCAGCTAAGGCGGAGGCCGAGGGTAAGGCAATCGAGATCGATCGCCAGTCGATCCAGCTGGATGAGGATCGTCGTTCGGAGATTGCAAAAGACCTGACCGACGTCGAGGCGCAGATCGCCGAATATGAAGAACGCCGCGGAACCGCAGTCGATCAGCTGCACCGTCTCGACATTACCGCACCGTTGACTGGGCGAGTTCACGAACTTTCGGTTCACACCGTCAATGGTGTTATCGATCCCGGTCAGACGTTGATGCTCGTCGTTCCCGAAAATAACGAGCTTACGGTCGAGGCGAAAGTCGCCACCCGCGATATTGATCAGGTTCACGTCGGCCAGTCAGTCGATGTGCGTTTCAGCGCTTTCGATCAACGCACGACGCCTGATGTGGCCGGTGAGATTACCTCGATCGCGCCCGATATCGTCAAGGATGAGCGCACGGGCATCAGCTACTATCCCCTGCGCGTCAAGCCGAAAGCTGAAAGCATTGCCAAATTGAAGACGATAAAACTCTATCCCGGCATGCCGGCGGAGGTCTTTATCAAGATCGGCGACCGGACCGTGATATCCTATCTGACGAAGCCCCTGACCGATCAGATGCAGCACGTATTTCGCCAGGAGTGATTGGTGGCTGTTTCACGTCGGTAAGATCCTCGACGTCCCAAAGCAGCCGTTGTCATCTACCAGGATGGGGATTGGATGGTTTCGCATTGCTCGAACAGGCATGCGCGGCCATTTCACGAAATTGTCTCAAGCCTGCTGCAAGGTCTCCTCATGATATGTTTGCAGTTTTGGCGAGCTGTGCAGACTGAGAGGCGACCGGCCTATGGACTGGTTCTGTTTCTGGCGTGTCTGTTGATGCTTTCGGCGGTCAGGAATGGCTATGCCGATAGTCCTGTGTCGCTGAAAATAGTGGCCTTCGGAACATCCTTGACGGCGCGGGGGGGATGGCAGCCTGCCCTTGAGACGGAGCTTGCAGCCTGCCTGCAGAAGCCGGTGAAGGTCGAGAGCGTTGCAAAAAGCGGTGAAACGTCACTGTGGGCTCTAACCCAGATTGATCGCGTCGTTGCCGAGCAGCCGGATATCATCCTGATTGAGCTCTACGCCAATGATGCGACGTTGCATCGGTTCGTGTCGCTTGCGCAAAGCCGAAAGAATATCGGCGACATCCTCGACCAGCTCCAGCAGCGGCTGCCGCAAGCGCGGATCATCGTCATGGCGATGAATCCGTTTTCAGGATGGCGTGGGCTGATCCGTCCCTTTGTCGACAGTTATGTCTCTGCACATGAGGCGGAGGCGCAAAAACGTGGTCTGGAGTTTGTCGACCACCGGCCCAACTGGGAGCGTCTGACGCCGGATGACCTGGCCACGGCAATTCCTGATGGCGTGCATCCTCTGCCCGACATGGCCTCCAAAATCATTGCGCCTGAACTCGTCAAACGTATCGCCGGCAACCATTGCGGAGAATGAAAAATCGCTTTTACGCGTCAGAGGCTATGACGGCTCTCGGGGTCAGACTGCCGTAATATAGTTTTTCAGGTAGGTGACCAGTGAAGCCCGACCGGCTTCCGACGAATCTTCGTGAGATGGGCTATCCAGCTCTTCGAGCAGATAGTTCCGGAGATCGTCATCGGTGTGTGCTACATAGATGCCCGGCCGGCCCACGAGCTGGCTCACCGTGGCGAGCTGATGATCGTTTCGGTGCTCGCCGAGAGCCGCCTGTCGGGGAACGAGAATGATCGGCTTTCCAAAACGCTTGGCCGTAAGCACAGTGCCAATTCCCGCATGAGAGACGATGACACTTGCATCGCGAAAGACGTTGTCAAAGTCCTTGGGCTCGATATTCTTGATCCATTTCATATTCTGTGGCGTGTAGGTGCCCTTGCCGATCTGCGCCAGAACCGGTTTCGGCAGTTCGTTTGCGAAGGTGTCGACAGCCTTGACGAGGCGATCAAACGGCAGCTGCGTTCCGACGGTGACAAGGATCAAAGGACAGCTCCTGCGTAATGGGGGCCATCCGGCCTCGACAGATGTTGCCATTGCGTGAGCCAGAGCGTCGCAATATGGCCGGCCAATTTACCCGATAGGGACAGCTTCTCGACATTGGCGACGCTATCGATCCAGATCGTCCGCTTGCCCGTCAATTTGCCGGCCAGCAGGCAAAAGAGGCCGGGTGCCGCACCGGTCGAGATGATGACGTCGGGCCTGTGCTTGATGACGATGGAGAAGGCGGTGAAAAAGCACCGGATCGACATGGTAATCGAGTCGCGGCTGCAATCGGGAAGGACTAGTCCGCCGCGAATATCGTATTTCGCAAGCAGTCCCGGGATGGTCGTTGCAAAGACGATATCGCAGCCCTCGAATGCGCCGCGCATGGCCATCAGCTGTTCCCAGTGGCCGCCTCCGGACGAGGCAGCGAGAACTTTCAATTTTTTCTCAGTCATAAACAGGCATCTCCTATATTTGACCGATGGATAAGGGCGAAAACCGTTCGGTTCGAACAGCGATTGTGTCACGATAGTTCAGTGGAATTGTACCATTTTTGGCCCGGTTGATTGAAGCCTTGAAGTTCATGGACAGCCAATCTTTGTGATGCTTCAGCTCGAACATAATGGCGCTCCGAACTCTTCCAAGGGCGCCTGCGTAAACAATATCAAAGAGCGGCATTGGGCTTGTATTCCTGGTATGCATGTCCGAGAATCCCATTAACCATGCCCGCGCCGCGTAAAAGGTGGGTGAGGGCTCGCATGCCCCAATAGGGTGAAATCAAGATCGCCGGCAGCATGGCCAGCCCAAGCACAACTCTCGTGGCGCCATAGGCGGCGCGATAGATCCGGCGCTTGAGGTTGCCATGCAAGACCTCGCTGACTGCGAAGGTATTGCCGAGCCGGTATTGTCTTTGCAATACCCATTTCCAGGTCATCCGGCTGGCCGGAACGATATCATGGACAAGCGCCTTGTCAGCCCAGAAGACCTGCATGCCCCGGCGGATGGCTTGGTTGAAGAAAAGGTAATCCGTGCCCCCGGTGAAGCGCATCTTCTCTTCAAAACGCAGATTCCATGAACGGATCAGGGGATAGTCGAACATGACGTTGTTCGATGCCGCATAAGAAATGCGTTGACCGTCCTCGTTCTTCTTGCGCTCGAACACCCTTGCCTTGATGAAATATTCCGGCGGGTTTTCGGGATAGACCGGTTGGACGGGGCCATAGACGCAATCGGCGCGGTTTTTCTCCCGTGTCTCCAGCATCGCATCCAGCCAGCCGTCAACCGGCCATTCGTCATCGTCGAGAAAGCAGAAGAGGTCAGTGCCGGGAGGCGCTGAATCCAGTGCGCGATTGCGTGCAAAGGGTATGCCCTGGTTTTGTTCGATGACGTAGATCAGGTCGTAGGCACCTGTTTGGCCAAAGCTCTCTACCGTGGTCCTCGCGCTGCCGGCCGCATCATTATCCACGATCACCATGGTGAGATGATAGGGGCGAGCCGGGTGCCTGACCTGGCGCGTCATGACGTCAAGCAGCTTGGCGATCCCGTCGAGGCGCCGATAGGTCAGCACACCGACGGCAATCTTCAGCGGTGCGGCGCCTGCTTCTGTGTCGACGGATGAATGCGGAAAAGTCTCTTGCTGATTCATGACTGTCCTCTCCGCAGCATATTTCCCAAACGCTTGCGCGCCGCCATCAAGGCCACTTCGGTCGCGGCGGCATCGCCGAACGGACCGCCGGCCACCGTGTTGCGAGCTTCGCCCCGGAGCTTCAGAAGCGATGTCGTTTCGGCAATTCCGCCGGCCACGAGGCTCTTGCCGAGTGCCTGCAGCCCGTCATAGCGGCGTGCCAGTTCGAGCCCAGTCGCAATCATGATCCGTGGGCGCAGCGTCTTTGCCCTGCTTGTGCCCGTGTACCGGTTCGACTCATGAATGCGCTGAAACGTCAGCGGTGTTTCGACGATGGCGCCGCGACCCAGATAGGCGGCTGCAAACTTGATATAATTGTCGCTGAGGACGACGTCTTTCGCGACAGACATTGGCAGGATCTGAGACAGTAGATCGCGGCGGAAGCTCAAGCCGGAGGTCGGCACAGGAAGCGAGGGAAAGCCGCCTCTGCGCAGCGTATCCCGCTTGTCGAACAGCGTCACCTGCAGCTCCGCAGGAGGCTGGTCGTCTTCATTGGTCGTCACGCGGTCGAAGCACCAGTCGATCTCGTTGCGATCGTAGATCTCGGCGATGCGGGCGAGTTTGCCGGGCAGAAACGCATCATCAGCATCGAGGAGAAAAAGGATATTGCCGCTTGCGGCCGCAAAACCGGCATTGAAGCTCGAGGCCTGGCCGCCATTTTCCTTCAACACGGTCAGGATCCGCTCGCCATAGGAAGCAAGAATCTCTCGGGAATCATCGGTGGAACCATCGTCGACCACGATCACTTCGAAGTCGGGATAGACCTGCGACAGAACACTGTCGATGCATGGGCGCAAATACTTGCCGTAATTGAAATTGTTGATAAGCACCGATAAATTCAATGCACGACCTCCTGCGCTAGTCGACGAGAATGATTTACTGCCGGTGCGTATCGGCGAAGTCCGGCGCGGTAGCCACGCATGTAATAGCACTTCCAGATGGCCCAGAACCGCTTCTTTGATCGCGGCAACGGATAAAGGATGGCTGCTCGAACCGCCCAGTTGGCGCTCTCGATCCAGGTTCTTAAGGGGATTCCCGCGATCCTTATACCTTTTGGAATATCCTCGGCGAAGAGCGCTGGCATTCCATAGCCAAGACGTTCCCCACGCTTCTGTACCCAAGCCTCTGTCACGCTGGAGGCTGGAATCCAATGATGAACAATGGCCTCGGCGCACCGATAGGTTTTCACGCCGCTTCGGGATAGGCGGCTGACAATTTCCGTATCCTCTCCCATTGCGAAAAGACCTCCTGGAAGCGGCCCGATATCTTCGCGGAATCGAACATTGCTGCCAAGCAATTCGCGACGCACGGTCGTGTTCGGACCCCAAATTTTTGTCGGGTCGCATGGGCCACTGGATTCCTGGTCGGATATGGCGAAGGTTGATCCCATGGGAATCCAGTCCAACAGCGGATCCCCATGGGGATAATGCTCCCAATTTGGAAGAATTCGGCCGCCGATAACGCCGAAATCCGGGTTCGCCTCCGCGCATGCGGCGATCGAACTCAACCAGTGCGCATCTGCCTCGACGTCGTCGTCCGTAAAAACGATCAGCGCTCCTCGAGCTATCGCCAGAGCTGCGTTCATAGCGCCTGATTTGCCTGGGCGGGTATGATTAACAACAACAATTGGAAGCTTCTTTGCATACTGATCGAGAAGCTCCTGTGTTTCGTCTTTACTGTTGTTGTTGACGGCAATCAGTTCCCATTGTTCGACTGGAAGGTTTTGCCCCAACATCGAATCCAGCATCTGTTGAAGCCGTCTGCTGGCGCCGTTGAAGGACGAAAAGATGACACTAATTCTCGGATCCGTCATCAAACCCACTCGCCTCCTGACGTGCGAAAATCCTGCCCGCTGCCGCCGCAGTTGGAGCACTTCCTATCGATGCCACGGTTTAGTACTTTCGTCATTTGGCACCGACCTGAGAGTAGATCGTTTTATTCATCGTCGATCGCTGCTTGAGAAATTGGCGCAGGATCCCCTGTCTCACCGACTGCGCCCAGAGCAATTTGAAGCGAACGCCGCTTGGCGGAAATCTCTTGACGACGACGCTGGCCGGCACCATCAGAAGCCATCTCAAGGCGCTAGCGATGGGCAGACCGCCAATTTTCGTTTTTCTGTCGAAGAGGTCCGGCCGAACGATAACCAAGCCCATGCCATAACGCTCGCCGCGCCGCAAAACCCAGCCTTCGTTCACATAGCCCTTCCTGACAATGTGCCGAACCCCGGGATGCCGCGAGTGAAAAGCCTTGGCTCCATTCTTCTCCAACCTGAGAGCGAAAGCAGTATCCTCACCCATGGGGAACTGAGCGACAGTCGCATCGGGGCCGAGGCCGTCGTGAACGATATAGCCAGGCGGTAAAATGGAACGACGGAAGGCCGAATTCGGCCCCGATATCAATGCCGCTGAAATCGGCCCCTCGGGTAGACCGCCATTTAGCGCATAAAGAATCCCCAGATGCCCATACTTGACTAACCACGGTGCAGGCCTTTCCTCCCATTCGGGCGTGATTAAGCCGCCGAATATGGCAAACTGTGGCTGCTCATCTGCCAAGGTGAGAAACTGCTCGATCCAATCCGGCGCGGGAATGACGTCGTCATCGGTTAAAATGACGAGTTCGCCCTCCAGATGGCGGAAGCCCAAAGTCAATGCGTACTGCTTACCTTGTTTTGGCTCAAAATAAACTTCCAGCGGAAGCCGCTCCTTATAGGAATTCAAGACTGCTACAGTGTGGTCGCTGCTGTTGTTGTCGACCGCAACGATTTTCCATTCTTCCTTCGGTAGGGTTGAAGCGCACAGTGCATCAAGCATCGTTGGCAGGGTTTTCTCGCCGTTATAAGTTGAGAACAGTATTGTAACCTTGACTTTGCTCATGTGATGCTCCGGACCTCATTTCGGTCGGGTCGCTTCCCTGTGCGATTCGGGCCACGCCTTTACCGATGTCTTGGGCCTGCGATAGAACGCTGTCGATGCGTGGGCGCAAATACTGCCATAAATTTTTGACGAGCACTGAGAGTTTCAAATTACTGCCTCCTATGCAATCGATTACTGCGTCATTGTCTGAGAAACGTATCGGCGAATTCCGGCGCGATAGCCACGCATGTAATAATATTTCCAGATCGCCCAGAAACGTTTCTTCGATCGCGGCAGGAGATAAAGCATTGCTGCCCGAAAGGCCCATTGTGCGCTTTCGATCCAGGTCGGAAGCGGAACTCCGCTTAACCTCACCCCCCCAGGCACCTCGTCGGGAAAGAGCGCCGGCATGCCGTAGCCAAGCCGCTCGCCTCTTTTCTGTACCCAATCCTCCGTCACGCTCGATGCCGGAATCCAATGATGGACCACGGCCTCGGCGCATCGATAGGACTTGGCGCCATTGGCGGCCAGGCGAATGATGATTTCCGCATCTTCACCCATGGCAAAAATCTTTCCGGGAAGAGGACCGATATCTTCGCGGTAGCGCACGCTTGTTCCGAGCAGCTCTCGCCGGACGATCGTATTCGGGCCCCAGACTTTCGTCGGGTCACACGGTCCGCTTTGGGTGTCATCGACTATCGCAAAGGTGGATCCCATCGGAATCCATTCGATAAACCTGTCTTTTGGTTCTTTCTCCCATTCAGGGACGATTCTGCCGCCGAAGACGCCATAACTCGGATGGGCTGCGGCGCAGTCGACGATCGCTTTCAGCCAGTTCGGTTCGGCACGAACATCGTCGTCCGTAAAGACGATGAGATCCCCCTTCACCCGATCCAAGGCCATATTCAGCGCGCCGGACTTTCCCGGCTTGCGCTGCTGCAGGATGGTGATGGGAAGCTTGTCGCTATAGGTTTCCAAAAGATCAAACGTGCCGTCATTGCTATTGTTGTCGACGGCTATCAGTTCCCACCGATTATGGGAAAGCTCCTGGCGCACCAAGGAATCCAAAGTATGGCGCAGCCGGCGGCTGGCACCATTGTAGGATGAAAAGAGCACGCTGACCAATAGATCCGACATCAGTTATCAACCCTCTTGGTGAAGTCGAAAGAGAAAGGCTTCATATTTTGACTGCCTGTGCGATGTTCGAATGGGATCGGCGCTTACGCGGGGTTCGACCGTGTCTTACCGAAAAACTCGCGCCTGTGACCCTCGCCGACCATCCTCAGCTTACGAAGATTGCGCAACCACCGCCGCGGTTTGGTGAGTACGCCGCGGTTCAGGAAATACTGTCGCAGCAGGCTCGGTGCCTGACTATGCGATCCCCCGTGGGCGACCCGATAGACCGCCCCGCGAAAGGGAAGCTTCGTGAGCGGCGCTCCCCGTTGCGCAAGAATATCCGCTATGCGGACGTGGCTGCCCAGCATCGACTTGATCCAGTCGAGCGAAGCATCCTCAAAGCGTTGCGGCAGTTCGTAGAGGTCGGCACGAATGATCAATGAGGTGCCGCAGAGATGGCTGAAGTCGTCGTGGCCAAACAGGAAGTTGCCGCCATCGTCCCAGATATAACCATGGTCGATCGTCCATCCGTTGGCGTCCCGATTTTCGGCCGCGTGTTGAACGATTCGCGAACTGACGAAATCGTCGTCATCGACAATCATGAAGAAGCGACTGTCCCTGGCGGTCAACATGCCGCTCAGAACGCGCCGGCCTTTGTCTGCCCGGAAGGCATCAAGGAAGTCTTCCTTGCTGCCCTTTCCAAGCTCATGCAGGTCGTTCGGCGGAAAGGTGACACGCACGGCGGAGAATTTTTCCGGCAGGTCAGGCAGATCGGCGCCTTCGTTTGCCACGATGATGCCGCGCCAGTCCCCATTGGTCTGGTTGGAAATGGAAGCCACGGTCTGGGTCAGATTTGCCTTCAGCCTGCTCCAGTCGCGGGCATTGTCCTGATGTCGGACCGGAATAATAAAGGTGACAAGTGTCATCGAATTACCTCCTGATCCTGCAAGCTCGCAGCTTCTTTGTCATCCACGCGCTCCTTGCCCGGCCTGGTGACGCGCCCACTCGATTCCATCCTCGAGGGAAGTTGCCTTGTATGAAAGGTCGGTCCCGCCGGAGAAAGCATTCATGAAGCGGCGAATCTTCCCGTAGCTGTTGTCCAGCACGGCATGCGGCCGGCCAAGCAGCAGCGAGCAGATATGGACGTGCAGGCGATCGGTGACGATGGCGCGGGCGCGCGAAATCTGGCTGATGCCGCGTTCGAAGCGGTTGTGCGCTGCGGCGTCCAGCTTGCGCAATGCCACTTCGCTCGGCTTCAGGGCCAGGAAAGCCGAAGCTGCCCCCAACTTCTTGGCGATATCAACCTTGCGCTTCGACTCGGTGATCCAATCTTCCACGGGAATATCGGAAGGGATCTTGCGATCCGTGCCGCCAACCCGTTCTGCATCCTCTCGCAGCATGGCGAGGACGGAAATTTGCGTCGCCCTGTCCGGCAGCGGCCCAATGGCGAAGGCCATGTCGGGGCATAGCCGGACGGTGCAGTCGAAGTGTTTCTCGGAAAATTCCTTCGATTCTTCATCGCGCACGAGCAGAACGAAATTCTTATGACGCGCGATTGCGCGTGCGGATTGCTCGATGCGCTCAGGTGAACTGTAGTGGATAGATTGCGGAAACTGTACGATCTGCCGATCCGGGAAACGCTCCATGATGGCTTCGCGGAAATCCTGATGGGAAACCCAGATGTCGCCGAAATTGCCGCCGCCATGAATGAAAATCGGACCGGTCGGTACGCGTTTTTTCAGCTCATCCGCGGAGAAGTCCGCCGTTCTGCAAACATAATCCGGGCGTTTGCCGAAGCGATCTTTCAGATAGGCCATTTCACCCAGCCAGATTGCGGAGTCGCCGCAATTGCGGATGTCGGGGAAATCGAGGATTGCAAGCGGTTCATCGCGTGAGACATAGTCTTTCAGGCAATCATGGATCATACCGTTAAGTTTTGCGATCAGCTCCGTTCTGGATTGGCTGGTCATTCTGCCTCTCTTGTTGATGTTCGTTTTAGCTTTTAGGCCGATTTGGGTAAGGCCATACGTTTGGCTTTTGACAGGAACTTGACAAAGATACGCTGAACTTCGGTTTCCGGGCCATTTGGCTTCTTCATCGCGAGCCAAAGGACAAAGCTGGAACCGACATAGAGAATACCGCCGGTGATGACCAGTATGGCCAGATGGAGAGCCAGGCCCAGCTTATCGGTCGGCATGTTCAGGACATGCGACAGTCCCCAGACGCCGGCGGCCATCAATGCGACGCTGGCAAGCGCGCGGAAGTTGGCCCCGAGCTGCTGGAAGAACGGCAGGCCGATCAGTCGCTTGACGAGAAGCATATTGACCGCGGTGGAAATCAAACCCGTCAACACACGCGCATAGACGACGCCTGGAAGTCCGGCAATCATCAGGCCGACGATGATGATGGGAACGCGGACCACCAGCATCTGGGCGTCGCGGATGAACAGCAACTTGGTATGACCCTTTGCCATGCCCAACGGCTGGACGAGTGAACCGAGCGTCTGCAGAGCAAAGACCGATGCGAGCGCCTGGACGATAAAGATGGCGGGAATCCATTTCTCTCCCAAGGCGAGCCGCATCATCGGATCAGCCACGACCGCCATGCCGATTCCAGCCGGAAGCGCCACTGCAGCCAAAAGCGCCTGCGCGCGCTGATAGGCTGCGATCAGCCGGACGGGGTCGTTGCGTACTCTGGAAAAGCCCGGATAAATCGTCTGGTTCAACGGTGCCGTGGCCTCACGGGTCGGCAGTGTCGAAAGGGTGTTGCCGACGGTATAGTGGCCTAGCTGTGTGGCGCCCAACATCTTGCCGATCAGCAGATATTCGATCCGCCAGTTCAACGTGTTGACGATCTGTCCTGCCGTCAGCCAAAGCGAGAACGAAAACAATTCCCGCGCATGCCGGAAGGTTATGCGCGGCCAGAACGGCAAGACGGTATAGGAAACGATGATATTGGTAATCTGATAGGCGAGGGTGCCGAGAACAAGAGCCCAATAGCTCTGGTAGATCGCAGCGATTGCCACCGTCACGACGAAGCCGACCAGCTTTTGCGATACGTTGAGAACGAATTCCTGCCAGAAGATCAGATCACGCTGGAGCATGACGCGACGTGGATTGGCCAGGCCGCTCAGGAGCAAGCTGAAACTCAAAGCAAGCATGACGCTTGTCAGCCGGGGCTCGTTATAAAATTCGGCAATTGGAAAGGAACTGGCGGCAAACAGCAAAGCCAGGATCGCGCTTCTTGTCACGCTCAGCGTCCAAACCGCGCTGAAATGAACCTCGCTCGGGTCCTCGTGGCGGATGAGCGCCTGATTGAGCGAGAGTTCGGTGACGGAACTCAGGATGACCTGGATCGTCGTTGCAATGGCAACGAGACCGAAATCGGACGGTGCGAGGTACCAGGCGAGAACGAAGGTGCTGAGCGCCGAAAGCCCGTTGACGATGGCGCGGGACAGGCTCAGCCACATGCTGCCCTGGATCAGCCGGTCGGTAACACTGCTCATGGTCGAACGGCTCCGCACGTCCAGGACACTGACCGTTGAAGCGGGCCGAGCGCCCATCCAAAGTACGTGTCCCCCTTGCGGGAAGAGAGGGTGTTGATGAAGTTAGAAAGGATCATGCCTTATCGCCTCGTCACGAATCGGGTCTGCAGGGTCACAGGACGCTTGCCGTTTTCTTGGAAAAATCCTGCTTCAGCCGATCCAGTTCCAGCAGCATTCTGTTGTGGGCATTTACCATGGACTCGTCGGAACTCAGTTGTCCCGGCTTCTCTGCTACCCGCTGCAGCGTCTTGACCGTCGACCCGAAGACATAATTGCCGGTGAGCTGACGGATGCGGCGGTGGCGGAACGTTATGTTCTTCAAAAGATAGGTGTTATTCCGTACCAGTGATGCGCCTGCTTCGACGACGTTTGACGGGCCGATCGGGTCGAAGTCGATCTCCAGATCAAGCGCACTTGCCCAATCGTACCACTTGGCTCGGTTCCCCGGCGCGATCGGCCGGATCGCCCGCCAGGGAACGCGCAGCGCGTCTGAGATAATGCAGCCATGCATCGCCTCGGAGACCACTTTATGCGATGCGCTGATTTCGGTCAGAACCTTTTCCACCGGCCAGCGCGGATCGATATAGTGAATGCCTGCGAGTTCGCAGACCTTATCCCAACTGCCGTACATGGCGCTTTCGTAGTGCGGCATGAAGGAGACCGGGTAACGCTTTTCGATGCTTTTCGCATCCCAGCAGCTGCGCGTGAGGATGCCCGAATCGCCGATGGCGTAGCTCGGATCGATGCCGAGGACCTCGGCCGTCTTCTTTCCGCGCACGAAATAGAAGGTCCAGTTGCCATCGACTTTCGGCGGGTTGGTGTAGCCGCCATAACCTGAGCCGAAAACGATCTTCTGCATGTTCGGGTCGAAATTGTCGTAGAGAATCGAGCCGATGCCGAGAAAGAGCTGGCTTTCGTCCTCATCGAAGAAGCCGGGCAGCAGACGCTCCCAGAGCCAATGGTTCAGTTCGTCGCCAAAATTCTCGTGTTTCCCCCGGTAGGCAAACATCTTCATCGTGCTTCTCCAGTCGGCAAGTGCGTCACGATCTGCGAGACCGTCTCGTCTTCGCGTGCCATGCGTCCGTAACGCGAAATGATCTTGATGTCGCTGCGGATAATCTTTGCCGGATTGCCCGCCACGAGCGAGCGCGGCGGCACGTTCTTGGTCACCACCGAGCCCGAGCCGATGACACATTCGTCGCCGATCTCGACGCCGGGCAGAATGATGCTGCGGGCGCCGATGAAGCAGCGCTTGCCGATCCTCGTGTGGAGGTAGAGCCCGCGTGTGAGATCGTGGGTGAGAATCGCAGCCTCAAAGGCGACGTAAGTTTCCGCGCCGATATGCAATCCCTTCGGGTTGGTCTTGTCGAAACGAACGCTCAAGGAGAAGCTTGCCGTCGGATCGATGTCCATTCCCCAGAATTTCGTATAGTAGAGCCATTTGGCCGTCACAATGCTGTTCCGCAGCGGCCGAAATACATTCAGTCCCCACTTCGGCTTTTTTCCTGTCTGCACCATCAAGTCCGACCCCGGCTGGAAAATTCGTCTAGCACGGAACTGTAATAGTCCTCGAGCATCCCCGTTTGGCGACGTAAGTCGAAACGCTCGGCCACCAGAAGCGGTGCCCGCGCGCTAAAGGCTGTCCACAGAGCCTGGTCGTTGAGCAGCCTTCCGACTGCCTCGGCCATTCCCGCGACATCCCGCTCCTCCACGAGATAACCAGTTTTCCCCTCTTCGATCGCTTCGCCCACGCCTCCCGAGCGAAATGCGACGACCGGAGTACCGACGGCTTCCGCCTCGAGATTGGCAAGGCCGAAAGCTTCGGCGTGACCATTGTCGAGGGTCACGCTTCCATGGAGATAAAGCTCCGCACTGGCGAGCAGGTCTCTTATCTCAGTCTGCGACAGATTTTCATGGATCGTGACGCTTGGCAAGGAACGACGCGCCAGTGCTTCGATTTCCTCCTTCAAGGGACCCTGGCCAACCATGACGAATTCGACAGGAGTGCCGGCAGCAGCCACACGCGAAAGCGCATCGATCATGAAACGATGGCCCTTATAGTCGACGAAGCGGGCAATTGAAACCACGAGCCCTTTTTTTCGGGGACGGGGCTCCATTTTGAAGAGATCGAGATCGATGCCGATGTGATGGCGATAGACACGTTCGGCACGAAAGCCGAGGGCCAGCAGCCGGTCGCGGATGAAATCGGATACGGCGATGTTCCAGCTGTTCCAGCCGGCCATCTCGCTTCGGCCTTTGGCAAAGAAGCGCACCTGATTGAAGCCGCCCGGCTTTTTCGGGTCGCCGCGATAGGTGGCGTCGAAGCCGTGGAACGTCGTGACCAGCGGCTTGCCGGCAGCGCGCGCCAATGGACCGATGACATACCCGTTCTTGCCGAAATGGGCGTGAACGAGATCGGCTTTGCCGATCGCGGGAAAGAGGAAGGGAAGGCCGATCTGCGGGATTTTCAGAAGCAGTTCACCGGCCCGTGCAACGGGCGACCGACGGATGTCATGAACCGGAACAGTGGATTTTTTTGTATGGGCCGAAGAAATTCGCGAGCCAGCAAGGATTTCAGCTTCGAAAGAACGAAACGCTACCGCCTGGTTGAGAACAAATGCCTGGCTGGCAGGCAAAAATTTTTCCACATAAATAACGGCTTTTTTCATGAATCTGTTCGCGTCTCCGTTGTCTTGCGCATCACATCGCCTCTATTGCCCGCCGGATCCCATCAACTGCACTTCTTGGCGCATTGTTTTCGTCGTAGAGATTAACGCGCTTCGTGCAAGCCGCAGCGGGATCGGTCGCTTTCTCATCGGGCTCGCCGTACTTTTCCGACATGCCCCATACCGTCACGCCTTTCAAGTCGCCATGTTCGGCCGCGACAGTGATCACCTCGCTGAAAATATCGGCGTAGGATGCCGGCGTGAAGCCTTTGTCGCGGTTCAGGAAGTGGCAGGACGCATCCAGTTCGGTGATGAAAACGCCGACACCCATGTCCTTCAGCGCCGCGCAGAAGCGTCCCATTCCTTCCGGATCGATCCGGTCGAGGCCGGGGCGGAAATGCGCCTGCAGACCCACCGCATTGATCGGCGTTTTTTTGGCGACGAGATCTTCGACGATTTTCAGGATGCGCGCGCGCTTCTGTTCGAACACGTCGGATTTTTTCTCCAGATGCGTTTCGTTGAGCACCAGCGTCGCGCCCGGATTGGCCTGGTGCGCCATGTCGAAACTCATACGAATATAATCGTCGCCAAGAAGGCGTCGGAAAACACAATCCCGCAGATCCGGTGCATCATACTCCAACGGTTCGTTCACCACATCCCATGCATCGATCGAGTTCTTATAGCGAGTGACAACCTGTTTTATATGACGGTTCATGGTCGCCTGAATGGTCTTTGCGTCGGTGATATCAGACACCCAACCCGGGACGCGATACCAGATCAGCGTATGGCCATAAACCCTCATGTTGTTTTTGCGCGCAAATGCAACCATACGGTCGGCGCTGCCGAAGCTGAAAACACCCGGTCTCTTTTCGGTCGAATTCCACTTCAGCTCGTTTCGCGGTGTTATTGAATTGACATTGTCGATGTAGATCTCGGCAGCGATTGGATCGTTGATGTTTTGCAGGTCGATTGCCGATCCGAATCGGAACGACTTCCTGTCGGCAAGGACGCGCAGCCCTGCAGCGGCAGGCACCTGTGCCAGGGCCTGGCCCGTACGGACATATAACAGAGCGAGCGGAACCGAGGCGAGGAAACGTCTTCTATTCATTCTATCTCTCACTGTTAGCTTTTTTCATGTCCGCGGTGGAATTTGAAAGGCCGGACTCGTCGGCACCGATCCATCACAAGATTCGCGTTCAATTCAGCAGAGTAATACAACCTCAAAAATACTTTCCCGGCAGGGGATATTGTTGGTGTCTGCTAGACTTTTCAGCATATTCCAAGATACAAACCGTTCGGGGAGGGCGCTCGTGATGGAATTTTGGTCCAGCTATCTGATGAGCTATTTTCACATGGCATTTCAAAATGCCGTTTTTTTTATGGCGACCGTTCGAAACGGTCTGTCTCTCCTCGATGACTGGCAGTTCGCAGCCCTTGTTCTCGGCATCATCGGCATCATTTTCCTCCCGTTCGCAGCGCTCGTCAGAATGTCGTGGCGGTTGCGCCGATCGGAGGTCGTCATTCGCTCGCTCAACGAAGACCTTGCGCAAGTCACGCAGGACCTCAATGTCGAGCGTGTCTGGCGTCTGGCGGGTGGGGACAGCACCGAACGGCCGAGTGCGGACAGTTTGAAAGAGCTCTACAAGATAATGGCCGGACATCATGACGATGCGAGTCACATGGCGTGATCAGTCCGTGCGTGGCATGAAGCCGAAGACCTAATGCCGATGTTCCTGACTTTCAGCCGGCGCTTCGGTATGGGGAGGTTTGGAGACTGATTCCGGTTGCGCGCTGTCGATCTCGACTGCGGGGTCTGGCAACGGCAGCCATCTTCTGCCGGAAAAATAATTTCTGGTACTTTTCTGAGGTCCTGAAGTCGCATCCAGCGAGAGCGTGAAGTTGTAATTCCCGGGATTGAGTACCTCGCGGGTGAAGCCGATACTGGCTCCGAAGCCGTCTTCCTTGATGTCCTTCAGATTCTTGATCGCGTTCAGGGTCTGGTGAAAATCGAGCCATTGCGGTTGCTGCAGCATGATTTCGAAAATTCGCAGAATGCCGGGATCGAGCTGGCCATTTTCATCGGTCTCGGGATTGATGATTTTCACGCGCATATTGTTGATCGTGCCGGCGGCGTCGCCGCGAACGATGACGAAGATGGAACTCGGGAGCTGATCCTTCTCCCGCTTGCCGCTCTGCTCGAAAAAGCATTCAAATGTATCGGCGTTGAAACTCGCCGCCGCCCAATCGCTGGTTTCGATGCCGGCATTGCGCAGCGCCGCACACATTGCGGCGCCGGATATCCGCCATGTCCGCAGAAAAGTCGACGCGGTCTGTACCATCGGCGGTTCGATGATATGCAATGGAAGCGTGAAGGTGGCCGGTGGTGTGGGGCGGGGAAGGGCTTTTGGAGGAGGCGGTCTGACCTCCTGGGGAAAGAGATCGAAGCCAAAATAATGGCTAACCGTCTTTAAGTGTTTCATGTTGTTGGAAAGCAGCACCGTTCCCATGACCAGCGAGAGGGAAATCGTCAGCAGCAACCAGAAGACCACGGGAACCCGCGGTTTCCCCATCGGCTGCTTCGCATATGCGGACGACGAATTATCGGGCAAGCTTGTCTTCTCCGGCGCGCGAGAAGGGGTTTCGATCGGGCTGTCTAAATCCAGCAGTATACATTTATCCGTTAAATATCTTTGGCTTCTTGTCGGCAATTGGGCACCTTTGTGCCTCGTCATTGGGCACATTAAGTTCTGGTCGAAAAAACGCTGAGCACGCTGCTGCTGGATGCCGGCTTCGACAATGTTCGTTTTGAGTATGTCGGAAGAATTCCCGTTTTCGCCAAGTCGATGATCGCCGTTGCGCAAAAACCTCTCAGAGAGGGTGTTGGAGCGGCAGTGACTTTGGATAGCATTCGTCCGCTGCGAAGTGCGCGATAGCGCGCGGGTGCACCCGCGCCAAATGGCGCCGCTGCGATAATCCACAGGTTGTTTTTACTGTGTGCGCTGCTGAAAAAAAACCTTACGAAATATTTACTTTTAGTTGCATTCTTGCTTAAACTCTCCATTATACAGCCGGGCGTGCTGATAAAGCGGGAGACTTATTCACATGAAGGCTAAATCGCCGAATTCGATTGACGTTTATGTTGGCAACCGCGTGCGTGTTCGGCGAAAGACGCTCGGGATGACCCAGAACGGCCTGGCCGAACTTCTGGGCATTACCTTCCAGCAGATCCAGAAATACGAAAAGGGAACGAATAGAATAGGCGCCAGCCGTCTTCAGCGCATATCCGAGATTCTTCGCGTGCCCGTCGGCTTTTTCTTCGAGAACGGCGGCTCCGGACCGATCGACGGCGCGACGAATGAATTGAACAGCTTTTTGTCCTCGAAGGAGGGACTGGCGCTCAACAAGGCATTCATTGCCATCGAAGACCCTAATATCAGGCAAAAGCTGGTGGCGTTGGCCAAAAGCCTGGCCGTCGCGGGATTGCCTGACAGCGACAGTGAGCTGCAGGATTCGGTTGTGAACAGCTGAGGACGGATCGTGCTCCACCTGCAGACATTCGGCGATCTGCGGTTGATCGAGACGAATGGCGACGCAATTCGCTATCCGATCAAGGGCCTGTTGATGATGGCCCATCTCTATGCCGGCGCGAGCCATGAACTCAGCCGTTATGAATTGGCTCAGTTTCTATGGAATGACGTCGAATCCGAGCTGGCGCGGCTCAATCTGCGCAAACTGCTTTCCCGCATCCGCGAGACAGACGGCGGACGCGCCGAAATTCCCTTCGATTTCACCGCCACCACGGTTCGTCTCAACACGCAGGCGGTTTCCAGCGATCTCGATATTTTTCGCGCCGGCGGTTCGCCGCTGGAGCGGCTGAACGCGATCGCCGAACTGACCCAGCGTGGGTTCATCGGAAATATCAAACCAGCGACAAAGTTGATAGAGGCGTGGATCAGGGCGCAACGGGACGCTCAGGCGCTGCAATTGCGGCAGGCATTGCTGGATGCGTTGCCGGATGCGCAAAAGCCCGGCGCTGCGCGCTCCATTTCCGGCGCCGCCCTGCAGATCCTCGAACGGGATCCGAATGACGAGCAGGTCAGAGCCTTGCTGCACCAGCTGTCCGGCGGTTCGTCCCTCAGCGAGAGATTGCCGAACGGCGACGGCCATGCCAGGGTGCAGGTGAAGCGCTCCGAGGCCGGCGGTGAGACAACTGCCGACATCGAACGCGTATCGCAGGCGCCGCTGATCCTACCTCGGCTGGTGCTGCTTCCCCCGACATCGAAACATGCTGATGCCGGGCTTGCGCTTGCCAACGCCCTGATCGAAGACGTGACGATCGAACTCTGCGCGCTCAGAAACATTTCCATCGTCGCGCCCCATACGGCCGGCCAGATCCGCCGCGACTCCGAGAAGGCTGCCGTGGTCGCCCGTCACTCGATCGCCTATCTTCTGGATACACGGCTTTCCGAAGAGGGATTGTTCGCCCAGCTGGTTTATTTTCCCACGGACGAGATCATCTGGGCCAATCGCTTTACGATGACGCCCGATATATTGCCGCGTCAGAGACGGCTGATCGCGCAGCAGTTGACCATGTCTGTGGCCCGCGAGCTGGCTGAAAACGAGGAAGAGCGCTTACGCTTCGAAGCCAATCCTGAGGCCTATCACGCCTATCTGGTCGGCTCGAGCCTGATGAGCAAATTGACATTGCCGCATATCCGTCGGGCTCGAAAAGCTTTCAAGCAGTCGCTGTCGCATAAGGCGGATTTCTCCCCGTCATTTACCGGGCTGGCGAGAACTTTCACCAGCGAGTGGCTCGTGACGGCGCAGGGAAACAATGAGCTGCTGCATCTGGCGGAGCAGAACGCGCTTCGGGCCATCGAGCGGGATCCGGCGTCGGCGGCGGGCCATCGCGAGCTTGGCGTCACCAAACTCTATCTCGGCGATGTCGATGCCAGTGTCGCCGCACTTGATCTGGCCGAACAACTCAGCCCGCATTTTGCCGATGTCATCTACAGCCATGCCGACACGCTCGTGCATGCATCCCGCCCCGGCGACGCGCTCGCCAAGATCAGACGAGCGATTTCGCTCAATCCGATCGCGCCTGACGCCTACCTCTGGTGCGCTGCGGGAGCGAGCTTCTTCCTGGAACAGTACGAGGAGGCCATCGCCTATGTCGAGGCGATGAAAGACAAAGCGCCGGCCCATCGCATCGCCGCGGCCAGTTGCGCAATGATCGGCGATCGAAAACGGGCGCTATTCCATCGGCAACGGGCCGAAAGCATCAACCCGGTCTTCGACGTCGAGAAGTGGCTCGCCATCGTTCCCTTCAAGGAGGATTGGCAAAAAGAGCTTTATCGGGAGGGCCTGCTGAAGGCTGGTTTTTAACAATAGCTGAGGGGCATTACATGGCGAAAGCTGTCATTATAGGTATATCTGGTGAGGCGGGTCTCTGGCTTGCCGATCTCGACGCGGGTACGGTCAAGCCTCTCAATCCGACGGGGGAATTGGCGACTGCAAACGGCCTGCGCAAGGCCGGCGGCACATTCGTGAAGGGCGTCGACCTCGCCGTCGCGGTTTCCTCGGCGCAGGTTGCCCTTTCCGGTCACGTCGACGGCTGAGCCGGCATTCTGACGCACCGGTCCATATATTCCGACAGGATCATGTCGCCGCGGGAAACCCTTTCCCGCGTCGAACCTCTTTTGGCCGGGTTCGGCATCACCAGGGTTGCGCGACATACCGGACTGGACGATATCGGAATCCCCGTCTGGTGCGCATACGCCCCGAATTCCCGCTCGATCGTGATTGCCCAGGGAAAGGGCCTGACCGATCTCGATGCCAAAGTATCCACCGTCATGGAAGCCCTCGAACGGGCGGTCGCCGGCGAACCCACCGTCGATCTCGTCCGCGGCACCTCTTTCCGTCTGCAGGCAATGGGGCACAAGACCGACGCGCTGAACTGCCTGACCGCTCTTCATAAACCCGATCTCGGACCGGACGAGGAGACGGAATGGGTCGCCGGCGTCAATATTCTCACCGGCGAGGAGGTCTATATCCCCTTTGAAGCGGTGGTGCTCGACCGCACACGTGACGCGCGATACTGGATGTCGTCGGATGGCCTGGCCTCGGGAAACAATGTCGAGGAGGCGATCTTTCACGGCGTCCTGGAGCGTATCGAGCGTGACGCCCATGTGTTGTGGCAGGTGGGCACGGAAGCGGATCGTTATGCCGGCTGCACCGATCCCCGCGGCTTTCAGGACGGCGCCCTGGACGAGTCGATCGACAAGATCGAAACCTCGGGATTGGCGCTCAGGCTCTTCGATATCACCAGCGACATCGGGATTCCCTGTTTCACCGCCATGCTCGGTCCTGGGGATTTCCTCCTGGGCCCCCGGGATCTTCACTGCGCCGGGGATATTAGGCTTGGGGACATTCGCCTCGTCGAGGTGACCGGCGGTACCGGGGCTCATCCGTCTCCCGTCCGCGCGGCCATTCGGGCGGTGACGGAAGCCGTGCAATCCCGGCTGACCTATATCAGCGGAGCCAGGGACGATATTTCTCCTGTAACTTTCTCAAGACGCCTGCCGCCGCTGATGCGGCAGGCCTTCGATGCTGTTGCCGCACCGCCCGCCGCCGCCATCGGCGGTGACGGGGTGGTAGGACATCGGCAACAGGATCTGGCGCAGTTGCTGCAGCATGTGCTCGACGCACTCAGAAACAGGGGGATCGTTTCGGTGATCGCCGTGCACCTCAGCAAGGACACGCTTCCGTTCAGTGTTGTCAAGATTGTCGTTCCCGAGCTCGAAAATCCGGAGGGGGAGCGCGCCCGGCGGTTTGGAACGAGGGCACTTGCCAGGGCAATAGGGTTTTGAAGTTCATTTTCGCAGGTCCCAGTCTTCCCGATGCGGCGTCGCTTGCCGGCGAGGGGATACGCGTCTTGCCGCCTGCCACGCAAGGCGATGTCCTGGCCGCGGTGGAGCAGGGTGCCAATGTCATCGGCCTGATCGACGGCGGCTTCGAATATGTCGCACCGGTCTGGCACAAGGAAATTCTCCATGCTCTGTCGCTCGGCGTCGCGGTTCTCGGGGCGGCAAGCATGGGCGCGTTGCGCGCTGCCGAATGCCATCCGTTCGGCATGATCGGGATCGGCCGCATTTTCGAAGACTATCGCACCGGCCGGCTGGTCGACGATGCTGCCGTCGCGCTCACGCACGCGCCGAGCGCGCTGGGCAGCAAGCCGCTGACGGTACCGCTCGTCAATGTCAGCGCAACGCTCGATGCGATGGAGGACCGCGGACTGCTGGAAAGTCGGCTGCGCCAACAGCTGGAAGATGCCGCAAGCGCGATATTCTTCAAGAAGCGAACGTGGCGAGCGGTCGTCGAGCAATGCGCAGGGCTCGCCGAGCCGGATCGTGCGGACCTGCTGACGGCACTTCTGTCGAACGCCGTCGATCAAAAACGCATCGATGCCTTGGAATTATTGAAAGTTGTGCAGGACGTCCGCGACATTCGCTCGACTGCCGATCTGCCCTGGAAGCTGAACGACACCTCATTCCCCACGCGCCCTGCATTGTGAAGCGAAACCGGCAATAGTCACCGAGGGTTGTGTCACGCTTTTTTCACGGGCTGGATCACCTCCACACGCGTATCATTTCTTCAATTCATTGGAGAAATGGGGCATGGGCGTGATATCGGTTGTCAAGATAGATGCAGACCAAGGGGCGGAAGACGGTCTGGAAGAGCTCGTCGCGTTGGCGCGGATGATCGCCTATGCGCGACAGGTGGCTCAGGATGTCAAACTGCCGTTCGCGACGAATTGCCTCGACCTTGCGCTCGAGGCAGTGAAGCAGGAGGTCGGGGAGGGCTTGACCAGGGAATTGGCCGAATTGAGCTCCCCGGTTCCGCAAGTGAGTGTGAGAAGTCATTAGTACGACGCGTCCGACAGGGCGCGCCGAGAACGCTCCATCACTTCAAACCCGCGATAACCCCGAAAATCAGCTTCGATTTTCGGGGTTATGCGTGTGGTTGCGCGCAGCCGAGCAGTCGTCAATCGAACCGCGCCTTTTGTTTCAATCGCGGTGAGATAACGCGCTGAAACGGACGCCCGGTGTGGGCTGCTTCGGCGCTTCGGGTCAATTGTAGGTTAGGGAAGCCCGGCTCGTTTCCGGCCGCTGGCGCTTTATTCAGAAGCTGTTCGAAATCCTTCTCACGGATGGTTTCAAGCGGGGGGTAAGCAGCTTCGCTGACGTTGCCTCCGGGCAGGGAGGCGGCGCGATTTCGCACTCAATGTCTTCTGCACGACCAGCCGATTAACGACCGACCCTTCATCTTAATGGGTCAGGTTGCGCTTCTGGGCCAGCAACAGAATGTAATCGTCGGCAATGTCGGCGATGGCCATTGCAACTTCCGCCGGATCGCATCCCTCGACCTTCGTATTTGCAATGAACTGATAGACCGCCTTCTCGATCTGCTTCCGGCAGATCATCACGCGCTCATCGTAACCAAATTCCGGAATCTGCGATGCTATATCACTCATCAGGTCGGCTCCCTCACTACTTACAGTGACCATGACACAAATTATAAGTTGAGCAAGCAAATGCTTTATGAAGGGTTAATTCGTTTACGAGGTGCGACCATTTCGACACAGGTCAGCCATCTCACTGGCCTCCGCGTGTTGAATCAGGACCGGTCAACTGGGCCCCGAGCAATCGCTTGTGTCGTATCGGGAGGCTCGTCAAAGAGGACAGGAATGTCTTAGGTCGTTGAGTTTTGTGTCGGTATTTCAATTGGCGAGCCCAGGCTCATATGCCGACTTTTGAAAAGACAGGCCGAATACTATCGGCCGAATTGGGTCGGCGCAGGTCACAGTAAATTTAGAAATATCCTTTTTTATCAATATTTTATGCTTTAATCCAGCAGTCTTGATTGGCGCCGGCAACTTTTCTCCTTGCCACCGTCTCAGGATTGTTGGGGGCCATCGGCTGTGACAATCATCACCAATGATGCAGGCATTTACCGGGTCGTTGAGAACTCGGCGCGGGAGGTAGCTTTCCGTAGATCTTCTGTACCGGTGTCGAAGGTACTGCCGATGCTTTTGAAGGTGTATACACAATAAGTTGAGATCGATAATTGAGCGCAGCAATTAAAAGTTTATCAGAAGGTAAAAATATTAATTTCAGACAATGGTTGTATTTAAAAATCAATCACAAGACGATTAAATTTTAACATGATAGTGATTTTTGGCGTTATTCTTCTTAACTGTGGCAGCGATACTTATGGAGTTTTATCTGATAATAATCTCGACTTGATGACGATCTTTCTGTCTCCGCAATTTCATTGCGGATCCGAAAGCATCCCCGAGATGAATTGAGGCGACGGTCGAAATAATGACAGAAGAGAACCCGAATTTTGCTCTTCACTTGCCGATGATGGGAGATTTTCTGATCAAACCGAACTCAACGGCATAGTATCGCCATCCGAGGTAGAATCTATTTATGCTGATGCAGCGATAACGGCTGTCGCATTTGCGGCAACCAGCCAAAAAGCAAAGTCGAGGACCCGCCGGGGTGGGTGACGGGTCCTCCGGTAGGAATGCTTGCACGTGCGTAAGCATGATTACAGTAAAAATCTGTATTGTCACAGATCATTATTGGGGTGATTGCTTTTTTCATAACTTGTTCGCTTTTTTACTAATTGCTATTCTGCTTAAATAGCAAATTTTGTAATAAAAGTAGCGGAGTAATCGCCACGTCAATTGAATTGACGGGTTGTTAAACCTTTAGATTTTTGAGCAACCGAGCGAAAAACTGCCGTCAGCGCTGGCGCCACCAACAGATATGTAGCCGGCAGCCATCAAGCCTCCTGCGACGAGGTCGCTGCAGAGCATTCGCCGGACCGATCTATCTCCGACAAGCGCCTGAACAATGCCTTCGTCCTGAATCGTGACCAACCGCCAACCAATGGGACAAGCGGGTCTATCTCTTCGAATTTCCTGAAATTCTTTCTCTTTTGTTCTCCGACCGGCCAGGCTTTGGACAATGTTCTGCGTGCGGCTCGGTCGGCTTTTGAAAGGATCAATTTGAATAGGATGTCGGAAGCAAGCATTGGGCTATGATGATAAATGTGCTTGAGCGAGGTCGCGGCGCGGCGCCAATCTTTCAAAGCGGCAAATTTTGAAAATGCATAAAGATGCGCCGACGCGCGGGCGCAGTTGGCGACAAAAGTCGGAAGCTGTGGATTGCGGGCGATACATTGCTCGGTCACAGCCAGAAGCGATAGCGCCATTTGCGACCTGTCGGAAGACATGGCTGCTGAATGAATACGATATCCCACTAGACCCAACGGCACCGCCTCGATCTTGAAATGCTCGGCTGTACGAAGTTCGAAGTCGAAATCCTCGCATCCTCCGATACCCTGCCGGGCATAAGTTGAATCGTAGCCACCGATCTTCTCAATGACAGCGCGGCGAACCATGAAGCCGCTGCCATTGCCGACGAAGCGAAATACGAGATGACGGGTGAAAATGGTGTCCCTGGCATTCAGTGACGAACCGGATCTCGTGCAATATCCCTCGGTATCGATGAGACGGTGAAGGGCATAGACCGCGCCCCAGGTGTTCGGCAGGGGATGGAGAGCCGAAAGCATTCTTTCGATATAGGTCCGATGCCATAGGTCGTCGGCATCGAGGAAGGCGATATAGTCGGATTTCGATGCTTCAATCCCGGTGTTGCGGGCAGCGGCGACGCCACGGTTTTCAGTCGAGACAATCCGGATCCTTGGATCACTCGCGGCAAAATGGCGACAGATCGAGGCTGTGTCGTCCGTCGAGCCGTCGTCGACGATGACGATCTCCAGGGCCCTGTGGGACTGGTCGATGACGGACTGGAGCGTCTGGGCAATGTAGTTTCTGGCGTTATAGGCGGGGATCACGACGGCCACCCGAATCCCGGACATCGTTGACATATCCATCTCCGTCACCCGAGCTTCGACGTGGGAGCGGGGGGGCGGAGATCGATCCGATTCTTCATCAGTCTGGCCACAGCGGGTCGATGGCTAACGACGATGAGCGTTCTGCCGGCGTCTTCTTTCATCGCCGAAAACACCCGCATCTCGGTCTCTTCGTCGAGCGCGCTCGTCGCTTCGTCCAGCAGCAGGATCTGAGGCCGTCCGGCGAGCGCGCGCGCCAGACCTATGCGTTGCCTTTGTCCGCCCGAAAGCCGGATCGCCTCGTCGCCCAGCCATTCATCGAAGCCATACGGCAGATCGTTGATGAACTCCGTTGCGCAGGCCACATCGGCCGCCCAGCGGATATCCTGCTCCGAGATATCGCGACGAAACCGGATGTTGTCGAGGACCGTGCCCTCCATCAGTTCCACGTCCTGACCCGACACGGAGAGCAATTCCAGCCAGCTGGAACGGTCGATGGTTGCGAGGTCCCTGCCGTCAATGGTGATCATGCCTTGGGTCGGCGGGTTGAGATCGAGAATCATGTTGAGGATTGTGGTTTTGCCGGAGCCGCTCGGCCCCGTCAGGGCCGTCGTTTCGCCTGCCCTGATCGAGAAGCTGAGATCGTGAACCGCCGGTGCGTTCGCCCGCTCATAGACGAACGAGACCTCGTGGAAGACGATCGCCTCCGCCAGGCGGGTGACTTTCTCCCCTTGCGCGGTCTGCTTGATGTCGTCCTTTTCTGCAAGCAGTGCCAGGACGTTCTGCAGCGACGCTTCCATCTCGTAAAGGCTGAGGATCTGGGAGTCGAATCCCTTGATATGCGGCTGAAGCCTGTAAAGAAGGATGGTGGCCGAGAGCGCCGCCTTGAAATCCACCGGCAGGAACTCCGAGGACAGAATGATCGTCAGGATGACACCGAAGGTCAGGATTTCGCTCAGAAGCGAGGTCGTCGCCCCCATCCAGTCCGACCGGCGCCAGGTCTGGCCGACGTCGCTGGAAAGCGTTTCGAAGAGCTGCTGATGGCGGTTCTCGAGGCCGAAGCTTTTAACGGCCTTCAGAGTCTGCAGCGTTGTCCAGCTCAACTGTGTCAAGGCTTCCACCGCAGCCAGGGCAGAGGAGCCGAGGCGACGGTAGGCACCGGCAAAGAAACCCAATGTGAAATTATGAATGAAGCCGAAGGCGAGCCCGAGCAACGCGATCGGCCAGGCCATGATCAGCATGCCGACGCCGAAGATCACGATCGTGCCGAAATTTACACCCAGGCGTACCAGGCTGGCATGCGCCGATGACACCGCATAGGATTCGGTCGCGATGACGTTGATCAGGTCGCTGCGCTCATAGTCCTGAAAGCGCTGGAAGGGCATGGTCAAGACCTTGGCGTAGAGCCGGTCTCGCATGCTGTCGCTAATTCGGTGGTTGACTGCGCTTGCGATGAGCGAGTTAGCACATCCCAAAAAAATCCGGAACAGGATCGAGCCGATGAGAATGCCGATCAGGACAGGCTTCGAAAGACTGAGGTCGATGCCGCCGAAAAAGGCCGGAAGCCAGGCGACGGCGGAGCCGGAAACGGGACCTTGCTGCCCGAGAAGAAAGACGAGGCTGACCAGAAAGGTGATGCCGACCATTTCCGAGAAGCCGGTGAGAATTCCCAGGATGATCATCACTGTCATCTTGAGCCGCAGCGCCGGTACGAGTTGGGAAAGCTCGCGGAACCGAGCCGCCACAATCAGGTTGTAGGCCCTTGCGGGTTTAGCGGAAGGCGGCTTTCGAAACCTATTCATTGTCCACCCATCCGCGAAGAGGTCAGACCTATTTCCTCTTTGGCAGGCACGGCCATGAAACGATCGCTAAATGCTGTTCCGGGTTGCGGAAGGGGGGCGCTCGCGACGCGGGTTTTCGGCCGCGCCGAAGACTTGCCGAGGAGGTGCTTTGCCATCCGGAGGCTGCGTTTTGCCTGGCGCCAGCCCTGCTGCAGGCCATGGGCAATGAGGCGCGAGGAATATTTTCTGACCATTATCGGCGCCAGCTTTTTGACCTGGGCAAAATCCTTGCCGAGAAACGCCTTCACGAAATACCAGCGCGCCGTGTTGAATTCGGCTGTCTGGATGTCTCGGGTAAAATGTGGATAGCGCGTGATGATCGGGGCCATCACCAGGGCGTGCGACTTCAGCATCCTATAGGCGTTGCTGGACATGTTTCCCTTGGTGAAGCGATAACCGGTCAGGAAATCGGGAACCAGCGCAAAGGGCAAGGTTTCGGCCAGGGCCAGATAAAGTTTCAGATCCTCACAGCCCTCGGCGCCGCTGTCGCGCAGGCTGGCGTCATAGCCGCCGCAGCGAAGAATGTCCGCTCGGGGTATCAAGGGCGTGCTGCCATTGCCGATGAAGTTTTCCCTTAGCAGAGGTTCGAAGATTTTCCCTTGATGTAGGACCGGTCGCGAATGACCGAAAATGATGCCGTTTTCGTCGATCGCCGCATACCAATTGTAGGCGACCCCGCGTCCGTCCGGAAAATTGCCCAGTGCCTCAAGCTGGAGCTCGATTTTCCGAGGGTGCCATAAGTCATCGGCATCGATGGGGGCTATATAAAGGCCGCGAGCCTCCCCGACGCCATGGTTGCGCGCGCGCGCAACCCCACCATTCTCCTGGCGGAGAACACGAACGCGACGATCGGTCAGGCTGTGGTCGCTCGCAAGATCGAAGGTGCCATCCCGTGACCCGTCGTCGACCACAAGGATTTCAAGCTTGTCGTAGGACTGGCTGGAGACGCTTGTCAATGTTTCGGCAAGCGTCTTCTCAGCGTTGTAAGCCGGTATGACGACGGTGATGAGAGGGGCTGCTGCGCCGGTCATGATATTGTCATCCGATAAAAGCTCCCGGCAGGCCCATCAGTTCAGGGAAGGCTTCAAGAGGACGATCGCCGCGGACTTCGAGGCGTGGCAGACCGAAGAAATTGTCGGAAAAGGTGGCTTTCTCCGGCTGTGTCGTGAAGGCGACCCCATAGCCGGCGTGTGCCAGAATGCTCGGGACCCTGAAGTCCGTCGCGCCATAGGGGAGTGCGATGGATTCCACGGAGCTGCCCAGTCGGCTTTGCAGTGTATTGCGCGAAAGCGTGGCTTCGGCCAGCAGGGCCTCGTTATCAATCGCACTGGCTGGTGTGTGGGTTGCGAGGTGGGAGCCGAAGCTGATGCCCTTTTGATGCAACTCTTGAATATTCGACCACGACATCAGCGGTGCAGGCTCTCCATAGGCAGAATCCCAATCTGATCGACCGCCGACTTTATCGGTCACCACGAACACGTCGGCGCCGAAATCATTCTCGGCCAGGATCGGGAAGGCGTCCGTAAAGAAATCCAGATAGGCATCGTCGAAGGTCAGCATGACAGGCCGGCCCTGGATCGGCTTGCCGCTGCGCAGAAGCTCCGCCAGGGTCTGCGCCGTCACTGTGTAATAACCCTGGCGCCGAAGGAACTGCATCTGCTTGCGGAAGATTTCAGGCGGCGTGCGGAAGCGCCGGAGTGCCTCGGGTCCTTCGTCTGCGATCCTGTGATACATGAGGATGGGAACCGAGGTCGTGATTTCCGTCGTCCATGCCGCCTCACGCTCAACGCCGGCCGGTCCCCAGATGATGTGCTTTGCCACATCCGCGTCCAATGGGGTCCCATGATCCTCGATCCGCAGGACGGGATTGGCCACAGGGCCCTTCCGGAACCGGTGGATGGCGTAAAGTTCGGTTTCGATCGTGTCTTCCAGGGCCAGCCCCGGCTGTGCGGCCAAAACCTGCTTGATCGTCCCAACACCGAAGGGATTGCCCCAGTCGAAACCGGTCCGGGCGGGTTCGTCCTGACGGATATGCGCGTGGGCAGTGATCAGGTAGCCGTTCGGCTTCAACGCTGCGGCCATCTTGCGGCAAACGGCCGCAAGCATCTCCTCATCCTTCATGTAGTAAAGCACTTCGGAGCAGATGATGAGGTCCTGTTTGGGCGGAAGATCTTGTCTGACGAAGTCGAGAACGCGAAGCTCGACGTTGCGGTGGTCGTGGCACCGCTCGAGGGCCCTGTCGACGGCTCGCTGGGAAATATCCGTGGCCGTCAGCCGACCGACCTTTTGCGCCAGCTTCTCGGTAAAAATCCCCTCGGCGCAGGCGAGCTCGAGGGCCTTCTCGATCCCTTCCGGGATCAGGCTCAACGTCTGCGCATATTTAACCTGCTCGTAGACCGAGACGTAATTCCATGGATCCGGGCGTTCGAAGATATGCTCCCAATACTCTTCCTCCGACCGAATAGGAGGAGCCGCGTTTTTTTCCTCCGGCCGCGGGCCAGAAGGCTTTGGAAGCGGTGGAGTCGGATCGCGCCGGAGATTCCGCAAGATGTCGGACAGCCGGGCGTCGTTGTCTTGTTTGTCGCTTGGCGCGCAGGCAAGAAGGGCGTTGCGTCCGATCCGCACCAAAAGCCGTTCGAGGCGTCCTCGCCGCCGGCCATTTCGTATGATGAGGCCGCCGAAGGCTCTGTACCCGCGTAAGGCCTCCTTTGACCAGGAACTGATATAGGCGAGCGTGGGTGGCGTCTGCAGATGCTCGTCTGCCTGCATCTCATGCATGATCAGCCTGATCTGCGCCCGGATCGAAAGATCGCCCCAGAATGGCCCGACAAAGGAGCCGACATGCTGTCCGCCGGACAAGGCCTGCATGATGAGCGTGTCTGATGGTTCGGCCTTGGGGATTCGCGAAAGCGTTTCGAGCGCGACGCTGACCACCTGAACATTGCCAAGCCTGAATGACCGCAAAGGGTTTGCGGCGGATATATGCCAGGAAGCGGCCTCAATGATCTTGCGCCCAGTGCCGGGGAAGGAATGTTTCTGAATCAGCTGAATGAGCAAAAGGAAAGTCGGCTGCCATTTATCGCTGACATCAATGAGATCGTCGGCCCGATCGATAAAGAGCCCTGTCTGCAGGCCATGCAGGATTACACCGGCAAGGAGGTTCTCGTAGCCCGCGGCGTCCGGCATGCCAGGCAGCAGTGCGGCGAGGGCTGCGACATCCAAAGTCGGATCGCACTTGGCCGCGATGACCCAGGCGAGCATACGCAACTGGCTGACGGCGGGCGTGATCCAACCTGTCTCCGGCCCCTCGGCCGCCAAGCCTTGCTGCATCTGCAGCGCTTGCGCCTTCGTTGTCACGCGAATGGTGTCACGCATCATTTTGGTCGGATCCCCGGATAAAGAGCCCGACTTCATGCGATAGAGAGCCAGGCACTTGTCGACACGACGAAATTCGGCGCCTGCAAAGGCCATGCGAAGCCAAAGATCCCAGTCCTCGCAGGTCTGCAATGTTTCATCCATGCCGCCCAAAAGCTCAAAAAGGCTTCGGGGAAAGACAACCGTATGGATGGCGAGTGCACAAAAGGAGGAGAACTCGCGCTTGGCGGCGTCTCCCGTCAGGATGGGAGCCTGTTCGACCTGCATCAGCCTGCCGTCTGGGGCGACACGGCGGTAGGCGCAATAGGAGATCACTGGTGGAGATGCATCCTCCGCCACCGGCTGCATGTTTTCGATGAAAGTCCGATCCAGCCAGTCGTCGGCATCCAACATGCAGAGCAGGGGAGCGACCGCGAGGCGTGCGGCGTGGTTTCGCGCCGCGGCCGCACCCGCATTCGGCTGACGGGCGGGGAGAATGCGGCTGTCCTTTTTTGCGATGGCCTCGAGAACCTCCCAGGTGCGGTCGGTCGAACCGTCATCGACCACGACCGCCTGCCAGTTCAATCGCGACTGCTGCTGCAGGCTGGCAAGACATTCGGCAAGCGTATCGGCTGCATTGTAGGCGGGGATGAGGAATGAAATGTCAGGCGTCGCGGCGATCACCATGCGGGCCTCTTCCATCGCCGCAGAACGTATAGAGCGCCGTTTACGCTTCCGAGCATCTCTTGCTTCAGAAAGAAGTCGTGCGACGTCACGCCTTTGCGCAGGCGTTTGCGGAGCCGTCCGGCATAATATTTCGGAAAGGAGATGAGGATGCGCCTGAGGTTGCCGCCGTTTCCGGTATTCTGATACTGGACGAGCAGCGCTGCGATATGGCCGCTCATGTATTGGTAGATCTGTTTGGCGAGCCCTTTCATATCCTTGCGGTGAAAGTGCCAGGATACGGCTGTCGGTTCGTAGCGGCAGACATGGCCATGATGGAGCAGCCGGTTCCAGTATTCGGAATCGCCGGAGCATCCGGCAGCGCCCATGTCCAGGCGGACATCGAACAGGCCGATCTCGTCGAAGACCTTGCGGCGGAAGGCCTGACTTGCGCCGGCCCCGATCGTCCAGACCGGAGCGCCGTAGCGCCTGTGCAAACGATAGAAGTCCTGATTGAAATCCTGCCGCAGATAACCCCTGCCGAAACTCCAATGCTTTTCGAAGATAAACTGTGCGGGCGTTGCGAGTTCTCCGGGAAGAACCAAGCCGGTTACGCAGGCGATCTCCGGCAGGTCGAACCCCTTCATCAGGTTTTCCAGCCACCGCTCGTGGAGGACGACGTCATCATCCGTAAACGCGACGAATTCGGTTCTCGCCGCACGAACCGCAGCGTTGCGCGCATAATCCAGCCCGACCCGATCTTCACGGACATAGGTTGCGCCAGATTCCTCCACCACACGACGTGTCGCCTCGCCGGTGGAGGCATTATCCACCACGATGATCTCGACGGGGCCGAGCGACTGTTTGGGGATCGAGGCCAGGCACCGACGTAGCTCCTCCGGCCGGTCCTTGGTGCAAATCAGAATGCTGACATCGCGGTTGCGTACAGGGGTTTGCGCGACATGACGCGCATGCTCGAGGGTCTCGGGCCGCACGATACGCTCGGCGAGTGCGGCAGCCGTCTCGGGCCTTTCGATATAAGTCTGCCCGACGGGAAGGCCATCCGACAGAAAGACCACGAGCCCATCGGAGATCGGGGGCGAAACGGCATCGAGACGAGAGGAGGCGAGATCGAGATAGTGAATCGGTACGGGAAAACTCATATCCTTCAGATCGGACGGAATTGGTTCTCGCATCATCACTCTCTCAATCGCACCGTGAATATACGCCGCGCGCATCCAAGACGCGAGTCTCGAAAGCCGACATGGTTTATTCCGCGGCGTGCCTCATTTGGTCCCTGAACCAGTCGAGAGTCATCGCCACGCCCTGTTCGTAGGTGATCTTGCATGACCATTCGGGCATGACATAGTGCGCATTGGTCAAGTCCGGCCGTCTGTTCGTGGGGTCCTGCGGAGGTGACGGTTCGAAGACGATCGGCACGCCGCCAACAAGCCTGGAGACATATTGCGCGACTTCGAGAACCGAAATCTCGCGATCATTGCCGACGTTCAGAGGCCCCTTATAGTCGGTTTCATTCATCCAGAAATATCGCGCGAAACCATCGACAACGTCATCGACATAGCCCCAGCTGCGGGACTGAAGGCCATCGCCGAATACGGTAATCGGGCGGCCCGAGAGCGCCTGGGTGATGAAGTTGGAGACCGCGCGACCATCGTCGGACCGTGTGCGCGGGCCATAGATGTTGAAGGGACGAACAATCTTGACGTCGAGCCCCTGGGTGCGTTGCATCTCGAACAGCAGCGACTCCGTGCACCGTTTGCTCTCGTCGTAGGACGCACGCGGTCCGGTACAGTCCACCTGGCCCTTATAGGATTCCGGCTGCGGCGAGACCAAAGGGTCTCCATAGACTTCGGAGGAAGAAGTAAAACAGAAACGCCCGCCCTTCTTCAGCACATCGAGAAGCCGGAACGCACCGAGAAGGTTCGCGGAAATCGTCCTCTTCGGCTCCTTCATGTACCACGGCGGCGATGCGGGGGATGCGAGATGGTAGACTTCATCGAATTTCTCCGAGGTCTGCAGCGTCTCGACGTCGGATTTCACGAAGTGGAAACGGGGGTCCCTGATGTGCGCGATATTTTCGAAAAGCCCGGTCCAGAGGTTGTCAACAACGACCAGCTTTTGAATGTCCGTCCTCAGCAAAAGTCGATCACACAAGTGGGATCCGATGAAGCCAGCTCCGCCAGAAATCAATACGCTTTTCATTGCATTGTGCCTCGTGACTTGAGAAAGGTGCTCGTTTATTAGCACTGCCTGTAATTCATGACAATTACTTAGAGGAATTCTAAGAAATACTCACTTATTAATGTTAATCGTTAAATTTACCTACTTTAAGGTGTCGTTGCCGCTGCCGCGCTCGATAACGAGCGGCCGCGCCGGACCGGAGGTTGCTGGTCCAAAAGCATGTCGCTCGGCGGCAAACGGGGGCTGGATGTGTGCCGTATTTTCGAAAGGTTCGGTGCAAAGATTGTCAGCAACAACCGGTTTTTGAACATCGCTTCCTAAGTAAAAGTTGGTCACATGCGATCCAATGAAGCCGGCCCTGCCGGAAATTGATACGCTTCTCACATCAGTTCGCCTCGTTACTTAACGATATATTATTGTTATTACAGCGATTGAGAGTTTAGTATGGGCACGAAGTCCGGGGGTAGGTCGGACTTTGGTCTGAATTTCGCGAGCGCGGAAACGATCGTCTCCGTTCGAAAATCCAAACTATGGCGCCTGCGTGTCTTTTCAAGCGCCTAAATAACGCTTTAACACGTTGGATCTACCTCATTTTTCCCGAGGATAGATTCCGATTTTCGGGCCGATGCGCGAGCACCGCCGGTCAGGTGTGGCAATTGTTTAGGAGGTGCAAAAAAATCCAGTCGCCGCACAGGCTTCTGGCGCTGGGCGGCGGCGCCTGGTTTGTCGAGACCGCCAGCCTGGTTCTCACCATGGCCGTTCTGACGTTTCCGACAGGCTGCTGCGCATCAAGCCTTGACGATCGAGGTCAGCCCTCCGGGGACGACGCAAGCCGGTTGGCATCGAACTGGGCGGTGACCGGAATGATATCCTTACCTGAGGTCGCGACATTCGCCTCACGATGAACCGTGCGCGGGGAAACGCGAGGCGCGCTCAATTCAATCATCTCGCCAGGAGAATGCAGCGCCCATTTCATCAGCGCCGCCTCGGACGTCGATCCAAAGAATCCTGCTTCTTCCCAGGACGCGGTCATGGGCAGGGAGGCGATCATGTTCGTGCCCTGCTTGGAGGCCTGGTGTGCAACAAGGCGGGGTTCGAAGCGGGCGTAGATCGGCAACGCCGGCGCCGGTTTATCCGGAAGGACATCAATTGGGCCGATCGACGCAGTCTCTACTTTGTCATCCACGCCTGCGTCGTGCTCGAGGGCGGGCGGCCGCATCGCTGGTATCGGAATCGGGAAAGACGAAAGATCCGGAGCGGACCGTTTGTCATCGCGCGGGGCGGCGTCGGTCTGCAGCGCGAGCGCATTCAATGCTCGGCTTCGGGGCGTGGGCAGAAGCGCCGTCACGAGTTTATTGTCTGTGGTATCGCCGCTCGACCTGGTCGACGCGCTCAAATCTTCGTCTTCGCCCGCGATGCTGGCGATCTGGATCGAGGGAGTGCTGCCGCGCTTTCTGTGGTTCGCAACCGCCTGATTGTATCCCGGCAGCGGCCGGCCATCGGCCGGGAGATGGATCGTCTGCCCATTCGGGAATATTCGAGCGAGTTCCTGCCGCGACATGCGGGGCCATGCTCTGACATTGCCGACGTCGAGATGCACGAAGGGCGATCCCGAGGTCGGATAATATCCGACACCGCCGACCTGCATCTGCATTGCAAGGGCACGCAGCGTCGAAAGCTTCACGCCGGGAACGTAGAAGTCCATCGCCTTGCCCAGCATGTGCTGGCTCTTCTTGGCGACGCCCGTGCTGCGCGAACGGTTGCGGAGCATGTTGTTGGTGGTGGGCGAACGATAGGCGGAGACGATGTGGATATAGTCCTTGCCGCCGCTGCGCTTGTATACTTCCCAGACCAGGTCGAGCAGCCGGGGATCCATCCGGGTCGGCTCGTTCCTTCGCCAGTCGCGCAGAAACCGATTGATCTGGGCGAGGCCCTTCGGATCGAACTTTCCGTCCCGCTTGTAGGTAATCGTGGCCCTCTCGCCCGTATGGGTAAAGAACAGCTTCAGGGCGCGATCTTCCGCCGAGGCAAATGATGCGGAGCCGACAAGTGCCGGCAGCGCAAACAGAGCCGGCAGAATGGTCTTGGCGACAAACCGTTCCGCACACGACAGGAGCATGGCAATTCCGCCCAAGGCTCCGCCCGATAATCCTTGCACTGGATACTTCAACACGAACAATTCCGTCCTACACCAAACACTCGACGGTGTGCGGGAATCTCCGCATCCATCACGCTCATTAAAGCCAGCTTATGGTCAATAAATTCCTAACGAGGGGATGCGGGAGGTTGGTGAGTTGAGGATGCGGTCATCTGAGGCGCAATCGCAGCCTGCGCCCGCGGGGCAGGGAGCGTCGAGCGCATTGTGTAGGGCTGTGCAATCCCCGCCGCTTTGAAACGGTTCCAAAACCGCTTCCGACCTTCAGTCTCTTCCGGCTTCCAAAGTCGCCTAGGAGATCGAGTACCTTGCATGCTACGGGGGATCGGTTCTTACGGGTGTTCGTCACGAACGGTTGAAGCGCCAGGTCTCCTCCGGCGACGAACTTCAGTTCTGACGATCGAGATGATGCGAATGCCCTCAGAAGTGCGAAGGATCCTCATACCCCTCCAACTCCGGACATCCCCTGATGTTGCCGAAACCGATCGTTCGCCGGTCGCCCGATTCATCTAGACCTCTGAGCACGATGACATTGTCATCCTGCTGTATAATCTCGCTACGATAGATGCCGGCGCGAAGCGCCCGGTTTTTCGCTTGGCTTATATTACATTGCCCGGGCGGTGGAGTGACGTGCCAGTATCTCGTCCCTTGCCCATCCGAATGCCATCCTCCCGAAGCTGCGAATCCTGACAAGCTGGATAGCAGTATCCCAGACGCCAATATTACGCTGCCTAGAACCAGTTTCATGTAACCTCCGTAAGCCGCGGCAGGGCTGGTCTTCATTCTGCTTGTCCTGTTTTCAAGGGACAACCGGGTTTCCCATGGCGTCACCACACTAGCTGGCTCGCGCTAACACTGCGCTAACGTCCGCTTCGGCGGCAATTTGCGGATAGTGAAAACAAGGGTTCTTTTCGACGCGGTTCGCTTTGTGCTACCGATGTCACTGCTCGGAGGAAGAGCAAGTAAAGGGCAATAAATCAATATTTTCAATGTGTTTTTTGGCGCACCCGACAGGATTCGAACCTGTGACCTTTGGAATCGGAATCCAACACTCTATCCAGCTGAGCTACGGGTGCATGCCTAAGGCGGTTTGAATCGCCTGTCCGATGGGTGGTTCTTAGCCTAGCTTGCGGCTGGCTTCAATCGCGAAATTGTCAGAATTACCGGTGCTTGCGGTTTGGCGGGTGTTTTTATCCATCAGCCCCGAGGACCGTTGCATAAAAGCTCCGCCGGCCTTGCGGGCGGCGGAGTGTGATTGGCGTGGCTATCGCCTGGCGGCGGTCAGATCTGCATGGCGCCGGGGCCGGGGATCGCCTTTGGCGGCACTTTGCCGAGGATGATCATGCCGAGGACTTCGTCCTTGGTCACGTCCTCGGTGCGGGCGTGGCCGACGACCTGGCCGTTCTTCATCACCGAAACGCGGTCGGCGAGGTCGAAGACGTCGTGGATGTCGTGGCTGATGAGGAAGATGCCGATGCCTTCCTTCTTCAGCTGCTTGATCAGCTCGCCGACCTGGGCCGTCTCCTGGGGGCCGAGCGCTGCCGTCGGCTCGTCCATGATCAGGATGCGGGCGTTGAAGAGGATCGCACGCGCGATCGCCACCGATTGCCGCTGGCCGCCCGAGAGCGCCTTCACAGGCTCCTTGAAGCGCTTGAAGTTAGGGTTGAGCCGCCCCATCACCTCGCGGGCCGAGGCCTCCATCGCGACGTCGTCGAGCGTGCCCCAACGGGTCTTCAGCTCGCGGCCGAGATAGAGGTTGGCGGCGGCGTCGACATTGTCGGCGACGGCGAGCGTCTGGTAGATCGTCTCGATGCCGTATTTCTTGGCATCGCGCGGATTGCGGATGTCGGCAGGTTCGCCGTTGATCAGGATCTCGCCGCCATCGCGCTTGTAGGCGCCGGAGAGGATCTTGATGAGCGTCGACTTGCCGGCGCCGTTATGCCCGAGCAATGCCACGACTTCGCCGGGGTAGAGATCGACCGAGGCATTGTCCACGGCGTGAATGCCGCCGAAGGAGATCGAGATGTTTTTCAATTCCACGAGGGGAGTGCGTTGATCAGCCATGTCTAGGGCTCCTCTCACTTGGCACGGGCGCGGTAGACGGTGTCGAGCCAGACCGCCACGACAAGGACGGTGCCGACGACGACGCTCTGCAGCGGCGTATCGACATGCGCGAGCACCATGCCCGACTGCAGCGACTGCATGACGAGCGCGCCGAGCATGGCGCCGGCGATGGTGCCGGTGCCGCCTGCCAGCGACGTTCCGCCAATGACGGCGGCGGCGATGGTGTAGAGCTCGTCGAGCGTACCCTGCGAGTTCGTCGCGGCATTGAGGCGGGCGGTGGAAATCGCGGCCGCGATAGCGGCCAAAATCCCCATCAGTGCGAAGATGCGCACGGTGACCCAGCGGGTCTTGATACCGGCGAGCTCGGCCGCTTCGGGGTTGCCGCCGATTGCGAAGACGTAGCGGCCGAAGCGCAGCCTTGTCGCGATGAAGGTCATGATGATGCCGACGACGATGGCGATCAGCACCGGCACGGCTATGCCGTAGGGAATATCCAGGCCGGTTTCGGGCCAGGGAATATTGTTGGTCTCGGCATATTTTTTGGCGATGTTGATCGGCCAGTAATAGCTGTTGGCGATCCAGACCGCGCCGAGGATGAGCACGCAGCTCAGGACGGCGAGGAAATATTCAGCCCACATCGGCCGGCGTGGGAAACCGAAGCGCCGGCGCTGCCGGCGTGAACCGACGATGCTGGCAATGACGAAGAGGCAGGCGCAGGTGCCGACGATCCAGCTCCAGGTGGCGCCGATCGAGCCCTCCGCGCCGCCGCCCATGATGCGGAACGTCTGGTCCATCGGGGCAACCGTCTGGCCGCTGGTGACCAGCCAGGTGGCGCCGCGCCAGACGAGCAGGCCGCCGAGCGTGACGATGAAGGAGGGAACGTTGAGGAAGGCGATGATGATGCCTTGGAAGGCGCCGATCAGGCAACCTGCCGCCAATCCGACCAGCAGCGTGATCGCCCAGGTGAAGGGGCTGTCGAAGCCGATATATTCCGGCAGGATCTTGGCCTGCGTCACGCCCATGATCATGCCGCAGAGGCCGAGCACGGAACCGACCGACAGGTCGATGTTGCGGGTGACGATGATCAGCACCATGCCCGTCGTCATGACGGCGATGTCGGTGGTCTGGACCGAGAGGTTCCAGAGATTGCGCGGGGTCAGGAAGAGGCCGCCGGTGATGATGTGGAAACCGATCCAGATGATGATCAGCGCGCCGATCATGCCGAGCAGACGCGTGTCGATCTCTGTGGCGCGGAAGAAGCGGGTCACCGGACTGGCTTCCGCCGCTCGCGGTCCGCTTGATGTTGTGGATTTTACCATTTCGGCCATGGGTTTGCCGTTCCCCCATTTTGTTTGGACGGACGCGCCGGCGTGCTAGAGGCTGCCATCGGCGTCATGCGTCTGTTCTTCAACTTACCACCGCAATGCTTCCGGAAGCCGGTCGCGTGGCGGCGCGACACCCTTCCGGCAGGGAATGAAAACCCGCGATGGTGCGGCGAGGCGGAGAAAACTTCGTCGTTGGAATTCTCATCCGCATCCGGCGCCGCAACGGTGTTCCGCTGCGGCGCCGGCAATTCCAGTTTACAAGCCTTGGCTTACTTGCAGGCAGCGACGCTGTCGGCCTTGACGCCCTGGCACGCTTCCGCCTTGGAGATCCAGCCGGCGTCGATGACGACGTTCAGGTTTTCCTTGGTGATCGCAAGCGGCTTCAAGAAGACCGACTGCATTTCGACGCCCTTGGGGCCGCCTTTGAAAGCCTGGGCGCCGTCGATCTTGCTCATGTCCTTGCCGCCGGCGAGGTCGAGAGCGATTTCAGCGGCGCGCTGGCCGAGTTCGCGGCTGTCCTTCCAGACGGAAACCGTCTGCGTGCCGAGAGCGATGCGGTTGAGCGCTGCCTTGTCACCGTCCTGGCCGGAAACCGGAACGGAGCCGGCGAGGCCCTGTGCGTCGAGAGCAGCGATCGCGCCACCGGCGGTGCCGTCATTCGAGGCGACGACGGCGTCGACCTTGTTGTTGTTGGCGGTCAGGAACTGCTCCATGTTGCGCTGAGCGTTCTCCGGCAGCCAGCCGTCGGTATAGGCTTCGCCGACATTCTTGATCTTGCCGGCGTCGATGGCGGCCTTCAGGACTTCCTGCTGGCCCGAGAACAGGAAGTCGGCATTCGGATCGGAAGACGAGCCCTTGATGAAGACGTAATTGCCTTCCGGCTTGGCCTTGAAAACGCCCTCAGCCTGGAGACGGCCGACTTCCTTGTTGTCGAAGGTGATGTAGAAGGCAGCCGGGTTTTCGATCAGGCGGTCATAACCGACGACGGGGATGCCTTCAGCGGCGGCCTTCTCTATGGCCGGGCCGATCGCATCGGAGTCCTGGGCGAGGATGATCAGCGCGTTGGCGCCCTGCGAGATCAGCGATTCGACGTCGGTCAGCTGCTTTGCGGCAGACGACTGCGCGTCAGCGGAAATATACTTGGCGCCCTTGGCTTCGAGAGCCTTCTTGATGGCGGCTTCGTCCGTCTTCCAGCGTTCTTCCTGGAAATTCGACCAGGAAACACCGACGACGAGATCGGCAGCCATGGCAGCGGTATGCACGGAAACGAGGATGGCAGCACCCGCCATCAATTTCAAAATAGACTTCATAATGTCCTCCCGAGTGGATTGCGACCGGCCCAGCCCATGCTTCCTCCGGCCACCGCGAATAGCTGTCGAGAAAGGTTCGGATTTTTTTCTCGACAGTCGAGAAATTTAGTGTCAGAGATTTTTTCAACTGTCAACACTGCACTGCCAGCTTAATTTCCTTGCGAAACACCGGCTGGAGATGCAGTGGAAACCATGGGAAGAGCAAGCAGGAGGAGAGGGCGGCATTCATGCTGACCAAGTCGAGCACGGAGCTGGTCCGGCAGAGAAACAGCGTGCTCGTGCTGTCCGTGCTGCGTCGCCACGGTGCGCTCGCGCATACCGAAATATCAGATTCCACCGGGCTGTCATCGGCCACCATTTCGGCGATCACCACTGAGCTGGAAAAAGCCCAGGTCATCGAAAAATCGGAACAGCAGCCGGCAAGCGGCCGCGGCCGGCCGCGTGTGCTGCTGCGCCAGCGGCGCGATTGCGGCTATCTCATCGTCGTCATCATCTCCTCGGATGCGGTGCAATATTCGCTGGTCGATTATGCCGGCAAGCTGATCGACCGCTTCAGCGAGGAACGTTCACATGATCCTGCAGGCGCCGTCCGTTTTGTCGCGGCGGTGCGGGCCGGGCTTTTGCGTATTCTCGATCGCTCGAAAATCAGCCAAGAAAAGGTGCTGCTGATCTCGATCAGCAGCAAGGGGCTGGTCAATTCCACCGAACCGGTTCTCGTCTGGTCGCCGATCTTCGGCAGCGAGCAGATCGATTTCGAATCAGCACTCCGGCCGGAATGGCAGGCCAAGGTGATCCTCGACAACGAGACGCTGCTGGTCGCAGCCGCGCTCGGCGCGCGTGAGGAGATGGTGAAGGGCGCCGATTTCCGCTCGCTCGCCGCCCTTTCGCTCGGCCATAGCGTCGGGCTCGGCATCGTCAGGCGCGGGAACCAGACAGGCCAGGAGATATCTGCGCCCAATTTCGGGCACATGCTGCACATGGCCAATGGCGGGCTCTGCCGCTGCGGTACGCGTGGCTGCATTGAGGCCTATGCCGGTTTCTACGCGATCCTGCGCAGCGCCTTCGAGGTGCCGCTCGATACAATCCCGGCAAAGTTCGTGCCGGTGGCGGAACTGGACAAGATCGCCGCAAAGGCGCGCCAGGGCCACCGGGTCCCTGCCTTCGCCTTTCGCCAGGCGGGGCTGGCGCTCGGCAACGGGCTGTCGCGCATGCTGAGCCTGACGGAGCGCATGCCGATCGCCATCACCGGGCCGGGCACGCGTTATTACGACCTTCTCCGGCAAGGGATCGAAGAGGGGCTGGGGCAGTCGCATATCGTGCGCATGGAGGGCATGCCAGAGATCAGGGTGGTGGCCGACGAGCAGATCCTCGTCTTCGAAGGACATCTGAACCGGGCGCTGTCTGTCATCGACGAGGATATCGTTCTCTCGGGCGTTCAGGGAATCCAGGCATCGGCGACTGTTCAGGAATCGGGTTGAGGGTTTCTTTCAATCGACGTCTGGTGATTGCAGCAGCAACGGGCCAGCCGGTATGCGACTTTGAGGGGCGTCGCGGCACGCCGTTCACCAAAAGATCTCTGAAACGCGAAATGGCCGGGCGGGCGCCCGGCCATCTCATGCATGGCTTCCGGTCGGGAGAGGCCGTCAGCCGATCCTGATGAGCTTGCCTTCCTTGACGGACTGGACCGCGGCATCGGCGAGAGCCAGCGCTGCGAGACCATCGGCGCCTGATGGAGAGATCTTCGAGCCCTTCTCGATCGCCGAAATGAAGCTGGCGATCTCGTTGGCATAGGCTTCGGTGTAACGGGTCATGAAGAAATCGTGCAGCGGCGGGCGGGTATAGCCGTCGCCATTGGCGACTTCGATGGAGACCGGGCGCTGGTTTTCGGCCGAGACGAGGCCCTTGGAGCCGTGTGCCTCGATGCGCTGGTCGTAGCCATAGGTGGCGCGGCGGGAGTTGGAGATGACGGCCTGCTTGCCGGATTTCGTCTGCAGGATCACCGAAACGCTGTCGTAATCGCCAGCTTCGCCGATCGCCTTGTCGACGAGCACGGCGGCGGTGGCGAAAACCGAGACCGGCTCCTCGCCGAGCAGGAAGCGGGCCATGTCGAAATCGTGGATCGTCATGTCGCGGAAGATTCCGCCCGAGCGCTTGATGTAATCGACCGGCGGGGCGCCGGGGTCACGCGAGGTGATCGTCACCATCTCGACATCGCCGATCTTGCCTTCGTCGATAACCTTGCGCACCGCCATGAAATGCGGGTCGAAGCGGCGGTTGAAGCCGACCATCAGCTTGGCGCCGGTCTCTTCCACCACCTTGATGCAGGCCTTGACGCGGGCGACGTCGAGGTCGATCGGCTTTTCGCAGAAGATCGCCTTGCCGGCGCGGGCGAAGCGCTCGATCAGGTCGGCGTGGGTATCCGTCGGCGTGCAGATGACGACGGCGTCGATATCCTTGGCTGCCTCGATCGCCTCGATGGTGCGGACCTCGCAGCCATAGGCGGAGGCGATCGCGTCGGCTGCCTGCGGAAAGGCGTCTGCGACCGCAACGAGCTTTGCATTGGCGTCGCCGCTGACAGCCTTCGCATGAACTTTGCCAATGCGGCCAGCGCCGAGAAGACCAAATCTCACTGTCATTTTAACCTCCCTTGAATTCGGAACAAATAAACCGAATTATCGAATTTCTGGAATTTTCATTCCACCTTCTGTGGACCACGTCAAGCCCGCGGATCTTTCACATTTGCAAGATTCGAACCAGAGCATTTCCGGCTCGGATTGAAGCGTTGTGCCGGAGCCGGCCCTTCGAACATTCGATACCGTTCGAGCCAACAGAATACTTTAATCCGGCCAGGAAAGGCTTTAGAGACAAGCGCGGCACAGGCCGAGGGCAGTGCGACATATCCGACCGCGGGGTAAAGATGCAGCTGATCGATCCGAACCATCCGGCATACCGGCGCCTCTGGGTGCGAGTTGCCATCGTTGCCGTCTGCTTCGGCTGGGCCGTGGTCGAGTTCGTCACCGGCGATCCGTTCTGGGGCGTGCTCGCGGGCGGGGCGGGTGCCTATTCCTTCTATATATTGTTCTGGACCTTCAAGCCGCAGCCGACGGCCACCGAGCCGGCCGCGCAGCCTGACGCCGAGGAAGAAGAAGGGCCTGCGGCGATCGCTGAAAAGCCTTCCAAGGACGGGCAGGCGGAATAATCAGCGGGCGATTCGCCGCAGCGCTTCGTCGCATTGTCGCGAAGGGCAGGGCAACACCGTCGGGGGGGATTGGCGGCATGCTGGCCGGCGGTGCGGGGATCTGGGCCCTCGATCCGAATCCGCCGGAGACGGCGGCAGTCGTCACACCCGATGACGCAGACGGGGGACGAGCCGGCAGTTGACGAAGAGAACAAGGCCGAATAGTCGAAGCGCGCCGCGATCTTCCGATGCGCGCCACGCTTGAAGTCTTTGTTTGATACGATCGCAAGAGCGACGCACGGCTTCGTGTGCAGCCAGCCCGATCCCCGCGCATTCCCGTCCTGTCAGAGTGACGTTTCCTTGGCTTGCGCGTCGATCTTTTCGCAGGCATTCCCGAATGGATCGTGCATCGGCACCAGCGGCGAAACGCCGAGCAGGAGAAGCGCTTTCAAATGTGACCAGCCACCTCCCAGCAATGGCGCAAAGGATGTCATCACGATGCGTTCCTTGCCATAGAGACGCTCGTATTCTGGAAAATTGCAGAAGTTCTCGTGATTGCTGTTCTTCAGATGGAAGGACTCGGTCTCAGCACCTTCGGCAAGGATAACTTCGTGCGTATCGAGCATGACGGCATAGTACTCGATCGATACATCGGCGGCGGGAGTGACCGACGCAATCGTCTTGCCGTTCACGAGGTCCTTCACCTGGATCAGAATGCCGTTCAGGTACAGCGCATGGCCAGGCGACAGATAGAGATCCGAATGGGGTGTGTGCCCGTCCAGTGCGTGGCGGGAAACCCGGATCGGCACGACGTCCTTGTGCCAGCGCGCGCCGCTCTTCTTGAAGCTTTGGCGGCCGACCCACTTTATTGGACGGGTGCTGCCGTCAGGAAGGGCAACGCGATCGCCGATGCTGAGATTCTCGACAGGCTTCTCACCGCAATCCGTGAGGATCGCCGTTCCCCGCAGGAAGCAATTTGGGCCGCTCCCGCTCCCGCTGCCGCCACCGCCACTTCCGCCTGAGCCACCGCTCCCGCCAGAGCCTCCGTGTCCACCGGAGCCGCCCCGTCCCCAAAGCCGCCCCAGCGCGTTGGCCGGAGAGATGGAAATGGCTGTGGCCAAGGCGGCGACGCCGGCAAGACGAGCACCAGCGGCTGCGGCTACACCTAGAAAATGTCTGCGCGCAGTGTTGCGTGGCAGCTTCGGATCTTCCGTAGATGACATGTCGGCGGTCTCCTGAAAACATTTGCACCGCCCTATGTTACAAGAGGTTGTATCGCATTCAATTTCGCCAAACAGCTACGGCCTACTCAAAAGGGAGTAGGCATGGTCTACTGGGGTCCCGAAATACGCTATTGCCGGTAGCAAAAAGCAGCATATTTCTCTGCTACCCGAGCGCGAAAGAATCAATCTGAGCACCATGAGCACCGGTTGATGCGCGGGAAAAACAGCCCATATAGAGCTCGCGAATCGAGCCGGATACGGCGGCTCTTCCGGAGCTTTGGAACGTTGCCTGCGTTCGCGAGAAAGCCTCAGCTGGGCGGCAGGCGGCGCATCGCCTCGTCGATCAGCAGATTGGCGATCATCATGCGCCTGTTGGCATTGTCGCGGAAAGGTTCTGCGACACCATCAGGGTGATTGGCCTTGGCAAAGGCGCGCCGCTTCTCGTTCAGCGTCTGTTGGGTATCGGTGGCAGCGATCGCCAGTTCCGCAGCGATCTCTTCCGGAGCGATGCGGGCGAGATGGTCCGGCATGACGGGCTCGGGTGGAGGCGCAGCCGCCGGTTCCTCAGCGATCGCGGCGGCGGGATCGAGATCCAGATTGTCGAAATAGGCCTGGCCGACGCGCTGCGAGGCGGCCGAGACACCTTCCATGACATCGAAGGTCATGACATCGAAAGCAAGCCCGGTGCCGAGGCCGGAGACGCGATGGGCAGTCGGCGCCTCGACATCTTCGGCCGTCTCGTCCTCCGCCTTCAGCCGCTCGAGGACTGATTGAAATACCGACTGTCCGAACAGCATCCGCCTTCCTTTCGACGCGTACATTAAAGGCGGGCAAGATGGCGCATGGCTTGCGGGTGTCGTCAGCCGGCCTGCCTGCGGCTCTCCTCGAGGATGATGTCGTAGAGCAGCCTTGCACTCGGCGGCAGCGCCCGTTCCCTCGCCGTGATCATACTGTAGGGCTTGACGTTGATGTCGAAATCGATCGGCAGCATGCGCACATCAGAGGCATTCGAGCCCTGGCTGGCAAGGAACTGGGCGACGTCGACGGCGACGGGAGCAATCGCATCGGTTTCGCAGATGATGGCGCAGGTCAGAAGCAGCGAGGAGGTGTTGACGATGTTTTCGGGCAGCGCCACGCCACGCGACAGGAAAACGTCCTCGATCGTGCGGCGCAGCAGCGTGCCCGGCGGCTGGAACACCCAGTCGTAATCCCTGACGTCGGAAAGGCTGCTCGTCTTCTGCTTCATGAGCGGATGGCTGCTGCGCACGATCAGGCAGGCCCGCTCGATGCCGATCTCCGTCACCTCGAACAGGCGCGGATTGAGATCATCGGGAATGCGGCCGATGATGAAGTCATGGCGGGCGGCGAGTAGCTCGCGGGCAAGCACGTTGCTCGTCTCCACCTGGATGTTGATCTCGATGCCGGGATAGGCCTTGCGTACCTTGTTGATCGCCGGCACGACGAGGCTCATGGCCGGCGCCGTCACTGCGCCGATGAAGACCGAGCCGCCCTTGCCGCTTTTCAATTCACCGATCTCGCGGCTCGCCTCGCGCAGTTCCAGGAGGATCTTCCGAGCCCTGCGGGCAAGAGCTGCGCCGAAGGTCGTCAGCACCACGCCACGGGCCACGCGCTCATAGAGCGACGTCTTGGTGATCGATTCCATTTCGGACAACATCCGCGATGCGGCGGGCTGCGAAATGTTCAGAACCTCGGCTGCGGCGGAAATCTGTCCGCTATCTTCGATTGCGACGATCATGCGCAGGTGATTCAGCTTAAGTCCTGCACGTAAAAGGTTGTCATCGCCGAAATTATCACTGTGGATATCGACGTGATCCATCGAAAATGGCTCGGAAACAATCGTCATGGTTGCAGCCTCCTCACTGCGCTCCATCAAAAGTAATACTTTTTAACGATATACCAAAATTGTTATGCATATTACCACTTATTCTATTTGACAGTTATAGGAATCCATACCAGTTTGCCGCCGTGTGCTGGTTGGCACTCAACACGTGTGAGATCGTGGAGGAGACCTACTTCGTTTCTCACCATCTGAAGTAACTATCCAATACGGAACCTGCCACAGTTTCGGGGCGGGCGATTTTTCGTCCGCTGCTCTATTAACAAGGGAGAGAGAAATGAAATCCATTATCTCATTGATGGCTGCGGCTGCCTTCGGCGTCGCTTCGTTCGTTATGCCGGCAATGGCGCAGGACAAGGGGCTTGTCGGTATCGCAATGCCGACGAAGTCTTCGGCTCGCTGGATCGACGACGGTAACAACATCGTCAAGCAGCTCGAGGCCGCTGGCTACAAGACCGACCTGCAGTATGCTGACGACGATATTCCGAACCAGCTTTCGCAGATCGAAAACATGGTCACCAAGGGTGCCAAGGTTCTCGTCATCGCTTCGATCGACGGCACGACGCTTTCCGACGTTCTCCAGAAGGCTCATGACGCCAACATCAAGGTCATCGCCTATGACCGCCTGATCCGCGACTCGGCCAACGTCGACTACTACGCCACCTTCGACAACTTCCAGGTCGGTGTTCTGCAGGCTGGCTCCATCGTTGACGCCCTCGGCCTCAAGGATGGCAAAGGTCCGTTCAACATCGAACTGTTCGGCGGTTCGCCTGACGACAACAACGCCTTCTTCTTCTATGACGGCGCAATGTCCGTCCTGCAGCCCTACATCGACAGCGGCAAGCTCGTCGTGAAGTCCGGCCAGACCGGCATGGACAAGGTCGGTACGCTGCGTTGGGACGCTGCAACGGCCCAGGCCCGCATGGATAACCTCCTTTCGGCGAACTACACCGATGCCAAGGTCAATGCCGTCCTGTCTCCCTATGACGGTCTGTCGATCGGTATCATTTCGTCGCTGAAGGGCGTCGGCTACGGCACTCCGGACCAGCCGCTTCCGATTGTTTCCGGTCAGGACGCCGAAGTCCCGTCGGTCAAGTCGATCATTGCTGGCGAACAGTACTCGACGGTCTTCAAGGACACCCGCGAACTCGCCAAGGTCACTGTTGCCATGGTCGATGCCGTCATGTCCGGCAAGGAGCCCGAGGTCAACGACACGAAGACCTACGACAACGGCGTCAAGATCGTTCCGTCCTATCTGCTGAAGCCGGTTGCTGTCGACAAGACCAACTACAAGCAGATCCTCGTCGACGGCGGTTACTACACCGAAGACAAGCTGAAGTAATGAGAGGGACCGGAACTCGCGCTTGCGGGTTCCGGTCTTCGATTTTATGATCGCCCGGCCGCTCGACGGCCGGAGGCGCTGGAACTTTGACTATGGACAATACCATCCTCGAAATGCGGAGCATCACCAAGACGTTCCCGGGCGTCAAGGCGCTGGAGAATGTGAACCTCAAGGTTCGCCAGGGTGAGATCCACGCGTTGGTAGGCGAAAACGGGGCCGGCAAATCGACCCTGATGAAAGTGCTATCGGGCGTCTATCCGACAGGAAGCTATGAAGGCGACATCGTCTATGAAGGCGAGACGCGCAACTTCAAGGTCCTGAAGGACTCCGAAGAAATCGGCATCGTCATCATCCACCAGGAGCTGGCGCTCGTGCCGCTGCTGTCGATCGGCGAAAACATCTTCCTCGGCAACGAGAATGCCAAGAACGGCGTCATCAGCTGGGAAGAGACGTTCAACCGCACGAAGAAGCTGCTCACCAAGGTGGGCCTGCGCGAATCTCCGAACACGCTGGTCACCGACATCGGCGTCGGCAAGCAGCAGCTCGTCGAGATCGCCAAGGCGCTGTCGAAGAGCGTCAAGCTGCTCATCCTCGACGAGCCTACCGCTTCGCTCAATGAAAAGGACTCGGACGCGCTGCTCAATCTGCTGATCGAGTTCCGCAACCAGGGCATCACTTCGATCATCATTTCCCACAAGCTGAACGAGATCCGCAAGGTCGCCGACCAGATCACCGTCCTGCGCGACGGCATGACCGTCAAGACGCTCGACTGTCACACGGACGAGATCAGCGAAGACATCATCATCAAGAACATGGTGGGTCGAGATCTGGCCGACCGTTATCCGCCGCGCTCCGTGCCGATCGGTGAGACGATCTTCGCAGTGAAGAACTGGAACGCCTATCATCAGCAGCACCGCGACCGCCAAGTGCTGCACGACATCAACGTCAACGTCCGCAAGGGCGAGGTCGTCGGCATAGCCGGTCTCATGGGTGCCGGCCGCACGGAATTCGCCATGAGCGTTTTCGGCAAATCCTATGGCCACAAAGTCAGCGGCGAGGTCTTCGTCAATGGCAAGGCTGTCGATGTCAGCACTGTGCGCAAGGCGATCGACGCCGGTCTTGCCTATGTCACCGAGGACCGCAAGCAACTCGGTCTCGTGCTCAGCGACAGCATTCTGCACAATACGACGCTTGCCAACCTCAATGGGATTTCCAGCAACAGCGTCATCGACGACATCAAGGAGATGAAGGTCGCGACCGATTACCGGTCGAAGCTGCGCATCCGCTCCTCTGGCGTCTTCCAGGAAACGGTCAATCTTTCGGGCGGCAACCAACAGAAGGTCGTGCTGTCGAAGTGGCTGTTTTCCGATCCCGATATTTTGATCCTCGACGAGCCGACCCGCGGCATCGACGTTGGCGCAAAGTACGAAATCTATACTATCATCAACCAGCTTGCCGCCGATGGAAAGGGCGTTCTGATGATCTCGTCGGAAATGCCCGAACTGCTTGGCACATGTGACCGCATCTACGTGATGAACGAAGGACGCATCGTCGCGGAACTGCCGAAGGGAGAAGCAAGCCAGGAAACTATCATGCGCGCTATCATGCGCTCAGGGGAGAAGAGACAATGACTCCGGTCAACCCGACAACCGAGCATAGCAACGTCGTTTCCGTTGCCGATTATATCCGCGGCAATATTCGTGAATACGGCATGCTCATCGCACTCGTCGCGATCATGGTATTCTTCCAGTTCTATACCGGCGGCATTCTCTTCAAGCCGGTCAACCTGACGAACCTTGTTCTGCAGAATTCCTTCATCGTCATCATGGCGCTCGGCATGCTGCTCGTCATCGTCGCCGGCCATATCGACCTGTCCGTGGGCTCGATCGTCGCCTTCGTCGGCGCGCTCGCGGCGATCTTCACCGTGTCATGGGGCATGAACTTCTGGCTTGCCGGCCTGATCTGCCTGATCGTGGGCGGCATCATCGGCGCGGCGCAGGGCTATTTCATCGCCTATCACCGTATCCCGTCATTCATCGTGACGCTTGCCGGCATGCTTGTTTTCCGCGGTCTGACGCTGACGGTTCTGAACGGCAAGAATATCGGTCCGTTCCCGAAGGAGTTCCAGGTTATCAGCACCGGCTTCCTGCCGGGCGACATGATCGACATTGCCGGCACACCCGTGCAGTCGACCTCGCTGATCCTGACCGTGATCCTGCCTGTCATCCTCTTCTACCTCGCCTGGCGCCGCCGCAAGGTGAACGAAGACCACGGCATCGATGTCGAGCCGATGGGCTTCTTCATCGTCCAGAACCTGGTCGTTTCGCTCGCCATCCTGTGGATCGGCTATCTGCTCTCCACCTATAAGGGCCTGCCGAACGTTCTCGTCGTCATGCTGGTGCTGATTGCGATCTACGCCTTCATCACCCGCCGGACCACGATCGGCCGTCGCATCTATGCCATGGGCGGCAATTCGAAGGCGACCAAGCTTTCAGGCATCAATACCGAGCGGCTGAGCTTCTACACCTTCGTCAATATGGGCGTGCTTGCGGGCCTCGCCGGCATGATCATCGCGCTGCGTCTGAACTCGGCAACGCCGAAGGCCGGCGTCGGTTTTGAACTCGACGTCATTGCGGCCTGCTTCATCGGCGGCGCCTCGGCGTCCGGCGGTGTCGGCAAGATCACCGGTGCGGTCATCGGCGCGTTCATCATGGGCGTCATGAATAACGGTATGTCGATCGTCGGGCTCGGCATCGACTTCCAGCAGATGGTGAAGGGCCTCGTGCTTCTCGCCGCAGTGTTCTTCGACGTTTACAACAAGAACAAGGGCTGAGCGCCTCAAGGCGCCAGCCAGGCATTCGCAGTCCTATGAATGATGGATTCCGGCTCCTGATGGAGCCGGACAGGCGGAGCTTTTTCCTGTCTTCGCCGAAACGAGAAGGATCGAAGACGTGCTTATTTCACAGATCAAGGGTGCAAACGGAGAGATCATCGTCGCCGTGCGTGAGCAGGGCGGCGCTGCAAGGTCGGTCAAGAACGCCGTCAGCGTCTATGCGCTGGCGATGGAGGCCGCAGACGGCGGCAAGTCTCTTGCCTCGGTCATCGAAGCCCATGGCTACGGCGATGCCGTCGATCTTGAAAAGGCCTATGCGGAAGGCCGCTTCCTTCCGCCGATCACTCATCCAGATGCCGCGCACCTGCATCTGACCGGCACCGGCCTGACGCATTTGGGCTCGGCGGCAACGCGCGATTCCATGCACAAGAAGACCACCGAAGCCGCCGAGGAAACCCTCACGGACTCGATGAAGATGTTCAAGATGGGCCTTGAGAACGGCAAGCCGAAGGCCGGCGAAAAGGGCGTCCAGCCCGAATGGTTCTACAAGGGCAACGGCCATGGCGCCGCGGCCCCCGGCGCCCCGCTCATCTCGCCCTCCTTCGCGCTCGACGGCGGCGAAGAGCCGGAGATGGCCGGCATCTACGTGATCGCCAAGGACGGCTCGCCCTTCCGTATCGGTTTTGCGCTGTCGAACGAATTTTCCGATCACGTCACCGAGCGGATCAACTATCTCTATCTCGCCCATTCGAAGCTGCGCCCGGCCAGCTTCGGTCCGGAAATCCGCGTCGGCGCTGCGCCGGAGGATATTCGCGGCACCTCGCGCATCAAGCGCGGCGACAAGGTGATCTTCGAAAAGCCGTTCCTATCAGGTGAGGCGAACATGTCGCACACCTTCGCCAATCTGGAATATCACCATTTCAAATATGGCCTCTTCCGTGCTCCAGGCGATGTGCATGTCCATATGTTCGGCACGGCGACCCTTTCCTTTGCCGACGGCGTCAAGACCGAAGAGGGCGATGTCTTCGAGATCGAAGTCGCCGAATTCGGCCTGGCGCTCCGCAACCCGCTGAAGGTGGCCGCCGAGGAAGAGATCGCCGTCAGGCAGCTTTGATTCAAGACCTGGCCGCATTCGGCGGCCGGCTCTTTGCTCGTAAACGGTAAAGGAGGCTTGTTAAGCCCATGACCATTTATCAAAATCTGATCGCCGGCGAATGGGTCGGCTCGAATGCGACGAAGAATATCAACCCGTCGGATACGAATGAGGTCGTCGGCCTCTATGCCGACGGCAGCGCTGATGACACGAGAAACGCCATTGCCGCCGCCAAGGCCGCCTTCCCAGCCTGGTCGCGCTCCGGCATCTGGGAGCGCCACGTCATCCTGAAGAAGACAGGCGACGAGATCATGGCGCGCAAGGATGAGCTTGGTGCGCTGCTTGCCCGCGAAGAAGGCAAGACGCTGCCGGAAGCCACCGGTGAGGTGATCCGCGCGTCGCAGATTTTCGAATTCTTCGCCGGCGAGGCACTGCGGCTGGCCGGCGAAGTAATTCCGTCGGTTCGCCCGAATATCGGCGTCGAGATCACCCGCGAGGCGCTCGGCGTCATCGGCATCATCACGCCGTGGAATTTTCCGATCGCCATTCCCGCCTGGAAGATCGCGCCGGCGCTCTGCTACGGCAACACCATCGTCTTCAAGCCGGCCGAACTGGTGCCCGCCTGTTCCTGGGCGATCGTCGATATTCTCAACCGCGCCGGCCTACCGAAGGGCGTGCTGAACCTCGTCATGGGTAAAGGCTCGGTCGTCGGCCAAGCCATGCTCGAAAGCCCCGACGTTCACGGCATCACCTTCACCGGTTCCACCGGCACCGGCAGACGTGTCGCCGCCGCCTCCATCGAGCATAACCGCAAGTTCCAGCTGGAAATGGGTGGCAAGAACCCGATGGTCGTGCTTGACGATGCCGATCTCAACGTTGCCGTCGAGGCCGCCGCCAATTCCGGCTTCTTCTCGACCGGCCAGCGCTGCACCGCCTCCTCGCGACTGATCGTCACCGAAGGCATTCACGACAAGTTCGTCGCGGCACTCACCGACAAGCTGAAGACACTCGTCGTCGACAACGCGCTGAAGGCCGGCACTCATATCGGCCCCGTCGTCGATGAGCGGCAGTTGAAGACCGATACCGACTATATCGAGATCGGCAAGTCGGAAGGCGCCAAGCTCGCCTTCGGCGGCGAGGTGATCTCGCGCGACACGCCCGGCTTCTACCTGCAGCCGACGCTGTTTACCGAAGCGACCAACCAGATGCGCATTTCGCGCGAGGAAATCTTCGGGCCTGTGGTGTCGGTGATCCGGGCGAAGGATTACGACGAGGCGCTTGCCATCGCCAACGACACGCCGTTCGGGCTCTCCGCCGGCATCGCCACGACCAGCCTGAAGCATGCCACGCACTTCAAGCGCAATTCCGAGGCCGGCATGGTGATGGTCAACCTGCCGACGGCAGGCGTCGATTTCCACGTGCCGTTCGGCGGCCGCAAGGGCTCGTCCTACGGCCCGCGCGAGCAGGGCAAGTACGCCGCCGAATTCTACACAACCGTCAAGACCGCCTACACCCTGGCTTGAGACAAGTGCGATAACCCGCGCCGTACGAGGCGGTCCGGCGATATCCTGAAGGATAGAGACGATGAAAAAGAAAGCGGAATGGCCGCGCAGGCTGAGGTCGCAGGAATGGTACGGCGGTACGAGCCGCGACGTGATTTATCACCGCGGCTGGCTTAAGAACCAGGGTTATCCGCACGACCTGTTCGACGGCCGCCCGGTGATCGGCATCCTCAACACCTGGTCGGATATGACCCCGTGCAACGGTCATCTCAGAGAGCTCGCCGAGAAGGTGAAGGCGGGCGTATGGGAGGCCGGCGGCTTCCCGCTTGAGGTGCCGGTGTTCTCGGCATCCGAAAACACCTTCCGCCCGACCGCGATGATGTATCGCAATCTTGCGGCGCTGGCGGTAGAAGAGGCGATCCGCGGCCAGCCGATGGATGGCTGCGTACTGCTGGTGGGCTGCGACAAGACCACGCCGTCGCTTATCATGGGGGCGGCTTCCTGCGACCTGCCGTCGATCGTCGTCACAGGCGGCCCTATGCTGAACGGCTATTTCCGCGGTGAGCGCGTCGGCTCGGGCACGCATCTGTGGAAATTTTCCGAAATGGTGAAGGCCGGCGAGATGACGCAGGCCGAATTCCTCGAGGCGGAAGCCTCGATGAGCCGTTCGTCGGGCACCTGCAACACCATGGGCACCGCCTCCACGATGGCTTCCATGGCCGAGGCGCTCGGCATGGCGCTCTCCGGCAACGCCGCGATCCCGGGCGTCGATTCCCGTCGCAAGGTCATGGCGCAGCTGACCGGCCGGCGTATCGTGCAGATGGTCAAGGACGACCTGAAGCCGTCCGAGATCATGACGAAGCAAGCCTTCGAGAATGCCATCCGCACCAACGCGGCCATCGGCGGTTCGACCAATGCCGTCATCCACCTGCTCGCCATCGCCGGCCGTGTCGGCATCGATCTTTCGCTTGACGACTGGGACCGCTGCGGCCGTGACGTGCCGACCATCGTCAACCTGATGCCGTCGGGCAAGTATCTGATGGAGGAGTTCTTCTATGCCGGCGGCCTGCCTGTCGTGCTGAAGCGCCTCGGCGAGGCGGGCCTCTTGCACAAGGATGCGCTGACGGTATCCGGCGAAACCGTCTGGGACGAGGTCAAGGACGTCGTCAACTGGAACGAAGACGTTATCCTGCCCGCCGAAAAGGCGCTGACAGCTTCGGGCGGCATCGTCGTGCTGCGCGGCAATCTCGCGCCGAAGGGCGCGGTGTTGAAGCCTTCGGCGGCTTCGCCGCATCTGCTGGTGCACCGGGGCAGGGCGGTCGTGTTCGAGGACATCGACGACTACAAGGCCAAGATCAACGACGATAACCTCGACATCGACGAAACCTGCATCATGGTCATGAAGAACTGTGGGCCGAAGGGCTATCCCGGGATGGCCGAGGTCGGCAATATGGGGCTGCCGCCGAAGGTGCTGAAGAAGGGCATCCTCGATATGGTGCGCATTTCCGACGCCCGCATGTCCGGAACGGCCTACGGTACCGTCGTGCTGCACACATCGCCGGAAGCAGCTGTCGGCGGGCCGCTGGCGGTCGTGAAAAACGGCGACATGATCGAGCTTGATGTGCCGAACCGTCGTCTGCATCTCGACATTTCCGATGAGGAAATGGCGCGGCGGCTTGCCGAATGGCAGCCGAACCATGATCTGCCCACATCCGGCTATGCCTTCCTGCATCAGCAGCACGTCGAAGGGGCTGATACCGGCGCCGACCTTGATTTCCTCAAGGGATGTCGCGGAAACGCGGTCGGCAAGGACAGCCACTAAAGCGCGTCGCGATCTTTCAGATTCGCTCCTGGCGCTTTAGGTCTTTGTTTTACGCATGTCGTTGTCGCAAAACCGCTGCATACTTTTGCGCGACATGCTTTAGTGGGGTCATCCAAGATTGGAAAAAGCGGGGCATCACCCCGCTTTTTTCTTGTCCGCGGGTATTTCTAAAGCGCGTCGCAATCTTTCAGATTCGCTCCTTGCGCTTTAGGTCTTTGTTTTTACGCATGTCGTTATCGCAAAACCGCCGCACATTTTGCGCGACATGCGTTAGGCAAACGGCAATCAGCCGTTTAATACCGCCATGTGGTGGTTTTCCCCGGCGCCATGTTCGAAGAGTGCGCGGATCGCCGGCCATTTGCGGCGGAACGCGGCGACGCAGGCGGGGTCGAAATGCGATCCGCTGCAGACGATGATCTCCTCGTAGGCCTGTTCGATCGGCCAAGCCTGCTTGTAGGGCCGATCGGAGCAGAGCGCTTCGAAGACGTCGGCGACAGCGACGATGCGGGCTTCGATCGGGATCGCGTCGCCGGACAAGCCCTTGGGATAGCCGCTTCCGTCCCATTTCTCATGATGGCCGGCGATGATGGCGGTTGCGACGCGCGAAAGCTCGGCGGAGCTGTTGGCAAGAATGGCGACACCGATCGGGACATGCTCGCGCATGCGTTCGATCTCGTGCCGCTCGAGCTTGCCCGGCTTCTGCAGGATCGCGTCGGGAATGGCGATCTTGCCGATATCGTGCAGGGGAGCGGCGAGATAGATATTGCGCCGCTGGATGCGGTCGAGTCCGAGGCCTTCGGCGACCAGCTCGGCGATATTGGCGACGCGCTCGATATGGTCGCCGGTATTGCCATCACGCGAGGCCATCGCCTGGGCAAGGCACCAGATGATCTCCTGTTCGCGCATGTCGGCCTGTTCGGCGGCGTGGCGGAAGGCCATGTCGAGTGATTTCGCCCGGTCGGCAAGCGCCAGCTGGGCCTTATGCAGGGCCATCAGGTTGAGGACGCGCGCCTGTAGTTCCAACGGGTCGAAGGGCTTGGCGAGAAAATCCGTGGCGCCGGCCTCCAGCGCTTCCAGCCGAACCGACCGCTTCGCCTGCGAGGTGATCATCACGACGGGCACATCCTCATAGCCCGGCTGGCGACGCAGCCTGCGGATCATCTCGATACCGTTCATCTCAGGCATCATATAATCGACCAGCACGACGTCGAAATCGACGGCCTGGCAGCGAGAAAGGGCTTCGAGCGGATTGGTGAAGCTTTCGACCACACAGCCGGCAAAACCACGGACGGCGGTCTCAAGGGCGAGAAGGCTGGATTCGCTGTCGTCGACGATAAGAAGAGGCATGGACGATCCCGTTAAATCCCAGAAGCAAACAGGCTGCCTTCATCGGAGGGCGCGTTCGTCGCCTCATCCGTGCCGGCAGCTGAACATCATTATGAAAGCCTGCATCATGCCGCTTCTTAAACGGCGCTTACCGAAATACAGCAGGCGTCGCCGCAGACAAGCTTGTGCCTGCGGCCTTAAAATAGAGTTTAGTCTGCAATGAAAAATTGACGAGCGGCAATTATAACGTGCGCCGCGTACCGGAAGCAGGCGGAATTTCGGGGCCGCCGGGCTCTATATTCAAGTCCAACATGTTTGTTTCGCGGCGAGTTCGGCCAGCTATTCCATCGGCTTCATCGCAGAGCGCGGTAAAGCTGTCTGTATGCCCGGCTCAGCTTTGGCTCTGGCTTTGCATCTGTCCGCCGTCCTCGACCTTCACCGTGACCGATAGCGTTTCGCCCGGCGTGCCGATGCGCATGCCTGAAATCGGCGCGGCGTCGCGATAGCAGAGGCCGGAGGCGACACGGACGTAACGGGCATCCGGGCAGATCTCGTTGGCGGGATCGAACCCGACCCAGCCGAGGCCGGGAATATGGGCCTCGGCCCAGGCATGGGTCGCGGCCTGTTCGATTTTTTCCTCCATCATCAGATAACCGGAGATGTAACGCGCCGGCACCTGCAGCGCGCGGGCGGCGGCAATGAAGATGTGCGCATGGTCCTGGCAGACGCCGCTCTTCCTCTCCAGCGCCTGTTCGGCCGTCGTCTCGGTGTTGCTGGTGCCGGGCTTATAATCGACCGTCTCATGGATCGCCGCCATCAGCGCATGCATGCGGGCAAGCTCATTGTCACCGCTGACGCCCTTGATGAGTTCCTTCACCAGCTTGCCGCCCTTGGTCAGCGGTGTGTCGCGCAGGAAGAGCCAAAGCGGGCAGAAGCCGGTATGCGGGCCGGTGACGCCGTTGTTGTCCTCCGTCTCGACTTCGCCTTCGGCCAGGATGCGCGTTACGTCCTGCTCGCCTTCCAGCGAGACCAGATTGACGTGATTGCCGTACTGGTCGTCATATTCTACTTCCGGCGTGGCACCCTCGACGTTCAGGGCCCAGCCGAGCACTTTCTGTGCTGATGTCGTCGGTGGCGTCAACCGCAGCCGTTGCAGCGAGAATTGCGCCGGTTCGTCGTAGCGGTATTCGGTGAGGTGGCTGATCTTCAGTCTCATGTTGTTATCCGCTTATACATAGAACCGGTAGCCATCGGAAATTTCCGCGCCGAGCTTGTTGTTGCGCGAGACGAAATCCTCCAGGAACTCGTGCAGGCCCTGATCCATGATATCCCGGATCGCCCTCGTCTGCAGCGTGGTGCGGATAGAATCCGCGGTATCGTGGGCAGGGAGCCGCTCCTCGTAATCCTGGGCGAGATAGCCGAGATTGCTGACGATCTTCTCGTAGCAATAGGCAAGCGAGCGCGGCATCTGGACATTGAGGGTCAGGAAGTCGGCGATGTTCATCGCCCGGTATTCGCCGTCATAGGCCCAGCTATAGGCGCGGTGGGCGGAGACCGAGCGCAGGATCGATTCCCACTGCACGTTGTCGAGGGAGGAGCCGACGGCCGAGACCGAGGGCAGCAGCACGTAGTATTTCACGTCGAGGATGCGGCTGGTATTGTCCGCCCGCTCGATGAAGGTGCCGATGCGGGCAAAATTATAGAGCTCGTTGCGCAGTGTCGAACCATGGAAGGCGCCGCGGATGAGGCCGGCGCGGCGCTTGATGACATCGATCACCTCTGGCATTTCGGCCGCCTTGACGCGTTTTTCGAGCAGCGACTTCAAGTCGATCCAGCATTCGTTGGTGGCTTCCCAGGTCTCACGTGTCAGCGCCGTGCGCACCATGCGGGCATTGTTGCGGCCGGAATCGATGCAAGACATGACGCTCGACGGATTGGTGCGATCGCGCAGGAGATAGTCGATCGCGTCGGCGTTGGTCAGCTTATTGTGGCCTTCGTCATAAGCCTCGCGCACGCCCGCGCTTTGCAGCACGCCATCCCAATTGTCATCGCCAGTGCTGCTGCGGGTCAGCGACATGCGCAACCCCGCATCGATCAGGCGGGCTATATTTTCGGCGCGCTCGATGTAACGAAACATCCAGTAGAGGCCGTTTGCTGTTCTTCCGAGCATCAGTCCTCCAATACCCAAGTGTCTTTGGTGCCGCCGCCCTGGCTGGAGTTGACCACCAGCGAGCCTTGCTTCAGCGCCACGCGGGTGAGCCCGCCCGGAATGATCTGTACCTTGTCGGATACAAGCACATAGGGGCGAAGGTCGACATGGCGCGGCGCAATGCCCTTGTTGACGAGGATCGGCACGGTGGAGAGCGACAGCGTCGGCTGGGCGATGTAATTGTTCGGCTTGGCTTTCAGCTTTTCGGCGAAATCGGCGCGCTCCTTCTTCGACGCCGTCGGGCCGACCAGCATGCCGTAGCCGCCGGAGCCGTGCACCTCCTTGACCACTAGCTCTTCCAGGTGTTCCAGCACATATTTCAGGCTGTCGGCTTCCGAACAGCGCCAGGTCGGCACGTTTTCGAGCAGCGCCTTGCGGCCGGTATAGAATTCGACGATCTCGGGCATATAGGAGTAGATCGCCTTGTCGTCGCAAATGCCGGTGCCCGGCGCATTGGCGATGGTAATGTTGCCGGAGCGGTAGACATCCATGATGCCGGGAATGCCGAGCGCGGAATCGGACCGGAAGGTTAGGGGATCCAGGAAGTCGTCGTCGACGCGGCGGTAGAGCACGTCGATCGCTTCGTAACCGCGTGTCGTCCTCATCTTCACCTTGCCGTCGATGACGCGCAGATCCGCGCCCTCGACCAGTTCGACGCCCATCATGTCGGCGAGGAAGGAATGCTCGTAATAGGCGGAATTGTAGATGCCAGGCGTCAGCACGGCGACACGCGGCTTGCCCTTGCAGCCGGGAGGGGCGAGCGAGGCAAGGCTTTGACGCAGCAGATAGGGATAATCCTCGACACGCTGCACCTTGTTCTCGTGAAAGAGCTCAGGGAACATCTGCATCATGGTTTCCCGGTTTTCCAGCATGTAGCTGACACCGGAGGGCGTGCGGGCATTATCCTCCAGCACGTAAAACTGGTCCTCGCCGGTGCGCACGATGTCGGTGCCGACAATGTGGGTGTAGACGCCGCCGGGCGGCCGGAAGCCGATCATTTCGGGGATGAAGGTGACGTTGTTCTCGATCAGCTCGCGCGGAACGCGGCCGGCGCGGATGATCTCCTGCTTATGGTAGATATCGTCCAGAAAGGCGTTAAGCGCGATCACCCGCTGCTCGATGCCTTGGGCGAGCTTGCGCCATTCGCGGGCGGAGATGATGCGGGGAATGATGTCGAAGGGGATGAGTTTTTCGGAACTGTCGGCATGGCCGTAGACCGCGAAGGTGATGCCGGTCTTCCGGAAGATGTTTTCCGCATCGCGGGATTTGGCAATCAGATGCGCCCGGTCTTGGCTGTTGTACCACTCGAAGTATTTTTCATAAGGCGGGCGAGGACTTTCGTCCCCGGTAATCATTTCATCAAATGCCAAAGGCTCGGCTCCCCTTTTTTGTTCATTTGAATACAACGCAAATGGCAATGCAAGAACCATGCGCAATTCGAGGAAAAGATTTTGCGCTGCGGGAAACGGGTGAAAATCTGGGCATTTAAAGTGATGCGGTGCGGCATGGCGGATCGTGGATCTCGATGCTTGCGCAAAATCTGAGCATGTGATTGTTTTTTGTTCGGTCTGCTGCATAATTTCACCCTTAAATCGACTCCGCTTTAAGGGTGAAATTATGCCGCAATGAAAGTGCTACAACGTCCTTTGCGCCTCTCGAAAAGACGCGCGGCGCTGTAGGCGGTCGAATATGGTCATGCGCGGGCAACCGCCGGCTGGCGCGACGGCCACTGGATCGCTGCCATCAGCGAAATTTCAGATAAGCATCAACGCTTCGCCTTTGACGGCAACGGCCGGGTGGGGCTATCAGCACGGCACCTCTTCTCTCCCGAGCCGCTCCATGTCCCTCGATCGCCTTGCCCCCGCCGTCTTCGTCCTGCTCTGGTCCACGGGCTGGGTGGTGGCGAAATACGCCTCGCTGCATTCCGAGCCCTTCACCTTTCTTTCGATACGCTACGCGCTGTCGGCGGTGGCATTCCTGGCGCTCTGCCTTGTGGTGCGGGCGCAATGGCCGAGCCGGGCGACGGCGCTGCGCGCCGTCTATTCCGGCTTCTTCCTGCATGGCTTCTATCTCGCCGGTCTCTGGTGGGCGATCGCCAATGGCGTGCCGGCCGGCATATCGGGCATCATCGCGGCGCTGCAGCCGCTGTTGACGGCAATAGCCGCTCCCTTCCTTATCGGCGAGCGGCTGCAGCAGGCTCAGAAACTCGGCCTTGCCCTCGGCTTCGTCGGCATTGCCATCGCCATTTCGCCGAAGCTGCTCGATCCGGCGACCGCCGATCTCACGCAGGCCGCCCTGCCGCTGGCGATCAATCTCGTCGCCATGGCATCCGTCACCTACGGCACGCTCTATCAGAAGAAACACCTGCAATCCGGCGACCTCAGAACCATCGCGACCCTGCAATATGTCGGCGCGCTGATCCTGACCCTGCCGCTGTCGCTGGTCTTCGAGCATCAGCATTTCGACGGCGCCGCACAGGCCTATGGCGCGCTGGCCTGGTCGGTCTTCGGCCTGTCGATGGGTGGCGTCGGACTGCTGCTCTATCTGATCCGCCGAGGTCAGGTGTCACGCGCCGCCTCGCTGATCTACCTGATGCCGCCAGCGGTCGCTCTCGAAGCCTTCATCGCCTTCGGGGAACCGCTGACCCTGCCATTGATCGTCGGCACGGTCGTCGTCGTGGCCGGTGTCTATCTGACGAACCGCAGGGTCATGCAGCAGGTGGAAGCCATGGGATAGCTAAGCGAAATTCGACATGCTTCAACGAAAAGAGGCGAGATACCTGCCAGCTCTAACCGGAAGGTGGAATGTCGCCTGTTTGTCCGAGAGCCGCGAGGCTTGGTGCAGGCAGACTAAATCAGCCCCGTCACTTGAATTGAAGCTTTTTGGACAAAGCTTACAATTGATCAAATGAACTGCTGAGGACCTTCTGGGGCATCGTATCCCTTGCCGCGATTGTCGGGTTGACTATAGCTGCTCATGCAGTTCTCGGTTTTTGCGGTCTGGTCGAAAAGGCATATCTCAAATCCATCCTCGTCAACATAGAGGCTCACACAGGCCTCTCCCGGACTGTCGCCTGGCGTGCAAAAAAACTCCAGCTCTTCGTCGAATTCGCCATCTGGCATACCGGCAGATGCCAGCCCAAACGGACCGGCACCAGCAAGAATTGAAGTTAACACGAACAGCTTCCATAGTAAGGGAGGGGGCGACATGTGTGGCGCCTTTACTGGCGGAAGAATCGGGTTCCGCTCACAGTACCACCGCGAGGACCAGTACGGGTGATCGAGCACGAGGCGTCGGCGCGGCTACATGTCCGCGTGCGGCTGGCAGTTCCGCCATGAGGTCCAACGGTATTGCGGGTCGCCGTGCATGTTCCGTCGGCGCAGGTCCTGGTTTGCTGGCTCGATCCGCCATAGATCCCGGTCACCCCGCGGGTCGCGGTGCAGCTTCCATCCGCGCATTCGACCGACCGGCCATAGGAGTCGACCCGAGCCCGAGGATAAACGCCATAGGCAGCCCGGGGCGGTACGGCATAAACCGACCAACTGCGATACCAGGGATAGCCGACATAATAATTGTCCCAGTAGGCTTTGTTGAAGGCAACAACGGCGACCCCGACACCGGCGGCAACGGCTGGCGACAGGACGACCGGGGCACCACTATAAACCACCTGGACATAGCGTGCCGAAACCCAGCCTCGATAGCTGCCGAAACCGATATCGCACCATATGTAACCCGACAGGCAACCATGGGTGACGATGCGTGCGCCGACCGGAACAACGGCGACAACTGGGTATGCGGTTGACGGGCCGGCCCGTAGATTGACGTTGCCCGTAGCGACCGCGACGGTGGCTGCTGCTGCCATCGACGCCATGGAAATCACCAGGGCAATCGCGATGAATAATCTCTTGATCATATGCCTATCCTTTAACAATCGGCCCACGCCTGCGGAGCCTTCCAGGCATGATGCTAGGTTTCGAATATCTCTCACCCATCGCGCGGGCGTAGAGATTTGTAGCTTTTTGTTGCATTGGCCGGATCAGTGGGCCGAAAGACGGTCCGGTCTCGGCCGTCCGCCGACGATGCGGCCATCGGTCAGCTCGATCGTCCGATCAAAAAGATCCAGCGAACGGGGATCATGGGTGACAACCACGATCCCGGCTCCCCTGATGTCGGCAATCTGCCGGAAAAGTTCGATCACCTGACGGCCGCGAACACTGTCGAGTGCTGCGGTCGGCTCGTCGGCCAGGATGAGAGTTGGATCGTTGGCCAGGGCACGAGCAATCGCGACGCGTTGCTGCTCGCCGCCGGAAAGCCGTGAGGGACGGTTTCCGACGCGATGTCCGAGCCCTAGCCCGGTCAACAGGTACTCGGCATGGCGGCGGGCATCACGGGGATGCACGTCATCGATCTCCATTGCCAGCGCAACGTTTTCCGAGGCCGTTAGGAAAGGAATGAGATTGGCCTTCTGGAATACGAACCCGATATTCCGCCGTCGAAAGTCGCGCAGCCTATCGAGTTCTTCTCCTGCCTTCGAGACGAGAGTGCCACGAATTCTCACCTCACCATCGCTTGGCGGTTCCAGGAGCCCGGCAATCAGAAGCAGCGTGCTTTTTCCCGATCCGCTCGGCCCGAGGATCGCGACCAGTTCGCCCGCACCGATATCCAGTGAGACCCCGTCAAGCGCCTTGACGATACTGTCGCCGCTGCGGTAATGGCGCGCCGCGTCGCGTACCGAAAGGATCGGCTCCGCCGTCACGACAACACCTCCTGTGCCCGAATTTTCAGTGCTCTGCATATCCCGAGCAGGCTCGCAAGGGCGCAAACGGTCGCCACCGCGAGCGCAAGCCCGGCAAAATCCCACGGATCGATGACAACTCTTCGCGGAAAGAATGGGAAAATCACTTTAGACATCGCCAATCCGAGAACAAGCGCGCCTGCCCCGATCAGGAAGGACTGCTGGGCGATCATCGCGACGATAACGCTGTTTCGCGCGCCGATGAGCTTCAGCATGGCGATCTGGTGAAGCTTTTCCATCGTCAGCATATAAATGATGAGCGAGATGACGATCGCCATCACCACCAGAAGGACGCCCGTGAATGCTAGGATCTGCAATCTGAGGCGCCAGAGACGTTGATTGAGCAAAAGGTCGCGCTGATCGGCGCGGGAGAGAATATTGGCATCTCCCCAGGACAGGACGTTGGTTCGCACTCGATTCTCGTTCGCGCCCTTGTCGAGAGTGACAAGCACGGCGGCGATCTTGCTGTCCTGCTGAACGGAACTTTCGGAGACCGCCGCAGCGCCTGTTTTGCCCGCAGCGGCGCGCGCAAGCAGGATTTCTTCACTTGTACGGCGCTGGGCGATCGCCATCGCGTCGTTGACGGTAACGAACATCAGTCCATCGCCGCTGGCGTCCACCATGCCGCGCGTCAGGCCGACGATCAGATAGTCGTCCTGAGCGAGCCGCACCCGATCTCCAAGCGCAAGCCCGATGCTTTCGTCCGCGATCGCTTCGAAATGACCGGCGGCAAGGTAGCGCCCCCGCTGCAGTTGAACCCACTCGCCTCGATCTTTTGGAAAATCGAGACCGGTGATGGAGGCGCGCAGATCGCGCCCTTCAAAGTCGAACTGCTGACTGATCTGGACAAAGCGGCGGACGGAAGAAACACCGGCAATACCCTCGACGCGGTGGTCCATGTCTGACGAAACGGCGGAACTTTCGGAAAATGGGCCGGCTCTGCCCCCTTGTACCACCCAGAGATCCGCACCGATCTTCTCCACGACGAGAAGCGCGTCTTCCACAATGCCGCGGTAAAGACCAACCATTCCGGTCGATGCCGTGATGAGGAACCCGACGCCGGCCATGGTCAGCAGAAAACGCAGGAAATTGTATTTGACGTCCTTGAAGGCGAGATTCATCGTCTGGCCCCACCTTCGGCAATCTTCATGCCGAAATAGACATCGCGCGGCTCGCTCAGGATGACATCGCCCGGTTGCAGCCCCTTTACTACTTCCACGAACAGTCCACCGGCGTCTCCGAGCGTTACCGCGATCCAGTAAGCCCGACCGCTATCAACGATCCAGACGCCCGGTTTCCCCTGTCGCCGTTCGATCGCGGCGGCCGGCACGGCAAGCACACCTTTCCTGGTGCCGATTTCGATCGTCGTCATCCCGCGCTGACCAAGAGCCCAGTTCGGCGGCAGTGTGTCCGGGCGCAGATCGACGGAAAATTCACGCGTTTCCGTGTCGACTTGCCTGCCAATGCGATGAACCGTCGCCATTATAGATGCTCCCCTGCCGCCGCCATTGAACCGAATGACGGCCTTCTGGCCTGGCGAAAGGCGAGAGATCGAACTCTCGTCGAAACGTGCCGACAGGATGATCGAAGCCGTATCAACGAGCTGGACGATCTCCGAGCCCGGGGTGATCGTGTCGCCGACGTAGTGATCGCGCGAGATAACGACGCCGTCAAACGGCGCGTGAATGGTTCCTTCTTCGAGTTTAACCCGCTGAACCTCGGCGGTCGCAGCGGCTGAGGCCTCCAGAGCCCTGGCCTGCTCGATCGCCGCCTTTGATCGATCGAAGTCGGCTTCAGCCTGCCGGAGCGTCGCCACCGCCGCATCGTAGGATTCCTGACTTGCGATGGTTTTTTCGAGCAGCATCTTTTTGCGATCGAAATTCTGCCGGGCATTTGCGAGTGCCGCTTCGGCGTGCTTACGGTCGGCGATCGCCAGATCGACTGCCTTGTGGGCGGCTTCGACCGAGGCCTGCGATGCGCCAAGCTCACTCTTCAGATCATCGGTGATGATCTCGGCAATGATCTCGCCCTGCTCGACCCGGTCGTTGCGATCGACGCGCATCTTCGCAATTACCCCCTGCAGCCTCGAGCTGACCAGGCTTATGCGCGTTGCGTCCAGCGTGGCGGGGCCGGTCAATACAATGGTCAAGTCGACAGGCTCTGCGGTAAATTGCTCTACGGCATGCGACATGAGATAGCGGTTGCCCAACCAGACGGCGCAAATGGCGGCTAGCGCAATTGCAGCGGCGCCGGCACGTCTGAACCGCCCGCCGGGGCGCGAAGGCGGCCGGGAGCCGATAGCTTTGGCATCGATGAAAGCGCCGCCGTCCGCCGGGACACCGGCATGTCTGCCGGTGTCCTTGCTCTTGGCGGTTCGCCTCGGCCGAGCGCGCGCATCTGTTATTTTCTGATCCATGCCATCACTTCGGAAGAACTTCGGCGAGCGTGGCCTGGCACGTCGGCGTCAGGTTCGCCCTATTTGCCTGGAGGCAGGCGGCAATCCGTCCGCCGCCGGGCTGAACGCCCTGGCAATATTGCTTTAGATCAGCCTTGCAAGCTTGGACGACTTTCATTGCTTGGGCCCGCATTTCCGGCGTCATCTGGCTTTGAGCCATGGCGGCGGCAGGTGCTGCGCAGGCGGCGGCGACAATAGCGATGCTCAGCCAAGGGGGCGGAATCAGGCGATTGATGACGTTCATATCGTTTCCTTTCATTCACGTTGCCTTTTCTTCGTCTATCTGATGGGAAGCATCAGCCTTCGCTGGGAGCTTCGATGGTTCGCCCGTTCTCGGGCGAGCGAGGTCGGGTCGTCGCCGCCTTTCGGCGTGTGACGGGGCCGAAGAGAATGGTGAATTTCTGCCCGAATTTAGAGGCCCCGCGCACCTCTCGAATCATTGCGCTCCATTCGGAAAACACGATGCGCAGCGGATGGTGCGACTGCGAGCCGCCGCGAAGACCGTAGGTCAGCGGCTTGCCCTCCGGCGCTTCCGCAAAGGTGCCGAACAACCGGTCGAACAGGATCAGCGTGCCGCCGAAGTTCTTGTCGAGGCACTCGGCTTCCGAGGCATGGTGAACCCGATGATGCGTCGGCGTGTTGAGTATCCATTCGAGCGGCCCGAAACGGGGTGAGAGTTCGGTATGAAGGAAAAACTGATAGGTGAGGTTTGCTGCGAGCGCCGCGACGATGGCGAACGGGTGAAAGCCCAGAAAGGCCAGCGGCAGGTAGAACAGGAAATGTCCCGAGATATTGGCGGTCCAGCCGAGGCGCAGTGCCGCGGTCAAGTTCATGCGTCTCGGTGAATGGTGAACCGAATGGGTGGCCCAAAGCCAGCGGATATGATGGGAGGCGCGATGATGCCAATAGTAGACGAAATCGACCGCCAGGAAGAGAAGGACCGCTCCGTTTACCGTTGCTGCGTCGATATTAAAGACGCGGTGCTCGTAAGCCAACATGAAGGGAAGAGCGATGATCGCCGCTTCTAATCCGCGGATGAGGGAATGACCAGCAGCAACGCCGAATGTCGCGGCCGTTTCCCGCATGTCGTGGAGGTCGTGATGCGCGAGCCTGCCGATCAGATATTCGAGCAGCATGAAAGACGCCGCAACAGTGAGAACGCCGAGCCGTATCGAAACTACGGAATCCAAAGGCGACATGGCCGTTCCTCATCAGCATGCGAGATGGATTGAAAATGCAAGCCGGCGGCTTCCTGGGGTTTTGGCGCCGCCGGCTCATCAAGGTGCGGACTGGCTATGGTCGACTACCAGTTGACGCTCCCCTGACGGGTGACGGTGCTGCCGTTTGGGCCTGTCGTTGTCGCCGAACCGCTGCAGGAGCCAGATGTCTGATCGCAGGTTGCCGTTCTCGATCGGGAATAGGTCTTGCCATAGGGACCGGTGCGGGTCACATTGCGCGAGCAGGAGCCGCCCGAACAGCCGCCACTTGCGTGCATCGAGGCTGTTCCATTCGTGCCACTCACGGAACGGTCGCGGCTCCGTGCGTTGGCGTCTGCAGCGACAGTCAGTGCAAATGTGCCGGCCAGAACAGCGGCCGTGATGTACTTCATCAAGATCTTATCCTCTCTGTCATAAGACTTTGCAGGAGTGCCGAAAGCTGGGCGCTTTCGACATACAGACAAGATTCGACGCCTTCGGTATCATGCCAATAAACAGCCTGTGTCGAGATGTTCGGTTTTGTTGCCTGCATGTAGAGAATTGTAGCAATGGCTTCGGCATTCTTGATCGCACTCGGTTTTCGGTCCAATTTCCGGCCATGGAAGAAATGGCACGTACTATCCTCGTCGTGGATGATGACCCCGAGATCGGAAGACTCGTTGCAGCCCTGCTGTCGCGCGAAGGCTTCGACGTCCGGACGGCCGAAAATGGGATGGAGTTGGACGACGTCCTGCGCAAGGTCCGACCGGATCTGATCATTCTCGACCTGATGCTGCCGGGAGAGGACGGGCTTTCGATTTGCCGACGCATGCGGTCGGAAGGCGCTTTCCCCATTCTGATGTTGACGGCCAAGAACGACGAGATGGATAGGGTTGTGGGGCTGGAGGTCGGCGCCGACGACTATGTTTCAAAACCTTTCGGACCCCGCGAACTCCTTGCGCGTGTGCGCGCCCTTCTTCGCCGTACGCAGTCGCAGCCGTTCCAGGCCGCGAGCCGACGATACAGCTTCGATCGCTTCGTCATCGATCTCGATGCCCGTCAGCTGACAGATGAGGATGGCGCGCCGGCGACGCTGACCAGTGCCGAGTTCGACCTTCTGACCTGTTTTGTGCTGCGCCCACGCCGCGTCCTATCTCGCGATCAGATTCTCGACTGGACACATGGCCGCACCGCCGATCCACTCGACAGGACAGTCGATATTCTGGTGTCGCGGTTACGCAAGAAGCTGGAGAGCCTGAGCCCCGGCAACACGCTTATCAGCACAGTGCGCAACGGCGGCTACCTGCTGACGGTGCCCGTGCGTCAGGTATCGTGATGTTTCGGCTCGGGCTATCCACGCGGATTCTCGGCATCGGCGTGACATTCCTTTTGAGCGCCTGGATTGCGCTCGTCGCCCTTTACTATTGGTCGAACGGTCTCAGCCGCATTTCCACCTATCCGTCCGCTACCCAGATACTTATGATAGCGGATGTCTTGTCGGACGCTGAACCGCAAGAGCGCGAAAAACTCGTGATGGCTGTCAGTTCATCGGTTCTGATCGTAGAGATGGAGCCAAACCGCGATGTGTCGGTAGAACCGAACACGCGTGAGCACCTGGAGCATCTGCCGGAATTTTCGCACTATCGCAACGCCCTGGGAGGCAGGCTGATCTCGATCCGCAGGCTTGACGCCGCCGATTCCGGGGCCAGACGGCCACGTCTGTTTGGAGGGGCGATAAACCCGACCGAGTTTCGGGTGCGGCTGAATGATGGCGTCATCGCGCGTCTGCAAACAAAGACGCCATTCATCGTGACACTGTTCGGTCTCCCGGCCGGCTTGGGCGCCGGTCTGGTGGGGACGCTTTTTGCGCTGGTTGCCTTTATACTCCTCCACCGGGAGATACGGCCGCTGACCAAGCTTGCAGCCGCGGTTGACAGGATGGATCCCTCCGGGGAGCTAGTACAACTGACCAACATCTCTTCCCGGACACCGGAGACTGTCGCGCTCGTGAAGGCATTCGAGCGGTTGCAGAACCGCCTTCAATCGATGATTGGCAGTCGATTTGCGCTCATCAGTGGCGTCCAGCATGACGTCCGCTCCTTTGCAACGCGCCTACGCTTGCGGATCGATTACATATCCGACCCGACCGAGCGGGAGAAGGCGATCCACGATATCGCCGATATGATCGACCTTCTGGACACTGCTCTGCTGACGGCCCGGGCAGGCGTTGGCGCACTCGATGAAGAGCTTTTGGATCTCGTAGCTTTAGTCGAGCAGGAGACCGTCGATCTGGATGCGTCGGGCTGGAATGTAATTCTGAAATCCCCGCCGCATGATCGAGAGATACTCGTTATAGCCGATCGACTCGCAGTCAGGCGAATCCTTGCGAACCTCGTCGATAACGCCGTGAAGTACGGTCAGATCGCATATGTCACTCTGAATAAGCGCGACAGTATGGCGATCATCTTGGTCGAAGATATGGGTCCCGGTATTGCCGAGGGCGAAATCGATCTTCTTATGGAACCGTTTGTCCGCTCAGAACCGTCACGCGCCCGCAAAACTGGTGGGGCCGGGCTCGGCCTTGCAGTAGTGAGAACCCTTGTAGAAGCCCAGGGCGGAACGGTGGCTATCAGCAACCGTTGCGAAGGCGGAGCTCGCGTGGAACTGCGCTTCCCGCTTTTCGGCCTTCCCACATGATAGTTGTCGTTCGAACTGTCTGCATCGCGCTCGATCAGCTCGAAATTCGTTGAAATACGACAGTTTACATTCAGGTCTACATGGACGCGTGGATGTGGAACTGAGGCGAGCAAACGGCTTGCACCAACAGGGCGCTTAACCCTTCCGAGCTTATTCCGTGTCCGGGTCTGATCGCAGACCGGGTTTGCATATCTGCAACTGGAACAGCCTTTTTAGTCCCTTCCTAGACAGCACCGGCAAGATAACTGGCGCTGAAAGCAAAAATTGCCGCAAAGCCGGAATTCTGCGGCCGACCTTTGCGACAGTAAGTATTCCAGAGTCAGATTAGGTGCCGGGAGGTAGCTCCCGGCCGTTTTGCTTTTCAATTGTTCGACGATCAGGCGCGTTCGCGCCGCTGGCCGCCGCCGTTGCGGGAGCCGGAGCCACCGCGGCGGTTGCCGCCGTTGCCGTCGCGGCGCGGTTCGCCGGCCTGGGCCTGCTGCGGGCCGCGGTCCTCGCCATGCTTGCGGGCCGGGCGGCCGTGTGCATGGCGGCTGTTGCCGCGGTGATGACCGCTCGGCTCACCATTGGCATGGGCGCCGTGATGAGCCGGACGCTGTGGCTTTGCAGAGGCACGGAAGTCGGAGGTCGAGGCCAGATCGTTGTCAGGGCCGAGATCCGGGGTCGCTTCACCGCGGCGCTGACCGCGGAAGTCCTCGTTGCGGCTGGTCGGGCGCTCCGGACGCGGACGACGCTCCTCGCCGCCGGCGCGGACTTCGCTGCCTTCACCTTCGCGGCGCGGGCGGCGTTCCTGACGGCTGCCGCGATGCTCCGAACGGTTCTGGTCGCCACGGCCTTCGCCACGACCCTGGCCTTCGCGACCCTGGCCGCCATTGCGATTACGGTTGTTACCATTGCCGTTGGCACGGCGGGGTCCGCCGCCGATATTTGCCGGCGCTTCGCCGCTTGCGACAGTGATGTCGATGCCCATCAGGCGCTCGATATCACGCAGTAGCTTGGCTTCGTCAGGAGCGCAGAAAGCGATGGCGATACCGTCGCGGCCGGCGCGCGCCGTGCGGCCGATGCGGTGGACATAGGCGTCAGGCACCTCAGGCAGGTCGTAGTTGTAGACGTGGCTGACAGCGGGGATGTCGATGCCGCGGGCGGCGACGTCTGTGGCAATCAGCGTCTTGATGCTGCCGTCGCGGAAGGCCTTCAGCGCCCGTTCGCGCTGGCCCTGGCTCTTGTTGCCGTGGATCGAGGCGACGGAATAGCCGATATTCTCGAGATGCTTCATCAGCTTCTCCGCACCGTGCTTGGTGCGCAGGAAGACCATCGCGCGGCCATCAGGATTTTCGGTCAGCGACTTGCGGAGCAGTTCCGTCTTGTCGTTCTTGCCGCCGACAAAATGGACGTACTGTTCGACCTTATCGGCAGCCTTGCCGGGGGGCGTGACTTCGACCTTGACGGGATCGACGAGATATTCGCCGGCAAGATCGGCGATTGCCTTCGGCATGGTGGCCGAGAACAGCATGGTCTGACGCTTTTTCGGCACCATCTTGGCGATCTTGCGCAGATCGTGGACGAAGCCGAGGTCGAGCATCTGGTCGGCTTCGTCGAGCACGAGATAGCGAACCGCAGTCAGCGTGATCGCGCGGCGATTGATAAGGTCGAGCAGGCGGCCCGGCGTGGCGACGAGAATGTCGGTGCCCTTTTCAAGCTGAAGCTGCTGCTTGTTGATCGAGACCCCGCCGACGACGACATTGATGCGCAGCGACGACTTGCGGATGAACTTCTTCAGGCTCTCGGCGATCTGGTTCACCAGTTCGCGGGTCGGCGCAAGGATCAGCGTCCGCGTCGTGCGGTTGTCGGGACGCCGTTCGTCGGCGAGCAGCTTTTCGATCAGCGGCAGGCCGAAAGCGGCCGTCTTGCCGGTGCCGGTCTGGGCAAGGCCGATCAGGTCGCGGCCTTCGAGGAGGAGAGGAATTGAATGTTCCTGGATCGGCGTCGGCGTTTCGATGCCGAGCTGGAACAAAGTAGCGACGATCGGCTTGGAGACACCAAGCGATTCAAAATTAGTCAAGGCAAAACCTTTCGGGGCGCCACAACGACTATCGCCGGAACGCACCATGCGATCCGGTTTCATTCTGGCGTCAAGAACCCCGCGTGAAGTGGGAACTTGTGAGTTGGAAAAAGCTTTCCAGCGCTTCTGGCCGCTCATGGGAGTGCGGCGCTCTATCGAAATGCGCTTTTGTCCCTTCTTCCTGCATCTGCATTTTTCAGCAGGGGCACGCTCACGCGGCGGCCGGAAGGGTGAAAGCTGACCCGCATTTGGGCTAGTTCGCGTGGAAAGTCAAGTGCGGTGCACAAGAAAGCCTCAGCCTTGGTCAGGTGAGGGCATGACGAGGACGAAGCTTTGCGATGCGGTCTCCGCGCCGTTGACGAGGATGGCGATACGATGTTCGCCTGGATAATAGCGCCGCGTGGTGATCGGCCGCATGGCGTGGCGACGCTCAATTGTATGGCTTTGCCCCGGAGCGAGCATTATCGCCTTGCACTTGAAGACCTTGGGTGAGAGCGAACCGTCGCTCTTCACATGGTGAACGGCGTAGTCGATCATCAGTGACTGCGCTCGCTCGCCGGCGTTTGTCACCCGGATTTCGAAATCCAGCCCTTCGCCGAACATCACCTCAGCATTTCTGAGCCGCAGTTCGCATTCGAGCGAAGCGGTGGCGGCGAAGCCGAAATTGGCGAGCGCCTGCGCGTGGCCTTTCTTCAGAAGCGTACGCGAGGCATGTTTCAGCAGCCAGCGGCGTTCGGATGAAGCGCCGTCGATATGACCGGCGATGAAGGCGGCGACCAGATCCGGGTGGTCCTTGGCGACGTCGTTCAGGCTGTTGGCCACGGAGCGGCGCACATAATCCGCCGGATCATCCATCAGCGCGGTTAGGATGGGCAGGATCGGTGCCGGATCCTTGACGAGCTGCGGCAGGCGCATCGCCCAGGGTAGGCGCGGCCGCGTTCCCTCGCTCGCCAGCCGGCGCACATGCTGGTCGGGATCGTCGAGCCAGCCGGAAATGATGGCCAGCGCGCGCTGCTGGTCGCGGTGGATAAAGGGGCGGATGCCGAATTCGGCGGTGAAATGCGGCGTCAGCGCCTTCAGGAGACCGAGGCCGACATCGAAATGATCAAGGCCGCGTGCGGCGATGAACTGATTGACCGGCAGCAGCATCCAGCCGGAGAGCCCCGGCCTGCCGACAGTGGGCAGGCTTGCCGTCAGAATGGCCGCGGCCTCTCGGAAATCGCCGGGGAGTGTTGCAAACAACGCGTCGCGGATCAGGGTCGAGCGCTCCATCAGTTCCAGCGCGGTGAGGCCCTCGGTCGCCAGCGTCACGAAGCGATTTTTATCGAAAGTCGGCGCGTTGCCGGCAATGCGATCGCCCATATCGCCGACCAATGTTTCATGCAGCAAGTTTTTGAGCGGTTCAGGCATGCTGGTCCTTCCTCTTATGCCACCGCCGCATGCCGGCCGCATAAGGGCAGCATGGTCTGCGAAACATCTGGCGATTTGCTATCGGAGAATAGAGTGATCGCATCCACTCGAGCAATCGCGTGCAAATAGTGAGGGTGCGTGTGGCGCGAGCTTTAGCGTATCGGTGCCGTCGATTTCCTTGGAATGAGGGTTGGGGCCGAGATCCGAATACGCTCGTCGGCAGGACTGTTGTCACCGGCAAGAAGATCAAGGGCGTTTGATGCAATTTGCTCAAACGGCACCCGCAACGTCGTCAGCGGCGTGGGGAGGTGGCTGACAATCGGAATGTCGTTATAGCCTACGATCGAGATGTCCTGCGGCACGGAAAGGCCAAGTTTCGTCAGTCCCGACAAGGCGCCGATGGCGGTATTGTCGTTGACCGCGAAAACAGCGGTTGGGCGCGGACTAAGGTGCATTAGTGTTTCGACGGCTACCGCACCGGACTCGATGCCGAATGTCGAGGGAATGAGGTATGAGGGATCTGCATTCAATCCAGCCTCTTCCAGGGCGTGGCGGAAACCCTCCACGCGGCCTCGCGAACTGGAGGCATAGGATGGACCGGCAATGACACCAATTTTGCGATGGCCGAGATCGAGGAGGTGGCGGGCCGCGAGGTAACCACCGAGCCTGTCATCGCCGACCGACGAGAGGCTGTGGCCATCCGTCCGGAGTGCCAGGACATAAGGAATACCGCGTTTTGCCAGCTCGTCCGGAAAGTCATCGTCTTCCCGCGCCGTCGAAAGAATCAGTCCATCGACACCGCGCTTAAGCAGAGACTCGGCCGCAAGCCGGTCTGCCTTTGGCTTGTCGTCGGTCGTTGCGACAATCGCGAAGCGGCCACTACGGCTGCAGGCCTTGGCCAGTGCTTCGTAAAGCATGGCCATGACCGTATCCGTCAGCCTGGGCACGATCACCCCGATTGTCATTGTGTTGCCGCGCCTAAGGCTCGCTGCGGAAACGTCCCGAACGTATCCCAGCTCTTCGGCAACCTTGCGCACGCGACGCGCGGTCTCGCTGTCGGATCGCGGAAGCCTTTCGTCGAGAATGCGGGACACGGTGGACTTGGAGACACCGGCTGCGGCAGCGACGCCGTGAATGGTGACGCGGGTCTGCCCCGGAACTTCATCCGTCTTTGAATTCATTGAGCCTTTTCCATTCGAGTCGGCATTGAGCCGCCGCTCTCCAGCATGCCTCAAAAAAGATATTGACTCCAGAGAATTCGAGAACGATAGTGGGAACGTTCCCGTAAACGATCCTATATCGATTGCGAGTGAACCGCGATTGCACGAAGGAGGAGACCAATATGCAACCGATGGATATGCGCGGGCTGAGCCCGGCCCCCGTTACCGCTTTCACCCGCGACGGTGAAGTTGATCACAAAGCCAACGCCAAACTCGCCAAATGGCTGGTCTCGATGGAAGGCGTCAAAAGCCTCGTCATCCTCGGCCATGCCGGCGAGGGTACTTTCCTCACGGAAGAGGAGCGCCTTGCTCTCATCCGCACTTATGTTGAAGCGGTCGACGGTGCCGTTCCGATCATTGCCGGGATTACCGGTGAAGGCACGAGGGTCGCCGCTGAAGAGGCCAAGAAATGCAAGGCCGCTGGGGCCACCGGTGCGCTCGTCTATCCGAACCACGGCTGGCTGCGTTTCGGCTTTCAGAAGGGAGCGCCTCAGGATCGCTACAAGGCAATCTGGCAGGAGTCTGGCCTCCAGTGCATCCTGTTCCAGTATCCTGACGCCACCAAGGCATCATACGATCTGGATACACAGCTTGCGATTGCCACACAGGAAGGCGTCGTCGCTACCAAGAACGGCGTGCGCAATATGAAGCGCTGGTATGTCGAAATTCCGGAGCTGAAGAAAGCCAATCCAAAGCTGCAGGTGCTGAGCTGCCACGATGAATGGCTGCTGCCAACTATGTTCGATGTCGACGGTTTGCTCGTCGGTTATGGCAATATCGCGCCGGAGCTGCTGATCGACCTGATCAAAGCCGGCAAGGCGCAGGACTATCCGGAAGCGCGCAAGATCTTCGAACGCCTTCTTCCGGTGACGCGTGCCGTCTATCACCGCGGCTCTCACATGGAAGGCACCGTGGCCCTGAAACTTGGCCTTGTCCGCCGTGGTATCCTTGATCACGCCACGATCCGCGAGCCGCTGAAGAACCTTGGCGAAAAGGCCGAAGCAGAGATCTTTGCTGCCTTCGACGCCGCCGGTATTGGCCGCGTTGACCAGCTCCTGGCTGCCGAGTGACCTTTTTGCGCCCCTGCGCATGTCGCAGGGGCGCATTCCGATGGGAGGAGGAAACCCGCCGAGGCAGACTTGAGCGTCTTTGAAGGCCATTGCCCTGACAGGACGAACTGACGCGCAGTAGCAACCATCAAGCAGGAGCGTCCCTGGCCGGGAGAGTGGTAGGCCACGGGGCGAGAAGGAGGAACCAATGAATGTCATGCAGCCTATACCGGCTGAGACGGCGAATGCCGCTGATCCTCAGGCCGAAATCAGTGCTCGTCTGGAGCGTCTTCCCATCACCCGCGAGGTATTCTGGGCGCGCAATATCGTCGGCGCCGCAACGTTCTTCGACGGCTACACGGTCATCGCCATCGCTTATGCCATGCCCGTCCTCGTACGCGAGTGGGGCCTGACGCCCTCACAGACCGGCATGATCCTGTCGATGGGTTATTTGGGACAGTTGATCGGTGCGATCCTGTTTGGCTGGCTCGCCGAGAAGGTCGGTCGGCTGAAAGTTCTTCTGTTCACCATCCTGCTGTTCGTCAGCATGGATGTCGCATGCCTGTTTGCTGCCGGGGCCGGCATGATGATGGCCTTCCGTTTCGTCCAGGGGATCGGCACCGGCGGCGAGGTCCCGGTCGCCAGCGCCTACATCAACGAGTTGATCGGATCGAAGGGGCGCGGCAAGTTCTTCCTCCTCTATGAGGTCATGTTCCTGCTGGGCCTCGTCGGCGCCGGGCTGATCGGCTACTTCATGGTACCGGTTTACGGCTGGAAGGCGATGTTCGTCGTCGGTCTCGTTCCCGCAATCATCATGGTTCCTCTGCGCTGGTTCCTGAAGGAATCACCGCGTTGGCTAGCTGCCAACGGCCGCTATGGCGAAGCAAACGCTATCGTCACCCGCATGGAAGAAAGTGCTCGTGCAGCTGGCAAGGAATTGCCCGAACCGAAGCTCATCCAAGCGCCGGTCCACCGCAAGTCGGACTGGCGCGAGCTTTTCCAGGGCGTCTACTTGAAGCGGACGCTTTCCATCTGGGCCATGTGGTTCACCGCCTATACGGTCGCCAACGGTACGATCACTTGGCTGCCGACCCTGTATCGACAGGTCTTCAACCTGCCGCTTCAAACCAGCATCTTTTATGGTTTCCTGACATCGGTCGGAGGCGTAATCGCCGCTGTGATCTGCGCGCTGCTCATCGACAAGGTGGGACGCAAGCGCTGGTACACGGGGGCGCTGCTTCTCGCTCCCGTGCCGCTGCTGGCTCTCGCATGGCTCGGCGCAACCTCTCCCATCCAGGTTTTGGTTCTAGCCGGCCTCGCTTATGCGATCGTCCAGACCGTCACATTCTCCCTTTACCTGTACTCGGCAGAGATCTACCCGACGCGCCTCAGGGCATTGGGAACAGGAACCGGCAGTGCCTGGCTTCGCCTGGGATCATCGGCCGGCCCGATCCTCGTCGGTACGGTGATGTCTTCCATGGGCATCCAGTATGTCTTTGCGAGCTTCGCAGCCATTCTGATCGTCGGTGCAATTATCACGATGTTGTTTGCGATAGAAACCAAGGACCGCGTGCTGGAGGAACTTTCTCCGTAACGGTTGAAAATACGGTCTGATCGGCTTTGAACTGGCGGATGAAAATCCGCCAGTTTCATTTGGTCGTCGTTGATGGCACTGGGTCGGCGCCGCCGGGGGGCAGGCGGCACCGGATGCGGTTTCTGTTATCGCTGGCAGACTTTGACGCGATAGGGATTGCCCCAATCGTCGTGCAACCATTCGAAGTGGCAATAGTCCGGCCGGTAATAGGTTCGGTAAAGGGGGTAGGGGCGGTAAGCGGGATAGGCGGGATAGGCCGGGTAGGCGGGACGGGCTGCCTCCGACAGCAGGGCGCCGCCGACGACGCCGGCGGCAAGGCCGCCCCAGAAGGCATCGCGTGGACGGGCATCGGCGGTGGTGGCGGTGGCGAGCGAGGCGCCGGCAAAGGTCAGCGCAATCAGGCCCGTCGCCATGGTCTTATGAAGAACGGACATGGTAATTTCCTTTCATGGGCATGGCTTCCATAAAGCCATGCCGCAGACTCGGCCCGGATCGCGGCGGCGCAATGGCCGCGCAAGCGGTTTCGGCATTAAATTTTCGTCATGATTTCAACGGATCCCCGACGTCGAAAGGATTTATCGCCGGCGACATTTCAGTCTCGTGCAAGCCGGGGCTGGTAATCCCGAAATGTCTTCAGCTTGGTGAGCCGGCTCGTAAAATTCCGCTGTCGAAATTTATGGTTAAAACCTTGTTAAAAGCCTTGGCGTTATAGTTTTTGTAGTCGATATTTCATTTATTGCGGGAGCGATATTTTTTGAAATCAGCCGGGGAACTTCTGGAGTTGGCTTGCCGCCGGATCGCTGATCTGGATACCCCGGCCTATGTCAAGAACAGCGAGCTGCGTTATATCGCCGTCAACGAGGCCTATGCCCGCTTTCTAGGCCGCGAGATTTCCGATTTCATCGGCAGGCGCAGCCGCGAGCTTCTCGACCGTCCCGAGGAAGAGGAGCGCGAGGACAAGGAACGCCGCGCACTGGTGTTCGGCACCGAGGAAAACGCCATCTGCTTCGATGCGGCGGGGGTCGACCATGAGCGCATCCAGATCGAAAGCTTCTCGCCGTCGCCGGACCGGGCTTACGTGCTCGGCATTTTCGAAGTGCGAGCGGCGCCGCGCCGGGCCGCGGACGATAGCGCCGCCGCCGATTTCGCCCGCGTGCGCGAGGCGCTGGAACAGCTCGACCAGCCGATCGGCATCTTTGCCGAAGATGGCCGGCCGCTGGTCGTCAACGCCGCCTATCGCAACGGCGCAAAGCCTGCGGCTGTCGGCGACACGGCCTGGCACGAGAGCGTCAATGAGCTCGATCTGCTGCGGACCATCCTGGAGGACCTCCCGGTTGCAGCCTTCGTTCGCGACGAGAAGCATCGCCTCGTCTACGCCAATCAATATTACGAGACCTTCAGCGGTCATAGCCGTTCTCGGGTCCTTGGGATGACCGAACACGAAATGTTCGGTCCTGACGGGGGCGAGGCGATCTACCAGGAAAACCTGCTGGCGTTGCAAGGTGGCAAGTCGAAGGAGATCGAAAGCCTGTTGCCGAGCAAGGACGGTCATATCTATTCCGTCCTCTCGCGCGTCAATCGCGTCGTGACAGCGGATGGTCGGCCCTATGTCGTCGGCTCCTTTTCGGACATCTCGCCACTCAAGGAACGAGAGAAGGCGCTGATCGAGGCGCAGAAACACAAAGAGGTGCTGCACCGGGATATCGAGAATATCCTGCGCTCGTTGCCGGTCGGCGTGCTGATCCTCGATAACGACCACCGGATCCTCTACATCAACGACGAGTTCTACGGCATCTGGGAGCTGCCACTCGACGATCCTTTCGATGGCCGGCCCTTCATCGACGTCATCCGCCGCAATTATGAGCTCGGTCGCTACGACGGCACGCAGACGCCCGAGGAGATCTACGATTTCCGCAAGCACCTGTTCGAGACCGAGGAGCCCGAGCCGATCGAGCTCGGCTGGGCGGGCGGCAAATCCGTCATCTTCGATAGCCGCCGTATCTCGAACGACCGGATCCTGCTGACCTATGCCGACATTACGGCCGTGCGTGAGCGGGAAAATGAAGTCCACGAGGCCCGTGCCGCGCTGGAACATCTCGGCGAGTTGTTGCGCGACGCGACGCATGCCATGCCGCAGGGCCTAGCCATCGTTCAGGACGGCATTATCAAGATGTCCAATGAGGCGTTGGCTCATATCCTGGAGATTCCCGCCACCTATATCGAGACCGGGCAGGGTTGGCTCGGCATGTTCGATTTCTGCGCGGCGCGCGGCGACTTCCACGAGGACGCGGCCGAGATTCTGCAAGGTTGGCGCGACAATATCGCGGCCAGGTTGCCGATCTCCACGGCCTTCCATGTCGGCGGCGAGCGCTGGGTGAACATGGACGCGACGGTCAGCAAGGGGCAACACTGGGTGGCGCTCTTCACCGACGTCACCGAGCTCAAGGGCCGCGAAGAGGAGCTACGCCAACTGCTCTCGCGCGCCGAAGCCGCCGATCGCGCCAAATCCGAATTCCTTGCCAATATGAGCCATGAGATCCGCACACCGATGAACGGCGTGCTCGGCATGGCGGAGCTGCTCGCCAAGACCAATCTCGATACCCGCCAGAAGACCTTCGTCGATATCATCGTCAAGTCGGGTAACGCGCTGCTGACGATCATCAACGATATCCTCGACTTCTCCAAGATCGACGCCGGGCAGATGAAACTGCGCAAGGCCGCCTTCGATATCACCGAAGCGGTGGAGGACGTGGCGACACTCTTGTCCTCGCACGCCGCCGAGAAGAACATCGAACTCCTGGTGCGGGCCGCGCCTGACCTGCCCGCCGCCGTGATCGGCGACGCCGGGCGTTTCCGCCAGATCGTTACCAATCTTGTCGGTAACGCCGTCAAGTTCACCGAGCGCGGCCATGTCTTCGTCGATGTCGGCTTCCAGCCGGCGGCCGGCGGCGAGATCATGGCGTGCATCCGCATCGAGGATACCGGGATCGGCATTCCGTCGGAGAAGCTCGAATCGGTCTTTGATAAATTCTCGCAGGTGGACGCCTCGTCGACCCGGCGGCATGAAGGAACCGGCCTCGGTCTTGCGATCACCGCCGGGCTCGTCGACCTTTTCGGCGGTTATCTCAACGTCGAAAGCGAATGGGGCAAGGGCTCCGTCTTCACCATCAACCTGCCGTTTCCGGTGGCGGCCGCCCGCCTTGAGCCGAAGCCGTTGCCGATCAACGTGCAGGGTGCGCGCATCCTCGTCGTCGACGACAATGAAGTAAACCGGCGAATCCTCACCGAGCAGCTGTCTCTCTGGGGCTTCGACGGCGTGGCCGCCGAGAGCGGCGGCACCGGGCTTGCGATCCTGGAGGCGGCGGCCAATCTCGGCGTCACCGTCGATGCCGTCGTGCTCGACTATCACATGCCGGATATGAACGGCGCCGATGTCGCGCGCCGGCTGCGCGCCGATCCCCGCTTCGTCGAACTGCCGATCATCTTCCTGACGTCGATGGATATTTCGGGCACCGAAAAGGAATTCGCGGCGCTGAACGGCCACGCGCATCTGATGAAGCCGGCGCGCGCCAACGTGCTGCGCAACACCGTCGTCGAAGTGGTGCGCGCCAGCCGCGTCAAGCAGGCTTCCGAGGCCGACATTGCCCGGCTGCAGACGGAAGCGGCTGTGCCGGCGCCAGCGCCTATGCCGCAGAAACGGGCCGCGGAATTCGTCGACGTGCTCGTTGCCGAGGACAACGAGGTCAACCAGATCGTCTTCACCCAGATCCTGCAAGGCACAGGTCTTTCCTTCCTCGTCGTCGACAATGGCGAGGAGGCGGTCGCCGCCTGGGAGCGGCATACGCCGCGCATCATCATGATGGACGTCTCGATGCCCGTCATGAACGGCCATCAAGCCACCCAGACGATCCGCGAACGCGAAAAGGGGCAGGGGCACCGGGTGCCGATCATCGGCGTCACCGCCCATGCGCTCGAAAGCGACCGCGAACTCTGCCTCGATGCCGGCATGGACGACTACATGTCGAAGCCGATCAGTCCCGAACTGCTCGAGGAAAAAATCCGCCAGTGGCTCGGAACGAGCGAGCAGCAGCCGGAGCGCACCAGCTACTGACCTCCGGATAATTTTTATGAACGGCGATGGTTGGTGGGTAGCTCTTCAGCGCCTAATATTTTTACGCCGCAGAGCATTTCGCGCTTGCCGGCAAAGCCCTTGCGGCGCTCGACGGCGAAGCCCGCGGCGATGAGATTGCGGCGCACGAAGCCGGCCGCCGCATAGGTGGCGAAGGTGCCACCGGCTGCGCTTTTCTCGCAGACGAGCCGCATCAGTTGCTCCGACCACATATCGCTGTTGCGCGAGGGGGCGAAGCCGTCGAGATACCAGGCGTCGAAGCCGGGCGTGGCTGCCGCCACGCCCTCCAATGCATGGCCGCATACGACGCTGAGCGTCGTCTGGGCATCGAGATCGAGTCGCACGATACCGGCCGGTATTTCCGGCCAAGCCGCGGTCAGCACCTGACGTTCGGCATCGATCTCCGGCCAGTGCGACAGCGCCCGGCCGATTTCTTCGCCGCGCATCGGGTGGAGTTCGAAGGAGGTGAAATGCAGGTGCTGGCCGTCTGCACGGTGGAGCTTCCATTGCCGCCAGGTTTCGGTGAAGTTCAGGCCGGTGCCGAAGCCGAGTTCGCCGATCAGGAAGTGCTTCCGCCCGCTCCATCGTTCCGGCAGGCCGTTGCCGGCGAGGAAAACGTGGCCGCATTCCAGCCGCCCGTCGGTCTGGCAATAAAAATGATCGCCAAAGGCGGTGGAATAGGGCATATCGCCGTCGCGCCATTCGAGCGGCTGCGGCGCGCCTGCGCCAATCTGATCGGGGTTCACGTCTGTCATGGAAAAAGCCGATAGTCCTGCGCCGGTCTCAGGTCAATCGTCCTGCGAATTGCTGATCGTCGGCGGCGGCATCATGGGTCTCTGGGTGGCCGTCCATGCCGAACGCCGTGGTATCCGTACCTTTGTCGCGGACGCCGGCAGCCTAGGCGGAGGTGCGAGCGGCGGCCTGCTCGGGGCGCTGATGCCGCACATGCCGGATCGCTGGTCGGAGAAGAAGCAGTTCCAGTTCGATGCGCTGGTCTCGCTCGAAGCCGAGATCGCAGGGCTCGAAGCCGAAACCGGACTTTCAGCCTGCTATAACAGGTCCGGGCGGCTGATCCCGCTACCGAAGCCGCATCTCAATAAAATAGCGCTCGGTCACTCCAAGGACGCCGAACACCATTGGCGGTCAAGCGACCGCCGTTTCCACTGGCATGTGCTCGACAGGCCGCCGGTCGACGGCTGGATCGAGGCGTCCGCCGGCGAGAGCGGCTTCGTGCACGACACGCTCGCCGCCCGCGTGGCGCCCCGCGCGTTGATCGCGGTGCTCATAGCCTTCCTGCGGCGGGCAAGGCATGTCAGGATCATGGAGCATGCCGGGGTCACCGGCCTCGATCCCGAACGCGGCATTGCCGAGGTCGGCGGCGAGACCGTTGCCTTCGGGCGCTGCATCATCGCCGCCGGCCACCAGTCCTTTCCACTGCTCGAAGGCCTGACGCCGGGGCTGAAACAGCCACTCGGCCAAGCTGTGAAGGGGCAGGCGGCGCTGCTCAAGGCCGATATCGATCCTGCCTTGCCGACCATCTTCCTCGATGGGCTTTATGTCGTGGCCCATGAGGGCGGACATGCCGCGATCGGCAGCACCAGTGAGAACCGTTTCGAGGATCCTACTTCCACCGATGCCCAGCTCGACGCACTGATCGACGCGGCGCGTGCGATCGTGCCGGCGCTTCGTTCCGCGCCGGTCGTCGAGCGCTGGGCGGGGCTTCGCCCGAAGGCGATCGACCGCGATCCGATGGTGGGCTGCCACCCTGACCATCCGCGCCTGATCGCGCTGACCGGCGGCTTCAAGGTCAGTTTCGGCCTCGCGCACCGGCTGGCCGAGGCGGCGATATGTATCGCAGGCGATGAACCTCACGAATTTTCGCTGCCGCAAAGCTTCGCGATTTCGAGCCACATCGCGGTGGCTTCACGTTAAACGTGAATTAGCCGCTGCTCTGCTTCGTTATTCTGTCATGCAAATCACCTATCTGCTTGCGCATCGACAGCGTCGGATCTGAACGGCGCTCACTTCCTTGATGGAGGAAATTGCATGCGCTATGCCATTTGCTTCACGCCTCCGGCGAGCGACCCGTTGTCGCTCGTGGCCGCCAATTGGCTTGGCCGAAACGTGTTTTCGGGCGATATGATGGAGCCTCCGGCAGTTCGTGGCCTCGGTATTCACGAGATCGCCTTCCATACCGCCGTGCCACGGCGCTACGGCTTTCACGGTGTTTTGAAGGCGCCCTTTCATCTGTCCCACGACATGCCCGAATCGCAACTCCTGCGCGATCTGATGCGTTTTTCCGGAACCTTCGTTCCCTTTCAGATTCCGCGTATCGAAGTCGCCCGGCTCGGCAATTTCTACAGCCTGCTGCCGAGCACTCCCTGCGAGCAGATCCAGTATCTCGCCTCGGCGATTGTGCAGGAATTCGATCGTTTTCGCGCACCGCTCAGCGAGGCCGAGATCGAACGCAGTGATCCGGACGGGCTGTCGGCGACGCAATTTTCCAATCTGCATCGCTGGGGCAATCCCTATGTGATGGAGGAGTTCCGCTTCCATATGCCTGTGACAGGCCCCGTCAACGCGATTGACATGCCGCGCATCGAACCGGTGTTGCGGACGATCTTCGAGCCTGTCCTCTGCGAACCTGTAATGGTTTCCAACGTTGCCCTGATGATCGAAGAGGGCACTGGCGGTCCTTTCCGCGTTCATTCGCTGCATCCGATGGGCAAGGTCAGCGCGCGCAAAATCGCTTGAATCTGCTGATGAGCTAAAGGCTTGTGTCGTAAAGGCAAAATCCGGCGGAGCAGTTTCCGTCTCGACATTCCGGCTGCGGATGCTACCGTTCCCCGTCTTTTCAGAAGGTGATTTGATGGTATCCGAGACTTATCCGCGCAATCTCGTCGGTTACGGGCGTCTGACGCCCGATCCGAAATGGCCGGACGAGGCACGCATCGCCGTGCAGTTCGTCATCAACTACGAGGAGGGCGGCGAAAGCTCGATCCTCGACGGAGATCCGGCTTCCGAAAACCTGCTGTCGGAGATCGTCGGTGCGGCCGCCTGGCCAGGGCAGCGCAACCTCAACATGGAATCGATCTATGAGTATGGTTCGCGTGCCGGCTTCTGGCGGCTCTGGCGGATGTTCACCGATCTCAAGGTGCAGGCGACCGTCTACGGCGTGACGCTGGCGATGGCCCGCAACCCCGAGGCCGTCGCTGCGATGAAGGAGGCCGGCTGGGAGATCGCCAGCCACGGCTACCGCTGGCTGGAATATAAGGATTTTCCTGAAGATCTGGAGCGCAAGCATATCCTCGAAGCCGTGCGCCTGCACACCGAGCTTACCGGCGAGCGGCCCTATGGCCTCTATCAGGGCAAGCCTTCCGACAATACGCTTCGGCTGGTGCAGGAGGAGGGCGGTTTCCTCTATTCCTCCGATTCCTACGCCGATGATCTGCCCTATTGGGTGAAGGGCGTCGACGGGAAACCCTTCCTGATCATCCCCTATACGCTCGAAACCAACGACATGCGTTTTGCAACGCCGCAGGGCTTCAATGCCGGCGATCAGTTCTTCACCTATCTGAAGGACGCCTTCGACACGCTTTATGAGGAAGGCAAGGCGGGCAGCCCGAAGATGATGTCGGTTGGATTGCATTGCCGCCTCGTCGGACGTCCCGGCCGGGCGGCAGCGCTGAAGCGCTTTATCGAATATGTGCTGAAGCATGACAAGGTCTGGATTCCGCGCCGCATCGAGATCGCCGAGCACTGGCACAAGCATCATCAGCCGGAAGCGCTCTGATGATGTTGCGCGAGGATTTCGTTTCCCGCTTCGGCGGCGTCTTTGAACATTCGCCTTTCATCGCCGAGCGCGCCTATGACGCCGGCCACGTGACGGAGCCGCTGACGGCGGCCGGCGTTCATGCTGCCCTTTCCGCTGTCTTCCGGGCGGCAAGCCCGCAGGAGCGCCTCGGCGTGCTCAGCGCCCATCCTGACCTTGCCGGGCGCCTCGCGATAGCAGGCGAACTCACCGAAGACAGCCGGAAGGAGCAGTCCGGCGCCGGTCTCGACCGCTTGAGCCCGGCCGAACATGCCCGCTTCACCAAACTCAATTCGGCCTATGTCGAAAAATTCGGCTTTCCCTTCATCATCGCCGTCAAGGGGCTCGGCAAGGACGATATCCTGTCGGCCTTCGAAACACGGATCGGCAATGGCAGGGACGAAGAATTTGCGACCGCGACGGCGCAAGTCGAGCGGATCGCGCTGCTGCGCCTGACGACGATGCTGCCGGAGGCTGAATGAACGAGCGGCGCGCGATCGACTATCTCAATGAGATGTATGAGGCGGCATCCGAAGCGCTGTCTTTCGTCGGCGGAATGGATGGGGCGGCGTTCGCCGGGGACAAGCTCACTTTCAAGGCGGTCACCTTTTGCCACTTCACCATCGGTGCCGCGGCATCCCGCTTGCTGGTGACTCATCCGGAATTTGCGACCGAGCATCCCGATCTGCCGTGGACGAAAATCTGCGGCACGGGCAACCGTATCCTCGACGGCGTCTTCGACCTCGATCCTTCCGACATCTGGGAGGCGACGTATCGCACGCTGCCGGAGCTTCTTTCCGCGATCGATGCCATCCGTCACTGGCATGCCGAAGGTGAGTGAGCGATTGCCCCCACATCTCGACATCCGTCCGCTTACGAGATCCGCCTTTGCTCCCTTCGGCGAGGTGATCGAAGCCGATCCCGCCTCGATGCGGCTCATCAATGGCGGCACGACGGAGCGTTTCCATGCGCTCGCCGCCACCGAGGCGACGGGCGAGGGTGCGCGCGTCATCATCAACCTCTTTCGCGGCCAGCCGCGCAACTTCCCCTATGAAGTCACCATGATGGAGCGCCATCCGTTCGGCAGTCAGAGTTTTTCGCCGGTCTCGGGCCGTCCTTTTCTCGTCGTCGTCTCCGAGGATGATAACGGCCGCCCGGGCAGGCCGCAGGTGTTTCTGGCGCGCGGCGACCAGGGCGTGAACTATCGCCGCAACGTCTGGCATCATCCGCTGATGGCGCTCGGCCAAGCCTCAGATTTCCTGGTCGTCGATCGTGACGGGCCGGGCAATAATCTGGAAGAATACTTCTTCGAAACCCCTTATATCATCAAAGAGCCAGGCCCATGACCGGACTGACCACACATGTTCTCGACACCGCTCTCGGCAAGCCGGCCGAAGGCTTGAGGATCGATCTTTTCCAGCTTGACGGCGAGATTCGCAGGCATCTGAAGACGGTGGAGACCAATTCCGACGGCCGGGTTGACGGCGGCCCCATCCTCATCGGCGAAAATTTTCGGGCCGGCACCTATGAACTGGTCTTCCACGCCGGCGATTATCTGAGGGCCAGCGGCACGCCGTTGCCGCATCCCGCCTTCCTCGATCTCGTGCCGATCCGCTTCGGTATTGCCGACGTCACGGCGCATTACCATGTGCCGCTGCTGATTTCGCCCTATGGCTATTCCACTTACCGAGGGAGTTAAAAAATGCGGTTTGCGGCAATTGCCGACATTCACGGCAACCATCTGGCGCTCGAGGCGGTGCTTGCGGATATTCGTGCGCAGGAGGTCAATGAGATCGTCAATCTCGGCGATTTCTTCAGCGGCCCGCTCGAGGCCGGCAAGACGGCAGACTTGCTGATGCCGCTTAGCCTGACGTCGGTCCGTGGCAATCACGACCGCTATCTGATCGAGCAGGATCCGGCGGCAATGCATGCTTCGGATGCGGCCGCCTACGGTCAATTGTCGTCGTCTCATCTTGGTTGGATCCGAAACCTGCCGTTCGATAACATCTATCGCGAAGAGGTCTATCTCTGCCACGCGACGCCGAAGGACGACAATCGCTACTGGCTGGAATCGGTCTCGCCGGAGGGTGTCGTCTTCCTGAAACCGATCGAAGCGATCGAGGCGCTGGCCGAAGGCATCGACCTGCCGCTGATCCTCTGTGGCCACAGCCACATCCCCCGCGCTGTGCGCCTCTCCGACGGTCGCCTGATCGTCAATCCAGGCAGCGTTGGCTGCCCGGCCTATGACGACGAACTGCCTTATTATCACAAGGTGGAAGCCGGCCATCCGCTGGCGAGTTATGCCATTCTGGAAAAGGCGGCGGGTGGATGGACATGGCAGTTCCGAACCGTCGCCTATGACCATATGGCGATGTCGGCACTGGCCGCCGAAAGGGGCCGTGCCGACTGGGCAGGCGCGCTGGCAACGGGTTGGGTGAGATAGAGCATGATGCCGAAAAATGTGAGCAGTTTTCAGGCGACATCATGCTCTAACTATTTAATTTAGAACAGGATTCAGATTTTAGGCCGAACCGGCCTAAAGTCATCCTGTTCTGGTCCAGACCCGCTTGCGCGGCGATCAGTCCTTCTTTGGTGCCGGCTTTGCCGGGGCTGCAGCGGGCGTTGCAGGTCTTGCCGGTTTTGCGCCATCGAGATTTCCAAGAAGGGATGAGATGGCATCGTCGCCCTCGAAGCCGGCTTCCTTCAGCAATTTGTCGAGGATCGGTTTGTTCGCCTGGTAGGAGAGGAGCTGGCCGGCCAGTCCTTCGCCGAGCCCGATGCCATTTCCGCCGGCCGCACCGTTTCCGCGGCCGAGCATGCCGCCGGTGTCGAATATCCTGATATCGGAGATCTTCTCGATCGGCTTGACCGCCTCGGCGAGCGCCTGCGGAATGATGCGGATCCGTTCGCGGGTGATCTCGAACTCGATGATAGCAGAGCTCAACTTGTTGCGAGCGTCGTTGAGCAATGCCTCGCTCTCGGCCGCGGCCTTGCCGGTTTCGAGAATGCCCTTGGCCTTGATGATCGCCGCATCCGCCTCGGCGGTGGCGAGCGTCTTGATGGCCTCGGCCTGGTCGCTTGCCGCCTGTTTTTCGGCCTCGGCGCCGACGGTGACAGCAGTCGCTTCCGTCTCGGCCTTCTTGCGTGCGTCGATGACGGCAATCTGCTTTTCGCGTTCGGCAATCTCGATCGCCTTGGCGGTGCCCACCTTTTCTTCTGCCGCTATTGCCAGCGCGCGGGCCGTTTCCGCAGCCGCCTTCGCCTCGGATTCTTCACGGCTCTTGTTGGCAACGGCGATGGCGCTTTCCTGTGCCACGATCTGGAGGTCACGCTTGGCTTCGGTTTCGCGTTGCTGGACGGCGCGGGCGGCGTCGATGTTGGCGCTTTCGCGGGCCTGTTTGGCAGATGCCTCGCGTTCGGCGATCGCCTGTTCGGAAGCGATGCGGGCTTCCTCCTCGGCGCGTTTTGCGGCCTGCTCCTGCTGCGCGGTTTCGGCGCGTGTCGCCGCGGATTTGTTGGCGATGTCCCGTTCCTGGCTGAGTTCGGCTTCCCGCTTGGTCCGCTCGATGGTCAGCGATTGCTGGCGGGCCTCGAGATCCTTCTGGGCGATGGCGACTTCGGTGTCGCGAACGATCTCGTTTCGCTCCTTCTTGCGTCCCTCGGTGATGCGGGTCAATGCCGCAAGACCCTGCGCATCGAAGAAGTTGTTGGCGTTGAAATGCTTGATATCGGTCTGGTCGAGGCGTGTCAGCGACACGGATTCGAGTTCGAGGCCGTTCGACTGGAGGTCGGCGCCGACAGCTTCCTGCACGGCCTTGACGAAATCCATGCGCTGTTCCTGCAAAGCATCGAGGTTCATCGTCGCGGCCACCGAGCGAAGGCCGTCGACGAATTTCGCCTCGATCAGGATGCGGAGAGCCTCGGCGTCGTTGGTGCGGTTACCGAGTGTCTGAGCTGCAAGTGCAATCGAGGAGGCATCGGGTTTCACGCGCACATAGAATTCGGCGCCGATATCGACGCGCATGCGGTCCTTGGTGATCAGTGCATCGCCTTCGCCGCGGCGAACCTCGAGCCGCAGTGTCTTCAGGTTAACCCGGGCAGTCGAATGGAAGATCGGCAGGACGACCGAACCGCCGTCGAGCACGACCTTCTGGCCGCCGAGACCGGTGCGCACATAGGCCTCATCGCGGCTGGAGCGCGTGTAAAGAGAGGCGAGGACAAAACCGATGCCGAAGATCAGAACAATCCCAATGCCGGCTGGTAGAATAACGTCGTACATCATTGCTGCTCCCTCAAAGATTGATTGTCCGCATCGGTGGGGTCGACCGGCGCGGGAATGGCGATAAACACATTTGCCTTGTGATCGACGAGAAGAACCGAAGCGCCGATCGCGAGCGGACCTTCGCCCTTGGCGGCTCGGGCTCGAAGCACATGCCAGTTTCCATGCTGATCCTTGACGCGGACGCGGCCCGGCAGTCCCTGATCGAGCGGGCCGATCGAGACCTCGGCTGTCCGGCCGAGCAAGGCGTCGAGATCGACCGCATAGGTTTCGTCGTGCGGTACGATCCGCGCCACGGTTCTGCTCGATGCCCTGACCATGGGGATGGTTGCGAGCGCGGAAGGTATGACGGCTATCAAGCTTGGCAGCGGCGCCCAGAAGGCGTTGGCGACGGCTTGCAACGCAAAGCCCGTCATCGCGAAGAAGCCGAGCGTCAGCATCATGAGAATCAGCAGGGGAACACCGCCGAGATTGAGCCAGGAAAGGTAAGCCAGGATGCCGTCATGGCCATGAACCTCCGGCTTTCCCAGAAATTCCGTCATCGAAAAACCCATGACCATCGCGAGCATCTCGATCGCGGTCAGGCCGACAAGGATCGCTGCGGCGATGGCAAAGGGCGCACATTCAGGGGAGAAAAGGAGTGCCATCGCGTTATCGGTTATCCGCCTTGAAGCGTGCGAGCCGGGCTTCGATTGCCTGTTCGCGGTGCAGTCGGTCGAGTTCGTCCAATTCGGAACTGTGGCCATGCTCGCCAGCGGGAACTCCGGTCAGCCGCGAGACGGCTGCGGCAGCGCGGGCAGCATCTGCGCCCGGCGCGGACTGGCTATGACCGGTTGCGGCCTGTTCGGGATGCCGGGCAATGCTGCGCTTGAAATCGGCAAGGCGAGCGTCCGCCTCGCGGCGCGTGGCGAGCACGGCCTGCAAGGCTTTCTGGCCTTCGTCCAGCTGTTCCCTGGCATCGGCCAGCGCCTTATCCAGAGCTGCGATCTGGGATTCGAGATCGATCTGGCGGGCAACGCCGGCCTTTGCCAGGTCATCCCGCTGAGACGAGACAGCGAGGCGGATCTTCTGGTCGAGCGCGTTCAGGTCTTCGACGATTTCGTCCCTGCGGCTCTGGATGCGATATTCCTCGGCGCGCGCCTTGCCGAGATCGGTGCGGGCCTCATCCGCCGCTGCGTCGATCTCGCGGATCGCCTGTTCGATGACGGCGATCTTGTTGACGCCTTCCGCCTTGTCGACCGCCGCATTCGCGATGCCCGCGATCAGACGGCCCATACGTGAGAGAATGCCTTCGTTCGTCATGTTTTCCTCCATCCGAGCGGAATTCGGCGTAACGCCGATGTGAATCTCGTAGCGATCCTGGCCTGCAACGAGGTAGGCCGGAAAAATACTCTCCCATCCCCGTGAATAACCCGCGACATCGAAGGGCACGGCAACGCGTCCGTGCACCGTGGCGATCGTCAGGTCCGAGGGGCCTTTGATGGCGAAGAGCTTATCGTCGAGCGGCAGATGCGGCGGATCGGCGGTCGCGCCGCGATTGGCGGCGAAATCGCGAAGGCCGAGCGTGACCAGCCTTGCCGGCAGGCCCGTCTGCTCGCGGACAGTTTCATAGGCAAGGTCATGCAGCACGACGAGATTGGCGCCCGCCTTGTCGGCGACGCGGCTGGTCAGGATTTCGATCATCCTGAGATAGGCGGCAATGGTGTCGTCCAGCGCCTGCCGGGCATAGTCGTCAGGCGCCAGCGTGTAGCGCAGCAGCGATGGATGCGTTGTCTTGCCTGTGGTAGCCATAGGCAAAACATAAAGCACCGCTTTTGTGCTTTCAAGATGCGGCGCTAAAAATACAACCTAGTCTTAACGCGCAGTTAGAAAGACCGAGGGCAGCGTCCAGTATCGAGATATTTAGGGAGCCGTTGCTGCGTCCGTCGCTGGCGGCAGGTCACTGCCGCCCGTCGATGATCGACGAATTCACGTCGTTGATGTCGCGTTTGCCGCAGAGCGCCATGGTGATGTCCATCTCTTTGCGGATGATGCCGAGCGCCAGCGATACGCCTTCCTTGCCCATGGCGCCGAGGCCGTAGAGGAAGGGGCGGCCGATATAGGTACCCTTGGCGCCGAGCGCCACGGCCTTCAGCACGTCCTGGCCGGAGCGGATGCCGCCGTCGAGATGGACCTCGATACGGTCGCCGACGGCGTCGACGATCTTCGGCAGCATGCTGATCGATGAGGGGGCGCCGTCAAGCTGACGCCCGCCATGATTGGAGACGACGATCGCATCGGCGCCGGTGTCGACGGCCGCCCTCGCATCCTCCGGATCGAGTATGCCCTTGATGATCAGCGGGCCACCCCATTGTTCCTTGATCCAGGCGACATCCGCCCAGGACAGCCGCGGGTCGAACTGCTCGTGCGTCCATGCGGAGAGCGAGGCGATACTGGAGACATTCTTCGCATGGCCAACGATATTGCCGAAGGTGCGGCGCTTGGTCTGTAGCATGTCCAGGCACCAGAAGGGCCGGGTCGCCATCTGCCAGACATGTTTCGGGGTGAATTTCGGCGGCGCCGACAGGCCGTTGCGCAGGTCCTTGTGCCGCTGGCCGAGGATCTGCAGATCAGCGGTCAGCACCAGCGCCGAGCATCCGGCCGCCTTGGCGCGGTTGATGAGGTTGAGGACGAAATCCTTGTCCCTCATCACGTAGAGCTGGAACCAGAAGGGGCGCGTCGTCGCTGACGCCACGTCCTCGATCGAGCAGATGCTCATCGTCGAAAGCGTGAAGGGAACGCCGAACTCCTCGGCGGCGCGTGCCGCCAGCATCTCGCCATCTGCATGCTGCATGCCGGTCAGGCCGGTTGGCGCCAGCGCCACGGGCATCGACACTTTCTGGCCGATCATCGTCGTTTCCAGCGTGCGGTTGGTCATATCGACCATCACTCGCTGGCGCAGCTTGATCTGGCTGAAATCGCTCTCGTTGGCTGCATAGGTCGATTCCGTCCAGGCGCCTGAATCCGCATAGTCGAAAAACATCTTCGGCACACGGCGCTGTGCAAGCTTTTTCAGGTCGGCGATGGTGAGCGGAGCGGCCATGAATTGAACCTTCACATCTGAATGCGACTATCGGGCCATAACATGAATTTCGCGGGAACGTTACGGGAAATTGGCCGTGCCGTGCTGCTTTTCACGGTCCAAATTCGAGAGTAACAGGGCGTGTCAGCAAAGCCCCGCCTTCAACGCAACACCTGCCACATAGGTCTCGGCGATCGCCCGGTCGTCGCCCATCGTCTGCAGCAGGAAGAGTTCCTCGGGCAGCGTCTTCACCACTTCCATCTTCAGCGCCATGGCGGGTGTCGCCGTTGCATCGAGAACGACGAGATCGGCCTCGGTGCCGGGTTCCAGCGTGCCGATCCGGTCCGCCAGCGACAGGGCCTCGGCATTGCCACGCGTCATCAGGTAATAGCTTTCCAGCGGATTCAGCCGTTCGCCGAGCAACTGCTGGATCTTGTAGGCTTCGTCCATCGTCCGCAGCATCGAATAGCTGGAACCGCCACCGATATCGGTCGCCACGCCGATCCGGACCGGCTTTTCCCGCCGCGCCAGTGCCTTCAGCGGAAACAGGCCTGAGCCGAGGAAGAGGTTCGAGGTCGGGCAGTGGACGGCGACGGCGCCCGCCTCGCTCATCGCGTCGGCCTCGCGCTCGGACAGGTGTATGCAATGGCCGAAGAGGCTTTTTCGCCCGAGCAGGCCGTATCGGGCATAGATGTCGGTATAGTCGATCGCGTCGGGATAGAGCTCGCAGGTAAATCTGATTTCGTCGTGATTTTCCGAAAGATGCGTCTGGATGTGCAGGTCGGGAAATTCGCGGGCAAGGGCTGATGTCGCTTCCATCTGCGCCGGTGTCGAGGTGATGGCGAAGCGCGGGGTGATGGCGACGTGGTTGCGGCCCTTGCCGTGCCAGTCCGATATCACCTGGCGGGTCTCGTCATAGCCCATCTCGGGTGTGTCGAGCAGGCCCTGCGGGGCATTGCGGTCCATCATCACCTTGCCGCCGACCATGCGCATATTGCGCCTCATCGCCTCGGCGAAGAAGGCGTCGGCCGAGGTCTTGTGCACGGAGCAATAGGCGACCGCCGTCGTCGTGCCGTGGCGGATCAACTCGTCGTAGAAATGCGTGGCGATCCTGTCTGCATGCGCGCTTTCGACGAAACGGCATTCCTCGGGAAAGGTATAGGTATTCAGCCATTCGAGCAGGTTGGCGGCGTAGGAGGCAATCACCTGCATCTGTGGAAAATGCAGGTGCATGTCGATGAAGCCCGGCATGATAAGATGCGGGCGGTGGTCGATCTCGACCGTGTCTTCCGCTGCTTTTGCCTTGACGTCCGCATAGAGGCCGATTGCCGTGATCAGCCCATCTTCGACCAGCAGGCCGCCATCCTCTTCGTAAAGATAGCTTTGGCTGTCGGCGAGGCTTAGCGGCGCGCGGTGAAAGGAAAGCAGGCGGCCGCGCAGGAGTGTCGTCGTCATTGTTTCTTGCCTTCGACTGCGCTCTCGAACCAGGCGACCAGCAGCTTGCGTTCGTCCGGCGTGATGTCGGTGATGTTGCCGGGCGGCATGGCATGGCTGCGGCCCGCCTGTATATAGATCTCGCGGGCATGGGCGGCGATTTCCGCGTCGTTTTCGAGCATCACGCCATTGGGCGGCCGCACGATACCCTCATAGACCGGCTCGGCCGCGTGGCACATGGAACAGCGCGTCGAGACCAGTTGCTTGACGGCGGGGAAATGCGGATCGCCGGCGAATTGCTGGAAGGCGGGCGCGACCGCCGCCGCATCGGTTTCGCCGGTGAGCAGCTTCGGCACGGTCGAAAGCCACATGATCAGAATGAAGAGAATGATGGTGACGATCCAGGTCCAGGTCGGCCGGCCCTTCCTGGCATGCGTGGTGTTGAACCAGTGGCGGATGGTGACGCCCATCAGGAAGACCAGAGCCGCGATCACCCAGTTGAACTGCGTACCGAAGGACAGCGGATAATGGTTCGACAGCATGAAGAAGATGACGGGCAGCGTCAGGTAGTTATTGTGTAGCGAACGCTGCTTGGCGACCTGCCCATATTTGGGATCTGGAACCCGTCCGGCGATAAGGTCGGCGACGACGATCTTCTGGTTCGGAATGATGATCATGAAGACGTTGGCCGACATGATCGTCGCGGTGAAGGCGCCGAGATGCAGGAATGCGGCGCGGCCGGTGAAGAGCTGCGTATAGCCCCAGGCCATTAAGACGAGCACGACATAGAGCACCGCCATCAGCCCCCAGGTGTTCCGCCCGAGCGGCGACTTGCAGAGCAGATCGTAGACGAGCCAGCCGAGGGCAAGCGACCCTAGCGAGATCAGGATCGCGACGGTCGGACTGATATCCAGCACGTGGCGATCGATCAGGAAGAGGTCGGCGCCGCCGTAATAGACGATGCACAGCATCAGGAAGCCGGATATCCAGGTGAAATAGCTCTCGTATTTGAACCAGGTCAGGTGCTCCGGCATCTGGGCGGGCGCCACCAGATATTTCTGGATATGATAGAAGCCGCCGCCATGGACCTGCCATTCCTCGCCATAGGCGCCGGGTGGCAGATGCGGGCGTTTCACCAGTCCGAGATCGAGCGCGATGAAATAAAAGGACGATCCGATCCAGGCGATCGCGGTAATGACATGGAACCAGCGCGCCGCGAAGGCGAGCCATTCCCATGCTATGGCATATTCATACATCGAGTTCCCCTATCTTCCTCCGACTCGTGACATTGCGGAAATTTTGGCGGGGAGGGAAGAGGAGATTGTAGGACCACACGCTCAATCGCTGACGCGGCCAAAGGAGCAATGGAATGATCACCGCACTCTACAGCGATCAGGTCATCGCCGAAAACGCGCCGATGGACCGCCAGCTTGCCGCGCTCGTCCTCGCGCGCGGAAACCGCATCGGCTATATTGCATCCGGTCCGGACCCGCAGCGCGCGTTTTTCGATGAGAAACAGCGTTACTATGCGAAATACGGGCTTGTTCTCGATCTCTTCGTCGATCTCGACGCGCTTTCCGGTGACGAGGAGATCAACCGGCTGTTCTCCTGCGACGCCATCCATCTTTCCGGTGGGCATACTACAGCGCCGCGCGTCTTTTTAGACGCGCTAAGGACGCTGTAGTACTTTGAATTGCTGCATAATTTTATCCTTAAATCGGTTCCGATTTAAGAATTATGCAGCGGCGATTTTCTGAGACGGTTGCGCAGAAACGGCATGCTGGACAAGCTGCGCTCATGGGCATTGGACGACGGCATTCTCGTCGGAACCAGCGCCGGGGCGATTTTGATGACGCCGACAATCGCCGTCGACGCGCTCTTTTCCGGCGGTTCGCCTGATGCGGTGCAGGATGGCGCGGCTCTTGATCTCCTACCCTTCGAATTCTTCCCGCATCTGAACGACGATCCCGGCTATCTCTCCGCGCTGTTGCGCTACAGCGAGACGACGGCAACCCCCATTCTCACATGCCGGGACGGCGAAGGTCTCATCCTCGGCAACGGGCTCGTCGAGATCTTCGGCGCTCCGCTGACGATTTCCGGCGGTTTTGCCGAAGCTGCCGATCGCGGCCGCATCGCCGATCTGCTGTCGCGTGCCTAAAAGCTGCCGAGAAGGCTGTGCATTATCTCTGCCTTATGCCCGATCTGCTAATTCAGCAGACCTTGAACTACGACGACTCGCTTACAGTTATTTTGCAGGCCGCCGGAATAAAATAAGAACCGTTGGATCATCGGCGGCGCATTCATCGACGGAGAAGATGCCCATGCGCAGCATTCTGACGTGTGTGATGATTGCGTATGCGTCGTTGGCGATGGCTCACGACGCACCCTCGGGGTGGAGTTATGACCCCTATTGTTGCAACGGCAACAGTCATAATGGCGATTGCCAAATGATCCCTTCGAAAAGCGTGGCGGTGACGCCAGGCGGATATCGAGTGACGCTGATGCCGGGCGACCACCGGCTGGTCACGCATGCTCATGTCTTCCTGCTGCCGATGACGAAGGCGATGCAATCCGGCGACAACGACTATCATCTCTGTCTGTTCCCGAACGAGGATACGCCGCGCTGTTTCTATGCGCCGGAAATGGGATTTTGAAGCCGAGCAACAGGACCGGACCCGGCTCACGAACCGGGTCCGGCATGTCGTTGTCCGAAAATGGCTGCACATTTTAGGTGACATGCATCAATTTCCGGCTGCCTTCATCTCTTCGAGGATCCAGTTGCGGAAGGCCTTGATCTTGGGCACGTTGCGACGGTTTTCCGGGTAGACGAGCCAGTAGGCCTTGCCGTCGCTGCGGGTCAGCTCGAAGGGTTGATAGAGCCGGCCGAGCGCGATCTCGGCCGCATAGAAGGCAGGATGAAGGATGGCGACGCCATGGCCGGCGATCGCCGCATCGGCTTCCACTGCCTGAGAGCCAAGCTGGTTGCGCGGGCGCCGATCGAGATCCGTTTCCGTGACCCCGGCAGCCTCGAACCATTGTTTCCACCAGATGTCGCCGGCGTCGAAGAGATCGAAGTTCAGGAGATCGCGCGGCTCCCTGATGCCGCCTGCCGCCTCCGCCAGCTTCGGGCTCAGCATTGGCGTGAACTCCAGGCCCATCAGCCGGTGCAGCGCCAGCCCCGGCCAGTTGCCGTCGCCCCAGCGGATGCCGACATCGATCTGCTCGCGAGCGAAGTCGATGATATCCGAACTCGCCTGAAAGCGCACTGCGATGGCCGGATGTTTCAAGTGGAAGGAGCCAAGGCGCGGCGCCAGCCACTTCGAGGCGAAGGTATGGGTCGAACTGATGGCGAGCGTGCCTTCGACGCTGTCGCGCGCCGTCGCCATCGCGTCGTGCAGCATGGCGAAAGCTTCGGTCACCTTCGGCGCCAGCCGCTCGCCGGTGTCTGTCAGTGCGATCTGGCGGGGACGGCGCAGGAAGAGCGGCTCGCCGACATTCTCCTCCAGCAGCTTGATCTGATAGCTGACGGCGGTCTGCGTCATGCCGAGTTCGTCGCCCGCCTTGGTGAAACTTCCGAGCCGGGCAGCGGCCTCGAAGACACGCAACGCATTCAGCGGGAATTGTTTGGAGAGTTTCATGGATAAGTTCTCTTGATGCAGGCAGACGGTTGTTCGATTGGAATTGCAGCACTTTTGACCGCAAACTGCAACTCATACCATCAAACCATCGAGGTGATGTCATGGATTGCTATGTTAGCGAACAGAGCCCGCCGCAGCAGACCATCGGAATTTTTCGGCGCATCGGCGGTCGGCTGGCGCGGATCTGGCGCATGCCCGGCCTCGATCTCGACACGGCGCCCGATCGCGTCAAGCGCGATCTCGGTTTCCTGGACGGACGCGATCCCTATTACGAAGACGAGCGCATGCGGTAGGCGCCAAGCGCCGTCAGGATCTCGGCGGCGGTCATGGCGGCGATCACTTCAGGACGCTTGTCCCTGACCGCTGCGCCGCCGATCGGCAGCGTCAACCGCTTGAGCCAGCCACGCTCGCCGCCGCCTTCACGAGAAAGCCAGCTGGCGAAGGTGGCGCGCTTGGTCGCCGAGCCGATCATGCCGGCATAGGCGAGATCCGTTCTTTCCAGCGCTTCGCGGGCGATGAGGAAATCCAGCGCGTGGTCGTGCGTCAGGATGACGACCACGCCGCCAGCCCGAATATCCTTCACCAGCGCTTCGGGCATCGGCATGAGCCGCGTCTTCGTCTCGGGAGGCAGGTTGGCCAGTTCCTCCTGCCGCGTCTCGACGACGGTCACCGACAGTGGCAGCGGCGCAAGGGCCGTTGCCAGCGCCCGGCCGACATGGCCGGCGCCGAAGAGATAGACCTCGGGCAGGCGCTCGATCTCACTGGTTAGCCTTGCCTCGATTTCCTCGGCAACCGGCTGCGTCACCCGGCGAAACCGCAATTGCGTGCGCCCACCGCAGCACTGGCCGATATCAGGGCCGAGCGGGATATCCATCTCCGCCATCCCGCCGGTTCCCGCCAATATGTCCCGCGCGTTGGCGAGCGCCATGAACTCGAATTGGCCGCCGCCGATCGTGCCCCACATTGCAGTTTGCGATACCAGCATGAAGGTACCGGCCTCACGTGGGGTCGAGCCCTGTGTGCCGGTGATGTCGATCAGGATCGCGTCGGGGTGGGCGGTGAGGAAGGGGAGGATGTCGGTCATCGGTGGATGGTCGATGCGTTGGTAGGTGTGTCACCCCCCTCTGTCCTGCCGGACATCTCCCCCACAAGGGGGGAGATCGGTATGAGGCAGCGGCGGCCTCCCGGAACAGAGAAGTCGTAGCGTAGAGTCGGACTTTGGTGATGCAGCGGCAGGGTTGCGAGGCGCAGTGCATACCGTCTTGCTGATCTCCCCCCTTGTGGGGGAGATGTCCGGCAGGACAGAGGGGGGTATCGCTCACTCCAAACTCTCTGCCCGTCCTGCTCAACCAACAAACGAGCCGGACGCGTTTCCATCTCCTACACCCGCTTCATCCGCTCGACCGCCATCAGCACCCGTTCCGGCGTCGCCGGAGCGTCGAGCCTCGGGCAGACCTTGTAATCCGCGACACTCGCGACCGCCATCGACAGTGCTTCCAGCACCGAGATCGCCAGCATGAAGGGTGGTTCGCCGACGGCCTTGGAGCGGCCGATGGTGGCCTCAGTGTTCTCGGACCATTCGGCAAGGCGCACGTTGAAGATCTTCGGGCGGTCGGAGGCGAGTGGGATCTTGTAGGTCGAGGGAGCATGGGTGCGCAGCCGGCCCTTGTCGTCCCACCAGAGTTCTTCCGTCGTCAGCCAGCCCAGTCCCTGCACGAAGGCGCCTTCGACCTGGCCCAAATCGATCGCCGGGTTCAGCGATCGGCCGACATCGTGGAGGATGTCGGTGCGGTCGATCAGATATTCGCCGGTCAGCGTGTCGATCGAAACCTCGGTGCAGGAGGCGCCGTAGGCGAAATAATAGAAGGGCGTGCCGCGGCCGGCCTTGCGGTCCCAGTGGATCTTCGGCGTCTTGTAGAAGCCGGCGGCGGAAAGCTGGACGCGGGCGAAATAGGCCTGCTTGATGAAATCGGGGAAGGGGATCTCGATCTCGCCGACGCGCACGCGGTTCGGCAGGAAGACGACGTCGGCGGGTCCAACATCCCATTTCTCGGCGGCAAAGGCGACCAGCCGTTCCTTGATCTGGCGGGCGGCGTCGTAGGCGGCCATGCCGTTCAAGTCCGAGCCGGAGGAGGCGGCGGTGGCCGAGGTGTTGGGCACCTTGGCCGTCGTCGTCGCAGTGATCTTCACCCTGTCGATATCGACCTGGAAGCTGTCGGCCAGCACCTGCGCCACCTTGGTATAGAGGCCCTGGCCCATTTCGGTGCCGCCATGGTTCAGATGGATCGAGCCGTCCTGGTAGATGTGGACGAGGGCGCCCGCCTGGTTGAAGGCGGTCATGGTGAAGGAGATGCCGAATTTCACCGGCGTCAGGGCGATGCCTTTTCTTATGTAGCGGCTGTCGCGGTTGAAGGCGATGATGGCGTTGCGCCGCGCCCGGTATTCGGCCGTTTCCTCCAGCTCCTCGACGATGCGGTCAATGATATTGTCCTCAATCTCCTGATGGTAGGGGGTGAGTGTGCGCTCCGAACCCGGCTGGCCGTAGAAATTCAGTTTGCGGACATCGAGCGGATCCTTGCCAAGGGCATAGGCGATCTCCTCGATGAAGCGTTCGGCGCCGAGCATGCCCTGCGGCCCGCCGAAACCGCGGAAGGCGGTGTTGGAGACGGTGTGCGTCTTCAACGGCTTCGAGGTCAGATGCACATGCGGATAGAAATAGCTGGAATCGGCATGGAAGAGGGCACGGTCGGTCACCGGTCCCGAGAGGTCGGAGGAGAAACCGCAGCGCGCCGCATAGGTAGCGTCGACCGCATGGATGCGGCCTTCGGCGTCGAAGCCGAGTTCGTAATCGACGAGGAAATCGTGGCGCTTGCCGGTGGCGCTCATATCCTCGTCGCGATCAGGGCGGAATTTGATCGCGCGGCCGAGCTTCTTGGCGGCGATCGCCGCAAGTGCTGCGAACTGATTGCCCTGCGTCTCCTTGCCGCCGAAGCCGCCGCCCATGCGGCGCACATTGACGGTCACGGCGTTCGAAGGAATATCGAGCACGTGGCCGACGATGTGCTGGATCTCGCTTGGATGCTGTGTCGAAGACCAGACAGTGACCTCGTCGTCCTCGCCTGGGATCGCCACGGCGATATGGCCTTCGAGGTAGAAATGCTCCTGTCCGCCGATGCGCATCTGACCTTTCAGATGCATGGCGGCATTCGTCATTTCCGTTTCCGGCTCGCCGCGGTGCAGCGTCATCGGGGTGATGACCAGCGGGCTTCCATTGGCGAGCGCGCCGTCGATATCGCTCCAGTGCGGCAGGTCACGATAGTCGATCTTTGCCAGCAGCGCGGCGCGGCGGGCGGCATCACGCGTCTCGGCGATGACGGCAAAGATCGGCTGGCCGTGGAACTGAACTAAAGTTTCGGCCAGTAGCGGCTCGTCATGGCTGCCGTTGGAGCTGACGTCGTTGACCCCGGGCACGTCCTTGCCAGTGAAAACCCAGACGACGCCGGGATAGGCGGCGACCGCGGAAAGGTCGATGCCGAGGATTTCGGCATGCGCCCGGTCGGAGAGGCCGAGGGCACCATGCAGCAGACCTGCGGGTTCTGGAATATCGTCGATATAATCGGCGGTTCCGGTGACGTGCTTATGCGCTGAATCATGCCGCAGCGAGCCGTGCATCGGGCCGGCGATGATGGCCTTGCGGTCTTCGAAGGTGGATTTGTCCATTAGCGGCGTCCTCTACGGCCGGCACCGTTTTGACGGCGGCCCCTCATCCGGCTGCCGCCACCTTCTCCCCGCTTGCGGGGAGAAGGGATATGCTGCGCCGTCTCCGTTCCTCGCCACCTCTCGCAGGGCACGTCCCCTCTCCCCGCAGGCGGGGAGAGGGTTAGGGTGAGGGGCGATGTGGTGACTGTGGGTGGCCAGTTAGCGAAACAAACCATCATGCCACCTCCTCAAACCGCTTCAGCTCCGCCGGCGCTCCAACCGTTTCCAGATAGAACCGCGTCAGCAGGTTCTTCGCCGTCAACTGGCGGTATTCGGCCGAGGCGCGCCAGTCGGTCAGCGGCTGGTAGTCGGCGTCGAAGGCAGGGCGGGCTGCCTCGATCGTCGCTTCCGTCCATGGTTTGCCGATCAGCGCGGCCTCCACCGTGCGGGCGCGTTTCGGCGTTGCCGCCATGCCGCCGAAGGCGATGCGGATGCCGGTGATCATTTCGGCCTCGTCGAGCGTCAGCAGGAAGGCGCCGAGCACGGCAGTGATGTCCTCGTCGCGGCGCTTGGTGATCTTGTAGGCGGCAAAGCGGCTGGCTGCTGCCGGATAGGGCACGAAGACGCTCTCGACGAATTCGCCGGGCTTCCGATCCTGCTTGCCATAGGCGATGAAGAAATCCTCGAGCGGCATTCTGCGCTGGCCCTCCAGGGACCGCAGCGTCAGCGTCGCGCCGAGTGCGATCAGCGGCGGCGGGCTGTCGCCGATGGGCGAGCCGTTGGCGATGTTGCCGCCGATCGTGCCCATGTTGCGCACCTGCTCGCCGCCGATGCGATCGATCAACCGGCCGAACGCCGGGATTTTCTGAGAAATCGCCTCGAAGGCCTTGGTGTAGCTGACGCCGGCGCCGATGGTGACGCCATCCTCACCTTCCGTAACCGACTGCAATTCGCTCAAATGATTTATGAATACGACCGGGCTCAGCCAGCGCATCTGCTTCGTCACCCAGAGGCCGACATCGGTCGCGCCGGCGACGATAATTGCGTCGGGTTCCTGCGAAAGGACCTCGGCCAGCGCCTGGATAGAAGCCGGCACGATCAGCCGGTCTTCGCCATTCGCAATCCTGATCGTGCCACTCGCCTGCATTGCCCAAAGCCGCGCGACGATTTCAGAGCGCGTCCGTTCCAGCGGATCGAAGAGCGTGCTCGGCCGCATCAGGCTCACCTGCTCGGCGGCCTTGACGATCGGCTCGTAGCCCGTGCAGCGACAGAGATTGCCTTGCAGCGCCTTTTCGATTTCCTGGCGGCTCGGCTTTTCCTTGGCGAGCCAGAGACCATAAAGTGACATGACGAAGCCCGGGGTACAGAAGCCGCATTGCGAGCCGTGGCAATCGACCAGTGCCTGCTGCACTGGATGCAGCGCGCCGTCCCTGCCGGCCAGATGCTCGACCGTTACCACATGGGTGGCGTGTAAAGAGCCGATGAAACGGATACAGGCATTGACGGATTCATAGGCGAGCTTGCCGTCCGCCAACCGGCCGACGAGTACGGTGCAGGCGCCGCAATCGCCCTCCGCGCATCCTTCTTTGGTGCCCGTCAGGCGTCGCTTCAACCGCAGAAAATCGAGAAGCGTCTCGGTTGGCCTGACATCGGTGAGCGCGATGTCCTCGCCATTCAGGATGAAGCGGATACTGTCGTTCATGATATTCCCGGTTGTTTTTCCAAATGGTTAAGCCGCCGTCCAGCCACCGTCAATCGAGATATGCGTTCCGGTCACTTGCCGGGCCGCGTCGCTGGCAAGGTAGAGCGATAGCGCGCCGATTTCCTCGGCCTTGACGAATTCATGCGTCGGCTGCGCCTTGAGGATGACCTCGCTCTTTACCTGTTCCTCGGTCATGCCGCGCGCCTTGGCTGTATCCGGTATCTGCTTCTCGACGAGCGGCGTCAGCACGTAGCCGGGGCAGATGGCGTTCACGGTTACGCCGAATTCGGCAAGTTCCAGCGCCGCCGTCTTGGTCAGGCCCAATATACCATGTTTTGCCGCGACATAGGCGGATTTGAAGGGGGAGGCAACGAGCCCGTGGGCGGAGGCGATGTTGATGATGCGGCCGTACTTTTTCGCCTTCATCAGCGGGATCGCGGCGCGCATGGTATGGAAGGAGCTCGACAGATTGATCGCGATGATCTGGTCCCATTTCTCGATCGGGAAATCCTCGATCTTCTCGACATGCTGGATGCCGGCATTGTTGACCAGGACATCGACGGTGCCGAAGGTCTTCGCCGCCGTTTCGATCAGGTCGGCGATCTCGGCGGGCTTCGTCATGTCGGCCGGATGATAGAGCGCCCGGCCTTTGGACAATGATTCAAGCCGTTCGACGATCGCCTTGATTTCATCGGCCTTTCCGAAACCGTTGATGACGATGTTGTCGCCCGTTTCGGCGAAGGCAGTGGCGATCGCAAGGCCGATGCCGCTGGTGGAACCGGTGACGACGACTGTTCTGCTCATGCTGTTCTCCCTGAAATCGCGATGCTGCGTTGCAGCGTTGGCTGCGAAGGTATGCCCAAAGCCGGCGGGCTGGCAATTCCGCTTTATTCGCTTTTCTCGCCCGCATCCGTGTCCTATTGATTTGGTTCGACAATTGACATGCTGAGGGAGGGTTTTCATGAGCGGATATGTTCTGGCAATCGATCAGGGAACGACGTCAACGCGGGCGATCGTCTTTGATGGCGACATGCATGTCGCCGGCAAAGGCCAGAAGGAATTCACCCAGATCTATCCGCGCTCCGGCTGGGTCGAGCATGATCCCGAAGAGATCTGGGATTCGGTCGTCTCCACCGTTCATATGGCGCTGCGCGATGCGAAGATCGAGGCGAAAGATGTAGCAGCGCTTGGCATCACCAACCAGCGCGAGACCGTCGTCGTCTGGGAGCGCGAAACGGGCCGGCCGATCCAGAATGCCATCGTCTGGCAGGACCGGCGTACGGCAAGCTATTGCGACAATTTGAAACGGCAGGATCTCGAGCGGCTGTTCACGAAGAAGACCGGGCTGATCCTCGATCCCTATTTTTCCGGCACCAAGCTCTCCTGGATGCTGGCTAACGTGAAGGGCGCGCGGGCGCGCGCCGCCAGGGGCGATCTCTGCTTCGGCACGATCGACACCTTCCTGATCTGGCGGCTGACGGGTGGCAAGAGCTTCGTCACCGATGCCACCAACGCCTCGCGCACGCTGATGTACAACATCGCCGAAAATGCGTGGGACGACGATCTGCTCGATATTCTGAGGGTCCCCGCCGCCATGCTGCCGGAGGTCAAGGATTGCGCCGCTGATTTCGGCACGGTCGATCCTGATATTTTCGGTGCGGCTATCCCGATCCTCGGCGTGGCCGGCGACCAGCAGGCAGCGACCATCGGCCAGGCGTGTTTTGCGCCGGGCATGATGAAATCAACCTACGGCACCGGCTGTTTCGCGCTGCTCAATACCGGCGCCGATATGGTGCGGTCCAAAAACCGGCTGTTGACCACCATTGCCTACCGCCTGAACGGCGAGACGACCTATGCGCTGGAAGGTTCGATCTTCATCGCCGGCGCCGCGGTGCAATGGCTGCGGGACGGGCTCGGCATCATCGGCAGCGCGGCGGAGACCAACGCGCTTGCCGAAAGGGCCGATCCGACGCAAGAGGTCTATCTCGTGCCCGCCTTCACCGGCCTCGGCGCACCGCATTGGGATGCCAAGGCGCGCGGCGCGATCTTCGGGCTGACGCGCAACAGCGGGCCGGCGGAATTCTCCCGGGCGGCATTGGAAGCTGTCTGCTACCAGACCCGCGATCTGCTCGACGCCATGCAGAAGGACTGGAAGAACGGCACCGAGGACACGGTGCTGCGCGTCGACGGCGGCATGGTCGCCTCTAACTGGACGATGCAGCGCCTTGCCGACCTGCTCGATGCCCCGGTCGACCGCCCGGTCATTCTCGAGACGACGGCGCTGGGGGCTGCCTGGCTCGCCGGCAGCCGGGCAGGGGTGTGGCCGGACCGGGGCGGTTTTTCGGCGACCTGGAAACGCGATCGGCGATTCGAGCCCGACATGGACGAGAAGGTGCGGGCGGCGAAGCTCAGGGGCTGGAAGAATGCTGTCCGGCGAACACTGAGCGAGGGGTAGAGGCGATGAGAACCGCGTCGTAGCCCCGCTCGTTTCCGCGAGCTGGTTCGCTATTTCTTCAACCACGGCGTCGCCGTGCTCCAGAAGATCACGTTCGCGCCGAGATAATCCCCAGCAAAGGCGGTGAATTCGGCTTTGGTGAAGGGCTTCTTCGTCGCCGGGTTCTTGTAGGTCAGCGTCGGCTCCTGCACGGCCATGCCGACATAGGCGAGCTTGCCCTTGTACTTGTTGAAGAAGGGGTAGGAGTTCTTCATCTGCGCCTTGCGATTGGGCACGATATCGGGGCCGCCGAGGCCGATATTGTTCTTCGCCGCGAAGTCGAAAAGGCGGCCGATGTAATTATGGTCGTTTTCCCATTCGCAGGGCCAGAAGTTGACGTATTGCACCACCATCGACTTGGCGAAGGCTTTCCTCGCAAAGGCGAGGTTTGCCATCTCACCCTCGAAATAAGCGTCGCAGCTATAGCCCTTCGGCTCGTGCTTGGGGTCGAGGTCGATCGCCGTCTCCGGCAGGTTGACGCCGTACACCTTGCCGTCGAACCTTTCGGCCAGCGCCTTCAACAGCGCCTGATAACGCTCGCGCACGGCCGGGTTCCATTGCTGCGCCACCCAGCCGGAGCCGACCGGCTTGTTTTCGCCCGGATTGTCAAACTGGGCAGTGAGGCCGCCGTCATATTCCGGGTCGTTCAACATGTACCCTGGAATGTTGCGCGCCTTCGGCTCGAAGAAGCGATCCTGGACCTGGATGAAGAGTTTTTTGTTCAGGCTTTCTGCGAGTTCCAGGTCCTTCTCGATCTCCGAAAAATCGTATTGGCCCTTGGCCGGTTCCAGGCTCTTCCAGTTGTAGACGATCTGGACGCCTGAGATATCCGGCCGCGAGAGCAGCGCTTTCGACGCCTCGAGCTCGCCGGAGCTGGTGTAGATGAAATTCTCCGCGGCGGATGCTGCCTGATGCAGGGAAACGAAGACAGCGCAGGCAAACAGCAGGCTTTGAAGCGGTTTCATTTTGCGTCCTGATAGCCGCGAGTTGATCGGTGCAGCGGCAGACACATCCGATGCAAAATGGGCAACTCCGTGACATCTGCCCCAGAACCAGCGACGTGGTTAATCGCGCGGCACGGCCTTCGGTAACGGCAGGGTTCAGACATTTTCCAGCGCGCCGAGATGCACCTTGGCGTGGCGCTTGCGATACTCGGCAGGCGTCACACCGATCTGCCTTGCGAAAGCTCGGCGCAGCGTATCGGCATCGGCAAAGCCGCATTCGACGGCGACCTGCTTAGGCGCATGGCCTTCTTCCAGCAGCCGCCGTGCGGCGGTGATGCGCGCCGCCTCCACCCAGGCGGCGGGTGTCATGCCGACCTCGTCGCGGAACAGCCGAGCGAAGTGGCGGGGGCTCAATTCCATTCGCTGCGCCAGCGTCGCGACGCTGTGGTTGACCGCGGGATTGGCGGCGATCCAGCGCTGGACCTCCTGCAGGGCCGAGCGGCCGGCAGGCGCTGCCTCGCCTTTGCGGCTGAACTGCATCTGCCCACCCGGCCGCTTGAAGAACATCACGAGCTGGCCCGCTATCTTCATGGCGATCTCATGGCCAAGATCCTCCTCGACGAGCGCCAGCGCAAGATCGAGCCCGGCGGTGACACCGGCCGCGGTCCGCAACTGGCCATCCCTCACATGGATGGCATCCGCCTCCACCGTGATGTCAGGATAGGCTGCGGCCAACCTGTCCGCGACAGCCCAGTGGGTGGTGACGCGGCGGCCGTCGAGCAGGCCGGTCGCGGCAAGCAGGAATGCACCGCTGCAGACGGAGCCGTATCGCCTTGCCGCGGGCGCTGCCGAGCGCAGCCAGGCGATCATCGCGGCATCTGGTTGGATCTCCGCCGCATTGGGACAGCCGGCAACGAGCAGCGTATCCGCCGCGCCGATATTGTCGCCGATGACGTGATCCGCCACCAGCCGAGCGCCGGAGGAACTGCGGATATGACCATGAGATACGGCGATCACCACGGGCCGGTAGATCTCGCGGCCTGTCTGCACATTGGCTTCGGCAAAGACATCGAGCGGTCCCGAGACGTCGAGAAGCTGGACGCCCGGCACGGCAAGAATGGCAATCGTCTTGGGTCTGGTCATTCCACGTCCTGACGATACCGGTTTTGGCAGAAAATGCCGTATTACGTCGATTACTGACGTCCGCGCCTGTTCTAATGTGGAAGCAGGTTCAACCGCAAGGAAAAAAGCCATGACCCTGAAGATCGACGGCATCAGCATTCCCGACAGCAAGCTGGCGCGAGAGGTGACGGAGGTGGTGCGAGACACTGCCTCGCCGCTGCTCTTCCACCATTCCAGCCGTGTCTATTATTTCGGTGCGCTCGCCGGCAAACAGCGCGGCCTCCGCTTCGATCCGGAGCTGCTTTATACTGGCGCGATGTTCCATGACATGGGGCTCACCCATCAGCATAGCAGCGCGGATGAGCGTTTCGAGGTAGACGGCGCCAATGCGGCGCGCGATTTCCTGAAGAGCCGCGGCATTGCCCAGGCCGATATCGACACCGTCTGGACGGCGATCGCGCTGCATACGACGCCGGGCATTCCGCAGCATATGCACCCCGTCGTGGCGCTGGTGACAGCCGGTGTCGAAATGGATGTGCTCGGACTGACCTACAACGACTACAGCGATCAGCAGCGCGAGGCGGTAGTGCATGCCCATCCGCGCGGCGAGCAGTTCAAGGAAAATATTATCCAGACCTTCCATGAAGGCATCAAACACAAGCCGGAGACCACCTTCGGCAACGTCAAGGCCGATGTTCTGGCCGACAAGGATCCGCACTTCCACCGCGGCAATTTCTGCAGCGTCATTCGTTGCTCGCACTGGGCAAGCTGACCCAAAAAGGGCGGCGACCCTCCCCGGTCGCCGCCCCTTTATTATCAGTAGCGCTTTATTTCCCATCAATAATTTTTTGATGCGGCCTGTCGGGTAAGCGGTTACTCCTTCGTCATTCGGAAAGAGGAGTGAGCAATGCTTTATGCAATCCTTTGTTACGCCCATGAGGAAACCGTCTTCGCCTGGAGCAAGGAGGAGGAGGCTGCCGTCATGGAGAAACTCTACGCCGTGCAGGAGCCGCTTGCCGCATCCGGCAAGCTCGGCCCCGTCGGCCGACTGATGCCGACCACGGCTGCGACCACGGTGCGCAAGGGCAAGGACGAGCCCTTGGTCATCGATGGGCCTTTTGCGGAAACGAAAGAGGCGCTTCTCGGCTTCTATGTGGTCGACTTTGAAACGCTCGACGAGGCGATCGCCTTCTCGAAGCAGCTTTCATCCGTCAATCCAGGTTCCACTTCTTACGAAATTCGGCCTTTCTATGTCTTCAGGCCCGGAGATGCTTCATCATGACAGACATTGCCTGGATCGACCTCGCGCTTGCATCGGCCCGCCCGAAGGCGCTCGGCGCGCTGCTGCGCTATTTCCGCAATCTCGATACCGCGGAAGAGGCGTTTCAGGAAGCGTGTCTCAGGGCGATCCGGACATGGCCGGAGAAAGGGCCACCGCGTGATCCCACAGCCTGGCTCATCTTCGTCGGCCGCAATAGCGGCATCGATGCGGTGCGCAAGCGGGCGAAGATCCAGGCTCTGCCGGATGAGGACGTCATTTCCGATACCGAGGATGCCGAAAGCGATATCGTCGAGCGGCTGGACGATTCCAATTATCGCGACGATATCCTGCGGCTGCTGTTCATCTGCTGCCATCCCGATCTGCCGGCAACCCAGCAGATCGCGCTGGCGCTGCGCATCGTCTCCGGCCTTTCGGTACCGCAGATCGCGCGTGCCTTCCTGGTTTCCGAGAGCGCCATGGAACAACGCATCACCCGGGCCAAGGCGCGCGTCGCCAAGGCTGGGGTGCCTTTCGAAACGCCGAGCCCGCAGGAAAGAGCCGAACGGCTCTCGATCGTCAGCACGATGATCTACCTGATCTTCAACGAGGGCTACAGCCAGGCAGATCCCAGGCATGAGGCGGCTGCCTTCAGCGACGAAGCGATCCGGCTGGCGCGATTGATGCTGCATATCTTCCCATCCGAACCGGAACTGATGGGGCTGCTTGCGCTCATGCTTCTGCAGATATCGCGCCGGCCGGCACGCTTCGACGCCGGCGACGAGATCGTCCTGCTCGAAGATCAGGACCGGTCGCTCTGGAACCAACCCTTCATCAACGAGGCCTTGGCGCTGCTCGACAAGGCGCTGCGCCATCGTCAGCCCGCTCCTTATCAGATTCAGGCGGCCATCGCCGCTGTTCATTCCCGCGCAAAACGCGCCGAGGATACAGACTGGGTGGAGATCGATCTGCTCTATCGCGCGCTGGAGCGTATCCAGCCGTCGCCAGTGATAACGCTCAATCGGGCCGTCGTCGTCTCCAAGCTCCACGGTCCGCAGGATGCTCTCGATCTCATCGATCCACTTGCCGAAAAGCTGTGCGGTTATTTCTATTATCATGGCCTTCGGGGCGGGTTGCTGAAGCAGCTTGGCCTGGCCGACCAGGCACGCGAAGCCTTCGATCGCGCCATTGCAGTGGCCCATTCGGCGGCTGAGGCAGCCCATATCCGCCGGCAGATCGACAAGATGCAGGAAGAGGCGACGCAGCCGATCGCAAAATAGATCAAGAAAAAGCCGGCGCGATGTCGGAATGGCGAACTTCGACACGTCCTTGTAACAACCTGATACGAAACAGGTTTCACTCAAGATGGAGAGATGTCGAAATGACCGCCAGCACGCAACATGAACTCGTCCTCGTTCGCGAATTCGACGCGCCGCGCGAGAAGATCTACAAGGCATGGACCGATCCCGACCTGCTGAAGCAGTGGTTCGTGCCGCGTCCCTGGGGTGTCGCGGAAGCAACGCTCGACGTCCGCCCCGGCGGTTCCAGCGTCGTCGTCATGCATGACCCTGAGGGCAATCAATACCCGAACCGTGGCGTCTATCTCGAAGTCGTCGAGAACGAGAAGATCGTCTTCACCGATGCCTATACCAGCGCCTGGGTGCCGGCCGAGAAACCTTTCTTCACGGGCGTCATCCTGCTCGAAGATCTCGGCAACGGTCGCACGAAATATACGGCCAAGGCGCTGCACTGGCGCGCCGAGGACAAGGAGGCGCACGAGAAGATGGGTTTCCACGAAGGATGGGGCAAGGCTGCGGACCAACTGGCGGAGCTGCTGGCGAAGATGTGAGCGGCGGGCGAGACGGCGCGGCGAGACCGCGTCGTCCTGGCAGTTGAAGCCCCGTCTTAAACGGTTCGAAAGATGATTCCGCCGGTGCTTCGAAGTCGTTGAATTCAGATTCGAATTGGTCGCCAATCGGTCTTCCAGGTCGTCAGAGACATCATGCCGCCTATCGAAATTCTCGAACATTCCGTTCCAGAATTTGTATTTGCGCTCCATCCCCGGCATCCTTATCTCAGCCGAGAATTCAACAGGATGCCGATGATGGAACTGGGGCTTTACACATTCGCCGACGTCAATCCCAACCCCTCCCGCAGCAAGGGCGCGGAAGGCGCCGAGCGGCTGAAGCATCTTATCGAGGAAATCGAGCTTGCCGATCAGGTTGGGCTCGACGTCTTCGGCCTCGGCGAGCATCACCGACCCGATTATGCGGCGTCTGCTCCGGCGGTCGTGCTGGCGGCGGCTGCCGTCAAGACCAGGAATATCCGGCTGACCAGTGCGGTCACCGTGCTCTCCTCCGATGATCCGGTGCGTGTCTTCCAGCAGTTTTCCACGCTCGATCTGATCTCCAACGGCCGCGCCGAAATCATGGCGGGGCGCGGCTCCTTCATCGAGTCCTTCCCGCTGTTCGGCTATAATCTCGAAGATTACGACCAGCTTTTCGAGGAGAAGCTCGATCTGCTGCTGGCGCTGCGCGACAGCGAGGTTGTGGAGTGGAAGGGTGAACTTCGCGCGCCGATCAACGGGCGCGGCGTCTATCCCAGGCCGTTGCAGGATACGTTGCCGCTCTGGGTCGCGGTCGGCGGTACGCCGCAGTCGGTGGCGCGCGCCGGCGCCCTCGGCCTGCCGGTGGCGCTGGCGATCATCGGCGGCGAGCCGCGCCGTTTTGCGCCGCTCTTCGATCTCTACCGCGAGGCCGCGCGCCGGGCGGGGCAGGATCAGTCGAAGCTGAAAACCAGCATCAATGTCCACGGCTTCATCGCCGATACGACGGCCACCGCCGCCGACCAGTTCTACGGGCCGCAGGCCGAGGTGATGAACCGCATCGGCCGCGAGCGTGGCTGGGGACCGACGAACCGGGCGCATTTCGACATGTCGCGCGGGCCGAACGGTGCGCTCTTCGTCGGTGATCCCGAGGTGGTCGCCGAAAAGATCATCGCCCATCATGCACTCTTCAAGAACGATCGCTTCCTGCTGCAGATGGCCATCGGGCTGATGCCGCATGCCGAGATCATGCGCGGCATCGAGCTTTACGGAACGAAAGTCGCGCCGATCGTCAGAAAGGCGTTGACTGATAGCAGCGAAGAGGCGAAAGCCACGGCTTGACGAGCGCATAACGCCGAAAATCGGAATCGATTTTCGAAACGGAGTATGCGCAGATTCGAAGTGACAGAGCGTCCTTAGGGCTTCCTGTTGGAGGCGCGGCGCTTTAAGGCGGCCGCTGCCGCCCCTGCGCAAGGCCGGAACAGACGAATGGTTATCGCAAACGACGACGAACTGGTAAAGCTCAAGGAGATCGGCCGCATCTGTGCCAACGCCATCCAGGTGATGGCGGCGGCGATGGAGCCCGGCATGACGACGCTGGAGCTCGACCGGATCGGCCGCAAGGTGTTGGAGGATTCGGGCGCGCGTTCGGCGCCGGAATTCTGCTACCAGTTTCCCGGCGCCACTTGCATCAGCATCAATGAGGAAATCGCCCACGGTATTCCCGGCCCGCGCGTCATCCGCGCCGGCGACCTCATCAATATCGACGTCTCGGCGGAAAAGGATGGCTTCTTCGCCGATACCGGCGCCTCCTTCACGATGCCGCCGGTCAAGCCGAAGATCGAGCGGCTCTGCCGCGACGGCAAGCGGGCGCTCTGGATCGGTCTCAACCAGGTGAAATCGGGCGAGCCGCTGGCGACGATCGGCACCGCCGTCGGCGCCTTCGCGCAGAAGAACCGCTATACGCTGGTCGCCAATCTGGCGAGCCACGGCGTCGGCCGCTCGTTGCATGAGGAGCCGGCCGAGCTTTCGACCTGGCCGGATCCTTCTGAAAAACGCATGATGACGGAAGGTCTCGTCTTCACCGTCGAGCCGTTTCTGTCGCTCGGCGCGACATGGGCCGAAGGCGGCGACGATGCCTGGACGCTCTATGCCGATCCAAAGGCGCCGACCGTGCAATACGAACACACGGTGGTCGCGACACGTAACGGGCCGGTGGTTCTGACCTTGCCGGATGAACGGGCGTAAAGCCGGCGCTGGACAATGGAGAAAGGTGGCGGGAGCTGACTCTGTCTCAAATCCCGCCGTACAGTCTTCGTCTCAGCCCCGCGTTCCCGGCCTGCCGCCTTGCAGGATTTCGGTGGCGGCGCGTTCGAGGATGCCGGCGATGCGGGCTGCTTCGGGTTTCGACCAGGGATAGCGCATCCGCATGGCCGAGCGCAGCAGCATGCGGGCGGCGCGGATATCGCCGCCGTCCTGCATGAAATCGCCGTCATCGCCATCGTCGGCGCCGTGACGGTCGGTTTCGAAGACACGCTTCACATGGGCCATCTTCTCGCCGATGCGTTCCAGCTTGGCGAACGTATGCAGGATCATGGGGCGGTTTTCTTCGACGCGGCCGCGGCCGGCCTCGGTGATGCGGTAGAGCTTCTTGGCGCCCTCGGCCTCCACCTCGGCAAGGCCGGTTTCCTCGAGATAGGTGAGTGCGGGATAGATGACGCCGGGGCTCGGTACATAGAAGCCGCCGGAACGTTCCTCCAGCAGCTTTATCAATTCATAACCGTGGCGCGGCTGCTCATCGAGCAAAGCCAGGATGACGAGCTGAAGATCGCCTGCTGCGAATTTGCGGCCCATGCGGAAATCTCCGCCGAACATGCCGCCTTTAAAACCTCTCATGACTTTATCCTTTCATCGTTAGATGTATCGTTAGCTATGTCGTAAAACATATATCGTAAGATATATCCTTTCAAGTGCAGTCGAGAATTTTTGAAGTTTCGGGAAATTGATCGATCGATCAGAATTACTTGATTGTGATGCCGGTGCTGCAGCGCGATAAGCGCTGCATGCTCGTGCGCACCGGTCATTCCCCGCCGAATCTTGTCTCCACCGCCGCTGCCGGCGCCGTTGCCATGGCCGCCGCTATGGGCTTCGGGCGCTTCTCCTACACGCCGATCCTGCCCGGTATGATCAGCGGCGTGCCGCTTTCGGCAGCGGATGCGGGCTTTATCGCATCGGCGAATTTCGTCGGTTATCTCGTCGGCGCCGTGCTTGCCGCCTATGGCTGGGCGGCGGGGCGGGAGCGGCCGGTGGCGCTGCTGTCGCTGCTGGCAACCGCCATCCTGCTCGCCGCCATGGCTACCACCGATTCTGTCGCCGTCTTTGCCATCATTCGCTTCCTGGCTGGTGTCGCCAGCGCCTTTGCGATGGTCTTCACCTCGTCGATCGTGCTCAGCCACGGGGCTGCTGCCGGCAATGATCATGTGCAGGCGGCGCATTTTGGTGGGCCAGGGGCAGGTATTGCGCTTTCTTCGGTCATGGTGCTGCTGATCGGACTTGGCTTTCACGACGGGCCGGGCGGCTGGCGCGCCGACTGGATCGGCGGGGCGCTCTACTGCGCGGCAAGCCTCGTCGTCGTCTTCCTGCTATTGCCGTCGGCGCCGGCGCAATCGGCGCAGTCGGGCAAGGAGCCTGCACTGGTCTGGAACCGGCCGATGGTGCTGCTGACGCTGTCCTACGGTCTGTTCGGTTTCGGCTACGTCATCACCGCGACCTTCCTCGTTACCATCGCACGTCTTTCTGCAACGGGACCCTTCGTCGAATTCCTCTGCTGGTTCATCGCCGGCCTGACGGCTGCTGTGGCGCTGTTTGCCTGGAAGCCGCTTGTCAAGCTGCTCGGGCTTGGCGGCGTCTATGTCGCAGCCCTTCTGGTCGAGGCCGCCGGGGTGCTTGCGACGGTGGCGCTACCGCCTTCTGCCGCACCGTTGATCGGGGGGGCGCTGTTCGGAGCGACGTTCCTGGCGATTACTGCTTTTGGGCTGCAGATCGGCCGCAAGCTTTCGCCTGACAGTCCGCGGCGGATCCTGGCGATGATGACGGCCGCCTTCGGCGTCGGCCAGATCGTCGGGCCTGTTGTCGCTGGCTGGATCGCCGAGCGCACGGGCAGCTTCACCGTGCCCACGATGATCGCCGCCGTGGCACTTGTCGCCTGCGCAGCGCTGGTGATGCCCGTGATCAAGAAAATCGCTTAACCGGTTACAACTCCGTAACAATCGGCTGAACCCATTGCTGCTTCCTTGGAACTGCCTTAGTTTCCGGCACAATCAGTGTTGACGACACTCCCGAGACTCACAGTTCAGGAAAGCAAAGCTCCCCGTGTTTCATTCCTTCTTCCCTCAGCCAAAAGCGTTCTTTACTTCGCTCGCAATCTGGACGCTGGCTGCGATTTTTGGCTGGTATTTCTTTGCCGCTGGTCTTGGCGCCTCCCTCGGTTTTGCAGCGGTTCCTGAAGAACAGCAGCCGATCGACCTTTCGTTCTTCCTGCTGCCCGAAAATGTCTGGTTCTACAGCTATTTCCTTCTCGCGGCGGTAATCTTCTGCGGTGCGTGGCATCTGAAGGCGCTGAACCACCCCTGGAAGATTTGGTCGATCTGGGGTTCGGCACTGATCATCTTCGTGACCTACTTCGGCGTCCAGATCAGCGTTGTGATCAATAACTGGCGCCGGCCGTTTGGCGACCTCCTGCAGAACGCATTGTCGAAGCAGCCAGGCATTTCCGTCGACAATTTCTACAGCCTGATGTGGGTCTTCTGCCAGATCGCATTCCTCAGCATGTTCGTATCGATCATGACCGACTTCTTCACCAGCCACTACATCTTCCGCTGGCGAACGGCGATGAACAATTTCTACATGTCGAAGTGGGAAAAGCTGCGTCACATCGAAGGTGCCTCCCAGCGCGTTCAGGAAGATACGATGCGCTTTTCGAGCACGCTCGAAGGTCTCGGTATCAGCCTCATCAACTCGGTGATGACGCTCGTGGTATTCCTTCCGATCCTTCTGGCGCTGTCGCATTACGTGACCGAACTGCCGTTCATCGGGCCGGTGGCGAATTCGCTCTTCTGGCTGGCTCTGTTCTGGTCGGCGTTCGGCACGCTCCTGCTGGCGGTCGCCGGCGTCAAGCTGCCGGGGCTGAACTTCCGCAACCAGCGCGTCGAAGCGGCGTATCGCAAGGAGCTGGTCTATGGCGAGGACCATGCGGAGCGGGCTGAACCGCTGACAGTCAGGGAGCTCTTCGGCAACGTTCGCCGGAACTATTACCGCATGTATTTCCACTACATGTATTTCAATGTCGCCCGCTATTTCTATATCCAGGCCGACGCGCTCTTCGTGGTCTTCATGCTGGTGCCGACCATCGTGGCGGGCACGATCACCTATGGTATCTTCCAGCAGATCTCGACCGCCTTCGGACAGGTCAGCAACTCGTTCCAATATCTCGTCAACTCCTGGACGACGATCATTGAACTGCTCTCGATCCACAAACGCCTCAAGGCTTTCGAGGCGGCAATCGACGACGAACCGCTGCCGGAGATTGATCAGCGCTACCTGGAGCGTGATGCGGGCGTCGTGCACGCCGACGGTTGATGCGGCGGGACTTGTCCGCGATCGAAACGTCGGCGTGTGCGGCCCCCTCATCCGCCTGCCGGCACCTCTCCCCGCTGAGGAAAAGAGACTTGCCGCAACGTCTCGATTCCCTCTTCTCCCCAGCGGGGAGAAGGTGCCCGATAGGGCGGATGAGGGGGTGGCACGGCACGCCATCTCATCCAATAGGACCTAGAGCACCTTGCGGGCTTGGTAGCAGGTGCCATTAAAGACCTGACGTCTGCAATTTCCCGCGCGCCTCGATCATCGGGATCGCTTCCGAATAGCTGACGCAGGCCACATCCGTCCGGTGGCAGACGTCGCTGACCAGTCGGTCGAGGGCGCGCCAGTAGGCGCCGCCGTTCATTTCGACGAAATGGAAGCCGAGCTGTAGCGGGATGCGGGCGCCGGCATATTGCTTGTCGAAAGCCTCCTTGAAGGCGGCATAGGCGCGGTCCTCGAATTCCGCGGAGTCGGCCGTATCCTCCGCACCCTTCGAATGACGGACGAAGAGATTGTAGTCCATGCCGATGATCGGCTTGTCGTTCGGGCCTTCGGGGATCAGCGGCAGGCCGAAGCGGATGATGCCATCTTCCTCGACAGGCATGGCAGGCCCTTTGGTGACGAGGCTCGCATCATAAGTGAAGCCCGCCTTCTTTTCGGCGGCGATCATGTCAGCGCCCGCGGTTGCCGAGAGATAGGGGGCGCGAAAGCCCTTGATGCCGTGATCGACCAGATCCTGCCAGCCGGCCGGCTCCCGCAGGTCGACGCTCTTCCAGGCGTTTTTCAACGTCGCATGGAAGGTGGCGTATTCGGCCGACCAGTCGGCCTCGCTCCAGAGGCGGCCGTCGAAATGGCCACAGGCATGGCTCGATATGTCATGTCCTTCGAGATGGGCGTGCCAGATATTGCCGAGGCGCTCGCGGATCTCGTCGTCGCTCTGGGCGAAGCCGACATTGGATTTTCCGCGTTTCTGGTGGGGCGCCTGGTAGGCCTTCTTCGCCGCCTCGTTCATCAGAAAAGTGCAGGAAAGGAAATAGGTGAAATGGGCGCCGTTTTTCGCCGCCATCTCGCGGCTTTTCAGCCACAGCGCGTTGTCGTGGGCGCCGTCGAAGGAAATGATGACGAGCTGTTTCGGCCGATCGACCGCCTGGGCAATTGCCGGAACGAGGAGCGAAACAGAAAGGCAGGCGGAGAGGAGGGAACGAGACATGGGCACCGCGACAATTTGTTCGCGGTTTCCGTCCGACAGAATTGCGGCGAAGCTGCGGTCGCGCTGGCATTTTTTCACGCCAGCGGCTAAGCCAACACAAACGGCACGAAAGGGATCCGCAATGACATTGCTTATCGTCGGCATCATACTTTTCCTCGGGGTGCATCTGGTGCGGGTGCTGTTGCCGGACTTTCGCCGCTCGATTATTGCAAGCCTCGGCGAGAAGGGCTGGCGGGCGGCCTATTCGATTGCCAGCATCGCCACGCTGATCCTTTTGATCTACGGCTTCGGGCAGGCGCGGCAGGTGACTGGCGTGCTTTACAATCCACCGGTCTGGATGGCGCATATATCAATCACGCTAATGCTGATCGCGATGATCTGTCTCGTCGCCTCGCTGCTGCCGGCGGGGCATATCGCGACCAAGACCAAACATCCGATGGTGCTGTCCGTGAAAATCTGGGCGCTGGCGCACCTGCTCGCCAATGGCGAGACGTCGTCGGTCCTGCTGTTTACCGCCTTTCTCGCCTGGGGCGTTATCCTGCGCATTTCCCTGAAACGACGGCAGCGGGCGGGCGAGATCACGCTCCGGCCGTTCGTCTCGGCCAAATACGACCTCTATGCCATCATCATCGGCATCGTCGTCTGGGCGCTGATCATCTGGAAGCTGCACGAATGGTTGATCGGCGTTTCGCCGCTCGTCATCTGACCGACGCATAACCCCGAAAATCGATTCCGATTTTCGGAAAGGTTTATGCGCGGATTCAAAGTGTTAGAGCGTCCTTAGCGCGTCCTGTCGGACGCGCGGCGCTTTAGAGCGGTTCAGCTTTCATGGAAGCTCAGAACCGCTCTAACTTTTTGTTTCTACGCAACTCCGGACGGAAAACCGCTTCGCACTTTTCCTGGAATTGCTCTAATCTTTCACATCCCCCTTACAACGGCAGCAAAATGGAGTAGAAGGCCCGACAATATGCGTTTTGCATGGTGTATGGGTATTTCCGCGGCCGGAGACGAGAATGGCATTCAACGACGACAGCTTCATCCGTGAAGTCAATGAGGAATTGCGGTCTGACCAGATGAAGGGCGTCTGGCGCCGGTTCGGCCGCTATATCGTCGTCGTCGCCATCCTGATCGTCGTCGGCACCGCCGGCAAGGTTCTCTACGACTATTGGGACGACAACCGCTCCTCCGGCACCGGCGACCAGTTCCTGGCGGCGATGAAGCTTGCCGACGAGAACAAGAACGACGAGGCGCTGGCCGCGCTCGACAAGCTCGAGAAGGAAGGCCATGGCGCCTATCCGGTACTGGCGCGCATGCGGGCCGCGACCGTTCAGGTGCAGAAGGGCGATACCGTCGCGGCAATCGCCGCCTTCAACGAGATCGGCAAGGACAATGCCGTTCCGGCTGCCGTGCGCGATGCCGCCAAGATGCGCGCCGGCTGGCTGCTCATCGAGAACGGCACTTACGAAGAGGTTTCGGCGGCGATCGAGGAAATGGCCGTTCCGGGCAACGCCTTCCGTCATTCGGCGCGCGAGGCACTCGGCCTTGCCGCTTACAAAGCCGGCAACATGGCGCAGGCGCGGCAGTGGTTTCAGTCGATCGTCGACGATACCGACAGCCCGCGCAATGTTGCCAATCGCGCCCATATGATGCTTGATCTGATTACCGCATCCGGCAAGGCGCCCGCCGCTCAGGGCTGATCGCGTTAAGGACAAGATATGAGTTTCACGGTCGCGATCGTCGGTCGTCCGAATGTCGGCAAGTCGACACTTTTCAACCGGCTGGTAGGCAAGAAGCTGGCGCTTGTCGATGACACGCCGGGTGTTACCCGCGACCGCCGGCCGGGCGATGCGCGGCTGATGGGCCTGACCTTCACGATCATCGACACGGCTGGTCTGGAAGAGGCCGACGCGGAAAGCCTGCAGGGCCGGATGCGGGCGCAGACCGAAGCGGCGATCGACGAGGCGGATCTTTCGCTTTTCGTCGTCGACGCCAAGAGCGGATTGACGCCCGTCGATACCGACCTTGCCGAAATGCTGCGCCGGCGCGGCAAGCCGGTGGTGCTTGTCGCCAACAAATCCGAAGCGCGGGGCTCCGATAGCGGCTTCTATGACGCTTATACGCTCGGCCTCGGCGAGCCGACGCCGATTTCGGCAGAACACGGGCAGGGCATGCTCGACCTGCGCGATGCGATCGTCGCGGCGATCGGCGAGGACCGTGCCTATCCCGAGAAAGAGGATGTGGCGGTTACCGACGTCGACATTCCGCAATCATCAGACGAGGGCGACGAGGACGAAGAGCCGATCTATGACGATACGAAGCCGTTGCGCGTGGCGATCGTCGGGCGGCCGAATGCGGGTAAGTCGACGCTGATCAACCGCTTCCTCGGCGAGGACCGGCTGCTGACGGGACCGGAAGCGGGCATCACCCGCGATTCCATCTCGGTCGAATGGGACTGGCGCGGCCGCACCATCAAGATGTTCGACACGGCCGGCATGCGCCGCAAGGCACGGGTGATCGAGAAGCTGGAGAAGCTTTCGGTCGCCGACGCATTGCGCGCCATCCGCTTCGCCGAAACCGTCGTCATCGTCTTCGATGCGACGATCCCCTTCGAGAAGCAGGACCTGCAGATCGTCGACCTCGTGCTCCGCGAGGGCCGTGCCGCCGTGCTCGCCTTCAACAAGTGGGACATGATCGAGGACCGCCAGGCGGTGCTTGCGGATCTGCGCGAAAAGACCGACCGGCTGCTGCCGCAGGCGCGCGGCATCCGCGCCGTGCCGATCTCCGGCCAGACCGGCTGGGGGCTCGACAAGCTCATGCAGGCGATCATCGATACCGACAAGGTCTGGAATAAGCGCATTTCGACGGCGCGGCTGAACCGCTGGCTGGAGACGCAGCAGGTCCAGCATCCGCCACCGGCCGTTTCCGGCCGCCGCATCAAGCTGAAATATATGACGCAGGTGAAGGCCCGCCCGCCGGCCTTCATGATCTCCTGCACCCGGTCGGATGCGCTGCCGGAATCCTATACACGCTATCTGATCAACGGCTTGCGCGCCGATTTCGACATGCCGAGCGTACCGATCCGCATCCATTTCCGCTCGCCTGACAATCCGTTCGAAGGCAAGAAGAGACGAACGTAGGCTGGGGCTTGCGCTGATTGGTGGGTCATTGCGCGCGTCGTGGAGCCACCCCTCTGCCCTGCTGGGCATCTCCCCCACAAGGGGGAGATCGGCAGGAGGCGAACACTCAACCCTCTCTATCGATGTTCTGATCGCCAAACGGTAATTGTTTGGGGAAGCCGTAACGTCCATCTGATCTCCGCATCTGTGGGGCAGATGCCCGGCAGGGCAGAGGGGGGTATCACAGGCACTGTGATAGCTATCCGGCAATCTAAGCCACGCTTTTGTTCAGCGCCTCACGCAGCGCCACGATCTCGGCCTGGAGGCGGGTGAGGTCGACTGCATCGCGACCGCTGGCAGCGGCGATGCAACCCGGGATGCCGATCGCCTTTTCCTTCAGGCGAATACCTTCTTCGCTCAAGCGGATGACGACGACGCGTTCGTCCTCCCGGCTGCGTTCGCGTCTGACATAACCAGCGGTTTCCAGGCGTTTGAGCAGAGGGGTCAGCGTGCTCGATTCCAGGAAGAGCTTTTCGCCGAGGCCACCGACGGTCTGGCCGTCCTGCTCCCAGAGAGACACCATCGCCAGATATTGCGGATAGGTGAGACCCAACGTATCGAGCAGCGGCTTGTAGACGCGGTTCAGTGCGTGGCTTGCCGTATAGACGGCGAAGCAGATGAAATTGTCGAGCTTTAGCTGATCCTGCATGGGGTTTCTCCAGAACTGATGGAATTTATATCGTGCAATAAATAATCGTAAGCGATTTTTATGCATAGCTGCCATGCGCAAATTTAAATTGCTCAATAAACAATCGCGCGCGATATAAAGCCGGTGTTCAGGACGAACATCGAACCCGAGAGGACAAGACAATGTCGACCATCAAGACCACCGTTTCCGCAGCAGCACTGCTCGCAGCTTCCGCCGTCGGCGCGCTTGCCGAACCGGTACTCGAACCGACAACGCAGAAATTCATCGACGGGCTTGCCGGCGGCAAGCCGATCTACACGCTGTCGCCGGCCGATGCCCGCAATGTTCTGGCGGGCGCGCAGAAGGGCGACGTGAAGAAGCTTGCCGCCAAGGAAGAGGACAGGGTCATCAAGGCTGGCCCGACAGGCAGCATCAAGCTGCGCATCGTCCGTCCGGAACATGCCAAGGGCACGCTGCCGGTCATTCTCTATTTCCATGGCGGCGGCTGGGTGCTGGGCGATGCGGACACACATGACCGGCTGGTGCGCGAGATCGCCAACGGCGCCGATGCCGCCGTCGTCTTCGTCGACTATGAGCGCTCGCCCGAAGCCCGTTATCCCGTCGCCATCGAGCAGGCCTATGCCGCGACCAAATATGTCGCTGAACATGCCAAGGAGTTCAAGGTCGATGCCTCCAGGCTCGCTGTCGCAGGCGATAGCGTCGGCGGCAACATGGCGGCGGTGGTGACGCTGCTCGCCAAGGAGCGCGGCGGTCCTGCCATCGACCAGCAGGTGCTGTTCTACCCCGTCACCGACGCCAATTTCGACAATGGTTCCTACAATGAGTTCGCTAATGGCCCGTGGTTGACGAAGGAAGCGATGAAGTGGTTCTGGAACGCCTATCTGCCCGATGAAGCCAAGCGCAAGGAGCCGACGGCCTCACCGCTGCAGGCGTCGCTGGAGCAGTTGAACGGGCTGCCGCCGGCGCTGGTCATCGTTGACGAGAACGACGTGCTGCGCGATGAGGGTGAGGCCTATGCCCGCAAGCTCAGCCAGGCCGGTGTCCGCGTCACGTCGATGCGCTATAACGGCACGATCCACGACTTCGTGCTGCTGAACGCCATTGCCGAAACGCCTGCGGCGCGCAGTGCGATTGCGGTCGCGAACGACACGCTTCGCAGCGCGCTTCACAAGTAAAACCAATCAGTCTGCGGACGGGAGAGGCCCGGCGGTTTCGCCGGGCTTTCTGCTTCTTGGAAGCGACTTGGTGGCAAACTGCCAGGCCTTCTTCCATTTCGGTGTGATGACGCCGTTGGCGGCGCGGATATTGTTGATGAACTGCAGCGTCGCCGCTTCCCAGGAATATTGCATGGCGAGGTCACGCGCCTTGCCGCGCGAGGCGGAGAGGGCGGCAAGGCAGGCGGCCTGCAGGTTCTGGTCGAGCGCCCCGACCTCGCCATCCTCGCCGATGATGTCGAGCGGGCCGGTGACCGGATAGGCTGCGACCGGCACGCCCGATGCCAGTGCTTCGAGGATGGTGTTGCCAAAGGTGTCGGTGAGCGAGGGAAAGACGAAGACATCGGCCTGGGCGTAGGTTTTCGCCAGATCCTCGCCGAACTGCACGCCGGCGAAGAAGACGTCGGGATATTGCTTTTCAAGCTCGGCACGCGCCGGACCATCGCCGACGACGACCTTGGAACCCGGCAGATCGAGATCGAGGAATGCCGGCAGGTTCTTTTCCAGCGCCACGCGGCCGACGGTCATGAAGATCGGGCGAGCCAAGCCGAACGGGTTTTCCTCGAGCTCCATCGGACGGAACTGCGTGGCGTCGATGCCGCGGCTCCAGGGCATGAGGTTGCGGATGCCCTTTTCTGACAGTTCGCGGGCAAGGCTCGGCGTCGCCACCATACAGCCGGCGCCGCCATTGTGGAACCAGCGAACGAAGGAGTAGAGCCAGCTCTTCGGTATCGGCAGGCGCGCGGAAACGTATTCCGGGAAGCGGGTGTGGTAACTCGTCGAAAACGGCATGCGGTTTCTCAGGCACCAGCGGCGGGCGGTCAGCCCCAGCGGACCTTCGGTGGCAATATGCACGTAGGACGGATTGTGCTTTTCGATCTCGCGGGCGATGCGGCGGTAATTGGCGATCGACAGGCGGATCTCAGGATAGGTCGGGCAGGGGATGCTGTTGAAGCGCTCCGGCGTCACCATCGAAACCTCGACGCCCATCTTCGCCAGTTCGCGGTTGGTGTTCTCGATCGAGCGCACGACGCCGTTGACCTGTGGGTGCCAGGCATCGGTGACAATCACCAGCCTCTCAGGCAGGTTCCCGGCGGCTGCGGCATTGGCCCAGCTCTCGCCGCTATAAGTGTTTGCCGGACGTTGCAGCATGTCACGATTTCCATCCGCGTCGCAGTGATATGCCAACGCTCAACCCCTCAGCGGGGTTCCGGAACGGCGATTCCCGCTTCTCTATTTTGAGGCATGACCATGATGGAAATATTACAGCCCATATTGCGAGGATTGCAGGGCTTTCGCCGGTCTGATCGCCCCGATTATGTCGGCGGCTGGCGGCGGTTGTTTTTCATTTGAAAGAAGAAAGTCACGGCGCCGGTCGTGGACCGGCGCCGCCTGGGAGGTCAAGCTGCAGCGGAAGCCGAGCTTGCGGTCGGAACTTCCGAGATCGTCTTCAGAACCTGCGAAGCGATCTGGTAGGGGCAGCCCTGCGAATTCGGGCGGCGATCTTCCAGATAACCCTTGTAGTCGTTCTTGACGAAGGAGTGCGGCACGCGGATCGAGGCACCACGGTCGGCAACGCCGTAGGAGAACTTGTTCCACGGAGCCGTCTCGTGCTTGCCGGTCAGGCGCTTGTCGTTGTCAGGACCGTAGACGTCGATGTGGTCCATCAGGTTCTTGTCGAACTGCGCCATCAGCGCTTCGAAATAGGCCTTGCCGCCGACTTCGCGCATGTACTTGGTCGAGAAGTTGCAATGCATGCCCGAGCCGTTCCAGTCGGTGTCGCCGAGCGGCTTGCAGTGATACTCGATGTCGATCCCGTACTTTTCGGTCAGGCGCTGCAAGAGGTAGCGTGCCATCCAGATCTGGTCGGCGGCTTTCTTGGAGCCCTTGCCGAAAATCTGGAATTCCCACTGGCCCTTGGCCACTTCGGCATTGATGCCTTCGTGATTGATGCCGGCAGCGAGGCAGAGATCGAGGTGCTCTTCGACGATTTCGCGGGCAACGTCGCCGACGTTCGAATAGCCGACGCCGGTGTAGTACGGGCCCTGCGGAGCGGGGTAGCCCTGCTCAGGGAAGCCGAGCGGACGGCCGTTCTGGTAAAAGAAATATTCCTGCTCGAAGCCGAACCATGCATCTTCGTCGTCGAGGATGGTGGCGCGGGCATTCGATGCGTGCGGCGTGACGCCATCCGGCATCATGACTTCGCACATGACGAGAGCGCCGTTGGTACGGGCCGGGTCGGGATAGATGGCGACCGGCTTCAGCACGCAATCGGAGCTGCGGCCTTCAGCCTGCTGCGTCGAGGATCCGTCAAAGCCCCAGAGCGGAAGCTGTTCCAGCGTCGGGAATACGTCGAATTCCTTGATCTGCGTCTTGCCACGCAGGTTCGGTACCGGAGTGTACCCATCGAGCCAAATATACTCGAGCTTATATTTTGTCATCGTGACTCTCTCAATGCTACGAAGGTGAGCAAATCCGGAGGTGATCTCGGCGCGCAAGCGCATCCGACCGCCAGGGATGACGCTTTAAAAGCACGTAGCGTGCCAGTTTTGGCGCCGTGCGAAAGAAAAATCGCGAATCAGCGTGCCAGCCGATTTTTTCCCTTTTGGAAAATCAGGCTGTTTTGAACGTTCATAGACAGTATCGCCCATGAAAACGCACTTTTCCCGTCTGGAACCGGATGAAAATTGTGGCGTTAGGCTGAAATGATGAAGTGTTAAACAAATTATCGGAAGCTTTTAGCCGAGACAGCATACCGACCGATTACAATTGCAACATTGCCCTTATTTTATGCAATTTGCATAAACTATGTGCATTGTGCTATGTAGATGGTCCTGAAATGTTGATGCGCCGAACTGAATGGAGGCGATCTGATGCCCACCGGTTTCCATCGTGAATCCGCAACGATCTACCAGTTTCCCGTTAAGGCGATACGAAACGCCAACCGGTTCGAACGCGCCAGGCTGATGGAGCGCGAGGCCGCAGACGTCTGCGATGCTGCGCTCGACAGTTGCTGGTACCATGACGAGGCGGTTCGCGACGCTGATCGGCCGACAAAGTCCTGATTTCCCCTAGATCAGGATGATTTTAGGCCCGATCGGCATGAAATCTGAATCCTGATCTAGATCAAAGAAATAGAGCATGATGTCGTCCGAAAACCGCGCACACTTTTCGGCATCATGCTCTAGCAGCGGGCAAACGATGCCGACAAAACCGGAGCGCCCGGACATTGTGTGCAACCTGCGTCAGCATGTGCGGCCCAAAGGCAGTTTCGCTAAGCGAATCTGAAAGATCGCGCCGCTTTAGCCGCCATCCAATCCAAGCTTTTCCCTTACGACCAATGCGCCATGTTCGCTGACGACGCGGGCAGCGACCTTTGCTGCGAAGCGGGCGGCGGCAGGTGCATCGCCGGCTTCGAGATATCGTGCGAGAAAAGCGCCGTTGAAGCTGTCGCCGGCGCTGGTCGTGTCGACCACCTTCTCCACCTTTTCGGCCGGAACGAAGGTCTGCTCGCCGGCAAAATTCAGCGTGACACCCTCCGCGCCGTTCTTGACGACGATATGGACGGCACCCAGCGCGCGATAGCGGTGGATCGTCGCCTCGATGGAATCGTCGCCGAAATGGGCGGCCTCGTCGTCGAAGCTCGGCATGACGAGCATGGAGGAGCGGGCGCCTTCGCTGATCGTCGTGTGCATTATGTCGTAGCTCGACCAGAGGCGCGGACGGATGTTCGGATCGAAGACGACGAGCTTGCCGGCGGCCTTGGCGCGACGGACTTCAGCAAGCAGCGTTTCGGCATCCTCATGCGGCAGTATGGCAAGCGTGATGCCGGAGAAATAGACGACTTCAGCGCTCTCCACCGCCTCGCGCAGGCGGTCGGGATCGGCAGCCAGGCTGCGGGCGGCGGCGCTGTCGCGCCAGTAGCTGAAGGAGCGTTCGCCGTCCTTCAGGTTGATCATGTAGAGGCCCGGCGTCCTGCCCCTGATGCGGCGAATGAGGCTGGTGCCGATGCCTGCCTTGTCGATAAAGGCCACCATTTCGTCCGACATAGCGTCGTCACCGAGGGCGGTGAAGTAGTCGACCGACCAGTCGGGGCCAAGGCAGGCGCGGACATACCAGGCGGTGTTGAAGGTATCGCCGGCGAAGCCTTTGCGCAGCAGACCATCGCCTGCCTGCGAGAGTTCCACCATGCATTCACCGATCGATAGAAACCGTCTGCTCACCTTGTCCTCCCGGCACTAGAGCGCCGCGCGTCCAACAGGATGCGCTAAGGACGCTCTATCACTTTGAATTGGCGCATAACCCCGAAAATCAAATCCGATTTCGGGGTTATGCGCTGGTCCTCATTCGCTGATACGCGGAGAGCATGAAGGTGGCAAGCGCCGATAATAAGGAAGACGGAACCCTCACTTTCACGGGCGAGGTGAACGCCGCTTGCGCGGCCTTCGTTCCGCTCATGGCCTGTCCATATGATAACAGGCAGCCTTCTGGCCGGGGCGGACCTCCTCGGTCGGCGGCATTTCGGTGCGACAGATGTCGGTCGCCTTCCAGCAGCGCGGTGAGAAGACGCAGCCTTTCGGCGGGTTAAGCGGCGAAGGCGGGTCACCCTGCAGGCGAATGCGGGTGCGCAGGCGCGCAAGCTTCGGATCCGGGATCGGCGCGGCGGAAAAGAGCGCCTGCGTATAGGGATGGGCGGGATGATCGAAGACGGTGGCGCAATCGCCTGCTTCCACCACCCTGCCGAGATAGAGCACCAGCACATCGTCGGAGATCAGGCGCACGACGGAGAGGTCGTGGCTGATGAAGATCAGCGTCAGGCCGAATTCCTTGCGCAGCTTGCGCAGAAGCGTGATCACCTGGCCCTGGATCGAGACGTCGAGGGCCGAAACCGGCTCGTCGCAGATGATGAGCTTCGGCTTGGTGATGACCGCGCGGGCAATGCCGATGCGTTGCGCCTGGCCGCCGGAGAATTCGTGCGGATAGCGGTTGATCATCTCCGGCACCAGGCCGACGGCGGTCATGATCTCGCGGACGCGTTCGGTGCGCTCGGCCCTCGATAGCTTAGGCTCGAAGACGGTGAGCGGCTCGGCGATGATGTCGCCGACCGTCATGCGCGGATCGAGCGAGGCGATCGGATCCTGGAAGATGATCTGCATGTCGCGGCGGGCGGCGCGCATTTCCTCATCCGACAGGTCGAGCAGGTTGCGGCCCTGCCAGAGGATGCGGCCCTTCTGCGATTTCAACAGCCGCAGGATAGAGCGGCCGAGCGTCGACTTGCCGCAGCCGGATTCGCCGACGATGCCGAGCGTGCGGCCTTCGCTGAGGTCGAAGCTGACATTGTTGACGGCGGTGAGGAAGATCGGCGCCTTAAAGAGGCCTTTTGCCGGCAGTTCGAATTGGGTCGTCAGGTTCTCGACCCTCAGAAGCGATCGTTCAGCCATGGTTCAGCAGTTCCTCGCGACGCGGGAAGGGGTGGTAGCATGCGGCGCAGTGATGCAGCGCCAGCACTTCGAGCAATGGCGGGCGGTCGATGCAATCGTCCTGGACCTGGGAACAGCGCGGCGAGAAATTGCAGCCCTTCGGCAGGTGCTGCAGGTTCGGCGGACGCCCAGGGATGACGACGAGGTCGTCGACATCCTGGTCCGGCCGCGGGATCGAGGCATGCAGCGCTGCGGTATAGGGATGGGCCGGATTGTCGAAGAGCTCATCGACCGGCGCCTCCTCGACGATGCGGCCGGCATACATGACGGCGACACGGTCGGCGAGGCCGGCGACGACGCCGAGATCGTGGGTGATCATGATCAGCGCCGTGTTCATCTCCGCCGTCAGATCATTGAAAAGATCGAGGATCTGCGCCTGGATGGTGACGTCGAGTGCCGTCGTCGGTTCGTCGGCGATCAACAGTTTCGGCCGGGTGAGCAGCGCCATGGCGATGACGATGCGCTGGCGCATGCCGCCGGAAAGCTCGTGGGGGTAGAGATGGAAGCGCCGCGTCGGGTCGGGGATGCCGACGCGTTTGAGCATGTCGAGCGCGGCGGCGGATGCGGCGCGTGCCGTCAGCCCGCCGTGCACCTCGAGCTGTTCCGTCAGTTGCCGGGAGATCTTCAGCGAGGGATTGAGGGCGGTCATCGGGTCCTGGAAGACCATGGCCATGTCCTTGCCGCGGATCTGGTCGAGCTCGCGCGGCTTCAGCGAAAGCACGTCCTTGCCTTCGAGCAGCGCCTGTCCCGTCGTTTTGCCGTTCTTGGCGAGCAGGCCCATGATACCGAGGAAGGTCTGGCTCTTGCCGGAACCGGACTCGCCAACGATGGCGATGCGTTCGCCGCGCTTGACCGTCAGGTTCATGTTAGAGACCGCCTTCACCTCTCCATCCGGCGTTTTGAAGGTGATCGAGTAGTCTTTGAGTTCGAGAAGGGTGTCTTTTTGTGTTTCGTGGGACATTCTTAGCGATCCTTCGGGTCGAACGCGTCGCGCAGGCCGTCGCCGATGAAGAGCAGGCTGAGCAACAGGGCCACGAGGAAGCTTGCCGGGAAGACCAGCAGCCACGGCATGCTTTCCATGGCATCGGTTCCCTCGGCGATCAGCGTGCCGAGCGAGGTCAGCGGCTCCTGCACGCCGAAGCCGAGATAGGAGAGGAAGCTTTCGGTGGCGATGATTTCAGGCACCGTCAACGCTGCGAAGATGACCACGGGTCCGACGAGGTTCGGGATGATGTGCTTGATGATGATCTTGAACGGCCGCTGCCCGGATGCGCGGGCCGCTTCGAGGAATTCGCGATGCTTGATCGACAGAGTCTGGCCGCGCACGATGCGGGCCATGGTCAGCCATTCCAGCGCGCCGATGGCAGCAAACAGCAGATAGACGTTGCGGCCGAAGATCACCATCAGCAGGATGACGAAGAGGATATAGGGAAGCGCATACATGATGTCGACGAAGCGCATCATGATCGCATCCAGCCTGCCGCCGATATAGCCCGATACTGCGCCGTAGAGCACGCCGATGAAGACGGAGACGACGGTCGCCGTCAGCGCCACGGCAAGCGAGACGCGGGTGCCGTAAAGGACGCGGGCGAGAAGGTCGCGGCCGTTCGGATCGGTGCCGAAATAGTGGCCGGTCTCGATCGAGGGCGGTATGCGGAAGGCTGCCCAATCCGGATCCTCATAGTTGAAGGGAATGAACCAGGGGCCGAGGAAGGCGGCGAGGATCAGTACCGTCAGGACGACGATCGACAGGACGGCGGCCTTGTTGCGCCCAAGGCGGCGCAAGGCATCCTTGGTGAGCGAGCGGCTTTGGGGAGCAAGGCCTTCCGCCTCCAGAAGCTCCTGGGCGAGCAGCTCGCGTTTTGCGGGGTTTAGGATCATCGGTTTCTCACTTTCGGATCGAGCCACGCATAGGCGATATCGACGAGAAGATTCAGGAACACGATGAGCACCATGTAGAAAATGACCGTGCCGAGAACCATGCCGTAATCGCGGTTCAGCGCTGCGTTGACGAAATAGCGGCCGATGCCGGGCAATCCGAAGATGCTCTCGACAACCAGCGAGCCGGTGAGAAGGTAGCTTGCCGCCGGACCCAGATAGGAGACGACAGGCATCAAAGCGGGCTTCAGCGCGTGGCGCATGACCGTCAGCCGCGGGCCTATGCCCTTGGCCTTGGCGGTGCGGATGAAGTTCTGGTTCATTACCTCGATCATCGAGCCGCGTGTGATGCGCGAGATACGGCCGGCATGCGGCAGCGCCAGCACGACGATCGGCAGGATGAGGTATTTGATCGAGCCATCGCCCCAGCCGCCGACCGGAAACCACGCGAGATGGATGCCGAAGACGAGCTGCAGGATGGGCGCGATCAGGAAGTTCGGCAGTACGACGCCGATCAGAATGAGCGCGCCCAGAATATAATCCGGCGCCTTGTTCTGATAAAGCGCCCCAAGACAGCCGACGGCGACGCCGACGATGATGGCAATCAGGAAGGCAGCCGTACCGATGGTGAAAGTGTAGGGCAGACCGATCATGATCTGCTGGGCGACGGTGAAATCCTCGCTGGCGAAGGAAGGGCCGAGATCGCCCCGGAGCAGGTCACCGACATAGATCAGGTACTGCTGGATGAGCGGCTTGTCGAGATTGTAGTGGATCGCAAGGTTCTTCAGGATCACCGGCGGCAATGGCCTTTCGCCATCGAAAGGGCCGCCGGGGGCAAGGCGCAAAACAAAAAAGCAGGCTGTGACGGCGATCCACAGAACGGGGATCGTCGATAGCAGGCGACGGAGTGCGTATTTGATCATGATCGTGGGCCGGTCCTTTCCGCAATGCGCGGAAAGGACCGTTTTCCCTTACTCTTTCATCGACAGCCAGCGGGTGCGGTGGATGTCTTGGATGTTGTCGACGAAGCCTTCGATCTTCGGCGAAACGACATTCTTCGAGACGTAGTAGTAGATCGGCAGAGCGGCGGATTCATCGAGCGCCAGCTGCTCGGCCTTCTTGAAGATCGCGGCACGCTTGGTGAGATCCGTCTCGGCGTTGCCTTCCTTGATCATCTTGTCGTACTCGGGATTGGACCAGCGGCCGTAGTTCATCTGCACGCCTGTCACCAAGAGGTTCAGGAAATTATCAGGGTCGTTGTAGTCGGCGAGCCAGCCGGCGCGGCCGATTTCAACCTGGCCACGCTGCATCTGGTCGTAATGCACCTTGGTTTCGGCATTGACGAGCTCGACATCGACGCCGAGCGGCTTCCACATGGAAGCGATGGCGACGGCGATGCGTTTGTGATTGTCGTTGGTGTTGTAGCTGAGGACAGCGTGCAGCGGCTTGTCCGGGCCGAAACCGGCTTCGGTCAGAAGCTTCTTGGCTTCGGCGACCTTCTCGCTATAGGGCAGGTCCTTCCAGCTGACATAGGCCGGCTCGCCGTAATTCGCCGTGCCCGGCGGAACCCAGGAATAGGCCGGCAGTTCGCCGGTGCCGAGGATCTGCGGGCCGATCACTTCACGGTTGATCGCCATGGAGAGCGCCTGGCGGACGCGCTTGTCGCTGAAGGGTGGCTTCTGTGAATTTACGACGTAATAGTAGAGGCCGGAGAAGGGGGCGACATGCGCCTGGCCCGGCAGGTTCTTCTTCATCCACTCGTACTGGTCGGTCGGGAAGTCGGTGAGGATGTCGAACTCGCCGGCGCGGTAGCGCTTCAGCGCGGCTTCCTGATCCTCGAGCACGAAGAACTTTGCGCCATCGATCTTCAGGTCCTTGGTGTCGTACCACTGGTCGTTCTTGACGGTGGTGACATGCGAGCCCGGAACCCATTCCACCGGCTTGTAGGGGCCGTTAGTGACGATGTTGCCGATCTTGACCCAATCCTGTCCCTTCGCCTCGACGACATGCTTCGGCAGCGGATAGGCGGTGTAATGCATCAAGGCATTGAGGAAATAAGGGGTGGAGTTTTCGAGGGTGATTTCGAGCGTCTTGTCGTCGATCGCCTTGACGCCGAGCTGGTTGAGATCGGTGATCTCGCCCTTGTTGATCTTTTCGGCGTTCTTGATGGTGAACTGCAGATAGGCATAATCGGCGGCATTCTTCGGGTCGACGAGGCGCTGGAAGGCGAAGACGAAGTCTCCTGCCGTTACCGGCTGGCCATCGGACCACTTGATGCCGTCGCGAAGCTTGAAGGTGTAGACCTTGCCATCAGGCGAAATCGTCCAGCTTTCAGCCTGGCCGGGGATCGGATTATCCTTGGCGTCCTCGGTGACAAGGCCCTCGAAAATGTCGCCGGCGATACGGTTCTCCCAGTCGCCGGAAAGCTTCTGCGGATCGAGCGACTGCGGGTCGCCACCATTGTGAATGTTGAGCGTGGCCGCATGGGCCGAAAACGCCAGCAATGTGCCAAGCATTGCAGATGCGAGAAATTTTTTCGCGAAATGGTTCATGGTGGGTCCACCTTTCTAGGCTTTTCGCCTTTATTAGACATTTGTTCCCGGTGTTTGACCTCTTACGTGCAGGTCAGCGCGCACATTATCGCAAAGGCTTTGCGTTGCAACCCCAAATCCGGAGGGTGGAGCCGGGTTGTGGACAAGCCTATATACGTCTCCTCCTTGTCGGATCGCGACGATGCGTCGCGGCGTTTCGCAACGCCTTCATAACCGCTTCACATGGTTGTCTTTTGTTTCGTCCGCTTTAGTGTGACGAGCGCAAACGAGGCAGGAGATGTAGCCGATGGCATTGCAGGCAGGCGGGAGTGCGGATTGGTGGCGTGGCGCGGTGATCTATCAGGTCTATCCGCGCTCGTTTCAGGACACCAACAGCGATGGTCTCGGCGATCTCAGGGGAATCACCCGCCGGCTGCCGCATATTGCCAGCCTCGGCGTCGACGCGATCTGGCTCTCGCCTTTCTTCAAGTCGCCGATGGCCGACATGGGCTACGACGTTTCCGATTATTGCGACGTCGATCCGATCTTCGGGACGCTGGCCGATTTCGACGAGATGATGGGCGAAGCGCACAAGCTCGGCATCAAGGTCGTCATCGACCAGGTGATCTCGCACACTTCCGACCGGCATCCCTGGTTCGTCGAGAGCCGATCGAGCCGGACCAATCCCAAGGCGGACTGGTATGTCTGGGCCGATCCGAAGCCTGACGGCACGGCCCCGAACAACTGGTTGTCGATCTTCGGCGGGCCGGGCTGGGAATGGGATGGCGTGCGCCGGCAATATTACCAGCACAATTTCCTGACCTCGCAGCCGGACCTCAACTTCCACAGCAAGGCCGTGCAGGAAGCGGTCCTCGAGACGGTGAAGTTCTGGCTCGACCGCGGCGTCGACGGCTTCCGGCTGGACACGGTCAATTATTATTTCTGCGACAAGCTGCTCAGGAGCAATCCGCCGCACGAGCCTGATGAGGATGATGCAGGCCTCGATGCCCCCGACAGCAACCCCTACGGCATGCAGAACCACCTCTACGACAAGACGCAGCCGGAAAATGTCGATTTCCTCAAGCGCTTCCGGGCGCTGCTCAACCAGTACGAGGATCGCACGACCGTCGGCGAAGTTGGCGATGGCGCGCGTTCGCTGAAGACGGTTGGCGCCTATACGAGCGGCGGCGACAAGCTGCACATGTGCTACACATTCGACCTGCTCGGGCCGGATTTCACCGCCGAGCATATTCGCGGCTGCGTCGAGGCCTTCCAGAAAGCAGTCACGGACGGCTGGGTCTGCTGGGCTTTTTCCAATCACGACGTCATGCGCCACGTCAGCCGTTTCGCGCGGACGGAGGAAGAGCGGCCTGTCATCGCCAAGCTGGCGATCTCGGTGCTTGCGGCGCTGCGTGGCTCGATCTGCCTCTATCAAGGCGAGGAACTCGGCCTGCCGGAAGCCGAGCTCGCCTTCGAGGATCTGCGCGACCCCTACGGCATCCGCTTCTGGCCGGCCTTCAAGGGCCGCGATGGATGCCGCACACCGATGCCCTGGGAAGCCGGCAAGGCGCATGCGGGCTTCACATCCGCGGAAAAGAGCTGGCTGCCGGTGCCTTACGAGCAGGCGGCGCTTTCCGTGGATACGCAGGAGACGAGCGACAGCTCGGTGCTGCATCACTACCGCAAGACGCTCGCATTCCGGAAGAGCCACCCGGCGCTGATCGACGGCGACATGGCGTTCATCGGCACCAACCAGGATCTGCTCGCTTTCACTCGCGAAAAGAACGGCGAAAAACTGCTCTTCGTTTTCAACCTGACGCGCAAACCGGCGGAATTCCGCCTGCCCGATGGCATGGTGCTCGGGGAACCGTTCGATATGCCGGGCTTCCGGCCAGTGGCTGGCGCGGGGTCAGTGAAGCTTGCGGCGCTGGATGGGTTTTGTGCGCGGGTTTGATGGCTATTTCAAAAGCTTCGTAATCCGCGTGCGAGCCGATCCAAAACCAGATGACGTCATTTCCATCCCAGACAGCTAAAGCTCTCCAGGATGTGCCGACGCGCGCCGACCAAAAGCGACCGACGCACTTGAAATGCAAGGAGGGATATCTGGGATCCTGTTTAAGCAGATCGAAGCTTTCGTCAGCCAGCTTCTGTATCTGTTCAGGCAAGCGGTCATACGTCTCCCAGAAGGCAGGAGTTGCGTGGTGTTTCAAAGCCGTCTGGTCTTTCCGGCACGAAAATCGGCAAAGGCTTTCTCGGCGAGATGATCGAGTTTGCCACCAGCAGCATCTGCTTCCATTTGCCTGTCCCAGCGTTCGGCTTGAAGGGTTTCAAACCACGCCGAAAAGGCTTCGAACTCGTACTTATCGAGTTCGGTAACGTTTTTTTTAATCTGTTCCAGCTTCGTCATGATCGGCTCCAACGTTACCGCAAAATAAGCGCTGCCGCGGAATTTGCCAAGGATTCCGTCACCCGATCAGCGCGAACTTGTCGACGTCAACCATGCCGCGATCGGATATCTTCAGGTGCGGGATGACCGGCAGTGGCAGGAAGGCGAGCTGGAGGAAGGGTTCCTCCAGCGTGGCGCCGAGCGCGAAGGCGGCTTTGCGCAGCTGGTGGAGCGTATCGCGGACCGTCTCGTAGGGCTCGAGGCTCATCAAGCCGGCGATGGGCAGGGCGATTTCGCCAGTGACTTTGCCGTCTTCGACGACGACGAAGCCGCCCTTGATCTCGCTAAGTCGATTTGCGGCGCGTGCCATGTCGTCCTCGCTGACACCGACGACGCAGATATTGTGGCTGTCATGGCCGACGGTCGAGGCGATCGCACCCTTCTTCAGGCCAAAACCCTGGACGAAGCCGTTGGCATGGTTGCCGTTCTTGCCGTGGCGCTCGATGACGGCGACCTTGATGATATCGTTGGCAAGATCGACTGCCGCCTCGTTGCCCCTGACGGGCAGGCGATAGCGGCGATGCTCGGTGATGATCTTGCCCGGTATGACGCCGATGACGGGCGTCTCGCCCTCGGCGACCGGGACGCCGAAATGGGCGGCGTTGACGGGCCGGGCCTTGACGCTGTCGAGGCCGATCGGGGCAACCGGCCTGCGCGAGGAAAAGAGCGCATCGGTGACGCGGCGACCGGCCGAGAAGACCATGTCGGCGCGGCAGTTTTCCAGGCTGTCGAGAACCACCAGATCGGCGCGCCAGCCCGGCGCGACCAGGCCACGGTCTTTGAGGCCGAAGGCGCGGGCGGCCGAAATCGAGGCGGCGCGGTAAATCGCCAGGGGCTCGACGCGGCTTGCGATCGCCGTGCGGATCATGTGGTCGAGATGGCCCTGTTCGGCGATATCGAGCGGATTGCGGTCGTCGGTGCAGAGCGCGAGGAAGGGTGAAAGCCGCTCGGTGATGATGGGCATCAGCGCCGCGAGATCCTTGGAGACCGAACCCTCGCGTACGAGGATATGCACGCCCTTGCGGATCTTTTCCAGTGCTTCGCTGGCGGTCGTGCATTCGTGCTCGGTGCGGATGCCGGCTGCGAGATAGCCGTTGAGGTCGTTGCCGGAGAGCAGCGGCGCATGACCGTCGATATGGCCGCCCTGGAAGGCGTCGAGCTTGGCCATGCAGATAGGGTCTTTGTGGATGACGCCGGGGAAATTCATGAATTCGGCAAGGCCAATGACCTTTGGATGGTGGCGGTAGGGCAGGAGGCTTTCGATCGGCAGGTCGGCACCGGAGGTTTCGAGATGCGTCGCCGGAACGCAGGAGGAGAGCTGGACGCGGATGTCCATGATCGTCTCCAGCGCGGACTCGAGAAAGAATTCGATGCCGGCGGCTCCAAGCACATTGGCGATTTCGTGCGGATCGCAGATGGCGGTGGTGACACCATAGGGCAGAACGCAGCGATCGAATTCATGCGGTGTGACGAGCGAGGATTCGATGTGCAGATGTGTGTCGATGAAGCCGGGAACGACGATCCTGCCCGAGATATCGATCTCGGTTTCGCCCTCATAATTGCCTGAGGTGCCGACGATGCGATCGGCGCCGATCGCAATGTCCGACTGGACGAGTTCGCCGGTGACGAGATCGAAGAAGCAGCCGCCCTTCAGCACAATATCGGCCGGCACACGGCCAACGCCCTGGTCGATGAAACGCTCGAGTTTGCTGGTCATGGCATTGCTCACGTTGCAACCGATTCCGAAACTTATAGCCGATCTTTCGCGACAAGCGAGTGCCGCAAAACGAAACCGGGCGCCACAGGGGCGCCCGGTCGGTGACGGTCAGCGATGCTTTACTCGGCGGCGACGATCTTGCCGGCCTCCCACTTGTAGAGCGAGAAACTCTGCGAGGTCAGGTCGCCGGTTTCGCCGTAGGTGACCTTGCCGATGGCGGTCGGGATCTCCTTGCCGTCCTTCAACGCGGTCGCGACGGCTTCCGCATCCTCGGCGCTGCCGGCCTTCTCGATGCCGGCTTTCAGCACTTCGACGGCGGCATAAGCGTTCAGCGTGAAGGCCTCGGCCGGGATGTTCTTGGCGGCGAGCGCATCGGCTGCGGCTTTGGAATCCGGGCTCTTGGTGGCGTCCGAAGCGTTGGTGAAGATCGTGCCTCCTGCGGCGTCCGTGCCGATTGCCCAGAATTCGGTATTGGAGAGTCCGTCGCCGCCGATGATCGTCGCGTTGGCGGCGAGGTCATGCAGCTGGCGGGCGAGCAGGCCGCCTTCCGGGTGGTAGCCGCCGAAATAGACCACGTCGACCTTCTCGGACTTGATGCGGGTGGTGAGCGCGCTGAAATCCTTGTCACCAGGCGTGATCGCGTCATTGACGACTTCTGTGATGCCGCCGGCGTTCAGCGTCGCCTTGAAGGCGTCGGCGAGGCCCTTGCCGTAGGCGCCCTTGTCGTTGACGATGGCGACGCGCTTGTCCTTGAAATTCTTCAGCACATATTTGGCGGCGACTTCGGCCTGCTGGTCGTCGCGGCCGCAGGTGCGCAGCACGTTGGTCAGACCGCGCTTGGTCAGGTCGGGGGCCGTCGCGGTCGGGGTGACCATCAGCACGCCGTTTTCAGCAAGCACGTCCGAAACGGGAATGGCGACGCCCGATGTCACCGGCCCGACGACGAAGCGGATGCCGTCGCCGACGACCTTGTTGGCGGCGGAAACGCCCTGTTTCGGTTCGCCGGCATCATCGGCCAGTTCGAGGACGACCTTCTCGCCCAGAATCCCGCCCTTCTTGTTGATCTCGTCGACGGCTGTCTGCGCACCGTTCTTCACCTGGTCGCCATAGGCGGCGACGGGGCCGGTCAGCGGCGCGATCAGGCCGATGGTGATATCGGCATGGGCAAGCGGCGCAAAGGCGAGCGACGCGACGAGGGTCGCCGTCAATGTCTTGAGGGTCATTGTCTGTCTCCTTGGATGGGGTCATTCGACCCGCGATGAGGTGCCGCGCCGGACTTTCCGGATCGTTCAACGGCCCCCAGGCCGTGCCAAGGACGATCGATGTCGGCGCGATCGATGCGCCCTCCGGCCATATTTGGCTCGAATGGGTGCAACGGCAAGATTTCTAGGAATTTTGGTGAGATTTCGCAAGTTGATAACAAAATGAAACGAAAATCGAGCCGATCCGGCGCGAAATAATCCAAAATCGTCGATCGTGGCGTCGTCTGCAGATCTCTGAAGGGTGCTGTACCCGCATCTGCGCGTGCCGATGAACCTGCCGAATTTCGTGAAACTCTTCGTCTTTCTGAATAGTCGAATTCGATTTCGAGATTAACACTTGATTCTACCAATTAGAGTAGAATCATTGTTCGTGCATATATTGCTGCGATGCAAAAGAGCGGTCGATAATAAACAGAGAGATATTTCAGGAACAGAGATCTGGATGCTCAAGCGTATCGAAGCCAGACAGGTGCGCAACGGAATGTTTGTGGAGGCGATCGAGGGTGCATGGCAGGACCCTCTTCTGTCCAAGCGAAGATTTTTGCTGCGCCGTGAAGTCGATGCCCTGAAGCTTCGCAAGAGCGGCATTGAAGGTGTTGTCATCAACACCAGCAGGGGCCTCGACATCGACGGTCTGCCAGGCGGCAATGTCGAGATCGACACCAAGGCGGCACGCGAGACCATCCAGAAATCCGTGCAGGTCCTGGAAAGCGTTTTCGGCCGGCTCCAGCATGGCGATGGGATCGGTTTCGATCAGGTGGCGCCGGTGATTTCCTCGGTCTCCAAGTCGATGGATGACAATCCGACTGTCTTTCTGAGCGTTACGCGTTTGAAATCCAAGGACGAAGTGACGTTTCTGCATTCGCTTTCGGTGAGTGCGCTGATGATCCTTTTCGCCCGTCATCTCGGACTTGACGAGACGACCGTGCAGATGCTCGGCACGGCAGGATTGCTGCACGACGTCGGCAAGCTGGAAATTCCGCTCGAGATACTCAACAAGGAAGGGCGCCTGGACGAGGACGAGATCAAGATGATCCGCGATCATCCGGAGAAGGGGCACGCAATCCTGTCACGCCAGGAAGGCATGCCGGAGATCGTTCTCGACGTCTGCCTCAACCATCACGAGCGTATCGACGGCAAGGGCTACCCCCGCAGGCTTTCGGAGGCGCAGGTCAGCTTCCATGCGCGTCTTGCTGCGATTTGCGACGTCTATGACGCCATGACCTCCGTGCGGCCGTACAAGGCGCCATGGAGTGCGAGCCAAGCACTGAAATGGATGCTTGGCAATGAAGGGCAATTCGATCGCCGGCTCCTGAAGAAATTCGCCCTCTGCCTTTCGGTCGCCGCCGTGACCTGAGGCCTATCGGTCTTCCCAACAAAGGGCCTGCGTGGATTTACAGCGCCACGCGTCTTTTCAGACGCGCAAAGGACGCTGTAACACTTTGAATTGCTGCATAATTTTATCCTTAAATCGATCCCGATTTAAGGAATTATGCCGGAGATCCGCCGCAGGCCGTGATGCCGGAAGTCTTCAGAGCTTTCTCAGATGTTGTTCTGCAGGATGGTCCGCAGCTTGCCGAAGAGTTCGTCGATGTGGTGCTTCTCGATGATCAGCGGCGGGGAGAGCGCGATGATATCGCCGGTGGTGCGGATCAGCAGGCCGCTTTCATAGGCTTTCAGGAAAGCGGTGAAGGCGCGCTTGGTGGGCTCGCCGGCGATCGGGTCGAGTTCGATGGCGCCGATCAGGCCGGTGTTCCTGATGTCGATGACATTGGGGCAGTCCTTCAGCGAATGCAGCGCGTCGGCCCAGTAGTCGGAAAGCTCGGCGGCGCGTGTCAGTAGCCCCTCTTCCTTGTAGGTGTCGAGCGTGGCGAGTGCGGCGGCGGAGGCGATCGGGTTGCCGGAATAGGTGTAGCCGTGGAAGAACTCGATCATGTGCTCCGGGCCGTTCATGAAGGCATCATGGATCTCGGAGGTGACGAAGACGGCGCCCATCGGAATGACGCCGTTGGTCAGTCCCTTGGCGGCGGTGATCATGTCGGGCTTGACGTCGTAATATTGCGCGGCAAAGGGGGCGCCGAGGCGGCCGAAACCGGTGATGACCTCGTCGAAGATCAGAAGGATGCCGTGTTTGGTGCAAATCTCGCGCAGCTTCTGCAGGTAGCCCTTCGGCGGGATCAGGACGCCGGTGGAGCCCGCCACCGGCTCGACGATGACGGCGGCGACGGTGGAGGCGTCATGCAGGGTGACGATACGCTCGAGCTCGGTGGCGATGTCGCCGCCATGCTCGGGCTCGCCGCGGGTGAAGTTGTTCTTGCCGGGCTGGTGGGTGTGCGGCATGTGATCGACGCCGGTCAGCAGCGTGCCGAACATCTTGCGGTTGGTGACGATGCCGCCGACGGAGATGCCGCCGAAATTGACGCCGTGATAACCGCGCTCGCGGCCGATCAGGCGGAAGCGTGATCCATTGCCCTTCACGCGATGATAGGCGAGCGCCACCTTGAGCGCGGTTTCGACGGATTCGGAACCGGAGTTGGTGTAGAGAACGTGGTTCAGGCCTTCAGGGGCAATGTCGACCAGGCGGTTCGCCAGTTCGAAGGCCTTGGGATGGCCGAGCTGGAAGGCCGGCGCGTAATCGAGTTCGCCGGCCTGCTCGCGGATCGCTTCAGTGATCTTCGGGCGGCAGTGGCCGGCATTGACGCACCAGAGGCCAGCCGTGCCGTCCAGCACCTGACGGCCGTCATGGGTCGTATAGTACATGTCCTTGGCGCCGACGAACAAACGCGGCTCCTTCTTGAACTGGCGATTTGCCGTAAACGGCATCCAGAAGGCGCGAAGATCGTTCGGTGCATTGAGGCGATTGGACATGCTGTTCTCCTGGCCGCCGACGGCCCTTTCCCGGGGCTTCACGCCCATATTTTTACTGCCCGGTCAAATTATCAGGGCTTCCCAAGGCGTCAACGGGAAAAGTCCCAGAGCTCTCCTCACAGGAGGCTCAAGCTGCTTCGATCGATCACGGGGCGAGCGCTTCGGCGCGGTCGGGCTGCAAATTCCTTCCCCGCCGGTGAAAGGAGCAGAAAGGCCAGGGCTTTCAAAGGCGCGACCGGCAAATCGGAAGATTTGCCGGTCGCCATAAGGTTCAGGTGCTGAAATATCGTTGCCAAGCCTCCGGGAACATCCCCTTCAGCAGGACATCGGCCGACATTCATGTCAGCGCTATCATCAAGCGGCGGATCTATTTCTGTTCTGCACGAGGTAGATGTCTTCGAGCGTTGCCAGGATCTTCATGACCGGCTCTGAGGTGCTCGAATAGTAGATGGTTTGTGCGTCCCGGCGGGTCTTGACCAGCTTTTGAGCGCGCAGTTTCGACAGGTGCTGTGAAAGAGCCGACTGGCTGAGCCCGACCTGCGTCGCAAGCACGCCGACGGCCACTTCGCCCTTCACGAGGCTACACAGGATCAGCAATCTCTTCGGATTGGCCATGGCCGATAATAAAGCTGCCGCCACGGTCGTGTGATCGGCCAAATCAGAGGTTTCCATATGTTATCTTCCTAATGCGAAACGTACATCAAACGTGTTGGCGCAGGGCGCCAGCCGGGATTTTGACTGACACCAAAAGCTACCAACTAGGCTCGAAGATTGTATATACCTAAATTTAAGGTATCGAGTATGCTATTTTAGACATGTTTGAACAAATGTGATTGGCATCCACAGCGAGGGTTTCGAACTCGTATCGCAGCAGGAAGTCGCCGGAAATCATATCGAAACCTGAGGAATCGATACCACAAATGCGCCAAGGACCCGATTCTGGCGCCTTTAGCCTGATAGCGAGGGCTTCGGCTATATCGGGATGGCGTTCTACTAAATCTCGCACTGTCTCTGCCGCCTCGGTGGCGATCGCCTCATTCGCCGCCGACTGGATTACGAGATCATTCCCATCGAGCTGGTAGGCGCGGCCGAAACCGCCATTGAGGCTGGCCTGTTCCGGCTTGAGACGAAAGAACAGGAAATCAGGAAAGTCGATATAAAGCTTCGCCTTGGTGTGGCGAGCGAGAAAACGCGTGCGGATACGCTCGTAGAATGCATTGCTGCGCTCGACGGGTTCTGCCAGGCACTGGGTCGTCAGACGAGGATAGGCGAGGGGATCGCCCTTGCCGGGCTCGCCGGTCAAGAGCGAGGCGTGCGGGTCTCTGGCGAGCGCCCTGGTATGGGCCGACAGCTGCGAAACCAGGATGACCGGCGTGCCGTCGATATCGGTAGCGACGAGCACGCGGCTGGCGGAGGGAAAGCCGGTCTCGGGGTCGAGAACGGCAATCGCCGCGTGCCGGGCGGAGCGCAGAAGCACGCGGGCGAGCTTGCGGGCGTCGTCGTCGGTTTCGCGTAAGGGCGAGGGCTGATCTTTCATATCCGCTTTGTGACAAAGCGGAGGGAAAACATCAAGCTTCCTCCTTGCGGCGATGGCGGGTGAGGCCGGCAACGATATCCTGGGCCGAGATGGTGCCGACGATCGCACCGTTCTCGACGATGCCGATACTGCCCGGCTGGCGGGCAAGGGCATCGAGGATATCGATGAGCGGGGTCGCGGCGCGGGCGGTGGCGCTGACGCTCATGCCGGCGGCAGTCTGGCCGAGGCCTGGCTGCATGACGTCGGCCGCCGTCAGCATGTTGATCGGATTGAGGTTCTGCACGAAATCGGCGACATACTGGTCTGCGGGGTTCTTGACGATGTCGTCCGGCGTCCCGCACTGGATGATGCGGCCGCTCTCCATGATGGCAATGCGATTGCCGATGCGGAAAGCCTCGTCGAGATCGTGGCTGACGAAGAGGATGGTCTTCTTCAGCCGCCGCTGGAATTCCAGGAGCTCATCCTGCAGGCGGGTGCGGATCAATGGGTCGAGCGCCGAGAACGGCTCGTCCATGAGCAGAATCGGGGCGCCGGTGGCAAAGGCGCGGGCGAGCCCGACACGCTGCTGCATGCCGCCGGAAAGCTCGTTGACCTTGCGATCGGCCCATTTCGTCAGGTTGACGAGTTCAAGCTGTTCGCCGACGCGGAGCTTGCGTTCGGCTTCCGGCATGCCGGCGAGCTCGAGACCGAAGCCGACATTGTCGGCGACTGTGCGCCAGGGCAGGAGGGCGAATTGCTGGAACACCATGGAGACTGTGTGAGTGCGCAGCTCGCGTAGCGCCTTGGCATTGCATCTATAGGGGTTGACGGGGCCGGTGGCCGCCGAGACCGCGACATCGCCACGCACCACGGGAGCGAGCCCGTTGACGGCGCGCAGGAGCGTCGACTTGCCGGAGCCGGAAAGACCCATCAGCACCAGGATCTCGCCTTCCTCGATCGTCAGCGAGGCGTTGGCCACACCGAGCACCAGACCGGTGGCGGCGCCGATCTCGTCGCGCGTTTTGCCCTGGTCTACCATGGCAAGCGCGGTTTCCGGCCGATCGCCGAAGACGATGCTGACATTGTTAAAGCTTACCGCGGTCATGCAGCGCCTCCTTCACCCGCGGTGCGGAACATCCGGTCGAGAATGATTGCCAGGATGACGATGCAGAAGCCCGCCTCGAAGCCCTTGGCGATATTGACGGTGTTCAGCGCACGGACGACGGGCACGCCAAGCCCGGGAGCGCCGACAAGGGCGGCGATGACGACCATCGACAGCGACAGCATGATGGTCTGGGTGAGACCCGCCATGATCTGCGGCGTGGCGAAGGGAAGCTCGATCTTGCGCAGCACCTGTATCGGCGTCGCGCCGAAAGCGACGGCGGCTTCGACGAGGGACGGCGGCGTCGAGATGATGCCGAGGCGCGTCAGCCGGATCGGGGCGGGGATTGCGAAGATGACGGTCGCGATCAGGCCCGGCACCATGCCGAGGCCGAACAGGATGAGCGCCGGGATCAGATAGACGAATGTCGGTATGGTCTGCATGAGATCGAGCACCGGGCGCATGGCAGCATAGACCCAAGGGCGGCGGGCGGCGGCAATGCCGAGTGGAATACCGATCACCATACAGACGAAGGTGGCGGCGAGCACGAGGGCGAGCGTCTCCGTCGTTTCCTTCCAATAGTCCTGGTTCACGATCAGCAGCAGCCCGAGACAGGTGAAGACGGCAACCGCGATCGACCGGCGCAGCCAAAAGGCGATGGCGGTGATGGCCGCGATGACGATCAGCGGATGGGGCTTCTGCAGCACGAAGAGCAGGCCGTCTATGGCGCTCGACAGCAGGAAGGCGATCTGGTTGAAGAACCATTCGCCGTTCGAGGTCAGCCAATCCACGAAGGATTTGGCCCAGGGGCCAACGGGAATCTTAAATTCGGTGATCCAATTCAAGGGCGCGCCCATCCAGAAAACAACAATCGGATAAAAATGAAACGGGGCGGCGTGCCGCCCCGTTCGTATCATCTGAGGCCGAGGCCGGTCTTGGCGGCCGCGAGAGCTTCGCCCTTGCCGTCGCGGGTCTTGACGCCCGCGAGCCACGGCTCGAGTGCTGCGGGGTTGGCCTTCAGCCATTCGGAAGCCGCAGCTTCCGGTTCCTTGCCGTCGTTGAGAATCTTGCCCATGATCTGGTTCTCCATGTCGAGGGAGAACGTCAGGTTCTTCAACATCAAGCCGACATTCGGGCATTCGTCGAGATAACCGGCACGGACATTGGTGAAGACCTTGGCGCCGCCGAAGTCGGGGCCGAAGACGTTGTCGCCGCCTGTGAGGTAGGTCAGCTTGAAGTTGGTGTTCATCGGATGGGGTTCCCAGCCGAGGAAGACAACGGGCTTGCCCGCTTTGTCGGCACGGGCGACCTGGGCGAGCATGCCCTGCTCTGAGGACTCGACGACTTCCAGATCCTTGAGGCCGAACTCGTTCTTCTCGATCATGTCCATGACGAGGCGGTTGCCATCATTGCCAGGCTCGATTCCGTAGATCTTGCCGTCGAGATCGTCCTTGTGGGCGGCAATGTCCTTGAAGTCCTTGATGCCGAGCTCGGCGCCTTTAGCATTGGTGGCGAGCGTGTATTTGGCGCCGACGAGGTTGGGGCCGAAGGATTCGACCGACTTATCGTCGATATAGGGACGGACGTCCTTTTCCTGCGTCGGCATCCAGTTGCCGAGGAAGATGTCGATGTCCTTGTTCTTCAGCGACGTGTAGGTGACCGGGACCGAGAGAACCTTGACGTCGGCCTCATAGCCGATGCTCTTGAGGATCACGGATGCGGTGGCGGTGGTGGCGGTGATATCCGTCCAGCCGACGTCCGCGAAGCGGACGGTAGTGCAGTTGTCAGGGTCTGCGGCGAAGGCGGCGGTCGCAACGGAGAGGGCGGCGACGGCAGTTGCGGTAACGAGTTTGAACGTGCTTGTTGTTTTCATTTTAGACTCCCAGTCTTTAAGTTCCCAAGCCAACCATCAATAACCGAGTTTGACAAGCGACCTCAGTGCGTTTGCGCCGTATCGACCCATGCGATTGCGACGTCCGCGGATTTTTTGGCAATGCCTTGTTTTCGGGGCTTTCAGCGGTTTTCGAGCCGGATTCCTGTGATTATTGCTCACTCAGGGCTTTTCTTTGCCATTCCGAGCTTTCAATAAGCCGATCAAGGAGAAATCGGATGGCAAAACTCTATTTCAACTACTCGACGATGAACGCCGGCAAGTCGACGATGCTGCTGCAGGCCTCCTATAATTACCAGGAGCGCGGCATGCGCACGGTGCAACTGATCGCAGCCTTCGACGAGCGCGCGGGCCGAGGCGTCATCGGCTCGCGGATCGGGCTGGAGGCGAGCGCCATTCCCTTCGAGCCGCATGAGGATCTGTTCCGGTTGGTCGCGACGCTGAGCGGCGAAGGGGCGCCGATTTCCTGCATCTTCGTCGACGAGGCGCATTTCATGACGCCTGTCCATGTCTGGCAGCTTGCTCGCGTCGTCGACAGGCTCGGCATCCCTGTGATGGTCTACGGGCTGAGAACCGATTTCCAGGGCAAGCTGTTTCCGGCCTCGCAGGAACTGCTTGCGATCGCCGACGAAATGCGCGAGGTGCGCACGATCTGCCATTGCGGGCGCAAGGCGACGATGGTTGTGCGGCTCGACGCGGAAGGAAAAGTATTGCACGAAGGCGCGCAGATCGATGTCGGCGGCAACGAGAAATATGTCTCGCTCTGCCGCAGGCACTGGGACGACGCGATGAACGGTACCTGGATCGCCGAGCCGGTCTGAAGACGGCGACGCTGCCTGTTTTCTTTGGCGCCGCAAGCGACTAGCTTGGGGGCAGGAGATTCCCTGGAGAGGCTTGGTGCGCAAACCCCCGCCATTCGACAGCCAGTATGAAGCCGCAAGCAGCCTTGCCGAAAGGATTGCGGCCGAGGGAGGCTATTGCGTGGCCGCGATCGGCGCCTTCAGCGGCGACGAAACACGATCGGTCGACGAGGTCTTCCTCGAGCAGAATACCCGCTTCCAGGTCCATATCGCCGATGCTGCGGCGCTCGACGCCCAACTGGCCAGGCTGGTCTTTTGCCTCGATCGGTTGACGGCCGAGGTTTCAGCCGATCTCGACAGTTTCCGGGGGCTGACGCTGCGCGAGAAGATGGCCGGCTGGGTGTCGCGCCAACGGATGTGGCGCATGTATACCAAACGCGTGCGCGAGGCGCCCGTCATCGAGCGGCTGCTTGACCTTTTGACGAAATCGGACGCGCTCGCCAGGCTGATCTCCGGCCAGCGCGCCGCGCTCACCGAACGGCACAAGGCCGCCGAACTCAGCCTTGTCGATATCGTCGAGCAGCGGCGACGGTTGGTCGTTTCCATCGACATCGCCCGCCTCAAGATGAAGGAGCTCAATGCCAAGGCGCTGACGACGCAAGGCCGTATCGGCGTCTATGGCAACAGGGCTCATTGGGAGCAGATGGAGGCGGAACGGCGGGCGCTGAAGGCGGAGGCCGAGCGGATTTCCGCCGGGGAGCACGAGATGCGCGACGACAGCCAGCGGCGCGAGCGCTTCATCGGCCTGTTCCAGGCCTTTGTTGATTCGCTGAACGGCCGGATCGCCGCCTGCAGCGCGCTGCTGCGCAAGCTGCTGATCGACGTGGAAGAGCGGCTGATCATCTATCAGGCGCAGGTCGATACCGACCGGCCGGGCATGAAGGTGAGGATCAAGCCGGAACTCTTTCCTGATATCGCCGCACCGATTAGGCTGTTCGAGAAGGGCATGCTGGTCGCCCAGGATCTGGAGCGGCGCAAGAGCCGCGCCGATCTCGAATTTGCCAGAAGGTTTCCGACCTATGCCGAACCGCCGCCGGAAACATCGGGAGCGCCTCTGATCGACACGGCGCGCAGGTCTTTCCGTTTCAGCCTGCCTTTCCTGCGCTCCTGACCAGCAGGGGCGAGGCAATACCCTCTTGCGCAATGCTTTCATTCCGAAAAATCGAAGGGCTCGTGTTGTGCTCGGCCCATCGAGCGCATATGTGGGATGCAGCGGGGCGGCAATGTCCCGATGTTCGCCTCGCCTGACAGGAGACGACGATGCTTGACCGGATAGCCGGTTTTTTCAGGCTGATCGGCCAGATGATCGGCCGCTGGGTTCGCCTGTTTTCCGCCTGGGCCTTCTGGCCCTTTCTTGCCGCGCACGGCTGGTATCAGCGCCGGAGCTGGATGATCCGGCTGCCGGTCATCGCTTTCGTGGCGCTGCTGATCGTGCTCTACGGTTATTTCTTCTGGCAGACGCAGGTCTGGTCGAATTTCAATACCGCTTTCGTCGACCAGTACCGGCTTTCCGAACGCAAGGTTGCCGCCGGGCAGGAAGTGCCCGCCGCCGAGGGTGCCAATGCGACGGGGCCGAAGACCTGCCAACGCTCGGCGATCATCGACGTCGCGGCCGATCTCACCGATTTCAATGTGAACCAGAACGCATGGATCTCCTCCATGCTGCTCTACAAGATGGGCTTCTTCGGCATCGACTGGGATCACACGCCCTTCCTCGACAACAAGGCGTCGTTCCAGCGCGGCGTCAACCAGGCGGTCCGGCGGACTTCGGCAGAGCTCGTCGATACGCTTGGGCGCGTGCGTGGCACGTCGGGCATTAACAATGACCTGCAGAGCGCGCGCGGCAATCTGCAGTTTGATGAAAACAGCTGGTATTTCGGGCTCAATCCCTTCGGGCCGAAAACGCCGACGCCTTCCTATTACCGCTCGGCAATCGGCAGCCTGCGCAAGTTCAACACCGATCTCGCCCTCTGCAATGTCATTTTCGACGGCCGCGCCGACAATCTGATGCAGTTCATCGACCGCATCGCCAACGATCTCGGCGGCACGTCCGACATGCTCGCGGAGCGCTCGGAAAACCACAATCGCGGCTGGTTCGACACCCGCGCCGACGACCGATTCTGGTTCGCCTATGGCCAGCTCTATGCCTACTACGCCATCCTTGCCGCCGCGCAGGCGGATTTCTCGCAGGTGGTGCAGGAACGCAATCTCGGCGCGATCTGGGGCAGCACGACGCGGCAGTTTCAGGCCGCACTGCGCATCCAGCCCGCGATCATCTCGAACGGGCGCGAGGATGGCTGGATCATGCCGAGCCATCTCGCCACCATGGGCTTCTATATTCTGAGGGTGCGCTCGAACCTCGTCGAGATCCGCTCGGTGCTTGACCGCTAAAACGTCTGGAGTCAGCGGGGTATCGTGTTGTCCTCGAAGCCGACGACACGCAGCTTCTCGACGAATTCATAGGTGATGCCGACGATGCCACCGCCGCTTTGATCGTTTCGGAAGCGGCCGACGCTGCGCACCAGCTTGTAGCCGCCAAGCCGGTTGTCGACACGATAAACGAAATGGAAGCCGACGCCATGAAGGCTCGCCTCTTCGAAGGTTTGGGCGATCAGGCTGCGATCCTCCTCGTGGATGCGCGACATCAGCTCTGTCAGGTTGACAGGGCCGTCGCTGTAGGAGAGGCCGAAGATCGCGTGGACATCCTCGCTTGCAAAGAAATGTCCTGTCTCGATGTCGATACGCCAGAAGCCGAAAAGACGATAGGCAGCAAGCATCTGGACGACTTCCACATCGGTGATGCCGATGTGAGCGCGGGATTGCTCTGTCTTGTCAATAACGGGCTGTTCGAAGTGAAGAGGCACGATTCCCCCAGATCACGGGACGACGTGCCGACTCTCTTCCGATTCCTCAGTTGATCAGCTTCAATCGAATTGCCTTAGCTACCAACTGGGTGCGGTTGACGCAATCGAGTTTTTTGATCGCGTTCGTCATATAGGCGTTCACCGTATGGTCCGAGAGCGTGAGGATCTGGCCGATTTCGATCGAGGTCTTGCCCTGGGCCGTCCAGCGCACAACTTCTAGTTCTCGGTTCGACAGCGCGTTATGCGCGCATTCCTCGTTGCGCTTGACTGCATTGTATGCATCGAGTGCATGGAGAATGATCATTACCAGCTCGTTGATCTCGCTCTGGCCGAGTGCGGCGCGCTCGCCGCAGAACCAAAAGACCAAGCGCTGGCCGTCGGCTGCAGTGGTCGGCATGGCAACGCCTGCCGGTATGGCATGGCGCAGCATCAGGGCACGAAGTTCGGCGGGAAAGGCCTGACCATTGGAGGCGTCGTTGAGGTGCCAGGCCGGCGGCACGGCAGACGCTCTTAACCTTACGCCGAAAGGGCAGCCGCGCATCATGTGGGCACGGTCGAAATCCCTGACATAGGCGGCCGGAAGCGAGCTCTCGATCAGCAGGGGTTTCAAGAGAAGATCTTCCGGGGAGGGGGCGTGCATCAGCGTCGCATGCGACAATCCGAAGGCTGTAGAGATCCTGCCAAGCGCCTGTGCAAACAGGCTGCGCGTTCGTGCGGTCGAAAGTTCTGCCGAAAGCAATGACTGTCTTTCAGAGGCAGTCATGTAAGACATTTGTACGCCCCCGGCAGCCCAATGTTACCGCTATCAAATACAGAAAATCGGCGGGATGCTAGTCCCAATTGACCTAACGCAAGCCGATTCATTCGAATTGTGAAAAATTAGCCACAGTAGTTCGCGCTTCGGTTGAGTTTCGACTTGCAAAAATAGCGTAGCGGTACCTCAGAGTTCTTTTATGGCGGCACTGCGATGGTCTTGCGCAGCCGGGCAAGGAGAGAATCACTGGGGAGGGTTTCGGGGGAAGAACTCGGGTCTCTCCGGCACGGGCGCAAAGGCGGTGGACTGGTTTTACCTGCAGCGCTTTACGCTTGAGCAGGTGAACTGCGTGAACGTGGCCGCAGCGGGTCGCTGTTTCAGCCTAAATGCGGTGAAAGAACAGAGATAGGAAGGATGGCAGCAGGCGGCGAAATCCGACTTGCTGGCAGTCAATCCAATTGCTAAGCGTATGCTCAGTACAACTGAGGCAATTTAATCGTGCGCTTTGCAATTTCCTTTTTGGTGAAGTGTCTATTTTCCAGATTATTACTTGTTTTTCTCCTTTTGACCTTGCCGATCGGCGCGGCAACCTCGCAGGCCGCCGGGGAGAAAAAGGCAGCGCATCCCCCGATGAATTTCATCCTCGTGCGTAGTCTTCTCTGCCAGGAAAACTGTCCGGAATGGATATCGGCGGAGGGGCGTATAACGTCCGATACGCCCGCGCGGCTGAGAAAAATACTCAAGAAGATCGGTGGCCGTAAATTGCCTGTCGTTTTCCGTTCCGAAGGCGGCGACGTCGATGCCGCCTATGCGATGGGCCGGATGATCCGCAAGGCCGGGCTGGAAACGGCGGTCGGCGGCACGCGGCTCAAAGATTGCCCGGTTGGGGATACGCGCTGCCAAGCCGCTATTGCCAAGGACGGTAGCGCGGTCGGTTACACCTATTCGTCAGGTGCATACTGCTTTTCTGCGTGTCCGCTGGCGTTGGCGGGCGGTGTGTCGCGTGTCTCGTCGCAATGGGCCTTTGTCGGCGTCCACCAGATCACCACTGTCTACAACAAGGTGCGTGTTTCCTATCGCATTGAATACAAGATCGTGAATGGCAAGAAGAAGGAAATCTCCCGCAAGGAGGTTGGACGCAAGGTGGCGGGGCAGAGCAGTTCCACCAAACTTGGAAAGAAGGCTACCGCTGCTTTGACGGCCTATTTGAAGGAAATGGGCGTCAGCGCAGATGTGATCGGTCTGATGATGAGCGCCACGCCTGACAACATCAATATCGTACCGGCTACGGAGGCACTTCGAACAGGTCTCATCACGGACATGTTGTCCTACAATGAGTGGCCCGGCATGCCGCTCTGCGCCCCAGATGCAGTGGCCGAGGCTGTCTGTCACAGCCATCCGGTAGTCGAAGCCCCTGTGGTGGCCAAGGCGCCTGTATCTCCAGCCCCTGTGCAGGATGCGGCCGCAGAGACAAGCGAGAAACTGCCGAAAACCCAGCCGATGGACTTCCTCCTGATGTCCAATGGCAACTGCCGGGAAGAGTGCACGCAGTGGATCTCTGCGGATGGAGACATCACGCCGGATACGCCGGCTCGGCTGGAGGCGATGTTGGCGACGCTCGGCGAAAGAAAACTGCCGATCGTCCTTCAATCCAATGGCGGGGACATGGATGCGGCTTTCGCGATGGGGCGTATGATCCGTGCTGCAGGTCTGGAGACCTCGATTGGCAGAACGCAGTTGCCGAATTGTCCAAAGCTGGATCCGCGTTGCAAAGCCAGCATCGCCAAAAGCGGACTGACCGAGGGCGAAGTCTTTGCCGGCCGTGCGTACTGCCTTTCGAGCTGTACTCTTGTCCTGATGAGCGGAACGCCGCGGATTGTCGGATATTCCTCGATCGGCCTCGTCAGGCCCACGACGGCAGAATATACGAGATTTTCCGCTTATTTCGACGAGATGGGCGTCAATGCCGAGACATACGAGACGGTGATGCCCGCCACATCAACTGAGCGAGGGAGGATCATAGTTCCTTCTCAGGCGCTCGAGCTTGGCATCGTCAATGGTATCATCCCTTATGATGAAGAGCCCGGCTTGCATGTCTGTGGGCCGGAGGCGAAGGAAAGCCTTCGATGCCCCAGAGAAGCTGAGGCAGAGATCGTTCCTGTTGCTGCTTCGGCCGATTGATCTCAGGACGCGAAACAAGCATAGCTCGGCGTTTTGCGTCGGGCTGCTGCTTGTTCAAGCTCCGAAGGCGCCTCTGTGTCGCCTGTCAATCCTTATCCTTCAGATCATTTTTCGACGTGACGCTCATCAGCTTCTCGAGGAAGCCGAGCATGACGGCGGAGGCGACGAAGGCGAGGTGCATGAGGGTAAGCCACATGATCTTGCCGTCCTCGTATTGATCGGCGTTGAGAAAGACCTGCAGCAGATGGATGGAGGAGATGGCGACGATCGAGGAGGCGACCTTGATCTTCAGGCTGCCTGAATCGAGCTTGCCGAGGAAGGAGACTTCGCTGTCGGCCTCGTCGGCCTCGTCGAAGCGGCTGACGAAATTCTCGTAGCCCGAGATCATCACCATGACGATCAGGCTTGCGACGAGGGCCGCGTCGATCAGGCTGAGCATGGCAAGGATCATCCCAGCTTCGTCCAGCACGAAAACGCCGGCGGCAATCTTCAGAAGCTTGTAGCCGAAGGAAACGGCATAAATGGCGAGCGCCAGCACCAGGCCGATATAGAAGACCACGAGGATCCAGCGGCTCGACAGGATGATGCGCTCGACGAAGATTTCCAATGCTTTCATGTCTTCACCCTAAGAAGCCGCAATCGTTGACCGCCACATAAACGCCTAGCGCATCGACCCGAAAATCGAAACCGATTTTCGGGTCGATGCGAGGATTGAAAGTGTTACAGCGTCCTTTGCGCGTCTGAAAGACCCGCGGCGCTGTAAGCGTGGCGGTGGCAAGGCGCAGCACTATTCACACCCCGCCGATATTTCGCTATCTCGATGAAGAGAAAAACAACGACTCCGCTTCCGCGGAGGTCGGACGGGGGAACATCCATGCCATCAATCAAATCCGATATCGAAATCGCGCGCGCCGCGGCCAAAAAGCCGATCTTCGAAATCGGGGCGAAACTGGGCATTCCGGTCGAGCAGCTCGTTCCCTATGGTCACGACAAGGCGAAGGTCAGCGCCGAGTTCATCGCCGCGCAAGCGGGCAAGAAGGATGGCAAGCTGATCCTCGTCACCGCGATCAATCCGACGCCGGCGGGCGAGGGCAAGACGACCACCACGGTCGGGCTCGGCGATGGGCTGAACCGGATCGGCAAGAAAGCCGTTGTCTGCATCCGCGAGGCCTCGCTCGGCCCTTGCTTCGGTGTCAAGGGCGGAGCGGCTGGCGGCGGTTATGCGCAGGTCGTGCCGATGGAAGACATCAACCTGCATTTCACCGGCGACTTCCATGCGATCACCTCGGCACACAATCTGCTGGCGGCGATGATCGACAACCACATCTACTGGGGCAACGAAGAGAATATCGACATCCGCCGCATCACCTGGCGGAGAGTGATGGACATGAACGACCGGGCGCTCAGAAGCATGGTCTTATCGCTCGGAGGCGTCGCCAACGGCTTCCCGCGCCAGGGCGGGTTCGACATCACCGTCGCCTCCGAGGTGATGGCGATCCTCTGCCTTGCCACCGATCTCAAGGATCTGGAGCGGCGGCTCGGCGACATTATCATCGGCTATCGTTTCGACCGAACGCCGGTGCATGCGCGCGACCTGAAAGCCGACGGCGCCATGGCGGTGCTCTTGAAAGATGCGATGCAGCCGAACCTGGTGCAGACGCTGGAGAATAATCCGGCCTTCGTGCATGGTGGCCCCTTCGCCAATATCGCTCATGGCTGCAACTCGGTGACGGCGACCAAGACGGCGCTGAAGCTTGGCGACTATGTGGTGACGGAAGCGGGCTTCGGCGCCGATCTCGGGGCGGAGAAATTCTTCGACATCAAGTGCCGCAAGGCGGGGCTGAAGCCGGATGCGGCGGTCATTGTCGCGACCGTCCGAGCGCTGAAAATGAATGGCGGGGTGAAGAAGGACGATCTCGGCACGGAGGATGTCGCGGCGCTGAAAAAGGGCTGCGCCAATCTCGGCCGGCACGTCGCCAATGTGCGCCGATTCGGCGTGCCCGTCGTCGTCGCGATCAACCATTTCGTTTCGGATACCGACGCCGAGATCGCGGCGGTCAAGGAATTTGTCTCGAGACTCGGCGCCGAGGCGATTCTCTGCCGCCACTGGGCGCTGGGTTCGGCCGGCATCGAGGACCTGGCGCACAAGGTGGTGGAACTGGCCGAATCCGGGCAGGCGAAATTCCAGCCGCTTTACGGCGACGACCTTTCGCTGTTCGAGAAGATCGAGATCGTCGCCTCGAAGATCTATCACGCCGGCGAGGTGACGGCCGACAAGGCGGTGCGCGACCAGTTGCAGACATGGGAGGAGCAGGGTTACGGCAAGCTGCCGATCTGCATGGCGAAGACGCAATATTCCTTCTCCACCGATCCGAACCTGCGCGGCGCGCCGGAAGGCCACATCGTCACCGTGCGAGAGGTGCGGCTTTCGGCGGGAGCGGGCTTCGTCGTCGCCATCACCGGCGAGATCATGACGATGCCGGGCCTCCCGAAATCACCGTCGGCGGAACGGATTTTCCTGAACGACCAGGGTTATATCGAGGGATTGTTCTGATCCGGTGATGGCTTGGCTGGCTGTCTCAATAGACGAAGACGATGGCTTTTCTCCCGTCGGGACCGATGAGCAGCCAGAGGACCAGCCGTTCCAAAGTGCCTGTCAGCAACACTCCTACGGCAAGGAACCAATGCAGTTTGCCGGTAATGACGAATCCAATGCCCAAGAAAACGAGAGCCAAGATCGCGTAACATGCGATGATCCTCATTCGCGGTGAGCCCTTCCATTGACATTCTGCAGCTTCGATTTGGGTACCTCGGCCCTCGATTCAAGCGTGAAGCGCAACTCTTTGAAATGACTAATGGCAATAACGATAGCCGCCCTTCCTCTCGATGACGTCGAGATGGAAATGGGTTTCGTGGGCGGCGTCGCTTTCGGGGTCGAGGACGGTGGTGAAATAGAGGCAGCCGGCGGCGCTGACGGTGCGCTGGAAGGCGCCGGTCAGCGTCGAATCCTCGCGGCGGGAGCGGACGGCGACATCCTCGCCCTTTTCGAAATGGAAGCTCGCAATATCGATGGCGTTGCCGCGGGCATGTTCGGAGATCTTGCCGGTTCCGGCGCCGTTGCGCAGGCGGCACATATAGGACGTTGCCTGGTTGACGGTCGTGATGCGGCCCTGCTCCGGCAGGGCGGCGGAAGCCGCCGGGATGACGCTGTCCTTCATCCAGCGGGCAAGGGCGAGTGCCGCCGGGCAGCGCATCGTCGCCTCCGGCTTCAGTTTGATGCCGGGCAGGGCTTCGGAGACGATGATCGGCTTGTCGACGCCGCAGCCGTTACCGTCGTCGATGCGCGGCGTGTCCTTAAAGACGACGCCCAGGGCCTGGAGCGCGGCCGTGCATTCGGCATGCTCGGCATCGCTTTCGGGCTCAATCGTCAGATCCTGCTCTTCCAGTGTCTGCTCGCCGGGCGGCTTACCTTCTTCCGTCGGCGACTGCGAGCTTTCGGGGCTGCCCGGCGGTCGTGGCGGACCTTGCATCGGCTCTGCCGGCCCGGGCTTTGACGGTGCGGCCTGCGGGGCTGGCGGCTGGCTCGATGCCGGTGCCTCCGGATCCTTTAGATCGGGTTTCGGCTGAGGGGCCGGGACCTCTTCGGGCGCGGGCGGTTCCGCCTTTTCCGAGGACGGGGAGGTGGGGTTGGTCGCCTGCCCGGCATCTGGCCGAGGTTCGGGCATCGGGCCTTGCGGGGGCAGGCGGGCGCCGGCAAGAAAGGCGGTAGCGGCGAAAAGGATCGCCAATGTCGAAAGTTTTCTCAACGCGTCCGATTCCTCGTATCCGTGGCTAAAGACAACGCATGAGGGCGTTTTTCGTTGCAATTGTGCAACGTCATTGAAGATCGCTAAAACATGATAGATATATTCAACATAAAACGATGACTTATGTTGACAATGCTACTCATGTTTTTTATGCGGCGAAAAGAAGGCGGAATTCTGCTCCGCCTTCATCCGTAAAAGCCCAGCCAGCCCCTCGAGCGTGCGACACGCCACGACCAGCCAGCCCGGTAATCATCATTAGAGGGTAGGTTATGATCGTCCGGCATTGGCGCTCGGTTCTATTGGTCTGCACGGCAGCCACAGTTGTTCTTCCTGGTTCGCAGTCTTTCGCGCAAAGCGCTACGGCAGCCACGCCGCAGGCCACGGCGCAGGACAGCACCGTCCTGCAGAAGATCGTCGTCAAGGGCAAACGCGTGGCGCCGGGCAGCGTCGCCGACACGCCGCTGGCGACCGAGATCACTGCCAAGCAGCTCGAAGAAAAGCAGGTCACCAATTTTGACGATATCGGCCGCAGCGTCGATGCCGGTGTGAATTATTCACGCGGCGACGCGGGCTTCACCCTGCGCGGCCTTTCCGGCGCTCGCATCCTGACCACGATCGACGGCATTCCGATCCCTTATATTTCGAACAGCTCGCGCCAGGGTGCCTTTGCGCCGGCCAACGCCAACGGCGGCGGCGACACCTTCGATTTCGATTCACTGTCCTCGCTCGATATCGTGCGCGGCGCGGATTCGAGCAAGGGCGGTTCGGGCATGCTCGGCGGCGCCATCGTTCTCAATACGCTGGAGCCGGAGGATCTTATTCCCGAAGGCCGGGATTGGGGTGCGATCGTCAAGTCGACCTATGACAGCGAAGACCGCAGCATTTCCGGCTCGGCCGCCGCTGCCAAGAAGATCGGCAACACGTCGATCCTGTTTCAGGGTGGCTATCGGAAGGGGCACGAACGCGACAACATGGGCGACAATGACAGCTATGGTCGTTTCCGCACCGAGGCGGATCCGGCTGATTTCGATCAGCATAATCTGCTCTTCAAGCTGCGTCAGGAGCTGGAGGGTGGCCACCGCATCGGTCTGACTGCCGAGCGTTTCCGTCGTGACCTGCAGACTGATCTGCGTGAACAGCAAGGTACCGGACGCACTTATATGATCGACAATTACGACGGTCGCGAACTGCGTGATCGTGATCGTGTGTCGCTCGATTATGATTATGAAGCGCAGTCTTCCGATGCGTTCTTCAGCAGTGCGCGCGCCACGCTCTATTGGCAGGACTTGAAGAAGGAATCCGGCAGCAAGGGGCGTACCGCGGCGAATGTGGCCTATGGCCGTAACAACGAGATTGAAAACGAAACCTGGGGCTTCAGCGGCACCGCAACGAAGGATTTTGAATATTCCGGTCTCAGCCACTCCGTTCGTATTGGCCTCGACGTCGGCGTTTCCAGCTGGAGCCAGTATAGCTGGGCACTTTGCCCCACACCAACGACCTGCCCGTCGCTGAACAATCAGGCGGAAGTGCCCAATGTCGACAGCCAGAATCTTGGGCTGACATTCGAAGACAAGATCGAAATCGGCAATACCGGCTTCGCGCTGACACCCGGCTTCCGCTTCGACTGGTTCAACTACAATCCCTCGACCGGCGGGAGTTTCGCAAGCAATACCGGGCTTACCCGTTTCGGGGACCTGAACGACCGAACGGAAGCCAGCCTATCACCGAAGATTCTCGCGACATACGACCTGACGCCTGACGTGCAGCTCTACATGCAGCTGGCAGTCGGCTTCCGCGCACCCACCGTGGACGAACTCTACAGCCGCTTCTACAACCCGACGGGCCGCTACGCCCAGCTCGGCAATCCCGATCTGGAACCCGAAATCGGCCGCGGCGTCGAAATCGGCGCTAATTTTGACACGGGCGATTTTACCGGTCGGGTCGCGGCCTTCCACACCCGCTACCAGAATTTTATCGAGACGGTGACGAGCGTCGACGCGACCGGCTTTACGGAGTTCAACTACACGAACGTGTCTGCGGCCACGATCTCGGGTATTGAAGCCAGCGCCGTCAAGACGTTCAATAACGGCATCAATCTCCATACGTCGCTTGCCTATGCCTATGGCAGGAACGAGGAAACTGCCCAGCGCCTGCGATCGGTGGCACCGTTCAAGGCGATCCTCGGTGGCGGTTGGAGCAACGAGACTTTCGGCTTCGATCTTTCTTCGACGCTTTCGGCGGGCATGCTCACTGACCATCTCAATACGCCAGTCACCAACACCACCGACACGACCTTCGATGCGCCCGGCTACGCGATCGTCGACCTGACCGGCTGGTGGACGCCGGAACAGTTGCCGGGCCTGCGCGTGCAGGCCGGCGTCTACAACATCTTCGACCAGGAATATTTCAATGCGCTGGCCGTGCGCGATGTCAACCTGATCTCGACGGCGTCGCAGCCGCGCGATTGGTATTCCGAACCCGGCCGTACCTTCAAGATCTCGTTGACCAAGACCTTCTGATCGCTAGCACGTCTTCAAGGCTGGGGAGGGGCGGCTTTCGGGTCGCCCTTTTTCATTCCCACAATCGCCTCTTGCGCAATGGCTGATCTCAGGCTAACAATTTTCTCATGATCAAGTCATTGAACATTGCTGTTTGGTGGTGGGTTCGCTAAGGCGGCCTCGACCAATCGTGTCCAAAGACGACGAGTGAGCCGCCCGAAACTTCGAGGCGGCTTTTTTTGTTTATGGCCGCCTGTCGTCCGGGCCCCGATAACGGAGTGGAACAATGGTAACGATCCTGCGGGATGATGGTGCGGAAATCTACGAGACCAAGGGCGGCATATCAGTCACGCGGCAGCGGCGGGCGATCCCCTACGGCGATGCGGTCTCTTCCTATGTTGACAAGCTCGACGAGCGCCGTGGCGCAGTGTTTTCGTCGAACTACGAATATCCGGGCCGCTATACGCGCTGGGATACCGCTGTCGTCGATCCGCCGCTCGGCATCTCTTCCTTTGGGCGCGACGTCTGGATCGAGGCCTATAATGAACGCGGCGAGGTGATCCTCGGCTTCGTGACCGAACGGCTGAAGACAGTGTCCGACATCGTGCTCGGCGCTTCCTCGGCCCGCCGCCTCGACCTCGCCGTCAAGACGCCGGACCGGGTGTTCACCGAGGAAGAACGCTCGAAGATGCCGACGGTCTTCACCGTGCTGCGCGCCGTCACCGACCTGTTTTATTCGCAGGCGGATGCGAGCCTCGGGTTCTACGGCGCCTTTGGATACGACATCGCCTTCCAGTTCGACGCGATCGATCTGAAGCTGACGCGACCCTCCGACCAGCGCGACATGGTGCTCTACCTGCCGGACGAGATCCTCGTCGTCGACAATTACGCCGCCAAGGCTTGGGTCGACCGTTACGACTTCGAAAAAGACGGCGTGACGACCGAGGGCAAAGCGGGCGATATCGCTGCCGAGCCGTTCGTACGCACCGATGCTATTCCGCCGAAGAGCGATCACCGGCCGGGCGAATATGCCGAGCTCGTCACCAAGGCAAAGGAAAGTTTCCGCAAGGGCGACCTTTTCGAAGTCGTGCCCGGGCAGAAATTCATGGAGCGCTGCGACAGCAAGCCGTCCGACATTTCAAAGCGGCTGAAGGCGATCAATCCGTCGCCTTATTCCTTCTTCATCAATCTCGGCCATCAGGAATATCTGGTCGGCGCCTCGCCCGAAATGTTCGTGCGCGTTTCCGGCCGTCGCATCGAGACCTGCCCGATTTCGGGCACGATCAAGCGCGGCGACGACCCGATCGCCGACAGCGAGCAGATCCTGAAGCTGTTGAATTCCAAGAAGGACGAGTCCGAGCTCACCATGTGCTCGGATGTCGACCGCAACGACAAAAGCCGGGTCTGCGAGCCGGGTTCGGTCAAGGTGATCGGCCGCCGGCAGATCGAGATGTATTCGCGCCTCATCCACACGGTCGACCATATCGAAGGGCGGCTGCGCGACGACATGGACGCTTTCGACGGTTTCCTCAGCCACGCCTGGGCCGTCACCGTCACCGGCGCCCCGAAGCTCTGGGCGATGCGTTTCATCGAGAGCCATGAAAAGAGCCCACGCGCATGGTATGGTGGGGCGATCGGCATGGTCGGCTTCAACGGCGACATGAACACTGGCCTGACGCTGCGCACCGTGCGCATCAAGGATGGTATCGCCGAGGTGCGCGCCGGCGCGACGCTGCTCAACGATTCCATTCCTGACGAAGAAGAAGCCGAAACAGAACTGAAGGCCTCTGCCATGCTTTCCGCCATCCGAGACGCCAAGACGGGCAATTCCGGCAGGGTCCAGCGCGACGTCGCAAGCGTCGGCAAGGGCGTCAGCATCTTGCTCGTCGATCACGAGGACAGCTTCGTCCACACGCTCGCCAATTACTTCCGCCAGACAGGGGCGACGGTTTCGACCGTGCGCACGCCGGTGCCGGAGGAAATCTTCGACCGGCTGAACCCGGATCTTGTCGTGCTGTCGCCCGGACCCGGAACGCCGAAGGATTTCGACTGCAAGGCGACGATCAAGAAGGCGCGGGCGCGCAACCTGCCGATCTTCGGCGTCTGCCTTGGACTGCAGGCGCTCGCCGAAGCCTATGGCGGGGAACTGCGCCATCTGGCGCTGCCGATGCACGGCAAGCCCTCGCGCATCCGCGTGCTGGAGCCTGGCATCGTCTTCTCCGGCCTTGCCAAGGAGGTGACGGTCGGCCGCTACCACTCGATCTTCGCCGATCCCTCGACGCTGCCGCGTGAGTTCATCATCACGGCGGAAAGCGACGACGGCACGATCATGGGTATCGAACACGCCAAGGAACCGATCGCCGCGGTGCAGTTCCATCCGGAGTCGATCATGACGCTCGGCGGCGATGCCGGGATGCGGATGATCGAAAATGTCGTGGCGCATCTGGCGCGCAAGGTGAAGACGAAAGCTGCCTGAGGATTTCGACGGTTATTCGGCCTGCCCTTTCCCCAACTGTGGGGAGGGGCAGGCCGTTTTCGAAAGGCCGGTTGACTTCTTCAGACAAATCAGAACATTTCGGGAACGATCAATCGGGATATTCGACGTGGCCAATGCTGAAAAGTTCATCGTTCTTCCCTATCGCAAGAACCGCGGCAATCTCGTCCCCGGTGAAATGCGCCAGGCATCGAACTCCGTCAGCGCGGAGAAAATCGCCTCGGCGATGTCGGAGCGTTTCGTCGGCGTGGCGGCTTATGCCGTGATCGTCGATGAGGAAACCGGGGATATGTCGTCGCCGCGATTGCTTGCACGATATGGCGAGATTGCCGATCTCAACGCCGCCTGAGGCGCGGTTTTCAATATGGAGACATCGCTCTACCTGCCGGTCAAAGCTTTCCTGGAGGCGGCGGGTTATGTCGTGAAGGGTGAGGTCGGCGGGTGCGATCTCGTGGGCCTCAGCGATGCCGAGCCGCCGGTCGTGGTGGTCTGCGAACTCAAGCTCTCCTTCAACCTCGAACTGCTTCTCCAGGCGGTCGACCGCGCGGCGATGAGCGATGAGGTCTGGATCGCGGCCCGCGTCTCCGCCAAGGGTCGAGGGCGGGAGACCGACAAACGCTATCGCGATCTCTGCCGCAGGCTCGGCATCGGCATGCTCGGTGTCTCCGATGCCGGCGAGGTCAGCATCATCGTCAGTTCCGTCTCTCCGATGCCGCGCACCAATCCCAAGCGGCGGACGCGCCTCGTCAAGGAGCATCAGCGCCGCCACGGCGATCCCGCCGTCGGCGGCAGCACGCGGGCGCCAATCATGACCGCCTATCGTCAGCAGGTGCTGCTCTGCGCCGCCGCAATCGAGCGTGGGGTCGAACGGCCGCGGGATATGAAGGCTCAGGTGCCCAACGCCGGCCGAATCCTGCTCGACAACGTCTACGGATGGTTCGAACGCAAGGAGAAGGGCGTCTACGCCCTGACGCCTGCCGGGCAGGCGGCACTCTTGCGCTGGCCGCAGACTATTCTCTCCGAGTCTGCTCCTTGAGCACGCGGAAGGGGAACCTCATTGCCCTTTGACAAATCCGCCGTCTTCCCCCATATCACCATCAACTGAACCGCCTGCGCGACATTCGCGTGGGCGGTTTTGCGTTTCAACGGCTTGAATTCTGCAATTCATTCGCAACCGCAGGGGAACGATATGAGTGATAACGGCGATCTTACGGTCCGCAAGCTGGCGATGTGGGGCATCCCGCTGTCGCTCGGCGTCATGGGACTGAAGATGGTGGCCTGGTGGGTCACTGGGTCGGTGGCGCTGCTGTCGGACGGGCTCGAATCGTCGGTCAACGTCGTTGCCGCCTTCATCGCCTTCTTCGTCATTCGCTATGCGCAGAAGCCGGCCGATCACGACCACCCCTTCGGTCATCACAAGGCGGAATATCTGTCTGCCGTCACCGAGGGCGTGCTGATCGTCGTCGCCGCCCTGCTGATCGTCAACGAGGCGGTTGGTTATCTCGCCGAGCCACGCATGCTGGATGCACCCGTGCTCGGCCTTGCGATCAACTTCGCGGCCGGTGTCATCAATGCGATCTGGGCGCGGTTGCTGATCCGGACTGGACGCAGACATCGCTCGGCAGCGCTGACGGCGGATGGCCAACATATCATGTCCGACGTCGTGACCTCCGTCGGCGTGCTCGTCGGCCTGCTGCTGGCGCTGGCAACGGGTTATGCGATCTTCGACCCGGTGCTTGCCATTCTCGTTGCCGTCAACATCCTCTATCAGGGCTGGAGGGTGATCTCGCAATCGATTGGCGGGCTGATGGACCAGGCGGTCGAACCGCAGGAGGAGGAGGCGATCAAGCAGGCGATCGCCACCCACGCGGAGGGCTCGATCGGCGTGCATGACCTGAAAACGAGGCGGGCGGGCACCGTCACCTTCATCGATTTTCACATGGTGGTGCCTGGCGGGATGTCGGTGCGGCAGGCGCATGATATATGCGACCGCCTTGAGGATGCCATCAGGGCGGTGCACGAGGGCGCCACTATCGCAATTCATGTGGAACCCGAGGGCGAAAAGGCTCACGGCATCCGCGTCAAAGTCGTCAAGGAGGCATGATGCCGAATACCGATGTTTCCAGCCTGTCGATGCTGGGTCAGCAGACCGAAACCGCGCAATCGCCGGAGGAGGCGGTGCTTGAAAAAGTGCCGTCCAACCATGCCGGCACCGATTACGTCGTGCGCTTCACCGCGCCGGAATTCACCTCGCTCTGCCCGATGACCGGGCAACCGGATTTCGCCCATATCGTCATCGACTACATTCCGGGCGAATGGCTGGTGGAATCGAAGTCGCTGAAGCTCTTCCTGCATTCCTTCCGCAATCACGGCGCTTTCCACGAGGATTGCTCGATCTACATCGCCAAGCGCATCGTCGAGCTGCTCGATCCCAGATGGCTCAGGATCGGCGCCTACTGGTATCCGCGCGGCGGCATTCCGATCGACGTCTTCTGGCAGACGGGCAAGCCGCCGGAAGGCGTGTGGCTGCCGGAACAGGGCGTTGCCACCTATCGCGGCCGTGGGTGAGCTGCGTTCGGGCGCAGCCCGAGCAATCGATCCTTCTTTCATCGCAATTCCGGACGAAAAACCGCTGGGCACTTTTTCTGGAATTGCTCTCAATCGATTGCAGCAGCGAACGTCCTGAGCCCAAGCGAAGGGCCGGGCGACGGTGCGGCAATGTAAAGCCAACTGCCGCCCACTCTTTGGCCGCTAGATCTCACACATCCGTAACGTCGTCGCCGGACGAGTCGTCAGTGGAATCGTCGCCGTCGTCGTAATCGGCCTGCTGGATATTGTCGTTGTCCTTGTCGTCTGACGCGGTATCAGCGGCCTGGCGGGTGTCGTCGTTGCCGTAGTAATTGTTGATGACGGTTTCCTCGGTCGGTGCGCTGGCATTGCCGAAAGGATTGGCGCCGAAGGGCGAGCCCCAGCCGAGCGAGGACATGTGGTTGCCGAAGATACCGCTCAGCGAATTGGCAAGCAGCATGCCACCGGCAACACCCGCCGCCGTGCCGAGCGCGCCGCGCAGGAAGCTGCCGCCGGCCGACGGCGCATAGGCCTGCTGGCTCCAGGGGCCGGTCGGCTGCTGCTGGGGCTGGCGGACATCGCGCTCGTAGCCACGGGGATCGTCATAACCGCGGGACTGCTGGCCCCAGGGGCCAGGATTGGAGGGAACTGGGGCCGGCTGCTGCGTCTGGGTGTTGCCGAAAATCGAGCTCAGGAAACCGCCGCCCTGTTCGGCCTGGCGGTGTTCACTCTCGCCGGCTTCCAACTGGCGGACATGCTCTTCGAGTTCCTTGATGTGGTTGGCAGCCGCCTCCAGTCCCTTCTCCTGAACGATGACGGCCTGGGCCAGATAATAGGTGGCGGAGGGCTGTTCGCGCGTCGCCTGATCGATCAGGGCTTCGGCGTCGCGGTCGCGCGGTGTGGCCGCGGCGGTGCGTACGCGGTCGAAGAGGGCGGTCAGCAATTGGCGTTCTTCGGGTGACATTGTTCTGCCTCCTAATCATCTGATGCGGCGTTTGCCGCGTGAGGGCTGAGGTAGGAACCGATTTAGGCTTTTCAAAGCCTTTCGCCGTTACAATTCAGTAAGGCTTGCAGAACGGCGCGCGGCTTCTTAAGGATATCTCCATCGCTTCGGTGCCTTGTGTTTTTCCCGCATTGTTTTAGGCATTGAGTCGCACTATGTGCGAGGAACCCGAATTCATCTCCAAGAGGTTCGAATGAACGACGAAGACCAGGACGACAAGACGAAGGAACTGCCGCTCGGCAAGGAAACGGAGGCGAATCTTTTCAAGTCGCGTTCGATCTTCATCTACGGACCGATCAATCAGGAATTGGCACAGAAGGTTTGCTCGCAGCTCGTGGCGCTTGCCGCGGCCAGCGACGAGGACATCCGCATCTATGTCAATTCGCCCGGCGGCCACGTCGAATCCGGCGATTCCATCCATGACATGATCAAGTTCATCAAGCCGAAGGTCTGGATGATCGGCACCGGTTGGGTCGCCTCCGCCGGCGCGCTGATCTATGTCGCCACGCCGAAGGAGCGGCGCCTGTGCCTGCCGAACACGCGCTTCCTGCTGCATCAACCCTCCGGCGGCACGCGCGGCATGGCATCGGACATCGAAATCCAGGCGCGCGAGATCATCAAGATGAACGAGCGCCTGAACAGGATCATGGCAGCGGCCACCGGCCAGCCGCTCGACAAGATCGACAAGGATACGGATCGCGACTACTGGCTTTCGGCTGAAGAGGCGAAGGACTATGGCCTCGTTTCACGGATCGTGACGTCGCAGGCCGATATCTAAGTTTCATCAGCCAAAGCTGCCAAGAACCGCCCTTGCCTGCCGATCGCAGGTGAGGGCGTTCTGCTTTCGGATAGTGCTTGAACGGAGTTGGTCTTCCAGCGGCAAGGTCTGAACGGAAAGCAATGAATCCGGACTTGCGTCTGGGACAACCATCAGGCTCCATGCGCCATTCGCGCAGCTCGAGTCCCGCCATGCTCAAAGATTTTTCCGTTCAAGCCCTGTTCATGGGGCTGCTGACCGCCTTCGTCGGTTCCGCCAGTTCCTTCGCCGTTGTGCTGCACGGGCTGCAGGCGGTCGGCGCCACTGATGTACAGGCGGCTTCCGGGCTGATGGCATTGTCGATTTCCATGGGCGTCTGCGCGATCGTGCTGAGTGCTGTGACCCGATTGCCGGTCAGCATCGCCTGGTCGACACCGGGTGCCGCACTGCTGGCAAGCACCGGGGCAATCGAGGGCGGCTTCAATGCTGCGGTCGGGGCATTCCTGATCTGTGCTGCGCTGATTATCGTTGCGGGACTGTTCAAGCCGCTCGGGCGAGCGGTTGCCGCCATTCCGGCACCACTCGCCAATGCGATGCTCGCCGGCGTGCTGATCGGCCTCTGCTTCGCGCCGGTCAAGGCGATCGGCTTCAATCCGATGTTCGGCCTGCCGATCGTCGTTGCCTGGATCGTCGTCGGCGCCTTCAAGCGGCTTTGGGCGGTGCCGGCAGCACTCGCGGCTTTCGTGCTGGTGCTCGCCTTCGGCGTCGATATCCCTGACGGTGCGCTGGGTTCGCTGGAACAATCACTGGTGCCGACGGCGGAGATCGTCCGCCCGGTGTTCAATCTTGCCGGCCTCATCTCGATCGCGTTGCCGCTCTTCATCGTCACCATGGCCTCGCAGAACATTCCCGGTATCGCAGTGCTGAAGGTCAATCACTACGATCCAAAGCCCGGTCCGCTCTTTGCCGTCACCGGCTTCTTCTCGCTGCTCTCGGCGCCGTTCGGCGGCCACGCGGTCAATCTGGCGGCCATCACCGCGGCGATGTGCGCCGGGCAGGATGCCCATGCCGATCCGAAGCGGCGCTATTGGGCGTCCCTGATCGCCGGCGTCGGCTACATCATCCTCGGGCTGCTCGCCGGCGCGGTGACGGCCTTCGTCGCCCTTGCGCCCTCCATCCTGATCGAGGCGGTGGCGGGCCTGGCGCTGGTCGGCGCCTTCTCGTCCTCGGCGATGTCGGCCTTCCAGGCGCCGGACTCACGTGAGGCGGCGGCAATCACCTTCCTCGTCACCGCCTCCGGCGTTTCCTTCGGCGGTATTTCCGGCGCCTTCTGGGGCTTGATCGCGGGTGGGCTGATGCTGGCGCTGTCGCGGTTGGTGAAGATTTGGAAAGACCGGGCTCAGTCGAGGTGACGGAAGGTCGTTCTGCTCTCCAAATGCCGGATCCTGGCGCTTTCAGGCAACTCTGCCAGCAATAGGCTGGCAGTTCGTCGACCGTTGGCGACGACCAAAAGCCGGGCAAGGACTTGCCAGCGTCACCGCCCGAGGTTATAAGCGCGGTCATGAAGACCACTGGCGCCAGAATTTCTGACACGATTGCACGCGGCCGCATCGCCTTGCGTGACAATACGCGCGCCCTGACCTCGCTTCTTCTCCTCGGCCTTACGCGCGGTTGCCGGGTCCTTTGAGGAGCGCCCGGCGGCCGAAAGCCCGCCCGGCCATCGCTCCTCGCGACTCACTTTCAAAATTGACCTAACGACCGACAAGGTCCGCATTTGTTTATCGCCAAGCCCGACGTGATCGGCTAAGAGCGGGCAAATGCCGGGACGAGGAGACGATACGATGGACGCGAAGACGCAATCCCCCCGAGATAAGATGGCCTCCAAGAGCGAGATGAGTCCCGCAAAAGGCATGCCCGACGCCGCAGTGAAATACCGGGCCTATCCGCAGGTGAACATTCCCGACCGCACATGGCCGACGAAGACCATTACCAAGGCACCGGTCTGGTGCTCGGTCGACCTGCGCGACGGCAACCAGGCGCTTGTCGACCCGATGGGCCATGATCGCAAGGCGCGCATGTTCCACCTGCTGATCGAGATGGGCTTCAAGGAAATCGAGATCGGTTTCCCCTCGGCTTCGCAGACCGATTTCGACTTTGCCCGCTGGTGCGTGGAGGAGGGCAATGTGCCCGACGACGTCTCCCTGCAGGTGCTGGTGCAGTGCCGCCCGGAACTCATCACCCGCACCTTCGAAGCGCTGGAAGGCGCAAACCGGCCGATCGTGCACTTCTACAACTCGACCAGCGAGTTGCAGCGCCGCGTCGTCTTCGCCAAGGATGTGCAGGGCATCAAGCAGATCGCCGTCGATGCCGCCAAGATGATCACCGATATGGCCACGAAGGCCGGCGGCGGTTACCGCTTCGAATATTCCCCGGAGAGCTTTACCGGTACGGAACTCGATGTGGCGCTGGAGATCTGCAATGCCGTCATCGAGGTCGTCAAGCCGACGCCCGACAACAAGCTGATCATCAACCTGCCGTCCACCGTCGAGATGGCGACGCCGAACGTCTATGCCGACCAGATCGAATGGATGTGCCGCAACCTCGACAATCGCGAGAACCTGATCGTTTCGCTGCATCCGCATAACGACCGCGGCACCGGCATTGCCGCTGCCGAACTGGCACTGCTGGCAGGCGCCGACCGCGTCGAAGGCACGCTGTTCGGCAATGGCGAGCGTACCGGCAATGTCGACATGGTGACGATGGCGCTGAACATGTTCACGCAAGGCGTCGATCCCGAGATCGACTGCTCGAATATCGAGCGCATCAAGGAAGTGTTCGAATATTCGAACCAGATGGCGATCGGCGAGCGTCATCCCTATGTCGGCGAGCTGGTCTATACCGCCTTCTCCGGCTCGCATCAGGATGCGATCAACAAGGGCATGAAGGCAGCACAGGTCGCCAACCACCCGGTCTGGGAGGTGCCGTACCTGCCGATCGATCCGCGCGATGTCGGTCGTTCCTACGAGGCGATCATCCGCATCAACTCGCAGTCCGGCAAGGGCGGCATCGCTTATATTCTGCAGCAGGATTACGGGCTGAACCTGCCGCGTAACCTGCAGGTGGAATTCCGCGAGGATATCCAGCGCATCACCGACGTAGAGGGCAAGGAGCTTCCGTCCCGGCGCATTTACGACCGCTTCATCGAGCGCTACGTGACACAGCCGGAAGGGCGCCTGCGCTTCGTCGACCATCACACCTATCCCGACACTGAGCACAAGGGTCAGCGGATCGTCGCAGCCGAGATTACCGACAATGGAGAGATCAAGCGCATCGAAGGGCGCGGCAACGGCCCGATCGACGGCTTCATCAATGCGCTGTCGCATTATCTCGGCATCGAGATGTCGGTCGAGGACTATTCCGAGCATTCGCTCCAGCATGGCTCGAACGCGGCGGCGATCTCCTATGTCGAGACCTCCTATCCCGGCGGCAAACTCTTCGGGGCCGGCATCAATACCAACATCGTCGCGGCATCGCTGGAAGCGATCGTCTCGGCCGCTAACCGGGTGCTCGACGTGAAGGCCGGCAAGGCTTGATTTCGGAAGGCCTCAGGCCGCCACCGCACTACTGCATAATTCCTTAAGTCGGAATCGATTTAATGGTAAAATTATGAAGAAATTCAAAGTGTTACAGCGTCCTTTGCGCGTCTGAAAAGACGCGCGGCGCTGTGGCGCGGCGCGGCCTGACGATGCAGTCGGCAATCTCGCCGGCTTCGTTGCGCGCCTCTGCGTGGCGCTGGCCCCATTGGCAGAGCGCCAGCAGCACCGGTTCGAGGCCGAGGCCGAGTTCGGTCGCGCTGTATTCGACGCGTGCGGGGACTTCGGCGAAGATCTGGCGGGCGACCAGCCCGTGCTCCTCCATCTCGCGCAGCTGCTGGATCAGCACCTTCTGGGTAATGACGGGCATCATCCGCTTCAACTCCGACAGACGCTTCGGACCGGAGAAGACGTAATAGAGGATGACGGGCTTCCAGCGTCCTGAGATCACCTTCAGCGCACGCTCGACCGGCAGCTCGGGGAGTCTTTTCATCGGCTCAGCCATGGTCACCTCCTGGTGGGTATGGCACGAAAGAGTGTGTATTTTTATCTGATAGTCTATTGCTAAACCTGCCCCACGCCAATCAGACGTGAGGTTCATCTGCCATGAAAGCCGTCCAATTCACTCGCTTCGGTTCGCCCGGTGTTCTCGAGGTCGTAGAACTGCCGGTCCCCGAGCCGGGGCCGGGTGAGGTTCTCGTCCGCGTCCATGCGGCGGGTGTCAACTTCTTCGAGGTGTTGATGCGGGCCGACCGTTACGCCGTAACGCCCGATCTGCCGATGTCTCCCGGTGTCGAGGTCGCGGGTACGATCGAGCGAGCAGGGCCTGGTGCCGACCGCTCGCTCATTGGCATGAGGGTTGCCGTTCCTCTCTTTGCGATCGGGCGCGGTTCGGGCGGCTATGCCGAATTCGTCGCGGTCGACAGCGGGCCGGTGATGCAGCTGCCGGATGCGGTTTCTTTCGAGGCGGCTGCCGGGCTGATGGTGCAAGGGCTGACGGCGTTGCATCTGCTGCGCCGCAGTCCCGCGAAAGGCAAGAATGTTCTCGTGAGTGCGGCAGCGGGCGGTGTCGGGTCGCTGCTGGTGCAGCTCGCGAGACGTGACGGGGCCAAGATGGTGATCGCGGCGGCGAGCAGCAACGAGAAGAGGGCGCTTTCCCTGTCTCTCGGCGCTGATCATGCAGCCGATTATACGGCGCCTGGCTGGCAGGGGCACGTCAAAAGGCTGACCGGAGGGCTCGGCGCGGATATCATCTATGAAACCGTCGGCGGCGCGTTTTCCAGGGCGGCGCTCGATGCGCTGGCGCCTTGCGGCGAATTGGTGCTGGCGGCGATGGGGCGGTTCGGGCTTCAGGCGGCCGATGTCGAGCACATGCTTGATGACAATCAGTCAATCAAGGGATTTTCGCTGTTGCCGCTGGTGACGCCTCAGGGGGTGCGGGAGGATCTTGCCGAACTCTTCGAGCTTGCCGCGGCGGGCGCCCTGACGGTTTTCGACGGCGGTCGTTTCCCACTGCATCAAGCGGCGGAAGCGCATCGCGCCATCGAAGGGCGGCGGGCGGTCGGCAAGGTGGTGCTGGTGCCTTAAATCAAAGAAGGCGACGCACGATGTCGTGCGATACCGCTCGGCATCATGCTCGGCAATCAGATCGCGGCGGCGATCTCCATGGCGAGCTGGCCGAGCGTTGCTTCGGCGGAGGGGCCGGCAAGCACATAGGAGGTGCCGGCATTGTGCCAGGTCACGAGGCCGATCTCGTCCTTGATCGTTTCCTTGAAGTCGTCGGTCTCCGGCGGCTGCGCGTCCTTGCGGAAACAAATTGAGATGATGTCGCCATCGGAATTAGAATAGACGAGCTGTCCGACGGGGCGGCTATCGCCAAGGATGACGCGCGCGCCCTGGAAGGTCCAGGCTTCGGCACTCAGATCAGGCACGCGGAAGGGCACGCCGATCGCCGTCGTCAGCCAGCTGGAGATTTCCTCTGCCTGCGAGGCGGGCACTTCGACGAGATGACGGGGCTGGCGGATCAGCAGGCGTTGATAGGCGGTGACATCGCCCAGCCAGTCGCTGGTATTGGCCGGTGCCGTATTGGTGGTCGCCGTGCTGGCAATCTCGTCGGCATCCGGCGCGGTGCCGACGAAATAGCCTATACCACAACCGACGACAAAGAGGATGAGGGCGGCGGCCAGTGCCTGCGGGCCGCTCGGCGCCAGTTTCACTTGCGGGCGCGTGGCGCGCTGGGCGATCGGCGTTTTCGGCGGCTGCGTGCTCTTGATCGAGCGGACGAGGGCAAGCGGCACCGGCTCCTTCAGGATATCGTCGAGGCGGCGGCGGCCGAAATCAGCCCCGTGGCGCAGCTTCTCATGCAGCCGGCGCGCATTCTCTTCGCTTGCCAGACGCTGCTCCAGTTCGTGCCGCTGTTCAGGCGAGACTTCGCCGTCGAGAAGGGCGGTGAGCTGGGCTTCGAGCGGCAATTTCCTAAGATCGAGCAAATTCAGAACCTGTGGATCGGGTGGGTGCCGGCAAGCCCGGCGAAATGCAGCCTCGCGGTTGCGAGCTGCGAGACGACGTTTGCCACCGGAATGCCCATAATGTCGGCTGCCTGCTGGTAGCTGTGGCCTTCGACGTCGACCAGCAGAAACATGCTGGAAACGCCATCCGGCATATCGGAAATCATGTGATGGATGGTGTCGGGATCGACCGCGGCCGAGCGTTCGCGCGCGGCCTCGCGAATATCGGTGACGTTGCCGCGGACGGAAGCCTTCGGCTTGCGCTTGCGGTTGTCGTCGGCCCATTGCTGGCGGGCAAGCGTGTAGATCCAGCTTTCCAGCCGGCCTTCGCCGCTCCATTGATGACCTTTGGAGATGGCGCGCTGACAGACGGCCTGAACGAGTTCATCGGCCACGGCAACCTCACCCGCGAGCGTGATCGCGAAGCGGCGAAGGCGGGGCAGGAGGCCGACGAGATCACGCCGGAGATCGATGGTCGTTGCGGGCTGACGCATTGTCTATCCAAGAAGCATTCACAATGGTTTCGCGGACGAAGGGTTCGCCGTCGGGCGCGAAACCGACTTTATCGACGCCGTCGATGCATGTGCTTTATGAAACAAGTCTCCTGCACTTCGCAAGCATCCGGTCGTCGTCTTCATCCCTCTTTCCCAAGGGATTTTCGTATTGTGGCCTGCAAAGCTTGCGTCAATATGTCTTGTAGCCGTTCAAGCTTTGCAGCAGGGAGCGATAGGCCCAGGTGCCTTCGCCGCCGCGATCACGGATTTCGACAAGCTGGACGCGAGCGCCCTGGATGTCTCCCTGTTCCACCAGCGCCATGCCCATATAGGAGCGGGCGAGGATATAATTCTCATCCGCCTGCAACGCCTTGCGGTAGTAGGACATGCCGAGCTCCATGCGGCCGGCCTTGCGGTTGGCGTAGCCGAGATAGTTCAGGACGCGCGGGTCGTTCTGGTTGCGAGCGAGATTGAGCACGGTGATGGCGTTGTCATACTGGCCGGCATAGGCAAATTCGCGGGCGAACTGATAGAGATCGTCGTCGTTGAAGCTGCTCTTCTTCGGGTTGACACATTCCTTCTTGGCCTTGTCCCAGACCTTGCCGCCGGTGCAGGTCTTGGTCGTCTGGGTCTTCGGCGGCGGATTGGTGTCATCGTTGCTGTCGCCGGCCGCGAAAGCGGCCGTGGCGATGCCGAAGGCAAAGCCGGCGGCGAGCGAAAGTCTGGACAGGTGGCGGAAAGAAGAAGTCATCGGCGCGCTCCGTTCTCAGGCAATGCAGTTGCTCGGATTGTACGCTTACCACTAAAAATACCAAGAGGGTAAGCAACCTCTGTGGCAAATGTTGCGACGGTGGACTGATGTCCTCGCAGATCGATTCAAGTGTTGCACAAAAAGAGCTAGGAACCAGCGCTAAGGCGCGAAAATATCGGCGCTTTCCGGCATCACCGCGTCGCCGGCCCTGTTGAGGCTGAAGCGCTCGCCCCTGAGCTCCCAGGCGCCGGGAGAGCCATCGATGGAGAAGAGGTTGTAGGCGGCGGGCGGCTTGATGCTGCCCGGTCCCTGCGAGGCAGAGGCAATGCCGACGACCGGCACCGGCTGCATCTGGCCGCGCAGCCAATGAAGCGTGTTCAGGTGCGTATGGCCGTGCAGCACGAGTTCGGCACCGCCCGTCGAAATCACGGCGGCGAAGCGGCGGATGCCGATCATCCGTTTGTAGAAGGCCGTGGCGCCGCGGATCGGCGGGTGATGGATCATGACGACGCGGAAGAGACCGGCTTCGCCAGCCGCACGCAGTATGTTGACGGTATCGCGGGCCTGTCGTGCGCCGAAAAAGCCAGAGGCGGCGAAAGGAGGGGTGGCGACCGCCGTCGAACAGCCGACAATCGCGACTTTGCCGCGAACGCGCAGGTAGGGAAATATATGGCGGTTCTCCGGCCATTGCGGCGGAGCGAGATCGCCGCGGACATAATCGTACCAGGCGCGCATCGACTTCTCGTAGGAGCCGGGCACATAGGCATCGTGATTGCCGGGAACGACCGACGTGTCCGCGGGATCGCCGAGCGCGCGCAGCCAGGCGGCGGCGGCGCGAATTTCAATGCCGCTCGCCAGATTGACGAGGTCGCCGGTGACGGCCACGTGATCGGCCTGATGGGCGCGGATGTCGTCGAGCAGCAGATCCAATGTGCTGCCGAAAAGATGCTTGCGTCGATTTCGATGCCAGTTCACAAAGCCGGTTATGCGTTTTGAAAACAGCTCCTGAATGGAAAGACTGGGCAACGGCCCGAGGTGGACGTCGGAGATATGCGCGAGCTTGAACATGTTACGAGACATAGACCAGCTTATTGACAAATCAAACACATCGGGCGCGATGAAGAGCTGAAACGGAGCGATGGTGGATAAAGAGAACCGGCCCCTCTACATGAGGCTGGCGTTGCGCCTGCTGCATGTCTATTTCAGTTTCGTCCGCAGCATGACCATGGGCGTGCGTGCCGCCTGTTTCGATGCAGACGGACGCATCTTTCTCGTGCGCCACAGCTATGTCGGCGGCTGGCATATGCCGGGTGGCGGCCTGGAGCGCAACGAGACGGTCGAGGAAGCGCTTGTCAAGGAATTGCGCGAGGAGGGCAACCTCAGGATCATCGGCAAGCCGCAGTTGATCCAAGTCTACTTCAATACCACGACCACGCGGCGCGACCATGTCGTCTTCTACCGCGCGACCGTCGAGCAGACGGCGCCGCGGCCGCCGGACTGGGAGATATCCGACAGCGGCTTCTTTTCCCTCGACAACTTGCCCGAGGGCACGACCAAGGCGACACACCGTCGTCTCGCAGAGCTTCGCGGCGAGCAGGAGCCCGATCACCGCTGGTAAGAAATATCAGGCGGCATTTAGCCTGGCGCGGCCATGCGGGCTGTCGAGATCGAGCGCCGGGCCGACGGGAACGATGCCGGTCGGATTGATCGTCTTGTGGCTGCGGTAATAATGCTGCTTGATGTGGTGCAGGTTTACCGTCTCGGCCACGCCTGCCGTCTGGTAGAGGTCCCTGAGATAGCCGGGCAGGTTGCGGTAATCGGCGATGCGGCGGATGTTGCACTTGAAATGGCCGACATAGACGGCGTCGAAGCGCACCAGCGTGGTGAACAGGCGCCAGTCGGCCTCGGTCTGACGGTCGCCGAAGAGGTAACGGCCCTTGCCGAGGCGTTCATCGAGCAAGTCGAGTGTTTCGAACAATGTGCCGACGTTTTCGGCATAGGCTTCCTGGGTGGTGGCAAAGCCCGCCTTGTAGACGCCGTTGTTGACGGTGTCGTAGACGGTGGCGTTCAGCGCATCGATTTCGGAGCGAAGGTCCTCGGGATAGAAATCGGCTGTCGAGCCGGTCAGCCCGTCGAAGGCACCGTTGAACATGCGGATGATCTCGGCGGATTCGTTGTTGACGATCGTACCGGTCTTCTTGTCCCAGAGCACGGGAACGGTGACGCGGCCGGAATAGTGTGGATCGGCCCTGACATAGACCTGCCAAAGCGCGGACGCGCCGAAAAGGTGGTCGCCGGTGGCGCCGTCGCCGACCTTGAACTCCCAGCCGTTCTCGAGCATTAGCGGATCGACGACGGAAACCGAGATCAGCTCTTCGAGCTTCTTCAGCTTGCGGAAGATCAGCGTGCGGTGCGCCCAGGGGCAGGCGAGCGAGACATAGAGATGGTAACGTCCGGCCTCGGCCTTGAAGCCGCCGCTGCCGGAAGGGCCGGCCCCACCGTCAGATGTCACCCAGTTGCGGAACTGCGAGGGCTGCCGCTTGAAATGGCCCTTGCTCTCCTTCGTGTCGTACCAGGCGTCATGCCAGACGCCGTCCACTAGCATTCCCATGATCTTCATTCCCTTGATTGCGTGTTGGGAAGATATCGCAGATGGCAGGGCTTTACAGGCGGCAAAGATTGAACAGTGCGTCACATCGTTCGGGCACCGCATAATTCAGTGTTGCAGCGGCCCTTGTAGCTCTCGAAAAGATGCGCGGCGCTGTGGTCTTGCATTTTACGTTGGACGGCGGAAATTTTTCCTGCTATCGGCCTTTTCACGATTTTTGGACCCCTGCCTGATGTTCATTTCCAGAAACCCGCGACGACGCTGATGCTCCCGAACGCCCAATGCGTGTTCGAGACCCATCAATCTGTCCATCCGGTTTCTGTCATCATGTACAAGCACGATCTCGTCTACCTCACTGAAGACGCGTCTCATGACGCCGCCATCGAACACATCAACGAAGAAGCCTTCGGTCCCGGCCGTTTCACGCGCGCTGCCGCGCGCATCCGTGAGCAGGGGCCGCATGATCTGTCGCTTTCCTTCATCTGCACCGATAATGGTGAGACGATCGCTTCCGTGCGCATGACGCCGGTGCTGGCCGGCACGGTGAAGGGTCATCTGCTCGGCCCGCTCGCCGTTCGCCCCTCCCATAAGAACAAGGGCATCGGCCGGGAACTGGTGCGGATTGCGGTTGAAGCGGCAAGACGCAAGGGCTCGGAAGCAGTCATCCTCGTCGGCGACCCGCCCTATTACGGCCCGCTCGGCTTCGAGAAGGTCGCCTACAACGCGCTTTCCTTTCCAGGCCCGGTCGACCCCGGCCGCGTGCTCGTCGTTCCGATCGCCGAGGGCGTGCATGAGCGGCTGAAGGGCACAATCCACTGGCACGGATAATCAGAGATTCTTTCTGAGAAAGCTCCGCGTGCGGCCTTCCGGGAAATCCTCAAGCTCGCCGAAGACTTCATAGCCCTGACTGAGATAGGCGCGCAGCGCCTGCGGGTTGAAGGTATCGATCCAGGCACCGCGGCAACCCCGGGCTTTCGCCTCTTCTTCCGCCTTTGCGAGGATATTGCCTGATATACCGGTGCCGCGCAGGGTATCGGGAATATAGAGCATCTGGGTGAACAGCCAGCCCCAGGCGGTGAAGCCTGAAAGACCGCCCGTCACCTTGCCGTCGGTATCGCGGATGAGGACCGCAAGCGGCCGGCGATCCGATGGGCCGACATCGGCGTTGTTGAAGGCCGAGAGCGCATCGGTGATCACTGCCAGTTCCTCCGGCGAGGGCGAGGCGGTGAGCTCGAATTCCGGCATGAGATTAGCGCCCTTCGCGCCACCACATGGCGCCGAAGGCGAGCAGCAGGATGCCGACGCCGGCGAAACCGGCAAAGAGCGGCAGCGTGTTGATGCCCTTCAAGACCGTCTCGTTGGTCATGCGGATCATCATGCGATCGTTGTCGGAGACGCGGACCTGGCCGCGCACCGGCAGGATCGGCGGCACGGAGATCGCGCCATTTGCATTGGAGACGCGGACGACGAGACCCTTGCTTCTATCGGCGACCGGCTGCAGCACATCGGTCGTCGAGATCATCGCCTTGAATTCCGGTGCGTCGACGGCGCCGATATGGACAAGCGTCGACAGCCTGCCGTTGCGGACTTCGAAGAGGCCGATTTCGTCCATCCTCTTCTCGGCCTTGTAGAGCCCCGGTTCGGACTGCGTGAGCGGCAGCGTTTCGGTCTTGCCGGAGGGATAACGCACGGTGGCATTGCCGGGATTGTCGCCGATCGTCTGGCGGGTGACTTCAAGGGTCCGGCCGGAGGCGCGCGCCGTCAGCGCTTCTTCCTCGAGCGCCGGCTCCTTCATCAGCCAATGGGCGATACGGCGATAGAGCGAAACGTTCGGACCGCCGCCTTCGAAGCCGCGCGCCCAGAGCCAGCCCTGATCGGAAAGCAGCATGGCGACGCGGCCCTGACCGGCGCGGTTCAGCACCAGCAGCGGGTGGTTGTCGGCGCCGAGCATGATCGTCTCGCCCTGCGGCCGGTCGACATCGACGCTGCGGAACCAGCGGCCCCAATGCGGCGGGTCCTCGCCCGAACCGTCCAGGCCGCGCGTGACCGGATGTTTGCGGCCTTCCTCGGAGAGGCGGGGATAAAAGGCCTTCTCGATCATCTCTCCGGTGGGCGTTGCGGGCAGGACCGAGGAAAGCGGCGTCAGCGCAATGGAATCGGGGCCGGCATGCTCTGGACCGGCGGCGATCAGCAGCGCGCCGCCGTTGTCGACATATTGGGCGATGTAATCGTAATAGAGCAGCGGCAGCACGCCGCGGTGCTGGTAGCGATCGAAGATGATCAGGTCGAAATCCTTGATCTTGTCGACGAAGAGCTCGCGCGTCGGGAAGGCGATCAGCGACAGCTCGTTGATCGGCGTGCCGTCCTGCTTTTCCGGCGGACGCAGGATGGTGAAGTGGACGAGATCGACCGAGGCATCGGATTTCAGCAGGTTGCGCCAGGCGCGCTCGCCGGCATGCGGCTCGCCGGAGACGAGCAGGACGCGGAGATTCTGGCGGATGCCGTCGATGACATGGACGGCGCGGTTGTTGGCGGTGGTGACTTCGCCGGGAAGTGCTGCGACCGAGAATTCGAGCACATTGCTGCCGCCACCCGGCACCTTGAAGGAGAACGGCGTATCCTGCCCGGGTGTCGCCTGCAGGGTGGCGATCTCGTCACCATTCAGCTTCACCGTGACATCGGCCGTGCCGCCGGGGCTCGGGCCGTCGTCGAAGACGCGCAAGATCACCTGCTGCTCTTCGTTGACGATGCCGAAACGTGGTCCCTTGATGACTTCGATGCGGCGATCGAATTCGTTGGCCTTGCCGGTTACGAGGCCATGGATCGGCGCGTCGAAACCGAGCGCCTGATTGGCGCCCGGAACATCATGGACTTCACCGTCGGTCAGCATGATGGCGCCGCCGATACGGGCGGGCGGGACATCGGCAATGTTGGCCGACAGCGCGTCGAACAGACGCGTGGACGGCACGTCGGAATTGACGTCTCCTTCGACATCGACGAAGCGGGGCTCTATCTGGGGGAAACGCGCGAGCTGCCCCTTCAAGGTTGCAAGCGCATCGTCGGTCATCTTGACGCGATCGGGCGTCTGCTGGCTCTGGCTTCGATCGACAAGAACGGGAACGATCGTCGACAACTGATCCCGATCTTCCTGCAGCAGCACAGGATTGGCAAGCGCGGTCAGCATGGCGAGTGCTGCCAGCGTTCTGATCCAGGCGCCGCGAATGCCGCGCCAGATCGCGAAGGCGGCGACGATGGCACTGACGACAGCCAATGCAGCCAGAATCGACCAGGGCAGGAAGGGCGAAAAGTCGAACGTCATCTCATTGTCCTAACCGTTCGAGGAGGTCGGGAACATGGACCTGGTCGGTCTTGTAGTTGCCGGTCAGCATGTACATCATAATGTTGACGCCGGAACGGTAGGCATATTCGCGCTGCGTTTCATCCGACGGCACGGTCGGCAGTATCGGTACGCCGTTCTCGTCGATCGCCCAGGCGCCGGCGAAATCATTGCCGGTGATCAGGATCGGCGAAACGCCGTCGGCCGTCGCCGCCGACTTTTCGCTCGGCCCCTGACCGCCTTGCCGGGCCTCGATCCAGAGAGGGCTGCCGGCATAACGACCGGGAAAGCTCGACAGCAGATAGAAGGATTTCGTCAGCACGTGATCTGACGGTACCGGCTCGAGCGCCGGAATGTCGAGATTGGCGAGGATTGCCTGCAGCCTCTCACCGTTGGCGCTGACATTGCCGCCATTGTCCAATGCGCTGATCTGATCGCGCGTATCGAAAAGCACGGTGCCGCCATTGCGCATATAGGCATCGATACGGCTGATCGCTGCCGACGATGGCATCGGCGCCGTTGCCGAAACCGGCCAGTAGATGATCGGATAAAAGGAGAGCTCGTCTTTAGTGAGGTCGATGCCGACGGGCGGCGCCGGCTCCAGCGTCGTGCGAAAAGTCAGGAACTGGGTCAGTCCCTCGAGACCGCGCTCGGATATATTGTCCACGTCCTGTTCGCCGGTGACGACATAGGCGAGGTGGGTGTTATCAAGTCTTTGCAGGATGAGGTCGTCGCCGGGTTGGGAGTCGTCAGCGTGAAGCGTGCCGGGTTGGATGAGAAAGCCGGCGCAGACGGCGACCGCGATCATCGCGGCGGTGCGGACAGCCGGGCGCAATCGCGAGAATGCGCCATTCATGAAGAGGACGATCAGGCTATCGGCCAAGAGCAGCAGGAAGGCTGCGAGAAAGAGTGCGGGTTTTGCCGACCAGCTTTCGCCGCCGATCAGGCCTTCGCGCACGGCATTGGTCCCTGTTGTGTCGATCGGCTTCAGTTCGGCGTTCTCGGGGAGCACGTTCAGGGAGGTGAAACCATCCTCCGAACCGTAGAGCCCGGGAGGGTTGTCGAAATTCGCCGTCGGTTCGACGCCGGCTTGTGGAATGAGCGGCCGCGCCGATCCTGTCTCGGAGACGAGCGTGCCCTTGGCCGTCAGCATGCGGAATGGCGGCAGGGTTTCCGAAACACGCGCATTGCCGCGCGCCTCCGATGTCACGCCGCCCGAGCGCGATATCTGCAGGAGGTGGCGCAGCATGTCGACGAAAGTGCCGGAGATCGGCAGATCGGACCAGGTTGCTTCCGCCGTGACGTGAAACAGGACGATCTGGCCGGATGCGAGCTGCTTCATCGTCACGAGCGGCGTTCCGTCAGCCAGGCTTGCCCAGGTGCGTTCGGCAAGATCGGGTGTCGGTTCGGCAAGCACCTGCCGCTTGACGACGACATCGGAGGGACGCGCTATGCCGGCGAAAGGTCCGAAACTCGGAAATTCGGCAAGCGATTGCGGCTCGCTCCAGGACAAGGTACCGCCCAGCGCCCGTTCTCCCTGACGCAGGATGACAGGGATCAGCGGATCGTCCGCAGGGGCTGCCGCCATGCGCGGGCCGGCAAAACGCAGGAGCATGCCGCCATTCGATATCCAGCGCGTTAAAGGCTCGTAGGTCTCCTCCGGCAGCCGGCCGATATCGGCCATGATGACGATGGAGGGATTGCTGGTGAGAAGTTTTGGTATTGCGACCGAAAGATCGGAATCGGCAGGTTGGATCAGATCCGCATAGGGTTGCAGCGCCCGCTGGATATAATAGAGCGGCGAGAGCAGCGGCTGGAACTCGTCCCCTCCTTCGCCTGACAGCAAGACGACGCGGCGGCGCTTGAATGCGTCGTCGAGAAGGTGGACGGCGCCTGCCGTCGCGCCGTTGTCGACGCTGACGCGCGCGAAATCGTTGCGCATCTCGAAGGGGGCGGTGATCGAACTGGTCGCGACGCTCTGGCCGGGGCGGAAATCCGCCCTGCCATTGGCGATCGAGCGGCCCTGGGTATCGACGGCGTTCAGCGCTACCGATGCTGCCTGTGAACTGTTGAGCCGCGTAACCTTGACGGTCATGGCATCCGCCGCATTGTTGGCCGCCGTGATCGCGACCGTCCGCGCGGCATCGCCCTCGATCAGGCGCAGATCGGCGGGCTGAAGTTCGGCGAGCCTGCGCACCGTCGCGTCGTCGGGCCTGGCGGCGGTGCCGTCGGTCAGGAAGGCGAGGGTGCCGGGCTTGATGCCGTTCAGGGCGGCGCGCAGCGCCTGGAAGGCGCGTTCGCGGTCCGGCACCAGCGGTCGCGGCTCGGCGGCGCGCAGCTTGTCGCGGGCGGCAGCGGCGGTGCCGGGCACGGCGTCGTTGGTCGGATCGGCAGTGAAGGCGATCGACACGGGTGTGCCGGCGGATTCGGCGTCGTCTATCAACGCGTCGGCGGTCTGGATGCGGCGCTCCCAGTCGGGTGCCGCTGCCCAGCTATTGTCGACGAAGAGCACGAGCGGGCCACCTGATGCGAGCGAACTGGTGCGTGGATTGAAAACCGGATCGGCGATCGCGAGGATGATGGCGGCAGCGAGCAGCATGCGCAGCAGCGTCAGCCACCAAGGGCTTTGCGCCGGCGTCTCCTCGCGCTTCAGCACCGAGGCGAGGATTTTCAGCGGCGGAAAGACTTCGGTCTTCGGGCGTGGCGGCGTCAGCCGCAGCAGCCACCAGATGACGGGCAAGGCGACGAGCGCGCCGAGAATGGCGGGATAGGCGAAAGCGAAGGGAAGGGCGTTCATAGCTGCCCTCCATGCGTTGCCTTGGCCGGCATGCCGGACAGATACATGTGCACCGCGACCAGCGCCTCCGACGCAAGGTGATCGGTGCGGTGGTTCGCGAAGGTCCAGCCGAGATGGCGCAGCGACTGGCCGAGGCTGTCCCTGCGGGCGAGGTAGGCGTTGCGATAGGCCTCGCGGATATGTTCGGCGCGGCCGGAGATAAGCTTGGCGCCGCTCTCCGGATCGGTGAATTCGGTTCGGCCGCTATAGGGGAATATCTCTTCGGCGGGATCTGATATCTCGACCACGTGGCCGCGCAGGCCGCGGCGGGCAAGCGGGCCAAGCCGTTCCATGATTGCCGGCGCATCGTCGAGGAAATCGCCGATAAGGACGAGGTCGCTCCAGCCGCGGATCATCGCCGTTTCTGGCAGACCGCCGGTCAGCGGCGTGTGCATCAGCGCGGCTGCGAGACGTTCGGCGGCGTTGCGGGCGGAGGCGGGTTCCATGATGCCGGGGCAACCGATGCGCTCGCCGGAGCGGGCGAGGATCTCGGCAAGCGCCAGCATGATGACCAGCGCGCGGCTTTCCTTGGAGACGCTGCCATAGCTCGACTTGTACATCATCGAGGGCGACATGTCGCACCAGAGCCAGATCGTGTGCGCCGCCTCCCATTCGCGCTCGCGCACGTAAGTATGGTCGTCGCGGGCGGAGCGGCGCCAGTCGATGCGCGACAGGCTCTCGCCCTCGGAATAGGGACGGAACTGCCAGAAATTCTCGCCGATGCCGCGCTTGCGGCGACCATGCCAGCCGGCGATTACGGTGTTGGCGATGCGCTTGGCTTCCACCAGGCAGTCCGGCACCAGGGCGGCCCGCTGCCTGGCGCGGGAAAGGGCATCGCTGCCTGACGTCGGGTCGACGATCTGTCCGATAGATGCCACGCGTCCGGCTTCCTTATCCCTTTGCCTGCTTGACCAGTCCGGCGATGACGTCACGCACCGACATGCCTTCGGCGCGGGCGGCGAAAGTCAGCGCCATGCGGTGCTGGAGAATGGGTTCGGCGAGCGCGAAGATATCGTCCAGAGACGGGGCGAGACGGCCTTCGTAGAGCGCGCGGGCACGCGCGCAGAGCATCATCGCCTGGCCGGCGCGCGGGCCTGGACCCCAGGCGACGTTCTTGTCGGTCGAGGCATTGCCCTGTCCTGGACGGGCGGAACGCACCAGCGCCAGGATGGCATCGACAACCGTGTCGCTCACCGGCATCTGGCGCACCAGGGTCTGGATCTCGAGCAGCCGCTGGGCATCGATGATGGCTTCGGGCCGGGTTTCGCCCAGGCCCGTCGTCTCGAGCAGGATCTGGCGCTCGGCGGCGAGTTCAGGGTAATTGACGTCGACCTGCAGCAGGAAGCGGTCGAGCTGGGCTTCGGGCAGGGGATAGGTGCCTTCCTGCTCGAGCGGGTTCTGGGTGGCGAGCACATGGAAGGGCGCCGGCAGGTCATAACGCTGGCCAGCGATCGTGATATGGTATTCCTGCATGGATTGCAGAAGGGCCGACTGGGTACGCGGCGAGGCACGGTTGATCTCGTCGGCCATCAGGAGCTGGGCGAAGACCGGGCCCTTGACGAAACGGAAGGAGCGGCGTCCACTATCGTCCTGGTCCATCACCTCGGAGCCGAGAATATCCGAGGGCATCAGGTCCGGCGTGAACTGGATGCGGTTGGCGGCAAGGCCGAGCACCTCGCCGAGCGTCGTCACCAGTCTGGTCTTGGCAAGGCCTGGAACGCCGACGAGCAGGGCATGACCGCCTGACAGCACGGCGAGAATGGTGTTCTCGACGACGCTTTCCTGACCGAAGATCACCTTCGAGACTTCCCCGCGGATGGCGGCGATATCGGAGAGCGCCTTTTCGGCGGCGGCGACGATCGCCTTATCATCGAGGCTGGCTTCGGTCTTCATCATACCCATGCGTATCTCCAACGGCTGAAATCATTCGGCAGCGAATCGGCGGACTTATACCTGTGCCTCATACCCGATAGAGTTATGGAGATGTGACGGGCTGACAAGTTCGTTGCGAATGACTATCTCGTGACTTTACTTCGTTAAGGACAAACCGGGACGGAAGAATGGCAGCCGAGGAAATCAGCGGACAGGCGGATGCGGCGGGACTTGCCGCACTGATTTCGCGCGCGTCTCAGGAAAATGCCGGCAAAAAACGAGGATTACCGCCGGTCGAGCGGTGGAATCCGCCTTTCTGCGGCGATATCGACATGGAAATCCGGGCGGACGGCACCTGGTTCTACATGGGCACGCCGATCGGCCGACCGGCGCTGGTGCGGCTGTTCTCGACGGTTTTAAGAAAAGACGACGACCAGAAGACCTATCTCGTAACTCCTGTGGAAAAGGTCGGTATAAGGGTCGTCGACGCGCCTTTCATCGCCGTGGAGATGAGCGTGACGGAGGGGCAAGGCCAACAGGTGCTAACCTTCCGCACCAATGTCGGCGATGTCGTGGAGGCGGGAGGAGAGCATCGGCTGCGCTTTGCCATTGCGGGCGAGAATGCCGAATTGAAACCCTATCTGCATGTGCGCGGGCGGCTGGAGGCGCTGGTGTCGCGTGCGGTGATGTATGAACTGGTGGCGCTCGGCGAGACGCTCGAGGTCGAGGGACAGGTGATGTTCGCCGTCCGCTCCGCCGGAGAGGTCTTTGCGATGATGCCGGCCGATGAACTGGATGCGCTTTCCCGATGAATGATGCGATTACCCAACGTTATCCGCTGTTTTCCGCAGCCGAATTCCGCCGCCGCGCGCTCAACCAGAATGGTGGGCCGGTCGATCATGCCTGGCGCGATCACGGGGACCACATCCTCAATCCCGATATCGTCGCCGAGGTCGAGACCTTCAAGCTGCGCGACGCCGCCGTGCTCGTGCCCGTCGTCGACGACGGCGAGGAAGCGCATGTGATCTTCACCAAGCGCACGGCGACGCTGCGCAAACATTCCGGGCAGATCGCCTTTCCCGGCGGCTCGATCGATCCCGCCGATATCTCGCCCGAAATGGCGGCGATCCGCGAGACGGAGGAGGAGATCGGCCTGGCCGGTTCCTTCGTCGAAACCGTCGGGCGGCTGCCGAATTACCTTGCCTCGACGGGCTTCCGCATTACGCCGGTGCTCGGCGTCATCTCGCCGGGCTTTGCGCTGACGCTGAACCCGACCGAGGTGGACGACGTGTTCGAGGTGCCGCTTTCCTTCCTGATGGATCCTGCCAATCACACCCGCGACAGGCGCGTCATCGATGGCATCGACCGGCATTTCTATCGCGTGCCCTACGAAACCAGAATGATCTGGGGCATTACCGCCGGCATCGTCCGCACGCTTTACGAAAGGCTTTATGCATGACCGGCATCGCCGACCAAGCATGGTTCCGCGACCCGGCCCTCGGCCGGATCTTAGCGCTTCTCAGCGCCGATGGGGGGGAAGGGCGGGTGGTTGGCGGTGCTGTGCGCAACAGCCTGATGGGCCTGCCGGTCAATGATATCGACATCGCCACGACACTCAGACCGGAGACGGTTATGGAACGGGCGGAGGCGGCCGGCATCAAGGCAGTCCCAACCGGTCTCGATCACGGCACGGTGACGCTCGTCATCGACGGCAAGCCCTTCGAGGTGACGACCCTTCGCACCGACGTCGAGACCGACGGACGCCGTGCCAAGGTTGCCTTCAGCACCGACTGGAAGGCAGACGCCGAACGGCGGGATCTGACGATCAACGCGCTTTATGCCGATGCGGGGGGCGAAGTGGTCGACCTCGTCGGTGGGCTTGCCGACATTGAGAGGCGCAACATACGCTTCATCGGCGATGCGGCAATGCGTATTGCCGAGGATCATCTGCGCATCCTGCGTTTTTTCCGCTTCTTTGCCTATTATGGTTCCGGACGGCCGGATGCAGAGGGGCTGAAGGCATGCTCCGCGGCGCGTTCGAAACTGACGTCGCTTTCGGCAGAACGGGTCTGGTCTGAACTGCGAAAGCTGCTAGGTGCTGCCGATCCCGGCCGCGCGCTGCTCTGGATGCGGCAAGTGGCGGTGCTGACGGAAATTCTGCCGGAAACCGAACGATGGGGGATCGATGCGATCCCTTCGCTGATCACCACCGAAAAGGCGCTCGGCTGGTCGCCCGATCCGCTGCTGCGCCTAGCGGCGATCGTGCCGCCCGATGTGGCGCGGCTGGAGGCGCTTGCAGCCCGGCTCAAGCTCTCGAATGCGGAAGCGGCCACTCTCAAGGCCTGGGCAATGGCAGCGCCAGTCAATGACGACATGTCGTCGGCCGCCTTCGAACGGCTGCTTTACCGCAACGGCGCCGGCGGCATCACGACACGGCTGAAGCTGGCGCTTGCGGTTGCGCGCGGCAAGGCTGAAAGCGATTTCGATGAAATGGCGCGGTCGGCGCGGCTTATCAAGCTGCTGGACAGGGCAATGCATTGGAAGAAGCCACAGTTTCCGCTGAACGGTGGTGACGTGATTTCGGCGGGAATCGCGTCCGGTCCGCGCGTCGGCGAGCTGCTGGCCGGTCTGGAAAACCAGTGGGTGGAGGAAAACTTCGTTTCCGACCGGGCGGCGCTGCTCGCCCGGCTGCAGGAACGCGTGCAATAATCAGGCTGCGTTCGCCTCGTCGCGGATGCGAGCCTTGATATTATCCACCATGTTCTCGCGGATCGTGGTTTCGCCGTGAGCGTCTTTCAGGTGCTCGACGGTCCGGCGGACGACCTCGGCGTCATTATCCGCCCTGGTATGCCAGGCGCAGCCGGGAACGAGTGTGCCACATTCGAAAAGTCGCATGGTCTTTTCCTCTATCCTGAACACAATGACAATCGCGCTTTCACGCGACTGATGAATGTGCGGGAGGAGAGAAGGTTCCGGCCGGCATCGACATGCCAGCCGGCAAAAGCAGCATCAGTCGGGCATCGCCCAGGCTTTGTAAGTATCCGAAAGGTGCTCGGGCATGTTGCTGTTGGCGGCCGCTGCTTCGTTCTGCAGCTGTTCCGGCGACTTTCCGCCGGCCAATTGCAGCTTGACCTGCTCGATGAAGCAGGACAGCGGCAGATCCGAGCCGCTCTTGGTCCTGAGTTGCTCGGCGATGCGCGTTAGAAACTCCGGGGTGTCGATCGTGCGGGATGTTTCCTGGACATCCGCGGACGCAGGCGAGCCACTTTGTATCGTCATGACAATCCTCCTCCGATTGTTACGCACATACATATAAAGTTAGGACTCACTGAGTTTTCGTGAAGGTCTATCACCTCGAATTTATCGACAAGATATCACAGTTTCATGGCCAGCGGACGACAGGGGGCAGCGAGGAGAGAATGGATTCGACGTTGCCGCCGGTCTTCAGGCCGAAGATCGTGCCACGATCATACAGCAGATTGAATTCGACGTAGCGGCCCCGGCGGATCAATTGTTCGTCGCGGTCGGCCTCTGTCCACAACTTATTGAAGTTGGAGCGAACGATCTTCGGATAAACCATGGCGAAGGCTCGGCCAACATCGCGCGTGAAAGCGAAATCGGCGTCCCAGCCGCCGGCTTCCTCGCTTGAATGCAGCCAGTCATAGAAGATGCCGCCGATGCCGCGGGCCTCGTTACGGTGTTTCAGGAAGAAATATTCGTCGCACCAGGTTTTGTACGCATCGTAGTCGGCGACGGCATGATTGCGGCAGGCGATTTCCATGGCCTTGTGGAAGAGCTGGCTATCCTCGTCCTCCTGCGTGCGGCGGCGCGACAGCACCGGCGTCAGGTCGGCGCCGCCGCCGAACCAGCGGCTGGTGGTGACGACCATGCGAGTGTTCATGTGCACGGCCGGAACGTTGGGGTTGACGGGATGGGCGATCAGCGAGATGCCCGAGGCCCAAAAACGCGGATCGTCCTTGGCGCCGGGTATCTGGGCGCGGAAATCCGGGGCGAATTCGCCGTAGACAGTGGAGGTATGGACGCCGACCTTTTCGAAGACGCGGCCTTCCATCATCGACATCCGGCCACCGCCGCCGGCGCCGTTTTCGCGTGACCAGTCCTTGGCGACGAAGCGGCCGGGCTCCTGATCGGAAAGCGGCCCTTCCAAGTCATCCTCGATGGCTTCGAAGGAGGCGCAGATCGTATCGCGCAATCCCTCGAACCAATTGCGGGCGGCAGCCTTCTTCTCTTCGATATCGTCAGGCAAGCCGATCGGCAGTTCCGGTCGTTCCATTTACGCCTCCAACGGTCGGCATCTCCGTCGGAGGCGACTCGCTCATTCTTGATTGCACGTCATGATTAGCAGTTGGTGCTGCATCTCGCCAAGCCGAGGCAAGCACCGCCGAGCACTTCCAAGATTCGACTCGCAAATCAAGAATTTCGATACTACCTTTTCCAAGGAGGTAGGTTTGATGAAGAAAGTTCCAGGGCCTCCGTCCTTCGACGGCCTGAAGCGCAGGATAGCGAGACATCGGGCGGAAAATCCCCCGAGCAAGAAAGACCATTTCGTGCGTGAGACATATTGCCTCGGCCTCATGGACGCACGCGCCAAGGCGCGCGAATGGTTCGACGAATATCCGAAAGCCGCCTATTGGACCGAGGTGGAGAGTTGGCGCCAGCTCGATGGTGACCAGATCGAATTCACCATGCGCCGCCTGCCTTCGGCCGACTGACGGTCATTTTGCAGTCGCCCGCACGCGGCTTTCGATCAGCAGGCCGCTTTCATCCATGATCGGATGTGCCACCGAGACGATGTGGGCGTTGATGCGCTTCAAGTCGCGCAGCATGTCGAGATGCAGCGAACTCGTCTGCAGGCTGTCGGCTCGGCCATCACGCAGGCGTTCGAGGTGGCGCTCCGCTGATTGCTTTTCCATCCGGCGCACCTCGACCTTCACCTCCATCATCTGGCGCGCCAGATTGAAATCGCGGGTGACGAAGATCGTCTGGGCGACGCGCAGATTGTCGATGGTCAGGTCGAACAGCTTGCGTAGTTCCTGATGACCGTCCTCGGAAAATTTCAGGCCGAGGGAGATCTTTTTCGCCACCTGCTCCAGCAAGCCCTTCTCGATGATATCGCCCATATGTTCGAGGTTGATCGCATAATCGATGACGACGATCGAGCGGCGGGCGTTCTCATCGCTGAGACCCTCGCGGCCAAGCTTCGAGAGATAGACTTTCACCGCCTGCTGCAGCCGGTCGACGCGGTCTTCGAGGGCGGATATCTCGGCAAGCTTCGATGCGTCGTTACGCTCGAACGCTTCGGAGACGCGGATCAGCATGCGCTCGATGAGGTCGCCGACGCCGAGCACTTCGCGGGTGGCGCTGGCAAGGGCAACGACCGGCGTCGAAAGCTCCTGTGCATCCAGATATTTCGGCGCGTTATCGGGTTCTGCCTGATCAGGCACCAGCCGGGCCATCAGGGCGGCGAGCGGCCGGGAGAATGGCCAGGCCAGCGCCGCCAGCAGAAGGTTGAAGGCAAGATGCGCATCGACCGGCAGCTTGGCGGGACCGAAGGGCAGCATTTGGATGAGTTCCGCGCCATATCCCGCCAGCGGCAGGGCGATGAGGCAGCCGAGCGTGCGGACGGCGAGATTGCCGAGGGTGACGCGCCGCGCCGAAACCGGCCCGGACAATGTCGCGACGACAGGCGGTATCGCACCACCGAGATTGGCGCCGAGCACGAGCACGATGACAAGTTCGGCGGAGACCATGCCGGCCGACGCGAGCGACAGGATGAGCACCACCACCGCAAGGCTCGACGAGGACGCGAAGGCAAGTGCTGCCGAGACGATCATGGCCACGGGCAGGGCGCCGTCCAGCAGGCCGATGAAGGCGGCAAGGGCGGGAGAGGCGCGCATCGGTTCCGTCGCAAGGCCAAGGAGGTGCAGCGACAACAACATCAGCCCGATGCCGATCAGCGCTGTGCCGCCGCCCTGGCTGGCGCTGGAACGGCCACGGCAAAGCACGATGCCGACAAGGATCAGAAGCGGAGAGAGCCATTCGATGCCCGTTGCCACGATCCAGGCGGTGATTGCCGTGCCGACATTGGCGCCGAGCAGGACGATCTGCGCCATGCGCGGCTTGATCAGGTCACGCTCGACGAAGGAGGCGGTCATCAGCGCCGTGGCCGTCGAGCTCTGCAGCGCGATGGTTGCGACGAGGCCTGACAGGAAAGAACGAAGGCTGCCGCGCGTGCCGGTCGCCAGACCTGTTCTCAGGCGGGCGCCGAAGGCCCTGGACACGCCATCCTTTACCTGTGCGAGGCCGAACAGCAGCAGAGCCACGGCGCCGAACAGGTTGATCATGATGATTGTAGAGTCCATTTTATTGTTTTTATTCTTCTTTCACAGATCTGGAGAAATGCGGTTTTCCTCACATAGCCATTCCAACTTGTTGGAATCATGGAGGCCAATACTGAATTTTTGATTGCCGGCTAATAAATATACGCCGGTTTGACGGATAGACAACGCTATTTTGCGACATATTCGGGAGCGGATCGGCAATTCCGCGGGCTTTGCTCCGCCAGCGCTGGCGTCAGTCAGGCCCAGACAGTTTGGCGCATCGCCTCGCCGACGATCATCGCGGCCGAGACGGCGACGTTGATCGAGCGCTGGCCTTCGACCATCGGGATCAGCACGCGCGCATCGGCTGTTTCATGCACCTGATCCGGCACGCCGGCGCTTTCGCGACCGAAGAGCAGGACGTCGTCCGGGCGGAAGGAAAGATCGGTGTAGCGCTCCGCAGCCTTGGTCGAGGCGAGGATCAGGCGGCGGCCGGTGGTCAGACGCCATGCCTCGAAGCGGTCCCAGCTGACATGGCGGGTGAGGGCGGCGGCGGCGATATAGTCCATGCCGGCTCGTTTCAGGTTGCGGTCGGAGATGTCGAAGCCGGCGGGCTCGATCAGATCGACCGCGAAGCCAAGGCAGGCGGCAAGACGCAGGATGGTGCCGGTATTGCCGGGAATATCCGGCTGATAGAGTGCCAGTCTGAGTGAAGTCATGATGCACCTCTTCCCGCTTTCGCCGCTAGAGGCCTAATGCAACTGTGATTTCGGCGCAACAGGGCGCGTTTTGACCAGAAAAGATGAAATTTTTGGCAGAACAGGGCTGGAAAATTCCTCGTTTTCGCGTTATCGGTGTATATCTTTAATCGCCAGCAAGGAGCGCCAGAATGAATATTTTGCTGTATGTGCGCCTCCCGGCCATGATGCCAAGCAGTGCGATTTTCCGCCGATAGTGCGGGTTTCTTCCCTGAATTTCCTTTTTTGATCCATTGTGCGGCTGTCTCAGCCTCGCCCCTTGAACGTTCGGTTCCCATATGTGCTTGCATAGCGCTGGGATGGCGCGAAGCCGGGAGCCGGAACGCTGACGTTTCGGAGCAATTTCATGTTTGGCTGGTTCGAACAGCGACTCAATCCCTTTCCAAGCGAGGACCCTGTCGCCCCGCCGAAAGGTCTCTTTGCCTTTTGCTGGCATTACAGCAAGCCGGCTGCGCCCTGGCTCGGCCTGATGGCCGTGCTGACCGCGCTGATCGCTATCGGCGAAGTGGCGCTCTTCCAGTTCCTCGGCGACATCGTCGACTGGCTGACCAATGCCGACCGCGCCACATTCCTGGAGAGAGAAGGCCACAAGCTTTTCTGGATGGCGGCGCTGGTGCTGATCGGCCTGCCTGTCGTAGCCGGGCTCGATTCGCTCATCATGCATCAGATGATGCTCGGCAATTATCCTATGATTGCACGCTGGCAGATGCACCGCTTCCTGCTGCGCCACAGCATGTCGTTCTTCGCCAACGAATTTGCCGGGCGTGTCGCCACCAAGGTGATGCAGACCTCGCTTGCCGTACGCGAAACGGTGATGAAGATCCTCGACGTCTTCGTCTATGTCGTCACCTACTTCCTGACGATGATCATCGTGATTGCGGCGGCGGACTGGCGGCTGATGATCCCGATCCTCGTCTGGCTCGCGGTCTATATCAGCATCGTCGCCTATTTCGTGCCGCGGCTTCGCAAGATCGCGGCGGCGCAGGCGGATGCGCGTTCGATGATGACGGGCCGCGTGGTCGACAGCTATACGAATATCGCGACGGTCAAGCTGTTTTCGCATGCGGGCCGCGAGGAGGTCTATGCCAAGGAGGGCATGGACGAGTTCCTGCAGACCGTGCACAAGCAGATGCGCAAGGTGACGCTCTTCCACATCTTCGTCTACGTGAACAACTGCGTTGCGCTCTTTGTCATCTCGGGCCTGTCGATCTGGTTCTGGCTGAACGGGGCGATCTCGGTCGGCGCGATCGCCATCGCTATCGGTCTCGCCATGCGCGTCAACGGCATGTCGCAATGGATCATGTGGGAAGTCTCGGCGCTGTTCGAGAATATCGGCACGGTCTATGACGGCATGGAGATGATGAGCAAACAGCACGACATCGTCGACAAGCCGGGCGCACCCACCCTGACGGCGAAGAAGGGCGCGATCCACTACGACCGCATCCGCTTCCACTACGGCAAGAGCAAGGGCGTCATCGACAACCTGTCGCTTGACATCAAGGCAGGCGAGAAGGTCGGTCTGGTCGGCCGTTCCGGTGCCGGCAAGACGACGCTGATGAACCTGCTGCTGCGCTTTTACGATCTGGAGGCTGGCCGCATCACCATCGACGGGCAGGATATCGCCGGTGTCTCGCAGGAAAGCCTGCGTTCGCTGATCGGCGTGGTGACGCAGGACACCTCGCTGCTGCATCGCTCGATCCGCGACAACATCGCCTATGGTCGCCCCGATGCAACGGACGCCGAGGTGATCGAGGCCGCCAAACGCGCCAATGCCTGGGAGTTCATCGAAGGTCTCGTCGACTTGCAGGGCCGCGCGGGGCTCGACGCGCAGGTCGGCGAACGCGGCGTCAAGCTCTCCGGCGGCCAGCGGCAGCGCGTCGCGATCGCCCGCGTCTTCCTGAAGGACGCGCCGATCCTGGTGCTCGACGAGGCGACTTCGGCGCTCGATTCGGAAGTCGAGGCGGCGATCCAGGAAAACCTCTTCGCCTTGATGGAGGGCAAGACGGTGATCGCCATCGCCCACCGCCTGTCGACCCTGACGGAGATGGACCGGCTGATCGTGCTCGACAAGGGCCGGATCATCGAGGCCGGCTCGCACAGCGAACTGATCGAAGCAGGCGGTATCTATGCCGACCTCTGGAACCGCCAGTCCGGCGGCTTCCTCTCCGATCACGCCGACGAAGCGGAAGTGGCGGCGGAATAAGATGAATGAGGCCCTCCCTGCGAAAGCGGAGAGGGCCTCTTTCAATTCTTAGGATGGCTATAAGCTTGCCTGACGGTTGCTGAAGGCCTGACTGCGTTTGCCTCTTATCCGTTCAAAGACTGTCGGCCCAGTCGATCACGCGGTGATGCTCGACGACGACCATGGTGTTGGCGGCGGCGATCGTGCGCAGCGCGACGAGGCGGCGGTGCTCCTCCTGATCGATCCAGGTGGCAATGGCCTCCGCGACGATCTCGTCGCGCGGCAACCCCAGGGCGAATGCCAGGGCATCCAGCCTTTCTGCAAGCGGAAGCGGAATATGCGCATCGAGCATTTTCGTTTCCATGGAAGTGGTCTCCGGTAAAGCGCGATCGTAACGTGAGATTGTGACCGGTTCGGGGGCATTCAATGGGTATGCCGCCGATGTTACCGATAATTACCAAAATATAACATTCTGTCCGCTTTTCATTCCCTTTGCCGGTCCCGCTAATCCGCCTATATCGCTTCTATGTTGCTGAACCCCATCCTCCGCCGGTTCGAAACCTGGATCGATCCGTTCCGCCCACGCGCCAATCTCCAGCCGCCGCGTTCGACGCTCGGCTTCATATGGTTCTATATCGGCCAGGCGAGGATGCCGTTCATCGCCATGCTCGTTCTCGGCGGCACGTCGGCGGCGATCGAGGCAGCGCTCTTCTGGTTCGTCGGGCGGCTCGTCGATATCCTCGGCAGCATCACGCCGGGTGCCGGCTGGAGCGGTCTTCTCGCTGCCCATGGCGGCGAGCTGTTCGGCATGCTCGCCCTCATCGGGCTGGTGCGCTTCGTCATCGCCTTCCTGATCGCGCTCGTCGACCAGCAGGTGATCACGCCGGGCTTCTACAATCTCGCACGCTGGCAATCCTATCTCCACGTCTCCAGGCAGTCATTGTCGTTCTTCCAGAGCGATTTTTCCGGACGCATCGTTACCAAGGTCTGGTCGGCCGGGCAGGCCACCGGCGACCTCGTCACCTCGCTGATGGAAAGCGTCTGGTTCGTCGGCATCTATGCCGCCACCACGCTCGTGCTCGTCGCCCGGTTGGACTTTTCCCTTGCCGCCGTCGTGCTGTTCTGGCTTGGCGCCTTCAGCCTGCTTGCCCGTCACTTCGTCCCGCGGATCCGCCATCATTCCCGCGAAACGGCGGAAGCCGGATCGATGCTGAACGGCAGGATGGTCGACTCCTACAGCAACATGCAGACGCTGAAGCTGTTTGCACGCGACGAGGAGAGCGACCGCTACATGCGGCAGGGCTTCGATATCTATCAGGATACGGTGCTGCGCTTCACGCGTTTCATCACCGGCGTCAGAGCCTCGATGGCGCTGCTCTCCGGCCTGATGATCGTGACGATGGCGGGGTTGAGCGTCGATCTCTGGCTGCGCGGCCTGGTCAGCTCCGGTGCCGTGGCATTCTCCCTGGCACTGGTGCTCAGGCTGAATTTTCTGCTGGGACGGCTGATGACGCAGTTCAACGGCATCATGCGCAATCTCGGCACCATCCAGAACGCCGCCGAGCTGATCTCGCAGCCTCTGGGGCTCGTCGATCGGGCTGATGCGAAGACCCTGGTGATCCGGCAGCCCGGTGTCCGCTTCGACAATGTTTCGTTCCGCTACGGCAAGGACCACCAGCCGGTCGTCGAGAATTTCTCGCTAACCATCCGCCCTGGCGAAAAGGTCGGAATCGTCGGCCGTTCGGGCGCCGGGAAATCGACGCTGATGAACCTGCTATTGCGCCTCTACGATATTCAGGACGGCCGCATTCTCATCGACGGCCAGGATATCGCAGCCGTGACGCAGGAATCCCTCAGGATGCAGATCGGCGTCGTCAGTCAGGACACCTCGCTGCTGCATCGTTCGGTGCGCGACAATATCCTGTTCGGGCGGCCCGATGCCGGCGAGGAGGGGCTGGTCGAGGCGGCCAGGCGCGCCGAAGCCATCGATTTCATTGCCCGCCTGCAGGATCAGCAGGGTCGCAGAGGTTTCGATGCGCATGTCGGCGAACGCGGAGTCAAACTGTCCGGCGGGCAGCGGCAGCGCATCGCGATTGCCCGCGTCATGCTGAAGGACGCGCCGATCCTCGTTCTCGACGAAGCGACATCGGCACTCGATTCTGAAGTGGAAGAAGCTATCCAGTCCAATCTCCATCAGATCATGGAAGGAAAGACGGTGCTTGCGATCGCCCATCGGCTGTCGACGATCGCCGCGCTCGACCGGCTGATCGTCGTCGATCTCGGACGGATCATCGAGGAAGGCAGCCATGACGAATTGCTTCGCCACGGCGGGCTTTATGCCGAACTTTGGGCGCGCCAGTCCGGCGGATTCCTTGCTACGGATGCTGATGCGGGCTCAAGGGTCGACGACGAATTCCGCCATGAGGCCAAAATGATTTGATCCGAAGCCGTTCTCGATGCGGCGGACCGATTTCAGCCGCAGCGGCGCCCGGGTAAAGATATGATCGATCGGAATACCGAAGGCGCCGGCGCGGATCGGCCATGTCGCGGGTTCCAGCGATGCCGTGCCCAAGCCTTGAGTGCGCATGAGATACTGCACGTCGGGCGCGAGAATCGATGTATTGAAATCACCGGCGAGAACGAGCGGTCCCGAAAGGGTAGGGATAACCTCCGCGAGATCCCAGACCTCCAGGCCGTGGAATTCGTCGTAGTAAGGTTTGGTCAGGTGCGCGGCGAGGAAATTGACCTTCTGGCCATCGAAATCGATCGTCGAGATCGTCAGCCGGTTGCGCCAGAGCAGGCCGAGATTGCGGATGCGGGGTTCGATCAGCGGACGCTTCGACAGCACCAGCGTATCGCATTGCTCCATGCCGACGCCGCAGCCGATATAATAGGGATAGGTCTTCAACAATCGCGGCAGTTCCGACAGCAGCGGTTCTGCCTCCAGGATGTTGACGACGTCGGCGCCTGAGGCGATGACCATGTCGGCGATGTCAGGGCCGTTTGCGAAATTATCATTTTCGATATTGAAGGACATCAGCCTGAACAGGGCCGGGCGGCTCTCCTCGACTGATGGTTCGACGAATTCGCGCATCATCACGATGCCATGGACTGCAAGAAGCACCGATATCGCGAGGGTCAGCAGGCCATACCAGTGCCGCTTGACGAGAAGGGCAGCGACCGAGGCCACCGCGCCGGCTGCCGCCAGATGAACCTGGAAGCTGTAAAAGAAGGACAGCAAATAGAAATCGGTGATGTATCGCAGGGAGATAGTGGCGAGAACGAGCGTCGTGAGAACGCTGAATACGCAAAAAATCGTGTCTCTCATCCGCTCCGGTCCGGCTCACTGGCATGGCTTGGACTGCGCCTATCACGAGGGCAATTTTGTTGCAATGCAACATAATGGCAAGCGCGTGTTTGCCTTAAAAAATTCATCCGAAATTTCCCGCGACATTGTGCCCTCATCCCCTTGCCAAGGCTGGACATAATTTGCGATCAAGCATAGAACGCGCCGGATTGCTGGGGAATCTATGGCCGAATTGTGTCTAGAGAGATTCGCCGGTAGAGGGGTAGGGCGGAATTCCGCGAAAATTGCGCAGAGGATGTTAGCCGTGAGCGAACACGAAACGACAAGCGAGGGCACGGGCGAACCCACTCGCCGTGATTTCCTTTATCTCACCACTGGTATGGCAGGCGCCGTCGGCGCCGTCGCGGTCGCTTGGCCGTTCATCGATCAGATGCGTCCTGACGCTTCGACGCTTGCTCTCGCCTCCATCGAAGTCGACGTTGCCAGCCTCGAGCCCGGCATGTCGCTGACAGTCAAGTGGCGCGGCAAACCGATCTTCATCCGCAATCGCACGCCTGAGGAAGTGGAAGCGGCAAACGCCGTCCAGCTTGCTGATCTGAAGGACCCGATCGCGCGCAATGCAAACCTTCCTGTCGACGCTCAGGCAACGGGTGTTGACCGTTCGGGCGGCAAGGGCAAGGAAAACTGGATCGTCATGATCGGCACCTGCACGCATCTCGGCTGCGTGCCGCTCGGCCAGGCCGGCGAATACAATGGTTGGTTCTGTCCCTGCCATGGCTCGGTCTACGACACGGCCGGCCGCATTCGCAAAGGTCCTGCGCCCGAGAACCTGGCGATCCCGACCTTTTCATTTGTGTCCGATACCAAAATCAAGATCGGTTGAGGGGAGACTGATATATGAGTGGCCATTCCAGCTACGAGCCATCAACCGGCCTCGAGAAATGGGTCGATGCGCGCCTTCCGCTGCCGCGCATGGTCTATGACAGCTTCATCGCCTACCCGGTTCCACGTAACCTGAACTATGCCTATACCTTCGGCGCCATGCTCGCCGTCATGTTGGTGGTGCAGATCCTGACGGGCGTCACGCTCGCCATGCATTACGCCGCTGAATCGTCGGTCGCCTTCAACTCCGTTGAAAAGATCATGCGCGACGTCAACCAGGGCTGGCTGCTGCGCTATATGCATGCCAACGGCGCATCCTTCTTCTTCGTCGCGGTCTACCTGCACATTGCCCGCGGCCTCTACTACGGCTCCTACAAGGCGCCGCGAGAAATTCTCTGGATTCTCGGTGTGGTCATTTATCTCCTGATGATGGCGACCGGCTTCATGGGTTACGTTCTGCCCTGGGGCCAGATGTCCTTCTGGGGTGCGACCGTCATCACCGGCTTCTTCTCGGCTTTTCCCCTGATTGGCGAATGGTTGCAGCAGTTCCTACTCGGCGGCTTTGCTGTCGAACAGCCGACGCTGAACCGCTTTTTCTCGCTGCATTACCTGCTGCCCTTCATGATCGCCGGCGTCGTCGTCCTGCACATCTGGGCGCTGCACGTCGTCGGCCAGACGAACCCGACGGGCGTCGAGGTCAAGACGAAGACGGACACGGTGCGCTTCACGCCCTATGCGACGATGAAGGACGCTCTTGGCGTCTCAATCTTCCTGCTTGTTTATGCCTATTTCGTCTTCTATCTGCCGAATTTCCTCGGCCACGCCGACAACTACATCCCGGCCGACCCGTTGAAGACGCCGGCCCACATCGTTCCGGAATGGTACTTCCTGCCGTTCTACGCGATGCTGCGTTCGATCACCTTCAACGTCGGCCCGATCGACTCCAAGCTCGGCGGCGTGCTCGTGATGTTCGGCGCGATCATCGTGCTGTTCTTCCTGCCCTGGCTCGATACCTCAAAGGTCCGTTCCGCCGTCTACCGCCCCTGGTACAAGCTGTTCTACTGGTTGTTCGTGATCAACGCGATCATCCTCGGCTGGCTCGGCTCGCAGCCGGCGGAAGGCTTGTTCACCACGATCTCGCAGATCTGCACACTCCTCTACTTCGCTTTCTTCCTGGTCGCGATGCCGGTTCTCGGCTTGGTGGAAACACCGCGCCGCATCCCGAACTCGATCACCGAAGCGGTGCTCGAAAAGCGCAACAAGACCGCAGCGGTCAAGGCATAAGCGAGCGACGGAAGGGAATAGAAATATGAAAACGCTTGTTACAAGCATTCTCTCGTTCGCATTCGCCGCCGGTCTCGGCAGTGCGGTGCTGGCCCAGGAGGCGGCGCCCGCCAACGGTGCAGCTCCGGCCCATCACGCGGAAAGTGAGACGCCGCATTATCCGCTGAAGCATCCTAAGGAGGAGGAATGGTCTTTCGCCGGTCCGTTCGGCCATTACGACAAGGGCCAGCTCCAGCGCGGCCTCAAGGTCTACACGGAAGTCTGTGCAGCCTGTCATTCGATGAAGCTCGTGCCTTTCCGCACGCTCGACGAACTCGGCTATTCCGAGGCGCAGGTGAAGGCCTTCGCCGCGAATTACGAGGTCCAGGACGGTCCCGACGCCAGCGGCGAGATGTTTACCCGCAAGGCGGTTCCTTCCGATTACTTCCCGTCGCCTTTCCCCAATGCTGAAGCCGCGGCTGCTTCCAACAATGGCGCGGCTCCGCCCGATTTTTCGCTGATCGCCAAAGCCCGCTCAGTCGAGCGCGGCTTTCCGCAGTTCGTTTTCGACATCTTCACGCAGTATCAGGAAGGTGGCCCGGACTATATCCACGCGTTGCTGACCGGCTATGAAGAGCCGCCGGCCGGTTTCCACGTGCCGCAGGGGGGACATTATAACCCTTACTTCAACGCTGCCGCCGTCCTCGCCATGCCGAAGCCGCTCTCCGACGGCCAGGTGACCTATGACGACGGCGCGCCGGCGACGGTCGACCAGTATTCAAGGGATGTCTCCGCCTTCCTGATGTGGGCCGCCGAGCCGCATCTAGAGGAGCGCAAGCGCACCGGCTTCATGGTCATGATCTTCCTGGCGATCTTCACGGTGCTGATCTACCTGACGAAGCGCTCGATCTACGCCAATAAGGAACATTGAGCGGTCCGCCGCCGGATTTCGAAAGGCGGCCTACGGGCCGCCTTTTTTGTTGGTTCCGCCCCTGGCAATTGATAAGGTCCGGCCAGTTTCATGCGTTCGCAGATATGGATTTTCCATGAACAATACGATTTCGGAGCTCGCAGCCAGCATCCGCTCCATTCCCGACTATCCCAAGCCGGGCATCATCTTCCGCGACATCACCACGCTGCTCGGCAACCCTCGGGCTTTCCGCCGGGCGGTCGACGAACTCGTGCAGCCCTATGCCGGCACGAAGATCGACAAGATCGCCGGCATGGAGGCGCGCGGCTTCATCCTCGGCGGCGCGGTGGCGCACCAGCTTTCTTCAGGCTTCGTACCGATCCGCAAGAAAGGCAAGCTGCCGCACGAGACCGTGCGCATCGCCTACAGCCTGGAATATGGCGTCGACGAGATGGAGATGCATCGCGATGCTGTCCAGCCCGGCGAGAAGGTGATCCTGGTCGACGACCTAATCGCCACCGGCGGCACGGCGGTCGGCGCGACGAGGCTATTGCGCCAGATCGGTGCGGAAGTGGTCGGCGCCTGTTTCGTCATCGACCTGCCGGATCTTGGCGGCCGCAGGAAGCTGGAAGAACTCGGCGTCGTCGTGCACACGCTGGTCGAATTCTCCGGCCACTGAGCCCTCGTCCTCCTGCCCGCAGCGTCAGCCGAATTCGAGCACGCTGCTTTCAAAGCGGATAACGGCATGGCCGTTTTGATTGACGCCCTCGCAGAGGATGGTGTTGAGGTGCCATCCCGGCCGCGACGCGAGCGCCCGGCTGGAGAGGAAGGCGACGGAATAGCTGACGACGTCGCCTGCGAAGACCGGCCGCAGCCATTGCAGTTTCTGGAAACCGGGCGAGGGGCCGAGGTTCGGCGACGTCTGGCCATTTTGCGCGAGTGCGGCGCTCTGCCTTTCCCAAAAGGCGAGGAAGGTACGCATCCAGGCGGCGGTGGTGTGCCAGCCCGAGGCGCAGAGATCGCCGAAGAGCGTGTCTTTGGCGGCTTCTTTGTCGACGTGGAAACGCTGCGGATCGTAGCGCGTCGCGAAACGGACGATGTTTTCCTCGGTAAAAGTGTAGCTGCCGATCTCGGCCTTCTCGCCAACCGCGTAAAGCTCGGACATTCTCATGCTGACGCCTCCGGGCTCATGCTGACGTCTCCGGGCTTATGCCGATATCTGCGGGACGGGCGCGCAGGCCGAACATGACCGAATTCTCCGAGACGCAGACGAGTTCGCCGCGCTGGTTTTCCACCTCGTGGCGAAACTTGACGATGCCCATTCCGGGGCGCGAGCGCATCGGCCGGGCTTCAAGCACGATCGAGTGGCCGGACAGCGTGTCGCCGGCAAGCACCGGCTTTCGCCATTCCATCAGATCGACGCCCGGCGCACCCTCGCAGAGCGAATGCAGCACATAACTGTCGGCCATCATGCGCATGAACATCGAAGAAGTATGCCAGCCGGAAGCGGCAAGGCCGCCGAGAATGCTGGCGCGGCCGGCAGCCTCATCGAGATGCATCGGTTGCGGGTCGAATTCGCTTGCGAACTCAATGATTTCCTCGGTGGTCACCGGCTTCGGGCCAAGCGCGAAGCGGCGGCCGGGCTGGAAATCCTCGAAGGAAAGCTTTTCTGCCGACATTCGCTCCTCCCGCCATATGCAGCGCACAATGCTTACAATAGCATCCGCGCGGGCTCAATGATTCCGGGGAGATAAACCGGCATGACTGAACTAAGGTCGATACTCGACGAGGCCGTGCGCCAGGAGCTGATTTCGCCGGAGGCGGGCGTGCGGCTTTTGCCGTTTCTGACGGAGCGCGGGGTCGCCGTCATCGGGGGTGGGGTCGCTGAGGCACAGCCGGCAATGGCGGCGGAGGGGCAGGCGTGGTCGGATACCGAGACGCCACGCTTCGTGCGCGGTTTCCACGACGTGCTGATCACCATCGGCGTCGTGGTGGCGCTCGGCGGCCTCTGGGGGCTTGCCGCACTTTATGCCGTGCTGCCTGCGATCATCGTGCTTTCGGAAATCCTGGTGCGCCGCCAACGGCTCGCTTTGCCGGCCGTCAGCCTGACGATTGCGCTGTTCTGCTGGACATTCCTGCTGATGTCCTTCTTCTTCAAGCCGGGAACATCAGCCTTCAATGATATCGGGGCGGAGGCGACGCAGTTCGTCGCCGGCTTCCCGATCATTCTCGGCCTCTATTATGCCCGGTACCGCGTGCCGCTGTCGTTGGCGCTCTGCATCACCTCGGCCCTTGCGCTGGTGCTCACCCTGCTATTGCGCCTCATGCAATGGGCGAGCGGCGATCCGCAATTCTTCTCCAACCATCCCCTCCTGCTCGCGGTGGCCTTCCTCGTTTGCGCGCTCGGGCTGTTTGCAACGGCGCTCTATTTCGACCTCGGCGACCGGTTGCGCCGGACGACACGCTCGGACATCGCCTTCTGGCTTCACCTCGGCGCGGCACCGGCTCTGCTCTTCAGCGTAAGGCTGCTGATGTCGTTCGACGGCAATTTTCTCGATGTTGCCCAGGCGGTGTCGATCAAGACGCCCGTCATCGTTATCAGCGTGGCGGTTTTGATGCTGATCGGCCTTGTCATCGATCGGCGCGCCTTCGTCACCTCAGGCCTGCTGTCGCTCGGCTTTGCGATCTACGGCATTTTCCGGCAGGGGAGTGCGACGGTTGACACCTATATCTTCACGACGCTGATCGTCGTCGGAGCGATCGTGCTCATCATCGGAACAGGCTGGATGCCGCTGCGCCGCATCGTGCTGCGGGCGCTGCCGGCCGCCATTTCGCAAAGACTGCCGCCTGCCGTCCTGGCGGCGACGCCGTAAAACTTATGTCGCCCAATCTGCTGAGCAGTGGGCGACAAGCATTGGTCGGGACAGCAGCAGTTTCCGGTTAGAGCGGTTCAGCTTTGCATGGAAGCGCAGAACCGTTCTAACCTTTTATTTTCATGCAATTGCCGGCGAAAATCGCTTCGCGCTTTGCCTGGAATTGCTTTAGGTGTTGAAGCGGAAGTGGATGACGTCGCCGTCCTGGACGACGTATTCCTTGCCTTCGTCGCGCGCCTTGCCGGCATCCTTGGCGCCGACTTCGCCGTTGTATTTGATGTAGTCGTCATAGGCGATGGTGTTGGCGCGGATGAAGCCGCGCTCGAAATCCGAATGGATGACGCCGGCGGCCTGCGGCGCCTTGGTGCCGCGCTCGATCGTCCAGGCGCGCGTTTCCTTCGGGCCGACGGTAAAATAGGTGATGAGGTGGAGCAGCTTGTAGCCGGCGCGGATCAGCCGGTCGAGGCCCGCCTCATCAAGGTCGAGGGCGGAGAGGAATTCCTTGGCTTCCTCGTCGGGAAGCTGGGCGACCTCAGACTCGATCGCCGCCGAGATGACGACGGTTTCGGCACCCTGCTCCTTCGCCATGATGGCAACGGCATCGGTGAATTCGTTGCCGGTCGAGGCATCGCCTTCGGCGACGTTGCAGACGTAGAGCACCGGATGCGAGGTCAGAAGGTTGAGGCTCTTGAGGATGACGATTTCTTCCGCATCGAGCGTCGACAGCAGCGTGCGCACCGGCTTGCCTTCGTTGAGCAGCTTCAGCGAGCCTTCCATGATCGGCAACATCGCCACCGAATCCTTGTCCTTGCTGGTGGCGCGCTTGCGCGTCTGCTCGGTGCGGCGCTCCAGGCTTTCGAGGTCGGCAAGCATCAGCTCGGTCTCGATCGTCTCGGCATCGGCGACCGGGTTGATGCGGCCCTCGACATGAGTGATGTCGCTGTCTTCGAAGCAGCGGAGCACATGGACGATGGCATCGACCTCGCGGATATTGGCGAGGAACTGGTTGCCGAGGCCTTCACCCTTCGAGGCGCCGCGCACCAGGCCGGCGATATCGACGAAGGAGATGCGGGTCGGGATCAGTTCTTTCGACTTGGCGATGTCGGCAAGCTTGCGCATGCGCGGATCGGGAACGGCGACTTCGCCGGTATTCGGCTCGATGGTGCAGAAGGGGTAGTTTGCCGCCTGTGCCGCTGCCGTCTTGGTGAGCGCGTTGAAGAGGGTCGATTTGCCGACATTCGGCAGCCCGACGATACCGCATTTGAAGCCCATGGCTTGATCCATATCTATTGGTAACTTTGCCCTGCCTATGCGGGAATGGCCGCCCTGGGTCAAGGGTTTGCGACATGAATTGAAAAAGCTGAGGCGCTCGGCTTGAAGGTAAGGCGATTTAGCCTTACTTTTGGAGCAAAGGATACCATTAGCATGGCAACTCTGACTGTGACGGCAAAGGGGCAGGTCACCCTGAAAAAGGAGGTGCTTCAGCATCTCGGGGTCAGGCCTGGCGACAAGATCGATGTCGATCTCCTGCCTGGCGGCAAACTCGAGGTCATTGCTGTTGAGAGGCGGCCGGTCGCCGGCTCGGTGGAAAGCTTCTTCGGGAGTTTGGAGAACAAGGAGAATATTCATGCGACGCTCGAAGAGATCGATGAGGCCATAAAGGCGGGCTGGGCAGGCGAGGTCGGCGTCGACAATGATCGTTGATACGAATGTGCTCGTACGTTCGGCCGTGCATGACGATCCGAAGCAAACTGAGCGTGCAAGGACGTTCATGCGCGAGGCCGAACGCCTGTTCATTTCCAATCTGACGTTTTGCGAATTCGTCTGGGTCGCCCGCCGGGTCTACCGCAAGAGCGCTTCAGAGATATCAGCGGCCATCCGGCTGCTGATATCGGACAGGAAGGTTGTCTACGACAGAGTTGCCGTCGAAGCCGGATTATCCTTTCTCGATGCTGGCGGGGATTTCGCCGATGGCATCATCGTCTTCGAAGGTCGCAGGCTTGGCGGCGAAACATTCGTGACATTCGACAAGAAGGCTGCCGCAATCCTGGAAAAAGCCGGCCAGAATTGCCTCCTGCTCTCCGTGGAATAACACTCCGTCATTGAACTGCCGTGCTTACGGTGCAATATATTGGCGGCGGACATTTTCTCCGCCTTTTCCATGTCATCAACGGGTGGGTTTTTCCGATGAGTGACAATGACATTGCCCTGAAACCGAAGGCCAAAGTGAAGCTCAAGCTGGACAAGCCGAAGCTCTACAAGGTCATTCTCGTCAATGACGATTATACGCCGCGCGAATTGGTGATCATGATCCTGAAGGCCGTCTTCCACATGAGCGAGGAGACCGGCTACCGGGTGATGATGACGGCGCATAAGCTCGGTTCCTGCGTGGTCGTGGTCTGCGTCAGGGACATCGCCGAGACCAAGGCCAAGGAAGGCATCGACCTTGCCAAGGGTATGGGCTTTCCGCTGATGTTCACCACCGAACCGGAGGAATAGGCGCTTTCCGAGGGCCGCCCCGAATATGGAGTCAGGGCCGCCTGATCTGATAGCCGGTCTTGTCCTGCACGAAACCGCAATTCTCATAGAAGCGCAACGTTGCCGGATTCTTGGAGCCGGTAAGCAGCATCACCTTGTAGCATCCGGCATTCCAGGCCTCGGCGACCGCGTGGCCGATGACGGCGCGGGCATAACCGCGCTTGCGATGATCGGCATGGGTGACGACGTTTTCGATGAGCGCATAGGGCGCGCCGTTCCGTGTCAGGTTCGGCACGACGACGCTTGTGACGGTGGCGACGGCGACCTCACCCGCAAAACCGATGAAGACGGTCATGCCGGGCTGGGCCAGGATGGCGGAAAAGCGTTCTTCGGCAATGGCCTCGTCAAGAACCGGATCGGTGGGGTTCAGGTGACGGTAAAGCGTCATGAGACCGGCGAGATCGCCGCGGGCAGCCGGGCGGATGATGACGTCTTGATCCGGCATCGGTCTCAATCGCCCTTTTTGCCGAACATCTTCTTCAACATGTCGGCCATCGGGCCAGTGGCAGGCAACTTCGGCTGATTGTGGTTGCGGGCCTGATGGATATGCGACTGGCTGGCCGGCTTCTTCCCGGCGTCCTTCATTTCCTTCGCCGGTTTCTCCTCCTCGGCCTTGCCGCCGAGCGCCAGCGCGATCTTGTTCATCAGCTGCGAATCTTCGTTTCGCACCAACATGTCGGCATTGTCGGCGAGCGTGTCGAGAAGCGGCTCCAGCCAGGCCTTGTCGGCCTTGGCGAAGTCGCCGAGCACATGGTTCTGCACCATGTCCTTGATGCCGGGATGGCCGATACCGAGGCGCAGCCGCCGGTATTCCCTGCCGCAATGGGCGTCGAGCGACTTGATGCCGTTGTGGCCGTTGTGGCCGCCACCGGTCTTCAGCCGCGCCTTGCCCTGGGGAAGGTCGAGCTCGTCGTAGATGGCCACGAGATCGGCCGGCTGGAGCTTGTAGAAACGCATCGCTTCGCCGACGGACTCGCCGGAAAGGTTCATGAAGGTCTGCGGCTTCATCAGCAGCACTTTCTCGCCGCCAACCTCGCCCTCGGCGATCTCGGCCCTGAACTTCTTCGACCAGGGCGAAAAGCCGTGGCGCCGATGGATGGCGTCGACGGCCATGAAGCCGATATTGTGGCGGTTGCCGGCGTATTTGCCGCCGGGATTGCCGAGACCCGCGATGATCAGCATGGCCTGTCTTTCCTCGCTAAAGCATGTCGCGCAAAGTGTGCAGCGGTTTTGCGACAACCACATGCGTAAAAACAAAGACCTAATGCGCGAGGAGCAAATCTGAAAGATCGCGGCGCGCTTTAGAACTTCCCGCCGTTCACCACCGCGAAATGAAAGCAAAGTCAAGCGGAAAGGGCAGTTGTCTTCGGAGTCATTCCGACAGGTTCATGCCGTATTTCAGGAAGATCTGCTTCTGGTCGCCATCGGCGATCAGTTTGTCGAGAGCAGCCTGCATCCTGGCGCGCAGATCGTCCGGAAAGTTCTTCTCGCAGGCGATGCCCATTGGCTGGGCGGAAAGCACGGTCACCATTTCCACCGGCTGGTCGGCCTTCAGCTTTTCGAAATAGAGTTCGGAGATCGGCATCATGTCGATGCGCCCGCCAAGCAGCTTGCGCAGCGTCGCATTGAAGTCGCTGGCGACATCGAGCTTGGTGAACCCCTTCTCCTTCAGGATCGTCTCGGTGTAATCCTCGCGCTGCGTGCCGACCGTATACTTCTTCGCCTCGTCCAGGTTGCCGGCGGTGACGCCCGAGCCCTTGCGGGTGATCAGGATGTTGCGGTCGATAAGCAGCGGCTCGACCCATTTGAACAACGGGTCGCGTGCGCCGTTGTGGGCGGTCGCAAAGACACAAGTCATTGGCGCCGTGCGGGCAAGGCTAAAGGCGCGCGCCCAGGGCATGATCTCGATCGTGTAGTCGACGCCGATCGCGGCCATCACCTTTTCGACCTGCTCGACGGTCGCGCCCTTGATCTCCTTGCCTTCGCGATAGTTGAAGGGGGCATAGTCCTCGGTCGTGAACGTCACCGTTTGCGCATGGGCGGTGCAGGGCAGCGCCAGGCATGCGAGAAGCAGGAGCTTTTTCATCCGTATCATCTCCTTGGTTCTTCGTTCACGAGGCGCGTGCGACGGCCGATTGCGAGGCCGTCAGTTCCTCGATCAGCGTGGCGGCGTGCTGCGGACGATGGAAGAGATAGCCCTGGCCATAGTCAAGCCCCATCTGATGGAGCGTGCGGCATTCCTCTTCGGTCTCGATACCCTCGGCAATGACGGTGCAGTTCATCTTGTGGGAAAGCGTGGTGATGCCTTCGATCAGCATGCGGCTCTTCTGGCGCACGTCGTCGTCGCCGTCGTTGATCGCGCGGGTGAAGGACTGGTCGATCTTGATGATGTCGACGGGGAAGCGGTTGAGGTAGCTCAGCGACGAATAGCCCGTGCCGAAATCGTCAAGCGCGATGCGGCAGCCGAAGCGACGAAGTTCCGTGACGATCAAGCGGATCTGTGGGTTGTCGTGCATCAGCACGGCTTCGGTGATCTCGACGACGATGCGCTCGGGCCGGATGCCGTGGCGGCCGACGATGGCGGCAAGACGGGCCGGCAGCGCCGGCTCGAACTGCAGCGGCGAGAAGTTGATGGCGAGATAGGTATCCTGCATGCCTGGTATGCGGGAAATCTTCGCGAGGTTGGCGATCGCCTTTTCCATGATGACGTTGCCGACGCGGACGATCTTTGCCGTTTCCTCGGCGACGCTGATGATCTCGGCCGGCGGCATCATGCCCTTGTGCGGATGGTTGAGGCGCATCAGCGCCTCGAAACCGGCAATGCCGCGGCCGTTCAGGGTGACGATCGGCTGCAGGAAGGCTTCGAACCAGTTGTCGACGAGGCCGGCTTCGATATTGGCCTCGATTTCGGCGCGGCTGCGAGCGCGGTCGAGCATGGCATTGTCGAAGAGCTGGGCGCCGTTCTTGCCGTCGCGTTTCTTGGCATACATCGCCATGTCGGATTTTTGCAGCAGCTCGGCCGCGGTTTCGGCATGATGCGGATAGATGGCGATGCCGACGGAAGCGCTCAGATGCATGTCGGGGGTGAATGGCGTGTCGAAGATGGAGGCGATCTGCTCGCACATCACCTTGGCGCGGTTTTCGGCGTCCTTGGCCGGCAGCAGGATGGCAAATTCGTCACCACCGAGACGGGCCGCCTCGTCGGAGGGGGCAAGATGGGTCTTCAGGCGCTCGACGAGCTCGACCAGTGCCATGTCACCGGCGGCATGGCCCATATTGTCGTTGATCCACTTGAAACGGTCGAGATCGACGAAGAGACAGGCGAGTTCCTGGCCGGCGGCATCGGCGGCGGCAATCTTGTTGTCGAGGACGGCTTCGAAGCCCTGGCGATTGAGAAGCCCGGTCAAGTGATCGGTGATTGCCTGGCGGTGGTTGCGGTCCTCGGAGGCCTTGAGTTCGGTCACATCGGTCATGACCGATAGCGAGAGGCGGTCTTGAGCGCCAGCTCCCGCCTCCGATTCCATGATGAGGACGTCCATGGAGCGGCCGTCCAGGCAAACGAACTTGACGGTGACGGTCATGCCGCTTTCGGCCTGGCGGCGCTTGACGAATTTGTCGCGGGTCGCAGGGGTGACGAGATTGGCGAAGTTTCGGCCGATGACGGCGGCGCGATTATAACCTGTGGCAAGCAGCCAATAATCGCTGACGGCGGTGATGCGGTCTTCCTCGTCGAGCGAGAAGAGCATGGCGGGCGTCAGATTGTAGATGTCGGTGGCGCGGCGATGTGCGAACTTCAGCTCCTTTTCCTCGCTTTCGAGCTTGGTCTGCATCTCGTTGAAGCTATAGGCAAGCCGTCCCATTTCGTCGTTCGACTGCCAGTCGACATGATGGCGGGAGCCTAGCTGGCGGGTGGCCTCGATTGCCGCCGTCAGCCGCATCAGCGGCTGGATGACGAAGAAGCGGTTGCCGATCAGCGCCGTGCCGAAAACGGTCAGCACCGCGAAGATGAAGATCGAGATGAAGACGACCTCTTCCTGCTTCAGGCCGGAAAACAGGCCGAGCTCAGGATAATAGACGCTGATGCTGCCGAGGTTCTTCGGACCGTCGACGGTGTTGTAGATGATGGCGCGCGACACCTGCACGAGCTTGCCGTCGAAGGAGCGCGGAATGGTGGACTGGCTGACGTCGAGTTGGCCTGACTGGTCACGCACTTCGACCTTGACGATGGCGCCTTGGGAAACGACCGTCGCGCTGATCTGGGTGACGCTGTCCTCATCGAGGTCCCACAGGGGTTTGGCCAGCGCCTGCGCATTGGCGACAAGAAGAACGGAGATATGGTCGCGTATTTCCTTGTCGGCCCGCTCCGAGGAAAGAAAAAGGAAGAGAACAAAGAGGGGAGCGACAAAAACAAGCAGCGCTCCGCAGACTATCGCAAAAAATCTGTTCTCAACGGAATTGTTCATGGTTCCGTCTACTCCCCAGGCCGGCCATATTTGCTGTCGTGCGTTGAGGCGGGCTTCTTCGCAGCTGACGGAGCATGCTTTCACGAATTTGTTAAATGTTGCTGAAACGGGGCGTTTCCGGGCAATGAAAAGCCCGCTTTCCAGGGGAAAGCGGGCCATATGCTTTACAAATTGGTCGAAGCGATCAGGCTTCGGCTCCACCTTCCGCAGCAGTCTCGTCAATGCCGCCAGCCGGGGCAATGATGGTCGCGATCGTGAAGTCGCGGTCGATCACAGGAGTGACACCCTTCGGCAGGGTGACTTCCGCGATATGGATGCTGTCGCCGATCTTCTTGCCGCTGAGGTCAATGTTGAAGAATTCAGGGATCGCATCGGCCGGGCAATGAACTTCGACTTCATGGCGAACGATGTTCAGAACGCCACCGACCTTGAGGCCCGGGGACTTCTCTTCGTTGATGAAGTGAACGGGGATTTCAACGGTCACCTGGGTGTTGCCGGAGACGCGCAGGAAATCGACATGCATCGTGAAGTCACGGACCGGATCGAGCTGGTAGTCCTTCGGCAGAACCTTGTGCTTCTTGCCGTCGACGTCGATCGTCGCCACGGTGGTCATGAAACCACCGGCGTGAATGCGCTTCGTCACCTCATTGGTGTTGAGAGCGATGGCAATGGGGGCCTGCTTGTCACCATAGATGACAGCGGGAATCAAACCGTTGCGGCGAAGTTCACGGGCGGACCCCTTACCAACCCGTTCGCGCGCCTCGGCCTTGAGCTCGTAAGTTTCCTGGCTCATGGCTATTCCTTTCGAGGTTATTTGGAGAGTTCGGCGGCGGGCAAAAGCCTTGTTCCGACGAACCGGAGGCGGTATGACCCGACCTCATCCGCGTTGCCTCCAAGGGTGTCTACACGGACCGGTGGCCTATATTATAAGTCGATCGGAAACGCAAGTTGCGGATTTGGGTTGTTTTTTGCCCATATACACGCTTTCGCCAAGGTTTAACCATCGAAAACGAAATCGGCGGCGATTAATAAATCCTGCGTTTACCCGCCAATATAAGCAGGGCCGTCTCAATTTGCCGGTTGCCTCTCATGTTGCGCGTCCTTTCCTGCATCACCGTCGAACACAGCCTTCCGCATCTGATCTTCGCCACCGTTATTTGTGTGCTCGGATCGATGCTGTCGATGCGCCTCTTCACCCGGGTGCGCCGATCGCAGGGGCTGCAGAAAACCAACTGGCTGTTTCTCTCCGGTTTCGTTGGCGGCTCGACCATCTGGACGACGCATTTCATCGCCATGCTCGGTTACCAGACGCCGGTGGCGAACGGCTATGAGCCGACGCTGACGCTGCTGTCGCTGTTTGCCGCCGTCGCGACGACGATGATCGGCTTTGCCATCGCGTCAATCGCGCAGAAGAGCGCGCTTGTCGAGGCAGGCGGCGTGATCGTCGGCCTCGGCATCGCGGTCATGCACTATGTCGGGATCGCCGGTTACGAGATCGAAGGTCGTCTCGAATGGCAGGCCTCCTATGTCGTCGCCTCGCTGATCTTGGCCGGCTTGTTCGGCGCAGTCGCCACCAATCGCGTTGGCCGCCCGTTCACGCGTTTCTGCCGCCACGGGGCTGCCCTTTCGCTGATCCTTGCGATCGTGCTCACGCATTTCACCGGCATGGCGGGGCTGACGATCGTGCCGGATGCCACTGTTGCGGCACCCACCGAGATCATCTCGGACGGCATCATGACCGGTCTCGTCAGCGCCGTCATGATCATCATCCTGGCGCTGGGCGCCTCCACCTATATCATCGACATGCAGTCGACCCAGGCAGCCGTCGAGCGTTATCGCCATCTTTCGCTGCATGACCCGCTGACCAATCTTGCCAATCGCGCCGCCTTCAACGAGCATCTGTCGGCGTTGGTGAACAAGCCGAAGGACATGACGGCCAATATCGCCGTGCTTTCCTTCGACCTCGACCGTTTCAAGGAAATCAACGACGTTCACGGCCACGCCGCCGGCGATGCCGTGCTGCGCGCCGTCGCCGAGAGGCTGTCCGGGATCATGCAGAACGGCCAGTTCGTGGCGCGGGTCGGCGGCGACGAGTTCGTGGCCGTCATGTGCGATTATTTCGTCCGTTCGGACGCCAAGGGGCTGGCGCAACGCATGCTCGACGAGATCGCCCGGCCGATCGAATGGAACGGCCATGCGCTGACCGTCGGCTCCAGTATCGGTATCTCCACCTATCCCGGACAGGCGGACACTTTGGATGACCTGCTGTCGCAGGCCGATATCGCCATGTATCGGGCAAAATCGACAGCGACCAACAGCATATGCTTCTACGAGCCCTCGATGGACCAGGCAGCGCGCGAACGCAACGCCCTGGCGAGCGAAATGCGGGAGGGATTGGCGCGCGGCGAATTCGAGCTGTTCTACCAGCAGCAGAATGACACGGTGACGCGCGACATCGTTGGCCTGGAAGTGCTCCTGCGCTGGAGACATCCCGTGCGCGGCTATATCTCACCCGTCGAATTCATTCCGATCGCGGAGAAGACCGGCTTTATCATTGAGCTTGGTGAATGGGTGCTGCGGGCCGCTTGCGCGGAAGCGGCGACCTGGAAGAACCCGCTGCGCATCGCCGTCAACGTCGCGCCGCAGCAACTCGGCGACAACCGCCTACCGCAGATCGTGCATCAGATCCTGCTTGAGACCGGCCTGCCGGCGGCGCGACTCGAGATCGAGATCACCGAATCCGGCATCATCGCCGATCATCAACATGCGCTGCAGGCAATCCGTCGGCTGAAAGCGCTCGGCGTAAAGGTGGCGATGGACGATTACGGCACGGGTTATTCGTCACTGTCGACATTGCAGAGCTTCCCGTTCGACAAGATCAAGATCGACCGCGCCTTCGTCGACGGCGTCGTCACCAACAAGCAGTCTGCGGCAATCGTGCGTTCGACGCTGATTCTTGCGGCAAGCCTCGACATACCGGTGCTTGCTGAAGGCGTCGAAAACGAAGACCATATCGACTTCCTGCGACGGGAAGGCTGCCTGCAGGTGCAGGGCTTCCTGTTCGGAAAGCCGGGACCGCGCTCGGGCATCGAAGCGATTGTCAACGGCGAGGTGTCGGCCCTACAGCAGGAAACGGTTCTTGCGCCGGCCGTGAAGAAATCCGCGGCCGCGTGAGCGGCAAATTGCCATTCTCTGCCGCAGCTGAGGTTGACATCGGCGCGCTTCGCATCTTTGGATGGCCCGCATTCAAAAAAGCGGCTGAGGAGAAATCGGACTATGCGTCTCAAACTTGTCACGGCAACGAGCTTGCTGGCACTTTGCCTTGTCACCACGGCCCAGGGTGCCGAGATCAATCAGGATGGCGCCAATGCGGTCAAGGACACGCTGACGAAGCTGCTTCCAGAGGATCTGGCGAAGAGCGGCCTGATCACCGTCAATCCGGCGGGGGCGCGATACGAGATCATTTACGATCTGGCGAAGCTGCTTGCCAAAGCCGATCCGGCGACATTCGCGATCAACGGGCTGACGCCGTTCTCGATGTTCGCCACGCCGCTCGACAGTGGGCTCTGGAACATCGAGGGTGACAACAACCTCAACGTTTCCGGCCATTTCAAAGGCCCCGACCAGAAGCCGACGGATTTTTCCTATTCCATCGCTTCGCTTGTCTACACCGGCGTCTTCGATCCGGCGATCAGCTATCTGCGCTCCGGCACCTTCACCGGCAAGGACATCAAGGTCACCAGCAAGTCCGACACCGAGGAAGTCCATGCCAGCATCGCCGCGATCGACCAAAAGCTGAGTTCGACGGACAGCGCAGGCGGCAACGGGCGTATCGATTTTGCGGGCAGCGGCTCGATGTCCACTTTCGTCGAGCAGGTTTCCGGCCTGCAAATGCCGCCGGTTGAAATCCGTGCCGATTCGATCGATTTCGATGCAAAGGTGAACGGCCTGCCGGCCGAGCAAATCCGCGAGATCGTCCTTTTCGTTCTCGACCATCTCGAGGAGAAGGAACTAAGCCCGGAGAATAGCGACAAGATAAAGGGAATGCTCAAGCAAGCCTTCCCGATTCTTGCCTCGTTCAGCGAGACGATCGGGGTCTATAATCTGACCATCAGCAGCCAGATGGGCAATGGCGGCGTCAAGGCATTCGGTTACAATGTGGCTGTCGACGGGCCGAGCGACGCCATGCGTTTCGGCTTCGGCATCAATGCGCAGGATATTAGCCTCGACAGCCCGCTGATGCCGGCAAGCTATTCTACTTTCGTGCCGACCAGCTTCGAGCTGCAACTCGCCATGCCGAATCTGGATTTCGCAACCTTCGGCGAAGCCCTTATGGCGATGGATTTCAATGACAAGGCGCCGGAGACGAGCGGCGAGGAGATGAGCAAGAAGCTCTTCCCTGATGGTCGTCTCACCGTCGAGTTTCCGAAGGTCAGCGCCAAATCCGATGTCTACGACCTCGATATGACCGGCAAGATCGAGGGGCGGGTCGACACCGAAAAGGACTATTCGATGGAGGCGACGATCCTTGCCCGCGATCTCGACAAGACGATTGCCGCGGTTCAGGAGCTTGCCAAGACGGATCCCGATCTCAACCAGGTCTCCTTCGGCATCATGATGGTGAAGGGTTTCGCCAAGACCGATGCAGATGGCCGCTCGCGCTGGGACATCAGCGTCAGCCGCGACGGCGCGATCGCCGTCAACGGGCAGGTGGTCAAGGGGCCGGATGGTCCGGATCAGGATCAAGATCAGGGGCTGGAGCCAGACCAGGAGCAGGAACCGGATCAGGGTCAGGAGGCGGTACCTGCGCCGCCGCAGCAGCCTTGAGCGTTATCAATTGGGATCGAAATGAGAGGTAGCCGGCCCTGTGCCGGCTTTTTTGCGCCCAACGATCGCAACGGCGGTTTATTCTCGGCTTTCGTTGTCACCGAACGCGGCTCGGCGACAATCAACGGCCAGCAATTCATGCGGCTCGGAGAGCATGCCCGGTAATAGCTTGGTCCATCTGATGCAGAAATTGAAAGAGCCGGTCGAATGCCGGCTCTCTTTAATCGAACAGGCTGGAGACGGACTCTTCCTGAGCCGTTCGGCTGATGGCTTCGCCGATCAGAGGGGCCGTGGTCACGATGCGGATATTGTGCGCAGAGAGAACCGCCGTGGTCGGCTGGATCGAATCCGTGATGACGAGTTCGCGAAGCTTCGAGGAAGTGACGCGGGTGACTGCGCCGCCCGAGAGAACGCCATGGGTGATATAGGCGGTGACGCTGGATGCGCCCTTGGCCAGCATCGCGTCGGCTGCGTTGCAGAGCGTGCCGCCGGAATCAACTATGTCGTCGATCAGCAGGCAGTCCTTGCCGGTGATGTCGCCGATGATGTTCATGACTTCGGATTCACCCGGCCGCTCGCGACGCTTGTCGACGATGGCCAGAAGACAGTCCAGCCGCTTGGCAAGCGCGCGGGCGCGAACCACACCACCGACGTCGGGCGAGACGACCACGACGTTGCTGAGGTCATAATGGCTCTTGATGTCGCGCGTCAGCACGGGCATGGCGAAGAGATTGTCGGTCGGGATATCGAAGAAGCCTTGGATCTGCCCGGCATGGAGATCGAGCGTCATGACACGGTCGGCGCCGGCTTCGGTAATCAGGTTTGCGACCAGCTTGGCGGAGATCGGCGTGCGGCCTGAAGCACGGCGGTCCTGACGCGCATAGCCGAAATAGGGAAGGACGGCGGTGATGCGGCGGGCTGACGAACGACGCATGGCGTCGATCATGATCAGCAGTTCCATCAGGTGGTCGTTTGCGGGAAAAGCGGTGGGCTGTACAAGGAAAACGTCCTCGCCGCGCACATTTTCCTGGATTTCCACGAAGATTTCCTGATCGGCAAACCTTCGAACACTGGCTTTCCCCAAGGGAACATTGAGATAGTTGCAGATCGCTTCGGCGAGTTGCCGGTTCGAATTGCCCGCGAAAACCTTCATTTTGGTCCGCCTGTTACGCGCTGATAGCCGCGCTTTTTAGTCAGCTTCCCCGTGAATGCAAGGGCAAAGGCGCCACAGGCTTCCATATTTGCAAAAAGTTTGTGACTAACCGCCCTGAGCCTGCCGCCAGGAAGAGAATTCCGCGATGGTTTTCGAGGCGATCTGCTGCATCACCGAGGCCGGAACGCCCGCCCAGGGATCGGCCGCGGCCGTCGGCACGCTTTCCTGTCCCTGGATGCGGTGCAGGCGGCCGCCGCCGCTGTCGAGAATGTCCCAGACATAGACCACGGTGACCTTGCCATCGTCGCTGAAGGCGGAGAGGTAGCCCTTGAGGATGTAGTCGCTGCTCGCGTCGTTCGAACTCTTGATGGAAAGGCCGTGTGCGCGCGCCTCGGCGCCGAGCTGGCGCGAGAGCGGTGTCACGGCCTGCACCGGCGCGCCGATGATCGGCAGGAAGCGCACGGTATTACCGCGGGCGGAGGAGGAACTGGGGGGGAGGGCGGCGGTCTGCTGCGGCTGTTGCGCCTCGGCCGGCGGAGCCGGCTGTTCGGCAAGCTCACCACTGGCGGCCGGCGGGGGCAGCGATTGTCCGTCGATCGGGGCAGAGGCGGCCGGTGAGGAGCCGCTTCTCGACAGGGCGTCTGCCTGTTCCTGCATCGTCGTCGGCGCAGCGCCGGTGCCGGGCCGATAGGCCCGCTGCGACTGATCATAGGCTGGATGGTAGCCGCCCTGCTGCGAGCTTCCCGAGAAACTCGGTTGGCGGGTGCCTGCCAAGCGCTCGGCTTCGCTCTGCGTCACCGGGCTCGACGGGGCGTCCCCGGAGGAATTGCCGATATCGACCTGCGGTGTCAGCGCATCGGTCGTGTTGCAGGCTGTCAGTAGAGCCATGACGAACAGGAGCGTGGGCACAATCGCAGCTCGCGTCATCCCTTGGTCCGTCCTTCCCGCAATCGCAATCAGCCCCACCCGAATTTATGCGGGTGGGGACGGTCGTCTGTCAATTCCGGATTCTCACCGGTCAGAGCCCGATGAAATCGAGTGGATGGCGGGATAGCGCGCGCGGCGCATCCGCTGTCGTCAGATAGGTCTGGCCGAGCGTCATCGCCGTGCCCGTATCGGAATCGGCGATGATCATGTGCACGAAGAGCGACATGTTCGGTTCGATCGGCTGCGGATTGCCGACATGGAACATCTGATGCTCCATCCAGGAGGGGGAGAAGCGGGCGCCGAGCGAATAACCGCAGGCATTCAGCCGGTGGCGAGCAAGGCCGCGCTCGTCGATGATCCTGGCATGCATGTCGAAGACATCGCCAAAGGTCTGGCCGGGCTTGAGGACGGTCTCGATCGCCTCGATGGTTTCACGGCAGGCGTTGTAAAGCTCGCGGTGGCGATGCGTCGGCTCCCCGATGACGATCGTGCGCATCATGGCGGCATGATAATGCGCATAGGCGCCGGCCCATTCGAGCGTCAGCTGGTCGTTGGCGTCGAGCTTGCGGCGGCCGGCCTTGTAGCGGCAAAGCAAGGCGTCGGCGCCGGAGCCGATGATGAACTCGTTGGCGGGGTAATCGCCGCCGCCGGAAAAGATCGCGCCCTGCATGGCGGCGAGGATATCGGCCTCGTCGGCGCCGGGTTTTGTCAGCCGGATCGCAGCATCGAGCGCATCGTCGGCGAGAACGGCGGCGCGCTCGACATAGGCGACCTCCGTCGGGCTCTTGATCAGGCGCAGGCGGCTGACGAGGTAGGAGGCGTCGACGATCTGGCCGAATGTGGTCAATTGCGCGTCGAGCAGCCGGGCGACGCGACCGGTCATGCCGTGCGTGTCATATTCGACGCCGATGCGGGCGCCGAGCAGGTCCATCTCGACGAGCAGGTTCTTCAGGTCGAGCGTCGGGTCGGCATTGACCCGGTCGACCCAGATATGGATGTCCTCGAGGATCGAGGTATGCCTGGCCTGGCGAAGATCGGCCGAGCGGGTGATCAGCGCCATGGTGCCGTCGCTCTTGACGACCAGCGTCTGGAAGAAGCAGTAGCCGAAGGTGTCGTAGCCGGTCAGCCAGTACATGCTTTCCTGCGCGAAGAGCAGCAAGGCGTCGAGCTTTTCTTCCTTCATCTTCTCGGTGAGGCGCGCAAGCCGGCTGGCGAATTCGGCCTTTTCGAAATGCAGTGCCATTCTGCTCAAGTCTCCCTGATTGATATCGCGGAAATCTGGCGGCCGTAATCCGGCTCCTTGCGATGTGTCGTCCTGCGGTAGGAAAAGAAGCGCTCGTTGTCCGGATAAGTGCAGAGGCCAAGGCTTTCGGCACGCACGCCGGCTTTGGTCAACCGGTCGACCGTCAGCCCCGGCAGGTCGAACATGGCGTGGCCGGGCGCAGTGGAAGGCACGAAAAAGCGCTCGTCCTCCGGGTTTTCGGCGATGAAACGATCGACGAACTCAGGGCCGACCTCATAACTTGCCTGGCTAATCGAGGGGCCGAGGCAAGCGACGATGCGAGCCCTGTCCGCACCGAGCGCCTCCATGGAGGCGATGGTGTTTTCGAGCACGCCCGTCAGCGCGCCCTTCCAGCCGGCGTGGGCGGCGCCGATGACGCGATTGTCGGGGTCGGCAAACAGGATGGGTCCGCAATCGGCGGCGAGCACGCCAAGCGCAATGCCAGGGGTGCGGGTGACCATCGCATCGGCGTCGGGGCGGGCGCCGTCGTAATCCGCGCCAATCGTCACGACGTCGGGGGAATGGACCTGATGCACGGTTGCCAGCCGCTCGGCCGGCAAGCCGAACCAGGCGGCGACGCGACGGCGGTTTTCCAGGACCTTGTCGCGTTCGTCGCTGGAGCCGAGGCCGACATTGAGGCCGCGATACAGCCCTTCGGAAACGCCGCCGGCCCGAGTGAAATAACCGTGCCGGATCGTGGCGCCCGCCGCTTCGTTCAGCAGCGCGCTTTCGATCGGTGCGGGAGAGGCCGCGTCCTGCATCTGTGATTCCGGGGTTTTCGAGGGGTTTGTTATTATCCCAAGCGCATCGCATATGCGGCGCGCTTCAAGTTCTTGTTTCGGGCGGATGTTGAACCAGCCGCGTGCGCCCTGTCAATCCACCGGACGAAAGGGCATGAGATCGAGGGCGGGATAGGAGACCGCCATCACCTTGAAGAGTTCGCCCATCCGGCCTTCACCGGCGCCGGCTAGCCTTTCGACTGCCGCCTGGATGAGATGCTGGGTTTGCGGCTCGCGATCGCGGCCGAGGACGGTTGCGCGCTCGAGGATGCCGAGGCCGGTCAGAAAGTCACCCTGGTGCAGGGCGCCGTTCAGATGCAATCCGGCCGCAAGCGCCGTTTCGGCGAGCTGCTGGAAGTCGACATGGCTCGTCAGATCGGCTTCGCCTGGATGGGCGAGCGGCGGATCAAATTCATGCATGCGCACCGCCTGCAGCGTATCGCCGAAGCCGGTGACGAGATGGCCGTAGTCGATCGTAAGCGCCGTGCCGCCGAAGGCGCGCAGCCGCTCGCAAATCGCTATCATCACCGCCTGGCGGGCAGGCGAGATCTCGAAGAGGGTGCCGACCGGTACGTTCTGCACCGGTTCTGGCAGCACGGCGGGATCAAGGCCGGCGACGCCGGCGGCGAATGTCAGCTCGCCATCGGCGTCGATGCCGACCATGCGCTCACGGAAACCCGTCGGCATGCGGACGAACTGGCGGATCGGGATGGCGTCGAACAACTCATTGGCGGCAATCAGCGTGAAGCCGGGCGGTACTTCGTCGAAGCCATCGTGCCAGGTGATCTTCTCGCCGTAAGGCTCGAGCGTCTGGCTCTGGACGTCGCGCAGGCGCTCGCTGGTTTCGACGAGATGCACGGTCATGGCGTCGAAAAGCGGTGGAGCGATGCGGGAGATGACTCGCAGCATGTCGGATATCATGGTGCCGCGGCCGGGGCCGATCTCGACGAGGCGGACGTCAGTCGGTGTCCCATGGCGCTGCCACGCATGGACGATGAACACGCCGATCATCTCGCCGAAGATCTGGCTGACCTCCGGCGCGGTGACGAAATCACCGGAACGGCCGAAGGGCTCGCGGGTGCGGTAATAGCCGTGTTCGGGGTCTGCGAGGCAGAGCGAGAAATAATCGGTGACGCTGATCGGGCCGTTGGCCTGGATAATCGCCTTGATCTTTTCGCCTAGAGCGGTGGTCATGTCGCGCGTCCTGCCGTTTCAGAGCTGCAGCGCAGCCTGGCGGCGGGCCCGCAGCATCGCCCAGAGGCCAAGCAGGATCATCGGGGAGGAGAGCACCATGCCCATGGTCAGCCAGTTCGTGCCGAGGAGGTAACCGAGCTGGGCATCAGGCTCGCGGAAGAATTCAACGAAGATGCGCGACAGCGCATAACCGCAGACGAAGACGCCTGTAATGAAGCCGGGGCTTTTCAGCGCGCGCATGCCATAGACGAAGGCGGCCAGCACCAGGAGCAGAACGATGCCTTCGAGGCCGGCTTCGTAAAGCTGGCTCGGATGGCGGGCGAAGGGACCGCCGGTCGGGAAGGCCACGGCCCAGGGCACGTCGGTCAACCGGCCCCAGAGCTCGCCATTGATGAAATTGGCGATGCGGCCGAAGAACAGACCGAAGGGAACGACGGCGGCGACAATGTCGAACAGGCTCCAGACCGGAATGGCGTTGCGGCGGGCAAAGAGGATCATGGCGATCGTCGTGCCGGTCAGGCCGCCGTGGAAGGACATGCCGCCGTTCCAGATCTCGAGCGCACGGACGGGAGTGCGCAGGACGGCGGGGAGATCATAGAAGAAAATATAGCCGAGACGACCGCCGAGGACGACGCCAAGTGCTGCCCAGACGATAAAATCATCGAGCTGCGTCTTTGATATCGGCGAGACGTTGCCGGGCCAGAGACTGTCATTGGCTGCGATGCGACGCGCATAGGCCCAGCCGAGCAGGATCCCGGCGACATAGGCGAGACCGTACCAATGAATCGCCAGCGGACCGATCGAAAAGGCGATCGGATCGATATCCGGCAAAGGCATAATGGCAAGGAGATCGGCTGCTGTCGGCAAGGTTTTCCACCTGTTGAGTTGCGCGGAACATGCCGCCGCGATCCCGGACGGTCAAGTCCATTGTTCGTGATGGCCCGTTACCGGCCGGTTCCGGCAAGCTTATCCCGTGTAAAGCGCTTGCATCGTCGATGGCGAAGCCCTACCTCAATCCTCGAGGCCCTGAAGGGCTGAATTCACCTCATGCGAAGGGAGAAAAACGCCATGACGACCGGAACGAACCGCATCATGGACGAATTCGCCAAGCTGATGACCGATGCGGCCGGTGCCGCCCAGGGCGTCCGCAAGGAGATCGAAACCGCCTTCAACGCCCAGGCCGAGCGTTGGCTGAACAGCATGGACATCGTCAAGCGCGAGGAGTTCGAGGCCGTGCGCGAGATGGCGGTCAAGGCACGCGACGAGAACGAGGCGCTTGCCGCCCGCATAGCAGCACTCGAGGCGAAGCTTGCCGGCGAGGGCGCTTAAGTCCCGATACGACACAGATGCGGCGTTGCCTTCATGCCACACGCCGCATCTTCCTTAAAAAAACCAGGTGAGTTTTCCACCTGTGGACACTGCCAAAAAAGCCAATTCGCAGAGTCGCTTATTCTCCCTTCTGAATTGAATTTCGAAGAGCCTTTCCACAGTGGCCGGTCCTATTTTCCCTTCAGGGGGCTGGCAGGGGCCAGGGGGCGCTATACACTGATTTTAAATGATGATTCGAAGCGACTTGGTAAGCTCCGGGCAGGTTATCTGCGTTAAGTCTGGCAGCGGTTCAACGATCATCCGAGTGGTGGTTCCGGTATTTTGCGTGTGTCTTTCTTGTGTTCGTACACCAAGTTAGGTCGCATTCGTTCCGGTCAAGAAGGTGCTGCATGAACCTGATAGAATTGGAAGTCGAGCGTCAGTCGAACCCGGTCGATATGATCGAGTACGTTGCCTCCAACAACGACTGGTCGTTCGAACGGTCCGGCGAGGACGAGATCGCGATGACGGTCGAGGGGCGCTGGACGGACTACCACGTCTCCTTCTCCTGGATGGAGGAATTCGAGGCGCTGCATCTTGGCTGCGCCTTCGATATCAAAGTTCCCGACATCAGGGTCAACGAGGTGGTCAAGCTGCTCTCGGCGATCAACGGGCAGGTGCTGATGGGTCATTTCGACCTCTGGCGCCAGGAAGATGTCGTCATTTTCCGCCAATCGCTGCTGCTTGCCGGCGGCGCGGAGCCCACCAATCGCCAGGTGGAGGTGCTGCTTTCCAGCGCGCTCGACACCTGCGAAGCCTATTTTCAGGCATTCCAGTTCGTTGTCTGGTCCGGCATGGAAGCGACGAAGGCGATGGAAGCCGTGCTGTTTGAAACGGTCGGCGAGGCATAAGATGCCGACGAAGGCTTTCTCCTCGACACATCCCGTCGTTCTGATCGGTGCCGGAAACATGGGCGGGGCGATGCTCTCCGGCTGGCTGAAAAGCGGCGTTCCGGGCTCGGCCGTCATCGTTGTCGATCCAGGCCCGTCGCCGGCGATGCTTTCGACGATCAACGAGGCCGGCGCCACCCATCTGACCGCGCTTCCTAAGGATTTGAAGGCAAGCGTGCTGTTCCTGGCGGTCAAGCCGCAGGTGATGGAAACGGTGCTGCCGGCGGTGAAGAGCGCCGTCGGGCCGGACACGGTCGTCGTCTCGGTCGCGGCCGGAAAGACGCTCGGTTTCCTCGAGAAACATCTCGGCAAGGCCGCCATGGTGCGGGCCATGCCGAACACGCCAGCCATGGTCGGGCGCGGTGTCACCGGCGCTTTTGCGAATTCAGGGGTCAGCGATCCGCAGCGCGAACGCGTCCATTCCCTTCTGCGCGTCTCGGGGCCGGTCGAATGGGTGCCGGCGGAAGCCGATATCGATGCCGTGACGGCGCTTTCGGGCAGCGGTCCGGCCTATGTATTCTATCTCGTCGAATGTATGGCGGAGGCAGGCCGTAAACTCGGCCTGCAGGCGGACCTCGCCATGCGTCTTGCGCGGGAAACAGTCGCGGGGGCTGGTGAACTCATGCACCAGTCCCCCGACGACGCTTCGCGGCTGCGGGAGAATGTGACCTCTCCCGGCGGCACCACGGCGGCGGCGCTCGCCGTGCTGATGGCCGAAGACGGCATGCAGCCCTTGTTCGACGCAGCCCTTGCTGCGGCGCGCAAGCGGGCCGAGGAACTGGCTGGCTGACGGAGACCATATGGCCGAAGAGATCACCTACGCCGATTTCGAGCGTGTCGATATCCGCGTCGGCACGATCATTGAAGCCAGTCCCTTTCCGGAGGCGCGCAAGCCGGCGTTCAAACTCCTGATCGATTTCGGTCCTGACATCGGCATCAAAAAGTCCTCAGCGCAGATCACCGTGCATTATACGCCGGAAAACCTGATCGGCCGGCAGGTGCTCGGCGTCGTCAATTTCCCGCCGCGCCAGATCGGGCCGTTCCGCTCGGAAGTGCTGACGCTGGGTTTCGAGGACGAGAATGGCGCGATCGTGCTTGCTGCGGTCGAACAGCCGGTGCCGAACGGCCGAAAGATGATGTGAGCGGGCGGGGCAGCTTGGCCGCCCGCCTGTCACGTCTTCAGATTTCCTTGAGAAAGGGATTGCTTCGCCGCTCGTCGCCGATGCGGCTGCCGGGGCCGTGGCCGCAGATGAAGCCGACGTCGTCGCCGAGCGGCAATACCTTGTCGCGGATCGAATCGAGAAGCTGCTGATGATTGCCGCCGGGCAGGTCGGTGCGGCCGATCGAGCCGTTGAAAAGCACATCGCCGAGATGAGCGAAATTCTGCGCACGGTTGAAATAGATGACGTGGCCGGGGGCATGACCGGGCGTGTGATAGACTTCGAATTCATGGGCGCCGAAAGAGATCTTGTCGCCGTCCTTCAGCCAGCGGTCGGGTACGACGTCGCGCAATCCTGATATGCCGTATTTTTCAGCCTGCGTTTCGATCCGTTGCAACAGCGGCAGATCGTCCTGATGCGGGCCGACCACGTCGATGCCGAGGGCCTCCTTCAGCTCGCTGGCGCCGCCGGCATGGTCGAGATGGCCGTGTGTCAGCCAGATTTCCTTGATGGTCAGGCCGTTCTGGGTAATCGCCTGCAGGATGAGCGGCACGTCGCCGCCGGGATCGACGACGACGCCTTCCTTGGTATCGGGATCGAAGAAGATCGTGCAGTTCTGCTGGAAGGGTGTCACCGGAATGATGCCGGCCTGGAGCATGCCCATATGTGCCTCGCTTCGTGTCTCTGTTGCTTCGGGTATAGTCCGAAACCACGGCAAGGACAGCCGGAATCTTCCGCCATTGCGGCCTGCCTCACGGCAAAAAGACGGACTGAAACAAGAGTTTATGCCTCTCTTCGCCATTGCCGTAGAGCGGAAAAATTGAATTTTGTTCAATTCTTCAAGGTACTTGGATGAAATCTCCCACAAGCGGCTTTTCGCTGGGCGGAGTGCCGGGGAACATCGTGGAACCCCGCGCGTTGTCAGCCCATCGAAACCAAGGAGACGCTCATATGACCTTGAAGAGAAATATTCTGTTGGCTGGAGCCGTGCTCCTGGCGAGCGGCGGTCTTGCGCAGGCGGAGATGATGGCGACAACGGTCAACGATCTCAACGTCCGTGCTGGCCCCGGCCCACAATATCCCTCGGTCGGCCTTGCTACCCGCGGCTCGACCGCGGTGCTCGACGGCTGCATCGAAGGCAGCCGCTGGTGCCGCGTCGACGTCAACGGCATGCGCGGCTGGGTCTATGCGGATTATCTGCAGGTCGATCATGGCGGCAGCTCTGTCATCGTCGAACAGCACCGCGCCGAGATCGGCGTTCCCAGCGTGACTTACGAGTCGACCGCGAGTGTCGTTCCGGCCGAGCCACAACCGGCGCCGGGCGACGAGTTGCTCGGCCCTGTCGGAGCGGTCGAGACCATCACCCCGCCGGAGACGGTCCGCACCTATATCGACACCAATCCGGGCCAGGCGGTGCAGCTTGGCGGCGATGTCGTCGTCGGCGCTGAAGTGCCTGCAGACGTCACCTTCCAGACGATTCCCGACTACGAGTACCGCTATACGAGGATTAACGATCGGCCGGTGCTGGTCGATCCCGGTACACGCCGGATCGTCTACGTCTATCAATGACGTGATCGACAGAAACTGAGGCGAGGCGGACGTCGGACCGCCTCGTTCCGGGGCGCTTCTCCCTGCCTTAATCCCGCATCGGTTGATATTTCTTAACGCTTTCCTCCAAAATATGATAATATACTAATATGTCGAAGGTTCGGCATGGATCGGCGATCGGGGAGATCGCCAGAGGAGGAAATCATGGAAGCGCTACTTCCGCTCATCACACAATTGATTGCCGGTGCAATCGGCGGCAACGCCGCGAGCGCCGCTTTGAAACAGCAGGCGATCAACGTCGTCGCCCGTACGATCGCCGGTGCGATCGGCGGCGTTGCCGGCGGCATGCTGCTCAGCATGGTCGGCGGGGAAGCGGCTATGACCGGCCTGATCGCCGACGGCATCGGCGGTCTGATCGGCGGCGGCATTCTCTCGACGCTCGCCGGACTGGTCATGGCACGGGCGCATAGATAAAAGGCCCGACGGGTCTGTATCTACAGCGCCGCGCGTCTTTTCGAGAGCCGCAACGGACGCGGTAGCACTTTGAACTGTTGCATCCTTAAATCGATTCCGATTTTAGGAATTATGCAGTGGCCGGGCCGATTGCGTGAGGGCCTTATCCGGCGGCGATCGCCGCCGGATAGACTTCCTTCATGTCGTCGTTCATCAGTGTTTCGAGATCGTCGATGAGCGCGCTCGCCTTCGAAGACGGCGTTTGCATATGCAGGCCGTGGGTCAGCACGTGGATCTTGGCGCCTTTCCAGGCGACCATCCCTAACCCCCTCCGGCGCTTCACGCGCCATGCCTGTTGATTGTTGTCCCCATTACGTTTTATCCACAGACGCAAGGGGAAATCGCGTAGTGCGTCGGAGTGCCGGACGGGCCTTGTTTTCTGGGGAAATGCCAGGGAAATGAGAGGCCGTGCGGGGCTCCCGCAGAGTTCGCGGAAGCTAATAGCGACGCAAATTTATGTCAATAAAGCTGACATATCTTCGCGAAAGCTTCCGGCAGCGCGCGGAAAAGAAAGGAAATGCCGAGTGTCACGACAGACCGGCCCGAAAGCAGGCAAGCCAGAGCCGCTAGCCACGCCGATGGAAGATACTGATATCATCGATTTCGAGATCATCGAGCTGTTCTTCTTCGCCTATCGCGACTTCGTTTCCGATCCTGACGCTATCCTCGAAAAGAGCGGCTTCGGCCGGGCGCATCACCGCGTCGTGCATTTCGTCAACCGCAATCCCGGCATGACGGTAGCCGATCTTCTCGAAACGCTGAAGATCACCAAGCAGAGCCTTGCAAGGGTGCTGAAACAGCTGATCGACTCAGGCTATATTCGCCAGGTGGCAGGTCCTGAAGACCGGCGGCAGCGCAAGCTCTATCCGACGAAATCGGGGCGAGAGCTGGCGCTTGCCCTTGCCGAGCCGCAATCGCGCCGCATTGAGCGGGCATTCGAAGGGGCTTCTGCGGAGGTGCGGGAGGGCGTAAAAGCTTTCCTCAGCGGCATGCGGGACAGACAGAAGGCGGATTGAATGGCGGTCAAGACAGATATTTCCGACGATGCGGCGCACTTGCTGGTGGTCGATGACGACTCCCGCATCCGTGCGCTGCTCAATCGCTATCTCGCCGAAAACGGCTTCCGCGTCACCGTCGCCGCCGACGGCGCCGAGGCGCAGCGCAAGCTTGCGGGTCTCGACTTCGACCTGATCATCATGGATGTGATGATGCCCGGTGAATCCGGCATCGAGGTTACCCGCGGGCTTCGCGCCATCAAGAACGTCCCGATCATCATGCTGACGGCGCTGGCAGAATCGGGCAACCGCATCGAAGGCCTCGAGGCGGGCGCCGACGACTATCTTTCCAAGCCCTTCGACCCGCGCGAACTGGTGCTGCGCATCAACAACATCCTGCGCCGCAACGCCGGCGGCGAGGGACCGAAGATCGAACAAGTGATGTTCGGCCCCTACACCTTCTCGCTGACCCGCAAGGAGCTGAAGAAAGCCAGCGAGGTGATCCGGCTCACCGACCGCGAGCAGGAGATCATGCTGCTCTTTGCGCGGCGCGCCGGCGATACGATCCCCCGCCATGAACTGATCGGCAACGATACCGAAGTCGGCGAGCGGACGATCGACGTGCAGATCAACCGGCTGAGGCGTAAGATCGAGGACGATCCCGCCAATCCCGTCTGGCTGCAGACCGTGCGCGGCATCGGATACAGGCTGAGCATCGACTAAACTCAAGGTTCGGGACCGGCGCTGATGGTGACCATCGACAGCTTGCGGCGGGAAGACCGCACTTCTGCGCCGGGCTGGCGCTCGATCGTCCGCTGGCTGCGCCGGCGGTTGCCGACCGGCCTTTACGCGCGCTCGCTGCTGATCATCATCATTCCGATGGTGCTCTTGCAATCCGTCGTCGCCGCCGTTTTCATGGAGCGCCACTGGCAGATGGTAACGGAGCGGCTGTCGCTTGCGGTTACCCGTGACATCGCCGCGATCATCGAGATCATCGAGACCTATCCGCAGAATTCGGACTATAGCGAGATCATCCGCATCGCCCGCGACCAGCTCAGCCTGCAGATCTCGATCGAGCCGGACGGCGATCTGCCGCCACCGCGCGTCAAGCCGTTCTTCTCGATCCTCGACGGCATCCTCAGCGACGAGATCACCGACGAGATCCATCGGCCTTTCTGGATCGACACGGTCGGCAATTCGAACCTCGTCGAGATCCGCATCAAACTCGACAACAAGATCCTGCGGGTGCTGACCAAGCGCAGCCAGACCTATGCCTCGAACACACATATCTTCATCGTCTGGATGGTCGGCACCTCGCTGGTCCTGATCGGCATCTCGATCCTCTTCCTGCGCGGGCAGATCCGGCCGATCCTGACCTTGGCACGCGCGGCCGAAAGCTTCGGCAAGGGGCAGAAGCCCGATAATTTCTATCCGCGGGGTGCTGACGAGGTCAGGCGCGCCGGCCTTGCCTTCATTCTGATGCGCGAGCGAATCGAACGACAGATCGAGCAGCGCACCGCGATGCTCTCCGGCGTCAGTCATGATCTGCGCACCATCCTCACCCGCTTCAAGCTGCAGCTGGCGCTGGCCGGCGACAATCCCGACCTGCATGGCCTCAACGACGACGTCAACGACATGCAGACCATGCTGGAGGCCTATATGGCCTTTGCACGCGGCGAGGTCGAAGAGGATGTCGGCGAGCTGAGACTCAGTGAGATCTTCGCGAAGCTGGAATCCGATTTCGCCCTGCACGGTAAAAAATTCAGCTATTCGATCGAAGGCGATGACGATATTTCCGTCAGGCCGAACGCCTTCATGCGTCTCGTCACCAACCTTGCCTCGAATGCGCGCCGGTATGCCGATAGGCTCGACATCGAGGCCAAGCACAATGCCAAATGGCTGACCGTCATCTTCGACGATGACGGGCCTGGCATTCCCGAAAAGAACCGTGAGGACGTGTTCAAGCCGTTCTTCCGGTTGGATACGGCGCGCAATCTCGATGCATCAGGCACCGGGCTCGGCCTGGCGATCGCCCGCGACATCGCCCGCAGCCACGGCGGTAACGTCACGCTCAGTGACAGCCCGCTCGGCGGACTGAGGGCAACGATCCGCATCCCGGCTTAGCCACGGGCGGCTGTCAGCTTCACGGCTTTGCGTGCATCGAAATCGTCGAGGTGTTCGACGATCCAGCGCCAGAGCGATACGACCTGCATGAGGAGGTCGTGTCCGAGCGGCGTCAACTCATATTCGACGCGCGGCGGCACTTGGGGATAAAGCGTGCGGATGACGAGGCCATCCCTTTCGAGGGTGCGCAATGTCTGCGTCAGCACTTTCTGGCTGATGCCCTCGACCCTCTCCATAAGGCGCGAGAAGCGCAGGGGAGCGCCGGCATCGGAGAGCACATGCAGGATGCGCAGCGGCCATTTCGCCGCCGCCCGTTCGATCAGTTCACGGGCCCGCCCATCCTGTTCCTCCGTCATGCTGCTGCAGAAATCGAACATGTCGCTGCTCACGTCAGTTACCTCAAGGTGTGTATAGATCGTCTGGGTACCTTCTTTCGATTGGATACAGTAGACCATACATGAGCCGGGAACCAAAGAAGGAGGGTTTCCGATGTTCAGAGTCTGGTTGATTACAGGGAGTTCGCGCGGTCTCGGCCGGGCGCTGGCGGAGGCGGTATTGGCCGCCGGCGACAATCTGGTGGCGACGGCGCGCGATCCCGGCCAGCTTGCCGATCTTTCCGAACGGTATGGCGATCAGGTGCTGACGCTGGCGCTTGACGTGACCGACGAGGCGGCGGCAGCGGCGGCAGTCAAGGCTGGTGTGAAGCGGTTCGGGCGCATCGACGTGCTTGTCAACAATGCCGGCTACGGCAATGTCGGCTCGATCGAGGATACCAGCCTTGCCGATTTCCGAGCCCAGATCGAGACCAACCTCTTCGGCACGATCATCATGACCAAGGCAGTCATCGCCCTGATGCGCGGGCAGGGGGCGGGGCACATCATCCAGTTCTCATCCGTCGGCGGCCGGATCGGCCCTGCCGGGCGCGGCGCCTATTCGGCGGCGAAATTCGGGGTCGAGGGCTTTTCCGAGGTGCTGTCGAAGGAGGTCGCGCCGTTCGGCATCAGGGTGACGGTAGTCGAGCCCGGCGGCTTCAGGACCGATTTCGCCGGCTCCTCGACGGTGCTTGCCGAAGGGCGGCAGGACTATGCGGAGACGGTCGGCGCCACGGTGCGCTTCCAGCGTGAATATGATGGTCGCCAGCCCGGCGATCCTGCCAAAGCAGCGGCGGTCGTCATCCATATCGCCGGTCTCGACGAGCCGCCGTTGCGGCTGCTGCTCGGCAGCGATGCGGTCCACAATGTCGAAAAGGCGGATGCGGCGCGTATCGAAGCCGATCGGATGTGGCGCACCGTGAGCGTCTCGACCGATTTTGATGCCGAGGCCGGCGCCATGCCCCAGATCAGGATGATTTTGGGCCCGATCGGCCTAAAATCTGAATCCTGACCGGCTGACGCAGGCCGAAACAAAAGCGCCGCTGAAAAGCGGCGCTTGGCATGACGGATTATGGAGAGATCAGCCGGCGGTGCAGAAGTGGCTGCGACCGTCATTGCCGATGTAGGTGCCGCTGCGCGGATCGAAGGTGCGGTAGCGGTAGGAGCAGTAACGCTGCCATTGCGGCGACCAGGGCTCCACCGCCGTGCGGACCGGCTCGTAATATTGCGGCTGATCGACATAGACGCGGCGCGGGGCGCGATAGACCGGAGCGGGCTCGTAGTAATCCGGCTCGTAGGCCGGGTCGATGTAGCGGCGCTCTTCGTAAACCGGACCGTTATTGGCATTGGCGATGGCAGAGCCGACGATCAGGCCGGTGGCAAGGCCGACGGCGCCGCCGACCCACGCATCGTTGTTGTCGTGATTGCCATGGCGCCAGTGGCGATCGCGGGCCGACGCTTCACCGATGGCGGAAAGCGTGAGTGCGGCAGCGGTTGCCGTCAGCAGAAGGGTCTTGGCGAGCCTGTTCATAAGCATAAATCCTAATCCCGGGAACCGAACGCCGGTCCCTTTCTCGATGGTCACAGTCGTACAGATTTGTAGCTGAACGAAGGCTGAACAACAAAACCCGGCATTGCTGCCGGGCTTCAACTCGAATTCGCCAGCCTTGTTAAGGGTTCAGCCCGCAATCTGCAGATTGACGGCCTTCGGGCCCTTGCCGCGGCGATCCGGCTCCGTGTCGAAGCTTACCTTCTGGTTTTCCGTCAGACCGGCCAAGCCGGAGGCCTGAACGGCAGAAATGTGAACGAAGATATCGGCGCCGCCCCGGTCCGGCTTGATGAAGCCGAAGCCTTTGTCGGTATTGAAGAATTTTACAGTGCCAGTCTCTGCCATGCCTAAGGTCCTTTTCTCTCTGCCCGCCATCCACACGGGCAGCATCATAGCATTGCCTCCTTGCGGGAGGTGTTAGAAGGCAATTCTTGAAATTTGAGAAAAAGGTCCCCTCTACCTCGGCCTGTTCCAGGCAGGACTTTCGCCCGCCATTTTCGGAACCGGCTGACCGGAATATTAGCGTTCCCGGCGCGCAAATACTTAAGGACTTCCCATGCTCGCAAAATGCCCGAACGGGCTGAGAGTGCTGCGTTTAAAGGATTTTGGCAAGCAAAAGTTTTTTAACGTGTCGTTCGGGGCACACCCCTGCCGATATCCAATTTGCGCAAAAACGCGAAAAATTCCTTCGCCGATAGGGGATGATTAACGTTTTATATCGTCTGCAATATAAGTTCCGAGCAGATTTTCCCAAAAATGCAACGTGAACGCGTCTCCCGCATCCGATAAATTTTTTCTCGGATGAGTGACTCACCCATATTTGGACGCGTGTTCACGTGGCTGGCAGGCGTCGGCGGGTCAATCCCGGCACGAGTTCGACCACAAGCATAGCGATAAACATTAGCGCGCAACCTGCATAGCCTGTTACCGGCATCGTTTCGCCGAGCAGCAGGGCTGCAAGCGAGGCACCGAAGAGCGCTTCAGAAGAAAGAAAGATCGCGGCCTGCGAGGGCGTCGTGTAGCGCTGGCCGATCACCTGCAGCACGAAAGCCACGCCCGAGGAGAAGATGCCGACATAAAGGATCTCCGGCGCCGCGGCCTGTATTGCCGAAAGGCTGACAGGTTCGACGACTGCGGCAACGGCCAGCGCGCAGACTGCGGTGACGGCAAATTGCGTGGCGGAGAGTGCGAGCGGCCTTCCGGTCTCGGAAACGGTCGTGCCGGCAAGGGTGATCTGAATCGCCCAGAAGACGGCACAGACGACAGTCAGCAGATCGCCAGGTGTCAGTGCCGAGAGATGGCCCCCAGACAGGAGATAGATGCCGGTGACCGCCATCAGCGCCCCCGGCCAGATGATCCAATGCGGGGCACGGCGCAGGAAGAACACGGCGATAACAGGCACGAAAACGACGTAGAGGCCGGTGATGAAGCTGGAATTCGTCACCGTCGTCGTCTGCAGTCCGACTTGCTGCGTGGCTGCGCCGCCGAAAAGGGCAAGGCCGATCAGGATGTAGAGCTTCGCATGGCGTGCGCTGGTCTTCTCCTTTGCCTTGCGCGCTTCAAAAAGGACGAAGGGCAGCACGGCCAGGGTGGCGACGGCAAAGCGCAGACCGATGAACCAGAAGGGGCCGATCGCCTTCATGGCCGTCGACTGTGCGACGAAGCCGCCGCCCCAGATGGCGGCTGCAAGCAATAGGAGGAGGTTCGCCTGAACGCGCGTCATGTCGTCCTCGATGGGAAGGAGATGTGCCCGAGCGGTTAGCAGTTGCGTTTGCTTTCGGCAAGGGTGAAGACTTCGTGCCGGTTGACGGAGGTGAAGACATGCGAGGCGAAGAACGGAAGCCGGCCGGCAGTGCGGCGGCGCCTGGGACGGGAGGCTATTCCGGCACGCCGCTCGTCAGGAAACTCGGCCTTGCACAGGGGCAGGCAGCCGCTCTTCTCGACATTCCCGAAACGATCGGTGACATCAATGGTTTCGCCGGTTTTGCTTCGGTCGTCCATGCGCTTCCCGAGACGCCTCAGCGTGCATTCGAGTACGTGCATCTGTTTACGACAGAACGTGCGGCGCTGGAGGCCATCGCGCCCGCGCTTTTTTATGTCCTGAGACCGGACGGTATGGTCTGGATCTCCTGGCCGAAGAAGAGTTCACGGGTTTCGACCGATATCACCGAGGACGTGCTGCGGGAGGTTCTGCTCCCAACCGGTCTGGTCGACGTCAAGGTCTGCGCCATCGACGAAATCTGGTCCGGGCTGAAATTCGTCATCCGCAAGGAATTGCGCGGCTTGCTGTGACGTCTCAGCCGTTTCGGGCTTGCGCTCGGGAGATCCTGAGCAGCGCGCCATTGTCCTCGTCCGTCACCATCAGCAGGGCGCCGTCCGGTGCAACGACAACGTCGCGGACGCGGCCGTATTCGCCCTCGAACAGGCGCTCTTCGGTGACGAAGGCGCCTCCGTCGTCACGCTGCATGCGCGAGAGCAGCTGGAACTTCAGCGCCGCGACGATGAAATTGCCGTCCCATTCCGGGAACATGGCGCCGCGATAGACGACGAGCGCGCCAGGCGCAATCGAAGGATCCCAGTAATGCAGCGGCTGTTCCAGCCCTTCCTTGGCGGTGCCTTCGCCGATCTCGGCACCCGAATAGTCGCGGCCATAGGTGATGATCGGCCAGCCGTAATTCTTGCCGGCCTCGGGCTGGTTGATCTCGTCGCCGCCGCGCGCCCCGTGTTCGACGGTATAGAGCTTGCCATCCTTGGCGTCGAAGGTGATGCCCTGCGGGTTGCGGTGGCCTTTCGACCAGATTTCCGGCAACGCCTTGCCCCCGTCCTTGAATGGATTGTCGACAGGAATGCTGCCATCGGCATTGATATGGATGATCGAGCCGGCATCGTCTTGCCAGTTCTGCGAGCGGTCGCGGTTGCCGCGATCACCGACGCTGATGAACAGCGTACCGTCACCTGATATCGCGATACGCGAGCCGTACTGGATATTGCCTGACGTGAAGCGCCGCATGCTGAAGATAGGCGTCACGGCGTCGAGTGTCTTCTCGTCAGTGGAAAGCGTGGCGCTGAAGGCTTCGGTGCCGGAGCCCTGGCTGTTGGCGATGGCGGCGGTGAAATAGAGTTTGCGAGATGTCGCAAAGTCCGGCGCGAGCGCCAAGTCCATTAGGCCACCCTGGCCACGGGCACTGACCTTGGGCACGCCGCCGATGGGCTCGGAGACCTTGCCGTCGCGGACGATGCGCATGCGGCCCGGCCGCTCGGTGACGAGATAGGCGTCATCGGGCAAGACCTCGACCGCCCAGGGATGTTCGAGGCCGTCGGCGAGCTTGTCGACACGGACGGCGAGTTCCTGCGTGTTGACGGTGTCGGCCGCATCAGCGGACACCGTGCCGAACAGAACCAGCGCTGCGGCGAAATGGAAGGCGGACATTCTCTTCATCTTGCATCCCCGTCGTCTCTCCAGGCTGAAAGTGGAGCGGGCAGGGAAGGGCTTCAACCCTCATTCGACCTGCAATAACGGCTTTGTGTTTACCGGTTGAACTGAGCCCGTCGCCTGGTCGTCGACCAATTCTGCCTCGAGGATGTAGCGCAACGGTCCGCGTTCGGTGGCATTGAAGGGCCAGCAGGTGGTCAGCACCAGGCGGTGGCCATCGGAGGAGGGATCTATGCCGTTGGCATCCCACGGGGCGATGCGGCCCTGGCCGGCCTTGAAGGTCAATAGTTTGCCGTCGCGGCGCGTGATCTCGATCGTATCGCCGGGCCTTATATATTGCAGCCAGCGGAAATGCGTGTCGCGATGGGCGGCGATGACGGAGGTGCCTTCCTCGCCGGGCTGCGGCGTGTTGGCGAGCCAGGCCGGACCGAAGGCCAGAGCCTCACCAGAGGCGCCGGAGAGCACGATCGCCTCCTTGCCAAGGCGCGGGGCGCGCACCTTGGCCTCCGTGGTGAAATCCGCCCAGGGCCAGGGTTTTGTCTCTTTCCCCTGAAGCTCCGCGGCGAATGCGCGTTTCAGCAGGATCTGGGAGAGCTCCGCTTTCGCCTTCAGCAGGAAACCGTCGCCGATCAGCGCCAAGCCATAAAAGGCAAGGCCGGCGATGGCAAAGGCGATTGCCTTTTCGATTGAGGAAAGACGCCAGAGGAAGAAACCCTTCCGCTGGCGAGGCTTCGGCATGTCCTGGGCCGTGGCGGCGGCCATGGCGAGTTCCAGATAGGTCGGAAGCGGCTCGAATTCGGCCGCTTCCTCGTTCGGGCTTGCGGAGAGCCTAGAGACCATTTCGCTTGGCTCCGACCGCGATAATGCGCTTGAGGCGCCGCCGCCAGACGGCCAAACCGCTTGCCGCCGTCAGCGCCAGGAGCAGCATGGTCAGCCCGCGGATGATCTGCTCGTCAGCACGCGTCGCCGTCTGCGGCAGGTTCACGATCGAGCTCTTCTGCGCGATCATGGTGGCCGCCTTGGCGGTCGGGGCTGCGGCCATCATGTTTGCGATCTCAGGCGATGCGGCGAGATCCTGTGTTTCGGCTGCAGCCTGCTCCGGTCCGGCGCTTCCTGCCGGCGTAGCCGAGCCATGGCGTTCTGCGCCGCCAAGAGGGGCAACGTTTTCGCCGAAGACTTTATCGAAATCCCAACCATCCGGCAGGTTGAGCGGCAGCTTGGCCGAGCCGAGCGGCTGATCGGCCGGGCGCGACGGGGTGACATCGACGGCAACCAGGCTTGTGACGCGGGAGACGAGATGGTGGGCGAGCGCCACCGTCTCGATATCCTTGTCGAGCGCGGCCGGATCCTGACGCTCATAGGCGCGCGCCTCGAAATCGTCGATCTTGCGGCGCGCCCAGAGCTTGGAAATGCCGCTGCCGTCGGCGGCGTTGGCGATATCCATCTCGACGCGCCAAGGCTGGTCGCCTGTCTTGCCGATGATCTGCAGCTTGCCGGCCGGCTTCTCCTCAGGCAGCTCCGCGGTCAGCACGACGGGCTCGCCGCTGTAGAGGTCCGGCATCGGGTTCGGCGTGATATTCTCGGCTTCGATGCCTTCGAAGGTGGCAGTGATATCGGTCATGGCTGGGTTCTGCAGCTTGGCGAAAAGCTCGCCCATGCGGCTTGCCACCTGGTCGGTCGAGCCGATCGCCGTGAAGGTGCCACGGCCGATTTCGGCAGCCTTGGTCATGAAATAGGTGTTCGGCGCCGAGCCGATGCCGACGGTGAAGACGCGGGCATCGCTGCGATTTGCGGTGATTTCCTGGAAGAGCTGCCGTTCGTTGCCGATCGCGCCATCCGTCAGGAAGACGACCTGACGCAATGCTCCGGTTGCGACCGGTCCCTGGTTGCGCAGCGCAGCCTGCAAGGCAGGCAGCATTTCCGTGCCGCCGTCCGCGGTCAGGCCTCTGACATAGGCGATCGCCTTTTCGCGGTTGTCAGGCGTCGCGGCGACGAGGCCTTTGAAATAGTCAGTCATCGTATCGTCGAAACGGATGACGTTGAAGCGGTCGTCGGGATTCAGCTTGGAGATGGCAAGCGCCAAGCTCTGCCTCGCCTGCTCGATCGACGGGCCGGACATGGAGCCGGAATTGTCGATGACGAAGACCACTTCGCGTTTTGCCGGCGGCGCTGCCGTATCCGGGGCCGTGGGCGGGGTGACGAAGGCGAGCAGATAGGTCTTACCATCAATCACTTCGCGGAAGAGGCCGGCGCTCGGCATCTTTCCGGGAGCGGCCTTCCAGGTGAGTTCGAAATCCTTATCGGCGGGAACGGTGTCCGCCTTCAGGCTGATCGTCCTCGCCTGGTCGCCGTCCTGGCTGACATCGACCGCGTGGAAGGACGATTTGACATCGCCGAGCGGGAAACCGGCCCGGAGGTCGACGGTCAGCGAAACCGGATTGATCCTGGCGTTCTCACGCGGATCGAGCACGGGGGCTTCGATCTTGTCACGGTTTTCCACCGGGTCGCGCGGCGTCGCGAAACCGGCGCCGTTGTTGAACTCGACAGTCTGGACGATCGGCGCCGGATTATAGCGCGGAGCGACGACCATCGGGAAGCGCAGCGAGAACTCGCCGCCCGACTGGTGGATGGTCTGCTGGTATTCGATCTGGACGACGATGGTTTCGCCGGGACCGATATTGGCGACCTGGTTGGTGAAGATGTTCGGCCGCTGCTGCTCGAGCAACGCCGTCTTCTTGCCCTCGGCCTTGGCCTGTTCGTAGATCTCGCGGGCTTCCTGTCGCGGTTTGATCTGGCCTTCGATGAAGCGTTCGCCGATCTGCATTTTCAGCGCGTCGACGGCAGAATTGTCCGGCAGCGGGAAGACGTAGGTGCCTTCGACCCAACCCTGGCTCGGATTTTGGAAGCGCTGCGTCACCTTCACTCTGGCGATAGGACCGGAGACATCGATGGCGACATCGGTCTTCAGCCGCGGCGCTTCGACATAAAAGCCCGGCTCCTTCGACGGAAAGAGCAGCGAGCCGCTATTGACGTCGTTCGGCCGGACAAGCGCTGCGAGCTGGACGGATGCCTGCGGCGTCTGCCCGGCTTGGGCGGCGGAGGCAAGCCCCAGTATCGCGGCGATGCAGGCGGCAAAGGCGGTGACGGCAACAAGGACTGAAACGGAAATTCGGCGCGCACGAATGCGCCCTATGATAAACTCATCTTCCAGAAACATTGGCATACCCTCAATAACCAATTTCGGATGCCGGATGATGCGGCTTCGATCTCGGCGCGCTCGCGACGGAATTGCGGCGTGGCGCGGCATTTGTTGCGGCTTATTCGTGGCAATGGCCGAATTCGACGATGCCACTGATTTCAGGGGATAAATCCGGATGACTTCAGAGATTGATTCAAGATCTTCGCCTGGCGTTTCGACCGCGTGACGCAAGCTTCTCCGAAGGGGGCGGCATGCCGGGTGGGCGGCGTGGCGAACCGATCAATAAGAATCATGCCACCATGACGCCTTTCCGCTTGAAATGCCGTCATACATTGGACATAGAGCTAACCGCAGAACTCCGGTCCCGGCTTTCTGCCCGTTTCAACCATTAGGACCGTTATCATGGCTTTCCTTGCCGATGCTCTTTCCCGTGTGAAGCCTTCAGCCACCATCGCCGTCTCTCAGAAAGCGCGCGAGCTGAAAGCAAAAGGACGTGACGTCATCGGCCTTGGCGCGGGGGAACCGGATTTCGATACGCCCGATAATATCAAGACGGCCGCCATCGACGCGATCAACCGCGGCGAGACGAAGTACACGCCGGTTTCCGGTATCCCGGAACTGCGCAAGGCGATCGCCGCCAAGTTCAAGCGCGAGAACGGCCTCGATTATTCCTGGGAGCAGACGATCGTCGGCACCGGCGGCAAGCAGATCCTTTTCAACGCCTTCATGGCGACGCTGAACCCCGGCGACGAAGTCGTTATCCCGGCGCCTTACTGGGTTTCCTATCCTGAGATGGTGGCGCTGTGCGGCGGCACACCGGTTTTCGTTTCGGCCACCCAGGAGCACAACTTCAAGCTCCAGGCCGCCGATCTCGAAAAGGCGATCACGCCGAAGACCAAGTGGTTCATCTTCAACTCGCCGTCCAACCCGACGGGGGCGGCCTATACGCAGGACGAGCTGAAGGCGCTGACGGATGTGCTAATGAAGCATCCGCAGGTCTGGGTGCTGACCGACGACATGTACGAGCACCTGACCTATGGCGACTTCAAGTTCGTCACGCCTGTGGAAGTCGAGCCGAAGCTCTACGACCGCACGCTGACGATGAACGGCGTCTCCAAGGCCTATGCGATGACCGGCTGGCGTATCGGCTATGCGGCCGGTCCGATCCAGCTCATCAAGGCCATGGATATGATCCAGGGTCAGCAGACCTCGGGTGCGACGTCGATCGCCCAGTGGGCGGCTGTCGAAGCGCTGAACGGCACGCAGGGCTTCATCCCTGCGAACAAGAAGATCTTCGAAGGTCGTCGCGATCTCGTCGTTTCGATGCTGAACCAGGCCAAGGGCATTGTCTGCCCGGTTCCGGAAGGCGCCTTCTATGTCTATCCGTCCTGCGCCGGCCTGATCGGCAAGACGGCTCCGTCGGGCAAGGTGATCGAGACGGACGAGGATTTCGTTTCCGAGCTTCTGGAAACGGAAGGCGTCGCCGTCGTTCACGGTTCGGCCTTCGGTCTCGGCCCGAACTTCCGCATCTCTTACGCCACTTCGGAAGAGCTGCTTGAGGAAGCTTGCCGCCGCATCCAGCGCTTCTGCGGCGCTTGCAAGTAAGCGGTTCTCAAAAACACCAATCGAGGCCTGCTGGCGACGGCGGGCCTTTTTCTTTGCGGCGACATTGACGATGTAGCTGCATGTAGCTACATTTGCCTCCATGAAGACCGTTTCCATCCGTGATGCGAAGAACCGCCTGACCGAACTCGCCCGTGAGGTCGAGGAAGGGGAAACCATTGTCGTGACACGCAACGGCCGGCCGGTGTTCGATCTCGTGCCGCATCAAAAACGCGGCGGTTTGAACCTGGAGGCCGGCGAAGCCTATCTTCGTTCCAAGGGTATCACGCGGACGGAGATGTATATCGCCGACGACTTCGACGATCCGTTGCCGGAAGATTTTCTTCTCAAGCCGCTGCCGTGATCATGCGTGTGCTACTCGACACGCATATGATCATCGCAATTGTCCAACGAAAGCTGACGGACCGTTTTCCTGATGTCCAGCGTGTGCTTTTGGACGCGGCGACCGAGGGTTTCGTCAGCGTCGCTAGCCTTTGGGAAATCGCGATCAAGACACGACTTGGCAAGTTGCAGCCGGGACTAACCCTGGACGTTATTCCTGCCTACCTGCAGGGCACCGGGCTGAAGATCCTGCCCATCGATATCGCGCACGTCATCACCGCTGCCGACCCCGAGCCGGAGACGCGCGATCCCTTCGATCGCTTGCTGCTCGCTCAGTGCAAGGTCGAGGGACTGCAGCTTGCGACAGTCGATCGGCTGCTCGCGGATCATCCATTGGCGCTGCGGCTCTAAGTTCACGTTCCGATTCAATATGCTCCTCATCTGAATCCGCTTTGCCTCGCAAGTCGTTGAATTCCGATTCAAAACGTGACGCAGAGCGACGGTTCGGCGGGTGATCTGCGGTTGCGGGTTGGCATCAAACCAACTAGATATCCGGCATCAGTTTAAGTCGCCGCTTCGGGAGGCCGGGATTTTGCAGCAGAGTGCCGTGATCGTCTGTTCGGATGTCAACATGCTGCCGGCCGCCTGCTGCACCCTGCTTTCCGTCAAGCGCAATCTCTCAAGTGCCACTGTGGAGTTCCTGCTTCTCGGCATCGACCTCAAGCCGAACGAGATCGCCGAGGTCGGAAATTTCGCACGGCTGCACGGCATGGCAATCAAGGTTCTGCCCTACAATACGCCGGATACGGCGCTGCAGGCGCGGGGCCGCTGGTCGGGCGCGACGCTGGCGCGGCTCTACATGGATCTGCACATTCCCGATCATGTCGAGCGGCTGCTCTATCTCGATGCCGATGTGCTTGCGGTTGCGCCGGTCGACGACCTCTTCGCCATGGATTTGCAGGACAAGGCGCTTGCTGCCATAGACGATTATGTCATGGCCTTTCCCGAGAAGGCCGGCGCACGGCAGCGGAAGATCGGCATGCGCGAGGGCGGGCGCTATTTTAATGCCGGCGTGCTGCTGTTCGACTGGTCGGCCTGCCGGTCGAGAGGGCTTTTTGCCAGGACACGGGAGATCTTCGAGGAGCGGTCGCATCTTTTCGAGAATAACGACCAGGATGCGCTGAACGTCACTTTCGATGGCGACTGGCTGGTGCTCGATCCGCGCTGGAACACGCAGACCGGCCTCCTGCCTTTCGTCGGCCGGCCGGCGATTATCCATTTCACCGGCCGGAAAAAGCCGTGGCAGGCAACTGTGCCGTGGGTGCATCGCCGAATGGCCAAGCGTTATGCCGAGGATCTGGCCAATACGCCATGGGCTTCCTTCTGCAGGCAGCCGTCGATGACGGGCCGGATCGCGGGGTTCCTTTCGCATTTGGGAAAGCGGATCGGCGGGCTGGCGCGGCTGGCGCGGACGCGCGCTTATTTCAGCAACAGCTAGTGGGACGGCAGAGCGCATCGTCCTTGGAAAGTGCATGTGAGCCGATATGGAAGCAATCCCCAGCGACACGCAGAGTGCCGCCGCCGCAGATGGCGGCTTCAACGTCCTGACGCCGGAGGCGTGGAAGGCGCAGTTGTCGCACTATTCCCACGTCGTGCTGGTGGCAAACAGCGAAGCCGTCGACTTTAAACGGCTGCGAAGCGAATTGCCGGAGACGGCTCTCTACGTCTTCTTCAACAATGTCTATAAGGTGCTCGACGAACCCTTTGCCGGCCATGCGGTGCTGTTTGCCCGCAGCGGCGTGATGGGCGCCAATATCGTCCACAGGCGCGAGGCGGCGGATGTCCTGCGCTTCTTTGCCGGCGACGATTTTTTGGGCGTCGTCAACATTCGAGTCTCCCCGGAGGAAAACTTCAGCGAGGAGGGCCGCTTCGAAGGCGCTGAAACCCGTCACCTTGATCTGACGAAAATGCTCGTCGACCTCTATCCGGTGGGCAAGATCGCGACGAGTGGTTTTGCGGTGGCGCTGTGGCTCGCCGAGCTGCAACTGCCGGGCAAGATCCTGCTTGCCGGTTTTTCGGCGAAGAGGAGCGAGAAGTGGAAGGTCTTCGACGTGCACGACTGGACGTTCGAGCAGATCTTCCTGCGTCTCTTTGCACGGATGGGCACGATCTCGATGATGGGCGGCGTGGATGCCAGCCCCTATGCGGCAATTGCCAGACGGTTTCCACAGGTGCCGCCGATCGAGATCGCGATGACGGCGGCCGAAGTCCTGTCGGAACGGCTCCACAACGCTAATAGCCAGATCGACAGGCTCATGTCCGTCACCAAATCCATCCGCGCCATCGAGGGTTTCTTCCGGCGCTTCAAGCCGAAAACCCGCAAGCAGCGTTTCCTCGAAAAGTCGAAGGAATGACTGTCGAAAGCTCTCCCCAAAAGGCGGGGGCTGTCAAGAAAGCTGCTCTTTGAGTTGACGCTACGTGGCGGATAGCTGCTCTCCATTCTCCTGTCGGAGAGAAGAAGCCTTCAAAGCCCCAGCGCCGTCAGCATGACGAAGGTGGCGAAGAGGATGAAGTGCGTCATGCCCTCGATGGCGTTGGTCTCGCCGTCGTTGAGGTTGATCGCGGCGGCAATCAGCGTGATCGCCACCATCACGGTCTGTACCGGGGTCATCGCCATGATGAAGGGCTGGCCGGTATAGAGCGCGATCGCCTCCATGACGGGCACCGTCAGAATGACCGTCGACAGCGAGGCGCCCATAGCGATGTTGACCGTCGCCTGCATGCGATTCCTGAGTGCCGCCCTCAACGCCGTCAGGATCTCCGGGGCGGCCGAAATCGCTGCGACGACGACGGCGGTCACGGCGATCGGTGCACCGCTGTCGCGCAGGCCCTCGGTCATGAAGGCCGCCATGAACTCCGCGAGCAGGCCGATAATGACGACGCCGACGAGAATGGTGGCGATCGAGATCGCGGCCGACTCGTCGGGGCCATGCTCGTCCGAACTTTCTTTCTTCCGTTCGGAGCGCGGATAGCTGTAGCTGAAGAAATAGCTGTGTTGGCCGACCTGCATGCGCAGGAAAAGGCCGTAGAGCGCGATCATCGCGACGATGGTGAAGGCGGAATAATAGTGCCATTTGTCGCTCGGCACGAATTCCGGCACGATCATCGAAATGCCCATGGCGGTGAGGATCATCACGCCGTAGGTCTTGCCGGAATTGTCGTTGTAGGGCTGTTCGCCGTGCTTGAGGCCGCCGAGCAGGGCGGCCAGGCCGAGGATGCCGTTGATATCGAGCATCAGGGCCGAGTAGATCGTGTCGCGCACCAGCGTCGGCGAGCTCTCGCCGCTCATCATGATGGCGAGGATGATGACTTCGACGGCGACGGCCGAGAGCGTCAGGATCATCGTGCCATAGGGATCGCCGACCTTGACGGCGAGCAGCTCGGCATGATGGGCAACGCGGATCGAGGCGAGCACGATGGTGCCGACCAGGCCAGCGGCGGCAATCAGCGCGACGCCGCGCCCCATCTCGATCACCGCATGTTCCAAGAAATAGGCGATCGCTGCAACGACAAGTGCGGCGACAAGAAACTTTTCCTCTTTAAAGCGTGACGCGATCCCCAAGCCTCAGCTCCTGTCCCGATTCATGCGTTCTATCTAAGTCGCTGATTTTGCATATCAAGCAAGTCCCGGTAGAGTGCCATTTGCAGTCTTCGGCGTTTAATGGAATACTGAACGTCATCGGGGCCGGAAAGCAGATCGCGGCGTCCTCGAATTCTCGTCAAGCGGCCGCGATGATCCGGATCTTTTCCGGAAGCGTGCGAATGCGCAACAAGAAGATGAGGAGACTGATGCATGATCAAGGTGGTCTACGAAGTCGTGCCGCATGACGGCGGCTGGGCCTACAGGCTGGGAGGTGTCTATTCAGAGGCATTCCCGACCCATGCCGAGGCGCTCGAAGCTGCGCGCATCGTCGCGGCCGAACAGCAGGTCGGCGGCGATTCCGCCGAGATCAGTTGGCAGGACGAGAACGGCAAGTGGCATGAAGAATATGCCGAAGGTGGCGACCGGCCGGAAACCGAGGTGGTGGACGGCCAGTGGAAGGATCGCACAGCCGAAGCCTCGCAAGGCATCGGAAGCTAACCATCTCCCGCCAATGCCCGCGCGACGATCGCATCGACGAATTCGCGCTTATGCGCAGTATAACTGTCGCCGTCCATCCGGAATTCGGCCGCCAGCCTGCGTTTGAGCGCGGCATAATCGGCCGCCGCTTGCGGATGCGCAATGAGATAATCCAGGAAAGCCAGCCTGTTTCGATGCGTGCCGTTACCTTCAGGGCAAAGGTAGACCCGTTCCGCCGGCACCGAACCTTTCGATAAGAATGCCCAGACGTCGTCGTCATAGCGGTTGCCGCGTGGCTCGTAGCCTTCGGCCAGAAGCTTGTGTGTGGCGTCCTCGATGTGCTCGAGGCCGGGAAGAACGATGTCGATATCAATAAGCGGCTTGGCCATCATGCCCGGTATGGACGTGCTGCCGATATGATCGATGGACAGCGCCTGCGGCAGCAAGGCCAGCAGTCTTTCGCGGATGCGCTGGAAGGCTTGTGGCCATTGCGGATCATAGGGCACGAGTTCAACCGGATTGTGCGTTGCCATCTCGTTCCCGCCAGGTCGAATATCGGTGATAGTCCTGCAGGCCCTTGACCAGCGCGTCAAAGGTGGCGCGGTAGCGCGGCGAAGACTTCAAGTTCTCATGCATCGCCACCCACGTGCCGAGCGGAATGGCGAAGGCATCGGGCAGGACGTGCACCAGGTCAGGGTTCCCCCGGGCAAGTCCGATCTGGCAGAGACCGATACCGACGCCGGCGCGGATCGCCGAGAGCTGGGCAAGATTGCTGTCGGTCCTATAGGAGAAATTGATGCCGGGCACCGCATAGCGTTTCATCGCCATGCGGACATAGGCCGTCTGCCGGTCGAAGCCGATGAGCCGGTGGTTTGTGAGGTCAGTCAGGGTTTGCGGCAAGCCGTGTCGTTCGAGATAGCGGCGGTGGGCATGAAAGCCGAGGGGGATATCGCCGATGCGGCGCACGACGAGCGCAGCTTGCTGCGGCTCGGCCATGCGCACGGCAATATCGGCCTCGCGGTTCACCAGATCCTCGATCATGTCGGATGCCGAGAGCTCGATCTGCAGTTCGGGATAGGTCTCCTGCAGCGGTCCGAGAATCGCCGGCAGCACTTCGACGGCGATGACCTCGCTGGCGCTGACTCTGACCGTTCCCGCCATGCGCTCGCGCTGGCCGGATGCTGTGCGCAAAAGCGCGGCGGTGGTTGCAGCCAGCGTTTCGGCATAGGGCTTCAGCGCCAGTGCGGCGTCGGTCGGCAGCAGGCCGTTCGGTGAGCGGGTGAAAAGTTCGGCGCCGATCGCCAGTTCCAGTGCATCGACATGGCGGCCTATGGTCGGCTGGGTCAACCCCAGTTCGCGGGCGGCGGCCGAAAGCGAACCCTGCTGAAGCACGGTCAGAAAACTGCGGTAGAAATCCCAGCTCGGTTCCACGCCCATATATTTTTGTATAGCAGATGTATTTCTTTCGTCAATTTCGTTTATGCCGTTCTGGTGGCATGATCCTTTCATCCGATCGAAGGAGATGATTGTCATGAGCAGCGAAATGAAGACGACGGCCCTGGTTCTCGGCGCGACTGGCGGTATCGGCAGCGCGGTTGCCCGCAGGCTGCTTGCGCGCGGGTGGCGCATCCGGGCGCTGAACCGCGACGCCACAAAGGCGTCGAGGAGCGAGCCGGCTTTCGAATGGGTACAGGGCGATGCGATGAATGCCGGTGACGTCCTGAGGGCGGCTGAAGGCGTCGGCCTGATCGTCCATGCCGTCAATCCGCCCGGCTATCGCGACTGGGAAACGCTGGTGCTGCCGATGCTCGACAATACCATCGCCGCTGCTCGCGCTGTCGGCGTGCGCATCGTGCTGCCGGGCAACGTCTATAATTTCGGTCCCGACGCCCTGCCGGCGCCGACGGAAGAAAGCCCGCAGCATCCGGTGACGAAGAAGGGGGCGATCCGCGTCGAAATGGAGAAGCGGCTGAAGGCGGCCTCGCAGTCCGGTGCCGGCGCCATCATCGTCAGGGCAGGGGATTTCTTCGGTCCAGGCACCACGGCCAACAGCTGGTTCTCGTCCGGTCTCGTGACCCCAGGCAAGCCGGTCGGCACGATCAGGAACCCGGCACGGCACGGCATCGGCCATCAATGGGCCTACCTGCCCGACATGGCGGAAACCATTGCCCAACTCGTCGATCGGGCCGATCGGCTGCCGGCCTTCGCCGTCTATCATATGGAGGGCTTCTGGGATGCGGACGGCATGCAGATGGCCGAAGCGATCAAGCGCGTCGTCGGCGGTAAGGCGAAGATCGGCAACTTCCCCTGGTGGATCGTGCCGCTGGCCGCCCCTTTCGTTCCTGTGATGCGGGAGATCAAGGAGATGCGCTATCTCTGGAAGGTGCCGGTGCGGATGCGGAATACGAGGCTTACGGCCGAACTCGGCAGGGAACCGCAGACGCCGATCGACGAGGCGGTCAGGGCTTCGCTCGTGGCGCTTGGCTGCCTGCCCGAACCGCATCGTGACACGGCGGCTGCCTGTATCGGGCACCCGTCGCAGAACGCGGGTTAGCTCTCGAGTTCGGCCAGCGCGATCCGGGCGACCGTCAGGGCCGTTTCTGCCTGCTGAATATTCGGATCACCGAGGAACCAGGCGGCGGAAAGACCGGAATAGGCGGCGATCCATTGCAGCAGCCGCTTCGGCTCCAGCTTCGCCTCCGCTGAAACGATGGCGAGTTGGCGGCGGAAACGGGCGGGATCGGTGATCGTTGGCAGTTCTTCGTTGGCGAAGATATTGGCGAAATCGAAGCCGCGCTCGCCGTACAGCCGCTTCGGATCGATCGCCAGCCAGCCGCGGGCCTGGAAATCGAGAATGTTGCCGTGATGGATGTCGCCGTGGAGGATGGTGACATCACGCTGATCGGCAAGGAGGACGTTGGCGATCGCCGAGCAATCGGCAAGCGTGCCGCCATGCTTGCCCGCTGCCGGCTCCAGATCGCGGAACCAGCGGGTAAGGGGGACGGGATCGGGAAGCGGTTTTTCGCGCGGCGCATGCAGCCGTGCCGCCGTCCCGCAGAGGATGCGGCTTGCCTCATCGTCCTCGCCGTTCATCGCCATGGCAAGCAGCGAGCGTTTTCCCGTCGCCCTTTCGAGCAGCAGCGCATCGCCCTCATGGGCATAGACATAGGCTGCGCCGTCGCCGTCCCACCAGTGCATCAGAAGCGCGCCGTATCGTTCGTCGATATCGGCCGCCACTTTCAGCATGGCAGGCTTATCCTGCCAGAGGACCGGCAGGAGGCGGCTGGAATGGGTGATGATGGGCTCGCCGTCTGATATCAGCGACCAGCGATCAAGATAGGGAGCAAACATGGCGGCACCCTACAAAAACCCGTCGAAAATGGAAATCCCGCCATTCGGCGGGATTCGCGTTCACGTGTGAAAGGTTCAGGCGACCTTTTCGAGAATGGGATAGTCGATATAGCCCTTGCCGGTGCCGCCATAGAAGGTCGACTGGTCGGGCGTGTTGAGCGGCAGGTTGTGTACCAGGCGCTCGACGAGATCGGGATTGGCGATGAAGGGCTTGCCGAAGGCGACGAGATCGGCGCGGCCGCTTTCGACGGCGTCGATCGCCAGATCGCGATCGTAGCCATTGTTGACCATCCAGTCGGCCTTGCCGCCGGCCTTTTCATAAGTCTGGCACAGCGCCTTGTAATCGAAGGAGGGATTGTCGCCCTGCCTGTAGTCGCGGTCGCCGCCGGTCTGGCCTTCGATGACATGGATATAGGCGAGATCGTATTTGGCCAGTTCTTCGACGACGTGGGTGAAGGTCGCTTGCGGATTGGAATCGTAGCTTTCGCCGGACGGCGTGACCGGCGAGATGCGGATTGCGGTGCGGCCGGCGCCGATTTCCTTGACCACGGCGTCGACGACTTCGAAGGTCAGACGGGTGCGGTTTTCGATCGAGCCGCCATATTGGTCGGTGCGGTCGTTGATACCGTCGCGGATAAACTGGTCGAGCAGGTAGCCGTTGGCGCCGTGGATCTCGACACCGTCGAAGCCGGCGTCGATCGCCGCACGGGCAGCCTTGCGATAATCCTCGATGATGCCGGGAATTTCGGCGGTTTCGAGCGCGCGCGGCTCGGAGGTGTCGGCAAAGCTGCCGGTGCCGTCGGCATTGACCAGATAGGTCTTGGCCTTGGCGATCCGGTTGGTCGATGAAACCGGCTTGCCGTCGTTCGGCTGCAGCGTCGTGTGCGAGATACGGCCGACATGCCACATCTGGACGACGATCTTGCCACCGGCTGCGTGAACGGCGTCGGTGACGCGCTTCCAGCCGTCGAGAGCCTCTTTGCTATAGAGGCCCGGCACGTTGGCATAGCCCTGGCCCTGATGGGTGATCGCGGTTGCTTCGGTGATGATCAGGCCAGCGGTAGCGCGCTGACGGTAATATTCGACGTTGAGGTCGTTGGGGATTGCGCCCGGCGAGCGGTTACGGGTGAGCGGCGCCATGACGATGCGGTTCTTGACGGATATGTCGCCGACTTTCGTGGGTTCGAAGAGCTTGACCATGATGGTCCTTTCTTTTGCGGGAGGATCACTCGGCAGGGGCGAGGGCGGCCCGGCCCCTGGCGGAGAGATAGGTGAGTGCTGTCGCGCCGAGGCCGATCAGGGCCATCAAGGCCGCGGCGAGCGGAACGCGGGTGAGATCGAGGCCGGCGTCGATGACCAGACCGCCCACCCAGGCGCCGAGCGCATTGCCAGTGTTGAAGGCGCCGATATTGATCGTCGAAACCAGGTTCGGGGCGTCCTTGCCGAAGCCGACGACGCCGACCTGAAGCGCCGGCACGGCGGCAAAGCTTGCCATTGCCCAAAGGAAGAGGGTGATTTCAGCCGGGATGAAGAAGCGGCTCGTATAGCTGAAGGCGATCGAGGTGATGGCGATTGCGGCGAAGACGCCAGCAAGCGTTGCGCCGAGCCGCCAGTCGGCAAGCTTGCCGCCGACGAGGTTGCCGATGGTCAGCCCGAGGCCGATCAGGAACAGCGTCCAGGTGACGCCTTCCGGCGACACGCCGGTGACGTCGCGCAGCAGCGGCGCGATATAGGTGAAGAGGGCGAACATCGAGGCGGCGAAGAAGACGGTGGTGGAGAGTGCCAGCCACAGGCCGCCATTCCTGAGTGCTGCGATCTCGCGCAGGATGCTGCCGTTTTCTTGCTGCTTGTCCCTGGGCAGGATGGCGATCAGGCCTGATATGGTGACGATACCGATGATGGTGACGACGCCGAAGGTGGCGCGCCAGCCATAGGCCTGGCCGATCGCAGTGCCGAGCGGCACGCCGAGAGCATTGGCAAGTGTCAGGCCGGTAAACATCAGCGCGACGGCGCGGGCCTTGCGGTCTTCGGCAACGAGGCCGGCGGCGACCACCGAGCCGATGCCGAAGAAGGCGCCGTGGCAGAGTGCTGTCACGACACGGGCGATCATCAGCACCCAGTAGTCGCTCGCCAGAGCGCAAAGCAGGTTGCCGGCGATGAAGAAGGCCATCAGCGCAATCAGGGCGGTACGGCGCTTCAGCTTCGCAGTTGAAATCGCCATTACAGGCGCGCCGATCGCGACCGCCAGGGCATAACCGGTCACCAGCCACCCGGCCTGCGGGATGCTGACCGAGAGATCGGCGGCGACCTCCGGCAACAGACCCATGATGACGAATTCGGTGGTGCCTATCGCAAACGAGCTCAAGGCAAGAACGAGGAGGGCGAGGGGCATTCTAAAGGTCCTGCGTCAGTTGCTTGAGGAAGGCGGCGATGGTTTCTTCGTTGCGCTTGTAAAAGATCCACTGGCCGACGCGTTTGGTGGTGACGAGGCCGGCGCGATGCAGCGTGCCGAGATGGGCCGAGACCGTCGACTGCGACAGGCCGCAGCGCTCGAACTGGCTGGCGCAGACGCCCATTTCGAAAGGATGCTCCTGCGAGGGGAAATGCTCCTCGGGATTTTTCAGCCAGTTCAGAATGTCCATCCGAGTGGGATGGGCGAGCGCCTTGATAATTTCGTCTTTGTCCATCGTCGTTCGCCGATCGATAAATCGTCTCTGGCCGATATATCGATCGTCAGGCTTCGATATGCAAATCACGGAGGCGTGAGGCGGCAGGTTTTATTGAATGCGCAAATTTTGGGCAAAAAAAGAGGGCCACCGGAAAACCAGGGCCCTTATAATTGTGAAGGTCAAAAAACCTCCAGAGGGGAACAGCTAATGCGGTGGTACTGGGAGAGAAACCACAAGATGCATCAGCTGAGAGGGATATGGTGCTTCCTTGAGCAGGTTTCAATGCTTTTTTGTGCATGTCTGCTATGCGCCGCACAATTTTTTTGCGGCGCGGCATTTCGCTGAGGAAGAAAGGCAAAAAAAGAGGGCCACTGGAAAACCAGGGCCCTTATAAGTGTGAAGGTCAAAAACCTCCAGAGGGGAACAGCCAATGCGGTGGAACTGGGAGGAAAAGCCACCATGTGCATCAGCTATGAGCGATATGGTGGTTTATTGGGCAAACGGCAACCCTCATTTGTGCATGCCAGTCATGCACGTTCTGCATAGTCGGCAATTCATCAATAAAACCGGGCTCAAAAGTTCCAGTTTCTGGCCTTGCTGACGATAAAATCGCGGAAGGCCTTCAGCTTGGCGGCGTTCTTGATCTCGTCGGGATAGCAGAAATAGGTGTCGAAGGAGGGGACGTCGGCATTGATCGCCAGCTGAATCAGGCCGGGGTCGCGGCCGACGATGTAATCCGGCAGGCAGGCGACGCCGATTCCGAGCAGGGCGGCACGCTTGATCGAGGTCTGGCTGTTGATCTGCAGATGCGGGATGCGCTTGTTGTCGGACGAGCGGCCGGCGACCTCAAGCCAATTGACATCGAGCAGGTAACTCGGCGCCGGCTCGCCAAAGGTGATGATGCGGTGGTTGTCGAGATCCTCGACCTTTTGCGGCTCGCCGTGGCGGTTGATGTAGGACGGGGCCGCATAGACGTGCATGTGCACCGTGAAGAGCTTGCGCTGGATGAGGTCGGACTGCTGCGGCTGGCGCAGGCGGATCGCGCAGTCGGCATGGCGCATGTTCACATCCACTTCCTCGTTGTCGAGGATGAGCTGGATCTGCACGTCGGGATAAAGCTGCAGGAATTCCTGGATCTTGTCGGTGAGCCAACCCTGGCCGAGGCCGACCGTGGTCGTGACGCGCAGCTTGCCAGACGGCTTTTCCGTCGTTTCGGTGAGCTGCATCTTTACGGTTTCGAGCTTCAGCAGCACGTCGTGGGCAGTGCGGTAGAGCAGTTCGCCCTGTTCCGTCAGAATCAGGCCGCGCGCATGGCGGTGAAACAGCTTGGTGCCGACATCCTGCTCCAGCGCGCTCACCTGGCGGCTGATGGCGGATTGGGACAGATGCAGTTTATCCGCCGCATGCGTGAACGAACCCGCCTCGGCAGCTGCGTGAAAAATACGCAGCTTGTCCCAATCCAATGGCATTCCCCCACCCCTCATGCCGATCTTACTCCGCGGCCACGGCAACGGGCATGTGGCCCGTCAGATATCGCTCGGCTTCAAGTGCAGCCATGCACCCGAGGCCCGCGGCAGTGATCGCCTGGCGGAACGTATCATCCGTCACGTCGCCCGCGGCATAGACGCCGTCCAGGCTGGTCGCAGTCGAATCCGGCGCGGTCCAGAGATAACCATTGTCCTTCAGCTTCAGCTTGTCCTTGAAGAGCTCGGTTGCCGGCGCATGGCCGATGGCGACGAAGACGCCATCGATCACCATCTCCGTGATCGTGCCGGTTCTGACGTCGCGCAGGCGCGCACCGGATACGGATTGCGGCATCGGCGGCTTGGCCGGCGTGCCTGTTATTTCAGCCACTTCGGTATTCCACAGAACCTTGACATTGTCCTTGGAGAACAGGCGTTCCTGCAGGATTTTCTCGGCGCGGAAGAAGTCGCGGCGATGCACGACCGTGACCGACTTGGCGATGTTGGAGAGATAGAGCGCCTCTTCGACGGCGCTGTTTCCGCCGCCAACCACGATCACATCCTTGTTGCGATAGAAGAAACCGTCGCAAGTGGCGCAGGCCGAAACGCCGAAGCCCTGGAAATGCTGTTCGCTCTCGATGCCGAGCCACTTGGCCTTGGCACCGGTGGCGATGATCAGCGTATCGGCGGTCCAGACCTGGCCGCTGTCGGTGCGGGCGACGAAGGGGCGCTGGTTCATGTCGACTTCGGTCACGAGGTCGTTGACGATCTCGGCGCCGACATGTTTTGCCTGCTGCAGCATCTGTTCCATCAACCAGGGACCCTGGATAGGATCGGCAAAGCCCGGATAGTTCTCGACATCGGTGGTGATCATCAGCTGGCCGCCCTGTTCGAGACCGGCGATCAAAACCGGTTTCAGCATGGCGCGCGCGGCATAGACCGCGGCAGTATAGCCTGCGGGTCCGGAACCGATGATGAGCACCTTGGTATGGCGGGCAGGCATGTCATTTCCTTTCGACTGGCAGGAGGGCGGCGGCTAGATAGCGATTGCGGCCGTTTCGCGTCCCTGCGCCATTTATGAACGTCCAATGCTTTTATTCAAGGGCAGCCTTGCGTTACCAACAAGGCAAATCGCCCGGATGTGCAAGAATCCGTCATCGGCGTGAAACTTTCTTGCGTATTCCGCGGCTTTATATAGAAGCTCCCCGCGGAGAATTAAAGAAAGGCAATGATGTGGGTCGTGCGGAACTCGACGTCATCGACATAAAGATCCTCCGGGAGCTGCAGGCCGATGGCCGCATGACCAATGTGGAGCTTGCCGATCGCGTCGGCATCTCGGCGCCGCCTTGCCTGCGCCGGGTGCGCAAGCTCGAGGAAGCGGGCATCATCGAGGGCTATCACGCGATGCTGAACAGCCCGAAGCTCGGCTTCGACCTTGTCGCTTTCTGCATGGTCGGCCTCAAGCATCAGTCGGAAGGCAATCTCAAGGCCTTCGCCGCCGCCACCGCCGAATGGCCCCTGGTGCGCCAGGCCTGGATGGTCTCCGGCGACAGCGATTTCCTGCTGCATTGCGTCGCGGAGAACCTCACCCGCTTCCAGGATTTCGTCATCGAGGTGCTGACAGCGAACGAACATGTCGATACCGTGCGCACCATGCTGACGATCCGGCAAGTGAAGAAGCTGGGGCTGGTGGAAGTCTAACACCACTTCGGCAGAGCAAACGTCATCGCCATTACTTGCGCGAGATATAGCCACCCCGGTTGATGCCGTGGCGCTGGAGTTTGTCGTAGAACGTCTTTCTCGGAATGCCGAGCGCCTCGATGGTGCGGCGGACGTCGCCGTCATTGGCCGACAGCGCGTCGCGAATGATCTCCGCCTCGTAGCGCTCCAGCCGTTCGGGAAGCGTCGCATCCGTCGGCTGCGAAGGGACGGCTGCTGTTCCACCGCCTTCCACGCCAAGCACCACGCGTTCGGCATAATGCGAGAGTTCGCGGACATTGCCCGGCCATGTGTGCGAGGCGAGATGCCGCCGCACATCCGGTGAAAGCGGCGGGACATCGCGACGGAAGCGCTCGGCGGCGCGAGCGGCGAAGTGGGAAAACAGCAGCGGAATATCGTCGCGGCGTTCTCTCAGCGGCGGAATGGAGATCGTCACGACATTCAGCCTGTAATAGAGATCCTCGCGAAAATCGCCGCGCACCGAGGGATCTCCGAGGTCGATCTTGGCAGCCGCGACGACGCGAAGATCGACCGGACGCACCTCGTTGGTGCCAAGCGGCGTGATCTCGCGCATCTCCAGCACCCTCAGCATCTTGACCTGGGTGGCGGCTGGCATGCTTTCGATCTCGTCGAGGAAAAGCGTGCCGCCGCTTGCATGTTCGATGCGGCCCGTGCGGCGCTTCTGGGCGCCGGTAAAGGCACCGGTCTCGTGGCCGAACAGTTCGCTTTCGATGACGGTTTCGGGCAGGGCGCCACAATTCAGCGCCACAAAATTTCCTCTCCGGCGGTGGCTCCACTGATGCAGAAGCTGGGCGACCACTTCCTTGCCGCTGCCCGTTTCGCCGGCGACGAGCACGTCCACGTCGGTATCGGCGATATGGCGAAGAATGTTTCTGAGGTTTTCCATGACGGGCGTCTGGCCGATCAGCGGCAAGTTCTCCTGCGCATCTTCGGCTGCCTTCCGCAGCATGCGGTTTTCCAGAACAAGCCGCCGCTTCTCGCTTGCGCGACGCACGCTCTGCACGAGCCGATCGGCTGCGAAGGGCTTGGCGATGAAATCATAGGCGCCGTCCTGGATCGCCTGAACGGCCATGGGAATATCGCCGTGGCCGGTCATCAGGATCACCGGCAGGTCGGCATCCATGCCTTGTAGGGTGGCGAAGAGTTGCAGTCCGTCGATCTCCGGCATGCGGATATCGGTGACGATAGGGCCAGCAAAATCCGCCGGCAGGTCTGCCAGCGCGGCTTTTGCACCGTCATAGGCGGAAACGGAAAATCCGGCGAGTTCGAGCGTCTGCGCGGTGGCGCGGCGCAGATCCTTGTCGTCGTCGATCAGCGCAACAGGGGTCCGCGTTTCCATGATCTCAAGCCTTCCTTAGCTGAACGATGAACCGGGTTCCGCCGCCGTCGCTCAAAACCTCCATCCGGCCGCCATAGTCGCCGACGATATCCTTGGAGATCACCAGGCCAAGGCCGAGGCCGCTTTCCTTCGAGGTGTTGAACGGCGTGAACAAGCCCTTGCGAATTTCCGGCGGGATGCCGGGACCGTTGTCGGCGACCGTCACCGTTACCATCCCTGCATCGGTGGATGTTCTGATCTCGACGCGACCCTCTCCGGCCTTCGGCGCCACCGCCTCCAGGGCGTTCTGAAGCAGGTTGATCAGCACCTGCTCGAGACGGATCCGGTTTCCCATCACCTGCAGTTCGGCGGGCGGCAGGTCGATGTCGAGCGTATCCATGCGGCCGGCAAACCGGCTACGTAACAGCATCACCGCGCCCTCGATGACGTCCTTCAATCCGGTTGGTTCGGCGCTGCCTCGGCCTTTGCGGGCAAAGGTCTTCAGCTCCTCGGTGATCGAACCTATGCGCTCCGTCAACGCCGCGATGCTTTCGAGATTTTCGCCGGCAGGCGCCGTCTGGCCGCGATCGAGGAAGGTGCGGGCGTTATCCGCATAGGCACGAATGGTTGCCACCGGCTGGTTGATTTCATGGGCGACGCCGGCTGCCACCTGACCCAGGATGGCCAGCCGGTTGGCCTGCACCAGATCCTGTTGCACGGCCTGCAATTTCTGCTCCGTGCTCTTGTGGCCGACAATTTCAGCCTGCAGCCGGTCCCGCGCCCGGCTGAGATCCAGCGTCCGCTCGGCGACGCGCCGTTCCAGTTCCTCCCGCGCCCGCTGTTCGCTGGAGATTCGCAGGGTGATCACATGGCGACGGCGCAACAGGAAGGCTGCTCCGGCCAGCAGCGGCAGGAGAATGAGCAATGCCAGCATGCGGGCTTCACGAATCCCCGCATCGACGGATGGTCCGAGTGCGACGAGATGCTGCAAATGCCAGCCGGTCGCCGGCACCGACGTTGCGACATCGAGAAACCTGGTTTTCCCGGCATCGCCGGGCATGACGATCCCGACGACATCGAGCCCGTCACCGAGGTTTCGAACCATGTCGAGCGGCAGGGGTTGAAGCGGCGCATCGCCGAATTGAAGGCTTTCGCGGATCGCCGTCAGCCGGTCCTCGGCGATCCGGCCGATCGTCATGAACCGCCATGACGGAATACTGGTGATGAGGACAATGCCGCGCTCGTCAACGACATAGGACGGGGTGTTCGAGGCATTCCAATCCGCCTCGACGTCGTCGAATTCGACCTTGACCACAACGACGCCCAGCAAGCTATTGCCGTCCGAAATCCGCTGGGAGATATAGAGACCCGGTTTCTTGCTGACCGTGCCGAGCGCGAAGTGCTCGGCCTGTCCTCGTTCGACCGCCCCCTGAAAATACTCGCGGAAACGATAGTCATTGCCGACGAAGCTCGTCGGTTCGCGCCAGTTACTGGCCGAAACCGCCATGCCGTCCTTGTCGATGACATAGATGACGGCAGCCTTCGTGCCCGCCGCCAAATTTTCCAGCTTCTGACTGAGCCGCTCGAACGCGCCGGCATCGTTTCCCGCCAGTGCGGCAGCGAGTGCCGCGTCCTGCGACAGCACGAAGGGAAGCGCCCGGTATTTTTCGAGAACCGTGCGCAGCAAAGCCGCATTCAGCCTCGCATCCATGCGGGCCTGTTCCTGGAGAGCAGCCTCCGCTCGGTGCCGGCCGATCTCGCCGCTGGCCCACAGGCTTGCGACGACAGCGAGGAGGGCGAGCACGGCGTAGGCCCACCACATCCGGCGGATGCGGTGTTGCAGGGGCAGGGAAGGCCACAATTTCTGCGACACGGACATGGCGGATTTGTGCATTTTTCTGCACGAAACGCAAATAGATTTGTGCGGATTTCCGCATTTCTTAATGAGATATCAGAAGCCTCGTAAATTTTTATGTAATTAATTCAATACGTTGCTAGTCGACGCAAAACTGGCACGGCGATTGCGAAGAACCTGGCAACAACGGCTGAGCTGTTGGACTTGAAGCGAACGGCTCGGGAGGCCGGAGTACGTTCCGGACGAGCCACTAGGAGGACATCATGATCGCAGCACCACTCGATGCAGTCGCAGACAGCAAGGGCAAGAAGCCCTTTTATACCCATCTTTACGTCCAGGTTCTCGCGGCCATCGCTGCGGGTATCCTTCTCGGCCATTTCTATCCCGAATTCGGCACCCAGCTGAAGCCGCTCGGCGATGCCTTCATCAAGCTCGTCAAGATGATCATTGCCCCCGTCATCTTCTTGACGGTTGCGACCGGCATTGCCGGCATGAGCGACCTGCAGAAGGTCGGCCGCGTCGCCGGCAAGGCGATGCTCTACTTCCTGACATTCTCGACATTGGCGCTCATCATTGGCCTGATCGTCGCCAATGTCGTCCAGCCCGGCGCCGGCATGAACATCGATCCTGCCTCGCTGGATCCGGCCGCCGTCGCCGGCTACGCCGCAAAGGCGCATGAGCAGAGCATCGTCGGTTTCCTGACCAACATCATCCCGACGACGATCGTCGGCGCTTTTGCCGATGGCGACATTCTGCAGGTGCTGTTCTTCTCGGTGCTCTTCGGCATCGCGCTCGCAATGGTCGGCGAAAAGAGCGAACCGGTCGTCAACTTCCTCAATGCCCTGACGGCGCCGGTGTTCAAGCTCGTCGCCATCCTCATGAAGGCTGCTCCCATCGGCGCCTTCGGCGCCATGGCATTCACCATCGGCAAGTACGGCGTCGGTTCGATCGCCAATCTCGCCATGCTGATCGGTACCTTCTACATCACCTCACTGCTCTTCGTCCTCGTCGTTCTCGGCGCAGTCGCCCGCTACAACGGCTTCTCGATCGTGGCGCTGCTGCGCTACATCAAGGAAGAACTGCTGCTGGTCCTCGGCACCTCGTCTTCTGAGGCCGCCCTTCCGGGGCTGATGAACAAGATGGAAAAGGCCGGCTGCAAGCGCTCGGTCGTCGGCCTCGTCATCCCGACAGGCTATTCCTTCAATCTCGACGGCACCAACATCTACATGACGCTGGCAGCGCTCTTCATTGCCCAGGCAACCGGTATTCAGCTTTCCTGGGGTGATCAGATCCTGCTGCTCTTGGTGGCGATGCTGAGCTCCAAGGGTGCCGCAGGCATCACCGGCGCCGGCTTCATCACGCTTGCCGCAACGCTCTCCGTCGTGCCCTCCGTGCCGGTCGCCGGCATGGCGCTCATCCTCGGCATCGACCGCTTCATGTCGGAATGCCGGGCGCTGACCAACCTCGTCGGCAATGCGGTGGCGACGATCGTCGTTGCACGTTGGGAAAACGAACTGGATACGGCGCAACTCGCCGCGGCACTGGGCGGCCAGACCGGAGAGATGGCTCCGGCCGGCGGTCTTCAGCCCGCCGAATAATAAGCCACCTGTTCGTCATTCTTGGATGTTTGCAGCGGCCCGTCATCCGATGGGCCGTTCGCTTGTTGACAAATCTCGTTCTCTACTCGACGTCATCCTCGGCCTTGTGCCGAGGATCTACTGCCCTATCGAACGGAGGCAGATGCTCGGGACAAGCCCGAGCATGACGAAGGAGAGGTTGGCCGGCTTTTTCAGCGAGCCGTTCTCGTTCCACTCAGCCGCGATTGTCGCCGAGAAGGCGATCGTAAATCGCGCCGATCGCGCTTGCTTCCTTCTCCAGCGCAAAATTTGTCCTGACATGCCGAAGCGCATTCTCGCCATGGGCGATCGCCAGAGCGGGATCTGCGATATAGGGCGCGATTGCCCGCGTCAGCGCCTCGCCATCGCCGGCGGCGACGACCGAGCCCGTCTCGCCCGTGACGATGAGCTCGGCATAGGCGCCGGCGTCCGATGCCACCACCGCGGTGCGCGAGGCCATGGCTTCGAGCGGCGTCAGGCCAAAACCCTCGTTGCGGGAAGGGGCGACGTAAAGCGTCAGGCGGCGATACCAGACCTTGATGTCAGGCACTTCGCCGAGAAAGAGGATACGGTCGCTGAGCCCGGCGGCGGCGACATCCGTTTTAAGTTTGTCGCCAAATGCCGTGTGTTCGGCCGTCACCCGGCCGGAGACGACCGCCGTCCAGTCGGGATGCTGTGGCAGCAGTTCGATCATCGCCCTGACGAAAAGATCAGTGCCCTTCTGATGGCGCACGCGGCCGAAGCAGCCGATGAGATGGCGGCCCGGCAGGCCGGTGGCGGCGATGCCGTCCTCCGCAGTTTCCGGCGGATGGAACAGAGCAAGATCGACCCCGTGCTGGATGACCGTGTGCGGCACGTCGAGGAACGAGCCGGATCGATCGCTGGTCGCGATGACAGCGTCCATGCGACGGACCAGCCATTTCGTATAGGCGGTGTGGCGGCGTTGCGCGGCCGAGGTGAAGAGAAGCTTCAGCGGCATGCGCATGAGATGGCGCAGCAGGATGCCGACGGCCATCTCGTTGTTGCGGCGAGCGTGCCAGACGCGCTGGCGCCGGCGCGCCGGCGGGCGCCAGAGGCCGAGGAGCTGCGGCCACTTCAGTTTCGGCAGGCCTTCCGGCAGGCCGGGGCCGAGTGTCGCGATCTTGATACCGAGCCGGATCTGGCACGGGATGAGCTGGACGATCGTCGACGTGACGCCGGAGAGCCGGCGCTTGAAATTGGGCGCAATGATCTCGACGTCACGAATATCAGGCAAGGGAGGGGTCTCGCGGCTGGCGGGCGATCAGCCCCAGGAAACCTGGAGGATTTCGTAGGCCTTGGAGCCGCCCGGCGCATTGACTTCGATGGAATCGCCGACTTCCTTTCCGATCAGCGCGCGGGCGATCGGCGAGGAGATGGAGATGCGGCCGGCCTTGACGTCGGCTTCCTGGTCGCCAACGATCTGGTAAGTCTTTTCTTCCTCGGTGTCCTCGTCGATGAGCTTCACCTTGGCGCCGAACTTGATCTTGTCGCCCGACATCTTGGTGAGGTCGATGACCTCGGCGCGTGCCGTCAGGTCTTCCAGCTCGCTGATGCGGCCTTCATTGTGGCTCTGCGCTTCCTTGGCGGCGTGGTATTCGGCGTTTTCGGAAAGGTCGCCATGGGCACGGGCTTCGGCGATCGCCTCGATGATTCGGGGGCGCTCCTCCTGCTGGCGCCAGCGCAGCTCTTCCTGCAGCTTGACGAAACCGCCCGGTGTCATCGGTACCTTTTCAACCATTTTTCTGTCCTTCAATCCTCGTATCCGCACAATCAGCGGCGAACACAAAAGAAAACAGGTCCCGAAGGGGAGCTTCGGAACCGTGCCACAATCTTAGTCGGACGCTTATAGCAGATCGCCAAGGCCGATTTCCAGAAAATTCGCATAAAAGAAACGCGGCTCGCCCCGATATCAGGTGGTGCGACTTGAAAATGGGCAGAAATCGGACCGTCCTGATTGACTCTCTGTGTGTGAACATATAGTGAACATTGTAATGAAGAAGTCGCTCACAGAACGCTTGGCCATCCTTTCCGATGCTGCAAAATATGATGCTTCCTGCGCTTCCAGCGGCACGGTGAAACGTGATTCCCGGGCAAGTGGCGGGCTCGGTTCGACCGAAGGATCCGGCATCTGTCATGCCTATGCCCCGGACGGACGGTGCATTTCGCTTTTGAAAATACTGCTGACCAATTTCTGCATTTACGACTGCGCCTATTGCGTCAATCGCTCGTCGAGCAATGTCGAACGGGCGCGCTTTACGCCCGAGGAGGTCATCTGGCTGACGCTGGAATTCTACCGCCGCAACTATATCGAAGGCCTGTTCCTTTCCTCCGGCATCATTCGTTCGTCCGATTACACGATGGAAGAGATGGTCCGCATCGTCCGCGAACTGCGTGTCACCCATAATTTCCGCGGCTATATCCATTTGAAATCGATCCCCGAGGCGTCGCCGCGTCTGATCGAGGAGGCGGGGCTTCATGCCGACAGGCTGTCGCTGAATATCGAGTTGCCGACGGATCACGGCATCACCCGCTTCGCGCCGGAAAAGAAGCCTGCCAATATCCGGCGATCGATGGGAGATCTGAGGCTGAAGATCGAGGCCGCCGGCGAACCGACGCTACGGACGAAGAAGCGTCAGCGCTTCGTGCCGGCCGGCCAGAGCACGCAGATGATCGTCGGCGCCGATGGCGCGAGCGATGCGACGATCCTTGCGACCAGCGGCCGGCTTTACAGCAGCTACGGGCTGAAGCGCGTCTATTATTCCGCCTTCAGCCCGATCCCGGACTCGTCGAAAAACCTGCCGCTGATCAAGCCTCCGTTGATGCGCGAGCACCGGCTCTATCAGGCCGACTGGCTCTATCGATTCTACGGTTTCGGCATCGACGAGATCACCGCGAACCAGGCGGGCGGCATGCTCGATCTCACCCTCGACCCCAAGCTCGCCTGGGCGCTCGCCAACCGGGCCGAATTTCCCGTCGATATCAACCGGGCCGAGCGCGAGCGGTTGCTGCGTGTTCCAGGTCTCGGCACCAAGACTGTCAAAGCGATCGTTTCGGCCCGCCGTTTTCGCCGGTTGCGGCTCGACGACCTCCAGCGGCTCGGCATTTCGATCAAGATGGTCCAGTCCTTCATCTCGGCGGAAGGCTGGTCGCCGCGCCGATTGATCGAGCGCCCCGACCTTCGCGCCATGTTCGAACCGCAACCCGAACAATTGTCGTTGCTGTGATGCGCCGGGTCGTGCTGGCAGGACGCGGGGAGCTTGCCGAATGGCGTGACGCCGCGCGCGCCTTCGCGGTCGCCGGCATCCTGCCGGAAGAGATCGAGTGGCGCGAAAAACGCGCTGAGCCGGGTTTTGCATTTCAACACGACGCCATGCCGCCTCCGTCTGCCGCAGCATGCAAGCCGATGACAGTGCCTCCCGCCTTCATCGAGCTGGCGGAGACAGTTCTCTGCCATTCCGACCCGGCGCGCTTTTCCCTGCTTTACCGTCTGCTCTGGCGGCTGCAGCTGGACCGGCAGCTGCTTGAAGTGGCCTCCGACGAGGACGTCGCCCGTGCCAGGCTGATGGCGAAAAACGTTCGGCGCGACGCGCACAAGATGACGGCCTTCGTCCGCTTCAAGGAGGTTGGTGCGGTGTCGGCGGGCCGTCGAAAATTCCTCGCCTGGTTCGAGCCGGATCACCATATCGTCAGGCGCACAGCGCCTTTCTTCCAACGGCGCTTCACCGACATGGACTGGTTGATCGCCACACCCAGGGGATCGGCCGCCTGGGACGGAGAGCGGCTGACGATGAGCGACGCGCCGTGCGAAAAACCCAATCTCACCGATGCTGCCGATGAACTTTGGCGCACCTACTACGCCAGCATTTTCAATCCGGCGCGGTTGAAGCTGAAGGCGATGCAGGCGGAGATGCCGAAAAAATACTGGAAGAACCTGCCGGAAGCCGATCTCATCCCTGGGCTGATCGCATCGGCGGAGAGCAAGGTGCGGGCCATGGCTGCAAGAGAGGCGACCCAGTCGTTGCCTTTTCACGATCGCCTGCAGGAAGCCGCGCGTGGCATTCCAGCCGAGCCTGAAGCGCCGGCGGGCACGCTGGAAGCACTGCGCGCGGAAGCTGCCGGCTGCACCCGCTGTCCGCTTCATGCGAAGGCGACGCAAACCGTATTCGGGGAGGGGCCGCTCGATGCAGAAGTGATGTTAGTCGGCGAGCAGCCAGGCGACCAGGAGGATATTGCCGGGCGCCCTTTCGTCGGTCCCGCCGGCAGGCTGCTGGACCAGGTGATCACAGAAGCGGGCATCGACCGCTCAATGCTTTACGTCACCAATGCCGTCAAGCATTTCAAATATGAGCCGCGCGGCAAGCGTCGCATCCATCAGAAGCCCAATATGGGCGAGGTGAAGCATTGCCGCTGGTGGCTCAATCTGGAGATGGCGCTGATCAAGCCGAAGCTGGTCGTTGCGATGGGGGCGACGGCGCTCGCGGCGCTGACCGATACGAAACAACGGCTGCAGGATGTCAGGGGGAAAGCGATCGCGATCGACGAGAGGCGCACGCTCTTCGTGACGGTGCATCCATCCTATCTGCTGCGTATTCCCGATGAACGGCTGAAAGCGGATGAACTGGCACGATTTCGCGAAGATATGCTGACAATTCAGCGCCTTATGCTGGCGGCTGCATAAACTGATTCCGAAGCCTCTGGCGCCATCGATGATCGAGCGATGGCGCTGCCCTATCTCAGGCGAAGTAGCTCTGCAGCGGCCGTACTTCCAGATTGCCGGCTTTCAGCGCCTTGATCGCCTGGGCGGCGGCTTCGGCGCCTGCCATCGTCGTGTAATAGGGCACCTTCTGCATCAGCGTCGCACGGCGCAGCGACTTGGAGTCCGAGATCGCCTTGTTGCCATCGGTGGTGTTGATGACGAGCTGGACCTGGCGGTTGCGTATCGCGTCCTCGATGTGCGGACGGCCTTCCAGCACCTTGTTGATCTTGGTGGCGGTGATACCGTTTTCGGCGAGGAAGCGGGCGGTGCCGCCGGTCGCCAACACTTTGAAGCCCTGCTCGACGAGGATGCGGATCGCCGGCAGCACGCGCGGCTTGTCCGCGTCGCGGACGGAGACGAAGACCGTCCCGTCACGCGGCAGCTCGACGCCGGCGCCGAGCTGCGACTTGGCGAAGGCCAGTGCAAAATCGGTGTCGAGGCCGATGACCTCGCCGGTCGAGCGCATTTCCGGGCCGAGCAGCGTGTCGACGCCGGGGAAGCGGGCGAAGGGGAATACGGCTTCCTTGACGGCGATGTGCTTCAGTTTGCGCGGATCGGGCTTCTCACCATAGGCGGCGAAGGTGGCGTCAAGTTTCTCGCCGGCCATGACGCGGGCGGCGATCTTGGCGATCGGCGCGCCGATGGTCTTTGCAACGAAGGGCACGGTGCGCGAGGCGCGCGGATTGACTTCGAGAACGTAAACAGTGCCGTCCTTGATGGCGAACTGGACGTTCATCAGGCCGCCGACATTGAGCGCCTTGGCCATGGCCTTGGCCTGGCGCTCCAGTTCGTCGAGCAATTCGACCGACAGCGAGCGCGGCGGCAGCGAGCAGGCGCTGTCGCCGGAATGGATGCCGGCTTCCTCGATATGCTCCATGATGCCGGCAACATAGACGTCGGTGCCGTCGGAGAGGCAGTCGACATCGACTTCGATGGCATTGCTGAGATAGCTGTCGAAGAGCAGCGGGTTCTTGCCGAGCAGGGTGTTGATCTGGCCGGTCTTGTCGTTGGGATAGCGCTGCTTGATATCCTCCGGCACCAGTTCCGGCACGGTATCGAGCAGGTAGCTCTGCAATTGTCCTTCCGAATGCAGGATCTGCATCGCGCGGCCGCCGAGCACGTAAGAGGGACGCACGACCAGCGGGAAGCCGATTTCGGTGGCGACCATGCGGGCCTGCTCGACCGAATAGGCGATGCCGTTGTTCGGCTGGTTGAGGTCGAGCTTCATCAGCAGCTTCTGGAAGCGGTCGCGGTCCTCGGCAAGGTCGATCATGTCAGGCGCGGTACCGAGGATCGGGATACCGTTCTTTTCCAGCGCCTCGGCAAGCTTCAGCGGCGTCTGGCCGCCGAACTGGACGATGACGCCGACGACTTCGCCCTTTTCCTGTTCTGCCCGCAGGATCTCGATCACGTCCTCGGCCGTCAGCGGTTCGAAATAGAGGCGGTCCGACGTATCGTAGTCGGTCGAGACGGTTTCCGGGTTGCAGTTGATCATGATCGCTTCATAACCCGCATCCTTCAGCGCGAAGGCGGCGTGGCAGCAGCAATAGTCGAATTCGATGCCCTGGCCGATACGGTTCGGGCCGCCGCCGAGGATGACGACCTTCTTGCGGTCGGACACTTCAGCCTCGGAGCGGGCGGCGCCGACGAAAGGCGTCTCATAGGTCGAATACATATAGGCGGTCGGCGAGGCGAACTCGGCCGCACAGGTATCGATGCGCTTGAAGACGGGGCGGACGTTCAGGCTGTTGCGGAATTCGGCGACTTCCTTCGGGCGCTTGCCGGTCAGCGTCGCCAGACGCGCGTCGGAGAAGCCCATCGCCTTCAGCATGCGCAGGTTTGTGGCATCCTGGGGCAGGCCGTGCTCGCGGATCCGGGCCTCCATCTCGACGATCGCCTTCAGTTCGGCGATGAACCAGGGATCGATCTTGCAGCCTTCGTGGACTTCGGCTTCGCTCATACCCTGGCGCAGCGCCTGGGCGACCATGCGCAGGCGATCGGGCGTCGGTGTGCCGATTGCTGCGCGAATGGCGTTCTGGCTGGATTCGCCCTCTTCAAAGCCGGGGATCTCGATTTCGTCGAGGCCGGTCAGGCCGGTTTCCAAGCCGCGCAGCGCCTTCTGCAGCGATTCGGCGAAGGTGCGGCCGATCGCCATGACTTCGCCGACCGATTTCATGGCGGTCGTCAGCACCGGCGAGGCGCCGGGGAATTTCTCGAAGGCGAAACGCGGGATCTTGGTGACGACGTAGTCGATCGACGGCTCGAAGGAGGCAGGCGTTGCGCCGCCGGTGATGTCGTTATCCAGTTCGTCGAGCGTATAGCCGATGGCGAGCTTGGCGGCGATCTTGGCGATCGGGAAGCCGGTGGCTTTGGAGGCGAGCGCCGACGAGCGCGAGACGCGCGGGTTCATTTCGATGACGACGAGGCGGCCGTCTTTCGGATTGACCGCGAACTGGACGTTCGAGCCGCCAGTCTCGACCCCGATCTCGCGTAGCACCGCGATCGAGGCGTTGCGCATGATCTGGTATTCCTTGTCCGTCAGCGTCAGCGCCGGCGCGACGGTGATCGAATCCCCGGTATGGACGCCCATCGGGTCGATATTTTCGATCGAGCAGATGATGATGCAGTTGTCCGCCTTGTCGCGGACGACCTCCATTTCATATTCCTTCCAGCCGAGCACCGATTCCTCGACCAGCACTTCGGTGGTCGGCGAGGCATCGAGGCCGCCGCCGACGATCTCGAAAAATTCCGAGCGGTTGTAGGCGATACCGCCGCCGGTGCCGCCGAGCGTGAAGGAAGGACGGATGATGGCTGGCAGGCCGACATGGTCGATCGCCTGGGCGGCAATTGCCATGGCATGGCTCATGTAACGCTGCTTGCGATCGCTCTCACCGAGGTTCCACTGGTTTTCCAGCTCGTCCAGCGCCTTGTCGAGGTCGGATCCCGAGAGGCTTTCACGCAGCTTGACGCGCTCGGCCTCGTGCGTCTTGCGGTCGAGGTCCTTGATGTCGGTGGCATTCGCCAGCATCGAGCGGGGGGTCTCAAGGCCGATGCGGGCCATAGCCTCGCGGAACAGCGCGCGGTCTTCGGCCATGTCGATGGCGGCGGGCTTGGCGCCGATCATCTCGACATTGTAGCGGTCGAGCACGCCCATGCGCTTCAGCGAAAGCGCGGTGTTCAGCGCCGTCTGGCCGCCCATGGTCGGCAGCAGCGCATCCGGACGCTCCTTGGCGATGATCTTGGCGACGACCTCGGGGGTAATCGGCTCGACATAGGTGGCGTCGGCAAGGCCCGGATCGGTCATGATCGTCGCCGGGTTGGAGTTGACGAGGATGACGCGGTAGCCTTCCTCCTTCAGCGCCTTGCAGGCCTGGGTGCCGGAATAGTCGAATTCGCAAGCCTGGCCGATAACGATCGGTCCCGCGCCGATGATGAGGATCGATTTGATATCTTGGCGCTTCGGCATGGGTGCTTCCGTTTTCTGGCTGCGCAGAAAGCCGGCCAGGGTGGGAGATCACCGGGTCGGGTCGCGCATGCTGGGTCTTTTCAGGCTAGAAGCGGCTTATAGGCAAATGTATTTGCAAACGGAACCCCATAAATCGCGGAATCGACAGGAATCCAACACGGCGCGAAAGACTATTTCCCATCAGACACGACCGCCACCCGGATTTCGCCGCCGCCTTGCTTCCGGAAGTGCGAAAGCGGGAGTCCCATCAAGCGCTTGGCGCGTCTTCTTTACGTGAAACGCCGGCGCACATCCTCGGCATAGCTGCGGCTGACCGGGATTTCCGTGCCGTCGCGGGTGAGGATCAGCAGCCTGCCATTGTCGCGTTTCAGGCTTTCGACATGGGCGTCGGCCACCCAGTGCGAGCGATGGACGCGAAGGCCCGGCGTCGCGGCGGTTTCCCTCAGCGCATCGGCGAAACGCAAGAGCACCAGTTCGCGCCCGCGGCTGGTCACCACCTCGGTATAGTGGTCCTGGACGGAAAGGCGCAGCAGCGAGCCACGATTCTCAGGCTTCAGCCGGTCGAGGATCGAGGCTGCGGGGCTGGTTTCCTGAGGCGCTGCGGCTTCGGCTATTTTCTGGCTCATCGCCATATAGGTCAAAAGGCAGAAGAGGGCGCAGAGCGGCACTGCAAAAAGCGCGCGCTGCAGGCCACTTTCGAGCGTGGTCGCTTCGCCGGCGAAGACATGGTCGACGAGGCCGATGGCAAAACCGATCGGCAGGGCGGCTATCAGCGAGCCCGCCATCATGCGGGCGAACATGGAAACGATCATTCCCCGCAGCAGTCTTTCGGCCGTGACTGCGCAGAGAATGGCGATCGTCCAGGCAAGGGCATGCAGGGTCAGCCAGTAGGCGAGGCGTTCGCCGAAGGCCATGCTTTCCATCGTGCCGTAGGGGCCGGTGACGGCAAAGAGCAGGACGATCGCGGCAAAGGTTCCCCAGAAACGCCGGGAGTGGAGAAAGACCTGCAATTCGCGAAGCGTGGATTGCAAGAAGAGGTGAATCACGAAGTTTTCCTGCCGTTCGCGCGGTTCGGATTGAGGCGAATGAAGTCTTGGCGGAAAGAAGGATCGAATTCAACCGGATGTCGCTCATGACCCTCGAACCGCTCCTCGGCGCCCCGCTCGCCGTTCAGATCCATGTTACTGCTGTTACGCCGGCGGCACTTCTCGGCGCCTATATCCTGCTGCGCCCCAAGGGCACGCCGCTGCACCGGCTGCTCGGCAGGATCTGGATGGCGCTGATGGTTGTCACGGCGGTATCGAGCTTCTTCATTCATGAACTTGATCTCTTCTACGGGTTCAGCCCGATCCATCTTCTGTCGATTGCAACATTGTTCGGCAGCTGGAATGCGATCGCGGCGGCTCGTCGCGGTGATATCCGTCTGCACAAGCGCATCGTCGCAGGCCTTTATTTCGGCGGCATCGTCCTTGCCGGCCTGTTCACTTTCGTGCCTGGCCGGATCATGCATGCGGTCGTCTTCACCGGCGCGGAATGGACGGCTGCCCTTGCCGCGGCGGCGATCGGCTCGATCCTGGTCGCAATCGTGCTGCGTCGCCGACGCGGGCGCCTGGTTGCCCGATGAAGTCGCTGGAATTCCGACCGCCGACGGATATATAACTCCTTGAGCGCAAGCACAGGCATTGCCGGGGAGAGCGAAGATGGAATGGAAGGGCCGGCGTCAGTCCGACAATATCGAGGATCGCCGCAGCGATCCGACCGGCGGCGGTTTCGGCCGCGGCGGCGGCTTCAACTTTCCTTCCGGCGGCGGTGTTCGCCGGGCCGGTGGCGGCCTCAGCATCGGCACGATTGTCTTCCTCATCGTCATCTATTTCATATTCAAGATGATGGGCATCGATCTGCTGCAGATGCTCGATACCGGCGGCACGACGAGCGGCCCCGGCTACGAGCAGAGCCAGTCCGGCGGAACACGCACACCCGCCAATGATGAGATGACTGGATTCATGCGCACCGTTCTTGCCGAGACCGAGGATACCTGGCAGGGCATCTTCCAGGCGCAGGGCCAAAATTACGAAGAGCCGCGTCTCGTGCTGTTCTCGGGCTCGACGGCATCGGCCTGCGGCTCCGCATCATCGGCAACAGGCCCGTTCTACTGCCCGAGCGACCACAAGGTCTATCTCGATACCGAATTCTTCCAGGAGCTTTCCGACCGCTTCGGCGCATCGGGTGATTTCGCGGAGGCCTATGTCGTTGCCCATGAGGTCGGCCATCACGTGCAAAACCTGCTCGGCATCCTGCCGAAGTTCAACCAGGCCCGCCAGCGCATGAGCGAGGCCGACGCCAACAAAATGTCGGTGCGCGTCGAGCTGCAGGCCGATTGCTTTGCCGGCATCTGGGGCAAATATACCCAGCAGAAGGGCCTGCTCGAGTCAGGCGATCTGGAGGAAGCGCTGAACGCAGCCCAGCAGATCGGCGACGATTCGTTGCAGAAGCGGTCACAGGGTTATGTCGTCCCGGAAAGCTTCAACCACGGTACCTCGGAACAGCGGGTCAGATGGTTCAAGCGCGGCTTCGACAGCGGCCAGCTGTCGGCCTGCGATACGTTCTCGGGACCAGTTTGAGGGGGACGACGGCTTCTCTCAACGGAGAAAGGGCGGCGATATCTTCCAGCGGTTGTTGCCCTTCGCTTGCGCTCGAGGCATTCGCTCCTATCGTCGCTCACCCCCTCAACCGCCTGCCGGCACCTTCTCCCCGCTGGGGAGAAGAGATTTGTGGCGGCGCCTTGCTTCCTGTCATCCGCAATGAAGTTTCGAGGTGAGGCTTCGGCTTGCTTCCCCTTCTCCCCAGCGGGAAGGTGCCCGTAGGGCGGATGAGGGGGCCGCGCGGCACGACGTCAAGCCCTTTCAATCCGCCCTGTGCCTACTTCTCGCTGTCCATATGCTGCAGCATATGCTCGGGATAACGCCCACCCGCGGCCGCGTCTTTCGGCACGGCGCGTTCGATGACGGCGAAATCTTCTGGTGACAGGTCGACGGCGCGTGAGCCGAGCGCTTCCGTCAGTCGGTCGCGGCGGCGAGCGCCGATGATCGGGACGATGTCCTTGCCCTTGGCGGCCACCCAAGCGATGGCGATCTGGGCGACCGAGACGCTCTTTGCCTGGGCAATCTCGCGCAGCTTCTCCACCAGAGCGAGGTTCTGCTCGATATTGCCTTCCCGGAAGCGCGGGCTGTAGGCGCGGAAATCGCCGGCCGTTCCGCCCTGGCCCTTCTGCCAGTGGCCGCTGATCAGGCCGCGCGAGAGCACGCCGTAGGCGGTGATCGAAATGCCGAGTTCGCGTGTCGTCGGCAGGATCTTCTCCTCGATGCCGCGCGAGATCAGCGAATATTCGATCTGCAGGTCGACGATCGGGGCGACAGCGGCGGCGCGGCGGATCGTGTCGGCGCCGACTTCCGACAGGCCGACATGCCTGACATAACCTGCCTTGACCATGTCGGCGATGGCGCCGACCGTGTCCTCGATCGGTACGTTCGGATCGAGGCGGGCGGGGCGGTAGATGTCGATATAGTCGATGCCAAGGCGCTGCAGCGTATAGCTGAGGAAGTTCTTCACCGCGACCGGGCGGGCGTCGATGCCGCTCCAGCCGCCGACGGGATCGCGCAGGCCGCCGAACTTGACGCTGATGACGGCGTCCTCGCGCCTGCGGCCCTTCAATGCCTCGCCGATCAGCATTTCGTTATGGCCCATCCCGTAGAAATCGCCGGTGTCGAGCAGGTTGATGCCGGCATCGAGCGCGGCATGAATCGTGGCGATGCTTTCTGCGCGATCGGAGGGGCCGTACATGCCCGACATGCCCATGCAGCCGAGGCCGATGGCCGAGACATCGGGTCCGGTCTTTCCCAAACGATAGGTCTGCATTGTCTTCTCCTTCCTCTATGCCGAAGCGGCGCCGGCGGGCTTCTGCGCGGCGTCGCCGGACGCCGTTTTACCGCTTTCGCATTCGGGCGATAATCGGACGACATCGAACAGGCTGTGCGGGGAAATGCACAATGATCGGTCTTGTCTTCTGATCTGGATGCCGTCGCGGCGATTGCAAGGGAACGCATTGCCCGGCGATCCGTTGGGCGGCTGGCGATTTTCTGAAACTGGAACTACGGCGCGCGCCCACCGGTTGAGGCCTCTCATAAATTTCCCGTTGCGCATTATCAAAAACTTTGAAATGTTCACGGATTGTTTCGGTTTCTTTTCTGAGCTATGTCACTTTCTCGGCGACGAGATCGTCTTTTCAGAACCAACCGCTGTAGAGATGCCTCATGCTTGACCCGAAATTCGTTCGCCGCGGCCTTTTCCTGGTCTTCATCATCCTTTTCCTCGACATTATCGGCATCGCCATCATCATGCCGGTGCTGCCCGCCTATCTGGAGCAGTTGACCGGCGGCAGCGTCAGCGACGCGGCGATCGACGGCGGCTGGCTGATGCTCGTCTATGCCGGCATGCAATTCCTGTTCGCGCCGCTGCTCGGAAACCTGTCCGACCGTTTCGGCCGCCGGCCGATCCTGTTGCTTTCGGTGCTGACCTTTGCGATCGATAATTTCATCTGCGGCATCGCCACCAGCTTCTGGATGCTGTTCGTCGGCCGCGTGCTTGCTGGCATCAGCGGCGGCAGCTTTGCCACCTGCTCGGCCTATATCGCCGATATCAGCACGGAGGAGAACCGGGCGAAGAATTTCGGGCTGATCGGCATCGCCTTCGGCGTCGGCTTCACCATCGGCCCCGTCGTCGGCGGTGTCCTCGGCGAATTCGGCCCGCGTGTGCCGTTCCTCGGCGCGGCTGCGCTGTCGCTTGTCAATTTCATCGCCGCCTGCTTCCTGCTGCCGGAAACGCTGGAGCCGAAGAACCGCCGCCGGTTCGAGTGGAAACGCGCCAATCCGCTCGGCACGTTGCGCCAGATGCGCCATTATCCCGGCATCGGCTGGGTCAGCCTCGTCATGTTCCTGTTCTTCCTGGCGCATGCCGTCTACCCCTCGGTCTGGTCGTTCGTCTCGACCTATCGCTACGGCTGGAGCGAGGGGCAGATCGGCCTGTCGCTCGGCATTTATGGCATCGGCGCCGTGATCGTCATGGGGCTGGTTCTGCCGCGGATCGTGCCGGTGCTCGGCGAATGGAAGACCGCTCTTCTCGGCCTCTGCTTCTCGGCCGTCGGTCTCACCGGCTATGCCTTCGCCTGGGAAGGCTGGGTCGTCTATGTCGTCATCGTTGCGACCGTCATGGAAAACGTCGCCGATCCGCCGCTGCGCAGCATCGCAGCCGGCATGGTGCCGCCCTCGGCGCAGGGTGAGCTGCAGGGTGCGCTTACCAGCCTCAGCAGCATCACCACCATCGCCGGGCCGCTGATCTTCACGCAGATGTTCGGCTACTTCACGCGGCCCGAGGCGCCGATCACTTTTGCCGGCGCGCCCTATCTTGCCGCAGCCCTGTTCATCCTGGTGGCCGCCGGCGTGTTCCTGCTGCGGGTCCGGGTCCGTGAGCGGGCCGAGGCGCTGGAAGCGGCCGGTTGATCGATCAGAAACGCTGATGCGATGATGAATTTTTCATCATCTGCCTCATTTGGGGTAGTTCTTTGCAGGGCTTTGATCTAAGCCCGGATGATATTTCGCCGCAAGCTGTGGCGACGCATATTTCAATCACAGGACTGGTGTCATGGACACGCCGATCGACGCGCGCAGACTTGCGCCGACAAAAGATAATCGTTGGAGCGCACATTTCCGTGCCACGCTGGCGCTCGGCATTCCGCTGATCGGCGCCCAGCTCGCTCAGCTCGGCATCCACACCACCGATGTGATGATCATCGGACGTCTCGGCGCCGAGCAGCTGGCGGCGATGGTGCTGTCGGCCCAGTTCCTTTTCACGATCCTGATCTTCGGTTCGGGCTTTGCGATCGCCGTCATTCCGCTGGTGGCGCAGGCCTATGGCCGCGGCGACGTCGTCTCGGTGCGCCGATCGCTGCGCATGGGTCTCTGGGTGGTGATCGGATTCTGGATCATCATGCAACCGGCCTTCTTCAATGCGGAACAGATCCTGCTTTTTGCGCAGCAGAAGCCCGAGGTGGCCAAGCTCGCACACGGCTACATCATGATCGGTCAGTTCGGCGTGCTGCCGGCGCTGCTCTTCAACGTCATGCGCTCGCTCGTCAGCGCCATCGGCAAGGCGGGCATCATCCTCAACGTCACCATCGCCACGTTGGTGATGAACGCGATCTTCGCCTATATCCTCGTGCTCGGCCATTTCGGCTTTCCGGCGATGGGGCTCGAGGGCGCGGCGATCGTTTCGGTCGCCGTGCAGACGGCCGGCTTCCTCTTCATCCTGGCTTTCGTGCAGCGGCGGGAAGAGACGCGGCGCTACGAGATCTTCGTGCGGTTCTGGAAACCCGACTGGCACGCGCTGCTGGAGGTCATCCGGCTCGGTTTCCCGATCAGCGTCACCATCCTTGCCGAGGTCAGCCTGTTCACGGTGGCTTCGCTGCTGATGGGCTATATCGGCACCATCGAGCTTGCGGCTCATGGCATTGCCCTGCAATGGGCCTCGATCGCCTTCATGATTCCGCTCGGCCTCAGCCAGGCGGCAACGGTGCGCGTCGGTGTCGCCCACGGGCAGGGCGATTATCAGGGGCTGGTGCGCGCTTCGATCACCGTGCTCGTCCTCGCCTGCGCCATTTCGGCCGTGGGCAGCGTGCTCTTTGCCTCCATGCCGCAATTCCTCGGCAGCTGGTTCCTCGACGTCAACTCGCCCGAGGCGCCCGAGGTACTAGCCTATGCCGGGCCGCTGATCGTCGTTGCCGGCCTTTTCCAGCTGGTCGACGGGCTGCAGGTGATCGCTAATGGATTGCTGCGTGGCCTCAAGGACGCGCGCGTGCCAATGATCATGGCGTTGATCGCCTACTGGCCGATCGGCTTCTTCCTCGCCTGGGCCTTTGCCTTCCCGCTCGGTTTCGGCGGCATCGGCATCTGGTTCGGCTTCCTCGTCGGGCTGGCGGCTGCCGCCGTCATGCTCTGCGCGCGCTTCTACCTTCTTCTTCGCCGGGAGGCGGAACTGGCCCACGCCTGAGCCGGCCGCCTCCGCCGTCAGGCCGCGACAGGCTTGTAGCCGGCGATATCGGCGTGAATGCCGAGACGCGCAAACATTTCCTGCGGATCGAAATTGGCGGCCTTGTGGGCCGCAGCGACGGCGGCCCGCGCGCGTTCGACGACCTCTGTATTTTCCCATTCGGCAATCGTGACGAAATTGAATTCGCCTGGACCGGCGACCTGCTCCAGCACCCTGTGATCGATGAAACCGTCCTGCGCCTCCAACAGTTTGTGGGTCATCATCACTTTGACGAGAAATTCCTCGCGTGCCGCCGCCGGCACGATGAACTTGTCTACTCGAAAGAAAGCTCCGCTCATCCAGTTATCTCCTGCATCAGATGTCTGCAGGCAGATCTGTAATTCCTCAAGTTAACCTGAGGTCAATAGGCGGATAAAGAAAAAGGCCCGCCTGGGCGAGCCTTTGGGCTACCGACAAAGCAGGCCAACTCCTCTTTCGTTATGCTCGGGCTTGTCCCGAGCATCTGCCTTCGATCTATATGTGGCAGATCCTCGGCACAGGGCCGAGGATGACGAAGAGTGAGGTTTGTCAACAAGTTAAAGGCCGACCTTGGCGGTCGGAAATCGCTAGAAATCAGCGTTCGGCGAGCGCCGGTTCGCCCTTCTTCTCGCGCACCATGTTGATGAAGCGGCGGAAGAGGTAGTGGCTGTCCTGCGGGCCTGGAGAGGCTTCCGGATGGTGCTGGACGGAGAAGACCTGCTTGCCGAGGACGCGCAGGCCGCAATTGGTGCCGTCGAAAAGCGAAATATGAGTCTCTTCAACGCCATCCGGCAGCGACTTCGAGTCGACCGCGAAGCCGTGGTTCATCGAGACGATCTCGACCTTGCCGGTCGTATGGTCCTTGACGGGGTGGTTGGCGCCGTGATGGCCCTGATGCATCTTCTCGGTCTTCGCACCGAGTGCCAGGCCCAGCATCTGGTGGCCGAGGCAGATGCCGAAGACCGGGATATCGGTCTTGATCAGTGTCTTGATCACAGGCACGGCATAGTCGCCGGTTGCCGCCGGATCGCCCGGGCCGTTCGACAGGAAGATGCCGTCCGGCTGCATGGCGAGCACGTCTTCGGCGCTCGTTGCGGCCGGCACGACGGTTACCTTGCAGTCGAGGCCGGCAAACAGGCGCAGGATGTTGCGCTTGACGCCGTAATCGAGGCAGACGACGTGGTATTTCGCGTCTGTCGCCTTGAGTTCACCGTAACCTTCATTCCATACCCACGGCGTTTCGGTCCATTGCGAGGACTGGCCCGACGAGGCGATCTTGGCGAGGTCGAGACCTTCAAGGCCACTCCAGGCTTTGGCTTCGGCCTTCAGCGTCTCGATGTCGAAGACGCCGTTCGGATCGTGGGCGATCACCGCGTTCGGAGCGCCGTTCTCACGGATCCAGGCGGTCAGTGCACGGGTGTCGATGCCGCAGAGACCGATGACGCCGCGGGCCTTCAGCCATTGGTCGAGGTGCTTGGCGGCGCGGTAGTTCGAGGGCTCAGTGATGTCGGCCTTGAAGATGACGCCGACGGCGCCGTGGCGGGCGGCAGGCGTCAGATCCTCGATGTCTTCATCATTGGTGCCGATATTGCCGATATGCGGGAAGGTGAAGGTGACGATCTGGCCGAGATAGGAGGGGTCCGTCAGGATCTCCTCGTAGCCGGTGAGCGCTGTGTTGAAGACCACTTCGGCCGGCACCTTGCCGGTGGCGCCGATGCCCTTGCCTTCGATGACCGTGCCGTCGGCAAGAACGAGCAGGGCGGTCGGCTTTTCGATTGTCCAGGGTGCTGTCGCGGTCATCTTCATCCCGTTTCCGGCAGGTGGGCGCGTTGTCGCGCTCGTCGCCATTTGATTTCGCAGGCGTGTGGACACGGCAATGCCGCGCGCTTCAGGCCTGATCACGAATTTTGGTGCAGGTGGCGGTAAATAGCCACGCAATCGCTTAGCGTCAATCTTTGTAGCCGAGATGGCGGCCGTTTTCCTGCGCTTTATCGCGCTGACCGCGCAATTTATTTGATCCGCCACATCAGCGTGGTTTATGAAGCGGCATCAAAACAGGAGTGAAGACCATGCTGCGCGATCAACTCGCCACCCAGCTGAAAGAGGCGATGAAGGCCAAGAATGCGGAGCGGCTTTCCACCGTCCGGCTGATTCAGGCCGCGGTCAAGGACCGCGATATCGCCAACCGCGGCACCGGCAAGGAGCAGGCGAGCGACGACGAGATTCTGCAGATCCTCGCCAAAATGGTGAAGCAGCGTGACGAATCGGCAAAGATCTACGAGGAGAATTCCCGCCCGGAGCTTGCGGCCAAGGAGCGCGCCGAAATCATCGTCATCCAGGATTTCATGCCGAAGCAGCTTTCGGACAGCGAAGTGCGCGCCAACGTCTCGGCGATCATCACTGAAACGGGTGCCGCAGGCGCCAAGGACATGGGCAAGGTGATGGCGGCGCTGAAGGAGCGCTATGCCGGCCAGATGGATTTCGCCAAGGCGTCGGCGACCGTCAAGGAACTGTTGAACGGATAAGCCTCAGATAGCTTGCCTTGCCTGCGGTTCGTCACGGACCGCAGGCCCGAGCACCGCTTCGGCGGCGGCATCAATGATGGCGAATTTCGCCGCTTGATAATTCCAGTATTCGCGGATGAAATGGGCCGAAAGCCAGAAGTTGCCCTTGCGGGAGGGTTCCGTCCAGCCGATGCTCCCCATGGTCGCTGCCTGCATCAGAAGCCGCTTCAGGTGGGTGTTGGAGATCATGAACTGTTCGCGGATTTCCCTGAGCGACAGAGGGCCGAGCACGACGCGGTCGGCTGACCTTGGAAATTCGGGAAGGCGCGAGATCAGGTAGTCCATCACCAGCCCGCCGGAATTCGCCCAGTTGAAGAGGTTGAAGGTGGCGCCCGGGCTGCGCACCGCTTCACTCCCGATGATCGCTCTTGCGATCAGCGGCTGGATCGCTGCCATCATCGCCGAGGGGTCGGCGGTGATCTTATCGGCGCGCTCGCCGCCGTCGAGGCTGTCGAGGATCATCATATGGGCGACGAGCCATCGGGTGAAATGCTGCTCGGCGATTTCGGTAGGCTCCAGATAGCGTGTGCGCTTGTCGGGGCCGGGAACCGGTCGCAGGAAGCGATAGGCCAGCATTTCCTGCATGAAGGCCGCGGCCGTGTTGCGGCTGGCAATATCGTTTCTGACTGCAAAATCGATGAAGCGGCCGGAATACAGGCCGCCGCTCTTCCCGTCGTCGGAATAACCGTAATGGAGCGCGAAGCCGGTATGGGCCATCAGCCAGCGCTGCTGCGCGGCGAAGATCGAGGCGATGCGCGGGCTCTCGCGATAGATGGCGAGCATCTGATCGGCGCAATGCAGGATCGCAGCGAGAAAGCGATCGTCTGCTGCGAGATTGTCCGCGGTAAAAGCCATTTGGAGAGGTCCAGGGAGTTCGGCGCATACATCTTTCATGCAGGCGCCGCCTGTCAACGGTTTTGTCAATAAGCGGTTAATTTCAAAGGGAGAGTTGTCGCAAGGAGAGCCAAAATTTAAGAAGGCAGGAGCTGGGGGCGCTCCTGCCTTCTTGCTCTTTGCGTCCACCGGCACGCAGGGCCGAAGCCCAAGCCGGAGGGTATTTGCAAAGGCACCCTTGCGAAGCGGCGCCGGGGGTAGGGATGGTGCTTCGCTCGGGGATCGCTTTGTTGAGATCGAACCTATTGCGGTGCGGCGGCTTATTCAAATTACAAAAAAATAATAATTGCCGGAATCGGCGATTTGGGAGGCGTCGAGGCGGGCTCTCGGGAGGTGGTGCGGAGGATGATGAGGCGCAATCACCTGAGGGAATAATCCATTGTTTCCAAAATATTTTTTCTCACCTCTGTTGGATGTCGTCGCCCTTGCTGAAGTTTTTCTGACGGCGGAATTCCGGCTCTGAAGGGACAATAATGTCGCACCCTGTCGCAGGGGGCGATAACGCGTTGTTGATTGGATAACCGGAGCCGCGGATGACGGCCTCATAGCCTGTGAATAGCGGGTTTTCATGACAAGTTTCGTGGCATGGAGCGGAAAAGCAGCTTATATGGGAGCTGGCCAAGAGGTATAAATGCGCTTTTCCAACACCTTTCTCGATGATATTCGCGACCGCGTTCCGATTTCGAACGTGATCGCGCGCCGCGTGAGCTGGGACAAGCGCAAGACCAACGTGTCCCGCGGCGACTACTGGGCCTGCTGCCCGTTCCACGGCGAGAAATCGCCGAGCTTCCATTGCGAGGACCGAAAGGGCCGCTACCACTGCTTCGGCTGTGGGGTGACAGGAGACCATTTCCGTTTCCTGACAGAACTTGAAGGTCTGAGTTTCCCCGAGGCGGTACAGCAGATCGCCGATATGGCCGGCGTGCCGATGCCGCTTGCCGATCCTGTGATGGAGAAGCGCGAGAAGGAGCGGGGCTCGCTGATCGACGTCATGGAAATGGCGACCCAATTTTTCCAGGATCAGCTGCAGACGGCGAATGGGGCGAGGGCGCGCGCCTATCTGCGCGACCGCGGATTGACGGGACGCACCATCGAGACCTTCCGTCTCGGCTTTGCGCCCGACAGCCGCAATGCGCTCAAGGAATTCCTCGCCGGCAAGGGTGTACTCAAGGAACAGATCGAGGCCTGCGGTCTGGTCGTCCATGAAAACGTGCCGGTTTCCTACGATCGTTTCCGCGACCGCATCATGTTCCCGATCCTGTCGTCGCGGGAAAAGGTGATCGCTTTCGGCGGCCGCGCCATGTCGGCTGACGCGCCGGCGAAATATCTGAACTCCAACGAGACGGAGCTCTTCCACAAGGGCAATGTCCTTTACAATTTCGCCCGCGCGCGGCGCGCGATCCAGGGGCCGGGCCGCGGCGATCCTCAGGACGACAATGCGACCGGCACCATCATCGCCGTCGAAGGCTATATGGACGTGATCGCGCTGTATCAGGCGGGCATCGAGAATGCCGTTGCGCCGCTCGGCACGGCGCTTACCGAAAACCAGCTCGAGCTGCTCTGGAAGATGGTGCCGCAGCCGGTGCTCTGCTTCGACGGCGACGGCGCCGGCATCCGCGCCGCCAATCGCGCCGCCGAACTGGCGCTGCCGCATCTGAAGCCCGGCCGTTCCGTTCGCTTCGCGCTTCTGCCCGACGGCAAGGATCCCGACGATCTGGTGCGCGATGACGGGCGCGCGCCTTTCGACAAGGTGATGAGCCAGGCAAAGCCGCTCTCCGAGATGCTGTGGAGCCGGGAGGTCAACAACGGCAAGTTCGACACGCCGGAGGCGCGCGCCGAGCTCGAGGCGCGGCTGAAGCAACTGGTCGCCGTAATCGCCGACGAGAATGTCCGCCGTCACTACCAGCAGGATATTCGCGATCGGCTGAACATTTTCTTCCAGCCGCAGTTCCAGAACCGCAACAATGGCGATCGCCGCGGCGGCTTCAACGGCAATGGCAATTACCGGACGGGCCGCGACAATGCCGGCAAGGCCGGGCCGAAAAGCCCCAGCGTCATTTCAGAAAGGCTCGCCCGCTCGGGTCCCGTGCGCGGCCACCAGAACAATACGGCGCTGCGCGAATGCGTGCTGGCGCTGACCGTCGTCAATCACCCCTCGCTGATGATCGACGATTATGACGAGATCGCCGCGATCGAATATGACAGCCGCGAGCTGCAGCGGCTCTGGTCGGCGATGCTGGGAGCCGCCGCGGCCGTCGCTGGCCCGCATCTGACGCGCGAATATCTGACCGAAAGGCTGGAATTCGAAGGCTTCGGCCCGCTGATCAAGAGCCTCGACCAGCAGGTGCGCAATGCCCGGCTCTGGATCGCGACCGAGGAGGCGGCGATGGAGGATGCGCGTGAGGGATACCGCCAGGCGCTGGCTTCCCACAAGCGGGCGAAGGCGCTGCGCCGGCAGAAGATCGAACTCGAGCGCGAGATCGCGCTGGCAACCGAAGCCGGCGACGGCGAGGCGATCGTTCAGCTGATGCGAGCACAGCAGGAAGTGCATTTCGAAGGGGTGCGCCTTGAGAACCAGGAGGCCATCATCGATGGCTTCGGCGTGCTTTCCGGCCGCGTCAAAGGGGCGGCGAACCACTGATGTCGCTGACCGAACGAAACGAACCGGGCTTTTCCGCTTCCGGCGCGCTGTTTTCTTCCGGCCGCTCGCCGCTCGATATCCTCAAGCAGGTCTACGGCTATTCCTCCTTCCGCGGCAAGCAGCAGCAGGTGGTCGAGCATGTGGTTTCCGGCGGCGATGCGGTCGTGCTCTTTCCCACAGGCGCCGGCAAGTCGCTGTGCTTCCAGATCCCGGCGCTCTGCCGCGACGGTGTCGGTATCGTCGTTTCGCCGCTGATTGCGCTGATGCGCGATCAGGTGGAGGCGATGAAGCAGCTCGGCATCCGCGCCGCAGCACTCAACTCGTCGCTGTCGCGCGAGGAGTTCGTCGAGGTTCGACGCGCGCTTTCGGCAGGCCAGCTCGACCTTCTCTACGTGACGCCCGAGCGCATTCTGACCGATGGTTTCCGCGAGCTGATCGCCAACGAAAAGATCGCCCTGTTTGCCATTGACGAGGCCCATTGCGTCTCGCAATGGGGCCATGATTTCCGGCCGGAATATCGCGAACTCGGCCGGCTCGGCGAGCAATATCCCGGTGTGCCCCGCGTGGCGCTGACGGCGACGGCCGATCCGCATACGCGCGACGACATGATCGAGCGGCTGGGGCTCGATACTGCCGAGATCTTTACCACCAGTTTCGACCGACCGAATATTGCCTACGAGATCGTCGAGCGCGACCAGCCGCGCCAGCAGCTGTTGCGGTTCCTGTCCGGCCACAAGGGCGACAGCGGCATCGTCTATTGCCTGTCGCGCGCCAAGGTCGAAGATACGGCCGAATGGCTGAACGGGCAGGGCATCCGCGCGCGTGCCTATCATGCCGGCATGGACAGGGCGGTTCGTGACGCCAATCAGGATGCCTTCCTGAAAGAGGAGAACCTTTGCCTGGTCGCCACAGTCGCCTTCGGCATGGGCATCGACAAACCGAACGTGCGCTATGTCGCCCATCTCGACCTGCCGGGCTCGGTAGAAGCTTATTATCAGGAGACTGGGCGCGCCGGCCGCGACGGCCTGCCGTCCGAAGTCTGGATGGCCTACGGCATGGCCGACGTCATCCAGCGCGGCCGGATGATCGACGAGGGCAATGCCGCCCCAGAGATCAAGCGCGTCGAGCGCGCCAAGCTCAACGCATTGCTGGCGATCTGCGAGACCGCCTCCTGCCGCCGCCAGGCAATCCTTGCCCATTTCGGCGAGGCTCATGCCGGCCACTGCGGCAATTGCGACACCTGCCTGAAGCCGGTCGAGACCTGGGAGGGCACGGAGGCGGCGATCAAGGCGCTTGCCGCCGTCTACCGCACCGGCGAGCGTTTCGGCGCTGGCCATGTCGTCGACGTGCTCCTCGGCAACGTCAACGAAAAGACCGAACGTTTCGGCCATGCCGAAATGCCGGTCTTCGGCGCCGGCAAGGATATTCCAGCGCGCGTCTGGCAGTCGGTCTTCCGCCAGTTGCTCGCCATGGGGCTGATCCGCGTCGACCACGAGGCCTTCGGGGCATTGAAGCTCGAGCCGGAGGCGCGCTCCGTCTTCAAGCACGAGCGGCAGGTGTTCTTCCGCAAGGACCGGCCGGCCTCTGAACGGCGCACGAAGAAGGCTGAGCGCAGCGAGCGCAAATCGGGACTATCAGGCGCCGACGGCAGTCTCTTCGAGGCGCTCAGAGCCGAGCGCATGGCGATCGCCAAATCGCTCGGCGTGCCGCCCTATGTCGTCTTCCCCGATACGACGCTGATCGCCTTCGCCACGGAGCGGCCTGGCAGCCGCAAGGAATTGCTCGCCATATCAGGCGTCGGGCAGGCGAAGCTCGAACGTTACGGCGATGCCTTTCTGGAGATCATCCTGGCGCAGGACAACGGCTGAGCGGACCCGTCTGATCCTTGAGATCGGGCGAGGAGGCATGGTACTGCTGCCTTCAAGAGAGGAGCGCCGATGGCCCAGAATATCTACGACAAACCGGAATTCTTTGGCGAATACAGCCAGATGCGGCGTTCCGTTCATGGTCTCGAGGGGGCGTCCGAATGGCCGGCGGTGCGCGCGCTTCTGCCCGATCTTGCCGGCAAGCGCGTCGTCGATCTCGGCTGCGGTTTCGGCTGGTTTTCGCGTTTCGCCATGGCTCGAGGTGCTGCAAGCGTGCTTGCGCTCGACATCTCGGAAAAGATGATCGCCAGAGCAAGGGCCGATGCGGCTGAAGCAGCGATCACCTACGAGATCGCCGATCTCGAGCATCTGACGCTTGCTCAAGCTTCTTTCGATTTCGCTTACAGCTCGCTGGCGCTGCATTATATCGAGGATTTCGCCGGTCTCGCCGCGACTGTCTATCGCGCGCTTTTGCCGGAATCGCATTTCGTCTTCACCATCGAGCATCCGGTCTTCATGGCGCCGACCAATCCCGCCTGGGCAGCCGATGCCGAGGGGCGGCGCATCTGGCCGCTCGACCGCTATTCCGTCGAAGGTCCGCGCACCACCGACTGGCTCGCGAAGGGTGTCGTCAAGCAGCACCGCAAGCTCGGCACGACGCTGAACACCTTGATCGCGGCCGGTTTTACCATTCGCCATGTCGAGGAATGGAGCCCGAACGAAGATGAGCTCCACGACAATCCGGATTGGGCGGAGGAGTTGGACCGGCCGATGTTCCTGCTGATCTCGGTTCAGCGCTGAGAAGACAAGCCGGCGGCAATATGCTAACCCGGCGGGCAAACGGAAATCTCTGGGAAAGGCCGTCCATGACCTCGCAATTTCTCTCCCATCTCAGCAACGAGATCTCAGCGCTGAAGGATGCCGGCCTCTACAAATCCGAGCGCGTCATCAGCTCCAAGCAGGCGGGCGAGATCGCGATTTCCACCGGCGAGCGGGTGCTGAATTTCTGCGCCAACAACTATCTCGGCCTTGCCGACAACGAGGAACTGGCCGAGGCCGGCAAGCAGGCGCTCGACCGATACGGCTACGGCATGGCCTCGGTGCGCTTTATCTGTGGCACGCAGGAAGAGCATAAGCAGCTCGAAGCGCGCATCTCCTCCTTCCTCGGCATGGAAGACACGATCCTCTATTCCTCCTGCTTCGATGCCAATGGCGGCCTGTTCGAAACGCTTCTGTCGGAGGAGGACGCGATCATCTCGGACGCGCTGAACCACGCCTCGATCATCGACGGCGTCAGGCTTTCGAAGGCCAAGCGCTTCCGCTACGCCAACAACGATATGGCAGCGCTCGAAGAGGAACTGAAAAAGGCCGAAGGCAGCCGCTTCAAGCTGGTCGCCACCGACGGTGTCTTCTCGATGGACGGCATCATCGCCAATTTGGGCGGCGTCTGCGATCTCGCCGAGAAATACGGCGCTATGGTCATGGTCGATGACAGCCATGCCGTCGGCTTCGTCGGCAAGAATGGCCGTGGGTCGCCGGAATATTGCGGCGTCGAGGGCCGGATCGACATCATCACCGGCACGCTCGGCAAGGCGCTCGGCGGCGCCTCGGGCGGCTATACCTCCGCCAAGGCCGAGGTCGTCGAATGGCTGCGGCAGCGCTCGCGGCCCTATCTGTTCTCGAACACGCTGGCGCCCGTCATCGCCGCCGCCTCGCTCAAGGTGTTCGACCTCATCGAAAACGGCGATGCCCTGCGCAAACGGCTTTCCGACAATGCCGATCTCTTCCGCACAGAAATGACCAAGCTCGGCTTCAAGCTTGCCGGCGAGGGCCATCCGATCATCCCCGTCATGCTGGGTGACGCCAAGCTCGCCCAGGATATGGCAAGCCTGATGCTGAGGAAGGGGATCTATGTGATCGGCTTCTCCTTCCCCGTCGTGCCGAAAGGCCAGGCCCGCATCCGCACGCAGATGTCGGCGGCGCATTCGCGGGCGGATGTGGAGCGGGCAATTGCGGCCTTTGCCGAGGCAGGGCGGGAATTGGGTGTGATTTGAGTGGGATTTGAGAATAGGGTTTGCCCCTCACCCTAACCCTCTCCCCGCCAGCGGGGAGAGGGGACCTGCCAAACGCAGCGTTGAGGGGAAGGAAGCCGGTGCGGCATATCCCTTCGCCCCGCGTGCGGGGAGAAGGTGCCGGCAGGCGGATGAGGGGCTGCGACAGATACGGAGCCAAGGAATACAGATATGTCGAACATGATGAAGGCGCTGGTCAAAGCGAAACCGGAAGTCGGGCTCTGGATGGAGAATGTGCCGGTGCCCGAGGTCGGGCCGAACGACGTGCTGATCCGGGTGAAGAAATCGGCGATCTGCGGCACCGACGTCCATATCTGGAACTGGGATCAGTGGGCGCAGAAGACCATTCCGGTACCGATGGTGGTCGGCCATGAATTCTCCGGCGAGATCGCCGAGATCGGTTCGGCGGTCACCCGCTATCATGTCGGCGAGCGGGTTTCCGGCGAGGGGCATATCGTCTGCGGCAAGTGCCGCAACTGCCGGGCGGGCAGGGGCCATCTCTGCCGCAACACGCTCGGTGTCGGCGTCAACCGCCCGGGCTCCTTCGGCGAATTCGTCTGCATTCCCGAAAGCAATGTCGTGCCGATCCCGGATGATATTTCCGACGAGATCGCCGCGATCTTCGATCCGTTCGGCAATGCCGTGCACACCGCGCTCTCCTTCGATCTCGTCGGCGAGGACGTGCTCGTCACCGGCGCCGGGCCGATCGGCATCATGGGCGCGCTCGTCGCCAAGCGATCCGGCGCCCGCAAGGTCGTCATCACCGATATCAATCCGCACCGGCTGGAGCTGGCGCGCAAGCTCGGCATCGATCATGTCGTCGACGCATCGAAGGAAAACCTCGCCGACGTGATGAAGGCGATCGGCATGACGGAAGGATTCGACGTCGGGCTGGAAATGTCGGGGGCCGCACCTGCCTTCCGCGACATGATCGACAAGATGAACAATGGCGGCAAGATCGCCATCCTCGGCATCGCGCCGGCGGGCTTCGAAATCGACTGGAACAAGGTGATCTTCAAGATGCTCAATCTCAAGGGCATCTACGGCCGCGAGATGTTCGAGACCTGGTACAAGATGATCGCCTTCGTCCAGGGCGGCCTCGATCTCGCGCCCATCATCACCCACCGGATCGGCATCGACGATTTCCGCGACGGCTTCGAGGCGATGCGGTCGGGCAATTCCGGCAAGGTAGTGATGGACTGGATGTGAGGAGACGACATGCTCTATGAAGGAAGCTGCCATTGCGGCAACGTGGCTTTCGAGGTCGAAGGCGAATTCACCGAGGCGCTCGACTGTAATTGTTCGCTTTGCCGCAGGCGGGGCGGACTTCTCGCCTTCGTGCCGCGCGAGAAGCTGGTGCTGAAAACGCCGGAGGACAATGTCTCGACCTATACTTTCAACCGGCATGTCATTCAGCATCACTTCTGCGCCAATTGCGGCATCGCGCCGTTCGGCGAGGCCGTGGGTCCGAACGGTGCGGCCATGGCTTCGATCAATCTGCGCTGCATTCCCGCGGTCGATATCGGCGCGCTGACGGTGAAGGCGTATGACGGCGCGGCGCGTTAGCCACTATTCCTCAGGCCAAGCGCGCATATATCGTGTGTACAACTGCAAAAATTGTGGAAACAACCGGTACGGCGGGCAAAATATTTGCTGCCCTTGTCTTTTGTTCGCCGCATCTTAAATAAGGGTTCGCAATCGCTGCCGCGGTTCAAAGCCTGTGGATAAGGCTTTTTCCGTATTTTTGTGGGCTTTTTTTCTGGAAAAGCTTGACGAGAACAAAAAATGTGGGAATCACCGTTCGACTTGTTGAATGGTGAACTGGGTCAAGGCGGATCGCGCAACCATGGCCGGAAATCCAAGAGCAAGAAAGCTTTGCTGTCCGGTGCCGGTAATCGTGGTTAATCAGGCTTTAAATGTCATCCCGTTAGGTGGGCAAAGGTGATTCGAGGGCGGCGCGTGCGGCGCGTCAGGCCCTGAGACAGCCCGTTCACCGTAGCGAGATTGGATAGCGTCAGGAAGGCGACGATATAAATGGCAACCAAGGTCAAAGAGAACGAAGACGCGGAAGTCGAACGCGACGGCGCAAGCGACGGCCCTCTTCTCGATCTTTCCGACGACGCGGTCAAGAAGATGATCAAAGCCGCCAAGAAGCGCGGCTATGTGACCATGGACGAGCTTAACGCGGTCCTGCCGTCCGAAGAAGTGACGTCCGAGCAGATCGAAGACACGATGTCGATGCTGTCCGACATGGGCATCAACGTCATCGAGGACGAGGAAGCCGAGGAAGCCGGCGCTTCCGGCAGCAGCGATGACGACGACGCCGGCGGCGACGAGGAGAGCGAAGGCGGCGAACTGGCGCCTTCGAGCGGCACGGCGCTGGCGACTGCCAAGAAAAAAGAACCGACCGACCGTACCGACGATCCGGTTCGCATGTACCTGCGCGAGATGGGCTCGGTGGAGCTGCTTTCCCGCGAGGGCGAAATCGCGATCGCCAAGCGTATCGAGGCCGGCCGCGAGACGATGATCGCGGGTCTCTGCGAGAGCCCGCTGACCTTCCAGGCGCTGATCATCTGGCGCGACGAGCTCAACGAAGGCACGACGCTGCTGCGCGAGATCATCGATCTCGAAACGACCTATTCCGGCCCTGAAGCCAAGGCTGCGCCGCAGTTCCAGAGCCCGGAGAAGATCGAAGCCGATCGCAAGCTGGCAGAAGAGAAGGAAAAGACCCGTCGCGCCCGCTCCGGCGACGACGACATCACCGATGTCGGCGGCGAAGGCCTGCCTCCCGAGGAGGAGGAAGAGGACGAGGACGAATCCAATCTTTCGCTGGCGGCGATGGAAGCCGAGCTTCGCCCGCAGGTGATGGAGACGCTCGATACGATCGCCGAGACCTACAAGAAGCTGCGCAAGCTGCAGGACCAGCAGGTCGAGCAGCGGCTGTCGGCTTCCGGCACGCTGTCCACCGCCCAGGAGCGCCGCTACAAGGAACTCAAAGATGAGCTCATCAAGGCCGTCAAATCTCTGTCCTTGAACCAGAACCGCATCGACGCCCTCGTCGAGCAGCTCTACGACATCAACAAGCGCCTCGTTTCCAACGAGGGCCGCCTGCTGCGTCTGGCCGAATCCTACGGCGTCAAGCGCGACTCCTTCCTGGAGCAATACCAGGGCGCTGAGCTCGATCCGAACTGGATGAAGTCGATCGGCAATCTGGCCGCCCGCGGATGGAAGGAATTCGCCAGGGGCGAAAACACGACGATCCGCGACATTCGCCAGGAAATCCAGAATCTGGCGACCGAAACCGGTATCTCGATCTCGGAATTCCGCCGCATCGTCCATATGGTGCAGAAGGGCGAGCGCGAAGCGCGCATCGCCAAGAAGGAAATGGTCGAAGCGAACCTTCGCCTGGTCATCTCCATCGCCAAGAAGTACACGAACCGCGGCCTGCAGTTCCTCGACCTCATTCAGGAAGGCAATATCGGCCTGATGAAGGCGGTCGACAAGTTCGAATACCGCCGCGGCTACAAGTTCTCGACCTATGCGACATGGTGGATCCGTCAGGCGATCACCCGTTCGATCGCCGACCAGGCCCGCACGATCCGCATTCCGGTGCACATGATCGAGACGATCAACAAGATCGTCCGCACATCGCGCCAGATGCTGCACGAGATCGGCCGCGAGCCGACGCCGGAAGAGCTGGCCGAAAAGCTGGCCATGCCGCTCGAAAAGGTCCGCAAGGTCCTGAAGATCGCCAAGGAGCCGATCTCGCTCGAAACCCCTGTGGGCGACGAAGAGGATTCGCATCTCGGCGATTTCATCGAGGACAAGAACGCGCTGCTACCGATCGACGCCGCCATCCAGGCGAACCTGCGCGAGACGACGACCCGCGTTCTCGCCTCGCTGACGCCGCGCGAGGAACGTGTTCTGCGCATGCGCTTCGGCATTGGCATGAACACCGACCACACGCTCGAAGAAGTCGGCCAGCAGTTCTCGGTCACCCGCGAACGTATTCGCCAGATCGAGGCGAAGGCGCTGCGCAAGCTGAAGCATCCGAGCCGCTCCAGAAAGCTGAGAAGCTTCCTCGACAGCTAAGGCTTCGGCCACGTCGTTCTGATTGGAAAAGCCGGGCTTCGCGCCCGGCTTTTGCTTTTCCTGATTAATACCAATGATCCCAGGTGTCTTTCTTGTCCCTTCGTGGTGACAAGGCTATAATCCGGTCACGGGGGAAGGCATCGATCGCAACCCGCGAGCGAGAGCCGATGTGCGCCTGTTGAACCAATCCTCCGCTATATCCGGATAATTTCAGGCCTGACGGGCCTGAAATCTGAATCCGGATCCACATCAAAGAAATAGAGCATGACGTCCGAAAACGGCTGACACTTTTCGGCGTCATGCTCTGGGAGGTACGACATGACCACTTACATTCTTTTGATCAATTGGACTGATCAGGGCATCCGCAATGTGCGCGACTCGGCAAAACGGCTCGATGCCGCGAAGAAATTGCTCACCAGCGTCGGAGGCTCCATCAACCAATTCTACCTGACGATGGGCGGGCATGACATGGTCGCCGTCTGCGAGGCGCCTGATGACGCCGTCATGGCGCATTTTACCCTTTCGCTGGCGATGGGCGGCAATGTCCGCACTGAGACGCTGAAGGCATTCCCGGAGGCCGCCTATCGGGATCTCATCGGCTCGCTCGGGTAGCTAGAGCCTTTCCTGGTCAGATTGCAGCATTCTGTTGGCTCAAACGGAGTCGGATGGTCGACCGGCCGGCGCGCGTCGTAGCCAAGCTCTACGGCCAAGCCGGCCGGTCGATCAGCCGGCCCGTTTCAGCCAACCCCCCGCAGATTTGCCTGGCAAATCTGCAAGCCTTAGAATCGCCGGACGCACCTATCGCTTCGCCATGGCGAAGCGGTGCGGCCGGTGGGCCGGCATCTTTCCGCCAGGACAAAGGCGATCGGCTCGGACGTACCTTGGGGTATGCCCGTCGCCAATCGCCTTTGCCCTGACGAAAACCTGCTCCGGCAGAATGCTGCAATCTAACCCGGAAAGGCTCTAGGGCCGGAGATCATCGATCTTAGATGTTGCGGAGCACTCGCTGCGCTGGCAGTGTCGCTGCGTGCTTCAATTTCCGCGGCAGGCTCCGGCCCGACTTTTCGGCAAGCTCATGATGAAAGCGCTCCTCAGTTTCATGATCGTCATCGATCGTCCGACAGCCGCTTCCTGACCGATGGAGCTGGCGGCGGGCAAATGGGATGACGGGATCCAGCGGGGCGCTGCGGCGTCGTTCGCGCTGCATGCCATCGCGATCCTGCTCCTTCTGTTGCTGTTGCCGAAGGCCGAACCGCCGTTGCCATTGCCGGATGATGGTCTCTCGGTGGAGATCGTCCCGCAGGCCGTGGAATCGCTGAAAATGCCCGAACCCGTCAAGGCGCCTTCGCCGGAACAGGCAAAGCCTGAGGCGGCTAAACCCGAAGCCGAGCCGGCGGCGCCGGTAGCAAATAATCCGCCTGCCGCGGCAATGCTCCCCGCGGCACCAATCGCTCCGCCGGCGCCTAAGCCGACGGAATTCGTCGAGGCAAGACAGCTGTTTTCCGACAAGGTCCTTGCCGATCCACGCAGCCGCCGCGCCCGCGAGGCGCTGCGTGGCCTTGCCGGCAGCGAGCGCAATCTGCAGCTCTGTGATCTCGAGGCGCTGGAGCAGGTCCGCCGGGCGCAGCCGGTCATGGCGCCCGATACGCTTGCGCCCTATGCCATGGCGGCGGAGAAGGTCAGTGGCAACAGCGTCGAGGTGAAGGGCGGCGCCTTCCGCAGCAAACGCAAGTGGTACAACATCCAATTCAAATGCGAGCTCGATGCCGGCTCCGGCAAGATCGTGTCCTTCGCCTTCCTCGTCGGCGATGCCATTCCGCAAGGTGAATGGCAAGAGCACAATCTGGTGGCCGACGATGGAGCCGCCGACCAATAACCTTCATCGCTGCTGCGATCACGCGGTTTTTTTCTTTTGTGGCTTGATGCTGCCGGCTTTAGAGGCCACATCGCTGCTGTGACAGAAGTAGACGTAGAACCAGCGGAAGCGCAGCACGAAACGGGAAAGCAGCGGCCTGAAATCCGCTGGGGCGTTGTCGTGTCCGTTGCTGCCCATATTCCTATCATTGCTCTTCTCATTTTCGGGCTGCCGAAGATCGAGCCGAAACCTCCCGAAGACGAGAGCGTGAAGGTGGAACTCGTCCCGCCGCCGGAGGAGAAAAAGCCGGAGCCCAAGCCCGAGGAAAAGCCGCCGGAGCCGAAGCCGCCGGAAGAGGCCAAGAAGGAACCACCGCCTCCGCCACCGCCGCCACCTCCGCCTCCGCCGGCCAGCAAGACTCCCGAGCAAGCTAAGCCGAGGCCTATGCCGACTCTGAGCCCTGTCATCGAATTTGGCGACAGGAATAGCGGCCCCGAAAAGTCGTTGGCGGGAAATTCTCCTCAGGGCGAAACCAAACCCGCAACAACTCCGCCGCAGCACGATGCCGAACCGGCGCAGATGCCGACAAAGACTGCTGCAGAAAAACCAAAAATTGAGGAGCCTCCGTCGAAACCGGTGCCGGACGACGTGAAGCTTCCTGAGGTCGCGACGACTGACGTTTCCCCAGAGCGAAATGGGCCACCGACAGACGTCTCTGGCGAAGCCAATACAAGCATCGAGGAGGCCAAGTCGCCGGAGCAGCAGACGGCTGAGAAACCGAAAGTGATACCTAAGGACGATCTGCCCAAGGCAAAAACTCTGTTTTCACGGACGGAAGATGGCAGTTTGTTTGCGCAAACTGCGGTCAGTGGTCTACCGCGCAAAGAGCGAGTGGCCACGCTTTGCACCACCGAGCTTCAGGGCCAACTCGTTCACGGTTCGCCGCCTTATTTCCCGTCCGCATTGCCTAGTTTTGGATTGCGGACCGGTACCATCCTTGATGTAAGAGATGCCGCCTTTGGCACAGTCAAGGGCTGGTACCAGGTTCGTTTCCGTTGCGAGGTGGATGAGGAAGCGACGAAAGTCGTGTCATTTGCCCACGAAGTTGGTGGATTGATCCCCCGCAGTCAGTATGCGAAATATGAAATTCGTGACTAGTCCTCGTGATCCTGGATTGCGTCTCACCGGCAACAGCCACGCGCAAGCAACCCTACCTAGCTTCTTCCCATGGCCGTGATGATCCGGTGAAGAAGAGGACAATGATATGTCGAACGAGATCGAGCAGTTTTTTGAGCGTCAGGACGAAGCCGTCAATGCGCTGTTCCTGGAAAACAAGGGCGACGAGCTTACCGATATTCTGGTGGCCGCTCTGGAAGAGGCTCTTGAAATCCTTCTCGAAGCCGCACCCGCCGAAACCGTTCATTGAGGTTCCCGAGGACTGTTCAGTCAGCCAATGTGTGCTGACCGATCGCGCCACTTACGTTGTCCCGCCTTGTCGGGATAATGCGCCAGCATCAATGGCCTAGATATCATGTCGATTTTCCAAGAGGATCAACCGGGGTCGGCGAGCGCGCTTGATGCCCGTCTGGCCGGTTACCGGTTCGAACGCGATGCGCTCGGCCGTTCCGCCGCGAGTGTCTTCCGGTTGGAAGCTCTCGGATTGCCGACGCTTTATCTGAAGGTCGAAGAGGTCGGTCCTTTTGGCGAACTCGCCGACGAAGCCCTCAGGCTTCGCTGGGTCAAGGCTTCCGGTCTGCCCTGTCCCGATATCATTGCTGAGGACAGCGACGGTGTGCGCAACCGGTTGCTGATCAACGCGCTATCAGGGAGTGATCTCGCCAGTGCATCAGTGCTGACGCCGCTTGGGCGGGTCGAGCTGCTGGCTGCAGCACTTCTTGACCTGCATCGTCTGCCGATCGCATCCTGCCCCTTCGACCATCGGCTGGAGGCGCGTATCGCGGCCGCAAAAGCACGGATGCAGGCCGGTATCGTCGACGAGACCGATTTCGATGAGACGCGGCTTGGAAAGAGTGCCGAAGCCTTGTTTGCCGAACTCGAGAGCAAGAGGCCGGACGGCGCGGATCTCGTCGTTACCCATGGTGATGCCTGCCTGCCGAATTTCATCGCGTCGGAAGACGGGTTCTCCGGTTATATCGACTGCAGCCGTCTCGGCGTCGCCGACCGCTATCAGGTTATCGCGCTCGCCTGCCGCAGCATCGCCCACAATTTCGGCGAGGCGCTGGTGCAGCCCTTCCTTGATCGCTACGGATTGACGGCTCCAGATCCAGCGAGGCTCGATTATTATCAGCTGCTCGACGAATTCTTCTAGGCATACATCCTAGCCGCAATGATTGCGTCATCTCACTGTGGCTGGCAGAGTGGCCGGGATCGGACCTGCGGGCAGACTATGGCGAAAAACCAGTTCAGGATGTTGCGCTCGGCGCTATCAGGCGTCGAAGCGGTGGAGGCGGAGACGCATCACAGCTTTGCGCGCCATACGCACGAGCAGTTCGGCATCGGCCTGATGTCCGCTGGGGCGCAGTCGTCGCTTAGCGGCCGCGGCATGGTGGAGGCTGAGGCCGGCGACATCATCACGGTCAATCCGAACGAAGTGCATGACGGCGCGCCGATCGGTGAGGGCCGGTCGTGGCGCATCCTCTATTTCGATCCCGCCATCGTCAGCGGTCTGTCGCAAGAGATCAGCGAAAGCGGGGCAGGGCGATCGGAAATTCCGCATCCCGTCATCCGCAATGCGGAGATCGCCGCTCGCTTCGAAACGCTGTTCGGCGCGGTGACCGGCGATGGAGCGGCGGACGAGTTGCTGCATGAGGAACTGCTTCTGCAACTCGTCGCCGATGTCATGCGGGAGCGCTCTGGTACCGAAGGGCGGCCACTGGTGCCGGCGTCGATCCGCGCAGCCCGAGATCTGATCGACGACGACCCGCTTGCCGCCGTCTCGCTCGCCGACCTCTCCAGGGAAAGCGGACTTAGCCGCTTCCAGGTGCTGCGCGGTTTTGCCAAGGCGACCGGCCTGACGCCGCATGCCTATCTCGTCCAGGCACGCATCCATATCGCCCGCCGGCTGATCGCTCAGGGCATGCCGCTTGCGGAAGCGGCCTTTGCCAGCGGCTTTGCCGACCAGAGCCACATGACGCGCGTCTTCGTGCGCAAATACGGTCTGTCTCCGCGTCTCTATGCCGGCGCCTTTCTCTGAGCGCCTGCTTTGCACCTGCAATTTCGTTCAAGACCCCGACAGGCTTCTGCTGTTTTCTCGGCGTATCCAACAGGAGACGCTGAATGTCGAGGCAGGTTCAAGGTTATGTCTATCTGGCGCTGGCGATGCTGACTGTAGGAAGCACGGTCGTCGCCAGCAAACTCATCGCTTCGGGTCTGCCGCCGTTCGGCGCCACCGCATTGCGCTTCGCCATCGCCTTTCCTGTCCTTCTCCTGCTGATGTGGGCGACCGGCGCGCGGCTGCCGAGGTTTTCCCGGCATGACCGCCTCATCCTTGTCATTCAGGCCGGGGCCGGCAGCGTCGGTTATACGACGCTGCTGATCTCCGGCCTCAGCCTGACCTCGGCGGCCGATGCCGGCGTCATCATCGGCACGCTGCCGGTGGTTTCGGCCGCGATCTCCATCCTGCTGCTTCGCGAACGGCCGCAGCGTGCCCTGCTTCTTGCGGTGGCGCTTGCAACATCAGGCGTGCTGTCGATCGCCTTCACGCCGGATGCGGCAGGCGGATCATTGACTGGCAATGCGTTGATCTTCCTGGCCGTCGTCTGCGAGGGGTTGTTCATCCTGCTGAACAAAAGACTGAAGACGGAGATTGCGCCGCTTGCCCTGTCGACGCTGATGGCCGGCATCGGTTTCATCGTCGCCGCCATTCCGGCCATTTTCGAAGCGCCATTCGCAGATGGTATTTCGGCAAGCGCTGTCGCCGCCGTCGTCTATTATGCGCTGGTGCCGACCGTCGGCGGATTTCTGCTGTGGTATGCGGGGGCAGAAAGGGTGAGCGGCACGGAAGCCGCGCTCTTCACCGCGCTGGCGCCGGTTTCCGCCGTCATGCTTGCCTTCATCATTCTTGGCGAGCCGGTCGGGCTCAGCCAGATCGCCGGCATCGGCTGCGTGCTTGCGGCCGTGCTCGGGCTTGCCTTTGCCGGGAGCCGTACAGTGAAACTTGCCGGAGGGAGATAGACCATGCAGTTCAGCCATTCCGATGCCATGTGGCAGGCCTTTCCGGAGCTTCGCGCCGGCGCGCTCCATGCGGGAGGGATCCATGCAGATGCCGATGTCGAGGCGGCGATCGCAAGCTTCAGCGCGATCGCCGAGGCGCGGCTGGCCAAAGCTCAGGAAGGCGAATTCCCCGAAATCCAGGCCTGGCGGCGCGGCTTTTCCCGCATGGGGCTGAAGCCGACGCAATATCGCTGCGCTTCCGAGGCGCTGCTGCGCCGCTTCCGCCAGGAACATGCGCTGCCGCGCCTGCATCCGCTGATCGATCTCTGCAATGCGATTTCGCTCGCCTTTGCCATTCCGATCGCCGTCTTCGACACTGAAAAGATCGCTGGCGATCTCGAAGTCCGGCGAGCCAAGGGTGACGAGACCTATCTGACCTTCGGCGGAGAGAGCGAACATCCGGAGGCGAACGAGGTGATCTTTGCAGACAGTGAGGACAGGGCGCATGCGCGGCGCTGGACGAACCGGCAGAGCGGGCTGTCGGCGGTGCGGGCGACGACGCGTTCGGTGCTGATAGTTGCCGAGGCCCTGCACGTCTCCGCCGGCGATGACATCGCCAGGCTGGTCGAAACAGCTGCGGATGCGCTTGCACGGCACTGGCCGGCGACGCCGAAAACGGCGATGCTGAGCTTTGTATCGCCGCGTTTCGAATTCTAAGGGCGCAGCGTTTCAGGGAAAGCTGCGTTCGGGGCCTTGGGCCGGCCGCATGCCCGCCCTATCTCTATGCGATCGATAGCTTCTGGAGACGAACCCGATGTCAGATAAGTCGATCAAGATTCCGGGGCCGGATCATCCGATCACCGTCGAGCACAATCCTTCCCGCGTCGTCGTCACGCTCGGCGGCAAGACGATTGCCGATACGCGCGATGCACTGACGCTATGCGAGGCCTCCTATCCGCCGGTGCAATATATTCCGCGCAGGGATGTGGACATGTCGCTGCTTCAGCGCACCGACCATAGCAGCCATTGCCCCTATAAGGGTGACGCCTCCTATTACAGCATCATACCGGGCGGAGAGCGCTCGAAGAATGCCGTCTGGACCTACGAGGCGCCGAATGCCGCGGTCAGCAGCATCAAGGATCATCTCGCCTTCTATCCCGACCGCGTCGACGGTATCGAGGAAATGGCCTCTCCGGAAGCCGGCGCCTTCTGACGCGGCGCATGACATTGAAAACCCTTTCCGGCGGAACATGTTGTCCGCCGGACCGTTAGGTTCATCTAGCGGGGGATATGCCGTGCCGAAATTCTACTTTCAACTTTTCGATCGCGATGGCGCCGGGACGACCGAGACGGCATATGATTTCGAATCCATTGAAGCTGCGAAAGCGGAGGCGCGGCGGGTATTGGCGGAGATGGCCACCGAAGGCCTGCCGGCTGCACCTCTGAATATGATGTCGGTGGAACTCTTCGATGAAAGCCGTAAGCCGCTTGCGGAAATCCGGCTCATTCTCGAAGAAATCGCGAAATAGCCGCGATAAGGATGCCGGCCTGTGAATCGCTGTCGATCGCGCCCAAAGCAATCAAAAGACTATGTCAAATTTAATTGCCGGCTATGAAGGCGGGTCTTAGCGTCGCGCCAATCGACCGAGTCGGATTGATGCGTAGGAGTGACCGCCGGTAGCCGTTAAACGGCAGCCGCTATCGTAAGACGTCGAGCCATTCATTGTTGAAGATGAGGCTGGCAACCGTGACCGGATCGCCGCTTTCGTTGCGAACGGTGATGGCGATGGTCATGCGATCACCCGCCGGCAATTCGTCGCGGGCCACATCCAGCAGGATGCGGGTCAGCTCTTTCGGAATGTCTTCACGAGATTTGAGCTCGGTGCCGTGCTCGTCGCGCGTTGGACCTTCCCCGTTGTGTAGATCGAAATAGTAGCGAGCCATGGTCTTTCCTGCGCGTCATAGGAGAAATCACAGATGAAGACAATTGTTCCCGAGGCTAGAGCCTTTCCTGGTCAGATTGCAGCATTCTGTTGGCTCAAACGGAGTCGGATGGTCGACCGGCCGGCGCGCGTCGTAGCCCGGCTCTACGGCCAAGCCGGCCGGTCGATCAGCCGGCCCGTTTCAGCCAACCCGAAGGGCCGGGCATCTTTACGCCAGGGCAAAGATGCCCGGCTCGGACGTACCAAGGGGTATGCCCGTCGCCAATCGCCTCTGCCCTGACGAAAACCTGCTCCGGCAGAATGCTGCAATCTGACCAGGAAAGGCTCTAGGCATTGATTCTTATAGAAAATACAGGTCGCATCGAAATGATCAGGAACTCTTGCGCTATCGGCGGGCAAACCCGTGATTGAATCCCTGCTGCTGAATCTTGGCAGCCGCGATGTGCTGTCGGCGGAAGAGGAAAGCCATCTTAGAGCGATCGTCATTAAAGACAGGTATTTTGCTGCCGGGGAGGATCTCGTCTCCGAAGGGAGTCGACCGGGCTACAGCACGCTGCTGCTCGATGGTTTTGCGGCGCGCTATAAGGTGATGGCCGATGGCAGCCGCCAGATCACCGCGCTGCATGTCGCCGGCGATTTCGTCGATCTGCATGCTTTCCCGATCAAGAAGATGGATCACGGCATCGTCGCGCTGTCGTCCTGTCACGTTGCGTTCGCCGATCACGCCGATCTCAGGGCGATCACCGAGCGCATGCCGCACCTGACCCGGCTGCTCTGGCTCGATACGCTGGTCGATGGCGCCATCCACCGCGAGTGGATCGTCGCCATGGGCCGGCGCTCCAAGCGCGCCCATATCGCCCACCTCGTCTGCGAACTCTTCGTGCGGCTGCAGGTGGTGAAGCGGACGCGCGGCGCGAGCTTCCAGTTTCCGTTGACGCAGATCGAGATGGCCGACGTGCTCGGCGTCTCCGTCGTCCACCTCAACAAGACTTTGCAGGCGCTGAGGCGCGAGGGCGTGTTCACCTGGGAGAACCGGACGATCACCATCGTCGACTGGGAACGCCTGCAGGAGATCGCCGAATTCGATCCTGGCTATCTCAGCATCTTCAGGGAGCCGCGCTAAGACCGAGGTATCACACAATCCGGTGACGGTGCTTCATTGCGATTGACAATTCGACCATTCGGGCAGAACACCGCCTCGACCTTCTTAACACTCCTATAAAGGCTGGCGCGACCGTAGCCGGCCGGTGACATCGCAATGGACATATCCCAAGGACCGGGGAGCGTTCTTCGCCACCCCGGCTATCTGAACTTCGCTGCCTCCCGCGTTTTTTCCTCGCTCTCCTTCCAGTCCATTGGCATCGCCATGGGGTGGATGATCTACGACCAGACGCACAGTGCCTTTGCGCTCGGCCTGGTCGGCTTGTGCCAGTTCCTGCCGATGGCGGTGCTGACCTTCGTCGTCGGCCATGTCGCCGACCGGTTCGACCGGCGGCGCATCGGACTTGTCTGCCAGGTGATCGAGGCGGTGACGGCGCTGGTGCTGGCGATCGCCACCTGGCAGCAATGGTTGACGCCGGCCGGCATCCTTGCTGCCGTCACGGTGCTCGGCGCCGTCGTCGCCTTCGAACGGCCGACCATGGCGGCGCTGCTGCCGAACATCGTGCCGGCCTCGATGTTGCAGAAGGCAGTCGCAACTTCGACCTCGATGATGCAGACGGCGCTGATCATCGGCCCCTCGCTCGGAGGCCTGCTTTACGGCCTCCACCCCGTCGCGCCTTTTGCCATATCAGCGCTGCTTTTTGCCGTTGCAAGCTTCAACGTCATCTCGATTCGCATGCAATGGAGCCCTGCCAAGCGCGAGCCGGTGACGCTCGCCTCGGTCTTTGCCGGCGTCTCCTTCATCCGCAGCCGGCCGGTGATGCTCGGCACGATCTCGCTCGATCTCTTCGCGGTGCTGCTCGGCGGCGCGACGGCGCTGCTACCGATGTTCGCCAGCGATATCCTGCATGCCGGTCCCTGGGGCCTCGGTTTTCTCCGCGCGGCTCCGGCGGTCGGCGCGCTCGCCATGTCGATCGTGCTTGCCCGCCGGCCACTGAGCAGCAATGTCGGACGCAAGATGCTCGCCGCCGTCGCGGTGTTCGGCGTCGCCACCATCGTCTTCTCGCTTTCGACCAATATCGCACTTTCCGTCGTAGCGCTGCTCGTGGTCGGCGCCTCCGATACGGTGAGCGTCGTCGTGCGCAGCTCGCTGGTGCAGCTTCTGACGCCGGACGAGATGCGTGGTCGTGTCAGTGCCGTCAACTCGCTGTTCATCGGCACCTCCAACCAGCTCGGGGAATTCGAATCCGGCATGATGGCGGCAGCCCTCGGGCCCGTCGCCACCGGCGTTGTCGGCGGGCTCGGCACGATCGTCGTCGTGCTCCTGTGGATGCGGCTCTTCCCGGATCTCACCAAGGTCAAGACGCTGCAGGGTTAGCACATGTATGACGCGTTGAAAGCGGCGACCGCTCCCGTTAGGTTCGCCCCAAACATCATTCGGCGGAGCCGCGCGTGACGACAAATTTTCTATCCTATGTGCTTGCAGCGGTTTTCACCTCGGTGCCGGCCGTGGCGCTGGCCGAGTGGCAGGCGGTCGAAGAGGTGCGGCCCTATTCGATATCAGGCACGTCGGGGGCCGGGCTCTATGCATCGATCGGCGAGCGTGGGCCGAAGGCGGGTGGCTTCGGCCGGGCAATCGCGCATACGACGTTCAAGCTGACCTGGACCAGGAAATATGAACCGCAGGGCAATGCCTGCGTGATCACGACCAACCGACCGAAGCTGATCATCACCTATACGCTGCCGAAACCAGCTGCTGAGCTACCAGCTGCCGTGAAGAGCAGCTGGCAGGCCTTCATATCAGGTGTGCAGGCGCATGAGCGGGTGCATGGCGAGACCATCAAGGAGATGGTCAAGGAGATCGAGGCGACGAGCATCGGCCTCACCGTTGCCGACGATCCCGATTGCAAGAAAATCAGGATCGAGCTGACCCGCCGGCTCGGCGAGATCTCCCAGAGACAACGCCAGCGCGGCCGCGACTTCGACAAGATCGAAATGGGTGACGGCGGCAATATCCAGCAGCTCATCCTCAAGTTGGTCAATGGGCCTTGATTGGACTGACGGATAACGGCGAGCTTCTAAAGCGGTATAGCCGGAAAGCGTCGGGGGGCGGCTATCAGGCCCCAGCCAGATGCATGGGCGTCACCTTAGGAGCGGGCGCGCTTCGTCGCTATCAAGCCTCGGTGGGTGCGTTCAGATCGCGGACAAGGGCTATCAGCTGCGGCAGCAACTCTATTCGATACCGCGGCGAGGGCAGCGAAGCGGGCCAGGCGTTTTTCGGGCCGAAATAGACGGCATGCATGCCGGCACTGTCTGCTCCCAGAATATCGGCCTCGGGATTGTCGCTGACGAAGAGACAGCTGTCGACGGGTAGGTCGAAACGGCGAGCAGCCAGTTCGAAAATCTCCCGTGCCGGTTTACGAAGGCCGATATCTCCTGAAATGACCACCAAGTCGAGCCCTTCCGCCAGTCCGGCCGCCGCGATTTTCGGTCGCTGAACATTGCCTTCGCCATTGCTGACGACGCCGATTAGAACGCCGTATTGCTTCAGCGCCGAAATGGTCTGTTTTGCTCCTGACATGGGAACAGCCATGCCGGGATACACTGTTTCGAAGTCGTGGAAGAGGGCATCGGCAAGGTCGCCTGGAAGACCGAATGTCTCCGCCAGGCGCGGATAAAGATCGCGCTTTCTGACCAGGCCGGCTTTCTCCAGCCGCAGGAATTCAGCAATGTAGCGCTGCTCCTCGACACCGTGCTCGCCAAGACGAAATCGCTGATACTGGAGCGGCAGGAAGGTGAGGACGGTAGCGGTCTTGTCGATGAGGGTCTCGTCAAGATCAAAAAGGACCGCTTTAATCATGGTGTCCCGCCCGATGCTCACTCGAAGGATTGCTCTGCAAAGCCGGTAAAGCGGAAAACCGGATCGGGGTCAAACCTCACGAATCGAATGGACGATCGACCGCGGCGCAAATCCGAGATGAAAAGGCGGTTGAGCGCTTCGTCCCTGGACCTGCCTGGCCGCCGTCCTATCTCCTCCGCGATAACAAGGCGCAGAGACGCAAAGGAGGAGCGAGATGTCCTATGTCGATGGTTTCATCGTGGCGGTGCCGAAGGAGAATATCGAGGCCTACAAGGAATTCTCGACCTTTGCAGGCTCGATCTGGAAGGAATATGGCGCCCTCGAATATGTCGAATGCGTCGGCGACGACGTGCCTTACGGCGAGTTGACCTCTTTTCCACGCGCCGTGCAGGCGAAGGAGGACGAGGTGGTGGTGTTTTCCTGGATCGTATACGGCTCGCGCCAGGAGCGTGACGATATCAATGCCAAGGTGATGGACGATTCCCGGCTTAAGGGCGACCAATGGCAGATGCCATTCGACGGCAAGCGGATGATCTATGGCGGCTTCGAGATGCTGCTCAAGCTCTGAAGGTGACTTGAGGCGATCATTGACTTTGCGGCCGCAGCGCGCCAACTCGCGAGAATGTCATCTCGAAGCGGGAGAGCGCCTTGCCCCAGACAATCCTCACCTTGTCCACACGCGGACAGGGCCTTTACGAGTTCACCCACCAGGCGGAGGCCTTCGTCAGCGCGTCGGGGCGGGAGGAGGGGCTTCTCACGGTCTTCGTGCGCCACACCTCCTGCTCGCTGCTGATCCAGGAAAATGCCGATCCCGATGTGCGCACCGATCTCCTCGCCTTCTTCCGCCGCCTCGTGCCGCCGGCCTCCGATCCCGACATGGGCTGGATCGTGCACAGAGCCGAGGGGCCGGACGACATGCCGGCGCATATCAAGGCAGCGCTGACGCAGGTCTCGATTGGCATTCCCGTTGCCGATGGGCGGTTGATGCTCGGCACCTGGCAAGGCCTTTATCTTTTCGAACATCGAGACCGGCCGCACCGGCGCGAAATCGTGCTGCATCTCAGCACCTGAAACCGGCTTAATTCTTGTGAATGCAAACTGAATGCCCGGTTCGAACACCATTCATTTTGCAACGTTTACTGTCGAGACAATCCCTGAAGGGAGAGCTTGGAATTCAATCGACGGAGACACCCCATGACGCATTTCCTGACCAAGGCTTCGCTTGCCGCTCTGCTCGCCCTCTGCACTATTCCGGCCACTGTTTCCACGGCGGCAGCCGCAGGGCCGCAGACGAATTTGGTCGTCGAGGCGCAATATCATCGTCCGATCCGCGGCTGCTCGCCGATGCACGCGGTGCGCAAGGCGCGTGATTTCGGCCTGCGGAGAGCCCATATCACCCGCATGTCGCCGCGGGTCGTCGTCGTTGCTGGGCGTGACCGTCGCGGCTGGGACAGGATCACCTTCGCGAATGTCCGCGGCTGCCCGCTGATCCGGCGCTGAGGACTGCAGCCGGAGGCGCCGAAGCGGCGCTTCCGGTCTGTTTTTGCCTTGACGCTGACACTTTCAGCCGTCTCTTCTCTGACCTGTATGAGTGATTCCCAAATGATGCTTCGGCGTCATGCGGATTAATGGGGAGGGCGGCTCGACCGGCCCGACTTTCAAACGAAAAGGTTTTTCGATGATGCAGTTTCTGGCAAAGGCGGGTCTTGCCGTCATGCTGACAGCCGGCACCCTGGCCGGTACGGTGGCCCCGGCCGCCGCCCAGTTGAATATCATTATTGGCGAGCCGGACCGTGGTCCGCCGCAGGATTACCGCCGCCCGCCTCCGGGACCGGGCTACGGCCGGCCGTCGCGCGGCTGCAATCCGCAGCTTGCCGAAAACCTCGCCCGGGATTACGGCTTTCGTCGCGCCCGCGTCGTCGACATCACCCCGCGCCGCGTGATCGTCCAGGGCTGGACGCGTCGCGGCCCTGATGAAATGAGCTTCGGCAATGTGCGCGGTTGCCCCGCCCTGCGCCGCCGCTGATCGTTAGAAGAATACGCCGCCCCGTCTCCCCGATGCGGCGGCCAAGAACCGCCTTTGCCAGTCTCCCCGGATCGGCAAGGGCGGTTTTCTTTTTGTGCTCAGTCTGACTGCGCTCTTTCCTCCGGCATCATCGTGGGTCCCGTGCCACGGCCGGTTGGCGCCAATGGCTGCCCCTCACCCTAACCCTCTCCCCGTAAAAACGGGGCGAGGGGACGTGCCCCGCGAGGGGCTGGTGTGGAACGTAGAGGGTGCGGCATGGTTCCTTCGCCCCGTTTGCGGGGAGAAGGTGGCGGCAGCCGGATGAGGGGCTGGTCTCGCCGATCTCCAGAACCGAGATGTCGCAACACTGAACTTTTGCTCGTGTCTCAATCCGCAGGAAGTCGGTAGACGCTGTGAGCAGTTTGAGCGCCGCGCATCTGAAAAGACGCGCGGCGCTGCAGTTTATTGCTCGATCGCGAAGGTCACGGTGACGCTGACATTGTAATTGTTCTCGCCGCCCTGGACGGGAACGGCGGCGTCGGAGGCCTCCTTCATCATCGTGGCGCGATAGACCGGCTGCGGCATCGCGCGCGGCACGTTCTCGTTGATCTCAAGAATGCGGCCGAGCTTGACGCCGGCGGCTTCGCTCAGCGTCTTCGCCCTCTTGACGGCATCGGCGACCGCGGCCTTGCGTGCCGCTTCGATCGCGGCGTCCGGCTTGTCGTTGGTGAACTGGATTTCGCCGCCCTGGTTGATGCCGAGGGTGACGGACTGGTCGATCACCGCGCCGAGCTTGGCGAGATCGCGCAGCCTGACGGTGACCGAATTGATGGTCTGGTAGCCGATTAGCTGCGGCTGCTGCTGCTGGCCGTCGACCGGCTGCGGATAATTGTATTGCGGCTGGATGGAAAAGCCGGAGGTCTGCAGGTCGCGCTCGGCAATACCGCCGCTCTTCAGCGCGGCAAGCACGTCGTTCATTGCCTTGTTATTCTCGTCGAGCGCTTCGCGGGCGGTTTTCGCCTGCTTGACGACGGCGAGATTGACGATGGCCATATCGGGAGCGACGGAGGATTCGCCATCGCCGGTCACCGAAATCACCGGCTCGCGCGGCTTTGCCTCCTGCGCGAAGGCTGGCGCTGCGGCGGCGAGCGACAGCGCCAGAAGGGCGGTCATCAGGACAGTTTTGGTATAGATCGGCGCCATGTTTTCATTCCTTGGTTGTCGTTTCCCGGAACAGCTTTCTGTCGGTTGATTGTGAAGCTATTACGGCGGAAAAGACAGGCGCATGCGTAGCGAGAGAAAAATCTGCGGGGTGCATGCGTTGGGGCTGAACCGGGAGGGCGTCCGCCGCCCTTTGAAAGCCGAAACGGCTGGACCGGAACCGACGGCTCGTTATCATATGGAGGTCATCGACGACGAGGAAGCAATGTTAGAAACGCTCGATCCCGTCCCGCCCGAGATCGCCACCGCGATTTCCGACGGCTTGAACGCCTTCAACGAGAGCGCTGAGATCAGACGCGAGGCCTTCGCCATCGTCTGGCGGGAAAACGGAAGGCTTATCGCCGGAATAACGGCGTCCGTTTCCTTCTCGGTTCTTTTCATCGGCAATCTGTGGGTTGCAAAATCACTGCGCCTGAGCGGCATCGGCCGGAAACTGATGGCGGCGGCGGAAGAAGAAGGGCGCCGCCGCGCCGCCGTCATGGCCTGCGTCGACACACTCTCGATCCAGGCGCCGGACTTTTACCCGAAGCTCGGATATGTCGAATTCGGCAGGATCAGCGGGCATGCCGGAGGCCGGCCCGTTGACCGGATCTGGTTCCGGAAGGAATTTTCCGCCGCAACCTGATCAGAAGCCGCTGGCGGCTTCCCATCAGATATCAACTGAAATGACATTGGAGGACGTAATCGCGGGGCAGACGAGTCTGTTGACTCGCCAATTGTCCTGCTAGGCGCCGAAATCGTCCATGAAGGATGGATGGATAGCGGGCTTGCGCTCTTCGCGTGCGTCGCGAATGCGCTGGGGAACCGCACCGAGACCAGCGACGAAGCGGGTGAGGAGATTGCGGTTGAAAAGTTTCTGTATGGCACTCATGGCAGTTCACTCATTCTTTTTTTTGTTAGCCGGCAGCATATATTTTGCCCAGGCTGCCGTAACAATGGGCAATTTAGCATGACAGTTATGCGACAGTGCATAGCTGGGGCAGGGGCTGGCCTAAAAGATGATCACATTGACGTTAGAACGGGCCGCCGAGGGCGGCCGGCCGCTATAAATCCTCGTCGGTATTCGCCGTGGGTGGTAGATTGCCCGCTTGGGGTAAAGCCATGCCCCCCGAAGGAGAAGCTCAGATGAACCGATTTTTCGCAGTTATCGCGACCGGAACGCTGATCAGCCTTGCCACGATCATTTCGGGCTGCACTTCGTCCGGAAGCGTCGACCAGACGTCGTCGATCGGCGGCGGTTATTATGAGCGTCAGCCGCTCAATCCGGCGTGTGGAGGTGGGTTCAGGCCGAGCGATGGGCGTTCTTGTAGCTATTAGAAATGTGCGCCAATCGGGCATGATGCCGCCGGACGAAGTCGTGTGATCCTGGCCATCGCCGGAGGCGAACTACCGCAGCAATCAGACTTCTAATTTTCCAGCGCTAATAGCTGCACGGACGATCGTTGCCGAATCCATCGCGGCAGGCAGGCCGAAGGGCAAAGTCAGCGCTCTGCGCGGTATAGCCGACCGAACCCGTCTGCACCGAGTCGTTTGAGCTCGTGGTGCAGGCCGATGCCGACATGGCAATGACGAAGATGGCTGTCATGGCCCCCGATAGTTTGCGAGTTTGAAGCATCTCCCCACTCCACTGTCCAAAGTGTTTGAATAATTCTGGCAAGTAGGGCCGATCAGGCATCCCGATAACTGTCGTTGTCGATCAAGATTTTGTTATTGGCTGAAAACCCGTTCGCCAGCGATCGCTGCCACGATCAAGCTTGCCCCGGCCACGCCTACAGATGTCGTTGGCGCCTTGAGGCGCGGATGTCATATCCGCGCACCGGGTCAGGTCGCATTGAAACGCTTGGGTTCCACGGCAAAAGAACAGCAAGCGGCAACTAACAGGGCTTTGGAAAACAAGGCAGAAGTCCTGTCGCAAGTCCTTCCAACCAGTAGAGAGCTTAAGTTTATAGGGAGAACAACCTGCGACAGGGAAATTCGGCTTCTGCGCCGGACCTATCTTATTAGAAGAGCCGCCCGGGAAATCTGAGCTATTGCGCTCGGACAATCGGAGCGCCTGACGGGGGGCGGCATCGAGAACCTGGACTGGTTGAAGTTTATCGACCGCTAAGATCGGCAAGGGACACTTTTCTACCTAGACCATCCCTATTTCGGAAAACGAGAGTGACTATGGAAGGAGCTTGTTCGCCAGAGACCAGTTCGCCTTAATGGAAGAGCGTTTATGGCTTCTCAAAGGAAAATTTATTCTCTCGCTTAATGATCGCCCTGAGGTGTGCGAGTCTTTTCAGCGCTCAGAATAAGAGAGGTACAATTGACTTATTCCGTCGCTGGCGGTGAAGGTGTGCCGGCTAGGGAGCTGATCATAAGTGAGCGATAAAAGATCGTCGCAGCGTCATCGGAAAAGTGGGCTGCCGATAGCGAGGGGAAATAATGCGCATTGGTGCACTGATTGCGTCTGTGATCCTTTTCTTTGTTTTCCTTTATTTAGTCCTCATTGGCGCAGAACAAGTTCGCTTCATATCTGTGGCGTTCGTGCTAGTTTTCGCCGTCCTAGCTACGCGCTTAGATGATATCCGAGACCTGACATTTGGTCCGACAGGCCTGGCAGCAAAACTTGAAAAACAATTGGAAGAGGCTCGGGCTACCGTAAAGCAGCTTCAAGACTTTGCTGAGGTTTTCGCTGCTCGTAGTGTTCAGCAGATAGCAGGTGACAACCGAATGAGTGGACTACAACCGAAAAAAAGCGCGAAGCAATCGCAGAGATCGTGCGTGGCTTGAAGGTCATTGAACTGCCGCAGGACCGCATCGATAAGGTTCTATCGTTATCCGACCCCTACGACGATTTCGATTATTGGAGCTGGACCATGTCTCCGATTTACCGCGCCGAGGATGAAAAAGTGAAGGCCACTGCCGGCCAGTTTTACGACTATGGCGCCTCCAAGGGCATCGGACATACTCCGAGCGCTGAAGCCACCGAGAATTTCCTTAAGTCGAACCATCTTTATGTGGGCGAAATCGCGGAGCGTATGAAGGACTGGCTATATTGGAAAGCCAATCGCAAACATCGTCGTCTAGACGAGTGGGAGGCGCGTCAGGAGACGGCGAAGGACGCGAAAAGTATCGAGGATGTACTCAATCTAAAAAAATAGGTCAGCTCATCAGTTGCCGCTCGATGATGTTACCAACAGCTATTTGGCTATCGCTTGTTGCGTCACAGGTAAGACGGTCGGCATTCTTTCAAACTGACTTTGAACGAGCTGCTAATCAGGTTCAAAATTCCAGATTAAAGTGTCAAATTTCCGATTTTTCGCGTCCGGCTACAGTCAAAATTCCGGAAAATCGCGTCCGGCTAGATTGAGACAAGAGGAATTGGTGGGCCCGGAGGGACTCGAACCCCCAACCAAGCGGTTATGAGCCGCCGGCTCTAACCATTGAGCTACAGGCCCTTGGCGCCGGTGGCCGGCGCCGTGATGCCGGGGCAATGGTTCCCGCAGCACGGTTTCCGCTCTAACGCAAATCCGGGGGAGCCACAAGCGGGGAGCGCAAGCATCTGTGGACGATGCATATTTCGTGGGCAGCCACTGGAACCTTCTCGCGCGGGCTACACTTATTCAAGTCACATTCCGCATGAAGAGGGCGATCGCAGATGGTGGCTTCGAACAGTGCCGTGGTGCTCATCGTGGAGGACGAGCCGCTGATCCGGTTCAATATTCTCGATGTGCTGGAAGAGGTCGGTCATGTGGCGCTGGAGGCGGCGAATGCCGACGAGGCTCTGGTGGTGCTGAAAGGCAGGCAGGATGTCGATATCCTGTTCACCGACGTCAATATGGCCGGTTCGATGGACGGTCTACAGCTTGCCAATCGGGTGCGGGCGATGCGGCCGAACATCGGCATCATCATCACCTCAGGCATGGTGCGGCTCGATCCGATGGCGCTGCCCGCCAATACCGCCTTCCTGCCGAAGCCTTATATGCACGACGCGCTGATTTCGACCATCAATTCCCTGATGACGTAACGGCAATGCCCTGATGAGATGACAGGGGCGCGCAGCCGCAAAACGGGGACGGTTTTTGCGGCTGCGCGCGAGGCGCCGGGAGACATGCTCGTCTTCAGGCGGGGCGGAGGGGAACCACACCCTCAGCTGAAGCTGCTCTTCAGCGCCTCGTTCTCGTGATGGGCCTTCTTCTCGTAGATCGTGAACAGCGCCATCGAAAGGAGATAGGAGAGGAAGGGATCCCCTATCTGCGTGGCGATGTCGCGAGATGCGAGAACATGGCGCTCCAGCGCGCCGATATCCTTCTGTATTGCGGTCTGCGTGGCGGTTTCAGCGAGGCGGTTCATGCTGCCATCTCCAGGAATTGGGTCACGACCGAGCGGGCCGGCACGTGCCTGACATAAAGGGGTAGGGTGAGGCCGAGGGCGGCGCGCATCTTGCGCAGCACCCGGTCCGATACTTCGAAGGCGCCGCAGCAGACGGGGTATTTGCCGTAGCCATCTGCACGGCCGAGTTCTTCCACTTCGGCGCCGGCACGCTTGTAGACGCGCTTGAGGTAGGGCTCGTAGTTGGAAATCATCGTATGGATGCCGTGATCGAGCGCGCATTCGCAAAGCGCAAGCAGCATCATGGAGAAGGCGCGGCCGGCATCGACATTGGAGAAATCCTTGGCGATCGCCTCTTCGTCGATGCACATGCGCGTGCCTTCCCAGATGCCGGGGGCGATAAGATTGGCGGCATCAGGAAACGTTTCGCGGAAGACGTCGTAGAGAAGGGTCGGGCCTGTCGTCGGCATCAGGCGCATGCCGCCATAAAGGCGGGTGCGGCTGTCGTTGCACCAGACGAGATAGGCGGGGGCGAGCGAATCGTAGCTGTCGCGTTCGTAAGGGCCGATGACGGGAACGTCCCAGCCGAGCGTATCGGCGAAGACCTTCTTGCGCAGGCGAAACATCTGGTCGAGTACGGCAGCGTATTTCTGATACTCATGTGCCTGAATGATAACGAACATTTTGCCCTCCAGCGTTTTCAAGTTCGTGGAGAGCAGAATGGTTCATGCGGGCCGGATCGGAAATTCCCTCAGATGGGCCCCCCCAGATGAGGGGGGCAGAGCATGTCGCGCAAAAGTGTGCCGCGGTTTTGCGACAACGACATGCGCCAACAAAAGACCTAAGGATTGATGATGCGCAATTGAACGGCCCGGGAGGCGGCGGCAGAGATCGTGGCGCAGCCGAGTTTGAAACGAGCAGTCTTCAGATAATCGCGTGTGGTGTGCTCCGATATGCCGAGGATCACCGAAATATCCTTGTAGTCCTTGCCCAGCGCCGTCCAGTGCAGACATTCGATTTCGCGCGGCGACAATGACGGCACGGGATCGTTCTCGCCATGCAGCTCATAGACGGCCTTGCGGTGGATGAGATGGGCGATCTCGATCCATTCGTTGCGGCAGCGGCGCACGAGTTCGGCCCATTCTTCCGCCGGTATGCGGGCATTCAGCGACAAGAGCGCACGGCGCTGCGCCTTGTCGGCGACGGGAATGGAGTAGCCGTTGCCGCCGATACCGTGCTTCTGGGCATCGACCAGCATGGCATAGGCCTCCGGCGTCGGCTCGACCTCGCTCCAGTCGAAGGGCAGCTGACGTTCGAAGCCCTGTTTGACGATCGGATCGACTTTCACATAGCTGTTCAGGAGGTAGCGGGAGACCCAGGCATCCGGATAGGTGGTGCGTACGAAGGGCGAATCGATCTTGGCCGCGATCGTCTGGGCGAGATGGTAGGTGACGAAATCGAGGCCATATTCCGCCTGGAGAATGCGGATGGCGGCATCCACATTGGCCGCAGCCTTGATCTGTTCGAAAGCGGACTCGAACTTTTCGCTGTAGGTGTTCTCAATCATTTCCACTGCCCCAATCCCCTCAATCCTACCGTGAGCACCGTCATAAATACAAGGCATCCCCACATATGCGGGGAATGACAATCCGGGTCCCATCTGCTAGCGCCTGTCATGAGGAGGCCTCATATGGACAGCAAGAGACCATTCGAGATTGCCGAATGCCAACAGGCCGCCAAGGGCCTGAAATCCAGCTGGCAGGACATGGCGGGCTCCGAAGCGCTGATCCGCGCCCTCGTTGCCGAACGCAACGGCGACACGCCGCTGGCGCTGTTCTGGACCGAGGTCCACCGGGCGCTCTGCCAGGAAAACAGCCCCTTCTGATGGTCAGCCCGCCGGGGCACACCAGCGCAGGCTTTTCTCCTCGGCTACCATGAACACGTCTTCACTCTTGTCGCGATTCGACTTTAGGGCGAAAGCATCGAGCGACGACGTTCTGGGTTTATGGTTAAGAAAGCCGGATCATTTCGTCGATTTGTGCCAAAACGGTTGACCTAGCGTTTGCGGCAGGAGCATTGGTGTTTGTGGAAACGGTTACACTCAGCCTGGCCCCTTACCGGGCTGGCTGCAGAATGTTTCGGATGTCGTCACCGATGTAGTGGAATGGAATGACTGAAAAGCGCGTGCATCTGGTCTTCAAGACCCATCTCGATATCGGCTTTACCGACCATGCCGAGAAAGTCCGCCGGCAATATCACGAGCGCTTCATTCCGCAGGCGATCGAGACGGCCAAGCATTTTCATGCCGAAAATCCCGACGAGCCGAAATTCATCTGGACGACGGGCGCCTGGCTGATCTGGGACCATCTGAATTCGCGCTCGGCGGGAGAGGTGGCAGCGCTGGAGCAGGCGATCGAGCGCGGGCTGATCCGCTGGCATGGCCTGCCGTTCACCACGCATACGGAGCTGATGTCGCCCGACCTTTTCCGGGCCGGGCTTTCCTATTCGCAGGAGCTCGACCGGCGCTTCGGCAAGACGACGATCGCGGCGAAGATGACCGATGTGCCCGGCCATACGCTCGGCATGGTGCCGCTGCTTTCCGAGGCGGGCATCCGCTTCCTGCATCTCGGCGTCAATACGGCCTCACCGCCGCCCGATGTGCCCGACATCTTCCGCTGGCGGGCGCCCGGCGGCGAGGAGGTGGTCGTCATGTACCAGCGCTCCTATGGCGAGACCTGTTTCCCCGACGGTTTCGAAGACGGGCTGAGCTTTGCCCATACCAACGACAATATGGGGCCGCAGAGCGTGCCGCAGACGGCCGAGGCCTATCGCGAATTACGCGCCCGTGAGCCGGATGCGATCATCCGTGCGGCGACGCTCGAGGATTACGGCGCCATTCTCTGGAGCGAGCGTCAGCGTTTCCCTGTCATCGAGCTGGAACTCGGCGACAGCTGGATCCATGGCAGCGGCAGCGATCCGGTGAAGACGGCGCGGTTCCTCGCGCTGCAGCGGCTCCACGACCGCTTCGCGGCGGATGGGCTCGACGCGCGGCGTCTCGCCTTCGGGCGCGGACTGGCGATGGTGGCCGAGCATACCTGCGGCGTCGATATCAAATCCTATCTGCGCGACGACAAGGCATGGTCGCGGGCCGATTTCGAGGCCGCGCGCCGATCCGATTACCGCTTCGCCTATACCGAAGCCTCATGGGACGAGCAGCGCGCCTATCTCGACCAGGCGGTCTCGGAACTCGACGAGACGGACCGGAGGGCGGCCCAGGCGGTGCTTGCGGAATTCGCCACGCCTGCGGTGATCGAGGGCGGCGGACGGAAGCTCCGCCTGCAGACCGGTGGCTGGTCGATCGCGCTCGACGGTGCGAGCGGCGATGTGGCCGAAATCACCTCGCCCTCCGGCCGGACGATCTCCGGCCGCGACGGATCGCTGATCGCCTATCGATATGAGAGCTACGATGCCGGCGACGTTATCAGGCACATGGAGACCTACCTGACCCATCGCCAGGAATGGGCGGTGCTCGACCACGACAAGCCGGGGCTTGCCCGGTCGGGGGCAGCACTTTCGAAGGTCTTTCTGCCGAAGCTGGAAGCGACTGATGGGGCGGGCATTCTTCTGTCGATGCCGGTCGAGGCCGTGCAGACATACGGCGCGCCGCCGCATGTGATGCTGCATTTCACCGCCGAGGGCGATCGCCTCGACCTGCGTCTGACATTGCACGACAAGCCGGCCAACCGTATGCCGGAGGCAAGCTTCCTTTCCTTCACGCCTGATGGTGCCGGGGATTGGAATTTCCGCAAGATGGGCCTCTGGCACCGATCGGGGAATATTGCGACGAGCGGCGGCGGGCAATTGCAGGCGGTTACCGCGGCACGGGATGATCTTGCCGATGGCCCGCTGACGATCGAAACCTTCGATGCGCCGCTGGTTGCGCCGCAAAGCTCGGATTTCATGACGTTTTGCAGGACGCTGCCGGATTTTACCGCCGGCATCCGCTTCAATCTGCACAACAATAAATGGGGAACCAATTTCCCGATGTGGTGGCAGGGAGATTTTCAGGCGCGCTTCCGGCTCAGTCTCGACTGAGCCGCTCGATCCCGAGGGGATTAAGCCACGGGATTCGCCGCGATTGGGCCGCTTGCTCCTGTACGGATAAAGCGGCCCGCTCCGGTGTGATAAAGGGCTCAGCCGACGCTTGCTGTTCGGTTGAACCAGCCGGCGCATGGCGCTTCGGGCCGTTGCGGCTTCGGGCGAAATTTCACCAGCACCTCGCGGCCATCGGAGGAGGCCTGGGTGCGCTCCAGCGCGTCACGCTCGGCAACTGCCTGGCGCCAGTGCTCATCGCCGCGGCCATCAGGCCGGCCCTGTTCTTCCCAAATCGCGTAAGCTCTCTTGCTGATCCATTCGTGGCGTCTGTCGCTCATCGATCCATTCCATTCATCAAAACTGTTATTCGGCAATTCTGTCCTGCAGAACCGGCGGCCGGCGCTTGGCTGCCATCAGCAGGTCGAGTTCGATCGAGGAGGGCCCGAAACGGGTGAACAGACTTTCTGCCTGCTCGCCGCGTAGGCCGTATTTGGAGGCGAATTCATCAAGGCTATAGGGGCGGCCGCGCAGGATCCTGCTGCGGCGCTCCGGTTCACGGATTTGCGTCATTGGTGGTAACCCCAGTGTGTGTTGCGAATTGCGAGAACAAAACAGATTACAGCCATAAAGGTTCCGTGATTTTTCAGGGTTTTTTCGCCTCGCCGTGCCATTCCGAAGCGATTTCGGGCGGGTGGCATAGATTTTTAAGGCTGGTGTGCCCGGAGAAAATTTCGTCTAAAACACGCAAGAATATCAGCGTGTTATGGAATTCGCTTCCGCGATGGCGGATAAATGGGCTTTACCCCGGCGCGTTACTCTATAGAATCAATAGTGTTATTCGGTTCGCAGGGGCAGCAAAACGTTCCGTTCCCCGCGTTAGCGCGACCGATACCGGAGGACTTTGGCTTCAACCCATCAAGAGGAGACAGACATGATGAATGCACTGCCGCCACTTCATGACGGCCACGCGCCGTTCAACCTCCAGCAGCTGTTTCGCGAAGCGCTCTACGCCTTCGAGGAATGGGACAGCGAATTGACTGAACCGATCGTGACCCACGAAGGAAGGGTCATCCCCATCAGCTTCGTTTTCGAAGCCATGCGCGAATGCACCGACATTGTGCCGATGAACATCGTCGGCGCCGTCACCGAACGGCTGACCAAGCCGTGGGAGGGCGAAGGCCCGCTCGACCAGATGACCTTCTCGACGGCGGCGCGTGTCATGCGCGTTTTGGTGCGCAAGCGCCTTCACGTCACTGGGGCTGCGGATCTCGTCGCCGTTTCGGCCCACGCGTCCGAAGACCAGAGCCGCGACTGATAGGGGAGGATCGCGGCCATGGCTGCGATCCTTTTCCGCTTTTTGGCGGAACCTCGCTTATTCCCAGCCGTTTAATTCGGCAGGCACAGCCCGCCACTACAGCGCCCTTTTCGAGAGTCGCAAAGGGCGCTGTAGCACTTCGAATTGTTGCATAATCTATCCTTAAATCGATCCCGATTTGAGAATTATGCAGTGGTGACGGGCAAGGAATGAAGCACCATGCTAAAATCTATTGTTCATGAAATCATCGGTACACCCAGGCGTGAGCCTGAGCTTCCGCAATCGCTCGAGCAGTTTCGCGACAGGAAACGGGTGCTGATCATCTTCGCCGATGCGCAAGATGACCGCGCGCTGATCCAGGATGAATGGCTGCGCAAGGCGCATATGCGCCTGATCGAGGAAGACGTCGAGGCGTTCAGTATTGCCGGCGGCGGCGCGTTTGCGCTGTTCGACGATGACTGGGACCTCGATGCCGACGATATTCGCCATCGCCTCCAGGGACCGCCATCCGGCGAGTTCGGGTTGATTCTGATCGGACGCGACGGAACCGTGAAGCTGCGCTCGAGCGAGCCGATGAGCGCCGAGGATATCTTCGCAGCCTTCGAGATGTTGCCGAAGAAGACGCCCTGGTAGCGTTTCGAGAGTTCGTTTGAACGGGGCGCGGTAGATCTGCGTCCCGTGTCTTTTGCATGTTCAGAGTTCGAAGGCTTCCTTGAGGCCCAGGCTCTTGCGCTCGCGCAGGTCGAGATCGGCCTCGATATGGGCGATGTGATGCAGCATCAGCTGGCAGGCGCGGTCGAGTTCGTCGGCTTCGATCGCCGAGATGATGTCACCATGTTCGGAATGACCGCAGCTCGATGCGGTCGACTGGCCATAAAGGGCAATCACCAGCGACGAGCGGGCGACGAGCTCCTCCATGAAGCGCTGCATGATCGAATTTCCCGATATGACCGCCAGCGTCAGATGAAAATCGCCCGATGCCTTGATTTCGGCGCGGCGCGCCGTCTGACCGCGCTCGCTCATCAGGCGGCCTTCTTCCAGCAGGAGCTGTCGCAGATATGTGATGTCATCAGGCGTGATCCGCGCCGCGGCCTCGCGCAATATGCCCGGTTCGACCAACCGGCGGGCGGAAAAGATCTGGCGAGCCTCATCAGGCGAGGGATAGGCGACAAAGGCGCCGCGGTTCTTTTCGACGCTGACAAGGCCTTCATAGGACAGCGCCTGCAGGGCGGCGCGGGCAAGCGTGCGGCTGACGTTGAAGAGATTGCCGACATCGCTTTCCGAAAGCTTGGTTCCGGGCGAGAGCCTGCGCTCGACGATCGCTTCGCGAATGGCATCGCGGATCTGTTGCGCGCCTGTTTCGGCGGAGTCTTCGGCCTGCTGGGCCTTGGCGGCGGATTTCATGAAATTTATTTCCTGATGGTCGGCAAACCATACCCGGCTTCGCGGCAAAGTTAAACAAAATTTGTGCCCGAAATGATGGCGAGATTGTATACGATGTTTTGCACAAATTGCGCACGATAGCCTAAATCATGTGCAGATAGCGTTGCGCCTATAATTTGCTCTGTCAATTGCGGTGTGGATAAAATCGTTATTTCGCAATGGCTTCCTGTGAGCAACGGAGTTTGGCACGGCAGATGCATCGTCTTTTCCAAACAGGGGAAGGCATGATGTCGAAAGCGGCAGAGATCGATATAGTATCCGTTTCGAAGGTCTATGGCGCGACGACGGCGGTCCATGCGATCAGCCTGAAGATCCCGGCCGGCTCCTATTGCTGCTTCCTCGGTCCGTCGGGCTGCGGCAAGACCTCGACGCTGCGTATGATCGCCGGCCATGAGAGCATCTCGTCGGGCGATATCCGCCTCGGCAATGCCGTCGTCACCGATTTTCCGCCGGCCAGGCGCGGCACGGCGATGATGTTCCAGTCCTACGCACTCTTCCCGCATCTCGATTTGATCGACAACGTCGCTTTCAGCCTGAAGATGAAGGGCGTCGACAAGCAGGAGCGGCAGGCCAAGGCGCTCGAGATGCTGAAGCTGATGCAGATGGAGGCCTATGCCGCCAGGCGTCCGGCCCAGCTTTCCGGCGGCCAGCAACAGCGCGTGGCGCTAGCGCGCGCGCTGATCACCGATCCGGAAGCGCTGCTGCTCGACGAGCCGCTGTCGGCGCTCGATCCGTTCCTGAAGATCCGCATGCGTGCCGAACTCAAGAAACTGCAGAAATTGCTCGGCATCACCTTCGTGCACGTCACCCACAGCCAGGAAGAGGCGATGGCGCTCGCCGACGTCATCGTCATCATGAATGACGGCCGGATCGAGCAGGCGGCAGCCCCGCGCGAGGTGTTCGAGCGGCCGGCAACTGCCTTCGTCGCGCGGTTCATGGGCGACCACAACGTGCTGTCCGGCCGGGTGACCTCGAGCGAGAACGGCGTGCTCGTCATGACCGTGCCGGAAGGCCAGAGCTTTTCCGTGCGCGGAACGGGCAGGGAAGTCGGCGAGCCCGTCGATATCGGCATCCGTACCGACCGCGTGCGCCTGCAGGTGGCGACCGAATGGACGCTCGGCTTCGACGGCATCGTCTCCAACATCGAATATCGCGGCTCTTCCGTGAAAATCACCGTTATCGGCGCCGGCAGCGACGACTTCACCGTCATTGCCGACGACGGCGACTATTTCGCCCGGCCGGTCGCCGTCGGCGACACTGTCTCGCTGAGCTGGGCGCTCGATGATGCCGTGCTTCTCGGCCGCTCTTCCACGTAAGCCATCACCATCAAGAACACTGAACCTTCCATATCCAAGAAAAGGGGAACTGACATGACGACTGAAACGACATCGACCAAGGCGGAGAAGGGTCTTTCCCGCCGCGCGCTGCTGAAGACGGGTGCTGCCGCCGTCGGCGCCATCGCCGGCTCCGGCGCCATCACCGGCTTTCCCACCATCTGGGCGCAGACGAACATCACGCTTCGCCAGTTCGGCACCGGTGTTTCGAACATCAATGCCATTGCCGAGAAGTGCAAGGCCGATCTCGGCATCACGCTGGAGATGACGGCGACCGATTCCGACGCCGCCGCCCAGCGCGCCGTCACCCAGCCCGACAGCTACGACATTGCCGACATCGAATACTGGATCGCCAAGAAGGTGTTCCCGACCAGCGTGCTGCAGCCGATGGACGTCAAGAAGCTGAAATATTACGACAAGATCGTGCCGCTCTTCATCAACGGCAAGATGAAGCCGGAGAGCGTCATCGCCCAGGGCACGGCGCCGCACACGGTCGGTTTCGTCGAAGCGCAGGACTCCAAGAAGTTCGCCAAGGAGCCGACGCAGTGGATGACGATGGTTCCGACCATCTACAACGCCGATACGCTCGGCATCCGCCCCGATCTCGTCGGCCGCGACATCACCAGCTGGGCCGACATCATGGATCCGAAGTTCAAGGGCAAGACCTCGATCCTCAACATTCCGTCGATCGGCATCATGGATGCAGCGATGATCATGGAAGCCATGGGCAACATCAAATATGCCGACAAGGGCAACATGACGAAGGAAGAGATCGACAAGACGATCGAATTCCTGATCAAGGCCAAGGGCGACGGCCAGTTCCGCGCCTTCTGGAAGAGCTTCGACGAGTCGGTGAACCTGATGGCGTCGGGCGAAGTGGTCATCCAGTCCATGTGGTCGCCGGCCGTTGCCGCCGTCCGCTCCAAGGGCATCGCCTGCAAGTATCAGCCGCTCAAGGAAGGCTATCGCGCATGGGGCGGCGGCCTCGGCCTTGCCTCTCACCTCAAGGGGGCACAGCTTGATGCCGCCTATGAGTACATCAACTGGTACACGTCGGGCTGGGTCGGCGGCTACCTCAACCGCCAGGGCTATTATTCCGCCTGCATGGACACCGCCAAGGAATTCATGTCGGCCGACGAATGGGGCTACTGGATCGAGGGTAAGGCTGCAACCGGCGACATCATGTCGCCCGAGGGCAAGGTGATGGAGAAGGCCGGTGCGGTGCGCGACGGCGGCTCGTTCGAAGCCCGCATGGGTGCGGTCGCCTGCTGGAACTCCGTCATGGACGAAGACCGCTACATGGTCCGCCGCTGGAACGAGTTTATCGCGGCCTAAGCGATTGTCGTTTTTCCGCTCCCCAACCCTCCCCACAAGGGGGAGGGAGCCCGGAGAGGCGGTGCGAGCTGTCTTTCGCTATCGCTCAAGACGTCGCTTCGCTCCGCCCCCTCATCTGCCCTTCGGGCATCTTCTCCCCGCTGGGGAGAAGAGGGGATTTCGCGGTTCAGCCGCGTGACAAAATCAAGGTTCGCGGTGGCCGAGGCGCTGCCGCGAATCTCTTCTCCCCAGCGGGGAGAAGGTGCCGGCAGGCGGATGAGGGGGCGGCACGCACCTTCGTTCCACTTGACGTAATCAGAACGGAGAACCGGATCATGGCGACCATCGCAGCGGAAACGGAGGAGGATGGCCAGGGCGCGCGCGGCGGGCGCGGACTGAAGCTTTCCCCATCGGCGATATCCTATCTTCAGGCGACGCCGTTGTTCGTCATTCTCGGCTTGTTCTTCCTGCTGCCGATCGCCATGATTGCGGTCGTCAGCTTCTGGGACTACGACTTTGCCGGTCTCTATCCCGATTTCCTGACGATGAACTACACCGACACGCTCGGTTCGTGGGTGACGTGGAAGATCTATCTCAACACGTTGAAATTCACTGCGATCGTCTGGGCGCTGACGCTCGTCATCGGTTTCTGGGTCGCCTATTTCCTGGCCTTCCACATCCGCAAGACGTCGACGCAGATGATCCTCTTCCTTGTCTGCACCGTGCCCTTCATGACCTCGAACATCATCCGCATGATTTCGTGGATCCCGGTGCTCGGGCGCAACGGCCTCGTCAATTCGACGCTGATCAACATGGGCGTCATCCCGCAGCCGATCGAATGGCTGCTCTATTCCGATTTCGCCGTCGTGCTCGCCATGGTGCATCTCTATACGCTGTTCATGGTGACGCCGATCTTCAATACGCTGATGCGTATCGACCGGTCGCTGTTCGAGGCGGCGCGCGATGCCGGCGCCTCCGGCTGGCAGGTGCTGTGGAACGTCGTCATCCCGCTCGCCAAACCCGGCATGGCGATCGGCACGATCTTCGTCGTCACGCTCGTCATGGCTGACTTCTCGACGGTGCAGGTGATGTCCGGCGGCCAGAGCGCTTCGGTGGCGCTGATGATGAAGAACCAGATGTCGCTGCTGCAATATCCGGCCGCTGCTGCCAATGCCGTGGTGCTGCTTGCCGTCGTGCTGTTGATGGTCGCGGCCATCCTGCGCGTCGTCGACATCCGCAAGGAGCTTTGAGATGAGCCACGAAAAACGCGGCCTGGAATTCTATCTGCTGGCGATCTTCTTCATCATCTTCGTGCTGTTCCTCTACGGCCCGCTCTCGGCGATCCTGATCCTTTCCTTCCAGGGGCCGGACGGCGGCCTGACCTTCCCGATGAACGGCGTTTCCACGCACTGGTTCTTCAACCTGTTCGAGAAGCAGGCGGTCGGCGATTTCGGCGCCTCGTTCCGCCGCTCCTTCACCCTCGGGCTGATGGTGATGGCGGTGACGGTCGTCGTGTCACTGCTCGCCGGCCTTGCCTTCCGGCGCCGTTTCCGCGGTTCGACGGCGCTGTTCTATGCCACGGTCGCAAGCCTCGTCGTGCCGTCGATCATCATCTCGCTCGGCATCGGTGTCGCCTTCCAGGAGGGAGGGCTGAAGCCTGCCTGGTATTCCTCTGCCTTCGGTGCGCATCTGACCTGGACGCTGCCCTTCGGCGTGCTGATCATGTTTGCCGTCTTCAACCGCTTCTCGCCGGCCTATGAAGAGGCGGCGCGTGACCTTGGCGCCAGCTCGTGGCAGACGTTCCGCCATGTCGTGCTGCCGATGATCGCGCCGAGCCTCGTCGGCGTCGGCCTGTTCGGCTTCACGCTTTCCTATGACGAATTCGCCCGCACGCTGATGACATCAGGCACCTACAACACGCTGCCGCTTGAAATCTACGGCATGACGACCAACGTCACGACGCCGGTGCTCTATGCGCTCGGCACGGTGACGACGCTGTTTTCCTTCACCATCATTCTTCTCGCGCTCGGCATCATGACGATGCTCAGCAGGCGGCAGGCAAAGATAAGCTGAACATGCGCATCCTCATCGTCAATCCGAACACCACGGCCTCCATGACCGAGAAGGCCGCCACCGCCGCGCGGGCGGTGGCGGCATCCGGCACGGAGATCATCGCGGCCACCTCGCGCATGGGGCCGGTTTCCATCGAGGGGCATTATGACGGGGCCCTAGCGATCCCCGGCCTGCTCGCCGAACTCAAGGAACGACAGGGGTTGGGCTACGACGCGGCTGTTATCGCCTGTTTCGACGATACCGGGCTCGAAGCGGCGCGAACCTTCGCCAATGTGCCGATCCTCGGGCTTTGCGAATCCGCGGTGGTGACGGCGGGCTTTTTGGCGCAGCGCTTCACCGTGGTGACGACGCTGGAGCGCTCGCGGGTGCTGATCGACAATCTGGTGCGCCGCTACGGCATGGGCGACCGCGCCAAGGTGCGCGCCTCCGACATCCCGGTGCTGGAGCTGGAAGATGCAGGCTCGGGCGCGATCGGCAAGCTCAGAGCCGAGATCGAGCGGGCGCTTTTGGAAGACGGCGCCGAGGCGATCGTGCTCGGCTGTGCCGGCATGACCGATTTGGCGCGCGAACTGCAGGAGATCTACGGCGTGCCTGTTGTCGATGGCGTTGCCGCCGCCGTCAAGCAGGCCGAAGCGCTGGTGTCGCTCGGACTTTCCACCAGCAAGCGCGGCTCCTATGCTTCGCCGCTGCCGAAATCCTTCACCGGGGCGATGAGCGGTTTCTCGCCGGTCCTGAAGGTCGGCTGAACCGATGGCCGTTTCCTTCGATTTCAAACAGCTCACCGAGCGCGAACGCTACAAGCTGATGATCGGCACGGTCATTCCGCGGCCGATCGCGCTGGTGACGACGGTTGACGAGAATGGCCGAATCAACGCCGCGCCCTTCAGTTTCTTCAACTGTCTTTCGGCCGATCCGCCGATCCTGGCGATCGGGGTCGAGAACAATGCCGACATGTCGTTCAAGGATACCGGCCACAATATTCGCATGACCGAGGTATTCACGGTCAATATCGTCTCCTTCGCGATCGCCGAGGCGATGCATGTCTGCGGCGCCAAATATCCGCGCGGCGTCGATGAGTTGAAGGAAGCCGGCCTGACGGCGATGCCGGGCGAGAAGGTCGCCTCGCCCTTCATCGCCGAGGCGCCGGCCGCCTTCGAATGCAAGCGGCATGTGACGCTGGAGCTCGGCCGCTCCCGGCAGATCGTCATGGGCGAGATCGTCTACGCGCATTATCGCGACGGGGTGGTCGATCCTGAAAGGCTGCATGTCGATCCGGCCGCGGTCGATGCCATTGCGAGGCTCGGCGGCGATACCTGCGCCACCATCCGCGACCGTTTCGAGATGCTGACGCCGAAGCTCTGACATAGAGCATTTCCGTTTTCTTCGAGTCGCGACAATGCGCTATCTCTTTGTCTTCGCACAATTCCGGACGCTGGAATTGCTCCAGGGGTAGGCCCAAGTTTTTGCTTTACTTTTTTGCTCCTGGCGAGAATTGTCTGCACGGATCATCGCGGCAGAGGAGCGCTTTACCCATGACAATCGATGACGATCTCAGCCGGATCGCGGAGCAGGAGAAAGTGCTGAGCTTCGACGCCTTCGACCTGACGACGGCATGGCAGCTCGGCAAGCTCCTGCAGGAACTCGCCACCGAGCGCGGCCTCGGCATCGCGATCGACGTGACCTTGCATTCGATGCCCGTTTTCTACGCGGCACTCCCGGGTGTGACGCCCGATAACGTCAACTGGGTCCGCCGCAAGCGCAACATGGTGCTGCGTTATTTCCGCAGCAGCTATGCCTCCGGTCTGAAGCTGCAGAAAGACGGCAAGACGGTCGAGGATAACGGGCTTTCCGGCGCCGACTATGCGCCGCATGGCGGCAGTTTCCCGATCAACGTCAAGGGCAGCGGCTGCATCGGCGCCGTCACCGTCTCGGGACTGCCGCAGCGTGACGACCACAATCTCGCGGTCGAGGCGCTGGCGCTGATGCTCGCCAAGGACCTGGATACGCTGCGGCTCGCCTGAAATGGCTGCAATGCCCGGCAAGCGCCGCATGGGCGATGGCTACGAGCCGCATGTCGATGATGTCGATGGACGGTTGATCTATTCGCTTCCTGTCGATTCCGGGCATGTCAGCCTGTCCTTCGAGTATGAGATCGAAGCCGGCGATCTGGCTGTGCTGCTCAACGATATCTATCGCCGTGCAGTCTTGCATTGGGTTCTTCATACGAAACTTCAGCGCACGGTCATCGGTACAGCGGAGAAGATATCGCAAGCGGATTTTCGTGCGCTCTTGTCGGAGATATTGCATTCACCGATCGACAACGTCGAGCAGCTGATTCAGGCGGTGAACCGCGAGCACAATATCCATCTGCAATACTATATCGGTCTGGATCTGGCGCAGGCGCGCTGACAAGAATCGGTATCTCTCGTTTGCCGATGTCCTGCCGCAACTGATCGGTGCCGAGCTGCTGAGGCTTTCGCCTCAGAGCTTGCCGCCAGCCTCAGTGATGCCCTTTGTCAGGCTGCCCGTTGCCGGGTAGAGCGGGATGAGGCAGGCCTGCAGCGCGTGGTAGATATCGCCCTTGCCGGGGAAGAGCGAGTGAGAGGGGACGAGATTTTCCGTCAGTTCCTCGTGCCAGCCGCCGTTCTTGTGGTCGATGAAGGCGCGCTCGATCACGTTCCAGATCTTGCGGTAGCTCTCCTCATGGAAATCGCTCGGCAGGTGCTCGTTGAGAAAATGTGCGGCAGCCGCACCTTCGCAAGCCGGCCACCAGAGCTTGTTGCGCTTGGCGGGCTTGTCGTCCCAATCGAGCGTATAGAAGAAGCCGCCCTTGTCGTTGTCCCAGCCGAGCGCCATTGATTGGGCAAAGAGCGCCTTGGCCGCATCCGGCATCCACTCGATCCGTTTGCCGCCGAGCGCCCAGAGCTGCAGGATGAGGCGAGCCCACTCCAGCCAATGGCCGGGCGTCGTGCCGGCCGGGCGGAACATTTCATTCGGATGATAGTATGTCTTGTCGAGGTTCCATTCGGCGTCGAAATGCTCGGCGACGCGCCAGTCGACCGAACCGGCGGCGCGGCGGATGACGAGATCGGCGATGCTTTCGGCCTTGGTCAGATATTCCCGGTCGCCGGTGGCTTCGAAGGCGGCCATCAGCGCTTCGGTCAGGTGCATGTTGGAGTTCTGTCCGCGATAGGCGCCGCCATCGAGTGGCTGCCAGTCGGCGGTGAATTCCTCGGCAATCGCGCCGTGCTTCGCCTCCCAGAACTTCGTGTTGAGGATCTCGGTGATATCGGCGAGCATGCCGTCGGCAAGCGGATGACCGATCGTCTTTGCGGATGAGGCGGCAAGCAGCACGAAAGCATGGCCATAGCCCTGCTTATTGGAATCGACCGGACCGTCGTTGTTGAGCGACCAGAAATAGCCGCCATTTTTTTGGTCGCGGTGGTGGTTCCAGATATAGTCCATACCGTGGTCGACGACATCGGCTGCACCCGGACGGCCGAGCAGGGCGCCGATCGAGAAGCAATGCACCGCGCGCGCCGCGATATGGATGCCGCGAACCTGGCCCTCGGCGTCGAGAGGCCCGCCTTCGTCGTCGAGATCGTAGAAGCCGCCCTTGGGGTTGACCGAATTGTGCTGGAAGAAATCGAAGAGACCGTTCGCTTGGGTCAGCAGCCAGCCGCGGTGATAGGTGCGGGTCGTCCAGTTTCCAAGCACGGCGTTGCCGGTTGCGGGTGCCATGATGCTCCTCCGATTTCGTGCACAAAGCGTTGTAAACGCCTATATAGGCGTCGTGCGAGTCTGTCATCCGGCGAGATTTGCAAAGCACGAAATCGACAGGCATATATTGACATAAAGATATCTTTATGTGATTTGGAAGTCTGGTCTTATGACGTCAAGGAGCCCTCCCGTGTTTGACAATCTCTTTGGTCCGGAAACGGGCAAACGTGACGGCAGTGAAGTTTTCGCAGCTTTGAGACAAGCCGCGAGCGAACGCATCCTTGTTCTGGACGGCGCCATGGGCACGCAGATCCAGGGGCTCGGCTATGATGAGGACCAGTTTCGCGGGACGCGCTTCATCGGCTGCGCCTGTCACCAGAAGGGCAATAACGACCTTCTGATCCTGACCCAGCCGGACGCGATCGAAGAGATCCATTACAGATACGCCAAGGCTGGCGCCGATATTCTCGAGACCAACACCTTCTCCTCGACCCGCATCGCGCAGGCCGATTACGAGATGGAAGGTGCGGTCTACGACCTCAACAAGGAAGGTGCCGAGATCGTGCGCCGGGCGGCACAGCGCGCCGAGCGCGAGGACGGCCGCCGCCGCTTCGTCGCCGGCGCCATCGGGCCGACCAACCGCACGGCTTCGATCTCGCCCGACGTCAACAATCCTGGCTTTCGTGCCGTGACCTTCGACGATCTGCGCACCGCCTATGGCGAGCAGATCGACGGGCTGATCGACGGCGGCGCCGACATCATCCTCATCGAGACGATCTTCGACACGCTGAATGCCAAGGCTGCGATCTTCGCCTGCGAGGAGCGCTTCGAGGCCAAGGGTGTGCGCCTGCCTGTGATGATCTCGGGCACGATCACCGATCTGTCCGGCCGCACGTTGTCCGGCCAGACGCCGTCGGCCTTCTGGAATTCGGTGCGCCATGCCAATCCCTTCACGATCGGGCTCAACTGCGCGCTCGGCGCCAATGCGATGCGCCCGCATCTGCAGGAGCTTTCGGGTGTTGCCGATACCTTCATCTGCGCCTATCCGAATGCCGGCCTGCCGAACGAATTCGGCCAGTATGACGAAACCCCGGAGCTGATGGCGGCGCAGATCGACGGCTTCGCTCGCGAGGGCCTCGTCAACATCGTCGGCGGCTGCTGCGGCTCGACGCCGGAGCATATCAAGGCGATCGCCGAGACGGTTGCGAAATACAAGCCACGGCCGATCCCCGAGCATCGCCCCTTCATGTCGCTGTCGGGTCTCGAACCTTTCGAACTGACCAAGGACATTCCCTTCGTCAATGTCGGCGAGCGCACCAACGTCACCGGCTCGGCCCGCTTCCGCAAGCTGATCACCAATGCCGATTTCACCGCAGCGCTCGATGTCGCCCGCGACCAGGTCGAGAACGGCGCGCAGGTGATCGACATCAACATGGACGAAGGCCTGATCGATTCGGAAAAGGCGATGGTCGAGTTCCTCAACCTGATCGCCGCCGAGCCTGACATCGCCCGTGTGCCTGTCATGATCGACTCGTCGAAGTTCTCGATCATCGAATCCGGCCTGAAGCGCGTCCAGGGCAAGCCGATCGTTAACTCGATCTCGCTGAAGGAAGGCGAAGAGAATTTCCTCGCCCAGGCGCGGCTGCTGCACAATTACGGTGCGGCCGTCGTCGTCATGGCCTTCGACGAGACGGGGCAGGCGGACAGCTATGAGCGCAAGGTGGAAATCTGCACGCGCGCCTACAAGCTGCTGACCGAGAAGATCGGCTACCCGCCCGAGGACATCATTTTCGACCCGAACATCTTCGCGGTCGCGACCGGCATCGAAGAGCACAATAATTACGGCGTCGATTTCATCGAGGCGACGCGGACGATCCGCGAGCGCATGCCGCTGGTGCATATTTCGGGCGGCGTCTCCAACCTGTCCTTCTCGTTCCGCGGCAACGAGCCGGTGCGCGAGGCAATGCATGCCGTGTTCCTCTACCACGCCATCCAGGCGGGCATGGACATGGGCATCGTCAATGCCGGCCAGCTTGCCGTCTACGACAATATCGATCCCGAGCTGCGCGAGGCCTGCGAGGACGTGGTGCTGAACCGTCGCCCTGATGGTACCGAGCGGCTGCTCGAAGTGGCGGAGAAATTCCGTGGCGGCGCCGCACGCGAAGGCCGCGTCCAGGATCTTTCCTGGCGCGAATGGAGCGTCGAGAAGCGTCTAGAGCATGCGCTGGTCAATGGCATCACCGAATATATCGAGGCCGATACCGAGGAGGCGCGCCTGCAGGCAGTCCGGCCGCTGCACGTCATCGAAGGGCCGCTGATGGCCGGCATGAACGTCGTCGGCGATCTGTTCGGCTCGGGCAAGATGTTCCTGCCGCAGGTGGTCAAGTCGGCGCGCGTGATGAAGCAGGCGGTGGCCGTGCTGCTGCCCTACATGGAAGAGGAAAAGCGCCTCAACGGCGGCGATGAGCGTCGGTCGGCCGGCAAGATCCTGATGGCGACGGTCAAGGGCGACGTGCACGATATCGGCAAGAACATCGTCGGCGTCGTGCTTGCCTGCAACAATTACGAGATCGTCGACCTCGGCGTCATGGTGCCGGCGACGAAGATCCTCGAAACGGCGATTGCCGAAAAGGTCGATGTCATTGGCCTTTCCGGCCTGATCACGCCGTCGCTCGACGAGATGGTCCATGTCGCGGCCGAAATGGAGCGGCAGGGCTTCGAGATCCCGCTGCTGATCGGCGGGGCAACGACCAGCCGCGTGCATACGGCCGTGAAGATCCATCCCGGCTACAACAAGGGGCAGACGATCTACGTCACCGATGCGAGCCGCGCCGTCGGCGTCGTCTCGGCTCTGCTGTCGCCGGAAACGCGGCACAGCTATGTCGACGATATCCGCGCCGAATATGCCAAGGTGGCGGCCGCCCATGCGCGCAGCGAGGCCGAGAAGGTGCGCTTGCCGTTACCCCGGGCTCGCGAGAATGCGCATAAGGTCGATTGGTCTGCCTACCGGCCGGTGAAGCCGCAATTCTTCGGCACACGGGTGTTCGAGGATTACGATCTGGCCGAGCTTGCCAAATATGTCGACTGGACGCCGTTCTTCCAGACCTGGGAGCTGCGCGGCCGGTACCCGGCCATTCTCGAAGACGAGAAGCAGGGCGAGGCGGCGCGTGCGCTCTGGGCCGATGCGCAGGCGATGCTGAAGAAGATCATCGACGAGAAGTGGTTCCGCCCGCGCGCCGTCATCGGCTTCTGGCCGGCCGGTGCCGTCGGCGACGATATCCGGCTGTTCACGGACGAGAGCCGGAAGCACGAGCTTGAGACCTTCTATACGCTGCGCCAGCAGCTTTCGAAGCGGGACGGGCGGCCGAACGTGGCGCTCTCCGACTTCGTGGCGCCGGTTTCGAGCGGTGTCGAGGACTATGTCGGCGGCTTCGTGGTGACGGCGGGTATCGAGGAAATCGCCATCGCCGAACGTTTCGAACGGGCGAACGACGATTATTCTTCGATCCTCGTCAAGGCGCTGGCCGACCGCTTCGCCGAAGCTTTTGCCGAGCGCATGCACGAGCAGGTGCGACGCGAATACTGGGGCTATGCCAAGGACGAGACGCTCAGCAAGGAGGATCTCATCACCGAAGCCTATGCCGGCATCCGCCCGGCGCCCGGTTATCCCGCCCAGCCCGACCACACCGAAAAGGCAACACTCTTCAAGCTGCTAGATGCTGAAAAAGCGGCCGGCGTGAAGCTGACGGAGAGCTATGCGATGTGGCCCGGTTCGTCGGTTTCCGGCCTCTATATCGGCCATCCCGACTCCTATTATTTCGGTGTCGCCAAGGTGGAGCGCGATCAGGTGGAAGACTATGCCAAGCGCAAGGGCATGGGCATTACCGAAGTCGAGCGCTGGCTCGGACCGGTGCTTAACTATGTGCCGCGCAAGGCCGAAACCGAGATCGAGGATGCGGCGTAAGCGGCCGCTTGGCGCGGTTCGCTGATAAAGTGATTCAAGAAACGATGAAGCCGGAAAGTGATTCACTTTCCGGCTTCATGTTTTTGAAAATAAAGAAGATTATTCCTGGCTGCCGATGATGTCGGCTTTGCGGTTCAAGTCACCGCGATCGTCAGCTCCGCGACAAAGTCATAGGCGTCGCCGCGGTAGAGCGAGCGGGTGAATTCGACGGCGCGGCCGGAGCCGAGATAGGAGATACGCTCGATCGACAGGCCGGCCGCGCCGACGGAGACGCCGAGAAGCTGGGCGTCGGCTTCCTTCATGTTGGTCGCCGAGATGCGCTGCACGGCGCGCACGGGGCGGACCTGCAGCCGTTCGAGCTCGGCGTAGAGCGAATTGGTAACGGCTGAGGGATCGGGCAGGAATTCGCCGGAGACGCTGGCGTTCTCGATCGCCAGCGGCTGGTCGTCGGCGATGCGCAGGCGGGAGAGGCGCGAAACCTTGACGTCGGTACCGAGGCCAAGGATCATCATCTCGTCGGGCGAGGGGGTGTGGATGCCCTTGTGCAGCCATTCGGAGCGGGAGGACATGCCGCGGCGCGCCATATCCTCAGTAAAGGAGGTGAGCTGCGACAGGCGCTGCTCCACCTTGGAGACCGGCTTGGCGACGAAGGTGCCCGAGCCGTGGCGGCGCACCAGCAGGCCGTCGGCGACAAGTTCGTCGATCGCCTTTCGCACGGTGACGCGGCTAACGGCGGCGAATTCGGCGATGTCGCGTTCCGGCGGCAGCGCATCGCCGTGGCCGAGCGTGCCGGTGCGCACGGCCTCTTCGAGCATGCGGCGCAGCTTGACGTAGAGCGGGCCGGTGCCGGCAGCCTGCAAGCGCTCCAGGGACAGGATGGTAGCGAGGTCGTCGCTCATGCCGCACCTCTCTGCCGATCGTTCAGGAGCTTCATCGCAAGTTCAACTGCGCCCTGCAGGGCATCGCCCTTCGGTCTGGCGAGCAGCGACCGGTAGCGTTCGGAAAGCCACGGCTCATAAGCCTCGGCAAGACCGCCGAGCAGGCAGATCGACGGGCATTCGGGCCAGAGCAGCGCTTCGAGACTTTCGCCGATCGCCGTCGCCGCATCCGTGACGATGCCGACTGCCACGGCATCGTCCTTGGCCGCATGTTGGAAGACGATCGGCGCGTAACGGGCAAAATCCTTTGGCCTTGCTGAATGGGCGAACTCGACGATGCGCTCGGGATCGTTGCCGTATTCGGTCATGATCACTTCGGTGATCGGCGATGCCCGGCGCACCCCGTCATGGGCGAGCAGCGATCGTTCCAGCAGGTCGCGGCCGAGGCGGGCGCCGCTTGCCTGGTCGCCGACGACGAAGCCCCAGCCGCCGATGCCGTTCAGCCGGCCATCCCTACGGGCATTATAAACCGAGCCGGTGCCGAAGGCGCCGACGATGCCATCGGCATCGCCGAGTGCACCCTGCAGGGCGATCAGCGCATCGGTGACGACGCGGCCTTCGGCGAAGGGCAGGGCCTTTTCGATTCGCCTGCCGTAATCGCCAACATTGGCGCCGGCGACGCCGACGACGGCTGCTACGGAGGAAATGGTTTCAGCGGCAAGCCCCGCATCGCGGAGCGCCTGCCGGGCGGATTCAACGATATTGAGAAGAGAGTTTTCGAGATCCGACAGAATGTTGGCAGGGCCTGATTTGCCGCGGCCGATGATATTGCCGCTCCTGTCCGCGACCGCGGCCCGGCAGCTCGTTCCGCCGCCGTCTATGCCGATTGCAAGCTCCGTCATCGGGCCTCCGAATATGCCGTTCCCTATGTTTTTTAATACAATACCAAAAAAATACCATTTACCAAGTGGGAATGACGTGAAAAATCAATCTTTTTATCTTGTTGATTTCGCTTGATTAAATTTTTTAATGAGTTTTATCAGGTCGAAAAGTTAATTTCGGCTGGACAATTGGTATTTTTTTGGCATTAATTCGGCAAAAGGGAACAGCACTTCGAAGCCCACGAAAACCGGCAGTTAAGCCAAGCCGGAACCGCTACGAAGGTGATCGAGATGACGACCCGCCGGCCTATCGGGCTTGTGGCGAGGTTCAGGAATCCATCGGCTTTCCCCATCATTTCGCCGCCCTCGGTGTAGCCGCCGGGAAGGCGCGCAGTCCGGCCGCAGGCGATCCGCCTTCGTGTCCGTCGAGCTTTCGGGACCGGCATTGCTGGCGGTCCTCCAAGGGGCGTTGGGTGTTGCCTCAGACACACCGATTGCTTGTTTCAAATCGAAAACAGCGCCTTGCGGCGCTTAAAACAGGAGAGGGAAATGAAAAACACTGCTCTGAAAAGCCTGCTGCTTGCCTCCAGTCTGCTGAGTTCAGCGGGTCTCGTCCACGCCGCCGACGTCACGCTGACGGTCGAAAGCTGGCGTAACGACGATCTACAGATCTGGCAGGAAAAGATCATCCCGGCCTTCGAAGCCAAGAACCCGGGCATCAAGATCGTCTTCTCGCCGACCGCGCCGACCGAATACAACGCCTCGCTGAACGCCAAGCTCGATGCCGGCTCCGCAGGCGATATCATCACTTGCCGTCCGTTCGATGCCTCGCTCGAACTCTTCAACAAGAAGCAGCTTGCCGACATCACCAGCCTGCCTGGCATGGAGAACTTCTCGCCGGTCGCCAAGGCCGCCTGGAGCACCGACGACGGCAAGTCGACTTTCTGCGTGCCGATGGCTTCGGTCATCCACGGCTTCATCTACAACAAGGATGCCTTCGACAAGCTCGGCATCTCCGTGCCGAAGACGCAGGACGAGTTCTACGCAGCGCTCGACAAGATCAAGGCCGACGGCACCTACATCCCGCTCGCCATGGGCACGAAGGACCTCTGGGAAGCTGCTACCATGGGCTACCAGAACATCGGCCCGAACTACTGGAAGGGTGAGGACGGCCGCGCCGCCCTGATCGCCGGCAAGCAAAAGCTGACCGATGCCGACTGGGTCAAGCCCTATGAAGAGCTTGCCAAGTGGAAGCCCTATCTCGGCGACGGTTTCGAAGCCCAGACCTACTCCGACAGCCAGAACCTGTTCACGCTCGGCCGTGCAGCCATCTATCCGGCCGGTTCGTGGGAAATCGCGCTGTTCAACAGCCAGGCCCAGTTCAAGATGGGCGCCTTCCCGCCGCCGGTTCCGAAGGCAGGCGACACGGGCTATATCTCCGACCATCCGGATATCGGCGTCGCGCTGAACGCAAAGAGCACCCATGCCGAGGAAGCCAAGAAGTTCCTCAGCTGGGTCGCTTCGCCGGAGTTCGCAGATATCTACGCCAACTCGCTGCCGGGCTTCTTCAGCCTGAACTCCTCCCCGGTCAAAATGTCCGATCCGCTCGCTCAGGAATTCGTTTCCTGGCGCGGCCCGTACAAGTCGACGGTGCGCTCGACCTACCAGATCCTGTCACGTGGCACGCCGAACCTGGAAAACGAGACCTGGGTCGAATCGGCCAACGTGATCAACGGCACGGATACGCCTGCGGTCGCCGCCAAGAAGCTGCAGGACGGCCTCGACAGCTGGTACAAGCCGGCCAAGTGATAGCGTGTGAGAGGGGCGGCGTTTGCCGCCCCTGATCCGGCCTGCCGGCCACCTTCTCCCACTTCAGGGGAGAGGGAGACTCGCAGCGACCTCCCAGCCCGACATGGCATCAAAGCAGGGCACATTCCTTCTCCCCACAGCCGGAGAGAGGGTCAGGGGTGAGGCGCAATGTTTTCCATCTGCGCTGCACCTTGCGGCCAGTCGACAAGAACAGGCAAAAGCCATGAGCGAAACCGACAACACGGTCGATATCGTCCCGATCAGGCGCCCGGTGCGCTGGCACATCTTCGTCTTCATGTTGCCGGCCCTGATCGTCTATTCCGCGGTCATGGTGCTGCCGCTCATCGAAACTCTCCGGCTGTCGCTCTACAATACGGTCGACGGGCAGCCGGCCTTCGTCGGACTGGCGAATTTCAAGGTGCTGTTCGGCGATGCGCGCTGGGCGCGCGATTTCTGGAATGCCCTTGTCAATAACCTGATCTTCTTTGCCATCCACATGTGCGTGCAGAACCCGATCGGCGTGGCGCTTGCCGCCCTGCTTTCGGTGCCGAAGCTGCGCGGCGTAGCCTTCTACCGCACGGCGATGTTTCTGCCGACGCTCCTGTCCTTCGTCATCGTCGGCTTCATCTGGAAGCTCATCCTCTCGCCGATCTGGGGCGTGGCGCCCTGGATGCTCGATCTTATCGGCTTGAAATTCCTGTTCGCACCTTGGCTCGGAAAGTCCGGTTCGGCGCTGATCGCGGTGTCGCTGATCTCGAACTGGCAATATATCGGCATTCCGATGATGCTGATCTATGCCGCACTGCTCAGCATCCCCGAAGAGGTGATCGAGGCGGCCGAATGCGACGGCATCACCGGCTGGGCCCAATTCTGGAAAATCAAGCTGCCGCTCATCCTGCCGGCGATCGGCATTATCTCGATCCTGACCTTCGTCGGCAATTTCAATGCCTTCGACCTGGTCTATACCGTGCAGGGGGCGCTTGCCGGACCTGACATGTCGACCGACATTCTCGGCACGCTGCTCTACCGCACCTTCTTCGGTTTCCAGCTTCAGCTCGGCGACCGCTCGATGGGCGCGACGATTGCCACGGTGATGTTCCTCATCATCCTCGCCGGCGTCTCGCTTTATCTGTTCGTCATCCAGCGGCGCATGCGTCGCTACCAATTCTGAGGAGCGCGCATGTCCAAGGCACGCACATCTCCCATCCGCACCGGCCTCGTGCATCTGGCGCTCGGCGCCTATACGCTGGTCGCGCTGTTTCCGGTCTTCCTGACGATCGTCAACTCGTTCAAGGATCGCGCTTCGATCTTCCGCGAGCCGCTGATGATCCCGACGCCGTCGACCTTCAGTCTGGTCGGCTATCAGACGGTGCTCGGGCAGGGCGATTTCGCCACCTATTTCCAGAACAGCTTCATCGTCACGATCGTCTCGATCCTGCTGGTGCTGCTCTTCGGCGCCATGGCGGCCTTTGCGCTTTCCGAATACCGTTTCCGCGGCAATATGCTGCTCGGGCTCTACATGGCGATTGGCATCATGATCCCGATCCGTCTCGGTACGGTGGCGATCCTGCAGGGCATGGTGGCGGCCGGCCTCGTCAATACGCTGACGGCGCTGATCCTCGTCTATACCGCGCAGGGCATACCGCTGGCGATCTTCATCCTGTCGGAATTCATGCGCACGGTTTCGGACGATCTGAAGAATGCGGGGCGTATCGACGGGCTTTCCGAATATGCGATCTTCTTCCGCCTGGTGCTGCCGCTGGTGCGCCCGGCCATGGCGACGGTTGCGGTCTTCACCATGATCCCGATCTGGAATGATCTCTGGTTCCCGCTGATCCTCGCACCCTCCGAGGCCACCAAGACGGTGACGCTCGGCTCGCAGATCTTCATCGGCCAGTTCGTCACCAACTGGAATGCGGTGCTGGCGGCGCTGTCGCTGGCGATCCTGCCGATCCTCGTCCTCTACGTCATCTTCTCGCGGCAGCTGATCCGCGGCATCACGTCAGGAGCCGTCAAGTGACCGAAAAAACGATCCGCGTCCTCGTTGCCGGCCTCGGCAATATGGGCCGCAGCCATGCGCTCGCCTATCACAATAATCCCGGCTTCGAGATCGTCGGTCTCGTCAACCGCTCGACGCCGGAGCTGGCGGCCGAGCTGCAGGGCTATACGATCCACCCCGACTTCATGACGGCGCTCGCCGAGCTGAAGCCGGACCTCTGCTCGATCAACACCTATTCCGACAGCCATGCCGATTATGCGGTCGCCGCCTTTGAGGCCGGCTGCGATGTCTTCGTGGAAAAGCCGCTGGCGACAACGGTCGCAGACGCGGAGCGCGTCGTCGCGGCAGCTGGGAAGGCGGGGCGCAAGCTGGTGATCGGCTATATCCTTCGTCATCACCCTTCCTGGATGAAGCTGATCGGAGAGGCGCGCAAGCTCGGCCCGCCTTATGTCTTCCGCATGAACCTTAACCAGCAGTCCAGCGGTCCGACCTGGGCGACGCACAAGTCGCTGATGCGCACGACCTCGCCGATCGTCGATTGCGGCGTGCATTATGTCGACGTCATGTGCCAGATCACCGACGCGAGAGCCGTCGAGGTGCGCGGCATGGGGCTGCGCATGTCCGACGAGATCGCTGCCGACATGTATAATTACGGTCACCTGCAGGTGCTGTTCGAGGACGGTTCCGTCGGCTGGTACGAGGCCGGCTGGGGACCGATGATCTCGGAAACTGCCTTCTTCGTGAAGGATGTGATGTCGCCGAAGGGTGCGGTGTCGATCGTCATGGATCCGAACGCCAAGTCCGACGATATCGACACGCACACCAAGACCTCGGTGATCCGTCTGCACACGGCCGAGACCGGCCCGGACGGCAAGTTTATCCGGCCCGACCAGGACATGACGATGGAAGGAGAGCCCGGTCATCAGGCGCTCTGCGACCTGGAACAGGCCTTCATGCTGAGGGCGATCCGCGAGGATCTGGACCTCGACCGCCATATGGCGGATGCGGTGGCATCGCTGCGCATCTGCCTTGCCGCCGACGAGAGCGTGCGCACCGGCCAGCCGGTCAGATTATAAGGAAAGACCCGTGGGATCGCTTCAACTCAAATCCATCCGCAAGACCTATGGCACGCATGAGGTGCTGAAAGGCATCGACCTCGAGGTCAAGGATGGCGAATTCGTCATCTTCGTCGGACCGTCGGGCTGCGGGAAATCGACGCTGCTGCGCAGCATTGCAGGCCTCGAAGACGTCACCTCAGGCGCCGTCGTCATCAATGGCCGCGATGAGACACTGACGCCACCGGCCAAGCGTGGCATCGCCATGGTGTTCCAGTCCTACGCGCTCTATCCGCATCTGACAGTCAAGGACAATATGGGGCTAGGTCTTAAGCAGGCCGGCACCGCCAAGGATGAGATCGACAAGCGTGTCGGCAAGGCATCCGGCATGCTCTCGCTGGAACCTTATCTGGCGCGCCGGCCGGCCGAGCTCTCCGGAGGCCAGCGCCAGCGCGTCGCCATCGGCCGCGCCATCGTGCGCGAACCGGAACTCTTCCTGTTCGATGAGCCGCTGTCGAACCTCGATGCGGCGCTGCGCGTCCAGACCCGCCTCGAAATCGCCCGGCTGCACCGCAGCCTGAAGGCAACGATGATCTATGTCACCCACGACCAGGTCGAGGCGATGACGCTCGCCGACAAGATCGTGGTGCTGAATGCCGGCGCGATCGAGCAGATCGGTTCGCCGATGGAACTCTACAAACGACCGGCCAATGTCTTCGTTGCCGGCTTCATAGGCTCGCCGCAGATGAATTTTATCGCGGCCGAGAAGGTCGGCGATCACAGCGCCAAGACGATCGGAGTGCGTCCCGAACACCTGACGTTGTCGCGCGAGCAGGGCACTTGGGTTGCGAAGGTCGTGCATGTCGAGCATCTCGGCGCCGACACGATCATCTATCTGGAATCCGATCAATGCGGCCTGCTGACGGCACGTCTTTTCGGCGAGCATCAGTACGAGCCGGACGAGATCGTCTATGCAACGCCGGACCAGGCGCACGTGCATCGTTTCGATGTCGACGACCAGGCGATCCGCTAACCGGATGACAGAACGAAAAAGCTCCGCCATCCAGCCTGGCGGAGTTTTTCATTTCCCGTCGTGCGCGGGTTTGATCAGCCGAGCACGGGCCGCATGAAGCTGCGTTCATAGCTGACGATACTGCGGTTATGTTTATCGAGTTCGAAAGCCGCCTGACATTCCGGATCGCTTGCCATGCGTGTGCGATAGTCCTCGTAGGCGGCAAGGCTCGGGAAGGAAAACAGCGCAATGGCAATATTGTTGGCGCCTTCGGACGGCAGGAAATAACCGTGATGGGTGCCGCCCATCCTGTTGACGATCGGAATCCAGAGCCGGGCATATTCTTCGAATTCGGCAAGCTTGTACGGATCGATCACATAACGCAGGTGGCAGGTAATCATTGAAATATCCCATTTCTGAAAATGCAAGGCAGAGGGCTACCCGGCTCATTTGGTTTGCTCAACTTCTGGCACCGACCTCGGAGAGTTCAAGTGCATTATGGTGATGGCTGCATCACGATTGCTGACGGGTCGGACGAGCTGAAATGAAAAAAGGCGCCGTTTCGCGGCGCCTTTTGCCTCAGCAGTATTGGCGAAATCAGTCGCGGATGATCAGCAGGTCGGCTGCCATGAAGCGCAGGGTTACCGTTTCGCCGGCCTGCGGCGGTGTGGTGCCCGGGCTGTTGAACATGTCGAAGGAGATGACGTTGCCTCCGACATTCATGCGGGTGCGGATGACCGACCCCAGGAAGTGGGCAGAAACCACCTGGCCGGTCAGCGCCGTGTCGCTCTTGACGCTATCGGAGAGCGAGCCGGCTTCCGGACGGAGCGCCAGCGAGATGGTTTCGCCAGCCTTGTGAGCGGCCACCGACTGCTTCAGCGTGATACCCTGATCGCCGATCTGGATGCGGTTGCTGTCGGGATCGACGACCGTGGCTTCGATGAGGTTCAGCGTGCCGACGAAGGAGGCGACGAAGCGCGTCGCCGGCGTGTTGTAGATCTCGAAGGGCGAACCGATCTGGTCGGCCTTGCCGGCATTCATGACGACGATGCGGTCGGAGATCGACAGGGCTTCTTCCTGATCATGGGTGACGAAGACCGTGGTGATGCCGAGCTGCTGCTGGATCTGGCGGATTTCCTCGCGCAGCGACACGCGGATCTTGGCGTCGAGCGCGGAGAGCGGCTCGTCGAGCAACAGCACCTGCGGCTTGACGGCAAGCGCGCGGGCAAGGGCGACACGCTGCTGCTGGCCGCCCGATAGTTGATAGGGGAAGCGGTCGGCCAGGTGATCGAGCTTGATCAGGCCGAGCATTTCCTTGACGCGGGCGTCGATCTCAGGTTTCGGCGCGCCGGCGACCTTGAGGCCGAAGGCGACATTGTCGTGCACGGTCATGTTGGGGAACAATGCATAAGCCTGGAAGACCATGCCGATATTGCGCTGGTTCGGCTTCAGCGAGCTCTGATCCTTGCCATTGATGGTCAGCGTGCCGCCGGTCGGCGTTTCGAAGCCGGCGATCATGCGCAGGACGGTCGTCTTGCCGCAGCCTGACGGGCCGAGAAAGGAGATGAATTCACCCTTTTCGATCGTCATGTTGAAGTTCTTGACGACCTGCACCGGGCCGAAGGATTTCTGAATGTTGGTCAGTGTGAGAAAGGACATGAACCAGATACCTTAAGCCTTTGCCGGGCGGGCTTTGCCGACGCGGGAAACGAGGTTGAGCAGGCCCATGCTGAGCCAGGTGATCGAGAAGGCGATGACGGCGAGCGCTGAAGGCTCATAGGCCTTGTTGGCGCCGACGAGCTGCAAGTAGGGACCGAAGGCCGGACGGTTGAGCAGTGCGGCGAAGGTGAATTCACCCATGACGATCGCGAGCGTGATGAAGGCACCTGAGAGCACGCCGCTCATGACGTTGGGGAAAATGCACTTGAACATGATGGTCGTCCAGCTGGCGCCGAGACTTTCGGCTGCCTCCGTCAGGGTGCGGACGTCGATGGCGCGCATGGCGGTATCGACGGCACGGTACATGTAGGGCAGGGACAGGGTGATATAGGAGAAGACCAGCAGGATGTTGGTGCCAGTCGTCGAACCCGTCAGCGGCAGGTAGGACGACGAATTGTACATCCTGAGGTAACCGAAGACGATGACGATTGCGGGAATCACAAGCGGCAGCAGCGTGATGAATTCGACGACGGGGCGCATCTGCGGCAGGCGCAGCCGCACCCAATAGGCCGTTGGCACGACAAGCAGCATGCCGAAGACGATGGTGAGTAACGCCATCAGCATGGAATAGCCGAAGGTCTCGCGGAACTGAGCGTCCGAAAAGACCGATTGATAGGCGTCGAGGCTGTATTCGCCGCGGCGCATGCGCAGCGAAAACTCGATTGTGCCGATCAGCGGGATGATAAAGTAGGACGCGCCGAGAATGATGGCGATCCAGGCTCCGAGACGTTGAGCTTTCATTTCTGCCACCGTTCGGCGCGCATGCGCAGCAGGAGGTAAAGGACGTTGGAGACGCCGGTTATCACGATCATGCCGAGCGCAATGGCGTAACCGAGGTTGGCATTATGCAGAACGTCGCCGCGGATCTGCGCATAAAGCAGGATCGGCACGATGTTCAGCGAGCTGCCGGTCAGCGCAAAGGCTGTGGCGATGGCGCCGAAGGCATTGGCGAAGAGCAGCAGCGTCGTGCCGAGCAGGCTCGGCCAGAGGATCGGCAGCGCGACCATCGTCCAGTACTGACGGTTGGTGGCGCCGAGAATCTGCGATGCTTCGCGCCATTCCTTCTTCATGCCGTCGAGGGCCGGCGTCAGGATCAACACCATCAACGGGATCTGGAAATACATGTAGGTGATGGTGAGGCCGAAGAAGGACAGCAGGTTGAAACCGGTGCCGTAGAGATTAAAGCCGAACCATTCGCGCAGGAAGATCGTCACAAGGCCGGTGCGGCCGAGCGTTGCGAGGAAGGCGAAGGCGAGCGGCACGCCGGCGAAATTCGAGGCGACGCCGGAGAAGGTCAGCAGTGTCGAGCGCACGGAGGCGGGCAGGCCGCCGAGCACGACGGCCCAGGCAAGGAAAAAGCCGATCAACGCGCCGCCGAGGGCGGAGGCGACCGAGACGCGGATACTGATCCAGTAAGCGCTCATGATCGATGGCGTAAAAAGATCGCCGATATTCTTCAGCGTGAAATCGCCCTCGGGCGTCAGGAACGCGCCCACCACGAGATAAAGCGTGGGGATGATCAGGAATAGCAGGGAGAAAATAATGAAGGGTGAGATGCCCAGCCAGTCGATCACGCGGTCTTTGTTGATCAAGGGGGCACTGCTCGCCATCGGCGTTGAAACGGTGCTCATGGAAAAGCTCATCCTGGGGCGTCGGAGTGAGAAAACCTCCCCGCCTTGCGGCGGGGAGGCAGGATCAAAGTTTACTGAACGTTGGCGCCGACGACGGAATCCCAGTTCTTGGTAATGGTTTCCTTGCCGGCGGCCTGCTCTTCCAGCGTCGGGAAGACAGCCTTTTCATAGGCTGCTGCCGGCGGCAGCTTGTCGAGCAGTTCCTTCGGGATCTTGTTGTTCTTGGCAAGATCGTTGAAGCGGATCGGGTGGCAATAGCCCTTCAGCCAGCCGAGCTGACCTTCGTCGGAATAGAGGTATTCCATCCAGAGCTTGGCAGCGTTCGGGTGCGGAGCGAAGGCTGAGATAGCCTGGACGTAGACGCCGGCAACGACGCCGGTCTTCGGAACGACGACCTCGAACGGAGGATTGCCCTTCAGGCCTTCGCCCCACGAGAGGGCGTTGTAGTCCCAGGCGATGACGATCGGCGTGGAGCCCTGCGCGAAGGGAGCAGCCTTGCCGACGACCGGCACGAAATTGCCGCTCTTGTTCAGTTCGGCGAAGAACTTCAGGCCTTCTTCGCCTGCCTTGGCCGCGTCGCCGCCGGATGCGGAGAGACCAGCGGCATAGACGCCCTGGACAGCCTGGTTGGCGCTGCGCGGATCGCCTGCGAGGGCGACGCTGTTTGCATAGTCGCTCTTCTTCAGGTCGGCCCAGTCAGTCGGCGATTCCTTGACGAGATCCTTGTTCACCAGGAGCGCGAGAACGCCGTAATAGTCGCCATACCAGTAGCCTTCAGCATCCTTGGCGCTGTCAGGAATGGAATCCCAGGTGGAGACCTTATAAGGCTGGATCAGGCCGTCTTTCTTGGCGGACGGGCCGAAAGAGAGGCCGACGTCGATGACGTCAGGAGCCTGCGGGCCGGTGTTGCCCTTGTTGGCCTTGATGGCTTCGATTTCGTCGCCCGAACTTGCATCCGGGTTCAGTTCGTTGACCTCGAGGCCGTACTTGGCCTTGAAGCCGGCAATGACGTCGCCATAGCCGCACCAGCTGTGCGGCAGAGCGATCGTCGTCAGGCTGCCTTCCTTTTTGGCGGCGGCGATAAGTTCAGCGCTCGGCTCGGCGGCGGCAATCGCGGTCGAAGCCACGATCATCGCAGTAGAAAGCGACAGAAGTCGAGAAATGTTAGAGATCACTGTTGTTCTCCTTCGGGTTTTCAGTGTCTGGCGATGCTGTTAATGAGATTACATGAAGCTTGTGTGACAGTTCGATGACGTTAATTCTGCTTTGAATAGCGGGGGTTGCGACAAATGTTTTATTTGCGACAACACCGTCTGTTTCCACGAAAAATCCGCCATTGTTTTTCTTCTGTTTTAGTCTTGTCCTCCTAACCCGGTTTACGGAAAAGCTTGGTCTCCTCGAACAGGCCTTCCAGTGTCTTCATGCGCTCCTTCGTCTCGTCCCAGGTCGAATTCTGAACGGCCTCGATCAGCGCTTCGACGATGAAAAGGGTGACGACGGAGGAATCCCAGGCCGACGGCGCCTCGATCCGAACGCGGAAGGCATGCCTGGCGAGCTTGGCGGCCGGCGAGCCCCACTGGTCGGTGAAGACGATGATTTCGGCGCCGCGTTTGCGAGCGGCAGTCGCAAGGCTCACCATTTCCTGCTCATAGCGGCGGATGTCGAAAATGATCAGGATGTCGCCGGCATTCATGTTGAGGACATATTGCGGCCAGCTGCTGGAATTCGACGATAGCAGCGTCGTTGCCGGCCGGATCACCTGCATATGGGTGAAGAAATATTCGGCAAGCGCGCCGGTGATGCGGCCGCCGACGAAATAAAGGCCGCGCTTGCGGTCGGAAAGCAGCGCGGCGACGCTGTCGAACGTCGCGGTGTCGAGATCGGTCAGCGTCTGGCGCAGATTGCCCATGATGGCATCGGCGAAACGGTTGAGAATATGGGTGCCTGGTGCGTTCTGCGCCCAGCGATCGTGCTTGGCGATCGGGTTCGAGATCGTCGCCTCGACTTCCTGATGGAGATGCGCCTGAAAGTCCGGATAGCCCTTGAAGCCAAGCTTCTGCACCATGCGCACGACGGTCGGAGTCGAGACGCCGGCATTCTCGGCAATCGTGGTGATGCTGCCGAGGCCGGAAACCGGATAATTGTCGAGAAGGCTTTCGGCCAACTGCTTCTCGGCACGCGTCAACACCCCCAAATGCGAGTGTATAACGTCCGAAACCGTCTTCGACGCAACTGTCACCTAACTATGCTCCCCGGGATGGTCTGGCGCCACTTTCCCACTCAAAGTTAACAACGCTGTCATAATCCATGTCAACCACTGTCATGAAAAGAAATTTTCAGTGGATGCTTGACACCGGTTGAAACCTGAAGAATTCTTTTCTTCATCAAGAATTTGTTAAGGGATAGGAGTGGCGCCTTTGGTGCTGGCCCGGCCGAAAATCCTCAGTGAAGCGGACGGTGACTGCGTCGGGATCGAACGTATCCACGGCCGGAGCCCGGTGCTTCTTATCTGCGAGCACGCTTCGAATGCGCTTCCAGCCGTTTTCGGCGATCTCGGCCTGCCCAACGAAGCGCTCTCCAGTCACATTGCCTGGGACCCTGGCGCGCTGGCGGTTGCCCGCATCCTATCGGAAGCGCTGGACGCGACGCTCGTTTACCAGCGGTTCTCCCGACTTATCTACGACTGCAACCGGCCGCCCAGTTCACCCGGCGCCATGCCGGAGACCAGCGAGATCTACGCCATTGCCGGCAACAAGGATTTGAGTCCCGAAGAACGGCTTGCGCGCACCGATGCGCTCTATGTGCCTTTCCACGACGCCATTCGCGGGCTGATCCGCGATCGCCGGGCGAGGGGGCAGGACAGCATCATCGTGACGATGCACAGCTTCACGCCGGTCTATCACGGCCGCGAACGCGCGGTCGAACTCGGCATATTGCACGATGAGGATAGCCGGCTCGCCGACCGCATGCTGAGGGCAGCGGCCGCGGCGCCGCTTTACAGAACGGAACGCAACGAGCCTTACGGGCCTGAGGACGGCGTGACCCACACGTTGATCCTGCACGGGCTTTCGAACGGCTTGCGCAATGTGATGATCGAGGTCCGCAACGACCTCATCGCAGACGATATCGGCCAAGGGGTCATGGCCGATTATTTGAAAGGGCTGCTCCAGCAAAGTCTGGACGCCTGAATAAAAAGAAGACCCGAGGGAGCAGTTTAACTGCGAACGTCCGCACGGCGCAAATGCCGCGGGCAATTGGCACTGAATCGGCCCGCAATTCCGCGGCCGATCGTGAACAGGGGGAAGTCATGTCGGACTATACCGAACTGGACAAGAAGCAGGATGTGCACATCCTGCATTCCATGGGCTATGCCCAGGAACTCGAACGGCGAATGAGCTCGTTCTCGAACTTCGCCGTTTCATTCTCCATCATCTGCATCCTTTCCGGCGGCATCAATTCGCTGGCGCAGGCAACCTCCGGTGCCGGCGGAGCTGCTATCGGCATCGGCTGGCCGGTCGGCTGCTTCATCTCGCTGGTCTTCGCCGTCGCCATGGCACAGATCAGTTCCGCCTATCCGACGGCGGGCGGCCTCTATCACTGGGGCTCGATCCTCGGCAACCGCTTCACCGGCTGGCTGACCGCCTGGTTCAACCTGCTTGGTCTCGTCACCGTTCTCGGCGCCATTAATGTCGGCACCTATTATTTCTTCATGGGGTCCTTCGGCACGGGCTACCTCGGTCTGGCGGACACCATCACGGTGCGGATCGTCTTCCTCGTCATCATCACCGGCGCGCAGGCGCTCGTGAACCATATGGGCATTGGGCTGACTGCAAAGCTGACGGACTTCTCGGGTTACCTGATTTTCGCAACCGCCATCGCGCTTGCGGCGGTGTGCCTGTTGTCGGCCCCATCCTATGAATTCAGCCGGCTCTTCGCCTTCGCCAACTATTCCGGCGAAGCGGGCGGCAATGTCTGGCCGACGACGTCGGGCAGCTGGGTTTTCCTGCTCGGCCTGCTGCTGCCGATATATACCATCACCGGCTACGACGCTTCGGCCCATACGTCGGAAGAAACCGTCAAGGCGGCGCACTCCGTTCCGCGCGGCATGGTTTCCTCCGTGCTCTGGTCGGCACTCTTCGGCTACATCATGCTGTGCTCCTTCGTTCTCATGCTGCCAAACATGGACGATGCTGCGAAGCAGGGTTGGAACGTGTTCTTCTGGGCGATGGACACACAGGTCAACGCGACCGTGAAGGACATCCTCTACCTCGCGATCCTCGTCAGCCAGTGGCTGTGCGGCCTTGCGACCGTCACCTCGGTTTCCCGCATGATCTTCGCTTTCTCGCGTGACGGTGGCCTTCCGGCCTCCAAGGCGCTTTCGAAGGTCAGCCCGCAATACCGTACTCCAGTGGCCGCGATCTGGGCGGGTTCCATTCTGTCCGTGCTGTTCGTTTGGTTCACTTCACTCGACTTCATGAAAGTCGGCGACACGCCGGTTTACACGATCGTCGTCTCGTGCACGGTCATCTTCCTGTTCTTCTCCTTCGCGATACCGATCACGCTCGGCCTCTTCGCCTGGGGTACGTCCAAGTGGGACAAGATGGGTCCGTGGAATCTCGGCGAAGGCCTCTTCAAGCTCTTTGCCGTGCTCTCGATCATCGCGATGGTGCTAATCTTCGTTCTCGGGATCCAACCGCCGAACGGTGCTGCGCTTTACGTTACAGTCGGCTTCCTCCTGCTGACGGCAATCGTCTGGTTCGGCTTCGAAAGCCGCCGCTTCAAGGGGCCGCCGATCGGTGCCGAAGTGGCAAAGCGCCAGGCCGAGATCGCGGCCGCCGAAGCCGCCGTCGGCGAAAGCGGCGAACACTAAGCATCGAGCTTCCCTCTCAAATGGCGGGGCCGCATCCTGCGGCCCCATCACCGGTTCAACGAAAATGCATCAGGCCGCAAAGTCCGGCCGAGCGCATGCGATTTCGTTGCCCCGATTTTCTCAATTCAATTCAGGCGGATCAATCATGAGCAGCTACACAATCGACGATCTCAGGAAGGATGTTGCCGAAGGGCGCATTGACACGGTTCTGGCCTGCCAGGTGGATATGCAGGGTCGGCTGATGGGCAAGCGTTTCCAGGCGGAATATTTCGTCGAGAGCGCCTGGAAGGAAACGCATAGCTGCAACTACCTGATCGCCACCGACATGGAGATGGAGACCGTTTCCGGCTACAAGGCGACGAGCTGGGAGAAGGGTTACGGCGACTATACGATGAAGCCGGATCTTGCGACGCTGCGTCGCATTCCCTGGCTCGAAGGCACGGCGCTGGTGCTGTGCGACATGCTCGACCACCATACGCATGAAGAGGTCGCCCATTCTCCACGCGCGATCCTGAAGAAGCAGGTGAAGCGCCTCGAGGATATGGGTATGAAGGCCTACATGGCCTCCGAGCTCGAATTCTTTCTGTTCGACCAGACCTACGAGACGGCGCAGGCCTCGGGCTACCGCAACCTGAAGCTCGCCAGCGCCTATAATGAGGACTACCACATCTTCCAGACCACCAAGGAGGAAGAGGTGATGCGGGCGATCCGCACCGGGCTGCAGGGCGCAGGCATCCCGGTCGAGAACTCCAAGGGCGAGGCTTCGGCCGGCCAGGAGGAGATCAACGTGCGCTACGCCGATGCGCTCGCCATGGCCGACCGGCACGCGATTATCAAGAACGGCTGCAAGGAGATCGCCTGGTCGAAGGGCAAGGCCATCACATTCCTCGCCAAGTGGAATTACAATGCCGCTGGCAGTTCCTCGCATATCCACCAGTCGCTCTGGAGCCTGGAGGAAAAGCCGCTGTTCTTCGACCATACCGGCAAATACGGCATGTCGCCGCTGATGCACAACTACGTCGCCGGCCTTCTCGCCCATGCGAGCGAGATCACCTATTTCCTGGCGCCTTATATCAATTCCTACAAACGCTTCATGGCCGGCACGTTTGCACCGACCAAGGCGATCTGGAGCAAGGACAACCGCACCGCCGGCTACCGGCTCTGCGGCGAGGAGACCAAGGGGATCCGCATCGAGTGCCGCGTGGGCGGTTCCGATCTCAACCCCTATCTCGCTTTCGCCGCGCTGCTTGCCGCCGGCATTGACGGCATCGAAAACAAGCTCGAACTCGAAGCGCCCTTCGTCGGCGACGCCTATGGCGGCAAGGGCGTTCGCGAGATCCCGCGCACGCTGCGTGCGGCGACGGCGGCGATGACGGAATCGGCGATGCTGCGCAAGGCCTTCGGCGACGACGTGATCGACCACTATACGCGCGCCGGCGAATGGGAGCAGGAAGAATACGACCGCCGCATCACCGATTGGGAAGTGGCGCGCGGTTTCGAAAGAGCTTAATAGGCATTTGCGGGCTTGCCCGTCACCCTAGCCCTCTCCCCGTTTGAACGGGAAAGGGGACGTGCCCCGCGCGGGGTTTGCGGTTGAAGAAAACGGCTGCATATTCCCTTCTCCCCGCAAGCGGGGAGAAGTGCCGGCAGGCGAATGAGGGGCCACGGCCTCACTCAAATTTTGAAGAATACGAGGACAGGAACAGATCATGGCAATGATCCAATGCATTTCACCGGTTGACGGTTCGGTCTATGCCGAGCGTGCAGCCCTTTCTCTCGATGCGGCCAAGGATGTCGTGGCGCGTGCCCGCAAGGCGCAGAAGGGCTGGGCGAAGCGGCCGCTCGAAGAGCGTGTGCAACTGGTGCTGAAGGGTGCCGCGCGGCTGAACGAGATGTCCGATGTCGTCGTACCGGAGCTTGCCTGGCAGATGGGCCGGCCGGTCAAGTATGGCGGCGAATACAAGGGTTTCAACGAGCGCTCCAACTATGTGGCCTCGATCGCTGCGGATGCGCTGGCGCCTGTTATCGTCGAGGAGAGCGAGCGTTTCGAGCGCCGCATCGAGCGCGAGGCGCATGGCGTCGTCTTCGTCGTCGCACCATGGAACTATCCCTATATGACGGCCATCAATACGATCGCGCCGGCGCTGATGGCCGGCAATACCGTCGTGCTGAAGCATGCCTCGCAGACGCTGCTGGTCGGCGAGCGGCTGGTGCAGGCCTTCATCGAGGCCGGCGTTCCCGAAGACGTGTTCCAGAACGTCTTCCTCGACCATGAGACGACCTCGGCGCTGATTGCCGCCGGCAGCTTCAATTTCGTCAACTTCACCGGATCGGTCGAAGGCGGACGGTCTATGGAGCGGGCCGCCGCCGGCACGTTCACCGGCCTCGGCCTCGAACTCGGCGGCAAGGATCCGGGTTATGTCATGGAGGACGCCGATCTCGAGGCGGCCGTCGATACGCTGATGGACGGCGCGACCTATAATTCCGGCCAGTGCTGCTGCGGCATCGAGCGCATCTATGTGCATGAATCGCTCTATGACGCCTTCGTCGAGAAATCGGTTGCCTGGGTGTCGAACTACAAGCTCGGCAATCCGCTCGATCCCGAGACGTCGCTAGGGCCGATGGCCCATAAGCGCTTCGCCAAGGTGGTGCGCGAGCAGATCGCCGACGCGGTTTCCAAGGGCGCCAAAGCGCTTGTCGATCCCAAGCTTTTCCCCCAGGATGACGGCGGCGCCTATCTCGCACCGCAGATCCTCGTCGATGTCGACCACTCCATGGCCTTCATGCGCGAGGAGACTTTCGGTCCGGCAGTCGGCATCATGAAAGTGAAGAGCGACGAGGAGGCACTCGCTTTGATGAACGACAGCCAGTACGGGCTGACGGCCTCGCTCTGGACCAGGGATGCCGAGCGGGCAGGGAGGCTCGGCCGCGAGATCGAAACCGGCACCGTATTCATGAACCGCGCAGACTATCTCGACCCGGCGCTTTGCTGGACCGGCGTCAAGGAGACCGGCCGCGGCGGCTCGCTGTCGATCATCGGCTTCCACAATCTGACGCGCCCGAAATCCTTCCATCTGAAGAAAGTCACAGCATGAGCAGCAACATCACCGCAAACTGGAGCTATCCGACATCGGTCAAGCTCGGCCGGGGCCGCATCGCGGAACTGGCCGACGCCTGTAAAAGCCTCGGCATCAAGAAGCCGCTGCTCGTCACCGACCGTGGCCTTGCCTCGATGGCAATCACCAAGACTGCGCTCGATATCCTCGAAGATGCCGGTCTCGGCCGGGCGATCTTTGCCGATGTCGATCCAAACCCGAACGAGAAGAACCTCGAAGCCGGCGTCAGGGCCTTCAAGGACGGCGGCCATGACGGCGTCGTTGCTTTCGGTGGCGGCTCCGGCCTCGATCTCGGCAAGTGCGTCGCTTTCATGGCCGGCCAGACGCGGCCGGTTTGGGACTTCGAAGATATCGGCGACTGGTGGACGCGTGCGAGCCTCGAGGGCATCGCCCCGATCGTCGCGGTGCCGACAACGGCAGGCACCGGTTCGGAAGTCGGGCGCGCCAGCGTCATCACCAATTCCGAAACTCATGTGAAGAAGATCATCTTCCATCCGAAGTTCCTGCCTGGCGTCGTCATTTCCGATCCGGAACTGACGGTTGGCATGCCGAAGATCATCACGGCCGGCACCGGCATGGATGCTTTCGCCCATTGCCTGGAGGCCTATTCCTCGCCGTTCTATCACCCGATGTCAGCCGGCATCGCGCTCGAAGGCATGCGGCTCGTCAAGGAATTCCTGCCGCGCGCCTATCGGGAAGGCACGGATCTGGAGGCTCGCGCCAACATGATGGCCGCCGCCGCCATGGGCGCGGTCGCCTTCCAGAAGGGGCTCGGCGCCATTCACGCGCTGTCGCACCCGATCGGCGCCGTCTACAACACCCATCACGGCATGACCAACGCGGTGGTGATGCCGGCGGTGCTGCGCTTTAACCGCAAGGCGATCGAGGAGAAGATCGGCCGTGCGGCGGCCTATCTCGGCATTTCGGGCGGTTTCGACGGGTTCTACGATTATGTGCTGAAGCTCCGCTCCGAACTCGGCGTGCCGGAGACGCTGTCGGCAATGGGAATCGCTGCCGACCGCATCGACGAATTGTCGGCCATGGCGATCGAAGATCCGAGTGCTGGCGGCAACCCGATTGCAATGACGCTCGAAAATACCAAGGCCCTTTTCAGGGATTGCTTCTGACAACATAAGAGCGGACCAACAGACTGGCCTGGAAAACCTCGGTTTCCAGGCCTTTTTTCGTTTCGGCAACGTCCCTAGAGCCTTTCCGGGTTAGATTGAATCATTCTGCCGGAGCAGGTTTTCGTCAGGGCAAAGGCGATTGGCGACGGGCATACCCCTTGGTACGTCCGAGCCGATCGCCTTTGCCCTGGCGGAAAGATGCCCGGCCCTTCGGGTTGGCTGAAACGGGCCGGCTGATCGACCGGCCGGCTTGGCCGTAGAGCTTGGCTACGACGCGCGCCGGCCGGTCGACCATCCGACTCCGTTTGAGCCAACAGAATGCTTCAATCTAACCCGGAAAGGCTCTAGTTTTAGGGATGTGAAAATACCGGCTGCAATTTCGCCGCGCGTGTTTCGAATTTGTTAACCATAATTAGAAAGGATGCATTAACCGCACAATGCTCCGAGGGTGCGTAAAAGAGCGATTCCAGCTCGCACCATTTTCCTTCCGAGGACCGAACATGCCTGTCATCACATTCGCAAATACCAAGGGCGGCGCCGGCAAGACGACCGCTGTTCTCTTGCTCGCGACCGAGCTTGCCCGCATAGGCTATCGCGTCACCATTCTCGACGCGGACCCGCAGCACTGGATTTCTCGCTGGCACGAAATATCAGGCCATGTGCCCAATGTTTCGGTGATCGATTTCGTGACGACTGCGTCGCTGCCGCTGCATATCAGCGAGAACAAGCACAATACCGACTATTTCATCGTCGACCTGCCGGGTGCGCGCAATCCGCTGCTTGCCACCGCCGTCGGGCTTTCCGACCATGTGCTGATCCCGATCCAGGGCTGTGCGATGGATGCACGCGGCGGCGCGCAGGTGCTCGAACTGCTGCAGTATCTGGATGAGAAGGCGGGCATCAAGATCGGCCATTCGGTGGTGCTCACCCGCGTCAACTCGATGGTGACGACGCGGGCGCTGCAAGTCGTCAAGTCGCTGCTCAGCGAGCGGCATGTGCCGGTGCTCGATACCGCTATCATCGAACGCTCCGCCTTCCGCGACATCTTCGACTGTGGCGGCACGTTGCACACGATCGATCCGACACGCGTCAGCAATCTCGACAAGGCCCGGGAAAACGCTGCCTGTTTTGCCGAAGAAATAATGCGCAAGCTGCCGGCGAGGCTGACGGCATCCGCCCGCGTGACGAGCCCGATGGTCCGCTCCGCCGCCTGAATATATCCCCACCTGAAACGACAAGGCCGCCGGAGCGTTCCGGCGGCCTTGTCGTTGTTATCGTGAGAATGATTTCAGTCGACGAATTCGACCGTCACTCCCGGCTTGACCATCTTGGCAAGCTCGGTGGCATCCCAGTTGGTCAGCCGGATACAACCGTGGCTCTGAGTGCGGCCGATCTTCGAGGGCTCGGGCGTGCCATGGATGCCGTAGGTCGGCTTGGAGAGAGCCATCCAGACGGTGCCGACGGGACCGTTGGGGCCGGGCGGGATGTTGAGAATTTTGTCATTGGCGCCCTGCTGGAAATTGATCTTCGGATTGTAGGTGTAGCCGGGATTGAGGGCGACGCGCTCGACGTTGACCGTGCCTGACGGAGAGGGGGTATCGGTGGAGCCGATCGACGCCGGATAGGCAGCGAGGAGATTGCCGGCGCCGTCATAAGCGAAGACCTGCTTACGGCCCTTGTCGGCGATGATGCGGGCGACCGCGCCGCTCTTCGGCTCGCCCGGATTGACGACCTTGATGACGGTGCCGGGAACGGTGAAGTCGGCGCCGGGGTTCATCTCCTTGAGGAAAGCCTCATCCATGTGGAAACGCTCGGCCAGCATCTCGGTGGTCGAGGTGTAAGCCAGCGACGGCAGCAGCGCCTTATGCGAATAGTCTTCCGGAATCTCGGCGACGAAGGGGCCGGCCGCATCGGCAGGCGTGATTGTATAGCTGACGACGGGCAGCCCGCCGGTCATGCGCAGCTCTTCCAGAATGGCGTCTGTGTTGTTCGGGTCGAGCTTCGAGCCGGTCATCTGATCGTAGGCTAAGATCGCCTTGGTGACGTTCGAACCCATATGGCCGTCGATGACGCCGGGGGAGGCGCCGGCGCGGTCGAGGAAGACCTGCAAAGCGACGATCTCCGGCTTCGATTTGTTGTTCAGCGTGATGACAGGTTCATCGGGTGCGGCCTTCGGCTGATCGGCGGGCGGGATCTGCTGGTCGGGATCGATCGAGGCATAATCGTCGCCGGGCTGCGGATTGCCGATGCTGTTATCCTCGGGATAGAGCTGGTCACCGAGCGGCCGGCGCTCGATCGCGGCATCTCGCGGTATGCCGCCGGTGACAGCGCCGCGCTCGGAATAACGCGTATCGCCATCGGGATTGTTGTCGGAATAATAGGGGTCGTTGCCGTACTGGTCGTTATAGACCTCGCGCGGGCCGGGCCGCGGCGGATAGTAGCCGCGGGCGCGCATCTCGGTGGCGACGACGTTGCCATAGTCGTCGATCAAGACGCGATTGCCGCTACGGTCGCGGGCGTAGATATAGCCGGCTGGAACATAGTCGAGGATTTCACCGCTCGGCGTCACAAGCACGATATCGCTCTGGCGGCGATCGCGGAACTGCTGCGCGCTTGCCTGCGGCGCTGTAGCCGCAAGAGCAGCCAGGACGGCCGCGAGACAAAATGCCGACTTCAAAAAGCGATCCACGTATCATACCTCGATCAGTGACTGGCAGACACACACCTGCCAATTTTGACGCTAGTGTGGAATTTATGAAAGCGTGCTGAACAAAATATGAAAATCACTAAGATTTCCTTTTACTCATAAACGTTTGCGTCCTTGTGTCAGTTCCGCAAAATTCACGGTTGCTGCAAAAACGCAAGATACGGGCGACGCCGATTGACGAATGGCGGCCCGAAACCTAACGCTAGCGCATCATGTTTTGCGAAAATCGATTCCGTTTTTCGCAAAGCATGGTGCGTCGATTCAAAGTGTTAGAGCGTCCTTTGTACGTCCGAAAGGACGCTCGGCGCTCTAAGGGGCCGCCGACAATTCCCCAAGGAGACCGTGATGATCGAATTTGTCGCCGCAAGCGGGCCGCGCCTGATGCTGGACGAAACATCGGTGCTGGATATCGGCGGATGCATCGTCGAAGGCGCCGACATCGCGCCGAAACGCGCCATTCCCGATGACGGAGATCCGCGAATCGATCACTCGCTCGAAGGCTTCCTGTTCACCTGCGGGCCGGACCATATCCGCCACCGCCAACCGATTCCCGGCCGGGACGACGGCAAGGTCTATCCGCTGCACGGATCGGCCTCCGGTCATGCGGCAAAGGTGCTGTGGACGAAGTTCGAGAACGGCAATGCCGAATGCCGGGCCGATATCGACATCACCACCGTCGAGGGACTGCCGCAGCGCATCGAGCGGCTGTGGCGGATCGATGGGGCAACCGGCGAAGTGCGGCTCGAGGACCGGGTCGTCAATACGAGCGATCGGACGGTGCCGACCTTCCTGATGTACCACATGAACACCGGCGGCAAATGGCTGGACGAGGGCACGCGGCTCGAAGGCCGGATGCTGGAAAATGGCGGTTTCCCCTGGACGTTCGGCGAGGAGCCCGGCGGCATCTTCTGCGTCGCGGCGCCGGCGACGGAGGAGGGGTTCGCGGAGGTCCGCCTCGGACCGATCGCCGCAATCGGCGGCAGGACGCTGCGGGTGCGTTTCCGTGTCGACACACTGCCCCATCTGCAGGTCTGGCGGAACCAGAAGGCGCCGGCCCATATCATCGGCATCGAACCGGTTTCGCATCGGTGGATATCGCGCGACGAGCTTGAGGCAGCCGGTGAGTTCAACATGCTGGCGCCCGGCGAGAGCCGCAGCTATGCGCTGACCTTTGCCTTCCTGTGAGCGAAGTGTTGTTGACGCTGGCAGACCTCCGTCGTAGACCTTCAGCCCACGATTTTTGAGGAGACAAGACGATGGATGTTCGCCAAATCGACGATGAATATTCGGTTTCGGGCCAGATCACGCTTGAGGAGCTCGACGAGATCAAGGCGCTGGGGTTCAAATCGATCGTCTGCCACCGCCCCGATCACGAAAGTCCTGACCAGACGTCGTTCTCCGTTATCGAGGCGCGCGCCAAGGAGCTCGGCCTGAATATCGCCCATGTTCCTGTTGGGCCGATGGGCGTGACCGAGGAAGCCGTGCAGGGCATGGTCGACGCACTCGACGAATTCCCTCGGCCGATGCTCGGCTATTGCCGTTCCGGCGCACGCTCGACGGCGATCTACCAGAAGACCCACCATATCCGCAATTGAGCCCCGTTCCGGGCGCCATTTCGGGCGTTGAACCTCAGCGCCTCCACCTTCCATTCACTCAGGAGACTATGATGAGCATCAAGCGTATCGACGTCGGCTCGCGCATGAGCGGCGCCGTCATTCACGGCAATACAGTCTATCTCGCAGGTCAGGTCGGCGAGGGCGAAAGCGTCACCGATCAGTGCAAGTCCTCGCTTGCCGAAGTCGACCGGCTGCTGGCTGCATCAGGCAGCAGCAAGTCGAAGATCCTGCAGACGATCATCTACCTCGCCGACATCGCCGATTTCGCCGAGATGAACGCCGTCTGGGAAGGCTGGATCGATCCGGCCAATCCGCCGGCCCGCGCCACCAGCGAAGCCAAGCTCGCTGCGCCGAAATACAAGGTCGAGTTCATCATCACAGCCGCACTCGACTGAAGTCGCAGCGTCCCTATCCTTCAAGGCCGGTGAGTTTTCTCACCGGCTTTTTGTTTGCGCGATTTCCGAGAGCGTGCGCGTCGGCGTGATCGCTTCGGGATCGAGCTTGATTTCGATGATTGCAGGTTTGCCGCTGGCGCGCGCCCGCTCGAAGGCCGGGGCGAAATCCGCCGTCGTCTCCACCGTCTCGCCGTGGCCGCCATAGGCGCGGGCAAGAGCTGCGAAGTCGGGATTGGTCAGATCGGTGCTGCTGACGCGGCCGGGATACTCGCGCTCCTGATGCATGCGGATCGTGCCGTAGATGCCATTGTTGACGACGACTGCGATGATCGGCAGGCCGTAGCGGATGGCGGTCGCGAATTCCTGTCCGTGCATCAGGAAGCAGCCGTCGCCGGCAAAGCAGATGACCTCGCGCTCGGGAAAGAGCCGCTTGGCGGCGACGGCGGCCGGCAGGCCGTAACCCATTGAGCCTGAGGTGGGGGCGGCTTGGGTGTTGAAGCGGCGAAAACGATGGAAGCGGTGCACCCAGGTGGCGTAGTTGCCCGCACCATTGGTGAAGATCGTCTCCGGCCCGGTATTGGCCTCCAGCCATTCCATGATCGGCCCCATATGGACGGCGCCCGGTCCGCTCAAGGGCGGCTTCGACCAGGCGAGATAGGCCTGGTGCAGGCGCGCGGTGCGCTCGGCCCAGTGTGGTTCGGCCGGCGCTTCCAGATCGGCGAGGGCGGCCACGAAATCGGCAGGTGCTGCGCAGATGGCAAGATCCGGACGGTAGATGCGGCCGAGCTCGGAAGCGTCGGGATAGATATGCACCAGCGATTGCTGGGGGTAGGGGATATCGATCAGCGTATAGGACGAGGACGGCATCTCCGACATGCGGCTGCCGAGCAGGATCAGCAGGTCGCTTTCCTTGATCTCTTTTGCCAATGCCGGATTGATGCCGATGCCGACATCGCCGGCGTAGCAGGGATGGAGATGATCGAACAGCATCTGCCGGCGGAAGGAGCAGCCGATAGGCAGTTGGAAACGCTCGGCGAAACTCTGAAAATCGGCGACGGCATCGGCATCCCAGCGTGTGCCGCCAAGGATTGCCATCGGCCGCTCGGCTTTCAGCAGGCGGAGATAAAAATCGTCGATCTGCCGGCGGCCGGGATGGGCCTCGACGTTGGCATAGTGTCTGGCGCGGGGTGCCTCGACCTCATCGCGCAGCATGTCCTCCGGCAGCGTCAGCACGACCGGGCCGGGCCGGCCGGAGGTTGCGACCGCAAAGGCGCGGGTGACGAACTCTGGAATGCGGGCCGCATCGTCGATCTCGCCCACCCATTTGGCGAATTCGGTAAAGGCGCGGCGGAACTCGACCTCCTGGAAGGCTTCGCGCTCGCGTGCTTCGCGCTGCACCTGGCCGATGAACAGGATCATCGGGATCGAGTCCTGTTTGGCGATATGCAGGCCGGCGGAGGCGTTGGTGGCGCCGGGGCCACGGGTCACCATGCAGATGCCGGGTTCGCCGGTCAGCCGGCCCCAGCAATCCGCCATCATCGCCGCTCCGCCCTCCTGGCGGCAGACGAGGACGTCGATATCGCTGTCGCGCAACGCGTCGAGCACGGCAAGGAAGCTCTCGCCGGGCACGCAGGAGAGACGCTGGACGCCGTTCGCCTTCAGCGCCTCGACGATCAGTTCCCCGCCGGTTTTTTTCATGACGATGCCTTCTTCACGACAATGCCTTTCTCGCGCTCTGCGAGTTCCGCCAGAATTTCTGCCTGGTGTTCGCCGAGACGCGGGCTCGGCCTGATATAACGCAGCGGCGTCTCCGACAGCACCACAGGCGTCCTGACACCGGGGATCACGGTGCCGGCGGCATCCGCAAGGTCGATGCGCAGGCCGCGGGCCTGCACCTGCGGATGGGCGAACATTTCCTCGATCGTATTGATTGCGCCTGACGGAACCGCGTTCTCTTCACAGGCCTTCAGCAGATCCGCCTTCTGCCATTTCAGCGTTTCGGTGGAGACGAGGCGGCGCACTTCGCCGCGATTGCCGACGCGGGCCTTGTTGGTGGCGAAACGCTCGTCGCTGGCGATGGTCTCCAGGCCGAGGATGGTGCAGAGGCGGCGGAACTGGCCGTCGTTTCCAACCGCGAGAATGAGGTAACCATCCGCCGTCGGCACGACCTCATAGGGCGAGATATTGGGATGGGCATTGCCGAGGCGGGTCGGCGCCTCGCCGGAGACCAGGTAATTCATGTTCTGATTGGCGAGCACGGCCGATTGCACGTCGAGCAGGGCCATGTCGACCAACTGGCCTTCGCCTGACTTCAGGGCATGGATCAGGGCGGCTTCGATCGCCGCGACGGCATAAATGCCGGTGAAGATATCGGCGATGGCGACGCCTGCCTTCATCGGCTGGCCGCCCGGCTCCCCGGTAATCGACATGAAGCCGGACATGCCCTGGACGATGTAATCGTAGCCGGCGAGGCTGGCATAAGGGCCGTTCTGGCCGAAGCCGGTGATCGAGCAATAGACGAGCTTCGGGTTGACCTTGCGCAGGCTGTCATAATCGAGCCCGTATTTGACGAGGCCGCCGAGCTTGAAATTCTCGATCACCACATCGGCGGTGGAGACGAGGCGGCGGACGAGATCCTGGCCTTCGGCGCTCTTCAGGTCGGCGGTGACTGAGCGCTTGCCGCGATTGGCGGCGTGATAATAGGCGGCCGAGAGATTTTCGCCGTCGGCGCCTTCGACGAAGGGTGGCCCCCATTGGCGCGTATCGTCGCCGCCGTCGGGATTTTCGACCTTGATGACGTCTGCACCGAGATCGGCGAGCATCTGTCCCGCCCAAGGGCCGGCGAGCACACGGGCAAGCTCGATCACCCGGATGCCGGCAAGCGGCGGTTTTTTCGTCACGGTCTCCGTCATGTTCCTCCCGGCTCTCGTTCTTAGATTTAGGGCGCCAGCGTCGCCTCTGATGTACCGGATACCGGTTTCGATGCAAAGCGGCGCTCGCGCCAGACAATGTAGAAGCCCGACGCCATGATAATCATGATGCCGAGCCATTTGACCGCATCCGGGAAGTCGCCAAAGACCAGCCAGGCGAAGATCGTCGCCGAGACGATCTCGAAATATTGCAGCGGTGCGAGCGTCGAGGCTGGTGCTGCGCGATAGGCATAGACGCCGAGGATGCCCGATATCGCGGCCATGGCGCCGACGCCGGCGACATAGAACCAGGCGCGGCCATCCGGCATGACCGGATCGAAGAGATCGGAGCCGGTTCCCTGGCCGAGGAAAAGCAGGATGGCGCAGAAAAGCAGGCCCCAGATGCTCATCTGGAACTGCATCGCCCAAGGGTCCTCCCTGTGCGAGAGGACGCGCGTCATCAGCACGAAGATGGCAATGCAGAGCGCGCTGACGACAGGCAGAAGCGCGACGTAGCCGACTTCTTCGAAACTCGGCTGAATGATCAGCATCGCCCCGAAGAAGCCGACGCCGCAGGCACTATAGCGCCGCCAGCCAATCGTCTCCTTCAAGAAAATGCCGCCGAGGATCGTCAGCATGATCGGCTCGACGAAGAAGATCGCAATCGCGTCGGCGACCGCCATGTATTTCAGCGTGGTGACGAAGGAGATCATCGAGACAGTGATGATCGCGCCGCGGATGGCATGGAACAGGTTCTGGCGCCAGGAAAAATCGGCGAAGCTGCGCCGCCATATCACAATCGGCAGCATGCAGAGCGCCTGCACGGCGAAGCGGCCGGCGGTGATCTCCGCGGACGGGATTGTGACGATGGCAAGCTTGGCGAAAATATCGATGAGCGGCGAGAACATCACCGAGATAAACATCAGCACAAGCCCCATCGTCACGTCGGAGGCGGACGAAACGGGGCGGGCGGAGGTGCTGTTCATGATGAAATCCCTGTACTCAGGATATTGGTCGCTCAGGATCTTGCGACGGCCCTGTCGCACCAGTCCGCAAAGGCTGCGATCGCCGCATCCGCGCCGATCTCATTCAGTGTTTCGTGCCGCATGTCCTGATATATCTCAGTGCTGATACGGGAGAAGCCTTGGCCTTTCAAATGGTTTGACAGCCAGAGCACGGCTTTTCCACGTTCCGTCGCCGGGTCTTCTCCGCCGCCGACGAGATGGATCGGCATGTCCCGCGGCAGCCGGTCGAGGTGGATTTTCTGCGGCGCGCGGAAGGTCAGTTCGAAGAGATCGAGCCAGAGAGAGACCGAGGCGTCGAAGCCGCAGAGCGGATCGGCGACATATTTGTCGACTTCATCAGGTCTGCGCGACAGCCAGTCGAACTCGGTGCGGCGGCCGGGAATGGATTTGCCCCAGGTGCTGAAGGTGAGCTTCGGCAGCAAGCCGCTCGGCACGTCGGAGCCCTTCAGCATGCGCTCGGCAAGCAGCATCGCCTGGGCGGCGCGGCCGGCAAGGCCGACGGCGAAATTCGAATTCCAGACGGCGACGGCGTCGAAGTCGGCCGGAGCCGTGACGGCAGCGTTGAGGGCGATGAGGCCGCCCATCGAATGGCCGAAAAGGATCACCGGCAGACCGGGATGGCGGGAGGCCGCATGGCCGCGGATGGCGATGACGTCGCCGATCACCCTTTCGACGCCACTGCGCCGGGCGAAGCGGCCGATCGGCGCATCGGGTGCCGTCGTCTCGCCGTGGCCTCGATGATCATGGGCATAGACATGATAACCGCGCACCGCCATCGCCTCGGCAAAGGAGCGGTATCGTTTCGAATGCTCGGCCAAGCCATGCGAGATCAACAGGATGCCGCGTGGAGGGGTGATGGCCTCAGCATGGTGATAGGCCAGCGACGCCCCTGGCACGGCGAGCCTTTGCGTTTCAGAAAACATGTGGGTCCTCCCGGCGGCAACAGACCAGATCGCCGGGTAATTGCAACATGGGCATTTGATCATCTGATAACAATTTGCGGCCGTGTTGCGATTCAGGGTTGCGGCCTTTTGATTTTGATGCTTATTTGTTCCTGTATTGTTCTTTTTTTGGGGGTTGAAATGAGCAGCATGCAGTTGCGTACCTTGACGTTTGCCGTGTCGATGGTTGTTGCCGGCGCCGGCGTGGCGCAGGAGGCTGGCGGGCGCACCCGCTTCATTCTGGCGGCAAGCTGGCAGCCGGCCTTTTGCCAGACGAACCAGAAGAAAGCCGAATGTGCGAGCCAGACCGGCGAGCGCCCCGACGCGACGAACTTTTCGTTGCACGGACTTTGGCCGATGCGGCAGGATTATTGCGGCGTGAGCGCCGAGCAGAAGGCCGCCGACAAGGATGGCGACTGGAACAAGCTGCCGGAGGTCACGCTTGCGGCCGAGACGAAGACGGCGCTGGCAAAGGCGATGCCCGGCACGCAATCCGGCCTGGAACGGCATGAATGGGTGAAGCATGGCACCTGCACGAAGATGAGCGCCGACGACTATTTCGGCGTCGGCGTGCATCTCGTGGGCGCGCTCAACGCGTCGGCGGTGCGCGATCTTTTCGCTGCCAATATCGGCAAGCCGGTCAAGGCCGACGCGATCAAGGCGGCTTTCGACAAGAGCTTCGGGCCGGGTGCCGGCGACCGCGTCAAGATGAGTTGCCGGCGGGCCGGCAATGTCAGGATGATCAGCGAGCTGACGATCGGGCTTTCGGAAGCCGCCGGGGCGGCATCGGCGAAAACTACCGGCCTCGCCGACCTGATCCAGGGCGCTGGAAAAACGTCGTTCGGCTGTGACGAGGGCGTCGTCGACGCTGCGGGCTTTTGAGCGGAAATCCTGAGTAAACCGGGTTTGGCGTTGCCCGCAGGCGCTGTTTCGCCTACATAGCGGCACAATCGAAGTTTCCCGCCCGGAGCAGCGCAGCATGGCACGTCAGTTCATCTATCATATGTCCGGCCTCAACAAGGCCTATGGCAACAAGAAGATCCTGGAGAATATCCACCTTTCGTTCTACCCGGATGCCAAGATCGGTATCCTTGGTCCGAACGGCGCGGGTAAATCCACCGTGCTGCGCATCATCGCAGGTCAGGACAAGGAGTATACCGGCGAAGCCTGGCTCGCCGAAGGTGCGACGGTCGGCTATCTGGAGCAGGAGCCGCATCTCGATCCCAACAAGACGGTGTTCGAGAATGTCATGGAAGGCGTTGCTTCGAAGACGGCTGTCCTCGATCGCTATAATGAATTGATGATGAACTATTCCGACGAGACGGCGGAAGAGGGCGCCAAGCTTCAGGACGTCATCGACAGCCAGAACCTCTGGGATCTGGAAAGCCAGGTCGAGATGGCGATGGAAGCCCTGCGCTGCCCGCCGCGCGACGCCGAAGTCACCAGCCTTTCCGGTGGTGAGCGTCGCCGTGTCGCGCTCTGCCGCCTGCTGCTTTCGCAGCCGGATCTGCTGCTGCTCGACGAACCGACCAACCACCTGGACGCCGAAACCATCGCCTGGCTCGAAAAACATCTGCGCGACTATCCGGGCGCCGTGATGATGATTACCCACGATCGCTACTTCCTGGACAACGTCACCGGATGGATCCTCGAACTGGACCGCGGCCGTGGCATCCCCTACGAAGGGAACTATTCGGCCTACCTGCAGGCGAAAGCCAAGCGCATGCTGCAGGAAAGCCGCGAAGACGCATCGCGCCAGAAGGCGATCAGCCGCGAACAGGAATGGATCGCGTCCAGCCCGAAGGCCCGTCAGGCCAAATCCAAGGCGCGTATCAAGTCCTACGAGCAGCTGGTGGATGCCGCCGAGAAGCAGCGTCCCGGCGACGCGCAGATCATCATCCCGGTCAGCGAGCGCCTCGGCCAGGTGGTCATCGAAATGGACGGCATCACCAAGGGCTTCGAGGGCCGCACGCTTATCAACGACCTGTCGATCAAGCTGCCGCCGGGCGGCATCGTCGGCATCATCGGCCCGAACGGCGCCGGCAAGACGACGCTATTCAGGATGATCACCGGCCAGGAAACGCCGGATGGCGGTTCGATCCGCATCGGCGAGACCGTGCATCTCGGTTATGTCGACCAGAGCCGTGACACCCTTGCGGCCGACAAGACGGTCTGGGAGGAAATCTCCGGCGGCGCCGAAATCATCAAGCTCGGCAAGTTCGACATGAACTCCCGTGCCTATTGCGGCGCCTTCAACTTCAAGGGCGGCGACCAGCAGCAAAAGGTCGGCAATCTCTCTGGTGGTCAGCGCAACCGTGTTCACCTTGCCAAGATGCTGAAGGCCGGCGGCAACGTTCTGCTGCTCGACGAACCGACCAACGACCTCGATACGGAAACGCTGGGTGCGTTGGAAAACGCGCTGGAGAACTTTGCCGGCTGCGCCATCATCATCAGCCATGATCGCATGTTTCTCGACCGTCTGGCGACGCATATCCTCGCTTTCGAAGGCGATGGTCATGTCGAATGGTTCGAAGGCAACTTCGAGGATTATGAACAGGACAAGGTGCGCCGCCTCGGCCCCGACGCCCTCAACCCGGGCAGCCAGGCTCATAAGCGCCTGACACGCTGATTTCACTCATTTTTGCTTGCGGAAGCCCCGGTTCGGCCGGGGCTTTTTCATGTCACGCCTTGTCGCAATCTGAGCAGCCAATTTCGCGGAGAGTGCGAATTGCCGCTTGCCACTGCTTTTTAAATCACATAAAGATATCTTTATGTCTTGATTGGATCGAAGATGAGCGAACCCTTGAAGCTTGGACTGGATGCGCTGGTGGACGTCTTGAAGGCGGCCGGCGAGCCCACGCGCCTGCGTCTTCTGGCGCTTCTTGACGGCGGCGACCTGACGGTGACCGATCTTACCGAAATTCTCGGCCAATCCCAGCCCCGCATCTCCCGCCACCTGAAGCTGCTCGGCGAGGCCGAACTGATCGAACGCTACCAGGAAGGCGCCTGGGCCTATTTCCGCCTCAAGCAGGACGGTAAGGCAGCCATGTTGGCGCGGGCGCTGCTGAAGCATGTCTCGGAGAACGATCCCACCGTCCTTCGCGACGGCGAGCGGCTTTCGCAGGTCAAGCGCCAGCGGGCCGAGCGGGCACAGGCCTATTTCAGCCGCAACGCGGCCGAATGGGACGAGCTTCGCCGCCTGCATGCGGCCGATGAGGAGGTCGACGCTGCCGTCATCCGGCTGCTCGGCAGCCAGCCGATCGATTCACTACTCGATCTCGGCACCGGCACCGGCCGCATCCTCGAACTCCTGTCCGGGCTCTACCGCCGGGCGACCGGCGTCGATGCCAGCCGCGACATGCTGAGCGTGGCGCGCGCCAATCTCGACAAGTCCCGCATCACCAAGGCCACCGTGCGTCACGCCGATATCCTGAACCTGCCTTTCGAGGGACAGGATTTCGACCTGGTGACGATCCACCAGGTGCTGCATTTCTTCGATCAGCCGGAGATTGCGATCGCGGAAGCGTCGCGCATGCTGCGGCCGGGCGGCCGGCTCGTGGTCATCGACCTTGCGCCGCACACGCTCGAATATCTCCGCGACGAGCATGCGCATGTCCGTCTCGGTTTTTCGCACCAGGCGATGTCCGACTGGTTGCGCAAGGCCGGGCTCGACGTCGAGCAGGTCGTCGATCTTCATCCGGGTCAGCAAAGCGGGCAGGGGTTGACGGTCACCGTCTGGCTCGCGCGCGATCCGAGGCGCCTCATGGCTTCGCAGACGAGCGAAGGCGCCGAACCTACATTTGCCGGGAGGGTATGACATGGCTTTGAAAAACGAAGCGCGCGGCCGCAACATCAGGGTCTCCTTCGAATTCTTCCCGCCGAAATCGGAGGAGATGGAAGGGCAGCTCTGGCATACCGTCAGCGAACTGCAGGACTGGGACCCGGATTTCGTGTCGGTAACCTATGGCGCCGGCGGCACCACCAGAGCGCCGACGCTGACCACCGTCACGCGGTTCCTGTCGCAGACGCCGCTTGCCACCGCCTCGCATCTCACCTGCGTCGGCGCGACGAAGGAAGAGACGCATCAGGTGGTCGATACGTTCCGCAAAGCCGGCGTGACGCATTTCGTGGCGCTGCGCGGCGATGCGCCCGGTGGTGCCGGCGCGCCCTACCAGCCGCATCCCGGCGGATATGCCAATGCGGCGGAGCTTGTGGCCGGCCTGAAGGAAATCGGCGATTTCGAGATTTCGGTTTCCGCCTATCCGGAAAAACACCCGGAAAGCCACGACACGGCGGCCGATATCGACATGCTGAAGCGCAAGGCCGACAATGGCGCCGACCGCGCACTGACGCAGTTCTTCTTCGACAACGACAATTTCGAGCGCTACCTGGAACGGGTGCGCGGTGCCGGCATCTCGATCCCTGTCGTGCCCGGCATTATGCCGATCCAGAACCTGACGCAGCTGAAGCGTTTCGCCGGGGCCTGCGGCACCATCATCCCCGCCTTCCTCGACGAGCGCTTTGCGGGTTTCGACGACAAGCCCGAGGAGCGGGCGAAGGTCGCCGCCGAAGTCGCTGCCGAACAGATCGAAGATCTCGTCCGGCGCGGCATCCACGACTTCCATCTCTATACGATGAACCGTGCGCCGCTGGTTTCCGCCGTGCTCGACAATCTCGGCCTCTCTCGCCCCGGCCGCGAAACAAAAAGTGCTGGCGCAGCCGCCTGATCTTTGCGTGTCTGAAGGACGTGCGGCGCTGTAGAAGTGAAAAGCGCATGTCGGGCGGGACATGCGCTTTTTCGTTGGCGGATTGATCAGCTATTCAGGAGTTTAGGCACTATCAGTCATTACACTTTCGTCGGCCAGCTCAGATGAAGAGCATGGACAAGACGAAAGCAAACGCTGCACTGACCAACAGAACATTCAAGGATTGCGTGAGTCCCATGTCTGTCTCCTCGCGTTAACCGGCCAATAATATGTCTGAAATATGTCGGTTGGGAAGCAGATCTTATGCTGCGCTGCAGAAGGGCTCAGTGGATAAGTCGAATAGCGTTTCGGCAAGTGTTTGAAATTATTTGTTAATTTGCAACAAATTTTTGTTCACGGATTTTAACATGCCGTTAAATCGGGCGATTGCGCATTTACCTATGCGCCCAAAACATGGCGGGATCTCAACCGGTTGAAAACATGTGGAATTCGCAACCGGTTTCAGGCGGCCTTGGCCAGCAGGCGATAGGCGCGGCCGTCGAGAATGACGAGGCCGAAACCGATCAGCGCCATGCCGGCAAACTCGCTCAGTGCGAGCCTTTCGCCGAGGAAGAGCACGCTGAGAAGGATGGCGCTCGGCGGCACCAGCAGGGTGACGAGCGAGGCATTGGTGGCGCCGGCCGCCGCCATGATCCGGAAATAGAGGATGTAGCCGAAGGCGGTCGACAGCAGCGCCAGCGCCAGGATGGCGAGGAGGGCATCGAGCGGCGGTGCGGCAAGCGCCCATGGGCGATCGGCCAGCAGCGACAGCGGCAGCGCAATCAGCGAAGAGGCGGTCAACTGTCCGGCTGCGGTGACAGGGGCGGGAACATTCTTGAAGCGTTTTCCGTAAGTGGCGGCGAAACCATAGGAGATTGCGGCAAGCACGGGAAGAAGCAGCGCCCAGAGCGGGGCTTGGCTGCCGGCCGACATGCCGGGGCCGATCAGCACGACCGTTCCGGCCAGCCCGACCAGGCAGCCGGCGATCTTTGCCGGCGACAGCTTTTCGTCTGAGGTGAAGTAGTTGGCGATCAGCACGGTCCAGATCGGCGTCGTCGCATTCAGGATCGCCGCAAGACCGGCGCCGATGCGGGTCTGGCCGAAGAAGATCAGCGCATGCGGCAGGGCATTGTTGATGAGCCCGAGGATCAGGAATTCGGGCCAGCGGACCTTGAAGATCGCATAGAAATCGAAACGGCCGGCGATATAGATATGCAGCGCCAGCGCTGCGAGCAGCAGCCTGAAGAAGACCAGGGTCAGCGGCGGCACGTGCTGGACAGCGATGCGAGCAAAGAAGAACGAACCGCCCCAGATCAGGCCGAGCAGAACCAGCAGACCCCAGGTCCAGGCATTCATTCTGCTGTCCATGCCGATTCCTCCATCGCAAGCCGCTCGCTTGATGCTTTAGCGTAGGCGGCGAACGGCGCCACCCGTTTCTTGCGAAGCGGGCGGCGGCAGGGCGTCAGCTGAGATCAGAGGGCGTTGAGAAGGGCAGGCGTCGCCCATCCGTCGGCCGGCATGCCGAGGCGCTGCTGTTCCTTCTGGATCGCGACACGCGTGCCGGAGCCGAGGATGCCGTCGATCTCGCCGACATCATGGCCGAGCGACTGCAGCTTGGTCTGCAGCGCCTTCATCTGGTCGCTGGCAAGCCCCTGTTCCGGCACGCCCTTGAGGTACGGCTCAGCGCCCGAAAGGCGTGTCCCGAAATAGGCGGCCGAGGTCGTGTAGATGAACGACTTGTTCCATTCGAGATAGATCTTGAAATTGGGATAGGCGATGAAAGCCGGTCCCATGCGGCCCTGCGGCAGCACGAGGTCGCCTTCGAGATCGCCGAAAGCTGTATTACCGTCGCGCGGCTTGACGCCGAGTGCGAACCATTCGGCCGCCTTCATCGTGCCGCCAAGACCGGATTTCTCGAAGGGCAGGTTGTCGGGCACGGTCACTTCCTGCAGCCAGGGCTGGCCGCGCTCGAAGCCGAGGTGCTGGATGAATTTCGCCGCCGTCAGGATGGCGTCCGGGCTGCTCTGTTTCAGGCGGACATGGCCGTCACCGTCGCCATCCATGCCGTAGGCAATGATGTCGCGCGGCAGCATCTGCACCTGGCCGATCTCGCCGGCCCAGGCGCCGGTATTGGTGGCGGGGTCGAGGTCGCCATGCTGGACCATCTCGATAAGGGCGATCAGCTGCGGACGGAAGAGTTCCGGGCGGCGGCAATCATGCGACAGCGTTACCAGGGCGTTGCGGGTGTTGAAATCGCCTTGGACGGCGCCGAAATCGGTTTCCATCGCCCAGAAGGCGGTGATGACGCCGGGGGGGACACCAAATTCCTGCTCGGCGCGGGCAAAGACGTCGGCATATTGCTTCATTTTCTGGCGGCCAATGTCGAGGCGGGCCTGGCTGACGGTGCGCTGGGAGAATTCCAGGAAGGTCTGCTTAAAGACGCCTTGGGCGCGATCCCGGCTCAGGACCTTGGGATCGATATCGGCGCCGGCGAAGGCCTCGTCGGCGGCTGCGGCACTGGCGCCGGCTGCGACGGCATCTTTCTTCACGCCTTCGAGGAAGGCGGACAGATCGCCGCCGCAGGGTGCTGCCGGGGCTGCGTCCGGCGCCTGCTGGGCGGCCGCGCCGCCTGCGAGTGCGAGGGCAAACAGAAGGGCGAGTGCAGAGCAGCTTGCGAGCGAGCGGTGCATGGATGCGGTCCTTATATCAAACAGATTGCCGTCGCTTTCACAGACGAATGTGACGGAAGCAAGAAACATCGCAAGACGTTACTAAGAATTTCTATCCTTGGAAACGGTGGCCACCCAATTGTTCCAGTTCTTTGCGCTGCCGGCAAAGACATTGATATCGGTCGGTCCACTGATGCCGGGAATAACCCCGGTCGAGGTATATTGCCAGAAGGCCCAGCGGCGGTCGGAATAGGTCACCTCGGGGTGTTTTGCCACCGAACGGACCCAGAAATGATAATCCTGGAAGTAGCCGGCGAGATTTTCGCGGTGGAAATCGACCGAGGTATAGATGATCGGGCGCTTGCCGTAATAGGCTTCCAGCCGGTCCATGAAACGCTGCATTTCGGCGCGCACCGTTTCAGCATCGGGACGGTAGCGGCAGGTCTTCGATTCGGCGTTCCATTCGACGTCGAGCACCGGCGGCAGGCGCATGGCCTCCTTCGGCACGTTGCGGATGAACCAGTCGGCCTGCTGATCGGCGGAGGAGCAGAAATAGTAGAAATGATAGGGAGCGTGCGGGATGCCGGCGGCGCGGGCCTCTCGCCAGTATTCGTCGAAGCGCGAATCGACCCTGTCCTTGCCTTCGGTCGCCTTGATGAAGGCGAAGGCGACACCAGAATTCTTTACCGTGCGCCAATCGATATCGCCCTGCCATTTGGAGATATCGATGCCGTGGACCTGGTTCTGCTGCGGATGCTTTGGACCGAAATCCTGGGGATCGGTGTCCTTGAAGCGCGTCTTCGGCTTGATCGACGCCGTTTCGAGGTAGTCATAACCGGAGGAACTGCAGCCGGCCAAAAGGATGGCTAGGGGCAAAACGCAAAACAAAAGCCGGCGCATGGGCGTCCCGTCGTAGCTCGAATGATCTCTTTGCCCCACAACCTGACCTTCGAAAAAGACGAGTCAGCAGAGGATAACCCTCTTTTCACCATATCAACGTAAAAAATCGGTTAGTTTCAAGCGAATTATGAGCGCTTGCTGATAATAGCTGCCCGCCAGGCATAACCGCCGCCGACGGTATCGAACAACAATATCGCGTTGTTTTCATGGGCTTGCGCTTCCAGGACCTCACGCAGATCGGGGCGCGGGGTGACGTGGAATTTCGCAAGCCAGGACTGCAGCATGCGCCGGAACCAGCCCGGCAAGCCTTCCTGCTGGCCGAAATCGACGATGTACAGCTGGCCGCCGGGATTGAGGGCGGCGATCGATGCATCGACGGCGCGCTCCCAGTCCGGGATCATCGACAGGGCATAGGAAATAAGGATGCGGTCGAAGCCGCTGACGCCGAATTCGCGCGGTGTGAACGCCGTGGCGTCGGCGACGCGGAATTCCGGGATCGTCGCCTTGGTGGCGAAGGTCTTGCGCGCCGAAATCAGCATTTCCTGGGAAATGTCGAGGCCGAACAGCTTGGCGGTCGGGAAATGCCTATGGGCGAAAGCCATGTTGCGCCCCGTGCCGCAACCGACTTCAAGCAGCGTGCCGCCTTCGGGCACGTCGAGGTTGCGGATCGTGCTGTCGCGGCCGAGAAGATAATATTTGCGGGTCAGGTCGTAGATATGACGCTGGTGGCGGTACATGCCATCCATGAGGCTGGCATGTTCATCGCTCTGTCCTGCCGTCTCAGTGCCGACCTTGCTCACGCTTTCTTCCCGTAAATGTGGAAGCCGCCGTAGATTGCCGAGCGATCGAGCGCAGTCAGTTCACGCGACTTCCCTTCGAAGTAATCCCATTGGTCGCGGATCGCCGGAGCCAGGCGGCCTTCGATGATGCTTTTTTCGGCGGCGGTGCGGAAGATCACGCGGGCGCCTTCGCGCGCCGTGCGGGTGATTTCCGTCCAGACGTCGTTCAACTGCTCGTCCGTCATCCAGTCCTGTGCGTCGAGCAGGATGTAGCGGTCGCGCGAGGCGGCCGGCTCGCGGGCCAGAAGCTCGGTGAAGCTTGCATGGTGAACGTTGACGCGGTCGACATTGGCGCGGATCACCTGATAGTGCTCCGACTTCAGATAGGTCGGCAGCGGGCCTTCCGCTTCGGTGCCGTAGCGGCGGCCGAAGGCCTGCCAGGCGAAATAATTGTCGCTCATCGGGAAATGACAGGCGAGCTTTTCCAGGCGGTGCTTCAGCACCGGCGCGATCGAATGATCGGCGGCAAGGCTTGCGAGTTCGTCATATTGCTGTGGCGGAATGCCGAGGCCGAAGAGCGAGCTCTTGCGGCCGGTGATCCAGCGCACGACCGGCTTTTCGAAGAGCGGCGCGATCTGCTCGTCGAAGAACTGGCGCTGCTCACGGATCGAGCGGGTCTTGGTCATCTCCCGCAGCTTGACGCCATGCAGGCGGGCAAGAAGGTGGGCGGCGCCGATGAAGCGGCCGAGCAGGCCCGTTTCGTAAATGTTGCGGTCAAAGACCGTGACGCGGCGACGGCCGAACTTGCGGCCGTTCCAGTAGCTGCGAGTCGCCTCATCGAGACGGGCGGCGAGATGCTGGTCGTAGGCGCGGCTGTTCGACTTCTCGTTCGGCATTGCTAGGAAGCGGACGAGATCGGCATGGCCGGGAAGGTGCTTGAAGGCGGCAAGCTTCAGACGGTTCAGCGCGATGTGGTGCGGGTTGAGATCGACGACGTCGATCGAGGCCGGCGCTTTGGAGAGATAGGCGAGCATGTTGCAGCCGCCGGAGCCGATGGTGACGATGCGATGGTTTGGCTTAAGCTCCATCGCCTGCATGTCGAGATCCGGATCCTCCCAGATCTGCGGATAGACGAGGCCGGAGAAAAGAAGACCGAAGAGACGCTCGGAAAAGCCATCCTTCGAAAAAGCCTTATGGCGAAGAAGGGCGTCCTTAAGTTTCCGGTTCTTGCGGAAGCCGGCATCCGGTGCAAATTCTGACATGAGTCTGTCACCTTTTTAGCGTTCAGGGCGTGTAGCGCGCCTCTGCTACAGTTTGATGACGCGGGCTGTGGGCGCCGTTCTTCGGAGGCTTCGACCTCCTCGGGCGAGCGACCGGGATGGCTCTCCTGGGAAAGTGATCGGGAGGATCGCCCTTCTTCGGTTCGGCCTCTTTCCGGCGCGTGCGATTCCTGCTTTTCTCCCGGCATGGAGGAATGCCATGCGATTTGTCCTGCGTATCTTGAAGGCGCTTGCTCTCCTTCTCGTTCTTCTCGTCATCACTGCCGCCGGCTGGCTGTTCATCCGGCCGCCGGAACTGCTGCGCGTCGGAGACGGCTATGCCGCCAAGATCGTCTGCTCCAATGTCTTCATCGCCGGCCGGGAGGCGGAGGATGTGCTCCATGACGATGTCCAGGCGCCTGGAAATCCGCTGCTGCGGCTGTTGCGCGTCAGCGTCGACCGCGACAACGACCGTGTGACGGCGCGCTTCATGGGGCTGTTTGCGCCGAGTTATGCGCTCTACCGCGGTGCTTTCGGCTGTACGAGCGTGCCGGACGGCAATTTCGAGGCGGCCGCGAAGGCTGCGCCCTTCGATCCGCCGGCCAAGATGCAGGCGAATGACGCCTTGTGGCCGGAGGGCGAGGGGACCGGCAATCCGGCGGACGGGAAGATCGCCGCGCTGCTTTCCGATGCCGGAGTTGCCGGCCCGGCAATGCGGGCGATCGTGGTGGTGCGCAATGGCCGCATCGTCACTGAGGCCTATGGCCCCGGCTTCTCGGCGAAGACGCCGCTGATCGGCTGGTCGATGACGAAGACAGTGAATGCGACGATCCTCGGCCGGCTGATGCTTGGCGGCAAGATCTCCTTCGACGACGATAACCTGCTGGCGCAGTGGAAGAACGATGCGCGTGCCAAGATCAAGGTTTCCGATCTGCTCGGCATGGAGAGTGGCCTTGCCTTCAACGAGAACTATGGCGACGTCGCCGATGTGACGCGCATGCTCTATCTCGATCCCGACATGGTATCGCTACCGGCCGGTGCGCCGATGGAGGCAGCACCCGGCCAACGCTTCCGCTATTCGAGCGGCACGGCTGTGCTGCTCTCGCGCATCTGGATGGACAGGGTCGGCAATGCTCAGGCGGCTTTTTCCTATCCGCACGACGCGTTGTTTGCCCCGCTCGGCATGACGAGCGCCGTGTTCGAACTCGATGCGCGCGGCACGTTCGCCGGAAGCTCCTACCTTTATGCGACGGCGCATGACTGGGCGCGCTTCGGGCAGTTCCTGCTGCAGGACGGCGTGTGGAACGGCCAGCGACTGTTGCCGGAGGGTTTTGTCGGCGCCATGCGCACTCCGACGGCGGCTTCGAACGGGCGGTATTCGCAGGGCCAGGCCTGGCTGTCACCCGGCCGCGGTTCGAGCGCTGGGGCCGGGCTGCCTGAGGATACATTCTGGCTGACGGGGCACGACGGGCAGAGCGTAGCGATCGTGCCTTCCGCCAATCTGGTGGTCGTCAGGCTCGGCCTGACACCGAGCCGGCTCGGCTACCAGCCGCAGACGCTGCTGAAGGCGATCCTGGCGGCCCTGCCGCAATCGGGGGCGCAGCAGCAGGCCGGATCGCAACGACAAGCCCAGCCGCAGCCATAGGCCGCCGTTTCAGCCGTCATCCCTGTTTCAGAAATTAACCGGTTTCAGTAGTTGCCTTGGGCGATGTCGGTCATGCCCTTTCGCTTGGCGTCGTAATAATAACCGCGCGCGTAAAGGCGAACGGCGTCGTCTTCCTTACTGTCGGAGACGAGCCAGGCACCGCGCAGATATTTCGCGGCATACTTGATGTTGGTCTCGGCATCGAAGAGGCCACCCGGGGCACCGCCGTAGCCCATGGACTTGGCGGTGTTGTACTTGATCTGCATGAGGCCGAAATAGCCGCGCTTGTTGTAGGCCTTCGCATTATAGCGGCTCTCGCGATGCACGACGCGATGGAGCAGGGTCTCGGGAATTTCGTAGATTTTCGAATATTTTTGGATGAGCTTGGTGACAAAGCTCTTCTCGACGGTCGGCGCATCGTCTTTGTCATCGTCGCTGAACATCGGGGGTGCGGTCGGCGGATCGATCGGCCCGGATTCGTCGAAACCGTAGTCCATGCTGGCGCGCGGCGTGGTGTCGACTGCGGCAAGTGCTGCAAGCGCGCTGTTTTGCCGTGTCGCGGCAAAGGCAAGCTGCGTCGTCGGCTGTGCCGGCGTCCCCGGACGCGGCGTCGGCACGACGGACTGGATCGCCGTCATCTCGGGCGTCATCGGAATCTGCGCATAGGCTGCCGGTTGCATGCCTGCCTGCATGGCAAGATCGCCAGGCTGGGAGGCTGTCACGCCCGGCATCGCCGTTGCGGTCAGGGAGGGGGATGTCTGTGGAATGGTGGCGCCTGCAACAGCCTGACCGGCTGTGCCTTCGGCTGTCGGGATCGCGGCGAGTGTTGCATCTTCGCCGGGTTTCGGCATCGGCACGACGGTCTGGGCGGCTGTCAGTTCGGCCTGGGACGTGTATTCGACGCTCGTACATCCGGTCATCACGCCGCAGAGGATCGTCGAGACGACAAGACTGCGCTTCAGGCCGGATAATCCGATCGCTACCATTCCGCCACTTTCGTGAAATCGCGCCGCCCCGGCAGCGTATAAAAGTTACCAAAAGCCTTAAGCCCTGGTGACCCCATTAACCTATTCGTGGCATTCCGGCAACCACGGAATATTACTAGGCTGCAATACGGCGATACCCCGCCGTTACGGCCCCTGCAGCGATCAGCAGAGTGCCTCCGGTTCGGTTTACGGCGCGCTGGATGCTCGCCTTGCGAATCAGTCCGCGTGCGCTATGGGCGAGAAAGGCGTAGGTGGAAGCGTTGAGGATCGCCAGCACCAGGAAGGTCGCTTCCATGATCGCCATCTGCCCGACGAAGGGCAGGGCCGGATTGAGGAACTGCGGCACGAAGGCGACGAAGAAGATGATGCTCTTCGGATTGAGGGCGGTGACGACGTAGGCGTGGAGGAAGATCTTGAGCGACTTCTCCTCCGGAAGGTTGTCGTTGTCGGCAACCGGTTCGCCGATGATGGGAGCCCGCCAGAGCTTGATTCCCAGCCAGATCAGGTAGGCGCCGCCGATCCACTTCAAGATGGTGAAGAGGGTCGCGGAGGCGGCCAGGACGGCGCCGAGACCGAAGAGAGAAGCCGTCATCGCCGTGAAGTCACCAAGCGCCACGCCGCCCACCGTCGCGAACGCCGTCCGGCGCCCATGACCGAGCGCATAGGAAACGACGAGCAGTATCGTCGGCCCCGGTATGGCCAGCATGATGGCGGATGCCGCCGCAAAAGCGAGCCAAGCTTCAAGTGACATGGTGTCTCCTCCTATTCCTCAGGAACAAGCAAAGACATCATATTAACCATCCGTCAATCACGCTTCTTTGTATTTCTGGCCTATATTGTCCATGACTTCGGCAAACCATGCCGTCGAAAGGTCAAAAGCCTTGCCGCCCTTGATGCGCGGGAATTCTATAGTGCGCAATTTACCGTTCTGGCCTTCATCATGGCCGGTGACGCCGGAGACTTTATTGAGCGCGCTTTCGACGGCGAGATCGACCATGCTCTGGATCAGCCTGAGGTCATCGCCGTTGGCGGGTGCCGAGCGGGCGAAATAACCTGATTTCTGCACCAGGGAACGCTCGGCGTCGAGCAGATTGGCGAACTGCTTCTGAAACCAGGCGCCGACATTGATCGTGTCGATTTTCACATGGCCGAAAGCGTCGCGCTTGACCGTCTCGCCGGCGGCTTCGCGCTCGGCGACGATGGCATCGAGGCAGGCGCCTTCCGAGACGAAGACCGTGGCGTGGCCGTTGCGGTCCATGCTTTCCTTCAACCGGGCGGCCTCGGCCTCGAGGTCGAAGGCCATCTCAGGCAGGTAGACGGCGTCGATACTCTTCAGGTGCGCGTCCATCATCAGGCCGTCGACATACTGGTTGCGGCTGGTGCGCTGCAGATAGGCGCGGGCGGTGGCGGCCGTCAGCCAGCCGCAATGGCGGCCCATGACTTCATGGACGACGAGGGTGCGGGGGGCGGCCGTCTGCTCGTTGCCGACATTGTCGAAGAAATGCGCGCCGACTTCGGCGGCTGTCCAGGCGCCCAGCGATTGGCGGATCGGCACGACGTCATTGTCGACAGTCTTCGGCAGGCCGACGACGGTGAGATCATAGCCGTTGGCGGCGAGGTAGGCGGCAAGGTCGGCGGCCGTGGTGTTGGTGTCGTCGCCGCCGATCGTGTGGAGAATGGTGATGCCGTCATTGGCGAGGCGTTCGGCGGCGACCCGCAGCGGGTTCTCGCCTTCCTTGACCAGGCCGCGCTTGACGCAATCGGCGGCATTGGTGAGCTTGACGCGGCTGTTGCCGATCGGCGAGCCGCCGTAGCGGTGCAGCAGCGGCGCCTTTTCGCGCATCGCGCGGGTGATCTCGATGCTGTCGCCGAGGAGCACACCCTGGTAGCCCGACTTGTAAGCGACGATTTCGAGTTCGGGCGCGATGTCGCTATAGCGTTCGATAAGGCCGCCGACGGCGGACGAAAGACAGGGCGCCAGGCCTCCGGCGGTCAGCATTGCGACTTTCTGTTTGGCCATGATCCCTCCTACGGTGTTTCGGTGCGGCAGCGTTAGCTAGCGCATGGATGCGGCAGGGAAAGGGCCCTGTAAAGTAAAGAATTTACGAAAAATGCGTGTTTCTGCCGTGTTGCACCGCAAAGGCGACGCGAAGTGCTGATATAATCGTTTCAACCCGGTCTGCTTGTCGGAAGTGGCCGTGGAATTTTCCGCCGCGCGCTCCGGAATCCACGTGCCCGGGCAATGTCGGCGACCGCCGTCCATGCCCTCACGCGAGATGAAAGCGGGCGTGATGAACCGTTTGTTGCGGTGCGACAATTACCAAATCGTGAAAACTGTGTTCGGCCCTACGACGAATAGTCGCCTTGCAAAGGCTGCGATTCTTTGGTCAAGCTGTTTCTCTATAAGTTGACAAGTGTGTGAGATTTTCGATGTCCTTCTGGGAAAAACTGTTGAATGCCATTGGCAATACCGCAGGCAATGCGCTGTCTGCGGTGGTCGAGGCTATCCGCACGGTTTTTGAAGGCGATCCCGAGACCCGGCGTAAGGTGGCTTTCTCGGTGGCGATCATCGCGCTGTCGGCCAAGATGGCCAAGGCTGACGGCATCGTCAGCGAGAAGGAGGTCGAAGCCTTTCGCGAAATCTTCGAGTTTCCGCAGGACCAGGCGAAGAATGTCGCCAGGCTTTACAATCTCGCGCGTCAGGATGTCGCCGGCTACGAAGCTTATGCCGAACGGCTCTCCACGCTCTGCGTTACCTGTGCGGCCAATTGCCCGGTGCTGGAAGACGTGCTCGACGGGCTCTTCCACATCGCCAAGGCCGACGGGCTGATCCACGAGAAGGAACTGAATTTCCTGGGCCATATCGGCCAGATTTTCCAGATGAGCGAGACCCGCTTCGAGCAGATCGCCGCCCGCCACGTCTCGTCCGGCGGCGATCCCTACAAGGTGCTCGGCGTCTCGCCTTCGGATGATTTCCCGACTATCCGCCGCCGCTACCACGGCCTCGTCAGCGAACATCATCCCGACCGGCTGATCTCGCGCGGCGTGCCGAAGGAATTCCATGTGATCGCCAATGAGCGCATGGCGGCGCTGAACGCGGCCTATGAGGCGATCGAGAAGGAACGCCGCGCCGCATGACCTCTTTCGAGGCCGACTGCAAAAGCGCCCGCGTGCAGCCTTCGCCCAACCAAGGCGAACGGGCGGAGGGGCGCCGTCCGGATATGATCCTGCTGCACTATACCGGCATGCCGACGGCAGATGGTGCGCTCGACTGGCTCTGTCGCGCCGAGAGCCAGGTCTCCAGCCACTATTTCGTGCATGAGAATGGCGAGGTCGTCCAGCTCGTGCCGGAAATGCGGCGTGCCTGGCATGCGGGAAAAAGCAGCTGGCACGGCGAGACCGATATCAATTCGCTGTCGATCGGCATCGAGATCGCCAATGCCGGTCATCCCGGCGGGCTTCCTGATTATCCGAAAGAGCAGATCGCCGCGGTGATCGAATTGTGTCGCGACTGTGTCAAACGTTGGTCGATCACGCCGGAGCGGGTCCTCGGGCATTCCGATGTTGCCCCGATCCGCAAGGTCGATCCGGGCGAAAAATTCCCCTGGGCCGCGCTTCACCAAGCGGGCATTGGGCACTGGGTCGAGCCGGCAACGATCACCGGTGGGCGCTTCTTCCAACGCGGCGATACCGGCCAACCTGTGGAAGCGCTGCAGTCGATGCTGTCGCTTTATGGTTACGGCACTGAAATAACAGGTGAATTCTCCGAAAAAACGGCGGGTGACGTCGAAGCTTTCCAGCGCCATTTTCGGCCCGAACGGGTGGATGGCATCGCCGATTTCTCGACGATCGACACGCTGCACCGGCTGCTGTCGGCTTTGCCGCATTATTCCTGATTCCTCGACAATTACTGAAACGCCGAATTTCGCACTGCAGCACGAAATTCGGCCTGCCACATCATTTCCCTATTATCTCCTCATTGCGATGGTCTAAGAACGTCCGCCAAGGGGTGCTCGGGGTTGTTTTCGAGTTAAACCACGGGCGTTATGTGAAACGATAAGAATTACCGTGAATATCGATCGATTCTTGATCTGGTATTCATTATGACAGCGAGGCGCGCCGTCCGGAAATTCTTTGGGCCGGAGTGTTCAAGACTACATGAGAAAACTGATTGTTGTTGCTGCAACATGCGTCGGCATGGTGCTGGCCGGAAATAGCTTTGCCTTTGCGAATGATTGGGGCGTGCGAGCCGATGCGTCGGTGAAGAAAGTCGAGCGTCGTTCGAAGAAGACGGAGCGTCCGTTGAAGAAAGCGGAGCGTTCGGTCAAGCCGGTGAAGCATCCGCTCAAGACGGCGGAACGCCCGCTGAAGACGGTCGAGCGCCAGAGCGGTTATCCCGTCGCCAATGTTTCCGGCAATTCCTATTCCGCATTGATCAGCAAATATGCGAACCAATATGATGTACCGGTTGCGCTTGCGACCGCGGTCATCCGCATCGAAAGCAATTTCAATCCGAATGCGCGCGGCAGCCACGGTGAAATCGGCCTGATGCAGATAAAGCCTGCAACTGCCCGCATGATGGGCTATTCCGGCAGCGCCAAGGGCCTGTACGATCCGGAAACCAACATCAAGTACGGCATGAAATATCTGGCTGCCGCCCATGATCTCGGTGGTGGCGAGACCTGCAACACCATCCTCAAATACAATGCCGGCCATGGCGCCACGCGCATGAACCCGGTGTCCAAGTCCTATTGCGGCAAGGTTCTGGCAATGCTCTGAGCGCTGAAGCGCTTATCCCGACAAGAGCTGGATGATTCAAGATGATTGCCATGCTATCGCTGGAATTTAGCGAGGTGGGATATGGCAGTCGATTTCAGGTTCATCATCATCGGCCGCGGCATGATGGGTGCCGCGGCCGCACGGCATCTCTCCTCGATGGCCGACGGCATCGCACTGATCGGCCCGCGTGAGCCGGAGGAGCGTAAGGCCCATCACGGCGTCTTCGCCAGCCATTACGACGAAGCGCGCATCACCCGCACCTTCGACGGCAATCTTGCCTGGGGAACCTTCGCCGCCCGCGCGCTCGACCGCTATCGCGAGATCGAGGCAAAGAGCGGCATCTCCTTCTATTCGGAGGTCGGCTGCCTCTTTGCCGGTCCTGAGAAGGACGAGCAGGACTATATCGAAAGGGCGCTGACGGTCAGCCGGACGCTCGGCAGCGATATCGAGACCATCGCGCCGTCGGAACTCGGCCAACGTTTTCCCTATCTTGCCGTCGCCGCCGATTTTACAGGATATTTCGAGCGCAAGCGCGCCGGCTACATCAACCCGCGGGCGCTGGTGCGCGCGCAGGCAAAGCTTGCCGAACAGGGCGGCGTCTCGCTGATCGAGGCGACCGCAACATCGGTGCGCGATGCGGGTTCTCATGTCGAGGTGACGGCCGGCGACAAAATCTATAGTGCCGAGCGCGTGCTGGTCGCCGCTGGCGGTTTCAGTAATTTGCATGCCCTGCTGCCGCGTCCCGTCGATATCAGGGTCATGGCGCGAACGGTCGCCTTCTATGAGATCGGCGAACGCGAGATGGCGATCTTCGGCGATATGCCGTCGACCATCGTGCTCGGTGACCGGGAAGAGGATCATATCTATATCCTGCCGCCGGTGCGTTATCCCGACGGCAAGACCTATCTGAAACTCGGTGGCGACACCGAGGCGCTTTCCTTCGACAGGCTGGAGGACGCCGGCGCGTGGTTCCGTTCCGACGGCAGTGCCGCCGAGCGCGATCATCTCTCGCGCGTCGCCTTGCAGTTGATGCCGGAGCTTGCCGGCTGCCCGGTCACCTCGGCGCCCTGCGTGGCGAATTTCACGCCGACCGGTTATCCCTATGCCGGATTTACGCAGTCGCCGCGCATCGCGGTGCTGACCGGCGGCAATTTCGTCGCGGCCAAATCTTCCGACGAACTCGGCCGCTTAGGGGCCGTGCTTCTGGCGGAGGGGCAGCTTGGCGAAGCGGATTTCGGCGGCGCACTGACGCCGGTTTTGACTGCTGCATGATTCCCTAAGTCGAATGCAGCAATTCAAAGTGTTACTGCGTCCTTTGCGCGTCCGAAAAGACGCGCGGCGCTGTTGAGAGGAGACAGCATGGCAGTCGATTTCAAATATATCGTCGTCGGCCGCGGGCTGATGGGGGCCGCGGCGGCGCGGCATCTGGCGCGCCAAGCAGACGGTGTCGCGGTGATTGGCCCGGACGAGCCTGATGACCGCAAGGCGCATCAGGGCGTCTTCGCCAGCCATTATGACGAGGGGCGCATCACTCGCACCATCGATCCCGACCGTAATTGGGCACTGCTCGCCAACCGCTCGATTGACCGCTATGGCGAGATCGCCCGCGACAGCGGCATCGATTTCTATCGCGAGGTCGGCTGCGTCGTCGTCGCGCCGACCGGGGGCGATTATCTCGAGAAAACCCGACAGGCCGCCGTTTCGCTCGGCGTCGAAACCAGCCTGCTCGACGAGGCGGGGCTGAAGGCTGCCTTTCCCTTCTTCGCCTTTCCCGATGGGGGCACGGGCGTCTTCGAGGCGAGGGGCGCCGGCCATATCAGTCCGCGCAAGCTTGTGAAAGCCCAATCGCTGCTGGCGGAAAAGGCAGGCGCCACGGTTATCCGCGATCATGTCGTTTCGATCCGCAGCGAAGGTGGATCGGCTGTGGTCGAAACATCAGGCGGCCGCACCTATCGCGGTGAAAAGGTGCTGGTGGCGGCGGGCGGATTTTCCATTGCGGAGAATCTGTTGCCGCGGCCCGTTGCGATGACGGTTTATGCCCGGACGGTGACGCTTTTCGAGGTGAGCGATGCCGACGCGGCGCGCCTGGCCGCGATGCCGTCGCTCATTCTCAGGGCGCCCGGCATCGATATCTACCTGTTGCCGCCGATCCGCTATCCCGACGGCAAATTCTACCTGAAGATCGGCGGCGATCCTGACGATCTGGCGCTCAGCGACGACACGGAAATGCGCGCCTGGTTCAAGACCGAGGGGCGCGATACGGTGCGCGCGCATCTCAACCGCATCGTTGAAGGTCTCGTGCCCGATATGGTGCCGCTTTCGATTTCGACGGCCGCCTGCGTCGTGTCGCATACGGAAAGCGGCTATCCGATGATTGGCTATAGCTCATCGCCCGAGATCGCGGTGCTGACGGGCTGCGCCGGCACCTCGGCCAAGAGCTCGGACGAAATCGGTCGGCTTGGGGCCGAGCTGCTTTTGTCAGGCAGAATCAGCGAACAGGGCTACTCGACGGATTTCACACCGCAATTTCGCTAGAGCATTTCCATTTTTCTCCGAATCACGGAAGTGCTCTCTGTTTTTGTTCTTACGCAATTCCGGACGCAAAACCGCTGCGCAGTTTTGCTGGAATTGCTCTGAGCGATATCATTTATTTCGATAGCAATTGCGATCTCTCTCGTTTATGGGAGCCCTGCCAGTTGGCTGGGCAGCCGCGCTTTACCAATGCCGAAAGGCGGTAGGGTGAGGAAAGTCCGGGCTCCACGGAAACACGGTGCCGGATAACGTCCGGCGAGGGCGACCTCAGGGAAAGTGCCACAGAAAGCAAACCGCCTGTCATGACAGGTAAGGGTGAAAGGGTGGGGTAAGAGCCCACCGCATCTCCGGCAACGGAAATGGCACGGTAAACCCCACCGGGAGCAAGACCGAATAGGGATGACGCGGTAGGCCGAAAGGCCTTCCGGCTGGTTTCCAGGCCAGTCATCCGGGTGGGTTGCGTGAGGCAGCGTGCGAACGCTGTCCCAGAGGAATGGCTGCCACGTTCCGGTTCACGCCGGAGCCATACAGAACCCGGCTTACAGGCCAACTGGCGATTATCATCTTGACGGCGCGGCAGCCGGATTTTCAGCCTAAGTCGTTGAAACAGGCTGTTTTCAAGCAGATGTTTATGCATCCATCGGATGGATTTTTCGTGTAGAGATACCAATGCGTGTCATTTGTAAGATGACGCCGCTAACCCTTTGTTAAACTTAACGGCTTATAAATTTTCGATCATGCGTCTATTGCAAAATGGGCGTATCCCATTGACGCCCATATGGTCCCATGCTATCCCAAATGCGCACTGCACCAGGGCAATTACCTGCCCATTCATCGCAAAGCAAAGGCGTCTTCCTCTCCGGAAGCGTCGGAGGGGTTTTCGCTCATCCGGCTTGCGAAGCTGTGCCTGATATCGGGAGTTTCGGGCGTCTCTTGGTCGTCCGGATCCCTGCGGGAACGGATGTTTCGTGTCATGAGCCGCTTCCTTTCGAATGCGACCAACAGGATCGATGCCAAGGGCAGGGTTTCCGTGCCTTCGGCTTTCCGTTCCGTGCTGGCGCAGCGCAACGTCCAGGAGCTCTACTGCTTCCAAGACTTTGTGTTTCCGGCGATCAGCATCGGCGGTCCGGATCTTCTCGAAAGATTCGAACGGCAGATTGCGGCGGAGGATCCGTTTTCGCCGGATGCGAACGAGATGTCGCTTCTCATTCATGGAGGCGGGGTCTTCATGAAGCTCGACGCCGAGGGGCGGCTGATGGTCACGGATTTCATTCGTGGCTTTACCGGCATCTCGGACGAAGTGACCTTCGTCGGTCGAGCGGATCATTTTCAGCTCTGGCAGCCGCAGGCTTTTGTGGCCGCACAGGCGCAGGCACGAGGGGAGCGCAAGCTGGCGGGCAAGCGTTCCTGAAAAAACGAGGGAACGGAATGGTGGCGAATCCTGGCGGAGGTTCAACTGATGCCGGTGGCGGACCGGTTCGTCACATTCCTGTTCTTCTCGACGAAGTCCTTGCGGCATTGGCGCCCGCACCCGGCAAATTCATCCTCGACGGTACGTTCGGTGCGGGCGGTTACAGCTCGGCCATCCTTGCTGCCGGCGCCGAGGTGATCGCGCTCGATCGCGATCCGACGGCGATTGCGGCTGGCCAAGCGATGGTCGCCGCCCATGGCGGTCGTCTCAGGCTCGTTCATTCGCAATTCTCGCATCTCGCCGATCATGCGCCGCAAGGCGGGCTCGATGGCGTCGTGCTCGATATCGGCGTCTCCTCCATGCAGATCGACGAGGCGGAGCGCGGCTTCTCCTTCCAGAAAAACGGGCCGCTCGACATGCGCATGTCGGCCGAAGGCGTTTCGGCCGCCGATGTCGTCAACCGCGCCAAGGTCGCCGATCTCATCCGCATCTTCCATTTTCTCGGCGAGGAAAGCCAGGCGCCGCGCATCGCCCATGCGATCGAGAAGCGCCGCGCCGAAAAGCCATTTGAAACGACACGCGATCTGGCCGGTCTCATCGAGCTCGTCACGCCGCGCAAGATGAAGGACAAGATCCATCCGGCAACGCGGGTCTTCCAGGCATTGCGCATCTTCGTCAACGACGAACTCGGCGAACTGGCGCAGGCGCTGTTTGCGGCGGAAACGGCGCTGAAACCCGGCGGGCGGCTCGTCGTCGTCACCTTTCATTCGCTCGAAGACCGCATCGTCAAGAAATTCTTCTCCGACCGCGCCGGCAAGGCGTCGGGTTCGCGGCATCTGCCGGTCGCGCATGAGCGAGCGGCAACCTTTGAGGCAGTCGGCAAGCCGATGGTTTCGGCAAGCGAGGCGGAGGCCGAGATCAATCCGCGCGCCCGCTCCGCCAAGCTGCGCGCCGGCCTGAGGACGTACGCCGCAGCCGAAGCTGCCGATATGTCGCTCTTCGGGTTTCCCAATCTTGCCAGTCTCGGAAAGCTTGGAGGTTGATATGCTGAAAACGTTCGATCTCGTGCTCATCGGCGTCATGACGGCCACCGCCGCCGTGACCTACACGATCAAGCACCGCGCCGAATTGAAGCTCGAGGAGGTTCATCGCCTCGAAGCCGAGATCAAACTTGAGAAGGACACGATCGACCTTCTCAAGGCAGACTGGGCGTTACAATCGCAGCCGAACCGGCTGGAGCGGCTGGTCAAGGCGTATAACGAAGAATTGAAGCTGCAGCCGACGGAATCGACGGCGCTCGTGCATGCCAAGGAATTGCCGATGCTGAAATCCGAGGTTCCCGTGCCTGACGTGACGGAGGCTAAGGCCACCGCCAAGAGCTCGACCGTGGCCAGCGCCAAGGGCGCGACCGAGGCCAGCGCCAAGGGCGCGACCGTGGCTAGCGCCAAAGGCGCAGCAGACACCAAGGGCGCGCAAGCCACCGCCAAGGCGCAGCCCATTCCGATGCCTGCGCCACGCGACGAGGCCGAAGATGCAGACCAGATCGAAACCGGATCGGTGGAGGAATAATGTCGTTTCTTTCCCGCATCATGGTTTTGAAGAGCCAGGCGCATTTCTCCGCCGGCGTCTATAACCGGTTCGGCGGTCCTTCCCCCGCCGGCCTGGCGATCGAGGGATCGCGCAAGAAGAAATCAGGGCAGGCAAAAAGCCGCGTAGGCCTGCTGATCCTTGGCTTCATGGGTGTCTACGCCGTCATCGGCGGCCGTCTCGTCGAATATGCGATGAAGGATCAGGAGGTCGTCTCCAGCATCCTGCCGCCCGACCGGCTGATGGCCTCGCGCCCCGACATTCTCGACCGCAACGGCGAGGTGCTGGCGACCGACATCCGCACCGTCTCGCTGTTTGCCGAACCGAACAAGATCGTCGATGCCGACGAGGCGGTCGAGAAGCTTGCAACGGTGCTGCCCGAGCTCGACGTCAGAGACACTTATAAGAAGCTCTCGGTCAAGACCTCGCATTTCGCCTGGCTGCGCCGGCAACTGACGCCGAAGCAGCAGAGCCAGATCCTGGCGCTCGGCATTCCCGGCATCGGCTTCCGGCCGGAGAAGCGCCGCTTCTATCCGGGCGGTGCGACCGCCGCGCATATCCTCGGTTACGTCAACATCGACAACCGCGGTGTCGCCGGCATGGAGAAATTTATCGACGACCAGGGGCTTGCCGATCTCGCCTCCGTCGGCATGACCAGCGACCAGCCGCTTGAGCCGGTGCGGCTATCGATCGACCTGCGCGTGCAGAACATCGTCCGGGACGCGGTCGTCAATGCCGTCACCAACTTCCAGGCCAAGGGCGCCGGTGCTGCGGTCATCGACGTGCATACGGGGGAAGTGCTGGCGATGGCATCGGCGCCGGATTTCGATCCGAACGATCCGCAGGAAGGCGCCAAGGAGGGTTGGCTCAACCGGATGACCAACGGCACCTTCGAAATGGGCTCGACCTTCAAGACCTTTTCGCTGGCCATGGCCCTCGATAGCGGCAAGGTGAAGATGACCGACAGTTTCGATGCCAGCAAATCGATCTATATCGGCGGCTTCACTATCCACGATTTTCACGGGCAGCGCCGCTGGCTGACCGTTCCCGAGATTTTCCAGTATTCTTCGAATATCGGTACGGCGCGTGTCATCGACATCGTCGGCATCGACGCGCAGAAGGACTATCTGACCAAGTTCGGCCTGCTGACGAAGATGCAGACCGAGCTGCCCGAAGTGAAGATGCCGAGCCAGCCGCGCGTCTGGAAGAAGATCAATTCGATCACGATTTCCTTCGGCCATGGCGTCTCGACGACGGCGCTGCAGACAGGGGTGGCGGCTGCCGCTCTCGTCAACGGCGGCAAGCTGATCGAGCCGACATTCCTGCCGCGCACGCGCGAACAGGCCGATGAGATCGCCACGCAGGTCATCAAGAAGACCACCAGCGACGAGATCCGCTATCTCCTCGACTTCAACGGCTACAAGGGATCCGGGCGCGTCGCCCGAGTGCCGGGCTTTTCCGTCGGCAGCAAGACGGGCACGGCCGACAAGGTGGTGAATGGGCGCTATTCGGCAACCCTGAATTTCAATTCCTTCATCGCCGCATTCCCCATGAATGATCCCAGATATGCCGTGATCACTTTCTGCGACGAGCCGAAGAGTGGCGAGAAAGCCTATGGCGGAACGATCTCCGCCGGTACCGCCGGCCCGATCGCCCGCGAGATCATCAGGCGTGCGGCCCCTATTCTCGGCATCGAGCCGAAATTCGGGGAGGGCGGATCGGCCTTGCTGGTGTCTTATTGAGTGTGAATGAATATCGACGCCGATTCGCGAGGGGTGAACCGGCTTCAAGAGAGAAAAGTGCATTCGATGAAATTGCGAGACCTGGCCGGAGATCAGTTTCCGGAACTTGAAGCACAGCTCGAAGGTCCGGCAGGCCTGCTTGATATTTCAGGCCTGTCTTCGGATAGCCGCAAGGTGATGCCGGGCAATGCCTTCGTCGCGGTCGCCGGCACCAAGGCGGACGGCGCGGGCTTCATCGTGGATGCCGCCGGCCGCGGCGCTGCCATCGCGATAGCCTCCCAAGCCGTCGATGCTTCGATCCCCGTGTTTGCGGTCAAGGAGCCGCGCCGTTTCCTTTCCATCGCCGCCGCGCGCTTCCACGGCAGGCAGCCCGATACCATGGTCGCCGTCACCGGCACGGCCGGCAAAACCTCGGTCGCTTCTTTCACCCGGCAGATCTGGGCGTATGCGGGCCACGCGGCCGCGATGATCGGCACGACGGGTGTCGTCTCGCCGACACGCAACGAATATGGCTCGCTGACGACGCCCGATCCGGTCTCTCTGCACGCGCTACTGGCGGAACTTGCCGGAGAGGGCGTGACACATGCCGCGATGGAAGCCTCCAGCCACGGTCTAGACCAGTGCCGGCTCGATGGCGTCAGGCTTGCCGCCGCCGCCTTCACCAATCTCGGCCGCGACCACATGGATTATCATCCGACCGTCGAGGCCTATATGGCCGCCAAGATGCGGCTTTTCGATACGCTGCTGCCGAAGGGATCGCCGGCGGTGATCTTTGCCGACGATCCGTGGTCGGCGCAGGCGATCAAGGCCGCGACCGATGCCGGTCACGACATCCGTACCGTCGGGCGAAAGGGCGATTACCTCTCGTTGAAGCGCGTCGAGCACTTCCGCCACAAGCAGATGGCCGAGATCCATATCGGCGGCGAGATCTTCGAGGTGGACATTCCGCTGGCCGGCGATTTCCAGGTGGCCAACGCGCTGGTCGCAGCAGGGCTTGCCATGTCGACCGGCGTTGAGGCGAAGATTGCAATGGCCGCGCTCGAGAAGCTCGTCGGCGCATCCGGCCGTCTCGAACTCGTCGGCCATACGAAAGACGGCGCGCTCGCCTATGTCGACTACGCCCACAAGCCGGATGCGCTGGAAAACGTGCTGGGCTCGGTCAGACCCTTCACCACCGGCCGCGTCATCGTCGTTTTCGGCTGCGGCGGCGACCGTGACCGCGGCAAACGGCCGATCATGGGCGAAATCGCCTGCCGTCTTGCTGACGTCGTTATCGTCACCGACGATAATCCGCGTTCGGAGGAACCGGCCTCGATCCGCGCGGAGATCATGACGGCAGCAAGCTGCGCCGCGGAAATCGCCGATCGCGCCATGGCGATCCGCGAGGCGGTCGGCATGCTGAGATCCGGCGATACGCTGATCGTCGCCGGCAAGGGGCATGAGGAAGGGCAGACGATCGGCGGCGTCACCCTGCCGTTCTCCGATCATGCGGAGGTGCGCAAGGCCTTGGAGGAGTTGAAATCTTGAGCTGGCTCTGGACGACGGAAGACATGATCGCAGTGATGGCGGGGCGCCCTTTCGGCACGCTGCCCGAAGGCATCACCGGCATTTCCATCGACAGCCGCTCGATTACTCCAGGCGAAGCTTTCTTCGCGATCAAGGGCGACCGCGTCGACGGTCACGACTACGCCTCGATGGCGATGGCGAACGGCGCTTCCCTTCTCATCGTCAGCGAGGCGAGGCTTCCCGCCATGGGCCGCCTGACGGTGCCGATGATCGTCGTGGAAGACGTGCTCGCGGCACTCGGCCGGCTCGGCCTTGCCTCGCGCGAGCGTTCGCGGGCTCGGATCATCGCGGTGACGGGGTCTGTGGGAAAGACGACCACCAAGGAAATGCTGCGGCATGTGCTGTCGCCCTCCGGCAAGGTGCACGCCTCCGTCGCCTCCTTCAACAATCATTGGGGCGTGCCGCTGACGCTGGCGCGCATGCCTGAGGATACGGATTATGGCGTCTTCGAAGTAGGGATGAACCACCCCGGCGAGATCCGGCCGCTGGTGGCGATGATCCGTCCCGATGTCGCCATCATCACGACGATCGCGCCGGCGCATCTCGGCAATTTCAAGAACATCAAGGAAATTGCCGCCGCCAAGGCCGAGATCTTCGAGGGGCTCGAACCCGGCGGCCATGTCGTGCTCAACCGCGACAACGACCAGTTCAATTTCCTCGACCGCACGGCGCAGTCGCTCGGCATCGAGCATATTCATTCTTTCGGCCAGCATGCCAAGGCCGAATTCCGGCTCGCAGAATTCAACGGTTCCGACGAGAATTCGACGCTGTGGCTGACGATCGGCGGCGAGACGCTGGAGGTCGCGCTCGGCGCACCGGGCCGCCATATCGCCGAGAATGCGCTCGCAGCGCTCGGTGTCGTCAGGATCGTCGGCGCCGATATGCAGAAGGCGATCGAAGCCCTTGCGACGCTGAGGCCGGAAAAGGGCAGGGGCAAGCGCCACCGGCTTGTCATCGGCGGCGGCAGCTTCACGCTGATCGACGAGAGCTACAATGCCAATCCGGCTTCGATGCGCGCGGCGATCGCGCTGCTGGCGGCCTCCGAGCCGACCGGCCGCGGACGCCGTATCGCCGTGCTCGGCGACATGCTGGAGATGGGCGAGTATGCGCAAAAGGTCCATACCGACCTTGCCGTGCCGCTGCTTGCTGCCGGCATCGAACATGTGTGGCTCGCAGGAGCGGAGATGGCTGCGCTCAAGGAATCGTTGCCGGAAAGCGTCCATGTCGAATATCGCGAGAACACTAGCGAATTGACGGATTATGTATTGAACTCGGTCGCGCCAGGCGACGTGTTGATGGTGAAATCGTCTCTGGGCATCGGTTTCGGCAAGATCGTCGCCGCGCTCCTTGACAAGTTCCCGCCATTTGCCGACACGCAACGCGAATTTTGATCGGGTAAACAAGGGGCCCTGAATGCTGATCTGGCTTGTCGAACTGTCGGAATATTTCAAATTTCTGAACCTGTTCAGATATATTACCTTCCGCACGGGGGCTGCTCTCTTCACCTCAGCACTGATCGTCTTCCTGTTCGGGCCGACGATCATCAATTCGCTGCGCATCCGGCAGGGCAAGGGCCAGCCGATCCGCGCCGACGGGCCGCAGACGCATTTCAAGAAGGCCGGCACGCCGACCATGGGCGGGCTGATGATCCTCGCCGGCATCGTCGGCGCATCGCTGCTCTGGGCCGATCTTTCCAACGTCTATGTGGTCGCCACGCTGCTGGTGACGCTGGGCTTCGGTGCGATCGGCTTCTACGACGATTATCTCAAGGTCACGAAGCAGAGCCACATGGGCTTTTCCGGCAAGGCGCGTCTCGGTATCGAATTCGTCATCGCCGGCATCGCCGTCTATTTCATGATGCGCACCGCCCTTGCCTCGGGGATTGCCGGCTCGACCTTCGGCTCCTCGATCGCCTTTCCCTTCTTCAAGGACTTCATGATCAATATCGGCATCATGTTCGTCGTCTTCGGCGGCTTCGTCATCGTCGGCGCCGGCAATGCCGTCAACCTGACTGACGGTCTCGACGGGCTTGCCATCGTGCCTGTGATGATCGCCGCCGCCTCCTTCGGCGTCATCGCCTATCTCGCCGGCAACGTGGTGTTTGCGAATTACCTGCAGATCAATTTCGTGCCCGGCACCGGCGAACTCGCCGTCGTGCTTGGCGCCGTCATCGGCGCCGGCCTTGGCTTTCTCTGGTTTAACGCGCCGCCAGCCGCCATCTTCATGGGCGACACGGGGTCGCTTGCACTCGGCGGCACGATCGGCACCGTCGCCGTCGCCACCAAGCACGAGATCGTCATGGCAATCATCGGCGGCCTCTTCGTCATCGAGACGCTGTCGGTCATCATCCAGGTCGGTTTCTTCAAGATGACCGGCCGGCGTGTCTTCCTGATGGCGCCGATCCATCATCATTTCGAGAAGAAGGGCTGGACCGAGAGCCAGGTGGTAATCCGCTTCTGGATCGTCGCCGTCGGCCTTGCGATGCTCGGCCTTTCGACGCTGAAGCTCCGGTGAGGCAGCGATGATCTCGGTCACGACGCTCAAGGACAGGAAGGTCGCGCTCTTCGGGCTCGGCGGCTCCGGCTTTGCCACCGCCCGGGCGCTGGTAACAGGCGGTGCCGAGGTGACCGCCTGGGACGACAATCCCGACAGTGTCGCCAAGGCCGCTGCCGAAGGCATCAGGACGGAAGACCTGCGCAACATCGACTGGAGCCAGCAGGCGCTGTTCGTGCTGTCGCCCGGCGTGCCGCTCACCCATCCGAAGCCGCACTGGACCGTCGATCTTGCCCGCGCGGCCGGCGTCGATATCGTTGGCGACGTCGAACTCTTCGTGCGCGAGCGCCGCGCCCATGCGCCGGATTGCCCTTTCATCGCCATAACCGGCACCAACGGCAAGTCGACCACGACGGCGCTGATCGCCCATATCCTGAAATCCGCCGGCTACGATACGCAGCTCGGGGGCAATATCGGCACGGCCGTGCTGACGCTCGATCCGCCGAAAGCCGAGCGCTACTACGTCGTCGAATGCTCCTCCTACCAGATCGATCTGGCGCCGACACTGAACCCGTCTGCCGGTATCCTGCTCAACCTGACGCCCGATCATCTCGACCGTCACGGCACCATGCAGCATTATGCCGATATCAAGGAAAGGCTGGTCGCCGGCAGCGATGTCGCGATCGTCGGCGTCGACGATAGCCATTCGGCGCTGATCGCCGACCGCGTCGAGCGGGCAGGCGTCAAGGTGGTCCGTATTTCGCGCCGCAACGTGGTGGCCGACGGCATCTATGCCGAGGGCACGAAACTTATCCAGGCCGCCGGCGGCGCCATGCTGCCCTTCGCTGACCTTGACGGCATCCAGACGCTGCGCGGCAGCCATAATGCGCAAAACGCCGCCGCAGCCGTTGCCGCCTGCCTCGCGGTCGGGGTTTCCGCCGACGCCATCCGCGCCGGCCTTGCCTCGTTTCCCGGCCTCAAGCACCGCATGCAGCCGGTCGGGCAGCGTGGCCGCGTCGTTTTCGTCAACGATTCCAAGGCGACCAACGCCGACGCCGCAGCACCGGCTCTTTCGAGCTATGATCGCATCTATTGGATCGCCGGAGGCTTGCCAAAGGCTGGCGGGATCACGACTCTTGCTCCCTATTTTCCGCGCATCGCCAAGGCCTATCTGATCGGCGAGGCGGCGGCGGAATTCGCCGCGACGCTCGGCGAGGCCGTGCCTTACGAGATCTCGGGCACGTTGGAGCGCGCCGTCGCGCATGCGGCCGCCGATGCGGAACGCGACGAAAGCGCTGCTTCGGCCGTGATGTTATCCCCGGCTTGCGCAAGCTTCGACCAGTATAAGAACTTCGAAGTCAGGGGCGAAGCCTTCGTCGGCCACGTGGCGGCGCTTGACGGGATTACGATGCTGATCGGTCCGGCAACAGGAGAGAAATGACATGGTAAGCCGCGCGGAACGTGGGCCTCTGGCCGATTGGTTCTGGACCATCGACCGCTTCTTCCTGGCAATGTTCATCTTCCTGATGGGCATCGGATTCATGCTGTCATTTGCGGCATCTCCTGCGGTCGCCGAGCGCATCGGGCTCGAGCCCTTCCATTTCGTCAAACGCCATGCGGCCTTCATGATCCCTTCGATCGGCGTCATGCTCGGGCTGTCGTTCTTGACGCCACGCCAGGTGCGGCGAACCGCGATCCTGATCCTGATCATCTCGGTCGCGATGATGGTGCTGGTGCTGTTCGTCGGGCAGGAGGTCAAGGGTGGCCGGCGCTGGATCTGGATCGCCGGCCTTTCCATCCAGCCGTCGGAATTCATGAAGCCTGCCTTCGTCGTGGTTTGCGCCTGGCTGTTTGCCGAACATGCGCGCCAGCCGGAGATCCCCGGCAATCTCTTTGCCATCATTCTGTTCGGCATCGTCGCGGCCCTTCTCGTCGCGCAGCCGGACCTCGGCCAGACCATCCTGACCACGGCCGTCTGGGGCGGAATGTTCTTCATGGCCGGAATGCCATGGATCTGGATCATGCTGCTCGGTATCGGCGGCGCCGGCGGCTTGCTCAGCGCCTATTACGTCTTCCCGCACGTCGCCGGCCGAATAGACAAGTTCATGACCGGCGAGGGTGATACGTTCCAGATCGACACCGCGCGCGAGGCGATCATCCGCGGCAGCTGGTTCGGCCAGGGACCGGGCGAAGGCATCGTCAAGCGCATCATCCCGGATGCGCATACCGACTTCATCTTCTCGGTCGCGGCCGAGGAGTTCGGCATCGTCTTCTGCATGGCGCTCGTCGCGCTGTTTACCGTGCTGGTGCTGCGCGGCCTCTCGCATGCCTATCGCGAGCGGAACGATTTCAATCGTTTCGCCGTCGCTGGCCTGGTGTTGCAGATGGGCATCCAGTCGATCATCAATATCGGTGTCAATCTCGAACTGCTGCCGGCAAAGGGCATGACGCTGCCGCTGATTTCCTATGGCGGCTCGTCTATGGTGGCGGTCTGCGTCACCGCCGGCTTCATTCTGGCGCTGACGCGCCATCGACCGGAAAAACGCGCGCAGGACCGGAGCCTCTTCCGCGTCCCGCACGGCATGCCGGCGGAGTAGAAGACCATGAGCAAAGGCATCGTGCTGCTTGCCGCCGGAGGGACCGGCGGCCATGTGTTCCCGGCGGAGGCGCTGGCCTTCAAGCTGAAGGAGCGCGGCTATTCGGTGCATCTGGTCACGGACAGCCGGGCCGAGCGTTATGCCGGCAAGTTCCCGGCCGAGGAAATCCATGTCGTGCCGTCGGCCACGATCGGCTCGAAGAACCCGGTTGCCGTCGCCCGCTCGCTGTGGACGCTCTGGAGCGGCATGCGGGCGGCGAAGAAGCTGATCCAGCGGCTGCAACCGGTCATCGTTGTCGGTTTCGGCGGTTATCCCACCGTGCCGCCGCTGCTTGCCGCCACCCGGCTCGGCGTGCCCTCGATGATCCACGAGCAGAATGCGGTGATGGGCCGTGCCAACAAGGCCTTGGCAACTCGCGTGCAGGCCATCGCCGGCGGTTTCCTGCCGGAGGGGGGCGCTGCCTTTCCGGACAAGACGGTGACGACTGGCAATCCCGTCCGCCCGGCAATCATCGCCGCAGCCGAGGTGCCTTACACGCCGTCGCATCCGGGCGAGGCCTTCAACCTCGTCGTCTTCGGCGGCAGCCAGGGCGCGCAATATTTTTCCAAGGCGCTGCCGACGGCGATCAGCCTGCTCGACGACGCGCTTCGCGTGCGCCTGCGCATCACCCAGCAGGTGCGTCCCGAGGATATGGAGATGGTCAGCGGCTGCGTCGCCAGGCTGGAGATGGGAGCCGATATCGCACCCTTCTTCACCGACATGGCCGAGAGGCTGGCGAGGGCGCATCTCGTCATCTGCCGTTCGGGCGCCTCGACGGTTTCGGAAATCTCCGTCATCGGCCGGCCTGCCGTGCTCGTGCCTTACCCGCACGCTCTCGATCACGACCAGGCGGCGAATGCGGCGGCACTTGCTGCGACCGGCGGGGCGAAGGTGATCGCCCAGTCGGAGCTTTCGCCGGAGAAGATCGCGGCGATCCTGACGGCTGTGATGAACGATCCGGAAAAGCTTTCGCACATGGCGGCGGCGGCGAAACTCGCCGGGAAACCCGATGCCGCGAACTTGCTTGCGGACATGGTTGAGGCTATTGCCGCCAGACGGACAATTGCAGAATTCAAGAGGACACGCGCATGAAACTGCCGAAGACGATCGGTCTCGTCCATTTCATCGGCATCGGCGGCATCGGCATGAGCGGCATTGCCGAGGTGCTGCACAATCTCGGCCACAAGGTGCAGGGATCGGACCAGGCCGACAGTGCCAATGTCCAGCGCCTGCGCGACAAGGGCATCGAGGTGTTCGTCGGCCACCGAGCCGAAAACCTGGGTGAGGCCGAAGTCGTCGTCGTCTCGACGGCGATCAAGAAGAGCAATCCGGAACTCATCGCCGCGCGCGAAAAGCTGCTGCCGGTGGTGCGCCGTGCCGAGATGCTGGCCGAGCTGATGCGCTTCCGCAATGCGATCGCCATCGGCGGCACGCATGGCAAGACGACGACCACCTCGCTGGTCGCCACGCTGCTCGAAGCCGGTGGGCTCGACCCCACCGTGATCAATGGCGGCATCATCAATGCCTACGGCACCAATGCCCGCATGGGCGAGGGTGAGTGGATGGTGGTCGAGGCCGACGAATCGGACGGCACCTTCCTGAAGCTTCCGGCCGATGTCGCGGTCATCACCAATATCGACCCGGAACATCTCGACCATTACGGCAATTTCGACGCCGTACGCGCCGCCTTCCGGCAGTTCGTCGAGAACGTGCCGTTCTACGGCTTCGGCGTCATGTGCCTCGACCATCCCGAGGTGCAGTCGCTGGTCGGCCGCATCGAGGACCGCAAGATCATCACCTATGGCGAGAACCCGCAGGCCGACGTGCGCTTCAAGAATGTGCGCATCGACGGCACGCGCTCGATCTTCGACGTCGAAATCCGCCGCCGCCGTACCGGCCAGGTAATCGAACTCAAGGGGCTGGTCATGCCGATGCCCGGCCGGCATAATATTTCCAACGCGACGGCGGCGATTGCCGTTGCCAACCGGCTCGGCATATCGAGCGCCGATATCGCCAAGGGGCTCGCCTCCTTCGGCGGCGTCAAGCGCCGTTTCACGCTGACCGGCGAGTGGAACGGCGTGCAGATCTTCGACGATTACGGCCACCATCCGGTCGAGATCAAGGCGGTGCTGCGCGCCGCCCGAGAATCCTGCAAGGGGCGTGTCATCGCCGTCCACCAGCCGCATCGCTTTAGCCGTCTTGCGAGCCTGTTCGAGGAATTCGCCGCCTGCTTCAACGATGCCGACAGCATCTTCCTGGCACCCGTCTATGCGGCGGGCGAGGATCCGATCGAGGGTATTGATTCCGTGTCGCTGGTCTCGCGCATAAAATCCGGCGGCCATCGCGACGCCCGCTTTCTAACTTCGGCGGAGTTTCTGCCGCAGATGGTCGCGGAGGTTGCAAAGCCTGGCGATTTCGTGGTTCTGTTGGGGGCTGGGAGCATCACATCCTGGGCGGCGGCGCTGCCCAAGCAACTGGAAGGCCTATCGGGAAAGTCCGTATGAAACAGGTGAATGGGGAAAAGCTTCTCGCGTCTCTCGGAGACGGTGTAAAGGATATCCGCGGTCGTATCACGCCGGATGCCCCGATGGACCGTGTCACCTGGTTCAGGGCCGGTGGCCTGGCCGAGCTGATGTTCCAGCCGCATGATATCGACGATCTCGTCGCCTTCCTGAAGATATTGCCGGAAGAGGTGCCGCTGACGGTGGTCGGCGTCGGCTCCAACATCCTGGTGCGCGACGGCGGCATTCCCGGCGTCGTGCTGCGCCTGTCGGCCAAGGGGTTCGGCTTCGTCGAGCTTGCCGGCGAAAACCGGATTCTCGCCGGCGCCATCTGCCCTGATAAACATGTGGCGGCGATGGCGATGGACAACGGCATCGGCGGCTTCCATTTCTTCTACGGCATTCCGGGCGGCATCGGCGGCGCGGCGCGCATGAATGCCGGCGCCAACGGTGTGGAGACGCGGGAGCGGCTGATCGAGGTCCATGCGGTCGACCGCAAGGGCGACAAGCATGTGCTTTCCAATGCCGAGATGGGCTATTCCTATCGCCATTCGACCGCATCCACCGATCTGATCTTCACCTCCGTGCTGTTCGAGGGCTATCCGGAAGAGCGCGCCCAGATCCGCGCCGAGATGGACGCCGTGCGCAACCATCGCGAGACGGTGCAGCCTGTACGCGAAAAGACCGGCGGCTCGACCTTCAAGAACCCGGCCGGCCATTCGGCCTGGAAACTGATCGACGAGGCAGGCTGCCGCGGCCTCGTCATCGGCGGAGCGCAAATGTCGTCGCTTCACTGCAACTTCATGATCAACATGGGGCAGGCGACCGGCTACGACCTCGAATATCTCGGCGAACAGGTGCGTCGTGAGGTCTTCGAAAAAGACGGCATCAAGCTCGAATGGGAAATCAAACGCCTCGGCGTCTTCATGCCCGGCCGCGAAGTGCGTCCGTTCCACGGTGTGACGAGCGAATAACGGTTTACGTCACCGCAAGCTTCAGGCCTTCGCGCGGGGTGACGAGGGGCGACCAGCCAAGCACGTCCCGGGCATGGGATATATCGACCTGCAGGGAACCGCAAAGACGCTGGTAGACGGCGTCCTTTCCGGCGACTCTCGCGCCCATCTGCAGCAGCGCGGGGGGGAAGGGGAGCAGCATCGGTTTGACACCCAACCCTGCGGCAATCCCTTCGATAAGCCGGGGAGTCGAAAGATCTTCTCCATCGCCTGCGAGAAAGGTCTGGCCGGCAGCACCCGGATGCTTCATCCCGACGATGATCAGATCGACGAGATTTGGAAGCGCGACCAGTGTCCGGCGGTTCTTCAGCGACGCGAAGGGGAGCGGTATCTTCTTCCGGACAAGTCCGACCAGCAGGGCGAAGTTGCCCCGCGCACCGGGTCCATAAACGAGCGGCGGGCGAATGACCACGACTTCCATGCCTGTTCGGGCGGCGATTTCATGCAGCCCGATTTCGGTTTCCAGCTTCGAAATGCCGTAGGGGTCGATCGGCATTGGCGTATCGTCGTGCCGGAAGGGCCGATCGTTCTCCTCGCCATTGACCTTGATGCTGCTGATGAAGACGAACCTTTTTACGCCCGCGCGGGCGGCCTGTTCGGCGAGGTTCAACGTGGCGGCGGTGTTGATCCGGCGAAATTCCGCAAGCGGATCATCTGCGCGGTCGTTCATGATGTGAACACGAGCGGCGAGATGGACGATGACATCGATACCCTCGAGAACTACCGCCCAATCGGTTTCGCTTGTTATCTCGATGGGGAAATGCCGCACAGATGTCGGGAAGCTGGCGGCTGCAGATCGCGTCGTCACCGCAAGCTCGCATATCCGCTCTCCATACAGTCTTTCGACGAGAGGCCCACCGACAAAGCCGGCTGCGCCGGTAATGAGGCATCGCATGATCTGTTCCCGTTTTGCCGCGAGTGTTCGGGTTAACCGGAACTGCTCACGGCATCAATAAAAAAGCCGCGACGTTGGCAGTCGCGGCTTGTTGTTCATTTGCTGATCGAGGTTCAGACTTCCTCGCGGCCCGACAGCCGGATGCAGACGAGCGAGATCACGGCCGAGGCGGCGAGGTAGTAGCCGACATAGTCCAGACTATAATGGGTGGCGAGCCAGGTGGCGATATAAGGGGCGAGCGAAGCCCCGAAGATGCCGCCGAGGTTGAAGGTCATCGAGGCGCCGGTATAGCGCACCGTGGTCGGAAAGGGGGCGGCCAGGGCAGCGCCGATCGGACCATAGGTGAAGCCCATCAAGGCGAGGCCGATGATCGAGCACAGGAAAGCGCCTGTGAGACCGCTGGTCAACAGCGTCGCGTAGAAGAAGCCGAAGATGGCGATGGCAATCGTCGTCAGCGTCAGGATGATGCGGCGCGAATAGAGATCGGAGAGCCAGCCGGAGAGCGGGATCGTCAGGCCGAAGAAGACGACGCCGACAAGCTGGACGACCAGGAACTGCTCGCGGGAGTAACCGAGCCCACCCTTTTCCAGAGGTGTCGTACCCCAGGAGAGCGTGAAGACCGTCATCAGGTAGAACAGCACGAAGGTCGCGACGGCGATGAAGGTGCCGAGGATCAGGCTGCGCAGATGGTTGCGGAAGACGACCTCGATCGGCACGGCGACGCGCTCGTGCTTTTCGACGGCTTTGCGGAATTCCGGCGTCTCGGCAATCTTCAGGCGGACATAGAGGCCGACGGCGACGAGGGCGAGGCTGGCGATGAAGGGAATGCGCCATCCGTAGTCGAGGAAATCCTCGTTGCTCATCGTTTCCGCCAGGATGAGGAAGAAGCCGGAGGAGAGGATGAAGCCGATCGGCGCGCCGAGCTGCGGGAACATCGCGTACCAGCTGCGCTTGCCGGGAGGAGCGTTTTCGGTGGCAAGCAGAACGGCGCCACCCCATTCGCCACCGAGGCCAAGGCCCTGGCCGAAGCGGCAAAGCGCCAGCAACAAGGGTGCTGCGATGCCGATCGCATCATAGCCGGGCAGCATGCCGATCAGCACGGTCGATAGCCCCATCGTCATCAGCGCGGCGACGAGCGTCGCCTTGCGGCCGATTCGGTCGCCGAAATGACCGAAAACGACGGCGCCGATGGGGCGGGCGAAGAAGGCGATCGAGAAGGTGACCAGCGACTGCAGCGTTGCGGCGTTCGTATCGCTTGCCGGGAAGAAGAGGTGTGGGAAGACGAGGACGGCTGCCGTTGCGTAGACGTAGAAGTCGAAGAATTCGATGGTGGTGCCGACAAGGCTGGCGATAAGGACGCGAGCCGGAGAATTGACTTGCGTGCTGTTCGAGGCAGGAGTCGGCGATGCGGAGATCGCGTCAGTCATTTTCATTCCAATCCAGTATTTTCTAGGGAGCGCCTTGGGAGGCTGGCGGGTCTTAACGCAATTTCAGATCTGAGAAAATGTCAAAACATGCAGTGGATACAGGACGCGGCCCGCATGCGTGACCGGCTCGCGTCTCCGGGCGTCATTACAAATCCTTGGGTTTTCCTTCCTTGCGTGAGGCTTGCCACGGCGGCGTCCGCGCGCTTGACCGGAATCGAATTGTAACGGATTCATTGCTTACCCTCTGGTTGAGGGCGGAGGAAATATCCATGCAAAAGAGTCTTGTTGCCGAATTTCTCGGCACGTTCTGGCTGGTCTTCGGCGGATGCGGCAGTGCCGTGCTGGCCGCGGCCTATCCCGAGCTTGGGATCGGTTTTGTCGGAGTGGCCTTTGCGTTCGGTCTGACGGTGCTCACCATGGCCTATGCCGTGGGCGGCATTTCGGGCGGTCATTTCAATCCCGCGGTCTCGCTCGGCCTTACGGTCGCCGGACGGTTTCCGGCGGGGCGCCTCGTTCCCTATATCGTCGTGCAGGTTGTCGGCGCCATCGCCGCGGCGGCGCTGCTTTATCTCATCGCCAGCGGCAAGGCGGGTTTCGAACTCGGGGGCTTTGCCGCCAACGGATATGGCGATCATTCTCCGGGCGGTTATTCACTGCTTTCGGCGCTGCTGATCGAAGTGCTGCTGACCATGTTCTTCCTGATCATCATCCTGGGATCGACCAGCAGCCGGGTGCCTGCGGGCTTCGCGCCGCTTGCGATCGGCCTCGGGCTGACGCTGATCCATCTCGTTTCTATCCCTGTGACGAATACCTCGGTCAATCCGGCACGTTCCACCGGCCAAGCGCTTTTCGTCGGCGGCTGGGCGCTGCAGCAGCTCTGGCTGTTCTGGATTGCGCCGCTTGCGGGTGGGGCGCTCGGCGGGCTCGTCTGGAAATTCCTCGACGACGCCGACTGACTGCACGATACAGAGCTATCCCATTGAACCCGCGCGGTTTTTCCGTGCGGGTTTTTCTGTTTTCGTGGGTCGGCGGCATCTTCGATATGGCAATCCCGAAGAAGAGAAGGTTAAAAAATCAGGGGCGCGGCAATACGAAGTTAACGAAAGTAAACACTTCATTAACCATAATGATGCTCTAATGCACCCAGGTCGGACAAAGGCCCGAAATGGCGCAGACAGCTTCGCGCAAGCGTCGATTTCGAAAATGGAAGTTATTTTTTGGGGGTGTTGATGAGTCGCAAGCATGTCGCGGTCCTGATGGGCGGATTTTCCTCGGAAAGGCCTGTCAGCCTTTCCTCGGGAAAGGCTTGCGCAGAAGCCCTCGAGGCGGAGGGATTCGACGTGACGCGCATCGACGTGGCGCGCGACGTTTCCGAGAAACTCGCTGCGCTGAAGCCCGATGTCGTCTTCAATGCGCTTCACGGCCCGTTCGGCGAGGACGGCACCATTCAGGGCATCCTCGAATATCTCGAAATCCCCTATACGCATTCGGGCGTGCTTGCCTCGGCGCTGGCGATGGACAAGGACAAGGCGAAGCTCGTTGCCGCCGCTGCCGGCATTACGGTCGCCGAATCGCAGGTGGTCAACCGTTTCGCCTTTCCCTCGACGCATCCGATGAAGCCGCCCTATGTGGTGAAACCCGTCCGCGAAGGGTCGAGCTTCGGCGTCGTCATCGTCACCGAAGATCAGGCGCATCCGCCACAGATCGTCAGTTCGCCCGAATGGCGCTACGGCGAAGAGGTGATCGTCGAGCGCTATGTTTACGGTCGCGAACTCACCTGCGGTGTCATGGGTGAAACTCCCCTCGGCGTCACGGAAGTGGTGCCGCAGGGACACAATTTTTATGATTACGACTCCAAGTATGCCGCGGGCGGTTCAAAACACGTCATCCCCGCGAAAATTTCACCGAATATTTACCAAAAAATACAAACATTGTCCCTAAGGGCGCATCAGGCAATCGGTTGTCGCGGCGTCAGTCGGTCCGACTTTCGTTACGACGATCGTTTCTCCGAAGACGGCGAAATCATCTGGCTGGAGGTCAATACCCAGCCAGGCATGACTCCAACCTCGCTCGTGCCCGAAATGGCCGGTCATGCCGGTTATTCATTTGGTCAGTTTCTCCGGTGGATGGTGGAGGACGCGTCTTGTTTGCGTTGACAGTCAAGAGGATAGGGCGCCCCAGCCATCATGCCGTGCTTCCGATCATGGAGGCTGAAGAGCGGTTCGTGCTGCCGCGTCCGCTGCGCCGGGTCACGCGCTTCCTGATTAGCCTCTGCAGCGGCCGAATCTACATTCCCGTTCATACGGGCACGGTCTCGGCGCTCGCTTTCTTAGGCGCGACGGGGCTTTACGGCATGTCGCTCGGCGGCCACACGGAAGCCGTCGCGCAGGCAACGACGACGGCCGCGGGTTTTGCGATCGAGGACGTCAAGGTCTCCGGCAATTCGGAGACCTCCGAAATCGAGATCCTGCAGTTGATCGGCCTTGACGGCACGACCTCGCTGGTCGCCCTCGACGTCGATGCCGCCCGCCGGAAGATCGCGCATCTTCCCTGGGTCGAAAATGTCGAAGTTCGCAAGATTTATCCGAAGACGATCGAGGTGAAGCTCAAGGAGCGTCAGGCCTATGCGATCTGGCAGCACGGGCAGGAGCTTTCCCTGATCGAGAAGAACGGCAGCGTCATTGCGCCGCTGCGCGACAACAAGTTTTCGGCGCTGCCGCTCGTCGTCGGCCGCGATGCCGAAACGGCGGCGGCTTTGCTCGATGAAGCCTTCTCGAAGTGGCCCGACGTGAAGGCTCGCGTGAAGGCCTATGTCTGGATATCCGGCCGTCGCTGGGACCTGCACATGGATAACGGCGTCGTCGTCAAGCTGCCGGAAGACGGTATCGACCAGGCACTGGCGACGCTTTCGAAGTTCGACAAGGAGCATCAGCTCCTGGAGCGGGACATTGCTGCAGTCGATCTCAGGCTGGCCGACAGAACCGCGATCCAGCTGACGCCGGAGGCGGCGATCCGCAGGCAGACGGCAGTGACGGAGCGTACGAAGGAATTGAAGAAGGCGGGGCAGAATATATGAGCTTGTTCGGTTCATCCCATTTCGGATTGCCGCGCCTGAAGCCGCTTTCGTCGAAGCGGTCACATGTCGTTTCGGTGCTCGACATCGGTTCGACCAAGGTCGTCTGCATGATCGGCCGGCTGACGCCGCGCGAGGAAAGCCAGATCCTGCCGGGCCGCACGCACAATATCGAGATCATCGGCATCGGCCACCAGCGTTCCCGCGGCATCAAGACCGGCGTCATCGCCGATCTCGACGCGCTGGAAGGCGTCATCCGTCTCGCCGTTGATGCGGCCGAGCGCATGGCGGGGCTGACAGTCGAAAGCCTGATCGTCAACCTGACGGCCGGCCGTCTCGGCAGCGACATCTACACGGCGACGATCGATCTCGGCGGCCAGGAAGTTGAGCTCAACGATCTGAAGAAGGTGCTGTCGGCCGCCTGCCAGCAGTCGCTGCGCCAGGACCGTTCGGTGCTGCATTCGCTGGCGACCGGATTCTCGCTCGACGGCGAGCGCGGCATCCGCGATCCGCTGGCGATGTATGGCGATGCACTCGGCGTCGACATGCATGTCGTCACGGCGGAACGCTCGGCGCTGAAGAACCTCGAGCTTAGCGTCAACCGCGCGCATCTGTCGGTCGAGGGCATCGTCGCGACGCCCTATGCATCGGGCCTTGCGGCTCTCGTCGACGACGAGGTCGAACTTGGCTGTGCGGCGATCGACATGGGCGGCGGCACGACGACGATTTCGGTCTTTGCCGAGGGCAAGCTCGTTCATACGGATGCCGTCGGCCTCGGCGGCCATCACGTCACCACCGACCTGGCGCGCGGCCTTTCGACCCGCATCGAGGATGCGGAGCGGCTGAAGGTCGTGCACGCCTCGGCCCTTTCGAATTCTTCCGACGAGCGCGAGCTGATCTCGATCCCGCCGATCGGCGAGGACGATCGCGACCAGCCGTCGCAGGTGCCGCGGGCGCTGGTTTCGCGCATCGTATCGGCCCGAATCGAGGAGACGATGGAACTGATCCGCGACCGTATCCAGCGCTCAGGCTTCAGCCCGATCGTCGGCAAGCGCGTGGTGCTGACCGGCGGGGCGAGCCAACTGACCGGCCTTGCCGACGTGGCGCGCCGCATCCTTGCCCGCAACGTCCGCATCGGCCGTCCGATGGGCGTCTCGGGGCTGCCGACGGCGGCCAAGGGCCCGGCCTTTTCGACGGCCGTCGGCCTGATGATCTATCCGCAAGTCGCGGACATGGAGACACATGCGTCACAGAGCGGTCTGCTCATGTCGCTTGGGGGAAATAACAGCCGCATAGCCCGCATGGGCCAGTGGCTGAAGGAAAGCTTCTGAAATTTGCGTAATTGGCCGGCGTGGCGATGCGGCCAGAGAGAGAAGGAACAGGTACCATGACCATCAAGCTGCAAAAGCCTGACATCACAGAGCTGAAGCCGCGCATCACCGTGTTCGGCGTTGGCGGCGGTGGCGGCAATGCCGTCAACAACATGATTACCGCCGGCCTCCAGGGCGTCGACTTCGTCGTCGCCAACACGGATGCGCAGGCGCTGACGATGACGAAGGCCGAGCGCATCATCCAGCTCGGCGTCAACGTCACCGAAGGCCTCGGTGCCGGCTCGCAGCCGGAGGTCGGCCGTGCGGCCGCCGAGGAGTGCATCGACGAGATCGTCGATCACCTGAACGGCACGCATATGTGCTTCGTCACCGCCGGCATGGGCGGCGGCACCGGCACCGGTGCTGCTCCAGTTGTCGCACAGGCGGCCCGCAACAAGGGTATCCTGACGGTCGGCGTCGTCACCAAGCCGTTCCATTTCGAAGGCGGGCGCCGCATGCGCCTGGCCGAGATGGGCATCCAGGAACTGCAGAAGTCTGTCGATACGCTGATCGTCATTCCGAACCAGAACCTCTTCCGCATTGCCAACGACAAGACGACCTTCGCCGATGCCTTCGCCATGGCTGACCAGGTTCTCTATTCGGGCGTTGCCTGCATTACCGACCTGATGGTCAAGGAAGGCCTCATCAACCTCGACTTCGCCGACGTCCGCTCGGTGATGCGCGAGATGGGCCGCGCGATGATGGGCACCGGCGAAGCCTCCGGCTCCGGCCGCGCGCTGCAGGCCGCAGAGGCTGCGATCGCCAACCCGCTGCTTGACGAAACCTCGATGAAGGGCGCCCAGGGCCTGCTGATCTCCATCACCGGCGGTCGCGACCTCACCCTCTTCGAAGTCGACGAAGCCGCGACCCGCATCCGCGAGGAAGTCGATCCTGACGCCAACATCATCCTCGGCGCCACCTTCGACGAATCGCTCGAAGGCATCATCCGCGTCTCGGTCGTCGCAACCGGCATCGACCGGGCGATGAACGAAGCCGCCGAGCGGAACCTCCAGCCGGCAGCAAGGCCCGCTATCCGTCCCTCGGCGGCTGTTGCTCCGGCAGCGGCCGCAGTTCAGCCTGCCCCCGTGATGCAGGCACCGAAGGCCATGGATCCGATCGCACAGACCATCCGCGAAGCCGAGATGGAACGCGAGCTCGAAATTCCGGCCCCGCGTGCTGCCGCACCGCTGCAGCAGCAGGCGGCCCAACAGGAAACCTTCCGTCCGCAGAGCAAGATCTTCGCGCCTGCACCGGAAGCTCCGGCAATGCGTCCGGCACCGGTGCAGCAGCAGGCTCCGGCGCCCGTCATGAGCCAGCCGGTCATCAGCCAGCCGGTCCAGCAGCAGCCGGTTCGGCAGGAGCCGACCATCCGCCAGGCGCCCGAACCGATGCGCATGCCGAAGGTCGAGGATTTCCCGCCGGTCGTCCAGGCCGAACTCGACCACCGCACGCAGCCGGCTTCCGCGCATGCGGCTGAGGAGCGCGGTCCGATGGGTCTGCTCAAGCGAATCACCAATTCGCTTGGCCGCCGCGACGACGACGCCGTTGCCACCGATATGACCGCAGCACCGCCGGCCGCTTCGCAGCAGCGCCGTCCGCTGTCGCCGGAGGCAAGCCTCTACGCACCGCGTCGCGGCAACCTCGACGACCAGGGTCGCTCGGTTCCGCAGGCCCGGATGATGCAGGAAGACGACCAGCTGGAAATCCCGGCATTCCTGCGTCGCCAGTCAAACTGAGGCCGTGCTTCGACACCTCTCATGCCCGGGATCAAGGTCCCGGGCATTGCTGTTTTTCAGCCCGTGATTCGCAAATGATTTCAATCGGGTGACTTCGTAACAAAGCGAAAGAAACAGTGATTTGGATTGGAGCGCCGGCGCACGTAAGTATGGTGCAACGAAACTGCCCCAGGAGACCTTTCGACAGGCTCCGGCTGCAGAATAAACGATGACCGCGCCGATCGGACAGACCGCCGGTGCGGAAGAATAGAGGCAGAATTTATGGCAATTGGCTTGCTGGGTTTTCAAACGACGGTATCGCGTCCCGTGACGCTTTCGGGCATCGGGGTCCATTCGGGCGCTGACGTTTCGATCACCCTGAACCCGGCCGAATCGGGCACCGGCGTCGTTTTCCAGCGCCTGCATGACAATGGCGACATCACCGAACTCAAGGCCGTTTCCTCGCAGGTCGGCAATACCGACCTCTGCACCGTACTCGGCTTCTCGCCCGCCCATTCGGTCGCGACAATCGAGCATGTCATGGCCGCCGTCTATGCGCTCGGCCTCGACAATGTGGTGATCGAGGTGCAGGGTTCCGAAATGCCGATCATGGACGGCAGCTCGCTGCCCTTCGTTGAGGCGATCGAGCAGGTCGGTCTCGTCTCGCTCGGCGTCAAGCGCCGCTATATCCGTATCACCAAGCCGGTGCGAATCGAGCATGGCGGCTCCTGGAGCGAATTCCGCCCCTATGACGGCACGCGCTTCGAAGTCGAGATCGATTTCGATTGCCCGCTGATTGGCCGGCAGAAGTGGGCTGGCGATATGACCGCCGCCGTCTTCAAGGCCGAGCTTTCCCGCGCCCGCACCTTCGGCTTCATGCGCGATGTCGAACGTCTCTGGGCGTCGGGCCACGCGCTCGGCTCTTCACTCGAAAATTCCGTCGTCATTTCGGACGACAACACCGTCATCAACGTCGAAGGACTGCGTTACGCCAAGGACGAATTCGTCCGCCACAAGACGCTCGATGCCGTCGGCGATCTGTCGCTTGCCGGCGCCCAGTTCATCGGCTGCTACCGTTCCTATCGCGGCGGTCACAAGATGAACGCCAATGCGCTGAAGGCGCTGCTCGCCGATTCCTCCGCCTACGAGGTGGTCGAGACGTCGACGCCGCGCCAGCGCGTCGCTGCCCGCGAACTGATCGCGGTCAGTGCTTCGGAATTCGCTCCCTGGTCGGCATGACCTCCAGCATATTCTCAAGACCAGGCCGCCTCTTTCCCGGAGGCGGTTTTTTTATGTCCGGCCGCGTATGCGGCGATAACCGATGCTCTGGCTGCCACAGATCCGGAAGAAGATGAAAAGCCCGGTCATTTCTGCGGTCGTTGCCACAAAAATGCGTTAATGCCTTATCATTGCGTTGCTCTTGATGCACATTTGTGGCTAGAAACGCCAGCGAGGCGTGGCTGCCGTGGAGCGAGCGGCGGCAGTGGGGTTCTTTCGAATGGGTTATGCAGGATCTGAAGGTATGATGAAGACAGCGCGCGCTTTGTTCGCATCGCTTCTGGTGCTCAGCGCAGGCGCCTTGATCTCCGGTTGCCAGTCGGATCCCGACATCGACATCACCAAGCTCGGTCTCGAAACCGATCCGCCTGACGTGCTCTACACCCAGGGCCTGGCCAATATGAAGGCCGGCAACATGGCGGAAGCGGCGCGCAAGTTCGACGCGATCGACCGCGAGAATCCTTTTTCCGAATGGGCGCGCAAAGCGCTCGTGATGAGCACCTTCGTCAAATACCGCCAGGGCCGTTTAGACGATGCGCTTGCTTCCGGCAACCGCTACATGTCGCAATATCCGAAATCCCAGGATGCCGCCTATGTGCAGTATCTCATTGGTCTCACCTATTCCAAGCAGATCGTCGACGTGACGCAGGACCAGCGCGCCTCGGCCAAGACGATCGAGGCGATGCAGGCCGTCATCGACAACTATCCGAACTCCGAATATGTCGACGACGCACAGGCCAAGATCCGCTTTTCGCGCGACCAGCTCGCCGGCAAGGAAATGCAGATCGGCCGCTACTACATGGAGCGGAAGGAATATCTCGCTGCGATCTCGCGCTTCCGTATCGTCGTCGAGAAATACCCGAATACGAACCAGATCGAAGAGGCCCTAGCGCGTCTCGTCGAGGCTTATTACGCCATGGGCATCGTCGACGAGGCGCAGACAGCCGCTGCCGTTCTCGGTCACAATTATCCCGACAGCCAGTGGTATGCTGATTCCTACAAGCTGCTGCAGAGCGGCGGTGCCGAGCCGCGTGAAAACAAGGGCTCGTGGATCGCCGCAGCGGGCAAGAAACTTCTTCTCGGTTCCTGAGGCCAATGCTGATCCAGCTTTCGATCCGCGATATCGTCCTGATCGAGCGGCTGGATCTTGCCTTCGAGACCGGCCTCTCCGTGCTGACGGGCGAGACCGGGGCAGGTAAATCCATCCTGCTCGACAGCCTGTCGCTGGCGCTCGGTGGACGCGGCGACGGCGGCCTGGTGCGCCATGGCGAGGACAAGGGCCAGGTGACGGCGGTGTTCGACGTCGGCATGGAACACGGCGCCCGCACCCTCCTGCGCGAAAACGGCATCGATGACGAGGGCGACCTGATCTTCCGTCGCCAGCAGTCGGCGGATGGGCGCACTAAGGCCTATGTCAACGACCAGCCGGTCAGCGTGCAGCTGATGCGCCAGGCCGGTCAGATGCTGGTCGAAATCCACGGACAGCACGACGATCGCGCCCTTGTCGACACCAATGCCCACCGCACGCTGCTCGATGCCTTCGCCGGCCTCACCGACGAGGTTTCGGAGATCTCCCAGCTCTATCGCCTGTGGCGCGACAGCGAGCGGACGCTGAAGAAGCACCGCGAGAAGGTGGAAAGTGCGGCGCGCGAAGCCGACTATCTGCGCTCTTCCGTCGAGGAACTCGAGAAGCTCTCGCCGCAGGACGGCGAGGAGGAAGAACTCGCCGATCGCCGGCAGAAGATGATGAAAGCCGAGCGAATCGCCGGCGATATTGCCGAGGCGTCCGAATTCCTGAACGGCAATGCCTCGCCGGTGCCCCATATCGCCTCGCTGGTGCGCCGGCTGGAGCGCAAGAGCCATGAGGCGCCGGGACTGCTCGAAGACACTGTGACGCTGCTCGATGCCGCGCTCGACCAGCTTTCCAACGCGCAGATGGAAGTCGAAGCGGCACTGCGCAAGACCGAATACGATCCCAGGGAGCTGGAGCGGGTGGAGGAGCGGCTTTTCGCGCTCAGGGCCGCCTCGCGCAAATATTCTGTGCCTGTCACCGAACTGCCGGCGCTTGCCGTGCGCATGATCGCCGATCTTGCCGATCTCGACGCGGGCGAGGAGCGGCTTGCTCGGCTCGACGCGGAGGTCGGCCTAGCGCGGGAAAATTACGATGCGGCGGCGCGCTCGCTCTCCGACAAGCGCCATCATGCCGGCACCGCACTGGCTGGGGCCGTCATGGCCGAGCTGCCGGCGCTGAAGCTCGAACGCGCCCGTTTCATGGTGGAGATCACCACGGATGCCGGCGAGGCGCTCGCCGAAGGCATCGACGTCGTCGAGTTCCATGTTCAGACTAATCCGGGCACGCGACCGGGCTCGATCATGAAGGTCGCCTCGGGCGGCGAACTCTCGCGTTTCCTGCTGGCGCTGAAGGTGGCGCTCGCCGATCGCGGATCGGCCCCGACGCTGGTCTTCGACGAAATCGACACCGGCGTCGGCGGCGCGGTGGCCGATGCGATCGGCCAGCGGCTGAAGCGGCTGTCCGAGCGTGTGCAGGTGTTGTCGGTCACGCATGCGCCGCAAGTCGCGGCGCGGGCGGCGACGCATCTCTTGATTTCCAAGGGGCCGTCGGCCGACGGTTCGGAAAAGATTGCCACGCGCGTCGCGACGATGGCGCAGAAGGACCGCACCGAGGAGATCGCCCGTATGCTGGCCGGAGCTTCGGTCACCGAAGAGGCGAGGGCGGCAGCGAAGCGGCTGCTAGCCGGCAACGGCTAATTTCCGATGCTCTTTCCGCTTAGGCAGGCGGGATGACAATCATCCCGCGGCGCGATATGCGCTGAAGCTTCCCGATCGGCGGCGAGCCCAAGCCATGCGACTTTTCCATTTCAGCGACGATGCCGGTATCGCGGCGTTCGAGCCACGCCCGGTTCGCATCCCGTCTGCCCGTGCGCCCGGCCGGGAATGGCTGAACGGTCCGCTCGTCTGGGCAATCGATGCCGATCATGATTTCATGTATCTCTTTCCGCGCGATTGTCCCCGCATCCTCCTCTGGGCGACAGCCAATACGCCGGAGGCCGAACGGCGATACTGGCTCGGCGACTGGCGCGCCGTCGCCTACGTCGAGCGCCGTTGGCTGGAAAGGCTCGAAGCGGAGACGATTCATCGTTACGAGATGCCGGCCGAGGGCTTCGAGAATCTGGGTGATGCGGGCATGTGGGTGGCGCGCAGACGCGTCATTCCCATAGAGAGGACCGCCATCTCGCGGCTCGACCGAGAGTTTGCGCCGCGCAGGGTCGAGCTTCGGGTGGTCGATAGTCTGCAGCCGCTGAAGAGCCTCTGGAGCACCGGCCTGCATGTCAGCGGCATTCGGCTACTCAATGCGCGGGATTGGGAATAGGCCGGGGAGAGCGATCTTGCCGAGGCCGGATATCCAGTCTCTCTTTTCATCCGGCAATTTTGCTCTAAAAACAATCCAGATTTTCTGGCCAGATTCTCTGGAGTGATGTTTCATGCCCACCGAAGGTTCCACCGTCGACACGTTGACGATCGAAGAGGCCGCCGCCGAGCTCGCACGGCTGGCAAAGGAGATCGCGCATCACGATGCTCTCTACCACGGCAAGGACCAGCCGGAAATTTCGGATGCCGATTACGACGCGCTGAAACGCCGCAACGATGCGCTGGAAGTGCGGTTTCCCGAGTTGATCCGCGAAGACAGCCCGTCGCGGCATGTCGGCGCAGCACCCTCCGTCACGTTCTCGCCCGTCGTTCATGCGCGGCCGATGCTGTCCCTCGACAACACCTTCTCGCAGGAGGACGTGCAAGATTTCGTCGCCGGCGTCTATCGTTTCCTCGGCCGTCTGCCGGACCAGTCGATCGCCTTTACCGCCGAGCCGAAGATCGACGGCCTGTCGATGTCGATCCGTTACGAGAACGGCAGGCTGGTGACGGCCGCGACGCGCGGCGACGGCACGACGGGCGAGAACGTCACCGCCAATATCCGCACCATCGCCGAGATCCCCAACGAGCTGCCGAAGGGCGTGCCCGCTGTCGTCGAGATCCGCGGTGAAGTCTATATGGCCAAGAGCGACTTCCTGGCATTGAACCGGCAGATGGAGGCGGAGGGCAAGCAGACCTATGTCAATCCGCGTAATACGGCCGCCGGATCGCTGCGCCAGCTCGACGCCAAGGTGACGGCAAGCCGCAAGCTGAAATTCTTCGCTTATGCCTGGGGCGAGATGTCGGAGATGCCCGCCGATACACAGTTCGGTATGGTGCAGACCTTCAAGGACTGGGGTTTTCCGGTCAATCCGCTGATGAAACGGTTGAATTCGGTCGCCGACATCCTGGCGCATTATGACGAGATCGGGCTTGAGCGTCCGGATCTCGACTACGACATCGACGGCGTCGTCTACAAGGTCGACAGTCTGGAGCTGCAGGCCCGTCTCGGCTTCCGCTCGCGTTCGCCGCGCTGGGCGACGGCGCACAAGTTTCCTGCCGAACAGGCTTTCACGATCGTCGAGAATATCGACATCCAGGTTGGCCGCACTGGCGCCTTGACCCCTGTGGCGCGTTTGACGCCGATCACCGTCGGCGGCGTTGTCGTCACCAATGCGACGCTGCACAACGCGGATTACATCCAGGGCATCGGCAATAGCGGCGAACGCATCCGCGACGACGAGCACGATATCCGCATTGGTGATACCGTCATCGTGCAGCGCGCAGGCGACGTCATTCCGCAGGTACTCGACGTCGTCATGGAGAAACGCCCGGCCGAGGCCAGGCCCTATGAATTTCCGAAGACCTGCCCGGTCTGCGGTTCGCATGCCGTGCGTGAAAGACATGAGAAGACCGGAAAGCTCGATTCGGTCACCCGCTGCACCGGCGGCTTCATTTGCAGGGCGCAGGCGACGGAGCATCTGAAGCATTTCGTTTCGCGCAACGCCTTCGATATTGAAGGGCTCGGTTCGAAGCAGATCGACTTCTTCTTCGAAAACGAGGACGCGTCGCTGCAGATCCGCACTGCGCCGGATATCTTCACGCTGGAGAAGCGTCAGCAGCAATCGCTGACCAAGCTGGAGAATATTGACGGCTTCGGCAAGGTCAGCGTCGGCAAGCTCTATGGCGCGATCGACGAGCGGCGCAGCATTGCGCTCCATCGCTTTATCTACGCGCTCGGCATCCGTCATGTCGGCGAGACCACCGCGAAGCTGCTGGCGCGCTCCTATGGCACCTACGAGGCATTCGAGACGGCGATGCGGGAGGCCGAGGCGCTTTCTGGCGACGCCTGGAACGATCTCAACGCTATCGAAGGTATCGGCGAGGTCGTGGCGCGGGCCATCGTCGAATTCTACAAGGAACCACGCAATGTCGAGGTGATCACCCGACTGCTTGAGGAGGTGACGCCCGAGGAGGCCGAACAACCGAAGACGGCAGGCAGCCCGGTTGCCGGTAAGACCGTGGTTTTCACCGGCTCGCTGGAAAAGCTTACCCGCGACGAGGCAAAGGCGAGGGCGGAAAGCCTCGGCGCCAAGGTGGCGGGATCGGTCTCGAAGAAGACCGACATCGTCGTCGCCGGCCCAGGCGCCGGCTCCAAGCTCGACAAGGCGCGCGAACTCGGTGTGCAAACGATGGACGAGGACCAATGGCTGGCACTGATCAGCGGGTGAGGGCTGACGGCAAGCCGCCAGCCCCGTTTGCTCATAGCCTGAGCCGCGCCATCGTATAGGCGTCGACATACTCGCCGGATCGAAAGCCGAAGGCCCTCAGCAGGCCTTCCTGCTCGAAGCCGAATTTCCGGTAGAGGCCGATGGCGACATCGTTGTCGGTGTAGACGGTCAGTTCCAGCCGTTTGATATCGAGCCAGTCGTCGGCAGCGTCGACCATCGCGCCGAGCAGGATCCGGCCGAAGCCGCGGCCGGTAAAGTCGTCATGCACGCCCATGCCGAGGCTGGCGACGTGCTGCCTACGGCCGGAGAGCCGGTTGAGGACGCCATTGCCAACGATACTGCCATCCAGGGTGACGACGAGGTTGAGTGCGCCTGGCGACGGGTTTTCCATGTGCTTGCGAACCTCCTCGACCCGCTGGTAGGGCGGCCGCAAGGTGCCGGCCCGGTAGCCCGGCAGATTTATGAGATCGGTGATCTCCTCCGCATCGGACAGGCGGACGGCGCGCACGAAGACGCCATCTGGCAGGCGCGCTCGGTCGCGAGGTTCATTCTCTTCGTTTTCGGACATTCATGCTCTCCATCGATGTCGGGAGGAGAGCCGGTTTCCGAAAACCCTGCTCGCCTCGGCAGGGTTTCGGGATGATGATCGGATCGCTGCTATCGCGCCATCGCTCCCGCGTACCCTTCAAGGGTCGTGGTGTGATGGATAAGCGCTGCCATGGTCACGGAACCGATCATGGCGGCAAGTTTCGATATGCGGGTTAAAAAGTCAACCGGGCATCGTGTCGAATTTGCGCGGCCGGAAGCGGGGCGGTATTCCTGTTCCCGAAGAAACGATTCGGGTTGCTGCATTGAAGACCATCGCAATTGACTTCGAGACGGCGAACGAACAGCGCGGCAGCGCCTGCTCCGTCGGCCTTGCCTGGATCGAGGACGGCAGGGTCACGCGCGTCGAGGAGCGGCTGATCCGGCCGCGGGACATGCGCTTTTCAGGCATGAACATCGCGATCCATGGCATCCGGCCGGAGCATGTCGAGGACGCGCCCGAGTTTCCCGAGGTAATGGATGAGTTCGAGGAGGATTTTCGCGGCGCGACGATGATTGCGCACAATGCCGCCTTCGATTTCAGCGTCTGGCGGGCGAGCCTCGATCTCTACCGGCAATCCTATCCGGAGCTAACCTATCTCTGCAGCCTCAAGATGGCGCAGCGGATCTGGCCGCATTTCCTCTCGCACCGGCTGAACCTGATCGCCGAGCATCTCGGCCTGCGTTTCGTGCACCACAACGCCGCCGAAGATGCCGCCGTCTGCGCAGCGGCCGCCATCGAGATGGCAAGGGCGGTCAAGGCCCATGCCGTCCACGCCATACCGTCGTTGATCGGCATGACGCCAGGTCGGCTGACGGCGCGGGCCTACGAGCCCTGCACCTGCCGAAAAGGCTGATCCCTTTCTGTAAAGGCCCTTTTCTTGCAAAGCATGGGTGCATGCTTATCTAGAATGCGGATTATTCAGGGAGCCGCCATGTCCAGACTGCGCAATCTTCTCCTCGCCGCCTTCTCTTTCGCCGCCCTTTCCACAGGTGCTGCCTCGGCCGAAGTCGTCGGCAAGGTCGGGGTCGACTGGATCGGCAACGACATCATCGTCGAGGCGGTCTCCGACCCTGAGGTCAAGGGCGTTACCTGCCACGTCACCTATTTCGACCGCAGCCTGATCGACCGGTTCAAGAACGGCAACTGGTTCGAGGATCCGTCCAACAATTCCATTGCCTGCCGGCAGACGGGGCCGATCGAGATCGGCAATATCGACCTGTCCAAGGATGGCAGCGAGGTGTTCCGCCAGGGCATGTCGCTGATCTGGAAGACACTGGTCGTCAACCGTATCTACGACAAGACGAACGACACGCTGATCTATCTCGCCCATTCGCGCGAACTGACCGACGGCTCGGCGAAGATGTCGATCTCGACCATTCCGCTCTACGGGCAGAACGTGACCTGGAAGAATGGGAAGCCGCAATAAGTCTGCGAGGTTCCGGGGTCTCTCGCGCTTGCGATGAAAGACCCCGCCCCAACCCCTCCCCACAAGGGGGAGGGGCTTAACTTGCCGCACCCGCTTTCCAGATTTTCGACGTTTCGGGAGGAGCGGGTCGGGGCCTGAGCATATTCCCCTCCCCCTTGTGGGGAGGGGTGTTCGCAAAGTCTGATCCCATGCCCGCTCTACCTCCACCTTAAACTAAAAAGGCCCGGACGAGCCGGGCCTTCGAATTCCAGATATGGGTATTCCTCAGGCGGCCTGTGTGAGCTCGTCGGCAATGACCGTGTCGAGGTTCAAGAAGCAGACCATGGTCTTTTCGAGAGCGACGATACCGCGGCAGAAGGCGCGCTGGGCTTCCGGGATGATTTCCGGCGGCGGCTGCAGGTCTTCGCTCTTGATGGTCATCATGTCGGAAACCTGCTCGACCAGCAAGCCGACCAGCTTGCCGGCGATGTCGGTGACGATTATCGCCGAGCGCTCGGAGGGCTCGGTCATCTTCATGCCGAGGCGGCAGGCCATGTCGATAACGGGGATCACCGCGCCGCGCAGGTTGATGAGACCCAAGACGTAGGGCGGGGTGTGCGGCATCGGCGTCACCGGAGCCCAGCCGCGGATTTCGCGGATGGCCATGATGTCGATGCAGAATTCCTGATCGCCGAGGTGGAACGAAACGATTTCGAGATAAGCGCCCGACTGCTTGATGGCGTTATTGTTGTTCATGGTCAGAATTCTTCCCAGTTGTCCCCAGCGGGAGAGGCGATGTGGAACCGCCGTTAAATATAGATGTGACGGCTTAAGTCTTTCCTAACGATATGTATTTTCGGATTGGCCGTCGCTCTGGATGTAAGCTATTCAAACACATGCATTTTTGATCCGTGCAGGTTCCTGAGGGCGGATTTCGTTGCCGTGGCAGCTTCTACCGGTGAGACAATTCAACACGGGTTCGAAAACATATTCTTGAATTGCGCGCCTCCGCTCGAGGCTATAATCACGCCAGCAGGGGCGGGCCGCGTCTCCGCCCGGATCGAGGATCATGCCAATGAAGACATTCCGCATCGCCGTCTGGGTCGGTGTCCTGATACTTGCCGGGTTTCTCGGAGCGTTCACGCTCAACCTGACGAAGTCGAAGGATGTGGTGGCGGAACCTCCTTTCGGCGTGCCCTTCACCCTGGTCTCTCAGAACGGACAGCCGATCACCGAGGAGGCGCTGCGAGGCAAGCCGACGGCGCTGTTCTTCGGCTTCACCCATTGCCCGGAAGTCTGCCCGACGACGCTTTTCGAGCTCAACGGCTGGATGGAGAAGGTCGATCCGAAGGGCGATAAGCTGCAGGCCTATTTCGTAACCGTCGATCCGGAGCGCGACACGCCTGAGATCATGAACGAATACGTCTCCAATGTTTCCAAGCGCATCACCGGCATTTCAGGTGCGCCTGACAAGATCGCCGAGGTCGTCAAGGGGTTCCGCGTCTACGCCAAGAAAGTGCCGGTCGACGAGAAGGATCCGAACGGCGACTATACGATGGATCATACCGCCTCGGTCTTCCTGCTCGATTCGGCCGGGCGGTTTTCCGGAACGATCGCCTATGGCGAAAACCCGGACACGGCGGTAAAGAAGCTGGAGAATCTCGTCAGCAAGGGGTGACAGCTTCAGCGTGATGGGGCGTTGGCTCGACCGGCGGCGGGCAACGGAAACGGGAAAGACCGCCTATCGTGAGTGAAATCCGCCTTTACGTGACGACGACCGAAGCCAAGGCCGAGGAGATCCTCGACCTTCTGAGCGCGCTCTTCGGTGAAGAAGACTTTGCCATCGGCACCACCGAGATCGACGAGAAGAAGGATATCTGGGAAGCCTCGATCTACATGATGGCCGAGGACGAGGCTGAGGTGCAATCCCGCGTCGAGGACGCATTGAAGGCTTCTTTCCCTGATGCCCGGCTGGAGCGGGAAGTCATCCCCGAGATCGACTGGGTGGTGAAATCGCTGGAGGGGCTGAAGCCGGTCCGGGCGGGGCGTTTCCTGGTACATGGCTCGCATGACCGCGACAAGATCCGCCCCGGCGATATTGCCATCGAGATCGATGCCGGCCAGGCCTTCGGCACCGGCCATCACGGCACGACGGCCGGCTGCCTCGAGGTGATCGATAGCGTGGTGCGCTCGCGCCCGGTCCGCAACGCGCTCGATCTCGGCACCGGCAGCGGCGTACTGGCGATTGCGGTGCGCAAGCTCAGGAACATACCAGTGCTGGCGACCGACATCGATCCGATCGCGACGAAGGTGGCGGCCGAGAACGTGCGCCGCAACGGCATCGCCTCGGGCATCGTCACCAGGACCGCGCCGGGCTTTCATTCGACGGCCTTTTCCGAGCATGGTCCCTTCGATCTCATCATCGCCAACATTCTCGCCCGGCCGCTGATACGGATGGCGCCGAAGCTTGCGACGCATCTTGCGCCCGGCGGATCGGTCATTCTCTCCGGCATCCTTGCCGGGCAACGCTGGAAGGTGATTGCCGCCTATAGTGGCGCGAGGCTTCGCCACGTCAAAACCATCTGGCGCAACGGCTGGGTGACTATTCATCTCGATCGGCCCTGATTTTTCAAGGCTATGAGCAGGTGATTTCTCCTGCAACGCATGCCTCGCTTAAGGCAACGCGCCTCCTCCCCACCCTCATCCCTGTGCTTGTCACAGGGATCCAGCCACCGCGCGTCTGCGCGGTGAATGACTCTATACGAGCTTGAAGAGAGTTTCCCGCGCCAAGGACTTGGGCGCACTGGATCCCTGTGACAAGCACAGGGATGAGGGCGGTGGCGGGTGCCGCACCGCCCTATCGAAAGGGAGCCGCTCCGTGAGCCTTGTTGAAGACAAGAAAAAGGCGGTGCCGATGGCACCGCCTTGGACCGGTCTATCCGGTCAATGCCCGCGAGCTCAAGGGGAGGAGCGCTCGAGCGGGCTCTACTGCATTCCAATAGGCCGGTCCGGGAGGGAGGAGACGGACTGGCTTTCAGGCTTAGAACGCGTAGCTGGGGGCGCCCTTGTGGCGCGTGGCCCGCTGACCGGCGCCGAGCAGCTTGAGGCTGTCCTCGTTCTGCGGGCGGCGGGCGCCGATTACATGACGCACGGTCTGGCGTTCGCCAGCCTGCACCGGGCTGCTATATGCGAAGCGCGAGAGAGAGGCGGTCATTTCAAGAATTCCTTTGTTTACAGGTTCATCGCGAACCATTCGATGACGCCTATATAGCTATTCTGAAATGCGGAGGCAGAGGGTTTTGCTCATGGGAGCCATGCGGCCAATGCATAAAGCGTGCCAAATTAACTTTTGGCGTCACAGTTCCGTCAAAATGTTGAGCGGCCCCAGGGGCTTCGACTCGTTTTGTCGCTTTTTCTCCCCATCGATTGAAATTTCGCTAACATGGCCGGCATCCCATTAACCGGATTCGTCTCAATCATTCGGGTTTCCAGCATGTTCCAGTCTTTCGAGGTTACCTCCACGCCGCAATTCGGCAGGGATCGTGTATCGTCGCTGCGCGCTAGTTTCGATTCGCTCGGCATCGACGCCTTTCTCGTGCCGCGTGCCGATGAATTCAACGGCGAATATGTTCCCGCATGTTCGGAGCGCTTGGCATGGCTGACGGGCTTTACCGGCTCGGCCGGCATTGCGCTGATCCTGCGCACGCAGGCGATCGTCTTCGTCGACGGACGCTATGTGACGCAACTTGCCGAACAGGTCGACGGTTCGGTCTTTTCGGGTGGCGATCTCGTCAACGAGCCGCCGCATGTCTGGCTCGCCGCAAACGCAGCCAAGGGCCTGCGGCTCGGCATCGACCCCTGGCTGCATGCCGGGGCCGAGGTGCGCCGTCTGGAAAGGGCGCTGTCGGAGATCGGCGGCATGCTGGTCTTCCTGCCGCACAATCCGCTCGACAGGCTTTGGGCCGACCGGCCGGCCGAGCCGCTTGGCGCGGTCAGCATCCAGAACGTCGTCCAGGCCGGCGTGCTGGCGCGAGAGAAGATCGCGACGATCGCAGCCGATCTCTCGAAGAAGAACCTTGCAGCGGTGCTGATCGCCGATCCCTCTTCGGTCGCCTGGACCTTCAATATCCGTGGCGCCGACGTGCCGCACACGCCGCATCCGCTGGCGCGCGCCATCATCCATGCCGACGGCCGGGCCGAACTCTTCCTGGACAAGCGCAAGACCGGCATCGAGCCCGAGGCCTATCTCGGGCAGATCTGCGCGCAGCTGCCGCCCTCGGCGTTGGAGGAGAGGCTTGCCGCCGTTTCGAGAGATGGCGGCCGCGTGCTGATCGACCCTGACATTGCTGCCTATGCACTGGCGGAGATCATCCGCAAGGCGGGCGGCGAAGTGGTGGAGGGCGCCGATCCCGCCAAGTTGCCGCGCGCAGTGAAGAACGACGTCGAGATCAACGGCTCGGCCGCCGCGCATCTGCAGGACGGGGCGGCGATGGTGGAATTCCTTTATTGGCTGTCGCAGACGAAGCCCGGCACGGTGAGCGAGATCGCTGCTGCCGAGCATCTCGAAGCGGTGCGCGCCCGCGTCGGCCAGAGTATGCAGAACCCGCTGAAGGACATTTCCTTCGACACGATTTCGGGCGCCGGCGAACATGCGGCGATCATGCATTACCGCGTGACGACCGAGACCAACCGGATGATCGAGGCCGGCGAACTCTTCCTGATCGATTCGGGCGCGCAATATATCAACGGCACGACCGACATCACCCGCACCGTCGGCATCGGCACTGTTTCGGAAGAGCATCGGCGCTTCTTCACGCTTGTGCTGAAGGGGATGATAGAGATCAGCACGGCGCGTTTCCCGAAGGGCACGCGTGGCTGCGACCTCGATCCGCTGGCGCGCATCGCGCTGTGGCGGGCCGGCGCCGATTTCGCTCACGGCACGGGCCACGGCGTCGGCTCCTATCTCTCGGTGCATGAGGGGCCGCAGCGTATCTCCAGACTTTCAACGCAGGAACTGCTGCCCGGCATGATCCTTTCGAATGAGCCTGGCTATTACCGGCCCGGCAGCTTCGGCATCCGCATCGAGAACCTGATCTATGTACGCGGCGCCGAAGAGATCGAGGGCGGCGATGCGCCGATGCTCGGATTCGAGACGCTGACTTTCTGCCCGATCGACCGCAGCCTCGTCATTCCTGAGCTTCTGACCCATGACGAGCTGCACTGGTTCAATGACTATCATCGCCGCACATGCGAGGCGCTGATGCCGCTCATCCACGATCACGATGTCAGGGCGTGGCTCGAAAACGCGACGCTGCCGCTGGAATATTGAGAAAACGGCATTACAGCGTCGGCGACGCTGTAATGCCTTGAATTTCTTTGCCGGCTTTCGGGCCGGTGCTCAGGCGCCGATCGTGTGGCGCCAGCTCATCACGACGATCCAGGCGGCGACCAGCATCCATGTATGGCTGAAGCGCAGGCCGATGAAGAGGGCGACGATCAACGCCAGCTTCGATTCCCAGCCGCCGATGAAGAAGGCGGGTGCGACTAGCGTCGTCAGCACGGCGGCCGGCACGGCATTCAGCGCCGCCTCCATGCGCGGGGGGATGCTCTTCATTCGGGTGATGAGGATATAGCCGCCGATGCGGGTGGCGAAGGTGGCGGCGGCTGCGGCGAGGATGACGAGCGCCATGTGAAGATCGAATTCCATGGCTCAGACCTCGTGCACTTCGGATTGAAGGGCATCGGCTTCAAGATCAGGCTCTTCCGGCGGCAAAGGCAGCACGGCGGCTAGCACAATGCCTGCGGCGGCACCGAGGCTGACATGCCAGGGCGAGCCGACGTAACGGTAGGCGAACACGGAAGCCACCGCGCTAACGAGCGCCACGGGCAGGAAATTGTCTCGCTTGCGGAAGCCGAGGACGATGCCGAGGAAATAAGCCGGCAGCAGGATGTCGAGGCCAATAGCCTTGGGATCGCCGATGAAGCCGCCGAGCATGCCGCCGGCGACGCTGATCAGCACCCAGGGAATGTAGATGATGATGGCAAAGCCGAAATACCAGGCGAAGGTGAGTTGCCGGCCGGTCTCGGCGCGCTTCACCGCTTCGGCGAATTGCGGATCGACGAGCAGGAAAAAGGTGAAGAATTTCTGCACCGGCGTGAAATGGCCGATGTAGCGCGCCAGCGCCGCCGAATAGAGCACGTGGCGGAAATTGACGGCGAGGATCGACAGTACGATCAGCCAGGCGTGGACATTGTGACCGAAGAGTTCGATGCCGACCATCTGGCTGGCGCCGGCATAGACGGTGGCGCTCATGAAGGCGGCTTCGGAAAGCGACATGCCATTTTCGACCGCCAGCGCTCCGAAGAGAGCGCCAAAGGGCGCCGATGCCAGCGCAACGGCGGAGCCGCCCCGCAAACCTTCAACAAAGTCGGCGCGATTCATGGGATCTTTCCTGTTGGAATTCAGGTTTCCCCTTATGGTCTGCGGCTTGCAACGGCAATTGAATTTCCTTGATTGACCAATCGATTTTGCTGAACCATCAAATCCCGATCGCATTCGGCAAAGAGGCAACCATGAAGAAGATCGAATTTTCCAAGGAAGAAAAGGCTGAGATCGTTTCGCGCATCCGCGCTTATTTCGACCGGGAACTCGACCCCATCGGTGCATTGCCAGCCGAATTCCTGCTTGACTTCTTCGCCGAGGAGATCGGGCCGTACTTCTACAATCGAGGGCTAAGAGATGCCCAGGCCGCCTTATTGCAGAGAATGGACGACGTAGCCGAGGATATCCATCTTCTTGAGAGGGAGGAAAAATTTTAAAGCGCGTCGCGATCTTTCAGATTCGCTTGTCGCGTTTAAACCGCTGCACAGTTTTGCGCGACATGCTTCAGCGTCCCTGAAATCACAACCGGGCCTTTCATTTAACGCCAAATTATTTCTGCCCGGATATGGTCGAGACGCTTTCGTTCACCGGGTTGCGTGTTATTTGGCCGTGATTGTCTCTGTTATCGATGAACCTCGATCCGCCAAGCTCGGCAAGGCGTTGATCTTCATGGTCTGGCTTGCGCTGGCGTCTGCGCTTTGCTGGTCCGAAACGGTCTGGCGTGACGAGGTTCGTGCATTGTCACTCGCCCTCCAGGGGGATAATTTCATCGATATGCTTCGCCAGATGCATGGCGAGGGTCATCCTGCTCTCTGGTATATTCTCCTGCGCGCCGCCTATATCGTGGTCGGCTCACCTGTCGTCCTGAAGGTCGTTGGCCTGACAATCGCGGCGGCGGCGGCCTATCTTCTTGTTTTCGGGTTGAAATTGCCGCTTTCCATCATGCTGCTGTCGCTGTTCAGCAGCTTTTCGATTTTCGACTACGCCGCGATGTCGCGAAATTACGGCATCAGCATGCTGGTGATTTTCCTTATCGTCCTGAGTTGGGAGAAAGGAACACGAAACGGGCTATTGCTCGGCCTGTTGTTTGCCTTGCTGGCAAATACCAACGTCCATTCGGTCGTCCTGGTCGGCGGCTTTCTCGCCTATTGGTTTTTCGATTTAATTCTGGCGCGGCCAAGGCCTGCCCTGACGGAATATCGGGGCTTTGCGACAGCCGCTGCCATTGCCGCGGTTGGAATTATTCTATGTTTCGTAACAGTCTATCCGACCTTCAATGATACGGGGCAGAACGATCTCACTGGCAAGAATTTCGCTTTGCTTGCCCTTGGTGCACTTGCCGCGCCCAGTTCCCATTTTATGGCATTCTATCCCGACCGGATCCTTGAACTGGTCTTGGCATACCCGTTGGCCTCCCGGATTTTCGCAGCGTTGATGTCCGTGTTCATCTATGCCAGCCTGTTGGCTCTGGCGAACCGGCGGCCGGCGATGATCGCAGCCGGATTGGTTCTCTTAGGGCTTTCACTGCTTTTTACGCTTGTCTATCCCGGCGGATACAGACATCAGGCGCTCTGGCTGGTTTTCATGATCGCGATCACCTCCTTGACCAGGCATACTCAGCGCGAGGGGGCGGGCCCTGCCGGCATCGAGGCTGCTGGCGGCATCGTAAAGTTCGGACGCCTGTGCTTCCTGATATTGCTCGCGCTACAGGTCGTGTCCGGTATCGAAAAGATCAATCAGGCCTTCATAGCCGAAATACCCCTGAGCCGAAGCAAGGATTTCGGTGCGTTCATGCAATCGCGCCCTGATCTCAAGGACGCGGTCATCATGGCGGATCCAGACTATCTCGTGGAAGCCTTGCCCTATTATGTCTCCAATCGCACCTATCTCCTGCGGGAGGAGCGGTTCGGCGCCATAGTGCGATATACCCGGAACGCGCGGCTTTCGCTCAGCCTTGCCGATATTCTGCAAACGGCACATCGATTGCAGCAGAGTGAGCATGTGCCTGTCGTCATTCTTCTTTCGCAGCGGCTTGATCAGATTGCTGCGCCCGTCTCCCTGCGTGAAAGCTATGTTTGGCGGTTGTCTCTGACGCCGGAAGACATTTCTGCTTTCCAGAGCGCGACAAGCCTCGTCAAGCGCTTCGGCCCGGTTGGCGGAAGCGATGAGACGTTCGACGCCTACGTATTGAAATAAGACGCCGGTCAGCAGCCTATTTGTACAACACGTCCACGCTGCCGCGTTTGGCATCCTCGATGAAGTGCGGTGCCTGAGGAACGCGCCGGCGCGTCTCAGCCCTCGCGCTTCATCCGTTCTCTGCGTGCGATCTCGGCTTGCGAGGGCTCGGGCATTCCGAAGCTGCCGGTTTCGACCTCGCCGGCGCGCTCGTAGACGCTCATGATGACGCCGGTCGTCGATACTGAGTTGGTCGTGAGCTTCAGCGCCTCCGGCTTAGCGCCCTTGCCGAACAAGCGCTTCCCGGGGCCGAGGATGAGCGGGAATGTCAGGAGCCGGAGTTCATCGATCAGGTCGTGCGCCAGCAGGGTTTGCAGCAAGCCACTGCTGCCCTGCGTCAGGAGGTCGGGACCATCCTGCTGCTTCAAGCGGGCGATTTCGGCGGCGACATCGCCGCGTAGCGCAAAGGAATTTTCCCAGGTGAGCGGCTCGTTCGAGGTGGTTGCGACATATTTGGTCGCGGCATTGAAGGCTTTTCCGATGGGATCGTCTTTGCCGACGAAGGGCCAGTGAGCCGCGAAGATCTCGTAGGTCTTGCGGCCGAGCAGCAGCGCGAAAGGGTCGGTAAAAATCCCACCCATGAAACCGCCCATCGGCTCGTCCCAGTAATTGACGGTCCAGCCGCCAAGGGTGAAGCCGCCGGTTGGATCCTCCTGCGGCGCGCCCGGCGCCTGCATGACGCCATCCAAGCTCACGAAGGCTGCGGTAACAAGCTTTCTCATCTCTCAACTCCCTTGATTCATGATTGGTGTGTTCAGAGCCAAGGACGGATGGACGTGTGCCGATCCGACATCCGCCATATTGTCTTTTATCGCTGATCTCAATCAGCCGGCCAGGACCTTGGCGCTGTCGATGATTGCGATGCCATGCGTCCGCATTTCCTCGATGGCGGCGGCGACGCCCTCGGGCGTGATGCCGCGGCTTGCATCCTCGATGAAGCGCACGCGAACGTCAGGCATCATCTCCAGCGCGTCGAGCGCGGAGAACTTGACGCAATAGTCGGTCGCCAGCCCGCAGACGTCGAGGTCGGTGACGCCCTGATCCTCGAGGAAATCGGAAAGGCCGGTCGAGGCATCGCGGTCATTGTCGCGGAAGGCCGAATAGCTGTCGATATCAGGATCCTCGCCCTTCTGCTGGATCAGGTCGATCTCTTCGGATTTGAGTTCTGGATGCAGTTCGGCATCGAGCGTACCCTGAATGCAGTGGTCCGGCCACATCATCTGCGGCTTGCCCGACAGTTCGCCCATCTCGAAGGGGGCGGCGCCCGGATGGGCGGAGGCGAAGCTGCCGTGGCCCGGCGGATGCCAGTCCTGCGAGGCGACGATCAGATCGTATCTGCCGCTGTCGATCAGTCTGTTTGCGACGGGGACCACCTTGTCGCCGTCAGGCACCGGCAGATTGCCGCCTGGACAGAAGCCGTTCTGAATATCGACGAGCAGCAGCGCTTTCATCACGGCCAATCCCTTCGCTTTATTGCAGTGTAAGACGCCAAGCACACTGAATGGATCAACTAGTGGATTTCCAGGCGCTGACGCGCAAGTGTTAATTCTGGCACTAGCGGTAGTAAGTCGTCGAAACAGAATGCTCTAATGCAATCATTGCGATAGCTGGCGGCGGTCCTCGTGTTGAAATGGAACGGAGGGGAAGGCGCGTGCATGATTTCCGGATCGCAGACGCGGCCCACGACGTTGGCAAGTGCCGGCAAATCGATCTGCCTGCGTAGGATGCTTTTGTACGGCATCGATGGATCGAGGCTCCCCCGGCAGAGCCCGGATTTCGGCCAGCTAGACCGCCGCCACGTCTTCGGCTGCGGAATCACCTGCTGTGGCGGAAGCGCCGTAGGTATTGCGGTAGGCCTGAAGGGCCGTCTGCATGTCGCTCAGCACTTTGGTGAGCAGCGGATCGCTATCACCTGACGTCTTGATGCTGTTCGGATCGGCGGCGAGGAATTCGGACTCGGTCAACTTGCCGTCGCCATCCGTATCCATCGCGGCGAAGACGCCCTTGGAAGCGTCGTCGTTCTGATCGTCACTGCCGTCGGTCTTCTGCATCGACAGCATCAGCGATAGGATGTCGGCGGTGATCTTCTTGACGATGTCGGTGCTGCTGTCGTCGCTGTCGGTCGACGCCGTGGCCGATGTCGAGGACTGCGAGGCGGCGGCCAATTCGTCCGCCGATATGACGCCGTCGCCATTCTTGTCCAGACTGGAAAGCGGAGACTGATATTGAGTTAAGGTGCTGCCGAGAGATGAAACACTGGTCACTGGAACCTCCTTCGAAAAGTTCGTCGTGAAGCCTGCCTTTCATGGGCGGGCAGCCTCTGGGCTAAGCTGATTTGCGCGAGGCGTCAAAGCGACGTTTTGACAGGGCAGAAGTGCGATTGACGACGCGAAGCAACGCACGTTAACCTTTCGGTTGCCAAAGTTTTTTCATTGGATTTATTGGCTTTTTTTGGTGATCTGTTTGCCTGAGCGCGATTAAATCCATGCCGGTGTCGCCCCGAAATTGCCGTAACGCAGCGTGCGGAGGAGCCATGGGCGGACTGCCCGGGTTTGCGCGGCTGCGACATTTCGTCTGTTTCCTGTGAGGGCGACGTCAGGCCGAGCTTGCTCCGGATCATGATTTCTGCCTTTCTTACCCTCAGCAGCAAGCCGGAACCGAAGCCATGTCAGAGCCGGATCCCGACGAAAAGATCGATGCGACGTTTCGCAACGGGTCGCTGACGGCGGCCGGTATCATCCTCGGTTTCTCGCTCAATTTCATCAGCGTCTGGGTTTCCAACCCCAATGACTGGAGCCGCATCGATATTCTGCCGATGCTGTTCCTGACCGTGGGCATCGCCGTGCAGGTGAAAGTTTTTGCCGATTTGCTGGCGCGCGACTCTCTCTTTGCCGCCAAATATGACCGATCTCGCCGGCTCTTTCTGATAGGATTGGGAATCGTCGCCGCGGGCATGGGCATCGCGCTCGTCAACGATATTCTCGGGCTCGGAAGAATGCGGATGCTCGGGTAAGCCTTTTCGCGTCGTGCTGATGCGAGGTCACACGCGCTCGACAAATCCGTCCAGCACCCGTTTCTGTCCCGCCCGGTCGAACTCGATCGTCAGCTTGTTGCCTTCGATGCCAGTGATGTTGCCGTTGCCGAATTTCAGGTGGAATACGCGATCGCCGAGGGCGAATCTCGATGGTTCCGACGAGGTCGATTTCGCCACCAGCTCGCCTTCGATCGTGCGCCCCTTCGGGCCGCTTTCGCCATAGCCGATGCGTTCGACGGCGTGGCCGGAGCGGGTGCCCCAATTGTCGCGTGTGGCGTCGGTCTTGTTGGCCTGGGCGCGTTTCCAGCCGGGGGTGGAATAGGAGTTGGCGAAGGGTTCGGCTTTGTCGAAGCGGGACTGGCCGTAGCCGCCGCGGCCGTACCCGCCGTAGCTCTGTTCCATTTCAGCGACCTCGACATGGGTTTCCGGCAGTTCGTCGAGGAAACGCGAGGGGAGGGTCGACTGCCAGAGGCCATGGATGCGGCGGTTGGAGACGAACCAGATGTGGCAGCGGTGCTTGGCGCGGGTGATGCCGACATAGGCGAGGCGGCGTTCCTCCTCCAAGCCGGCGCGGCCGCTCTCATCAAGCGAGCGCTGGTGCGGGAAGAGGCCTTCCTCCCAGCCGGGTAGGAAGACGGTGTCGAATTCCAGGCCCTTGGCCGAGTGCAGCGTCATGATCGAGACGGCGTCGAGGTTCTCGTTGGTCTCGGCATCCATCACCAGCGAGACGTGTTCGAGGAAGCCGCGCATCGACTCGAAGCTTTCCATCGAGCGGATGAGTTCCTTGAGGTTTTCGAGGCGGCCCGGCGCTTCGGCGCTCTTGTCGTTCTTCCACATGTCGGTATAGCCGGACTCTTCGAGGATCTGCTCGGCAAGTTCGGTATGCGGCGTGTTTTCAAGCAGTTCCTGCCATCGGCGGAAAGATTGAATCACGTCGAAGAGCGCCTTTCGCGCCTTCGGCTTCAGCTCGTCCGTCTCGATGATGTCGGCGGCTGCCGCAAGCATCGGGATGTCGCGGGCACGGGCATAGTCGTGCAGCGCCCGCACCGTCGTATCGCCGAGACCGCGCTTCGGGGTGTTGACGATGCGCTCGAAGGCGAGGTCGTCGGAGGCTTGAGCGACCAGGCGGAAATAGGCCATGGCATCGCGGATCTCGAGGCGCTCGTAGAAGCGCGGGCCGCCGATGACGCGATAGTTAAGGCCGAGGGTGACGAAGCGGTCTTCGAATTCGCGCATCTGGAAGGAGGCGCGCACGAGGATCGCCATGTCGTTCAAGAGATGCTTGCCGCGCTGGAGCTGCTCGATCTCCTCGCCGATGGCGCGGGCTTCCTCTTCCGAATCCCAGGAAGCGTGGACCTGCACCTTGACGTCATCAGGATCGGAGCGGTCGGTGAACAGCGTCTTGCCGAGGCGGCCCTCATTATGGGCGATCAGATGGGCGGCAGCGCCGAGGATATGTTCGGTCGAGCGGTAGTTGCGCTCGAGCTTGATGACCTTGGCGCCGGGGAAATCCTTTTCGAAGCGCAGAATATTGTCGACCTCCGCGCCGCGCCAGCCATAGATCGACTGATCGTCGTCGCCGACGCAGCAGACGTTCTGTGGCTCGCCCTTGGGGCGTTGGGCGAGAAGCCTGAGCCACATATATTGAGCAGTGTTGGTGTCCTGGTACTCGTCGACGAGGATATAGCGGAAGCGGCCGTGATATTCCTTCAAGAGATCCGGGTTCTTACGGAAGATCGCGATGGGATGCATCAGCAGGTCGCCGAAGTCGCAGGCATTCAGCGTCGTCAGGCGCGCCTGATAGGCAAAATAGAGATCGCGGCCGCGGCCATTGGCAAAGGCGCGGGCGTCGCCCTCGGGGATATCGGCCGGGCCGAGACCCTTGTTTTTCCAGGTGTCGATCATGCCGGCGAACTGCTTGGCCGGCCACCGCTTGTCGTCGAGGCCTTCGGCCTGGATGATCTGCTTGATCAGGCGAACGACGTCGTCGGTATCGAGAATGGTGAAATCGGAGCGCAGGCCGACAAGCTCGCCGTGGCGGCGAAGAAGTTTGACGCCGATCGAATGGAAGGTGCCGAGCCAGGGCATGCCTTCGACGGCGCCGCCGACGAGCAACGCGATACGCTCCTTCATCTCGCGGGCCGCCTTGTTGGTGAAGGTGACGGCGAGGATCTGCGAGGGGAAGGCGCGGCCGGTATTGAGAATATGGGCAATGCGGGTCGTCAGCACGCGGGTCTTGCCGGTGCCGGCGCCGGCGAGCACGAGGACGGGGCCTTCCAACGTTTCGACGGCTTCGGTCTGCTCGGGGTTCAGCCCGGCGAGATAATCCGGCCGCTTGCCGCCGTCGCGAGCCGCCATGGCGCGGGCGGCGATGCCGCCACCGGCGGCGGGCGCGGCAGGCGCCCTTTCGGCGGGTGCGGCAGGCGGCTGCGGCTTGCGCGCCATCTCGCCCGGCTCTTCGTCGAAGAAGGGCATGTCGTCGAAACTATTGCTCATGGCGCGTAATGTAGTGATTCGGGAAGGAAAGACCAGAAAAGATGTTCTGCTTTCATTCCCGAGCCGGCGCTATTCCAAGCGGTATGTTGCGGACGGCAAGGCCGCCGCCGAGCGCGGCTGTGGTCGCCATGCGGGCAAGCGGGGCAAAAAATTCGGATCGTGGGGTGTCGGAACCGGCGCCGGTGGGGCGTCCTTGGGTCATCGGACAGCCGTCCGGATCAACACCCGTCAACAAGGAGGCCGTTTCATGCCGAAGGTCGTTTCAAATCTCTGGTTCGCCGAGGAAGCGCGCGAAGCCGTCGAATTCTACGTGTCTGTTATCCCGGACTCCAGCATCGGCCGCACCACCATATTGCCGGCGGAAACGCCGAGCGGGCCTCCCGGCAGCGTCGAGCTGATCGAGTTCACGCTCGCCGACCAGGCCTTCCTGGCCATGAAGGCCGGCCCCCTCGATAGCTTCAACCATTCTTTCTCGATCGCGATTCTCCTGGAAAGCCAGGCTGAGATCGATCGGATATGGGAGGCATTTCTCGCCAATGGCGGCACGCCGGAGGCCTGCGGCTGGCTGAAGGACCGCTGGGGCCTTTCCTGGCAGATCGTGCCGCGCATGCTGTCCGAGATGATCGCCGACAGCGACCGCGAGCGGGCCAGGCGCGTAACCGAAGTGATGCTCGGCATGGTCAAGATCGATGTCGCCGCGCTGGAGAAGGCATTCAACAGCTGAGTCGCGCCGGTAGGCGGATGAGTCGCGATAACGGGCGAATCGTCGCGATGCGTCCGTTTCAATCATGTCTGAAGCGGGTCGGCACACGCTGTCCTGCATCGACTTTGCGCAGATTGGCTGCCAATCGTCGATTTTTCCAGTGCTCGAATCACGGCCGGCATTGCACACCCTTTTCACCTTTCTGTCACGTCGCGAAATGTGCTGATATCGCAATAGCCCTTTTCTCAACTACAATAAGAAACAGTTTCGTAGAGTAAAAAATAACCGGTGCACGCACGTTTTTGTGCATTGCCAGAAACAGCCGGTGAGCGTGGAATATACCTGCGAAACTATTGATTCTTAGGAATGTCGTGGCCATCTCCTTTGGTATGACGACCTAGAGCCTGTGGCATTAACCTTGATGGAGGGCCCATGCTGAGCGAATCCGTATTTGATGCGTTCACCCGCAGCTATGATGCGCGTCGCGAGACCGATATGTCGATCTCGGAGTATCTCGATCTTTGCAAAAAGGAACCGCTTGCCTATGCCAATGCGACCGAGCGGCTGCTCGCTGCGATAGGCGAGCCGCAGATGGTCGATACCGCCAGGGACACGCGCCTCGGCCGGATCTTCATGAACCGGACCATCCGGATCTATCCGGCCTTTGCTGGCTTCCACGGCATGGAAGAGACAATCGAACGCATCGTTTCCTTCTTCCGGCACGCGGCGCAGGGGCTCGAGGAGCGCAAGCAAATCCTCTATCTGCTCGGCCCGGTCGGCGGCGGCAAGTCATCGCTGGCGGAGCGGCTAAAGCTGCTGATGGAGGTTCATCCGATCTACGTGCTGAAGGCCGGTGACGAGATCAGCCCGGTTTTCGAAAGTCCGCTCAACCTCTTCGACCCGGACACGATGGGATCGCTCCTGCAGGAGCAATACGGCATTCCGCTGCGGCGCCTGAGCGGACTGATGAGCCCGTGGTGCCTGAAGCGGCTCGACGATTTCGGAGGCGATATTTCCCGCTTCCGCGTCGTCAGAGTACAGCCTTCGCGGTTGCGCCAGATCGCCATCGCCAAGACCGAGCCCGGAGACGAGAACAATCAGGATATCTCGTCCTTGGTCGGTAAGGTCGATATCCGAAAGCTGGAGACCTATTCCCAGAACGATCCGGATGCCTACAGCTATTCGGGCGGCCTCAACCGCGCCAATCAGGGCGTGCTCGAATTCGTCGAGATGTTCAAGGCGCCGATCAAGATGCTGCATCCGCTGCTGACGGCGACGCAGGAAGGGAACTATATCGGCTCCGAGAATATCGGCGCCATACCCTTCACCGGCATCGTCCTTGCGCATTCGAACGAGGCGGAATGGCAGACCTTCAAGGCCAACAAGAACAACGAAGCGTTCATCGACCGAATTTGCGTGATCAAGGTACCCTATTGCCTGCGCGTGACGGAAGAGCAGAAGATCTACGAGAAGCTGATCGAGGGATCGGAACTCGCCGATGCGCCATGCGCCCCGGCAACGCTCGAAATGCTGGCCCGTTTCTCCGTGCTTTCACGCCTGCGCAAGCATGAGAATTCGACATACTTCTCGAAGATGCGCACCTATGACGGCGAAAGCCTGAAGGAGACGGATCCGCGCGCCCGCAGTGTCCAGGAATATCGGGATGCCGCCGGCATCGACGAGGGCATGGACGGCATATCGACCCGCTTCGCCTTCAAGGTGCTCGCCTCCACTTTCAATCACGACACCACGGATATCGGCGCTGATCCGGTTCATCTGATGTATGTGCTGGAGCAGTCGATCCGGCGCGAGCAGTTTTCCGACGATGTCGAGAAGCGATATCTGGAATTCATCAAGGCCGATCTTGCGCCGCGTTACGCAGAGTTCATTGGAAATGAAATCCAGAAGGCCTATCTTGAATCCTATGCGGATTACGGACAGAATCTGTTCGACCGCTACGTGGACTATGCCGATGCCTGGATCGAAGATGTGGACTTCAAGGATCCCGATACCGGCCAGCTTCTCGATCGCGAGCTCCTCAACCAGGAACTGACGAAAATCGAAAAGCCGGCGGGAATCGCCAATCCGAAGGATTTCCGCAACGAAATCGTCAAGTTCTGCTTGAGATCGCGGGCAGCCAACGGCGGAAAGAATCCGTCATGGACGAGCTACGAGAAAATCCGGGAAGTCATCGAAAAGCGAATGTTCTCGCAGGTCGAAGATCTTTTGCCGGTCATTTCCTTCGGATCGAAGAAGGATTCCGAAACGGAAAAGAAGCACAGCGAATTCGTCTCGCGCATGGCCGCGCGGGGTTACACGGAGAGGCAGGTTCGGCGCCTCGTCGAATGGTACATGCGCGTCAAACAGGCAAGTTAATGTGGAGCCAATATGCACATTGTCGACCGTCGGCTAAATCCGCGCGGTAAAAGTCTGGAAAATCGGCAACGGTTTCTTCGGCGCATGAAAGGCGCCGTGCAGCAGGCGGTAAAACGTTCTCTGCAAAACCGGAACATTCGCGATGTGCTCGACGGCGGGGAAATCAGCCTGCCGATCGATGGAATGGCCGAGCCGAACTTGAGAAGGGGCGACGGCGGCATCCGCGACCATATCCTGCCTGGAAACAGGGCCTTCGTCGAAGGCGACATTCTTCCGCGCCCGCCAGGGAGCAGGGGCGGAAAACCCAAGGATGCGGGTGAGGGCGAGGGCGAGGACGGCTTCCGCTTCGTGCTGACGCGCGAGGAATTCCTCGATGTGTTCCTGGACGATCTGGAACTGCCCGACCTTGCCAAGCGGCGCCTGGCCGAAACCGAGGAGGAAACTCCGTTCCGTGCTGGTTATTCCGTGTCGGGATCGCCGTCCAACATCGCCGTCGGTCGCACGACCAGGCTCGCGATGATGCGCCGTGTCGCGCTTCACCGTCCGCGCCGCGAGGAAATCGAAGCCCTGCAGCGGCAGATCGAGGAATGCGAGGACGACGAGAGCCGGCTGGCGCTTGAGGCAAAACTCAAGTCCCTGACGGAAAAAAGCCGGCGCATTCCCTACATCGATCCGCTCGACGTGCGGTATCGTCGCTTCGAAAACGAGCCGAAGCCTGTGGCGAAGGCCGTGATGTTCTGCTTGATGGACGTCTCCGGTTCCATGTCGGAACACATGAAGGATCTGGCGAAGCGGTTTTACCTGCTGCTCTATCTTTTCCTGTCGAAGCGCTACAAGAAAGTGGAGATCGTCTTCATCCGCCATACCGACAAGGCCGAGGAAGTCGACGAGGAAACCTTCTTCTATGGCCCGGCAACGGGCGGCACGCTGGTTTCCAGTGCGCTGGCGGCAATGCGGGCGATCATCGCGGCGCGTTTCGATCCGGCGGAATGGAATATCTATGGCGCCCAGGCCTCGGACGGCGACAACGCTCATTCGGACGGGAACCTGAGCGGACAACTGCTGCGCGAGATTTTGCCACTGTGCCAGTATTTTGCCTATATCGAAGTCGGCGAAGAAGGCGGTGACTCCTCGGTATCCCGCTCACCGCTTTGGATGCTCTATGACGGGATCCGTTCCGAGCTGCAGCCGCTTTCGATGCGCAAGGTCTGCCGGCGAAACGAAATATTCCCTGTTTTCCACGATCTCTTCCAGAAACGTGACGCACAGTCGAAGGTGACGCCATGACCATGACGATGAGGCCACGAGAGCGGCTATTATTCGAGGGGGCCGACTGGGACTTTTCAACACTCCAGCGCATTCACGACGCCTGCGAGGAGATCGCGCTCGGCGAACTCGGCCTCGACGTCTATCCGAACCAGATCGAAGTCATCACCTCGGAGCAGATGCTCGATGCCTATTCCTCGACCGGCATGCCGCTCTTCTACCGCCATTGGTCCTTCGGCAAACACTTTGCGCATCACGAAACCTTCTACCGTCGCGGGATGCGCGACCTCGCCTATGAGATCGTCATCAACAGCTCTCCCTGCATTTCCTACCTGATGGAGGAAAACACGGCGACGATGCAGACGCTCGTCACCGCGCATGCGGCCTTCGGCCACAACCACTTCTTCAAGAACAACTATCTCTTCAAACTCTGGACCGATGCGGAGGGCATCCTCGATTACCTCGATTTCGCCAAGGGCTATATCACCCGCTGCGAGGAACGTTACGGCGAGGCGGCCGTCGAACGCACGCTCGACGCAGCCCATGCGCTGATGTCGCACGGGGTGCATCGATACGCGGGCAAGACCACGATCGATCTTCGCCAGGAGGAAAAGCGGCAGCAGGAGCGCCGCGCCCACGAGGAGCAGATGTTCAACGATCTGTGGCGCACGGTTCCCGTCGGTAAGGCCCGAAAGGCGGGTGACATCGGCTTGGAAAAGCGCCGCGCCGCCCTCGGGCTTCCGCAGGACAACATCCTTTATTTTCTTGAAAAGTCGGCACCGCGGCTGCAGCCGTGGCAGCGCGAGATCCTTCGCATCGTCCGCCACGTCGCACAATATTTCCATCCCCAGCGGCAGACCAAGGTGATGAACGAGGGAACCGCCACCTTTGTCCACTACCAGATCATGACCCGCCTTCACGAGCGGGGGCAGATCAGCGACGGAAACTTCCTCGAATTCCTGAAGTCGCACGCCAACGTCGTGTTTCAGCCAAGCTATGACGACCGGCGGTTCTCGGGCTTCAACCCCTATGCGCTTGGTTTTGCGATGATGCAGGATATCGAGAGGATCGTCACGAATCCGACGGAAGAGGACCGTGCATGGTTCCCCGATATCGCCGGACGAGGCGATGCGATGGCGGTTCTTCGCGACATCTGGGCCAATTACCGGGACGAGAGCTTCATCAGCCAGTTCCTAAGCCCGAACATGATCCGGCAGTTGCGGCTGTTCCATCTTTACGACGATCCGGAACAGACCGAGGGGGTACTGGTCTCGGCGATTCATAATGAGCGCGGATACCTGCGCATCCGCCGCCAGCTCTCCCGCGAATATGATATCGGCTGGACCGATCCGGCAATCGATATCGTCGATGTCGACCTCGCCGGCGACCGCCGCCTGTTGCTGCAGCACATCGTCATGAATGGCTGCTATCTTCAGGAAAATGACACGAAACTCGTCCTGCAGCATCTTGCCGATCTCTGGGGCTATGACGTGTTGCTTCAGGAAATCGACAGTTCCAGCACGGTGGCAAGAGAACACGCGGCGAGCCCGCGCAAGATCGTTCAGTGATCACCGGTTATGCTGACGGGCGATAATGAACAATTATCGGTGGCAACAAACACAAAGCCTTAGTAGTTTACCGCCGTTGCAATCGCCCACTTGATCTCGACCAGTTTCACCCTTTGCAGCGATCTTCCGGGGCGGATAGCGCGGAGACGAGAGACCATGAGTGAAACGCGGCGCAAGCTGACGACGATCTTCTGTGCTGACGTGCAGGACTATACGCGGCTGATGGGGGCTGACGAGGAGGGGACGCTCGCTGCGCTCAAGCGCTGCCGGGAAGCGATGGGACGCTTGATCGAAAGCCATGGTGGCCGCGTCATCAATACCTGGGGCGACGGGCTGATCGCCGATTTCCCGAGCGTGGTCGAGGCGGTGCGTGCGGCCGTCGACACCCAGAACGAACTCGCGGGTTTCAACGCCCGCCGCCCAGCCGACGGTCGCATGCTCTTCCGCATCGGCATCAATCTCGGCGACGTAATCGTCGAGGGCGACGACATCTATGGCGACGGCGTCAACATCGCCGCGCGGCTGCAGACGTCGGCTGCGGCAGGCGGTATCGTGATATCGAGCACCGTCTATGACCAGGTCCGCAACAAGGTGGCTGTTGGTTTCGAGTTTCTCGGACCGCTGATGGTGAAGAATGTCGATGAAGGCGTGCCGAGCTACGCGGTGAAGATCGGCGATGCCAGGGACGAGACGCCATCTGCAGAACGATCCGGCCCCGCGCGGCCGCAGCCGGCGCCGGTTATGGCGGCCGCTGAGGCCGAGACAACCCCAGCACCGGGCGGACGCAGGCTGTATGGCGTGCTCGGCGTCATCGCCGCCGTCCTGATCGGTATCAATCTCCTGTCGTGGCAGGGCGTCTTCTGGGCGCGTTTTCCGGTGCTCGCGCTTGCCGTCATCGCGGCGCTCGCCTGGAACCGCGATCAGATCCGGTTCAACCGCAAGATCACCTTGCTGGCGATCCTGGCGCTTGGCCTTGCCGGCATCAACCTCTTCACCTGGACGGGGCAGTTCTGGGCGGTGTGGCCGATACTGGGGATTGCGGCTGTGATGGGTGTGCGGTGGTCGATGCGCCGATAGACATCCAACCCGCATCTTCAGGGATTTTGTACGGTATCTTGCCCGACAATCGGCGGGATCAAAGACACGGGCGAGTGTTCATTCAAGCAAAAGTGAGCGGCCGGGTTATTTCCATTCTTTGCTGATATTACAAATCGGTAATGCCGGCTGCTTATGCTTGCCGGTAAGCTGTAAACGCGCGATATTGTCGCATCAGACGGGAATCTGGATCCCGCAGCGCCTCTTTCGACCGACCCTGGTCCAACCTCGAGTCCCTCCGGAGACGTGAATGGCCTTTTGGAAGCAGTTTGTACTGTCGCTCATCGTCATTATTGCCGGCTTCGCCGCGTGGGTTTTCTTCGTGCCCGGCGCCGGCGATACGATGCGCGATGCAGGCATTCCAGACAGCATCGTTTCCAAGATCGCGCCGAAGGCCGAGGAGGCTGCCGGTGCCGACGCTCCGGCCCGGGCGCAAGGGCAGCAGCGTGGTGAGGGGCAGGGACAGGGGAACCGCCGTAATGGCGGCGGGCGCAACAACACCATTCTCGTCGCGACGCAGGCGGTCGTCCAGGGTATCGTCAACGACCGGCTGAACGCCATCGGCACGGGTGATGCGATCCGTTCGGTCGCGGTCACGCCGCAGGCGTCGGGCACGATCCGCGAAATCCTCATCAAGTCGGGCGACAGGGTGAAGGCCGGCCAGGTGCTGGCCAAGCTCGACAGCGAGGAGCAGGTGATCGCCCGCGGCCAGGCTGATGTGGCGGTCAAGGCCGCCGTCGAGAAGTCCAATCTCTATCACAACATCAAGTCCAGCGTGTCACGCATGGACGTGTTCGATTCGGAGATCGCCGAGCAGGGCGCGCGGCTGCAGCTGCAGGCCGCCGAGCTCAATCTCGCCCGGCGCAATATCACCGCGCCGATCGACGGCATCGTCGGCATCGTGCCGGTTAATATCGGCGACAACGTCACGACTAGCATCCCGATCGTCACGATCGATGACCGTTCGGAAATCCTCGTCGACTACTGGGTGCCGGAGCGCTTCGCCAATACGGTGTCGGTCGGCCAGCCGGTCGAGGCGATGTCTGTGGCAAGGCCGGGGCAGGTGTTTTCGGGCGTGGTCGAAGCCGTCGACAACCGCATCGACGCGGCAAGCCGCACGCTGCGTCTGCGCGCCCGGATCGACAATAGTTCCGATGAGCTGCGTGCCGGCATGTCCTTCAGTGTCAGCATGAAATTTCCTGGCGACAAATATCCGGCTGTCGACCCGGTCTCCGTGCAGTGGGATTCGCAGGGCTCCTTCGTCTGGCAGGTCAACGACGACAAGTCGCATAAGGTGCGGGTCAGCATCGTGCAGCGTAACCCGGATTTCGTGCTCGTCAAAGCCGATCTCAAGGACGGCGACGTGATCGTCACGCAGGGCCTGCAGCGCGTACGTGAGGGCGGGGCGGTGCGTGTGAGCGCCGATGTCGCCGCGACTGCGGAGGTCGCCACCCAATGAACGTGACCGAGATTCATCAGGACAGGGCGTCGGGCAAGCAGAGCTTCACTGCACTTTTCGTTCGTCGACCGATCCTGGCGCTGGTGTTCAACACGCTGATGGTCGTTGCCGGCCTTGCCGCCTATGTCGGCGTCGAAGTGCGCGAACTGCCCGATGTCGACCGTCCCGTCGTCACCGTGCGCACCACCTTCGACGGCGCATCGCCGCAGACGATCGACCAGGAACTGACCAAGGTGATCGAGGGGGCGGTCGCGCGCGTCAGCGGCCTGAAATCGATTTCATCGACCTCGTCCTTCGGTCAGAGCCGGGTGACGCTGGAATTCTCGGATGCGATCGATCTCTCGGTCGCCGCCAACGACGTGCGCGACGCGATCGGCCGCATTACCCAGAACCTGCCGGAAGAGGCGGATGCACCGCAGATCGTCAAGGCGGATTCGGATTCCTCGGCGATCATGCGCCTTGCCGTCACCTCCACCAATCTCAACATGGACGACCTGACCCAGCTCGTCGAAAACGAGGTGATCGATCGCCTCGCCTCCGTCGACGGCGTTGCCGACGTCGAGGAATATGGCGACCAGGAGAAGGTCTTCCGCGTTGACGTCGACCAGGGCGCGCTCGCCAGCCGTGGACTGACCATCGGCGACCTGACGAAGGCGCTCGATAATGCGGCACTCGACGTGCCGGCCGGCTCGCTGAAGAGCAATACGCAGGATATCGTGGTGCGCGCCACCGCCAACCTGCAGACGCCGGCGGATTTTTCCAACGTCATCCTGCAGGACCGCGTCCGGCTCGGCGACGTTGCGACGGTGATGCTTGGACCACGCGACGGCGAAACGGCGCTGCGCTCCAACGGCAAGCCGGGCATCGGCCTCGGCATCATTCGCCAGGCGCAGTCGAATACGCTGAACATCTCGACCGGCATCAAGGCGGCCGTCGACCAACTGTCGAAGACGCTGCCCGAGGGCACGACGATCGCCGTCACCAGCGACGACGCCGTTTTCATCCAGGGTGCGATCCACGAAGTGGTGCTGGCGCTGGTGCTTGCCGCCGTCATCGTCACCGCCGTCATCTACCTCTTCCTGCGCGACTGGCGGGCGACACTGATCCCGGCGGTCAGCATGCCGGTGGCGCTGATCGGCACGCTGGCGGCGATCTACATGGTCGGCTTCTCGATCAACATCCTGACGCTGCTCGCGATCGTGCTGGCGACCGGCCTCGTCGTTGACGATGCGATCGTGGTGCTCGAAAATATCGTACGCCGGCGCTCCGAAGGCATGGGGCCGCGCGCTGCTGCCGTGCTCGGAACGCGCGAGGTGTTCTTCGCCGTCATCGCCACGACGGCGACGCTGGCGGCGGTGTTCATTCCGCTCTCCTTCCTGCCGGGACAGGTCGGTGGCCTCTTCCGCGAATTCGGCTTCGTGCTGGCCTTCTCGGTCGGGCTGTCGTCGATCGTGGCGCTGACGCTGTGTCCGATGCTCGCCTCGCGCATGCTGACCAAACCGATGCTCGAAGATCACGGCATGCTCGGCCGCTTCGGCGGGGCGCTCGCCGATCTCTACAAATGGGCGCTGCACGGCTGTCTCAACGCGCCCTTCGTCGTCATCCTGTTCTCGGTGATCTTTGCCGGCGCGGCACTCGTCGCTTTCTCGACGGTGAAGAGCGAGCTGACGCCCGAAGAGGACCGGTCGCTGGTGATGATGCGGCTGACGACGCCGCAGGGATCAAGCCTCGAATATACCCGCGACAAGATGCAACTCGTCGAGGAATATCTGCAGCCGCTGGTCGACAGCGGCGACATCCGCAATATCTTCTCGATCTCCGGGCAGGGCGGTTCGCTGAACAGCGGCTTCATGGTGCTGACGCTTGCCCCCTGGGGAGAGCGTGACAGGACGCAGACGGAGATCGTCGGCGATATCAACCAGGCAGCCGCCAGGGTGCCGGCCCTGCGCGGCAATGCTATCTCATCGAACAGCCTTCGCATCCGCGGCGCCGGCAGTGGTCTGCAGATGGCGCTTATCGGCAATGATCACGAGGCGCTGACTGCGGCGGCCGCCAAGCTTGTTCAGTCGCTCGAGGCCACCGGCCAGTATGATACGCCGCGGCTGACCAACGAGCCCAGCCAGGCGCAGGTATCGGTGGCGATCGATCGCGAGCGCGCCTCGGATCTCGGCATCGACATAACCGGGCTCTCGACGGCGATCCAATCGCTGCTCGAAGGGCGATCGGTGGTCGACGTCTTCGTCGACGGCGAATCCTATCCCGTGCTTCTGACCTCGACGACGCGGCCGATCGACGATCCGACCGACCTCGAGAACGTGTTCCTGAAAACCGGCGACGGCAAGATCGTACCGATGTCGGTCATCGCCACGATGAAGGAAGGGTCGGTCGCGCCGCAGCTCAACCGCGAGCAGCAGCTCGCCTCCGTGGCGATCACCGCCGGCCTCAGGAACGGCATGTCGCTCGGCGATGCTGTCAGCCAAGTGACTGCGCTCGCCGAGCCGCTGCTGCCGCCAGGCTCCCGCCTGTTGCCGCTCGCTGAGGCGGCCACTCTCGAAGAGAATTCGAGCGGCATGGCGCTGACTTTCGGTTTCGCCATCGTCATCATCTTCCTGGTGCTGGCCGCGCAGTTCGAAAGCGTGCTGTCCTCGCTGATCATCATGTCGACAGTGCCGCTTGGTCTTGCCTGCGCCGTCTTCGCACTTGTTATCACCGGCTCCAGCCTCAACATCTACAGCCAGATCGGCCTGGTGCTGCTCGTCGGCGTCATGGCGAAGAACGGTATCCTGATCGTCGAATTCGCCAATCAGCTGCGCGACCGGGGCGAGGATGTGCGGTCTTCGATCGAGAAGGCCTGCGCGCTGCGTCTCCGGCCCGTGATGATGACGATGATCGCCACCATCCTCGGCGGCGTGCCGCTGGTCTTTGCCCATGGCGCCGGCGCCGAAGCACGTGTTGCGCTCGGCTGGGTGATCGTTGGCGGCCTCGGTTTCGCTACTCTGGTGACGCTGTTCATCACGCCGGTCGCCTATCTGCTGCTTGCCCGCTTCGCCAAGCCGCACGCCCACGAGGAAGCGCGCCTGCACGAGGAGATGTCGGTCGCCACTCGGCCGCGCGCCGCACCCGACGATGAGCAGCTGCAGGCCGCCGAATAGGGTCTTATCCGATGACGAAATGCCGCCGGCCAACCTCGTCCGGCTGCGTTTTTTATGGTGTATGAAACCTTGCAAAAACACCTAAATTACTTCTGAAGTTTAGTCGTTTGTTAAGCGTAAACGGCAATGATTGTAACCAGTAACCAACTGGTCTTCTTCGTTTCTTGAAGGCTGCGATGCGCTGAAGTTTCAGCGACCCCGGACATGAATGTCCGTGCGGCACGGTTCATTTTTAGTTCAGTTTGCGTCTGTTGTGTTTTGGAGTTTAGTCCCGTGAGTATTTATCAGCGTGTCTCCGTGGATGCGGCGCTTTATGTGCTGCGCGATATCAATCGGAATATGACGGTCACGCAAAATCACATTACGACGGGTATGCGTGTCGAAAAAGCCAGCGACAACGCCGTCTACTGGTCGATCGCCACCACCGCGCGGACCGACAATAAAGCGGTTTCGGCGATCCAGGATGCGCTTGGCATGGCCGCAGCGACGATGGGAACGGCCTATACCGGCGTTCAGAGCGTCATCGACGTCGTCTCCGAAATCAAGGCAAAGCTGGTTGCCGCAACCGAAGACGGCATCGATAAGAACAAGATCAACGAAGAGATCAAACAGCTGCAGGAGCAACTGCGCAGCGTTTCGGAATCGGCGACCTTTAACAGCGACAACTGGGTGGTCCTCACCAACGATGCGACGCCGACGCAGCCGCGCCAGATCCCGGCCTCGTTCATCCGCAACGCCGACGGCACGATCTCGATCGGCATGCTGAGCTACCATATCGACAACACACCCGTCGGGGCGACAACCTCCAAGGACGCGCGCTACCTGATCGACGACCGTGCCACCGGTTCCGGCGAATACGGGGTGCTGACATCGGCCTATTTCGCCACCGAGCTCGGTGCTGCGCAAAATTACGTGCTGATGACGAGCAAGAACGGCACCACCACCGGGCAGGTGGTGATCTCTGTGACATCAAGCACGACGCAGGGCCAGATCGGCCAGATGATCAGCGTCGTCGATGCCGCACTGACGCAACTGACGACGGTCGGTTCGGCCTTCGGCGCGCTGGAAAAGCGCATCAACCTGCAGAACGACTTCGCCACGAAACTGCACGACAATATCACCGCCGGCATCGGCCGACTTGTCGATGCCGACATGGAGGAGGAGTCGAGCAGGCTGCGGGCGTTGCAGACGCAGCAGCAGCTCGGCCTGCAGTCGCTGAACATCGCCAACGCCACTTACGACACCGTGCGGCAGTTGTTCCAGAATTTCTAAGAGGGCAACCCCACTTTCCCTCATTCCTGTGCTCGTCCCAGGAATCCAGTGCGCCCAAGTCCTTGGACGCGATAGACTTTTTGAATCGCCGCATTGACTCATTCACCGCACGGACGCGCGGCGGCCGGATTCCTGTGACGGAGGAGGCGCTCCAACACGCGCTATGGAGACGTCAGTCGATGACGGCAATCGTAATGAACGGCACCATCGGCCTGAAGGCCGCAATGGCAGACACGCCTTATACCTATGGAGGTGCAGGAGCGGTCATCGGCCAAAACTGGTGATATCAGCGCATTCCCGCAACATGGCTGTGTTTCGACGTCCGAATTTGCCCTATCAGGAGAACATCTTCATTTTCTTGCCGCAATCCTTGCCATTTGCTCGCATCAATCGAACGGAGACCGTCCTGCCCATGATCAAAAAATTCATACTTCTCGCTATTGCCGCAAGCTATCTCAGCGCCTGCACGACGACCGATCCCTATACCGGTGAACAGAAGGTTTCCAACACAGCCGGCGGCGCAGCGCTTGGCGCGCTGGGCGGTGCGCTCGTCGGCGTGGCTGTCGGCGGCGGCGGCCACGGCAAGCGCAATGCGGCGTTGATCGGCGCGGGCGTCGGCGCTCTCGCCGGCGGTGCGATCGGCAATTACATGGACCAGCAGGAATCCGAGCTTCGCGCCCAGCTCGAAGGAACCGGCATTTCGGTGACCCGCAACGGCGACAACATCATCCTCAACATGCCGTCGAACATCACCTTCGACGTCGATCAGGACGCTGTGAAGCCGGGCTTCTATCCGACGCTGAATTCGGTGGCGATCGTACTGCGCAAGTTCAACCGCACGCTGATCGACGTCAACGGCCATACGGATTCGACCGGCAGCCTGCAGCACAATCAGGACCTGTCGCAGCGCCGCGCACTTTCGGTCGCCGATTATCTCGGCGGCCAGGGCATCGACCAGCGCCGCGTCTCCGCCGTCGGCTTCGGCCCGTCGCAGCCTGTCGCCTCCAATGCGAGCGAAGCCGGCCGCGCGCAGAACCGCCGCGTCGAGATTCAGATCGCGCCGATCACGCAGAGCTGATCCTGGCTCATACCGTTTGTGGAAAGGCCGGGTCACGCCCGGCCCTTTTTCGTCAGTGCTGCATCGTCGCGCCCTTGGTGATCTTGTCGACGATCTTCTTTTCGGCGCGCAGGGCGATACCGACCACCTTGGCGTCTTCGGGCGCAAATTCTGCGAAGACGGCGCGGTTGGCCGCGTCGTGGCCGGTGGCAAACATCTCCTCGATAAACAGCGAGCTGGTTATATCGCGCTCCAGCGCGCGGCGGTGAACGGCTGATATGGTCGCCTCGTCGGCGGAGAGCACGATGATCGGCTGGATCGATAGCGGATTGTAGAGATTGCCGGCGCGGTCCCTGTAGGCTTCGCCGATGATCTCGGGATGCCGGCCGGCGATGCCTGTCATCAGGAAGGCGGTGACGTTCAGCTTCTGCCAGCCGGCAAGATTGTTTCGCAGGACGACGGCAATTTTGGTATCAAACATCGGACGGTCTTTCACCTATCTACGGGTTATGGAGTATCGGGCGCGTTGAACCACGATTTACATCCGCAGGTCTTCGAAGGTCTTGAACGTTTGTGCGCGGGACCATCCAGCAATGGCATTCTGGCCGCACCCGCCTTTCCCGGCATAGAGCGCATCGAGGCGCAGTTCTCAGGCAATGCCTTCGAGCCGCACCGGCACGACACCTATGCACTCGGCGTGACTCTGAAGGGGGTTCAGACCTTCCGCTATCGCGGCGAGCGGCGCTTCAGCCTGCCGGGGCAGGTGATCGTGCTGCATCCCGACGAGGAACATGACGGTGGTGCCGCGACCGAGGACGGGCTGCAATACCGCATGCTCTACCTGGAGCCGTCGCTGCTGCTCGAATGCCTGGAGGCAGACGGCGTCGGCCTGCCTTTCGTCGACGAACCCGTCATCGGCGACCCCTCGCTGGCGTCGGTGCTCTTGGCAGCGCTCGGTGAACTCGACCGCGAGCTGGACGAACTCTTCGTCGACGATTTCGTGATGCGGGTGACGGGCAGCCTGTCACGGCATGCGCGCCTGCCGCGCCGGCCGCTCGGCGGCGTCGCCTGGCGGCAGGCGCGGGCAGCGCGGGATTATCTCGAAGCGCATGCGACGCGGGCCGTACGTTCCGGCGAGCTGGAGACGGTGACAGGGCTCGACCGCTTCGCACTGTCGCGGCACTTCCGGGCGGCCTTCGCCACCAGCCCGCACCGCTACCTCTTGATGCGGCGGCTGCAGCAGGCGCGCGCGATGATCGGCACGGGCGAGGGGATTTCCGATGTGGCGGCGGCGACCGGCTTTGCCGACCAAAGCCATCTCAACCGCCATTTCAAGAAGGCCTACGGCATGACACCCGGCCAGTGGGCGGCGCTCAGGCGGGGTTTTCCGCAAGGCCGGAGCGGCGGGCGATGAAACGGGCGAGCGTCGGGCCGATCATCAAGATCACCAGGAAGCGGCCGGTCTGCATCGCCATCACGAAGGGCACGTCGACATCGCTCGAGGCGGCGATGATGGCGACGGAATCGGCGCCGCCGGGGCTCGTGGCGAGATAGGCGGTCAGCGGATCGATGCCGGCGAAGACGTGAAGCGCCACCGCCATGCAGCCGCAGAGCGCCATCAGCAGCACGATGCAGGCCGATACCCTCGGTAGGGCGCGCGCCACGTGCTTGAGGATCGAGCGGGTAAACCGCAGGCCGATGCTCCAGCCGACCAGTGCATAGGCGATAGCGAGCAGCCACATCGGTAACTCAATTTTCAGGAGGCCCATGCCCTGCAGCAAGGCGCCGAGAAAGAGCGGCACGATGATCGTGCCGCCCTGGAGGTGCAGGCGCCGGACGCCATAGGCACAAAAGGCGGCAAAAGCCATCGTCGCCGCAAAGGCTGGCCAGTCGATCTCGGGAAAGAGGACGAGCGGCGGCGGCTCGGCGCCGTCGGCTGCCACCCACAGGCGCGAGACCACAGAGGCGCCGACGGCGACGAAGACAACGCGCAGATACTGCATGAAGGCGACGAGACGGGCATCGGCGCCATAGGCTTCCGACATGATGACCATGGCGGAGGCGCCGCCCGGCGAGGAACCCCAGACCGCGGTCGTCCCCGGCAGCACCTGCCAGCGCGTCAAAAGCCAGCCGAGGCCGGTGGCGATGGCGATGACCGAGAAGATGAACAGCAGAAAGAGCGGTGCGTCCTTCGCCATGGTGCCGAGAATGTCAGGGGTGATGGTGCGTGCCATCATCAGGCCGACCAGGACCTGCCCGAACTGCAGCGGCCAGAAGGGCACGCGAAGCTTTCCCTTGCCGACGGTCAACGCCAGTGCGATTGCCGCGACCATCGGTCCGATCAGCAGCGAGGCCGGCAGAGCGAAGAGTTCGAGGAAGACGACGAGAGCGGTCGAAAGTGCCAATAGCAGCGCCCATTTCGGCAGGCCGGCATCCCGCAGCAGGCGGCTCGCGTCGCTGAATGACATGATCCCCGTATCTTTCCTAGAACAGGATGATTTTAGGCCGGGTCGGCCAAAATCTGAATCCTGCTCTAAATTAAATAGTTAGAGCATGACCGGCGCGAGCCCTTAAGGGCTGAAGATGGGAAGAGGCTCCGGCATGACGAAGAGAGGCCGGCTGCAAGGACCGACTGACGCGGGTTCGGTATAGGCGGGTGCGAGGCGGGCGGTCAATTGCGAAATCTGGCTTCTTGGCGCGCTGGAATGCGAAACTGATTCATACGACCGCTTCAAGTCGTTGTTTCTATACATGTCATCATTCCAAATGCGCTGAACGGTTTCGGGCTGGGTGCCTCAGAAACGGACATGGCCGACGAGAAAATCGAGCAGGGCGCGTATGCGCGCCGGCAGCGGGCCACCCTGGCCCATATAGACGGCGTAGAACTCCTCGAGATCGCCGGGATTGGCCTCTTCGAGCACCGGCACCAGGCGGCCGGCATCGATATCGGCGCGCACGGTGAAGGCGGCAAGGCGGGCAAGGCCGGCGCCTGACAGAGCGAGGTGGCGCATCGATTCGCCGTCTCCCACCTGCAGGCCCGGGGTGATCGGGATCGTTACAGTTTCGCCACCTTCGCGTAGCGACCAGCCCTCAATAGCGCGGGCGTAAGAAAAGCCGATGCGGCAATGGTGGCGGAGATCGGCGATCGTGCGTGGTTTGCCATGACGCGAGAGATAACCCGGCGATGCGACAATGATCTTGCCGGTGACGCCAAGCTTGCGGGCGATCAGGCTGGAATTCTTCAAGGGGCCGGCGCGGATTGCGACATCGGCGCGCTCCTCCATCAGGTCGACTATTCTGTCGGTATGGGAAATATCCAGCGTCACGGCCGGATGAAGCGCCATGAAGGTCGGCACGAGCGGCGCCAGCACATGGTTGCCGAAAGAGCCGCTGGTGTTGATGCGGATGCGGCCTGAGGCCTGTTCACCTGTCGATGCTTGACGTTCGGCCTCGGCGATATCGGCTAGGATGGTAATGCAGCGCTCATAGAAGGCACAGCCTTCCGGCGTCAATTGCAGCCTGCGGGTGGAGCGGTTGACGAGGCGGGCGCCGAGGCGTGTCTCCAGCCGGGTGAGGAGCTTGCTGACAGCCGACGGCGTCATGCGCCGGGCCGTAGCGGCCGCAGAAAAGCCGCCGCGCTCGACGACGCTGACGAAGACTTCCATTTCGCCGGAGCGATTGATGTCCTGACGACCCATGATGAATTCAAGTCACAGATGATTTGCTGATAGTCAATCTATATCATCGAATGCCCGAGGTCTATCTCATAGGAAATACAGGAGACAGATCCATGGACTATAGAAATCTCGGTGCCTCCGGCCTCAGAGTGCCGGTCTTGAGCTTCGGCGCGGGCACATTCGGCGGCAGCGGGCCGCTGTTCGGCGCCTGGGGCAATACCGATGCCGAGGAAGCGCGGCGGCTCGTCGACATCTGCCTGGAAGCCGGCGTCAATCTCTTCGACACGGCCGACGTCTATTCGGCCGGCGCATCCGAGGAGGTGCTCGGCCAGGCGATCCGCGGCCGGCGCGACGCTGTGCTGATCTCGACGAAGTCGGCGCTCCCGACGGGCGAGGGGCCGCAGGACTGGGGAACGTCCCGAGCACGGCTGATCCGCGCGACCGAGGATGCGCTGCGCCGGCTCGGGACCGACTATATCGACCTGCTGCAGCTTCATGCTTTCGATGCCTCGACGCCGGTCGAGGAGGTGCTGTCGACGCTCGATGGGCTCGTGGCTGTAGGCAAGATCCGCTATGTCGGCGTTTCCAATTTTGCCGGCTGGGAACTGATGAAGTCGCTCGCCGCCGCCGAGCGCCACGGCTCCCCGCGTTATGTCGCCCATCAGGTCTATTATTCGCTGGCAGGGCGCGATTACGAATGGGAGCTGATGCCGCTCGGCGCCGACCAGGGTGTGGGAGCCCTCGTCTGGAGTCCGCTTGCCTGGGGAAGGCTGACCGGCAAGATCCGCCGCGGCCAACCGCTGCCCAAGGCAAGCCGGCTGCACGAGACGGCGCAATACGGCCCGCCCGTCGACGACGAGAAGCTGTTCGACATCGTCGAGGTCCTGGACGCCATCGCAGGCGAGACCGGCCGGACGGTGCCGCAAATCGCCATCAACTGGCTGCTTAACCGGCCGACGGTATCGAGCGTCATCATCGGCGCCCGCAACGAGGAGCAGCTCAGGCAGAACCTCGGCGCGGTCGGCTGGAGCCTGTCGAGGGAGCAGATCGAAAGGCTCGATGCCGTCAGCGCTGTCACGGCGCCCTATCCCTATTTTCCCTATCGCAGGCAGGAGGGTTTTGCGCGGCTCAATCCGCCGATTGTCTGAGGCGCCGGGGCGGCGGATTTGGCCATAACAAGCGGCCTACAACAAAAGGGGAATGAAATCTTCTGCCAATCTTAACTGGACAGCCGCTTTGACTTGCCGCATACCCAGCTAACCTGCGGAACACGATATGGTTTCTGCGGAATGGCAGGGAGATCAAAGGGATGGCGCTGAAGGACGCGAAGGCGGGCACACGCAACGAGGTGGGTATCGCCGCGGTGCTTGGCATTCTCAAGCAGAGCTTCGGCGAGCGTTTCCAGACCGGCCAGTCCTTCCGCGAACAGCATGCCCATACGACCACCTATATCCCGCCGCAGCTGCCGGACGGGGTGCTTTTCGCCGAGAGCGCCGAGGATGTGAAGGCGGCGGTCAATGCCTGTGCGACCCACAAGGTGCCGGTGATCGGTTTCGGTGTCGGCACCTCGCTGGAGGGGCAGGTCAATGCCGCCAATGGCGGTATTTCCATCGATTTCAGCCGCATGAACCGGGTGCTCGAGGTCAATCCCGAAGATCTCGACTGCACCGTCGAACCGGGTGTCACACGCGAGGCGCTGAACATCCACCTGCGCGATACGGGCCTGTTCTTCCCGATCGATCCCGGCGCCAACGCCTCGATCGGCGGCATGGCCTCGACGCGGGCCTCCGGCACCAATGCCGTGCGCTACGGAACGATGAAGGACAATGTGCTTGCCGTCACCGCCGTGACTGCCAATGGCGAGGAGATCCGCACGGCCCGGCGCGCCCGTAAATCCTCGGCGGGCTACGATCTGACGCGGCTCTTCGTCGGCGCCGAGGGCACGCTTGGCATTCTGACCTCGGTGACGCTGCGCCTGCAGGCGATCCCGCAGAAGATCGCCGGAGGGGCCTGTGCCTTTCCGAGCATCAAGGCCGCCTGCGATGCCGTCATCATGACGATCCAGATGGGCATTCCGGTGGCGCGCATCGAGTTGCTCGACACGGTACAGATGCGAGCCTGCAACGCCTATTCCAAGCTTTCCTATGCCGAAAGCCCGACGCTGTTCCTCGAATTTCACGGCACCGACGAGACGGTGCCGCTGCAATCGGCAGCCTTTGCCGAGATCGCCGCCGAATGCGGTGGCGGCGAATTCCTATGGACCGCCAATGCCGAGGAGCGGACGAAGCTCTGGAAGGCGCGCCACGACGCCTATTGGGCTGCAAGGGCGCTGGCGCCCGGGCTTGCCGCACTTTCGACCGATGTTTGTGTTCCGATATCGAGGCTTGCCGATTGTGTTTCCGAAACGCAGGCGGATATCGAGGAGCATGGGCTGCTGGGGCCGATCGTCGGCCATGCGGGTGACGGGAACTTCCATGTGCTGTTGTTGTTTGATGACAAGAGCACCGAAGGCGTCGCCGTGGCCGAGGCTTTCGTGCAACGGCTCAACCGGCGGGCGCTCGCAATGGACGGAACATGCACCGGTGAACACGGGGTCGGACAGGGCAAGATGGCGTTTCTGGAACAGGAGCTCGGCGGCGCAGTGGATCTGATGCGACAGGTGAAACAGGCGCTCGATCCGGACGATATCTTCAATCCCGGCAAGATTTTCCACCATGGCTGAAAACGAAACATTCTCATGAAGTTGGGTCTTGCCCCCGGCATGAATAGCGCTAGAACAAGATGATGTTGGGCCGGCTCGCCCTGAAATTTGAATCCTGTTCTCAATTAAAGAGTTAGAGCATGATGTCGTCCGAAAACCGCTCACACTTTTCGGCATCATGCTCTAGTGTCGGCAACAGAATCCCGAATGGAGACGCTTTGCATTGGTAGGCCGGTTCCTCGTCTTTCTGGGGGGAGTGATCGTCGTAGTGCTGTTTGTGGCGCTGCTTGCGCCGCTGTTCATCGACTGGACGGATTTCCGCAAGAATTTCGAGGATCAGGCAAGCCGCATCATCGGCAAGAAGGTCACCGTCTACGGCACGGTGGATGCGCGCCTGCTGCCATTCCCGTCGGTGACGCTGCATGACGTGCGCGTCGGCCAGGAAGCGGACGGCACGCCGATCGTCAAGGTCGAGCAGTTCTCCATGGATGCGGAGCTCGCGCCTTTCCTGTCGGGCGAAGCGCTGATCTTCGACATGCGCGTCGTCAATCCGAAGGTGCGCTTGAGATTGCTCAAGGACGGCACGCTCGACTGGATGCGCGGCAGCCGCGCGGAAATACCGGCAAGGACGGTCGTTCTCGAAAACGTGCATGTCAGCGGTGGCGAGGTCGAATTCATCGACGATCAGTCGGGTCGCTCGCGTCGCATCACCGGCCTCAATGCGGAAATGTCGGCAAAGTCGCTGGCTGGTCCCTGGCGCATCGAGGGTGATGCTGCGCTCGACGGCGAGCACGGCGGCTTCTCGATCTCGAGCAGCCAGCCGGACGAGAAGGGCGTGCTGCGCATGCGCACAAGGCTTTCGCCGGACAAGCACCCTGTCAGCGTCGATCTCGACGGCGAGCTGAAGCTCGTCGACAGCAAGCCGAACTATCAGGGCCAGCTTTCGGCCGCGGTCGAAATCCGCAACAGTGCCAAGCCCGCCAACAAGAAAGAGCAGCCGCCGCGCGTCAAGGGCCGCTTCGAGCTTACCAACGAACGCATCCGCATCCCCGAATACCGGATGGAGATCGGCCCGACGGACGATCCCTATGTCATAACCGGCGAGGCGACGCTCGATACCGGCAATTCGCCGGAATTCCTGCTGACCGCCGACGGGCAGCAGATCGACGTCAACCGCATCGGCAATCAGGGCTCGGCCGGCAAAACGACGCGGGATCCAGCTGTTTCGGCGCGCCAGCGGCTGAATTCGCTGATCGATATCGTCGCGCAGGTGCCGATCCCGCAGGTGCCGGGCAAGGCGAGCGTCAAATTGCCGGCGATCGTCGCCGGCGATACGACGCTGCGCGACGTACAGCTGGAGCTGGAGCCTGCCGGCACCGGCTGGCTGATCGACAGCGCCACCGGCACGCTGCCGGGGCGCACGCAGGTGGAAGGCAAGGGCAAGCTCCTGCTTCAGGGCGAACCTTCGTTCAACGGCCAGATCGTGGTCGCCTCCAGCCAGCCGACGGGGCTTGCCTCCTGGCTTGCCGGCTCGGTCGATCCGGCCATCCGGCAATTGCGGCAGGCGGGCTTTTCCGCCAATGTCAGCCTGACGCATGAATTGCAGCGTTTTGAAAATCTCGAGATTGCCATCGGACCGGCGACGCTGAAGGGCCGGCTGGAGCGCCAGGCGATCTCCGGCCAGACGCCGACGCTTTCGGTAGCGCTGAACGGCGATACGCTCGATCTCGACGCGCTACAGGCGCTGAGCGGGTTGATGACCGGCCAGGATGCCGGCGACAACGTGCTCGACCACAAGATCGCCGCCCAGCTCAAGGCCGACAAGTTCACCGCCTTCGGCGTCAGTGCCGAGAATGTGGAGACCACGTTTACGATCGCCGATGGGGCGCTCGCCGTCGACCGGCTGTCGATCAAGAATATCGCCGGGGCCGAGCTGACGGCGACGGGCAGGGCGGAAGGTTCGCTGCTCGATTACAAGGGTGCCGGCGAAATCACCTTCAAATCGGCCGATCCCGGCGGCTTCTTCACCATGCTGCGCGAGCACCTGCCGCATCACCCGGTGCTCGACCGGCTGGTGCGCAACGCCGGCTGGTACGGCAATACGGCGCTTCGCGGCGCGCTGACGCTCGGCGGCGACGAGGGCAATGCGCTGACGGTGACGCTTGCCGGTGTGGCGAACGGCAGCCGCGTCAATCTCGATTACCGCATGTCCGACCTCCTGGCGCTGACCGGCAACGGCACGACGAGCCTCGAGGCGACGCTCGAAAACGCCGTGCCATCAGTCCTGTTCGGCCAGGCCGGGCTCGATCCGCTGCCGGTCGATGTCGGCGCCAATGGCCGACTGACGCTGAAGGTGAAGGCATCGGGCAACGATCCCGCCGATGCGGCGCTGACCTTTGCGACCGACCGGACCTCGTTCATGGCCAACGGCAAGGTCGACGTCCGGCCGGAGACCTTCATGAACGGCCAGATCGCGCTTTCGCTCGACAGCGCCGATATCGACCCCTATCTCATCATGAACGGCATCGCCCTGCCACAGACCGGAACCGGGCTGCCGTTCGGCCTTCAGGTCAATGCCGCCGTCGACAGCGACAAGATCGTCTTTTCCGATCTCAAGGGGCATGCGGCCGACAACGAATTTTCCGGTGCGCTGACCTTCGACCGGAAGGCTGCGAAGACGACCGCGAGCGGCGGGCTGACACTCTCCAAGGCAGATGCCGGCTGGCTCGGCGAGGCGGTGTTCGGCCAGATCGTCGATCCCGCCAACGGTCAACTGACGGCGGCGCCGCTGGGGCTGCCCATCTTCAAGGATCTCGACGTCAACGTGAAGCTGGCGGCCAAGGAGTTCTGGCCCGGCCTGCCGGAAACGGCGGTGTCGGACTTTACCAGCAACGTCGCCTATAAGGGTGACGAGCTGCAGCTCAACGACATGGCCGGCAACTGGGACGGCGGAAAGCTCTCCGGCAATCTGCTCTTCACCAATGCCAGCGGCACAGGTTTCCTGCAGACGAAGCTTGCGCTTGCCGATTCCGATCTTTCCGGCGTCGTCTGGCTGCGCGACGGCGCGCCGATCGCCAACGGCAAGTTCGGATTGTCGCTGTCGATGGAGGCCTCGGGCAAGACGATCGGCGAGATCGCCAGCTCGCTCAATGGTTCGGGCGAACTGAGGCTCGGCGATACCAGCATACGCGGGTTGAACCTTGCCATCTTGCCGCCGCTGCTTGCCGCGACCGATACGATGCAGGAGCAGATCAATGCCGGCAAGGTGCATCCGATCATCGAGACGCTGCTCAGCAACGGCGAGGCGAAGCTGCCACCACTCGGCATCCCCTTCAACATCGCCGACGGGACGCTGAGGGTGCAGAATGTCACCGTCGCCAACGATCTCGCCCGCATCACCGCCGATGCGCAGATCGCGCTGCCGGAAGAGCGGATCAGCGCGACGCTGGGTGTCGGGTTCAATCCCGGCACGGAAGCGCTTTCCGGCGCCGAGCCGGCTCTTCGGCTGAATTTTTCCGGCATGCTGCCGTCGCCCGGCAAGACGATGGATGTGACCGATATCACCAGCTATCTGTCGCTGCGCGCCTTCGAGCGCGAGCGCCGGCGCGTCGAGCGGCTGCAGGCGGTCGTGCTCGAAAAACAGCGGCTGCGCCGCGAGGTGGCGCTCTACCGGTTCAACGACGCCGAGCGCATCAAGGCGGCCGAGATCGAGCAACAGCGGCAGGCGGAGGAAGAGCGGCTTCGCGCGCTGGCGCAGAAGGCAGCCGCTGAGAAGGCTGCTGCCGAGGCGGAGGCCGCACGCGCGGCGGAAGCCAAAGCGAAGGCGGATGCGGATGCGCAGGCGAGAGCCGCGGCCGAGGCGGAAGCAGCACGGCGCAGTGGGCAAGCGCAGCCCGGTCCGCTCAATTTCGACCAGGTGCCGGGCGTTCAGGCGCAGTGAAAGCGCATAGAATTTAATTCATGCATAGCGCGTCAGGCCTTTGTTTTCATTGATGCCGTCGTCCCGAATCGCCACCAGATCTTGAGCAACGCGCATCATGCCCCGCGTCAGGGCTTGCGGTCGCCGCTGGCCTTCAGCCAGGAAAGCACATGCAAGCGCAGCGCCGAGGACAGGTTGCTGTCCGGTGGGCGGTGGTCGTCGATTTCGGAGATCAGGGCGGCGAGCGGTATCGAACGGGCTCCGGCAATCGTCTTCAGCTCAGCCCAGAACTCATCCTCCAGCGAGAAACTGGTGCGATGGCCGTGCAATGTCGCCGAATGCTTGCGAATCATGGGGCCTTCACATCCCGGATAGAGCATAGCGCGTCCGAAACGACGCGCTCAGGACGTTCTATCAAATTAAGCGTGGGTTGGCAGATCGATTCAAGGAAAGTGCGCAAGTGGCTGATCGCAGAATCCATTCCGGCTTTTCACGCTTTGCGTGAAAGCGTCACGCGCCGTCGTCATCCGTCTCGATCCGGCCGTCGCGATGGGCTTTGTCGGCCTTTTCGTTCAGGCTGCGGGTCAGTTGCTTTTCGGTCTTGGTGCGGCCGAAAGAGATGCGGTTCTGCTCGGCCTGCTTCTCCTTTTCGGAGCGAGCCTGCTTCTTGCGGAACTGGCGCAGATTGATGATTTCGGCGCTCATGCGGTTGCCTGGACCCTCACGAAAAAGGGAGGCTTGGCCTCCCTTCAAATCACTGCTTCTTGCGGAAGGAGTCGAGCGAGACGACGGAGCCCGGTTTCTTCTCCTCGCCGTCGGCGGGTTTTGCGCCTGCGGCGTCATCGGGCTTTCCGGCCGCATCCACCGGATAGGCGGTGATTTCTCCGGACGGCAACTCTTCGCCATCGGCGAGCGGCACGTCGAATTCGAGCTCGAAGTTGACGGAGGGATCGTAGAAGCCGCGGATCGCATTGAATGGAATGACCAGCTTTTCCGGAACGTCTGAGAAGGAAAGACCGATCTCGAAATGCGTCTCGGTGATCTTCATATCCCAGAACTGGTGCTGGATGACGATGGTCATCTGCTCGGGGTATTTCGACTTCAGGTGCTGGGAGATGCGCACGCCGGTGGCGCCCGTGAGGAAGGTGATGAAGAAGTGATGATCACCGGGCAGGCGGCCCGTGGCTGCGACTTCCGCCAATACCTTGCGGATGACGCCGCGAAGTGCATCCTGTGCCAGAATGTCGTAGCGGATATGATCCTGCCCCATGCTTTTCCTGTCTTTCGTCGGTTCGGAGTCTTTTCACAAGGTTGTATGCCACGTCCAGGCGCCTTGGGAAAGACCGGAGCCGAGTCACGTTTTTAAGCAACATACATGATTTCGGCGGCAGGGAGAAGGTGAAGGCTTCTGTTGCCAGGTGCCTTCGGACCCCGCCTAGAGGTGCGAACCACTAGGACTTTGATTGAAGTGTCACACCGCGATTAAGCAGCGAGACGAGCTTCCGCATAGTTGTCGTTTGCAACTACAATTTTAGCCCGATAACGGCGGTACAATGCCGAGCAAAAAGACGATCTTTACACCCTTGTCGATCCTGTTTCGCCCCCATCAAAAGCCGGCCTTTAAGACCGCCGGTTTTTGGTGGAGGCGCCGGGTACCGCCCCCGGGTCCAATAGGTTTATTACACCGCTCATTTATCGCCATAGCCGACCCGAAAGCCGGCAACGCTGATATAGTGGTTTCCTCAGCCCAAGGGAAGGGCAAACGTCATAAAAGCGTTATGCGACCCATCAGAAACATTGGGAAAATGCCCGCCGGTGATTGGTTTCCCGGTTCCGAAGGCTTAAATTGGCCGAAACGGAATCAGCGCGACATGAAGCAATATCTCGATCTCTTGAATCATGTGATGGAAAAGGGCTCCGACCGGGGTGACCGCACCGGCACCGGCACGCGCTCGGTCTTCGGTTACCAGATGCGCTTCGACCTCGAAGAGGGCTTTCCCGTCCTCACCACGAAGAAGCTGCATCTGCGCTCGATCATCCACGAGCTTCTCTGGTTCCTGAAGGGCGAAACGAATATCCGCTATCTCAAGGAGAACGGCGTTTCGATCTGGGACGAATGGGCCGATGAAAACGGCGATCTCGGGCCGGTCTACGGCGCCCAGTGGCGCTCCTGGCCAGCGCCCGACGGCGGCCATATCGACCAGATCGCCAATCTCGTCAAAGGCATCGTCAACAACCCGAATTCGCGCCGCCACATCGTCTCGGCCTGGAATCCGGCCGAAGTGGACGAAATGGCGCTGCCGCCCTGCCATTGCCTGTTCCAGTTCTATGTGGCTGACGGCAAGCTTTCCTGCCAGCTCTACCAGCGCTCGGCCGATATCTTCCTCGGCGTGCCGTTCAACATCTCCTCCTATGCGCTGCTGACGATGATGGTGGCTCAGGTGGTCGGGCTGAAGCCCGGCGACTTCGTCCACACGCTCGGCGACGCCCATCTCTATCACAACCATTTCGACCAGGCGAAGCTGCAGCTGGCGCGCCGGCCGAAGCCGCTACCGTTCATGCGCATCAAGCCTGATGTGAAGGACATTTTCGGCTTCACCTTCGACGATTTCGAGCTGATCGGCTACGAGGCCGATGCCAGCATCAAGGCGCCGATCGCCGTCTGATCCGGGATATTCCATGGCCGACATCCGCAGGACCATTATCGCCGCCGTTGCCCGCAACGGCATTATCGGCCGCGACGGCGATATGCCGTGGCGGCTTTCGAGCGATCTCAAACGCTTCAAGGCGCTGACATTGGGAAAGCCTGTCGTGATGGGCCGCAAGACTTACGATTCGATCGGTAAGCCGCTGCCGGGACGGCCGAACGTCGTCATTTCGCGGCAAGCGGCGATAGACCATCCTGATGTCTCCATGGCCCATTCGCTGCCCGAGGCGATGACGGCGGCCGACAGGCTGGCGCTCGAAACCGCTGTCGACGAGATCTGCATTATTGGCGGCGGGCAGGTCTATGCCCAGGCGATCGGTTTTGCCAACCGGATGTGCATCACGCATGTCGAGGTCGATCTGGACGGAGACGCGTCGTTTCCCGCGATCGATCCCGACATCTGGCAGGCGGGGGAGGCGATCGCGGTTCCGGCCGGCGAAAAGGACAGTTATCCCACGCGTTTCATCGTCTACGAACGCCGTTACGCCTGAAAATGAACTATTTTCCAATTAAATTGACCAAGTTTCTCACGCTGCGTTGAAAGCCGATGCGGTGATACCTATAACGGTCACCAACGCGTCCGCCGGTCAGCCCCCACGGTTTCGGATGCGTGGAGACTTAACGAACAACGAGGTTTTGATGCCCTGGAGCAATCAGAATGGCGGCGGCGGCCCTTGGGGCGGCGGCGGCGGTAATAATCAGGGACCATGGGGACAGGGGCCGAACCGGCCGCGCGGTGGCGGCGGCAAGGGCGGACCGCCTGATCTGGAAGATATCATCCGGCGCGGCCAGGACCAGCTGCGCAACATCATTCCCGGCGGCTTCAATGGCGGCGTGGCAGTGATCGTCGTGGCGATTGTCGCCGTCTTCTGGCTGATCCAGTGCATTTATGTCGTGCAGCCGGACGAGCGCGGCGTCGAACTGCGGTTCGGCAAGCCGAAGGACGAGATTTCCATGCCGGGCCTGCATTTCCACTTTTGGCCGATGGAAACGGTGGAGACGGTCAAGGTGACCGTGCAGCAGCTGAATATCGGGGCGACTTCGGCCTCGTCTTCAAACGGCTTGATGCTGTCCAGCGACAAAAGCGTCATCAATGTGCAGTTCGCGGTCTTCTATACCGTCAGCGATCCCAAGGCCTATCTCTTCAACGTCGAAAATCCGGCAGAGACACTGCAGCAGGTTTCCGACAGTGCCATGCGTGAAATCGTCGGCCGGCGTCCGGCGCAGGACGCCTTCCGCAGCAATCGTCAGCCGATCGAAGTTGATGTGCTCAATATCCTGCAGGACACGATGAACCGCTATGGCGCGGGCGTGACCGTGACCGGCGTGACGATCCAGAACGTGGCGCCGCCGCGGGAAGTCGCCGATGCTTTCGAAGAAGTGCAGCGTGCCGGCCGTGACCGTGACAGCACGATCGAAGAGGCCAATCGCTACACGAACCAGAAGCTCGGCCAGGCGCGAGGCGATGCGGCCAGAATCCGTGAAGATGCAGCCGCCTACAAGGACCGTGTCGTGAAGGAGGCAGAAGGTGAAGCGCAGCGATTCACGGCGATCAACGACGAATATTCCAAGGCGCCCGACGTGACCCGCAAGCGGTTGTATCTCGAAACGATGGAGCAGGTGCTGAAGAATTCCCGGAAGGTCATCATTGACGAGAAGCAGGGCGTCCTGCCCTATCTGCCGCTCAATGAGCTTGGCAAGCCGGCACAGCAGGGAGGTTGAGTCATGACATCGAACAGACTTCCCATTATTTTCATCATCCTCGCCATCGTGCTGGTCGGGCTTTATTCGTCCATCTTCGTGGTGAATGCACGCGAGCAGGCCATCGTCGTCCGTTTCGGCCAGATCCAGTCGGTCAAGACCGAGCCTGGCATTTATTTCAAGCTGCCTTTCGGCTTTATGGATGCCGACCGCGTTCAGCTGGTCGAAAAGCAGGCGCTGAGGCTCGATCTCGACAATATTCGCGTTCAGGTTCAGGATGGCCAGACCTTCGACGTCGATGCCTTCGTGATCTATAACATCGCGGATGTTCGCCGCTTCCGCGAAACGGTATCGGGCGATCGCGAAGCCGCGGAAGCGCGGTTGAGAGCCCAGCTCGATTCATCGCTTCGCCGCGTCTACGGTCTGCGTGACTACAATGCCGCGCTCTCGGAAGAGCGTGTCGCGATGATGCTGGAGATTCGCGACGACCTGCGCACGGATGCCGAAAATCTCGGCCTGCATATAGACGACGTTCGCATCCGGCGCACCGACCTTTCGCCGGAGGTTGCGCCCAACACCTATAATGCCATGCGGTCGGAACGCCTCGCCGAGGCCGAGCGTATCCGTGCGGAGGGCAATGAGGAAGGCCAGCGGCGCCGAGCCATCGCCGACCGTCAGGTCGTCGAGTTCACCGCAGGCGCCCAGCGCGATGCGGAAATCCTTCGAGGCCAGGGCGACGCGGAACGCAACCGCGTCTTCGCCGAAGTCTTCAGCAAGGATCCAGCCTTCTTCGAGTTCTATCGCTCGATGGCGGCCTATTCCTCCGCTCTCTCGTCGCAGGACACGACGCTGGTGCTGTCGCCGAATTCGGAATTCTTCCGCTATTTCGACAATGCCGCCGGCACCCTGCAGCCGACAAATCCGGCCGCGCCAGTTCCGGGAGTTCCCGGCGCAGCTGCTCCGGCGGCACCCGCCCAGCCGGCGAACTGACGGCAGGAGAAACGAGCCCGATAATTCTGGAAGGGCCGGCCCGAGCGCCGGCCCTTTTTTCGTGGAATGATTGTGACGATCCGGCTTTTGCGAGGGCACGTCACATTGCACGGGGATTTCGCGAAAAGGTGATTTCACCCTCCATCATTCCGCCTTATGCTGATGCTCAATGTGCGCATGCACCCCTTATGAGGAAGCTTGATGGCCCCCACGATTCGCTCGCCCATCAGACGAACGCTCGCGCTTATGGCCAGCGCCGCAATCCTGGCGCAAGCCGGCGTGAGCGGGATTGCCTATGCGCAAACCGCGCCTGAGACGACCGCACCCGGGGTTACGGCACCCGCTCCTACTCCTCCCGCACCCGCCGCACCACAGCAGACCGCTCCGATCCAGGCCGCCGTGCCCAACACCGGCCCGGCTTCCGTCGCCGATCTCGCCGAGGGGCTGCTCGACGCCGTGGTCAACATCTCGACCTCGCAGAAAGTGAAGGATGACGAGGGCGCAGGCCCGGCGCCCCGCGCGCCCGACGGCTCGCCTTTCCAGGAATTCTTCAACGACTTCTTCAACAAGCAGCAGGGCAACAAGGGCGGCAATCACAATGTCAGCTCGCTTGGCTCCGGTTTCGTCATCGATCCGGCCGGTTATATCGTCACCAACAACCACGTGATCGAGGGCGCCGACGATATCGAGATCAATTTCGCCAATGGTTCGAAGCTCAAGGCGAAGCTGATCGGCACCGATACGAAGACCGATCTTTCGGTGCTGAAGGTCGAGCCAAAGACGCCGCTGAAATCCGTGAAATTCGGCGATTCCAGCACGATGCGCATCGGCGATTGGGTGATGGCGATCGGCAATCCGTTCGGCTTCGGCGGTTCGGTGACGGTGGGCATCATTTCCGGGCGTGGCCGCAACATCAATGCCGGTCCCTACGACAACTTCATCCAGACGGATGCAGCGATCAACAAGGGCAATTCTGGCGGCCCGCTCTTCAACATGAAGGGTGAAGTGATCGGCATCAACACGGCGATCATTTCGCCGAGCGGCGGCTCGATCGGTATCGGCTTCTCGGTGCCGTCGGAGCTTGCTTCCGGCGTCGTTGATCAGCTGCGCGAATATGGCGAGACGCGGCGCGGCTGGCTCGGCGTGCGCATCCAGCCGGTGACCGACGATATCGCCGACAGCCTCGGGCTCGACACTGCAAAGGGCGCGTTGGTTGCCGGCGTCATCAAGGGCGGCCCCGTCGACGACGGCTCGATCAAGGCGGGCGACGTCATTCTGAAATTCGACGGCAAGACCGTCAGCGAAATGCGCGACCTGCCGCGCGTCGTAGCGGAAAGCACGGTCGGCAAGGAAGTCGACGTCGTGGTGCTGCGCGACGGCAAGGAGCAGACCGTCAAGGTGAAGCTCGGCCGGCTAGAGGACAGCGATCAGGCGGCTGCATCCGGCGATTCAGCGCCCGATGGCTCGCAGGACGACGGTGTGATCACTCCGGATCCCGGCGAGAATAATGACATGGACCAGCCTGACACCGGCGATCAGGCCAAGCCCGCACCTGATACACCCGACCAGCATAAGGGCCAGGTGTCGCCCGATGCGGCCACGCCGAAGAACGTGCTCGGACTGTCGCTGTCGCTGTTGAGCGCCGAGACCCGCAAGGCCTTCGGCATCGCCGAGAGCGTCGATGGCGTCGTCGTGACGGAAGTGACGCCCGGCTCCGCTTCCGCCGAAAAGGGGCTGAAGCCCGGCGACGTGATTGTCGAGGTGGCGCAGGAGTTCATGAAGTCGCCGGATGCGGTCGCCGCCAAGGTGCAGGCGCTGAAACAGGAAGGCCGCCGCAACGCCCAGCTGATGATCGCATCGGCGAATGGCGATCTGCGGTTCGTGGCGGTGCCGATGGAATAAGCGAAAGAGAAGCGGTCAGCCGCTCTCTTTTTGATGCCTGGCGATGTGGGTGCGCAGCGCGGCATTGATATCCGTCTGGTAGCCGCGACCGCCCGCATGGCTCTTGAACCAGTCTAGGATATCGGCGTCTACGCGGATGGTCACCGATTGCTTCAGCGGCCGGTACAAATTGCCCTTGCGGGCAAGGCGCCACTGTTCGTCGGTGATCTCAGGAATGTCGCCGGTGTCAATATCCTCGTCGGAAAGCTTCTCCAGTGCCTGGAGTTCGGCGAGCTGTGCGTCAGTCAAGGGTCCATTGCTCATATCGTCTTCTCTCGTGCGATGTCGCCTTTCGAGCGCTGATCACTCGAATGGTCTCTCCATCCTCGGCATCGTGGATGACATGGACGGCAACCAGTACAGTCACCAAACCCACGGTGCCGATCGCCAGCATCTTTGTTCGCCGTCATAAACCGCGTCCGGAATGAGAAGAAACTGCGGATCATTCCAGATCAGGCACGCCGTCTCGAAGGATACGCTATGCTTGGCCTTGTTGGTTCGGTTTTTCTCGTCGTTCCATTGAAACCGTGGCATGTGCTATCCAACAAAATTGTACGTACAAATTTGTAAATTTTAAGAGATCATCGGGAAATGAAATCCGTCTTCCGGTAGCCCTGGATATAAAGCAGGGCGGTCAAGTCGCCGTGGTTGATGCGCATCCGCGCTTCGGCGGCAACAGCGGGCTTGGCGTGGAGCGCGACGCCGGAGCCGGCAAGGTGCAGCATGCCGAGATCGTTGGCGCCGTCACCGACGGCGATCGCTTCTTCCGGCGAAATGCCGAGGCTTGCCGCAATTTCGTTCAACGAATCGACTTTCGCCTGTTTGCCGAGGATCGGTTCGGCGACGAAGCCGGAGAGGATGCCGCCGTCTTCGAGCAGCGTGTTGGCACGGTTCTCGTCGAAGCCGAGGGCGGCGGCGATGCGGCTGGTGAAGACGGTGAAGCCGCCGGAGACGAGCGCGGTGTAATGGCCTTTCGACTTCATGGTGGCGATCAGTTCCGGCCCGCCCGCGGTGAGCGTGATGCGCTTGGCGATAACCTCGTCGACGACCGATATCGGCAGCCCCTTCAGCAGGGCGACACGCTCACGCAGGGCCGGTTCGAAAGCGATCTCGCCGTTCATGGCTCGGGCAGTGATGGTGGCAACCTTCTCCTTCAGGCCGACTTCGGCAGCGAGTTCATCGATGCATTCCTGGCCTATCATCGTCGAATCCATATCGGCGATCAGCAACTTCTTGCGGCGGGTCTCCTGCTCCTGGATAACGAGGTCGATGGGCGCGCCTGATATGACGGCAAGGATACTGGCCTCGGCCGTTTGCGCATCGGTGCCGTCGCGCAGCGCGATGTCGCAGGCAACGCCATCTGCCAGCCAGTAGAGGCCGGAAGCCTTCACGGCCTCGGCCGCCTGCTCGGCGATCTCGGGTGTCAGCACGGGATTTGACGGATTGGCAACAAGCGTGGCAACGAGGGCCATGATGGAAAACCTTCTGAGCACAGTGAACGCGATCCTGATAACCGGGCCAACCGCCAGCGGCAAGTCCGCGCTCGCCGTCGAATTGGCGAAGCGCCATGACGGCGCGGTTGTCAACGCCGACAGCATGCAGGTCTATGACACGCTGAGGGTCCTGACCGCGCGCCCCTCGAAGGAGGAGATGCAGGGCGTGCCGCATCATCTTTACGGCCACGTGCCGGCAGGTGCAGCCTATTCCACAGGCGCTTGGCTGCGGGATGTCTCGGCGCTGCTGCCAGCGCTGAGGGACGCAGGACGGCTGCCGGTCTTCGTCGGCGGTACCGGACTTTATTTCAAGGCGCTGACCGGCGGTCTTTCCGATATGCCGGAGATACCGGAGACGCTGCGGGAAAAACTCAGGACGCGGCTGCTGCAAGAGGGCCCGGACGGGCTCCATGCCGAACTCGCCGTGGCCGATCCCGCCATGGCGGCAAGCCTCAACCGCCAGGACGGACAGCGCATCGTCCGGGCGCTCGAAGTGATGAAGGCGACGGGGCGGTCGATCGCCGATTTCCAGGGCCGGTCGGGACCGGTGATCATCGACGCGGCTGAGGCCCGAAAGATCGTCGTGCTGCCGGACAGGGCGGTGCTGCATCAGCGCATCAACGGGCGTTTCGAAAAGATGCTGCAGCAAGGTGCTGAAGACGAGGTACGGGCGCTGCTTGCGCTCGACATGCCGGCGGAGGCGCCTGTGATGAAGGCAATCGGCGTGTCGCAGATTGTGGCGATGCTCAGGGGCGAGATGACGCGCGGCGAGGTGCTGGAGAAGGGTGCTGCGGCGACGCGGCAATATGCCAAGCGGCAAATGACATGGTTCCGCAACCAGATGGACGATAGCTGGGAACGGCTGACAGTTTAGGCTTCAGCTTGTTGCGGGCCTCCCGCTTGAGGCATCTGCTGGCTCAGCAGTTTGACGAGTTCGCCGACCGCCGCCTGCAGCTGGTCCGGCAGAAATCCGCCGAAGCCCAGCATCAAGCCGGGGCGCGCCGGCTGGGCGGCATACATCGGGGAGATCGCCCGCACGGCGAGGCCGGCCGAGAGGGCGCGGGCTGCGAGTTGCACGTCGTCGACCTCCTCGGGCAGCCATAGAAGAATATGCATGCCGTGGTCGCTCTGCTGCACGCCGCAGCCCTCAGGCAAGACCCGATCGAGCGCCGTAAGCAGAACAGCGCGGCGCTCGGCATAGAGGCCGCGGATGCGCCGGATATGCGCTTCGAAATAGCCTTCCCGCATATAGGCCGCCAGAACATGCTGTTCGGCGATCGGCGAATGCCGGTCGAGAATGGCGCGGGCGCCGGCAAAGGCTTCTGCGAGGGGAGGAGGGGCGATCACGTAGCCGAGGCGCAGGGAAGGAAAGAGCACCTTGCTGAACGTGCCGAGATAGATGACGCGTGAGGGACGCAATCCCTGCATCGAGGGAAAGGGGTGTCCGGCATAACGCAGCTCGCTGTCGTAGTCGTCTTCGACGATCCAGGCGCGATTTTGGTCGGCCCAGGTGATCAAGGAATTGCGCCGAGCCATGCTGAGCGGCATCCCGATCGGATATTGGTGCGAAGGGGTCACGAATGCCGCGCGCGCCTGCGGGCATAGCTCGAGGCCGCGTTCGACATTCATTCCCTGTACATCGACCGGCAGGCGGTGCGTCCGGACGCCGAGATCATCGAGCACCGCCGTCAGGCCGGGATAGGCCGGGTCCTCGGCCCATACCGCATCGTCACGCGAGAGAAGTACCCGGCCTGCCATATAGAGGCCTTGCTGGGTGCCTGACGTGACGATGACCTGTTCCGGCTCACAATGAACGGCCCGTGCGCGGCGGACATGGTCGGCAATGGCAAGCCTGAGTTCGAGCAAACCCATAGGATCGTGGTAACCCGAGGGTGCGGCCTGTCGCGACGCGCGCACGCGATTGCCGAGACGGCGCCAGTTGTCGTCGGGCGCAATACCGCAAGCCGGGACGGCGATGGCGAAGGGAACGGGCGGGTGAGGGGTGAGCGCGCGGGCGATGGCGATCAGCCGGGCAGCCTGGGAAGGCAAGTCGACAGCATCCGCGCTTGACGGCACTGCCGGCTGAGGCGGGAGCGCCGGCGTTGCGTCGATCAGATCGGCGGCAACACGGGTTCCGGATCCGACCCGCGCTTGGAGATAGCCTTCGGCGGTCAACTGATCGAACACCTCGACGACAGTGCCGCGCGCGATCTTCAGCGAAGCCGCAAGGCTACGCGTCGACGGAAGGCGTTCTCCCGACCTCAGCTCACCGCGGGCGATTGCGTTGCGCAGGGCCTGCGCAAGCTGGCGACCGACATTGGCCGTTCGATCGATAGCGTTCAGCGATGGTATCTCGATGATGCTTCGCCGTTTGGACATCGCAAAATGGTCTATTGAAATTATCGAAAATGGTGCTTCATGATGGACCAGTTTTTGAGGAAAAGGAAGCCAATTGGCGGCTCCCCGATCGCGCATTCTTCGTCTTTGGGGTTGTGCCGTGCGTGAGCGCAAACTTCTGGAAACAGGTAAATGCAGGATCTTGTCGTCGTCTACATCGCCTACGCAATCGCTGCAGGCAGTCCCGGACCAAGCAACATGGCCATCATGAATGTGGCGATGCGGCAAGGGCGGCGACCGGCGCTGGTTTTTGCCGCCGGGGTTATAACGATGTCGACATGCTGGGGGCTGGTCGCGGTCACCGGCATCTCGACACTCCTCGTCCGCTATGCCCATGCCCTGCTGTTCCTTAAGATCGCAGGCGGATTGTACCTTCTCTGGCTCGCCTGGAGGGCGGCCCGCTCGGCAGCCGCCCCGGATAGGCCGGCAAGCGAGGCCGTGCGGCCTGCCGCGCAACTCGGCGCGCTCTATCGTCGCGGCGTTCTGATGCATCTCGGCAATCCGAAGGCGGTTCTGGCCTGGGTGGCGATCATGTCGCTCGGCCTCAAGCCGGGCGCTTCGCCGGAGATGGCCGTCACGGCATTCGGCGGCTGCGTGCTCTTGGGGACCTCGATATTTGCCGGCTATGCCGTGCTCTTCTCCACGGCGCCGATGGTGCGCGGCTACGCCCGTGCGCGGCGGTGGATCGAGGGCAGTCTCGCCGTCTTCTTCGCGGGCGCCGGATCACGCCTGCTGTTCTCACATTGACCGGATTTTCAGGATCGCATCATGTCTGTCGCTTCTCCGTTTCATGGTCTTTCGGCCTTTCCGCCCACGCCCGCCGATAGGGATGGCCGGGTCGACACCGAAGCCCTCGGCCGCCTGTTGGAACGCCTGTGTGATGCAGGCGTCGCTTCGATAGGCCTTCTCGGCAGCACCGGGATCTATGCCTTTCTCACACGCGAGGAGCGACGGCGAGCCGTCGAGGCTGCGGTCGAGTGCGTTCGCGGTCGCGTTCCCATCGTCGTCGGTGCCGGTGCTCTGAGGACAGACCACGCCCGGAGCCTAGCGAGGGATGCGGAGGCCGCTGGTGCAGATGCGCTTCTGCTTGCGCCGGTGTCCTACACGCCGCTGACCCAGGACGAAGCCTACGAGCATTTCCTGGCGGTCACCGAGGCGGCGAAGCTACCGCTTTGTATCTACAACAATCCCGGCACGACCCACTTCACCTTCAGCCGGGATCTTCTGCAGCGCCTATCCCATATCGAGACGATCAGGGCCGTGAAGATGCCTCTGCCTGCTGACGGCGATTTCGCAGGCGAGCTGGCGGCATTGCGAGAGAAGACGAGGCTTGCGATCGGCTACAGCGGCGACTGGGGCGCGGCCGAAGCGCTGCTTTCAGGTGCCGACGCCTGGTACAGCGTCATTGGCGGCGTGCTTCCGCGCGTCGCCCTTGCCCTGACCAGGGCCGCGATTGCAGGCGAGGGCGGCGAAGTGCGTCGGCTCGATGGTCTTCTCGAGCCGCTCTGGCAAACGTTCAAGGCGTTTGGAAGCCTTCGCGTGGTCTATACGCTGGTCGACCTTCTCTCCCTCGCCAGGGCAGAGCTCCCATGCCCTCTCTTGCCGCTCGGGCCGATGGACCGGCAACAGGTGCTCGACGCCGTCGAGCCTCTGATCGCTCTGGAGAGCGAGCTGAAGCCTCAATCCTTGTTGTAGAGGCTGCTCAGCGGCTTTTTCAGGATGCTTTCGCGCAGCGAGGTGCCGGGCTCCCGGCGGGAGACGGCGGGCTGGTTCCCGGCGGTGCCGGTCGGGGAAAGACCGGCTCATCGCGGCGCATCTCACGGCGGAGCGCATCCAGTCTGGGATCGATCGCGGGTGACGTAGCCGGGTCCAGCCGCGGTGTCTGCGGCAGCAGTTCGCGGCGGTAGGATTCGAGCGGTGCGGAGGCGGGCGGCGCGGCGGAAGAGGCGGGCGGCGCGTAGGGCTTCGCGTCGAGATCTTCGTCGGCTGGATCAGCCTCGTCGAAGTCTGCCACGGACGCGGCATAGTTCTGCTGGAAATTCGAAATGTCGGGTCCGACGGTCACCGCCCGCATGCGGGTGACGATCTTGCGCAGATCGACCGTATCCGGATCTTCTTCGCTGTTCTTGCTGTTGGCGCTGCTCGCCTTCGGCAAGAGCTTTTCGTCGACGCGGGAAAAACGCATGCGCATCGGCACGCTGATCGCCTCGCCGAAGGCGATCGCTTCGCCATTGCCGATCGAGGAGATGAAGCTGGTCGTCGAGATCGACGAGTTCGGAATGGCCGAGCGGATGATTTCCTGGTCTCGGTCGTTGGCAAGGCGCATGGCAAAGAGTGTCGAACATTGCGACAGGATCGTCTGGTCGAGCTCGCCCGGCCGCTGAGTGATGATGCCCAGCGAGACGCCGTATTTGCGGCCCTCCTTGGCGATGCGGGCGATCGCCTGGCGCGTCGGCACGAAGCCGAGGCTCGGATCGGAGGGGATATAACGGTGAGCTTCCTCGCAGACGACGAGCATGTGGATGGCGCCGTCGCTCCACAGCGCCACCTCGAAGGCCATGCGGCAGAGTACGGAGGCGACAGAATTGACGACCTCGGAGGGAATGCCGGCAAGCTGGAAAGTGCAGATCGGCCGGTTCTCGCCGGGGATGCGGAAGATCTGCGCGATGGTTTCGGTGATCGTGTCGCTGATCGTGTTGTTGGAGAACATGAAGTGATAGCGCGGATCGTTGATCGCAGCGATGAGGCGCATCTTCAGCGACCGCAGGAAGGGCTTTTCCGAGCGGCCTTCCAGGCGGCCGATGCGCTCGTCGATCAGCGCCAGCAGATCGGCCATGCGGTAGGGAACCGGCGTATCGGCGGTAATCGAGCTTTTTTCCGTCGTGCGGCGGACCAGCGAATTGTCGCTGCCGCGGAAGGCGCGCTTGGCTTCCGGCAGGATATCGCGCAGCATGTCGAGCTCTTCGGGCACCGGCGGGCGGCCGCGAAACACGACTTCGGCGAACTCCTCAAGCCGCATCAGCCAGAAGGGCAGGTCGAGCGTATCGGTATCGATGGTGACGGCGTGCTGAGGAAATGCGGCGGCGAATTCGTTATGCGGATCGAGGATCAGGACACGCAGCTTCGGGTCCGCCGCGATCGCCTTGTGCAGGAGCAGCGACACGGCCGTCGACTTGCCGACGCCGGTGGAGCCGACGACGGCGAAATGCTTGGAGAGCATTGAGGGGATATGGATCGCCGCATCGATGCTTTCGTCCTGCGTCAGCTTGCCGATGACGGCGGTCGTACCTTCGCCGGCATCGTAGATGCGCATCAGGTCGGCGGATCGGATGCGGTGGGCGATGGCGCCGAGATAGGGATAACGCGAGATGCCGGTCGAGAATTCCTCGCGCCCGTCCTCGTCGACACGGACTTCGCCAAGCAGCTCGGTCTCGATCCTGAACGTATTGTCTTCGCCTTCGCCCCAGGCATGACTGCCGGTGTTCATCTGATAGACGAGGGCGACGACGCGGTTGCGGCCGACGCTGATCGAAATCAGCCGGCCCACGGACCACAGTTCGGTCAGATCGGTGCCGCCCTGTTCGGCGACGGCGGCGATGGTGGCCCGCGACCCGCTGCATGCAACGACGCGGCCGAGAAAGCGGTTCCCGGGTGTATGGCCATCGCGGCGATCCTGTTCACCCGCCTTACCAGGCGCGTGCAAGTCGTTGTTAAGCAAAGGGCCTACTCCTACAATGGGAAGCGAGAATATAGCCCTTCCTTTAACAAATCCTTCCGCCCATGGATTTCCCGGTCTGGGGGAGGCTGGCAGTTTTTTATTGCGGCATGCGTTGACGCTGCGAAATTTTCTGTCTATCACTTCCGACCATGAAAATCGCAACGGCTCTTATCGTGGTGGGAAAGCGCATGGGCAGGATGGTGTAACCATCCGGCGATAGCCACCCATGCGCTAGATGACAGGCTCCTCAGGGGCCTTTTTTTATGCCCGAAATTCGGGCTTCCGGCCACAAACGCAATCCCAGCATCAAACGGAACAGACAGATGAGCACGGACAATCAGGCGGCAGGCAATCGGATGACGGGAGCGGAGATCGTTCTCAAGGCGTTGAAGGACAACGGCGTCGAACATATCTTCGGCTATCCCGGCGGCGCCGTTCTGCCGATCTATGACGAGATCTTCCAGCAGGAGGATGTCAAGCACATCCTCGTCCGCCACGAGCAGGGGGCAGGCCACGCGGCCGAAGGTTACGCCCGCTCTACCGGCAAGGTCGGCGTCATGCTGGTGACTTCGGGCCCGGGCGCTACCAATGCGGTCACGCCGCTGCAGGACGCGCTGATGGATTCGATCCCGCTCGTCTGCCTGACCGGCCAGGTTCCGACCTCGCTGATCGGCTCCGACGCCTTCCAGGAATGCGACACAGTCGGCATTACCCGGCCCTGCACCAAGCACAACTGGCTGGTCAAGGACGTCAACGAACTCGCCGCCGTCATTCACGAGGCCTTCCGCATCGCCCAGTCCGGCCGTCCGGGCCCTGTCGTCGTCGATATTCCGAAGGACGTGCAGTTTGCGACCGGCACCTACACGCCGCCGGCAGATTACTCGATCCAGAAAAGCTACCAGCCGAAGGTCCAGGGCGACCTCAACCAGATCCATGCGGCGATCGAGCTGATGGCGAATGCGCGCCGTCCCGTCATCTATTCCGGCGGCGGCGTCGTCAATTCCGGCCCCGAGGCATCCAAGCTGCTGCGCGAGCTGGTCGAGCTCACCGATTTCCCGATCACCTCGACGCTGATGGGCCTCGGCGCCTATCCCGCTTCGGGCAAGAACTGGCTGAAGATGCTGGGCATGCACGGCTCCTACGAAGCCAACATGGCGATGCACGACTGCGACGTCATGGTCTGCATCGGCGCGCGTTTCGACGACCGCATCACCGGCCGTCTCAATGCCTTTTCGCCGAACTCGAAGAAGATCCATATCGATATCGATCCGTCCTCGATCAACAAGAACGTCCGGGTCGATATCGGCATCCGTGGCGATGTCGGCCATGTCCTCGAAGACATGGTCCGCCTGTGGCGGGCGCTGCCGAAAAAGCCGGAAAAGGGTCGCCTGGACGACTGGTGGACCGATATCGCCCGCTGGCGGGCACGCAACTCCTTCGCCTATACGAAGAGCAATGACGTCATCATGCCGCAATATGCGCTGGAGCGGCTCTTCGCCCACACCAAGGACCGCGATACCTACATCACCACCGAAGTCGGCCAGCACCAGATGTGGGCGGCACAGTTCTTCGGTTTCGAGCAGCCAAACCGCTGGATGACCTCGGGCGGCCTCGGCACGATGGGCTACGGTCTGCCGGCCGCGCTCGGCGTGCAGATCGCCCATCCCGACAGCCTCGTCATCGACATTGCCGGCGACGCCTCGATCCAGATGTGTATCCAGGAAATGTCGGCAGCGATCCAGCACGATGCGCCGATCAAGATCTTCATCATGAACAACCAGTATATGGGCATGGTGCGCCAGTGGCAGCAGCTGCTGCACGGCAACCGTCTGTCGAATTCCTATACGGAGGCGATGCCCGACTTCGTCAAGCTGGCGGAAGCCTATGGCGCCGTCGGCCTGCGCTGCGAAAAGCCGGATGCGCTTGATGACACCATTCTGGAGATGATCGAGGTCAGAAAGCCTGTCATCTTCGATTGCCGCGTCGCCAATCTCGCCAATTGCTTCCCGATGATCCCCTCGGGCAAGGCCCATAACGAAATGCTGTTGCCGGACGAAGCCACCGACGAAGCGGTCGCCAATGCGATCGACGCCAAGGGCCGCGCGCTCGTCTAAAAAGGGAAGAGGAAACATCGCCATGAACGCACACCTACAGCCCACGGGCTCCGCTTACTTCATCTCGCCGGAAACGGCGGCGGTCGAAAGCCACACGCTTTCGGTTCTTGTCGACAACGAACCGGGCGTTCTTGCCCGGGTCATCGGTCTGTTCTCCGGCCGCGGCTACAATATCGAGAGCCTGACGGTCTCCGAGACCGAGCATCAGGCGCATCTTTCCCGCATCACCGTCGTCACACGCGGTACGCCGCAGGTGCTGGAGCAGATCAAGGCGCAGCTGGAGCGCATCGTGCCGGTGCATCGCGTCGTCGACCTGACGGTGCGCGCCCGCGAACTCGGCCAGGACCGGCCGATCGAGCGCGAAGTGGCGCTGATCAAGGTGATCGGCGAGGGCGAGATGCGCGCCGAGACCCTGCGCCTTGCCGATGCTTTTCATGCCAAGGTAGTGGATGCGACCATCGGTCACTTCATTCTGGAGATCACCGGCAAATCGTCGAAGATTGATCAGTTTGTGGCGATCATGAAGCCGCTCGGCCTCATCGAGGTGTGCCGTACCGGCATTGCGGCGATGAACCGCGGCGTGCAGGGCATGTAAATATCACAGCCCGGGCATGTAACATCACAGCCCGGGCATGTAAGATTACAGCCCGGGCATGCAGAAATACAGCCCGGGCATCTAAGCCCGATGCTGCAATAAATGGGAAAGCCGCTGAAGGTCAAAGCATCTCCAGCGGCTTTTTCTTTGTGGGCGGCGGAAAGGCAGCGTCGAGGGCATCCCAGTCGTCGTCGGTGATGTCGAGCGAGATGCAGTCGCGGTTTTCCGCGGCGCGTTCGGCATTCGAGGTCTTCGGAATGACGATGACGCCGTCGCGTTCGAGCAGGAAGGCGAGCGCCAGCTGGGCCGGTGTCGCCTGATAGGCCTTGGCGATGCGGATCAGTTCGGGATTGTGCAGGATGTGGCCCTGCTCGATTGGCGAATAGGCCATGACGGGGATCTTGCGGCTCTGGCACCAGGGCAGCAGGTCGAATTCGATGCCGCGGCGGGAGAGATTGTAGAGTACCTGATTGGCCGCGACATTGGCGCCGTCGGGCACTCCGAGCAGTTCTTCCATGTCGTCGGTGTCGAAGTTGGAGACGCCCCAGGCGCCGATCTTGCCGGATGCCTTCAGTGTTTCGAAGGCCGCGACGGTTTCCGCGAGCGGATAATTGCCGCGCCAGTGCAGCAGATAGAGATCGATGCGGTCGGTGCGGAGCCGTTCGAGACTACGCTCGCAGGCCTCGATCGTGCCTTTCAGGCTGGCATTCCAGGGATAGACCTTGCTGACGATGAAGACCTCGTCGCGCCGGCCGCTGATCGCCTGGCCAACGATCTCTTCGGCGCCACCGTCTCCATACATTTCGGCGGTGTCGATCAGCGTCATGCCGAGATCGATGCCGGCCTTGAGGCTTTCGATTTCGGCCCTGGCATGGCCGGCATCCTCGCCCATGGCCCAGGTGCCCTGGCCGAGGGCCGGCACCTCAGTGCCATCAAGGAATGTGATCGATGGAATCGGGTCGTCCTGCATGGTTTCTGTCCCTTCGACAGGAGATTGGGCCGCGTCGCCATCTTTCAAGTAATCCTGTCACCATGACAATGATGTAATGGCAGCGGCGGTTTAGGACAGTTATGCTGACCTAAATAAACGGGCCGCAGAAAAGCTGGCTTCGGGAGGTCGCATGCCGCTGGATACATTTCTCGCCCTCGTTCTCTTCGCCTTCACGACCTCGATCACGCCGGGACCGAACAATATGATGCTCTTCGCATCGGGCGTGAATTTCGGCTTCCGCAGGACGATCCCGCATATGTTCGGCATCGGCGTCGGTTTCTTCTCGCTGCTGATCGGCGTCGGCCTTGGGCTCGGCGCGCTGCTGCACACGGTGCCTATGGTCTACACGGCGCTGAAGTTTGCAGGCGGCGCCTATCTCCTCTGGATCGCCTGGAAGATCGCCTCGTCGCGCTCGCTCAGCGAAGGCAGGAGCGGCGTCGAGCCGATGTCCTTCTTGGCGGCCGCCGCCTTCCAGTGGGTCAACCCGAAAGCCTGGGTGATGGCGGTCACCGCGATGGCGACCTACACCAATCCGCAACTCTATCTGGTGAGCGTGCTGATCGTGGGGCTCGCTTTTGCGGCAGTCAATGTGCCCAGCGTCTCGACCTGGGCCGGCTTCGGCTCGGCGCTCAGGGAATGGCTTTCCGATCCGGTGCGGCTGAAATGGTTCAATATCAGCATGGCGGTGCTGTTGGTGCTAAGCCTCTGGCCGATGCTAAAATAGAGTGATCGCCGGCTTCATGAGCATCAGCCAGAGAATGCCGATGACGGCGAAGAAGGCCGGAAAACCGCAGGCGAACCAGATACGGTAGAGGCTGAAATAGGCCGGCGGCAGGGCTTTTCCCGCCGCTGCTGCGGCGCGGGCAAGATCGCGCAGCCGGATCTGGATCCAGACGACCGGCAGCCAGAACAGCCCTGTCACGATATAGAGCAGCAGCGACAGCGCAATCCATCCCTCCGACAGTTCCCAACCGATCGACCGGGCCAGCAGATAGCCGGTCACCGGCTGGAGAATGGCTGCGGTGGCGGTGAAGAGGGTGTCGGCGATGACAACCGTGCTGGCGACATGAGCGATTAGACGGGGATCGCGTGTCCGGTGCGCCATCACCATGAAGAAGGCGATACCGGCGCCGGTGCCGAAGAGCACTGTTGCGCCGATGACATGGGCAAGCAGCAGCCATTCCTCAAGCATCAGCGTTCATCCAGGATGGCAAGTGCGGTGAGCGTCAGCAGGATCGATGGCAGTACCTTGACGAGGGGACCGAGCGGATCGAGCCAGAGTGCGGGTTCGAGCAGGCTGGCGCCGGCAAGGTAGGCGAACGACACGGCCAGCATGCCGAGAAGGGCGCGTTTCGCCAGCGGGCGAAGGAGGACGGCGGCGCCGAGAGCGATGTCGATCAGGCAGGTTACAAGCGTCAGCGCCGTTGCTGCGGCCTCCGGCATGAACGGCAGGAAGTGAGCTGACGTTTTCTCCAGCGCCAGCAGCGGGATCAAACCTGAGAGCAGCCAGAAAACGGATAGGCCCGATATGACGAACGGTTTCAGAAGGTAGAGCCTGGCAAACCAGAGATCCTGTACGCCGGAGGGTTTGGCCGCGAGCGTCGACGCCGCGGATGTCGCAGCAAGGTCGCTCATTGCCTTCGAGCTCCGCACGCCTTCCGACATCACTGTCATCGCCGTCGAGCGCAGCGGCGAACGCCAGCCGAGTAGACCTGACAAATCGGCCAGCCACGTCACCGGCCTGGCAAGCCAGCCGGGAACAGGGAACGCGCGGGCGGGCGGAAGGCCGAGCCACTGGCGGTGAAGGCGGACGAGATCGGCGAGCGTCAGAACTTCGTTGGCGGCAAGATCGATATCGCCGGAGATGCCACCAGAGACCGCCCGCGACACGGCTTCCGCCACATCGTCCACCGAAAGCGTTTCGACCGGATTTTCGGCATGAACCAGTGGCAGCACCAGGGGAAAGGCGGCAAGCGCCCGCAGCAGCGCCGAACCGCCATGGGCATTGCGGCCGAGAACGAGGGCAGGGCGCAGGATGAGGTAAGGCAGGCCGCTTGCCGCCAGCGTCTCGTCGGCCCGCCGCTTGGTGGCGAGGAAGGGAAGATTGCCAGCGGCTCCCGCCGTCCTTGCGGATATCTGCACGATGAGCGGGCGCGACGAACGTCTTGCTGCGGAATAGAGCGCCAACATCGCCTCTGCCTGGGTGGCCGACAGATCATCCGACAGGCCATCCTGCAGGGCGCCGGCGCAATTGACGACGACATGCTGGTCCTTGAGGATCTCGTCCCAATCCGCTGGTTTCGTCATGCGCGAGAGATCTGCGCGCTGCCAGTCGATCGCCTGCTGTTTCAGGCGCGCGCGCGCGGGATTGCGGCCGAGGCCGGTCACGGCGTGGCCGTCGGCAACGAGCCGGGCCGCGACGACGGAGCCTATGAAGCCGGTTGCGCCGAGAATCAGAATGTTCATGACAGGAGATTAGCGGAAAAGCGCATGAGACATAGAAGGGCTTGGCGGGCCTGCGGCATATGTTAGAAATAGCGAGCAGTTTCGGGAGGGCTTCGCCTTGCACGACCATGAGGACGACCATGCTCACGGAGATGAGCACGCCCACGGGCATGGTCACGACAATCATTATTCCGACATGCAGGCGCGCGTGAAGGCGCTGGAAACGCTGCTGACGGAGAAGGGGCTGATTGATCCGGCGGCGATCGATGCGATCGTCGAGACCTACGAGACGAAGGTGGGACCGAGGAACGGCGCGCATGTCGTCGCCAAGGCCTGGAGCGATGCCGATTTTGCCGACTGGCTGAGGCGCGATGCGACGGCGGCCATCAACAGCCTCGGTTATACCGGCCGGCAGGGCGAGCACATGCGCGCCGTCTTCAATACGGCCGAGACCCATAACCTCGTCGTCTGCACGCTCTGCTCCTGTTATCCTTGGTCGGTGCTCGGCCTGCCGCCGGTCTGGTACAAGGCGCCGGCTTATCGTTCGCGCGCCGTCATCGATCCGCGCGGCGTGCTGGCCGAATTCGGTCTGAGGCTGCCGGAGGACAAGAAAATCCGCGTCTGGGATTCGACGGCGGAGCTGCGTTACCTCGTCATTCCCGAACGGCCCGAAGGGACCGACGGAATGGACGAGCAGGTGCTCGCCGGCCTCGTCAGCCGCGATGCGATGATCGGCACGGCGGTTGCCCGCAGGCCGGAGAGCGCCACATGAACGGACCGCACGATCTCGGTGGGCAGATGGGCCTCGGACCTGTTGCGCCCGAACAGAACGAGCCCTATTTCCATGCCGAATGGGAAAAGCGGGCGCTCGGCATCACACTTTCCTGCGGCGCTTTCGGCGCATGGACGATCGACGAAAGCCGGCATGCGCGCGAGAATATTCCGCCGGCCGATTATCTCGCTGCCAGCTACTACGAAATCTGGATCCGCGGCATCGATATGCTGCTTGAACGGCACGGCTTTGCGACGCGCGCGGAATTGCTGTCCGGCCATGCGCAGCAGGCGGGAGCGGTTCCAAAACGCGTGCTGAAGGCGGACATGGTGCCCGGCGTTCTGGCGAAAGGCGGCCCTTGCGATCGTCCTGTCGAGACCGCGCCGCTCTTCGTGGTCGGTGAGACAGTGAAGACCAAGAATTTCAATCCGGTCACACATACGCGCCTGCCGCGTTATGCCCGCGCCAGGACCGGAATGGTCGAGGCGGTGCAGGGCTCCTTCGTCTTTCCTGACGACAACGCGCATGGCAAGGGCGAAAACCCGCAATGGCTCTATACGGTCGTTTTCGACGGCGCGGAGATTTGGGGCGGAGATGCCGATCCCACGCTGACCGTGTCGATCGATGCCTGGGAGAGCTATCTTGCGCCGGCTTGAGATATCGCCGCTGACGCAATCGTCCGGGCTGCCGAGATCGCCGGAGGGCGAGCCGGTTTTCCCCGAGCCTTGGGCGGCCGAAGCTTTTGCCATGACCGTGCATCTGCACGCAAACGGCCTGTTCAGCTGGAGCGAATGGGCTGAAACGCTTTCCGCGCAATTGCACAAGCCTGGCCGGGCCGAAGATGGCAGCGACTATTTTGACTGCTGGGTGGCGGCACTCTCCAACCTCATCGTCGACAACGGCATCGCCGATGCGGAAACGATCCTGGCGCTGCAGCAGAGCTGGCAGCGGGCGGCAGAAGCGACGCCGCACGGACGGCCGATCGAGCTAAGCAACGATCCCTCGCGCTGATCCTCACGACGGGAATTGTCGGTAGCACTCCTCGGCCACCTCCCGCAGCGTCTCGCGGGAGATTTCGCCGGTGACGGCGTAGCCAAGTTCGCCGTCGATCCAGTAGAAGGTCTCGAGATTGTCGGATGAGGCGAAGCGGAAACTCGTCGTGCGGTTTTCCGTGTTGCGGCCGACCAGGACGGTCAGTCGCTCGCCGGCCTGGTTTTCGTACATGAACATGGCGCCCGGCCTGCCATCGACCGGCAACAAGCGACCGCCGACCAACTTGAAGCCGAGCGACTGCAAATTCGGGATCTTGAGATTCTCTATCGCCAGGCGTTTGCCGAGCCAAGTGGCGAGATGGGCCTCCTCGTTGGCGAAGACTTCGACGGGGTGGCGAACCTCAGCGGCATAGACCATGAAGGCGGTCTCAGCCTGTTTCGGCAGGGTCTCTGAGGCGGCAAGCTGCAACTCCGGTTTTTCCAGAAAGGCCGGACCATAATGACCGCTGACGGCGCCGAGCGCGAAGACGAGGAGGGCGGCTGCGGCGATCGCGGCGCGTTTCCGCCCGGAAGAGCTGCCGCGCGGCGGCGAAACCAGGAGAGCGTCGGTTTCCTTTGTTTTTTCATAGCCTGCAAACAGCGATCGGATGCCTGTATTCTGCGCCTGCCATTCGGCGACCATCGCCGCCTCGTCGGGATTGTCTGCCAGGAAGGCATCGATGCGGGCGCGTGCGGTTTCCGGCAGCTGGCCGTCGGCATAGGCGTGGAGGTCGGCTTCGGTTACGCTCGGGTTGGTGTCGTTCATTTCGGTCTCCGGAGCGTAATGATATTGTCGGCTTTCAGCCGCTCGGCGACACGCTGGCGGGCGCGCGACAGGCGGGACATGACGGTGCCGATGGGGATATCGAGAGCGGCTGCGACCTCGCTGTAGGTGTATCCCTCAATAACGACAAGCATCAGCACGGCGCGGTATTCCTCCGAAAGGCTGTTCAGCGCATTGTCCAGCCGCGCGCGCTCCTGCGGATCGGCCGGCACTTCAGGCGCGGCCAGATCAACTGCTGCGTCGAGTTCGACGAGGCTGTCGCGCGCCTTGCCGCGCCGGCCGTTGCGGTAGAGATTGGTCATGATGGTCAGGACCCAGCCGCGCAGGTTGAGGCCGCGCCATTGGCCGCGGCGCGTGAGAACCTTTTCGACGCAATCCTGGAGCAGGTCCTCGCCATCGGCATCCGAGCGCGTCAGGCTACGCGAATAGCGCCTGAGCGCGGGCAGGAGGGCCAGGATCTGGCCCTCGAAGGTTTCGGGTGCGGGTGTTTTCACGCCGGCAACTCGCTTGTGATCGGGGTCTTCGCGATCAAGGCTTGGCGAGGTCCCAGTTGCCGCCGACGCCATCGCCGGTGATGTCGCCGGCTTTCGTGTCCTTGACCCAGAAATAGAGCGGCATGCCGTCCTTGGCCCATTGCTTCGTGCCATCCTTGCGATCGACGATCGAATATGCACCATCAGCCTTGGCATCGCCAGCGGCCATCAGCGGCGGCCAGTTCTTGGCGCAATCGTCGTTGCAGTTGGAAACGCCCTTGACGTCCTTCTTGAAGGTGTAGAGCGTCATGCCGTTTTCGCCGGCAAGAACCTTGCCCTTGGCGGAGTCGACTTCCTTGACGGGAGCAGCGGCGAAAGCAGCGGTCGCGGCAAGGGCGACGGCCACCACGACGGACAGGAATTTCACGGATTTCATGATGTCTCTCCTCAGATTGGGCACGCAATCTTGCGATACCTGAGATGAGACACGAGGCGCGGTGGTTTTATTCCAGGCGCACCAAAAGTTTTCATGGCGGGCAAGGTGGGCCGAAGCTCGTTTCGTCCGCGCACGCCTTGCCGCTATTCTCCGGTGGCGGTCGCCGCCGCCATGTCGACCCAGACCGCTTCGAATATATGGCCATCGGGATCTTCGAAGGCACGGTTGTAGAGCCAGCCCATGTCCGTCGGCGCGCGCGGATCGGCTTTGCCGCCGGCGGCGGCTGCTGCCTCGACGATAGCGTCCACCTCTTCACGGCTGTCCATCGTCAGGGCGATCAGCATTTCGCTCGCCTTCTGCGCTTCGGCAACGGGCTTCGGCGTGAAGGTCGCGAAGAAATCGCGCGTCAGCAGATGGAAGAAGATGGCGTCGGACCAAACCATGTTCGACGCCTGGTGATCGCTGAACTGTTCGTTCTTGCTGCAGCCGATCGCTTCGTAGAAACGAGTCGCAGCGGCAAGGTCTTTCACCGGCAGGTTGACGAAGATCATCTTGGGCATTGCAGTTCTCTCCTCTTCCTTGTCTTCTGAGCTTTGCCTTCCAGGCGGCTTCGCCTCACACAAACTCCTGTACGATCGTGTCGCTGGCATGAATGCAGACGACTTCGAGCCGTCCGGTGCCGACATTCTCGAAGCGGTGGGGAATGTTGGCGGCCACGACGAGGATATCGCCGGGAAAGGCGCGGGTCTTGGCGTCGCCCACGGTGAATTCGGCTTCGCCTTTCCTGACGGCCCACGTTTCGGAATAGGGGTGGACATGCAGGTCAGGCCCTTGGCCGGGCTCATTGTCGACCAGAAAAAGCGATATCTCGCCGCCATGATCGCGGCCTTCGAAGCGGACCGTACGGGCCTGATCGGGTCGCGGTTCCTGGTGGCGAAGAATCCTGAACATCACTTGTCTCCTGCTGGTGCTACCTGCAATCGCAAAACTATCTTCGTGAGAAGATATATTCCCAAAACTATCTTCCCGTCAAGATATCTTCCTTGATGCAGATGGAAGGTGTATGTCTCGGCTGTGGTGGCATATGAGGCAGAAAATGACGAATGGAACTAAAGGAGACGACTCCTGCGAGGATCATGTCGACCGGCTGCGCGGGCAATGGGCGCTGGAACTGCCCGACGTCGACACCGAGCCGATGGCAATCCTGGGGCGGGCCTTCCGGCTGTCGAACCTGGTGCGTCCCAGCATCGAGGCGACATTTGCCGATTTTGGCCTCGACCGCGGCGAATTCGACGTGATCGCAACGCTTCGCCGTTCCGGACCGCCTTACCTGATGACCCCGACGGAGATGTATTCGGCGCTGATGATCTCCTCGGGAGGCCTGACCCACAGGCTTGACCGGCTGGAGAAGGCGGGACTGATCCGCCGGGAGAAATCACCACGCGATGGACGCAGTGTGCTGGTGGCATTGAGCGAGGCGGGTGCGGCACTCGCCGAAAAGGCCTTCCGCACAGACATGGCGAGCGAAGCTTCGTTTCTGCAGGCTCTTGACGGAAAGGAGCGCGAGGCGCTCGCTGTGCTGCTGCGCAAGCTGATCGCCGGAATTGAAAATGAGCAGGCGCGGGGAGAGGACGAGAACGGGGGCTGAGGGGAGATCGGAGCCCGCATCGCCGTTCAGGCAACAACACGCTGCTTTTGCAGCTCATTTACATCGTGTCGGTTTTCGGATATGATATATCCTTAATTCCAACGGCAGAGCCAGCCATCCAACGAGTTGCTGAATGATCCTGAAAAGCCAGGTCGAATGGGCGCTTCACTGCTGCGCCATTCTCGCGGGCCTGCCAGAGGGCAGGTATCTTTCCACCAAGGCGCTCGCCGAGCTTCATGGTCTGCCGAAGGAATATCTCTCCAAAGCACTGCAGAGCCTTTCGCAGGCATCGCTGGTCGAGACTACGCTCGGTCCGAGTGGCGGCTACAGGCTTGCCAAGACCCCCTCGGATATCAATTTTCTCGAGATCGTCGAGGCGGTCGAGGGGAAGGCCCGCAGCTTCACCTGTACGAACATCCGGGCGAACAATCCCTGCCGGCCGGAAGGATATTGCGACAGCAAGCCATGCGCGGTCGCGCGCATCATGTGGGAGGCCGACGAGGCCTGGCGGGATACGCTGAGGCGCGTCCGGCTTTCCGACCTGGTCGGCACCTTGTCCGAGGAAGTGCCGGCCGACATTTGGCGGAGGACGTTCGAATGGGTGCTCAAGCGCGCTGGCTGAGCGGGGTGCCGATCGCTATGCCTTGAAGATGGTCCTGATGGTCTTCAGGATGGCATGGGCGCTGCGGGCATGTTCCGGGGGCAAGGAGGCGCCGTTGCGGAAGCGCTCGGCGCGGCTGGCGAGGTGGTCGGCGATTTCTTCCGCCAGCGCCGGGCGTTCGCTTAGCAGCGGCGCGAAGGCCTCCTGATCGATCTCATAGGCGGTCACGGGGGTGAGAGCCTCCAGGGTGCAGACTTCCTGCATGCCGGCGAGCAGTCCGGTCTCTCCAAAAAAGTCGCCCGGCGCGAGCCGTCCGCGTTCCTCGCCTGCGTTCCGCGCCGCGATGATGCCGGCGCGCACCATCATCAGTGAGGGGAGCATTTCGTCCTCCCGCACGATCACATCGCCCTTGCGGAACTCCCGGACAGTCGCGGTTTCGGCGAGCCTGCGCTTTTCATCTGATGTCAGCGTCGTAAAGACCGGAATGGCCTCGATCAGGGCAAGCGGCGTTACGCTCGGCGGCTTTGCGCTTTCTTCCGTCGGCAGATCGGCGGTCAGCACCGTCGCCGACGGCGGAATGGCCAGCAGCAGGCCGGCGGATTTGCAGTGACGATAGACGAGATCGAGCACCTCGTTTCGCGCCGTCACACGCTGGCTCGGGCTCGTCACTCGGAACCACAGCTCGACCTCCAGCGCCGTGGCATCCAGCCCCTTCAGTGCCACGACCGGCGGCGGCTCGCGCACGATCGAATTGCAGCTCGCAAGCGCCGTTGCCATGATTTGCCGGACCGATGCCGGCATCCGCGTCGGGGCGATGCGGATGGTGAGGACCAGGAGATGGCTCTCGTCCGGCCGGCTGACATTCGTCAGGCCGAGCTTTGCCAGAAAACTGTTCGGCAGAACGACGACATTGTTTGCGCTGGTCAGGATGTGTGTCGCGCGCCAGTTGCTTTCGACGACGCGGCCCTCCGTGCCGTCGCTGAGAAGGATCCAGTCGCCGATGATGTATGGCCGTCCGAGTGTCAGGGCGATGCCGGAGAAGACGTCAGCGAGCGTGTTCTGTAGCGCCAGGCCGAGAATGATGGCGACCACGCCCGAGGTCGCGACGAGGGTTCCGATCGGCACGCCGAAGACGAAGGCCAGAACCGAGAGGGCCATGCCGATATAGACGACGCCGATAACCAGATCCTGGAGCAGGCGAGCCTCTCGTGGACTGCCCTCCAGCACCAGATAGAGCCTGATGAAACCGATGACGGCCCATGCCAGATGGATCCACCAGAGCGTTTTTGCGACGATGACGAGCAGGGCCCGCGGATCCTCGGACTCATATCCTTGAAACCGGTGGGGTTCGATGCCGCTCCCTACGAGGATCAGCGTCATTACTGCAAAGAAGAGGATCTGTACCACCAGCCGCGTCGTCGGCCGATGACGGGAGAGCAGATGCCAGACGACGATACCGGCGAATCCGACTGTTATCAGGGATATCAGAGGTTTGCCGAAGAGGGCGTCGTCAATCATCTCTCTGTCTCCGGGGTGCAGGCCGCACATGATTCAGCATCTCGGTCGCCCGCGCAAGCATCAGGCCTGCGCAGGCGGTATCGCATCGGCCCGAAAATCGGAACCGATTTTCGGAAAGCACGATGCGTAGATTCAAAGTGTTACAGCGTCCTTTGCGCGTCTGAAGGACGCGCGGCGCTGTAATGCGGATCATCACTTCTTGAGCGGGTAGGTCAGCTCTTTCTGGTTGGTGTCGACGACGAAGACGGCGAGCAGGCGGGCGGGCTTGGTCTCGCTGCCGTTGGCGCTGACGCCATGACGGTCGCCCGGCATTTCGGAGAAGCTCTCTCCGGCATGATAGACCTTGACCGGGCCGTCATTGACCTGGCTGCGGATCGCACCTTCGAGCACGGTGGCGTAGATGAAGGCGGTGTCGGGATGGGTGTGGCCTTCGGAGAAGCCGCCCGGGCCGTATTCGACCAGCACGCCCTTGATGCTCTTACCCGGCACGTTCGGAAGCTCGTGCTCATAGACGAGTGTCACTTTCGCAGACTCGCTGCTGTCATGGGCGCTGACGCCGGTGGCCGCCGGAAAGGCGAGGGCGGCGGCGAGGAAAAATGTTCTGATCATCGGAATCTCCATGGTTGCTGGGTCGGGGGAAGACGCGCCCGAGCGGTCGCGTCTTGAGGGCACGTCAATCATGTCGGCTGGGCGGACTTTGCGAACCACTGCTCGAAGGTGATCGAACCAAGTCGCGGATTGTCGTCGGAAACGAGCGACTGGTCGTTCAGTCTTGCGCCGAAATATCTCGCCTCGACATCAGCCTCGGTGGTGCGCGGGTCTTTGATGGCCTTCAGATAGCGGGCGACGAGCTCGCTGAGGCGCGCCCGTTCCGGACCAGCGATCTCGAGCGTCGCGTTGGCGGGAGCAGAGAGGGCCACGTCCGCCATGGCGTCCGCCACGTCGTCGGAAGCAATCGGCTGCACATAGGCCGGCGACAGGTGGACCGTCTGGCCGACCGTTCCCGATTGGGCGATGCCACCGAGGAATTCCATGAACTGCGTCGAATGGACGATGGTGTAGGGAATTCCCGATGCCTTGATCAGTTTTTCCTGGGCAAGCTTGCCGCGGAAATAGCCGCTTTCCTGCAGACGCTCGGTGCCGACGACGGAGAGGGCGATATGGTGCTTGACGCCGGCGAGTTTTTCGGTGGCGAGAAGATTGCGGCCCGAGGTCTCGAAAAATTCGAGCACGGCCTTATCCTCGAAGGACGGCGAGTTGGCGAGGTCGAGCACGACTTCGGCGCCCGAGAGCGCCTCCGTCAGCCCTTCTCCCGTGATCGTGTTGACGCCGGAGTTCGGCGAGGCGGCGATCACCTCATGGCCGCGTTTGCGCAGGCGTTCGACAGTCTTCGAACCGATAAGGCCGGTTCCGCCGATGACAACGATTTTCATAATGGATCTCCGTTCGCTGCCGTGGTGCGGCAGCGTCAAAGGTGAATCTTCTCAATGAATTGCGCGGTTTAGTTCAGGCCAGCCTTATCGAGGCCGTAGGCCTTGTCGGCCGTGCCGGGCACGGTCTTGAAGCCGACATTGACGCGGTTCCAGGCGTTGATCGCCATGACGACGAAAGTCAGATCCGAGATTTCCTTCTCGGAAAGCTGGCCGCGCACCCGTTCGTAAATCTCGTCGGGAATGCCGCCCTCGGGAAGCTTGGTCAGTGCTTCGGTCCAGGCAAGGGCTGCGCGCTCCCGGGGGATGAACAGGTTCGATTCCCGCCAGATGGCGACGTGGTAGAGCCGCAGTTCCGTCTCGCCGTGGATCTTGGCCTGCTTCACATGCATATCGAGGCAAAAGCCGCATCCATTGATCTGCGAGGCGCGGATCTCGACGAGGGCCTGCAGCTTCTCGTCGATCACGCTGCTTTTCAGCGCCATGCTGAATTCCATGAATTTCTTGAAAAGCTCGGGGGACTGCTGGGCGTAGTTCAGTCGCTGGGTCATGTCTCTCTCTCTCTCTCTCTCTCTCTCTTTCAATTAAGGATATTAAATATCCTTATGGATATAATATATCCTTAATTGCTGGACTGTAAAGCCATTCTCGCTTAGTCTGGCTGCATAAGGCCTATGCACAAAAGTATGAGGGGCAGGGGGATGGATATCGTTTCGGCATTGCGGACCTTTCAGCGCGTCGTGGAGACGGGTTCGTTCTCGGCGGCGGCGCACGATCTCGACGTGACGCAGCCGGCGGTCTCGCGACAGGTCGCAGCCCTCGAAGGCCATTTCAACACCCGCCTCCTGCATCGCACGACGAGCGGCCTGTCGCTGACGGCAGAAGGGGAGCGGATGCTGCCGATGGCGCTGCGGATTCTCGAAGCGGTTGAGGAGCTTGGCGATGCGGCCGGATCGGACGGAGCCATGGCCTCGGGAAAGGTCAGGCTCAGCGTTCCAGCACCACTCGGCCTCTATCTCAGCGAGCGGCTCGGCGATCTTCTTGCCGCCCATCCGAAGCTCGCGGTCGAACTCATCTTCAGGGAGCAGAGCTCGGATATGATCGAGGAGCGCCTGGATCTCGAAGTACGCTTGGGCCAGGTCGCCGACAGCAGCCTCGTCTGCCGGCGGATCGGCTGGACGACCGCGTTCCTCATTGCATCTCCCGCCTATCTCGCGCGCAGGGCGGCTCCCCGCGCACCGAAGGAGATCAAGGACCACGAATGCCTGTGCTACAACAGGGCAGGCGAGGCCAATACCTGGTCCTTCTCAAACGGTTCGGAAGACATATCGGTCCGGATCTCGCCGCGGCTGACCGCCTGCAATGCCGTCGCCATTCACCGGGCAGCCCTTGCTGGAGCGGGTCTTGCGGTGCTTTCGCACATCATCGCGATGCCCGATATCGCCGCCGGCCGGCTGGTCCCCGTGATGAAGGATTTCCAGCCGAGCCGGCTGCCGGTTACCGTCGTCTATCCCTCGCGGCGCAACATGCCGCTGCGCGTCAAGACGGTTCTGGATTTTCTCACCGAGGCTATGGGGCAGGACCCGTCGATGTGCGCCAGCGGCGCGGACCGGCAGTGGAACTGATGATCGTCCGGCCGGGCGATTTGCCGTTTTCCGCCTTGCCTAAAGCCCGCGAATCCTGCCAAGTCCTGCGATCATGCAATTTGCGCCGCAACAAGATGAAGCCCTGAAGGCTGTTTCGAAATGGCTGAAGGAAGGGCGCTCGCCGCTCTTTCGCCTGTTCGGCTATGCCGGAACGGGAAAGACGACGCTTGCCAAGCATTTCGCCGAAAATGTCGATGGCGACGTGCTGTTTGCCGCCTTCACCGGCAAGGCGGCGCAGGTGTTGCGCTCGCGCGGCGCCTCTAACGCCCGGACGATCCATTCGCTGATCTATCGGCCGCGCGGCGAGGAGGCGGTGGAAGACGAGGAAACAGGCAAGACCTCGATCGCGCCGATGTTTTCGATCAACCGGCAAAGCCCGGTCGCGAAGGCGGCGCTGATCATCGTCGACGAATGCTCGATGGTGGACGAGGCGCTCGGCAAGGATCTGATGAGTTTCGGCACGCCGATCCTGGTGCTCGGCGATCCCGGCCAGTTGCCGCCGGTCACCGGCGGCGGCTACTTCACCAATCAGGATCCGGACTACCTGCTCACCGATATCCACCGGCAGGCGCGCGACAATCCGATCATCAAGCTCGCCATGCAGGTGCGCGAAGGCAATGAGGTGATGTACGGCGATTACGGCACGGCCAAGGTGATCTCGAAGAACGAGGTGACGCAGCAGCTGGTGCTCGATGCCGATCAGGTGCTCGTCGGCACCAATAGGACGCGGCGGCGCTACAATCAGCGCCTGCGCGAGCTGAAAGGCTTCAATGCCGATTATCCGCAGACCGGCGACAAGCTCGTCTGCCTCAGGAACGATCCGGCCAAGGGCCTGCTCAACGGTTCGCTCTGGCAGGTGATGACCTCATCCAAGGAAACGACGAAGCCCGGCATCAATCTGCTCGTCCGCCCCGAAGACGACGACATGGACCGGGGAGCAGCCAAGATCAAGCTGCTGAAGCAGGCCTTCGAGGATGTCGAGGGCGAGATTCCCTGGAACACCCGCAAACGCTACGATGAGTTCGACTACGGCTATGCGCTGACCGTTCACAAGGCGCAGGGTTCGCAATGGAATGATGTCGTGCTCTTCGACGAGAGCTGGGCATTTCGCGATACGCGGGAACGCTGGCTCTATACCGCGATCACGCGCGCGGCGGAGACGCTGACAATCGTCCGCTAATTCCAGTCGCACCTACGACCAGGTCGCATTCCGATTTGGACTGGCGAGGAAGAAACGGTGGCGGCCGTGTCTTAGGCGGGGGCTCGTGAGTGGCGTTAAGCCTGTACAATACCGAGCAGAACTGCCTTGGCGATGGCCTGGAACCGGTTGTTGGCGCGAAATTTCAGGATAATTCCGGCCTCCAGGTCACGGGTTTCGTCATGCTTCAGGTCGAGTGCCCGGGCGATTCTCTGGGTGGAATAACCCTCGGCCATCAGTTCCAGGCAACGCCGCTCCTGCGGGGTCAGGCTTGCACTGTCCTGATTGTCGTTTAACGGCGGCTCCTCGATGCTGCCGTCGAAATCCAGGAGGTCGCCGACCTGCTGGAGCTGGCGGTGCAGGGTCGACATCTCGGCCGTCAGTTCGCGTTTGCGCACCTGCAGGGCCTCGCGGAACATCGCCTCGGCCGTTTCCTGCGAATCGGCGTTGCGGAGTTCGTCCATCAGTTCCTGGATGACGGCGATCGGCATGCCGGTTTCGCGGCAGACTGTAATGACGGCCATGCGCATCACGTCGTCCTGGCCGTAGACCCGCATCAGGCCGATGCGGTTGGCTGAAATCAACCCTTTCTCTTCATAGAAATGCAGTGTCCTGTGCGTGACGCCGAATGCGTTTGCCATGTCGGCAATGGGCACCGGACCATCGGGTAGATCCGGCGGCAGCGCGGCCGAAGGCAGGAACCGGTATTTCGACCGGGCCTCCGAAGCGATACCGGCGGTGGCAAACAGGCGTTTGGAACCGTCTGGCATGAACCCTCCTGGGGCATGTTGTTGCACCTCATGCGGTTTTGCCAGTTGCTTCCCATGCGCGGCGAGTGGGGTTTCCTCTAGGCGTTCTTCTCATTGGGAAAGAAGCAGTACGCGGCGTACACTACGCGATACGATCTCCACGTTATGCGTGAACGATCTTTTTTATAAGTGCTAAAAATAATCTCTTTTAAATGGGATAGCAACGTGACGGCATCATTTGCCGAGGTTTTCGGGTGTGCTGCAGCAAAACATGCGCTGCATTGCGGTATCGGCCGGTCGTCTTCAACAACAGCGAGAATTACTGTTTGCGGTACGCAGGTGCGGTCGAATCCCCATCCAGCAGCGATGCGCATCAACGATCGGCATCGCATCCATCTGCGAATCTCGTTGGTCATCGCGCGGTCCTTGGCTTAAAAGCAGAGCCTCCCGTTTCCGTGACCGATGGATATCAGCCATGCCCGCCAAGCTCTCCGTGAACCTCAACGCCATCGCCATGCTGCGCAACCGGCGCGATCTGCCGTGGCCGAGCGTCGAAGCGCTCGGGCGGATCGCACTTGCCTCCGGCGCCAGCGGCCTGACGGTGCATCCGCGCCCCGACCAGCGGCACATTCGCTTTTCCGACCTGCCTGTGATCCGCAACCTGATCGACGACGAATTCCCCAAGGCCGAGTTCAATATGGAGGGATATCCCACAGAGGAATTCTTTGAGCTCTGCGCCGGCGCGGCACCCGAGCAGGTGACGCTGGTGCCTGACGATCCCGCGCAGGCGACCTCCGATCACGGCTGGGATTTCCGCAAGCATCAGGCGTTCCTGACCGATGCCGTCGCGCGGCTGAAGACGATGGGGTGCCGGGTGTCGCTATTTGCCGACGGTGACGGGGACGCCCAGGCGGTTGAGATCGCCAAGGCGGTCGGCGCCGATCGGATCGAGCTCTATACCGGTCCCTATGGCGGCTGCTTCGACGCGCCGGAGCGGGCGGCCCCGATCCTCGAAGCGCTCGGTCGGACGGCGGATGCGGCCCTTGCGATCGGCCTTGCCGTCAATGCCGGTCACGATCTGACGGTCGAAAACCTGCCAGCGCTGGTGAAGCGCATTCCCCAGCTTGCCGAGGTCTCGATCGGCCATGGCCTGACCGCCGATGCGCTGGAATACGGCATGGCGGAAACGGTGCGGCGCTTTTGCCGGGCTTGCGGGCAGGCGGTTTGATCATTGAAGAAAGCCCGCCCCATGATGTGCGAGGCGAGCTTTCCTGGTGGCCTTATGCTGTCTCAGACCACCTCAGGCGGTCAGGGTAGCCTTGTGTTCGACGAAGAAATCCTTCAGCGGCTGCGGCTGTTTGCCGGTGAGCTTGGTGAAGTCTTCGGTGACGATGTCGAACTTGCCGGCGCGGGTGTTGGCGTCGGCAGAAACCAGCATATCGGCGACGAAACCGGGAAGTCCGGCGCCGCGCATGCCCTGGCCGAGCTGTTCGTCGGTGACGTCGATCACTTCGAGCGGCTTGCCGGCGACGTCGGAAACGATGGCGGCAATCTGCCGGCTGTTCAGCGACTGGGTACCGGTCACCGTATAGGTGGCGCTCTCGGATGTGCCGGAGGCAAGGGCTGCGGCGATCGCCAGGGCGCAGTCGTCACGCGAGATGGTGGAGATCTTGCCGTCGCCCGTGGCGCTGTACCATTTGCCGCCCTGCAGGTTGTGCGGCATGCCGTGCAGGTAATTGTCGTGATACCAGGCATCGCGGATGATCGTATGGGCGATGCCGCTTGCCTTGATGGCGTTTTCGCTGCCGAGATGATCGGGCGCGAAGGTGACGAGCGAATTGTCCGGCCCCGGCATCGAAGTGTAGGCGATGTGCTTGACACCTGATTTGACTGCCGCCGCGACTGCGCCCTTGTGCTGGGCTAGGCGTTTGCCGGGAGTATCCAGCGCATCGGTGCTGATGATCAACAACCGGTCGACGCCGGCGAAAGCCTTCTCCAGGCCTGCCGCATCATCGAAATCGGCCTTGCGGGTGACGACGCCCTTCTTTTCGAGTTCGGAGAGCTTTTCGGGGCTGCGCGTCGCCGCGACGATGTTGCCGGGGGCGACCTTGTAGGTCTCGATGAGGTGATGGATGACACGCTGGCCGAGCTGTCCGGCAGCGCCGGTGACCAGGATGATTTCGCTCATACGTCGTTTCCTTCTGTGTTGTGCAGGTGGTCTCGAAAAGAGAGTAACACTAGAATAGGAATTGACTTAGCGATGTAAAGGAGGCAGTTTTTCGGCTCTACGTTACCAAAAGGGAACCAGCAGATGAGCGGTGCGGTCGTCAGTCTGAAGAACAGGATGCCGGGGGCGCGGCGCGAGATCGATCTCGCCGGCCTGGATTTCGGCAATTGCCCGGTCAGGGACATGATGCAGCAGATCGGCGGCAAATGGTCGACGCTGCTGCTCGAGGTTCTAGCGGATCGGCCTTATCGCTTTGGCGAGCTGCGGCGGATGATCCCCGATATTTCGCAGCGCATGCTGACGCAGACGCTGCGCGACCTGCAAAGGGATGGTTACATCGACCGCGAGGTCTTCCCGACCAAGCCGCCGAGCGTCGAATATTCGATGACCGAACTTGGACGTTCGCTCTACCAGCCGCTGTCGCAGCTTCTGAACTGGGCGGAAGCGAACCATGATGCCGTTCGCGCCGCCCGTTCGCATTTCGATTCCACCGACAAATAGCCCGGTTTCTTACTTGCCGCGTCCTTCCGTCAGGAACAGCAGGAAGGCCAGCGCCGGGAAGCAGAAGCCGATCCAGGCCGTCATCGTCCAGCCGCCGGTCGCATAGGCCCAGCCGCCGAGTGCTGAGCCCAGCGCGCCGCCGGCAAAGAAGGTTGCCATGAACAGGCCGTTTAGCCGGCTGCGGTGTTCCGGGTTCAGCGCATAGATGGCGCGCTGGCCGCAGACGAGATTGGTCGTCACGCCGAAATCGAGAAGGATCGCCGCTGCCGTCAAGAGCAGCAAAGCGCCAAGCGAGCCGTCGCCGGCGAAATGGCTGATCAGGAAGGCGGCCATGCCGAGCAGCATGGCAAGCGTCGAGGCGATCTTCGTCATCCCGCGATCGGCAAGCCGGCCGGCGATCGGCGAGGCGATGGCGCCAGCTGCACCGGCAAGCGCGAAGAGGGCGATGCCGTTCTGTGTCAGACCGAAGGCGGGACTCGCGAGCAGCAGCGGCGTCGTCGTCCAGAACAGGCTGAAGGCGCCGAACATGCCGGCCTGATAGAGCGCCCGGCGCTGCAGCACCCGCGAGGTCAGTGCCAGGTGGCCCATGGAGGCGAGCAGTTCGCCGTAGCGTAGCCTGGTCGTCGGCCGGCGGACCGGCAGGTTAGCGCGGAGCACGACGGCGAGCACGAGCATGACGCCAGCAGTGACGTAGTAGACCACATGCCAGGAAGAGGCCTCGGCGACGAAGCTTGCGAAGGGGCGGGCGAGCATGATGCCGCAGAGCAGGCCGCTCATGACGTTGCCGACGACCTGGCCACGGGTGGCATCAGGCGCCATGTTGGCGGCAAAGGGAACCAGGACCTGAACTGCGACCGATGAAAGACCGATAGAGAGCGAGGCGACGAGGAAGGTTGTGGGCGTCGAAGACAGCGCCGCGCCGATGAGCGCAACGGCGGAGACGGCGATCAGCATCAGCACCAGACGGCGGTTTTCGGTGAGATCGCCGAGCGGCACGATCAGCAGCAGGCCGAGGCCGTAGCCGATCTGCGTCAGCGTGACGATCAGGCCGGTGGCGGCAGGCGTGAAGCCGAGATCGGCGCTGATCGGGCCGGCGAGCGGCTGGCCGTAATAGAGATTGGCGGCCACCAGCCCGCAGGCGGCGGCGAAAAGGAAGGTGAGCCAGGGGGATAGCGCCCGGGGAATGGCCTCATCCGGCGTAGTGGCTGAAATGCTCATCGGAAACTCCGGTATTCAAAGATTGGAAGGAATGAATGCAAACATGCTGGCTGCGGCCACCCGATCCTTGACCGAATGCCGGTATTTCTCTCGTCCACGGTGCGGACTTTTCAGGTCACGAGCTTCATCGCGGCCTCGGCCGCGGACAGCATCTCTTCCCTGCTGCGTCCTGTTTTGCCGATGACGCGTAGGCCCTTGGTAAAGCAGAGGAAGGCGAGGGCGGCGGCATCCGGGTCTACCGTCTTCGGAATAGTGCCGTCTGCCTGACCGATGCGGATGAGATCGGCCATCAGCTTTTCGTCCGCGGCAAAGGCGGTCACGACGTGGGCAGCGGCTTCCTCGTCAAGCAGGGCGAAGTCGTTGGCGCCACCAACGACGAGACAGCCTTTGCGGCCGGCTTCGCCATAGGAAAGCTCGGTATAATACATCACCATCTGAAAGACCTTCTCGCGACCGGTCTTCGCAGACGCGATCATCGCTTCCAGGCGTCGTCGGCCGAGTTTTCGATAATGGGCGAAAGCAGCGAGGAAGATGCCGCGCTTATCCTTGAATGCCTTGTAGATGCTCCCCGAAGCAAGGCCCATTGCTTCGGTCAATTCGCTGATGGCGGTGGCATGGTAGCCGCGTTCGGAAAAGACGCGGAGCGCCGCATCGAGTGCTGCGTCCATATCGAACTCGCGCGGACGGCCACGGCTACGGGTCTTTGCTTCGGATGTGAGGATGGCGTCGGTCATGGCGCCCTAATTAGGGAATGACCGTTTCCAAATCAAGTGAAATTTCTGCGACGCAGCAAATTCAGAGATCGAGCATCCAGTTCTGGCCGTTCGCCTCGGGGCCGAACATGCGATGTCTCTCCTCGGAGACAAGGCGGAATCCTGTTTTGACGTAGATGGCGCGGGCGGTCTCCAGCATGTCGTTGGTCCAGAGCGATAGTTCGCGGTAGCCTTTCTGCCAGGAGAAGCGGATGCATTCGTCGACCAGCAGTTTGCCGAGCCCGAGGCCGCGGGCTGATTTGTCGACATAGAGCAGGCGTAGCTTGGCGACGCCGTCGCCGCTATTGGTGATCAGCACCGAGCCGACATTGACGCCGCCGCGTTCGGCGATCCAGCAATATTCCTTGGCCGGATCGAAATTGGCGAGGAATTTGCCGGCGACGTCGGCGACCAGCGCCTCGAAGCGAAGATCCCAGCCATATTCCTCGGCATAGAAGCGGCCCTGGCTCTGGACGATCCAGCCTATATCGCCGGCCCGGTGAGCGCGGATGATTGCCGGCGCAGGTTTTGCCGCCGGGTCGAGCAGGGCGCGGATCGTGCACATGGCGGAGACGGCCGCCTCCGGCTCGCCGCTCGCTAGGCGGTCGAAACGGGCGGCGATCTGCGCATTGGAGCGCCGGCCGAGTTCCTCGAATGTCTCGCGTCCCTGGTCAGTGACAATGATGACCTGGCTGCGAAGATCGGCCGGATCGGGGCTGGTCTCGATCAACCCCTCGGCGCGGAAACGCTTGAGGATGCGGCTGAGATAGGCCGGGTCGAGCTGCAGGTCGCGGACAAGGGCGGCGGCGCTGACGCCATCATGCGAGCCGACCTCGAAGAGGATGCGGGCATCGGTCAGCGTGAAGGGCGTGTCGAGATAGGCCTTGTTCAGCAGGCCGAGGAAGTTCGTATAGAAGCGGTTGAAATCGCGGGCGGTTTCGATGAGCGATAGGTTAGACATGATGATCTCCAAATGGAGATTCTGGTCAGACTGCTGACGAACCGTCCTCTTCACTCGGCGTCATCCTCGGCCTTGTGCCGAGGATCTGCTGCACTGGTTGCAGATGCTCGGGACAAGCCCGAGCATGACGAAAGAGGAGTTGGCCGACTTTGTCAGCAGTCCGGACAAGATCTCCAGATGGAGATCTTGTCCTGTATTTAGTGGACTGAGTCAACTAACGCGGCAATATCAGGCGGCTTCTTCTTCTGCTGCCTCGTCCATTCCAAGCGCAAAATCGACCGCCGCCCGCGCATGGATCGCTGTGGTGTCGAAGCCCGGCAGCGGTAAATGGTCGGGATCGAGGATCAGGCAGATTTCGGTGCAGCCGAGGATGATGCTGTCGGCGCCGTTGTCGACGGCGCGAGCGATGACATCGAACAGTTTTTGACGCGAACTGTCGAGCACCTTACCGGCGCAGAGTTCGTTGAAGATGATATCGTGCACCGTCGTGCGGTCGCTCGCATCAGGCACCATGATATCAAAACCAAGGCTCTTCATGCGGTCGCTGTAGAATCCGTGCTCCATCGTGTAGCGGGTAGCAAGCAGCAGCGGGCGCTTGCGGCCGGCCGCATGCAGCGATTTCGCCGTCTCGTCGATGATGTGGATCAGCGGTACGGAGATCTTCTCCGCGACCTTGTCGGCGATCAGATGCATGGTGTTCGTGCAGATCAGGATGCAGCCGGCGCCGGCGATCTGCAGGCGCAGAGCCACGTCGGCGAGGCGACGGGCGGCCATATCCCAGTCGCCGGCCTTCTGAAGCGCGACGATCTCCTCGAAATTGACAGAATGCAGGATGAGTTCGGCCGAGGCGAGGCCACCCTTGCGGTCACGCACCATCTCGTTGACGACACGGTAATAGACCGCCGAACTTTCGAAACTCATGCCGCCGATAAGGCCGATCGTTTCCATCTCTTCATGCTCTCCATGCTTCTGAACTTTCGAAAATGATGCAGCAATCCCGACGCGACGTGTTTGCTTTGTTTGTCCCTCGCGTCATATATGTGATAAGATTTTGCGTCATTTTATGAAATCCTGCAAAAAAGACGCGAGAGGTATATGTTCGACACATGCTTGATGATCGCGACAGACGCATTCTGGACATGCTGCAAAAGGATGCGGGCATATCCGTGACCGATCTTGCCGAGCGCGTGGCACTTTCGATATCGGCCTGCTCGCGGCGTATCCAGCGGCTTGAGGAGAGCGGCCATATCGCCCGGCGCATCGTCGTGCTCGACCGGGAAAAAATGGGCGTGCCGACAACTGTCTTCGCGCTGGTCAAGACGGCGCACCATTCCGACGAATGGACGGAGACCTTCCGCCGGATCATCAGCGACATTCCGGAGATCGTCGAAGCGCACCGGCTGACCGGCAACCACGATTATATCCTGAAGATCGTGCTGCCGCGCGTCGAGCATTACGATGTGATCTACAAGCAGATCGTGCGCAAGATCGAACTCTTCGACGTCTCGGCCTCGATCTCGATGGAACTTCTGAAAGGCGGCACGGCAATTCCCGTTGGGTATGCCGATTGAGCCAGCTCCACCGACCGGGATGCAGGGGAGCTATGCCGAAACGGCAGTTGCAACCATCGCGGCGAAGGCCACATTGGCTTTGAGCGAAATGGCGCAAAGGGGTAGGTCATGAGCGATCATCATGTCGTCGTTGTCGGCGGCGGTTTCGGCGGGCTGCAACTCGTCAACGGGTTGAAGGGTGCTGGCGTCAAGATCACGCTGGTCGACCGGCGCAATCATCATCTCTTCCAGCCGCTGCTCTATCAGGTGGCGACCACCATTCTTTCCACCTCCGAGATCGCCTGGCCGATCCGCCGCCTCTATGCCGACCGGCCTGACGTGACGGTGCTGCTCGGCGAGGTCACGGGCGTCGACAGCGGTGCCAAGACGGTTTCCTTACGCAACGGCATGACTCTTGGTTACGATACGCTGGTGCTGGCGACCGGGGCGACGCATGCCTATTTCGGCCATGACGAATGGGAGCCGGTGGCGCCCGGCCTGAAGACGCTTGAGGATGCGACGACGATCCGCCGGCGCGTGCTGCTTGCCTTCGAGAAGGCGGAGATGGAGGCCGACCCTGCCGTACGTGATGCGCTGTTGACCTTCACCATCGTCGGGGCGGGGCCGACCGGTGTCGAGTTGGCCGGCATCATTGCCGAGCTCGCGCATTTCACGCTGCCCAAGGAATTCCGAAACATCGACACGCGCAAGACCCGCGTCGTTCTGGTCGAAGCAGGCCCGCGGGTGCTGCCGACCTTCGCCGAGGAGCTTTCGGCCTATGCGCGGAAGGCGCTGGAGAAACTGGGGGTCGAAATCCATCTCGGCAAGCCGGTGACCGAGTGCAACGCCGACGGCGTGAAGATCGGCGAGACCTTCGTTGCCAGCCGGACGATTGTCTGGGCAGCCGGGGTCACCGCCTCGCCGGCTGCGCAATGGCTCGGCGTGCCGGCGGACCGGGCAGGGCGCGTCGTGGTCGAGAAGGATCTGAGCGCGCCCGGTCTGCCCGAGGTCTTCGTCGTGGGCGATACCGCCTCCGTCATGCGCGAGGACGGCAAGCCGGTGCCGGGCATTGCGCCCGCCGCCAAGCAGCAGGGCGGTTACGTCGCCAAGGTCATCCGCGCCCGCATATTGGGCAAACCGGCCCCGGCGCCTTTCCGTTACTGGCATCAGGGCAGCCTGGCGACGATCGGCAAGAGTGCTGCGATCATCGATTTCGGCCGGATCAAGCTGAAGGGCTGGCTCGCCTGGTGGATCTGGGGACTTGCCCATATCTACTTCCTGATCGGCACCCGCTCGCGCTTCTCCGTCGCCTGGAGCTGGCTTTGGATCTATCTGAGCGGCCAGCACAGCGCCCGGTTGATCACCCAGCGGGAGACGATGCGGGAGGAGGGGTAACTCTTCTCCCGTCCTCCAGAGGCCAAGCCTCGAAGCAGTGATGTAGCCAAGCTTGACATATCTTCGGATCCGCCCTTAGGGTTTGCGCCGTGTCTTCCGGATACCACCGGGGGTTACGCATCCAGCCGTAGCTACAGCGAGTAGAGGTTCCAATGCGCCGATTCACTTCTCACGAAAATCACATTCGAAATTCTGAGAAGTTGGTGGTTCATGCGCACTTTGAATCTGGGCATTCTCGCCCATGTGGACGCAGGCAAGACTAGCCTTACCGAAAGACTGCTTTTTGACGCCGGCGTCATCGACAAGCTCGGCAGCGTCGATACCGGTAATACACAGACGGACACTCTCGAGCTCGAACGGCAACGCGGCATCACGATCAGGGCCGCGGTGGTGTCGTTCGCGATCGGCGACAGGACCGTCAATCTCATCGACACGCCCGGTCACCCGGATTTCATCGCCGAGGTCGAGCGGGTGCTCGGATTGCTGGATGCCGCAATCGTCGTCATTTCGGCGGTCGAAGGCGTGCAAGCCCAGACACGGGTGCTGGTGCGGGCGCTGCGGCGGCTTGGCGTTCCCTTCGTCTTCTTCGTCAACAAGGTCGATCGTCTCGGCGCGCAATATGAGGACGTGCTGAACGCTCTTGCCAGCCAATTGCTCGTTCGCCCCATCGCCATGTCTTCCGTCGTCGATGCCGGCAGCAGGCTTGCTCGGGTGGAGGCGTTGGCTCCCGGATGCGAACCGCTTTTCACGCCGCTCTGCGAAGTACTCGCGGAGAATGACGAGGCGCTGCTGGACGACTACGTCTTGGCGCCCGATCGCCTGATGGCGGACAGGCTTGGACGCTGCCTGACCGATCAGGTCGCGAGTGGTCTGGTGCATCCGGTCTTCGCAGGTGCGGCAACGACCGGCGTCGGCGTGCCGGCCCTGACATCGGCCATCGCGACGATATTGCCCGGCCGACGCCTCGATCCGGACGGGCCGATTGCCGGAAACATCTTCAAGATCGAACGCGGCTGGGGCGGTGAAAAGCTGACCTATATCTATCTGACGTCAGGCACGGTCCGGCTGCGGCAACATCTGGATTTGCCCAAAGGCCCGGAAAGAGTGACCGCGATCGAGGTTTTCGAGGCCGGCCGGGTTCATGGCGCCGCAAGCTTCCGCGCCGGGCAGATCGCGCGCGTAAGCGGCCTTGCCGGCGCACACATCGGGGATGTGGTGGGCGGCGACCTGCTCGCGGCTGGGCGGCCGCAGTTTGCCCCGCCCAGCCTCGAAACCCGCGTCCTTGCCCGGCGGCCCTCCGACAAGGCTGCCCTCTGGCTGGCGCTGAACCGGATGGCGGAGCAGGACCCGTTGATCAATCTGCGCCGGAACGATGATGCCGACGACATCTTCGTATCGCTCTATGGCGAGGTGCAGAAGGAGGTCGTCCAATCGACCCTGCTGACGGATTTCGGCCTCGAGGCTGGGTTCGACGAAAGCACGGTCATCTTAGTGGAAAGGCTTGTGGGAACTGGGGAAGGCCTGCAGATCCTCTTCAAGGAGCCCAATCCGTTTCTCGCCACCGTCGGTTTGCGCGTCGAGCCGCGTCCGGAAGGAGCGGGCAACAGCTTCGCGCTTGAAGTGGACGTCGGCCAGATGCCGGCCAGCTTTTATAGGGCGGTCGAAGAAACCGTGTTCGAAACGCTGAAGCAGGGCGTTTTCGGCTGGCAGGTCATCGATTGCCACGTAGCGATGACGGCGGCCCGGCACAGCTCGCCCGCAAGCACCGCCGCCGATTTCCGGCAACTGACACCTTGGGTGCTGGCAGATGCACTGTCCGCCGCGCAAACCGTCCTGTGCGAGCCGATCGATCGCTTTTATCTCGAAGCGCCGGGGGAGAGCTTGAACGGCTTGCTGACCCTGCTTGCGAAATCTGCCGCGACGATGACGGATTCCGTGATCGCCGACGGCACGGCCCGGCTGGAAGGCACGATGGCGTCCGCGATGATCCAGAGCGTCCAGCAGCAATTGCCGGGCCTGACAAGCGGGGCGGGGACGATGGAAACCGGCTACGATCACTACGCCCCGATGGCTGGCCCGCCGCGCGTTCGCCGGCGTTCAGGCCCCGATCCGTTCAAACCAGTCGAATATCTGCTGCGGCTGCAGTCCACGAGAGCCTCAGCATGAGGACGGATGGAGGATGCCGTATTCAGAAAGGCGGCCCCCTAAGGAGCCGCCTCTCGTTTTCTCAAGCCGCCAGCGAGGCGATGTCGATGACGAAGCGGTAGCGGACGTCGCTTTTCAGGACGCGTTCATAGGCTTCGTTGACCTGCTGGATGTTGATCTTCTCGATCTCGGAGACGATGTTGTGCTCGCCGCAGAAGTCGAGCATTTCCTGGGTTTCCTTGATCGAGCCGATCATCGAGCCTGATATGCTCTTGCGGCCGGGGATGATCGAGAACGCATGCACGGGGATCGGGTTTTCCGGCGCGCCGACCACCACGAAGGAACCATCCACCTTCAGGAGGCCGAGATAGGCATTCCAGTCGATCTCGGCGCTGACGGTGCAGATGATCAGGTCGAAAGTGCCGGCGAGCTTCGTGAAGGTTTCCGGGTCGTTGGTGGCGTAATATTCCTTGGCGCCGAGCTTCAGCCCATCTTCCTTCTTGGAAAGGCTCTGGGAGAGAACGGTGATATCGGCACCCATGGCGGCGCCGAGCTTGACGCCCATGTGGCCGAGGCCGCCCATGCCGACGATCGCGACCTTCTTGCCGGGACCGGCATTCCAGTGGCGCAGCGGCGAGTAGAGCGTGATGCCGGCGCAGAGCAGCGGCGCGGAGGCATCGAGCGGCAGATTGTCCGGAATGGACATGACATAGCCTTCCCTAACGACGATCGAGTCGGAATAGCCGCCCTGGGTCCGTGTCTTGCGGTCGGCTTCGAAGTCGTTGTAGGTGCCGGCGAGCCCCGGCATATACTGTTCGCGATCGAGGTCGCGCTCGGCGCAGCCGATGCAGGAATCGACGAAGCAGCCGACGCCGACGCGATCGCCGACCTTGAATTTGGTCACATCGGAACCGACAGCCGAGACGATGCCGGCGATCTCATGGCCCGGCACGATCGGATAGACGGCGTTCTTCCATTCGTTGCGGACAGTGTGGATGTCCGAATGGCAGATGCCGGCAAATTTGATGTCGATAACGACGTCATCGGGGTTCGGGTTGCGGCGTTCGAAGGTGAAGGGGGTCAGGGGCTTGGAAGCGTCGGTCGCGGCGTAGCCTCTTGCAATAGGCATGGGAACCATCCTTTTCGATTGTGGTGGGGGTTGAAAGAGATGGTGGACTATTGCCCGGAACTGCGTCAGAGGGTTAGAGCGATCCTCTCAGCTTTTTGCACGATCCTGCAAAAGTGAGGCGCCGGCCTGTTTGCGAAATGGCCAGGGCACTCTAGATAAGAGCGGTATCGCCGGCGTCAGACAGTTGACAGAAAGAGTTGCCGCATGACTTTGCCCTTCAGCCCCTATCAGGAAATCGTCGATATCGCGATGCGCTTCGCGGCTGGTGACGGTGAGTTTGCGACTGATATCGGCAATCTTCACATCAGCCGTCGGTCCAAGCCCAGCGATCCCTTACATAGCAGCTACCGGCCCTGTTTTGCCTTTGTACTGCAGGGCGCCAAGAGCTTGCGCCTCGGCACGGAGCTTATCAGCTATGGGACTGGGGACTATCTGCTGACCTCGCTCGACCTGCCGGTCGCCTGGCGCGTCACGGAGGCAAGCCCGGAGGTTCCGCATCTCTGCCTGGGGCTGGCAATCGACTCGGAAAAGCTGCTGGAGTTGCTCAGCCGCATCGATATTCCGAGCCCGGCCGCCCATACCGACGGGCAGCGCGGGATGGCGGTGAACGTCGCTCCGCCGGAGCTCCTGGATGCTGCCGTCCGCCTGCTGCGCTTGCTCGATCGTCCAGGCGACATTCCTGCCATGGCGCCGCTGATCGAGCAGGAAATCCTCTACCGGGTGCTGACCGGGCCGGATGGCGCGCGGCTGATCAACATCGCCACTGCAGACAGCCACAGCAATAGGGTCGCGCGCGCCGTCGCATGGCTGAAGGAGAATTTCGCGCGGCCACTGCGCATCGAAGACCTTGCCGACCGCGTCAGCATGAGCGTGTCGTCCTTCCATCATCACTTTAAATCGGTCACGGCGATGACGCCGGTGCAGTATCAAAAGCAGCTTCGCCTGCACGAGGCACGCCGGCTGATGCTCGTGGAGCGCCTCGATGCGGGCACGGCCGGCCACCGCGTCGGCTATCAAAGCCCGTCGCAGTTCAGCCGTGAATACAGCCGCCTCTACGGCGCCTCGCCGGCCCGCGATATTGACGGCGCCCGCGAGGTCATGGCGGCGGAATAGTCGGCCTTGCGACCGGTAGCCAATCGTTAAAGGATGTTTGACGTTTCGTCGCTAGTCTGGCGCCAAAACATCAAGCAGGCACCGACGTCAGCATGGCGCAAGTCCCATTTCTTTCCATCGTCGCGCCTTGTCACAACGAGGAAGAAGGGCTGCGCGAGTTCTGCCGCCGCGCCGCCGCCGCTGCTCATAGCGTTGCCGGTGATGCCTTCGAGCTCATTCTCGTCGATGACGGCTCGTCCGATCGCACCTGGGAGATCATTTCGGATCTGGCGGCAAATGTGCCGCAGGTGCTCGGTGTTCGTCTTTTGCGCAATCACGGTCACCAGCTGGCATCGACGGCAGGGCTTTCCGCGTCGCGGGGCGAGCGCGTGCTTTTGATCGATGCCGATCTTCAGGATCCGCCCGAGCTGCTTTTGATGATGATGCCGATCATGGAGCGCGGCGCCGACGTCGTTTACGGTCAGCGCACGCGCCGCCAGGGCGAAAGCTGGTTCAAGCTGGCCTCCGCTTCGCTCTTCTATCGCGCTTTGTCCAAGCTCGCTTCCGTGACCATCCCGCGCGATACCGGTGATTTCCGGCTGATGCGCCGGCGTGTCGTCGATATCCTGCTGGCGATGCCGGAGCGCGATCGCTTCATCCGCGGCATGGTCAGCTGGATCGGCGGCAGGCAGGTGGCGCTCCCCTACGAGCGTGACGCCCGTTTTGCCGGCACGACGAAATATCCTTTGCGCAAGATGATCAATTTCGCTCTCGATGCGATCACCAGCTTTTCAACGACACCGCTGCGCATCAGCACTTGGCTTGGCATGATGAGCGCCGGCGTCGCGATCGCATTGCTCGTCTACACCTTCATTCGCTGGCTGCAGGGCGAGACGGTGACCGGCTGGTCGTCGATCATGGCCGCGGTCAGCGCCTTCAGCGCTATCCAGCTGATCTGCATCGGCATCATCGGCGAGTATCTCGGCCGTCTGGTACAGGAGAGCAAGAAGCGGCCGATGTTCATGGTCGAGACGATCGTGCGCGGCGGTGAACAGGCACAATTGTCGATCGCTTTCTCGGAAATGAGCGCCAGCGACAAACGCGCCGCGCTGGATGCGGCCTTTGCATCCGAGGAGCCGCCGCGCTCGCAAAAGAACAGCCGGATCGGATAATGGACCGGATTGCCGCGCCTGCTGTGGCCGCAGCCGGGCCCGGGGAATTGATCGCCAGACAGGACTCCACCGTTGCGATCGTCGCATTCGTCGGACTTGCCGCGGCTTTGGTTCTCCTGTTTCCCTTTCCGCCGGTTCTCGATTACGCCAATCACTACGCCCGTATCTGGCTCCTTTCGGGCGGGATCGGCGAGCCGCCGTTTCCTGAGATCTATGCGGTCGATTGGAACCGCACCTTCACCAATGTCGGGATCGACGTTCTGGCCACCTGGATGGGGCCGCTTGTCGGCGCAGACAGGCTTGCAGGGGCCTTGCTTTTCCTGGCGATCGTGCTGCCGCCGCTCGGGGCAATCGGCCTGCACCGCGCGCTTTTCGGCGGCCGGCACCACTGGCAGACCGCTATGCTGTCGCTCGGCTGGTGCGCCACCATGATCGGCGGCTTCATCAACTTCCAGATCGGCCTCGGCATGGCCTTGTTCTTCGCCTGCATCGATCTGCGGCTGCAGCGCAGAAATCCCGCCGTGGTTTTTGCCTGGCGGCTCGCCGCCGCGCTGTTGCTGACGGTGATGCATCTCTTCGCGCTTGGCTTCTATATGGCGATCGTCTGCGGTCTCGAATTTTCCTGGCGCATCGATATCGTGCGATCGAAGGCGGGTCTGATGAGGCTCGCCGGCCGGTTGGCGCTGGCGCTCGGCGCCTGCGTCCTGCCGCCGCTCGCGCTCTATCTCCATACGGCGGCTTTGCCCAACGCCGGCGGCAACGGCCTCGGCCTTGCCTGGAACGAAGGTATCATCCTGATCGTCCTTAATCTGCTCTCCGCCATCACGACTTATGTCCCGGTGGTGGATGTCGTGCTGGTGCTGCCGCTGATCCTCATCTGCACGCGTGCCGTCCGCGCGGGCGATATTCGCCTGCATGCTGGGCTTGGCGTCGCCGCCTGCGGCCTGCTGTTGCTCTCCTGTGTTTCGCCTCGCCACATGCTCGGCACCGGATGGATCAGTTGGCGCTTTCCGATCATGACGGCGCTCGTCGCCATGGCGATGGTGTGCCCCTTCGCCAATCTCACGCGCCGGCAAGCGCTGTTGCTGGCGCTCATCATCAATGTCGCGGTCTTCGGTCGCACCGGCTGGGTCGGCTGGAACTGGTGGCTGGCACAGAAGGATGTTGCCGCCGTCGAGACCGTGCTTAAAAAGGTGCCGGCCGGTGCAGCCGTGCTGCCTCTGGGACATGAACCCGAGACAGTGAGCGGTCTTGCCCACTCCAACCGGCATTTTGCCTGGGGGTTGGATACTTTCCGGCACCTGCCGACGCTCGCCGTGCCCTTGTCGCATGCTTTCGTGCCGACGCTCTTCACGGCAAAAGGCAAGCAGCCGCTATCGGTTCTGCCGCCATGGTCTGAGATCGCGGTTCCCGAGGGCAATCTGCTGTCGATCGGCGTGCTTTCATGCCCGGCAATGATGCAGGAATATAGGAACTTTACGCCTTATCTGTTGGATTGGCGCAGGCGTTTCGATTTCGTCTTCGTCGCCAATGCCGATATCCCCGACCGTTATGTCGGCACCTTGATGCCGGCGGGCCTGACGCTGGTCGAGGATGCTGGTTTCGCCAAGCTTTACGCGATCGACAAGGCGATGCCGGCAGAGCCTCTCTCGATCCCCGCTGGTTGCGCTACGGCGTCATAGGCTCCGGCTCTTCGCGGATCAGCTGCCTCTGGACGAGTGGATCGTGATCGCGGCCGCCATCCGGTATTCGGGCGATGGGTTGGTCAGCCGGGGAATTTCAGCGCCTTGTCGGCACGGCATTTGGCGAGCTTTAGCTGACGGAAGGAGAGGATGCGGGTGATGCGGTTCTTGCCATCCGTTTCCACACTCATGCAGGCGCAGGCATAACCGTAATTGCCGTTGGTTCTGACATAATCATGTTCGGAGATGTCGGAGATCAGCTCCATACCTTCGACCTCGCCGGCATCGTCGCCCTGGGTCATGATCGTCCAGGTGTTCTCCGCGTCCTCCAGCCACCAGTTGGCCGGCGTCGGATTCTCGATCCAGCCGCAGCGCGTTTCGGCGGCCCGCGCATTGGCCGCGACGACAAGAGCTGCGATCATGACCGCGGCGGCTATCCGGTATCTCATTGCCTTTTCCCCTCGACAATATCAGTTGTTGATCGCGATGATCGCCCAATGGCTCGCCTCGCAGGCGTTGTCCTCGCAGATCGCGCCCATCCAGACGGCGCCGCCGGCCAGCATGACGCCGTCGCTGTTGACGAAGAGATCCTCGTATTGCTGGCGTCCGACGGCGCGGCGCGTCTCCGGCGTGACGAGATCATCGAAATTGTCGATGAAATCCTCGGCGTTCTCGAAGTCGTAGGTCTCACCATTGGCCTTGACCGTCAGCGGGTATTCGGCAAGGCCGGCGATGGTCTCGGCTTCGCCCGAGCGCATCGCCTTGACAAGCTGGCGCAGTGGTAGGTCGAAGCCCGCGGCGTCGCCGTGTAGCTCTTCGATGCGGTTATAGACGTCGCTGTCGGACTGCGCGAGAGCGCTTGAGCCGCCAAGGAGGATTGCTCCGAGCAGGAGAAGAGCTGCTGACAGGCGTGACATCGGAGCCCCCGGGCAAATGGTGTAGCGCGACATTACGCGATCGCCGAGGATTCGCGCCTATCCAATTCTGGTGTTTCATCGCGGTTTCACGTATTAAAAAAATCTATCCAGGCTTCTTGACGACCTGATCGGTTTATCGCATAAACCTCACGAACCGTACCGTACGGTACGTATATGGGAGCCATGACCGTGTCCGTCGATACCGCAGAGCCGAGCGAATTTTCGCCGCGCCAGAACGCCGTTCTGGAGCAGGCGCTGCAGTTGCTCGTCGATGGCGGCGAGAAAGCGCTGACGACCTCGGGTGTAGCGCGCGCCGCCAATTGCTCGAAGGAAAGCCTCTACAAGTGGTTCGGCGATCGCGACGGGCTGCTATCGGCGATGATCGCCTATCAGGCCAGCAAGGTGCGCACCTTCGAGCGCAACGGCGAGCGGCTGACGGCGGCGAGCCTGCACGACCATGTCGTCATTTTTGCGCGTGACTTGCTGGAGGTGCTCGCCGGCGACGTCTCGCTGGCGCTCAACCGGCTGGCGATCGGCCAGTCGAACCGCGACGGCTCGAAACTCGGCAAGTTGCTGCTCGAGCGCGGCCGCCGTCAGATCGACCGGCGCGCCATGGCGCTGATCGATGCCGGGAAAAGAGCAGGGCTCCTGCGTTTTGTCGATGCCGACGAGGCTTATCACACGCTTTACGGCCTTGTTGTGTCCGACCTGCATGTGCGCATGCTGCTCGGCGAACCAGGCCTCAAGGATACCGCACGCCAGGCGGAGAGGGCGGTCACCGCCTTCCTCAGGCTTTATGGCACGGACAAGGTTCTGGCGGAGATGCCGGTTCTCGGCTGATTCCGCTTTAATGACAGTCAACAAGACAAGCAAAGGGAAGGAACTTCAAATGCGCGTCTATTACGATCGTGATGCCGATCTCAACCTCATCAAGGCCAAGAAGGTCGCCGTCATCGGCTATGGTTCGCAGGGCCGTGCCCATGCACTGAACCTCAAGGACAGCGGCGCCCAGAACGTCGTCATCGCACTCAAGGCCGGTTCGCCGACCGTCAAGAAGGCCGAAGCCGATGGCTTCAAGGTCATGACGGTTGCCGAAGCTGCCGCCTGGGCGGACCTGATGATGATGGCGACCCCGGACGAACTGCAGGCCGACATCTACAAGGCCGACATCGCCGGCAACATCCGTGATGGCGCAGCCATCGCCTTCGCTCACGGCCTCAACGTTCACTTCGGCCTCATCGAGCCGAAGGCTTCGGTCGACGTCGTCATGATCGCACCGAAGGGCCCGGGCCACACGGTTCGCGGCGAATACCAGAAGGGCGGCGGCGTTCCCTGCCTCGTTGCCGTTCACCAGAACGCTTCCGGCAATGCGCTTGAACTCGCTCTCTCCTACGCCTGCGGCGTCGGCGGCGGCCGTTCGGGCATCATCGAAACCAACTTCCGCGAAGAGTGCGAAACCGACCTCTTCGGCGAACAGGTCGTTCTCTGCGGCGGTCTCGTCGAGCTCATCCGCGCCGGTTTCGAAACGCTCACCGAAGCCGGTTACGCGCCTGAGATGGCCTATTTCGAATGCCTGCACGAAGTGAAGCTCATCGTCGACCTGATTTATGAAGGCGGCATCGCCAACATGAACTACTCGATCTCCAACACGGCCGAGTGGGGCGAATATGTCTCCGGTCCGCGCATCATCACTGCCGAGACGAAGGCCGAGATGAAGCGCGTCCTCAAGGACATCCAGACCGGCAAGTTCACGTCCGATTGGATGCAGGAATACCGTGCCGGCGGCTCGCGCTTCAAGGGCATCCGCCGCCTGAACGACAGCCACCCGATCGAAGAAGTCGGCGCCAAGCTGCGCGGCATGATGCCCTGGATCGGCAAGAACAAGCTGGTCGACAAGTCGGTTAACTAAGCGATTTTTGTGCTGTTGCAGTTTAAGGCCGGGGCGAAAGCTCCGGCCTTCACCGTTCTGCGTCGACGGTCAGCCAGCGGGTTGGCTTGCCGTCATAGCCGCCGCCGTCGCTTTCGCTGATGGAGATGCTCCGCCAGCCGCCTTTCGTCAAAAGCTCCGACAGCCATTCGGCGGACGGATAGTTGTAATAGCGCCCGAAGCCGTCATGGCCTTCCGCGTCCCCGGCCTTGAAGCTCGCGTGAATGATGCCGCCGGTCCTCAGCGCGCGACGGATGCGGGTGAAAACATCAGGTAATTCCGGCCGTGGGACGTGGAGAAGGCTTGCATGCGCCCAGACGCCGTCGAAGGCGCTGTCGGCGTCGAGCTCCTGGAACAGCATGACCCTGACCGGCCTGCCGATCAGCGCTTCCGCTTGTCTTGCAAGCTCGGTCGAGCCATCCGTCGGCGTCACGTCGAAACCCTGCGCCAGCATGTAGGCGCTGTCCTGCCCGCCGCCGCAGCCGAGTTCGAGGATTGCCGCACCCGGTGCAAGCCCGGCGAGGAAGGCATCAAGCTGCTGCTTCGGCAGGCTGCGCGCCCGCTTGGCGTATGTCTCGGCATTCTCCTCATAGAAGGCGGAGGTGCAGTCAAGAGGCATGTTGTTCGGCCGATCGCGGGCGTCGATTGGATTGAAGATGTCTTTCAGGAAGCCGGTCGGCGTCGATGATGTCAATGACGACAATCCCTTCCGATGTCACCCTGTAGAAGGCGACGTGGCGCATGTGGAGGAGGCGGCGAAGGCCAGCGCCGAGTTCGTCGCACTCTTCTCCCATGGAGGGAGCATGCGAAAGAAGCACGAAAATCCTGTCCCAGTCGAGAAGATAGGCGTCTGCCTGCGCCTCGCCGAAATTGAGGCAAGCATATTCGTCGATGCCTGATAGCACGGAGTACGCGGTTCGGGTCAGCCTATAGGTGGTTGTCACGCAGCTTTGCCTTCGTTTCCGACAGGATGTCGGGAATGCGTCGCTCGCTCGGGCCGCTTTCCTCAGCCTGTCTCAGAATGTTGCGCAGTTCTTCGTCGTCAAGCTTATGATGGAGCTGATCCTTCAGAATAAGCTCCGCCAGGAATGCGCTGGCACTGCTGTATCTGCCGCTTGCGACACGGTTTTCGACGTAGTCCGCCAGATTATCCGGAAGCGAGATCGTCATTTTCGCCATTGGATTCGGTGCCGCCTGCACATGCCGGTTTTCAGCCATTCCAGATGCCAGATTATCATTTCCCAGTTTGTGATAGAAGCGTTGTGCCGCGCCGTCGAGGGCTTGGGTCACATGCGGATCAGTCTTTTTTATCGATATGGATCACGCGTTCGAGATCCTTAAAATGGGCATCGCAGGTCAGGATGTCGGCATCGTGGCGCTCCGCGGTCGCATAAATGATCGCATCGGCGGTGGCGAGTTTGTGAGTTGCCGCGACGAGGGCGTAATAGATCACCAGCCGGCGGCGTTGCGGGCGAGGCGGAGAGCGGCGCGCACCATGTCGGTGTTGACGCCGCCGTTGGCGCGACGCGTCCGGAGTTCAGGCCGGGATAAGGCGCGTCCAGCCGCGCTCATCGTTGGTTACGCCTTTCTGCAGACTGACGAGCTGCTGGCGCAGTTCGCTGGTCAACTTGCCGGTCTGTCCGTCTCCGACCAGAAACTCGCCGCCGGCATGCCGAACCAGGCCGATGCCCGCCAGAACCGCGGCAGTGCCGCAAGCGAAGGCTTCGACCAGCTTGCCGCTGGTTGCGTCCTGCTGCCATTCCGCGAAGGAGTAGGGACGCTGCTCGACGCGCAAGCCCTTTTCTCCAGCGAGCACGATCACCGAGGCCCGGGTGATACCCGGCAGGATCGTGCCGCCAAGAGGCGGGGTCACCACCGATCCGTCATTCATGACGAAGAAGACGTTCATGCCGCCGAGCTCCTCGACCCAGCGATGCTCTGCTGCGTCCAGGAAGACGACCTGATCGCAATCCTTCTTCGCCGCCTCGGCTTGCGCCACGAGGCTGGCTGCGTAGTTTCCGCCGCATTTTGCCGCTCCGGTGCCGCCGGCGGCAGCACGGGTGTATTCGGTCTCGACCCATAGGGAGACCGCCTTTGCTCCGCCTTTGAAGTAGGCGCCGACCGGAGAGGCGATGATGCAGAAGACATACTCCTGAGCCGGACGAACGCCGAGAAACGCCTCGTTGGCGAACATGAAGGGGCGAAGGTAGAGACTGGCGTCGCCGGATGGAATCCAGGCCTTGTCAACGCGGACCAGTTCTTCGACCGCCTTCAGGAAGAGTTCTTCGGGCACAGGAGGCATAGCCATGCGGGTCGCCGACTGCGCGAAGCGGCGGGCGTTCTCTTCGGGCCGAAAGAGCAGAATCCGGCCATCGTCTGCCTTGTAGGCTTTCATGCCTTCGAAAATTTCCTGAGCATAGTGCAGCACGGCGCTTGCAGGATCGAGCTCCAGAGGACGCCTTGGCGTAACCTTCGCATCGTGCCAGCCCTTGTCGGCAGTCCATCGTGCCAGGACCATATGATCCGTGAAGACCTTACCGAAGCCGGGTGTCTCCAGTGCCTGGATGCGGTCGGCGTCGGAGACGGGAGACTTGTGTAATTCGATTTTGATTTCAGGAGAGGTCGTCGTCGCGGTCATTGCTGGCACCTTGATAGTACATTGAATAGTGGCGGCGACACTACTGCCGCCGGGCTGGTCTTGGAAAGACCTGAATCAGCCGGTTTCGGCATCGATCAGAGGAATAACCGCTTTCTTGTCACAGGGACAAGAAAATAGGTCAGTATTGTTGACATAAATTCTCCGGCATGGTCTGCTGGGGGAATAGAAAAATACGAGGAAACCCCATGCTGAACTGGGACACCATGTTTGCGTCGCGCTCGTCGCGCATGCGCGCATCCGAGATCCGCGAGCTCTTGAAGCTTCTCGACCGGCCCGACATTATCTCCTTTGCAGGCGGCATTCCGGATCCGGCGCTCTTTCCCGATCAGGAATTCAAGCAGGCCTATGCCGATATCTTCGACGGCGCCGCCGTCAACTCGGCGCTGCAATATTCGGTTAGCGAAGGCTATAAGCCGCTGCGCGAATGGCTGGTCGGGCAGATGGCAGCTCTCGACATCCGCTGCGAACTCGATAACGTTTTCATCGTGTCCGGTTCGCAGCAGGGCCTCGATTATCTCGGCAAGCTGTTCCTATCGCCTGATGACACCGCGCTCGTGACATGGCCGACCTATCTCGGCGCGCTGCAGGCCTTCAATGCCTATGAACCGGCCTACGACCAGCTGACGCCGAACGGCAACCGGACGCCCGAGTCCTACCGCGCGGCCGCTTCCGCTGCCGGCGGCAAGGTAAAGTTCGCCTATCTTTCCACCGACTTCTCCAATCCGACCGGCGAGACCGTCGATCTCGACGGCCGCAAGAAGGTCCTGGCACTTGCAGAAGATCTCGACATCGCTGTCATCGAGGATGCGGCCTACCAGTCGCTGCGTTACGACGGCGATCCGATCCCGCCGATCCTGGCGCTCGAAATCGCCGAGAAGGGTCATATCAACGATACGCGCACGATCTATTGCGGCAGCTTCTCGAAGACGCTGGCGCCCGGCCTTCGTGTCGGCTTCATCGTCGCCAATGCGCCGGTCATCCGCAAGCTGGTGCTGATGAAACAGGCGGCCGACCTGCATTCTTCGACGATCAACCAGATGGCGATATCAGATGTCGCCGAGCGCGGCTTCGACGCGCAGGTCGCCAAGATCAAGGCCGCCTACAGCCGACGCCGCGACTGCATGCTGGCCGCGCTTGAGAAATACATGCCTGAAGGCACTAGCTGGACGAAGCCGGAAGGCGGCATGTTCATCTGGATCACGCTGCCAGAGGGCATGGACGGCGCCAAGTTGCTGGCGAAATCGCTCGAAACCGCCAAGGTCGCGTTCGTGCCCGGCAAGGCGTTCTTCGCCGACGGTTCCGGCGCCAACACCTTCCGCGTCAGCTTCTCCTGCGCCAACGAGCAGATGATCGAGGATGGCATCGGCCGCCTGAGCGCGCTGATCTCGGCCGAAATCGGCAGCTGAACGAGATGCCCGGCTGACGGATCAAGGGCAGGGCGCCGATCAGAAGATCGTCGTCCAGCCTTCGTTCGCCGTCTCGCTCTTGCCGTAGCCGACCCGATCGGCAACGGCGCCGTCGGCATTGCGCAGGATGATGTCACCGCCCCGGTTGGCAAGCTGCGGTCCGCCGGCTGCGGCATCGAGCGCTATGGTGCGCAGCTCGCCTGCGCTCAGCGATCCCGACAGCGTCTGGGTCCTGCCGTTTTCGTCCTCCAGCTTCCAGCCTTCGAGCGATGCCTCCATGTCGGAGCGGTTGATGATCGTCACCGTTTCGGCCTCGGTGCCGCCTTCGCCGTTGACCGGGTTGATCAGCGCGGCGACGATGCGCAGCGACGAGGCGACGACCGGCTGCGGCCGGCGTGTGCCTTCGCCGCGGCCCTGGCCGCCGCGGCTGTCGGAAACCGGATGGCCGGTCGCCGCATCGGTGTTCCAGTTCTGCGACTGAAAGCAGAGGAAGATCGCCGCCCATTCGTCGGTATCGTTGAAATGGACGAGCAGTGCGCCGTCCTGGTTCGGCCCGTTGGTGGCCTTGAAGCTGCCACCATCGCCCTGGTTCATGTGGATGTCGTGAATGCCGTTGCCGGGTTCGAAGTCGAAATATTGGTCCGGCTTGTTATTCTCAGGCCCCCAGGCTTCGCCGAAGGCGTAGAAATGCACGTCGGAATCGGCAATGCCCTCCTGGACGATCGGCTCGATGAAATCGCGCAGGTCGTTCTTCGGGCCGGATAGCTGGAAGGGCGCGACATTCATGTCCTCGCGCTCGATCAGTCCGCCGCGGACATAGTCGATCGCAAGCTCCGGACGGTCCTTGCGGATATCGGTCAGGCCCATCGGCAGGGTTTCGAGCGCCTCCGTCAGCGCCGGGTGCTTGAAATCGACGATATTGGCGTAGAGCAGGTCGTGCGGCGATTCCTTGGAGCGGACGTTGAGCGCGATGCGGTAGCTGACGCCGTTCGCCTCGATGCGGATTTCGATATGGGGATCGTTATCGTCGTCGAGGGCGAGTGCGCTCGCCGTACCCTTCAGGACCCTGTAATTCTTCAGCATGGAGAACCTCGCGGGGGGGCGGCGGGATATTACGGTAACACGGCGAAAGTGCATCTTTTGTGACGGCTAAAGTATGACGCGATCTTTCAGATTCGCCTGCCACACTTCAGGTCTTTGATTTGAGCATGTCGTGGTCGCAAACCGCTGCACACTTTTGCGCGACATGCTTTGTCTTCCGCCGTGCAATGCTTGATCCGCTATCGCCTATTGCTGGAGATGCGGGCCGAAAAGTTCGAGATCGGCTTCACCAAACCTGTCGCTCACCGTGTTCAGCTGGTGCCAGTAGGGATAGATCACCGGCGGCAGGCTGACCGCGTCGAGGCGCTTGCGCTCCTCGTCCGTGAGTTTCAGCTCGGCGGCGGCGATGTTGTCGCGGAACTGGGCTTCGGTGCGGCCGCCGATGATGACCGAGGTTACGGCCTTGCGGCCGATGAGCCAGGCGAGCGCCACCTGTGCGGCCGAAACGCCGCGTTCCCCACCGATCGCGACCAGCGTCTCGACGATGTTCCAGAGGCGGTTCTCATCGCGGATCGGCGGTTCGGTCCAGCCGGCGAACTGGCGCGTACCTTCGGGCGCTGCCTGGTTGCGGCGATGCTTGCCGGAGAGCAGGCCGCCGGCCAGCGGGCTCCAGACCAGCACGCCGAGCCCCTGGTCGATCGAGATCGGCAGCAACTCGTATTCGGCGTCGCGGGCTTCCAGCGTATAGTGGATCTGCTGGCTGACGAAGCGTTGGTACCGGTGCTCGTTGGCGATGCCGAGCGCTTTCATGATGTGCCAGCCGGAATAGTTCGAGCAGCCGACATAACGCACCTTGCCCTGCCTGATCAGGGTGTCGAGGGCTTCCATCGTCTCTTCAAGCGGCGTCTGGCCATCCCATTCATGCACCTGGTAAAGGTCGATGACATCGGTCTTCAGGCGCTTGAGGCTCGCCTCGCATTCGCGGATCAGATGGTAGCGTGACAGACCCTGGTCGTTCGGGCCGTCGCCCATGCTGAAGCGGGCCTTGGTAGCGAGCAGCACGCCCTGCGGCCGCTTGCCGGAGAGCACATCGCCGATGATGTTTTCGCATTCGCCGTCGGAATAGGCATTGGCGGTGTCAATCAGGTTGATGCCGGCATCGATGCACATATCGATCATCTTTTTCGCCTCGGAAACACCGAGGTCGCCGACGGTCTTCGCCCAACCGACGCCGCCGAAGGTCATCGTGCCCATGGTCAAAGTCGAAATCTTCAGGCCGGAACGGCCGAGCAAACGATATTCCATTGAAACTCCTCCCTTGAAACAAGACTGACGTACCTCAACGCTCCGAGATAGCAATGGGTGCGTATTCACGGCTGCGTGAGGCTTAGGCAAGATTCTGAGCGCCGGTATCTTCCGGCCCCGCAGCGGCTATAGCCGATCACGAGCCGAGCGGCAGATCGTACAATATGTCATCGGCTTGTCGACGGAAATTGTCTTGGCGCAGCGTCGACGCGGTGAAAGCCACGTCAGTTCTCGTGCTTGTCCTTCTTGTGAATATTGTCGCGAAGCGATGCGATTGTGTCCCGAATCTTGCTGACAGCCTCGGCGTCGAGACCGACAGCCTTGCCGATGCAGTCGAACACATGGGAGGCACCGCTCTTGAGGGCCAATCCCTTCTCCGTCAGGCGCAAGAGCACCTGGCGCTCATCGGCGGGATTTCGGTTGCGGGTGACGAGGCCGACATTTTCCAGTCGCTTCAGCAGCGGAGTGAGGGTGCTGGAGTCGAGAAAAAGCGTCTCGCCGAGATCCTTCACCGTGCGGTCGTCGCGCGCCCACAAAGCGGTCATGACCAGGAATTGCGGATAGGTGAGTTCCAGCTCGTCGAGCAGGGGACGGTAAAGCTGGTTAAAGGCGTGGCTTGCCGAATAGATCGAAAAGCAAAGCATTTCATCGATCTTGGGCACGTCAGCGAGATCATTTGATGTGGTGTCTTTCATCACGCTCTCCTTTGATCTCAATATAATTTGTGCGCGATCTGTTTGCAAGCTATTGACTCGGCAGACGAGAAAACCTAAATAGATCGCGCACAAATAAATCGCTGACAAATTATATACCGAACACGGAAAGCAGCAGAGGTTTGCTGCGTCAACGGATGCGCAAGCAGGTGAATTCCCTTGTGGCTCCCCATTCGGCTTCTTTGAAACTCAACCGACGAAAGGAAATGACCAATGTTCAAGTTTGCTGCTGCCGTCGCCCTGGCGGGCGCTCTTCTTTCCGGTGCTGCCGTTGCTCAGCCGGCCAAGCCGACCGTTGTCCTCGTCCATGGCGCCTTTGCCGATTCATCTAGCTGGAACGGCGTCGTCGAAATCCTGCGCAAGGACGGCTTTTCTGTCGTGGCAGCCGCCAATCCGCTGCGTAGCGTTTCTAACGACGCTGCCTATGTCTCCGACGTGGTTGGCAGCATCGCCGGCCCTGTGGTCCTTGTCGGTCACTCCTATGGCGGCCAGGTCATTTCGACCGCGGCCAACGGCCACGACAACGTCAGGTCGCTGGTCTATGTCGCGGCCTTCGCGCCGGATGCCGGAGAATCGGTCGCAGATCTCGCCGGCAAGTTTCCGGGCGGTACGCTGAGCGGAGCGCTTGCGGCTCCGGTAAAGCTCAGCGCCGGCGGTGTCGATCTGTATATCGACCAGGCCAAGTTCCATGATCAGTTCGCCAGCGACGTGCCGGCCGAACAGGCGGCCCTGATGGCGGCTGCCCAACGTCCGGTCACCGAGGCTGCCCTGACTGAAAAATCCGGCGAGCCCGCCTGGAAGAAGCTGCCGTCGTGGTTTGTCTACGGCACTGGCGACAAGAACATCCCGGCCGCAGCCCTAGGCTTCATGGCCGAGCGGGCAGGCTCCAAGCGGACCGTGGTGGTCGACGGCGCTTCCCACGTCGTGATGGTGTCGCATCCCGAGAAGGTAGCGGAACTGATCGAAGAGGCCGCAAAGTAGTATTCGATCCGAGGGCCACGGCGCGTGAGCGCCGTGGCCGGCCGCCGCGGAGGTTTTGTCCGCGCGTGGCGAGATCACGACTGGTCGATGGGAAAGCTGTGGTGCAGGGCGTGGACCAACCGCCGCGCCCTGTCACATCTCTGTCAACGACCCCTAATAAGGGAGGGGTATCGAAATCGAGGACCCCTCCCATGAAAACGATCGTTTCTGCCGCAGCACTTGTCGCCGCGGGCATCTTTGCCATTCCGGCTTCGGCCGCAAACCTGGTTCTCTACACCAGCCAGCCGAACGAAGACGCGCAGGCGACGGTCGATGGCTTCATGGCTGCCAATCCCGATATCAAGGTCGACTGGGTACGCGACGGCACGCCGAAGATCATGGCGAAACTCCAGGCCGAGATCCAGGCCGGCAACCCGGTTGCCGACATTCTCCTCATCGCCGACGTGGTGACGCTGGAGCGCCTAAAGGAAGACGGCAAGCTCTTGGCCTACAAGTCGCCGGAAGCTGCCCAATACGACGCCGCCCTTTATGACGCCGACGGCTATTACTATTCCACCAAGCTGATCACCACCGGCATCATGTACAATACCTCGGCCGCGATGAAGCCTGCGAGCTGGAAGGACCTGACTAAGCCGGAAGCCAAGGGCCTCGTCACCATGCCGAGCCCGCTTGCCTCAGGTGCGGCCCTCATCCACGCCCAGACACTTGCCGCCGTTCCGGGACTCGGCTGGGATTTCTACAAGTCGCTTGCGGAAAATGGCGCGATTGCTGCCGGCGGCAACGGCGCCGTGCTGAAGTCCGTTGCCTCGGGCGAAAAGGCCTATGGCATGGTTGTCGATTACCTGCCGATCCGTGAGAAGGCCAAGGGCGCTCCCGTCGAATTCGTCTTCCCGAGCGAAGGCGTTTCGGCCGTCACCGAGCCGGTCGGCATCCTCGCCAGCACCAAAAATGCCGATGCCGCCAGGAAATTCGTCGATTACGTGCTCTCCGAAAAGGGCCAGGAAGGCTTCCTGAAGCTCGGCTACATCCCGGCCCGCAACGGCATGAAGCTGCCGGAAGGCTTTGCGGCGCGCGACACCATCAAGGTATTGCCGATCAAGGCGGCCGAAGCGTTGAAGAATACCGATCAGGATCTCAAGACCTTCTCGGGCATCTACGGCTCGAACTGATCCTTTCATGCACGGATACATCAAAACCGGAAACAGCCAGCCCGCCTGGCTGTTTCCTTTTGTCGTCATCATCGTCCTGATCCTCAGCGTGCTGCCGCTCGCCCGCCTCGCCATGGTCGGAATAGCGGCCTTCGCCGATGGCGGCGTGATGACGGTTTTGAGCGAGGCGTCGCTGTGGTCGGCGACCTATTACACCGTCGTCACCGCTATCCTGGGCACGGTGATCTCGCTCGTCATCGGCTGCCTCTTTGCCTTCCTGCTGACGCTGACCGATATCCGCGCCAAGGGGCTGCTCAGCTTCTTCTTCGTGCTGCCGATGATGATCCCGCCGCAGGTGACGGCGCTTGCCTGGGTGCAGATGTCGGGCCCCTCCAGCCCGCTGTTGAAGGCGCTGCATATCGCTCCGCCACTCGGCTCGCCGCAGCCGCTCTATTCGGTAGGCGGCATCGCGCTGCTCTATGGCGTGCAGCATGCGCCGCTGGTCTACCTGGCGCTTCGGGCCGGGCTGATGACGCTGCCGCGCGACGGCGTCGAGGCCGCACGGCTTTCCGGCGCCTCCAGCTTGCGGGTATTCCGCGATATCATCCTGCCGCTGTCGCTGCCCGGCATCATCGCGGGTGCGGCGATCTCCTTCGTCTCCTGCACCGGCAATTTCGGCATTCCCGCCATTCTCGGCATTCCGCCCTCGATCTTCACGCTGCCGACGTTGATCTTCACCAAGTTCTCCGCCTTCACTAGCCGCACCTTCGGTGATGTCGCCGTGCTCTCGGCGATCATCGCCATCATCTCGGTCGTCGGGCTGATGATCCAGGACCGGGCGTTGCGCGGCCGCGACTACCGCGTCATCGGGTTATCCGGGGCGAGTGCGGCCTTCGAGCTCGGCGCCTGGCGCCTTGTTTTCACATCGCTCGTTTGGGCGATCCTGTTCTTCATGCTGGCAGCACCCTTCTTCGCGCTTGTCGCCGGCGCGCTGGTGCCGGCCTATGGCGTGCCACTCACTTTCAAGACGATGTCGCTGCATGCCTTTGAGGAGATCCTGTTCCGGCAGGCGGTGACGCGCACCGCCTTTATCAATTCGCTGTCGCTCGCCGGCGCGACTGCGCTTTGTCTCCTCGTGGTGACGGTGCTCGCAGCCTACACGCTGACGCGGCGCAAGGATTCTATTTCCCGCATCGTCTCCAGCCTGATCGAGATACCCTATTCGCTGCCCGGCATCGTCATGGCGGTCTGCTTCATCCTGGTGTTCGCAGCACCGATCCCGATCCTCCACGTGTCGCTCTATGGCACGATCTGGATCATCCTGATCGCCTATTTCTCCTCCTTCTTCGCCGTCAGCCTGAAACCCGTGGTCAGCGCCTTCCACCAGCTGGATCCGGCGCTGGAGGAGGCCGCACGGCTTTCCGGAGCCGGCTTCTTCCGCCGGCTTGCCGATATCATCGTGCCGCTGATTGCGCCGGCCGCCGGCGCCTCGGTCATCCTCGTCTTCCTGATCGCTTGCAATGAGCTGACGATCTCGGCGCTGCTCTGGTCTGCCGGCACCCAGACGCTCGGCGTCGCCATCTACAATCTCGACGACAGCGGTAGCTCCGACCTTGCTTCGGCGCTCTCGGTGCTCGTCGTGCTCATGGTCGTCGTGCTGATGCTGCTGCTCGAACTTCTGGCGAAACGACTGCCGAAAGGAGTGGTCCCATGGCGAGGCTGATCCTCAACCAGCTTGGTAAGGATTTCGGCACCGGGCGGGCCGCCGTCAACGGTTTTTCGCTCGAAGTGCGCGAGGGCGGCTTCCTGGCGTTGCTCGGGCCTTCCGGTTGCGGCAAGACGACAGTGCTGCGGATGATCGCCGGTTTCGAGACGCCGAGCGACGGCTCGATCCATCTCGGCGAGAGATTGCTTGCCGATGCCGCGCAGTCGCTGCCGCCGGAAAAGCGCAACATGGCGATGGTCTTTCAGTCTTACGCGCTGTGGCCGCATATGAGTGTTGCCGACAATGTCGGCTATCCTCTCAAAGTGCGCGGCCTCTCGGGCGAGGCCTACCGGGCGAAGGTGCGCGAGGCGCTCGGCACCGTCCGGCTCGCCGATTACGCCGAACGGCGTCCGGCCGATCTTTCCGGCGGCCAGCGCCAGCGCGTGGCGCTTGCCCGCTGCCTGGTGACATCGCCTGACGTGGTGCTGCTTGACGAGCCGCTTGCCAATCTCGACCGGCACCTGAAACAGGAGATGGAGGAGACTTTTCGCGAGTTCCACCAGCGCTCGGGCGCGACGATGATCTACGTCACCCACGACCAGAGCGAGGCGATGGCGCTCGCGACCGACGTCGCCGTCATGTCGGAAGGGCGGCTGCTGCAGGTGGCACCGCCGGCCGAGATCTACGCGCGGCCTGAAGGGCGCATCGTCGGCGGGCTCATTGGGCGAGGGGCGATCCTGACACTGCAGGTAATGGGCAGCGAACGCCAGCTGGAATGGGATGTCCTGCAGGATGCGCTCCAGGCCGCCAAGACCGATGGCGCCGATATCCTCGTGCGGCCGGAGGATGTGATCATCGGCGGCGAGGGGGCTCCGGCGATCGTCGAATCCGTGCTGTTCGAGGGCGAGCGCTACGCCGTGAAACTGATCCTCGGCAAGGGCCAGACGCTACGCGCATACAGCCGCGGGGTCGTCGAGGCGGGTGAGACGGTGCACGCCGTCATCCGCGCGGGCTGGCGGCTTTGATAGATCGAGAGTCGGCGTCTACAACAGCAATGGAAGCTCGATAATAGAAGTTGAAAATTCCCCAAATCTTCTTTCGAATCATCATAAAGTTGAATAGTTCTTCCGGCTTCGTGGTGCCGAGCAACGGACTGAATTAACAGAAGCGCATGGGATGAGTAAAACTCGCGCGATAATCGATTAATTGAAAGGACATATTAGTATGCCAATTCCAGTAAAGCGTATTCGATCCGTTTTCGTGCTTTCGGCGGCTCTTGTAAGCGCTGCGAGCGTTCTCCAGGGATGCCCATCTCTGGAGCGGGGCGAACGAACCCAGACATTTAGCCCAAGTGACTTATACCGCGGTTCGAGCAATAGGAGCTCGTCGAGCAGTCCTGATGGCGGGCACACCCAACCTCATGACAGCGCCACTTCAAGCCCGCCAAGCCGTATCTAGGCGCAGACGGCACTTGTCCGCATTTTTCTTGGTCTGCCGTCTTTTCCTGCGGCCATTGCCGGTTAAGGTACTGCCGCAACCGGATCCTTCCCATGTCGCTTCGCCTCGCCACCTTCAATGTCGAAAATCTTCTCACCCGTTTCGATTTCACCGGCTTCCGAAACCAGTTGCGCCAGGACCGGGTCATCAAGCTTTTCCAGGTGTCGAGCGAGGGCGTCTATCAGCAGCTCGAGCAGGCGCGGGTGATTGCCGCGACCGACGACACGCGGCAAATGTCGGCCCTTGCGATCGCCGACGCTGACGCCGATATCCTCTGCCTGCAGGAAATCGACAACATGGCTGCCCTTCAGGCCTTCGAATACGGCTATCTCTTCCGCATGGTCGGAAACGGTTACCGGCAGAAATACCTGGTCGAGGGCAATGACAGCCGCGGCATCGATGTTGCCGTGCTGATGCGCGAGGAAACGCGCGATGGCCAGAAGATCGAGCTCAGGGACATCAGAAGCCATGCGATGACGACCTATCGCGATCTCGATCTCTTCAATGAGGAGCTGGCGCTCACCAACCGCATCGACGACAAGATCTTCAAGCGCGACTGCCTGGAGCTCGACCTTCTGATCGGCGGCCGGCCATTTTCGCTCTACGTCGTGCATTTCAAGTCGATGGGCAATCCGCGCGACGGGCTGGACGGGCGGCAATCGACCATGCCGATCCGCCGCGCCGAGGCACGCGCCGTGCGCCGCATCATCGAGGATCGCTTCGGTGCGGAGCAAGCCGGCACCAAGAGCTTCGCCATCTGCGGAGACATGAACGATTATCAGGAGCGTGTCGATGTCATCGGCCGCCGGGGTACCGGCTATCGCTTCGAACATCAGAACGAGACCGAAAGCGCGCTCGACGTTTTCAGCAGCGACGGCTTTGCCGAAAATGTCGTGCGCCGCCGCGAACCCCTCGACCGCTGGACGCTCTATCACGCTCGCGGGCCGCAGGAGCAGTGGCTTTGCCAACTCGACTATCTCTGGCTTTCGCCAGCACTTGCCGCCCATAATGCCGGCCGCCTGCCCGAAATCATCCGCAGCGGCCAGCCCTACCGCACCATCTTCCCGCCGGGGCAGGAGGTGGAGCGTTATCCGCGCACCGGCTGGGACAGGCCGAAAGCGTCCGATCATTGCCCCGTCGTCATGACACTGGATCTCCCATGAATGCAAATTTGAACGCGAATTTCACCAACATCAATTTTTCCGATGATTTCGCCGGCTGGCCGCCGGAGGCGACGGTCTTCCCGATTGCCGGCGTGGATCTGCGCATTCTGCCCGGTCCCCATCCCTTCGTCGCCGCCGAAGAAGCGGCGATCCAGGAGAACTGGGTCAGGGAGACTGCTGCCAATCCGGCGCTGTTCGACGGGCGCATGGTGTTCCAGCGGCTGGTATCGCTCGGTGAAGACGGGATTGCCGGCGAGGGCCACGTCATTCCCTTTTCGGCCTTCATGTGGTGGCGCCGGCAGCCGCGGCGCCAGGGCGGCATTCACATCTTCGCCTATCCGGTGCTCGAGACCTCCGATGGCGCACTGGTGGCGATCCGCATGGGCGCCCATACCGCCAATCCCGGCCAGGTCTATTTCGCCGCCGGCTCGCTGGAGCCGGAGGATATCGTCGACGGGCGCTGCGACATCGAGGCGAACATGCGCCGCGAGGTCCATGAGGAGACCGGGCTCGATCTTGCCGAATCCGTCGCCGGCGAGGGGATGTTCGCCACCCATAACAAGCGCACGGTGACGCTGCTGCGGTTATTCCGCTTCGACATGACGGCGGATGAGATGATCGAGCGGATCGAGCGGCATATGCTCGTCGCCGAGGATCAGGAGATCGCGGGCGCGGTGGCGATCCGCTCGGCCGATCCCTCCGCCCATGCCTATAACATCGCCATGTTGCCTGTGATCGACTGGTATTTCGGTCAGGCCGAGCGGAGTTGATGTATGCCGCCCAAAGCCATGCAGCGTTTCGGGATAACGACACGCATCACGTAACGATCGAAAGCGCGTCGTGTGAATCCGGTTGACGTGACGCGTTTTAGCGCCTTGCACTCGCTCGCATGGTCGGGCAGGTTGGCGGCGCGATGACGATTCAAGGAGGCCGATGTGGCGCGAAGCTACAGCGTCTATGACGTGTTCACCGATCGAAAGCTTGCGGGCAATCCGCTGGCGGTGATCTTCGACGGAGACGATCTCAGCGACGAGGCGATGCAGGCGATCACCCGGGAGATCAATCTCTCGGAGACGGTCTTCGTGCAGCCTTCAACCAACCCCGCCTATGCGGCGCGTCTGAGGATATTCACGCCTGGGCGCGAGCTGCCGTTTGCCGGCCATCCCACGGTCGGCACGGCGGTGGCGCTGGCCGAACGGGCGCACGGTGCTGCGACGCGCGATCTCGTCACGGTGCTTGAGGAAAATGTCGGGCCGGTGCGTTGCGCGGTGCGGCTGAGGGAGGGCGAGGCGAGCTTTGCCGAATTCGACCTGCCGCGCAAATCGCAGCCGGCCATCATGCCGCTCGACAAGCTCGGCATCGCCGATGCGCTATCGCTGAAGGTGACCGAGATCGGCTTCGAAAATCACGTCCCGTCGATCTGGAGCGCCGGCGTTCCCTTCTTGCTCATTCCGGTACACGATGTCGGAGCCACACAGCGGGTGGAATTCGATCCGCAGCTCTGGGAAAAGATCGTGCCCTTCGTCGATGGCGCGCTTGCCTCGGCCTATGTCTATTGCCGTGGCGGCGTCAACCACGTGGCAAAGTTTCACGCGCGCATGTTCGCAAGCGGCATGGGCATCGTCGAAGATCCGGCCACCGGCTCGGCGGCGGCCGCACTCTCCGGCGCCATCCACCATTTCGACCGGCTGACGGACGGGCATCACCCGATCATGATCGAGCAGGGCGTCGAGATGGGCCGGCCGTCCTTCATTCACCTGCATATCGATGTCGACGGCGGGGCGATCTCCAACGCGCGGATTGGCGGCCAGGCGGTGCGGCTGGCCAGCGGCACGCTCGACCTTTGATTTCACTGGAGCGCCGCGCGTCCGATAGAACGCGCTAAGGACGCTCTATCACTTTGAATCGGCGCATAATCCTTTCCAAAAATCGATTCCGATTTTCGGGGTTCTGCGCTGCATTTCAGCCATGCCGAAAAATCTTCGCGATTAACCAAAGAAATTTCGCCTATGCGCTGGACAAGCCTGCCGATCCTGTTTATACGCCCCGTCACACCGCGCAGCCAAGCGCGAACGGGTGATTAGCTCAGTTGGTAGAGCAGCTGACTCTTAATCAGCGGGTCGTAGGTTCGAGCCCTACATCACCCACCAAATCTCTTGAAAAGATTGATGTATTTGAACTCAGGCCGGATTTTCCGGCCTGCTGGAAGCAGGCGGCATTGCTAGCCTTGCCCAAAGGACTGGTCGCAGTGATCTGCGCGCGCTAGTTTCCCTCACACACACTGGGAGGGTCCCATGAGAAGCGTCATTCTAGTCGTTGCCTTGACTCTGCCGCTACCCGCCTTTGGCGCAGGCGTCATGAACGTCAAAGCGAGCGAGCATAGCTGCAGCGAGCTTACGCAGATCATCCGCCAGAACAAAAAGGTCTTTGTTCGCGTCGGTTTCGGCGGCCGCAGTTTCCGTTATCCGCCCGCCCAATGCAGCATGGGCGATAAGCGCACCACGACCAGTTTGCGCGATGCAGGTGGAAATCAGTGCATCCTTGATTATGCCTGCGTCTTTGACCCCGCGTCGCCTTATAATTTTCCCTAGCGCATCGTGCTTTGTGCGTCCGAAAGGACGCACGGCGCTCTCGGCGCTTCCGGTTGAGACAGGCAGCGAGCGGGAAGTGCATGCGGCTGTGCTCAGGCGTGGAATTCGGAGGGTTTCGGGACTGGCCGCATGCGGTGCGATGCCCTAACTTCGCTCTCTCACATTCAGGAGTTTCCATGAAAAGCGTTGTTCTGGCCGTCGCACTATTGTTTCCGTCCGTCGCTCTTGCCGTCGAGGCGGTGGAGGTCAATGCCAGGGATCACAGTTGCGAAGAGCTTGCGCAGATCATCCGAAAGGACAAGGCGGTTTTTGTGCGCATGGGCTTTGGCGGCCGCAGCTTCCGTTATCCGCCGGCTAGGTGCAATCTCGGCGACAAGTACGACACGGCAAGGGTGAGGGATGCCAATGGCAAGCTTTGCCTCCTCGACTACGAGTGCGTGTACGATCCGCAGTCCTTCTATAACAGGATTCCCAAGTAATATCGGAGCCAAGCGTTGCCGGGACGAAGCGATGACCTTGAATTTCTTCGATCATGCCGCCAGCTTGAATGCCTGTTCGGCATGGATGACGAGGTCAAGAAAAAAGGCCGGGCGAAACTCGCACCGACCTTCCTCGATCAGTCTCGATAACGGCTGCCAGTACCTCCGTGGTCAGCCGTCAGAGACAGATTTGCTATCCCTTAAGTAGGGTTTTCTTAAAAAACTTCAAGAGCTCGCGGCTGAAAGGAAGCCGGCACTGGGCCGGCTTCTTCTGGCCGAGCGGCGATTACTGCTGTGCCGGGGCAGCCGGCGGAGTGGCCGGTGCTGGTGCCGGTGCGGGCGTAGCGCTGTTGTCGGTCGGAGCGATCGGCTTGGCCGGCGCCGGCTCGGATTGGGTCGTGGAAGCTGTCGTGTCCGGGGATGTCCCGGGGGTGCTCCACTGCGAATAGGCGAATGCAGCGACAGCGATCACGGCCAATGCAGCGGCCCAGACAACCCACGTATTATTGGTGCGCGCGCTCGGCGTGGTGCGCAGATCCAGATTTGGGTTCAGCGGGCGGTTCGGGTCGTTGGCATTATTGGGGTCGTACGTCATGGTACTTTCTCCTCTTTCGGTGAGAGAAGAATGCCGAAGTGGGCATTTTGTTCCGTTCTGGGCCGAAGCGCTTGTGCTGATTGGGTTTTCGTACTCTTCATTCCCGCTGGTTGATGGCGCTCCGTGCATTCGTGGCTTTGCCGCTCACCTCTCATCTGCCTGCCGGCTCGCCTGGAGGCGACCGGCAGAGACCCCGTGGAAGAGCTGCCGGCTGATCGGGTGCCGTGGTGGATGGCAGGCCGCTGCCGCGGACGGCAAGCCGCCATGGCGTAATGCGCTTGACACGACGGGGTCTGTTTGCGCATGGTTTGGCCATGGGGTCGCGATCACCCCACGAGGCGTCATGCTGAAGAATCGCGTCCAGTAAAACCGATCAACGGAGGGACGCGTCATGCCGTCATTTCTAGAAATCTCACCTGAAAAGCTCAGCCGCCTCATCGGGACACCTGGGGCTCCCGTCATTATCGACGTGCGCACGGAGGAGGACTTCGCGCTCGATCCGCGTCTGGTGCCGGGCTCGATCCGGCGCGCCCATGCCGATGTCGCGTCCTGGGTTGGCGGCGTCGATGCCGAAGCCGTCGTCGTGGTATGCCAGAGAGGCGGCAAGCTTAGTCATGGTGTTGCCGCCTATCTCCGCCATGCCGGGATCGACGCGGAAAGCCTCGAAGGTGGCTTCGAGGCGTGGATCGCGGGTGGACCGGCCGTGCCCGATGCAAAGCTGCCGCAACATGACGCTGAAGAGCGCACCGTCTGGGTGACGCGCGCGCGGCCGAAGATCGATCGTATCGCCTGTCCCTGGCTGATCCGGCGCTTCGTCGATCCAAACGCCGTGTTTCTGTTCGTGCCGGCGCCCGAGGTTTTGGCCGTCGGCGAGCGTTTCGGGGCGACGCCCTTCGATATCGAGGATGGGTTCTGGAGCCATCGCGGCGAGCTCTGTACCTTCGATGTGATGATCGAGGAGTTTGGGCTGGCTTCGGAACCGCTTCTGCGCCTGGCGCGGATCGTCAGGGCGGCGGATACCGCAAGGCTCGATCTCGCGCCCGAGGCGGCGGGCCTGCTGGCCGCCTCGCTCGGCCTCTCCAGGATGTATTCCGACGATCTGGAACAGCTCGAGGCCGGGATGCTTCTCTACGACGCCTTCTTCCGCTGGTGCCGCGATGCGACCGAGGAAACCCACAATTGGCCGGCGCCGAAGAAGAGGGCATGAGATGGTCGAGATGACGGATAATGCGCCCGGCGGCAAAACGGCGGAGGAGGACGCGGGAGAGGAGCATCATCACGGCGTCTCGTTTGGCGAGGCCTTCAGGGTGTGGCTGCGCGTCGCCGCCCTGAGTTTCGGCGGCCCCGCCGGCCAGATTGCAGTGATGCATCGGATCATTGTCGACGAGAAGCGATGGATCGGCGAGCACCGTTTTCTGCATGCGCTGAACTATTGCATGCTGCTTCCCGGACCCGAGGCGCAGCAGCTCGCCATCTATATCGGCTGGCTGATGCATCGGACAGTGGGCGGTCTCGTCGCCGGCCTGCTGTTCGTACTGCCTGGGTTCCTGTCGATCCTCTGTCTCAGCTATATCTACGCGGCTTACGGCAATGTCGGCATCGTCGCCGGCCTGTTCTTCGGGCTGAAGGCGGCGGTGCTTGCCGTCGTCGTGCAGGCCGTCATCCGCATCGGCGGCCGTGCGCTCAAGAATCGCGTCATGATCGGTATCGCGGCCGCGGCCTTCATCGCCATCTTCTTTCTTCATGTGCCGTTCCCGCTGATCGTGCTCGCCGCCGGCATCGCCGGCTTCTTCGGCGGCAGGTTCGGACTTGCCGCCTTCCGGATGGGCGGCGGCCACAAGGCCGGAAGCGGCGCGACACTGTCGGACGCCGAGTCGGCGCTCGGCGAGGGCATACCGGCGCATGCGCGCCCGAATCTCGCCTGGTCGCTGCGCATCTCGGCCGTGCTGCTTGCCCTCTGGCTCGCGCCGCTCGCGGCGCTTTACACAACCTTCGGTGCTGACAACGTCTTTACCGAGATCGGCCTGTTCTTCAGCAAGATGGCGGTCGTCACCTTCGGCGGGGCCTATGCCGTGCTTGCCTATGTCGCGCAGGAGGCCGTGCAGCATTTCGGCTGGCTGAAACCCGGCGAGATGCTGGATGGTCTTGGCATGGCCGAGACGACGCCGGGGCCATTGATCATGGTCGTCCAGTTCGTCGGCTTCATGGGCGCCTACCGCGATCCGGGAGCGCTGGACCCGATGCTTGCTGCAACACTTGCGGCGATCCTGACGAGCTGGGTCACCTTCGTGCCCTGTTTCCTCTGGATCTTCCTCGGCGCGCCGTTCATCGAAAAACTACGCGGTAACATTGCGCTCGCCGGTGCGATGTCGGCCATAACAGCGGCGGTGGTCGGGGTTATCCTCAACCTCGCTATCTGGTTTGCCCTGCACACGCTGTTTGCCGAGGTTGCGACCGTCGAGCTTGGCGGCTTGCGGCTCGATATTCCCGTGCTGCAATCGGCCGTGCCGGCGGCAATGGCGCTGTCTGCCGCCGCGGCCATCGCAATCTTCCGCTTCAAGGCTTCGGTGATCGCGACGCTGCTAGCCTGCGCGGCTACGGGGATGCTCTGGACGCTGGCGGTCGGCTAGGCCTCCGCCCCATCCGCGGAAATGCGCGTCGCGAGCATCTTGTCGATACGCATGCCGTCCATGTCGAGCACCTCGAAGCGCCAGTTGTCGAAGACGAAGGTTTCGCCGGCTTCGGGGATGTGCTGGAGCTGATGCAGCGCGAAGCCCGCCAGCGTATGGAAATCGGCGTCCGGACGATCGCGCAGGCCGAGCCGTTCGAAGGCGTCGAAGGCCGGCATCATCGCATCGATCAAGAGCGACCCGTCTTCCCTGACGACGATATCGGGCTCTTCGTTGGATCCCGGCAGGTCGCCAGCGATGGCTTCGAGCAGGTCGGTCTGGGTGACGATGCCTTCGAGGCTGCCATATTCGTCGATGACGATGGCGAGGCGAACGGGTGAGGCCTTGAAACTGTCGAGCACGCGGACGACCGAGGTGCCCTCATGCAGCACCAGCGGCTGCTTGATCACCTCCATCGGCCGGACCTTGCCGCCGTCGAGAACCTGATCGAGAAGGTCCTTCTTCAACACCATGCCAATCGGCTCGTCGATCGAGCCGCGGGCGACCAGCAATTGTTCGTGGCTGCATTCGCGGATGGTCTTCAGGATCTCGGCCTCGCTGTCGTCGGCGTCGAACCATTCGATGTCGAGACGCGGGGTCATGATGTCGGAGATCGGCCTGTCGCCGATGTTGAACACCCGCTCGACGAGCTGCTGCTGCACCTGGTTGAGAAGGCCGGCCTCCTGGCTCTCGGCGACCAACAGCTTAAGCTCCTGCGGCGAATGGAACGACGATTCCCCGGTTCCGGCGCGAAGACCCACACCCCGCAGCACCATGTTGCCCATGCCGTTCAGGACAAAGATCGCCGGCTTGAACAGCACCAGGAACAGACCGAGCGGACGCACCACGGCAAGCGAAGTGGCCTCGCTGCGCTGAAGCGCCAGGCTCTTCGGCGCGAGCTCGCCGAGCACGATATGCAGGGCCGTGATGATGACGAAGGCGATGACGACGGCAACAGTATGCGCGCCCGCCGTCGCCCATTGCCCGGGCAACCAGGACAGCAGCGGCTCGATCAGGTGCGCAAGCGCCGGTTCTCCAACCCAGCCGAGCGCGAGCGACGAGATGGTGATGCCGAGCTGGGTGGCTGCAAGGTTGGAGTCGAGATTGTCGACGGCGCGCTGAAGTGCCGAGGCGTTCATGCGGCCTGCCGCAGCGAGTTCGGCGACGCGGCTACGCCTGACCGACACCAGGGCGAATTCGGCGGCAACGAAGAAGCCATTGGCGGCGACGAGAAGAAACACGGCTAGTATCCCAACATAGTCGGAGAGCCCGCCGGCGGAATCGGACATGTTTTCCCTGCCTTCGAATTGATGGGAATCCGAAACTACACGCTCGCACACCGGTGGCAAGGCGTTCCGGCTAGTCCTGGGGCGAGAGATGCCGAAGCCGGGCTGCCGTAATCGAAATACTGCGTCGGTTTGCAATGCTGGCCGCAAAATGCGTGGCAAAGCGCATGACCGGGATCATACGTGCGGTTCACCGATGCGAGGCGTAAAACGCGTGGTGAACCGCATGACCGGCGTCGCCCCATTCACCTCTTGGGCGCTTCGAAGAGTTCGATCGGGTTTCCGGCCGGATCATCGAGCAGGATCTGCTTGCCGCCGATGCCCTGCACGATCTCGTTGCGGAAGCGCGCACCGGTTTGGCGCAGTGCGGTGACTTTCGCCTCCAGGTCTCCGACCTCGATCTGGATACGATTCCATCCGCCAGGCTCCGGCTTTCGCCCGTCGGGCATTGCTTGAGATGCTCCGCCCGGTCCCGTCATACCGCTGACGAACAGACGAAAACCGTCCCTGGTCAGGATGGCGAAACTCGGTGCGGGACGAAGCGCGACGGAGAATCCGAGATGTCTTGTGTAGAATTCCACCGCGGCGTCGACGTCGTCGACGATGTAGCGCATGCTGATACCGGGCATGGTTTCCTCCATTGTGGTCTTCGTTGTCTTGATCTGATCGTCCCCTCGCGGGTTGCAGAATTCTCCTATTCCTAGGATGTCTCGCCTTGAAACTCGATTATGCGCCCGTTTCAAGTTTTTTTATGTATTTCGTTAGGCCAAATCGCTGAGCACCCTTAGGCGAAACTAGATCGAATCGAGAGCATGCCGCCTGCCGCCAGCAGCAGGAAGCCAAAACTTCGATCACCGTGTATAAGCTTAATCTAAAATATAAACTTCGACCCGTAGCCATCGGATTCCATTACAAAAGTTTAATTTTTATTTCAGTTTCAGTTCATCTTTTCGGCCCTAGTTTGGTCTCGTACTCAACACGAGGAACTCCGCATGAAAAAGATTTTTGCAGCTCTTCTTTCCGCCTCCTTCCTTCTTTCCCCGATGGTTGTTTCCCAGGCCAGCGCCGACGATCATCGCCGTCCCCCGGTCGTCGTGCATAAGAAGGTGGTCGTGCATAAGAAGGTGGTCGTCCGGTCGCATTGGAAGAGGGGATACCGCGTCAATGCCAGCGAGCGTCGCCGGTTCTCCGATGTCAACGACTACCGCCGCTACCGGCTGGCGCCTCCGCCCCGCGGTTATCGCTGGGTGCGGGCCGATAACGATTACCTGCTGATCGGCGTTACCAGCGGGATCATCTCCAGCATTATTGCCGGTCGCTGATCGGTCGTTAGATCAGGAAAGGGCGGCTTCGGCCGCCTTTTTGATTCTGGGGAGGGCGTGTAGCCGTTTCGCGCCCTTCCTTCGCTTCTTCAGCTGGCGGCGGTTGTGACCCGCTTCAGAATTGCCTGCGCGACGGCATGACCCGATCAGCAATGATGCCGAGAAAACCTCTTGGTCTTCCGACTTCAGCGTCGGTATCCTCCTCGTGCGTAAGCGGATGAAGCCCTTCGATTGGCGGCAGCGGTTCGCATTCGGTACAGACGCAGAGAGTGCGTTTGATCGCCTTCGCCTTCATGCCGCCTGCCTGTTCCAGCTGGCGAAAGGGTCGGGCAGGTTGCGCCAGCGTTCCGGCGCAAATACCGTGGTGTCGAGCAGACAGGCGTCGAGTTCCTTCCTGATCCAGGCTTCGTCCATCGGATCGGCGCCGATGAAGACGATTTCCTGGCGCCGGTCGCCCCAGACGGGGTCGAGATAGGGGCCGATGGCGCGCATGAAGGCCGGTTCCTTAGGCCATTGTTCGCGGGGTACGGCCGCCCACCAGAGACCCATCTTGCCGGTGCGCACGATCGCGCCCGCCTGGCTGACCTCGCCGACATGGTGCGGGCGCGTCGCCAGCCAGAAGAAGCCCTTGGCGCGCACCACGCCTGGCCATGTCCGATCGAGGAAGGCCTGCAGCTTTGCCGGATGGAAGGGCCGCTTCTCGCGATAGACGAAGGAGCGGATGCCATATTCCTCGGTCTCCGGCACGTGATCGCGGAAACCGTGCAGTTCCTTGTACCAGAGCGGATGGGTCTCGGCCTTGTCGATATCGAAGCGGCCGGTGCCGAGCACGTCTTTCAGGGCGATCTTGCCGAAATCCGCCTCGATCAGCTTCGCATCCGGGTTGAGGCCGGTGATGATCTTGCGCGCGGCGTCGCGCTCTTCCTTGGTTGCCGTGCCGATCTTGTTCAGCACCACGACGTCGGCGAATTCGATCTGCTCGACCAGCAGGTCGACGATGGTTCTGTTGTCGCCGTCGCCGGCCGTTTCTCCGCGGTCGGCGAGGAAATCGGCCGAGGCATAATCGGCAAGCAGATTGGCGGCGTCGACGACGGTCACCATGGTGTCGAGCCTTGCGACGTCGGAAAGGCTTTGGCCATTCTCGTCGCGAAATTCGAAGGTGGTGGCGACGGGCAGGGGCTCGGCGATGCCGGTCGATTCGATCAAGAGGTAATCGAAGCGGCCCTGATCGGCGAGCTGGCGCACCTCCTTCAGCAGATCGTCGCGCAGCGTGCAGCAGATGCAGCCATTGGTCATCTCGACGAGCTGTTCCTCGGTGCGGGAGAGATTGGCGCCGCCATCGCGCACCAGGGCGGCATCGATATTCACCTCGCTCATGTCGTTGACGATAACCGCGACGCGTAAACCTTCGCGATTGGTCAGTACGTGGTTGAGCAGCGTCGTCTTGCCGGCGCCGAGGAAGCCTGAAAGCACCGTGACGGGAAGTCTGTTGTCCATGGGAACCTCATCAGAGTCTTATTTATGTTATATCATTACATTTGATGGTCCAAAAAAAGGCGGAACGGGGTTGTTCGCCTTTTTCCGCCTCAGCTCTCCCTGGAGCGTCGCGTGTCCGGCAGGACGCGCGGAGCGGCGCATGAGAGTCATGCGCTGGAGAGGCAGTCCTTCATGCTGTTGGCGATGCCGCGCATGAGGTTGAAGTAGAGATCGGGACCGGCCTTCAGTGTTGCCGCTTCGGGATCGAGCACGCCTGACTTGGCGCGCGTGCCTTCGATGACAACATTGACGAGGCGCGGCTCGAACTGCGGTTCGGCAAAGACGCAGGTGGCGCCGAGTTCGCCGACCTTGCGGTGGATTTCCGAAACACGCTCGGCGCCGGGAATGGTTTCCGGGCTGACGGTGATCGAGCCGGTGACGCGGATACCGTAGCGGTGCTCGAAATACTGGTAGGCGTCGTGGAAGACGATGAAGGGCTTGTCCTTGACGGGAGCGACCATGTCCTTGATCTCGGTATCGAGCGCATCCAGCTTGTCGTCCAGCGCCTTGGCGTTGCCCTGATAGGTCAGAGCATTGGCGGGATCGGCGGCGACCAACGTCGTGGTGATCATGGCCGCCATGGCCTTGGCGTTCATCGGGTCGAGCCAGAGATGGGTGTCGAATGTATCGTGGTCGTGGTCATGGTCATGGTCACTGGCGTGCCCGGGATCAGCATCATGTGCGGCGTCAGCCTCATCATGCTGACCGGAAGCACTTTCGTGCTCCGGGGCGTCATCATGCGGCTCGAAGGCGCCGCCTTCACGGAAAGGCAGCTTGACGAGACCGGGCGCGTCGTCGAGGGCCGCGATGCTGGCATTCCGGCCCAACGCCTGCAGCGGCTTTTCGAGGAAAGCCTCGAGGCCCGGGCCGACCCAGAAGATCACCTTGGCGTCCTGCATGGCGCGGGCATTCGATGGCTTCAGATTGTAGGTATGCGGGGAGGCTGCGCCATCGACGATCAATTCGGGTTCGCCGACACCCTGCATGATCGCCGAAACCAGCGAATGGATCGGCTTGATCGAGGTGACGACGACGGGTGCATCGGCTGCCCGCATGGTGCCGGCAAAGAGTAGGGCGGGGATCGCCAGGGCCGGGATTGTGAAGGCCGGCATTCGGAGGGCCAAGATTTTAAGGGCAGGCCCCAAGGCGCGTTTCATCAGTATGCTTCCCTTGAATTGCAATTGTTATGTTATTACATCAATTGCGTTATGCTATAACGTGTGCAATAGCAGGACGCAACAGCACTTTCGGAAAATTTGATGCTCTCTCCCGCAAAGACCCCCGCTGGTATCAGGGCCGAACCGCTGGTTTCGCTTGAAAATGTCGGCGTTCTGCGCAATGGCCGCTGGCTGGTGCGCGGCGTTGATTTTTCGGTCTCGCGCGGCGAGATCGTCACGCTGATCGGGCCGAACGGCTCGGGCAAATCGACCAGCGCCAAGGCAGCGATCGGTGTGTTGAAGCCTGATGAGGGCAGGGTGGAGCGCAAGGCCGGCCTCAAGGTCGGCTATGTCCCGCAGAAGCTGTCGATCGACTGGACGCTGCCGCTTTCGGTGCGCCGGCTGATGACGCTGACAGGACCGCTGCCGGAGCGCGATATGCTCTCGGCGCTCGAATCCGCCGGCATTGCCCATATGCTCGATGCCGAGGTCCAGCACCTCTCCGGCGGCGAATTCCAGCGGGCGCTGATGGCGCGCGCCATTGCCCGCAAGCCCGATCTGCTGGTCCTCGACGAGCCGGTGCAGGGGGTCGATTTTTCCGGCGAGATCGTCCTCTACGACCTCATCAAGTCGATCCGCAATGCGACGGGCTGCGGTATCCTGCTGATCTCGCACGACCTGCATGTCGTCATGGCCGAAACCGACACGGTCATCTGCCTCAACGGACATGTCTGCTGCCGCGGCACGCCTGAATCCGTCAGCCGCAGCCCGGAATATGTGCGCCTGTTCGGCAGCAGGGCGGCGCAGACGCTGGCCGTCTACAGCCATCACCACGATCATACGCACTTGCCGGACGGCCGGGTGCAACATGCCGACGGCACGGTAACCGATCATTGCCACCCCGACGACGGCCATCACGCGCATGAGCATGGGCATGCCGGTCATGAACATGATCACGATCATCCTGACCATGCCCATCCGCACGCGCATGAAGCGGGAGAGCGCCATGCTTGACGATTTCTTCGTGCGCGCCATCCTTGCCGGCGTCGGCCTGGCGCTGACGACGGGGCCGCTCGGCTGCTTCATCATCTGGCGGCGCATGGCCTATTTCGGCGATACGATCGCCCATTCGGCGCTGCTCGGCGTCGCACTGTCGCTGCTTTTCGAACTCAACCTGACACTGGCTGTCTTTGCTGTCGCCGCCCTCGTGTCGGTGCTGCTGCTCTTCCTGCAGAAGCGCCAGGCGCTGTCGGCCGATGCGCTGCTCGGCATTCTCTCGCATGCCACACTGGCGATCGGCCTCGTCATGGTCGCTTTCATGAGCTGGGTGCGGATCGATCTCATCGCTTTCCTGTTCGGCGATATTCTTGCCGTTTCCACCACCGATATCGCGCTGATCTGGGGCGGTGGGCTGTTCGTGCTTTTGGCAATGGCCTGGCTCTGGCGGCCGCTCTTGGCTGCGACCGTCAATGCCGAGCTCGCCGAGGCTGAGGGGCTGAAGCCCGAGCGGGCGCGGCTGTTCTTCATGCTGCTGATGGCCGTCGTCATCGCCATTGCCATGAAGATTGTCGGCATCATGCTGATCACCTCGCTGCTGATCATTCCGGCGGCTGCGGCGCGGCGCTTTTCGCCGACGCCGGAGATCATGGCGGTGCTCGCCTCGCTGATCGGGGCGGCGGCCGTCGTCGGCGGTCTGTTCGGCTCGCTCACCTACGACACGCCCTCCGGTCCCTCGATCGTGGTCGCGGCGCTGATCCTCTTCATTCTCAGCCTGCTTCCCGTCAGGCGCCACCGCGCGGTCATGCAAGGACAAGGCTCATGACGACACCGCAATTGACCAAGAACCAGTCGCTGGTCTTCGACGTGCTCGAAAAGGCCGAAGGGCCGCTCAGCGCCTATACCATCCTCGACAAGCTGCGCGACCACGGTTTTCGCGCGCCGCTGCAGGTCTACCGGGCGCTGGAGAAACTGCTCGAATATGGCGTGGTGCACCGGCTCGAAAGCATCAACTCCTTCGTCGCCTGCGCCCATCCGGGCGACGACTGCCACAGCCACGGCATCGTCGCCTTCGCCATCTGCGAAAGCTGCGGCCAGGTGACGGAGTTCCACGACCACGAGGTCGATCACCGACTGATGGAATGGGTGCGGGGGCAGAAATTCAAGCCTGAAAAGACGACGATAGAGATCCGTGGGTTGTGCGAGGCCTGCGCGGCATAAGCTTCGCTCGCGTTCGCTAGACGATCGCCTCGCGGGCTATTGCGATGGCAGAGCCCGCCGGGTCCCGACGTTATTGGACGCCGATCTCAAAGCGATCGGGTTAGTCCGGCTTAGATTCAGAGCCGCCCTTGCCGGGACCGTCATTGCCGCCCTTGCCGGGCGTGCAGGCGAGTTCTCTTGAACTGAAACTCTCGAGGCGGCGCGTTCGCCGCTGGCAAGTGCTGATCCCGGCGCTATCTTTGCCTGAGAAACCAAGCCAGGGACGATCGCGTGACGAAAACCGAACTCGCGGAGATATACCGCGGCTACATCGCCTGCTTGAACAGGCAGGACTGGCCCAATCTCAGGCAGTTCGTTAGCGACGATGCGGTTCATAACGGCCGGCGGCTCGGGCTGGCGGGTTACGTCGCCATGCTAGAGCGGGATTTCGATGAGATTCTCGATCTTTATTTCAAGGTGCTGACGCTGCTTTGCGATCCGCCATACATCGCCTGCCGGCTCGGCTTCGATTGCAGGCCGAAGGCAAAATTCCTCGGCCTCGATGTGAGCGGCAGACGCCTTTCCTTCACCGAGAACGTCATCTACGAATTTCGCGGCGGCAAGATCGTCGAGGTCTGGTCGGTCATCGATAAGGCGGCGATCGAAGCCCAGCTTGCGGGCTCGAATTGACCGCGCGGACGGTTTCCGGTCTGCGTTTTGATCAGATGATGGCGACGCGTTCGCCGAAGGGCGTATCGTCGTCGAAATTCCGGGTGCCGATCCGATCGCTTTCGCCTGACAAGACCGGCTGTTCCGCCTGTTTGCCGGCCTCTTCCCCATCGTCCGATGCCGCATGCCCGTGCCGCTTTTGCGGATGCGCCTCGTCGTCGACGATCAGATCCGCATGCGGGATGAGACCGTTTGCGGCCTCTTTCTCCACGGCCCTCTTCGCTGCCAGCTGATCGGCGGTGATCTGCGACTGGCGGGCGGCGACCCAGGCATTGTCGGGTTCGGAGCCGATCGAGGTGCTGGTGCCGACCTTGGTGGGTTCCGACGGGGCGGTGGCGGAGATGGGGTTGATCGCGTCGACCATGAAATTCTCCTGCGGTGACCAACTGGCGAAACAGCCGGCCGTTTCGTGGGGTGAAAAACGGCGCGGTGTTCGGGCCAATCAGGGAGACATATCGAGCCCGCGCCAAAAAACACAAGGGGACATTGACGTGACTGCCACCTCGGACAAATGACGAAATCGGTAGCAGGTTGCGGAAAATTCGACGAAGAATTGTGCGCGCAAGGGGGTGCTCGGCGCGTGGTTAATGTAAGAATCGGAAACACTTTGTGACTAAGTGTCTCCAAAAGCAGCGTTTTTTGACTTGCTGCACGCGAAGACATGACGGATATTGTTTAAACGTTGAGGAAGCCGTCATGATTAGAATGATTGAAAACCCTGCCGAACTGGCTGGCGAAGATATCACCGGCAAATATATTCTCCGGAGGCTGAACTATCACTGGTTCGCCTACGGCAAGGCGGCTATCGTGACTGCCTGCAAGGGAACGATCCTGCAGCTTGAGCGGGAAGAGACGGTCTATTCCGAGCGTTGGGGACGTCGCGCCTATACGGGCACCGGCAGACGCTATCCCGGCGGCATCTGTCCGATTTCTGCGGTCGCCTGCGTTTGCGATACGCCCGACGACGTCAACGCCGTCATTCAGCTGGATGTCGAAGCGCAGGACGAATTCTATCAGCTGATCGCCAAGGCGGAAGCCAGGGTTCAGGCTCTTGCCTCATCCTCACGAAACAGCCAGTTTCTCGAAGCGGCCGAGTAAGGCGATTTTTTCAATGAAATCCGCCATGTGCAGCGTCTTTCTGCGCGTCTAAGAGGACGCGCGGCGCTGTCATGGAACGGAGAGCGATCATGACGCAGCGGGACACTCGGCCCGGTCACTCATTCGCGGCGGCGCCGTCGCTCGGATCGCTCGCCATCACCATTGCCGTCATGTTTGCCGCGCTGTTCTGGCCGGCCGGTACGCTCGACTGGCCGCGCGGCTGGATTTTTCTCGGCCTGTTCCTTGTGCTGACTGCTGTCGCAATCATCTGGATCTGGCGGATGAATCCGGAGCTGTTTGCGGCGCGCAGCCGATACCAGAAGGGTACCAAATCCTGGGACGCCGTGGTGGCGACGCTGACGATTATTCTCTTTGCCGCCATTCTCCCGGTCGGCGCATTCGACGACGGACGTTTCCACTGGGCGCCGCAGCCCGATTGGGTCGTCTTTATCGGCTATCTCCTGATGACATCAGGTTATCTCGGCCTGACCTGGGCGCAATCGGTCAACCGGCATTTCGAGCCGACGGTGCGCATTCAGACCGACCGCGACCACAAGGTGATCGACACCGGACCCTACGCCGTAATCCGCCATCCCGGATACGCAACCGCCATCGTGCTCAGCGCCGGCATGGCGCTGTCGCTTGGCTCGCTCTACGCGCTGATCCCCGCCGGCCTGCTCGTCGTCGTCCTCTTCGGCCGCACGCTCGGCGAGGAAGCCGAACTGCGCAAGGGCCTGGTGGGCTATGTGGAGTATATGGCGTGTGTGCGCTGGCGCTGGATTCCGGGCGTGTGGTGAAGGGGCTCGGCGGGTCTGCCCTTCGCTTGCGCTCAGTGCATTCGCAGCTTTGCCGATCATTCCCCCTCATCTGCCTGCCGGCATCTTCTCCCCGCCGGGGAGAAGCGGAAACGTGGCGGCGTCTCACCCCTCCTGAAAGCGCCGTTTGTGGAAACGAGCGAAGGCAACTTGCTCCCTCTTCTCTCCAGCGGGGAGAAGGTGGCCCGAAGGGGCGGATGAGGGGATGAGCGGCAAAGTCGCAAATGCAGTAAGCGCAAGCGAGGCGTCCACGTTGCCCGATCAACCAATCTGTTTGAGATCGCGGGCGAAGCGTTGCCAGTTGGCGACGTAGTTTTCTGCCGAGCGACGGATGGCTTCGATTGCCGCCTCGTCGAGTGTGCGTACGCCCCGGGCAGGTGCCCCGACGATCAGGGAGTTATCGGGGAATTCCTTGCCCTCTGTCACCAGCGCATTGGCGCCGACGAGGCAGTTGTTGCCGATCTTCGCACCATTCAGGATGGTGGCGCCCATGCCGATCAGCGTGTTATCGCCGATGGTGCAGCCGTGAAGGATGGCATGGTGGCCGATGGTGCAGTCTTTGCCTGTTGTCAGCGGGAAGCCCATGTCCGTATGGGCCATCACGCCTTCCTGGATGTTGGTGCCTTCGCCGACGGTGATCTTTTCGTTGTCGCCGCGTAGCACGGCGCCGAACCAGATGCCGACATTCTCGCCGAGTTCGATCTGGCCGATGATGTTAGCATCCGGTGCGATCCAATAAAGGCCGGCGGCGGGCAGTTTCGGCGTTAATCCGCCAAGCGCGTAGACGGGCATGGCTCTCTCCTCAGACGACCTCGACCGATAGGGTGGCGACGCCGTCGATGCCGCAATTGATGCGATCGCCCCTGGGCCACCGCGCCGACGCCGGCGGGTGTGCCGGTCATGATGATATCGCCGGCTGCAAGAGTGAAGAGCTTCGACAGTTCGGCGATGATCTCCGGCACCTTCCAGATCATCTGGTTGAGATCGCCGTCCTGCACGCGCTTGCCGTTCTGTTCCAGCCAGATCCTGCCTTCCGCGGGGTGGCCGAGGCGGTTTGCCGGAACGATTGGCGAGATAGGGGCGGAATGTTCGAAGGCCTTGCCGACCTCCCAGGGACGACCAAGCTTCTTTGCCTCGCCCTGGAGGTCGCGGCGGGTGAAATCGATGCCGACGGCATAGCCATAGACGCAGTCGAGCGCGTCCGCGGCCTCGATGTTTGCGCCGCCTGATTTCAGCGCCAGCACGCATTCGACTTCGTAATGCACGTCTGATGACAGCGACGGATAGGGAAAGGCATTGCCCACCGGCAGCAGGTTGTCGGCATTCTTCTGGAAGAAGAAGGGCGGCTCGCGGGTTGGATCATGGCCCATCTCGATCGCATGGTCGGCATAGTTGCGGCCGACGCAATAGACGCGGCGCACCGGAAAACGCTCGGCGCTGCTTTCGACCGGCAACAACACCGGTTGCGGAAGCGGGATGACGGTGGCGGGATCGGACATTGGCGGGCTCTTCCTGTTTCGAGTCTTGATGCATCTTAGACGCAAAACATCGCGCCGGGAAAGCCGTCCTTGGCGTCCGGCTTCGGTGCATTGACGCTGTCGCGGCCGCGGGTTAACCTTAGCCATGAGCAGGATTTTTGCAGTTTCGATGGCGTCTACGACCACCGCGCCGCGGTGGGTGGTAGACGCGTGAACTGAAATCCGTTCATCGCTGCTAAGACCAACCCGCCGGAGACGAGCGGGTTTTTTGTTCCCGCACGTGTCCGCACTCGAGGACGAGATCGTGGACGATATCCAGAAGCATATTCTTGCGGAGCGGGCGCTGGCCGCTGCCCGCCGCTGTGTCGCCAGCCGCTATGCCGGGGCTGCATTCGCCTATGTCGCCGGCTCCATCATGCGCGGCGAAGGCGCCGTCTTTTCGGATATCGACCTGGTCGTAGTGTTCCCGTCGCTCCAAAGAGCCTGGCGGGAGTCGTTCAGCGCGGATGGGTTTCCGGTCGAAGCCTTTGTCCACGATCCGCAGACGCTGGCGCATTATCTCCATCAGGACGCAGACAGCGGCTATCCCATTATGGTCAACATGGTCGCAACAGGCTGTGTAGTGGGATCGGATATCGACAGCGCGCGCGTCATCCAGGCAAAGGCGGCAAGCATGCTGGCGGCAGGACCGAAACCTCTTGCCGGGGCAGACTACGACATGCTGCGCTATCAAGTCACCGATTTGGCCGATGACCTGCGCGGCGCCCGCCCGCCCGAAGAGGTCGCCGCCATCGCCGCACTCCTCTACCAGAAGCTGGCCGACCTGATTCTGCTCGGACGCGGCGCATGGACCGGCCGCGGAAAATGGGCGCCGCGCCTCATGACGAAGCTCGATGCGCAACTGGCAGCCGAATTCGACGCAGCGTTCAGGCTGGCGGCAGCGGGCGATGGCGCCCGATTTCTGGCTTTTGCCGATCGGGAGCTTGCCTTGCATGGCGGCCGCTATTTCGAGGAGTTCAGACAGGACGCGCCGCTGGAAGCGCGCCGCCTGGAATAATTTGGTATCGGTGACGTTGCCGCATTTTGAAAATTGGATGGAAGATGCTTGAGAACGAATTCAAGGGTGCCTTGCAGTCGGCAGTAAGGCGTACCGCCAGATTGCGCCTCAGAATTCCCGTGGAAGGGGATATCGATTTCCTGAGCCGACTTTTTTCGCGGCCGGAATTGGTCGCACACCGACCGGTGCCCCGGCCTGATACGCCGGCGGAAAGCGCAGCGCGGCTTGCGCACGACATCGGGCATTGGAAAGATCACGGGTTCGGGCGTTGGGCAGTTGAGGCGAACGGTACGTTGATCGGGTTCGGCGGTGTGACCGTTTCCAAGGAATTCGGCGACCTTAATCTTTCCTATCATCTGCAACCTGAAAGCTGGGGGCAGGGATATGCGACAGAATTGGTCAGGGAAGCCCTGGTGTTTGCCATTGATGATCTGCATGCGGGGCGGATGATCGGATTGGTTCGCACCGTCAACGTCGCCTCGAAGCGGATCCTTGAGAAATGTGGCTTCAACTTCGAGCGAAAGGTGATGCTGCATGGCGCGCTGACCAATATGTACGCCTTTGGCAAAACGAGCGGCTCATAAACGAACATCCGTGCGCAATTGTCAGGCGTGGCGAGACGTCGTGGTCAGTCATTCCTCGCCGGATTCGGCCAGTGTGTCGCGGACGATCGCGTAATAGGGGGCGAGCTCGGAGATATCGGCGGCCAGCCTGTCGAAGGCGGGGTCGGATGGCGCAAGCGTGCCGGTGTATTTCGCCTCGAGAAAGGCCCGATGGGCGGCAAGGGCTTCGGCGTCGGCATCGTGCACGACGGTATAGACAGGCGAGGGCACGGTGCGGCCCTTGACGATGATGCGATCGAGCTCGACGACGGTGTAGGTGCCGGCGACCAGCCTTGCTGTCTCCTCGCCGAGCAGCAGGGCTACGCCATAATTCTTCGAGGCGCCTTCGAGGCGCGAGGCGAGGTTGACGCTGTCGCCGAGGCAGGAATAGTCGAAGCGGCGGGTCGAGCCCATGTTGCCGACGATGCATTCGCCGGTGTTGATGCCGACGCCCATCTTCAGCACATGCGGCCTGCCGCCGCGCGCCGCCGCCTCCCGTTCCAGCTCACGGTTCAGGCTCGATATCGCCGCCTGCATGGCGAGCGAGGCTTCGACGGCGTGCAGGGCATGATCGGGATCGTCAAGAGGCGCGTTCCAGAAGGCCATGATGCAGTCGCCCATATATTTGTCGATGGTCCCGCCATGGTCCATCACCACGTCGGAAAGCGGCGTCAGCAGCCGGTTGATCAGGCTGGTCAGCTGCTCCGGATCATCCTTCAAGGTCTCGGCGATGGTGGTGAAGCCGCGTACGTCTGAAAACAGCACCGAAAGCGTGCGCCGCTCGCCGCCGAGCTTCAGCTGCGTGGGGTCGCTCGACAGGCGTTTGACGAGATCGGGCGAGATATATTGGGCGAACGCGCGGGTGATCTGGCGCTTGTTGCGCCGCTCCTCGGCAAAATCGAAGGCGGCCTGACCGAAGACGACAGAGATATAGGCGACCGTCGGGCCAAGCGGCGAGACGAAGAGATGGGCAAGCCGCATGCCGGCGGCACTGACGGCAGCGAAGGCAAGGAGGGCCGCCGCGCTAGTCACGATCGTCAGCCATCCGGTTGCGCGCCAGACGGTGGTAGCGGCCAGTAGCACCGATATCAGGATGCAGGCGGCGACCGTCGGCAGCCGGGCCTCCGCGATCGACAAGCCGCTGCGGATATTGTCGTAGATCGTCGCCTGGATCTCGACGCCGGAGACGAGCTTGCCGGTATGGACGGTATAGGGCGTTGCGAAGGCATCGACGCCGCCTTTATCGATGGCGGGCGCATTCTGCAGGCTGAGGCCGACCAGCACGATGCGATCCTTGAAATAATCCGGCGGCAGCAGGTTCTTCGGGTCGAGCGCCTGATAGTACGAGACGGTGGGATAGCTGCGGGCCGGGCCGAAGGTTTGGATGAGGCGGCCGGCCGGCAAGGTCTCGGGGGCCACCCCGGCGACCTTGGTCAGCATGGCGGCGAAGCCGTCCTCATAGCCGGGGATGCGCCGGAAGGTGCCGTCGCCGCTGAGTTCGACGGAGGCGATGCCGGTCACGGCACCTGCCTCGGTCAGCTGCGGCAGGGGTGTCGCGCGGATCAGCTGCGAGGCCTGCGGCGTTTCGATCAGCGTTTCGTCGCCGGCAAGCACGGTATCGGGGCCGACCGCTTTGGTGATCGCCGCGTCATTATCGGGGTTCGAGGGCTCGGCCATGATGATGTCGAAGCCGATGACGCGGGCGCCGGCGGCGCGCAGTTGGCTGATGAGTTCGGCATGAAGGCTGCGCGGCCAGGGCCATTGCGCGTTGATATCGGCAAGAGAGGGTTCGTCGATCGCGACGATGACGGGTCCGCCGGGTGGCGGACGGGGATCGTCGACGGTCGAGAGATAGTCGAAGCTTCTGAGCTCCAGCAGTGACCAGGCGGGCAGGCGCGACAGCAGCGAGATGGCGATCAGCGTCGTCAGCGACAGCACCAGCAGCCTGAGATGGCGGCTCCTGATCTGCCTGGCCTGCCCAGGTTTGTCCCGCATCCGCATCAGAAGCGGACTTTGAGCGTGCCCTTGAAGGCGCGGCCCCAGCCGGGCACACCGGGGGTGATCTCGAAGTCCTCGTCTAGCAGGTTATAGGCGGCCGCCTCCAGCTCGATGCGCTTGTCGAACGGTTCCCAGACCAGGTGGGCGTCGAGGCTCCAGTAGTCGTCGAGCTTGGTGCCAAACCGATCGCCATCGCGCTCGCCGATATAGTTGGCGGCGACCGTCGCCTTGACCTTGGCTTCGTTGACCCAGGTCAGCGCAATCTGTCCGGAATTCTGCGGTATGAAGGGAAGAGGGCCTCCATAGATCGGCTCGAGCGGATCCCTGTTTTCCGAATCCATATAGGCATAGGTAGCCGAAAGGCCAAAGCCATGGCCGAGCACGACGTTTGCGGTGACGGCAGCGCGATCGATGCTGCCGCGTGAGATCGGCAGGCTGGTATCTGAGGGAAGCGAGATCAGCGGAAAATCGATCGCGAAATCATGCAGTTCCTGGTGCTGATACTCGACCGAGGTGAAGAATCGATCGGTCCATTCGGCATCCCACTGCAGCGCGACCGTATCCGTGTAGCCCTGCGGATTGGCGGAAAACTGGTTGGCCTGAAGCCCGAGGACGCCGATGGGGGCAAGGGTCGGAATTCCAATATCAAAGCTCTGACGCATGAAGGCAGCACGCAGCCAGTGGTTTTGAACCGGCGCCCAGGCTAGGCCGAAGCGCGGCTCCAGCCGGCTGATATCGATGCCGTCGCCCTCCAGGCGAGTGGCGAACAAGGCGTATTCGCCCTTGAGGTCCGGCGTGATCTCATGCAGCACATCGATATAGCCGCGGCCGATATCGATGGTGTTCTCGGTACGATCGGTAGGAGCTGTCAAGCCTAGGAGCGTCGCATCGACGGTGCTGCTGGCATCCATCCAGCCGCCTTCGATGCCGTAGCGAAATGTCAACGGTCCGGCACCTATGGAATGGCTCAAAGCGCCGATATAGGTTTGAGATTCGGTCTCCTGAGTGACGTTGGTAAAGGGTATGATGAAGGGAACCCCTCTGCCGATAAACACTGGGTCCAGGTCGACATCAAGCGCGCTGTTCGTATTCGATTTGCTTCCTGAATAAAGCAGTGCTCCATTCAACACGTTTTCATAGGCAAACGTGTGGCTCCAGCCGATGCCGGCATATGTGCTTTCTCGTTCAGTCTCCTCTGTTGTGTAGAGAGGCAGCGGGATAGGCACACGGAACAGGAGTTCCATGAACCCGGTGTTTGACGATAACGCGTTTAGAGTCCCGTCATTCTTCCCGTGGTTGACGAAGGCTACCACGCGATCATCTGGCGTGACCGTTGCCGTCAGATAACCGTTGGCACTCAGCAGCTTGTTATCCGTCTGGACACCGCCGAAATCCTGGTAGTCGCGGTCGAGCGCCAGCTCTTCCCAGGTCAGGTTGCCATAGAAGCTGATCGGAATGGTCTCGTTCGAATAGCCTTGGATATCGGCTTCGCCGATGCGCCTCGTATGGCCGTCGACGCTGTTGATGCCGCCGCCGAGCGAGCCTTCGATGAAGGGCACATCGAACAGCGTTGCCGAGCGCGAGCGGCCGGAAAGCATGTGCGGCGAAAGCAGCAGGCCCTGGATGAAGGATGAGTAGCTCGACGCGTTGCCGCGATTCTGGATGATGTTGTCGTCGCTGAAGCTGGTCGCGTTGACGAAAGGAAAGATGCTGCCTTTGATCGATTGATCGATATAACCGGTGCCGTTGAAGGGATCAAAGACGGCATCGCCGTAGTAGCGGCCCCAGGCATCCAACCCTTGCAGGCGGAAGGCGTCATTCAGTGTCGAACCGGCGCTCGCATTGGCGCCGAGGCCGCTGTAATCGCCGCCGCGGGCGCGCGAGCGGCGCAGGAATTCCTGCGCGTTTCGGATCGCGCCGTCGGCGTCGTAGTCGTCGATATCGACGGCGGTGCGGAAGGCCGAGATAACCGGGTCGTTCTTGTCGAGCCGGTCGGCATTGTCGAGCGCCTGCTGGGAAGGGATGCGGTCGCCCTTTTCGTAATGGGCGGCGGCGAGCATCAGCTGTGATTGCGAATGCGCCGGGTTGGCGGTGCTGGCGGCGAGCAAATCTTGCAGCGCCCTGTCGCGCTCGCCAGTTTGCAGGTAGTATCGGCCACGGGCGAGCAGGGCTATATCGAAGGATGGATCGAGCGCAATTGCCGTGTCGATCTCGTGCTTGGCTTCCTTCATGCGCCCCTGATCGAGATAAAGGATCGAGAGATTCGCGCGCAGCAACGGGTCCTGCGGATCAAGCTCGATCGCCTTCTTGAAGGCCTGTTCCGCTTCGCCATTGGCATCGCGCGAACTCTGCAGCAGGCCGAGAGAATTCAGCGTGCCTGATGCGCCGGGGGCAAGCGCGATGGCGCGGTTCAGGTCCGCAAGCGCGCCGTCGATATCGCTTTCATAAATTGCCTTGTAGCCTGCACGGGCGGAGAGCGCCATCGGATGATCTGGGTCGAGCGACAGCGAGCGTTCTATCGCTTCCTTCATCTGCTCACGGTCATCGGTGAGCTGCGCCAGCTGGGCGCGGACCGCCGGCAGGGTCGGATCATCGGGATACCGCTGCTCCGCTTTCCTGATGATATCGATCGCAGCGCGCGGATTCTCAAGGAAGCCAGCGGTATATGCCTGCATGATCGCGCCGTAGGGGCCGGTGGTGCCAGCCGGCGGCGGTTCGGCATGGGCGGGGTCGGCCAGCGAACGAGCGAAATAGCCGCCATATTGGGCCATGTTGCGGCGTGTCGCGTCGAGATGCGGCAGAGCCTTCTGGAAGAGCTTGGCGGCATCGCCGTAGCGCTTTTCCGAGCCAGCGATGGTGGCGTCGATCAGGTCGACGCGTGCCTGCTGGGCTGTCGTCAGTTTGCGACCGCGGATATTCTGCAGCGTTGCGGCTGCAGCCTGGCGTCCGTCGAAGGCGCTCTGCACTTCGGCAAGTTCCAGCCAGTCTTCGGTGGTGCGGCGCTCCGGCGGCAGCCCTAACAGGCGGCGGCGTTCTGTCGCCATGCGGTCGGCCCGCAACGGCGAAGTCGGCATCAGGTCGAAGCCGTCGCGCAAGTCCAGATAGAAGAGCATCTGTTCGCGGTCATCGGGATTGACGCTGATGATCTTGCTCGGCGCCTGGCCGATGGTCGCGACCGCCCCTTCGCCCTCGTTCACCTCGACGCTGCCCTGCGGGTTGCTGAGCGCCACGCGGCCTTCGAGCACAACCATCGATGTCTTGGCGCCCTCGACGGTCATGGTCCAGTCCGTGCCGCGGATGGCGGCGGCGGCGGCCGGTGTTTCCACCGTCAGGCCCTGGCCGCCACGCTCGGCGCGTGCCCAGATGGTGCCGGATTGGAGATTGAGCACGGTATCGCCGCCGGCCGCCATCTTCTTCACCTGCAGCGAGGAATTCCGGCCGAGGCGGACCTGAGTGTGGTCGGAAAAGACGATGGCGAGCTGGCCGTTGGCATTGGTGCGCAGCACGTCGCCGGTCAGGAGATCCTGATTGATGTCGACGACACGCCAGTTCGACACGTCGATGAAGCGGACTTCCTCGCCGATCTTGCGTGCGATGACAGAGCCGGCGACCGGCGTAGCGCGCGGCACGGGATCGGCCATCGCCGGCAGCCCGAAACCGGGCACGGCAAACGCCAGCGCCATCCCGACGCGACAGATGTTTTTCCAGCGACCCAGCATGACTCCAACCCCAACTCCCGCTTCCCCTTTGTCCATGTAGAAAAGAAAAGTCAAGTCCGTTGCACACGTGTTCTTGAATTCTCTGTGAAGTGTAATATCAGGGAAACACTTGTGGGCTGGAGTATTCAGGTGAGCGAATTCGAGAGTGCAACTGAACTTATGCCAAGCGAACCGTCGACAGGTGACATTGGCGCCGGCTATTTTGATCATATCAAGAAAATCAACGACATATTCTACGATCAGATCAAGATATCCGATCAAAAGGCCGCCTATATCTTTACCTTCATGCTGGCCTTCCTGGTGAGTTCCAGTGATGTCAGGGCAGTCTTCAGCCTGGCGCGCTACGCGAGCGGGACGCCAGGGAGCATGCTGTTCTCGGGCCTGCTTGCCGCCGCTTCGGTCTTTTCCATCCTGTCGGCGATCCTCGTTGTGCTGCCGCGCCGTTTGGACACATCTACCTCGTTGTTCTGGGGCGCCTGGCAGAACCATCGCGACCTGTTCTTCGAGGCGGCACTGCGGCGCGACGAGCGCTACCTCTTCGACCAATATCTCGAAAACGCCAACATCCTCTCTGCCATCGCTCGCAGCAAATACCGCTGCGTCACCTTCGCGTTCCGCGGGCTGATGGTGAGCGTGATCGCCTATGTGCTGCTGTTGGTGGCGGTGTGACGGGGTGTTAATACCCGCATTTGCCTTTGGCTTGCAGCTCAAGGCGTTGGTCGCTGGCGAGTGCAAGAATGAAGAGGATAGCATAAGCCTGAGGGGTGCGGGCGCGCCGAGGCGCGCCCGTCGTTTTAATCCTCGACCTCAAGAACAATTTCAAGTTCGATCGGTACACCTAAAGGCAGGCTGGCGACGCCGAGCACGACGCGACCAGAAAGCTTTTGCTCGCCGAAGACCGCAAGCAGCATTTCGGATGCTCCGTCCGCAACCTTCGGATGGTCGCGGAAATCGCCTTCGGTCGCGATGTAGACGCCGAGCTTGACGACCCTGACGACGCTGTCCAGCGAGCCCAGATAGTCCCTGGCGGCCGCGAGCGCGCTCAACGTTGCGGTTTCGGCGGCCTTCCGGCCGTCTTCGGCCGTCAAGGTGCCGCCGACGCGGCCGATATAGCGGGGCTCATGGCCGACGACGGGCAACATCCCGCTGAAAAAGATCAGACTGCCGGTTCTCGTTGCTTCGACATAGGCCCCGAAGGGCGTCGGCGGCGGAGGAAGCCTGATGCCGAGTTCCTGCAGCCGCCGTTCCGCGCCGGCTGCCTCAGCTTTCGCATGGTCTACCATTTGCCCAGATGTGCGCCGCCGTCCACGTGCAGCACCTCCCCGGTTACGCGCGGAGCTTCGGTGAGGAAGACGACGGCATCGGCGATCTCCTCGACGTTGGAAATGCCTGCCATCGGCGATAGCGTGCTCAGGAAGTCCTTTGGATTGTCCTTGTGCAACGGCGTGTCCACGACACCGGGAGCGACGATATTGAAGCGAATTTTCTCGCTCGCATACTCCATCGCCAGGTTCTTGGAGATGGCGTTGATGCCGCCCTTTGTCATCATCGAGACTGAGGCGGAGAAGCCGGCGATCGGATGATCGGTCAATGGGGTGGTGATACTCACACGCTGCCGCCGGTTTTCTGCGCGAGCATCTGCCTGACGACCTGTTGGGTCAGGTGGATGAAGCCTTCGAGATTGGTCGAGGACAATTTCTCGAAGTCGGCCATCGTGAACTCGACGAACGGCTTGGCTAGAAAAATGCCGGCATTGTTGACGAGCGCGTCGATCGAGCCGAAGCGGTCGATTGCTGTCCTTGCCACCCGGGCTGCGGTTTCGGCATCGCCGATGTCGCCATCGACGAGCGCCAGCCTGTCCGAGGCTTGGAAAGCCTCCGAGGCGCTGACCTGGCGCGAGGTAGCGACGACATTGTAGCCGCGCTGGATGAAGGCGTTGACCAGGCCGGCTCCGATACCCTGGGAGGCGCCCGTGACGATGACTGTTTTTCTCGTAGTCATGCTGATCTCCATAATCTGGTTCGGGCAACGCGGGCCTTGCGGCTGCAAAGGCGGGGTCGCTCGAGATGGGGCTGCTGCGAATGCGCCTCCATCGGTTGTGATTGTTTTCGCAGGGTGAATATGGCGAAAACTCCATTACCCGATTAGATGGAAATATCTGGATTCTCTTTTGCATTCATGCAAAAATCAGTGCATGGCCGATTTGAACGACATCGCCGTTTTTGTGAAGGTGGCGCAGTATGGCAGCTTCAGCCGCGCTGCTCATTCCCTCGGCATGCCGGTATCGACCGTCAGCCGGAAGGTGACGTCGCTGGAAGAGCAACTCGGCGTGACGCTCATCCAGCGGACGACCCGCAAGCTGAGCCTGACCGCGCAGGGCCGGGCCTATTACGACAGGTGCAGCGAACCGCTCACCCATCTCCTCGACGCCGAGCAGGCACTCACCGAGACACAGAGAAAACCGGAAGGTCTGCTGAAGATCTCGGTGCCCGTCATCTTCGGGCAGGAGGTCTTCTACGAATTCATCTCATCCTTCCTGAAGACCTATCCCAATATCCAGATCGATCTCTTCGTCACCAACCTGTTTCTCGATCTGATCGCCGAGAATGTCGATCTCGGCATCCGCTTCGGCGAACTCAAGGATTCCTCCATCGTGGCGCAGCGGCTCGGCAAGAGCGTGCGCTATCTGGTCGCCGCACCGGACTATCTGAAGGGCAGGGTGCTTCCCACCAAACCCGAAGACCTGAAGGACCATCAGTGCGTGCTCTTGAACGGCCGCAACGGCGAGGCGGAATGGCATCTCGTGAGCGGTCGCAAATCGGTTCGCCTGCATGTGTCGGGGCCGGTATCCAGCCGGGATTTCGATGCGGTGAGCGCTTTCACCTATCGCGGACACGGCATCGGCCTGCTGCCTTCGACTTATTGCGACCAACAGATCAGAAGAGGCGAACTCGTCCACCTGCTGCCGGACTGGTCGTCCGAGGAAATTTTCGTGCACGCCGTCTATCCCACGCGCCGCTTCCTGCCCGCCCGATTGCAGGTCTTTGTCGAGGCGTTGAAAGCATGGAAGACCCCCTTGTGGCTTCCCTTGCATTGAAGGCTTCCAATTCCATCACCGAAAATTGAAGCCGTGCGCGTGGGCGAGCGTCCTCCCCCGGCCAAGCTGTGTTAGAGTTCGCGGGCTTGGATGGCGCAGGGATTGGATTGCCAATGCTGACGACTCTTGCGGTGCTTATGGGTCTTTCCGGCCTCGTCCCCATCGCGCAGGCGGGGGGAAGCGAGGTCGATGTGACCCTCGTGCTTGCCGTCGACACCTCGCGGTCGATGGACTTCGAGGAGATCGGCATCCAGCGCGAGGGTTATGTCGAAGCGCTCAAGCACAAGGAATTTATCGACGCGGTCAAGGGCGGGCTGACCGGCCGCATCGCCATCAGCTATTTCGAATGGGCAGGCTATGTCGTCCAGGATTCCGTCATCGACTGGCAGGTGATCGAGACCGAAGAGGATGCGATTGCTTTTGCCGATAAACTCGAAGCCCGGCCGATTGCCACGCAGCGGCGCACATCGATCTCCACCGCGATCGCCCAGGGCGCCAGCATGATCGTTTCCAGTCCCTTCCAGTCCAGGCGGCAGGTGATCGATGTCTCCGGCGATGGGCCGAACAATTCCGGCGATCCCGTCACCCCCGCCCGCGACAAGGCGGTGGAAGCCGGCATGATCATCAATGGCCTCGCCATCATGCTGCGGCCATCCGATGCGCCCAACGGGCTCGATAAATATTATGCAGATTGCGTGATCGGCGGTCCCGGCGCCTTCGTGCTGCCGGTCCGCAAAATCGAGGATTTCGCCGTGGCCGTGCGCCGCAAGCTGGTGCTGGAGATCAGCGGCGTTTCCCCGCCGGCGACGGTGCAGAAAACAGCCGGCGCCGAGGCGGGTGCCGACTGCCTGATCGGTGAGAAGCAATGGCGGGATATCTTCGACCGCTAATGCCAGAACAGGATGATTTTAGGCCGGGTCGGCCTAAAATCTCAATCCTGTTCTGAATTGCATAGTTAGAGCATGATGTCGTCCGAAAACCGCGCACACTTTTCGGCATCATGCTCTACCGGATCAGCGCGCCGAAATTATATCAGTCAGTATCTGGTAAGCGGCGGAGATGCGGTCCTCGTTGGGATAGTTTTTGTTGGCCAGAATGACGATACCAACTCGCTCTTTCGGGACGAACGCGACATATGCGCCGAAACCATTCGTTGAGCCGGTTTTATTGATCCAGACATCGTCGCGCGGTTTCATTACCGGCATCAGTTGCTTGACGGGAATTGTCTTGAGCATCGCGCTGGAATTGTTGTCCATCAGCGTCGTCAATGTCGCGGGATAGGAATACTGTTCCCAGATAAGGTCTTGGGTCATCGCGCCGACATCGAAGTATCCCGTGTGCGTATTCGTGATCGCCTGCTGGAGCTTATCGTCCAGTTCGACCAGTCCCATGTTCGCGTCGGTGAACCGGATCATGTCGCCTGCTGTGGATTTTACTCCATAGACCTCGGACGAAAGAGTAGCGGTTGTCATCCGAGCCGGCTCACCGCTTCGCTTATAGCCTTGGGCATAGTCGGCCATTTTCGATTTCGGTACATTGATATACGTGCTCGTCAACCCGAGAGAAGGAAACAATTGCTCTTCCATAAGAGCTGTGAAGTCGTTGCCCATGCTTTTTGCCGTTATATATCCGAGCGCGCCAATGCTTGGATTGGCGTATGTTCGGTGCGTTCCGGCGGCATATGATGGTTTCCAGCTTGCGAGATACTCCATCAGTTGCTTTTCGGTTTTGACGTCATCGGGAACTTGCAGCGGAAATCCGCCCGCCGTATGGGTGCCCAGATCCATCAGGACGACATCGCCGAAGGGCCTTCCCTTCATCGATGGAAGATATTTGCTTGCCTTGTCCGACAGCGAAAGTCGGCCGGTCACGTCTGCATAGGAGGTCAGGGTGACTGTAAAGGTTTTGCTGATCGATCCCAGTTCGAACATGGTCGCCGGGGTGACGGGCCTGCCCGTGTCCTTCGACTCGACGCCGTAGTTGAAGATGTGGTTCTGTCCGTCAGCGGTGATGGCAACGGCAATGCCCGGAATTCCGTATTTATCCATGATTGGTTTTATCGCGGCGTCCGAGCTGGCTTTCAGTTTCAGCTCGTCAGCCGCAAAGCTACTTGTGGAAATGCATGTCGAGACCAATGCGGCCGATAGAATTCCTATCCAATCACGCTTCATTTCTTCATCCTCTAAAAGCAGCTTCATCAGCGCAAAGGCGCATGAAGACGGCATTTAATGGCACTGTTTTGCGGCAGCAAACGATGATATCTCGGAGGAGATCCAAGAAAATCTAGGGCTAAGATGGTTCGGCAATTCCTCCCCTTGAATGGCTTGAGGGCCTTCGAAGCATCGGCAAGACATCTCAGCTTCACCCGGGCCGCGATCGAGCTTTGCGTTACCCAGGCCGCTGTAAGCCAGCAGGTCAAAAGCCTGGAGAAGCGATTGGGGGCAGCCCTTTTTCAGCGTCTCCCAAGAGGCTTGAAAATCACCGCTGAAGGCGAAGCTCTTTTGCCGACCTTGACCAATTCCTTCGATCAGATGGCGATCACGCTGGACCGGATCGAAGCCGGGCAGGTTCGGGAATTGCTGTTCCTGGGCGTGGTGGGGACGTTTGCCGTCGGCTGGTTGTTGCCAAGGCTTTCGGATTTTCAACAGCAGCACCCGTTCATCGATGTGCGCGTTTCGACAAACAATAATCGCGTCGATATGGCGGCCGAGGGACTGGACTTTGCCATTCGCTTCGGCAGCGGCTCCTGGCACGGCACAGAGGCGCTGCGTCTGTTCGAGGCTCCGCTCTCTCCTCTGTGCACACCCAAATTGGCGGAGCGTTTAAGGTCGCCTGCAGATCTGGTCGAGGCGACGCTTTTGCGGAGCTACAGGGCGGATGAGTGGAGCACCTGGTTTGCCGCAGCGAACGTTCCGCCGGCGGCACAGATAAACGCCGGTATCGTCTTCGACTCTTCCCTGGCGATGATGGAGGCGGCCCTGCAAGGACTGGGGATCGCTCTGGCACCGCCGTCGATGTTTTCCAGACATCTATCCTCGGGGGCTATCAGACAACCTTTTCCCACGACCATATCGTTGGGGAGCTATTGGCTGACCCGACTGCAATCGAGGCCGCCAACAGCGGCCATGCTAGCATTTTCCGATTGGATGACGTCGCAGATGTCTCCCGCATCGCAATGACAGCTTCCGGCGAGCCGGAGGCCGAGATCATCCCGACGCTCAAGGACTTCATGCCTCCACCGCCGCCGCTTTGTTTACGCCACACAGATGCCCGGCACGGCGACCTTCTGGAAGAGATGCGGTGAGGCGACCGCCGAGGACGGATAGGCCGAGAGCTTCGCCCGAAACTCCGGATGCGAGAATGCCGCCCGGAAATCGGCGGTCGATTCCCAGACGGCATAATTGAGATAAGCAGGACTTTCGCCGACGGCGCGATGCATCTGGGTCGAGATAAAGCCCGGCTGCCGTTTCATGAAGGCCGCATCGGCCTGCCAGGCATCAAGGAAGGCCTGCTCATCGGCCTTGTCGAGCGTGAAGAGGTTGATGAGGACGATCGCGGAGGCATCGATCGCGATTTGGCGATCGATCGGGAAGGCAGGGTCCATCGGGCGCATGAGCGACATGGTCGACTCCATCTGATTTGGTTACATGATGTCAATCTGGTGATACGGATACATATTCAATTTGACACTATGATGTCAATACAGCTATATGGTGACAAATGCACGAACCTCAACGGACCCCGGCCGGAACAGCTTTGACCGACCTCATTCTGGATCTCTTCCGGCTCAATAACCGGATGATCAACGCGGGAGACAAACTCGTCGACGGGCTCGGCCTGACGAGCGCCCGCTGGCATGTCCTCGGCACCGTCGTCACAGCAGGCCGGCCACAACCGGTCGCATGGCTGGCGCGCGACATGGGGGCCAACCGCCAGAACGTCCAGCGCATCGTCAACGATCTGGAGAAGGAAGGGCTTCTGGCGTTCCAGCCCAACCCGCACCACCGACGGGCACAGCTCGTCGTGCTGACGGACAGGGGAAAACAGGCATATGAAACCGCCATGCACCTGCAGGCCCCCTGGGTCGACATGCTCGCGGAAGGGCTTCAGGTCGAGGATCTCAAAATCACGCATGCCGTCATGAAGGCGCTGCGCAGCAAACTGGAAGGACATGGAGATGTTGAAGAGCAGGCCTGACCGCTATGGCGCAATAGCGGTCTCGATCCACTGGCTGAGTGCGGTTCTGATCCTGGCACTGCTCGGCTCCGGCTTCCGGGCCGCCAACGCCATGGACGCCGCGACCAAGGCAGGGCTGCTGCGTTTCCACATTCCGGTGGCGATCGTCGTCCTGCTTCTGACGGCTCTCCGCATTGTCTGGTGGTGGCGTTTCGATCGCAAGCCTGCGCCGGTGCAGGCATCGCCTCGCTGGCAGGAGCGGCTGGCGGGCTTTGTTCACGTCGCCTTCTACATTTTCATTCTCGGCATGGTCGCCAGCGGCATCGGAATGATGATCCTCAGCGGTGCTGCTCCCGCTGTCTTCGGGGCAGCCGGCGCCACGCTGCCTGATTTTACCGCCTATCCGCCGCGTGGCCCGCATGGGTTCGGCGCCTTCCTACTTGTTTGCCTGCTGGTCTTCCATGCCGGCGCCGCGCTCTATCACCAGTTCGTCCGCGGCGATCACCTGCTGCGGCGGATGTGGTATGGCGGCTGAGATCTCGCCGCCATCGATGTCTAGTGGCTCGATGTCTAATGTTTGGCTTCTCGAAGATCTGTCGGGCGGACACGTTCGAGCCTGACTCAGGAGACGCAGATCGCCAAGCCGGCAAGGAGCTTGCCAGTGCCACGCCCAATTCGACGATCAACGGTCACCGGGACTGGCTCGATGGTATGGTGACCGCTGTGTGCCAAGAAGGCGCGATGAAGCGCCGCGCCGTTGCCCGCCGAGACGCTTCTCAAATGATGTCACCGTCTGCGTGACGTCGCCGCCCCTGCCTATAAGGGCAGTTGCTTGCCGGCCTGTTCGCTGACCATGTATTCGGCGTACCAGTCCGGCCAGTTCTCGTCGTGTTTGCCGCCGTTTCGCTTCTCGTGTTCGCCGTGCGCGGTCGCCGCACGGCGCATGGCTGACGCGAGATCGGTCGACGTCGTGAATGTCGTCCCGTCGGCGTCGATGCGTCCCGGCAGGCGCGCGGTGACTTCCTGGAACAGCCAGCCGTTGCCATCGGGATCCTTGAAGGAGGCAAAGGAGCGATAGCTGCGGTGATCGGGATCGCGGCCGGCAATGCGGAGCCGCCCGAACAGGTATGGTTCGTCCTTGCCGGCATAGACGCCGGCCGCGTCATGGAAGACTTCGCTGACCTCGGCGCCGCGGGCGATGAGATCGCGGCGGGCGGCCTCGATGTCGGAGACGATAAGATAGAGCCCCTGGGCGGAGCCGGGGGCTGCGGCGGTGACGTTCTTGCCGAAGATGATCGCGCAGCCGGAGCCGGGCGGGGTAAACTGGATCACACGGAAATCGGCATCATTGGCAAAGTCGGCGTCGAGCCGCCAGCCCAGGCCGTCGTAAAAACGTTTGGCGCGGTCGACGTCGGAAACGGGGATGACGACGACCTCGAGCTTGGTGTCGACGGGCTGTGTTCTCGGGGTCTCAATGGGGGTTTCACTGCGCATGGCATTGCTCATCTTCAGCTCCTTGGGGTTTTGGATGCGTTAAGAATGGCGATACATGTCACCAGCCAGTGGACCACAGCGCGGTGAGGCCGTCGAATCAATTATTCTGTCTGATTTGGCCGGTGTCGGCGGATTCCGCTGCGACGCAAGGCGCTTCGCTCTCGATCCGCGCGGGTTGGTGAGGTCATGTCGATTCGATGAGGTGGCGAGGTCGGTTCCCCGCCACCTGCGGGAAGTTCCTACGCAGCGAAAGCGGCGCGGGTTTTGCCGATCGTCAGAGCGGCCTTTGCTGCTTCACGGCCTTTCTCGACGAAATGTGCGCGGTAGATCTGCTTATGGTGCTCGGTTTCCTGATACTGATGCGGCGTCAGCGAAACCGACAGCACCGGCACACCGGTATCCATGCCGGCGCGCATCAGCCCATCGACAACGGCCTGGGCGACGAATTCATGGCGGTAGATTCCGCCGTCGACGACGAAGGCGGCGGCAACGACAGCGGCATAGCGTCCGGTTGCCGCAAGATCGCGCGACAGCAACGGCATCTCGAATGCGCCGGGAACATCGAACACATCGATCTGCTCGGGCGGAATAAGCTGATGGAAGCCATCAAGGGCGCGGTCGACGATGTCGGCGTGCCAGCTGGCTTTGACGAAGGCATAGCGGGTGGGTGTCACAGTAATCTCCTTTGGCGAACAGACACATCACCCAAGGCGATCACGAACATCCCCGACAGCCGCAGGGCGGCAGGAACGCACGTTCTCTTTCATCCGGACTATGACCGTCGGCTCAGGCATCTCACCTGATCTGCTGACCCTTCCGAAGAAGGCGCTCGCGGGCTCGCAATCGAAATTGCATACCGCCGGTAGGGACTTGCACCCCGCCCTGAGAACGGCGCGAACAATAGGGGGAAGGTGACAGGCTGGCAATAGCTCGAATGTTTCACGGCCAATGCAGCATCAGGACTCCCTACGCGGCGATTTCGCTTGTTGGTCGATCGCGACGGGCAGGCCCTCTTGCGGAGGATGGGCTTGCGCCTACATGCTGTGCGTGAGGACATTCACGTCAGAATAGCACGGCAGGACAGGATGCGCCGTCTCTATCCGCGGCGGGCAGGGCCGTGGCAACATGGGAGAGAGAGATGGAAGACCCCTTCGTCGTCCGCCGCGAGGCGCATATCGCGGCGCCGCCGGCCGCGGTGTTCGCATTGATGACCGACCCGGAAAAGATCCTGCGCTGGATGGGAACGGAGGCGCAGGTCGAGCCGCAGCCCGGCGGGCTGTATCTCGTCAACGTTACCGGCGCCCGCTTTGCGCGCGGCTCGTTTCGTGAGGTGGTGCCGGTTCATCGCCTTGCCTACAGCTTTGGCTGGGACGGCAGCGAGGTGGTGCCGCCGGGGTCGAGCCTGGTCGAGATCGATCTGATCGAACAGGGAGGCGGAACGCTGCTGCGGCTCACCCATAGCGGCCTGCCGAGCGCCGAGCAATGCGCCGGCCATGCGGAGGGCTGGGCGCATTACCTCGGGCGGCTGACCGAGGTCGCCGCCGGGGGTGATCCGGGTCCCGACCCTTTTTACGGCAGGACATGAACAAATTTTGCGGGCGGCGGGGCATCTCTGAAGCGCTTGCCGTTGCGACAACAGCGGTCGGCGAGCGCTCGGACCGGCCGTGCGGAAGCGCCTCTTTTTCTCCCGCAAACATGAACGCGCAGTTCATCTCCAGTTCAATTTGGCGGTCATAAGGTGCGGACGGCTGGATTGAAATGGAGTTCTCGATGAAGGCACTTTCTATCGCGGCTGCCTTGCTCGCTGGCAGCCTCTCGTTCGGCACAGCGCAGGCGATGCCGATGGGGACAATCAATGTCCAGAGCAATATCACAACGGTCGATTATGCGTGCGGTCGCGGCTGGCATCTGACGCGCTGGGGTGAATGCCGACGAAACTGGAGACGCCCGCCGCCGGTAGCTTTTTACGGTGGCCCGCCCCGCTGGGGCTGGGAGCGGCGTCACCGGGATTGGGATGGTCCGCGCTGGCGCCATGAGCGGCGTTGGGATCGCGACCGGCGTTGGCGGGATGATGACTAAAGGTCTCGCTTAGATGGAGATGGACGAAGGCCGGAGCGATTTTCGCCCGGCCTTTTCTAATGAGATAGGTTCGCCGACGCTGACAGCCAGCGTTCTCCCGATTTGCCCGATACGGTCAGATCCTGCTGACGAGCCAGTGCTTGTCGTCGATCAATTCCTCGAGCTCGACGGGATCCTTGACGCCGAATTCGAACCATTCGACGAGTTCTTTCGCCTTGCGGCTGCTCTCCTCCGCCGTCAGCTCGACCTGATATCTTTCGCACCATCGCCGAAGGATCGACGTCAGCAGCGTCATGTCATTCCCATCCAGCGGATCTTTCGGCCAGAATATCGTGCCCATCGCACCCCTCAATCACACGATGACGAACGGCCGTATAATGGAACCAAAGGCGCGCAAGTTTAAAGTGTTTATTTTTTGTTTTCCACCGCGTCGGATGGTTTTCGACAGGCGATGCGGGCGGCCTTTGCGGGCGACAGGCTGAGTCGCTGGAAACGTCCCTACGATCACCCGGGGATGTCCTTGCGGACGTCCACGTGGGCGTGCGATGTTAAGCCATGGATCTGCCATCTCCCCTTGCCTGGCTGGTTGATGAGGCCGGTGCCTCGCCCAGTCCCGAATGGTTTCTGGCCGAACTCGGGCGCCGGCTGCTGGCCGATGGCTTGCCGCTTTTGGGCGGCACGCTGACGCTTTCGGTGCCGCATCCGATCATTGCTAGGCGCACCTGGCTGTGGCGGGCCGAGACCGGTGCTGTCATCGAGGCTTTGGCCTTTGCCGCGGCTCCGCAGAGCGAGGCCGGGCGCGACTGGCTGACCGCACTCGGGCCGATATGGGAGGAGCGAATCGGGCTTTCGCAGGATAGTCCCATGCTCGGCTGGGCGGGTATCGACAATGGGGCAGGGCGCGGCGCATTCGCTCCGGCCGAAGCCGACCGGCTGCGCGAGGTGGCGCGTTTTTGCCGCCGCACCGCTCGCAGCGCTCGCGGCGCGGGAGGCGCGGGCAGCCCTGCTCGAAGCCTATCTCGGCCGGCGTAGTGCCGCCCGGGTGCAGGCCGGCGAGCTTGCTCGCGGCACCGGCGAGACCATACGTGCCGCTCTTCTCTGCGCCGATCTGCGCGATTTCACGGCGCTTTCGGAGGTGACGGAGCCGCACGCGATGATCGCGACGCTCGACGCATGGTTCGACCGCGTCGCAGGCGCCGTGCATGCCTTCGGCGGCGAGGTGCTGAAATTCATCGGCGACGGCGTGCTGGCGATCTTTCCGGTCACTGCTACGTCAGGCGAGGGCGACGCAGCCCGAGGGGATCGCGAGGCTTGCGAGGCCGCACTTCGGGCGGTTGCTGCCAGCCGTGCCGGCATGGTCCATCTCGACCAGATACGCCAGGCGCAGGGACTGGCGCCGCTGCCCTTCGGCGCGGCGCTGCATTTCGGCGAGATCCTGTGGGGCAATATCGGCGCAGCCGATCGGCTGGACTTTACCGCCATCGGCCCCGCCGTCAATCTCGTCAGCCGGCTGGAAGGGCTCTGTAAGCCGCTCGGCCGAAGTGTGCTGATCTCGGGTGCAGTGGCAGCGAATACGGCAACGGCGCTGATGCCGCTCGGAGAGCACAGTTTGCGCGGCATCGCCCAGCCTTGCGCGGTCTTCACCCTGCCGGAGGATTGAGCCGCAAGGCGGGGTGCTGCGAGCGGCTTGCGTTTATGCAAAGAAAGCTTTGCAAAGATATCTTTGCAATAGTAGGCTTCTGGCATGAAAAATCCGCGCCCGCAGCCTGCTCAATCCGTCACCGCGCCGCGCACCCTCAGCCGCGTCGTGCCCGGCCCGACCGCGCTGAAGGCCCTGACGCATCCTGTCCGGCTGCGCATGCTCGGCATGCTCAGGATCGATGGACCTGCCACGGCGACGCAGCTTGCCGCGCGGCTCGGCCTGAACAGCGGCGCGACGAGCTATCACCTGCGCCAGCTTGCCCAGTACGGCTTCATCGAGGAGGCGCCGCATGCCTCGCGGCGCGACCGCTGGTGGCGCGCCAGCCATGAGCTGACCTCGGTGCCGGCAAGCGAGGCCGAGGGTGAAGCGCTTGATCTCGACCTCGCCTTCAACCAGGCGATACTCTCCCTGCAGGTCGGCCAGATGCAGCAGGCGCTGGAGGAATATGCCGAGCTGCCGGCTGAATGGCGCAAGGCGACGGCTGCCGACGACATCATAATCCCCATGACGGCGGCACAGGCCGAGGTCCTGACGAAACGGCTGAGCGACATCATCCTGGAGGCGATGCGGGCGGCCCCGCCGCTCGGGGAGGCGGCGTCGCAGGAATCCGGCATGGTTCCCTTCTATGTCATGTTGCACGCCTTTCCCTATCCGGGCCGCGTTCCGCATCGCGAAGGGGAGGATAAGCCGTGAGACGGGGCGGGCCGTTCCTGGCGCTCGCGGCTGCCGAGACATTCTCGCTCTCCGGCACGCGGCTTTCGACCATCGCCATTCCCTGGCTGGTGCTGAGCACGACTGGCAGCCCGGTGCTGACAGGCCTGACGGCAATGATGGAGATGCTGCCCTATGTCATCGCCAAGGCGCTCGGCGGACCGCTGATCGACCGCGCCGGCGCCAAGAGCATCGCCATCATCTGCGACACGGCTTCGGTGCTCGTGGTCGCTCTGGTGCCGCTTCTTGATCTCTTCGGCATGCTTGGCATGCAGGTGCTGCTGCCGCTCGTCTTTGCCATGGGCGTGCTGCGCGGCCCCTCCGATGCGGCCAAGCAGGCGATGGTTCCCGATATCGCCACACTCGCCAATGTACCGCTCGAACGAGTGACCGGCGTTGCGAGCGCCATCGAGCGGCTGGCCTCGACGGCGGGTGCGGCCGGCGCCGGCGCTTTGATCGGGCTGATCGGCCCGGGCCAGGCGCTGCTCGTCAATGCCGCCACCTTCGCCGCCGCCGCGCTGATCGTTGCCGCGGGCATACCCGGGACGCGGCGCGCGCCTGCGCCCGAAACTCGACCGGTCGAACGGGCGTCCTATCTCGAGGATCTGCGCGAAGGCTGGCGCTTTCTGCGCGGCGATGCCGTGCTCGTCAGCATCGTCGCCATGGTGGCGGTCACCAATCTCTTCGACCAGGCCTATCATGCCGTGCTGCTGCCGGTCTGGACACGGGATGCCGGCCATGGCCCGGAGCTGCTCGGTGCGATGTTCGCCGCCTTCGCCGGCGCCTCGATCGCAGGCGCGGCGATTGCCGCGGCAATCGGCGAGCGCATGCCGCGACTGATGGTCTATACGGTGGCCTTCCTCCTGACCGGCTTTCCGCGCTTTCTCGTTCCGGCGCTGGACGCGCCTATCGGTCTCGTCTTTGCGACGCTCGCCATCGCAGGATTCGCGTCGGGCTTCCTCAACCCGATCCTGTCGGCTGTCATCTTCGAGCGCATCCCCAAGCCGCTGACTGGCCGCGTCACCGCATTGAACACCGCCCTCTGCTTCGCCCTCATCCCCTTCGGCGGCCTCGCCGGCGGCGCGCTGATCAGCGCGCTCGGCCTTGCCGCGGCGCTGTTCCTGATGGGGATTGCCTATCTTGCGGCAACGCTTGCGCCGCTGGCGCTGAAGAGCTTTCGCGGGTTTGACAGGGCCTCGCCTGAAGCGTCCAGCTCTAGCCGCGGCCAAGCTCTTCAACTATCAGATCGATGAAGCGTCGGACACGTGGTTCCAGCACGCGCTTGTCGGGATAGAGCGTAACGATCTTGGCGTTGTCGGTTTCGAGGTCGGCCAGGATCTGCCGGAGGCGCCCGGCGGCGAGATCGTCGGCGACGAGAAAATCGGGAAGGAGGGCAATCCCCAGTCCCGCCAGGGCGGCGTCGCGGATTGCCTCTGCGCTGTCGAGCCTCAGGCGGCTGCGGCCCTGCGCCTTGATCCAGGAACCGCCTTCCCCGCGAAAGCGCCAGCCCTGCCTTTGATTGCGGCTGGCGAAGATCAGGCAGTCATGGACCGCGAGATCGTCGATATCGCGCGGCTCGCCGCGCTCGGCAAAGTAGGACGGCGAGGCGCAGAGGCGCGTCTTATAGGTGGCGATCACGCGTGAGACCAGGCGGTTGTCCGTCGCCGTCGCGCCGACCCGGATCGCCAGATCGAAGCCTTCCTCGACGATGTCGGCCGGGCGATCGGTGAAGCTCACTTCGACCTGGATGTCGGGCCAGGCCTGAAGATATTTTTCAAGCAAAGGCAACACGACGAGCCGCCCGAAAGCATCGGGAACGGCAAGCCGGAGAACACCTCGCGGCGTGCTGTTCTGTCCCACCACGCTCGCTTCCGCCTCGTCGACCGATACAAGGATCTGCAGCCCGCGCTCGTAGAACATCCGGCCTTCGTCGGTCAGGCTCAGCGTCCTCGTCGTGCGGTTGAGCAGGCGCGCGCCGAGCCGGTCTTCCAGGCGGATGACGGCCTTGCCTGCCGCCGAACGGGACAGGCCTATGGCCTGGCCGCCGGCGATAAAGCTTCCGGCATCGACGACGGCCATGAAGATCAGAATATCGTTCAGGTTCGTACGCGGCATCAGGCAACTCGAGCGGTTCGGCTACAGCCATAAGTCGGTCAGTCATGGGATCGATTCAAGGTTCCGACCATCAACGTCCAACACGGCAGTAAGGTCCGACCGCTTCACTCCTGCGTCGACATCCCTTCGTCAAACAACCTGCTATAGCAGCCGTCGCACCGGATCGCCGGTCAACAAGGGTGGCCGGGGGCACGACAAACAGGAAGGAAACGAACATGGCCGCCAATGCCGGCTGACGCGCGGCCGGGATCGACGTCAGACGATCGGGGTTCTGTCGAATGGGCCCTGGAAAGCCGGACTACAGCATGTCGCCGAGACTCCAATGGTTGTTCCATCGGACGTCGATCTCGTCATCGACATTCTGATATCTTATGTCGGTGGAGAGGCGCAGCCGCCGGCTGCGGTCCTGATTGATGGTCGAAGCGTGGATCATGTAGGGCGAGTGGAGCACCACGTCGCCAGCCTCGTAATCGGCGGCGAGCCAGCGGGTGTCGAAACGCTCTGCCATGTCGGGGAGATCCTTCGAGACCCAGCCGCCTTCGCTCATGTGGCTGTTATAGGCACTGATCTGCTCTTCCGGAGAAAGATCGCCACTTGCCGCCCTGAATTCGGCCTCCATCTTGGTGCCCAGAGCATGCGAGCCTTCGAGATAAACCAGGCCGCCCATCTCGGCGGGGGTGTCGCCGATCGGTATCCAGGCCGTCACCAGGCGGCTGGTGCCGCCGCGGAGATAGACGAGATCGTAGTGGGCGGGTGTGGCTGTCAGCGATCCCGGCTGGACGAAGCGCATGATCTTGCGCTTGTGCAGATAGGAGATGCCCTGCAGCAAATCGTCCATGAAGCGGGTGAGTGGCGGTTGCGCACAGAAGCCTTCATAGGCGGCGGAGCGGACGAGCGACATCAGGCGCCGGTCCGCCAGGCTTCTGTCGAAGCCACCGGCAGACGCGATCCCCAGAGAAAAATCGCTGCCCGGCTCGACCAGTCCGGTTTCGGCAAGGCGTTCGAAGACCCAGTGGCGGAAATCGATGACATCGGCCCGCGGCAGAAGGCCTTTCAGCCAGACATAGCCATCGTGCTGGTAGCGGCGGCGGATGGCGTCGACGCCGACGGCGGGATCGGTCGGCATGAGCCAGCCCGTCCGCTCCGCAGGCAAGGTTTTGCCATGGGCGGCAAGGGGAAATTCCGGCCTTCGGATCTGCACGGCCTCCGCAGCAATTGACATTTCACTCCTCCGTCGCTTGAGTTGGCTTGCCATCAATTACCTGATCCGGCGCGCCAACCGACATAGAGGAAATTCATAGCTGGACTTTTCGCTCACCATGAGAGACCCAGAGGCCATCTATAGGACGCCGCTTGCCGCTGCCGGCGGACTTGCTGTTACCGGCAGCGGCAGGCAGCAGGCTCGCCGTGCGGTGACGGACCGGAAACTGCCGAGTTTCGCCGTCGTGCTGGTAGAGCGCGGGCAGGGCTGGCTGGACACCGCGGCCAGCGGCCGCCTGAACCTCACCGGGCCGATCCTCTTCTGGCTGTTTCCGAACCGCGTGCATTCCTATGGCCCCGATGAAGGCGGCTGGGACGAGCGCTGGGCGCTTTTCGAAGGATCGTTCACGCGAGACTTCGTCCGGTTGAGGCTCATGACCGAGCGACAGCCCGTCGTGGCCTTGCATCACGTAGATGAGATGGCGCGGCTATTCGGCACCCTGCATGCCGATCTGCTCGACGATACCAACCTCGGGCAGGCATCGGCGGCCTTGATGCTGCATCGCATCGTCATATCAGCCGCAAGACAGGCAAGCGGTGCGGCCGATCAGCGCCGAGACAGGCCCGACGTGGCCGAAATCGTCGAGACGCTGCGGCAACGCGCAATGCAACCGCTGAACCTTACAGCCTTCGCCGCCGAGCACGGCATGTCGCCGGCGACGCTGCGCAGGCGGTTCACGGTCGAAACCGGGCTGCCGCCCAAGGCATTCCAGCTTCGTGCGCGCATGGACCACGCCAAACAGCTCTTGGCAACCACCGACGAGAAGATCGAAACCATCGCCGCCATGGTCGGCCTGGATGACCCGTTTTATTTTTCGCGTGTCTTTCACGAACGCGAGGGCTGCAGTCCTCGCGAATTTCGCGCCAGATACGCCAGGGGTTGAGAGCCCGGCAGCAGTGGCCGTATCCCGCTTTCACGAAGTCGTGTATGATGATGGGGCGTTGGAGACGATCTTTCGCGGCGTCGGCAAAATCTTCGCCGCGCAGGTCCGATACCGGGTGGAAGGTTTCGTTGTCCGATGCGTGAGCGTCCGGCTTCGCTCGTTGGCGGAGGCCGGGCCGGGAGGGGAAAATGACGTCCAGCGCATTGAACGCCGACCTAGCGTCGTCGAGACCATCCATCATTCACGCGGCGGTTCAATTGGGAATCGTCGCGCTTCTGGTTTATGTCTGTGCCAGGATCATGTTGCCGTTCCTCGGCCTTCTGCTTTGGTCGGTAATCCTGGCGGTCATGCTTCATCCCTTGCATCTGCGCCTGTCTAATCGGATCGGCAATCGGTGGTCAGCATCTCTCATCGGGATGGTCGGCGTTGCCGTGGTGCTGGTGCCCATGTACCTCGTGGTCACATCGCTTGGGTCTTCCATTTACTGGCTTGTTTCCGGCTTGCAGAACCACAGCCTGACGATCCCGCCGCCGCCAGCGTGGCTTGCCGATGTGCCGGCGGTCGGAGCGAAGCTCTCGGCGGGCTGGTCGCTCGCTGCCGCCAACCTGCCCTTGGCGCTCAGTCAATACGGAGAGATGCTGACCAAGCCTGCTGCGTGGCTCGCATCTTTCGCCGGCGGCCTGGCCACAGGTGGCCTATCCTTCGTTCTTTCGATCGCGATCGCCGCCGTGCTTGTCGCCTATGCCAAGGGTGCTGCGGCATTCGCCCTCAGTCTGCTGGAGCTCGTCACCAACAGCAAGGCGCGGGGTGCCCGGCTCATCCATCTGACAGCCTCGACGATCCGGGGAGTGGCGGTCGGCGTGGTCGGCGTGGCGGTGATCCAGTCGATGCTCGTCGGCATTGGATTCTTCGCTATCGGCCTTCCCGCGGCCGGTGCTCTGACGCTGGTCACCTTTCTCCTGGCAGTCGTGCAGATACCGCCGCTGCTGCTGACCCTGCCGGTCATGGCCTATGTCTTTGTCACGGAAGCGACAACTCCGGCAATCATCTTCGCCATTTGGTCTTTCTTCGCCGGGCTGAGCGACAATCTGCTCAAGCCCTTGATGCTCGGCCGTGGATCTGATGTGCCGATGCCGGTCATCCTGGTCGGTGTCATCGGTGGGATGATAGCCGACGGCCTTCTCGGTATATTTGTCGGCCCCGTGTTGCTGGCCGTAGGCTTCGTGTTGCTGATGGAATGGCTACATGAGCGCCCGGTCGAGGACGGCCCCCGGATCGAAGGTCCGGCCCCATGATCAAAGTCATTGGTCTCGGCCTGCTTGCGATGGCGATCTGCCTCGGACTGCAGGCGCTGGCTTCGGTGCTGGCCGCGCGTTATTTTTCTCACGCTCGCACGCAACCCGTGGGCCGAAACCCTTGGCGGACGGTCTTCGTGCAATTTTCGGTCCTGATGATCGTGCTCATGCTGGGCAATATCTTCCAGGTCGCTTTCTGGGCGCTGTTATATCGCGTACTCGGCGCCTTCGAAGACTTCGAAACGGCCATGTATTTTTCGGGGGTCACCTTCACGTCGCTCGGTTATGGCGATGTCGTGCTTGAGGGCCGCATCCGGCTGCTTGCGCCGCTGCAGGCAGCCAATGGGCTGATGATGTTCGGGATCACGACGGCGCTCTTCTTCTCGGCCATACAGCAGGCCATGGGGAAATTGGCTGCGGCAAATCAAACCGCGCATGAGCCGTAGTGTGCTGGAGCAATTCAAAGTGTTACAGCGTCCTTTGCGCGTCTGAAAAGACGCGCGGCGCTGTAGCCGGCGAAGACAGCCTGTCGTGCCGCGGCGTCAGCGCCAACCCATCGCTGGCGCGACGTGGGTGAGGATCGCTTCAATGACATGGGCGTTGTAATCGACGCCGAGCTGGTTGGGGACGGTCAGCAGCAGGGTGTCGGCTTCGGCGATGGCTTGGTCTTCAGCGAGCTGCTTGATCAGGGCGTCGGGCTCTGCGGCGTAGCTGCGGCCGAAGATCGCCCGGGTCTTCTCGTCGATGAAGCCGATCTTGTCCTCACCGTCATTGCCATAGCCGAAATAGGCGCGGTCGCGGTCGTCGACCAGTGCGAAGATGCTGCGGCTGACCGAGACGCGCGGCTGGCGTGTGTGGCCGGCTTCTTTCCAGGCCTCGCGGTATGCGCGGATCTGGTCGGCCTGCTGGACGTGGAAGGGCTCTCCCGTCTCATCGTCCTTCAGCGTCGAGCTCTGCAGGTTCATGCCGAGCTTGGCCGCCCAGACGGCGGTGGCATTCGAGCTTGCGCCCCACCAGATCCGCTCACGCAGGCCCTCGGAATGCGGCTCGAGGCGCAGGAGGCCGGGCGGGTTTGGAAACATCGGCCGCGGGTTCGGTTTGGCAAAACCTTCGCCGCGCAGCACTTCGAGGAAGTCTTCGGCATGGTGGCGAGCCATGTCGGCCTCGCTCTGGCCTTCGGGCGGGGCGTATCCGAAATGGCGCCAGCCATCGATCACCTGTTCGGGCGAACCGCGGCTGATGCCGAGCTGCAGGCGGCCGCCGGCAATGAGGTCGGCCGCACCGGCATCCTCGGCCATATAAAGCGGGTTCTCGTAGCGCATGTCGATGACGGCGGTGCCTATCTCGATGCGGTTGGTTCTAGCGCCGACGGCTGATAGCAGCGGGAAGGGTGCGGCCAGCTGTCGGGCGAAATGATGCACGCGAAAATACGCCCCGTCAGCGCCGAGCTCCTCGGCCGCCACTGCAAGGTCGATCGACTGCAGCAGCGCATCGCCGGCCGAGCGCGTCTGCGATTGGGGCGAGGGCGTCCAGTGCCCGAACGAGAGGAAACCGATCTTCTTCATGCCGATGCCGCACCTTGATCTGTTGTATCTGGGGTCGACCGGTCATCGCACAGTTTCGGTCTGGAAGACAATCGGAACCGGATGGCTGTACCGATGAAAACCCATTGACATAAACGTGTGTTACAGCCTCTGCTTATGCGGCGAGAGCATGGAGTCTTGATGGATCAGCGCAAGGGTTCTTCCTTTTCGGAAACCGACGTTGTCGCAAATTACCGGTATCGCCCGCCTTACCCCGATGCCGTATTTCGAAAGCTTCTGCCAATTGCGCCGCGGTCGGAGCATCTCCTGGATATCGGTTGCGGACCGGGAAAAATCTCGCGCGCGCTGGCGGGTGCGTTTACAAGTGTTACGGCAGTTGACCCCTCTGAGCATATGATCGCTCTTGGCAGATCGCTGCCGGGCGGTAACGCGGGGAATATCCGGTGGATAGAAAGTTTCGCCGAGGATTTCCCGGCCAATGGTGGACCTTTCGATCTGACGGTCGCTGCGGCAAGCATCCACTGGATGGATCATAGCAGGCTGTTTCCGCATCTTCTGGCAAACGCCGCGCCAGGCCATGTCATGGCCGTGATTTCCGGAGACGACCCGTTCGAACCTCCATGGCAATCGGATTGGCATTCTTTCCTGGGGAAGTGGGTTCCGGAGGTGACAGGCCAGCCTTTCGATCACGATAAAAGGTCCGAGGGCATGCGAAGCTATCAGAGCTATCTCAACCTCCATGGCAGCGAACACTTCGTATCAGAGCGTCCCTTCGTGCAGAACGTCGAAGACTTCGTATCCTGCCAGCATTCGCGGGATACATTTGCGCCTTCAAAACTGGGCGACCGCATCGCAAGGTTTGATGCGGAACTCTCGGAGCTGTTGCGCTCCTATTCGAATGATGATCGGTTGAGCTTTGTCGTGTGCACCAGGATTGTCTGGGGCGAAATCAAGCCGATCTGAGAAGAGTGGACATTTGGGGTGGGTGGCAGACAGAGGCGTTGCGGCATGCTCGCCTTACCTCTCTCGCCATAGTCGAGGAGAGGGAAACCAAGGCGCCGCCGCGTATCTCTTCTCCCCGGTGGGGAGAATGTGCCTGCAGGCGGATGAGGGGGTGAGCGACGACAGGAGCGAATGCGCTGAGCGCAAACGAAGGGGCAATGAATGGTGTGCCGTGTAACCCCCTCATCCGACCCTTCGGGCCACCTTCTCCCCGGCGGGGAGAAGAGGGAACAAGCGGCGATCTCAGCCATTCCATAAATCACGCGCTGCCCACATCCTCCATCTGCTGGCGCACGCCGTTGAAGACCTGCGCCGGCACGCGCAGCCCGGCATCGTCCTCATAGAGCGCCCGCAACTCCCCGAAGCGTTCGTCCGCTGCCACCGTCAGGGCAGCGAGGCGATCGAAGCGGGCGAGACCATCCGCAGACATCTCTTCTTCGGGTTCCGGCATCGATCCCCAATTGTCCCAGGGAAGCATCTCCATGTTATTGAGGGCGGCGAAGTCGCGGACGAGGTTCATGGCGATGAACCAGAAGCCGGACTCGTCGAAGATGCCGAATTTTCCGGGGTCGGCGGTGCCGGCGCGGCAGCGCTGCCAGGTTTCGCCGGCGCTGAGGAATTTGTCGAGGAGATCGAAATCGAGTTTCAAGGCAGCGCGCTGGAGATCGTCGATCTGGAAGTCCGCAGAGACCCAGCGCTCTCCGTCCCAATATTCGGTGATCCAGTGATCGATGCCCTTGCCGGCCTCGAAATACATGCCGAAGCCGCAGCGGGCACGTGCCGGGACGCCCTGGGCCTTGAGTGCCGCGCAGGCAAGCACGGTGAAATTGCGGCATGTGCCTATGCTGCGTTTGTCAGGCGGGCGCGGGATGTCGAACGGCGCGGGATCGATTGCCATGATCGTATCGAGTATCTCGCGCGCCGGCCGTGTGTGCGATTGCGCCCTTCGCTCCGGCGTCAGCACCTGATCGTACTGCTGCGCCCAGGCATCATGCAGCAGCGTGCCGTGTACGGCGGCGGCAACGGCGCCGACGCCCTTGAGCGCGGCAAGCGCTGCGGCATGCGCCCCGGCCGATGTCATCTGGCCGGGGCGCGTGTAGAAATCGACAGGGCTCTCATATCCGTTCATGCCGGGCAGTATGATAAAACCAGATCAACGGAGCAAGGTCCCGCTGGCCACGTGAGGCCCGCGAGCGGAGCACGGCAGGTCCTTATCGCGTAGCCTGAAACGCTACCTGGCCGTTGTTCAGGAAGCACGTCTTGTCGAACAGTTTCAAGTCGAGCGGGTTCGGCAGCCTGATATCGGCGATATCAGGCAGGGGCTTATGCGATCGCTCGTAGGATCGGTCGATTTGGGAGATGAAGACCACGATCAGGCCGCGTTCGCGGGCGAAAGCCTTCAGGGTGCGGACCTGGACGGAGAGTTCGGGGTTCTCGCGTTTCTGGTCGAGCAGCTGGAGATAGTCGATGACGACAAGCGTGCCGCGCGGTGCGGACGCCAATCTCTCGGCGATGTAGGCGGCGCTGATCGCGTCGGAGCCGTCGAATTCGAACAGACGCTCGAATTGCGCCCGGTCGACGCCGATGGCGCGGAAGCGATCGGCAATATCCTCTTCCGTATATTCCAGCGAGAAGAACACACCGGGACGGCCTGATTTCATCGCCTCGACGGCGAGTTCGAGGCCCATCAGGGTCTTGCCGTGGCCGGGCCGGGCGCCGACGAGCAGGAGATCGCCGGGCAGCAATTGCTGAAACAGCTTGCCGGCGGGTGCTTCCGCAGCTGCTTTTGCCGCAAGCAGGCTCCAGCCGCTGTAGCCCTCGTTTTGGGCTATGCGGTCGAGTGCCTGGTGCAGCGGTAGATTTTCGGCGCGCGACAACGCCTTGGCTTTGCGCTTGAGGTGATAGATAGGCGCAGACATCTTCATTCATAAACCTCCTATTGCGAGCGGTTTCCGCAATCCCTCCTTATGCAAGATGCTCGAACAGTCGGTTCGGTGTCAGGCAGCCCCGCATGACGTCTGCTTTCCCGATGGAGGGGGGAGGCGTGGGCTGCGCCAGAATCAGATCATAGCGCAGGGCCTGCCGGTCGAAAATCGCCCGCGTCGCTTCGGCGCGAAAAACGGCATCTTCCGCCAGCGCACATGCATCGATTTCCTCAAGCGGAAGGAGACGGAATAGCCGTAAGCGGCTGAGCGTCAGTTTCTGGCTCGGCGGAGCCGTTGAAGCGTCCGAAATCAATAATAGGCCGACTTGAACGGGGTGATCGCCGCGCCCATGGCCGAGGCGTCGCTTGAGATCTCGGAGATGATCAGCTTCGGGCGCGGGCGCTGCACGCCGTAGCGTGGCCGATCGAAATTCTCTGTCCGGTCGATCAGCATCTGCGCCAGAGCGGTGGGAACCTGGCCGCCGAAGATGATCGCCTGCGGATCGAAAATGGCCCAGATCGCATTGATCAGGCGGCTATAGGCAGGCGTGACCTCGTCCACCCATTCCGCGACACCTGGCCATTTAGGGTCGAAATGCTTGCGCATATAGCTGATCGAGGGAACGTCGACGCCGTTGCGGTTGAGTCTTTCGATCAGCCACTGCAAGGCCGGCCGGCGTTTGCTCTCCTCGGCGTCGTACATCCCCGAGAATTCGCCGGCATTGCCGATGCCGCCCAGCAGCAGTTCGCCGTCGCTGATCAGGCCGCCGCCAAAGCCGTAGTTGAAGCTCAGATAAGCAAAGTGCTTGATATAGCGGCCGACGCCGAACATGGATTCGGCGATGGCTCCCGTCTTGCCGCCGTTGCGCACCCAGGCGGGCTTGCCGAAAAATTCCGTGAGCAGCGGGCCGAGCTCGATCAGCGACCATTCATGCAGCGGGAGGGGCGCATTGTAGCGGGTGCCGCTGATGTGAAAGCCGGCAATGGCAAAGCCGATACCGAAGAAGGCCTCTTCGGAAAGATTGTTCACCCTCTGGTGTTCGATCAGCTGCTCGCGAACCAGATCGAGCGACTGGGCCATGGTGCGTTCGCGCAAGGCGACGCTGCTTTCGGCGAGCACATTGCCTGATATATCCATCAAGCAGATGCCGATGATGTCGGTATTGACCGAGATGCCGCAGGAATAAGCGTAGCGGCCGTCGAGCCGGAGTGTCGGGCTCGGCTGGCCGCGGCCGGTGCCGGGTTTCGGCGAGCCGAAGGAGACGATGCCGCGTTCCTCCAATTGGTCGATGATGCGGTAGACGGATTGCTGCGTAAGATCGGTGTGGGCGGTGACTTCCGATCGGGAAAGGCCGGGATGACGCCAGATCAGCTTTAGCAGGTCGCGTTCGTTCGGCGAGACGACGCCGCCGCCTTCGCGCAGGAAGCGCGTCGCGATCAGTGTCTCCGGAAAGTAGGCCATATCAACACTTCCCTCGTTAAAAATTACTACAGAGGTGTAGTAATAATTTTTCGTGCTTCCGGTTGTCGGGCGCATTCACGCTTTATCAGCGGCCTCTCTTCGCATCAAGTGTCACGGACTCGTCACTAAGTTGTTACACGCTATGTGTAATAAATTCGGCGTCACAGAGCCGGGCTCGAACCCGGCTGTCAAAACAGGCGAGGGCAATGATGAAGATTTCCATCCTGGCGGCTGCTGCCGCGCTGATGGCGGGCGCGTGTTCTGCGCAGGCCGCCAATATCGAATTCTGGTACGGCAATACGGGTGTCGTCGAAAAGGCGATCCAGGACCAGTGCAGCGCTTTCAATGCCGCGCAATCGGAGCATCACGTCACCTGCGTCGGCCAGGGAAGCTATGAAGTATCGATGCAGAAGGCGATCGCCGCCTTCCGCGCCAACAAGCATCCCGTCCTCATCCAGTTCTTCGACGCCGGCACGCTCGACCTGATGCTGTCGGATGCCGTCGTTCCGGTCCAGGACGTGCTACCCGACGTCAGGTGGGACAATTATATCGCCGGCGCCCGGGCCTATTACGAAACCTCCGGCGGCAAGCTTTTCGCCCAGCCCTACAATTCCTCGACGCTGCTGTTCTACACCAACAAGACCGAGCTGGAGAAAGCCGGCATCACCAAGACGCCGGCGACCTGGGAAGAGATCATCGAGGCCGCCCGCAAGCTGAAGGCTTCGGGTCATGCCTGTCCCTTCACCACCGACGGCGACACCTGGCGGGTGCTCGAACAGTTTTCCGCCCGCCACGGCCTGCCGGTCGCCTCAAAGCATAACGGCTATGACGGTCTCGGTGCCGAATATGTGTTCAACACGACCTTCGCCGCCAAGCATCTGCAGAACCTGATCGACTGGCGCAAGGAAGGCCTAGTCAAGCTCAATGCCGATACCAAGGCCGGCAACTTCACCGCCGCCTTCAACACCGGCGAATGCGCGATGATGGAGAATTCCTCGGGCTCCTATAGCGCCTCGGCCAAGGCGTTCGAAGGCAAATACGAACTGTCAGTCGGCATGGCGCCGATGTATGAGGGTTACGAGCGCCACAACACCTTCGTCGGCGGTGCCTCGATCTATATCATGAAGGGCCGCGACAAGGCCGAGGTCGAAGGCGCCAAGGCCTTCCTCGACTTCCTGCGCCGTCCCGAACAGCAGATGTTCCTGACCGCCGCCACCGGCTACGTGCCCGTCACCAACGACGTGATGGATGCGATCGCGAAAAGCGGCGAGGCGAATTCGCCGAAATATGCGACGGCCGCCGTCGGCATCGAGTCGATGAACCAGCCGCGCACGCCGGATACCCGCGGCATCCGTCTCGGCTTCTATGTGCAGTTCCGTCAGGTGTTCATGGAAGAGACGCAGAAGGCTTTTGCTGGCGAGGAGACCATGCAGGCGGCGCTCGACAACGCCAAGAAGCGCGGCGACGAGCTGCTGCGCCGCTTCGAGCAGACCTACAAGGGCGTGAAGATGCAGTGATCCCGACATCCCACGTACCGAGCGCGTGAAGCGCTCGGTACGTGGGTCCCGCCGGTCTTCCAATGCAGGGCTTCTTCATGACTTCGGAATCTTCGCTTTTCAGCCACCGCTGGCTGCCGCTTCTGCTGGTGGCGCCGCTCATGCTGCTGATCACGCTCTTCTTCTATGTGCCGATCTTCCAGGCCTTCTACTGGTCGTTCTTCCTCGAGCGCCCCTTCGGCGGCGGCTCGATGTTTGTCGGCTGGGACAATTTCGCCCGCGTGCTTTCCGATCCCGAATTCTGGGAGGGCGGCTGGCGCACAATCGTGTTCATGGTCACCGCATCCTCGCTTGCTGTGGTGATCCCGCTGATCCTTGCGGTCGCGGCCGACCGGAAGATCCGCCTATCGCTGCCGGCGCGTAATGTGCTCGTCTGGCCGAAGGGGGTTGCCGGCGCCTCGATCGGCGTCGTCTTCGCCTTCATCTTCAATCCTTTCGTCGGCGTGCTCGCGCCACTCAACTCAGCCTTTCCCGGCATCTGGGCGCCTGGCATCAACGGCACAGATGCCTTCATCACGCTGATCGCCGCGCATGTCTGGGGCGGCATCCCGTTCAATTTCGTCATCCTGCTCGCCGGCCTGCAGTCGATCCCGAAGACCATGCACCAGGCAGCCGCAATGGATGGGGCAGGGCCGTGGCGGCGCATCTTCGACGTGCAACTGCCGCTCATCATGCCGCAGCTCTTCCTGACGCTGGTGCTGGAGTTCACCGAAAGCATCACCTCGGCCTTCGCGCTGATCGATACGATCACCCATGGCGGCCCCGGCGGCGCCACCACGCTGCTGGTCTACAAGATCTACACGGACGGCTTCAGTGGCTACGACCTTTCCGGCGCCTCGACCCAGACGGCAATACTGATGGTCTTCGTCGTCCTCCTCACCGGCGCCCAGTTCCTCTTCCTCGGCCGACGCATCAAATACGAGCGGTGACCCATGATTGAAAACGCACGTTCCCTCAACATCGCAGCCAGCCTCGTCCTCATCGTCGGCATCGTCTATATCCTCGGGCCGCTCTATCTGACGCTGGCGACAGCCTCGCAATCCTATGAATTCATCCTGCGCAACGGGCTCGCCTGGTATCCCGGCGACCAGTTTTTCACCAATGCGGCGCACATCTTCACCGAGACGCACATCCCGGTCCAGATGCTCAACAGTCTGGTGGTCGCCTTCGGTGATGCATTCGCGACCTGCGTCCTGTCGCTTCTGTCGGCCTATGCCATCGTCTATTTCAGGGTTCGCTGGGCGGGCGTTGTCTTCGCGCTCATCCTTGCGACCATCATGCTGCCGATCGAGATCCGCGTCATCACCACCTACCAGGTGGCGTCGAACGTGTTTTCGCCGGTCAACGCGCTGCTCGATATCACCGGCCTGAACGGGCTGATCGCCGACTATTTCGGCGCGCCGGTGAAGCTCGAATGGAGCGTGCTGAACACGCATTTCGGCCTGATCGCGCCGCTTGTGGCGCATGGCACCGGCACCTTCCTGTTCCGCCAGTTCTTCCTCACCCTGCCCAAGGATCTGTTCAAGGCGGCGCGCATGGATGGGGCAGGGCCGATTCGCTTTCTCTTCGATATCCTGCTGCCCTTGTCGCGCACCAGCTTCGCTGCGCTCTTCGTGCTGACCTTCCTCAGCGGCTGGACGCAATATCTCTGGCCGCTGGTCGCCGCCTCGACGTCAGACATGCAGACCGCCGTCGTCGGGCTGGCGCGGCTTGTGCCGGATGCGGAGGGAGAGATCCCTGATTTCCCGATGATCATGGCCGGCGCCGTTATCGTTTCCATCATTCCGCTCGCGATGATCGCGCTTCTGCAGCGCTATCTCGTCCAGGGCCTCGCTCTCACGGAGAAATAGCCATGAACGCCATCGACATGGCCATCCGCGCCGCTGCCGCCAACATCACGCTATCAGGCGTCACCAAGGCCTATGACGCCGAGACCGTCGTCATCCCGCCGATGGATGTCGAGCTCAGGGCCGGCGAATTCACCGTCGTGCTCGGTCCCTCCGGCTGCGGCAAGTCAACGCTGCTGCAGATGATCGCCGGGCTGGAGCGGGTGAGCGGCGGCACGATCGTCATCGGCGGCCGGCAGGTGCAGGATCTGGAGCCGAAACATCGCGGCTGCGCCATGGTGTTCCAGAACTATGCGCTCTACCCGCATATGAGCGTCTTCGACAACATCGCCTACAGCCTCAAGGTATCAGGCATGGCGAAGGCCGAGCGCATCGAGCGGGTCGGCGCGGTGGCGAAGATGCTCGGGCTGTTGGATTTCCTCGGCCGCAAGCCGGGGCAGCTTTCCGGTGGCCAGCGCCAGCGCGTCGCGATCGGCCGGGCCATCGTGCGCGAGCCGGGCGTATTGTTGTTCGACGAGCCGCTGTCCAACCTCGATGCTCAGCTCCGCCACGACATGCGCGTCGAACTGGCCGACCTGCACCGGCGCATCGGCGCCACCACCGTCTTCGTCACCCATGACCAGGTGGAGGCGATGACGCTGGCCGACCGCATCCTCATTCTCAACAAGGGCCGGATCGAGCAATTCGATACGCCGAAGGCGATCTATCACCATCCGGCCTCGGTCTTCGTGGCGAAATTCATCGGCGCTCCGCCGATGAACATCCTGCCGGTCACCGGCGACGGTTCGGTGCTCAGGCTCGCCGACGGGCAGGTGGCGGCGCAAGCGCGGCTTACCGGTGCCTATCAGCTCGGCATCCGGCCGGAAGATATCCTTGTCGGTAGCAAGCCAGACAGCAAGGCAGGGGAGCATGTCGTCACATCAGCTCTGCGTTTTCGCGAGGACCTCGGCTCACATTCGATCCTGGCGGCCGAACTCGGCGGGTCGGTCGTGAGGATCGCTACACCCTTCGGCGTCGAGATATCGGACCGCAGCCAACTCTTTCTCAATCTCCCGGCTTCCCGCCTGCATCTCTTCGATGCAGCGAGCGGCAGGGCCATACCCGGCGCCCTCAGCGCAAACTAAAGGAAATCCCATGAAATACATCGACCACATTGCCGACCCGTCGCGCCCCTGCGCCATCGTCGCCCATCGCGGCGCCTGGCATCAGGCTCCGGAGAACAGCCTTGCTGCAATCGAGAATGCGATTGTCGGCGGCTATGACATCGTCGAGGTGGATATCCGCCAGAGCGCCGACGGCCACTTGTTCATCCTGCATGACGACACGCTCGAACGCATGGCCGGCATCGACCGCATCCCCGAGGAGATGACGATTGCCGAGATCACCGGCCTGCGGCTGCGCATGGCCGATGGCGGGCCGGACCAGCCGTTCACGACGCAGACCGTTCCGACGCTGGAACAGGTGCTCGAAACCGTACGTGGCCGCATCTTCGTCGATCTCGATCTCAAGGACCTCGAGATGATGAGCATCGTCGCTGCTAAGGTCAAAGAGATGGGCATGGCCGACCAGGTCGATCTCAAGGCTCGCGCCGATACGCCGGAGGCGCTGGCCTGGCTCGCCAGGCAGCCCGGGATCGACGGCATTCCGTTCATGGGCCAGGCGTTTTTCAGGGTCGGGAGCGCCGAAGAGACCGCCAAGGCAGTCATCGCGGCGCGCCCCTTCATGTGCGAAGCCAAGTTCGACGAGCTTGAGACGCTGGCCGGCCAGCACGAACGTCTGCGCAACGCCGGGATCTCCCTATGGGTCAACACGCTCGATCCGGTCTCCTGCTGCGGCCTGACCGACAGTGCGGCACTTGAAGATCCTGATGCGATCTGGGGACGGATGATGGCGGCCGGCATCAGCGTCATCCAGACCGACCAGCCCGCCGCGCTTAAGGCCTATATCGAGGCGCGCCGAGCATGAGGGAAGTGTCGGACGACATATTCTCCGCCGTGATGGAGGATATGCGCCGGGCGGCGGAGGCGGAAATCCTGCCCCGCTTCCCCGGCGTCACCGCCGAGGGCATCCGCACCAAGACCGCGCCCGACGATCTGGTGACCGATGCCGATATCGGTGCCGAGCGGCGGCTCACCGAAGCACTGTCGGCGCACTTTCCCGAGGCGCTGCTGGTCGGCGAGGAAGCGGTCTCCGCCGATCCGTCGATTCTGACGCGTCTTGGCGACGCCGATCTCGCCGTCATCATCGATCCTGTCGACGGCACCTGGAATTTCGCCCATGGCGTGCCGCTGTTCGGCATGATCGTGGCGATCGTCTCGGGCGGCGAGACGGTGGCCGGGCTGATCCACTATCCCGTAACCGGTGATTTCCTTGCCGCCCGGCTGGGGCAGAGCGCATGGCACATCGCCCGCGATGGCACGCGGACCCGGCTCAGCGTCGCGCCGCCAGGGCCGATCGGGGAAATGCACGGCTTCGTGCCGCTGCATATGTTCCCCGCCGAGGAGCAGCCGGTCTACGCTCGGAGCCTGCTGCACTTTGCCCGCACCACCACATGGCGCTGCTCGGCCTATGAATACCGGGCGGTGGCATCAGGCGCTATGAGTTTTTCGCTCAACGCCGAGCTCAAACCCTGGGACCACGCCGCCGGCGTGCTGATCCACCACGAAGCCGGCGGCTACGGGGCATTGCTCAGCGGCGAAGCCTATCGTCCTGCGATGACCAAGGGCCGGCTGCTGCTGGCGCCGGATGTGGAAAGCTGGGAGGCGATCCGGCGGGGTTTTGTCGAGGGGTGATGGCGGTTGCGTTTCGGCAGGAAGCTCTGGCTTGCTGCCGGCGCGCTTCGGTGCGCTGGCATGTAATCTGGCGGGAGCGCCACCCTCAATCTCCGTCATTCCTGTTCTCACAGGAAATCGTATCCAAGACCCCCGACAGGCGCTAAAAATGAAGCATGCGCTACACGTTCGCCATAGGTGATATCCACGGCTGTATCGATCCGCTGAACAGGATGATCGATCGGATCGAGGCTTATGCGTCTGAAGGGACCGTCGTCTTCGTTGGCGACTATGTCGATCGCGGGCCTGACAGCAAAAGCGTCCTCGACCGGATCATCGCCGGTCCATCGGACCCGTGGCGATGGATCTGCCTGAAAGGCAATCATGAGGACCTGATGGTCGCTGCCTATGCCGATATCAATAGCGATAGCAGAGACGTGTGGATCGGCAGCGGCATCGGCGGACTTGAAACCGAAATGTCCTATGGCGGCAGAGTTCTGCCCCAGCATCTGCAATGGGCTGCCGATCGTCCCCTCATGCATTTTGATCGATATCGCATCTTTGTCCATGCCGGCGTTGTTCCGGAATTTTCGCTGGAACGGCAGACCAAGCACGATCTTCTCTGGTTGCGGTTCCCTCCCGGTGAGTCCAGCGACTATTGGGGCAAACACCTCGTCCACGGCCATACGCCGTCGCTGTCCAATCCGGTGACGACAGGAAACCGCACCAACATCGACAGCGGCTGCGTCTTCGGCGGCAAGCTTTCCTGCGCGGTCTTCGATGACGAGATTGCCGGCGGGCCGATCGACTTTATCGAGGTGAAGGCATGAACTTGATCGCGCCGATAAGGAGGTAAAGCCGGACGCGGCCGAGCGGGAGTGCGGCTTGCTCCCTCTTCTCCCCGCTGGGGAGAAGAGATACCGGCAGCGTCGCGGAGCGTTATCGGGGGCTCAAGCCCCGCCAGCCGGCGGCGAGCCGCAACCAGGGCGCCAGGTGGAAGCCGCTCATCAGCAGGTACATGGGCACCATTCCGCCGATCGGGAAGGCATCCGGCGCCGTCATGCAGATCATGTCGGCGCTGCCGGTCGTGGCCGTCAGCAGCGCCATGATCGCGAATGTCGGGGCGGCGGCGAGTGATAGCCAGTCGCCGGCGTGGGCGGCGATCCGGCTGCCCGGGCTAGCCCTGCCACTGCTCGGCTTAGCAGCTGATCCGTCCGCGGCGGCAGCCAGCGAGAGCCATTCGGCGGCGTTGAGAGCGACATTGCCGTCGCCCCGCTCTGGAGTGTGGGCGGAAAGCAGCATCGGCGTCACTCCTTGCCGTACCGGTCGTGGTGGCGCCACCAGATGCCGGTTTCGTTGCGGCCCTTGGGGGCGCGGTCGAGCCATTGGTACATGCCCCATAACCCGTCCAGCCCGCGCGCATAGCTGGAATAGCTGTGGTAGACGGCGCCATCGATGAGTTCGAAGGCGCTGACACCCGGCCGGTCGCGGGTATAGGTGGGGACATCGGTGCCGGTCATGGCGGCGATCTGGGTGATTGGGGCCTCGCTGTCGCGCGGCTGCCATTCCGGGACAGTCTTGGCGGCAAGTTGTTCTAAGGCGGGTTCGGGGGCGGGCGGCTCCCGGCGGTAATTATAGTCTACGTCGCCCTGGTGCTGCTGCTCGGCCGAGAACCAGACGCTGAAATCGCCGTTGAAGTCGCTGCCGAAGGAGGAGGCCCAAGGAAAACTCCAGCCCATGCGCTGCTTGAACGCGTCAAGTTTTGCGAGCGGCGCGCGCGAGACCGCCCAAAAGGCGACATCGTGGTTTTCGAGATGGACGAAGAAGCCGTTGAAGCCATCGGCGATCGACGAGCAGGAGGGGCATCCCGCGGTATAATCCGGTCCGAACATGAAGTGATAGACGAGAAGCTGCGAGCGGCCGCCGAAGAGGTCTTTCAGCGAGATGTTGCCGCCGTCGGTGTCGAAGCGATATTGCTTGTCGATCCTGACACGCGGCAATTGCTGGCGCTTCATCGCCAGCGCGTCGCTCTGCCGGGTCAGCTCCTTTTCCTCCTCGAGCAGATCGAGGCGAGCCACCAGCCACTGCTGGCGTGTTGCGTTCAGCTGTATCGTCATGGGTCTTCTCCTTTGCCTGTCTCTCGTCGTAGCATCCGGTGCAGGCTTGCTTGCCGGTCGACGATAAATCTAAGGCCGGGTGCGGAAATGGTGGGAGTGACAAGTGTGACGGGATTTGAATGGACTCGCTGATCACGGCAGCGGCGCAGGCGCTGGCAGTGGGAGATGCGCTCGGCGCGCTGAAGCGGGTGGCGCTGCGCGACGATGCGCCGGCCTTAGCGCTGCGCGGCATTGCGATGGCGCAGCTCGGCGATCTCGTCCGCGCCAAGGCGCTGCTGAAGAGTGCGGCGCGTGCTTTCGGCCCGCGGGAGGCGGTGGCGCGAGCCCGCTGCGTGGTCGCCGAGGCCGAGATCGCGCTGGTCTCGCGCGATCTCACCTGGCCGCCCAAAGCGCTGGAGGCGGCGCGCAAGGTGCTCGAAGCGCATGGCGACAGGGTCAATGCCGCCCATGCCAGGAATGTCGAGCTTCGCCGGCTGGTGCTGATCGGCCGGCTCGACGAGGCCGAGCGGGCGCTCGAAACACTCGACCCGACGCCACTGCCGCCGGCGGCAAGGGCTGCCCACGAGCTGGTGGTCGCGGGCATCGCGATCCGGCGCCTGCAGACGAAAGCGGCGCGTGCGGCGCTTGACCGGGCGAGGCAGGCGGCGCGCGAGGCCGGTATGCCCGTATTGACGGCGGAGGTGGAAAATGCCGCCGGCGTGCTCAGCGCGCCGGTGGCACGGCTGATTTCGCGCTGGCGGGAAAGCCCGTTGCTGCTGGAAGAGGTGGAAGAGCTGCTAGGTTCGGGCGCGCTCGTCGTCGATGCCTGCCGTCATGTCGTGCGCGACGATCAGCTTTCCGTGTCGCTGGCAACGCGGCCTGTGCTCTTCGCGCTCGCCCGCGCGCTTGCCGAAGCCTGGCCGGGGGATATGGCCAGGGGCACGCTGGTCGCGCGTGCCTTCCGTGGCAAACATGCGGATGAATCGCATCGTGCCCGGCTGCGCGTCGAGATCGGCCGGTTGCGCGCCGAGCTCAGGGCGCTCGCCGAGGTTTCGGCGACGAAACGCGGCTTTGCGCTTTCGCCACGGCGCGCCGGCGAGACCGCCGTGCTGGCACCACTGGTCGAAGGACAGCATGGGGCGGTGCTCGCCTTTCTCGCCGATGGCGAGGCGTGGTCGAGTTCGGCGCTGGCAATCGCGCTCGGCGCCAGCCCGCGCACCGTGCAGCGGGCGCTGGATTCGCTTGCCGGGGAGGGCAAGGTGCAATCCTTCGGGCGCGGGCGGGCGCGGCGCTGGATGAGCCCGCCGCTGCCCGGTTTCCCGACGATCTTGTTACTCCCGGGACCTTTGCCAAGCGACTAGTATGGCCTGACAGATGAGGACGGCCCTGGTTAAACGGGGCAAACAGGATGGAAGAGATGAAAAAATCGGCTGCGACGATCATCCGTGAATATGGACCCTTTCCCGGCGCCGAGCGCGTCAACGGCGTCACCTTCGATGGTGAACACGTCTGGTTCGCCTCGGGCGACAGGCTGAACGCGCTCGATCCCGCAAGCGGCGAGGTGGTGCGCTCGATCGAGATCGCATCGCATGCCGGAACGGCTTTCGATGGCACGTTTCTCTATCAGATTGCCGAGGATGTCATTCACAAGATCGACCCGAAGACCGGACGTATCCTTTCCACCATCCCGGCGCCCGGCAATGGCGGCGATTCCGGCCTTGCCTGGGCCGAAGGCTCGCTCTGGGTCGGCCAGCACCGCGGCCGCAGGATCCATCAGATCGACCCGGAAACCGGAAAGATCCTCCGCACCATCGAATCCAACCGCGTCGTGACAGGCGTCACCTGGGTCGACGGCCAGCTCTGGCACGGCACCTGGGAGGGCGATGACAGCGACGTCAGGCGCATCGACCCCGAAACCGGAGAGGTGCTGGAGCGGCTGGAGATGCCCGAGGGAACCGGCGTCTCCGGCCTCGAATCCGACGGCGCCGACTGCTTCTTCTGCGGCGGTGGCGCCAGCGGCAAGGTCCGCGCGATCAGCCGGCCGGCGCAGGGCAAGGAGGGGAAGGGGAAGTAGCCGATGCGACGCCGAAGAGGCCGATGCGGCATACCTCCCCGGCAACAGTCAGGTCGCCGGCAATCCGGGCGCCAGGGCGGAAATCGACATCAAGGATCAAGCTGCAAGAATTTCGATCGAATGAGCGATTGATTTCGTCACGTGAGGATCTACTTTCGCGGGCAGTGTCGAGGCTTCGGTGTCGGTCTACAGCTTTGCGCGTCTTTTCAGACGCGCAAAGCACGCTGTAGCACTTTGAATGGCTGCATAATTTTATCCTTAAATCGATTCCGATTTAAGGAATTATGCAGTAGGGCTGTACGCCAAGCCAGTGCGACGGTAGGGGGAGAGACTTTGAAACATCTGCGCACGACGCTCGGGCCTAAGAGCAAATCCGAACTTGGGATGATCCTGCCGCACGAGCACGTCTTCGTCGACCTCAGGACGCCCGACCAGCCCGGTTATGCCGAAGCAGAGATCGAAGACGTCGTTCGGCTGATGGCCCCCGAGATCGAGCGGATCAAAAAGCTCGGGGTGACGGCACTGGTCGAATGCTCGACGGGCGGCGTCGGACGCCGCGCGGATATCGATCTTGCCGTGTCGCTTGCGACGGATTTTCCGATCGTCGTGCCCACCGGCAATTACCGCGAGCCCTGGATTCCCGAATGGATCGGCCATGCTTCCGAGAAGGAGCTGGAGGCATGGATGCTCCGCGAGCTGACGGAGCAGATCGACGAGACCGGGTTCCAGGCAGGCTGGATCAAGCTCAGCGCCGGCGATGACGGTATGACGGCGCTCGAGACGAAAATCCTGCGGGCCGCCGCGCGCGCGGCGGTGCAGACGGACGCCGTCATCGGCAGTCATACGATCAGGGGACGGGTCGTCATGGATCAGCTCGATGTCATCGAGGCGGAGGGCTACCGGGCCGACAGGTTCATCTCGATCCACACGCAGGAAGAACAGGACTTCGCCCTTAATGTCGCCGTCGCCGACCGCGGCGCCTGGATCGAGTATGACCATGTCGGCCGGGCGGGGGACAACGAGGTGGCGGAGCTGGTGATCAAGGCGCTGGAGGCGGGCTGCGGCGATCGCTTATTGCTGAGCCATGACCGCGGCTGGTTCGATCCGGCGCAGCCGATGGGCGGGATACCCAAACCGTATACGCATCTTTCTACCGTCTTGCTGCCCGAGCTGAAACGGCGGGGCATAGACGACGGCACCCTGATGCGCCTGACCCACGACAATCCGTTCGAGGCTTTCGCCCGATAGGGGGAGTGGCCGGGCACGACCCAATATCTGAATTGCCATTTGGCTTGTCTCTGTTACTAGACGCACATCGATCTTGCGACATGTTCGTCGATGGCGGAAATGATCTCTTCCCAATCTCCGGGATGAAGTTCGTGGCCGCCACCTTCGATCTTCACGAACTTCGCATCTGTCACAGTCCGCGCGAGTGTCTCTCCGTGCGTCGGCGGAAAGACCGGATCGGCGGTGCCGTGAAGGACGAGAAGCGGTACCTTCATCTCGTCGAGCCGACCCCGCCATGTCTCGCCGATCTCAAAGAGGACGCTGTGGTTGGTGGCGCTCAGATAGCCTCCGGAGCGGTCGAAGTCCCGTTCGAGGAAGGCTCGAGTTCCGGCTTCGTCGAATGGATGTGTCGTTCCGGCGGTCAGGCGCGCATCCTCGATCAGGTACGCGACTGCGTCCGCCCGGTCCGACCAGTCCGCCTCCACGGCCATATGTTCCAGCCAGCCCTCGCCGCTCGGAGGGAAATGGGATGTATCCACACCGACCGGCGAGGTACTGATCGCCGTTAGGGAAAGCACGCGTTCCGGGCTCTTCAGTGCGGCCGCCTGCCCGACCATGCCGCCAAGGGAAAAGCCGACGATATGAGCGTTCGGGATTCCATAGCCGTCGAGCACACGGAACACGTCATCGACGGCGTCCTCGAAGGTGTAGCCGGGCCGACCGGGCGGATATTTGGTCGAAAGGCCGGAATCGCGCTGGTCGTAGCGGATCACGAAGCGACCCGGTTCGGCGAGCCGACCGCAGAATTCCTCCGGCCACCACAGCATCGACGCCATTCCGCCCATGATCAGAAGTAGTGGCGGCTGGTTCGGATTGCCGAAGCTCTGCGTCGCGAGCTCGACCCCGTCAGTGCGGATCATCAGCCCGCTCATGCCAGGCCCTCGCGGTGCAGCGCGGCTTGCACCGCCGGCCGTTGTTCTATCCGTGCGATGTATTCGCCTAACGGCTCGGGCAGAGCGAACCCGAGTTGAGCTGCGCCCCACGCGAGTTGGAAAAGATAGGCATCAGCGACCGTGAAGGTCTCTCCGAACAGATAACCCCGCTCAAGTCGGCCGGCGACGAAGCCGAACCAGTGCACTATTTGCTGGCCCGTCGGCTCCCTGACTTCCTCCGGAAGCGATAGGTAGGTGGGAAAGCGCTTGTGAATCTCGGTTGCGATAAAGCTCAGCATCTCAAGCAGGCGGACGCGGCCCAGATGACCCTGCGGTGCCAACTCCGGTGCGCGGTCGGCGATCCAAGCCAGGATGGCAACATTTTCGGTCAGCATCTCACCATCGTCGAACATAAGGGCGGGCACATAGCCCGTCGGATTGATGTCCATGTATCGGCCGCCCCCTTCAATCTGCTTCGTCTCTAGGTCGACCTTGACCAGGTCGAATTGAATTCCAGCCTCCAGCATCGCGATGTGGTCCGCCAAGCTGGAGAATCCGGGCGCAGAGTAAAGTTTCATCCAACCGTTCCTTCCTTCGTTTCGTCCATCGTCCAAGAAGAGGTGGGCAGGGGCGGGCGGTTACCCGATCGCCCACGCATAGCTGTTCTCTTCATGTCCGCATACTGTGACTAAGGTGGGGGGTGCCGCATCGGGCATATTGAGTAGGACCGGTTTGAAATGCATGTCTGGGGCAGAGAAATCCAGTCGCTGACTATCAGTTTAATTGCGCCGCAGGCGCACTGGGCATTAGGCAGGCCAAAATGATGATCAGTCGGGCTTGCGGGAGCTTTTTCAGAAATCGACGGCGATATCAGGATCTATGAGAAGGAGCGCTCATCGAACAAAAGCGCCATGCTGATCGCATCGATGAACCGATCGTCGATGCGTGCCGCACGCCGGACGATGCCTTCGCGGGCAAATCCCATCTTTTCGTAGAGGGCGATAGCACGGGCGTTGTCTTCGTAAACATCGAGTTCAACCCTGGCGAAACCGCCTTTCTGCGCGGCTCTCAATGTCGTCTCGATGAGCCTTCGTCCGAGACCCTTGCCCCGATAGGCGGGAAGGATCCCCATTCCGAGTTTTCCGCGATGGGCGTGCGACGGGAAAAAATGCCGGCTGATATCGCACCAACCGACGACTTGGTCTTGAGCGATGGCAACGAATTGCGGATTGCCTTTCTCAATCATGCCCATCACGAACTCACGCGTCTGCGGCAGTGGAGTTGCTTCCAGCATGGAAAGGTATTTTTTCTCCCGCGCGACCAGGTCGAGCGCATGATGAAAGCTGTCGATATGGGCGGCAGCGATCGGCTCGATCCTGATGCCTGGCGTATCCGACAATGCTGCTGCATCCATGTGCTTCTCCCTCAACGATTGCGGAATGCCTATCGGAGACCTGCCGCGGACCCGCGCGGGAGCGCATAATTCACGGTCCGTCAACCTTTGCGTGTCAATTTCTCGGCAGCGGGCGCCATCAAAAGGTTGCAGGTATTGAAGGTCGGGCTCACATCCCACATTACATTCGTCTTGGTGACGCTCACCTGCGCGGCGGCTGCATTGCTGTGCGGATTTGCGTGGATCGCGGCGGTGAAGGTCGATGATCTCTCCCTGCGCCGGCAGGCTGACTTCGTCCGCCAAGGACTGGAAGAGCAGATCGCGGCACTTCCCCGGGAGCAGGAAAGCGTCACCAAATGGGACGATGCCTTCCTTTACGCGAAGCAGCGGAACCATGAATGGCTGCTCGAGAATGTCGGCCAGTGGACGAGCCGGTATTTCGGGCACGACAGGACCTATATCTTCGACGATACCAATCGCCTGATGTTTGCGTTCCGCGACGGCGCGGATGCCATGCTGCCGCGGCTCGGTGACGACGACGGCCGAGAAGTGACCGCTCTCGCCGGTGAGATGCGCGCCGTTCTCGTCGAGCCGGCTGCAAAACCTGGCGCCGAAGCGCTCGGTCAACTGGCCAAGGTTCGGACGATCATGATCGGCAACAGGCCGGCGATAGCAAGCGCGCGTCCTATTCTGCCGAGCTCGGCCCGGATGCAGATCGAGGCGGGCCAGGAGTTCATCGCCGTCTCGGTCACGTTCCTCGATGGAAAGGCTGCCGAAAGCATCGCCCATTATGCGCGGCTCGAAGGCTTGCACTTCGCGCCGTCGAAAGGTGAGGACGAGCGGGCGCAGGTGCCTGTGTTGTCCGATGACGGCGGCACGATCGGTTACCTCGTGTGGCCGCCTATCCTGCCCGGATTCATGCTGCTTAAACAGATTGCGCCGGCGGGGCTCGGCTGCCTGGCGCTGCTGATCGCCGTCGTCTTCTGGCTCGGACGAGGTCTGCATCGGACCTCGCTGACCCTGCTGGACAGCCAGGCGCAGCTCACCCACCACCGCAACCATCTGGAAGAGATGGTGGCCGATCGAACGGCCGAGATCGAAAGGCAGAGAGAGGAACTGGACCGCCTGCTGGTGCACGAACGCCAGGTGAATGCGCTCCAGCGCCAGTTCGTCGCCATGGCTTCGCACGAGTTTCGCACGCCGCTCGCCATCATCGACGCCGCTGCCCAGCGGCTCTGCCGCTCGACGACCAACGTCAGCGGCGATTACGTTCACGAAAAAGCCGGCGTGATCCGCAGCGCTGTCGTGCGCATGGTCGACCTGATGGAGAGCATCCTCGCCAGCGGCCGGCTCGAAACCGGACAGATCACACTGAAGCGCAGCCAAGGCGATCTGAAAGCCCTGCTCGTGACCTGCTGCGACAGGCAGCGCCATCTCAGCCGCTCGCATCTGTTCCATCTCGATCTTGAGCCCGTACCTGACATATTGACGTTCGACCGCAGCGCGATGGAACAGGTCTTCACCAATCTGATTTCGAACGCCGTCAAATATTCTCCCGACGCGCCTGATATTCATGTTCGCGCCCGGGCCGACGAGAAGACGGTGGAGATCGCCATCTCCGACAGCGGCATCGGCATGGATGCGGAGGATCTGCCGAAGCTGTTCCAGCCCTATTATCGCGCCCGCAGCGCGACGGGCATTGCCGGAACGGGCATTGGTCTCAACGTCGTCAAGCAGGTCGTCGAACTGCATGGCGGCACCGTCGAGGTGACGAGCGAACTCGGCAAAGGCACAACATTCACCCTTCTTCTGCCAATAGAATTTCTATTGTCGGATCAACAAGTCGCAGCTTAAGGAAGAGCTCATGGTTACAGTCCTGTGCATAGAAGACGAAGTCGAGATCCGGAACCTCCTCGTCGAAGAATTGAGCGAAGCCGGCTATAAGACGCTCGAGGCCTCGAACGGCGCCGAAGGGCTGGAGATGATCCTGTCGAAATGGCCCGATATCGTCATCAGCGACATTTCGATGCCTGTCATGGATGGGCACCAGCTTCTGGCGGAAATTCAGATCAATCACCCGGAGCTCTCCAATATTCCCTTCATCCTGCTGACGGCACTGACCGACCGGGAAAACACGCTTGCCGGCCTGCGTGGCGGAGCGGCGGACTATCTGACGAAGCCGCTCGACTTCGATCTGCTGCTCGCCAAGCTCGAAGGATGCGTGACGCGCCTTGCCAACGACAAGGCGGTCCACCGGTCGTTTTGATGGTCGCCGGCGGGACCCAAGAGAGCCTCATCCTGAGGCGCCCCGCAGGGGCGTTGAAGGGCGAGGCGGGCGCGCCGGCGTGGTGCATGCAAGGAGCTGCGTTGCGGCGTGTCCTTCGAGGCTTCGCCCTCTGGGCTACGAGCCTCAGGATGAGGGACGTTGGTGAATACCGCTCCTAAACAATCAGCGTTGGTGGACGCCGCGAGAAGAGGGCGCTCGATCCCCGACGGCCCACCTTCCATCATCCTCTTCCTGCCAGGATATCGCCCAGCACCTCGAAGACACGCGGATCGAGCGTTTGAGACACGTTGAAGCGCATGAAATTCGTTGCCGATTGCGACAGGCTGAATGCATTTCCGGGAGCCAAAACGATCCTCTTTTCCAATGCGGCTCGCGCCACATCAGCCGCATCGATGCCGTCGGGCAGCCGGCACCAGAGGAACATTCCAGCCTGGGGCTCCAGCCAGGGCGTTATCCCTAAGCCCTTCAGCTTGGCCGAGACCTCGCTCATCGCTCGGGAGAGCCGGTGTCTCAGCGTCTCGATGTGTTTGCGATAGCTGCCGTCGCTCAAGACGTTCAGCACCAGTTCCGCCGTCAGCCGGCCGCCGCCGAAGGAGGTGGCGATCTTCAGGTCCGTCAGGCCGTCGATCCATTCCGGCTTGGCCACGACGAAGCCGCAGCGGGCCGAGGCCGACAGGGTCTTCGAGAAGCTGCCGATGTGGATGACCCGCTCGAGCCCGTCGAAGGCGGCAAGGCGGGGCGCCGGCGTGTGCTCGAAGTCGGCGAAGATATCGTCCTCGATGATGGTCAGGTCGAACTGGTCGGCGAGTTTTAGAACCCGGTGAGCCGTAACGGGAGACAAGGTTGCGCCGGTCGGATTGTGGATGGCGGAGTTGGTGATGTAGAGCCGCGGCCGCTCATCGGCGACGACTTGCGCAAACAGTTCGACATCGGGACCGGACGCGGTGTAGGGTACGCTGACGATCTTTGCCCGATGGGCGCGTAGCAGCGCATGGAAATTGAAATAGCAGGGATCGTCGACCAGCACCGTGTCGCCGGGTTCCAGCAGGAAACGGCAGAGCAGATCGATTGCCTGCGTGCCGGAATCGGCCAGCATGATTTGATCAGGGGAGGCTTCGATCCCCCGTTCGCTCATGCGGCGGGAAATCAGCTGGCGCAGTTGCGGCAAGCCGAGCGGCGAGCCGTAGTCGGCGAGCGCCGGCCCGTCGGCGCGGGCAAGCGTTCTCAGCCCGCGGCGCATGCCGTCCCCCGGTAGCCAGGAGGGCGGCAGCCAGCCGCAGCCGGGCTTCAGGTCGGCTTCGCCCGCCTCCAGCGATTGCCGCGATATCCAGAACGGATCGACCGCGCGGTCGAGCTTCGGCCCGACCTCGGCAAGCGCAAAGGGGGCTGCCTGGTTGGCGACGTAGAATCCCGAACCCGGCCTTGCCAGGATCGCGCCTTCTGCGACCAGCCGCTCATAAGCGTCGACGACTGTCGATGTCGACAGCTTCAACGTCGCGGCCAGCCCCCGCACAGATGGTAGCTTTGCGCCCGGCGTCAGGCTGCGCCCGGCGATGCGTTGCCTGATCGTCGCGGCGACCATCTCCACGCGCGTGCGTCCCTCGTTCATCCGTATTGCTTTCTGGACCATTACAGTTTCGCAAAATCGTATCAGATTGTCACTGTCATGGCCATCCATGTTGGCCGATAAGAGTCAGAGAATGAAGGAGTGTAGGGCATCATGGACCGTGTGGCATCGGGATGGATCAATGGTTTTATCGGGGTGGTGATCTTCAGCGGATCGCTGCCGGCCACGCGCGTGGCGGTGATGCAGTTCGATCCGGTTTTCCTCACTGTGGCGCGCGCGGCGATCGCCGGCTTCCTCGCCCTCGGCCTGCTGATTGCTTTCAGAGAAAAGCGGCCGAGCCGAGGTGATATTCTCTCTTTGGCCGTCGTGGCGCTGGGCGTCGTTGTCGGCTTTCCCTTGCTGACGGCGCTGGCGCTGCAGCATGTCACCTCAGCCCATTCGATCGTCTTCATCGGCCTGCTGCCGCTCGCGACCGCGATCTTCGGCGTGATCCGTGGCGGAGAACGGCCGAAGCCGGCATTCTGGCTGTTCTCCGTTCTCGGCAGCGCGCTGGTGGCGGGATTCGCATTGACACAGGGCCTGACGGCCTCGCCGGTCGGTGATCTGCTGATGCTGGCGGCCGTCGTCGTCTGCGGCCTCGGTTATGCCGAAGGCGGCAGGCTTTCGCGCACGCTCGGCGGATGGCAGGTGATTTCCTGGGCGCTTGTGCTTTCGCTGCCGGTGACGGTCGCGGTCGCGCTTTTCCATCGGCCGGAGACCTTCTCAGGCATCGAAGCGCCGGCGCTGCTCGGCCTTGCCTATGTCTCGCTGTTTTCCATGCTGATCGGCTTCATCTTCTGGTATCGCGGCCTGTCGCAGGGCGGCATCGCCGCCGTCGGTCAATTGCAGCTGCTCCAGCCGTTCTTCGGCCTGGCGCTCGCCGCAACCCTGCTGCACGAGCCTGTGACCTCAGCCATGCTTGCCGTGACCGTTGCCGTCATCCTCTGCGTCGCCGGCGCTCGCAAGTTTGCGCGGTAGTGGAGGATCATGACGCTCTCTCTGTCCTCAGATTCGGTCGAAAACCGCGGGCTGCAATTTCGCGATCTTCATCAGATGCTGCAGCGCGTATGATATCGACAGAGCGTCGTCGAGCCCGTCATGCCCCCGCAATGGAGGATGTTCGACCTGGTAATAGTCGGCCAGTTTGTTGCTGGGCGTCTTTGCCAAATCCTCGATCGGCATGCCCGCAGCGACGAGAAGCTTGACGGCGTTGTCGAAGCGGCGGGCCGGGATGGCAGGCTGAACGCCGGCGACATAGCAGCTGATGGCCAACATGTTCAGCTCGTCCTTGCCCCACGACCAAAACCGGGCGCCGCCCGAGAATCTGTCGACGCCGGAAAGGGCATCCTGCAACGCCACGCCATGGGTGTCGATATCCTCCTCGGTGATGCCGGTCAGATTGGTGAAATAAGGATCGAGCGGATACCTCTTGCCGAAGCGATCGATGGGCCGAACATAGGACTTGTACGTATCGAGGATCGGAAACTCGCCCTCGAGGCCAAGCTTGACGGCTCCGATCTGTGCAATGACGGGATCGGGATCGTGGGCCGCGCACCAAAATCTGCGTTGCGAGCCTTCCAGGCAAAGAAATTCACAGTCGAATATGATGGCGGTCTTCATCGTCGACGCTCCTCTGACAAATTATCCGGATTAGTTTAAGGACGAATCCAACGCATGGAGCGCGTCCAGATGCAAGCGCCCGGCGTCTCTTTGGAGGCCTATGGCCGCCGGCCAAGCGTGCCACCTGCAGGTGCTGCCTCGACAATTTCGCTCACCTGTTTTGGTCGACCGTGGCAAACTGCGATGGCGGTGATCGCGGCATTTTTCGCGAGATCACCATCCACCTGCTGAATTCAGACGGAGGCACCGCAATGATCGAAATCGGTCGGCTCCTTGGTTCGGGTAAAGAGGCCGAGGTCTTCGAATATGGGGCCTTGGCGCTGAAGCTGTACAGACCAGCCGCATCCAAGGCATCGTCATTCAGGGAGGCCGCGAACCTGTCGATCCTTGAGAGGCTCGCGCTGCCGGCGCCAAAAGTCCACGCGGTCGGCGAATTCGATGGGCGCTGGGGCGTGTTGATGGATCGCGCGCCCAACTCCTGTTTTGCCGACCAATTCGTCTCGACGGCAGGAAGGGCGCCGCTTGAAGAAATGGCGCAACTGCATCGAAGCATTCACGAAAAGCCGGGCGACGGGTTGCCGTCTCTCATGGCGAGGCTTTTCGCCAGGATCCGCCGGGCCGAGCACTTGGATTCTTCATCCAGAAATCGGCTTCTGGCGCAACTCGAATCCCTGCCAGATGGTGACAGGGTGTGTCACGGCGATTTACACCCGTGGAATATTCACGGCTCGGGGCAGGGGTTTATGATCGTCGATTGGCTCGACGCCTGCTGCGGCAATCCTCTGGCCGATGTCTGCCGAACATACGTCCTGTTGCACCATGCGATGCCGGACCGGGCGATGGATTATGTCGAAACTTACGCCTCGCTCACTGGGTCGGAGGTCAGCGGCATTCTCGCCTGGCTTCCCCTGATTGCCGCCGCCCGGCTGACGGAAGGCGTTGTAAACGAAAATGATGAACTCTTGCGGTTGGCTGGCGCGAGCCCATAACTGTCGAAGCTCCAGCCAAGCCTTGGTCTCGGCTTTGCGCGAAGCCGCCATTGCGGCCGGCTATCGGCCTGGTTGATCTATTCGCTGTTTTCTCGGCCCTTTGCTTCCCGCACCAGGTCCGGCATTCCATCGTGCCGACCGAGGGTATGGGTGGGATGGTCATCCCACCAATCATTATGCAGCGGTCTGCGGTGAGGGTGGAGCGGGTAGAAAATGCGGTTCTCGGCCTTGTGGCGCTCGCCGACGACGAGGAGGTGCACTTCGGCTTGCGTGTTGTTGGGGAAACTATGGGCGATCCCGGTGCCGGCAGGAAATCCGACGGCGTCGCCGGGCTTCAGCCGATGGAGATGGCCATCGAGCCAGACGTCGGGCGTGCCTTCGATGACATAGACAAATTCTTCCTCGGCACTCTCGGCATGCGGAAAGGATGTGCGGCGACCAGGCGGCAAACGCTCGTGATGAATGCCCAATTTCGCCAGGCCGAAATAGCGTCCGAAAGGCGCGCCGATGCTCATCAACTCGTCGTCATCGTCATAATGCGAGTCGTCAGGCCGTTCGATCTCGCTCCAGTGGACGACAAAGGAGGGGCGCTCCGACGTTGCCATGGTAATCCTCCTGATGTGAGAGGTTCAGATGATTGAGGACACGGACATGCTGCCGTGAATGGAAGGGGACCGCAAGGGCGAAACGGTGGCTCCAACGCAAGCGCTGTCCGTCGCCATTCGGCTCGGGGGAGCCCTTCGCACTAACCCTCTCTCCGTGAACGGGGCGAAGGGAGTTGCCATGCGAGGGCGGAACCTTGATCCGAGGATCCCTGCCGCGGCAGCCCCCGATCCGGACGGAAATTTCTACGAACGGCTCACTTGGCAGGCACGACGAGCGGCGCCCCTTTGCGGACGATGTAGGTTGCCAATTCCGACGCCTTGCCGTTGCCGACGTTCTTCGCCGAGTGAACGACACCCGAGGGGATGAACAGGGATTGGCCGGCGTTTAGGGTAACGGGCTTTCTGCCCTCGAGCTGATATTCCAGGGTTCCCTCGATGACGAAGGCGACTTCCTCGCCGGGATGCGAGTGATTGGGGGCGAGAACGCCTGGAGCCAAATCGACGCGCACCTGAACGACCTCGTGGCCTGGCACATCGATATCGCTCGTGATGAGATCGGTGCGCTGTATCGGCTGTTCTGCATGTGCTGCGGCTGCGCCGCCGAGAACAAGGGCGAGCGCGATAGCCTGGATCATTTTCATGTCGTCATCCTTCCTGAATTGACCACTTCCGACCGGTTGGCCGCATCGGGATTTAAGTCGATGATTGAACCAGGGATGTGTCGGTAAACCCGCATTTTTGTAAGCCAGTGTATCTGCGGCGCGGCGGGATTGGTCTGCGTGAGATACTGTCCAAGATTGGGCCGGCATCGGTTCGGGCCAACGTTGCTTGCGACAGGGTGGGCCTGGAGCCCCCCTCTGCCCTGCCGGGCATCTCCCCCACAGGTGGGGAGATGACAAGTGGCTTGAACTGCTTGCTCGTCTACCGTTTCGCCGTGCTGGACGCTCATTGTTTGGGGAGGCCAGTGAGCCCAGCCAATCTCCCCACCTGTGGGGGAGATGGCCGGCAGGCCAGAGGGGGGCTTTGCACGGCACGCCTTACCCGACAAGCAATCCCACCGATCTCTCACGGCTTTACGCCGCCGACGACGAGCCCGCGGTCATGACACTCGCCAAGCTGGCAATGTCCGTGATGCCGCCGGAGGATTCGAAGTCGAATATTTTCTGGGTGACCAGCGCGGCCGCCCCCCGGGCCCAGGAATTGTCCTCCCAGTCAGGCAAGAGGGGCGGGGCGGTTCGGAAGGTTCGGGCAGCGAGGGCTTCGCGTAGCGGCGTCAGGAAAGGGTCGCCGAGGGAGACGGCTTCGCCGCCGGCGACGATGACTTCGGGATCGGTAATGTTGACGAGATTGGCAAGGGCGGTGCCGAGGGCGCGGCCGGAATCGGCAACGAGCGCGAGGGCGGTGGCATCGCCTGATGCGAGCGCGCCCGACAATTCCGGCAGACCGAGTTCCTCGTGGCCGGTCGCCTCCCGCCAGCGCCGGAGCATCGAGATTTGGGAGTGATAGGCCATCAGACAGCCGCGCTTGCCGCATTCGCAGAGCCGGCCGTTCTCCTCGTAGAGAGTGTGGCCGAACTTGCCGGCCGCGCCATTTGCGCCGCGATAGAGCTTGCCGTCGATGACAAGCGCGCAGCTGATGCCGACGCCGATGGCGAGAACGGCCATGTTGCGGTGCTGGCGGCCGAGCCCGAAGAGCTGCTGGGCGATGGCATAGGCGTTGGTGTCGTCTTCCAGCCAGACCGGGACATGGACGCGGGTAGCGACCAGTGAGGCGAGGGGGACATTGTCCCACTTGAATCGGTAGCTGCGCACGCAGGCCGTCTGTTCGTGGTTGATGACGCCGGGCATGGAGATGCCGATGCCGGCGAGCTTCGCGTCGGGCCGGCCGGCGAGCTTCACCAGCTCGGGAACCGTGCTCGCCAGCAGGTCGGCGACCTTATGCGGGTCGTGGCCGTCGAGGCTTACCCGCATGGCGGCGACGGGGTTGGTGGCAAGGTCGGTTGCGACGCACTCCACCGAATCGACCATCAGTTTGAAGCCGACGGCGAGCGCGTGCTCGTAGTTGATATCCACCGGGATCGGGCGGCGGCCGGTGAGGCCGGGCACGGTCTTCCCTTCGCTGACGATGCCTTCCTCCAAAAGGTCGGCGACGACGAAGGTGACGGCGGCGGGACTTAAACCAATCACGGTGGCGATATCGGCGCGGCTCCTCGGCCCCTCCCGCCGGAGAAGGTTGAGGATGAGGCGTCGGTTCATGGCTCTCGCCGTGGTCTGGTCGCCTTTTAACTTCACGATACATTCCTTAATTTTGTAAATTAATTATTGCGAGCTGCAAAGATCTATGCATAAGTTCGGCCGCGGATCAACTCAGCCAGGCGGATTATCGCTGGAATCGCCGAGCGGATCGCAGCGTTGAATGCCTGGTCGGTCGTTTCATGGAGGAGGCGACGGTCGGGAGATGTTGATCGATCAACTGGGAGGAATTCAATGGCATTTTCAAAATTTCCGTCAACCACCCGCAGGAGCTTCCTGAAGGGTGCGGGCATGGTGTCTGCCGCTGCGGTCACCGGTAGTTTTCCGATCCCTGCGATCGCGCAGGCCCAGGAGGTCACGATGATCTCTGCCGAAAACAATGGCGCCGCACTCGACGCGCTGAAGGCGATCGCCGCGAGCTTCAGCAAGGAAGCCGGCGTCAACGTCGTCATCAACAATATGGACCACGAGGCCCACAAGACGGCCATTCGCAACTATCTCGTCGCCGGCGCGCCTGACATTTGCTCCTGGTTTTCGGGCAACCGCATGCGCGCCTTCGTCAAGCGCGGCCTGTTTGACGACATCTCCGACCTTTTCGAGAAGGAGAAGTACAAGGACGTGCTGGGTGCCACGGCCGGCGCCGTCACCGACGGGGGCAAGCAATATGGCCTTCCCACCGGCGGCACGCTCTGGGGCATGTTCTACCGCAAGGACGTGTTCGAGCAGCATGGTCTGACCGTGCCAAAGACGGCCGAAGAATTCATGGCCTATGGCGACAAATGCAAGGCCGCGGGCATTACGCCTGTCGCGATCGGCACCAAGGAATTGTGGCCGGCGGCCGGCTGGTTCGACCAGATGAACCTGCGCATCAACGGCCTCGACAAGCATATGGCGCTGATGAACGGCGAGATGAGCTATCTCGATCCCGCGCTGACGGCGGTTTTCGACCAGTGGGAGGCGATGATTTCGAAGGGGTTCTTCACGGAGAACCACACGTCTTTCGGCTGGCAGGAGGCTGCGGCGCTCCTGGCGCAGAAGAAGGCCGGCATGATGAACCTCGGCGCTTTCCTGCGCTCGGCTTTCACCGCCGAAGATCTGCCGCAGCTCTCCTATGCGACCTTCCCGGTGCTCGACGCCAAGGTCGGTCACTACGAGGAGTTCTCGGTCAACTCGATCCACATTCCCGCCACGGCCAAGAACAAGCAGGGCGCACGCGAATTCCTCGCCTACTTCTACAAGCCCGAGAACCTGGCGGCCTATCTGGAGCCGGCCGGCAACGTGCCGCCGCGCAGCGATCTGCCGCCGAGCAAGGATCCGCTCGTCAATGTCGCCGTCGAGACGATGAAGACGGTGCAGGGCACGTCGCAATATTACGACCGCGACAGCGACCCCGACATGGCGCAGGCGGGGCTCGTTGGCTTCCAGGAGTTCATGGCCAAACCCGACCGGCGCAAGGCCATCCTGACGCGCCTCGAAGGCACGCGCAAGCGGATCTACAAGATTTAAGGGGCGGGTGCCGGCCCACGCCTGGTTCTTCGCCTGAGGCTGCCCCTCACCCTAACCCTCTCCCCGTAAACGGGGCGAGGGGACGTGCCATACGAGAGGCTGGTGGGGAACCGAGAGGTTGCCGCATATCCCCTTCGCCCCGTTTACGGGGAGAAGGTGGCGGCAGCCGGATGAGGGGCGGGTCGCCGCTTGCTTTTGTCGCAAATGAGGCTCCTGATATGTTGATGTTATGGTGCCGCCAGCGTTGGTGGCTCACCCCGACTTTGCTCATCGCGCCCGCGATCGGGCTGTTCTTCACCGTCATCCTGCTGTCGGCCATCAGGAGCCTCTGGATCAGCCTGCACGACTGGGATGGCTTCGGCCCGATGGTGTGGATCGGCTTCGGCAATTACGTCGAGCTTTACAACGATCCGCAATTCTACGTGTCGCTGAAGAACAACCTGATCTGGCTGGTGATGTTCATGGCGGCACCACCTCTCGGGCTCGCCATCGCGCTGCTGGTCAACCAGAAAATCCGCGGCATGCGCTTCCTGAAGTCGTTGTTCTTCATTCCGCTGGTGCTTGCCTCGGTGACGGTCGGCGTCGTCTTCACCTGGGTCTATACGCCGGAGTTCGGGTTGCTCGCGCTGATCTTCAAGGCCTTCGGGGCGACGGCGCCAGCGGTTCTCTCCGACGAGCATTTCGTCACTTTCGCCATCGTGATTGCAGCGCTCTGGCCGCAGATCACCTTCTGCATGGTGCTTTATCTCGCCGGCCTCAACAATTTGAGTGAAGAGCTGATCGGGGCAGGGCGCGTCGATGGGGCGAGGGGCTGGAACATGTTGTGGCACATCGTGCTGCCGCAGCTGACCCAGGTCACCTTCATCGCCATTGCCGTCACCGTCGTCGGGGCGCTCAGATCCTTCGACATGGTCTCGGTGATGACGAACGGCGGCCCTTTCGGTTCGTCCTCGGTTCTCGCTTACCAGATGTTCGAACAGTCGATCTTCTCCTACCGCTTCGGTTACGGCGCGGCGATCGCCTCGGTGCTGTTCGCGATCATGGCCGTCTTCATCGTCTGGTACCTCAGCCGCATCATCCATACCGAAGAAAGGGGAGGCTGATGTATCCTCGTCCCATTCCCGATGCCGCCATCTGGCAGCGCCGCCTCTACGTGCTCGCCGTCGTCATCGTCCTGCTGCTCTGGCTCTGCCCGCTGTTTGCGATCATCCTCACTTCGTTCCGCTCGACCGAGGATGTCATGGGCGGCAATCTGTGGGGATGGCCGACCGGGATCGGCGTCATCGACAACTATACTGCTGTCTTCACGCAGACGCCGATGGCTCGCTACTTCCTCAACAGCCTGACGATCACCATTCCCTCGGTGATCGGCGTGCTGGTGCTCTCCACGCTCGCCGGCTATGTGCTGTCGCGCTACCGCTTTCCCGGCAACATGCTGATCTTCGCGCTGTTCGTCGGCGGCAATTTCCTGCCGCACCAGATCATGATGATCCCGGTGCGCGACCTGATGGTCCGGCTCGACCTGATCGATACCACGGCGGCGCTGATCATCTTCCATGTGGCCTTCCAGACCGGCTTTGCGACGCTGTTCATGCGCAATTTCATCGCGGCATTACCCGATGAACTGTTCCAGGCGGCGCGCGCCGAGGGGGCCTCTCCCTTCCAGACCCTATGGCATGTTGCGATCCCGCTGGTGCGGCCGGCGCTTGCCGCACTCGCCATCCTGATCTTCACCTTCATCTGGAACGATTATTTCTGGGCCGTGGTGCTGACCGTCAGCGACTCCGTCAAACCTGTGACTGCCGGCCTTGCCAATCTTCGCGGCGAGTGGGTCTCGGCCTGGAACCTGATTTCCGCCGGCACCATCGTCGTCGCCGTGCCGCCCGTCGTCATGTTCTTCCTGATGCAGCGGCACTTCATCGCCGGCCTGACGATGGGAGCGGTGAAGGGATGAGCCAGCGCCTCGATATCAAGTTTTCAACAGCAGAGAGCCAGGACGCATGACCAGTCTCGAACTCCGACAGATCAACAAGAATTACGGCGCCTATCACGCGCTGCGCGGCATCGATCTTTCCGTAGCGCAAGGCGAGTTCATCGTCATGGTCGGCCCCTCCGGCTGCGGCAAGTCTACGCTGCTGAAGACGATCGCCGGCCTGGAGGAGATCTCCTCCGGCCAGATCCTGATCAACGGCCGCGACGTCAGCAAACAGGAGCCAGGCGATCGCGGCATCGCCATGGTCTTCCAGTCCTACGCGCTCTATCCGCATATGACGGTGGCGGAGAATATGGGCTTCGGTTTGCGCATGGCCAAGCGCCCGAAGGCCGAGATCGAGGCGGCCGTGGCGCGCGCCGCCAAGATCCTGAGGATCACCGACCAGCTGGAGAAGCGGCCGAAGCAGCTCTCCGGCGGCCAGCGACAGCGCGTGGCGATCGGCCGGGCGATCACCCGTTCGCCCGACGTGTTCCTCTTCGACGAGCCGCTGTCGAACCTCGATGCGGCACTTCGAACCCAGATGCGCGTCGAGCTCAGCAGCCTGCATGCCGAACTCGGCGCCACCATGGTCTATGTCACCCACGACCAAGTGGAGGCCATGACCATGGCAAGCCGGATCGTCGTCTTGAACCAGGGGGTGATCGAGCAGGTCGGCTCGCCGCTCGAGCTCTACCGCAACCCTGATAACCTCTTCGTCGCAGGCTTTCTCGGTGCCCCGCGGATGAACTTCCTCGGCGTTGCCGTCGACGAAGTGTCCGGTCGCAATATCACGGTCTCCGCACCGGGCCTCGTGCCGGTGACGGTGGAACTGGCGGAGGCGACGGTGCTGGCGAAGGGCGCCAGCCTGACTCTCGGTGTGAGGCCGGAAAACATATCGATGGTCGCCGACGGGGCGCAGGGTGGAGCGATCAACGGTGCGGTCCGACTGGTCGAGCATCTCGGGCGCGAAACCATTCTCTATGTCGACGCCGGAAATCTCAGGACCATCGCCTCGGAAAGCGGCACCGGCAACATCACGGTGCAGCTCAGCTACGTCGCGCCTTTTGCCACCGACCAGAACGTGGCGCTGAAGCTCGACGCCAACGAACTCTATCTCTTCTCACCCGATGGCGGACGCACGATCAGCGCCCGCAAGACGATCCTCGACAGATAACAGGAAACATCACCGTGTCCGACAAGACCCTCTCCGTATGGAACCCCGTCAAGACCGACCGCTTCCTCGTCGGCGCCCCGCATTATCCCGAGCACGTCGATGAAAGCTACTGGGAGCGCGATGCCGAGCGCATGGCGAAGGCCGGCTTCAACGTGGTCAGAATGGCCGAATTCGCCTGGCATATTCTCGAGCCGAAGCTCGGCACCTTCGATTTCGACCTGTTCGATCGTGCCATCGCCATGCTCGGGCGCTACGGCATCGACACGATCATGTGCACGCCGACGGCAACGCCGCCGCGCTGGCTGACCGTGGCGCATCCGGAGATCTTAAGGGTCGACGGCAAGGGGCGGCCGATGAGCCATGGCTCGCGCCAGCACTGCGACACGGCAAGTCCGGTCTTTCGCGAACACAGCCGGCGGATTACCAAAGCGATGGCCGAGCATTATCGCGACAATCCTTTTGTCGTCGGCTGGCAGACCGACAACGAGCTGAACACCAGCATGCCGGAGAGCTTTTCGAAGGCGACGCTTTCCGAATTCCAGGCCTTTCTTGCCGGCAGATATGGCGAGATCGGCAAGCTCAATACGGCGTGGGGCGGCGATTTCTGGGCGACGGCCTATGACGGCTTCGACCAGGTGGTGCTGCCGATCGAGTTCGGCCCGACCTTTCCGAGCCCCGGCCATCTGCAGGATTATCATCGCTTTCTGGCCTTCTCGACGGCGCGCTTCCAGCACGATCAGGTCGAGATCCTGCGGGCCGTGAAGCCTTCCTGGTTCGTCTTTCACAATCTCGGCGGTCTTCGGGATATCGATTTCCGCGGCCAGTTCACCACCGATCTCGATTTCGTCGGCTACGACATCTATCCAATGCTCTATGACGAGTTCCAGCGGCTCGGAAACCACGCCAAGGTCCAGGCGCTGCACCTCGATATCTGCCGCGGCTTCTCCGGCAACTACATCGTGCCCGAGCAGCAATCGGGCTTCGGCAGCCAGCCGGGCTTCTGCACGCTGACGCCGGAGCCGGGGGAGCTGCGCCGCATGGCGCTTTCCTCGGTTGCCCATGGCGCCGATGGACTGATGTTCTTCCGCTGGCGGCCCGCTCATTTCGGCGCCGAGATCTACTGGATGGGCATCATCGATCATGACGATATCGGCCGCCACCGCTATGAGGAGGCCAAGCGCTTCGCGACCGAAATGACGGCGCTGAAGGACAAGATCCTCGGCACCTATGTGCGCATGGATGTCGGCATCGCCGGCTCCGATTTCGACAATCAGGAAGCGCACAAGACCTATCCGATCGGCCTGCCGAGCCCGCAGGACGATGCGGTCCTGCTGCACCAATATTGCTACGACCGCGGCATCGCCTGCGGCTTCATTCATCCCGAGGACGATCTTTCCAAGCTGAAGCTGCTCTATGTGCCCCATTGGGTGATGTGGAAGGACGAATGGACTGAAAGGCTGAAATCCTTCGCCGAGCACGGCGGCACCGTTGTCATCGGCGCGCGCACCGGCACGCGCAACGAAGACAATCACGTCATCCGCGAGACCGCGCCCGGCACGTCGCTATCCCAGCTCACGGGCGTGCGTGTCGAGGATTTCGGCCGTCTCGCCGCCCCCGGCGCCAATGGGCTTTTCGATGTGATGGAACGTTCGGGCGGGCTTGTGATTCCGCCGAACAAGCCGGCGGAATCGCACCGCCGCGAACGCCGCTTCAAGATCGGCAACCGCGAACTGGTCGGCGGCTATTTCTATGAAAACCTGGCGATCGCAAGCGATGTCGAGGTAGTTGCGGCCTGGTCCAACCGCTATGCCGAGGGCCAGCCGATGGCGACGTCGCGTAAAATCGGCAAGGGGCAGGTGGTCTATGTCGGCACCTATCTCACCCCGGATCTGACGGCAGCGCTTGCCGAGCGGCTGTTTGCACCCGTCGGCATCGAGCCGTTACTCGGCGACCTTCCCGAGGGCGTCGAGGTGACCATGCGGATGAATGACGACCGGCGGCTGCTGTTCATCCAGAACTACACCGACCAGCCGGCCGCCATCGGCGGCGTTCCCGCTGGCCGTGATCTCCTCGATGACGAAAAACCGGTTGCCGGTAGGCTCGATCTCGAAGGCTACGGCTGCGCGATCATCGAGCTCGCGGGGTGAGTTGCGCTCGCCAGGCGAAAGCTTGGCGAGGGCTGCTGCTGCATTCTCCGTCGTCCTCGGCCTTGAGCCGAGGATCCATATCACGGGCGCTGACGGGTGATATTGTAGATGCTCCGGTCGATCCCGAGCATGATGGAGAGGACTGCCAGCGGAAGGAGTCATTCATAGCGCAGACGCCGATCACGATCTTTCAAAGTCGGCGTTGTCCTTTCAGGTCGAGAAGCGAGTCAGGCGTAGGGCATGACTGTTCAATTACGGCATCCGGGACAGCTTCCAATCGTAGGAGCGCAAGAAGCTCACCAGTTCTCGCATGGCGGCGCTGGAATGTCTTTTGCTCGGGTAATAAAGATACCAGCTTGGCAAAAGGGGGGTCCAGTCCTTCAGAACCTCCGTCAACCGGCCGTTCGTCAGGTCGGGTGTGGCGTAGTCCTCGAAGATATGGGCCAATCCGCATCCGGCGACAGCGGCCTGCAGTTCGTTGTGTGCGGAACTCACCGTCAATCGCCCCTCCGGCAAGACTTCGAGGGCGTCTCCGCCTTTTTCAAATTTCCAGGATACCAGCGTGCCGCCGGGAAATCGTCGTCGAATGCAGTTGTGGCCGGCGAGATCATTGGGGGTCAGAGGCAGGCCATGTTTTGCAATATAGTCCGGCGACGCCACGATCGCGTATCGAAGCGATGGTCCCAGCGGTACTGCGATCATATCTTGTGCCAGTTGCTTTCCGAACCGAACGCCCGCGTCAAAGCCTTGCTCGACGATGTCGATGACCGCTGCATCGCTGATGAGCTCGACCTTGATGTCGGGGTATGTGTCCATAAAGGTGAACATTGCCGGACAGAGCAGGTGATCGATTGCGGGGCCTGGCGCATTGATGCGAAGGGTGCCGGACGGGTTTTCCTTTAACTGGTTAAGGTCATCGACTGCGAGGCGGATGTCCGTCAAAGCTGGACCGAGGCGTTGCAAGAGACGCTGTCCCGCCTCCGTCGGCGAAACGCTTCTTGTTGTCCTGTTGAGCAGGCGGATGCCGAGCGCCTCTTCCAAAGCGTTGATTGTCTGGCTGAGTGCTGATGATGAAACGCCTCGCTCCAGGGCGGCGGCCCTGAATCCGCCGCACCTGACGATCGCCGCAAAAACATCCAGGCTATCCAAGCGAAACTGATCCATTGCGAAGCTTACCTTATCAAGCTGCGTAGATTTGCTCGTCTTATCAGCGCAGTGATTTGAGGTCATCTAAATACCTCAACCGCACATGCGGATTGTCGACTGAAAGGAAAAGCAATGGATCGACTCACATTGAACCGGCGAACGGTCATGGTTTCAGCGGTTGCTGGAACGGCCGCTCTGCTGCTCGGAGGTTCAGCCGGATCAGGCAATGCGCAGGTGCAGAGCCCGGACGCCCGTAATGTTGGATATTATCGATTTCGGGTCGGGCAGATCAAAGCGACAGTTTTGAGCGATGGCGTGATCGGCGGCCCACCGACGGTCTATGCCAACGATGCTCCGGAGGCTGAGCTGCAGGAGGTCCTTCGTCGCGCTTTCCTTCCTACCGATCACATGACACTTCAACTCAACACGCTGCTGCTGGAGGTCGGCGACAGGCGGATATTGCTTGAGGCGGGAGCCGGGGCCACGATGGGACCGAATGCGGGGCGTGTGTTCGACAATCTCGCCGCCATCGGTCTCGATGCAGGCGATATCGATACGATCGTGGTGTCCCACACGCATCCTGATCACGTCGGCAATCTCAGCACTTCCGAAGGCAAAAAAGCGTTTCCCAATGCCACCGTCTACGCACCCCGGGCAGACTGGGATTTTTTTGTGCGCAACGATCCCGATCTCTCCTACATGCCGGTACCAAGGGACTTTCGTGACCGGTTTGCAGCAGCGATCAAACGGAGTGTCGAGCCGATCGCAAAGGACATCGAGCTCTACGAGGCAGGTGCGGAAATCGTGCCGGGCCTCACCACGATAGCTGCGCCCGGACATACGCTTGGCATGGCAACATTCCTGGTCCACTCAGGAAACGACCAACTGCTCCTCACTACGGACCTTGCCTATCACCCGGTCGTCAATATCGACCATCCATGGCGACCCGGACCTGACAGAGACAAGGATACCGCGCTCGCGTCGCGCCGCCGCATATTCGATATGGCCGCGACCGATAGGCTCCTCGTTCTCGGGTTTCACTACCCGTTCCCGGGGCTGGGACGAATGCTCAAGACCGACATGGGTTACGCCTGGGTCCCGGCGGGCTGGCAGTTTTGACCAGAAATCCAACTGGAGGTTTTCTCATGACCCGAACGACAATCGGTCGGCGGCGCTTTCTGGGGGCGATGGGGCTGACTGCCGCGAGCGCAGCGATCGCAGCAGAAACAAAGGCACAAGACACGACAGGCGATGCGCCGCTCCCATCGACGCCGGCAACGGAGCCCGTCCTGACGCGCACGGTGCCGAAAACCGGAGAGCGGCTCACAGCCCTCGGACTTGGCACATTCCTGACATTCGACCGTCGACCGGGTGAAGCGCGGGACGACCTGCGGGAGGTGTTCAGGCGCTATGTCGCCGGTGGCGGCCGCGTCGTTGATACCTCGCCCTTGTATGGGTCTGCCGAGGTCAGCGTTGGTCAGTTCATGGCGGAGATGCCCGAGGCGTCCGAAATCTTCCTGACAAACAAAATCTGGGCGACGGGAGAATATCTGGGCGACGAGAGCCATGCGGAGGAAAGCTTTCAGCAGTCGAGGCTGCGGACATGGCGTGACACGATCAACCTGATGCAATGTCACAGTATCACAAATGCGCAGGTCGTCGTTCCGCTCCTTCGTTCATGGAAAAAGGAAGGGAAAATTCAGCACGTCGGTATCACGCATCACGAGGCTTCGGCCCAGGAGGCTCTCACGAAATTCATCGAAAGCGGTGAGGTCGACTTCGTGCAGACCAACTATTCCATCTTCGACAGGAATGCCGAAAGGCGTCTCCTGCCATCGGCCGCAGACAACGGTGTCGCCATCCTGATCAATCTGCCGCTTGAAAAGGCCAGATTGCTCAAAGTCGTCGAAGGCCAGCCGTTACCGGAGTTCGCAAACGAGTTCGGCGCGAAAACCTGGGCGCAATTCTTTCTGAAGTGGGTCATGGCCCATCCCGCCGTAACCTGTGTCCTGTGTGGTACTTCCAACCCGGACCACATGAGTGACAATCTTCAGGCGATGCGCGGCCCACTTCCCGACGAAGCGATGCGCCGACGTATGTTTACCCACATGGAAGCTATCCCAGGCTTTTCCTCCATAAGCACGATGCCATGGTATCCCGGCAAGGAGCAACTGTACTCGGGTCTGATCCGCGATGCGCAGGCGAAAGCCAGGAACCGGCTTGAAGAATGATGTCCGGGTGCCGTCGAGACGTTCCGTTCGACGTGGTCTGGCGAAGCTCCACCGAAGCGGACACTTGGCCGTGGCTGAAAGCTCCACAATGAATGATCGTGCTCCGCAAAGGAAAGCCAGACGTGAAAACCTAAGCCGTTCGTATCACAAGGCAGTTCACTCCCCTAGATTTCGCCGGAAGAACGCGACCACTTCAGCATTGAACTCCCTGTGGAAAGCGGCACGGTCGAAGCCCGGAGCATCGATGCACACGTCCGAAGACAGTTGGGTTTTAGGGCACATCGTCAAAAACGACAGATGGACGCCGTTGGGGACGATTCGGAAGTCAGGCTTTTCCGGCAATACACGCGCAAGTGTCGCCACATTTTCCGGCGATGCGCCGCCACCCCCTCCCAGCTCCGATCCCCATAGCTGAAGCGGAATCGTGATGTCCCTCACGCTATCTGTAGTCTGAAAGACGATGCTGAGAGGGTCTGCGACCACCATCGCCCTGATGCGGGAATCATGCGTTAGCGTCTGGGGCAACGGAGGTTGTTGCGGGGAGCGGGTTTGATTGGCCTGTGGGCAGCCGTCTGCTTTCGGGTCGGCGCAACGCGGCGGCAACTTGCTGAAATCTGGATTGGCCCCAGCAAGAACAAGACCAGTATAGCCGCCCTGGGAGAAGCCATAGAAGCCGATCTTTTGCGGATCGATCTTGGCGGAATCCGGGAAGCCGGTGAGCATGAAATCAATGGTTCGCTTGATATCGACGGGTCGTCCGATCAGGGCGCTCAAGCCATTCCCGCGGCTCATATCGGCATAGTTTGCATGCGGATGATTGATGGCGACCACGACAAAGCCGGAATCGGCCAAGGCCTCGGCCGTGTCATGATGGCCAAGATACCAGCCGCCATAGCCGTGCGAAATAATCACGAGCGGCAACCCTTCTCCAGCAATCGGGCAATCCGGAACCGCTGGAATCGTAAGCGCTCTGATCTGCACTTCTTCAGGCGCTTTTATGCAAGGCGACCACATCGCCGCGTCGATTGCCGGACCATCCCGCCCGCCCGGGATGTGAAGGTATTTCAGGCCTGCCGCCTGCGCAGTCGACATAGTGAGACAAGAAGCGGCCGCGAGGGCCAAGCATATGCGTGTCATGGTGATTGCTCCGATCCGAGAGAATTATGCGGCGGCCCGGCCTTTCACCGCGCGGCTCGTGTCGAGAACGAGAAATTTGGCGAAGTTGGTTCACTATCTTGCAATAACAGGTAGCGTGTTATAAACAGTCTGTAAATACTGGAAATGACATGGTTGACTCGATCCAAATCCAACTGAGAAAAGGCGCGCTCGATCTGTGCGTCCTTGCCGTGCTGTCACGGGGTGAGAGCTATGGCTATGAAATCGCCAGCACCTTGGTCGCGGCCGTCGGCATGGGCGAAGGGACTATCTATCCCCTGATGCGCCGCATGCAGAATGATGGCCTTGTGGCCACCCGACTTGTCGAATCCAGCAGCGGGCCGCCCCGCAAATACTATCGGCTCACGCCGCTCGGTGAGACCGTTTTCGAGGCGCATCGCAGCGACTGGCGCTCCTTTACGGCGGCCGTCGATAAACTTCTTGAGGATTTATCATGACCAGGGATGCCTTTCTGAACACGCTGCGGCTTGGGCTTCGCGGTCTTCCAGGCGAAGAGATCGAAGAAATCATGTCCGACTATTCGGCCCATTTTGCCGAATCCGAGAGCCGGGGACGCAGCGAGGCGGAGGTGGTCTCGGCACTCGGTGAGCCTGCCAGGATCGCGCGGGAACTGCTGGCCGACATCGGACTGAGGCGTTTCGAAAAGCATTGGAGCCTCTCGAACCTTATCGCTGCGGCCATGGCACTGGCCGGACTGGCTATTGTCGATCTGCTTGTCCTGCTGCCGTTGTTGTTACTGGCAATTCTACTGGCGGTGGGGTTTGCGGCTGGACTGTTGGCGATTGGAGCAGCCGGATTGAATGTCATTGTCACGGCTTTGCTCTTTAACCCAGGTGACGCGTTGATGGCTCTGCTGGCCCGCCTTTGTATCGGCGCTGGACTTGTGAGCGGCTTCCTCGGAGGCGGCGCTTTGCTTCTAATGGGGCTGGGGGCCGGTATCCACGTACTCGGCCAGTATGCGCGATTGCATTTCCGTCTGGTCCGGCCGGATCGGCTCGGCAACTGAGAATTTCAACCAAAGTTATCGAAGGGACGAGACATGACCCGCACACTGGCATTCATCGCGACAGGTGGACTGATCGGTGCTGCCGCCTTTCTGACGCTCGGAACCGTTCTTTCCGGATCTGGCTGGGCCAGCGCAGCATATTTATGGAAAGGGGGATCGACGTGCGAGCCTGCGAGCGGCACGCAGCAGCAAATTACGCTGCCTTTTATTGCGGGCGACAGGCTGGTGATCGACTTGCCCGGCTCCATACACTACCGGCCGGGGGAAAAGGCAGAGATTGTCGTCAGCGGAGACTCAGCGCTGCTCAGTCACTTGCGCATCGAATCCGGCCGACTGGGCCTGGGTTGCGCGCCTGGCTGGTCTGCGTCGCAGCTCGATGTCAAGCTATCGGGGCCAGCCATCACCAGATGGGATTTGCTCGGCAATAGCGACCTGACTCTGTCGCAGATCAACCAGCCGGAGCTTCAGGTGAACATCAAGGGCAGCGGAAACTCCTCCGCGACCGGAATTGCAGACGCAGTTAATCTCAGCATTTCCGGCTCTGGCGAAGCCCGGTTTGAAGGCCTGACTGCGCAGTCGGCGAGGGTGAAAATCCGAGGGAGCGGCGATGCAAAGGTGACCGCAAAGGTAGATGCGGATGTTTCGATTTCCGGGAGCGGCAATGTCGAGTTGTCGGGGCATCCGGCGATGCGGCGTGCAGAGATCAAGGGTAGTGGCCGCATCGTGCAGGTGCCGTGAACACGGACGTCATCCGGCTCGGCGCGTCAATGTCAGTAAATGGCGCCTAGTTGCCATGCCTGGCAGGACCGCTGGTCCTCCACACCGAATTCAGGATTCTTTGTCCAGGTGCAAGTGCACACCGCCTACAAGTTCAACCAGGACCGCGTCCAGTCGACAAGCGTGCCGATGGTTCCAAAGAACAGCGACTTAGCGGGGGCTTATAATCGGGCCTCGCTCGCTGCGCAGCGGTTTGCGTTCGAAAATATGCAAAAAAAGAGCATCTCCGTACTCAAACAAAACGGTGATGCTCTTCGTAGTTTAGTGCGGAGCCATACTTGTCAGCTCCACACCGCTCGCAACTGATTTATCGGCTATTCGTCTGATGTCGCCGGCGCAGCGTTCTCCAGAGAGGTGCGGATTTGATCGATCTTCCCGTTTGCGTCGCCAACCCCGAGGATGGTTTTGGCCTGGTTCAGAACCGCCGGACTGACTTCACCGGTTTTCGTTGCGGCAGCCAATGCGTCCTCCAGCGCCTCGTCCCCCAACAGAGGGTCATCGGCCGCGGGCTCGATTCCGTTGTCGAGTTCATACTGGGCATAAGCCACGGCATAGGCCGCGATGGCCGTCATGCGTGGGTCCGACGTATGCATCAACGCCTTGTAGTTTCGCTTCAAGGAGTTCAGGCCCGCAAGTTGCGCCGACAGGTTCTTTTGTTTGGTGCTGACTTTGGTCTCGTCTGCCTTGACGGACTTGGACTTGCTTGCCGCCTCGGTGGATTTGCCTTTCACGCCTTGAGATTTGGAGTTGCCATGGGTTGAACCGCTACCCTGGCTGCTGCTGCCATGGTTGCCGCTGTTTCCACTGCCGCCGTGACCGCCGCCATTGCCCCCACCGTTGCCGCCACCGTTTCCACCGCTCTTTGCCTGTGCGGTCATGTCGATTCCGGCAATCGTTGCCGGGCTTGCTGCAAGAGCCAGCGAAAGCGCGGCCAAGGACGCTAAGGTTGCTATCCGCATTGTTTTCCTCCAAGTCGGATCAAGCGCCGTGCAGATGCAAGGCTTGAACAGATACGAGAGGTTAGACGGTGATCGCGCGTTGCACATCGGACCGAGGTCCGATGCCGGCCCCGGCAATGGTCTTAGATGGCCTGAAATGCTTAACGATTCCTCTAGGCCCAGAGAGGCCATCGGTTTGAGCTCATTGCTGCTCAGGGTTTTCCGGTCGGCCTGAGAAAGGGGCTTCCTCGATTTGGCGTCGTCACGCAATCATCGCGGCGTCAGATGGATGCCTGCGAGCGTGCAGCGGACCGATCCACCGGCGCGCTCGATGGTAGGGATATCAAGCGCGACCAGTTCGGCGCTTTCCTCGATCGTGTTGCGTTCATCCCGGCTTAGGGATGCAAGCGCCGTGGTCGAGAGCGCAAGGATACGCGCCGCATTTCCCTGGAGTTCGAGAGCGTTGCCGGCGAAGGAGGCGATCTGATCGTTGGTGAGTGCGATGACGCCGCGGCCGGAGCGCTCCAGTCTTAGAACGACCTCCCGCCGTCTTGCCGCATCGGTCATCATCTCCAGTCCGATCATGGCGAAATCGGTGGCGATGCACATCAGGACATTGGTGTGGTAGACGGCGACGCCGTTTCCATCGCGTGCGTCGAATACCATCGGCTCTCAGTTGAAGTGGGTCGAGAAGCGCTCCAGCGCGATTGGATCGGTGCGGTCGGCGCGGACGGCATAGGCCACCCGATCGATGTGATCGAGAACCATGGCGCCGGTGCCCTCGAGAAACAATCCGTCCGGCTCGAGGCCGGAATAGTCGATCACCTCCTGCACCCGATACTGGCTCTTCAGCATTTCGAGGACGTCGCTGCGCCGCTCGTGCCGGCGGCTGACGGCCTTCATCGGATAGATCGCCACATGCCCCCCCGGCATGGGTGGAAAACCAGTTGTTGGGAAAGACCGAATCCGGTGTCTCGGTACCGGTGTCGTCGAAAAGATGCACGTTCACGCCATGGCTTCTAAGCACATCGGCCGCCCGGGTGATTTCGTCATAGGCCGCCAGTGAAAGGTCTTCCGTCGCATCCGGGCTGGACTGGAACAGGTTGTCGATAGCCGTCTCGGTATTCACGGTGAAGTGGTGCGGCCGGACCATGACGACAGCGGGGGCTGCCTGGACGGAATATGTGACATGTCTTGGCATCATCGTGCTCCTATGCCTGCTTTGCTCGCTGCAACATGCCAAACAGGTCGCGCGGATCGTCCGGGTCGGCGATGATATCGAGGTCCTGGTAAAGCCCGGTCCCCTTGAGCCTGTCACGGACATAACGAAGAGCGGAAAAATCCTCGATCGCGAAACCGACGCTGTCGAACAGGGTGATCTGGCTGGCATCGCGGCGGCCGGTCGCCTGTCCCGTCACGACCTGCCAGAATTCGGTGACGGGATAGTCGGCATCCATCTGCTGGATCTCGCCCTCGATGCGGGTCTGTGGCGGATATTCGACAAAGGTGTCGGCGCGCAACAGGATGTCGCGATGCAATTCGGTCTTGCCCGGGCAGTCTCCGCCGATGGCATTGATATGGACGCCAGCGCCGACCATGTTGTCAGTCAATATCGTCGCGTACTGCTTGTCGGCGGTGCAGGTCGTGATGATATCGGCATTTTCGATGGCCGATTGGGACGAACTGCAGGCGGTCACCTTCAGCCCTGTGCCTGAAAGGTTGCGGACCATCTTTTCCGTCGCCAGCGGATCGATGTCGTAAAGCCTGATGTGATCGATGCCGCAGACGGCTTTCATGGCAAGCGCCTGGAATTCCGCCTGGGCGCCATTGCCGATCATGGCCATGGTGCGGGCACCCCTGGGTGCGAGGTACCGCGCGGCCATGGCCGAAGTCGCGGCGGTTCTCAGTGCCGTCAGCAGGGTCATTTCGGTGAGCAGCACCGGATAGCCGGTCGAAACTTCCGCCAGAAGGCCGAAAGCCGTCACGGTCTGCAGGCCTTGCGCCATGTTCTTCGGATGGCCGTTCACATATTTGAAGCTGTAGATTTCGCCGTCCGAGGTCGGCATCAGCTCGATCACGCCTTCGCCGGAGTGAGAGGCAACGCGCGGGGTTTTGTCGAACGATCCCCAGCGACGGAAATCCGCCTCGATGACGTCGGTGAGTTCGGTCAAAACGGTTTCGATGCCAATGTGGTGGACAAGACGCATCATGTTCTCGACGCTGACGAAGGGTACGAGAGCTTTTTCCGATGGAAGGGGTGACGACATGCTGAATTCCTCCTGCATATGCTCGAGGAGAAAGATTAACTGTCCCGCATGTTGGCCGAAAGCTCAAATCTGTGCTAATTCTGGCAGCAAATTGTGCAATTCGTTCAGTTCATTTGCGCGAAATTACAGGGGGGCAATATGACTATCGCGAAATACGCACCCGACGATCTGGATCGGCGGATTATCGCTCACCTGCGCGCCGACGGCCGCGCTTCCTTGAGCAAGCTGTCCGATGCACTCGGTGTCGCACGCGGCACAGTTCAGAACCGGCTGGATCGCCTGTTGGAGACGGGTACGTTGCTCGGCTTCACCGTCCGAGTGCGGGAGGACTACGACGTCAACGCCGTGCGTGCCGTGATGATGGTCGAGGTCGTCGGCAAATCGACGACCCAGGTCATACGAAAGCTGCGCGGCCTGACGGAAATTTCAGCGCTGCACACTACCAATGGCAACTGGGATCTCGTCGCCGATATCCGGGCCGCAAGTCTTGCCGACTTCGACCGGGTTCTACGCGAGGTGCGGATGATCGACGGTGTCGCAAACAGCGAGACCAGCCTCCTCCTCAGCAGCGTCTGAGGGCGCAAGCGTGGTCCGCGGAGCGCCATCACGGCGGCTGTCGGCGTTGGCTTCGATTTATGATGGCGCGTCGAAGCGTGAATTGGCTCTTCCCCGGAAAGAGAAATCACGCCAAGCGCAAATCGACAAGCGGGTGTAACTTTTTGAGATTCGGCAGGGATTTCGCTTGCCAAGGATATTGGCTGGTGCCTTTGACGACGAGCAGGAGGTCGTCCATCTTTCTGGCTTCAATCGTCAGCTTGGCCAGGAGATTTATGCCAGAGGAATTGAGGAACTCGAGACCCGTCAGGTTGAACGTCACCTGTTTGTGCCCCTCATGGAGAAGGCCTGATATCAAGGAGTAAATGGGCGCATAGGCGTCCGGTCCCGCCAGCCGGAATACGCCATCGAAATAGACCTCGTTTTTCTCAGCCCATACGCGGAAGTTTTCGTCGCTGATTTCCATTCTTCGCTCACAGATTGGAGGAGGGCGGCATCGCCACTGCTGCAGTCGTCGTCAGTATGACACGCTGGTCATTATTCCCTTCGAATGCCCATGCCATTTTTGCATCGTAATCGCTCAGAAGGGTGAGCAACCCCAAGCCCGAACCGCTTTCTGCCGATATGGCATTGGTTTCGATTTGCTCAAGAAGAAGTTCGCCGGGGTCCCTCGATTGAAGGCGATGCAGCAGTTGCTGAAAGCGAGACGATGTCACGCCATCGATCGTGTTCTTCACCCTTATTAAAAAAGTACCGTCGAATATGCCGGCTTCAATGAGGATTTCCCCAGGTTGGCGAAACTTAACGGCATTTTCGATCAGCTCGTTGCTGAGATATCCGATGTCATGATGCGCCTGCACATAGTCTTTTCTTGAACGTGAATAGGGCAGAGCCATGACCTCCGCTATAAAGTCGGAAGTCATTCCTGAGTGCTTCCATCCAAGCTGAAGCGGTCCGTCGCTTAACGTGAGGCGAGTGCTTGATTTCAAGCTTATGCCCGTCAGAGATTCGATACCATATACCGTTGGCGTCATGTCTCACCTATGTCGCACTGCGAGAAGCGTGATGTCGTCGTAAATCTTCTGCGATCCGATGAAGAGCATTAATGTCGTTACAATTCCGGCAACGACCTTCTCAGCGCTCTGGTCCTTCAAGCGCAGTGCTTCGCGGCACAGACGTTCGATGCCAAAGAGTTCTCCAGCGTCGTTTTCGGCTTCTGTTACGCCGTCCGTATGCAGGAGTATGAGGTCGCCCGTCTCGAACGTTATTTCGCGGGTTTTAATGAAGGCAGAAATATCGGCTTCCAGCCCGATCGGTATACCCAGATCCATGGTGTCTATGCGCTCGACCTCGCCATTCGCCCGCACGACGACAACTTCCTCGTGTTGTCCCGACAGGATCATCTCTTTGCCGTCGTAGTCAAGAAACGCCAGAGTGAGATGCTTGTCGATTTTGGTCCTCACTATGTTTTTAAACAGGGCGCTGTTCAGGTCTGTGAGAAATTTGACTGCATCGGTGTTTCCGGCTTCCTGCAGGGCGCGGGCGACGGACTGAACCATCAACATCAGCACGCCGCTTTCGAGCCCGTGTCCGGTGACGTCGCCGATGCCAATCTTCAACCGATTTCCGCTCTTCAATACGTCGTAATAATCGCCGCCGACTTCTTCTGCAGGTCTCATATAGGCTGCGATCTCAAGGGCCTGAAACTCCTCAAGCTCCTGGTGCAGCGGAAGAACCATGAGCTGGATTCTCTCGGCGACGGCGAGTTCCGTTCCGAGACGTCGATTTTCTCGCTGGAGCTGTGCGTTCAGCGTCGAAATCTCTTCCTTTGCATCTTCGATTTGAGCTGTTCGCTCTTCGACAAGCTGCTCGAGATTTTCCGTATGATAGCTGATCTGTTCGGCCATCCGGTTGAATGCTTCACCAGCCTCGCCGACCTCATCTTTGGTTGTTATGGCCACCCTGACCGAATAATCCTTCGCCTGAATCCGTTTGGCGGCATCTGCAAGTGCACTGATTCCGCTCGTTATTCGTTTCGAAGCCGCAATTACTGCTATAGCCACAACAAGCAGTGACATTAGGATCGCCAGGATTTGGTAGATCACGATCCGGTTGGTAGCTTCCGAAATTTTGGCCTGGGCCGCATAGAGGGAGGCCTGGATTTCTCGTTCAGGCACAACCACTCCAAGAGACATCGCCTCTTGCCGAACCGGGCCGCTGGACCAGAGATTGGTCGCGGGGAGTTTCTTGACGATAACGATATAGGGGACCTCGTTTCCCTCCTGCTGCAACAACAAATGTTGGATGCCCAGTTCACGATCAAGGGCCAGTTTTGCTATCGCAGGCTGGGAGCTTCCCTTCAGGGAGCGCTCCAGGCCGGTCAAGGCGCTGGCTCCGCTCGCATCGCTCGCAGAACGCAGACCGAGGGTTTTTTCTCCTGTGCTGTTGATCGCCACAACGTTTCCGTCGGACATTGCGAGAAATCCAAAGCCGGACTGGGCCACTTTCACATTCTCAACAATCTGCGCGAGCTGGTCGAGTGTGATGTCCGCGCCAGCCGTCCCGGCGACATCCTGCCGGTCGGCTGTCCACAATGGATGAAAGAAACTGACGATCAGCTTTCCGGTAATGGCATCGGTATATGGAGCGGTCTGCGTGATATCGTCGGCGACCGGCCGCGTTTTCGCGTCCTTGGCCCAGCTCTGCCAGGACTCGTAAAGCCCGGGGAAAAAGAAGTCCCAGAAATCGGCTTCGTTGTGCCCCGAATAAAGGCGATCGAAGGTCTGAGCCTGGTCGGTGTAAGGCGCCGTCCTGAAGATTGGCCGTTCTTTCGGTCCGATGTAGTACATCTGCAGCTTGGAAGCGCCGTGCTGCAGCAGGCTCGGCGCAACGATGTCGAGAACCGCGCTCGTCTCTAGATCGCGCTGGATGTCGGGTTTCGGCCGATGGTCAGGTCCGAGCAAGTAACCCCAGACGCTCACAACCGAAGCGGAGCCGGGCAGGTTCTGAGACCATTTTCCCTTCTCGTCGTAAACAAGGCTGACGCTACCAGGCGATGTGCGCGCGATCGCCGCGCCGACATCGGAATTACGCTCGGGATCGTCGATTTGCGCCTGGAGCACACCTGCCAGGGTGCCGACGTCGCTATGAACCTGCCGCAGGAGCAAACTCACCTGGGCTGCGGTGGAATCGGCATATGTGCGGATGTATTCCTGGCTTGCTGCTTCCAGACCCTGTCCGACTTCGAGGGTGGCGTCGCGCGACAGCCTCTGAACATTCCAAAGTGCCAGTCCGCCGCTGACCAGCAGATCAAAGAGGACAGCTCCACCGACAACCAAGATGAACTTTGCCCGAAACGAACCTAGTCTTGCCGGTCTTTTCGATGAGCTTCTGTCCATCACAGTGGCTTTCGGCCGGAAGCTGCCCAGATCGGCCAGCCTGCATAACCCTTGGGGTGAAGAGCAGCAAAGACATGATCTTTGAATCCTTGCCGGAACCTACGAATGAAATCTGATGAGTCGCCCCGTCGAACGGCCATCTCACCCGCGTAGACATTTTCCCAAGCTTCGATGATGTCTGCGAAGTCCTGGGGATCCCCGTCAAGATTCGTGACCATAAAGGAATCGACCTTGATGTTATCGAAGCCCGCGTCGGCGAGGAGGTGGCGGCTTTTCGGCCCCATCTCGACATCCATGTCGAAGTGCTTGAACAGTTTGGCGACTTCTTCGTAAGTCCATTTTATGGATTCAGCATGTGGCTCGCCCAGACAATGCGAGTTTTTTTCGTTGGTGATGTAGACACGGCCGCCAGGCTTGCAGATGCGGTAAAGCTCCCTGAGCAGCATCTCGGGACGGTTGAAAATCTGCAGCGAATGTCGGCAGGTGACAAAGTCAAATTGATTGTCTCGCAGCAGCATTTGGGAAGCGTCACCGTAGGTGTACTCGATTCCCTGCAGATCGAAGTCGGCCGCGACCCTGCGCGCATATTCGAGGCTGCGCACGGAATGATCCAGCGCGACAAGGCGTGCCGGTTTAAATTCCCGTTGAACCAGGGCGGCGAAATCACCAATTCCGCAACAGATATCTGCGATGACAAGACCGCTGCGCAGGCCGTGGCGAGGCAACAGTTCGCGTTCGTGTCTCCATGTCATTTTCGTCTGGGTACGCAGAATGGGAATGAAAGTCTCATCCTCGACAAAGCTCTGCCCCGGATAAAACGCCGAATCGTAGACTTCAACCGACAGGCTTGGTTGTGATGCCGCCAGCGTTTGGAATAACGAGGTCGACCATGCCACCACGCTCGACGTAATGATGACGATCTTCCGTTCCGGTCTGATCCGGGAACTTGCCGCGAGTATATCAGCCAGGGCCGCGAAGGCAGTCATGTTGATGTGCGTCAGACGTTTGACATTGACGTAAACGACCCCGCTGTATTTTTCCAAACTTTGCTGCACCAGCTTGAGGGCGTCGGTGATTTCAGCGGCGCTTTCGGGGCGCATCTTGCCAGACAGCAACAGCTCCTGATTTGTCGGATCAAAATGAACAGTGAAGGGTAGGGGAAGCAGGCTCATTGGAAGTCCTCGATCGAGGGGAAATCCGCAATGATGTGAATCCCTTGTCTGCCGTCTTTCTCAATTCGGATCGTGGCGCGGAATATTGCTGCCAAATCACTAAGCAAAACCGTCCCGTCGGACTTCATCACCACGTATCCAGAGCCGGCGCCGGGGACAGGCTGGTGTTCGCTTGCTCTTGCACTCGTGTGCTCTCGGCTAGATGCTTCCTCGCACGGAAACGTAATTCTCAGCCGATTGAATGTCGCATTCCGGTAGAGACTGAAACTGATCCTTCCCAGCTCGCTCGTCGAACGGAAGGCAAGTTCGATGAGCTCGTTCGTCGCGACGGAAAGAAAATTGGAATATCGAGCGGGATCGCTGTGACCTTGGCCGAGAATGTCTGAGAGATATTCCGTAATCTTGTCGCAAAACTGCCATCGGGATTTGAACATCGCAACGTTCAGTTCCAGCGATACCATCGGCGAAAATGCATGGTCATCGAAGCTAGCTGCTTCCTGTTCCAATAAACCCTCCCTTCTTTTGCCTGGGGCGTCAGGTTGATGCATGCGATAGCTAAAGGCACGGCGAAAATCGGTTGTTCACTGTGGTAGCGCTGGGCTTACGGATGTGTCCGCCCGGGTGATGAACTCGCCAATCGCCTGGACCGGAAGCGGCCTGCTGATCAAATAGCCTTGAAGTCTGTCGCAGCCCACACTGCGCAACCATTCCGCCTGACCTGGCGTCTCTACCCCTTCGGCTGTCACCTGCATGTCGAGGTCATGTGCAAGGTTAACGATGCAGCGGACGATTGCCTGGCTTTTCAGATCGCTTTCGAGGTCGGTGATAAAGTATTTGTCGATTTTGATCGTGTCGAACGGGAATGTCTTCAGATAGCTCAGCGAAGAATATTCGGTCCCGAAATCATCAAGCGAGATTCGTATCCCTAGCACGTTCAGAGTATTCAGGGTGTCGATATTGTTGACGGTCCGCTCAAGCAGCACGCTTTCGGTTATCTCAAGCTCCAGACGGTCGGGCGGCAACCCGATCAAGTCCAGCGTCTGGGAGACCCTATCGGTGAGGCCGCTTGTCAAGAATTCAGCCGCTGACAAATTGACAGCGACGATATAGTTCTGCGGCCACTTCATTGCCTCGCGACACGCCTGCTCCAAAACCCATGCACCTATTTCCGGCATCATTCCATCGGCCTCGGCCATCGGAATAAATGCCGTTGGCGGGATTTTTCCAAGGAGGGGGTGGTGCCATCTGATCAATGCTTCGAAGCCGACAATGCAGCCGCCCTCGGCGATGGGTTGGTACTCAATAAAAAATTGTTGTTGGACCAAGGCCATGCGAAGGCTGCGGCGCAGCAGTTCGCGTTGTTCCAGCAACTCAAGCATTGAGGGATCAAACGGCCTTGCGCGACCGCGCCCGTCCTTCTTCGCGGCGTAGAGTGCGACGTCGGACGCCTTCATCAGCTGCTCCGGAGTTGTACCGTCCGGTGGAGCAGCAGATATGCCGATGCTGGTACCGACAAATAGCGCGATGCCATCTATCGTGAAGGGCTTTTTGAATGCATCAACCAAAGCTTCCGCTAGCTGGTGCCCTTTGGCGGGATGTCCCGGGCCCCTTGATATGACGGTGAATTCGTCACCCGCCAGTCGATAGGCTCTGTCGTCCCTGGTAAGGCACTCTTGAATGCGGCTTGCAGCGAGCTGAAGAAGCTTGTCGCCGGCCGGATGCCCAAGCGTGTCGTTAACAGGTTTGAAATCGTCAAGATCGAGTTGCATCAGGGACAGAGTCTCATCCGAGCCTGCGGTCTCCCGTAACAACACAGCAAGGTCCTCGCTGAACTGGCGTCGGTTCGGCAGTCCAGTGAGCGGATCGTGGGTGGCCAAATGCAAAAGGGTTGCGCGCTCATCGTCGATAGATTCCTCGGACCGAACCACGGCAAACAGATCTCCGATCCGATAGATCGTCAGTCCGTGCGACCCTGGCGCGCCAAGATCCCCCGATATTTGCAAGGGCTGAGCACTGTCACCCAATGAACGGAGGGCGAGCGTAATCGCCGATTTGTCCAATTCTGGAAAATGCTCCCAAAACGACGCAGCTGGTTTGACAGAAGCAGGCAGCTCATTGCCCAGCAAATTCTCGACGGGATTGAAATCGCGGTCAAAGAACAAAAGCCGGTCGATCGAGCTCGAAGCTTTTGCCTCTGTTTGTCCGAGCGCCGAGGGGGCCGCATGAATTTTCCGCATGTCCGAGGCCCTCCCTAGTCGCATGTCATAACCAGATATTGTAGCAAATCAGCTCCCGCACAACTTGTGCACGCCAAGATTTACATTAGGCATTTCTGATTAACAATCCCCAACTTCTGCCCAACTCGCGCTCGGACGGGCTTATGCAACGTCTTTATTGCCGCGACCCATTTACATCCATCGTCTCGGCGGCGACCCTTCGATGAGCAGCGGGCAGGGGATCTCATGCGCCCGATCCGCACTCCGTCATGAACCAGTCGATGAAGCGGCGGACCGGCTTTTTCGCCCAGCTGTTCGATATGACGTAATAGCCCTGGTTCTCTGCCGTCGCGATGTCGGAAAGCACCAGCAGATCGCCGCGTTCGATCTCGCGGCGGAACACCTCGACAGGGCAGAGCGCCACGCCATGGCCGGCGATTACGGCCGTCGCCAGCATGTTGAAATCCTGGAACATCGGGCCTCGGAGCGGCTCCGTCGCTTTCTGGCCGGCCTTGCGGAACCATTCTTTCCAACCATCGACGGATTCGTCGTGCAGCAGATCGGCGCCGGCGAGCGAGACGTCGCCGATCGTCCAGTTGCGTTTGGCAAGGTAATGGCGGCTGGCGACAGGCTGGTTGCGGCGGGAGAAGAGCAGGCGGCTTTCCCTGCCGCCGCTCAGATCCTCGCCCATGGTGATCAGCACGTCGAGGCTCTCGTCGTCGAAGCGTTCTTCGGCGCGGGCATAGACGATCCTGACGTCGAGATCGGGGTCACTCTCCTGGAAGGAGGGCAGGGCCGGGACGAGCCAGCGAGATGCGATCGAGGGAATGCAGCCGACGGTGATGGCGCGCATGTCGTGGTCGCGTCGCATATTGCCGGTCGCATGTGCGATCGCCGCCAGCGATCCTGAGACTGCCCGGTAATATTCGCCGCCGGCTGCGGTCAGCGTAATGCCCCGGCCCGATTTCTGCAGCAGCTTGCGGCCGAGCCAGGTTTCCAGATGCTTGATCTGATGGCTGATCGCTGCATGAGTGACGTGCAGCTCGTCGCCCGCTTTCGAAAGGCTCATCAGGCGGGCCGTGGCTTCGAAAGCGCGCAAAGCGTTTAACGGCGGCAATTGCATTTGTAAAATTTCCTCACAGATGACGCAGAAATCATCATTTGAAAATGCCAGTGATTTCAATAGCTAATTGTTGCGGGCGATGAAAATGAATCATCACTGCATCTTCAATAATTTATCAGGGGAATCGACGTGTTCGTCAGAAATCTTAAGGAGGTAGAGCTCACCGAGCGTTTCGTCGATTGGGGCAACGGCACAAGCCACCGCCTGCTGACCAAAGACGACGGCATGGGCTTTACGGTGTGCCATACTGTCGTTCGCGCCAATAGCGAGGCCTTGCTTCAATACCGCAATCATCTGGAGGCATGCTACTGCATCAAGGGCGAGGGCGAAGTGGAGGATATGGACGGCAATGTCTTTTCGATCCGCGCCGGCGATATCTACGTGCTCGACAAGCACGACCGCCATTATCTGCGCGGCGGCAAGGATCAGGATCTCGTTCTCGTCAGCATCTTCAACCCGCCGCTGACGGGCACCGAACGGCACGACCTGAACAATAAGAGCGGGTCGCAGTACTGAACCAGAGCATGATGCCGAAAAGTGTGAGCGGTTTTCGTCATCCTGTTCTGGCCGATCCCGTCGTCGACTGCCGAGATGGAAAGCAGGGCCCGGCAAATGGCGGGCACTGCTGCCGGCGCGAACGACAAGACATCCGCTGCCTATTCGTAGCGACTTACTATACGCGCGCGCAGCCTATTGCTGGGGCTGCTGCTGGCCCTGCTGTGGCTGCTGCTGGCCCGGCGGCGGCGTGCCGATCTTTTCCAGTACCTTCTTGGCCAGAGCCGGGTCGCTCTGCGCGGCCGTCAGGATCGACGAATATTCCTCGACGGAGATGTCGGGAGAAGCTTGGACGGTATCGACCATCTGCTTCTTGGCCTCCTCCTGCAGTTGTTGCTTGGCAGTCTCGTCCTTCGTCGCGCCGATCTTGGCCGAATATTCCTGTCTCACCTTGTCGACCTGCAGATAGGCAACGGCGAAGGCTTCGATTTTCTGATCGCTGACGGCTGCCGTCGCACCGTTGCCGCCGGGCTGTCCCTGCATCGGCGGCTGCGCCTGTGCCGGGGGCTGCGCTTGTGCCGACTGCTGTTGCGCCTGGGCCATGTCGACAGCGGATGCCGGGCTGAAAGCAAGCAGACTGAAGACCGCAGCGCTCAATGTTGCGACAGATGTGTAACGAGTGATCATATTCGTTCCTCTTCAAGTGCATGATTTGATTGGCAGCAGGACCGCCTCGGTCAATCGCTCAGCCCTCGAAGGCCGGGCGAGGTCGCGACGATGGAACCTTTAAGAGGGCACGGTGCGGCGGTAAGGGGGCGATTTGCTGACGATTGAGCGGCAGCTTTGTGACCGCCGGCATGTCGGCACGTGCGGAAAATTCCAGTCATTGCCGGATTCTGTGATACCCGGACCTGCGGTGGCGTTCATCGCTTATCTGGATGCAGAAATGCCGCCAGGAACGTGGTGACGGCCGCCTCGGCGTGGCGGTGAATCTGCTGCTTCGTCGGGATGGCCGCATCGCCCAGCATCATGACCCGGTTGACGGGGTCGGCCATCACCAGCCAGTTGAACTGTGATGCGGCCACCGTTGCATCGGAGAACTGCAGCAGCTTCTTGCCGGCCAATTGTTCGAAAGCGCTGCCCATGACCTCGAGCGCCCGTGCAGGGCCGCGCGCGTAAAGCAGCTTGGCGAGTTCCGGGAAGCGTTGCGCCTCCGCAATCACGAGCCGGCGCAATTGCATCAGCCCGGGTGTCAGGACGATGGTGAGCTGGCGGACGGCGTAATCAAGGAGATAGGCTTCCAGCTGAGCGCGGTTCTCCACCTGGGGGAGGCCGGTGTGAACGGCGGTATCTGCCTCTCCCATCATCTGGGTGAGCACCGCGACGAACAGCGCCTCCTTGCTGGAGAAGTGCTTGTAGACCGTCTGCTTGGATACGCCGGACCGGTTGGCGATTTCGTCCATGCTGGCTCCGGCATAACCGGTGCTCAGAAAGACTTCGGCCGCGGCACCGACGATCGCCGCCTGTTTGCGCTCCGAACGAGTGCCGGCCCGCCGCTCGGCCAGGTCGGCTTCCATACCCGGTATCAACATTCTCGATCTCCGCTCCAACCCTACTTGACACGATCAAACTGAACCGTCTAGTTCTTATAACGGAACTAAACGGTCTAGTTTGATTTTGCGGCTATTCAGCGATCCTCAACAGCGAGCGATGTCATGAACAACAAGACAACCCATCTGACGTGTGCCTGCGGAACCTTTCACCTCGAAGTGCGCGGCGCCCCGATCATCAGCGCGGAATGTCACTGCAAGAGTTGTAGTGACGCGGCTGGCAGGCTGGAGTCGCTTCCGATGCCGGAGGCGATCCGGACGATCCATGGCGGTACGCGCTACGTGCTTTATCGGAAGGATCGGATCAGCCTTTTGGCCGGAACCGAAAATCTGCGGGAATTCCGCCTCGGCCCCAATGCTTCAACGCGACGTGTCCTGGCGTCCTGCTGCAACACGCCCATTTTTCTGGAGTTCAAGGGCGGCCACTGGCTTAGCCTCTACGGCAATCTCTGGAAGCAGGACGAGCTTCCACCCCTCCAATTGCGCACGATGACCCAGAATGTGCCCGATCGCGCGAGTGTGCCCGATGACGTGCCTTCCGGCGCACTGGCGACGGCCGGCTTCTATGGCAGACTTCTCACCGCGTGGATTGCGATGGGTTTCAAAGTACCCAAACTCACTGTCAAAGGAGCGATCGATGCCTGATGACGAAAAAATCCTCATTGAAAGCATAACCTCGCCGCACCATACGGAGCGGGTCAACAAGGCCAAATACATGGCAATGCGCCACGCTCTGCTGGCCGCACTGACTGAGGGGGCACCCGGACTGACCGTAGCAGAGGCAAACATCGCCATCCTGCCGCATCTCTCCGAGATCGAATTCCCGGGCGGCGCTAGAGCATGATGCCGAAAAGTGTGAGCGGTTTTCGGACGACATCATGCTCTAACTATATAACGTAGAACAGGATTCAGATTTTAGGCCGACCCGCCCTAAAATCATCCTGTTCTAGGGCCGGATGGTGGTTGAAGGCCGTTCAACTGGATCTGGAAGCCAAGCGCATCATCCAGCGCGGGCCGGGAAAGCCTGTCAGGCTTTTCAAATGCCCTTGAGACGTCTGTCGGCTCGGCCCAGCGAACGGATGTCGCGCTAAACGTCCATTTCCTGAGCTAAGCTGAGAGTTGCCGCGTCGGTGCGCGAGGAGATCGAGCCGGGGGGCGAGATGTTCACCCGGCGCCGGCTGACCTGCGCAAGGCCGCTCGATCTTCCGCAGTTCGACGGTATGCCCGGTTGAACTACGCCAGGCAATTTTTCTTGAAGAAAAATTCGATCCGGTGTCGGATCGGCCATGCCACGCCCGTCCTAGGTGCGTCCATTCCGTCCATTCAAAAAGGATTACGACCATGCCGAGTACCATACGCCTGCATCGCGTTCTGGCGACCAGCCCGGAAAAAGTCTATCGCGCATTCCTGGAGGCAGACGCGCTTGCCAAGTGGCTTCCGCCGAACGGTTTCCTCTGCACCGTGCACCATTCGGAGCCGGTTGTCGGCGGCACGTTCAGAATGTCCTTCCGCAATTTCACGACGGGCAATAGCCACGCCTTCGGCGGCGAATATCTCGAGCTCGTCCCCGGCGAACGTTTGCGCTACACCGACAAATTCGAGGACCCCAACCTGCCCGGCGAAATGGAAGTTACCGTGACGCTGAAAAAGGTTTCGGTCGGCACCGAGGTGGATATCGTGCAGGCAGGCGTGCCTGACGTCATTCCGCCCGAGGCTTGCTATCTCGGCTGGCAGGAGTCGCTGCGAAACCTCGCCAAGGTCGTCGAACCCGACATCCAGGAATAGCGCAGGACGGACGATAATCGCCCGGCATCGGCCACATCAATCAATCCCCATGCCGCGTTTGGCCAGGGCGTTGCGGGCGGCCGCAGCGCCCCAGTCGTCGGAGAGGTCATGTCCCTCGATTTCGGTTTCGGCGATCGGCGTTGCCCGGATCAGTGGCACGGAGCCGAAAGGCAGGCCCTCGATGCGCCCGGGGTCGCGGCTCAACATGATGCGGGTCATCGGGTGGTAATCCTCGGTCAGCCGGCAGAACAGGATGGCACCGTGCTTCTCGACATCGCGGGCGATGCGATAACCGTCTGCCACGAGATCTCCGGTGTTGATCAACAGGTTCGCCCAGTTTTCGATCCCGGCCGCATCCAGTGTCGCGGCGTCGAATTCCATGAAAAGCTCGCATTCGACGCCGTTCTCTGGCTCGGATATGCCGGCCCAAGGGGTCGACAGCCCGTCGGTGGCAAGTGTCAGCCTTTCCGGCGCATGGATGGCGAGGATGCGGCAATGCGGGCCGAACCATTTCGTCTGGGCGTGAATGTTGGCCGTTCCGCGCTCGACGGCAAAGTCTTCGTGCAGCGTGCCGCGGCTCTGCCAGAAGACGCGCCGCGTAGCGGCCGCAGTCTCGTAGATCGGGTCGTCGGGGCCGCGCGGCACGATCGTCTGGTCATAACTGGTTTCGAGCGTGATCTTCGCCTGCATGAACGGAAATTTCGGCTTCTTCCAGCGGATCACCACCTTGTTGAAGCGCTGCAGCGCGGATGCATCGAGCTTTTCGACGACATCCGCGATGATGTCGAGCGGATGCCTGGAATCCTCCGGGACATGCTTTCCCTCGGCATCGAGGTAGCCGCCCGTCCTGGAAGAATGCCCCGCCTGCATCGTGGTGGCGGTCCAATCGCCGCTGACCGCGCCGGCCGGCGCCTTGCCGAGAGCCGGGGCAAGTTCCCGGATCGCATCGTCAATCGAATAGGATGCCACGTCGCCCCTCCGCCCTCATCCAAAGATCGTATCCCCAGCGGCCGATCGGCCGCGAGCAGAAGCTAGCGCGCAGGCGTCGCCGATCAATAGCGAGGTGGATCGCCCGCGAAGAGGCGCGCGCCCAGGTTCCCGGGCGCGGAGTGCTTAGGTGGAGTGGGGTGAAGCGCGCCCGCGGCGCCTATTTACTTCCGTCATTCGGCCGCGCCTTGGCGCTGTCGTTGTTGGTCGACGAGGCGGTTTTTCCGTCCGGTTGCTGCCCGAAATATGTGCCGCCGAGATGTCCGCCGGCGCTGGTATTCTTCACCTGCTGTTCGGCGCGTTTCTGAAGTTGACGAGCGTTGGTCTTGCTCATTTTCGGCTCCATGTTTGAGGTGGACCTTTGATCAACCGATGGCGGACGACACTGTTCCATATTTTCTGCAGGAACCCATCGCCTCGCGGCCGGTTTATCCACCATGAGATTCCTCGCCATCATCATAACGGGCATGGCGCTCGCAGCACCTGCAGCGCACGCCTTCGCGCTCTTGAACAAGATCGGGATGGCGAAGGCGGATTATTTCGTTGCGCAACAGGCCTATGCCGGATGGTGGATCGTCGGTCTCCTCTTGCCGCTGGCGCTTCTGGCGAATATCGGCAATGCCGTGGCGCTCAGGGCTGACGGAACAGCCATGATGCTGTCGATCGCGGCAGCAGCGCTGATCGCGCTCAACCTCGTCATCTTCATGGTCTTCACCCAGCCGGCGAACGCGGCGACGGAGAACTGGACAGTGCAGCCGGAGAGTTGGGAAAACCTTCGCGCCCGATGGGAATATTCGCACGCGGTCAACGCCGCGGTCACCTTGCTTGCCTTCTGCTGCGCCACGCTCGCCTCGATACGGTAAGCCGCTTTACGCGAAAGTGTTGCCGCGGGAACAGTTGCTGATCTTTTCGGTTTTCCCTGTTCCAACCAAGGAGGAACCACAATGGGCATGACCACACCGAAAGACGGCGCCCCCGGCACCACCGACCAGTCTCCCCGCTGGGAAGGGCCGAAGGGAAATAAGCCTCGCGGCTACATGAGGGCCAAGGATGATCCGGATCGCGACCGCGACGCACATGGCGAAAACAATCGCGACCCCGAGACGAAGAATATCAGTGACGCACTGAAGCAGAAGGGCGATTGATATGGCCAATCCCGAGAAAGACGCGGCTGGCCAGTTTGCCAAGTCGCGGGCGGACCGAAAAAGCAGTGGCGTTGCCAGCGCCAAGCCGACTGTCATCACCGGCTCGGAAGATGCCACGGTGAACAAGAACCCGCCCGGCAAGAAAAAGCCCGAGAAGGATTGGGACATCAATTACGATCCCACCGACAGGAACGAGAGCCGGTCGCACTAGCTCGGGCTGTCGCGGGTTCTCCTCACGAGCCAAGCCGGGAGGCATTTCCGCTTTCTCCAGTTACGGAAATGCTCCATTTTTATATAGCGGCACGGTTCCGCTACCCACCGAAATAGGCCGGATGGTCGATATCGGCGAGCAGGCCGGGTTCCTGCGGCTGCCAACCAAGAAGCGCGCGGGTATGCTCGCTTGAGGTCGGGATGTCGAAGCCGGCAAACATTCCGAACCAGCCGAAATGCTCTGCCGCCTCTTCCCGCGACAGCGAGACGGCCGGCACGTTGAGCCGCCGGGCGATGAGCTCGGCGATCTCCCGGAATGCCACACCTTCTTCCGCGACTGCCAGGAACGGGCCGCCGACGGCGCCGCGCTCGATCGCCAGCCGATAGACGCGGGCGGCATCGAGCCGGTGCACGGCCGGCCAGCGGTTTTGCCCTTCGCCGATATAGGCCGAGACGCCCTTGCGCCGGGCCAAATCGATGAGGATCGGCACGAATCCGTGGTCCCCATGGCCATGCACCGAGGGTGGAAGCCGGACGGTGGAGGCGCGCATGCCGCGGGCGACAAGCGATACCGCGGTGATTTCGGAGGCGCGAGGGTAGGTCTCCGAGGTCGGCATGGGCGGATCCTTCTCGGTGCCGACGCGGCCGGGGGCAAAGCCGAGGCCGGCTGTGACCAGCAGCGGCCGAACGGAGCCTTGGAGGGCTTCGCCGAGTGCCTCGATAGCGCGCCGGTCGGCGGCGCAGTTCTCTACGAATTTCGAGAAATCGTGGTTGAAAGCCGTGTGGATCACGGCGTCTGCCTCAGCCGCATCGCTTTTCAGGCTTTCCAGATCGTCGAGCGTACCGCGGTGGACTGCGGCGCCTGCGGCGGCCAGCTGATCCGCTCCCTTGTCAGAGCGGGTGAGGCCGAGCACCTGATGGCCGGCGGCAATCAACTCATTGACGACGGCTGAGCCGACCCAGCCGGTGGCTCCAGTGACGAATACGCGCATGTGTTATCTCCGTTTTTGCTGGAGACACATATCGGCCCTGCCTGTATCATGGTAAAGTAGTGACATTATCATGGTATAAAAGCTAACAGGATGGGCGAATTCGTCACCTCAGACAACCGGCTCGGCACCTATCTGAAGGACCGCCGCGTGAGGCTCGATCCCGCCGCCCTCGGCTTTGCGGGGGAGCGGCGGCGCACGCCGGGTCTGCGGCGCGAGGAGGTGGCGGGCCGCGCCAATATCAGCCCGACCTGGTACACCTGGCTGGAGCAGGGGCGCGGCGGGGCGCCGTCTGCCGACGTGCTCGACCGGATCTCGCGCGCTGATGCTGACTGATGTCGAGCGCGAACATCTCTTCCTCATCGGCCTCGGCCGGCCGCCTGAGGTGCGCTACCACAGACAAGAGGGCGTAACGCCGAGGTTGCAGGGCGTGCTTGATGCGCTCGACCCGAGCCCGGCGCTGATCCGCAATGCCATCTGGGACGTGATTGCCTGGAACAGGGCGGCGACTGTGCTTCTAACCGATTACGGCGCGCTGCCGCCGGAAGAGCGCAACGTGCTGCGCTTCATCTTCCTTGACCCGCGCGTGCGCGCCGCCCAGTACGACTGGGAAAGTGTCGCCCGCTTCGTCGTCGCCGCTTTCCGTGTGGATGCGGCCCGCGCGGGTGCCGCGGCCGAGGTCGAGCCCCTCGTCGACGAACTCTGCCGCAAGAGCCCCGAATTCCTGGCGATGTGGCGCGACAACGACGTGCGCACCCACGGTGAGGGCGCCAAGCACATCAAACACCCCATCCTCGGCCCACTCGCTTTCGAATATTCCGCCTTCCAGGTGGATGGCCGGCCGGATCTCAGCATGGTGGTCTACAACCCGGCGACGGCGGAGGATGCGGCGAAGATCAGGAGTCTGACGGGTCTGAAGTGAGCGGGTGTGTGAAGGGGAGTTTGGTTGCGTTATCGCTCTGTTGCAGTGGAGTTTTTTGACGCCCTCATGCTGAGGTGTGCAACCCATAGGGCGAAGCCCTCCATGCATGACAAAGCTGTGAAATTCTAAAATACTACCCTTGCTAGAAAATTCATTGACCGAGGCGATCTCAGCTGCTTTCCTCCCGATAGACCAAGGCGAATGGATCTTGAAGGAGATATCCATGACAGTGCTTGCAAAACCTGTGGCGGTCGATGATGTCAGCAGCGCTTCCGAGAATGACGTGATTTCGGGCAATCTGCTGGATAACGATCTGGCCGGAGGCTCCGGCAACATGTTCCTCAACTTCTTCGATGGCGAGCGGGTGCTTGCCAAGAAGGACGGGCAGATCACCGATATCGAGGGTGAATACGGCACGTTTCACGTCAAGGCCGACGGCTCCTATACCTATACGCTGAACGAGGCCGCCAAGGCGGGCTTTGTTGACGGGATGACGCTGACGGAGACGATCGGCTACAAGATCTCCGACGGCTCCGGCAACACGGATGTCGGCCACTTCAAACTCGACATTCACGGGGTCACGAGCCCGCCGGTCGCGGTCGACGACGCCTTCTCCTTCCACGAAGGAAGCGAGATGGCCCGCAACGTGCTCGCCAATGATCACCCGGGAGAGGCTGGCACGCTCTTCCTGCGCTCGGTCGAGGGCACCAGCATTCCTGCCGGTCAGGGGCAAGGGCAGACGACCGACGTGGCGGGGGAATTCGGCACCTTCCATTTTGCAGGCGACGGAAGCTTCACCTACGATCTCGATCCGGCCGTGAAGACTCGATGACGGCGAGCATGTCACGGAGAAACTCCAATATTACAAGGTCTCTGACGGCGCCGGTCACGCGGATGCCGGCGTGATCACCCTGACCGTCGACGGCGTGACGGACGGGAAGTCGTTGAACACCAATCATGTCGAGGCCCAGGCGGATGTGGTGCGCCCCTTCCTGGACCATTACGAACTCCAGGGGGTCGCGGTCGATCCGCTAACGGGTAAGTATTACGTCAGCTCCGGCCATGGTTTCCCAGATGATTCCATGGTGAGCATTTACGACAACGCCGCGGCATTTGAAGCCGACAACGCCAGCGGCGCCATCTCTCTTGGCGACTATGACAAGGGCGAATATGACATCGGCGGAACCTATTTTTCGGTCCGCGGCGGCGAGATCATCGGCCGAACCAACGAGGCGAGAGGCGAAGAGGACCCTTTCCCCGATCAGACCTATCTCGCAAAGTGGGATGCCGTCGACGGATCGTCCGATCAGCGGGGCGACCCGATCCCGGGCCTTATCGGCGAGAATGGGGCGGGTACGTTCGACTGGGGTGGATTCACGGCCGTCAATACGATGCAGGATTCGACCGGCATCTACGTCGTCGGCCGCATCGATGATTCCACCTGGCAGGTCTCCAAAATCGATCCAGATACGCTGAGCCCGATCGAATCCAAGACCTTCGCGGCGGGCGGGCTCGGATACGGCTTTGCCGTCGACGGCACGTTCTTCTTCGGCGATTCCTCCAGCAGCGAGCATATCGGCACGGCATTCGACTTCGAAACCGGGGTCAAGACAACGGTCGACGTCAACATCGCCATACCGGGAGACGACTTGATCACTAACGTGGTCTATGACTCAGCGGCGGATAATCTCTACATCACCAACACCGGGACCGACGAAATCTCCGTGGTGCACAATATCTCGGACGTCCTGTTCGTCTAGCGCATCGGCCCGAAACTCGGAATCGATTTTCGGAAAGCACGATGCGAGGATTGAAAGGTGTTAGAGCGTCCTTTGTGCATGGATGGCGGCCGACGCCTTCAGCCGGCCGCGTGGTCCGGTTTCGGCCGATGATTTGGAACCATGATCCCGCCGTACTGTTTAACTGGAAGGCGCGGAAGCGCCGATAGCGGGGATGCCGATTGCCGGCCACCCGGTAATGACGATCGGCCTTTCGGTTCGCCCATGGAGGAACACGACATGCAAACGACCCGATCGAAAGAACTGGCGGAGGAATACCTGCGGCTTGGCGGCAAACGGCTGGCCAAGATCGATGACAATATCGTTAAAATCCGCCACTGGGAGGATGACACGCCGGAGGCGGAGGCCTTCTGGCAGAAGTACATTGAGCCGCTGGATGACAAGCGCCGCGTAGAGGTCGAAACGCACCTTCCCACGATCAACGACAGGTGATCGCGAATCAACGACCGGTGATCGCCCCGATTCCCCCGGAGCGCATGACACTGACGCACGACAGCGCGGCGCGTCTGAAAAGACGCGGCAGGCTGCCGTGCTCAGATATGTCGCACCGCTGCGCTTACTGCAGCGTACGCGTCTGAACCTGCTCGGCGGCGTGAGGCGCGGATGCGGGCAGCGGGCTGCCTTCCAGGCCGGTCGCCACGACCGAGACACGGAACTTGCCGTCGAGGCTGCGGTCGAAGATCGCGCCGACGACGATATCGGCGTCTTCCTGGACTTCGTCGCGAATGCGGCTTGCCGCCTCGTCCACTTCGAACAGCGTCATATCCGAACCGCCGGAGATCGAGATCAGCACGCCCCTGGCGCCCCGCATCGAGATATCGTCGAGAAGCGGGTTGGCAATCGCCGCTTCCGCCGCCTTCATCGCGCGGCTCTCACCGGAGGCTTCGCCAGTGCCCATCATCGCACGGCCCATGCCTGACATGACCGACTTCACGTCGGCAAAATCGAGGTTGATCAGGCCTTCCTTGACGATCAGATCGGTTATGCAGCCGACGCCGGCATAGAGCACGCGATCGGCCGTCATGAAGGCATCTGCGAACGTCGTTTTTGCATCAGCGATGCGGAAGAGGTTCTGATTGGGAATGACGATCACCGTATCGGCCGCCTGGCGAAGCGCCTCGATGCCGATTTCCGCCATCCGCATGCGGCGGTTACCTTCGAAGGTAAAGGGCTTGGTGACGACGCCGACCGTCAGGATGCCGGCGGCACGCGCAGCGCGGGCGATGACGGGTGCAGCACCCGTGCCCGTTCCGCCGCCCATGCCGGCGGTGACGAAGCACATGTGCGAGCCGGCCAGGTGATCCATGATCTCATCGAGCGACTCTTCGGCAGCCGCATGGCCGACCTCCGGCAGCGAACCGGCGCCGAGACCCTCCGTCACATTCGCGCCAAGCTGGATGCGGCGCGTCGCCTTGGAGGTGGCCAGCACCTGAGCATCCGTGTTTGCAGCGACGAATTCGACGCCCGCCAGCTTTTCCGCGATCATATTGTTGATCGCATTGCCGCCACCGCCACCGACGCCAATGACTGTAATATGCGGCCGTAGTCCAGAAATGCCGCCCTTGGCGTCCGTCATCGCGCTCTCCTTTGATGCTTCGTTCATGCCCACCCTCGTATGCGGACGGCGAATCGGGCGTCAGGATACGCGAGCAACAAGGCAGAGGCGAGGCGAAAGACGTGTCAGGGGGAGTGGTGATGATGGGAAGGGGGCTTGGTTGCGGCTTTGAGGGAGGGAGTATTAGGTTGGGAGTTGACGATTACGCTTCACGGTCGCCGTGAACTCTGTTGCGACGCCGATCGATCGCGATGAGCAACCAGAAAGTCAGCAGAGCGTAAAAGAGGACCATGCGATAGACCGACTTCAATATAAGCGAATTAATGGAGTCATAGGTCCGGTAGGTCATCGACGAATAGTATCCTTGAGATTGATCATCGAAACCGTCGAAAAAAATCTGTTTGCCAATGAGCAGAACGGTGATTATCGCCATCCATGGCCAGCCCCTCCAAGCTGGCCGCTTTCCCTCGGCACGCGATATTAGAGCCGTGATACATGCGATGTTCGCAAAGTATAAAGACAGCATGGATCGCGTGGCAAAAAATACGCATTGCTCACTGTTCGAATGCCAAAGCTGCTTGAACTGGTCAAAGACGGTAAGGTTCTGATACCAGAGCGATCTCAAAAACCAAATGTCCCGAAAGTAGCAAACGCCTTTTGTCGGAAGGTGCGGAATCAGCACACAAGTCGCCACTGACAGAAGCAGCAGCGACGAGAACCAAATGCCAATCACGTTGTTTCTGCGCGAAATCTCTGGATTGTCCTGCTCGGACATATGCTTTCCCTCAACCCCCGCGAGAGGTAATTTCTTGCTGTCCGAGTGTCAACAAGAGGGCTGCTTCCTTCAAACATGCTCTCAGTTTGCCGGCAACCGTCGCTCTTGACTCGGCGTCATCCTCGGCCTTGAGCCGAGGATCCGCTGCACCGGTTGCAGATACTCGGGACAAGCCCGAGCATGACGAAAAAGGAGTTCGCTAGGGAAACGCGTCAATGAAGTTTTGATACACAATATAGAAGTGTTCGCCAACTTTGGTGACGCTGAAGGGCCAGTCCGAACTAGGATAGAGATTGACGCATTCTTTCTTTTCCGAGCACAATTTTTTTGTTCGCTGTTGCCAGGCGGCGGATTGCTCGCCGCTGGGCAAGGCAATCTCATCACTCTCATCGTACACAAGCGTTGTGGATGTTATCGCCTTGAACATACTGTCCAATGCAAATGTCCTGAATCGCGGCTCACCGCTCGTCACATCGGTTCGTTCGATCTCTGCCAGATACGCTTGCTTGTTCAAAGCAAATCGAACGCTGTCGGGCGTTATGCCGGTAGCAGCAACGATATAAATAATGACTAACCACGGAAGGGGCGTGATCAAGAGCGACACGACACGCCACCAGCGCCGCCGCGCCAAGTTGATGCAGATGGAACCGGCGATCGCGATCACGGTCAGCGCGAGAGTGATAAGGCCGATGATCCACCAGTCCCATTTGGGGGCCAGCCACCATAGCCAATATTGCGCCAGGTACGGCAAAAACCAGATTGCATATGTCCACGTAAACTTGTCATCACGTTTTTCCGACTCTGCCAAGCTACCGGTCATTTATTGATTCCCTGATCAACAATAACACGCAGGATAGATGGTGATTTGAAGAAGAGGGGTAGCACTGATGACCTATGTGAAACACGGCCTGCTGATCGCGGCCGTGATTCTGGCCACAACGATGACATATCTGCGTAGGGCCGAAGCCGCTGAATGCGAGCAGGAAACCTTCGAAGAGGCGGGATATGTCGTCTGTACTGTGGACGCTGACAAAGCCGACCCCTTTGCGAAACGTTGACCACATGAAGTTCTGGATGTCGCGGATCGGGTTATCGGCTTACAGCCTTCTTATGTGCCCCACGAACTTCCAGCATTACTGGCGGATATAGCTCAAGGGGCCCCGGCCCTCCGAAGCACGATCGCTTGGCGCCGCCTCCACAGCCTTGTCACGGGTTGAGCTCATCTGAACGAATGATCCCATTGTTTAGCTTGTCGTCATCACGCAGGAACCAACCCCATCGCCACCGGCAAACACAACACACACCGCAACCCCTTCGTCCTATTCGCCTCCAGCGCCAACGACCCGCCATACAACCCCGCCAGCTCGCTCGCGATACTCAGCCCAAACCCGTTGCCCGGCACATGCTCGTCCTCCCGCACGCCCGGCAGCAGCACGGCATCCAGGCGATCCGGCGGTATTCCCGGCCCGTCGTCCTCGATGGTGATGCGGGCGGTCGGGCCGTCGCGGCGGGCGCGGAGGGTGACGTGGGAGGCGGCCCATTTGAAGGCATTGTCGATCAGGTTGCCGAGCATTTCCTCGACATCGCTTTCGTCGCAGGCGACGCGCAGGCCTTTGGCGATGTCGGTGTCGAAGGCGATGTTGCGCTCGGCGTGGATCTGGCTGATCGCCCGGTGGAGATCGGCGACCGAGGCCGCCAGGTCGGTGCTGGCGACATTGTCTGATGATGCCATCACGCGGCGGGCGGCGGCGAGGTGGTGTTTGATCCGGTTGTCGATGCGGGCGGCGAGGCTGCGCAATGCGCCCTGCGGATCGTTTTTCTCGTCGAGCGCCAGCAGCAGGCTCGCCACCGGCGTCTTGAGGCCATGGGCGAGATTGGCGAACTGCATGCGGGTTGCGGCGAGCCGCTCTTCATTGGCCGCCAGCAGCGCATTGGTTTTCAGCGACAGTGGCGCAAGCTCGGCGGTTGTCTCATCGGGCAGGCGGGCGCGTTCTCCGCGGTTGATGGCATCGATATTGGCCGCCATGGATTTCAGCGGCCTGAGACCAAAGCGGATCTGCCAGAGCGTGCCGGCCATCAGCACGAGCCCTAATAGCAGCATGCAGGGCACCAGCCAGAAGAGCGCGCGGAGCGTCGGGCCGACGAGGGCGATCATCGGCGCCGTCGCGGTGATCGTCAGCGTCATGCCGTCGATGCTGCGCACGGCCTGGCGAAGATAGAGCGGGCCTCTTCCGTGATCACCGCCCCTGCCTGATGTCGGCATGCCCATCAGCACATGGCGCAGGTCCTGCCGGGGCGGCGGCGCGTCTATCGTGCCGTTCATCAGGGAGCGGGAGGTCAGGCGCTGTTGCCCGTCGTCGATCTGCCAGTACCAGCCGGATGAGGGGCGATCGAAGGGCGGCGCATCGAGCGGCGCGGACAAGGTGATCCTGCCTTGTGCGTCGCGCGTCACAGCAGCGGCAAGGGCGTTGATCTGGGTGTCCAAACGCTGGTCGACCTGCTCGCGCACCACCGTCTTCAGCGCCAGCCAGAGCACGATGGCGGCGACGAGGAGCGCCAGCGTCACGAAGAAGCCCGAGAACATCAGCAGCCGGCCGGCGATCGATTTCTGTTTGAGGGAGGGGGCCTTCATGGCGCCACTGCTGCCGTCAGCATATAACCGCGGCCGCGCACCGTCTCGATCCGATCGGCCCCGAGCTTCTTGCGCAGGCGGGCGATGATGACTTCGATGGAATTGGAGTCGACTTCGGCATCACCGTCATAGACGCGCTCGGTGAGTTCGCGCCGGTCGACGATCATCTCCTTGCGCAGCATCAGGCAGGAGAGCACCCGCCATTCCAGCGCCGTCAGCTTCAGCGGCAGGCCGTCGAGCTCGAAGGTGCCGAGCTGCGCATCGAAGGTGAGCGCGCCGCAGACGAGCCGCGAGGCGGCGTGGCCGGCTGCCCGGCGCACCAGGGCGCGCAGGCGCAGCACCAGTTCTTCCACCTTGAAGGGCTTGGCGAGAAAATCGTCGGCGCCGGCCTTGAAGCTCGAGACCTTGTCCGGCCAGCCGTCGCGTGCCGTCAGCACCAGAACCGGCAGGTTGCGGTCGCCCTCGCGCCAGTCCTTCAGCACGCTGACCCCGTCGATCTTCGGCAGGCCGAGGTCGAGGATCGCGACATCGAAGAGTTCGGTCAGCCCCGCATGGAGAGCGTCCTCGCCGTTGCGCGCGATATCGACGACGAAGTTTTCCGATCGCAGCACGGCAGCGATCCGGCCGCTCAGGTCTTCGTCATCTTCGACGAGCAGTACGCGCATGGGGCAGGGCTTTCATCGCAGGGCATCTCAGGGGACGGGGCCAAAACTATCGGGCCGAGCTTAACTCAATCTGAACGGAGAGGTTCAGGCAGGCGAGGGGGCGGGGCGGCTAGATTGCGACTATTACTGAAGCAAGGAGCAGATATATGCCGAACGAAGACCAGAACAACGCGCATTCCGAGGGCGCAGCCACGCCCGTGCCGCCAGGACAACGCCGGCGCCGGCTGGCGATCCCGGTGATCGCGGCCGCCGTGGCGCTTGTCATCGGGGCTGCCGGTGGCGCGAGCGCCGTGAAGATGATGCGCCCCACGCCTGAAATGGCGCCGATGACGCCGGTGGCGATTTCGGCCATGCCGGCCACCAGCCTCGTTACCATCAAGGGCAAGGTTGCCGAGATTTATGGCAACAAGTTCGTGTTGCAGGACGAGAGCGGCAAGGCGCTTGTTGAAACCGGCAGGGCTGGCGAGGATGGGGATCTTGTCGCGAAGGATGAAGTCGTCACCATCCAGGGACGCTTCGACGACGGCTTCGTGCATGCGAGCTACCTCGTTCGTCAGGATGGACGAACCGAAGCGCTGCGTCCGCCGAAAGGTCCGCCGCACAGACGATTTGCAGATTTTGATCACAGGCCGTGACGGGCGTGAACCAAAGCCGCGCTGCGGTGTTTACAGACACGCCTCATAACTCCGAAAGGAACGCTTCCATGCAACGACTTCTCCTATCAGGCCTTGCCCTTGCAGCACTCGCCGGCACCGCCTTCGCCCAACAGCCGCCCGCTCCGCCATCCGCCGGGACTCCACCGGCAGCGGCCGAACCCGGCTCGCCTCCTCCTCCGCCATCTCCGTCCACTGCTGATGACGATGAGCAGATGACGGACCGGCGGGATGCGCGGCCGGGAGATCGTCCCGATTACCGCTGGCATGGTCGGAGAGGCGACATGGGCTTCCGTGGTTTCCGCGGTCATCGCCCGCCGCCGCCACCGCCGTCCAAGGCAGCCCATTTCCGGATCGAGGACGGGAACACCCGGATCGATCTCAAATGCGCCGAGGACGAACCGATGAAGGCCTGCGCCGATCTGCTGCTCCAGGTGATGGACCGCCTGCAGGGCCAGGACTGATCATCCGCGCTTGAGGCGGGTGCCACACGATGATGCAACCGCCCGCGTTTTCTCGCGGGCGGTTTTGCGGGTTTCTCGGGGCCGTGACACCGGCGTCGAAGTCAAACGCCGCCCCGTAGACCTCAGGGAATGATGCCGCCGCTCGAATTGGTCGATCCCTCGCCATGGGGCTTTACGGTCGGCGACTGAGGGGCGTCGGTTCACCGCGTGACGCGGGCTGCCGATGTTTCCGAGTAGCGGTCGCCGTGGATCTCGATGCCTGAGAAGACCGCGTCGATCTCGGCCAGTTCTTCCGATGTGAAGGCGATGTCGGCGGCGGCGATGTTTTCCTCCAGCCGATGCAGCTTGGTGGTGCCGGGAATGGGGACGATCCAGGGCTTGCGCGCCATCAGCCAGGCGATGGCGACCTGAGCTGCGGTGGCGTTTCTGCGGGCGGCGATGGCCTCGATCGCATCGACCACCGGCTGGTTCGCCTTGCGGTTTTCGGCCGAGAGGCGCGGATTGGTCTTGCGGTGGTCGTTGCCGCTTTCGAAACTGGTGTTTTCGTCCATCTTGCCGGCCAGAAACCCGCGGCCGAGCGGGCTATAGGGTACGAAGCCGATGCCGAGTTCCTCGACAACAGGCAGGATTTCCCGTTCGGGATTGCGCCACCATAGCGAATATTCGCTTTGCAACACGGTGACCGGCTGGACGGCATGGGCGCGGCGGATGGCTTCGACGCCCGCTTCTGACAGGCCGAAATGCAGCACTTTGCCGGCGCCAATCAGATCCTTCACCGTGCCTGCCACCTCTTCGATCGGCACGTCAGGGTCGACCCGATGCTGGTAGAAGATATCGATGCGATCGGTGCGAAGCCGCTTGAGGGCTTCTTCGACAACCACGCGGATGCGTTGCGGCCGGCTATCCAGGCCGACTTCCGGCCGGCCATCCCTAAAGCCGAATTTCGTCGCGATCACCACCTGATCACGGATCGGCGCCAGCGCCTCGCCGACGAGATCCTCGTTGGTGAACGGCCCGTAGGCTTCGGCCGTGTCGAAGAAGGTGACACCCCGGTCGTGGGCCGCCCGCAGGAGCGCGACGGCATCACCACGCTCCATCGCCGGCCCGCGATGGTAGTTCAGCCCCATGCAGCCGAAGCCGATCGCCGATACGTCAGGGCCTCTTTGGCCGAGCTTGCGCTTGATCATTTCAAGTTCTCCTTCCCAGGTTTGATCCCAAGATAGGGCAAAGCCCGGCGGCGATTAGCCGGAGATATCGGCATGAACTTATGAGGTCCGCTCATGAGTTTCCCGGCTCGCTCGGAGAGGACGAACCGGGATCGGGTGAGTGGATCCCGACAGTGTCTGCCGCTTGCGCCAAAAGCTGAGGGGCTTGCGTTATGACGCCAGGCGAAACATGCCGCTGCGCATAGCCTCGATCACCGTGCGCAACGTATCTTCCCTGTCGTGCCCCTCCGTCGAGACGACATGTTGCTCGAACGGGCCCAGTGACGAGAATTGCTGATGGAGCGCGGCAATAGGGCCGGGATCGGTCAGCGTGTCGCCGCCGCGCTCCCGGCAGCGCCGGATGGCGACATCGAGCGGCGGACGCAAAATCACGTAGTGGAGGGGGGCCGCGATTTTCCGGAACGGTTCCAGGAACCAAGGCCCGACGATGCCGTCGACGACGACGAAGTAGCCGCCGCCGGCATAGCCTGTCGCCGCCTTGGTCAATACATCGACGACGACGACATTCTGTTCATGCGCTTCCGGCAGATAGGGCGGGATCACGCCGTTCTTGATGAAATGCCAGAAGTCGTCGGAATGAAGGTGGACCTTCGGCGAGCCGGGCTCGCGGGCGAGCGCCTCGGCCGTCGTGGTTTTTCCGGAGCCCGGCGGCCCGGTGAGAATGAGAACTTCGCCCGTGTGATCCATCGCGCGGCATTTTCGCACGAAGCAGCATCGTTTCGCAATTAGCCGATAGGGGGTCGGTGATAGCCCGGCATGACCCCCTTCGTTCCGAAGAAGCCGCTGAAGCGGCGGCTACTCCGGTAGTCCCGCCATCCTGAGAGCCTCGATATATCGATTGCGATCGTCCGGTCGCCGGAATGGTGGCAGCACGTCGGCGAGATTGGAAAGTCGGAGGGCTGGGTCCATCAGGCACAGGCGGGCGATCGTTTCCCGGGCTTGCGCAAGCCGCCCGGCCATGGCCTGGCTCGCCGCCATCACGCGCATCGCGCTCGGGTAGTTCAGCTGGTGGCGTAGCGATTTTCCTGCCCAGACGGCAGCATCGTCATAGTGGCCGGCGCAAAAATGCGCGAGACCGATGTTGAACTGCCAGGCAAACAGGCGCGGATCCAAAGGGCTGAGACGCATGGCGAGTGTTGCGTGTTCAATGGCCTTATCAGGCTCGCCCAGGCACACCTTCACCCAACTGCTGACGCCGAGCGCAGCGGCCAGGTTCGGGTTGAGAGAGACTGCGCGATCGATGCAGGCCGCACTGTCATCGAGGTCGCCGCCGACATAACCGATAACATATCCGCCGTAGGTGAGCGCAACCGCATCGTCCCAGCCGAGTTCGACCGCTCTCCTCGCCAGCCGGGTCGCTTCGGCAGTCTCGTCCGCGGGATTGAGCATCCAGCCGTTGCTCTTTCGTGTGGCGTAGCAGCGTGCTGCCCGGGCATGCGCTACGGCGAATTCCGGGTCACGCTCGATCGCCTCCCTGAAAAGCCGCAGGGCCTCGTCGATGACCGATCGGTTGGTGACCGTCCGGTCGAAGGCCGCCAGGCCGCGGAGATAGTAGTCGTAGGCGTCGAGGCTCTCGGTCGGCTTGCGTTTGGCACGCTCGATCTCAGCCTCCTCCACTTTCGGCGTTATGGCGCCGACGATGCTCGAGGCGACCTGATCCTGGAGATCGAAGACATTCGCCAGGGTTCCGTCAAAACGATCGGCCCAAAGATGTGTACCGGTCGACGTATCGATGAGCTGCCCGGCAATGCGCAGGCGGTCACCCGTGCGGCGCACGCTTCCTTCGACGACGTAGCGGACGTCCAGCTCGCGCCCGACCTGCTTTATGTCGACCGCCTGACCTTTGTAGGTGAAGCTCGAATTCCGTGCGATGACATAGAGGTGGCGGAATTGAGCAAGCGCGATGGTGATGTCCTCGACGATGCCGTCGGCGAAATATTCCTGCTCCGCGTCGCCGCTCAGATTCTGAAACGGCAATACGGCAACCGATGGCCGATCGTGATGTTTCGCCGGGGCTGAGATGGCCTGCGGCTGCGGCACGGGGTCGGGGCCCGGTGTGGTCCGCCGATGTTCGGATCCCTGGCGCGATTGCAGCGAAGCGGCCAGGGAGGAGGTCTCTGCCTCGGGTTCGGCCTGAAGATGCTTCCTCAAGAGCGCCCGACAGGCTTCGAACTGGCGCAGGGCTGCGTTCTCGTGGCCCCTCAGAGCGTGGATCTGCATCAGCGCTCGATGGGCGGCCTCCACGGTCGGGTCCATAGCGAGAAGCCTTTCGGCCAGCCCTTCGCAGGCCGATTCTTCCGCGGTGCCTGGCTCGGAAAGCGCTTGGCTCAGCCGCTCCACCAGCTGCAGCGCCTTGCGTTGATATGTGCTCCGATACGGGCCGAACCACTCGTCCAATTCGTCCGGAATGGCCTCGCCTGCGAGCACCTCACCGCGGTAGAGATCGGCGGCGAAGGCGAGATCGGCTGTCCGGCCAGCCTCCAGCTTACGGTCGAAGATCGAAATGTCGGTTTCATCAGGACCTGTTATCAGCGCGACGGTCTCCTGGTCCCCGTCGATGTAGACGGGGGCATCCCCGCCAGCCGGGAACGATCGCCTGATATCGACCAGCGCCTGGCGCAGGCTGTTGCGGGCCTGCTCATTGCTTCGTCCTGGCCAAAAGGTCTCGGAAAGCAGTTCCCTGCGATAGCCGCGGCGGCCGCCGAGGACGAGGGCTGCGAAGAGAAGCGAGGTTTTGCGCGTGGTGAAACGGACTTGCCGGTGCTCCCGGGACATCACTTCAAGGCCACCCAGCAACCTGATCCGCACAGATCGTCTCCCAGATTTCGACAGCGGCTGCAGGATAGCATTTCGGCAGATCGATTTAACACCGATTTAGCGGCGGCTTGTCGAGGTTTTCCTGGCCGTTCACGCTGAACCGAACAGCCGGAATACGCCCGTGTGTCAGGTTCCCACTTGCAAATCTCACAAATGGGAGACTGAAAATGGCTCACACGGAAACTCACGCCGGCATCAGCGCGCCGAAAGGACAGTCGTTCGGGTTCAGGCCAAACAGCGTCGCAATGATCGTCGCTGCTCTGAGGAAGTGGCAGCGGAGCGTCGCAAGACGGAAAGCATTGGCAGACCTGACGCCCGACCAGTTGAGGGACATCGGTTATCCCCGGGATGACATCGGTCATCCCCCGGCCAACCGACCCGTACTCGAAATCAAGGCAGGGCTGATGACGAAGTTGATGTCGATGCGGTAGTCGGAACGTACTACCCGCGCGGACGCGCCGGCTGCTGGTCGAGCGACCGGAAAGAGCTCACGGCGGGCGGCGTTGGCTGGATATCGAGTGGGCTTTGCCTGTTTTTCCGCTGCCGGGATTCAACTATGATGGGGCGCTGGAACGATAGGGAGGGCACGGCATGATCGATCATATCACCATCGCAGTGGGTGACCTTGAGAAGAGCAAATTGTTCTATGAGCGCGCTTTCGAACCTCTGGGTTATCGCCTCTCCTTCGGAAAGGAGGGTGTGTTCTGGGCCTTCGATGTCGGCGGCAGCCTGTTCGAGATACAGCACACCGACGACAAGCCGCCTCTGACGCGTTTGCACGTTGCCTTCCGGGTTCGGAGCAGGGCGGAGGTCGAGGCGTTTTATCGCGCCGCGCTCGAAGCCGGCGCCGGAGATAACGGGGCGCCCGGCCCGCGGCCGGAATATGAAGAGAACTATTATGCCTGCTTCGTTCTCGACCCCGACGGATACAATATCGAAGCGATGCTCAATGAGCCGGCGCCGCAAGGGTGAGCGCAGGGCTCCGCCCAAAGAATGCAATCGAGGGGGAGGTGGATATGTCGAGTTTCAGGAATGCTGTCGTCTCTTTACCCGGCAAGGAGCGCGTGGCGAAGACGCCGTTTGGCGCGAGGATCGTCATCCATGCCACGGCCGCCGAGACCGGCGGCGCGTTCGGGATGTGGGAAACCTTCACGCCGCCCGGTCATGGTCCGGCCCCGCACACGCATACGCGGGAGATCGAAGTCTTTCGGGTCATCCGCGGGCTCTATCGATTCCAATGCGGCGACGAGGCGTTCGACGCGCCTGTGGGAACCGTCGTCGTTCTGCCGCCATATGTACCGCACAGCTGGCGAAACATAGGCGACGAACCCGGCCAGATGTTCGGCACGGTCACGCCAGGCGGCTGCGAGCAAATGTTCATCGATATCGAGGCTTTTGGTGCCGATACGCCCGAGAAAATCGCGGTGATCGAAGCGCGACTGGGGATCATCAACGACATCACGCTTGCCCTCGGATTGACAGGCCCGCAATCGCGCTGACGATCGTCACGATGTCAATCGGGTCTGTCTATTGTCGGCGCGGTCGCTTTCGCGGCACGGCACTCTCTCAAGAGTCCTGTCGCTTGGAAGTATCCGCATGTCCTAGCCGCACGGCGTCCATGTCACCGACGCGCGCATATGGTCTTGAGGAGGCACATTTGATGCTTACGATTGGGTCGATTGTCTGGGGTGTATGGGATGTTGCGCGCGCCATCGAATTCTGGTGCGCTGCCTTGAATTACAAACCTCCGCGAGAGCTTATCGGGCGCGGTATCCTCCAACGCCCCTCATCCTGAGGTGCGCAGGCCAAAGGCCGGAGCCTCGAAGGACACGCTGCAGCGCTGCTCCTTGCATCGATGTTGCCTCCACACTGCGCACCCGCCTCGTCCTTCGAGGCCCCTGCGGGGCACCTCAGGATGAGGCTCTCTTGGGCGCTGGCGTGGCGGCGGCGGCAACTGGCAAGAAGCGGAACCTTTGCCGACCAGGTGAATGCTGTCGACTCGATGTCTGACGGATCTCACGTCCTACTCCCGCTTCATCGCCCGCCACACAGCCGGCGGAGTGGCGAGGGCGCGGTTGAAGGATGCTTGGAGGTAGCCGGCATCGTATCGCCGCGATCGGCTAAGCTGATGTGGCGAGCGCGGCGCTTGCGAGGTCGAGCCGCCAGTCCCTGATGCGACGGGCCGGAGGCAGCGGCGAGCTTCAGTAGCCGGTCGCTCCTGAGCTCCCCCTCAGCATCCTCATCCTGCCTTCGTCATCGGCGGCTGTTTCCATGTGCCGTCAAGCGCTTCCGGCTTCGGCCAATAGAGGCGCATCGCGATGAAGAAAGGGCCTTTCGGCGCCGGTAGCCAGTTCGGCTCCTTGTCCTTGCCGGGGGATTCGTTCTGGATGTAGAAAGTCAGCCCGCCGTCGGCATCTTTCACGAATTGCGGCAGCATCGGTGAATTCAAGAGGTAGCGGTCGATCGGGTTGGCGACGAGCAGGCTCTGGGGCAGCTCGTACATGGTGAGCGACCAGAAGGCATCGACCGGCGGCAGCTTGTCGGGGGCGAAATGGACCGTGTATTTGGCTGCGCCGTCGAGCTTCTTGCCTTCGGAATCGAGGGCATAGACGGGATACATCGCCTCCTCTTTGGAATTGCCGTAGATGCCGAGCACGGCGGCGGCCATCCGGTAGAGGTAATTGTTTTTCAGATAGGCGCGCGTACCGAACATGTCGCCCGAGGTCACTTCGCCCGCCTCGATGCGTTTGTGCAATGCCGCGAGATCGGCCCACGCGTCGGCCATTCCCTGTTCGATAGCGGTTTCGGTTGTGGGGGGAAGCGTGCCGGCGTCGAATGTCTTGCCCGCATCGATGCCGATCGTGGCGAAACGCTGCATTAGTTCGGTCTCGGAGGGATCGGTCGGGCAGAATTGCAGGATGAAATTGAGAATGTTGAAAAATTCGGGCGAGGTCTTCTGTTCGGCCGGTGTCAGTGGCTTGATGAAATCGATCGCAGGCGCGGCCTCAGGTGCCGGCTGGCCCAGGAATTTCGACAGCGGCTCCGCTTTGTACCCGGCCTGGATCTTCTTCACATTATCAAGGTCGCCGAGGTTGAAGAGCTGCGTCCTGTAGGCGGCAAGCGCCAGCTCTGTCTCCGACCGCATAACCTTGGTGATGCCCTTCGGCGTCTCGCCCTTCCAGTTCGGCCCGGCGATCAGGAAGCTGCCGCCATCATTGCCGGTGGCGCGGCTGCCGATGTAATCGAAGTTGAAGGTGTAGGCATCGATCAACTGGATGCTGAAATAACGATCCTTCTCGATGGGCGGCACCGTCAGCACCATCGGCTCGGCGCGAAGGTCGAGGCCGAGCATCGAATAGGGGGTGTCCGAGTTCGGCGTCTGCACTGCCGTGTCGGCAGGCGTATAGACGCGCGGAATGTTGACGAGCTGGTTCCACGGGCCCTTGTATTCTGGGTTCGCGGTATCGACGAAATAGGCGTGCTGGATGCGATAGTTGTCGACCATTGGAAAGCCGTAGATATAGGCCTCCTTGGCGATCACGCGCGCCTCGTCCTCGACAACATCGGCCGCCCTGACCTTGAGCGGGCTCAGCCCCGCCAAACCTGCCGTGACAACCAGACCCTTGGTGAAGTCCCGCTTCGTGATATCCATGGAGGTTCTCCCATTCATCAAGGTTGATGGTACCAATGTCGACGGCGAATGGTGCGCAGTCGAGGCAGGAAAGCGCAAGTATGTTACAGTAAACTGCGGCGTAACTTGCGTGCGAATGGCAATCTCGCGCCGGAAGCCCGCCTATTGCTTCACCGCCTTTATCTCTTCGAGCTTCCAGCTCTTGTCGAAATAGGCCTCCGTCGGGCTGTAGAAGCGGAAGATCGGGAACCAGCCCTTGCCGGGCACTATCCTGATCCAGTTTCCCTTCTCCTTCGGCGTTTCGGGGCCGAATTCTATGTCGCGCATCAGTCGTACCTCTGACCATATGCGAAGACTGGGCCAGAAACGTCGGCCGAGCGGAAGGCCGGTTTTCAGTCAAGGCGTGCGCACCGTGGGCTAATCCCGCGCCGTCGCGCGCCAGGCTGCCGGCGGGGTGGCGAAGGCGCGGGAGAAGGCGCGATTGAAGGCGGCTTCGGTGGCGTAGCCGGCGTCATAGGCGATCGCCGCGATCGGCTGGCCCGAGGTGGCGAGGGCGACACTTGCGACGTAGAGCCGCCAGTCCCTGATATAGCGGATCGGCGAGGTCGAGAGCATCGCCTGGAAGCGTTCGGCCAGCGCGCTTCGCGACATTCCCGATGCCGCAGCCAACTGCTCCAGCGACCAGTCGCGTTTGGGGTCGTCGTGGATGAGGGAGAGGCAGCGCGACAGCGCCGGATCGGCGAGTGCTGCCAGCCAGCCGATCGCATGCGGCTCGGCCATCATGATCTGGTGGCGCAGGATTTCGATGAAGATGATTTCCGTCAGTCGCGGCAGCATCGAGACGCCACCGGCACGCGGCCTGTCGACCTCCTCGACCATCTGGCGGATGGTGGCGCGCAGCCAGTCACCGTCATTGGCGGCCCGCGTCCTGACATGGATAAGGCTCGGCAGGGACTGCCGAAGCGGCGCGAAGCTCAGCCCATCCCACTGCAGATAGCCGCAGAGCAGCCGCACGCCCTGTGTCTCGTCGCCGTAGCGCAGCACGGGAATCTCACGCCATGGCTTCTGCGGCAGGTCGCGGGTCGGCAGTACCAGCATGCCGTCTCTGCCTGCGCCGAGCTGATGGCCGGTGCCGAAGGGGAAGACCAGCACGTCGCCGGCCTCCAGCGCGGTCTCTTCGCCTTCCGTCTTCAGCCAGCAGCGGCCCTCCACAACGATGTGAAACGGCATCGTGCCCGAGGCCTTGGCTAAAAGGCTTGCTAAGGCCGGCGTGGCATCGGTCTGCCAATCGCCAGTCGGCATGAAGCAGAACTGCAGCGATCCCGAAAGGCGGATCGTCGACAGCAGCGCCGACAGCACGTCGTCGCGCGCAACACCCGCAGCGTCTGGATTTTCGGACAAGGCTTCACGCATTCCGGCCAAATACGCGCGCCGCGCGTCCTCCTATCATCAGTGCGTTCAAACCGCTGAAGGAGAATACTATGCAAACTCAATGCGACAAACTGGTCGTGCTCGTCACCAAGGGCATCGAATCCGAACTGTCCTCCGTCGCCTTCACTATTGCCAATGGCGGCATCACCGCCGGGCTGAAGGTCTCGGTATTCCTCACCAGCACCGGGATCGACCTGGTGCGCAAGGGCGGCCAGCGGATGACGCATGTGCTGCCGCTTGATCCACTGTCTAGTCTGATCGAGAATTTCCAGCAGCGCGGCGGCACGATCTGGGCCTGTCCGCCCTGTGTGACCTCGCGCGGTTACAACAAGGAGGACCTGCTCGACGGCGTCGTCATCGTCGGCGCCAGCGCCATGCATGCCGAGATCAAGGAGGGGGCTGCGACGCTGTCGTTTTGACCGGGGAAAGCCGGGTCGGGCCGGCGTTGAGGACGCCGGCATCCTCAAACTTTGCTGATCTGCGGCATTCTGCGCTCAGAAATATACTTGTGTGATTGGGTCGATATACATGCGATACTGCATGACGAGGGCGGCGCGAGGCTTTCGGGGGCTTTAATGACATGCGTGAAGGTCAATGAACTGCTATCGGTGGCGGGGCAGCCCGACGCCGCAGCCTTCGCCGCTTTCGCCGCAGACGGCTTTGCCGCCGTCATCAATGCCCGGCCTGATGGCGAGGAGCCGGGGCAGCCGGGCAATACGGCGGAAAAAGCTTCCGCCGCGGCCGCCGGGCTTTCCTACAGTTTCGTGCCGGTGAAGGGGGCCGAGATCACCGAGGCCGATATCTTCGCCTTCCAGGCCACGATGGCGCAAGCGAAGGGGCCGGTCGTCGCCCATTGCAAGAGCGGCACACGGGCGTTGACGCTCCATGCGCTGGGCGAGGTGCTCGACGGGCGAATGAAGCCCGGGGATGTCGAAGCCTTCGGTCAAAACCTCGGCTTCGATCTTGCCGGCGCGCGACGTTTTCTGGAGAAGCGGGCAGGGCAGGCGCCTCATGTGACGGCCTTCTTCGAGCCCCGCACCTGCAGCGTGCAATATGTCGTTTCCGCCCCGAAGACGAAACGCTGTGCCATCATCGACCCGGTGCTCGATTTCGACGAGATGTCCGGGGCGACGGGGACGGCAAATGCCGATGCCATCCTCGCTCACATCGAAAGCGAAGGGCTGACGGTCGAGTGGATCCTCGACACCCATCCGCATGCCGATCATTTCTCCGCCGCGCATTATCTGCATGAGAAGACCGGTGCGCCGACGGCGATCGGCGCCCATGTCACCGATGTGCAGACGCTTTGGAAGGAGATTTATAACTGGCCGGCGCTTAAAACCGACGGTTCGCAATGGGACCAGCTGTTTGCCGATGGCGACACCTTCGAGATTGGCGGGCTTAAAGCCCGCGTGATGTTTTCGCCCGGACATACCCTTGCCTCCATCACCTATCTGATCGGTGACGCCGCCTTTGTGCACGATACTATGTTCACGCCGGATTCCGGCACGGCGCGCACGGATTTTCCGGGCGGCAGTGCTGCCGCCCTCTGGCAGTCGATCCAGGCCATCCTGTCGCTGCCCGAGGAGACTCGCCTCTTTTCCGGCCACGACTACCAGCCCGGCGGCCGGCACCCGCGCTGGGAAAGCACGGTGGCGGCGCAGAAGCGCGCCAATCCGCATATTGCAGGCATCGACGAGGCCGCTTTCGTGGCGCTGCGACAGGCGCGCGACCGCACGCTGCCGAAGCCGAAGCCGAAGCTGATGCTGCACGCGCTGCAGGTGAATATCCGCGGCGGGCGGCTGCCCGATCCGGAGGAGAACGGCCGGCGGTATCTGAAGATCCCGTTGGATGCGTTGTAGGGGCGGCCGGTGCTGCAACCGCCGCATCGTTCAAAGCGCGTTTTCTATATCGGTCTTAGCGAAGTCATCCCCCACAAATAGCAGCCGGCACCCATGTTCCCTAGCCACCTCGTAGGCGAAGCAGTCGCCGAAGTTCAGGCTTGCGGGGTGGGCGCCTTTGCCCCAGGTGCGGTAGGCTTCGGCGATGCGGCGGGCGGAGGCAGGGGTGACGGCGACGATTTCGAAGCCGAGGCCGTCGATCAGTTGTTCCATTTCATCGTCGACGTTGCGACGAGCCGAGACGATCAGGGCTTCGGCGACCGTGCCGGCGGAGATCAGGAGATCGTCTTCGGCTTCGAGGACGGCAATCAGGGCATCGGCCTGCGGTTCGCCAAGCACGATCGCCATCAGGGCGGAGGTGTCGACGGCGATCATTCGGGCAGGCCGTCATCGCTATAGAGGAAATCCTGGCTGCGTGCGGCCGGCGGTCCGTCGGCGGCTTTGGCATTGGCGGAGGCCCGCACCGCTTCCATGAGCATCCGGCGGGATTTCCGATCGGGCACTGCCCTCATCGGAACCAGCTTCACGGCGGCATGACCGTGCCGGGTGAGGATGACCTCGTCCCCGGCTTCGGCACGCCGGACCAGTTCGGTCAATTGCCCCTTGGCATCCGTCACAGACACTCGCATCGTTCGCACTCTCCAGGACCAGTGCAGACCAGTTTCTTCTAGAAAATTAGACCATTCGCTGGACCATATCAACGGATAATTTTCGCAGATCACGGATGGCGCGGGGCCAGTTCGCGCACCGAACGGCGGCATGAAGCCATGTGCGATATATCGCTGGCGGCATGCCACCTTCGGAATAATCATTGACGGCACATGGGCAGGCGACGTAACTGGGCGCGACGGTTCCCTGAAGATGACTCCAAGGGGATTAATAGGGAACACGGTGAGGACGACCCAGTAGGGACCGAGACCGTGGCTGCCCCCGCAACTGTAAGCGGATTGTCGATCATCTCAGAAGTGGCCAGCGACCGGCCATCTCTGAAGGGCTCATAGCCCTACCACTGCGAGATATCGCGGGAAGGAGGATGAAACGACGGATATCCGCAAGCCAGGAGACCTGCCGTCAATCACGATCCAATCAACCGGGCGGGGATGCCCGGACAAGGAACAGATATGATTGACCTGCTGAACCTTCGCCGAATTCCGGCATGCATCCGTCTCGATTGGGCCTCCTGCGGCTAGAGCACGCCTAAGCGTGCTTTCGGTCCGCGTATATGCGCGGAACGGCCGTGATTTTTCCCTTCATCGAGGTTTTCCATGCGCCAGATTCTCGCCACCATGACATTTGCCTTCGGGCTCGCCGGCCTTGCGGCACCAAGCCTTGCCGCGACCCGATATCCCTTGACCATCACCAATTGCGGCCAGCAGGTGACCTTCGAAAAGGCGCCGGCGAGGATCGTTTCGATCGGTCAGGGCATGACCGAAGTGCTCTTCTCGCTCGGCCTTGCCGACAAGATCGCCGGAACGGCCGTCTGGGTCGGTCCCGTCCTGCCGCAATATGCCGAGGCCAACAGCAAGATCAAACGGCTCGCCGACAATGATCCGAGCTTCGAATCTGTCGTCGGGCAGGAGCCCGACTTGGTGACGGCTGAGTTCGAATGGCATGTCGGCGCTCAGGGTTCGGTCGGCAAGCGGGAGCAGTTCAAGGATCTCGGGATCAATACCTATCTCGCGCCGGCCGATTGCGTCGCCAAGGTCAACACCGATGGCGGCGACGGCGTGCGCAAGGAGCTGTTTACGATGGACCTGATCTACCGAGAGATCGCCGAGCTCTCGGAGATTTTCGACGTGAAGGAGCGCGGCGATGCGCTGATTTCCAAGCTGAAGAAGCGCGAGGCGGATGCCGTCGCCTCGATATCAGGCGCCTCGGGCAAGAACCTGCCCGTCGTCTTCTGGTTCTCCAGCAAGGAGGTCAATGGCGACGCCTTCATCGCCGGTAAAAACAGCGCGCCCGCCTATATTCTGAAGACGATCGGCGCGAAGAACGTCGTCATGACGGAAGAGGAATGGCCGCTGGTCGGTTGGGAAACCATCGCCCAGGCGAACCCTGCCGTGATCGTGCTGGCGACCATGGACCGTCGCCGTTACGCCGCTGACGATCCCAAGGTCAAGGTCGATTTCCTCGAGAACGATCCTGTGACCAAGGAACTGGACGCGGTCAAAAACAAGCACTTCGTGATGATGGACGCGCAGTCGATGAACCCGACGATCCGCACGATCGACGGTATCGAGACATTGGCGAACGGCATCAAGTCCTTCGGCCTGGCGCAGTGAAGGCAGTGTCGGTCCGGCAACAGGGATGGTGGGCGCTTGCCGCGCTCACCATGGCAGCACTTCTCATGCTCGGGCTGATGATCAGTCTTGCCGTTTCGATCGGCGAGGTCGCCATCCCGCTTGCGACGACGGCGGAGGCGGTTTCGAACCGCTTGTTCGGAACGGATTTCGAGCTCAGCCGCATCCACCAGGGCATCGTCTGGGATTATCGTTTGAGCCGCGCGCTCGTCGCTGCAAGCGCCGGCGCGTCGCTCTCGCTCTCAGGCGCGATCCTGCAGGCGCTGCTGCGCAATCCGCTGGCCGAACCCTACGTGCTCGGCATCTCCGCCGGCGCCTCGACGGGGGCCGTCTGCGTGATGATCCTCGGTTTCGGCTACGGTGTTCTCGGCCTGTCGAGCGGCGCCTTCATCGGTGCGGTCATTGCCTTTCTGCTGGTCGGCATCCTGGCGACGGGTGCGGGGGGAACCGGCGAGCGCATCATCTTGTGCGGCGTCGCCGGTTCGCAGCTCTTCAATGCGCTCACCTCCTACATCGTGACGACGTCGGCCAATGCCGAGCAGGCGCGCGGCATCCTGTTCTGGCTGCTGGGTTCGCTCAGCGGAGTGCGCTGGCCCGATGTCTATCTGTCGGTGCCGATCGCGCTTGCCGGCTTCGTCATCTGCATGGCCCATGTGAGGGCGCTCGACGCCTTCGCCTTCGGTACGGATGCCGCCGCCTCGCTCGGCATTGCCGTACGCCGCGTCCAGATCGTGCTGTTCGCCATGACGGCGGCGATGACGGCAAGCGTCGTCAGCATGGTGGGTTCGATCGGATTCGTCGGCCTCGTCATCCCCCATGCCGCCCGCTTCCTCGTCGGGCCGGCGCATAGGCGGCTGCTGCCGGCAACGGCGCTCGGCGGCGCGATCTACATGGTCGGCGCCGATATCATTTCGCGCATCATCATACCGCAGCAGATCCTGCCGATCGGGGTCGTCACCGCGCTCTTCGGCGCACCGGCCTTCGCCGTCATCCTCTATCGCGTGCGGGGGAAGGCATGAGCATCAGCATCGACGAGGTGAGCTTTGCCGCCGGCAATATCGTCATCGTCAACGGCGTCAGCCTGACGGTGGAAAAGGGCAAGGTGCTCGGCCTGCTCGGGCCGAACGGTTCCGGCAAGTCGAGCCTTCTCAGATTGATCTGCCGGCTGCGCAGGGTTCGCAGCGGCATCATCCGGCTGGGTGACGACGACATTTCCTCGCTGCCGCGCGCCGCCCTTGCGCGTCGCGTCGCCTTCGTCGAGCAGCAGTCGACGACCGATACGCAATTGACCGTGCGCGACGTGGTGCGGCTCGGCCGCACGCCGCATCGCGGGCTGTTGTCGTCCTGGGGTGCCGGAGACGACGCCGCCGTCGACGAGGCCCTGTCGCGGGTGGGCATGCAGGAGAGGGCGGGCCAGCTCTGGCAGACGCTGTCGGGCGGCGAGCGTCAGCGCGTCCATATTGCCAGATCGCTGGCGCAGGCGCCGAGCGAACTGCTGCTCGACGAGCCGACCAACCATCTCGATATCCAGCATCAGCTCGACATTCTCTCGCTGATCTCGAAGCTCGGCATCACCTGCATCGTCGCGCTGCACGATCTCAACCTGGCGGCGATGTTCTGCGACAGGTTGGCGGTGATTCAGAAAGGCGAGGTCGTCGCCTCCGGTGCGCCGGAGGATGTGCTGACCGAGGATATGATCGGCCGGGTCTTCGGCGTTCGCGCCCATGTCCAGAAATCGGCCGTGCACGGCCGGCATCATATCCAGTACCTCATGGATTGACCGATGGCCGGGAATTTCGATCTCAAGGAGGGATTGTTGGTCGAGACGGTCGGAGACCTTCGACCTCGCTTTCGGCCACAGGATGCCAGGGGTCACAAGGCCGGCGCTGTCTCTTCATGCATGCCGTCATGAGTACAAAGATCTAGAGCGGCGGAAACCGCATTGCCTCCCGCAGCAACTTGATAGCCTCTGAGACCGAAGGCCCTCTGACTGGCGGCGGCTCTGCGCGTTCACAGAACTCTCGCCAGACAAACAGCGTCAGTTCTGCGCCATCCGTTGCAGTTTCCCCCGGTCCCTCTGCAAAATTCTCGAGCAGGCGATATCGAGCGTCCTTCCAGAACAACTCCTCCACCCAGTCATATATCGGGATCACATGGAAATGGATCGGATAACCGGGCGCGTGTCCATACCGGCCGATATAGACGCGCTGAGCATTCAATTGCCGTTTCAGCGTACTCTGAGCCCTTGCGAGCAATGGGCCGAATTCGGCCAAAGCGTCTTCGGGCAGATCCGACAGATCGTTGGTGTCGGTCTTGGAACTGATCATGAGGTAACCGGGGAGGGCGGAGTTCATGCGGTGGTTCACAAGCCATCCGGCCGTCTCGACAACGTGAAAATGCTGAGGGATCTCCATGGACTGCCTCGTACTCCCGATGCACCTTCAGGGGCTTCGATGAAACCAGCTAGAGACCGGTATTTTGGCGACGTGCGAAAGGACGCTATAACACATTGGATTGCTGCATAATTTTATCATTAAATCGACTCCGGTTTAAGGTATGGGTTGAGATAGCTGCCGGCAACGGCTATCTCCAGCCGACCTGCAAGCGGTTCGTCCGCGAACGACAAGGCGCATAGTTCCCATGATCCCCGATTTCCTCGTCACCCATTCCGGTGGCTTTCATGCCGACGAATTGCTGTCGAGCGTCATCCTGACCCGGCTTTTCCCGCAGGCGCGTATCGTTCGGAGCCGGGCGCCGGAGTGGATCACGCCGGGCGAAGACCGGATCATCTACGATGTCGGCGGAGCCTATGACCCAGCTGCCGGGATATTCGATCACCACCAGCGCGGAGCGCCGCTGCGCGACGATGGCCAGCCTTACAGCTCCTTCGGGCTGATCTGGAAGCATTACGGCCGTGATTATCTCGCAGCCTCCGACCTTCCCGAAGCACATGTCGAGGCGATGCATGGCTCTTTCGACGCCGGCTTCGTGCTGCCGGTCGATCTGACTGATAATGGCGCGCTCAGCCCATCCGGGCCGCTGGCCGGGCTGACGCTGCCGGCGCTGCTGGAGACCCTGAAACCGGTTTTCGACGAGACGGACCCAGAGGCCGACGATCGTGCCTTCCATGCGGCCCTTGCTATTGCCCGCAGTTTCATCGAGGCCAGGATCGCCCAGAGTGCCGCGAAGTTGCGGGCCGAGGCGATCGTGCATCGGGCAATCGAGGCTGCGGGGCAGGGGCGTGTTTTGGAATTGCCGAGGGGCATGCCCTTCCGTCCCGCCATCGTCAAGGCGGGCGCCGATCAGCTGCTGTTCGTCGTTCACCCGCGCGAAAAGGATTGGTGCGTGACCGGCATCCGCCGCGCCGAGGACGGGTTCGAGCTCAGGGCCGACCTGCCGGCGGCCTGGGCCGGGCTCACCAATGGTGCACTGGAGGCGGTTTGCGGCATTGAGGGCGCAAGCTTCTGCCACAACGGCCGCTTCATTGCCGCTGCCAGGACCCGCGAAGCCGCTCTCGCCATGGCCGAGCTGGCGGTAAAGGAGGCGCTTTCGATCGGGGCGCAGTCAAATGGCGGCAGCTGAGGTCGCGTTGAAGGTATCATATCCGGTCCTGGCGGCAGGTCGCTGATCCTGTTGCCGCCCTGCGGACGTTCGGCCTGCCTTTCCGTGACGAAGGCGGTTTGCCCGTCTTCGCTATCCGGCCTGCAATGTCGCCATCTTGGCTCCGAAGCCGATGAAGACCACGCCTGTCGCGGCTTTCAGCCAGCGCTGGAAGCGCTGGTTGCGCGCAGCTCTGGCGAGCCTCGCAAAGATCATGACCATCGAGCCGAACCAGATGACGTTGAGGCTGGCATGGACGGTGACCAGAAGGAAAGCCTCGCCGATCGCGGCCCGGCCATTGGCGTCGTGGTGGATGAACTGCGGGAAGACCGCGAGGTAGAACATCGACACCTTCGGATTCAGGGCGTTGGTGAGGAAACCCTCGAGGACGGCACGGGGGAGGTGCCTTACCTTACGGGAAGGGGTCACTGACGTTACGGCAGCATAACCGCGCCAGGCGCCGACCAGCGCCTTGATACCGATCCAACAGAGATAGGCGGCGCCAATCATCTTGACGACGAGGAAGGCCTGCGCCGACTGCGCCAGCAGCAGTGAGATGCCGCAGATCGACAGGGTGCCGTGCACATAGAAGGCGGCGACGAAGCCGGCAATATTGGCGAAACCGGCGCCACGCCCCGAGGTGGGCACCGTCTTGGCGATGAGGACGCCGTTGGGGCCGGGGGAAATGATCAGCAACGCGGCGACGAAAGCAAAAGACAGAATTTCAGCAATCGACATTGCGCGCCTTTCCTGGGCCCGGTTTCGCCTGTGGGGGCTTCGAGCAAGTCTGTCGTCGCCGATACCGGCGTCAATATCCAATGTTCAAGGGTGACGGACCCTCCTGGGAGGACTGGAACAGGCCCGGCCAGCGTCCAAATTGTGGAAACGATTGACTTGCACCCGCGAAAGACTAAGCTTTATACCATAGCAACCACCACCCACACGCGAGAGATACCGGAGGGTGCAAGTGGCTGGCGACCTTGAGGAGGATGAGGTTTGCCGTGGATTACCGTGTTGTTCTGCTGATCGCCACATCCGTCATTGCTCTTTCCCCTGCTGACGCCGGGGCGCAGGAGGGCGATGCGACGGCGGGTGCTGCCGTTTTTAAGAAATGCGTGACCTGTCATGTCGCCGATTCCGATACGAACAAGGTTGGCCCGTCGTTGAACGGGTTGTTCGGCCGGAAGGCCGGAACGCATCCCAATTACGCCTATTCGGCCGGGATGAAGGCGGCCGGCGAGGGCGGTCTCGTCTGGGACGAGACGGTGCTGCGTGACTATCTGCACAATCCGAAGGGGAAGGTGAAGGGTACGAAGATGGCCTTCGTCGGGGTGAAGGACGACCAGGAAATCACCAATCTCATCGCCTATCTCAAACAATATTCCAAGTGATGGGCAATATTCCCAGCGACGAGCAATACTCCAAATGGCGGCTCGCGGCCGGGGGCGCATGCCTAAATTGCCGTAATTGCCGATATTTTCTATCTGTGCGATAATAAACACGGACTTTTTGCGGAATGCGGTTTCACGGGTCGACCTGCTCGAGGAGGAGCGGACATGGCTGTCGTGCTGATCCTCGTCCTGATTGTCGTCGGCTCCGTGCTGTTCCATGTGCTGAGCCCGTGGTGGTGGACGCCGATCGCGTCCAACTGGACCTATATCGACACCACCCTCGTCATCACCTTCTGGATCACCGGCATCGTCTTCGTGGCGGTGGTTTCGTTCATGGCCTATTGCGTCTTCCGCTTCCGGCACAAGCCCGGCAACCGGGCACATTACGAGCCCGAGAACCGCAGGCTGGAATTGCTGCTGGGAGGGGGAACGGCGCTCGGCGTTGCGGCGATGCTGGCGCCCGGCCTGATCGTGTGGAACCAGTTCATCACAGTGCCTGCCGATGCCGCATCGGTCGAGGTCGTCAGCCAACAGTGGCTGTGGAGTTTCCGGCTGCCGGGAGCCGACGGAAAGCTCGGCCGCGCCGAGACCGGCGACGTCACCCCCGAAAACCCGCTCGGCCTTGATAAAAACGACGCAAGCGGCCTTGACGACGTCATCATCGAGGGCGGCGAGCTACATCTGCCGATCGGCAAGCCGGTGCACATATTGCTGCGCTCGGTCGATGTGCTCCATGATTTCTACGTGCCGGAATTCCGCGCCAAGATGGACATGATACCCGGCATGATCACCTATTTCTGGTTCACGCCGACGCGGACAGGGACCTTCGACATCCTCTGCGCCGAACTCTGTGGCGTCGGCCATGGGCAAATGCGCGGCACCGTCGTTGTCGAGGAGGATGCGGACTACCAGACCTGGCTCGGGCAGCAGCAGACATTCACCCAGCTTACGGCGTCATCGGGAGAGATGCCGCCGGCAAACTGAACCCCCAGCGGTCGCAGACCGCTGGGAGACGAAGGGGAGAGAGATCATGGTCGAGATTCCATCCGACAGCGCAGGCGCCATCCCCTCTGCTGAAGTCGAGGATGTCGAGCTCTATCATCCGAAAAGCTGGTGGACAAAATATGTGTTCAGCCAGGATGCCAAGATCATCGCCGTGCAATATTCGCTGACGGCGATCGCAATCGGCCTAGTGGCGCTGGTGCTCTCCTGGCTGATGCGGATTCAGCTCGCCTTTCCCGGCTATTTCACCTTCATCGATGCCGATCATTATTATCAGTTCATCACCATGCACGGCATGATCATGGTGATCTATCTGCTGACCGCACTGTTCCTCGGCGGCTTCGGCAATTACCTCATTCCGCTGATGGTCGGCGCGCGCGATATGGTGTTTCCATACGCCAACATGCTGAGCTATTGGATTTACCTGCTCGCAGTGCTGATCCTCGCTGCGGGCTTCTTCGCCCCCGGCGGCCCGACGGGGGCCGGCTGGACGCTCTATCCGCCACAGGCCGTTCTCTCCGGCACGCCTGGCGGCAAGGACTGGGGTATCCTGCTGATGCTCTCCTCGCTGATCGTCTTCATCATCGGCTTCACCATGGGTGGGCTGAACTATGTGGTGACCGTGCTACAGGGGCGGGCGCGCGGCATGACACTGATGCGCATGCCGCTCACCGTCTGGGGCATCTTCACAGCGACCGTCATGGCGCTGCTCGCCTTTCCCGCCCTCTTCGTCGCCTGTGTCATGATGATGTTCGATCGCCTGCTCGGCACCAGCTTCTTCATGCCTGCCATCGTCGAAATGGGCACGCAGCTGCAGCATGGCGGCGGCAGCCCGATCCTCTTCCAGCACCTCTTCTGGTTCTTCGGGCATCCGGAGGTCTACATCGTCGCATTGCCTGCCTTCGGCATCGTTTCGGACCTGATCAGCACGCATGCGCGCAAGAACATCTTCGGCTACCGCATGATGGTCTGGGCGATCGTCATCATCGGCGCGCTCAGCTTCGTCGTCTGGGCGCACCACATGTATGTCAGCGGCATGAACCCTGCCTTCGGCTTCTTCTTCGCCACGACGACGCTGATCATCGCCGTCCCAACGGCGATCAAGGTCTATAACTGGGTGCTGACGCTGTGGCGCGGCGACATCCACCTGACGCTACCGATGCTCTTTGCGCTCGCCTTCATCGTTACCTTCGTCAATGGCGGGCTGACCGGCCTGTTCCTCGGCAACGTCGTCGTCGACGTGCCGCTGTCGGACACGATGTTCGTCGTCGCGCATTTCCACATGGTCATGGGTGTGGCGCCGATCCTCGTCATCTTCGGGGCGATCTATCACTGGTATCCGAAGGTGACGGGACGCATGCTGAACGACGTGCTCGGCCATATCCACTTCTGGATCACCTTTCTCGGCACCTATGCGATCTTCTTTCCGATGCACTATCTCGGCCTGCTCGGCGTGCCGCGCCGCTACTTCGAGATGGGAGAGACGGCCTTCGTTCCGCCTTCGGCCCATACGCTGAATATCTTCATCACCGTCATGGCGCTGATCGTCGGAGCCGGACAGATGGTCTTCCTGTTCAATCTGGTCTGGAGCCTTTTCCGGGGCAAGGAGTCCGGTGGCAATCCGTGGCGGGCAACGACGCTCGAATGGCAGACGCCGCAGACGCCGCCCGCCCATGGCAACTGGGGCAAGGATCTGCCGGTCGTCTACCGCTGGGCCTATGACTACAGCGTGCCCGGGGCGGCCGAGGACTTCATTCCGCAGACGGTGCCGTCAGGCGGCGGCGTCACACGGGAGGTCCACGCATGAACGTCATGCTGATCTTCCTTGCCGCAGTCGCCGCCATTATCTTCTGGTGGCTTTCCGGGCAGCGGTTGACCTCGAAGCCCTGGCTGGAAACCGGGTCGGTGCAACTGCCGGGTCATGACGGTGCCGAGCGGCAAAGGCTGCCGGCGCCGGCGGTGAAAATCGGGCTCTTCGTGTTTCTCGGCGTCGTCGGCGCTGTCTTCAGCCTTGCCGTCAGCGCCTATTTCATGCGCATGGCGTCGACCGACTGGTGGGCGACGCCTGTTCCCCGGCTGCTCTGGGTGAACACTGCGGCGCTGGCCTTAAGCAGCGCTGCCCTGCAATGGGCGAAAAGAGAAGCAGTGCATGGCCGCATGGAGGTGTTGCGACCGGCGCTTGCTGCAGGGCTTGCGCTTGCCATCTTCTTCCTCGTCGGACAGATCCAGGCATGGCGAGAGCTGACGGCGGCCGGGTACGTGCTGGCCGATAACCCTTCCAACAGCTTCTTCTACATGCTGACCGGGCTGCACGGCCTGCATATCCTCGGCGGGCTTGCCGTGCTCGCGCACACGACGGTCAGGGCATTTTCAACGGCTGTGGCGACGGACAGGCTGCGCCTCAGCGTCGATCTTTCCGCCATCTACTCGCATTTCATGCTCGCCGTCTGGCTGTTGCTCTTCGCGCTCTTTGCCGGATGGGCGAATGATTTCGTCGATCTCTGCCGCACACTGCTCAGTTAGGAGATTTGCAGATGGCACATCCTGTCCAGACACACGGCGAGCCAGGCCTCAGCCCGGTCGGCCTGCGCGGTGTCGCGGCCGATTTTAGCTCGGATCAGCGCGCCTTCAAGACCGCCTCCTGGGGCAAGGCGATGATGTGGATCTTTCTCTTGAGCGACACCTTCGTCTTCGGCTGTTTCCTCATCGCCTATATGACGGCCCGGATGTCGACGCCGGTTGCATGGCCCAATCCGAGCGAGGTCTTCGCGCTGCATATCGGCGGCCAGGACGTGCCGCTGATCCTGATCGCGATCATGACTTTCGTGCTGATCTCGAGCAGCGGCACCATGGCGATGGCGGTCAATTTCGGCTATCGCCGCGACCGCCGCATGACTGCCATGCTGATGCTGCTCACGGCCGTTCTCGGCGCAGGCTTCGTCGGCATGCAGGCCTTCGAATGGACGAAGCTGATCACTGAAGGCGTGCGCCCCTGGGAAAACCCGTGGGGCGCGGCACAGTTCGGATCGACCTTCTTCATGATAACAGGCTTTCACGGCACCCATGTCACGATCGGCGTCATCTTTCTGCTGATCGTCGCCCGCAAGGTCTGGCGGGGCGATTTCGACGTGGAACGGCGCGGCTTCTTCACCAGCCGGAAAGGCCGCTACGAGGCCGTCGAGATCATGGGCCTCTATTGGCACTTCGTCGACCTGGTCTGGGTCTTCATCTTCGCGTTTTTTTATCTGTGGTAGGGCTTCTATCCGTGGTGAGGTCGTCATGAACGAGACAACGGCGCATGCACAAAGCCAAATGGTGGCACAAACACACACCGGACAGCAGCACCCGATCCGGCTCTATCTCTTCGTCTGGGGCCTGCTCTTCGTGCTCAGCGCCTTTTCCTACATGGTCGATTATTTCGGCATCCAGGGTTATCTCAGGTGGACGCTGATCCTCATCTTCATGATGCTGAAGGCGGGGCTGATCGTCGCCATCTTCATGCACATGGCCTGGGAACGGCTGGCGCTCGTCTACGCCATCCTGCTGCCGCCGCTGCTGGTGCTGGTCTTCGTGGCGCTGATGGTATCGGAAGCGGACTACACGATCTTCACCCGGCTCGCCTTCTTTGGGGCGGCGCCGTAGGGTCTGTTGGACAGGATGGACAGATCGGAGCGGAGTTCGGCCATGACCCAGGAAATCCGCCTTTTTGGCGCTATTGCGGTCCGACCCGCCGTCCTTGCTCTCATATCCCAGTTCGAAACGGACACAGGATTCACAGTTGCGGTCAAGTGGGAGCTCAATCCTGTCGTCAAGAAGCAGATTGAAGCTGGGGAGCCTTTTGACCTCGTCATCACCAATCCGAACCTGGTTGAGGATCTGGCCGTCTTGGGAAAAGTCAAGGCGGGGAGCGAGGTCGCGTTCGGCCGGATAGCAATGGGGGTGGCGGCCAAGGCAGGCGGTCGGCCGCTCGACATCGGGTCGGTGGAAGCATTCAAACATGCGTTGAAGAGCGCCAGATCGATCGCCTACGCCAGTGAAGGAACGAGCGGCGGCTACTTCTCCGGTTTGCTGGAACGCTTGGGAATAGCCGATGAGGTGAAGCCCAAGCTGGTGGCCATATCAGGAGGGCAGACAGCGCCGGCCGTAGGCCGTGGGGAGGCCGAGTTGGGCGTCGTTCCCGTGACTTCGATTCTCGCCGCCGCTCCCGAGGTCATGCTTGTCGGTCGGTTTCCGGCAGAACTCCAAAGTTACATTGACTTCGCTATTGGCATCAGCGCCGATTCAACGGACGCAGAAGCTGCCAGGCAGCTGTCGGAATTTCTGACGTCGACAGCCGTTGATGACATCCTGGCGGCAAAGGGCGTCGAGCGCCACCAGCGGGCAGGCGTAACGCTCAAGAGAGCCTCATCCTGAGGCGCTCCGAAGGAGCCTCGAAGGGCGAGGCGGGTGGTCCGGGCCGTGCATCTTCGATCAACGTCTCGAAGATAGGTGGTTTCCCTTCTTCTCCCAGGACCGTAGCGCACGCCAGAGCACCGTGTTGTCTGCGTAACCCAGCACGCGCGCAATCTCGGACATCGGTGCGGCATGTCGGTCGCCGAGATAGTGGGCGGCGAGTGTCTGGCGGTGCTGGCGAACGAGATCGCGAAGCGACACGCCTTCCTCCGACAGCCGGCGCTGCAGGCTTCGCGTCGACATCTTCAGTTCGGCGGCAAGCGTTGCGACCGTGACCGGTTTGCGGCCGAGATAGATGCTGATCAGAGCCTGGACCTTTTCCGTGACGATATCGCCGGCCGCCGGCTCGTTGACCAGATCGCCGATATGCCGCTCCAGGATTTCGATCAGGCTTTTGTCTTCCGCACGGTGCACACGGTCAGCCTCCGCCTTGTTCATGACGATCCGGTTGCCAGATTGGCCGAACAGGATGGGCGCGCCACAGATGCGTTCCAGCACGCCGGCGTCGCGCGGGGCGTGATGCTCGAGCTGGATTTCGATCGGCCGCCAGCCACGGCGGAAGCACGAACGGACGAGCTGACAGGAGGCGGCGATCGTGAATTCGCTGTCCTGCCGGCGCGGCCACATCGCTGGATCGACGATCCGATAGCTCCAGACAAAATCGCCATTTTCCTCGAACACGCCGGAACTGGTCGCGCCCTGGACCGCGTTGACATATTTCGACAGCCGCTCGAAAGCGCTGCGAATGGTCGGCGAGAGCGCGAAGACCATGCCGATGGGGCCGATGTCGGCGGGCTTGAACCCGGTGCCCATGCGGGCTCCCAGTGCCGGCTCGCCGGTTATCGTCGCGGCCTCCTCGAAAAGCGCGACATAACGCGCCATGGGCAGGACAGCGTAGGGATCTTCCAATTGCGAGCGCAGAATGCCGTGCGAAGCGAGAAGAAGGTCGGTTTTCCCGGATCTTTTATCGATTTGTTGCACCAGCGGGATCAAGACGGAGGCTCGAATTGAAGCAACTGCGGGCATGCGGCTGATCAAATGCGATGCAACTGCCATTTTCAGCGTCTCCGGTGACCTTCGTGGCGCGAATTATCGATTCATTGGCATAAACTGCAATTTCGGGGCCAGATCGCCGCGCTTACCTTCTTGGCAACAAACAAGCAAAGAGGGGTTCTCCATGACACTGGAAGCAAGCATGCCCGCACCATCATTGCCGGAGCGTCGTCTGGCCAGGGACTCGGTGGGCCTCGCCCATATCGTGTTCTTCGTCGTTGCCGCGGCCGCGCCGCTGACGGCCGTCGTCGGCGCTTCGCCGGCCGCTTTTGCCTTTGGCAACGGCGCAGGCGTCCCCGGCGCTTTCGTGCTCGCCGGCCTGCTCTACCTTCTCTTCTCGATCGGCTTCACCGCCATGAGCCGGCATGTGGGCGGGGCAGGGGCGTTCTACACCTATATCACCCATGGCATCGGCAAGCCGGCTGGCGTGGGTGGCGCCTTCATGGCGCTGGTCACCTATAGCGCGGTTCAGATCGCCATTTATGGCCTGTTCGGTTTCTTCATGGCCAATGCCATAGCGCCGCTCGGACTTGTTCTGCCCTGGTGGGCCTGGGCCTTCGCGGCACTGGTCGTCGTGCTGGTCTGCGGTCAGCGCAACATCGCCTTCTCAGGCGCGATCCTCGGCGTCTGCATGATTGCCGAAATCGCCATATTGCTGGTTCTGGATCTTGCCATCGTCTTTTCAGGCGGCGGACCGGAAGGCATCAGCTTCTCCTCCTTTGCGCCATCGTCGGTCTTTGCGCCCGGTCTCGGCGTGGCGCTGGTCTTCGTCATCGGTTCCTTCATCGGCTTCGAAGCGACGGCCATTTTCGGCGAGGAAGCCGAAGATCCGGAAAAGACCATTCCCCGCGCCACCTATGTCGCTGTGCTGCTGATTACCCTCTTCTATGCCTTCTCCACCTGGGCCATCGTCCAATTCTACGGTCCGGGCAAGGTGCAGGCCGCTGCTGCTGCCAGCCTCGACAGCTTCTACTTCACCGCCGCCAATTCCGTGCTTGGCCCATGGTCGAGCCAGGTGATGAACGTGCTGTTGATCACCAGCCTGTTTGCCTGCATCCTGTCCTTCCACAATACGCTCAACCGCTATTTCTTCGCTCTCGGCCGTGAAGGTCTAGCCGCCAAGGTGCTTGGCAAGGTTCACACCAAACATGGCTCCCCCTATGCTGCAGGTCTTCTGCAAAGTCTGGTCGCGGCCGTCGTCCTTGCCGTGTTCGTGATCTTCGGTGCCGATCCCTACACTGTCGTGTTCTCGTGGATGGCAGCGCTGGCAGGTATCGGTATCCTGCTGGTGCAGGTGCTGGTCTCCGTCGCGATCATCATGTTCTTTCGCAAGACGCCGAACAGCTACAGCGCCTGGACCACGATGACCGCGCCAGTGCTGGCGCTGCTCGGTCTCATAGGTTCGCTGGTGCTGGTCAGTTCCAATCTTTCACTCCTTTCCGGCAGCGAAAGCCTGATCGTCAAGGCTTTCCCCTATGCCATGGTGCTGGTGGGCATTCTTGGCGCGCTGTTTGCGATCCGGGTCAAGAGATCCAAGCCCGCTCTCTACGCCTCGCTTGGAAAGGTCTTCGAATGAGTGCGGTTGCTGAATTTTCACCCGTCGATCGCCTTCTGGTTCTCGCGGTCGCGATCCTCGCCGGCGCAACATTGCTGGTTGCCGTCGAGGCACACGCCTTCTGCTCTCTGTTCTGCATTCATGCAGACCAGATGATGATCGAGACGCAGATCTGCTCCGGCCGATCCTGATCACCGCAGCTAGCGACGCGCCATGCTGCGTCGTCTCTTCCGAAACCAAGAGGCCAAAAACCAAAGAGGTATATCCATGGACGCCGTTGTCGCAGTCACCCATCCGCTTGATCCTCTGAGCCTCGACGAGATCGCTTCTGCCGTTGCCATACTCAAGGATACGCAGACACTCGCAGCCACCTTCCGCTTTCCGATCACCCGGCTGGAGGAGCCGACCAAGGCAGATCTTGCCGCCTATCGCCTGGGCGACAGGCTGCCGCGGCTCGCCTTCATCCTGGCAATTGACATCAGCAATGGCGAAACCTTCGAGGGTATCGTAGACCTGACTGCCGGCACGGTATCCTCCTATATCCGGCTGCCTCTCGATGAACTGCCCTACGGTCAGCCGCCGATCATGCTGTGCGAATTCGAAACCGTTGAAGGCACCGTCAAATCCGATCCGCGCTGGATCGCTGCCGTCAAGAAGCGCGGCATTACCGATGAGGATATTCCGCTCATCCAGATCGATCCTTTTTCCTCGGGCTATTTTGGCCGCGAATTCGAGAAGGGAAAGCGCATCGTCCGCGCCGTGTCCTATTGGCGCGAGGATGTCCGTGACAACGGCTACGCGCATCCGATCGAGGGCGTGGTGGCGGTGGTCGATCTGATCACCAACCGGGTGGTCGATCTCGTCGACGACGAGAAGATCATTCCGGTCCCGAAGAAGAAGCGCAATTATGGCCGCGAAACCTTCCCGGAACAGCGGCCCGATCTCACGCCGCTGCATATCGTTCAGCCGCAAGGGCCGAGCTTTACGGTCGACGGCTGGAAAGTCGAATGGCAGAACTGGAGTTTCCGTGTCGGTTTCACCCCGCGCGAAGGCCTCGTTCTGCATGAACTCGGCATCAAGGATCAGGGCAGGCTGCGGCCCGTCGTCTTTCGCGCCAGTGTCACCGAAATGGTCGTGCCCTATGCCGATCCGACCGCGAACCACTATTGGAAGAGCGCCTTCGATGCCGGCGAATATGGCCTTGGACGCCTGGCCAATTGCCTCGAACTCGGCTGCGACTGCCTCGGCCATATTCACTATTTCGACGTGCCGGCGGCGGATGATCTCGGCCAGCCTTTCATCATGAAGAACGCCATCTGCATGCATGAGGAGGATTACGGAATCCTCTGGAAGCATTACGAATTCCGCAACGGTATTTTCGAAGTGCGCCGTTCGCGCCGCCTCGTCATCTCCTTCTTCGCAACCGTCGGCAACTATGATTACGGCTTCTACTGGTATCTCTACCAGGACGGCACGATCCAGCTCGAAGCCAAGCTCACCGGCATCATCCAGACGGCGGCGGTCGCGACCGGCGAAACCTATCCATGGGGCGGCATGGTTGATGACAATCTCGGCGGTCCGACCCACCAGCATTTTTTCAATGCGCGCCTGCACATGGATGTCGATGGCGGCGACAATACCGTGACCGAGCATGAGTTCGTGCCGCGTCCCTGGGGTGAAGATAATCCCTATGGCAATGTCTTCGATACCAGGAGCCGTGTGCTGAAGCGCGAACTCGATTCGCCGGCAGTCGCCAATGGCGAGACCGGCCGCTATTGGAAAGTCTCCAACCCCAACATAAAGAACAGCGTCGGCAAGGCGCCGGGCTACAAGATTGTCGTCATGCCGTCGCCGGTCATGCTTGCCCAGCCGGATTCGACCGTTGCCCAGCGCGGCGGCTTCGCCAAGAAACACATCTGGGTCACGGCCTTCGATGCCAGGGAAAAATACGCGAGCGGCGATTATCCGAACGTGCATGCCGGCGGCGACGGCCTGCCGGGTTATGTCAAGCAGAACCGCGACATCGAGAATGCCGATGTCGTGCTCTGGCATTCCTTCGGCCATACCCATGTCTGCAAGCCCGAGGATTTTCCAATCATGCCCGTGGAATATGCCGGCTTCACGCTGAAACCGAACGGCTTCTTCGCATCCAACATCGCCATGGACCTGCCGCCGGAAGAAAACAGCCAGAGCGTCGACAATCGCCTGCAGCGTTCGGCCGATGACACCGGAAACGGTTCCTGCTGCCACACATAGCTGTACGGCTGTTCCTTTTTAAATAGCTTTTTGGTAGTCCGACGGATTGTAAGAAGGGCAGGGTTGGGCGGCTGCGAATACGCGACCGTCCAGGCTGAGGGGAAAGCCGATGTCACATCTTGACTCGCTCCGGCGCTCCCGCCCTGACGGGGCTTCCCCGTCAGGTCAGGCCTTCAGAAGAGAATATCTTCTGTTGCCGATCGAGTGCCCCGCGGCTATGTTGCCCACGTCGGAAAAGGCATGACTTGGTGTGGTTGGCCCAAGTCCTTTCGGAAACGAAAGCTCTGTTCCTTGCCTCGTGCATGAGTTCTCCACGACGAACACGGACGCTGCTCAAGCGTCCCATTGTTCGTCCGTGTGGTTCTCGAAACGACGAACTGCTCCGGTCGAACGACCATAAAGGAGTAGTTCATGCCCGATTTTCTTATGATTCATGATGTTGTGATTGCTGGTGCAGGCCCTGTCGGTCTGTTTCTAGCCTGTGAACTGCGGCTGGCCGGCCTCTCAGTGTTGGTGCTGGAACAGACCGAACACCCGCATTCGCCCTTGAAGCGGCTGCCGTTCGGCATGCGCGGTCTTTCCGCGCCGACCATCGAAGCCTTCTACCGTCGCGGGCTGCTGGATGACATGACAGCGCCGCAACGCGAAAAAGATCAATCGACGTCGGCGCATTGGATGCAACAGCCGCGCCGCCCATTTCGCCGGCATTCAGTTCTTCCACGACACCATCGACACCACGACGTGGCCCTATCGCCTGCCAGGTCCGGCCGGTATCAGCATGGCGAAGCCGCGCAGGCAGCATCGCGGTGGTTCGGCAAAGCCTGAAACTATGAATGGAGCAATCAATGTACAGGTCTCGGAAAGGTTCTTCAGCCTTATCAGTCCGGTAGAGCGTCAGGAGGTTTCCCGCCGATCGGTTTTCGGCGGGTTTGCAGATGTTACTTCGGCAAGGTGTCCGCACTCTTCCAGGCAAGGCGGCGACGCTGTAGAGTGGCGATGCGCCCGACCGTCCCGCCCGGAGTCTCCTTATGGCTGAGATCCTGTTGTTCCATCACGCACAGGGGCTGACCCCCGGTGTGCGCTCGTTTGCCGACGATATCAGGGCAACCGGTCACATCGTGCACACGCCTGATCTGTTTGACGGGCGCACATTCCCAAGCATCGAAGCGGGGATCGCCTATATCGGCGAGATCGGATTCGACGCCATGCGGGAGCGCGGCGTGCGCCTCGCCAACGAATTGCCGCCCACGCTGATCTATGCCGGGTTCTCGTTCGGGGTGCTGCCGGCGCAGAAGCTGGCGCAGACGCGGCCCGGCGCCCGCGGGGCTCTGCTCTTCTACTCCTGCCTGGCGATCAGCGGCGAGTGGGCCTTCGGACCTTGGCCGGACGGTGTTCCGGTGCAGATCCACGGCATGGACAACGATCCGATCTTCGTCGGCGAGGGCGACATCGACGCCGCTCGCGAGATCGTGGAGAAGGTCGAGGACGCGGAGCTTTTCCTGTACCCAGGCGATCAGCACTACTTTGCCGACAGCTCGCTGCCGTCCTATGATGCGGATGCGACCGCGCTGCTCACCCTCCGCGTGATCGAGTTCCTGAATCGTGTCTGACCCAGACATTCCGGCCCGGATCGGACTATTCGGACGCCACGCAGAAATTGTTGCCTTCGGGATCATTCAAGACCGTATAGCCATCCGCTTCGCGGACGAAGCTCGCTCCGAGGGATAAAAGCCGTTCTACCTCCCTGGCCCGATCGGAGGTGGCAATATCGAGATGAAGCCGGTTGCGGGCGGGGCGTTCCCCTTGGCGAAGGTGGAAGCAAAGGCGGGTTCCGGGACCTTCGACCATCACGGTCGGGTCAGTCTCGGGTGTCAATCCGAGGGCGGCAAGACGGGCCAGTTCTTCGTCGTCATATGGCACCACGTCGTAGCCATCGAGCGCCTCCGCCCAGAACCGGGCGACACGCGAGGGAATGTCGCAATCAATGACGATTTCTTTCAGCCTTGCCATGGAACCCTTCAAGAATTGTTGGGCCGGCGACGGCAAACGCGTTCGACGAGAGCGCCACCGACGGCCGGCAGCAATGCGAAAAGCACGAGCTGCGGTGTCTCCGTCAGCGCCAACAGGCCAGACATGAGGAAGGCGACCAATAATCCTGCCAGCACCCCGGCTGCATAGGGCAGATAGTCCTTCAAGAAAGCCTCCGTCTTGTGCTGATCTCAAACAGAAGGGCATTATTGGCTTGAGATAGAGATCTTTGCGGTATCGGCAATGGCTGGTTGCGGCTGAACCTCACGTCGTCCGATTGGCTTATGCGGAATGCCACCACGTTGGTTTACGGGACCGGTCGACCCAGACGACGTGAGCCGGTGCACGTGTTTTGCAGGAGACGACCGATTTCTTTCGCGCTATGAAGACTACTGCATATCCCGCCACATCCGACACCGAGGTCCTTCACATGGCTTTGAAAATCCTTTTCGTTGGCGGTACTGGCCAGATTTCATATCCATGCGTCGAGCGTGCCGTGGTGCAGGGCCACAATGTCAGCGTCTATAACCGCAGCTTGAGAGGCGACCCATTGCCTGCGGGGGTTACCTCGATCGTCGGCGATCTCGCGGCTCCCACCTATGCGGACTTGGCCAAGGCCAATTATGACGTCGTGTGCCAGTTCATTGCCTTTACGCCCGATCAAGTCGCGCGTGACATCGATGTGTTTGCCGGGCACTGCGGCCAGTACATCTTCATCTCTTCGGCTTCGGTCTATGAAAAGCCGCCGCGTCACTATCTGATTACCGAGCAGACACCGGCGATCAACCCCTATTGGCGCTATAGCCAGGACAAGATTGCCTGTGAGACGCTGCTCAAGAATTCCGAGAATCTTGCCTGGACCATCGTCCGTCCCAGTCACACTGTTCGCACCGGCCTGCCCATCATGATGGGCGACAGCGACGTCATGGCGAGACGCATGCTGGACGGCCAGCCCACCATCGTGGCGGGCGATGGCCACACGCCCTGGACACTGACGCGCTCGGTTGATTTCGCGGTGCCCTTTGTCGGGCTTTTCGGCAAGCCGGCGGCGTTGAACGAGATCTTCCACATCACCTCCGACCGCGCCCATATCTGGGACGATATTCAAAAGACGATCGCCAGATTGCTTGATGTCGAGGCCAGGATCGTACACGTGCCGACGGACACCCTGGTCCGCTACAATCCGGAGTGGGTTGGGCCGCTGCGGGGCGACAAGGCATGGTCGGCGATCTTTGACAATTCAAAGGTCAAAAGCGTGGCGGGCGAATTCACCTGCGCCGAAAGCCTTGATGAAATACTGGCGGAGCCGATCATGCATCTCAAGCAGCGCCTGGCCAAGAACCGTCCGCCAAGGGGCGATCTCGATGCTTTGGTCGATCGGATTTGCGCAGCACAAAGCGCTCTCGGCTAGGCAGGCCCTCGTAGAGCGCGTGCAGGGTATTTTATGATCCGCGTTCGCCTGTCGGGGTGCGCCTTTGCGGAATGCCAACCGGCGCACGCTTCGCCACAATGATCGTGGCCACTTGCCCTCGACGCAGAAACTGCACGGCGGCCCCGGACCGTCGGATGAGGGATGGCACGGCATATCGCTCACAAAAAATCCCAGCCTAAAACGCGTCCTAAAACATGATGGAGGTCGCGCCGGCTGAGGATCTCGGCAATGATGGCCATCCATTCGCCACTCCGATCCTATCAGGCCATGCTGTTCATTCCGCTTCCCTTCGTCGTTGCTCTGCTGCTGCTCATCCTCTTCGTCACCGTCCTCAGGCGCGACGAGGAGGCGCAGCCCAACCTGCCGTTTCTGGCACTGATCCTGCTCGCCGTGCTGCAATCCCTCCTCTCCGGCCTGCGCTGGGGCTACGGGGTGCAGGCGGTGGGCGTGATCATGCCTGTCACCGCGGCGATGGTGCCGCCGCTTGCCTATGCCGGGGTTTCCAGGCTGGTGAGGACGAGCCGGCGGCCGCTGCCGACGCGCATTGCACTGCATGCGGTGCCCGCCGCGGTCATCCTGCTTTTGATGGTGTTCCGGCGGGATGCGATCGATCTCGCGCTGGTGCTTGTTTTCGTCGGCTATGCCCTAGCGATCCTGCTTCTGATGCGGCCGGGGGCCGATGCGCTTCGGCTTGCGCCCTTCGAGGGAGCGGTGCCGGCCTATCGGGCCATCATCTTCGCGGCGGTGGCGCTGTGCCTGTCGGCCTCGGTCGATATCTTCGTCTTTTTCGATTTCACATGGGCGCATGGCGAGCATGCGCTGACGCTGATCAGCGTCAGTAACCTCGCCGTTCTCGTCATCCTCGGTATTGCGGCAGCCGCCGCCAGCCGAAGCCGGGCGCCGGCCGAGACAATGGAGGCGGTGCTGAAGTCCGAAACGACCGAAGACAAGGAGACGATCGCCACGGTCGATGCGCTGATGGAGGCAAAAAAACTCTATCGCGATGCCAATCTCAATCTCGACCGGCTGGCTCGCAAGGCCGGCATTCCCGCCCGCCAGATCTCGGCGGCGATCAACCGGGCGATGGACAAGAACGTCTCGCAATATGTCAATGACTACAGGATCGGCGAGGCCTGTCGGCTGCTTGCCGCGACCCAGAAATCGGTGACCGAGGTGATGTTCGAGGTCGGCTTCCAGACCAAGTCCAACTTCAACCGCGAATTCCGCCGCGTCACGGATATGACGCCGCTTGCCTGGCGGGAGAGGAAGGGCGGATCCGGCGTCTCTTCGGCTTCTTCCTGAAGTGACGCCTGTCCTCTCTTCAGCCTCATCCTGAGCGCCGCCCGTAGGGACCTCGAAGGACGGGGCTGGCCACCGGCGCTTCATCCAGCCAGTCTGCACCCACGCAATCACCAGCCCTCGTGGTTCGAGACGGCCCTTCGGGCCTCCTCACCATGAGGGCTGACCCGGGGTGCCTTGCCGCGCCAAGTACACAATCGCGATCGAGGACTGTCAGAAACGCGTTCGAGGTCGCGGTTTTGCTGCCATTGGTCATTCTGGCGGCATGAACACGACATCAGAACATGACCGAGATCTTGCCGCCAAGCTGCGATCGCTTTCGATCGAGCCCGCGGCCTTCAAGACAGAGCCGCCGGAGCCCCGTGTCCGGCGGCGTGTGATCCCCGGAGCAATGCTGGCCCTTGCCGCGACGGCATCGCTGGCGGTGGTGCTTCTCTATAGGCCTGATACGCTGGCGCGCATCGAGACTGTGCTTGCGGGTCTCATAGGCAAGGACGAGGCCGCAATATCCGTCGATGGAACAGACGTGCCCGCCGCCGGTCCTATCCGGGCTCTGCCCTCCAATAACCCAGCGGACAGAGCATTGCCGTCCCGGGAAGTCACCGGCTCCGGCTACGTCGTGGCACCTGATATCGCCACCATCTTCTCCAAATATGAAGGTCGGATCGCTGCCGTCGAGGTCGAGGCGGGCGACAGGGTCGTATCGGGCCAGGTGCTGGTGCGGCTCGATGATGCCGGCGCCCGCTTTGCGCTTCAGGGGGCCGAGATCACCCGGCAATCGGCGGAGTTGGCGCTCACGGCGAAGACTATTGAATTGGCGCAGGCGCGGTCTTCCCTCACGCGTACCGAGCGGCTGGCCGGGCGCGATGCGATGTCGGCGCAGACGCTGGAGGAAGCGAGGACGGCGTTCGACACCGCCGAAAATGCCGCTCAGCAGGCACGGCAGGACGTGGCCAAGGCCGATCTCGATATCGACAGGGCGCGCGAGCAGGTGGAAGCGTTAACCGTCCGGGCGCCGATATCAGGCACCGTCACGCGGCTTACCGCACATGTCGGCGACACCGTGCTGTCGCGCGAGGATAGCGTGCGGGAGAATGAAAGCCTGCTTGCGATTGCCGACATGACAACCATGGTCATCGATGCCGATGTGGCCGAGGCGAATATCGCCTTGATGCGGCCGGGCTTGCGTGGCGAGTCGGTGCTCGACGGCTTTCCCGACCGGCCTTTTGCGGTCGAAGTATCGAAGATCGCGCCGATGATTTCGCGGGAGAAGGGGACGGTGACGCTTCGCCTGTCACTTTCCTCACCGCCGTCAGACATGCGCCCCGCCATGGCCGCGCGCATCCGCCTTCTGGTGGGTGAGGCCGGGGATAGCACAGACCATCAGCAAGGAGCAGAGCGATGACCGACACTCAAGAACCCTATATCGCGCTTCGCGGCGTCAGGAAGGCATTCAGGATCGGCGTGGAGACGATCCCGATCTTTTCCGGGCTCGACCTTTCCATAGCACGCGGCGATTTCGTCGCCGTCATGGGCCCATCGGGCTCGGGGAAATCGACGCTGCTCAACATGCTCGGCGGCATTGACAGCCCCGACGGAGGGGAGATCAGGATCGGCCGCAGCCATCTCGAGCAGATGGGCGAAGGCGCCAGGGCCGCCTGGCGGGCACACAGCATGGGCATCGTCTTCCAGTTCTACAACCTGCTGCCGATGCTGAATGCGGGGGAGAATATCGAGCTGCCGCTGCTGTTGAAGCCGCTCAAGCGCAAGGAGCGGGGGGCGCGCGTCGAGACCGTCATGGATCTGGTCGGGCTCTCCGGGCGGCAGCGGCAGTTTCCATCCAGCTTGTCTGGCGGGCAGCAGCAGCGCGTCGGGATCGCCCGCGCCATCGTCGGCGATCCCGACCTCTTGCTCTGCGACGAACCGACCGGCGATCTCGACCGGAAATCCGCCAATGATATTCTCGAGATGCTGGGCTTTCTCAATCGCGAGCTTCAGAAGACCATCATCATGGTCACGCACGATCCCGAGGCAGCCGCCTTCGCTCGGCGCACGCTGCATCTCAACAAGGGCGAATTCACTGAGGGGGCAGGCCGATGACCTTCTTCGACCTCATGCGGCGCAATGCTTGGCGCAAACGGCTGCGCTCCGTGCTGCTGATGTTTTCCGTCGGCATCGCCTTCCTGATCTATGGGCTGACGGCGAGCTTCGTCAGCGGCAGCCAGGGGGCGGCAGGCGCCAGCGACAATTTGCTCGGCGTTTTCAACAAATCGGGCCGGGGACTGCCGCTGCCCTTCGCCTATCTGAACAGGATCGCGGCCGACGGCGATGTCGCCGCCGTCGTCTATACTGCGCGCATGCGCGGTTTCGTCGAAGTCGCGAAGAATGTGGTTGTCGTCAGCGCCGTCGATCCGAGCGCGATTGCCGCCGCCAATGGCAAGGAGCTCGGGCTGACGCCGGAGCTGATCGCAGCGCTCGAAGAGGGCGGCGACCGGGTGCTGGTCGGCAGGGCGTTGGCGGAGGCGCAGGGCTGGTCGGTCGGCCAGCGCATCGGCGTCACCAGCCAGGTCATGAAGGAGGACGGCAGCCGTGATTGGACCTTCGTGATCGCGGGTATCTTCGAGGGTGCCGATGCCAGCACCGACACCTATTTCATGCTCGCTCGCTACGACACGATCAATGCGGCCCGCGCCCGCGATAAGGATACGGTCGACGCCTTCGTGGTGCGCCCGCGCGAGGGCGTTTCATCAGGCCTGCTCGCGGCGCGAATCGACGCGCTGTTCGCCAATTCGGCGGCTCAGACCAGGACGCAATCGGAAAAGCAGTTTCTCGAGGCCTTTCTCCGGCAATTCGCCGATGTCGGCCTAATCGTCAGCCTCGTCGTCGGCGCCGCCTTCGTAACGATCCTGATGATCGCGGTGAACACCATGCTCTTTGCCGTGAGAGAACGCCGCTTCGAAATCGGCGTCATGAAAGTGCTCGGCTTTTCCGGCGGGCGGATCATAGCGCTGATCCTCGGCGAGACGCTGTTCATCTTCGCTGTCGGCGGCGTGGGCGGGCTCTTTCTCGCCAAGCTCGCGACGCTCTCGATCGGGCCGGCATTCGGCCTCGTCTTCAGCGCCGAGGTGTTGCTGAAATCCGTCGCGATCATTGCCGGTCTCGGCCTCCTGACCGGGCTGTTGCCCGCCTTCAGCGCCATGCGCCTGCCCATCGTCAACGCCTTCAGATCGAGATAGTCGAATGTCATCAACGCTCAAGCAGATCTTTCTCATGATCAGAGTCAATCTCGGCAGCCTGCCGCGGCGGCTGTGGATCTCGGCGTCGATGGTGCTGTCGGTCGCCCTGGTGGTGGCGGTGCTGGCGGGTTTCCTCGCCATGGCCAGGGGCTTTGAGGCAGCACTTCAAGGCGCGGGTTCGCCCGGCATCGCCGTCATCCTCGGCGGCGGCACCAACCAGGAGACGGGCTCGGATGTGCCGGCCGAAACGATCCGCAGCCTTGCGGCCACGACCGGCGAGATCGGCGTGGCGGGGAATGCCGCGGGCGGCCTAGCACTGTCGCGCGAGATCGTCGTTGCCGTCGATGTCGTCAGGGCCAGCGACAGCGCGGAGCAGACGTTGTCGCTGCGCGGCAAGGATGCGGGCGGCCCAGGCTTGCGCGAGCGCGCCGCGATATCGGCGGGTCGGCTGTTTTCGCCGGGCGCCCGCGAGATCGTCGTCGGCGCCCGCATCGCCGATGAATTCTCCGGCTTTGCCGTCGGCGACAAGGTGCGGCTCGGCGCTGTGGACTGGACGGTCGTCGGGCATTTCACCTCTGGCGGCAGCGCCTTCGAATCCGAGATCTGGGCGGATCTGGAGGCAGTGCAATCGGCCTTCGACCGGCAGGGACAGGTGCAGAGCCTGCGCGTGCGTCTCGATGGGGCAGGCGGGTTGTCTGTGTTGCAGGAGCATCTCTCCGCATTTCCCGGTGCGCCGCTCACCGCCCTCTCCGAGGCCGATCTCTATGTCGCGCAATCTGAGCGTACCGCGAGCCTCATCCGCCTGTTCGGCTGGCCGCTGGCGCTCTTGATGGCGGTCGGGGCAACCGCCGGCGCTTTGAATACGATGATGAGCTCGGTCTCCGACCGCGCGATAGAGATCGCCACGCTCCGCCTGCTCGGCTTCGGCCGCCTGCCGGCCTTCACTGCCACCTGGGTCGAGGCCGTGGCTCTCTCGATATCAGGCGTCGCCCTCGGCATCCTCGCCTCATGGCTCGCCTTCAACGGCTGGCAGGCCAGCACGATGGGCGCCAACAACACCAAGATGGCCTTCCAGCTCGACGTCACCACCGACGTGGCGCTCACCGCCGGCCTGCTGGGGCTTGCCATCGGCATAATCGGCGGCGCGTTGCCGGCACTTGCGGCGACACGGCTGCCGCTGACCTCTGCTTTGCGGGCGAGAGGGTAGAGGCTGGCCGTCTAAATCTTCCGGGCGGGTCACATCATCACGGCGACCGTCCTGATCGGCCCGAAGGAGACATCCGCAACGGGCGGAGCGCCGCCGCCTCATCTGTGCAGCCCATGGAAACTGTGGCATAACTCAGCCATGGCAATGAATGTCTTGGCGGTCCATCGCGACACGGTCGGGACGGAACAGGCGGCAGGCAATTCGCTTGCCGCCGCCTATTCCGTGGGTGTTCTCTGCTGGCTGCTGTCGGCAGGCGTCTATATCGCCGCGAAATGGGTTTCTTCGGAGATGCCGCCCTGGGCGCTCTGCTTCTGGCGCGTGCTGATCGCCTTCGCGATCCTGATGCCGATCGTGCGCCGGCATTTCGGCGACATGGTCGCGCTGGTGCGGGCTCGCGCCCTCGAACTGCTTGCGATTGGCGGTGTGGGACTGGCGATCTGCCAGGGCATGATTTTTGTCGGCCTCGAACATGCCGATGCCACCACTGCCGGCATCATCATCGCCCTGATTCCGATCATCACCATGATCCTTGCCCGCTTGATGCTGGCCGAGCCGATGGGACGCTGGCAGGTGATCGGATCGATCTTGGCCTTTCTCGGGATCGTGGTCATCATCATCAAGGGCAGTCCGGCCGCGCTGATGCGGCTCGACTTCAACCCGGGTGAACTGTGGATCGTCGCCGGCGCGTTCTGTTTCAGTCTCTATACCGTCCTGCTCCGCCGCGCGAAATTCGATTTGAATCGCCTTGCGCTCCTGGTGCTGCTGCTCGGTGCGGCGGTGCTGACGGCGCTGCCCTTCTACCTGTCCGAGCTATTCTCAGACGAACGCTCGACGCTCAACGGCAACGGGCTCATCGCGCTCGCCTATGTTGCGATCCCTGGCGGGGCGGTCATGTACTACCTCTTCAATCGTAGCATCGAGGCGCTGGGGGCGGCTCGGGCTGGCGTCCTCCTCTACATTCAGACCATCTTCATCGCCGTGCTCGCCTATCTGATCCTCGGCGAGCAGTTGCAACGCTATCACCTCGAAGGCGCGGCACTCATCATCGCCGGCTTGCTTCTCATCATCCTGCTGAAGCCGAAGATCAAGGCCGAAGCGGCTACTGCATAATTCCTTAAATCGGGATCGATTTAAGGATAAAATTATGCAGCAATTCAAAGTGCTACAGCGTCCTTTGCGCGTCTGAAAAGACGCGCGGCGCTGTAGGGCCTGAGGTCTCCCTATCGCTGCGACATGGTTGCCGCTGACCTCGGCTTTGAGGGCGAGGGGGTAGGGTTTCACCTTGGAGTGCGCCTTTCGCTTACGCTCAAGGCGTTCGTCGCTGGCGCTCCTCACCCCCTGAGCGCAAGCGAAGGCAAGAATCACATGACGCACAGACTGAAGGCGACGTACGCGCAAACACGCCGCGATTTATTCACCTCGAAGTCGCCGATTTCTCGGCCCAAGTTGTAACTTTGGTCACACCAGGCAATTGCCTGTGGAATGAGGCGCGCGAACTCGCCCGCTGCCCCATTGACAACATCTTATCGCCTTCTTGCCGTGGCCGGTTGCCCCCGCCGCATCCGATCGGCCGATCCTGGGCGATTCCGGCGGCGACTTAGCGATCCGACGAACAGGGCAACATGGCGATATGACAGTCTACTATGTGAACTCAGCGACTGGCTCCGACCGCAACGGTGGAACGGGCCAGAACTCGGCTTTTGCGACTTTGTCCAAAGTGGAATCCTTGAAACTGAAACCCGGCGACAGCGTGCTTCTTGCCAAGGGCAGCGTGTTCAACGAGCAGTTCGATATCAAATATTCCGGCAGCGAGAGTGCGCCGATCAAGATCGGCAGTTACGGGACGGGTGCGGCACCCGTCATCCACAGCAGCGGCGACGGCATCCACAGTCTCTATGCCTCGAACATCGTCATTGAGAACCTGAAGATATCGAATGTCGGCGGTTCGGGCATCTATGGCGGCAGTGTCACGAACTGGACGGTCCGCGACGTCGAGGTCGCCAAGACGGGATTGTCGGAAAACGCAGGCGCCGTCACCTTCCGGAGCAGCAAGAACGTCACGGTCGAAGACAGCAAGATATCCGGCGTCAAAGGCGACGGCTTCTGGATCGAAAAGGTCAACGGCGTCAAGCTTCTCAACAACACCGTCACCACCGCGAACGGTTCGACGGCCGATGCGGTGCAAGTGAACGACAGCAGCAATATTCTGATCAAGGGCAATCATCTCGATCAGACGCATGCCAGCAGCCCCAAGGGCGTGATCGCGCTGGTGCGGGCCACGAATGCCGTGGTCGAGGACAATGTGCTCACCGGCGGCGGCTTCGGCATCAGCGCGCCCGCTGGCAAGAACGTCGCCATCCGCGACAACGACATATCCGGATATCACGGTTACAGCTGGTCCTTCGCCGTCGGTCTCGGCGACCAGGGCAATGCGCGGGACTATGATATTTCAGGCAACCATATTCATGACGGCGCATGGGGCGTTGCCGTCAGTGGCCCCAGTGGCGCCAGCTATACCCGCACGAATATCAAGGTCCACGACAACGTCTTCGACGACCTCTCGCAGGCGGCGCTGAAGGTCGACAGGCCGGCATCCGGCTCCTTCTACAGCAATACGATCGAGACCGGCACCAAGGCCACCAGCATATCGCCGGCCATTGCCGACGCGCATACCTTCACGGTCAAAGGCAACCATACGGTCGCCAATGTCGAGACGGCACTGGCAAGCCCGGTTGCGAAGACCGCGGCAGTCACGGAGGCCTCCGCGGATCCGGCGGTTGTTGCCGTCCATGACAATTTGAAGATCTTCACCGATACGGGCGACGCCCATCGCGGCAATCTCCTCGAAAACGACAGCTCGGATAACGACACCCTGGTGCTTCGGCGTTTCGGGGACGAAACCGTCGGCAAGCACGGCCTGACGCTGACCGGGGAATATGGCGACATCCATGTGGACCGGGAAGGCAACTATGCCTACACGCTCGATGAAACGAAGCTCCCTGACCATAGCGGACATGTGAGCGAGTCGTTCAGCTACGGGATCAACGATGGAAGCTCGCATCATAGCGACGGGGATACGCTGACCGTCTTCATCCACCTGGATGGCTTGCTAAGCTGAGGTGAGGGTGCCGGGAGCGGCGCTATGCCGGAAGGCGTTCCTTCCGGGAGGCGTGGATCCCCCGGGGAAGCGTTGCTCTCGCCATCAAATGGCTCCGCAGTGTCCCTCATCCGGCTGCCGCCGGGTGAGGGTAAGGGGCTGCAATGCGGCCTGAACCTTTCCGGCTTGCGACTGACCTGAAACGGGACGTCTCACCTCTGCGACCATACGTCGCCGAGGGGTACGATTATCGTTCATTCACCTTTCGGTCGTTATTTAGTAGATTGTTTTCGTATAAGTTGTCATTTCCAGGATATCGCCTCCGCCAGGCGTTCTCGGGACCAAGGCAGGCCCATAGGGTCCGCCAACCGTCGTGAGGGCAATATCGAAGGCCTTTTGACATGGCCTTTAGCCCCGACCGCATCCGATCCACGCGTCGCAGCCGATTCAGACGGCTGCGAGGGTAATTCGAGAACAAGGCGATATGACAATCTATTATGTGAATCCAGCGATAGGCTCCAACGGCAACAGCGGAACGAGCGAGGACGCGCCGTTTTCGTCGTTCTGGGCGGTGGAAAACTTGAAACTGCAGCCGGGCGACAGCGTGCTGCTCGCCGCCGGAAGCGTGTTCAACGACCAGCTCGACCTGAAATATTCCGGCACGGTGAGTGCCCCGATCACCATCGGCAGCTACGGGGTCGGCGATGCGCCAGTCATCCATAGCCCCAATGATGGCATCCATAGCCTTTATGCATCGAACATCGTCATCGAGAACATCAAGATCTCGGACACCGGCGGTGCAGCCATCTATGGCGGATATGTTTCGAACTGGACGGTCCGCAACGTCGAGGTCGATCACACCGGACTGGCAGGCAAGTCAGGTTCGATCACCTTCCGGACCGGCTCGAACATCACCATCGAAAACAGCACGATCAACGACGTCAACGGCGACGGCGTCTGGATCGAAAAAGTCAACGGCGTCAAGTTTCTCAACAACACCGTCACCAATGCCCATGGCACCGCGGCAGATGCCGTCCAGATGAATGACAGCAGCAATATCGTGATCAGCGGCAATTACCTCGACCAGACGGGCGCTGCTACGCCGAAGGGTGTCATCGCGCTCGTTCGGCCCGTAAATGCCTTGGTCGAGGACAACGCGATTATCGGTGGCGGCTTCGGGATCGGCGCACAAGCAGGCACCAACGTCGCTATCCACGACAACGATATTTCAGGCTATGGCGGCTACAGCTGGTCCTATGCCGTCGGTCTCGGCGACCAGGGCAATACGCGGGACTACGATATATCCGGCAACTATATCCACGATGGCGTATGGGGCGTGGTGGTCAGCGCCTCCGGCACGACCAGTTACGTTCGCGAAGATATCAATATCTACGGCAACGTTTTCGATGACCTGTCCTCAGCGGCGCTGAAGGTCGACAGGCCGGCATCCGGCTCCTTCCACGACAATGTCATCGCCAGCGATGTTACGCCCTACAGCATCTCCCCCGCCATCATCGCCGCGAACACCTTTCCCGTCAGTAACAACACGACGCTCGACGAGGCCCAGGCGACGCTGCTTGCGAGCAGCGATAGTCTCGCGGTCGGCGATGTGACGCACACCGACACGGCGCCTGCGCTTGTCGCAACCCATGACAGCCTGAAAATCTCCTCCGACCTGGACGCCGCCCATTATGGCAATCTCCTCGAAAACGACAGCTCGGCCAATGGAACCCTGCTGCTTCGCCGCTTCGACGGCCAATTCGTCGACAAGGACGGCGTGACACTGACCGGCCAATACGGCACCATCCATGTCGACAGTGACGGCGATTACACCTATACGGCCGACGCGGCAAAGCTCGCCGGGCTCAGCGGAGATGTCAGCGACACCTTCCACTACAAGATCTCCGACGGGACTTCGCTGCATTTCGACACGGATACGTTGAGCGTTTCCATCCATGTGGATGACCTGCTGAGCTGATAGGGATGCCGGCGGCAAATGGCGTTGCATTATCGCGGCGGCAGTCCGACCAGCATTTGCGAAGTCTCATTGATCGCCGAGCAGGATCCTGATGACGTCGACTTCGATTTCCGCGCAGATGATCTCGTATTCGGTGATGATTGCGGGATCGGTCGATCTATCCCGGCGCATGCGATCGAGGACGGCGCAGGCTTCGCCGTAGGCGCCGCATAATTCATAAAAATGAGGCTGGCTCGCCGCAACGGCTCTGATCGTTGCCCGCGTCGCAGGCAGCCTCATCATCAGCCTGGCCAGCCCCAGTTCCGCGGCTTGCCGGGTGAGGTGGGCTACGCCTTCTTTCCTGACCATGCCGTCATTCCTCGCTACCTGTGTTTTCCGATCCAGGGGGTACGCAACACTCATCCCCTGACTAGTACGCAGGAATGCTGCATCTGGTTTCATGCCGGATGAAGGATTAGAGCCTTTCCGGGTTAGATTGAAGCATTCTGCCGGAGCAGGTTTTCGTCAGGGCAAAGGCGATTGGTGAAGAGCATACCCCTTGGTACGTCCGAGCCGATCGCCTTTGCCCTGACGGAAAGATGCCCGGCCCACCGGCCGCACGGCTTCGCCATGCGAAGCAAGAGGTGCGTCCGGCGATTCTAAAGTCTTGCAGATTTGCCGGGCAAATCTGCGGGAGGGTTGGCTGAAACGGGCCGGCTGATCGACCGGCCGGCTTGGCCGTAGAGCCGGGCTACGACACGCGCCGGCCGGTCGACCATCCGACTCCGTTTGAGCCAACAGAATGCTTCAATCTAACCCGGAAAGGCTCTAGTGGCGCGGTGCCTCAAATAGCCGGTGCTACCAGCGCAGGAGGCGGGGGCCGAGCAGCGCGCCGATTGCGCCGGTCAAGAGGATGCCGAGCGAATACCAGAGGGTGACGAAAGGCAGGCCGTTTTCTGTGCAGAACCAGGAATAGACCCAGGCGCCGGATGCGCCGGCGGCAATGCCGGCGATGAAGCCTGTGATGCCGAGGTTGCTCGGGGCGCCGCCACGGAGAACCCAGGTATTTGCGATCAGGATCGGCATGGCAAAAGCAAAGATCAGCAGCGGGCAATGCAGGGCGGAAGATCCAAGCACCAGCACGGGATAGCTTGCGGCCGGTGACAAAGCGAGCTGGATGACCGCCATGACGGCGAGGGCGAGTATGATGGCCGCGGCAATCCCGAAAAAGCGGCCCTCCGAGCCATCCGGCCGGGACAGGCGGTAAACGGCTGTGAAGGCGGCGATTGCAAGCAAGGCATTGTAGGCGGACTTGATCCAGAAGACCGGCAGCATCAGCGCCTGCGCCATATCGGTGCGCAGGCCGAGGACGATAAGCATCAGCAGCAGCGAGACTGTCAGGGCAGGCAGGATGGCGAGCGCGAAGCGGCGTTCGAGCGCATGTCTCGGCACCGGCTTCAGATCCCGGACAAGGCTGTCGATCACGTCCTCAGTCTCTCTCACATCCCACCTCGCAATCTTGCCGCCAGCGCCTTGATGCCCCTGTGAACGCCGACCTTGACCGCCGATTCCGACTGTCCGGTGCGGCTTGCTGTGTCGGCCACCGACTGCCCCTCGAGCTTGACCTGACGGATCAGCTCCTGCTGGTGCTGCGGCAGGCCGTTCAACAGCCGTTCGACATCCATGCGCGCTGCAATCGCATCCTCCCTGAAGTCGTCTTCGATCTCCTCGTTCAGCTCCATTTCCGCTTTATACCGGCTGCCATGCTTTCGATGGTGGTCGATCAGCTTGTAGCGGGCAATCGAGAAGAACCATGCGGTGAACGGCCGCTCCCTGTCATAAGTCGCCCGGCGCGAATGCAGCGCCAGCAACGTCTCCTGCACGAGATCTTCCGTGTCGGATTTCGCGGTAGTGCCGATCCGCCCGCCATAATAACCGACGAGCAGGGTTCGCAACGTCACGAGCAGACGCCGATAGGCTGCCTCGTCCCCGTCGAGGGAAAGAAGCATCAGCATCTTCAGTGCTTGTTCCGAATGGGCGCTCGTCATGTCGTCTGCAATATCATTCGGGTGGATGACGCTTTGGTTACAGGCGGGTTCAAAAAATCTTCCGGCGGCAATCCAAAGTGTACAGCGTCCTTAGCACGTCTCCAAAAGACGCGCGGCGCTGTAGCGCTATCACATAAGCGTGAGGCTGTAACCGCCTTCGCAAGGGGATCGAATTCAGGACTGTGAGCCGTCGGCGGGTGCCGGCGGACATGTCAATCGATCCGAGGAGACCCTCATGACCAAGATCCTTTCCAGCCTTGCCGCCTGCACCTTCGTCATCGGCCTGTCGCTTGCCGGCGCCGCCAGCGCCGAAAGCAGCGATGCCATGAAGAAAGACAGCATGAAGACCGACACGATGTCGAAGGACGCCATGTCCAAGGATGCGATGTCGAAGGACGCAATGGCGACCGGCAGCACCAAGGCCGACTGCATGCACAATGCCGGCATGGAGAAGGACACGATGAAGAAGGACACGATGATGAAGGCCTGCGACGCGATGAAGTAAGCGTTAGCCGCGGCCGCTGAAACTATTTGGCCGGCGGCCGCGTCCTTTCTCGCGAAGACCTTTCACGCCGATCCGGAGGAACCACAATGGCCACGACCGATGCCGGCATGGCGAGCGGACGCACGCTCTTCTACCGCCATGGCCTGCTGGTGCGCCTGTCGCACTGGGTGAATGTGCTGTGCATGACGGTGCTGCTGTACAGCGGTCTGCAGATATTCAACGCCCATCCGGCGCTCTATTGGGGCCAGTACGGCGCCGACGACGATCCGTCTTTCATTTCCATGGAGGCGGAACAGGAAGGCGATGCGCTGAAGGGCGTGACGCGCATCGGCGGATTGAGTTTCGACACGACGGGCATTCTCGGGGTTTCGAATGTCGACGGCGAGGCCGCGGTGCGCGGTTTTCCGAACTGGCTGACCTTGCCGAGCTACCAGGATCTTGCATCGGGCCGGCGCTGGCATTTCTTCTTTGCCTGGCTGTTCGTCATCAACGGCTTCATCTATCTCGCCTATGGTTTCGTCAGCCGGCATTTCCGCCGCGATCTGCTGCCGGCGGCCGAAGAGCTGAAGCCTTCGCATCTCGGCCATGAGATCGTCAGTCACGCCCGGCTGCGCTTTCCCAAGGGGGCCGAGGCCCGCCACTATAATACGCTGCAGAAACTCGCCTATGTCGCCGTGATCTTCGTGCTGTTGCCGCTGATGATCGGGACAGGGCTTACCATGTCGCCGGGCTTCAACGCGGTCGCCCCCTGGCTGCTCGATCTGTTCGGCGGCCGGCAATCGGCCCGCACGCTGCATTTCCTGACCGCCTTCTCGCTCGTCGCCTTCGTCGCGGTGCATGTGGCGATGGTGCTGGTCTCGGGCGTGTTCAACAATCTGCGCTCGATGGTCACAGGCTATTACCACATCGGGCAGGGAGGAAAGTCATGAGCCGCATCATCACCAGGCGTCGCTTCCTGATCGGCGCGACTATGACGGCATCGGCGCTGGGGCTTGCCGGCTGCGATGCCCTCGTCGAAAACGATCGGACGAAATCGGTGCTGAAGATCGCCGAAGGCCTCAGCATGAAGACGCAGCGCTTCCTGCTCGGCGACGACGCGCTCGCCCGCGAATTCACCGAAGCCGATATCTCGCCGACCTTCCGCGCCAACGGCACCAGCATGCCTGATAATGCCCGCTATATCGACTGGATGAACCAGCGGTTTTCGGGCTGGAAGCTCGAGGTCGGCGGACTGGTCGACAAGCCGATGCAATTGTCGCTGGCGGAGCTGAAAGCCCTGCCGGCCCGCACGCAGATCACAAGGCATGACTGCGTCGAGGGCTGGAGCGCGATCGGCAAATGGACCGGCGTGCCGCTCGGCGCGCTGCTGCAGGCGGCGGGCCTGAAACCCGAAGCCCGCTACATCGTCTTCCACTGCGCCGACGAATATGAAAAGACGCTCGACGGCAGCGGCTGGTATTACGAAAGCATCGATCTCGTCGATGCGTTTCACCCCCAGACGATCCTTGCCCACACCATGAACGGCCGCGATCTCGAAGTTGCCCATGGCGCGCCGCTCCGGCTCCGGGTCGAGCGCCAGCTCGGCTACAAGCAGGCAAAATACCTGACCGGCATCGAAGCCGTCGCCGATCTCGGCCAGCTCTACGGCGGCAATGGCGGCTTCTGGGAGGATCGCGGTTATGAATGGTATGCGGGCATATAGTCTCCGACCGACATGCCGACATTGACGCTTTCCTCGTGTCGGGTTCCACGGCCGGAGAGGTCGTCGTGATCGAGGGTGCGCAACCCCGCCGCTGCCGCGCTCAGGCAGAGAGGCCGATGGTGATGGTGGCGGACAGCACGCCGCTATCGAGCTTTTCGAAATCGAACATGTGGTCGGCCGCATCCTGCGGGATGAGGCCGTCCTCGTCGTTGCGCGTATCGCGGGCAGGGCGCCCGAGATAGTCGGGATGCTCGCCATAGATGATATCGCTCAGCACATCGTCGAAATAGATCTGGCTGACGAGAAGCTCCTTGCCCTCGACGAGGATACGGCAGTGAACATGCGGCGTGCGGCCCTTGTACCATCCGGGATAGGCCGTCAAAAAACTTGCCTGCCCCTTGGCATCCGTCAGCTGGCGGCCGCGGAAGGCAAGACCGCTGACCGCCTCGGCATCGCCGAAAGTGCACATCTCCGCAGCCTCGCGGCCGGAATAGATGCCCCGGTGATCGGTATGCCAGATTTCGATATCGGCATTTTCGACCGGCCGGCAATCTGCCGCGTGGACGATCCGAACGGCCAACCGCAAAGGCAGCCCGGCCTTTCCTTCCGAGACGTCCTGACGGGCCGGGACATTGTTGACATGGCAGGGGCCAAGGGTCTGGGCGACGGTCACAACGCAATTCGGACTGGTACGGAAGAGCGGCTCAGGCAGCTTTTCCAAGATAACCGACTTTGTGCCGCCGCTTACGAAATCCGTTCCCTTCCAGTCGAATGTCCTGGCGGCAATAGTGACATGCCGCCGCGGCCAGATCGCCACCGCAGCCACGGATGATGCGACAATGGCCACACCTCCAAGCACAAGGGTCCGCCTCTTCATCTGTCTTCCTTTGCCTCAGACGCATGATTTAAGGAGGATGCGCAGGAAACTCCAATTAAATCCAGGCAAGGATCGACGGCAACGCGATCATCGGCGTCAGATGTCTGCCGAGACAGTGGGCTGCGGTCCCGAAGCGGCGATTCCGTCCGGCGCATTGACGAGAAAGCGTATTCTGCCGATGCTAGCACACGGACGGCTTGCTCTAAGCTGTCCACTGGGGTTCGTCGCGAAAATGCAGGGTAACGCTTTGAATTGTTGTATAATTCTTTGAAACGTCTCCAGATTTGAATTATGCAGAAGGTATCCGAAATTCGTTGCTGAGCCGGGGCAGAGGCACATGGAACCAACCCACTTATTCGAGCTCGTCATCGCGATGTTTCTGGCGATCATCGCGCTGCACTATGCCGCCCACCGGCTCGGACTGCCGCCGTCCGTCGCGCTGCTGACTGGGGGCGCCTTGCTGGCCTTTGTACCAGGGTTGCCGGCGATATCAGTCGATCCGGAGCTGGTGCTCGTCATCTTCCTGCCGCCGTTGTTGATGGACGGCGCCTGGTCCATTGCGGTGGCGCGGTTGCGGCGGCATGTGATCGGCATCGCCTCGCTTGCCGTCGGCGCGGTGTTGTTCACTTGCGCGGTCGTCGCCGTCGTCGCCCATCTCATCTTTCCATCGATCCCCTGGGCAGCTTGCGCAGCCCTTGGTGCGATCGTTGCGCCGCCGGATGCGGTTGCGGCGCGTGCCGTGCTGCAGCGCGTCAGGCTGCCGCGGCGGCTTCAGATTCTGCTGGAAGGCGAGAGCCTGCTCAACGATGCGAGCGGCCTGGTTCTCTTCCGCTTCGCCGTTGCCGCCGCCGCAACAGGCGCCTTCAGCGCGGCGGAGGCGGGTGGCAGCTTCCTCGTGCTGGCGCTCGGCGGCGCAGTCGTCGGCATCGTCGTGGGAACGGCGTGGTTCAAGCTCGTCCGGCTTCTCGGCGACGAATATCTCATCATCGCAGCCTCGGTGCTGCTCGGCTGGATTGCCTATCTCGCCGGAGAGCAACTGCATGTTTCCGGCGTCATCGCCACCGTGACCGCGGGTCTGATCATGAGTTGGCACCAGCACACCGTGCTATCCGCCGCGATGCGCATGCGCGGCACCTCGTTCTGGACGGTGATGATCTTCCTGATGGAAGCGGCGGTGTTCATCCTGATCGGGCTGTCGCTTCGGGATGTCGTCGAACGCGGCGGCGGCCTTACCACCGTGATCGCGACGATGGGACTGCCGATGCTGGCGATCCTCGTCGCACTCGTTCTGGCGCGTTTCGCCTGGGTCTTCGCCTGCGATTTCGCCGTCAGATTCTGTGCAGCGCTCGGGTTCGCACAAGCCCGACCGCTCGGCGTCGGCGGCGCCACCGTTCTCAGCTGGGCGGGCGTGCGCGGCGTGGTGACACTCGCTTTGGCGCTGAGCTTGCCCGAGGGATTTCCGGGCCGTGACTTCATTCTCGTCACGTCCTTCGCCGTGATCCTCGGAACCGTGCTCATCCAGGGCACGACATTGGGGCGGGTGATCGCCTGGGCGCGGCTGGTGGAGCCGGAGTCGGAACGGGCGCGGCTGACGATGAGCCAGGCCGAAGCCGCCATGGCGCAGGCGCAGGTTGAGGTCGTCCAGAACCTGGCCTACGACGCGGAGGGAAAACTCATCCACCCGCAATTGCTGGAGCGCTACCAGCGCCGGGCCACGTCGATCGTCGACTACGCCGAGAAAACTGAGCAATATATGCCGGTGCTGCATGCGCATTTCGACGTCATTCTCGAAGCGGTTGCCATCGGGCGTCGGGAACTCATCCGCCTCCACCGCGCCGGCGAGATCGACGACGAGACGCTGCTGGAGCTGGAACGGGATCTCGACCTCGAGGAACTGAGCGCGATCTCGGCCAAGGCGTGAGGTTCAGCGCCTCGTGCCTTTGACATCATCTTCAACGCATTGCGATATCGAGGCGGATGTAAGCCACGGCCTGAAGGTCCTGCCCTAAATGGCGATCTGTTCGCCGAGTTCGACGACGCGGTTGGACGGCAGGTTGAAATAGTCGGACGGATCGATTGCGAAGCCTTCCAGCACCACGAATATGCGCTCCTGCCAGCCGGGCAGCCCGGTATTCGGCGTCCTGACGAGGTTCCTACGGCCGAGATAGAACGACGTCTTCATGATCTCGAACTTGAAGCCGCTTTCCCGGCAGAGAGCTAGCGCCCTGGTGACGTCGGGGTCGTCCATGAAGCCGAAAGTGATGTCGAGGCGCACGAAACGCGGCGAGAGCTGGCTGATCTTGATGCGGCGGCTGTCGGGGACGTAAGGTTCGTCCTCGGTCCAGACGGTCAGGATGACGTTCTGTTCGTGGAGCACGTGGTTGTGTTTCAGATTGTGGAGCAGGACGTTCGGGGTGCGATCCGGGACGCTGGTCAGGAAGACCGCCGTTCCCGGAACGGTGACGGGCGAATGGTCCGACTTTCGCTCGATCGACCTGATGAAGGAATCGAGCGGGATCTCGTTGTTGGCGCGCAGTCTCTTCAGATAGGCCTGGCCTCGGGTCCATGTCCACATCATGATCATGATCGCCAGCGCAAGGGCGACCGGCACCCAGCCGCCATCGTGGATCTTCAAGAGGTTCGCCGCCAGGAACAGGACTTCGATGATGAAGAGCGGCAGCAGCAGGACGGCGGCAACCACCAAGGAGTAGCCCCAGACGGCCCGGAGAAACTGGAAGGCCAGCATGGTCGAGATGACCATGGTTCCGGTCACCGAGATGCCATAGGCCGTCGCCAGCGACTCGGAATCGCCGAAGGAAGAGATCAGCATCAAGACGCCGACCAGCAGCAGAAGATTGACGCTCGGCACGTAGATCTGGCCGGTGTTGGTCTCCGACGTGAACTTGATCCTGAGCCTCGGCAGGAAGCCGAGGTGAACAGCCGAGCGGGCCAGCGAAAATGCGCCTGTGATCACCGCCTGGCTGGCGATGATCGTTGCCATCGTCGCCAGGATAACCACCGGCAGCAAGGCCCAGTCGGGATACATCAGAAAGAACGGATTGGTGGCGGCTTCCGGATGGGCGAGAACGAGCGCGCCTTGGCCGAGATAGTTCAGGAGCAGTGCGGGAAAAACGAGCACGAACCATGCCATCTGGATCGGGCGGCGCCCGAAATGCCCGAGATCGGCATAAAGCGCTTCGGCACCCGTCACCGTCAGAAAGACGGCGCCAAGCACGATGAGGCCGACGCTGCCGGCATGGGCGAGGAACGAGAGCGCGGTGAGCGGATTGAGTGCGGCCAGAATCCTCCAGTCGTCGCCGATATGGATCACGCCGCCTGCCGCCATGGCCAGAAACCACAACACCGTGATCGGCCCGAAAAGCTTGGAGACGGCGGCTGTTCCCCTCGACTGGACAGCGAACAGAACGATCATGATCGCCGCCGACGCAAGCGGGACGTATTCGGCAAAGGCGGGTGTGATCAATTTCAGGCCTTCGAGTGCCGACATGACCGACAAGGCAGGCGTGATCATCGCGTCGCCGATGAAGAGGGCGGCGCCGATCAGCCCGGCGAAGAAGAGCACCGGCACGTTTCGCCCCATCTTCTTCATCAGGAGGGCGAGAAGCGAGAGCGTGCCGCCTTCGCCGTCATTGTCCGCCCTGAGAAGGAAGAGCACATATTTGAAGGTTACGATGATCGTCAGCGTCCAGACCATCAGCGAAATCAGGCCGATGACCTCGGCTTCGTGTACGCCATCGGCGGCGAAGGGCCTCAGCGCCTCGCGAAGGGCATAGAGCGGGCTGGTGCCGATATCGCCATAGACGACGCCGACCGCGCCGATGACCAATCCGACAAAACCCTTCCGGCCGGCGCCATCCCCCGTCTTATCCATATGCGTCGACGTCATGGTTCCCCGCTCATGCCATTTGCCAATGAGCACAAACATATGCCGCATTGCGGAACGGCAAGCAAATTGATGCGGGTGCTAATTTTTTTATGAGGGGCGGAGGCGGCGGGCGCGGAAGGGTGGCGTTACGATCCGTTCAAACCTCGTTCGCATCCTCTTGTGATTGCGCTTTCGCATGATAATAAGGGTGCATGACCTGCGCCCGGACCCTTTCGAGCTTCTATTACTCGCTGCTCACATAGAGAGAGCGGCGCAAGGTCATATTCCTGACACTCGAGACGCCGCACGGTCGGCGGCACGTGTGTCAACAGAAGGTCTCCGGCCTCATCGGCCCAAATGGAGACCCTCGTGAAACTATCCTCTCAGCCTACCGGACCTAGATCCGACTTTCTTCGCACTTTGAGCGAGCGCGGCTTCCTGCATCAATGCACCGACTTAGGAGCACTCGACAGCTGGCTTTGTTCAGGAGCCGGCACCGCCTATAACGGATTTGATCTCACCGCCGACAGCCTGCATGTCGGGCATCTCATTCCGATCATGATGCTCCGGTGGTTCCAGAAGACGGGTAACAAACCCATTGCGTTGCTCGGCGGTGCAACAAGCCGCCTGGGCGATCCGAGCTTCCGCGACACGTCGCGTCCTTTTCTCAGCGAAGAGCAGATCATGAAAAACCTGATCGGCATCCGGCGGGTCTTCGAGCGCTTCCTCGCTTTCGGGGACGGTCCGACAGATGCCGTCATGGTCAATAATGCCGACTGGTTGGGCGGGCTCAACTATCTCGATTTCCTGCGCGATATCGGGCCGCATTTTTCAGTCAACCGGATGCTCACATCGGAGAGCGTGCGCCAACGGTTGGAACGAGAGCAATCGCTGTCATTGCTGGAATTCAACTACATGGTCATGCAAGCCTACGACTTCCATGTTCTCGCAGAAAGCCGCGGCTGCCTGCTTCAACTGGGTGGCTCCGACCAGTGGGGCAATATTGTCAGCGGCGTCGAATTTGGGCGGCGGATCGGTGGACGCACCCTGTTTGGATTGACTGCCCCGCTGCTAACGACGTCATCGGGCGCGAAGATGGGCAAGAGCGTTTCGGGGGCAGTTTGGCTAAACGCCGATCGGCTGTCGCCCTATGAGTTCTGGCAATTCTGGAGAAACACCGGGGATGCCGATGTGGGGCGTTTCCTCAGGCTGTTCACCGAGTTGCCCTTAGACGAAATTGCACGCCTTGAAGTGCTTCGGGATTCCGAGATCAACGAAGCAAAAAAGATCCTTGCCGACCAGATCACGCGCCTGTGCCACGGGGCCGATGCGGCAGTACAAGCTTCCGAAACTTCCCGGCGCATCTTCGAAGCGGGTGAGGTGCCGGCGGGTCTTCCGACGGTCAGGCTCCCCGATAGCCTTCGCGGTGATTTTCCGCTTGTCGACGCCATGGTCGTTGCCGGGCTCGCCAAGTCGAAAAGCGAAGCACGTCGGTTGATCGGCGGTGGCGGTGTGCGGGTGAACGGCGGCAGCGTGAGCGACGAGGCAATGCAGCTTGGCGACTTCGACGTTCAGGACGGCGTGATCCGGCTGTCGGTCGGCAAGAAGCGACACATCCTGCTTCAGCCGGTCTAGCGTTGTGTGTTCAATTCGGGGAGCGGGGCAAACTCGAAACACTTTGTCGCGCTCCCCGCGATACTCCAGAACAGGATGATTTTAGGCCTGTTCGGCCTAAAATCTGAATCCTGTTCCAAATTAAATAGTTAGAGCATGATGTCGTCCCAAAACCGCTCACACTTTCGGCATCAAGCTCTAGGCAGTCAGCGAACAGGCGTGCAACTCCCAACGTCATCAGGCTTGACGCGGCCGGATTGAAGATCGCTCCATTGCGGTATCGACGGGTCAGGGCCGCCGATCTTCGTCTCGAACGTGGCACGGTCCACCTTGATGAGCCGTCCAGACGACGTGATGCTGACCATCTCCTTTTTGTTGACATAAGCCAGGCTGGCATTCAGCCGGCAGAAGAACCGCTTATTGCTGTTCGAGATGACCCAGCCGTAGCCGCCGGCCTTGCCTTTGGTGAGTTTACCGACGGCATAGCCCTGCTTTTCAAGCTTCGAAAAGGATTCCGCCTGCGCAATGCCCGGCATCATGGCAAAGCCGATCACCGCGCCGACGACCGGTCCGACAAAGCCCTTCCAGCCGGCACGTGACCCGTATTGTTTATATGCGTCGTCGCCATAGTTCCCCTCTCGTGCCGCTTGCCTATGGGCACAAACATATGCCGATTGCAGAATGGCAAGTAAATTGAGGTGAATGCGAATTTTTCTGAGAAAGGGAGGTGGATGTGGGCGGAGCAGCTGCGCGTCACAGAAACACCAGCGGCCGCCAAGCACCCGTGAAATCAGCGGCGGCTGCATGATGCTGACAGGGGCTGTCAGCAAGGGTGGTTGATAATCCTGAGAACGCCGCTTTTGAGCTAGAGCATGATGCCGAAAAGTGTGAGCGGTTTTCGGACGACATCATGCTCTAACTACATAATGTAGAACAGGATTCAGATTTTAGGCCGACCCGGCCTAAAATCACCCTGTTCTAGCGCCATTTCGTCGGAAAGTCCGGCTATCTGCGGGATCGCTCTGCTTCGATCCCGCTCCAATCGGAGCAGAGTGTCGAGATGAAGCCGCACCACCGCATTTTCTTCATCCAGTTTGCCGTGGCCCTTTCCTTAGGCGCGTTTGTTTCGCGGTTGCCCGACCTTCAGGTCAAGTTCAACCTGACCGAGGGAGAGCTGGGCCTTTTGCTCGCTGTCATGTCCTCCGGAGTTCTCTGCGGGTTGACGTTCTCGGTGAGGTTGATCGAGAGGCTCGGTGCGCGCACCACGGCTTTCGTCACCGTCTACGGTGCGGCGCTGTTTTTCGCGCTGATCCCCTGGATGCCTTCAGCTCTCCTGGCGGTGCCATTGTTCTTCATTGCCGGCATTTTCACCGGCGCGTTCGAGATCAACGCCAATATCGAAACCGATCGCCGTGAGGCGCTGCTTGGGTACCGCATCATGAGTCGGGCTCACGGCATGTGGAGCCTCGGCTTCTGCATCACCGCCCTTGTTGCCGCCGGCATGCGGCAGGCTGCCGTCTCCATCGAACTGCATAGCTTGATCATCCTCGTCACCGTCTTGATTGCGGGGTCGATCGTTTTCGCCGGGATCGAGAACGCGCCCCCGCGGCAGGACGCGCACCCGGGAGATAGTCCGCCCATCGCTTTTCCGACGATCGGGCTGCTGCCCCTTTGCCTGATCGGCGCAGCTCCCCTTCTCGCCGAAGGCGCGAGCGTCGATTGGTCGGCGATCTATATGCGTGACGTATTCGCAGTCGAACCCTTCATCGGCGGGCTCGGCGTGACGATTTTCTCCCTGTTCATCGCCATCGGCCGGCTCGGCATGGATCCTGTCATCGACCGCTTCAATCCACGCCCGGTCGCGATAACCCTCCTCGGGATCGCGACCATCGGCCTCGTCATGGTTGCGACGGCGACGCATCCTGTTGTCGCGCTCGCAGGCTTTGGCCTAACAGGTATCGGCTGTTCTTCCGTCTATCCGCTTGCCATCTCGGCTGCTGCCCGACGCACGGATCGGTCCGCGCCGGTCAATGTTGCGGCGCTGGCGCAGACGACGTTTCTCGTGTTTTTCGCCGGGCCGCCGCTGCTCGGTTTCGTTGCCGAACATTTCGGCATCCGTTTTTCGTATGGGATGGCCGTCCCGGTTATCGGTGCCGCACTCCTGGTCACCAGGGCGCTTGCCGCTGATCCTGCCCACATGGGCCAGCCCGAACCGGTGCAACCCCCCGGTTGATATGCCGCACCGTCCGTCTGCTGTCCGAAAGTCGTTATGGTCCGCGACCGGCCGTAAGTAAGCCCGGCCTTCGCCGACGAATGGAGCGAGCGCAATGTATTTTCCGTCACGTCGAAGTATTGTGAGTGATCCTCATAAATATAACTGCTGCGGGCGATAACCTAAGTTTGCGCGCGGTGGTCCGCCCTTGGGAAATGTTCTTGCCGCTCAAGCAGTTGAGGCGCGATCCATCTCCATTTGTGTGAACCCGGTTTGGACGGCGTACTGCAGCCTGTGGCACCGGCATAATAGGCCGTTTCGGAGTTTTCTGTGGCCGTGTCCGGTCATAGAGAGAGGCTCGCTAGCGGCGGTCGACGCCTCGTTTCGGACAAATTTCTGCCGCCAAAATGCCAGTATTAGTTGTTTCTAAATCATGCCATAATTCGCATCTACGTTGCCGCGCCTGTTTTATTCTTCGCCACATTTCGGATCTTCGAAATTATACAAACAATGGTGGGTAACTATGAAAGTTATTCTCGTCATCGTCCTCACGGCGCTTGCCGTGCCCTGTGAGGCGGACATGCTCGGCACGGCGTCCCGATACAAAAGTATGCATGAACGCTCCATCTCGTTCCTCGGCATCAATCCGCGCCGGGTGTCGTGGTGCGGCGCATTCCTGGCCTTTGTCGCCAAGCGATCTTCGCGGCAGCCGCCGCCCAACCCCAACATGGCGGCGTCCTGGAAGAATTTCGGCAAGCCAGTCGGCGTCCGCTCCGCCAGGCGAGGGGATGTCGTGGTGATCCGCACCGGCCGGCGTTTTCATGTGAGCCTGTTCGATCACATCGACCAGCGCCGGCAATACGTCTACCTGTTCGGCGGCAACCAATCCAACCGGGTCCAGCTGTCGCGCTATCGCGCCAGTTCGGTGGTCGCCGTGCGACGATGATGTTGGGTGAGAACTCACCCTCCTTACAAACCTCGGTGGCGGCGGGAAAACAGGCCCTACGCCTTGCGCGCCCTGATGTGGAGGAAGATCGGCGCGATGCGGGTATCGGCGACCATTGGCTCGGCGAGCGCCACCTCGACTGACGCAATGGGCTCGCCGAAAGCTTCGATCGTCAGCCCCGCCTCGACGATCATCGACACCCAGGTCGACAGCGTCCGGTGAAAACGCGGAATGGCGAACGGCGTCAGCGTCGCCCGTTCTTCCTTGGGGATGGAGGAAAAGATCCAGCGCTCGACCCGGCCGTCGCTCTCGTCGAAATAATCGGCGATTTCAACCGCGACGGGCTTGCCGGCCTCGTCACGGATATTGCGGCGCGTCGGCGGCACAAAGCAGGGGTGCAGGATCGAAAACTGCAGGAAACCGCCCGATTTCAGGACGCGGTGGATCTCCTTCAGCACCTGGCGCTGGTCGGCCATGTCCATCATCGACATGAAGGCGGTGACGAAATCGAAACTCGCCTCCGGGAAATCGATGCCCTGGCCGTCGCCGAGCACGTAGTCGATGCCGAGCGGCGCTTTCGTCTCGGTCTCGCGGGCATAACGAATAAAGGTCGGCGCGATGTCGAGACCGGTCATGCGGGCACCGAGGCTGGCGACGGCGCGGGTGTTGGAACCTTCGCCGCAGCCGAGATCGAGTCCGGCAAGGTCTGCCACCGGCGGCAGCATCTTCAGAAAGGCCGGTGTGTTCAGCGCGTCGCGATATTTGTCGTAGCCGGCGCGGCTATAGATCGTCCAGGTCTCGGCATTGCTCTCCCAATGGGCGGCGACATCATTGGCGTTCATGGCTATCCTCCTTGTGCGATCGGAACGGGCGGGGAGCTATAAGCGCAGCGGATTACAATGGGAAGACAGGCAGTCTACTGTAAGTCGTTCACGCCCATGGATCATGACCGAGTTCGCGTGCACTATCATGCGACCGAGAGGTAGGGGGCTGCTGTGTCCGACGAAGTGATCATCCGCGAGCTGGTCGGCCTCGATCAGACGATGGCAATTTTCCCGCTGTACAGCCAGGTTAGTCGCCTGAGTCAGGCCGTGGTTTGCCAACGACTTTCAGCCATGTTCGCACAGAGCAACTACCGCTGCATAGCAGCATACATCGACGAACGGATGGTGGGTGCGTCGGGTTTCTGGACGGGCACTCAGTTGTGGTGCGGCAAGTATATCGAGGCGGACAATGTGATGGTAGACAGCGCCGTGCGCAGTCAGGGCATCGGCAGCAAGATGATGGCGTGGATCGAGGCGGAAGCGGAGCGGACTGAATGCGCGGTGATCCGCATCGCCATGGTGCTGGGCAGAGAGCGTACGCACCAGTTCTACGCGAGAAATGGCTACTTCGACGACGGCCTGTTGATGGTGAAAGCCCTAAGTCGCGGTGCGGCCGAATTTCCGGAATATGTCTCTCAACAAGTTTGACCATCGGCCCCCGCAGCTCGGCGCAAGTTGCCACCATTGGCACGCGCCCCTTCTTGTTCGGGGCGGCGATTTTACGGTCGCATGACCGAGCTTAGAGATGCCGAGGCACCTTTGCCTTCAGCAGCTGCACGAGCGCGGGATCCATGAAATCGTAATCGTCAGGAATATGAAGGCAGATCAACCGCTTGTCCTTGAGAGCTGACCGGTACTTGCCCTGAACTTTCGCACGGTGAGCCTTCTCCATGACGAAGACGATATCGGCCCATTCGATCAGCTCGTTCGATAGTGGGTTTTCGGCATCGTTGTTGGTGCCGGCCGAGGAGACCTCGATCTCCGGCCAGCCTGCGAAGACCTGTTCGGCCGTCGGGCTGCGAAGCTTGTTCTGACTGCAGACGAACAGGACGTTTTTCACGTTCGATCTCTCTTCAAGTGTACAGGGCCGGCGATAGCACAATTCCATGTCCGGGCGAACCAAGGGAGTTGATGCATCACCCTCGGCTCACACTCTTGAACGCGGCGATGATGCTTTGTGCGGCGAGTTGGGCTTCATCTGACGTCGTCTGGAAATTGGTGACGGAAAGGCGCAGCACGTCGCGGCCGCGCCACTTGGCGCCGCCGGCGAAGATGATGCCGTCAGCTTGGATCTTTTCGATCGTCTTTCGGGTCAACGCGTCGCCTTCTTCGGAGGGCAGGTCGGCTCCGAAGCGGATGACGAGCTGGTTCAGCGTCACCTCGTTCAGGATGGCGATGCCCGGTTGTTGCGACAGGAGATCGGCAACCAGCCGCGCTGAGGCGCAGCACTGGTCGATCAAGGCGGCGATGCCGTCGCGGCCGAGATGTTTCAGCATCGCCCAGGTGGCAAAGCCGCGCGCCCGTCTCGAAAGCTCGGGCACGTAGTGTGAGGGATCGCGTTCGCCTTCGCCGGCGAGCGGCAGGTAGCTCGCGGCGATCGTCATGGCGCGGCGATGGGCGAGCTCGTTGCGGACGATGGCATAGCCGCAATCATAGGGCGTCTGCAGCCACTTGTGGCCGTCGGTCGCCCAGCTGTCGGCCGCTTCGATGCCGCGGCTGAGGTGGCTGGTCCTCGCTGATGCCTGCGCCCAGAGGCCAAAGGCGCCATCGACATGCACCCAGGCGCCTTTCGCCTTCAACGGCGGGATGATGGCGGCGAAATCGTCGAAGGCGCCAGTATTGATCTGCCCCGCCTGGAGAACGGCGATGACGGGTCCAGAGACAGTATCGAGCGTGCCCGCCAGCGCGGCCGGGTCTATCCGTCCCATCGCGTCGGTGGGCAGGCGCAGCACGCGATCATGCCCGAGGCCGAGGAACTGAAGCGCGGAGAAGACGGTCGTGTGGGCGTCGTCGCCGATCAGCACGGTAATCTCAGGCGCTCCGAACAGGCCCTTTGCATCGGCATCCCAGCCCACCTGGCGCAGCACCTCGCCGCGGGCGGCGGCAAGGCAGGTAAAGTTCGCCACCGTTGCGCCGGTGACGAAGCCGACCGAGCTTTCGGCCGGCAGCTTCAGGAGATCGAAAAGCCATCTCGCCGCGACGGTCTCGACCGCGGCTGCGGCCGGGGCGGCGGCATGGTTTCCGGCGTTCTGGCCCCAGGCGCTGGTGAGGAAATCGGCCGCGACGCCGACCGGATGGGAGCCGCCGATGACCCAGCCGAAAAAGCGCGGCCCAGTGGTTGCATGCAGCCCGGGTTCGGCGCCGTCCGAGAGACGCCTGATGACATCAAGCATATCGGAACCGGCCGCCGGCAGCGGCTCTTCGAAACAGGCTAGCGAGGCCGCGTAGTCGTGGGTGGGCATATGGCGGGCGGGCGTTGCCTGCCGGAATCCTGCCGCACGGCGGGCGGCTTCCTGAAACAGAGATGCAATTGCCGTCATGCGGATCCCCCCTGCCGCCACCGATCCTGGAGGGTGTCACCCTCGAAAGCAGGCTGCCGGCACACGCAATCTAGCCCATATCGCCGAGGCTGTCTTCGCCTGGCAGATCTCGGATCTGGGTTCCGGGGCCTTCCTTGGGCTTGCCGAGACATCAAGACAAATTGAGCATCGGGGAGGCGCTTCCTAAATATCTACAATAACTACCTTATCCCGTTCTGTGCATTTTTGAAATTTTGCGGCTCTTGTTGAAAATGATTGCCTTCGCCTCAAGTATCGTTCAATGATGCGGAAATATCATTTGCACCATTGTCAAGTTGGTGCTGCCAATCAGCGAGGGATATGCACTGAAATATTTCCTTCTCTACGCGCTGACGTGCACGTTGGTCGGGATAGTTCTTCTCTTCATCATCCGTGAAGTTGTACCGTTCACGATCGACAAGCCAACCGATCAATCGGTGGCCGACTCAACTGAAGAGCCAGTTGCCGGGCCAACCGAGCGATCAACGGCCCGACCAACCGTTGAGCCGTTGAACGCGGCAACCGGCCAGCCGGTGCCGGGGACAACCGGCAAGCCGGTGCCCGGGCCAACAACCGATCAGTCCGCCGTCCAGCCAGCCGATCCCCTGGTCGTCCGATCCACCGGCCAGCCGGTCGACGGGCTAGCCCGTGAACCGGTAGTCGGGCCAACTGGCGAACCGGCAGCGAGGCCGGCCGATCAATCGGTGGTCGGCCCGTCCGGCGAACCGGTCGTCCGGAAGGGTGGCCGGCTGGGGAGTCCGGCGCAGTGACCGGCGCCTGAGACGACGGATTTCCGTTCGATCTCGTCACTTCGAGCATATGCTGAACTATGAAGCTTCCTGACACCGGTTGCATCGGCTGAGGCCATCTGTATTGACAGTACCTCTCATCTCGCAGGAGGTCCCGATGGATGGAAGTGGCACGACGATCAGGCATGTCAGGGCAGACGAAGTGGAGGCTTTCCGGCGCATCCGTCTGGAAGCGCTTCGCACCGAACCGTCCCTCTTTGCAAGCCGCTACGAGGACTGGGAGGCTCTTTCTCTCGAGGAGTGGCGCAATCGCCTGAATGAGCCGGTTTTCATCGCCTTTCAGGGTGACGAACCCGTCGGCATAACCGGCCTGGTTCGGCAGCGGTCGAGCAAGATGGCCCATCGCGCGACGATCATCATGGTTTACGTCAGAAGGAGCCTGCGCGGAACGGGCCTTGCCGGCAAGCTGCTCGGCGCGGTGGCCGATCACGCGCGCGATACCGGCATTCTGCAACTGGAACTCTTCGTCAGCGCGGAGAACCCGGCGGCAATACGATTCTATCAACGGGAAGGCTTCTCCGAGATCGGCAGGATTCCCGGCGGGGTTCTGGAGGAGGGCAGGGAGATCGACGACGTCATGATGGCTCGCCGTCTGGTCGGTTAGGTCTCACGCGGATGTTTCAGCGCATGTCGGCTTGCCAGACCTATTGACCTCAAGTGGGGTTGGGGTTGCAGCATGCCGGCATGGGCTGGAGGTTTGGCCGTGACGAAAATTCTGAAAGACGAGGATCTGGTCGGCGGCGCGCTGATGGTGGTCGCGATCGATGCGCTCGAGACCGCTTTTCTCGCGAGGGCCGGCAATCGACTGATCTCTCCACCCCGGCACCATGTCTCGTTTCCCGGTCGAGGCGATCTCGTCTTCACCGTCGGCGGCATCCTCGGCGAGAAACCGCTTGCGGGCTTCCGGGTCTATGAAACATTCGACGGGGCGGAGCATTCGCAGATCGTCGCGGTGTGGTCGGCCGACGACGCGAAGCTCAAGGGTATTATTCTCGGAGAGCGTCTCGGCAACCTCAGAACCGGTGCGATCGGAGGGCTCGCCATCCGGCATCTCAGCGCGCCTGACGCCAGCATCGTCGGGATCCTTGGCAGCGGAGCGCAAGCGCGAACCCAGCTTGCCGCGGCGGCCGCCGTTCGAAAACTGCACCGCGCCCGCGTCTATAGCCGAAACGAGAGGAATCGCGCCGCCTTTGCAACTGAGATGCAGCACGCCTTGGGTATTGACGTGGAGCCTGCAGGCAGCGCCTCTGAAGCCGTCGATGACGCCGACATCGTCATCTGCGCGACGACGAGCCGAACGCCCGTCATTCATGCCAGGGATTTGAAGCCCGGCGTGCACGTCAACACCGTCGGCCCGAAAACGCATGAGGGATACGAACTCGGCCTGGATATCGCCGATGCCGCTGCCGTGATCGCGACGGACTCTCCCGAACAGACGAGCGCCTATGCTTCGCCCTTTTTCCTGGCCGGCTCCGGCAATGAACATCGCATGACCGACCTTGCCGATATCATGGCCGGGAAAGCGGCCGGGCGAGGATCGCCTGGCGATACGACGCTGTTTTGCTCCGTCGGCTTGGCTGGAACCGAAGTCGTCGTCGCCTCGGCAATCCTCGATATGCTGTGAGCCTGTTTCCCTTGCTCACACCAGACCCAGCACATCCCCCATGGCGTATTCGCCGGGTGCACGCCCTGCGATCCAGCGGGCGGCGGCAAGCGCGCCGCGGGCGAACATGCCGCGGTCGAGAGCCGAATGCGAGAGCGTCACGACCTCCTCGGCGGCGGCAAAGAGCACGCTGTGTTCTCCGACCAGCCCGCCGGCGCGCAGCACGGCAAAGCCAATTTCGCCGGGCGGGCGCTCGCCGGTGATGCCGTCACGCCCGCGCCGCTCGACGGATGCGAGGGAAACCCCGCGGCCCTCTGCGGCGGCTTCGCCGAGCATCAGCGCCGTACCGGACGGCGCGTCGATCTTCCTGTTGTGATGGGCTTCGAGGATTTCGATATCCCAGCCATGCGCGGGAAGGGCGCGCGCGGCCTGGGCGACGAGGCCAACCAGCATATTGACGCCGATGGAGAAGTTGCCGGAGCGCAGGATCGGAATCGTGCGGGCGGCCTCTGCAATCCGTTCGAGCTCATCCGGCTCGAAACCCGTCGCCCCGATCACCAGGGCAGGTCCGCCGGCCGACGCGCACAGGCCGACAAGTTCGGCGGCCGCACGTCCCGTCGTGAAATCCAGGATCACGTCGGCTGCTCCGATTGCGGCCGAACGATCGATCAACCCGTCGCCTGCAGAGCCCTCACGGCCGATGCCGCCGACGAACGCAAAATCCGGATCGGCCGCCAGCAGCGGCAGGATGGCACGACCCATGCGGCCGCTCGCGCCGGCGACGGCTATTTTGATTGGTGAGGTCACGGATTTTCCTAACTCAGGAGGGCGAATGCGGCGCGAAGGAGGTTTGTCGCGTTAGACGCAGATAAAGGAGAATGACAGCATAAACGACGAGTACGATCGGTGTTTCTCCCAAGATGGAAGCAGGATCATCCCGCTACCAGGCCCAGCCTCTTCTCCTGGCGCCATCGTCGGCATTGTCAATATGGCGAGCGTGAATGGCGAGAGGAACACCCATAGAAATGCGAATGTGTGCGGCAGCCATCTCCGTCGCTGGAGCTTTCGGGCAATGAAGATGGCCGAAACGGGTATCAGGATGTTCAAAACGAAGACAAGCGGAAGCGCGATCGGGTCAGGCAGAATTGTCGGGTAATGCGGATCATATTCCATCAGGTTTTTTCAAAGGCTGCTATCGATGGGATGTCGGCCAGTCCCAGTGGGTCAGCTGAGGCTTACCAGTTGCCGGGGTCGGCGGTGTGATCGATGGTGGCGAATTCGTCGGCCTTTTCCCGGTCGAGCTTCACCTCCGTGGTAGCCTTCGTCTCGTCGACGACCGAGTAGCGGTCGGGGATCGGTCCCCTTGATAGTTCCTGATACAGGAGCAAGGCGGCCTCCTCGGCAGTGTCGGCCTCGATTTGCCGAATGATTGATACGGTGAACTTGTGCATGGCTTCGGCCCTCTCGATCGGTGCGCCGGCGTGTGCGTGGCTTGCACAGTCTGACACGAGTTTTGTGTCGATGACACTAAAACTGCTCGCTTAGAATTTGATTCATGCGACGGCTTCAGGTCTTTGTTTTTATGAGTGTCGTGGTGCCAAGCCGCCGCACAGTTTTGGGCGAACTCAGCCGAGGAGGTAGATCATGCGCCTGAATCAAGTAACCGTTACGATGCCTGACCTCGATGCGGGCTGGAACTTCTACTGCGCTCTCGGTCTCAAGCCCGTCGTCGACGCCCGTCCTCGCTATGCGCGCTTCGTCTGCCCGGACGGGGACAGCACCTTCTCCCTGCATCAGGGTGAAGGCGGCGGTGGCGGCACCACGGTGTATTTCGAGTGCGAGAAGCTGGACGAGTTGGTCGGCAGTCTCAGCGAAGCAGGTCTTTGTTTCGTAAGCGGACCGGAGGACAAGAGTTGGCTCTGGCGCGAGGCGGAGTTGTTCGACCCGGGCGGTAACCGCATCATCCTTTATTTCGCCGGATCTAACCGCACCGATCCGCCGTGGCGCGTGGATAAGGTGGACCGCCCGACGTAGGGCGCCTCGGCGCCTGCCGATCCCGGCCATTCCCCGAATTGACGAATCGCGGCCGTCTCGGCATCTTTGTGTCGGCGTGGCCTAACGCCGAACCTCCCAGGACCTTCCCCAGCAGGGTCTTCAACCGGAGGCAAAGGGACTTTCGTCTCGGGTCGTGATCCTTGGTCCTGATGTTTCGGGCCTGTTGCTGGGGAACGAAGTCCGGAACGTGAGAGGCCCTGATATGACTGAGAATGGAAATTTCAAGCGGCGGGTGCGTGCGCGCGCCGCCAAGACGGGTGAATCCTACACCGCCGCCCGCATGCATGTTCTTCCCAGCTCGGCGAGCGATGCACTGCCTGAGGCAAGACGCTTGCGTCTCGCCGTGGCCCAGACCACCCATGCCGACGATCCCCGCGATGCCGGCAAGCTTCGCCAGAGCGGCCAAGAGATGCGCCTGCTGATGCGGCAGGCGCGAGAGGCAGGGGCGCGGCTCATCCACTTTCCCGAAGGAACGACATCATCGCCGAACAAGCGCATCATGTCGGAAATCGGGCCGAGAGAGATCGGGCCGTCCGATTGGCGGCGGTTCGAATGGGCCGTGTTGCGTGAGGAGCTGGATACAACGCGCAGACTGGCGCGCGAACTCGGCCTCTGGGCGATCATCGGCTCGGTGCATCCGCTGACGCCGCCGCACCGGCCGCACAACAGCCTTTATGTCGTCTCCGATCGCGGCGAACTGGTGACGCGCTACGACGAGCGGCTGCTGTCCAACACCAAGATCTCCTTCATGTACACGCCGGGTTCGATCCCCGTGACCTTCGAGGTCGACGGCATCCGTTTCGGCTGTGCGCTCGGCATGGAGTGCAACTTTCCTCAAATTTTCACCGAATACGAGCGGCTCGATGTCCACTGCGTGCTGTTTTCGTCCACTGGGGGGACGTCGGCCAATGATACCTCCTTCGCCGCTGAGGTGCAGGGGTATGCGGCGAGCAACAGGTACTGGGTGAGTTTCTCCATACTGGCACATCCCGGTTTGGCCGATCCGGTGTCTTCCGGGATTGTCGCTCCCGGTGGCCGGTGGGCGGCGCAATGCCCTGCGGATGGAACGGCCGCGATATCGCTCGCCGATATTGACGACAATCACGGCGATATTGCCCGGCCGTGGCGGCGCAAAGCGCTGAGCGGCCTCTACGAGCCGCACCGCGTGGCCGGCGATCCGCGCAGCGATGGGCGGGATATGTTTTAGAGCCGTATCGAACCTCATCCATGCGACGCGTTTGCCCAATGATTTTCCTGTGGCTTAGCCGCGTTAAGTTATCACCGGTGGGTCGACTCCACCGGTGATGCAGCACCAAAAGAGACTCACTCTGAGGGGCATGAAGGTCGATGTTCGCAAGTCGAGGCGTCAATCTCTGGCATCGAGCCGCGTTATAGTCAGGATTGGCGGCCGGGCTGGCACTCAGGGATGAACCCTTCCTAAGCGACCACGTCGGATATCATATCAGCCGAACCGCTTACCAGACTGAACTCACCGTCGCAAAGACAATAAAACCAGTCTTGGGGAACGGGCAATTCCAGCATTTCCTGCTTTGAAAGGCCGGCATATACACCACGCACCAATCTGCCAAACAGCCCGTGAGAAATCGCAACTGTCGGTCCATGTATGCCTGCGATCCAGTCCTTTGCTCGCGCACAGGCGGCATCGAAGCTCTCCCCGTCTGGAGATTTGAAATACCAATCAAAAGCGCTGGACCCGTCCAGCATTCCTGGAAACTCGTTGTCGATCTCGAACTTGCTCATGCCGTCCCAAGAACCGACGGTCACCTCCATTAGCCGCGATTCCGGACGAGCCGTCAGCGGCAATACACGTTCGATGCGAGCCGCAGTCTCCTGCGTTCTGCCGAGAGGGCTGACATGGAGTTGGAAAGATTGTTCGCTCCCTGCTATTTCCTTTTTCAGAAGCTTCGCCATCTGTTCGGCCTGTACGATGCCGCGCTCTGTCAGCGGTGAATCTTTTTGGCCCTGGAACCGACCTAAGGTGTTCCAAATGGTCTCGCCATGGCGAAGCAGGTAAATCACTGGTGTTGTCCTAGATGAATACAACAATTCGATGAACTAAGAGCCGAAGGGGTGCTTGTAGCAGCTAAGTGATGCGACAGATCAATGATGACCGCAACTGATGCGATTTAGATAAGCTTGGTCTTCTGCCGTCGGCCGAAGCGGGCACTTCGACCACTTAGCAGCGTTCGGCAGTTGCCAGCGTCAAATCGCTTCCATGGGCTGGAGAAAGACGGCTTGCCTCTTATTTCACTGGGAATTGCGAAATGAAGAGCGAAAGGACCGCGTGATGGCAAAGAACACGATCTGCGTATGGTACGACAAAGACGCTGAGGCGGCTGCCCGCTTCTATGCCGCGACTTTTCCCGATAGCGCCGTGGGTGCCGTCATTCGTGCACCGGGAGATTATCCTGACGGCAAGCAGGGAGACGTTCTGGTTGTTGAATTCACCGTTGCGGGTATTCCTTGCATCGGCCTGAACGGCGGTCCTGCGTTCAAACACAACGAAGCCTTCTCCTTTCAGATCGCAACCGACGATCAGGAAGAAACCGATCGCTATTGGAACGCCATCGTCGGCAATGCTGGCCAGGAAAGTGAGTGCGGCTGGTGCAAGGACAAGTGGGGTGTGTCCTGGCAGATTACGCCGCGCGTCCTCTCCGAAGCGCTCTCGGCAGGTAGTGGCGAGGCAAAGCGTGCTTTTGACGCGATGATGACCATGAGGAAGATCGACATTGCGGCGATCGAGGCGGCGCGGCGCGGCTGAGGTGGTCTCGCGCAAGACGATCTCTTACCAGGGCTCGCATCTGCCGCGGTCCGGCCGCGTGTCGATCCTCGCAGTTGGCTCAGAACCAGAGATCGCGCACGCAGCGCTCCTTGGATGGAAGGTCTTCAAACGTGTCCAGGCCGTCGAAATGATCGATAGGCAGATCCTGAACGAGATCCGGCGGCGCAAGCCGCATGTTGACGGCCATGCGCCGGCGGCCATCCCTTCCAAGCCGGAGGCCGCGCCAGCTCAAGACACAGGCGCAGGATCGGCAGAACAATATCTCGAGAGACGGCTCGTCCCTGTCGGCGCGGGTGTAGGAGGCGGTCTCACCGGTGAGAGCGATGCGCTCTCCTTCGTAGTCATAGGCCCATAGCGTGCCGTAGCGCCGGCAAAGCGTGCAGTTGCAGGCGGTGATCGAGCCCGGATCACCCTCAAGTGTCCAGCTTGCCTTGCCGCAATGACATGAGCCCGTCAGCATGAGCGTCGGTTCGATCCTGCACCACAACGATCGCATCCTGCCCCAATCCCGTGATGATCGCAATTGGCGCTTTTCGCCGCCGCCTGCTTCCAGCGCTTGCGAACCAATACCTCCTGTTGGCGGATTTTCTGAAATTTCTAATTGAGTTCGCGGCTGGAGGATGGTTTTCTGCGACCCAGCGTAGCTGAGTCCACGCCTCCTCCCGATTTTTGATCCGAGCGGCCTCATGTCGATTTCAGATGCTATCTATCGTCCCTTCGAAACCTTGATCCGGCCACTCGACATCCCCTACCGGCCGATGCCCACCAAAGGGCCCGTGGCAGTCCTCCTACACTTCATCGCGATGTTTCGGGGCGTCGTCATCACCATGGCGCTGACCTCGATGGCCATCGAAGCCATCAACCTTACGATCATCTGGGGTCTTTCGGTCATTGTCGACGGAGTGACGACACACGGCGTGGAACTCTTCGTCGACAATAATTTCCGGCTGCTGGCAGTCCTCGCCTTTCTGCTTTTTCCCGTGATGCCCGTTCTTTTCTACATCACCAATATTCTCAACTCGCATACGATCGGCATCAGCCTGCCCGTTGCGATTCAATGGCAGGGGCACAAGGCGGTCGAGCGGCAGGACCTCGCCTTCTTCCATGATCTTTTCGCCGGCCAGGTCGCATCCCGGCTCGGTCAGGTCGCCAATGCCGTTCAGCAACAGATCCTGATCGCGTTCCAGACGGCACCGCGCTTTCTGCTTCAGATTATCGGCTCCGTTGTTCTTCTGCTCACGCTCTCCTGGCAGCTTGCGCTGCCAGTCATCGTCTGGGTTGCCTTCAACGTGCTCTTTGCAATCAAGGTCGTTCCGGATTTCACGGAGCGCGCCCGCCGCTCGGCAAAGCAGAACAGCCTTATCTCCGGTGCCCTGACGGACATCTACGGCAACATCCAGATGGTCAAGCAGTTCGCAGCAGAAGACAGCGAGGCAGGCGCGCTGAGAAAGATCATGTCCAAGGGGGTCGATACGCTTCACCACGAACAGCGCATCTACCGGACAACCGAACTCGTCGTCATCAGCCTCAACATGGTGCTCTGGCTCGTCATGCTCGGCATTGGTTTCTGGGGGCTGTTTGACCGATTCCTGACCGTGGGCGATTTCGCCGCAACAGTTTACATCCTCCAACGCCTCTCGGCAGGGTCCTTCACCTTCCTGCAAATGGGACAACAGATCTTCCGCGCGCTCGGCACGATCAAGGACGCCATGCCGGTCATGACAACACCGCCCACCATCACCGATCGGCCGGATGCGGCCGAACTGACGGTCAGCCGTGGGGGGATCCATTTCGAGAACGTCCGCTTCGCCTACAAGTCCGGCAAACCTGTCATCGATGACCTGTCGCTGATGGTTCGGCCGGGCGAAAAGGTAGGGCTCGTCGGCCTCTCCGGTGCTGGCAAGACGACGCTGGTCAGCCTGCTGCTGCGTTTTTACGACATAGAGGACGGCGCTATCCTGATCGACGGGCAGGACATCCGCGCGGTCACGCAGGCAAGCCTTCGCCGAGCCATCGGCGTCATCGCGCAGGACGTCGCGCTGCTGCACCGTTCGGTCGGCGACAATATCCGCTACGGCCGGCCGGAGGCGACGACGGACGAGATCGAAGCGGTGGCGAAGATGGCCAGCGCCGATGCCTTCATCGCCGATCTTTCCGACGGCGAAGGCCGCAAGGGCTATGACGCCTTCGTCGGCGACCGCGGTATCAAACTGTCAGGCGGCCAGCGCCAGCGCGTGGCCATCGCCCGCGTTCTCTTGAAGGACGCGCCGATCCTGGTCCTCGACGAGGCGACCTCTGCCCTCGACAGCGAATCCGAAGCCGCCATCCAGGAAAGGCTGAACCTCGTCATGGAGGGAAAGACGGTGATCGCCATCGCCCACCGCCTGTCGACCATTGCCAGAATGGACCGGATCGTCGTGCTCGATCACGGGCGCATCGTGGAGGAGGGCAGGCCGGACGAACTGGTCGAGCAGGATGGCCTGTTTGCCCGCCTGTGGAAACGCCAAACCGGCGGCTTCATACCCGAAGACATCGACGAACCCTTGCCGGCCTCGCCGGCGACCTGACCACCCGATTGAAAGAATTTGTCGGTGATGTCGAAACGCGGGCCGTTCGTCCGTCCTTTGTCCGTGAAACAAAAAATGGAGATGCCGGATGGGCGACCTTACCCTCACCACGTTCGACTGGGTTCCCGAGCCTCCCAGGGGTTATGTGCGCGACCTGCGTGTGCGCTGGGCGCTGGAAGAGAGCGGCCTGCCTTACCGCGTCGAGAGCGTGCCTTTCCGCGACCGCAAGCCCGAGCATTTTGCGCACCAGCCCTTCGGCCAGGTGCCGTGGTTGACCGATGGCGACATCTCGATCTTCGAGAGCGGCGCCATCCTGCTGCATCTCGGCAATCGCAGCGACGCGCTGATGCCTGCCGATCCGCGCGGTCGCGCCGAAGTTTTGGAATGGCTGTTTGCGGCGCTGAATTCCGTCGAGGCGGCAAGCCTGCCGTGGTCGATATTGATCTTCTCCGGCATCACGGGTGATGCGCCGGCATATGGGCTTATGGACTCGTTTCTCAAGCACCACCGGCTGAAGCACATGGAGCCGGTCCTGGCAGGGCGCGAATGGCTGGCGGGCACCTTCTCCGTTGCCGATATCCTCATGGCCGATGTGCTGCGCCTCATCAACCGGTTCGACGGGCTGGCGGAATATCCCGCCTGCCGTGATTATGTCGCGCGTGCCACGGCCCGCCCGTCCTTCGCAAAGGCGCATGCCGACCAGATCGCCCATTTTGCCGCAGCAGATTGAGTAAGGCCCATCTCCCAAAACCGATGGAATCAGCATGTGAACTAGGAGCTTATCCTCAAATTCGAGAAGTAGGCTTGGGTTCCGATGTCGACGAACAGGCCGATGCGGCCGGCCGAAGGCGGTGACTTGGCCTTCGTTATCTCCAGAACCGTCTCACCGTTTACGGACGCGGCGACGTGATGATCCTGAATCCGAAGAGTCAACTCTATCCATTCGCCGGGTCTGATATCGGCTCCGGCCTCATAACGTCCGTCTGGATATTGCTCGCGCAGACGCTCGAACCGCCAATCAGGATAGGAGAAATACTGGACGGCCCGACGCGAGCGCGGAGGATGAGGCTCAAGCCGGAGACCATTCAGAGGTCTTAGGTAAACGGCTTCGAATCCGGTTTCGGTTATGCGGTAGGCGATCCCTGCAAATGCTCTTGCGTAGTCGGGCGCATCTGCTCGGAGCTCGCCCAGGATGTCGACCGAAATCTCGCCGTTCTCAAACTCGATCGGCAGTTCGAGAAACGTCGGCATGTCGATGTAGTCGATATTCGGGGTGCCTCGGGCCGTGCGCTCATTGAAGGTCACGCTCAGAGCCGTTCGGCCGACCTTGTCTGCCGTTGCGACCTCGACTGATCTTGCTTTGGAACCCTGCGGCACCGTGGCGAGATCAAAGAACAAAGCTGTATCACTCACACTCATCTCCTCCTGGGGACTTCCAATCGATCAGCCGATCGACGTTAGAATCGCCGCGCAAAGAAAGACATAGGATCGTGGCGATTGCCGCAATTGCTTTTCAAAGCGACTCTTCCGGATTTTGTTTGCGTATCGGGGAACAGCGGTCGCTCCGCCTCCGGCCAGATGCAAAGGCCCGCTGACGGGATCGCGGGCGTTGATGAAGGCGAACTCTCCCATGCGCTATTCGACAAGCCCAAAGATAGGGCCGTAGCCGCCGTGCCAGGACCAGTCGTTGTGGCCCATGTCAGGATTGTAAAGTCCGACACCGCGTCCGCCATCGAGAAACAAGGCATCCGGGCATTTCAGATGGTCGCGGAAGAGCCGTGCGAAATCGTGGAAATTCACCCTGTCTTCGCTGATCGCGAAACGAACCGCGCCGCGCTCGCAGGTTCCGACACCGCTGCGGCGGGTCCGGTCTGTCGAGCCGACGATGAAGATCGGGTTCAGCTTGTTGGCGATGACAAGCATCGGGCCGGACTGGGTAGCGAACCGCGCCTTGGGCCGGCGTTTCAGAAATTCATCGGTCGGGAGTATCCCGGCGCCTGTTTCACCGAGAAAGAATACGCCGTTCGGCTTCTTATAAAAATTCGGCACCTGACCCGAGGAGCTTTCGGCCTCTGTCGTATTGGCGGGGTTCAATTCCCTGCCGTTCTCGACATAGAGTCCCATCGGCGAAAAATCGGCCCGGTACATCCCGGCGTTGACGGCGAAAGCCAGCGTTCGCCCTTCGGCGCGAACGGCTTCGGCTAGGCTTGAAAACGCGCGGTATGGGGCGCCATCGGCGTTCTTCCAGAACAATCGCAGGTCGGCTTTGCCCGGTTCCAGCGTGCAGACAACGTATTTCGCCTCTTCGAAGCTTTCCTGCTCGCATGCTTGCGCATGCGCCTGATCCAGGGATGTCATCGTTGCTGTCAGCATGATGGCGGCGGCGAGCACGCTGTGTTTGAGATAGCTCATCGGTGCCGCGTCCAATCTTTCAAATCCATCAAGCCGCTTACCATGTTCCCGCGAACGCCGTGCAGGCGAGCAGCACCCCCGTCAGGATATTCGCCAGAAACAGGCGATAATTCATGTCCGGGCGGGCAAGATCGAACCGCCGGGTCTGCCAGGCAAGATGGACGCCGATCAGGAGCATTCCGATCGCATAAGGCGGCGACATTTCCAACAGCCAGCCCCCGAGCGACCACGCGCCGACCGCCAGAGCATAGAACAGGCCGATAAAGGTCTTGCCGTGCCGGCCGAACAGGATTGCCGTTGATTTCAGGCCAAGACGGGTGTCGTCCTTCAGATCGACATAGGCATAGATCGTATCATAGCCGATCTGCCAGGCGATGGCCCCGGCCCACATCAGCACGGCGCCGACCGGGATATGCCCGGCAGCCTCGGCCCATGCCATCAGCATGCCCCAATTGAACGCCGCGCCCAGGATGGCCTGCGGCCAGTTGGTGAAGCGCTTGCAGAGCGGATAGATAAAGACGAGCGGCAGCACACATATCGCGATGAGGCGGGTGTAAGGCGTCAGGAAAAACAGAAGCGAAGCCGCCAGCGCGAGTTCAACGGCCAGGAAGACAAAGGCCGGCAGCGTGGTGATCTCTCCGCTTGCCAAGGGTCGAAAGCGGGTCCGCTCGACATGGCCATCAAACTTCCGATCGGCGATGTCGTTGACCGTAGAACCGGCGCTTCTCATCAGAAGAGCGCCGAGAGAGAAGATCGCCAATTGCCTGAGATCTCCGAGACCGTGCGATGCCTGGATAAGGGCGGCCCAGCACGGGAACAGCGTCAGCCATATTCCGACCGGGCGATCCAGCCGCGCCAACCGCGTATATGGCCGCCATGCGGCCGGCAACCGGCGATCCACCCAGTCGCCACGGTGGATATCGCTGAGATCAGGGCGGCTCACAGTCGTCATGATGATCCAAATTTCCTGTCATAAATAGCCGTGAAGCCTCAGGTTTTTGTCGCCATCGGCGCTGCCCAGAATAGGAATTTTTGCAGACACGGCAATAACCATCCGCTGCGATTGGTCGCTGACCTTCCGCGGAAAATGCAAATGCATGTTCTTGTTGTGTTCACATGTTTGCGATATGGATTCTTCCGATCCTGCAGCAGGGAAGAGAAGATCATGAGTGTCTACGCAACAGTCGGTGCAATCGATTCCGCCAAATCGAATGGCTTCTATGATGCGACTTTGGCAACGATCGGTTGGAGCAAACATCGGGAATTTCCCGGATGGAGCGCCTATTCCGAAGGCGGGAAGGGTGACGGTTTCGTTCTGTGGGTTTGCACGCCGTTCAACGGCGAACCGGCGAGCGCCGGAAATGGCTCGATGGTTGGTTTCATGGCCAAGTCCCATGCCGAGGTGAACGCTTTTTACGATGCGGCTATGACAAACGGCGGAATGGACGACGGCGCGCCTGGTCTACGTCCGCACTACGGGCCGAACTGGTATTCCGCCTACGTGCGCGACCCCACCGGAAACAAGATTGCTGTCGTCTACGACGACTGAGGCTAGTTTGATTGCCGCAATTCGACGTCTCGGGACTACCAGGCGGTACGGGCGGTGCCGAGCGCGGTCGTATGAGAGGATGAGACCTGGGCGACGTGCGCCTTGAGCGACACGACGCAGTTTCCCGGAACGCTGAGATTGTGCGACGTCAAGTGTTTCAGCAATGTCTCGGCGTCGCGCTTTTCGGTTAGCGGAAATGTCACAGTCATGCGAGTTCTCCAACGAATAAACTGAGCATCTGCACAAATTAATGTCTAAATTCTTTTGCGCTGCAACAAGAAAATTTTAACGATAAAATTAAAATCGATTAGCTTTCAGAGTGGCTATTTTAAAATCGTTTGAAATTGGATTCGGGGCTTCTCCATGGATGCCTGGACTGCTACGGCCAACCGCGAGGGAAGATGCCGTCAATGCGGGCATTGACCTATCCGGCCATTGACCCCCGCAGCTTATTGGGATCCGAACCGCTCGTTTCGTCCGGTTCCTTCCGGTCGAAGTAAAGGCGTTTGGAGCGTCGAGCGTTGAGTGCGCTGGCTGACGTAAGATCGGGCGGTCATCTGCCGTTGCGGGCGGCCCAGCTCCTGAGCCGCAATCCGTTGAGCCTGATGAAACCTTCCGCGTCGTGATGATCGAAGGCGATGGTGCTTTCTTCGAAGGTGACGAGGTCGGCGGAGTAGAGGGAGCAGGGGGAGGCGCGGGAGATAACCGAGGCGCTTCCCTTGTAGAGCCTGAGCGTCACTTCGCCGCTGACGAAAGCCTGGCTGTGGTCGATCAGGGCTTGCAGCATTTCCCGCTCGGGAGCGAACCAGAAACCGTTGTAGATCAGCTCGGCGTAGCGGGGCATGATCTCATCCTTCAGATGGGCGGCGGCGCGGTCGAGCGTGATCGATTCAATGCCGCGATGGGCCGCGAGCAGGATCGTGCCTCCCGGCGTTTCGTATATTCCCCTCGACTTCATGCCGATGAAGCGGTTTTCAACCAGATCGAGCCGCCCGACGCCGTGCCGGCCGCCCAGTCCATTGAGCTCGGTCAGCAATGCGGCTGGCGTCATGGCCTTGCCGTTCACCGAAACCGGATCGCCCCTCTCGAAACCAACGGTGATGATCTCAGGCGTGTCGGGAGCGTCGACGGGATCGACCGTGCGCTGATAGACATGATCGGGCGCGACCTCCGCCGGATTTTCGAGACTCTTGCCTTCGGTCGAGGTGTGCAGCAGGTTGGCATCGATCGAGAACGGCGCCTCGCCGCGCTTGTCGCTGGGCACCGGGATCCGATGCTTTTCGGCATATTCCGAAAGCTGTAAGCGGGAGCGGATGTTCCATTGGCGCCAGGGAGCAATGACCTTAATCGACGGGTCGAGCGCATTGACGGCCAGCTCGAACCGGATCTGATCATTGCCCTTGCCGGTCGCGCCGTGGGCAACGGCGTCGGCGCCAACCTCCCGGGCTATGCCGACCAGATGCTTGGCAATCAGCGGCCGTGCGATGGAACTGCCCAGCAGGTACTGCCCCTCATAGAGCGCGTTCGCCCGCAGCATCGGAAAGACGAAGTCGCTGACGAACTCCTCGCGCAGATCGACGATACGGATGTCCTTGACCCCTGACATCTCCGCCTTGGCGCGCGCCGGCTCGAGCTCCTCGCCCTGGCCGAGATCGGCGGTGAACGTCACCACCTCGCATCCGTAGGTTTCCTGCAACCATTTGAGGATGATCGAGGTATCCAGCCCACCCGAATAAGAAAGCACAATTTTCTCTATCTTCGTCATTTACCCATCTCCATCTCGATGCTGGAACGATAGGCCAAGCTCTGCGCAATGAGCTTGCGAAGCATCTGTAAAATTGCGAAAGTTTGGCATATCATGCCATTCCAGCATGAATAGGAGCTATGAAATGCCAGTCATCCTGGATCCGATCGACCGCCATATCCTGCGCGTACTTCAGCGTGACGGGCGTATTTCGAATGTCGATCTGGCGAGGGAGGTAGGGCTGTCGCCGTCACCGTGCCTGCGTCGCGTCCGGTTGCTGGAAGAGGCTGGGATCATCGATCGCTACGTTGCCGTGCTGGACCCTGCAAAGGTCGGGGCGGGACTGACGGTTCTTGCCCGCGTCTGGTTCAAGACCCAGGATGCTGAGGTCACGCTCCGCTTCGCCGAAGCCGTCAGGCGGTTTCCCGAGGTGATGGAATGCTATCTGACGACAGGAGAATGTGATGCCGTGCTTCGGATCGTCACCGCCGATCTGCATAGCTACTGGCGTTTTCAGGCCGATCACCTGACGCGCATTCCGAGCGTCCTCAGCGTCAAGACCGACGTGCCGATGGAGACGCTGAAGCGAAGCTTCGAGCTGCCGTTGAGATAGGCTTCGTGCTCGATCCCTATCCCGAGGGAGAGGTGTTCCGGTTCCTTACCAGCCAGACCAGGCCTGTGACCAGGAGCAGCATCATCACGGCATGGGTGATGTAATCGAGCGTGGTTTGCGGGCCGACGCCGATGGCGATGGTAAAGGCGCCGACGAGGGTGCCGAGGAGGGCGAAGGACTGGGCGGGGCGAGAGGATCACTCGACCTGGATATGAATATGGTCATCGTGGCGGGCTGCGCGGCAGCCTTGAAAGCGGACATGGCTGTCGGTGATGCCGAGCGCGTTCTTCAGATGCGGCTCGATGAAGATCTTCTGCAGGCCGAAGCGCGCAACGCCTTCGCTCGTCAGCCAGCCGATCGCTGCCGATGTGCGCTGCTCCTCGATCCGATAGGCCGGAAACAGAGGCTGCAGCGCATCGAAGTTCCAGCGGGTGGTGAGCCAGTCGTTGCGCCCTTCGCATGGCAGTTCGTCGCCGGGGGCGGGTTGCTCGAAGGCGAAGTAGCCGATCGGGGAGCGGGTGGCGCCATTCAGGAAGGCACCGTCGGCATCCTTGTAATAATAGGCGAAGTCTAGCTTTTTGCCATCGGCATGCGACAGATGCGGCAGCAGCGGAAAGCCGTTCAAGAAGGGGAAATTCGCATCCAGCGCGACGGTGACGGTTCCGGGGAATTCCTTGTCAATGTGGGCGGCAAGCGCCTTTGCCAGATCGCGCACGTCTGGGGTGACGTAGTTGCGGTTCAGTAGGCAATAGATCGGGGAGCGGACCACGAGCCTGTCTGCAGCGTCGGCGACGCAGGAGAGGGGAACCCGCCCGAAGATCGGCGCGGCGAGGCTCGCGGTAAAGGTGGCGCCGGCATAACAAAGCAGAAAGATTGCAAACTTTGCCGGAAGCCGCCGCAAGCCCCAGCCGCGCGATGCGGCCAGCGCTACGAGATAGGCGATGCCGCCGATCTGCGTCAGCAGCGTCAGGATGAGAACGATCAGGGCGTGAAGGGCATAACGGAACACGGGAGGGGCCTTGGGGGTGCTGTCATTCCCATAGGCGAGGGGATGGTGGCGCGCAAGGCGGATGGCGGGGAATGCGTGGCTCATTTGCACGCCCCCTGGAATGCTTTGAATTGACAGGATCAATTATCTGACTAAAGTCAGACAATATGACCTACGATCCTGTCTCTCGCGTCCGTCGCTTCAACCGTGCCGTCACCTCCGAAGTCGGCGCTCTCGATACGTCTTTCCTCGGACGCGGCCGTCCGTTGGGTGCTGCCCGCGTCCTCAATTCGATCGGCCGGGGACAAACGGATGTTGCGGTGATCCGCGATTATCTCGGTCTCGACTCGGGGCTGATGAGCCGTCTGCTGCGCAGTCTGGAAGAGGAGGGTCTCATCGAGACGGTGCCGAACCCTCAGGACGCGCGTCGCCGCGTTGCCAGGCTGACCGAAACCGGCCGTTGCGAGTTTCAGGCTTATGAAGCGCTTTCCAATGCGCAGGCGAAATCGTTTCTGGCGCGCCATCGCCGCCCGGACGAACTGCTGCGCGCCATGGATATCGTCGCTTCTTCGCTGAGGCGTGAGCAGATCGTGCTCGAGGAGAAAGACCCGCGGCACGAGGACGCCAGCTATTGTCTCCGCGAATACTATGGCGAACTCGCACGCCGCTTCGAGAAGGGTTTCGATGTATCGCTTTCTCGCGATCCTGACGCCATGGATATGATCCGTCCGCGCGGTGCGTTCCTGGTGGCGATGTCGGATGGCCTGCCGATCGGCTGTGTCGGGCTGAAGGGCAATGGCGGCGAGGTCGCGGAGATCAAAAGGCTCTGGGTCGCCCCGTCCGCGCGTGGCCTTGGGCTCGCAACACGCCTTATGACGGCCGCCGAGAACATCGCCCGCGAGTTATCCATCAAGCTCCTGCGTCTGGATACGAATAGCGCGCTACCCGAGGCAACACAGCTTTATCGCGGAACTGGCTGGAGTGAGATCGACCGTTTCAATGACGACCCATACCCGGACACGTTCTTTGAGAAACGCCTTTAAGCTCTCTTCCTGTGACGAGCACGGGAATGAGGGAGGTAAGGGGGTCGCCGCTGCCCGGCCCTTCGCATGGCTCAGGGCGTTCGGCCCTGCGATCGATTCACTGGATCGATCGCTCCTGCTTCGCAGGACCGGGCCTCACCCCCTGCCGGTCAGGCGGCGAAGCGCTCCGTTATCGGGCGGCGGCGCAGGTTCGGCTGTGTTACCGCAGGTGGGTTATAGGCCGCCTCCAAAGGGCCGGTGTCGGTGCCGGGCGGGACGATCGCGTCGATCCGGTCGAGGATTTCGTCCGTCAAGCTCACCCCGGCGCCGGCAAGCAGATCGTCGAAGTGCTCCATCGTGCGCGGGCCGATGATCGCCGAGGTGACGGCGGGATGGGCGATGGTGAAGGCCATCGCCATGTGCGCCAGCGAAAGCCCCGCCTGCTGCGCGAGCGAGATGAGCCGTTCGACCGCGTCCAGCCGGCGCTCGTCGTTCATCTGCCTGGGGAAACGTTTGGCGCGGGCGCTGTCGGGTTGCGGGGCGCCCTTGCGGTATTTGCCGGTGAGCATGCCCATCGCCAGCGGGCTCCACACCATCGCGCCCATTCCGTAACGCTCGCAGGCGGGCAGCACTTCGCGTTCGATGCTGCGATTGAGGATCGAATAGGGCGGCTGCTCGGCGCGGAAGCGCGCCAGCCCGCGGCGCTCGGAAACCCATTGCGCCTCGACAATTTCCGAGACGGGGAAGGTCGACGATCCCACGGCGCGCACCTTGCCCGCCCGTATCAGGTCGGTGAGGGCCGATAGCGTTTCCTCGATGTCGGTGTCGGGTGCCGGCCGATGGATCAGATAGAGATCGATATGGTCGGTCTGCAGGCGACGGAGCGAATCCTCGATCGCCCGCGTCAACCAGCGGCGTGAATTGCCCTGCCGGTTCGGGTCGTCGCCCATCGGCAGATGTGCCTTGGTGGCGAGCACGACGTCGTCGCGCCGGCCCTTGAGCGCCTTGCCGACGATCTCCTCGGATTCGCCGCGGCTGTAGATATCGGCGGTGTCGATGAAGTTGATGCCGGCATCGAGCGCTTTGTGGATGATCCGGAGCGAATCTACGTGGTCAGGATTGCCGGCGGCGCCAAACATCATCGCGCCGAGGCAATAGGGGCTGACCTTGATGCCGGTTCTTCCAAGCGTGCGGTATTGCATGGTCTGTTCCTTTTATTGGGAGGCGAACTTCGTGCGCATCGATGTGGCCAACACCGTCGCGCTGTGTTAATTTGCATAAACGGAACCGTATTCCGTTTATATACGGAACAATGTTCCGTTTTGCAAGTGAGTGAATGATGAGCGATGAGAGAAATGAGCATGAGGACGGATTGAAGCCCGGGGAACGGGCGGACAGGCGTGTGCGCGCCGACGCCAAGCGCAATCTCGACGGGCTGCTTCAGGCGGCATTGACGGTGTTTGCGACCTCCGGCGTCGATGCCCCGGTGCGTGAGATTGCGGAGAAGGCCGGCGTCGGCATCGGCACCGTCTATCGGCATTTTCCCGAGCGTTCCGACCTCGTCGTTGCCGTCTTCCGCCGCGAAATCGACGCCTGCGCCGACGCCGCGCCGATCCTTGCCGCCGAACATGCGCCGGGCGAAGCGCTAGCCAGATGGATGCAGCGTTTCGTGGATTTCATCGCGGCCAAGCGCGGGCTTGCGGCGGCCCTGCACTCTGGCAACCCAGCCTTCGATGCCTTGCCCGCCTATTTCCAGCAGCGGCTGCAGCCGGCCCTTCGCTCGCTTCTCGACGCCGCCGCTGCCGCCGGCGAGGTCCGCACCGATATCGCCGCCGAGGATCTTTTGAATGCGGCCGCAAGCCTCAGCATGCACGCCTACGCCCAAGGGTCCGAACATGCGCGGCGCATGGTGTCCCTGCTGGTCGACGGGCTGCGTTACGGCGCTGTACAGCGGTGAAGCCCCGACAATGAAACGGGCCGTTGCCCGGCCGGCACGCGTGCTCGGCCGGGCAACGAGCCGGCGTCATCAGGCCCGCATCGACAGCTCGATGTCCTCTTCGAATGGTGTCGAGAGGTAGCCGGCCGCGGGCGAGCGTACGCGGGCAAGATATTCCGGGCAGAGGTCGGCATTGTCGGCGATGACGAGGGCGCCAGGCCTCAGGCGGTCTTCCACCAGTTCCAGAATATCGCGATAGAGCGCCTTGGCGCCATCGAGGAACAGCAGGTCGATCGTTTCCGGGAGATCCGTGCTCAGGGTCTCAAGGGCATCGCCTTCGCGGATCTCGACGAGATCGATGAGGCCGCCGGCCGTCAGGTTGGCGCGGGCGCGAGCCAGCTTCGACGGCTCGAACTCGCTGGTGATAAGCCGGCCGCCGCCATTGTCGCGCAGCGCGGCTGCGAGATGGAGGGTCGAGATGCCGAAGGATGTGCCGAATTCGACAATCGTTCGTGCGCGGCTGCTTCGCGCCAGCATGTAGAGCAGTACGCCGGCCTCCCTGGAGACGGGAAGCCAGAGATCCTTCAGGCGCCCGTAAAGGTCGAGATATTCGGTCTTGCTGCCGATCAGGCGCATTCGCTCATCACCCGACAGGGCCGACATTGCAGGGCTCGTTGCCGCTTCAGCCTCCTCGAACAGGCCGTCGAGCAGGGGCACCAGCGGGGCGGTGGTCAGTGTCGTCATGTAAAATCTCCTTGGTGACAGGTTCTTGTGTGGAGCGAAAAATACGAGTAATTCGTCGCATCTGCTATTCGCATTGCGGAGCGCCGCCATGATCGATCGTCCAAGGGCCCGGATTTCCTCACGAAAACAGCCCAAGCAGGCCCGATCCAACGAGCTCGTGGCGGCGATCCTGGATGCCGCTGCTCAGGTTTTGGCGCGGGAAGGCGCCCAGCGCTTCACGACGGCGCGGGTGGCCGAAAGGGCAGGCGTCAGCATCGGATCGCTCTACCAATATTTCCCCAACAAGGCAGCGATCCTCTTCCGGCTGCAGAGCGACGAATGGCGGCAGACGACGGACATGCTCGGCGGCATCCTCGCCGATGCGCAAGGGCCGCCGCTCGAACGGCTGCGCCGCCTCGTCCATGCCTTTCTTCGCTCGGAGTGCGACGAGGCAGCGATGCGCGTGGCGCTCCATGATGCCGCGCCCCTTTATCGCGATGCACCGGAGGCGCAGGCGGCGAGGGCATCGGGAGACCGCATCGTCGATGTGTTCATGCAGGAAGTGCTGCCTTGCGCCCCGGAGGCGATCCGGGCGCTCGCCGGCGATTTGATCACCACGACGCTCGGCACGGTGGGCAAGCAGTTCTCGGAGTCTCCGCGGAGCCTTGCCGAGATCGACGCCTATGCCGACGCCATGGCCGATATGTTCTGCGCCTACCTTGAACGGCTTGGGTTTGGCCAGGACCGAGCATAACGTTCCCGGCGGCAGACCCGCTTCGTCCTTCGAAGCCCCTCAGGATGAGGCTCTGCGCTGATGCTTATCGGCGGTGACGCAACGGGGCGGCAACCGAAAGCGCGGCATCCTCAACATCTGTCATTGGAGGGCGCCTCGGCTTCGATGAATGGATGTCGAGTCCTAGTCCCGAAGGGCTCGTTTATTTCGCCAGCACGATATGCGTGGCGTGTTCGGTTGCGACATGCTCGGCGACGCGAAAGCCGAGGGCCGGAAGATCGATGCCTGCAAACATCGCCTCGCCCTTGCCGAGCACGACGGGCGAGATGGCGAAATGCAGTTCGTCGATCAGGCCGGCCTGCAGATACTGACGGACGGTGCTGACGCCGCCGCCGATTTTCACATCCTTGCCGCCGGCCGCGGCCTTCGCCTTGTCAAGCGCTTCCTCGACGCCGCCGGTAACGAAGTGAAACGTCGTGCCACCCTCCATGACGATCGGTTCGCGGGGATAATGCGTGAGGATATAGGTCGGTGCATGATAGGGCAGGTTCGGTCCCCACCAGCCCTTCCAGGCATTATCCGGCCAATCGCCGCGGATAGGGCCGAACATGTTGCGTCCGAGAATGAAGGCGCCGAAATTGGCCATACCGCGGGCTGCATAACCCTCGTCGACGCCTTCAGAACCGCCGTCCTTTCCGATCATCGCGCGGAAGGTGCGGGTGCGGAAAAACCATTCGAACATCTCCGTTCCCCGCTTGCCCATCGGATCGGTCATGCTTTGCTCCGGCCCGGCGCCGAAACCATCCACGGAAAGGGAAAATGCTGCGACACGCACCTTGGACATGCTGCTCTCCTCCACCTGATTGCAGACCGAAACTAGTTGCGCTGTCGCATAAGCGATCCTATATTGCAACCAGTTTTAAGGAGAGAATTCGTGGATATTGAACTGCGGTCGGGCTGCCCGATCAATCTGACGATGGAAGTGCTGGGCGATCGGTGGAGCCTCATCATCATCAGGGACATCATGTTCGGCAACCGCCGCCATTTCCGCGATCTTCTGACCCATTCGGAGGAGGGGATTGCCTCCAACATTCTGGCCGCCCGGCTGAAGCGTCTGCTCTCGCTCGGATTCATCAGCAAGCGGGACGACCCGAGCCACAGCCAGAAAGCGATCTACAGCCTCATGGAACCAGCGATCCAGCTCGTGCCGGTCTTTGCCATGATCGGCGCCTGGGGGCGGCGGCATCTGCCTGTGAGCGAGGAACTGAGCATTCGCGCGCAGCTTCTCGAAGAAGGCGGGCCGCCGCTATGGGACGAATTCATGGAGGATCTCCGGCAGATCCACATTGTCGACCCGATCGGTGGCGCCAACGGTACATGCACCTCACCCGTACTGGCCAAGCTGACGGCTGCGTTCCTCGAGGTCCGCGCGAGATCGTTGTCGCAGGCATCCTGATATAGAGGGAGGTCCGCTCGATCAGCCGCCGGCACCCTGGTACTTGCCGGTGGCATACCGCCAGTAGGCGATTGATATCAACACCCAGATCGGGCCGGCCACAAGAGATGCAGGCCCGGCCCAGTCCCCGAGGATCGGGATGGGTTTGCCGAGCAGGGCGCCGACGGGGACCGAACTGCTGAGAGCCAGCGGGACCGCGGTGATGAGGATGGTCTGGATGCCGCCCGGAAAAATATTGAGCGGGTAGCGCGTCAATTCCCAAAAGCCGAAGAAGATCGAGAACAGATGGTTGGACCGCACCCAGATCAATGCCGTGGCGCCGATCATGGTGATGAGCGCACCCGTCAGCAGCGTCGCGCTGATAAGCGCAGCAATGAAGAATGACGCGGACAAGACCGACCAGGTGAAGTCGACGGACAGAACGGCCCAAGCCATCAGCGCCACTGCGAGGATGACGTGGCCGGCATAGCCGATATTAAGGCCGGAAAAGACCAGATAGGCCCAGGGGCTGAAAGGCTTGACCAACAGTGTGTCGTAAGTGCCGAGCCGCACCAGTTCTTCGAGCTCGCGCAACTGCACGAAGCTCATCGCAGCGCCGAGCGAATAAGCGAGCAGCTGGAAGCTGAACAGCAGCGCAAGCTCCGGCCAGCTCCAGCCGCCGAGGGTGTCGAAGCGGGCAAGCAGGATGCCGATGGTGGCGAAGACGCTGCCATAGGAAAGGATCTGCGCAAGACGGTCGAGCCAGAAAGCGCCGCGATATTCCATCTTGGAGCGGACATGCATCCGGACCAGCAGCGGAAGGACCCGCAGGTGATGAACAAGCACGATCAACCTCCCTGCACGGTGATGCGGCCGGAGGCACAGCGCCACAGCCAGAGGACGCCGGCAAGGAACAACGCGGCCCAGGCAAGGCCCAGGCCGAGATGGAGCCAGACATCGGCCGTGGAAAGCCTGCCGAGATAGACCGCATTGGGATAATAGACCACCCAGGCGAAGGGCAGGTGGCGGGCAATCGTGGCCAGCGGTTCGGGGAAGAACCAGAACGGTATCAGCAGGCCCGAGAATAATTGCAGCAGGGCGCCCAGGATCCAGTCCAGCGAGAAACTCGTCATCAGCCAGAAGGCGACGAGGCCGAAGAGCGCCGACATCAGGAACAGCAGCGTAAAGGATAGCGCCCAGAAGGCGATGAACATCAGGCCATCGAACAGGCTTGCCGGCGGCAGCATACCGTAAAACAACGCGGTGAAGGCGATGGTCGGAATGACCTGGGTCATCAGGCGATAACCGAAGCTGCCGCATTCGTTGGCGAAGAGATAGAGCGGATAGGACAAGGGCTTGAGCAGCCAAACCGCGATATCGCCTGTTTTGAGCGACCGGCCGATCTCGCCGATGATCCTTTCAGGGCGGGTAGCGCCCATCACCGCGCCGCCGAGCAGGGCATAGGTCACCATCTGCTGCAGGGAGACGCCGTCGACCACGATTGCGCTGACGCCGGCATAGGCCGCCTGCCAGATGGCGACCCGCGCGAAAACCTGCACGAGTTTGCCGAAGATGTTGGCCCATACTTCGTTGCGGTAGGCGAGCTGCGAATGGAAGGAGCTGCGCGCGAAGGCGAAATAGGCGCTCATGATGCCAGAGCCTTGGCATTGCGCCGCTGGTAGAAGGTGCGGATGACCTCTTCGATGTCGGGCTCCTGCAGCGCCACATCCTTGAGGCCGCGCCCGCTGCCGACCTCCGACAGGATTGCGACCAGCGAGATGTCTTCACGCTCGATGAGATAGTTCTTGCGCAAGCCTTCATCGCTGACGAGAGCCGCGGTGCGCAATGGCAGCGGTCCGGGGTCGCTGGCAAATTCGAGTGTCAGCCGCCGAGCCGAGCCCAATGCCGCGCGCAGGCTTTTCAACTCACCGTCGAAGATGAGCCTGCTATGATCGACCATGATCAGCCGCGGGCAGATGGATTCGATGTCCTGCAGGTCATGAGTGGTGAGGATGATGGTGACGCCGCGCTCACGGTTGATCTCGGAGAGAAAACGCCGCACGGCATCCTTGGCGACCACATCAAGCCCGATGGTCGGCTCGTCCAGAAAGAGGATCTTGGGGTCGTGCAGCAGCGACATGACGATCTCGGCGCGCATGCGCTGACCGAGGCTGAGCTGGCGCACCGCCCGGTCGAGAAAGGGCGTCAAGTCCAGTAACTCGCTGAAGCGTCGGAGATTATCCGCATAACGCGCGACGGGGATGTCGTAGATACGCTGATGCAAGGTAAAACTGTCGACCAGCGGCAGGTCCCACCACAGCTGGCTGCGCTGGCCGAAAACGACGCCGATCTCGCGGGCATTGTCCATCCGCCGCAGATGCGGTGTCCGGCCGAGGACCGAGAGCGTGCCGTCGCTCGGCACCAGGATGCCGGTCATCATCTTGATCATCGTCGATTTGCCGGCGCCATTCGGGCCGAGATAGCCAACGGCTTCGCCCGCCGCGATGTCGAAACCGATGTCGGAAACGGCCAGAACCTCCGTATATTCGTTGGTCACCAGAGTCTTCAGCGCGCCCAGCAGGCCCGGAAATCGCTTGTGCTGCCGGAAGCGTTTGCTGACGCCCCGCGCCTCGATCAAAGCCGACATGTGTATTTCCTCAAGGGGTAATTCCAGCCGATTCGGCAGCAGCATCCAGGCTAACGCGGGGCTCGGCCAGTTCAAGCAAAAGTCGCTTTTTTGGCGCTACTCAATCGCGCCTGCGTAGCCTTTTGCGTTGACAGCCATGATCGATCGATTCCTGGTAGGATCATGAAGATTCTCGCAATATCCGGCAGCGCCCGGCGCAATTCCACCAATACGGCCATGCTGCAGGCTGTCCGCGCCGTTGCGCCAGGTGAGATCGAGATTTCGATCTTCGACGGCGTGGGGCGGTTGCCGGTATTCTCGCCTGACCTCGAGGGAGAATCTCTGCCGGAGGTCGTGCGGAATCTCATCGATGTGATCGCTCAGAGTGACGGGGTGATCATTGCCAGCCCGGAATATGTCCGATCTATCCCGGGCGGCCTCAAGAACGCGATCGATTGGCTCGTGTCAGGAGATGATATCGTCCACAAGCCGATCGCCCTGCTGCACGCATCGCATCGCGGCGATGACATGCTGGCGGGCCTTCGCACCGTTCTTGCGACCATCACCGACCGGTTCGCGGGCGATATTTTCCTTAGGCTTCCTCTGATGAAACTGGAGCCGGCCGACGTGCTCAAGGCCGTCGAGGCAGCGGAGAACCGTTCCAGGGTGCAGGCCTATCTTCAGGCATTCTCGGCCTATTGCATGGCAGACAGTAAGACCGCCTGAGGTTCGCTCGCTGCATCATCGGACGTCCATCAGCAGGCCGTTCTCGAATGCCGTCTTTTCGTGAAGCATGTGCAGAATGACGAGCGGGGCTGCGAGCAGCGCGGCAAGGATGAAGGCAGAGAGGAAGTGTCTCGTCAGGAGACGGAGGATAGGTCGGATCATCTTGATCTCCAGCTGCCGCGAATATTCTTTGTGCTGGACCTCAACAATTGCGACAGCATGACCGGCTGCCTTGCAAGCTCCGCAATGCTGCCGCAACCCTTGTGGCGGACAGAGGGGAGAGCGAGACAATGGACGGGCGATGCGGATACTGTTGATAGAGGATGAGAGGGAGTTGGCCGAGGCGCTCTCGGCTGCACTCGGCAAACATGGGATCGTCACCGACCACACGGTGCATCTGGTCGATGCGGTCGAGCTGACGCGGCAGAACCTCTACGATGCGATTCTACTCGACCGGCGCCTGCCTGACGGGGAGGGGCTGAGTTTCATTCCGGAACTCAGGCGGACGGGAAAGGATACGCCGATCATCGTGCTGACGGCGCGCAACGAACCGAAGGAGCGGATCGAAGGCCTCGACCTCGGGGCGGACGACTATCTCGGCAAGCCGTTCCTGGTCGAAGAGCTGATGGCGCGGCTCAGGGCCGTGTTACGGCGATCGCCCGAACTGGCCGAACTCAAGATCACGGCCGGACGGATGGTGATCGACCCGCTGCATCTGAGTGTCACCGTCGATGCCGTGCCGCTGGACCTGCCCCGGCGCGAACTTCTGGTGCTGGCGGCACTCGCAAGGCGCAAGGAGCAGACCGTGCTGCGCTCGACGCTGGAGGCGGCGGTTTATAACTACGAGGAGGAAATCCAGTCGAATGCACTCGACGCGCATATTTCGCGCCTGCGCAAGCGGCTGATCGATGTCGGCGCCGGCGTCGCGATCCATAATATCCGCGGCGTCGGTTACCTCATGAAGGAAGAATGATGGCCAAGGCGCAATACGCCAATCCGTCGCTTTGGTGGCGGCTCAGCTGGCAGCTGAGTCTCGTATTCGTTGCCGTGGTGGCGGCTGTCATCGTCGGGCTCTGCGTCTACGGCGCGATGATCCTCTCGCCCAATGTGGGCACGGAGGATAAGCTTACCGCGGTGCTCGACGAAGCGCTGGGGCGGGAGGCTGACGGCAGGCTGGTGATTATCGACAGCCCGCGTCTGAGGTCGCTCAAGGCGGAAGCTGAAAGACTCTGGTTCATCGTTGCGGACCAGGATGGGCGGACGGTCTCATACGGCGCGATCCCCGAGGCTTATCGCGGGCTTGCCGACTATATCCGCCTCATCAAGGAGGGCGACATTCGCGGTGCCAGGGAGACGGAGGAGAGCGCGTCGATCGACGCTATCGAAACGCGGCTAGGCGCCTTCAGGGTGATGTATGGTGGAAATCCGAGCAGGAGTTCGACCTTCCTGACCATGCTGATTGAGACCTATCCCATCTACATACCGCTGCTTGCGGTCGCCCTGCCGGCTGTCTTCCTCGCCGTGCCGCGGATCGTCGGACGTGCGCTCCGGGGGATCAGCGACGTTGCGCGCGAGGCGGCCGAGATCGAGCCGCTCCGGCAGGGCGCGCGCCTTCCTGTGAACGGCATTCCCCGGGAAGTGTCGCCATTGGTGACCGCCTTTAACGGCGCGCTGGAGCGGCTGGAGACTGAATTCCGCAAACGCCAGCGCTTCCTGATAGACGCGGCGCATGAGCTAAGGACGCCGATCGCCATCATGCAGACGCGCATCGACGGCATGCCTGATGGCCGAGAGCGGCAGCGACTGCTCGACGACGTTGCGCGGCTGGCCGAGGCGGCCGAACAATTGCTCGATTTCGAGCGCAACGACCAAGCGGCGGATCTCGACGAAATAGTTGATCTGGTCGACATCGCCCGCACCGTGGTCGCGGACCTCGCGCCGCTGGCGATCACCGCCGGCTACCAGATCTGCTTTCAAAGCAAGGTGGAGAGCCTTGAACGCCGGGGCAGCCCTTCCGCTCTGCCGCGGGCGGTGAGCAACTTGGTACGCAACGCCATCGACCACGGCGGCAACAGCGGCATGATCACGGTGTCGGTCTCGGCTTCTGGGGCGGGGCGGATCAGCGTTGCCGACGAAGGGCCGGGCATTCCGGCCGAACACCGGCAGCTGGTTTTCGAGCCCTTCTACCGCGTCACCCCGAAGAGCAGGGGCGCCGGTCTCGGCCTCAGCCTCGTCAAGCAAGTCGCCGCAAACCATGGCGGCGGGGTCAGCATCGAGAGCAGTGCTGCCGGGACGCGGGTGACGATCGAACTCGCATCGGTCAGGCCTGCTTGAGCAGCATCCGTCCTTGGAGCTTTTCTCGGTTCTGAGCAGGAAAGGCGCTGGGAAGCGAACTGTAATGTTGCGGCAATTGTCGACCGGCAATTTCGCCCGACACTAGAGCGCCGCGCGTCCGACAGGACGCGCCAAGGACGCTCTAGCGTTTTAAACCTGCGCATAACACTTTCCGAAAATCGATTTCGATTTTCGGAAAGGATTATGCGCTATCGGCGACGGAGGCCAGACAGCGTGCGCAGCAATCCATTCCTATTTTCCTTCCCTGTGGCGTCGAGAGGCTTGTCCCTCGCTCTGCCGGTGGCGCTCGCCATGGCCGTGGCCGGGTGCAGCTCGGTGCCGCTAAAGGAGGCCGGCACGCTCTCCTCCTATGGCAATCTCGGCGCGCCGAAGGGCAAGCTGTCGAAATCGCGCGTCTATGTCGATGGGACGCGCCTTAGTCCGGCAAAGACGGTCAGCATCGTGCCGACGACCTTCGCTTTCAACGCCGCGACCCGCGTCAAATCGAACGCCGACCGCGTGATGGTGGCGAACGCTCTGGACCGGGCGCTCTGCATTTCGCTCAGCGACAAATACCAACTGGTCTCTGCCGGGCAGCCGGCGGATCTGACGATCCGCTCGGTCGTCACCGACATTGTGCCGACCAACAAGGCGATGGCGGGTGTTTCGACCGTCGTGACCGTTGGCACCGGTTTCGTGCTGCCGGTCAGCGTGCCGCGGCTGCCGGCCGGCCTCGGCGGACTGGCGGTCGAGGCGGAAGCCGTCGATAGCGGTGGCGTGCAGCGGGCGGCGATCGTCTGGTCGCGCGGGGCAAACTCGCTGCAGAACAGCCCCCGCGTTTCCGAAGTCGGCGACGCCTATAGCCTGGCTTCGAAATTCAGCAGCGAGTTTTCCCGCATGCTGATCAAAGGCAAAGAGCCGAAAGGACTGGATATCTCGCTGCCCTCGGGGCAGCGGATGAAATCCTGGCTCGGCGGAAAACCGAAATACGCCGCCTGCGACGCGTTCGGCCGGCCGCCCGGACTGATGGGGGCGGTAGCCGCCAAATACGGCGCGCCGCCGCAATGGACCGAGAAGAAGCCGAAACCAGCGGCGACCTATTGAGAGACGATGCGCGGCGGCGACTGCCGCCGCGACCAGCACTCAGCCCGCCCCAGGCTGACGGGACGGACGGAGCAAAGGCAGGCAAGGCTTGTGCTCCGTCCGTCTGGAAATCCGTCGCGCTTCACGCCAGCCGGCGGCTCCGGGATTCAGCCAGAAATACAGTTTGATCTGATCGGCTTTGCTGGATCTCCAGATGTCATGTCGCACCCAGTTTCGTGTCGCCTGCCGACAAATCTTGGCCGCGCAGACAAGCACGACCAACCGGCGATTGGAAGCCGTGCAACGGGGTTTCGGCCATCAAAAAAGCCCCGCATCTTCATGCGAGGCTTGCTCCGATGGATGGGCCTGATTACTGGCACTGGCGGCGCGGGCCGTAATTCGGCTGGTAGGTATTGTCATAGGCGCGGTAGGACCGATAGCGGCTGTAGCAATAGTCGGCATGCGAACTATAGGCACGCGTGCGCGGCTGAGAAGCGATGATGCTGCCGATGATGGCGCCGGCGGCCAGGCCGCCGATGATGGCGCCGCTGTTGTCGTGGTTGCGATACCGGCGATCGTAGCGCCGATCCCAGCCATAGCGGTCGTCGCGGTAGTGGTCCCGGTTGCGGTAGTGGTGGCGGTCGCGGTAGTGCCTGCGGTTTTCGCCATAGCGTGAGCAGACGATGGAGTACCTGCTGCAGCCGACAGTGATGATCCGGGCATCGGTATTTTGCGGCGCCGACTGGACAGCCGATTGCACCGGGCTCGGCACAAAGGCCGGGCGGGCCGAGGCCGGCATTCCGGAGAAGGCAGTCGCTATCGATAGGGCAATAATGGCGAATCTGTTCATTTCACTCACATTGGGTCAACGAATGTTCGAGGATATAACGCGGCGGGGGAGATAAAGTTTCATTTTTGGATCGAGGCGATGGGCTTATACAGAAGGGCTGCACATCATTCACGGACGACCGGATCGGCCGGCCCTGGGTTATCTCGCGCGCTCCAGCGCAGCCGTAGGCCACCGTGCCGAATTAGGGTGAGCAGACGAATGCGAAATTCTCACCCGCTGGCGATGCCTTCCTGTTCAACGGACTACATTGCGCGTCATGACGTCAGTGACCCTGGGTTACCGAAAGCCGTTAGCTGCTGCATCATTTGATGATTGCGGTCATCTGATATCTGTCCGAAGCGTCATTCCGAGCTGTGCAGACAGGTCAATGCGAAGTCCTGATGACCCAGGAAAGCGCCTCTTTCGATCCGCAGGGAGAGAAGGAAAGGCTGCAGGTCGCTTGATCCTTCGCGCTAGCAGGCTCACCTTCCGCCGGCCAACAATCGGAGCTGGCTTTCGTCATGCACACCTTGGCGGTAAAGCTCGATGATGAGGGCGCCAAGACGCTCAGCTTCCTTGCTGGATCTGTCGATCTTTAGCCCGCTACAGAGAGCTTCGTGGACACGCCTGCAAACATCGAGGTCCTCGGAGGCGAGCGGTTCGTCACGTGTGCTGAACAGCTTGTCTGACATCGCAATCTGCCCTTTTTGGATGCCGTGAATCGCTTTTGTGAAAAAAAGATAGTTTCGCGATCTTTGCTCTGCAAGACGGGCGAAGGTCCGAAATTCAAAAACAATTCGGGGCACGCACGGGAAGATGCGGGCGAGGGCGGCTGGGCATGGATATGAGACCGATCTGTGTGTCGGCTCGATGGATAGCGTGCACGTGCTACTTGATTGCGGGGCCTTTGGGGTCTTGCTGGGACAGGCGCAGCTCTTTCAGCCGCTTGGTTTTTTCCCGGCGGGCCCGCTGCTCCGCCTCGATGGTTTCCTTGGCGGCGCGCTCGGTGTTTTCGAAACGATCCTGCCGGTAAGCCTTTGATGAGGGTTCACGTTCTCTTTTCATGGCCGCTAAACGCAAATCGGCGAAAACGGTTTCATGGGAAAATGCATAACTGGCCGTCAATCGATCGACGTGGCCAGAACGCCGGCGCGTAGAATGGTAAGCCATCGTCGCAACCGGGCGCCTGATCGGCGCCCGGCAACATCACGGGTCAGCCTTTGATGAAGGCCAGGATGTCGGGGTTTATGATGTCTGCGTGGGTGGTGCACATACCATGCGGGAATTTCTCGTAGACCTTCAGCGTGGCGTTCTGCAGGAGCTTGGACGAGAGCAGGGCAGAGTCAGCGATCGGCACGATCTGGTCGTCATCGCCGTGCATGACGAAGGTCGGCACGGTGATGATCTTCAGGTCTTCGGTGAAGTCGGTTTCGGAGAAGGCCTTGATGCCGTCGTAATGCGCCTTGGCGCCGCCGATCATGCCCTGACGCCACCAATTGTTGATGACCGGTTCCAGGACCTTCGCGCCCGGCCGGTTGAAGCTGTAGAACGGGCCGGCCGGCAGATCGTGATAAAACTGCGCGCGATTGTCGGCGAGCTGCTTGCGCAGGCCATCGAAGACTTCGATCGGCAGGCCGCCGGGATTGGCTTCCGTCTTCACCATGAGTGGCGGCACGGCGCCGATGATGACGAGTTTGGCGACGCGGCCCTGCGGCTGGCCATGGCGGGCGACATAATGGGTCGCTTCGCCGCCGCCGGTGGAGTGGCCGACATGGACGGTGTTCCTGAGATCGAGATGCTCGACGACGGCTGCGGCATCGGCAGCGTAATGGTCCATATCATGGCCGTCACCCACCTGGGTGGAGCGGCCGTGGCCGCGCCGATCATGGGCGACGACGCGGTAGCCCTTCTCGAGGAAGTACAGCATCTGGGCGTCCCAGTCGTCGGAGCATAGCGGCCAGCCGTGATGGAACATAATCGGTTGGGCGCTCTTCGGCCCCCAATCCTTGTAGAAGATTTCGACGCCGTCCTTGGTGGTAACCGTGCTCATCTCTGGGCTCCGTTGGTTGGGGTTGGTTGGATTAATGCGGTCAGAAGTTTGCGCCGTTGCCGGCAGAATTGACAAGGCCACGAGCGCCGTTGGGCCGGAGGCTAGGGCAAGAAGGTCGCGCCTGATCAACCCGAGTATGTTGATGTGCTTATTGAATATCTCTTTTTATTCCGCTGATATGACAGAAGTTTGTATGTCTCCATGAGATGGGTGTAGCACCCGCCCATTTCGCTGACGCGAGGGGCCTGAGTGATCCTCGCCAGGCTGCTTCGCGCTGCGAACATTCTTTTAATCCACGGTATCTCGCCTGTCGGCCACCTCAGGCCAGTTCGTCATGGGCGAGACGCGCGTCTGTAATGAGCCATTTTTTTAATATTCGTTCAATATATCCGTCCGGGTAGTTCAATATATCTGTCCGGCGTAGGTGTGTTCCCGTTCTGCCGCCGCGTGCATGCCGCTGCTGGCGCTCACTTGAACGCGGTTCATCGCCCAACCATCTAATCCTCATACAACAGCGCCATGGCGGACCGTCGCAACCGCGACGGCTTCGCCGGCGGCGGGACGGCCGTTACTGCCGCCTGAGGATTAAATAATGGGTTACATGGACAAGCAGATAGTGCCTCAGAATGATGAGGCGCTGATCGATGCCTATTCGCAATCGATCGCAGCAGCAGTCGACACGGTCGGGCCAGCAGTCAGCCGGATCGAGAGGGTGGGAGGTCGGCAGGGGCACGGGTCGGGCTTCGCCATCTCGCCTGATGGTCTGATCATCACCAACAACCATGTCGTCGATGATGCCAAGGTCGTCCGCATCACCACGCCCGACGGCTTCGTCACCGAGGGCCGGGTGCTCGGCCGCGATGTGGATACCGATATCGCCCTCATTCGCGCCAATACGAGCACCGGCGCCTGGGCGAAGCTCGGAGACTCTCAGCACTTGCGCAGGGGCCATATCGCGATCGCGATCGGAAACCCGCTCGGCTTCGAATGGACGGTTACCGCCGGCATCGTCTCGGCGCTCGGCCGGTCGATGCGGGCAGCCAGCGGCCGGCTGATGGAAGATGTCATCCAGACCGATGCGGCGCTCAATCCCGGTAACTCGGGCGGGCCGTTGGTGTCGTCAGGCGGGGAGGTCATCGGCGTCAACACCGCCGTCATCCAGGGCGCGCAGAGCATCGCCTTTGCCGTGGCGTCGAATACGGCCAATTTCGTGGTTTCGGAGATTCTGCGCTACGGCCAGGTCCGGCGCGCCTTCATCGGCATAGCAGGCGACACGATCGTGCTGCCCCGCCGGGTGGCGCTTGTGGCCGGCACGGTGCAGACGACCTCCGTGCGCATCCGCCGCGTCGAAGCCGATGGGCCGGCGGCAAAGGGAGGGCTGCAGGAGGGCGATTATATCCTCGCCATCGACGGCAGCCCGGTTGGCGGCGTTGATGATATCGTCCGATTGATGGATGGCAGCAGGATCGGCAGGGATACGGAGATCCTGGTGTTTTCGGTGGCGGGCCGGATCGAGAAGAAGATCTTGCTGCCGATGGCGCGGTCCTGACGCCGCGCTTCAGCGCCATGACAGACCTCACCTTACGTCAGGCGCTGACCGCCTCTTGCTCCGTCCCCGAAAAATCCACCGCCGCAAAAGCTGCGGCCAGTACCTCCGGCCCGGCGCCGCTTTTCGCCGCGTCGGTCGAGAGGATCTGGCGGTAGCGCCTTGCGCCGGGCAGGCCGGTGAAGAGGCCGACCATGTGGCGGGCCACGTGCTGCAGCCGGCCGCCACTGGCGATGTGGCGTTCGGCATAGGCCATCATCCGATCACGCAGCGCTTCCCAGTCCGGCTCGCTCGCCGGGGCGCCGAAGAAGCGCTGGTCGATGTCGGCAAGGATCGCGGCATTCTGGTAGGCGGCGCGGCCGAGCATGACGCCGTCGACATGGGCAAGGTGGGTTGCCGCCTCGTCGAGCGTGCGGATGCCGCCGTTGATGCCGATGAAGACATCGGGCCAGCGCTGTTTCATCCGGTAGACGATCTCGTAGTCGAGCGGCGGGATCTCGCGGTTTTCTTTGGGGCTCAGGCCCTTCAGCCAGGCCTTGCGGGCGTGGATCCAGATCGCGTCGGCACCGGCATCGAGAACACGGGTGATCAGCTCGGGCAGCGCCTGTTCCGGCTCCTGCTCGTCGACGCCGATCCGGCATTTCACCGTCACCGGCACGGTCGCAACCCTTTTCATCGCCGCGATGCATTCGGCCACCATTTCCGGCGTCAGCATCAGGCAGGCGCCGAAGGTGCCCGACTGCACACGGTCGGAGGGGCAGCCGACATTGAGGTTGATCTCGTCATAGAAGTAGGGTTCGGCAATCTTCACCGCCTCGGCAAGCTTTGCCGGGTCCGATCCGCCGAGCTGCAGCGCCAGCGGATGTTCTGCGGCGTCATGGCCAAGCAGCCGGTCGCGCGGGCCGTGGATGATCGCATCGGCCACCACCATCTCGGTATAGAGCAGCGCCTCGCGGCTGATCTGGCGGTGGAAATAGCGGCAATGCCGATCCGTCCAGTCGATCATCGGGGCGACCGCAAAAATCGGCCTCTTCTGCGTCATCGACGTTCCATTGTTCGTTGTTCTCTGGGTACCGCAGTGCGGCGCCGCACCGCCACAGGGGCGGGATCATCCATAAGCGCGCATATAACACTTGCCGGCACGATCGACAAATGATGGCCGCGCCGCAAACAGAAACGGCGCTCCTTGCGGAGCGCCGTTCATGCCGCGTGAGCGGAAGTCTGACTTACGAAGCCGAGATGTTGACAGCCTTCGGGCCCTTGCCCATGCGGTCCGGCTCGGTGTCGAAGGTAACCTGCTGGCCTTCGCGCAGCGACTGGATGCCAGAAGCCTGCAGCGCAGAGATGTGGACGAAAACGTCCTTTGCGCCGCCGTCCGGCGTGATGAAACCAAAACCCTTGTCCTGGTTGAAGAATTTTACGGTGCCCTTGGTGGCCATTGGGATCGTCCTTTTCCCTTAGTCTGTGTAGTATCCGCGCCCCCGAGAGGAAGCGGACGGCTTTAGCTTTCGCCCCGATCGATTGGGACGAAGGGTCAGTCGGAGAAGTCACGTACGGGGAAAGAACGTCTACGTAGGCGGGTAGTCCCGCGCCGCCTTCCAAACGGAAGGGATTACCACATCAGTCCAGTCACCGGCATGCAAATGCCCGAGTAAGTCAATTCGTGCCAGCATTTCGGGCAAAAAGCAAGCGGGATTCTTTTGGCATACCTGCATCGATGTCGGGAAATGCCGAAGATTCAGATACTTGACGATGGGTTAACGGATTCTTGCACGCCTGTGCCATATCGGGATTCCGTGCCGAAACGGGATAGCGGCAGATTCGATAGCCGGGCAGCGATTTGTTCGGGGGCGGTCGGGGCGGCAGGGCACATCGATCAGCCCTTATTCATGGTGAAGAGGATCGCAAAGTCTTCTCTCCGGTGTTCCTCGCGCCGTCTTTGCTCCGCCCTCATCCCGAGGTGCGTAGCCCGCAGGGTGAAGCCTCGAAGGACGGGGGCGGCCACGGCGCCATTGCCTTCGATTTTGCATAGGGGGGCTTTGTGGAATGCAGGTAAGGAGCTTCCACGCCCGCCTTGTGGTTCGAGACGGCCCCTTGGGCCTCCACGCCATGAGGGCTCTCTTTGGCGCCTGCGGCTTTTATCCTAAAGCTAGTGCAATTGTCCGCTCCATCCTCGTCGTAGGCGAGCCCCCCAAAGGCTTCCCACCTACTGCGCATCCCCCAGCAACGCACTCAGGCTCCAAGGATTATTCCCCTTCTGATTGGCGATGTCGTCGACCTTCCAGCCGCCGTTTTCGCGCACCAGAGTATAGAAGAGCGTCACCTCTTCGCCGTTTTCGAACTGCACCTCTACCTCGGCCTTGTCATCCAGCAGGATCGGTTGGCCGATCCTGACGTCGCTGGCGGCGCCGTCCTGACCCGCGATCACGGGATCGAAGTCGATAGCGCCGACATCGCCCTCCGGCGTGTTGTCGAGATCGGTCTGAAGGAGCTCGTTCAGGTGGTCGGAGAAAAACGTCGAATAGGGCGAGGGTGCCTCGGCGTCGCTGTTGTCGGTGTCGTAGCTGTAGAGCGCCTTGAGCAGCGCCTTCGGCGTCTTGTAGGTCGCCGCCGATGCGGGCAAGGCTGCGAGCGCCGAGACGGCGAGGGCGAGGATGATTGTGGGCAGGCGCATGCGAACTCTCCTCGGATGAGCGGTGAATCATAGCGGAATCGGGCGCGGAGGTGGAGCGGCATTTTTGGAGGGGGTTATCAGGTTTGGCGCGGCCATCGGCCGTGTTCCGATGACAAGGCTCCGCACTTGCTTGTGACAGACGCCCGGGCGAGACTTCCAAATCAAGCTGGGGAGGGTGAGATGAAATGCATCGTCGGATTCTTCATGACCAAGCCTGGAAAGCGCCATGCCTATCTGGCCGCGGCTCAGAACCATCTCGAACAGAGCCGGCTCGACCCGGATTGTCTCTATATCGAGCTGGTACCGATGCCCGAGCATCCCGACAAGATCCTGTTGGCCGAGGCCTTCACCAGCGAGGAAGCGCATCGCCGGCACGAGGATACGGACCACATGCGCGAGTTATGGGCCGTCGGCCCGACGCTGCTGTCGCATGTCGTTATCGACAATGTGATTTCCGCTCAGGTGGAGCATATCGACGAGCGGTTTGACTGATGCGTGCCTGATGTCGCGCGGCCACCCATCGGTGGGGCTTGCACGACTGCAAGTCCCACCTCGGTGCCCGGCAATTCTGTCGCGGCTAAATCAACGCCTCATGCGACAAGCTCGAAACCGACAGCTCGAAGACGTCCTTCACGGCCAGCGTGAAATCGTGGCTGGTGACGTTTCCGGCCGCGTCGTAGGCTTCGGCGGTGAAGGTCAGGCTGTGGGTGCTTTCGTAGTCGATCGCCGCCTTGGTCTGGATCTTGTTGCCGACGAGCTTGAAGATGCCGTCGGCATCGTCCGTCAGCCGCCATTTCACCGTGTCGCCTTCCGGATCCTTTGCCGTGAGCAGGCCGACGGAGGTGCCGATCGCGACATTCTCGGAGATCGAGCTGCGCGAGAAGGCGAGATTGGTCGGCGCCTTGTTGACGGGGGCCTCGTTGACGTCGAGCACGTTGATCGTGATGTCCTTTTCGACCGTGACCTTGCCATCCGAAACAGCGACCTTGATCGTGTGTGACTTGGCGGTCTCGTAGTCCAGCGCCTTCGAGGTGACGATGCGGTTGCCATTGATCCGGAAGTGGTCGTTTGCTCCGTCGAGCAGCGAATAAGTGAGCGTGTCGCCATCGGCGTCCTTGGCGCTGAGCAGGCCGACCGTGGTCCAGATCGGGGTGCTCTCCAACAGGGAGGTTTTCGAAAGCTGGATATTGGTTGGGGCGCTGTTGCTGCCGTCGGGCGTGAACTTTCCCTTGGCGAAATCGTAGACGCCGTCGGCAAAACGGGCGAATTCAACATCGGTCAGCGTATCCTTGCCCTCCAGGGCGCTCGTCAGGATGTGGCTGCCATTGTTCAATGCGAAGGTGTATTTGGCGAAATTGCCTGAGAAGACCGCCGTATCGATGCCCGCACCGCCCAAAAGCACGTCGTTGCCGGCGCCGCCTTCGAACCTGTCATTGCCGCCGGTTCCGAAGAAATAGTCGTGGCCGCCGCCGGTCTTGACGTCGATGCCGAAGGCGGTGCCGAAGATGTCGACGTGGCGGTTTGCCAGTTCGTCGGAGAGGTCGGCATGGGCGCTGTCCGTCAATGTCAGCGCCAGGACATCATTCTCGTAGCCCGGCTTGTCGTATTTGACGATCTTGTCGAAGCTTTCGAATTGGGCGGCCGAAGCGAGAACCTCGGCTCCTGCCGTTTCGAGGATTTCGACGTTCTTGATCGTGAAACCGGCAAGCCCCATGGATTCCTGCCCAGGGCCTAAAGTAGGTTTGATGACCTGCAGCGTGTCCGTACCGGCGCCGCCATCGATTACTCCGGAAAGCGCGGAAGAGTGTGACTGCAAGTTGATGGCATCATCGCCATCGCCGGCATCAATATCGAAGGCCTCAGGGGCGGTGGACATATTATCGCCATCGGTGATCTTGTCGTCGCCCGCGCCGCCTTTGATGACGTCATTTCCGACGCCGCCGAAGATCTGATCGTTGCCATCGCCGCCGGTCAATTTGTCGTTGCCGGCATTGCCGTTGATCGTGTCGTTGCCGCCGCTACCATCGAAAATATCGTTGCCGTCGGTTCCCGTAAATATGTCGTCACCGGCGCCAGTCTTGACGTCAATACCGGAGACCGTGCCAAATATACTAGCCCGACTGTTTCCAAGCTCGTCGGAAAGATCGACATGGGCCTTGTCCGTCAATCTCAAGATGGCGATGGAGGAGCCGAAAGCGTCCTTCGTTCCCGAGATTTTGTCAAAGCTTTCTAACTGCGCGGATGAACCGGTAAAGCCATACTCATTCGTTTCAAGAATTTCGAAATTCTTGATCGTCAGCCCGGCTAGCCTGGATACGCGCAGTGTATCAATGCCGGTACCGCCATCGATCGTGCCTGAAAGCCCCTGAGACTGTGTCTGGAGGGTTACGATATCGTTTCCGTCGCCGGCATCGATATTGAAGACTTCTGATGAAAGACTCGAAACATCACCATCGACGATTACGTCGTCGCCCTTGCCACCGATCAACCGGTCATTTCCACCATTGCCGTTGATGTAGTCGTTACCGTCGCCGGCGTCGAAGATGTCGTTGCCGGCAGTTCCGGTGAGAAGGTCGCGAGCGCTCCCGGTCGTGACGTCGATGCCGGAAACGTTAGGGCCGCCAAAGATGTAGTTTAGCTTGCCTGCCAACTCGTCGGAAAGATCGACATGGGCACCGTCTGTCAAGACCAGCTGCACGGAAGAATCGGAGCCGGTACCGATGATTTTATCGAAGGATTCGAATTGTGCCGTCGATGCGGTCACGCTGGATGTCGCAGGCTGGAGAATCTCGACGTTCTTGATCGTCAGGCCTGTCAGATCATTGGCTTGCAGCGTGTCGGTGCCGGCCCCGCCGTCTATCGTTCCCGATATCTTGGCGAAAGAGCCGGTGAACAAAATCACTTTGTCGTTGCCATCGCCGGCATCGATATTGAAGGTTTCAGCGACATCGGAAAAATAATCTCCGTCGCTAATTGTGTCATTACCCGCGCCGCCCTTGAGGACGTCATTGCCGACGCCGCCGTAAATCTCGTCATTGCCATCGCCGCCATTCAGCGTGTCATTGCCTGCTTCACCATTGAGCAAGTCGTTACCGGCGCCGCCGCTCAGCGTGTCTGCGCCACCACCACTCACGATGGTGTCGTTGCCGGCGCCCGTCGTGATCGTATTGGGGCCGCTCGAGCCCCTGACGCTCGCGGAAACCGAGCCCAACTCGTCGGCGAGGTCTGCCACGCTGGAATCTGAGACGGTGAGGGCAACGGCGGAGAGAGGATTAGCGGCGGAGTTACGGATAACATCGTAAGCTTCGAACTCAGCGCCGGTCTTGGTAACTGTGGCGCCGTTCGTGTCCAGAATATTCAAGGCCATATATATCTTTCCCCAAAAGATGCTTTGTACTCGGCAATATGAGACATCCCCGAAACAACTGTTTTATTGCTCGGCGGACGACAACCCTTCGGGGATCTATGCCAATCCCCGATTAAGTTTTCAATGCAAAATTGTGTCTTTTCATTGCTTTTTTAATGAAAAACTAAGGATGAAATACTGGGGGAATGAATTTTAATTTGAGAACTCAAAGAGATACTTGGTCTCCTAAATAGTATTACCTTTCATTTTCGAGCGGGATGCTCTCGCGAAAATTGTGTTTTCAGCGGGTTCGTCGGTAGTGCTGCGCCGCGCGACCATGCGCGTCACTATCGCAGGTTGGTGTTGCTTCGACTTGTTCAGACTTCCCGCGCGGAAGAACTACACGAGCTTGATGAGTCCTGCCTCTGTCGGGACGAAGCCGCAGCCGCGGTAGAAGCCGGTCAGGTGCGGTTCGAAATCGACATGCAGCCACTCTGCGCCACGCTCCCGCGCAATCCTTGTCGCTTCCCTGACTAACCGCGTCGCGATGCCTTGCCTTCGCATGTCGGGATGGACCGATGTATCGAGGATGAAGGCATGGATGCCGCCATCCCAGGCGACGTTGACGAAGCCCATGAGCTGGTTGTCGTGGTAGGCGCCGATATGGGTGAGGCTGCGGGACAGGATGGAGGTGAAGTCGCGCGGGGTAGGCGCGTCCCAGGCGGCGGACCAGAGGGCGTTGAATTCGGCGGCGGAAGGGAAGGGGTCGATGCGGAGTTCTGGCATGGGTGGCGGCTCCTTCCCTCATGCTGGCGGTGCTTTGGTTAGCGGCTCTGGCGCGCGTCCTGATATAACCTAAACCTGCCCCCATATTTTCCGCAGTGGTGTTCCAAGGCATTCAGCCATCTTCCGATCCTGCTCCTCGGTGGTATCGCCGATGCCTGGATTGTGGGCCTCGAGAGCAAAGCGGCCGAACGCGGCGGGCCAGATATACCGCAAGTCGTTCAATGATACGGTGGCGCCGCAGCAAGGGGCCACGGTGTTGAGGTCTTTAAACCCATCGGCAGAAGCGGTTTCCATCGCCTCTCCCCACCATTCCTCGGCATCCGCACCGCAGGCGCTGCACTTCACGCCAGACCAGTTTTCACCGGGATCGTAGAACCTGACCTCATCCTCGAAGCTCGATTTCACTTCGTCCGCCCTGGACGATTGTTTCCAGCAAAGAGACCGCCTTGCTGGCGTTTTCCGGGGAGGGTTGCCAATACGGGTCGGACGGGACGTAGCGGAGGATGGTGGCGGACATTGTTGGTTTCTTTCTGGTCACAAGCGCTTGCTCATCGAACTGCGAGCATGGGTATTCGGTGCTTGAGGGGAAGGTAAAGGTTATGGGGCTGTGTCGAACTGTGTGGGGCTGCGAAGTGGGGTTAGTCGACTTCCGGCCCATCGGTCGTAATCAATTATCAAGCCCGTAGTATTTCAATGCGCCTTTCGTCAGCAGTTCGGTCCCAACGGTCAAGCCAGCTTTCCATGCAGCCGCGCTACCTTTGGATATCTTATCGCCCAGCCACGCCTGAGCCCGCTTCCCGAAGGTCTCATTTCTCTGTCTGGATCTTCAGATTCAACGATTTCAGCGAACTCAACCGCGTCTTCGATCGGCAACCCACCTTGGGTGAGTGCTTGGACGAGATCGTTCTTATTTCCCTGCGCGATTTGAACGTTGATCGTAGCGGACGTTCCGGAACTCTGAATGTTCGTAACCGTTCCGTAGTTGATAAGTTGTTGTGCAACGCTCGATACTCTTTCCGGATCGATCCTAGGTACGTCGCTTGATTCGCCGATAACGATATCGACAGCACCGGGAATAGTCTTCTCTAGTTCAAGCGTGAGTTCGAGTACTTTGGCACGAACGGTGCTCTGTATTTTGACAAAAACCCCCGGACTGAACTCGCTATACATTTCGATCATCGGCAAATTGTCATACAGTTTGTTTTGCAGGAGTAGCCTGAGATTCCCGGTGGAAATGCCGTACTTTTGTTTTTTCTTAGGATCGTCAGAAATATCGGCAACGATCCCATCGATCACAGAGAGCGGGTCCCGTATATCGATGTGAAGCCAGCTTTCACCCGCAAGCTTTTTGATGTGATATTCAGAGATAGCAATATTGTTAAGTGTCTGGAAACCGTTCGAAAAGGTGCCGGAGTAGCTAATCGGAGCCGTTCGATAATCTGGAACCGGAATGTTCTGAGGATAGCCATTCATCTCGTGGAGCACCCAATCTTCTAAAACGTCACTACCCAATCGAGCAGCAAGAAACCTGAGTTTCAGAAGGATAGGTCCAATGGCGGAGTTGTCGTTAAGAAGAGACGCCTGAATTTCGTGAAGGAGACCCATGTTGTTGCCAATCGATTGGTGCTGTACCTAAAGGTAAATCTTGGCCATACAAATCATTCATAGTTGTTGGCTTCTGACAAAGAGTGGGCGGTCGTTTGTGCAGCTAGTTCAATCACCGCCCCGGCCGCCCAGTCTTCCCCTTCGTCCGGCTCTTGCGCTTCTGCTCGCCCGGGTCCTCATAGCTCCCCACGCCCGTCTTCCCGCGCACGACCGGCCGCACGTCATCGCGTTCCGGCTGGCCTTCAAGCAGCGGCGAGAACCGCTTCGTGCTCTTGGCGGCATCCGGCTTTTCCGGCAGCGCGCCGGTGACCGGCTTTTCGGTTCGTCCGACGGTCATTTCATCGAGGTCGTTCTTGCGGAAGAGGGTCTTCTTCGCGGGCTCGGCGATGTCGCGGCCCATCTCATCCAGAGCGGGTTTGCGGAAGAGAGGGGTGGTGGTGTCGGTGCCTGGGCCCATGTCGTCGAGGCTGGGTCTTGAGAAGTAGGAGGGGGTGGCCGCCTCATCCGCCTTGCCGGGCACCGACCGGGGTCGAGCCGCTTGTCTCGACCCGTCCTCCGGACCCCCGGCGGGGAGGAGGGACTCGCGGGTCGCTTTGGCGTTCCGTCTGACGCCTTCCATCGCCTTCGACTCTTCTCTAGCCATCGGGTCGTCCATGACCGCCAGCTCTGCGGCCTTGAGGCGTTTGATTTCGTCGCGGAGGCGGGCGGCTTTTTCGAAATCGAGGTCGGCGGCGGCGTCGCGCATGCTCTTTTCGAGCGCGTTGAGATGGGTCTGCAGGTTGTTGCCGACGAGGTTGCCGCCATCGGCGAAGCCCTTGCCCGAGGCGCCCGAGATATCGGCGCGGACGTGGTCGCGTTCGTAGACGGAGTCGAGGATGTCGGAGATCCTTGCCTTGACCGATTCAGGCGTGATGCCGTGTTCCTGGTTATAGACCATCTGCTTTTCGCGGCGGCGGCCGGTTTCCTCCATCGCCCGCTTCATCGAGCCGGTGACCTGGTCGGCATAGAGGATGACCTTGCCGTCGACGTTGCGCGCGGCGCGGCCGATCGTCTGGATCAGCGAGGTTTCCGAGCGCAGGAAGCCTTCCTTGTCGGCGTCGAGGATGGCGACGAAGCCGCATTCGGGAATGTCGAGGCCTTCGCGCAAAAGGTTGATGCCGACGAGCACGTCGAAGGCGCCGAGGCGGAGATCGCGGAGGATCTCGATACGCTCCAGCGTGTCGATGTCGGAGTGCATGTAGCGGACGCGCACGCCCTGCTCATGCAGATATTCGGTCAGGTCCTCGGCCATGCGCTTGGTCAGCACGGTGCAGAGGGTGCGGTAGCCCTTGGCCGCGGTTTCGCGGATCTCGCCGAGTACGTCGTCGACCTGGCTGCGGGCCGAGCGGACCTCGACCGGCGGGTCGATCAGGCCGGTCGGGCGGATCACCTGTTCGGCGAAGACGCCGCCGGATTGCTCCATCTCCCAGCCGCCTGGTGTGGCCGAAACGGCGATGGTGTCGGGGCGCATGGCGTCCCATTCCTCGAAGCGCAGCGGCCGGTTGTCCATGCAGGAGGGCAGGCGGAAGCCGTATTCGGCCAGCGTCGCCTTGCGCCTGAAGTCGCCCCGGTACATGCCGCCGATCTGCGGCACGGTGACATGGCTCTCGTCGATGAAGACGAGGGCGTTGTCGGGGATATATTCGAACAGCGTCGGCGGCGGATCGCCGGGGTCGCGGCCGGTCAGATAACGCGAATAGTTCTCGATGCCCTGGCAGGAGCCTGTGGCTTCGAGCATTTCGATATCGTAGCGGGTGCGCTGCTCCAGGCGCTGAGCCTCCAGCAGGCGGCCGGCCTTCTCCAGCTCGGCCAGGCGAAGCCTGAGCTCCTCCTTGATCGACTTGATGGCGCCATTCAGCGTCGGGCGCGGAGTGACGTAGTGCGAATTGGCGTAGATCTTCACCGATTTCAGGTCGCCGACCTTCTGGCCGGTGAGCGGGTCGAACTCGGTGATGGCGTCGATCTCGTCGCCGAACATCGAGATGCGCCAGGCGGCATCTTCCAAGTGGGCGGGGAAGAGTTCGATCGTGTCGCCGCGCACCCGGAAGGAGCCGCGGGTGAAATCCATGTCGCGGCGCTTGTATTGCTGGGCGACGAGGTCGGCCAGCAGTTGGCGCTGGTCGAGCCGGTCGCCGACCGACATCTGGAAGGTCATCGCTGTATAGGTCTCGACCGAGCCGATACCATAGATGCAGGAGACCGAGGCGACGATGATGCAATCGTCGCGCTCGAGCAGCGAGCGCGTCGCCGAGTGGCGCATGCGGTCGATCTGCTCGTTGATCGAGCTTTCCTTCTCGATATAGGTGTCGGAGCGCGGCACATAGGCTTCCGGCTGGTAATAATCGTAGTAGGAAACGAAATATTCCACCGCATTGTCGGGGAAGAAGTTCTTGAATTCGGAATAGAGCTGGGCGGCCAGCGTCTTGTTCGGCGCCAGGATGACGGCGGGGCGCTGCGTCGCCTCGATCACCTTGGCCATGGTAAAGGTCTTGCCGGAGCCGGTGACGCCGAGCAGCACCTGGCTGCGGTCGCCATTCTCCAGCCCCTCGACGAGATCGCGGATGGCTGTGGGCTGGTCGCCGGCCGGCTCGTAATCCGACTGCATGCGGATGGCGATGCCGCCCTCTGACTTGTCGGGCCGGGCAGGGCGGTGCGGCGTCCAGATCTTGCCGTTCTTGTGCAGCGGATTGCCGCTCTCGATCAGCGCCGACAGCGCTTCGACCGTGGCGGTGACCGCGGTGCCGGCCTGCAGCGACGAAGCCTCCTCCAGCGTGGTATCCATGCCGGAGACGGGATTGAGGCCGGCGGCCGCACGCGTCTTCGGGTCGGTCGAGCCGCCCATGGAGGTGCCGCGCGCCGATTTCGACGCGCTGACGCCGCCGTCGCTGGTTTTCGTCCTGGCGGCGATTTCCACCTTTTTGCGATGTTTGCCGGCCTTGGAGGCGATCTGGCGCTGGGTCTCGACGCCCGAGGTTTCGGCATCGGCCTCCAGCTGCTTCACCCAATCGGCAACCGAGCCTGAGAGAGGGGCTCCCTCAAAAGACGATTGAGGGGCTTCCTCGAAGCCATTCGGGGCGGGGGATTTCTTCGGAGATCTGGCCATGGCGGGAATATGGAGAGAGTCAGCGCGAAAGGGAAGAGGGAAAGAGTACAAAAGGGAAACGAATGAATCGTTCGGATTTTTGAATAGTGGGGTGGTGTCTCTTAAGAGCGCTAACCTCGCCTTACCACTACGCCGGGTGTTCTTCCGCCGGTCTCCCAATGACCAAGCCGAGTATATCATCAAGCCGAACGCTGGTCCGCCGGCCCCTCCAGCCGCGCGAGGTTCAACGCACTGTTGATCAACCCGACATGGCTGAAGGCCTGCGGGAAGTTGCCGAGCATGCGGCGGGCGGCGGGATCATATTCTTCCGCCAGAAGCCCGACATCGTTGCAGATAGAAAGCAGCCGCTCGAACAGGCGCAGCGCATCGTCGCGGCGGCCGATCATGCCGAGGGCGTCGACGAGCCAGAAGCTGCAGGCGAGGAACGCGCCTTCGCCTGGCGGCAGGCCGTCGTCCACCTCCTGCGTCTCGTAGCGCAGCAGCAGGCCATCGCGCAGCAGCTTGCGCTCGATCGCCTCGACTGTCGCGACATAGCGCGCATCATCAGGCGGGATGAAGCCGACCATGCCGAGATGCAGCAGGCTGGCATCAAGCGCCTTGGAGCCGTAGGCCTGCACGAAACAGCCGAGTTCGGGATCGAAAGCCTTCTCGCAAACCTCGGCATGGATGTGATCTGCGAGCGTGCGCCAACGTGCGGCAGCCTCGGGCTCGCCGTCCGCCTCGGCAATCTGGACGGCGCGGTCGAAGGCCACCCAGGCCATGACCTTCGAATAGGTGAAATGCTGGCGCTGGCCGCGCACCTCCCAGATGCCTTCATCGGGCTCCACCCAGACTTTTTCGAGAAAGGGCAGAATGGCCGCTGCCAGTTCGCGTCCGCGGTGATGCGGCGGAAGCCCGCCCTTGCGGGCCTGCAGCATGGCGTCGGCCACCTCGCCATAGACATCGAGCTGCACCTGTTCGGCAGCGGCATTGCCGATGCGTACGGGTGCCGAGCCCTCGTAGCCACTCAGCCAGGGAACCTGCCATTCCAGCAGATTGCGCTCGCCGGCGACGCCATACATGATCTGCATCTGCGCCGGGGCGCCGGCGACCGCGCGCAGCAGCCAGTTGCGCCAGGCACTGGCTTCCTCGTAATAGCCGAGTTTCATAAGGGCGAGCAGGGTCAGCGTCGCGTCCCGCAGCCAGCAATAGCGGTAGTCCCAGTTGCGCGGCCCGCCGATCTTTTCGGGGAGGGAGGTTGTCGCCGCGGCGACGATGCCGCCCGTCGGCATGTAGGTCAGTGCCTTGAGCGTGATGAGCGAGCGTTTGACCTGTTCCGTCCACCGACCCACTTTCGGGCATTTCGCGGCAAAGGATTGCCAGAATTCCTCCGTGTCCGGCAGCGCATATTCCACCTGCCGCTGCGCCGGCTGCGGCATATGCGAGGGGGACCAGGTCAGGGTGAAGATCTGGCTCTCGCCAGCGGCAACCTGGAAGGAGCCGACCGTGCTCATGCCGCGGCCTTCGAGCGGGACGGCGCAATTCAGGGTTAGCCTGTCCGGGCCGGCAATGGCGGTGATGCCGCCATCCTTGCCATGCGTGACCCAGGGAACGGTTCGGCCGTAATCGAAGCGAAGGTTGAGCTCCATATCGAAGGCGACGGTGCCGCTCTTGCCCTCGACGATGCGCATGAGATCGCTCGTGCCATCGCGAAGCGGCATGAAGTCGATGAGAACGGCGGTGCCGGTCTCAGTCTGAAACTCGGTTTCGAGAATGAGCGTGTCGTTGCGGTAGCGGCGCGTGACGCGGACATTTTCACCTGACGGTGACAGCGACCAGAAGCCGTTATCCTCGGCGCCGAGCAGGGCGGCAAAACAGGCGGGGGAATCGAAGCGCGGAAAACAGAGCCAGTCGATCGAGCCGTTCTTCGAGACGAGTGCGGCGGTTTCGCAATCGCCAATGAGCGCGTAGTCCTCAATGGGTACCGACACCGGAGCCTCCTTTGCATAGCAGTCGGGCTTTTAGGTAGAGGCCGTGCGCGGAGGTCAAGCGCGGAAACTAACGGGGCGGTAGGCGTGCCGGCTATCATGCAAACTCCGGATATCAATCGGGGAGCATCGCCAGCAATGCCAAGCCGAAATGGAAAGTGTCGATAAATAAAAGTCTGTGGTTGAAGGCTCTGCCGCCTCCCGCATTGCGCGCGCCGATGTTACAGCTGCTGCTGGAATTGGGGACCATTCATGAACAAGATAATCATTGCATTCTCGGCCGCCGCGGCGCTGGCCGGCTGCGCCAAACGTCCTGACGCCATCGTCCAGGTCGATATTCCGATGGCGGCCTATACGAATCTCAGCTGCGAGGCGCTTGCCGTGGAACTCAAGAAAGAGAAGGCCAAGCTCGACGACCTTTCCAAGCAGCAGATTAGCGCAGCGAACGGCGATGCTTTCGGTGTCTTCCTCGTCGGCGTCCCCATCGGCAGCGTCGCCGGCGGAGACAAGGAAGGGGAAATTGCTGCGTCCAAAGGCAAGGTTTCCGCCATGCAGTCCGCTGGAATGAGCAAGGGCTGCAAGCTGCCAGGCTGACAGCCGGGCCGCAACCATCGAGATCGGCCCCGCCAAAATTGAGGCATTGGCCGGCGATCCCGACTTCAATATCCATTCGCGCCCGTCGTTTCTTCGCCGAAAGCTCGGCGGCATTCGTGCAATGCCGCGCCGCAATCGTCCGCCCCTCGTATCGGAACCGAAATCGGCCTTCCGCAGTTAGTTTCCTGTCAACTCAGCTGCAGGTGCGACTGCCATTAGCGACCATTCCGCCTTCTGGGAAAACCCCATCTCGATCGACCTTGATACCGGCGAACGGCTGGTTCTTCGCTCACCGCAGGATGCGCTTTATGCACTCGTCTCGGACTGGCCGGTCAATGGTGGCGTCCACCAGCAAAGGGCGATCGATTTCTGCCGCGCCTGGCTTGCCGGACGGATGCCGGCCGAGACGGTGCGGCAGGCCTTCATCCTGGCCGCGCTGGAAGCCGGCGTGCCGCTCGATGATGATGAAGACGGGGCCGAAGCCGCGGTTGTGAACCCTCCAGTATAGGAGGAGCGACGCCGGCTACATTCAGTCTTCACGCGGCCGGCATCCTCTTCGAAGAGATCGTGGCGTGGTCGCAATCGCTCAGCGTTTGATCAACACACGCGCCTGCACCTGCTGCTCGATGCCCTTGAGCGTGAGCGTGCGCTCTTCCGCTCCGGCAACAAGTGGGGCAGCCTTCGCCGCCGTTTCAGAAGAGATCAGAATCTCACCGGCGGCGGCCTGGGATTCCAGCCTTGCGGCCTGATTGACGACGCCGCCGATGGCGGTGAAATCGCTGCGGAAGCTTGAGAATTCGCCGATCTGGACCTCACCGGAATGGATGCCGACGCCGACGCCGAGGGTGCGGCCGGGCAATGCCTCGAGCGCCAGACCGTTCAGCGCGGCGGCGCAGTTTCGCTGGATCTCCTGCGCGGCCAGGATCGCGGCGCCGGCATGATCCTTTCGGACGATCGGGAAATTGAAGATCGCCATCAGGCCGTCGCCCATCTGCTTGTTGACGATGCCGTCATGCGCCCAGATCGCCTGCGCGCAGCGATCCTGGAACAGGCTGACGATCTCGCTCAGTTGCACTGCCTCGATGCGCTCCGAAAGATCCGTGAAGCCCCTGATATCGGCAAACAGGATGGAGGCGTCGACGGTGATCTGGCGCTGCTTCTTGACATATTGGAAGGAGCGTTCGCAGATCGTGCAGATATCGGGGTTCATCTTGCTGCGGGTGATGCCGAAGGCACGGAAGGGCAAGGCAAGCGCACCGCCGATCGGGATCGGCATATGCATCTGGTCCCAACAGCCGCGGCAGATCCTGGCGCTGCCGTGCCTGGCCGGCTCCGTAGAGGAGGCTGTCGTCATCTGTAGCAACCCGTCGCCTGATAGACAAAAAACAAGCTTCCGACACTCGCCTGCTTTTGGCAACTCTGCTGATGGTCTGGGGTGACGATGGATTGAAGTATTTCATATCGAATTATGAAGCATTCATCTTGCTGGTGATGTCGAAACTCGCCTTGCAAAATGCTACTTCCACTAGATAAATTCGATTCAATGTCATCACCTTGTCTACAAGGTGCAGTCGATACTTTTTTAGCGAGAATTTTGGATGAAGCCTGAAGAATTGCGCAGAACGGAATACGTCTACAACAAAGGAAAATTGCTCCTGGTCTTCTTGGTTATGGTTGCCACTACGGCGGGAGTCATCTGGTTAGGTTTCCATCCACCCAGAGACAAGGATCCTCATGTCATTTGGTTCTTCGTATCGTTGTGGTTGGCGTTATTTTGCATCCTCGCATCGCTGGCATTGCCCAAACTCCTCTCGAAGCGGCCGGGACTGATCATTTCAACAGCCGGAATCCGTGCGCCGAATTTTCCCGACCAGATATTGCCGTGGTCTGCCATCCGAAGCTTTGACAGAGTTCAAGCCAAATATTCGGATGTCATCGTTCTTCACCTTGAGCCCATTGCCGCCAGGACCTTGACTAGGCAGTGGTTGGTGGGCCGGCTGCCGGAATGGCTCACCGGTTCACGCGCCAAGGTCAGCATCCCTCTGCAGGTGTTGCGGGGCAATCCGAATACGATATTCGATCAGTTCGTCGAATTGCTGTCCGAAGCTTACGAAGCCGAACGCCAAGCCATGCAGGAGGATGGCTCGATTGCCCCGAACGACGAAGACGAAGCGCTGGAACCCGCTCTCAACAGCGGCGGGCATCCTATATTCACCTACATTCTTCTCGCCACTCTGATTGCGGTCTATGCCGGCGAACTAACCTTCGGTCTCGAGCCGCCCGTCGCCGGCACTCCCACCAATTGGACTCTCTTCGTCCTCGGTGGGACGTTTCGTCAAAGCATTGTCGAGCATGGTCAATGGTGGCGGCTGTTTACCGCACCCTTCATGCATGGAGGTATCCTCCATCTCGCGTTCAATTGCGTTTCCTTATGGTTCGCAGGAGGGCTCTTTGAACGGCTGATCGGCTGGCGCTGGTTTGCAGCGATTTTTTTCGCAAGTGCCCTTGGCGGGTCTGTCGCATCGGTGTGGATCAATGCGCCGAACACGATCGGGGTCGGCGCCTCCGGCGGGATTGTCGGACTTTTTGCAGCCGTGATCGCTGCCAGCTTCCGTTTCCGCTCAGGGCCGATTGCAGATACCCTGCGGATCGGGGCAGCTCAAATTCTCATTCCCTCCCTGCTGCCATTCCTTTCGGCAGCAAGAGGCGGTGAGAACATCGATTATGCCGGACATTTCGGCGGCGCCTTGATCGGGGCCGCGCTATCGTCCCTGCTGTTGGCTTTCTGGCCGAGAGAACGCCCGACGCCTCGTTTCGGCGCGGCGGCGACAGCCTTCAGCACTCTGTTCGTTATTATAGCGGCGGCATCGCTTTGGCCGATCAGCAATACACGTCAATTCATCGTCAATGACCCCATGGCGAACTATTTCGCAGGAAAGTACGAGCAAGCCGCGACAGGGTTCGCCGTTAGGACAGCCGAGAATCCCCCGACGGCTCCCTATTATCATCTCTGGCGCTTTATGGCTCAAAGCCGGGGCAATGATACAAAGGCAATCGCCGATCTCAAGATCGCGGCCAGTAAAACCGACCAGGGAACATGGCCCTATCCCGTTTTCAGTCTCTTTCTCGGCGATTTGAAACCGGATGAACTGATGGCGAAGGCGGCCGATAGCAACCAACGTTGCGAGGCCACATTTTACAATGGCGAATGGTATCTGTTGGGTGGCAACACCCAGGAGGCACGCCAACGTTTCGAGGCTGCCTTGTCCTCCTGCCCTACGACATACATGGAATATGACGGCGCGAAGGGTGAATTGAACAGCCTCGGCGTGCAATAATTCCGTGCCCGCTCAGACCCGAAACCGACCGGGCTCGGGAAAAGGCGGATGAATTCGCCAGTACCGATTACACCGCGGAGCCTGGTAATTGGTAGGCGGCAGACATCTGCTTTGTCAGGCGTGATCCGATATCATCGCTAAGTTGAATATCGCGACCGCCGACGATAGCATCGCGCTGGGACATACTGTAGCATATTGTTAGTAATACATTCGCTCTCCAGGAAAGACCGGGGATGGAGCGCCGTCTTGCAGCAATCCTGATCGCTGATGTCGTCGGTTACAGTCGATTGAGCCAGATCGATGAAGAGGGCACTCGTGCGCGTTTTCAGGCGGACCAGAACGATGTCTTCGAGCCGGCGATCGAGCGTCACCATGGCCGGCTGGTCAAAACCATGGGCGATGGTCTGCTGGTCGAATTTCAGAGTGTCGTCGATGCCTTGCGCTGCGCGGTGGAGGTTCAGCAACTGAAAGCCACGCAGAGTGCCGCGTCGCTGCCGGAGCATCGGCTCGAGTTCCGGATCGGCATCAATCTCGGCGATATCATCGTCGAGGGCGAAGACATCCAGGGCGACGGCGTCAATATCGCCGATCGAATACAGGCGCTGGCCGAACCGGGCGGTATCGCCATATCGGGCACGACATACGACCAGGTGAAATCGAAAATCCCGGTCGGTTTCGCTTCGCTCGGCGAACAGCGGTTAAAGAGCATCACCGAACCGATCCGGGTCTATCGCATCCTGCTTGACCCGACTGCTGCCGGCAAAACCCTCAAAACCCGCAGGCGGCTGCCGAGACGCCGTCTTGTTGCGGGCATCGCAGCGGCCATTGTTGTCCTCGCGCTTGCGGGCGCAGCACTCTGGTGGCAGCCATGGATGCCGGCAAAGCCGCCGGGGCCTGGCGAACGTTTTGCCTATCCGTTGCCGGACAGGCCCTCGGTCGCGGTTCTGCCCTTCATCAATGTCAGCGGCGACAGCGAGCACGACCATCTCGCAGAGGGTTTGACGGACGATCTGATCACCGAATTGTCCAAAGTATCGGGCCTCTTCGTCATCGCCCGCCACTCGGTCTTCGCCATCCAGGGCTCCGTCGGCAAGATCCAGGACGTGGCCACCGAACTCGGCGTTCAATATGTGCTCGAAGGAACCTTGCAACGCGCCGGGCCGCGGCTACGGATCAATGTCAAACTGATCGACGCAGTCAGCGGCTTGTCGCTCTGGGCCGAACGCTACGATCGCCAATATGCCGACCTCTTCGCCGTTCAGGACGATGTGATCGGTAAGATCATCTCGGCCCTGTCGGTCAAGCTCAGCGCCCGCGAGCGCGACCAACTGGCCCGGATCCCGACCGAAAATCTCGAAGCCTACGATTTTTACATGCGGGCCGAGCAGGAGGGTTTCATCTTGAGGGATGTCGATACCTATCGCCGGACCCTGTCTTTCTACCAGAAAGCGATCGATCTTGATCCGGGCTTTGCCAATGCCCACGCGGGAATCGCGCGCGTCGCCGTCGATGTCTGGCGCAACGACTATAATTACCTCTGGTCGGCTGCCGTCGCCCGCAAGATCGCCTATGACGCCGCCGGGCAGGCGCTCAAACTGGATCCCAACAATGCCAGGGCGCACACGGTGCTTGCCCTGCTGCAATGGGTGGATGGACGCGAGACGGAGGCCAAAAATTCCGCCAACATGGCGGTTGCGATGGAGCCGAACGATGCGGAGGCCGCCGCCAACCTCGCTCTCATCCTGGTCCACACCGGAAGCAGCGGGCAGGCGATCACGGAGATGGAAAAGGCTTTGCGGCTCGACCCTTCGCCGGCGTCGAGTTTTCAACTGCTGGCGGGGATCGTCTTTTATACCGCGGGTGACGATCAGCGCGCGATCTCTCTGATAGAGCCGACGCTCGACAGCCTGCCGAAGGTCGAGCCGGCACGCGAATACCTGGCGGCGGCCTATGCCGACCAGGGCAATGAAACCAAGGCTGCAGCGGAGACGGCAAAGCTGCTGGAGCTCTTCCCGGAAGGCAATCTCACCTATTACGGCTATCTCTATGATTACTGGCGGGACGGCGATCTGCAGCGCCATCTGGCCGCATTGCGAAAGGCCGGCATTCCCGAATGGCCGTTCGGTTTTACAGGCAGTCAAGCCGACAGGCTCGGCGAGGCAGACCTGCGCAATCTTGTCGATGGCAAGAGCTGGACCGGCAAACACAAGAACGGCACGGATTTCACCCAGTACTTCGACAGGGCTGGAAACACTGCCTATCGCAGTGCGAATACCAACATCACCGGTATCGTCGAGGTGCGAGGCGACAGTCTCTGCGAAAAATTCGAAGGCTATTTCCTCGACCGGATGGTGTGCGGATATGTTTACCGCAACACGTCAGGTGAGCAGCGTGACAGGCCATACGTCCATGTCACGCCGCGCGCCTTGACGTTCTTTTCACCCACACCCTGACGGGTCGGGCGTTGCGGCTTCATTTCGTATCCGGTTGTTGCCAGACGGTGTGCATCTTCTCCGAAATCAGCGTCTGCTGAACTTCGGACCAATGCTTCTTCGAGTCGGTCACCTTGGTCGGATTTTTCTCCATGCCTTCGGCTGCCCCGGGGTCATAGCTCAGGTACAGTTTGCCATCGATGATCCGCCAAGCTTTCGGATCGATATTGGTGGTCACTGTCCCGAAAGACACGCCGTCAGCGCAATAGCCGCCATATTGCGGCGCATATTTGGATGGATCGCCCTTGAAGAGGTCGCGATTTCCAGCGCTGGCGAAATACCAGGTCGCGCCAAGCCAGTGGTGGGAATATGTCTCGGATCCTTCGACGGCCTGGTTTTCAGTGAAATAGGCGACCGGGTCGTAGCCCTTGATCGCGACATCGCCGAAATAGCCGGTATTGATGAGTTCCTCGGCCCCCGCAGGCTGAAGGAAGAAAAGCAGCAAGACCGCAGCGCCAACAGCCACGCCCATTCGCTTTCCGGATTTTCGCATATGGCCGCATTTTTGCACATGGTAAGACATAACAAGCTCCGTTCCCGGACGCGGTCTGTTACTCCAGCGAAATGCTATTGCCGTTTGGTGCATTCCTTGTAGAGCGGTTCGCCCACAAGCTCGGCTTTCTGGCAAACAGCACCGGCTTCCATGAGTAATTTGGCCGTGTCCCAATGCGCCCGCCACCCCGCTTGGGTGAGAGGCGTGTACCCGTTTCTTTCCGTCGCTTCGACATCCGCGCTCTTCGTCAGCAGAAAAGCGACGACGTCGGTGCGGCCCTCTTCGGCGGCGGCGTGCAGCGGCGACATCTGATAGAAATTCTTCCTGTCGTTGAAGTCAGCTCCCTCGGCGACAAGCCGTTTCACCACCTCCAGATTTCCTCCATAGGCTGCTGCATGCAGCGCCGTCAGCCCACCCTTGTTGCGAATTTCGATGTCGGCGCCGCGATCCAGTAAAAGAACGACGACATCGGCATGGCCCGCCAATGACGCGATAATCAGCGCCGGCTCGCCCGCCTCATCGAGCTCCGACAGATCGGAGCCCTGGTCCAGCAACTGTGTGACGCGGGCGATATCGCCGTCCTTGGTCGCCTGATGCAAAGGACCTGCCCATGCCGGCAGGACGCCAATGACAAGCGTAGCAACAGTCGCGATAATAATATTCACGGGCACGATCTCGGTTTGATCAGGGTTCGTATGCGCCGTTTTGTCGCGTTTTAGCACGTGTGCAATTCGTAAACAAGATTGCGCTAATGGACGCGCTCCCGCTCAACCCACTTGCGCGCCAAGGCTGCGACCGGCGGTATTTCATGGAATACGGTCACACTTGTTACTCCCCCTGTTCGATTTCCGATGCGAAAGTATCGCAGACCAATGCGCGATGAACCGGGCTTCCAAGCCCCCAGAAATCGCCCCAATGAGGAGATTGAACGCCATGACTGCTTCAGCCGAGAATGGAAAAAGCGGACAAGCCATGCACAAGCCACCGGTCGTGTCGCCGCAGGCCTGGGAGGCGGCCCGCGCGCAACTGCTCGTCAAGGAAAAGGCTGAGACCCGCGCCCGCGACGCGCTGGCCGCCGAGCGCCGGCGCATGCCGTGGATGGCTGTCGAGAAGGCCTATGCGTTTGAGGGGCCTCAGGGCAAGGTCAGCATGCTCGACCTGTTCGACAACAGACACCAGCTCATCCTTTACCGCGCCTTCTACGAGCCCGGCGTGTTCGGCTGGCCCGAACATGCCTGCCGCGGCTGCTCGATGGTGGCCGATCAGGTCGCCCATGTCGCCCATCTCAACGCCCGCGACACGACGCTGGTCTTCGCCTCGCGCGCGCCGCAGGCCGATATTGCACGGCTGAAGGCGCGGATGGGCTGGACGATGCCGTGGGTCACGATCACCGACAGCTTCGACAAGGACTTCGGCGTCGACGAGTGGCACGGCACCAATGTGTTCTACCGCGACGGCGAGCGCATCTTCCGCACCTATTTCATCAACAACCGCGGCGACGAGCAGATGGGCGGTACCTGGAACTATCTCGACATCACGCCGCTCGGTCGCCAGGAAGTCTGGGAGGAATCGCCCGAGGGCTATCCCCAGACCCCGACCTACAAGTGGTGGAACTGGCACGACAGCTACGTGCCGGATGCCGAGCCAGACAAGAAGTGGGTCGAGGTCTCCGACGCCGGTGAGGCGGCGTTCAGGGCCGAGAGCGCAAACGAGAAACCGTAGGGTCGGTCCGGCCGTATCCTCCGTCCCGGCAGGAGGGTACGGCGGTCCGTCTGAAAGTCTGGCGAACCGCAATCTGCTTTCATGACGACGCATCAGCTGGGCAGGTCGTGGCGCCGCTGGCGCTTGCTCCGTACCGTCGCCTCCATGCACCTTCTGCGCGCAAAATTTCACCGACATATCTCCTTACTGTCACGGAACCATGCTAGATTCTCCCCGATTTCCAGGGGAGGCGGGCATGGATACGGATTTTCGTGTGACCGGCAGGAATGCGGCGGCGCTTTTTGCGCTGACCATCCATCGCGGCGACGGCATGGTGCTGCTCGGCATGGATTGGAAGAATGGCCGGCCGCCGATCGATTTCGTCGGTTTCGCCATCCAGTATCGCGAGCCGGGCACCGACTTCTTCAAGAACGTGCGCAACCGTATCGGCTTTCCCGGCCAGCCGGTTCCAGCCGACGGCATCCGCACGACAGAGGCGCCGATCCAGAAATTCCGCTGGGTGCATTTTCCCTTCAATGCCGATCTGCCCGGCAAGTTTCTCTATCGAGTCACGCCGAAGTTCATGGATGCGGCGGGCGGGCTGGCATCGGGCGAGGCACAGGAGGCGGAACTGGCGCTGATGCGCGAGACCATTCCCGGCAAGCTCAACGTCGCCTTCACCCGCGGCTTCGTCTCGTCGCAGGCCTTCGTGCGCAATTTTGCCCCCGACGCGCCGACGATCATCACGCTGGTGCCGCCTGTCGGCGATGAGGGGCTGGACTTCGTGCCGACCCACGCCGATGCCGAGCGGGCGCTGGCCTGGATGGGCTTCGAGGCGCGGGCTGAAACGCTCGATCTGCTCGACAGGGCGCAGGCGGCTGGCGCTGAGGTGCGCGTCATCGCCTATGACCTCAACCTGCCCGAGGTGGTCACCCGGCTGGAGGCGCTGGGGCCGAAGCTGAAGATCATCATCGACGACAGCGCCCGCACCGACGGCCACGGCCGACCGGATTCGCCTGAGACGAAAGCTGCGGAGCGGCTGATCGCCTCGGCGGGTGCTGCCAACGTCAAACGCCAGCATATGGCGAACCTCCAGCACCAGAAGTCCATTGCGGTCCGTGGCGGCGGCATTTCGACTGTGCTTTACGGTTCGACCAATCTCAGCTGGCGCGGGCTCTATGTGCAATCGAACAACAGCCTCGCCGTCCACAGCGAAAAGGCGATCGACGATTATTTCACCGCCTTCGAGAGTTATTTCACCGCCAAACGCGCCGCCGATTTCCGCAGCTCGGCAAGTTCTGCCGGTTGGATCGATCTCGGCCTCGACGGCGTCGACGCCAAGGTCGCCTTCTCGCCGCACAGCGATGCCAATGGCCGGCTGGACGAGATCGGTGCCGATATCGATACCGCCCAGTCCAGCGTGCTGTTCTCGCTCGCTTTCCTCGGCCAGATGACCAGAGGAGCGATCGGTCCGGCGCTCGGCCGCGCGCTCGAACGCCCCGAGGTGCATGTCATGGGCATCGCCGATGCCGAGGTCCGCGCCGGCAATCTCGGCCTCAACGTGCTGACGCCGGACAATCGCCGCAGGGTGGTGCGGGCGGCCGCCTTGACGGGCAACGTGCCGCCGCCCTTCCTGACGGAACCCTCGGGCCTTGCCGGCGTCGACGGCAACCAGCGCGGCACGCGCATGCACCATAAATTCGTCGTGCTCGATTTCGACAAGCCGACGGCGCGCGTCTATCTCGGCTCCTACAATTTCTCGAACCCCGCCGATGACGAGAACGGCGAGAACCTCGTCGTCGTGCGCGACCGAACGGTTGCGACCAGCTACATGATCGAGGCGCTCAGGATGTACGACCACTACGTCTTCCGCGTCGCCTCCGAAGCGAGCGACGGCCCGGCCCGTCCGCTGGAACTTAAACGCCCGCCCCAGCCCGGCGGCACGCCCTGGTTCGAACGCGACTGGACCGACCCCATCCGCGCCCGCGACCGGGAGTTGTTTGCCCGGGCGGAGTAATGTCGCTGGTCACGACGGCCCTTGAACCTCAACCATTCCGCGCGGGTGATTTCGAAAGGCGCAACAGGCGTTCGACGGACGGCTGAGGTGAGGCGGTCTTACACTTTGGGGACGATTGCCTTATCCATCGTTGATACGGATGACGAAGGGGCGATACCCCCGGATTCCTTCCGTGCGGCGATTGCCGCTCTTCCGATGCCGGAGCGACCGCGCCATTGGCTGGTTCCTCCACAAGGACCTGTAGCGGGACCGGTAACGCGGCGCTGCCCGTTGATCGTCAACATATTCTTCTCAAAGTGGAAACATTCCGGGGACGGTTGCGTTGTAGCCGCTACCGGCAGTGCGCCTGACAGGCCGTCTATGAGGAGGCTTATCCATGAAGGTCATGATCGTTGAAGATGAGAATTTTATCGCTCTGGAGCTCGAGCGCATTGCGCAAGAGGCCGGACACCAGACCATCGGGCCGGTTTCGACGGTGGAGCAGGCACTCGCCCACGCAAAAAGAAGCGATGTCGCGCTCGTCGATCTCAGTCTCTCCGATGGGCTGAGCGGCGCCCAGCTCGCGCGCCGGCTGATCGACCGCCATGGGGTTGACGTCATCTTCGTGACCGGCAGTCCCGAGAATGTCGGTCATGGTATCGAAGGGGCGCTCGATGTCATCTCCAAGCCCTTTACCGATGAGAGGATCGCCAGCGCGCTCTCGCGGGCGGAGGCCCGACGCAAAGACTTCGACAGCAGCAAGGCTGCGTTCTGAACAGCATCAAGGCTGCGTGTTATAAGAAGGGAAATCGACGCCGCTCAGGCGGCTGCGCCTGCCCGAGGAGAAGTTCGGATGAAACACGCGCTCCTTGCCGTTCTCTTCGCTCTCTCGGCCTGTGCCAGCGCAGGGGATCCGCAGCCTCTTCCCGGCAGCCTCACCTATGGTGGAAAGGTTCTCCGTTCGCCCTATCGTCCGGGAACGGTGGTCAAGAATACCTTCCTTGGCGATTTCGGTTACCGTGTGTTCGAGACCTATGTCGTCCAGCCGGACGGGACGCTGAAGCTTACCTCACAGAGCACGGGGCCGGACTTCCTCTGGCAGTGAGGACTTCCGGTTCCTCAGCGCCCAAGCGAATGGGTGAGCAGAGTGCCGTCCGGTGAGAGGCCGACGGCTCGTGCGTTTTCGCTTTCGTCCTTCGCACTTGAATGTTGCGCTGCAGTAAAGATCTCGTCTATACCGCAGGCATTCACCACGGACCCGGTGAGATCCCGGGTGGCTCTTCTGGCCGCCGATCCGCCAGACAACGCAAAACCTGCACGCCATTACGCGACCGCTCGGCAGAGCGGGTCCGGCCGTGCTTTGCGAGAATCCATCTATGCTGCTTTCCTCCATCCGTCGTGATTGGTCCGCCAATCCCATGCGCGAAATGCTTGCCGGAGCGGTGGCGACCTTCGCTCTGATCCCCGAGGTGATCGCCTTTTCCTTCGTGGCAGGGGTCGATCCCGAGGTTGGCCTGTTTGCCTCTTTCGTGATCGGCATCGTCATTGCGTTTACCGGCGGACGCCCGGCGATGATTTCGGCCGCCGCCGGATCGGTGGCGTTGGTCGCGGCACCGCTGGTGCATGCCCACGGTTTGCCCTATCTCTTTGCGGCCGGGCTGCTGGCGGGGATGATGCAGATCGTGTTCGGCCTGCTGCGGCTTGGCGTGCTGATGCGCTTCGTGTCGAAATCCGTCCGCACCGGCTTCGTCAATGCGCTTGCCATCCTGATCTTTGCCGCGCAGATGCCACACATCATCGGCGTCGGCTGGATGGAATACGCCCTGCTGATCGCCGGACTCGTCATCATCTATCTGACGCCGCGGGTCACCACCGCGATCCCGTCGCCGCTGATCTGCATCCTGATCCTGACCGTCACCTCGATAGCGCTCGGGCTTCCGGTTCTCACTGTCGCCGATCTCGGCAAGCTGCCGGATTCGCTACCGGTGTTCGGCTGGCCGGCAGTGCCGCTGACGCTGGAAACGCTTCGGATCATTGCAGCACCCGCGCTTGCCATTGCCATGGTCGGACTGCTGGAATCGATGATGACGGCGAGCGTCGTCGACGATCTCACGGATACGCCGAGTTCGAAGAACCGCGAATGCACCGGTCTCGGCCTCGCCAACGCCGCCGCCAGTCTGTTCGGTGGCATCGCCGGCTGCGGCATGATCGGCCAGACGGTGAGCAACGTGAAATATGGCGGGCGCGGCCGGCTCTCGACGCTGTTTGCCGGCGCGTTCCTGTTGATCCTGATGGTGCTCCTGAAGCCTTGGGTCTCCGAGGTTCCCGTCGCCGCGCTGGTGGCGATCATGGTCATGGTATCGATCGACACGTTCGACTGGTCGTCGCTGAGAGCGGTTATCGTCCATCCCCGGATGTCGAGCGCGGTCATGGTGGCAACCGTCCTCGTCACCGTCTTCACCGCCAATCTGGCGCTCGGGGTGACGGTCGGCGTTCTCCTCAGCGGCGTGTTCTTCACCTTCAAGGTCGCCAGCCTGCTGCGCGTCGACGTGGCGCCCGACCAAGCCGCCGGGCGGCTGATCTATCGCGTATCCGGCCAGGTGTTCTTTGCTTCCGCCGACGTCTTCGTCGAAGCCTTCGACGTTCAGGATGCAGTCGGCAAGGCCGTATTGATCGATGTGTCGGAGGCGCATTTCTGGGACATCACCGCCGTTGCCGCGCTCGACAAGGTCGTGCAGCGCTTCAGGGCACACGGCATCGCCGTGGAGGTCGCGGGCCTCAACCAGGCGAGCGCAACCTTGATCGGAAGCCTCGACAGCAAGGTGGTGCTGAAAGAGGTGTGAGGGGCGCGAAAGCTACCGCGAGACGATCACGTAATCGTCGCTGTCGCCGGTTATCGCGTTCAGCCATCTGACGGCCAGCTCGATGAATGCCTTGACCAAAGGCGGCAGGTGCCGGCTGCTGGGATAGACGACATGCAGGCCACCGGCCGGCGTCGTGTAGCCGTCGAGAACCCGGCGCAGCCGCCCGTCCTTGATGCAGGCATCGGCGATGCCGTGCGGCAATTGCGCAATGCCGTGACCGGCGATCGCCGCGGCCATCACCGCCTGCATTTCATTGGCGGCAAAGCGTCCCGAAACCGCAATCGTTTCCTGACCCTGCGGACCTTCCAGCAGCCATTGCGCATGGGCGGATTGGCCGGCGATGACGCAGTCGTGGTGGGCGAGATCTTCAGGTACATCGGGTGATCCGCAGCGGACGAGATAATCCGGGCTCGCACAGAGAAGCCGATGCGTCGAGCCGAGCTTGCGGGCGATCAAGGTGGAATCCTCGAGGATGCCTGTGCGGAAGGCGAGGTCTATGCCGTTTTCGACGAGGTTCAGCCTGTCGTCGGTCAGGCGCAGCTCGACCCTCGTCTTCGGGTAGGTCGAAAGAAATTCGAAGATCGCATCCTGGAGGAAGTGACCGCCGAAGCCGACCGGTGCCGATATGCGGATCGTGCCGGCAGGCTCCGCACGCGTTTCCGCGAGCCGCAGGTTGGCGTCTTCGATGGTGCGCAGCGCCTGGCTGCTTTCCTCATAGTAGAGGCGCCCTGATGCCGTCAGGCTGAGGCTGCGGGTCGTGCGCTGCAGCAGCCGCACGCCGAGTTCGCGCTCAAGCGCGGCGATACGGCGGCTGACCGTCGTCTTCGGCATTCCGAGCAGGCGCGCAGCGGCGGTGAAGCTGCCGGCTTCGGTGACTCGGGCGAAAATCATGATGTCGTTGAGATCGATCATTGTAGCTCAGTGTGGCACGATGTTTCTCAACTATAGGCCATTATGGTTCAATGCGACAGGCACTAACTTTGCTCCATCAGTCCAACAAGGAGCAGACAGATGAGCAATACACGAAGCGTTCTGGTCACGGGCGCCACCGGCCAGCAAGGCGGCGCGGTTGTCCGCGCCCTGATCGCGCGGGGACATCGCGTCAAGGCGATATCACGCAAGCCGGATAGCGACGGCGCAAAGCGGCTGGCCGCGGCAGGGGTGGAGGTCGTTGCCGGCGATCTTAACGTCGGCGCATCCGTGATAGAGGCCGCGCGCGGCGTCGACACGATGTTCCTGATGGGCAGCAGCTACGAGGCCGGGACGGAAGCGGAGACGCATCAGGGTATCACCGTTGCCGATGCGGCGAAGGCCGCCGGCATCGGCCACCTGATCTATTCCTCCGTGGCCGACGCCGACAACAAGACCGGCATTCCGCATTTCGACAGCAAGTATCTGGTCGAGAAGCACGTGGCTGGCCTCGGCATTCCCTACACGATCAGCGCACCCGTCGCCTTCATGGAGAACACCGTGGCGCCCTGGGCGATCGACGGCCTGCGCCAGGGGGTCTATGCCGCCGCCCTGCCGCCCGCCCGCGTGCTGCAGCAGATCACCATCGACGACATCGGGGCTTTTGTCGCGGCACTGGCCGAGCGGCGAGAGCAGGTGTTCGGCAAGCGTTTCGACATTGCGGGCGACGAATTGTCGGGCGAGCAGCAGGCGAAGATCCTCACCGAGGCGCTCGGCCGCCCTATCACTTACCGGGAATTGCCGATCACGGCGATACGGCAGCAGAGCGAGGATACGGCGCTGATGTTCGAATGGTTCGATCGTACCGGCTACGACGCCGATATCGCCGCCCTGGGCCGCGACTTCCCCGACGTCGGCTGGCACAGCTACGCCGACTGGGCGCGCGGTTTTGACTGGAGTGTGCTCGATAAGGCGGCTGGGTGAGTACGCTGTGACACCGGTGATCTGACCGGTGTCACCGACAGGTGATGCCTTGATGGCCTTAGCCACACTCTCCGGCCGCTGCCAACGATACCTCACGCCTGCGCGGTCGGCCGCACCACGACGTCGCTGATATCCACATCGGCGGGTTGCTCGATGGCAAAGGCGATGGCGCGGGCAATGGCATCGGGTGAAATTGCCATCTCGCGCATGCGTTTTGCCATCTCGGCTTTGATCCCTTGGTTTGTCATGGAGTCGGCGAAATCAGTCCTGATCATTCCCGGGGAAATGTTGGTGACGCGCAGATGCGGGCCGGCCTCCAGCCGCAAGCCTTCGGCGATGGTGCGCATGGCGTTTTTCGTGCCGGCATAGACAGCCATGGTCGGCTTGATGATGAGGCCGGCGGTCGAGAGCGTATTGACGAAGTGGCCAAAACCCTGTTGGCGGAACACCGGCAAGGCCGCGGCAATGCCATAGAGCGGACCCTTGATGTTGACGTCGATCATCTCCTCCCAATCCTCGACTCGCAACTCATCGAGAGGCGAGATCGGACCGATTCCGGCATTGTTGATCATCACGTCGATCCTGCCATAGGTGTCGCGGGCAAGGGCGACGAGGGCTGTGAGATCCTCGCGCTTCTTGACGTCCATGGCGAGGCAGACGGCCTCGCCGCCCTTGTCGGTGATGCGTTGCGCCAGCGCTTGCAGCCGATCGGCGCGGCGGGCGCCGAGCACGACCTTCGCGCCGCGCTCCGCCAGGATCAGTGCCGTGGCTTCGCCGATGCCGCTGCTTGCGCCCGTGATGGCAATAACCTTGTCCTTGATATCTGACATGTTCGTTCTCCGTCGTGCCGCCAAGGATTGCAGGTGCCGCCTGGAGAATCTATGCTGTAGGCTCCATGATTTCGTCGAGATCGTCCAAACCTCATGATCGATCCTTTCTCCGATGTGTTTTCGCTGCTCGATATCGAGAGCGCACGCTGCACGCGTTTCGAGGTCGGCGGGCAATGGGCTTTTCGCTTTCCGGCCAAGCCCGCGCTCAAGTTCGTCGCCGTCCTCCGTGGCGCCTGCTCGATCGTTCTGCCTGACGAGCCGCCGTTTGCGCTTGTTGCGGGCGACACCTTCCTGCTGGCCAATGCGCCCGCCTATGTGATCGCCAACGATCTCGACCGCGAGCCGGAGGACGGGATCGCCTTCTTCGACTGGGAGCAATCCAACATCGCCCGGCACGGCGGTGACGAGACCGCGCTGATCGGCGGCAGCTTTGTCATCGGAGGCGGCAACGCCCGGCTGCTGCTCGACGCGCTGCCGCCGTTCATTCATATCCCCGCCAGCGACCGCGCCGCCGCGCTCCTCAGCACTACGCTTGCAACCCTCGACGGCGAACTCGAGGCCGGGCAGATAGGCTCGACGCTGATGACGCGGCGGATGGGCGATATCCTGCTCGTGCAGGCGCTGCGGGCCTATGTCGGCCGGAAGGGTGCTGCCGAAACGGGATGGATCGGCGCGCTTACAAATCCGCAGATCGGCGTGGCGATCAGCCTGATCCACAACAGGCCTGGCCATCGCTGGACGGTCAACGAACTGGCGACCCGGATCGGCATGTCGCGTTCCGCCTTTGCGCAACGCTTCAAGGAACTGGTCGGCACAGCACCGCTCGACTATGTCACGCGCTGGCGCATGTATCGCGCCCGCGAAGCCCTGCGCCGGGAGGACGTCTCGGTCGCCGGCCTTGCCGCCGCACTCGGATACTCCTCCGAAAGCGCCTTCGGAAACGCGTTCAAGCGTGTCTTCGGGCGCGCTCCGAAGCGCTACTGGTCGGACGCGAAGGTCGAATGAGAACGGCTGTTCCGCTTGCGACGGCTGCCGCTTAACCCTATTGTTCGACGGCAGACCAGCGTCCTTGAGGGGGAGACTTCAATGCCGTCGAGTTTCAATGTTGAAAGTGCGGATGGTTACGAACGGCTGATGGGGCGCTGGAGCAGGAAGCTCGCGCCGATGCTGATCGATTTCGCCGGTCTCGCGGATGGGGATCGCGTGCTCGATGTCGGCTGCGGCACCGGCAGTCTGGCGTTCACGCTGGCGGAAACGTCGGGCCTGCAGGAGATCGCCGCCGTCGACTATTCGCCGGTCTTCGTCGAGGCTGCAACGCGGCGCAATACCGATCCGCGCGTATCGATCCGGCAGGCCGATGCCTGCGCGCTTCCCTTCGAGGATGACCGCTTCGACCGGGCGATGTCGCTGCTCGTGCTGCATTTCGTGCCGGAGGCGGGAAAGGCGGTATCCGAGATGCGCCGTGTGGTGCGCCCGGGCGGCGTGGTCGCCGCCGCCGTTTGGGACCATTATGGCGGCATGTCCGGCATGCGGATGATGTGGGATACGGTGGCGATGCTTGATGAGGGCGCGCTGCCCCTGCGCCGCAAATATTGTTTCCAGCCGATGATGCGGCCAGGGGAAATGAAGGAGAGCTTCATCGCGCAGGGCCTTGCCGATGTCGAGGAAACCTCGCTGTTGATCCGGATGGAATACGTCTCCTTCGCGGACTACTGGGAGCCGATCGCCGCCGGCGAGGGACCGCTCGGCAAATACGTCGCGGGGCTGGATCCGGCGAAACGAAAAGCGGTCGATGCGGCGATGAGGGCGGCATACGAGGCCGGCGAGCCGGATGGGCCGCGGTCGTTTGCGGCAGTTGCTTGGGCGTGCCGGGGTAGGGTGCCGGGCCAGAGCTAGGCATAGCGTTTTCGCATGGCGGCAACATCCAAGAGAGCCTCATCCTGAGGCGCCCCGTAGGGGCCTCGAAGGACGAGGCGGGTGCTTCGACGTCAAATGGACGCAAGGAGCAGCGTTGCAGCGTGTCCTTCGAGGCTTCGCCCTGCGGGCTCCGCGCCTCAGGATAAGGGATGTTGGAGGGTGCCGCGCCCAAGGGCAGGGCGCTGGACGGTCGTATGCCTGCGACAAGGAGCCGCGTGGGACGCCGCCCGATCACGGCAATCGTGATGGAACACGGGCAGCATTGCTGACGTTGTTGCCCGCTGTCTCCGACTGCAAACGTCGCCGCAACAGTATCACCCGCCCGGTTCGGGCACCCCTTCCGACGGCATCCGGAATTGCCCGCCTCGCCGCCGCTTTCGGACGGAGGAATATCAGATGTCCGCTTTGGAAAGCCTGCGCCGGCTGACGCCGCAGCAGCGCAACACCGTCATCGCCAGCTATCTCGGCTGGACGCTCGACGCCTTCGATTTCTTCATTCTCGTCTTCGTTCTCAAATATATCGCCGAAGAATTCCACACCGACGTTCCTGCCGTCTCGGTGGCGATCTTCCTGACGCTCGCCATGCGGGCGCTCGGCGCGCTGGTCTTTGGGCTGGCGGCCGATCGCTACGGGCGGCGCATCACGCTGATGGCCGACGTGCTGCTCTATTCGATATTCGAATTTTTGACCGGCTTTTCCACCGGGCTCACCATGTTCCTCGTCTTCCGCGCGCTCTACGGCATCGCCATGGGCGGCGAATGGGGCGTCGGCGCCTCGCTGGTCATGGAGACGGTGCCGGAGGAGAGCCGCGGCATCGTCTCGGGCATCCTGCAGGCGGGTTATCCCTCGGGCTATCTGATCGCCTCCATCGTGTTCTTCCTGCTGTTCCCCGTCATCGGCTGGCGCGGCATGTTTTTCGTCGGCGCGCTGCCGGCGCTGCTGGTCCTCTACATCAGGCGCAATGTCGAGGAGAGCCCGGCCTTCCTGAAGCGACAAGCTACGGGGCGCCGGCCTTTCCTGACGGTGCTGCGCGAGAATATTCCGCTGTTCATCTGGGCGGTGCTTTTGATGACGGCGTTCAACTTCTTCAGCCACGGCACGCAGGATATCTACCCGACCTTCCTTGAGACGCAGCGCAACTATTCGAGCTACACGGTCGGCGCCATCGCTATCGTCTACAACATCGGGGCGATCTGCGGCGGGCTGTTCTTCGGGGCGCTGTCGCAGCGGATCGGCCGCAGACGGGCAATCGTCATCGCCGCGCTCATCGCCGTGCCCGTGGCGCCGCTCTGGGCCTATGCGCCCGGGCCAGTGCTGCTCGCTATCGGCGCCTTCCTGATGCAGTTCTTCGTCCAGGGCGCCTGGGGCATCGTGCCGGTGCATCTGAACGAGCTCTCGCCGGATGAGGTGCGCGGCACCTTCCCCGGCTTTGCCTACCAGCTCGGCAACCTGCTGGCGTCAGGCAATGCGACGCTGCAGGCGGGCTTGGCTGCCCGCTGGGATGGCGACTATGCCTATGCGCTGCTGATCGTCGCGGCCGTGGTGGCGCTCGTCGTCGCGGCCCTTGCCGGCTTCGGCTACGAGAAGAAGGATGTCCGCTTCGGCACGGAGGAGGCCGAGGAACCGCATGGCGCGATGCGAATCTAGCGCTGCCTGCGGTTATGAAGGCCGGCGGCATTTGTCGCCGGCCTTTCCTTGTGCTCTGTCGCCCAGGCTACAGAGCCTTTCAACTCTTCACCACTTTGCAGGCGCAGATGCGATCGTAAAAGGTCTGTCCGCGCCAGAAGATGAGGGGCAAGAACCACCAAATCAGGGCAGCGATACCTAGGACGATGTCGAACAATGCGGCACCACTGTCCAAAAGTGTGTATCCGTCGCGGGACATACGGAGCAACGCGTCGAAGTCTTCGGTGGGAAAGACCGGAAACAACGAAAACGCGAAATCGGCAGCGATGAAAAGCAGATACGGGCTGAATTTCAGGATCTCTCGTCTAAACTCGTTGCCAAGGCCGGGGTTTTTACCATCGACGGATTGGACTCTCAGGCCCAGCAGCTTTTTTCCGATCGTGCGGCGGCCATTTGCGGAAAAATACGCAAAAGCCAACGCAAGAAGTGCAATGTTGACGATGCCGGAGATCACGATGGGGTATACGGACACGGTTCCGATCGCTGGATTGCCGTCCGCGTCGACAGGGATGGTCAGCCACCGGGCCGATGTCCAGTTGTCTGTTTGATGGGAGACGCCCGTCTGCAGGTATCTTTGCTTTTCCGAACCGATTTGGCTGACTTCGCAGATCTGGTTAATGCGAACTTCCCCCGGTTTCAACGGCCATCCGGCGTCAATTCGCTTTGCAAGTTGATCCGACACCTCCACGCCGCACTGTGTGTAACTCCAGCCGGCAAAACGGAAGTCCAGAGGAATAACTGTTGAAATGCAGTAAACGGCTATGAGAATGACAGCCTGAAAGATGATGATGTCGACGATACAGGCCACGGCGCGTCGCCAGAAGTGGCGGGAAGGCAAAGTAGCGTATTGCGGTATCTGCGGTGTCGTGTCCATGTGGCCCCCTATGTATCCGCGCAACCTAGTCCGGCAGGTTGATTCGTTTCAACATTAAGTAGAAAAATGCGCGGCATTTGTCACAGAAGCATCGCGCTCCCGCGAGTCCGGTTCCGATGCAATCTCTGCGCTGGGAAGGCGAACCGCCGCGCGACCTGCCTGGTATCCGCATCGTCTCAGTGGCGTAAGGTCGCAACCGTTCCCGGGGCTTGCCGTCGAATAGCGGCGTGCTAGGTAAGGCGCGCCGGCATCTCGCCGGATCCATCGTTCCCTCCAAAGCCCCCGAGTTACCCATGCCATTTTCTCCCGCCGCCCTCTGGCCCGTCGTCATGCTGTTTGCCTCCAACATCTTCATGACCTTTGCCTGGTACGGGCATCTCAAGCACAAGAGCAGCGCCATCTTCCTCGCCATCATCGTCAGCTGGGGCATTGCCTTTTTCGAATACTGCCTAGCGGTACCGGCCAACCGGATCGGCTCGGCGGTCTATACGACGGCACAGCTGAAGACGATGCAGGAGGTGATCACGCTGATCGTCTTTGCCGGCTTCTCGATTTTCTGGCTGGGCGAGAACCTGACCTGGAACCATGCGATCGGCTTTGCCCTGATTGCAATCGGGGCATCCTTCATCTTTCGTGCATAAACTTTAGCCTTTTCAATAGATTACAAATCGTCCATGTCTAGATATCGCCACATTTCCTACAGATTGGCGTCGCAATCGGCTGGCAGCCTGTCACCTCAAGCATTTCCGGGTCACGGAAATGCTCTGACGTTTGTTTCACGCAATTCCGGACGCAAAACCGCGACGCACTTTTGCTGGAATTGCTTTAGCGGTGATGACGAGGTGAACGGCCATGAGCCTGTCTTTCCCGACGATGGCGGCGATCCGGTTCGGCTATGGTTTCCGGCCGGGCGAGGCGCCGCCCAGCAGCAAGGACGATCTCATCGGCCAGCTGCGCATGGGGGCGGCGGCGACGCCGGACTTTCCGCTCGGTGGCCCCGACATGCGCCACCAGGCGATTCTCAGCCTGCAGGAGCAGCTGCAGCAGATCCGGCAAGACGCCAAGACGGTGACCGACGATACGACACAGCGCGAGATGCGCAAAGGGGTCCAGCGCCAGGCGCAGCAGCAGTTTCAACATGATGTGAACCTGCGGTTGATGCAGGCGGTGCTGTCGCCGTACGGCTTCTACGAGCGGCTTTCGACCTTCTGGACCGATCACTTTTCCACCAGCGCCAACAAGAGCCTGCCGATGCGCCTCATCGTGCCGCTTTACGAGGCCGAGGCGATCCGGCCGTTCATATCAGGCAGGTTCGGCGATCTTTTGCGCAATGCCACCGCCCATCCGGCCATGCTGATCTATCTCGACCAGGCGGATTCGCTTGGGCCGGATTCGGCCGGCGGCATGAAGCGCAACAAAGGGCTGAACGAAAATCTCGGTCGCGAACTGCTGGAGCTGCACACGCTCGGCGCCGGCAGCGGCTATAGCCAGGCGGATGTCACGGCGGCGGCCATGGTGCTGACGGGGCTCACCATCGACCGCAAGGAGATGGACATCGCGTTCCGGCCGAATATTTCGGAGCCCGGCGCACATGAGGTGCTCGGCGTCAGCTATGGCGGGCGCAGGCGTTCGCGCGACGATTATCTCGACATGCTCGACGATCTCGCCGTCCACCCGAAGACAGCGGCGCATATCAGCCGCAAGCTCGCGGTGCATTTCATCGCCGACCAGCCTGACGAGGGCGTGGTGTCCGATATGGCCGAAGCCTGGAAGAAGACGGATGGCGACCTGACCGCCGTCTACACCGCCATGCTCGATCATCCCGCCGCCTGGCGCGACGAGGGCGCCAAGGCGCGCCAGCCTTTCGACTATATCGTCGCCGGCCTGAGGGCGCTGAATGCGGGACCGGTCAACGGCGTTGTCGGCAGCTTCCTGGCGGCGAACCAGCAGGGCACGGACGAGGGCGACATGGCGGCGAACACGCCCGGCATGGCAGGATCGCCGGTGCCGACGGATCCCGCCGGCGAGGCGAGGGAGAAGCGCCTCAAAGCCTTCCGGACGGCGCGGGCGCTGGGGCAGGGCGCACTCAGGCGCATGGGCCAGCCGACCTGGCTGCCGCCGAGCCCGGCCGGTTTCGAGGAAGGCTTCTCCGCCTGGATCACCGGCAGCCAGCTCGCCGAGCGGCTGGCCTGGGCAAGGCGGGCCGCAGCGCAGTTCGGCCGGGACGAGGATCCGCGCGAATTCCTGAAGTCGACGCTTGCCGATGCCGCCCGCGACGAGACGATCCGCGTGGTGTCGCAGGCGCCGAACAAGATCAGCGGGCTGACGCTGGTATTGGCATCGCCCGAATTCAATCGCCGCTAAGCAGACTTTCGTTGGCAAGCCAACGCTTCGTCTGCTTAGCTCCTTTGTTTTGTCGCAGGTTCTGGCCGGAAAACCGTTGGACACTTTTCCGGAACCTGCTTAGGAGGCCCCGCCCATGACGCTGCCCATGAACCGGATTTCGCTGTCGCGCCGCGGCTTTCTGACCTCTGCCTGCTGTCTTGCCGCTGCCCCTGTCTTCACGCCGGTCACCTTTGCGGCGATGCCGGGTGACAACCGTTTTGTCACCATCGTGCTGCGCGGCGCGATGGACGGGCTGGATCTGGTGCAGCCCTATGGCGATGCCGGCTTTGCGGCGCTCAGGCCGACACTGGCGCTGACGCCCGATACCGGGCTTCTCGATCTCGACGGGCATTTCGGCCTCAATCCGGCGGCGGCCGAGCTGATGCCGCTTTGGAAGAGCCGGGAACTCGCCTTCGTGCATGCGGTGTCGACGCCCTATCGCGACCAGCGCAGCCATTTCGACGGGCAGGACATGCTGGAATCCGGCGGCGAACATGTCGCCGAGGAAAAGACCGGATGGCTGAACCGGGCGCTCGCCGTCATTCCGCGCTCGGATGCGCGCAAGGCGATCGACATCAATACCTCGACGGAGCTGATCCTCTCCGGACCGAACAATGTCGATGTCTGGGCGTCGGATTCCAATCTGGCGCCGGCGCGCGACGAGATGCAGTTCCTGGCGCGGCTCTATGCCGGCGATCCGCCATTCGCCGAGGCGCTTGCCGAGGCGACGCGGGCCAATAGCGCCTCGATGATGGTCGAGCCGGAGGGCCAGCGCGGCGCAAAGATCGCCGATGTGGCGGCGCTCGCGGCCAACATGCTGAAGGGCGATTACCGCATCGCCAGCTTCTCGATATCAGGCTGGGACACGCATATCGGCCAGGCCGGCCAGTTCAAACGACCGGTGCAGGACCTTTCGCAGGCGATCAACACGTTGAAGGCGACACTCGGGCCCGAGATCTGGGCAAAGACGGTGGTGCTTGCCATGACCGAGTTCGGCCGCACCGTGCGCCAGAACGGCTCAGCCGGCACCGACCACGGCACCGGCGGCTGCGCGCTGCTATCAGGCGGCGCCGTCAATGGCGGCCGCATCCTCGGCCGTTGGCCGGGCATCGGCGACGGCCAGCTGCTCGACGACCGCGACCTGATGCCGACCGCCGACGTACGCGAGCTTGCGGCAGCGATGCTTTACCGGCAGTTCGATGTGTCTGCCGATGATTTGACGGGGAAGATCTTCCCCGGGCTGGGGTTCGACAAGGGATCGCAGTTTTTGCGGGGGTGAGGCCCGGTCCCGCTTCTCCTTCCTCATTCCTGCGCCTGTCACAGGAGTCCAGCCACGGCGCGTCTGCGCCGTGATTGACTTTCATCCAAGCAACGAAGTCTCCCGCGCCCACGGATGTGGGCGCACTGGATTCCTGTGACGAGCACAGGAATGAAGGAAAGGTGGGCGGGTGCTGTTGCCCGTAGCCCCGAACGAGTGCTCAAATTACTTCAAACAAGCCGGATATGAACTGAACTAAAATCATACCGGTCTAAACAGTCACCGGAGAACGGACTCCTTCCAGCGAGCATAGGAATAGTGAGTCTCCCGCTGCCCATCCCTTCGCTTGGCTCAGGGCGTTCGTTGCTCCAATCGATTCACTGGATCGATTGCTCGGGCTGCGCCCGACCGCAACTCACCCCAGTACATCATAGAGCCGGAAGATGAAGCTGATCTGGTAGATCAGGTTGGCGATGATGAAGGCGGTGTGGAAGCGGCGGTTGGGGGTCCAGGCGGCGATGGCGCAGAGGAGGATGTAGATGATGTTGCGGGCTGGGTATTCCCAGCCGAGCGAGAGGATGCGTTCATGGCCCTTGATTGCCGTGTCGAGAATATCGACGGCGTAGGTGAGGCCGAGGATGCCGAAGAACCATTTGCGCCGCGAGATGAAATATTCCTCGTAGCCGCCATATTCGTCGAGCGAGGCAGGAAAGAGCAGGGCGCAGAGCAGGAAGAACAGGCTGCAGAAGCAGATGAGGAAGAGATAGATGCCGAAGCCGATCGCCGGCACCGCCTGCAGGCGATATTCCCACCACCAGATATGGATGATGAACAGGAACATCGATAACGCCCAGCCGAGATGGATGGGATAGACCTTGGCTTTGGCGGGATGCTGGACGATGCCGGCAAGGCCGGTGAGCACTCTCGCGAGCGAAAGGCTGATGACCATGCCCATCACCACCTTGATGTGAAGGAAGACCTCCGGCGAGCTGACCGTTTCCATGCTTTCGATCCTTAGGCTGTCACTCCTCGGGGACTTGCTTCGGTTTGCCCTCTTCGTCGAGCGCCACCATGATGAAGGTGCCAGCTGTGACCTTTTCCATCTTGGCGTAACGTGCGCGGTGCGCCCAGGCTTCGACGCAGAGCGTGATCGAGGTGCGGCCGACGCGGTCGATATCGGTATAGACAGACAACGTGTCGCCGATCTTGACCGGCAGCTCGAAGGCCATCTCCTTGACGGCGGCGGTGACGACGCGGCCCTTGGCGCGCTCGGCTGCACGGATGCCGGAGGCAAGGTCCATCTGCGCCATGACCCAGCCGCCGAAGATATCGCCAGCCGGATTGGCATCGCCCGGCATGGCAAGCGTCCTCAGCGTTAATTCGCCTCTCGGCTTGGCGGCATCGGTCATCAAGTCTTCTCCATCTGGTGCGGCGTCGGGCCGGCGATTCACTCGGAAGTACCCTATTGCAAAGGCCGAGGGCTGTAAAAGGCGGCGGGGCCTACTGCTACGGACGATCGACGGGAAAAATGTTGCCGCCTTTGCCGATTGAAATTTCATTTGATTTCAAATGGTTGAATTTTGTAGGTTTCATCTGACCTTACGTTATTTAATCTTTTTCTAATTAAGCTTTACGCTCCAGTAATTCCGGCAATTCAGAATGCGATCGATCTCAAATATAAGAATCGCCGGGAACCTCATGCGCAACGTCAAGATTTCCACCCGACTTTACTGCCTCGTCGCATTCACGCTTGCCGTGCTCACGGCGACGATGGTCTTCTTTCTGAACTATTCTTACTCCGAGCTGGAAGACGAGCGGAAGGCAGGGCTGGCGCAGCTCGATGCGACAGCGCTCGGCATTTTCGAAAAATATTACAAGATGGAGCAGGCGGGCACGATGACCCGCGAACAGGCGCAGGCGGCCGCCAAGGACGTGATCGGCGCGATGCGCTACGGCGCCGACGGTTATTTCTGGATCAACGACATGCATCCCAAAATGGTGATGCACCCGATCAAGCCGGCGCTTGATGGTACCGATATCTCGCAGATGAAGGACCCGGCCGGCAAATTCCTGTTCGTCGAGTTCGTCAACAAGGTGAAGAAGGACGGCAAGGGTTTCGTCGACTATCTCTGGCCGAAGCCGGGTGCCGATGAGCCGGTGCTGAAATACTCCTATGTCGCCGGGTTCGAGCCCTGGGGCTGGATCGTCGGCACCGGCGTCTATGCCGACGACCTTGCCGCGCTTTATCGCCAGAATTTGCTCTGGGCCACGATTGCCTGCCTGGTCGGCGCTGCGGCGACGATCGCGATCGCCTTTGCCATCGTGCGCAGCGTGACGGCGCCGATTGCCCGGCTGAGGAAAGCGATGAATGCGATTGCTGCCGAAGAAGCGTCGGTAGAGATCGCCGGCAGCGAGTATCGCGACGAGGTCGGCCAGATGGCCAAGGTGCTGCTGGTGCTGCGCGATTCCGTCGACGAGCGCAGCACGCTGCGCGGGCGGGAAGACGAAAGACAGCAGCAGATCGAGGAAGAGCGCCGCGGCAACGAGGCAAGCCTCCGTTCGGCCTCCGAACGGCAGAACCGCGCGATGCAGGCGCTCGGCGTCGGCCTGGAAAAGCTGGCGAGCGGTGACCTGACGGTTGCGATCGGCGATATCGGCGAGGACTACGCCAAGCTGAGGGGCGATTTCAACGCCGCCGTCGACGCGCTGAACGGCGTCATCCATGCGATCGCCGAATCGAGCCGCGTCGTCAACGAAAGCGCGTCCGACATCAGCGAGGCGACCGGCAATTTGTCGAAGCGCACGGAACAGCAGGCTGCTGCGCTGGAAGAGACGGCGGCCGCTCTCGACGAGATCACCGCGACGGTCAAGACGGCATCCGAACGGGCGAACGAGGCGCGCGAAATGGTGGCCGAGACCAAGGCGAGTGCCGGAAAATCCGGCGAGATCGTTCGCAACGCGGTGACGGCGATGGGCCGGATCGAGGATTCGTCCAACCGCATCGGTCAGATCATCTCGGTCATCGACGAAATCGCCTTCCAGACGAACCTTCTGGCGCTGAATGCCGGCGTCGAGGCTGCGCGGGCGGGCGAGGCAGGCCGCGGCTTTGCCGTCGTCGCCCAGGAAGTGCGCGAACTCGCCCAGCGTTCTGCCAATGCGGCCAAGGAGATCAAGGAACTGATCAGCCGGTCGGCAACGGAGGTCGAGGGTGGGGTGGCGCTGGTGCGCTCGACGGGTGAGGCACTGCTGGAGATCGAGGCGCTGGTCAACCAGGTCAACGATCACGTCGCATCAATCGCGACGGCGGCGCGCGAGCAGTCGACCGGGCTGAACGAGATCAACGGCTCCGTCAATCACATGGACCAGATGACGCAGCAGAATGCCGCGATGGTCGAGGAGACGACGGCGGCAAGCCGCACGCTCGCCGACGAGAGCACCCAGTTGAAGACGCTGCTTTCGAATTTCCGCCTGCGCGGGGAGCCGCCGCCAGTGACCCGATACACACGGGCAGCGTGAGAAAACGTAGAGATGAAAGGCCGGGAAACCGGCCTTTTTCATTTCCGTCGCGTTCAGATTGTGCCGGTAAGTTTTCATTCACCGTTTTTAATTAAAATTGGAGTGAGTTTTTTCGGTCACTGCCCAGCCAGCCTGCGGAAGCGATAAGAGTATGGCGTTTGTTTCCTTTCCTCGGCGAACCCTTTTGCCCGTTATCCTCTCGGCGGCGCTGACGACCTGTTCGATCAGCGACGGACTGGTACCGCCGGCCAATGTCGACAACGGCACCAGGGTCAGCTCGATCTCGCCGTCGCGGGGGGCAGCGCGCATGGCGCCTGCCGTGCGCATGGCGCCGGTGGAGAGCCAGGCTTCCTATCCGGTTTCCAGCGCGCCCGTCGGCAATAGCCAGGGCTCCGTCGATTATCTCGACACGCCAAACCTTGCCGGCACCGGCCAGACGGCACGAGCCGTTCCGCCGCAAACCGCACCGGGACGTAAGCTGCCGATGATCGACAGCGACGAGGCCTTAGCGCAGCAGAACCAGAACTGGGGCGGCACGCAAGATCTTGCGATCCCGTCGGGCGGCGTCAACATGGATGACGATCTCGGGGCGGAGCCGGTCGTCGGGCTGGCGCAGGAACAACAGCAGCAGATCGCCGAGGGCAACGCCACCGAGCCGGTTGTCGACGGCATCGGCACCGATAATCCAACGCAGCTCAACCAGACCATGCGCCAGCCCGCACCGCAGCCAATGCCGCAGCCGGCGGCCGAGGCACAGATGAGCCGGGCGCCCGCCTGGAACGACGGCAGTCCTGTGGTGGCGCCGACCCGTGTTCCCGAAGAGGACGAGAGCGAAGAGGTCGCGATGCTGCGGCCGAACAATCCGATGATGAGCGAACCGGCAGCGCCCGTCGATCCCAGCGTCATGCCGTCCTCCGAGCTTGCCTGCCGGCGCGAGCTGAAACGCATGGGCGTGCTCTTCGACAACAAGCCGCCGATCTCGAACGGGCCGGCCTGCCAGGTGCCTTATCCGGTGTCGCTGAAGGGGCTTTCCGGCAATATCGGCGTCCGCCCCGCCGTGACGCTGAACTGCCAGGTGACGCTTGCCTTCGCCAAATGGGTGAAGAACGAACTGGCGCCGTCCGCCCGCTATCGTTACTGGTCCGGTATCAAGACGATCCAGCCGCTCGGCGGCTATTCCTGCCGTCGCATGAACAACAGCCGGCAGAGATACAATCCGATGTCGGAACACGCCCGCGGCAACGCCATCGACGTCGGCAAGTTCGTGCTGAAGAACGGACACGAGATCGACGTGCGCAAGAAGGGCCTGTTCTCGCTGCGCGAAGGGCGGCTTTTGAAGGCGGTGCGCAGCGACAGCTGCCGCTATTTCAACACCGTGCTCGGGCCGGGCAGCAACCCGGAGCACTGGAACCACTTCCACTTCGATCTTCGCTCCCGCAAGAGCGGCAAGGCCTATTGCGACTGATGCATGTCCTGCTAAACCATGCGGCGGATGCTGATGTTGCGGCCGCAATTGGGCCTGGCTGGCAGAAAACGGTTCATCCTCGCCGCAGGGCACGCTATAGATCGGCCAGGCGGATTGCCGTTTCGAGAGTTTGATCCCATGAGCTATGATTTCCACGTCGGCCAGAAGGTCGTCTGCATCAACGATACCTTCAAGCATGTCAGCATCGACCAGCTCATCCGCAAAGGTGAGATCTATACGATCCGCTGGGTGGGCGAATATACCCATTATATCGACGGCACCTTTATCGGCGTGAAGCTCGCGGAGATTAACCGCGGCAATGATGACGGGCCGGAAGGTTACGGAGCGGCCGACATGCCCTATCGGGCCACGCGTTTCCGGCCACTGGTGAAGGACAAGATCTCGTCACTGCGCAAGCTGTTGGCCCCGACGCCCGATGCACCGGTGGAACCGAAGGAAAAAATCAGGAAAAAAGAGAAGGTCTGAGCGCCCCACGATACCGATCAGACCGTCTTTCTGCTCAGGAACAGCGCAGTCTCCTTGCTGACCTCAAGCACGCCGCTGCGTTGGCTGAACGCATCGGCAATGGCTTGACGGAACCTGGTGAGTTGAGGTTCGCCGGCGCCATCGCCGGGCGGATAGGAGGTGAGCGCCAGGAAGACATCCTCGGGCTCAGTGATCCGGAGGCTTGCCGGATGCTGCGACATGGTCACGTTTCCAAACTGCGACCGCATCGATCGCTCGGCAGCGTCATATCCGAAGGCTTCGGCAGCCGGATCGGAAGGGGCACTGCCGAATAAGGTCGTCAGCGCGTAAATCTCGCGCATATTGCCGGCACCGTTGGTTGTGACCGCGAGTAAGCCGCCCGGCTTCAGCACTCTCGACATGTCCGCGATGCCGGCGACCGGGTCTGTCAGGTGATAGAGCATATGCATCGCGACCACCGCATCGAAGGCGCCATCTTCGAAGGGGAGCGCGGCGGCGTCGGCCTGGCAGCCTCGGACGGAGCCGAACGGCAGTGCGCTGCAACGCGCCACTGCCTCGTCGACCATGCCGGGTGAAAGGTCGGTGAGCGTCAGGTCGAGATCCGCCGGCAGCAGACCTGTCGTTGCCGCCCAGAACCAGGCCGGCCCGCAGCCGACGTCGAGGACGCGATCGCCCGGCTTCAGGGACAACTGCGCAGCAACCCATGGAAACCAAGCCGTCTCGGCGATGGTGTATTGGCTATGCAGTCGGGCCCGCGCAGCGAGCTTCCGGCTGTCGCCATACTGCCCGGCATTGTCTGCTGTTATGGAGGACATATCATCTCTCTGGGTTTCTTCACAGGATGCGCCCCGCCTCTAGTTCGTCGGCAGAGCCTATAGATGGCCCGATTCCCGGACAAGAGGTGACCTTGCGCAGCGGGCCGGCTTGTTCGCATAGCTGCCGCTGAGGGTTGCCCGGATATGGCGCGTTTCCGCCCATGGAGACAAATCGCATCCGATTAAATCGGAATGGTGTTGACATCGGTTTTGGCTGGGCGTATTAGAACGCATCCGATTTAATCGGATGTGAATAAAATCTAAACCGAAAGGATATCACCATGACCGAGAAGCTTCTCTTTACCGGCAAAACCCACATCTCCGGCGGCCGCGACGGCTCTGCACGCAGCGGCGACGGCACGATCGACATCAAGCTGCCGCAGCCGCATCCGGCCGCCGAAAACCTGTTCGGCATCGCCTGGTCGGCCTGCTACATCGGCGCCATGGAACTTGCCGCTGCTCAGAGAAAGATCACGCTGCCTGATGGTCCCGAGGTCGACGCGGAGATTACTCTCAACGCCGACAACGGCTCCTTCTTCCTGAGGGCGCGCCTCAATGTCAGCCTGCCCGGCATCGATCGCGACGTTGCGCAGGAATTGATCGAGGCAGCCCATGGCATCTGCCCTTATTCCAAGGCGACACACGGCAATATCGACGTCGAGACCACACTTGTCTGAGCGGGGAAGGGCGGACCTCACCGCCAGAGGATTTGATGCGGAGGGCCTGCCGATCGGCCGGCAGACCCCTTCCTGAGGTAGCAGGCACCGGAACCTTGCCGATCTGGAGAACATGCCATGATCAATAGCCACGCCCAGCCACACCAGGCCTATGACGAGTTTTCGCTCGTGCTCGACCCAGCCGTCTATGAGCCGCTGCCCGAGGATTGGCTGATCGGCATCACCGACGTCGTCAGCTCGACGCTGGCGATTAAGTCGGGACGCTATGAAGATGTCAACTTCGCAGGCGCATCAATCATCGCCGCTCTCGGTAATGCCTGGGGTTCGTTCGATTTCCCCTTCGTGTTTCGTGGAGACGGGGCGGCATTCGCCTTGCCGCCGCACGGCATCATGGCCGCGACCTCGGCGTTGCGGCGGGTCGCGAGCTTTGCAAGAAGCGATCTCGATCTCACCCTTCGTATCGGGCTGCTCACCGTGCGCGAAATCCGCAATAGTGGGCGTGACGTCAGAATTGCCCGTTATGCCGCCTCCGAGAACGCGACCTATGCGATGTTTACAGGGGGAGGGCTCAAATGGGCGGAGCAGCAGATCAAGAACGGCCGGTATCTGGTCAAGCCGGGCCGCTACGCGACGAAGCCCGACCTGACCGGCCTCAGCTGTGACTGGGCTCCGTTCCCGAGCCGGCAGGGCGAGATCCTGTCGCTGCTAGTCGAGCCGAATGACCATACGAGCCCCGAGGTCTTCGCTGCTTTGGCAAAACGGGTGCTTGCGGTTTTCGACGCCGCGCCGCGCCAGTCTCATCCGCTTTCGGGGGATAAGGCTATTCCTAAGGACAGTGGCAGACAGGTCGATGCGAAAGGCTGGTCGGAGGTCGCCGCCAATTCGGATTTCCGCAAATTCGATGATGGTTTGCGTTTGACGCTGGACTGCACGCCGGAGCAGATCGACGGGGTCGAAGCGATTCTCGTTGCGGCAAGGGCGCGCGGCGAGATCAACTTCGGACTGCACCGCCAGACGCATGCGCTGATGACCTGTCTCGTACCATCAGGCAGCCCGGATGCGCACCTGCATTTCCTCGACGGAATGGGCGGCGGCTATGCCAGGGCCGCCGAGATGATGGAGGAAGGCGCGCTTAGAGACATCCAGCACCATGCTCGCTGAAGACCCGTTCAACTGGCGAGACGTCGTGACCGCCAAGAGAGCTAAGCGGGCGTGCCTGTTTCCCGCATGGCCAGGTTTGCCAGCATTTCAGTGAGCTGAGGTAACGCCAATTCGGCTTCTTTTTCTATCTCGGCGGCGGTCAACCATCTGAGCTCGGTGTGTTCGTCACCGATCAGTCGCGGCCGGCCGCGCCATTTATCCACGTGATAGACATGGAAGGTGACGGATGTTTCGGGCGAGTCTTCCGATCCGAACCCTCCTGCAAACTGCCAGCGCTGCGGCATCACGCCTATTTCTTCCATCAATTCCCGGCACATTGCCGTCTCGGCGTCTTCGCCCTCTTCGATATGGCCGCCCGGGAGGCTCCAGCGATCCGGATGCACCTTGCGCCTGGAACTGCGTCTGGCCAGAAGAACGGTTCCGTTCTGGCTCAAGGCGCCTATCGCAATCTCGGGCATGTCGTCTTCTCCGCTATGTCAGTAGCTACCAACTGATGCCGCGATCACGACTTCCCCGGTTCGCCCTGCGTTGACCGCAGGAGGTTGTCGCGGAGCGTCGTCACCGATTTCTGCACGACGGGAAAGTCGTCGCCGAGGCCGGTGGCGCCAAGCAGCGCGTTGCCGGGATCAGTTTCAACGAGTTGGCGCCCTGCCGGCGTCAGGCTGACCCGCACCTGCCGTTCGTCGGCGGGATCGCGGTGACGGGTGATAAAACCATTCGACTCCAGCTTCTTGAGGATGGGCGTCAGCGTGTTGGATTCGAGGAACATCTTTTCCCCCAATACCCCGACGGTCTGGTCGTCCTCTTCGGAGAGGGCCACCATGGCGATGTATTGGGTATAGGTCAGGCCAAGCCTGTCCAGGATCGGCTTATAGGCGCGGCCGAAGGCGAGATTTGCCGAATAGACCGCGAAGCACAGGAAATTCGAAAGTTTCCTGCCTTCCTTGCCCGCTAGCGGGGAGGCGGGCGCAGGCATATCCGGCCCCTTGGCTGCTTTAGATGTCGGCATCGGTCCATCCTGTCCAAGCTTTCTGACGATGAGATCTATATAAGTCGCATCCGATTAAATCGCAATAGTGTCGAAGCCGGTTTTCGACCCCGCCGTTTGTAGTGACTCGACGAAGATCAGCGGAAACTCCTGGGAGGCTTCCCATACTTCTTGCGAAAAGCGGTCGCGAAATGGGCGGAGTCGGAGAATCCGATTTCAAAAGCGATCGCCGTCATGGGCAGTGTGCTGTTTTCGACCAGAAACCGGCCATAGCGCAATCTCGTTTCAACGATAAAACGCTTCGGGGTCATGCCTATATTGTCCTGGAACAGACGCGCGAACTGGCGTGGTGACAGGCCGACCAGAGAGGCCACCTGTTCCGGTGAGACGTCGCGGCCTTTCCGACTCTCGATGAGAACGACGGCTCGCTGTATGCGCGAATCTTCCGTGCGGCGAAATGTTGTGGCGCGGCCGTGATCGAAGGCGCTCATGTGCTTCTGCTCCGAGAGCGAAAGCTGGTGCACGGCCTTGGCCGCCCGATCCGGTCCGCAATGCGTGCGGATGAGTTCAGTCATCAGCGACAGGATCGATACGCCGCCAGGCACGGTAATGCGGCCGTTTTCGATCAGGAAGTCATCGCGCGTGGAGAAGGCAAGACGCGGGAAGGCAATTCGGAAATCCTCCGCGTGAAAGGGATGAACGCACGCCCTGCGCCCGGCGAGCAGTCCCTCCTGCGCCAATATGAAGGCGCCCGTACAAACGCCAATGACCGGAACACCCGCCGATGCCGCCACCCTGAGATAGTCGCGATGCTTGCTGGGTGCGGCGCGCAGATGTGGCAGGAGGCCACCGATAACCACGACGTAGTCGAAGTCGGTCGGGTTTATGTAGGGCGCATCGGCGTGAATCCGGATGCCGCAGCTGGCGACCGCTGCATGGCCCGGAGCCCCCATGATCGACCAGCGACAATGCAATGGACGGGAATTGTCGGCAAAGTCCGCCGCATGCCTGAGAGGCTCGACGATACCCGTCAGCGACATCATCGGGAATGTCGGCCAGAGGAGAATGCCGACCGAGAGATCGGCCTTTCGGTCGCGTGCGACCAGAAGCCGCTCGGCCCAAAGATCGTCGAGCCAGCGCACATAGTCCGGCTCGTTGGTAGATATTTCGGAAGGTTCCTCGGATGTGATCATGGCGCATGGCAATGGTAGAACAACCATGTCCTTTTTTCAAAGAAAATGTCCGATTTATAAAATTCAGTAGGCGCCTTCAGTGTCAAGTTTCCTCTCGTCGAACGCGACATCCGGGGACAGAAACCACCGGACCGGGGAACCAACAAATCAAGGATCACAACAATGGCACTTTCTCTATCGAGAAGGATGGTGACGTGCGCTCTGCTGGCAGGCAGCTTCATGTCCCTTTCATCTATCGCCAATGCTTTCGAACTTGCCGAGCAGGGCAAGCTGACGGTTGCCTTCACCGGCGACATGCCCGGCTCCGGCTGGCAGGACGGGAAGCTGGTAGGCTATGACGGTGAAATCATGCAGCGAATTGCCGACAAGCTCGGCCTCAAGATTCAGCCTGCGCTCATGGAATGGTCGGGTACGATCGCCTCCGTTCAGTCAGGCCGCGTCGACGTCATGCTCGGCACCATGGGCTGGACCGAAAAGCGTACGAAGATCATGACGCTGTCCGAGCCGATCCACTACTTCAAGAACGGCATCATGCAATCGTCGAAGACGAGCTGGGACAAGCTCGCTGATCTGGAAGGCAAGAAGATCGGCACAATCACCGGCTTTTCGTTCGTCCCGGAATTGAAGAGCATCAAAGATCTCCAACTCTCGCTCTACGACACATCCGACGCGGCCGTGCGCGATCTTATCGCCGGGCGCATCGACGCTGTCATCGGCGATCCGCCGGTAATCTCCTACGCCATCAAGCAGAACCCCGATTGGAACATGCACTTCCTCGCCTTCACCGATAACAGTCCGGATTTTCCGCTGCTGACCGGTCTCGGACAGGTCGTCTATGGCCTCAACCAGAAGAACGACGATCTGCGCCAGAAGATGGACGCCATCATCGCCGACATGTGGAAGACTTGCGAGATGAAGGAAATCGGCGCCCGCTACGGATTGTCGTCGGATGTCTGGTTCAAGCCTGTGGGCCAAAACTTCCGCGCCGGCGTCGATCGCCGCGCAGATTACAAGCTGCCGTCCTGCGCAGCTGGCGGCTGAACGGCCGTGTGGACGGAAGCTGCAATCGGCAGCTTTCGTCCACCCTCTTCGCCTACTGCATAATTCCTTAAATCGGAATCGATTTCAGGAGAAAATTATGCAGCAATTCAAAGTGCTACAGCGTCCTTGGCGCGTCTGAAAAGACGCGCGGCGCTGTAGATATAATCGCATAAGGAAACGGCGATGAATGCGCTTTTAAGCGTTGCGCGCCTGCGCAAGAGCTATGGTCCTATCGAAGTTCTCAAGGGCATCGATTTCGATGTCGCACCAGGTGAGAAGATTGCCCTGATCGGCCCATCCGGGTCTGGGAAATCCACCTGTCTGCGCTGCATGAATTTTCTGGAAAAGCCCAGTGCCGGCGAGATCCGCCTCGACGGCGAGCGGATCGGCGTGCGCAACGGCCAGGTCATGAGCGACCGGCAACTTGCACCGCAGCGCGCCGAGATGGGCATGGTCTTCCAGCTCTTCAATCTCTGGCCGCATCTGTCGGTGACGGAAAACGTGGCGATTGCCGCGCGCAAGGTGCGCGGCCTGGCTGCTGCCGAGGCACGCGAACTGGCTTTGGAGATGCTGGCCAAAGTCCATATGACGCACCGCGCCGAAGCCTCACCACTCGAGCTGTCGGGCGGCCAGCAACAGCGTGTCGCGATTGCGCGGGCGCTTGCCCAGAAGCCAAAGCTCATGCTGTTCGACGAGCCGACATCGGCACTCGATCCCGAACTGGTCCAGGAGGTTCTGAAAGTGATGGAGGAACTGGCAGACGAAGGGCGCACGATGCTGATCGTCACGCACGAGATCGCGTTTGCGCGCGACATTGCCGACCGCGTTCTGTTTCTCGACGGCGGCACGATCGTGGAATCCGGCCCGGCACGCCAGGTCATAACCGCTCCTCGGGAAGCGCGCACGCAAGCGTTTCTCAACAAGATCCGGCACTAGGCGCGTCATGATTGGATTTTCCGTATTCTTCTCGGTCGTCCAGGGGCTCGTCGCCGGGCTTGGCGTAACCGTTTTCGTCACGATCGCCTCGCTGGCGCTTGCAGCCGCTTTCGGGTTCCTTCTCGCTCTGCTCAGGCAATTTGCCGGGATCAGGTTCATCAATCTCGCGATCGATGCCTGCTGCGAAATCCTCTGCAATGTGCCGGCCTTGACGCATCTGTTCATCCTCTACTTCGGGCTTGCCAGCCTCGGCGTGAAATTGACGTCGATCACGGCGGCCATCCTGGGTCTCGGGCTCATCGGGGCGGCGATCACCTGTGCAATCTTTCGCGCCGGTTTCGCCGCGCTGCCTGGCGGGCAGGCGGAGGCGGCGCTTGCTGCAGGGCTGACCCCGCTCCAGACCATCTTTGGGATCCTGACGCCGCAGGCCATGCGGATAGCGCTTCCGGGGCTCGGAAACTACGCGGTGCAGCTTCTCAAGGATACATCTGTCGTCTCGGCCATTGCGGCGCCGGAAATCATGTTCTTCGCCCGTTCAATGGTGACGTCGTCCTTCCAGACAACAATGATCTACGCGACGGCGGCTGCACTCTACCTGTTGCTGAGCCTGCCATTGATGCAGGTCACGCAGTTCCTCGAAAGACGTTACGGGAGATTGAAAGGATGAGTGCTTTCCTGGCGCCCTATGGCGATTATGGTGCCGAATGGCTGCCTCTGCTGCTGCGGGCGATGGTGAATACGGCACTGCTTTCCATTTGTGCCTTTGCCTTGGCATTCGTTTTCGGCCTGCTGCTTTCGCTCTGCCAGAAATCCAGTTTCGCGGCGCTGCGGTATTTTGCGGCTCTTTATGTGACGATCATGCGTGGCGTGCCGCTGCTGGCGGTTCTGTTTCTGCTTTATTTCGGCTTGCCGGGCATCGGGGTCGTCTTCGATGCTTTCGGTGCGGCGATCGCCGGCTTGGCGTTGTGTTTCGCGGCCCAGGTCGCAGAGCTTTTCCGCGCCGGTCTGAAGGCTATACCGGCGGGGCAGAGCGAGGCAGCGCTGGCCGCGGGCTTCACCCCGGCCCAGAGCTTCGTCTGGATCATCCTGCCGCAGGTCGCGCGTGTCATCCTGGCGCCGATGATCATCACCTTCGTCTCGCTGCTCAAGGATTCTTCGCTCGCTTCGCTGATTACCGTCGACGAACTGGTGCTCACGGGGCGGTCCATGGCGACGGAGTATTTCCTTCCCTTGCAAATCTATGTTGCCGTCGGGCTCTGCTATTTCGCGATAGCCGGGCCGTTCTCGGTCCTCTCGCGCCGGCTAGCCCTTCCGGCCGCCCGCTAACTCGTCATCACAAGGCCAAGACCATGACCACTGAAACGACCGTTGCCACGGGCAACGCACGTCGGCATTCAACGCAATCGCATGAACCTCGCTGGCCGGTGATCCTCATGACGCCCGACGTCAGCGAGGCGCCCGATGCGCCGACCGAGACGGAGTATGTGGTGCGCGCCAACTATGCGGATGCCATAGCCGAGGCAGGGGGAATTCCTTTGATCTTGCCTTACAACACCTGGAACCTGGCATCGGCGTTGGCACTCGCCGATGGGATCGTTCTCACCGGTGCGCGGCCGGGGACCGAGGTGACAGGCGCGCGCCGGCAGTTCGAAATTCAGTTGGTCGAGCAGGCGTTGAAAGCGGGCAAGCCGCTTCTCGGCATATGCCACGGCATGCAACTGATCGGTGAATGCCTTGGAGGCGAATTTCAAACCGAACTGCCGGCCGCCGCCGTATCCCACATCCCGCAAGATATCCCCGACGTGTTGGCGCACGAGATCATCGTCGAGCAGGGCAGCGTGCTGACCGATTGGGTGGGGAAGGGGCCGGCACGCGTCAACAGCCTGCACCGGCATGCTTTGGCCGGCCAAGGACGCTTCCGTGTCGCCGCGCGGGCGCCGGACGGAACCATCGAAGCATTCGAAGGGGACACGGACGGCTTTTGCCTCGGCATCCAGTGGCACCCCGAATATCGGCTGAGCGAACTCGACAGGAATATCATGAGGGCCTTCGTCGACCGCAGCGCAGAAGCAGCAGTCCGCAAGGCACGCAGTGCTTCATCGGCTGGAAGCAATCGTGTGCGCGAACGGCTGGCACAGCTTGAGCTTGCTCTGCCGGAAGCATCCTCGCCGCCAGGCGCATTTTCCGGGGCTGTGCGGACCGGCAATATCATCACCGTTTCAGGTCAGGTGCCGCTGAAGGACGGTGTGGTGCTGCAGACGGGACATCTCGGAGCATGCGTTTCCATCGAAGAGGGGCGAGAATGCGCGCGCTGGGCGCTTCTTAATGCGCTTGCACAGCTGGAGGGGGCTGCGGGCGGCTTTGACAACATCCTGGGCTTCGTCCGGCTCGCGGGCTATGTCGCGGCGGATGCCGCTTTCGAGCGCCACGGCGCCGTCGTCGATGGAGCTTCGGAATTGCTCCGAGAGCTCTTCCCGGATCGATGGGCGCATGCCCGTATCGCGATCGGCGTAACATCTCTGCCGCGCGGGGTTCCTGTTGAAGTCGAGCTGACAGCCGTCGTCGGCGACGAGGCTTGAGATGGCGCGCGTTGCAGTGATCGGCGCCGGCGTCATCGGCGTATCGTCGGCCTATCTTCTGGCCCGGGCGGGGCATGATGTGACACTTATCGATGCGGCAAGCGAGCCGGGCATGGGGGCGAGTGCCGGCAACGCCGCGCAGCTGTCCTGGGCCTACGGTGACGCAATGGCATCACCAGCCCTGCTGAAGCATCTGCCAGCGATTGCGATGGGCCGCGATCCAGCCTTCCGGATCCGCTGGCAACTCGATCGGGACTTTCTCTGTTGGGGGCTGAAATTCCTTGCCAATACACCGTTCAGTAGTTGGTGGAACAATACGCAGGAGATCCTGCGCCTTGCCGAGCAATCCCGTCACGAGCTCGTAATCCTGCTTAAGGAAACCGATATCGAATTCGACTATCGTGTCGCCGGAAAACTGCACCTCTATGCCGACCGGCAAAGTTTTGCCGCCGCCGATTCCAGTGTCGCGCGCAAGAATGCTCTCGGCTTCGAACAGCGCCTGCTGACGCGGGTGGAGGCGGAAGACGTCGAGCCTGCGCTCGCCGCATATCAGGGAGAGATTGCCGGCGCCGTTTATACACCCAGTGATGCCCTCGGCGATGCGGCCGGATTTTGCCGCCAACTGACCGCCTGGATGATCGAGCGCCGGCAGGTGTCGGTGCTTTTCGGCAGGAAGGTCTCGACCTTCGTCCAAACGGGAAGCGTGCTGACAGGATTGAGGTTCGAGGACCGCGACGAGCTTCGCGTCGACGCGGCCATCGTTGCCGCAGGACCGGAGGTCCGTTCCTTCATATCCGATTTGCCCGAGGCCCGAGACATACGCCCCATCAGAGGCTACTCGCTCACCGTTCGAAGAACTGGCCTCGCACCAAGTATCAGCCTGACAGACGTCAAACGAAAGCTTGCCTTTGCGGCAATCGGCGACCGTTTTCGTGTCGCCGGACTGGCAGATATCGAGCGTCCCGGGGCCGGTTTTGATGCCGGACGTTTCGAGACGCTGAGGCTGGCCGCGTCTGCTGTGCTGCCCGACCTTTTCGAGCGATCGGACGAACTGATGAGATGGTCGGGCGAGAGGCCTATGACACCGACCTCCATGCCCATTATCGCCGCTTCCCGACGCATCAAAGGTCTCTACATCAATGCCGGTCACGGCATGTTGGGATGGACGCTTGCATTAGGCTCTGCCCGCCGCGTGGTCGATTTCTTTCAATAAGTCGGTGGCTGGCGCCCGGTGCTTACAGTTGCTGATGCTCTTCCACCTACCGCAGCGTTCCGGCAGAGGCTGCCGAGACTTCGCTCAATTCATACCTCTTCACATCCATCTAATCGTTCCGGATCATAGAATCCGGAACGAAGTGAGACAGAACTCATCACCAAATGGAATTCGTAATGCGGGTTGGTCCTAGCCGAATTTCTCCGTCGTATCGGCCTTGCCGAACACCCAGTAGCCGGAAGCCTTGATCCAGCCGAGCGGGCAACCTCGTTCTAGCAGGTAGGCGCGGATATCGCGTGTCACCGAGGCTTCCGCCGCGACCCAGATGAAGGTTTCCGGTTTGATATCGACCGTACTCAAGAGTTTCAGCAGCGCTGCGGCATCGGTTGCCTGAGAGAGCGGCCGGTGCGCCCAGTGGAGGTGCAGCTCGGCTGATGTCTCGAAGGTCTGCTCTTCCAGCGGGCCGGTGATGGCTGCGATTGTGGTGACGACGGTTCCGGCGCCGCTTTCCTCGATCCGGCGGCCGATCGCCGGCAGTGCTGTTTCGTCGCCGATCAGCAGCCATCGCTTTACGGTCTTCGACACTACGGCGGAGCCTCTTGGTCCGCCGATCTCGAGCTCGTCGCCCGGGCCGGCTTCGATCGCCCATTTCGTCACCGGACCTGCCTCATGCAAGGCAAAGTCGATGGTCAATCTCCGCTCGGCATTGTCATAACGGCGCGGCGTGTAGTCACGGCGCTCTTCTCCACCGCCGGCAGTGGGAATGAAGATCTTGATGTGGTCGTCAGCACCGAGACTGATGAAATCGGCGAGATCGTCACCTCCCAATACGACCCGGCGCATGCTCGGAGTGATATCGACGACGCTTTCGACTGTCAGTAAGCGCCGCCGCGTGTCGTGGCGGATCCGCTCGATGCCAGGGGTCGATGAAGCTTGATCTTTGAATTGATTGTTATCCATGTGTCCTTCCGGGGCTTCTGAAGCTCGATCCGCAGGACACAGTCGCGCAGATCGAAGCCGCAAAGCCGTTCGATCATACGCGTTGAGTGACGTTAACGCTTACGTGGCCGGGTGACCCGACCATTGACGGCATGATGTAGCCGACGACGGCGGCATGTGCAACGGCAAGGTGGTCAACAAGGGCGATGATTGCCAAAGTTTAACTTTCCGGCGCCGTTCCGGTTGGGCAATGATCGACCGATCAGCGGTTATGGAGAAGACAATGGACAGCCGAATCCAGGACGTGCTCGACATCTATCATGCGATGATCGAGACGGAGCATAACAGCCCACGCGAGCTGCCTCCCGGCGGGCGCGATGGAGGACAGGATCAGCGGCTGCGGGCGGTCGGGCAGGCGACCGGGCAGTTCATCAATATCCTCGCCAAGAGCCTCAAGAGCCCGACCATTCTCGAACTCGGCACCTCCTTCGGCTATTCCGGGATCTGGCTGGCGGAAGCCGCGCGCGCTTCCGGCGGGCGGCTGATCACCATGGAAATGCACGACTACAAGTCTGCCTACGCACGCGACATGGCCGTCAAGGCAGGGCTCGCAGAGCATGTGGAATTCAAGGTCGGCGATGCGGTCCAGATGATCGGCGCGCTTTCCTCCGGCATCGATTTCGTGCTGGTGGATCTCTGGAAGGATCTCTACGTTCCCTGCCTTGAAGCCTTCTACCCCAAGCTCAATCCGGGCGCGATCATCGTCGCCGACAACATGCTGCGCCCGGGAGGCGATGATCTCAAACGCTACAGCGATGCTGTCCGTGCCAAGCCCTGGATATCAAGCGTGCTGCTGCCGGTTGGCAGCGGGCTTGAGGTCAGTCGGTTCGATTGAGGCTGAGGTGAGATTAGCGGCCATTTTATTTTTGGTTGCAGCAAAAAAGATGACACGTTTGAAGCTAATTTCCGACACTTTCCCGATCAAAGCTCCGCCATCGCGAGCTTTGGAGATGTGATGTCGGGCATTCTTATCGCCACCCTGTTGGCAACGGTTTCAGCAAAGATTCCTGCCGGATTTTCCAGCGGTGACCTGCTTTATTCTGATTGCGGCGGCTCCCGGCAGTTTGTCGTCGGATATGTCGCGGGTTGGTTGGACAAGTGGAACCGGGACGAGTATTTGGCCCGCCGTATTTTCACTGAAGTCGTTCCTGCGCCGAAAGCAATGGTGAACTCGGCGTATTTTGCCAACTCCGTTGGGGTAAATGTCTGTGTGCCGGTTGGAACGACCGCGGAAGCAATCGGCAATACGTTGTGTACATTCCTGGAAGAGAATCCCGGCATTCGCGAGGCCACCGGCGACGAGCTGATGACGACGTTGATCGCCTATAAATACCGCTGCCCCGTGCCGTGAGAACGTCAAACTCCTCCCGGCTTGTTGGCGTCGATGAAACGGCTGAGCGAGGTGGCGGCGTTCAGCATGTGGGCGCGCATGCGCCGGGATGCCATCTCGCCGTCGCCTTCGGCGATCGCCTGCATGATTGCCTCGTGTTCGTCACGGGATCGGCGGAGCCGTTCGCCCTGGCGCAGCTGCGTGCGCCGGAAGGCATTCAGGCGGTTGCGCACGGCGATCGCCTGTTCGGCAAGGAAGCTATTGTGGGTGGCGTGATAGATGGCTTCATGGAATTGGCGGTTGAAGCTGTCATAGGCGTCGAAATTTCCGGCTTCGACAATCGGCCCTGAGAGGTCGTGCAGTTCGATCAGATGGCTGCGCTCCAGCGGTGTCATGCGGTAGGTGGCGAGCCTGACGCATACGGCCTCGATCTCGGCCACCGTCTCGAACATCTCCATGATGCGTTCCGGCGTCATGCGGGCGACGACACCGCCGCGTCGGGCGCGAAGCTCGACGAGACCGCCCGCCGCCAGCTGACGCAGCGCTTCGCGAACCGGCGTGCGGGAGGCGCCGAAACGATCGGCAAGTTGCTGTTCGTCCAACGCTGCGCCCGCCGCCAGCGTGCCGGTGGCGATCTCGTCCGTCAGGGCGTTGCGAATGCGGTCGGAGAGCAATCCGCGATCATCGCCGTCATCCTCGGTTTCGAAACCACTCGCCATTCCGTTATCTCCGATCTGTTTCAGCATCGACGGCTCGGTCGATTGTGTATGCAAATGCGATCGACGTGCCTCTGGGCGTATACACTTATTGCATCACGAAGGTGTTACGTATTCAATAATTGACTTTATATCGGATGGGAATACATAAATCTCCAGCAAGCAGGCTTCTGCATACACGAAGCCGCTTCAGATACCGAATTTGAATACGACGGGAGCCGCAACGCGGCGACGGCCAACGCCTCGCGCCGGGCAAAGCGAACCGTTTCGACACGGCATCACAGACCAACCGATTTTGACTTGGCTTCGGTTCTTCGGTCCCGAGCCGATATGCTTTCGATCCTTCAATTCCTGGACGCACAAGGAACCAGATCATGATGATGAACAGACGGACTTTCTCGGCTGCCCTTGTTGCCGGCGCCGCCGCTTCTCTGCTTGCCACCCGCGGCATGGCCGCGACATCCGCTCCCGTAAAGGCGCGCAACGTCGTGCTGGCGCACGGGCTGTTTGCCGACGGCTCGTGCTGGACCGAGGTGATCGCGCGCCTGCAGGCGACCGGGCTCAATGCCACGGCCGTGCAGAACCCGTTGACGACGCTGCCCGAGGCCGTCGCTGCCGTGAAGCGGGTGCTCGACCGGCAGGATGGCCCGACGGTTCTGGTCGGGCATTCGTTTTCCGGCATGATGGTCACCGAGGCCGGCGTGCACCCTGATGTTTCGGCGCTCGTGTACGTCGCAGCGCGGGCGCCGGATGCAGGTGAGGATTATACCGCTCTCGCCAAAACCTTCCCGACGCCGCCGGCGTCCGCCGGCATTGTCTTCGACGGCGACGAAGGCCGGCTGAGCGAGGAAGCATTCCTGCATGATTTCGCCGGCGACCTGCCGGAGGCGAAGGCGAAAGTGCTCTATGCCGTGCAGCAGCCGTTTCAAAAGGCGCTGTTGACCGGCAGGACGACACAGGCTGCTTGGCGTTTGAAGCCGAGTTGGTATGCCGTCTCGACCGAGGACCGGACGATAAATCCCGATCTCGAACGCTTCATGGCCAAGCGCATGGGAGCAAAGACCATTGAAATCCAGGCCAGCCATCTGTCGTTGATCTCTCACCCGGACGAGATCACAAAGCTGATCCTCACGGCGGCGGGGCAGAATACGGACTGATGCCGACGCCGGGAAGCGGCAGGGCCGTTCGCCGGCTGGTCACCGGCGCAGCGGCCTGAACGCTGCTCGAAGCTCGGCGGAGAAGAGCTCCGGCTGCTCCCAGGCGGCGAAGTGGCCGCCCTTGTCGACCTTGTGGAAATAGATAAGGTTGCGATAGGCGCGACGTGCCCATGTCTCCGGGGCCTGATAGCTCTCCCCAGGAAAGACGGTGATGGCGACCGGAAGCGCGATCTTGGAGGTCTTCTCCCCGGCCGCAAGGACGGGACTGCGCCCGCCGCCATATTCCCAGTAGATCCGGGCCGAGGAAGCGGCGCTGTTGGTCAACCAGTAAAGCGTGATGTCGTCGAGCACCTCGTCGGGAGACTTTTCGGGATCGTTGCTGTCGTAGGTCCAGTGCGTGAAGCCTGGATGACCGAGCGTCCATGCCGCAAGGCCGGCCGGGGAATCCGATATGGCGTAGCCGATCGTCTGCGGCCTCGTGCCCATCATCGTGGCATAGGACATGTTCCCCATCTTGGCTGCGGCGCTGAGGGCATCGAACGCCGCGCGTTCCTCGGTGGAGAGTCGCTGCGGCGCCGGCCCGCCCGCGGCGAGCACCGCGGCAACTTCGGGCGGCACGACAGCCGGCAGGTTGATGTGGATGCCGAGCAGACCTTGTGGCGCGAGCCGTGCCATCGCGCCGGAGACCGGCGAGCCCCAGTCGCCGCCCTGGGCGACGTAGCTGCTGTAAGCGAGGCGCTTCATCAGTTCCGCCCAGGCCCGCGCGATGCGGTCCGGCCCCCAGCCGGTGCCGGTCGGCTTGCCGGAGAAGCCGTAGCCCGGCATCGACGGAATGACCACGTCGAACGCATCTTCGGCGCGTCCGCCATGAGCGGTCGGATCGGTGAGCGGGCCGATGATCTTGAGGTTCTCGAATACCGATCCCGGCCAGCCATGGGTGATGATGACGGGCAGGGCATTCGGATGTTTCGAGTGGACGTGAATGAAGTGGATGTCTAGGCCGTCGATCTCGGTGATGAATTGCGGCAGCGCGTTCAGCTTCGCTTCCGCCTTTCGCCAGTCGTAGCCGGTGCCCCAATAATCGACGAGCGGCTTGATCTTTTCGAGCTGTATGCCCTGCGACTGGTCGTCGACCGTCTCGCGTTCGGGCCAGCGTGTTGCCAGCACGCGCCGGCGAAGGTCGAGGAGGTCCGCCTCGGGAGTGTCGACGCGAAACGGGCGGATCGCATCTCCCGTGGCAGCCGATGCCGGATAGGACGGAAACAGGCTGGTCGCGCCCACCGCGGCGATCCCGATCGCCGCGGTGGTCAGGAACCTGCGCCGGTCGCGGTTCAGGGATTCCGAGCCGGCACTTTTGAGCATTTTGAAGAGCATGGTCATGGCATTGTCCTTTGAAGCAGACGCCTTGGGCAAGACTTCGATGAGTTCGGCCGTCGTCAGAATAGCATGGGCGTAGGTCGGGCCGTTCAGCTTGTGCGCAGCATGCATCATTAGGTGCGAGAAGGCGGCCGTCGCGTCGCTCACCAGGGTCGCCAAATAACCGAGTTCCATGACGAAGCGGGCGGTGGATTCGATACAGGTATTCCCGCCGGATCATCTCGATGCGGGGCCGGCCGTATTGCGCAGGTGATCGGGATGCGTGCCGCCGACCATACTTCTCGCCACCATCGCGACGATGGTTTCGAAGAGTTCGTTCTTTGCCTCGACGGCGGTGATGTCGCCCGACGCGGCGGCATAGGAGAGGCCTTCGGCGGCGCCGAGCATGGCCCAGAGGCCGGCTGCGGCGATCGTACCGGCACCGGTAAAGGGCGAAAGCGCGATGCGGCATTTCTCGATGAAGGCCGCTTCGTATTCGCGCTTGATCCTTTCGAGTTCCGGCGAGCCGGCAAGTGCTGCGATCACGCCGGGGATTTCACGGCCCTGGAGAAGCACGCAGTCGACATAGGAGGTGGCGATGACTGTGGCCCGGTCGGCGAGCGACGGCTGGCTTGCCGCAAGGGCTGCGTCCATCACAGCCGTCTGGCGGGCGTCGAATTCGCGGTAGAGCGCTGCGAGCAGGCCGGGGCGGGTTTCGAAATGATCATAGACCACGGGTTTCGTTACGCCCGCCAGCTCGGAAAGCCGGCCGAGGGTCAGCGCTTCCGTTCCCTCGTCACGGGCGATCTGCCAGGCGACATCGAGCAACTGGCGATGCCGATCCTGCCGCGACAGGCGGCGGCGCGGTTGCGGATCGGTCGGCTGACCTGCTGTTTCGGAGCTTGACATCGCTATATACCAAAAGTAACTTACGGAAAGTAGCTTACCAAAGGTATACAGCCCCGGACTTCCGTCCGCAATCATTCAACAGGAGTTTTCTGCATGCACGCGCTCATCGTCGTCGCGCATCCCGATCCCCAGTCGCTCACCCACGGCGTCGCCGCCCATCTTGCCGAAGGTGTCACACTTTCCGATGCCGGCCATTCCGTCGAGTTTGCCGATCTCGCGGCCGAGGGCTTCGATCCCCGGTTCACCGCGGCCGATATCGCTCTGCATCTGAGGAAAGGGGTGCTGCCCGCCGACGTTGCCGCCGAGCAGGCAAGGATCGACCGCGCCGATGCGCTGGTGCTCGTCTATCCCGTCTACTGGTGGTCGATGCCGGGGCTTATCAAGGGATGGATCGACCGGGTGTTCACCAATGGCTGGGCTTACGACGATCGCCCGGATACCGGGCTGGTGAAGCTGCTTGGCCGCCTGCCGGTGCATCTGGTCGGCCTCGGCGGCGCTGATGTCAGAACCTATGCGCGGCACGGTTATTTCGGCGCGATGAAGACGCAAATCGATCATGGGATCTTCGACTATTGCGGCGCCCGGGTCGTGACATCAGAGGTGCTGTTCGAAGCCGGACCGGACCATGCGACCGTTCATCTGGAGGCTGCGCGCGTCATCGGCCGCAGGCTTTTTGATGCCTCCCGGCAACGCCAGGCGGCCGACGCGGCGTAACGATGTAGCGCGAGATCCGACGGCGCGGTTTTGCTGGCTGGCGCGGGCAGAGTCTTGCGCCGCCGGCTTTTTCACGAGACAAGCCTTAGATGAGTATTCCGACGACACATCCCTTCGATTTCGATCCGACCTACGGAATGCAGCTCGAAGAACTTCTCGCGGTCGAGCCGCTCGAGGCGCCTGCCGGCTTCGATGATTTCTGGAAGGCGCGGTATCTCAAGGCGCTGGCGGTCGATCCGCAGCCGGTGCTGCGCTGGAGCAAGATCACCCATCCCGATTGGCATGTACTCGATCTCGTCTATCTCTCGACCGGTTCGTTCCGGATCGGCGGCTGGCTCATCCTGCCACGTCAAGGGGAGGTGCGGCGCGGCCTTGTAGTCGGGCATGGTTATGGCGGGCGGGATCGTCCCGATTTCGATCTGCCGGTCGAGCAGACGGCGGTGCTCTTTCCCTGCTGCCGCGGGCTGTCGCTCAGCGCCCGTCCGCCGATTTCGCAGAATCCCTCCTGGCATGTGCTGCACGATATCGACAAGCCTGAATCCTATATCATCGGCGGCTGCGTCGAGGATCTGTGGCTTGCCGTCTCGACGCTGGTTGCGCTCTATCCCTGGGTGTCAGGGCATATCGGCTATAGCGGCATCAGCTTCGGCGGCGGTGTCGGCGCAATGGCGATCGCTTACGACCAGCGTATCGATCGCGGTCATCTGGCGCTGCCGACCTTCGGGGACCAGCCGCTGCGGCTGACGCTGCCGACCGTCGGCAGCGCGCAGTCGGTGCAAGCGTATCATAAGAAACACCCGGATGTCCTGGAGACGTTACGCTTCTACGATGCGGCGACCGCCGCCAGCCGGATCAAGGTGCCGATGCTGACGGCCGTCGCCCTTTTCGATCCTGCCGTCGCACCGCCCTGCCAATTCGCCGTCGCAAATGCGATACCAAAATTTAATGAAATCTTCATTCTGGATGCCGGGCATTTCGATTACCCTGGAAGTGCTGAGCAAGAAGCGGTTCTCCGCGACAAGATCGGACAGTTTTTCAGGGTGCCATGAACCGCGAATATCTGCGCTGGTACAGTCAGCGGCTGCATCGAGACATGGAGATGCTGGTGTTCGGCCATGCCGGCGCCAAGGTTCTGGTGTTTCCGACGCGGGACGGGCGCTTCTTCGAATATGAACAGCTCGGCCTCGTCGCGAGTCTCGCCGACAAGTTGGAAGCCGGCCATCTCCAGCTCTATTGCATCGAGGGCCTGGCGGCAGAAACCTTTTACAGCTTTCACCGTCACCCGGCCGAGCGCATCCGCCGGCATGGCGCCCTTGAGGATTATATCCTGCACGAAGTGCTGCCGCTGATGGCGGCGAAGAACCAGCATGACTGCACCATCGTGCACGGATGCAGCCTCGGCGCCTTCCAGGCGGCGAGCCTGTTCTTTCGCCATCCGCATCTCTTCTGCAAACTCGTCGCCTTTTCCGGCCGTTACGATCTGACGATGAGGGTGGAATCCTTCGGCGACCTGTTCGACGGCTATTACGACGACAGCGTCTATTTCCACACGCCGGCGCATTTTCTGCCAGGGCTCGGCAGCGACTGGCGGCTCGACAGGCTGCGTGAGCGTGACATCGTTCTCACCATTGGCGACGCCGACCCTTTCCTCGACAACAACCTCTATCTCAGCCGGCTGCTCGGCGAAAAGAATATCGGCCATCAGCTGCATGTCTGGGATGGACGCGCCCACCGCGCCGGCGCCTGGCGGAAGATGGCAGCGCTTTATATTTGACGGGGCGCCGTTATGGCCAATGCAGCGCCGCCGTCGCTACCGGCGCGTCCCAGAGTGCGATCTCCTCGTCGCTCAGCAAAGCAAGGGTGACCGATAGACCCTGCATGTCGAGCGAGGTGACGTAGGTTCCGACCAGCGAGCGCTCGATCGGGATACCTCTCTCCTCGATGAAGCGGCGGGCGCCGTTATAGGCGAGGTAGAGTTCGGCCGGCGGCGTGCCGCCGAGGCCGTTGACGAAGAGCAGTGCGCGGGTACCCGGCGCCACCGCGATATCGCCGGCGATGGTCTCGCAGAGATGGCCGATGATGGCGTCGGAGGCGGCGAAGGGCTGCCTGGCATGGCCGGGTTCTCCATGGATGCCGACGCCCATTTCCATCTCGCCGGGCCTAAGCGAAAATGTGGTGCGCTCGGTCTGCGGCACCGTCACGCCGTTCAGCGCGACACCCATCGAGCGGATGCGGGTGTTCAATCCTTCGCCAAGCTGCTTCAATTCGGCAAGCGACATGCCGCGTTCGGCCGCAGCACCCAGGAGCTTTTCGACGATCAGCGTTCCGGCGACACCGCGCCGGCCATTGCCTTCGCCGGACCTTGATGTCTCGATATCGTCGCTGACGACGACCATGTCGATGTTGTGGCGGTCGCCGGCCATCTCGATCGCCATTTCGAAATTCATCAGGTCGCCATCGTAATTCTTGACCACCAGCAGGCAGCCGGCGCCGGTATCGGCCTCTTCGATGGCGGCGATGATCTGGCTCGGCGTCGGAGAGGTGAAGATATGGCCGACGCAGGCGGCATCCAGCATGCCGTGGCCGACGAAGCCGATATGCATCGGCTCATGGCCGGCGCCGCCGCCTGATATCAGCGCCACCTTGCCAGCGATGAGATGGCGGCGGCGGATGCATCTGCGCTCAGGCCCGAACACCACCAAGGCCTCATGGGCGCGCACGAAGCCTTCGACGCTTTCGGCGACCATGGTTTCCGCAGTGTTCATGAACTTCTTCATCAAGCCCCTCCCAAGGCCAAAAGCATTGCGTTACGTCAACCCGCTCACTACTCACTATTCACTGCTCACTCGCCCCTGAAATCGCGACGATCTTCTGCACCAGATCGGAGATCGCCTCTTCCAATAGGCGGTTTTTCCTGTCGTCGCCGAAGTCGGGCACCATCAGCGAAAGGTGCCGCAATTTCTCGGAATGGCCGAGGTCCGGCAGCTTGCCGGGATGGGCGGCCTGATAGGCTTCGAGAAAGCGCTCCTGTTCGGCGGCGCTAAAATGGCAGACGCGGACGATGGTGGCGAGATGGCGCGCCGGCAGCGGCGTTGCATAGGTCGGGCTGGTGATCTGGGTAACGAAGCTGCGATGTTTTCCAAGCGCCGTCGCCAGGCGCTGGCGTGTGCCGGATGGCCTGTTGTCGATGATCTGCGCCAGAATGGACTTGTAGGCGATAATGGCGTCTTCGGTGTCTTCGCGCGCCATTCTACTCTCCGGCTGCCCTTGTGCCATCGGCGTTGAGGCCGATGATCGCCGATCTTATCGCGGGACGCCGGGCCGGCGCCACGGAAAAATGCCGGAGGCCGGCGGCGAGCAGCCCGGGCAGATAGTGCGGATTGCCGGCCATGTCGCCGCAGATGCTGACTGGCTTGCCGGCGGTCAGCTTCACCGCCTGGGCGAGCAGCCGGAGCACGGCGGGTGCAGCCTTGCCGGCATCGGCGTCGATATCGTCGCGGGTCGAGGCGGCAAGATATTGGGTGAGGTCGTTGGTTCCGAACGAGAAGAATGCCGCCGCCCCGAAGGCGTCGAGCATCAATGCGGCTGATGGTACCTCCACCATCATGCCGATCGGCGGCATCCGGTGGGGCAGGGCGCGGCGGCCGAGCTTTTCGGCTTCCTCGCGGAATAGCTCGCGCATCCTGTCGATCTCGTCGGGAAAGGTCACCATCGGCAGCATCACCGACAGCCTGCCGAAGACAGCGGCGCGCAGCAGGGCGCGGGCCTGGACGCGGGCGATTTCCGGCCGGGCAAGCAGCAGCCGGATGCCGCGCAGGCCCGAGGCGAGAACCGGCAGGTCTTCGAGGCCGGCGAGCGGCTTGTCGCCGCCGATATCGAGCATGCGGATCGTTACCGGCCTGTCGCCCGCCTGTTCCAGCACGCTGCGATAGATCGCCAGCTGCCGTTCCTCATTGGCGGCATCGGCGACCGAGGCAACCGAAAATTCCGAGCGCATCAGGCCGACGCCTGCCGTTGCCGGATCGAGCGCATCGATCTCAGCGGGATCGTTGATGTTGATCGAGAGCAGGATCGGCACGCCGTCCGCAGTGCGCAATTCGCCGCCGATGGTTTGCGTGTCGCCGGCGGGTTCTTGTGCCGGCACCAGGGGCGGGATCAGCATGCTGCCCGCCTGCAGGATGACCGCACCGGCGTTACCATCCACGCTGACAGGATCTCCGTCTGCGGCTGAAAAGCGGCCTGTGCCGATCACCATCGGCACCGATTTCGCCCGGGCGAGCAGGGCGACATGGCCGGCGGTGCTGCCTGCGAACAGCGCGATGCCGCCGCCTTTCGACCAGTCATGGGCGAGAAAGCGGCTCGGCTCCATATCCTTGCCGACGAAGACCGAGCCGGGCGGGAAATCGGCAATCGGGGTGCCGGCGAGCGCGCCGAGCACGCGGTTCTTGATGTCGAGAATATCGACGGCGCGCGCCCGCATCTGCTCCTCGTCGGCCGCTTCGAGTTCGCCGATATAGGCGTCGAGGGTGGCGACCCAGGCAAAGACGACATTCTCGTCGGCCTCCATGCGCGCGCCGGTCGCTTCCGCGATCGTCGGATCGCGCAACACCTCGATCTGGAAATCGATGATGTCGCGGCTTTCGGCATCGGCTCCATCGGCAAGGTGTTCGAGTTCGCCGATCGAGATGTCGATCGCCTTCTCCAGCGCGCCGTATCCACCGACGGCTCGGGACGCAGGGGCGGCGTCCGGCCGCCCGGCAGCGGAAGGAGCCTTCGGCTCCTCCGCGAGAAAGGCCGGGCCGGATGCGATGCCCGGGGATGCGCTCTTCGCTTTCAGCCTAAGCGGTTCGGCCATGTTTCTTTTCCTCATCGAAGTTGCGCTCGATGAGTTCCTTCAACGCGCGGATCGCCTCCTCGGCGAGAATGCCGTCGGCGCGGATCCGGAGGATCGAACCTTTACGGATTCGCGCGCCCATGATCTTGATGATGCTCTTGCCGTTCAGCCAGACGTCGCTGCCATTGACGGCGATCTCGATCGAACAGGGGAAGGACTTGGCAAGCCGCGTGAAGGTAACGGACGGGCGTGCATGCAGCCCGACGCCGTGCTTGACTTCTACCTCCGTCTGGCAATTCACCTTAAATGGCTCGGGCAATGGCTCGGGCTCCTGTTTTTCACTACGCAATCCGCTCGTCATCAGGGGGACAGTTCCTCGGCTGTGGCGACGACCTTGGCCAGCGACGCGCCCCCCGATGCCTCGGCGGCGGCGATGACGGCGCCTTCGACGAGCGGCGCGTTGCAGATGGAGACGAGGGCCGAGCGGGGAAGCCCCAGCATTTCGATCGCCATCTCGCTGTTCGTTTCAGCACCGCCGAGATCGACGAAGACGGCGACGCCGGCATCGGACCAGGCAGCCTCGATCGCCGTGAGGATACCGCCTGCATCGGTGCCGAGTTCGCCATGGACATTGCCGCCCGACCAGGCGAGCGGCACGCTGTCGCCCACCATCTGTCGCACCATTTCGGCGATCCCCCTTGCCACCAGCGGCGAGTGGGAGACGATCACGATACCCACATTTGCGGTCTTTCCGTTCATTGCGGACGATGCTCCCCGAGATAGCGGCAGATCGCCGTGGTCAGCAGCGCGCAGCTCGACGCGCCGGGATCGACATGGCCGATCGAGCGGTCGCCGAGATAGGCCGCGCGCCCGCGCATCGCCTTCATGTCAGCCGTGCGGCTGGCGGAACGCTCCGCCCTGCGGGCGATTGCGCCGAGCGGCGAGCGGCTGGCGAGCGCCGCATGCACGGGATAGAGCACGTCGAGCAGGGTTTTGTCGCCGGCATGCGCCCGACCGCGTCTTGCGACGGCATCGATCGCCTGTTTCAGCACCTGCGAAAAATCGGCCTTTTCGTCACTTTTGCGAAGCTCGCGGCCGATCTCCATCAGCAGCGTGCCGTAGAGTGGCCCGGCCGCACCGCCGACATTCATCACCAGCGTCAGGCCGATCTTTTCCATGGCGTCGGGGAAGGGCAGGCTGGACAGGCTCTCGCCTTCGGCGCTCACCGCATCGCAGCCGCGCCGCATGTTGGTTCCGTGATCGCCATCGCCGATGGCGCGATCGAGCGCGCAGAGATGGTCGCTGTTTGCCGCGATCGTCGCGCGGCACACCTCGATCAATCCTGCCACAAGCACCGGTTCCGCCTGCACTGCCATCCTCCCTGTCGCCGCGCCTCCCGCGGGCTTTTGAATTTCACGCCGGTCAGGCGAGGCTTGCCGCCACACCGAACGCGCCGGCAACCGCGACGGCGCCGGGATCAGCGACACCTGCCAGATCCCTTTCGCCGACATAGGAGGCGCGGCCGGCTCTCGCTTTCATCATCGTCTTCGTCGACTCCGCACCTGCGGCAGCAGCCCTGGCCGCTGCCGCGACATCGCCGGATGCGAGCGCCTGCAGGGCAGGCGACAGCGCATCGACCATCGTCCGGTCGCCGACTTCGGCTCCGCCATAGAACGTCATCCTGTCGAGCCCGGCAATAAGGGCTGCTGATATATCGGCCTTGTCGGCCATCGCCTTTGCCGCTGCGGTGAAGAAGATCGACAGCAGCACGCCGCTCGATCCGCCCATGCTGGTGCCGAGGATGTCGCCGAGCGAGGCAAGCGTTGCAGCCGGCCGATCAAGCGGCAGCGTGTCCAGGCGGGCAAGCACGCTGCGGGCGCCTGTCGCCACCGTCGAGCCGGTATCACCGTCGCCGACGCGGCCATCCAGCCGGTTGAGTTCGCTTTCCTGCGAGATCAGATGCTCGCAGAGCGCTGTGATCAGACGCCGGTTGCGGAGATTATCCCCGGCCACTGGCGCGCCGTTCAGTCCGGCTGATGTTCGCGGTGCGGCGATGACCCTGATCTCGTGGCGTTCGACGGCTGGCATCCAGGCATGCGGTTCGACCGCTGCCGTCAGCGCCGCCTCGCGAGCGGCATCCAGTCGGATCAGCGACAGCGAGAAGCCGTTCATGTTGAGCGCGGTCATCATCGGCGCCGGGCCGATGATCAGCCTGACGCGATCGGCAAGCGACGAGGACAGCACCACATTGGCAATAACGGTCATTTCGAGCGGCGGTACGGCGCCGAGATTGTTGATGAGAAGGGCGTGGTTTCCCCCTTCGCGCAGCGCAGGCGATAGGCGCGCCACCATGGTGGCGACGATATCGACGACCGGCTGCAGCGCAATGCGCTCGACGCCGGGCTCGCCATGGATGCCGAGACCGAGTTCGCCCTCGTTCTCGCCGAGGCGGCTCTCATGCGCCTGGCCGGGCACGCTGCAGGTGGACAGAGACATGCCGAGCGAGACGATGTCGCCGGCCGCTGCCGCGGCATGGGCTGCGACCGTCTTCAGGTCCTCGCCCCTTTCGGCGTGATAGCCAGCGATCTTGTGGACGAACAGAGTCCCGGCGACGCCGCGCGGCTGGTTGATCTCGGGGATGGCGATATCGTCGGCGACGATGACCATTTCGACGTCGAAACCTTCGGCGCGCGCCTTCTCGGCGGCGAGGCCGAAATTCAGCCGGTCGCCGGTATAGTTCTTGACGATCAGCAAGGCGCCCTTTTCGCCGGCGACGGCGCGGATCGCTGTCAGCACGGCATCGACGCTCGGCGAGGCGAAAATCTCGCCGGATACGGCAGCCGTCAGCATGCCCTTACCGACGAAGCCGGCATGGGAGGGCTCATGACCGGCGCCGCCGCCTGAGATGATCGCCACCTTCGACTTGTCCCAGTCAGCGCGCAGGATCACCTTGATGTCGGGAAAGCTGTCGAGGCGGGCAAGACGACCCTTGCTGCTCGTCAGAAGCAGACCGTCCAAGGCTTCGGTGACGATGTTTTCCCTGCGGTTGAAGAAGTGTTTCATCGATTGAGACCCGTCTGTTTGTTTTTCATGCCATCATCATGTCTGTTTGCCGGTCAGGACAGGCGCTGTCCAGCCGCATCGAAATAAAGCGGATCGCGCAGCGTCAGGCTGATCCGGTCGCCCGGCGCGATCGCCAGATATGGATCTGCGAGTGTGACGAGCTTGTGATTGCCAACCCTGATGTGCAGATGGTTCTGGTCGCCCAGATGCTCGATCCAGTCGATCTCGGCATTGGCATCCTTGCCGACAATGATGTCGAGATGTTCGGTGCGCGCGCCGACGGTTTTCGTGCCGGCCGGCGGCTGGCCGCCGGGAAGCAGGGCGGCCGGTAACAGGTTGATGTGCGGCTGCCCGAGGCGGGCGGCGACGTGCAGGTTGGCGGGATTGCCGTAGATCTCGCGCGGTGTTCCCACTTGCATCAGCCGTCCCTCGGCAACGATGCCGATGCGGTCGGCCATGGTCATGGCTTCCACCTGGTCGTGAGTGACATAGAGCAGCGTCGAGCCGAGTTCCTTCTGGATACGCTTCAGTTCCAGGCGCAATTCGGCGCGCAGCTTGGCGTCGAGCGAGGACAGCGGCTCGTCCATCAGGTAGATCGCCGGCTTGCGCACCAGCGCCCGGCCGATCGCGACACGCTGCATCTCGCCGCCGGAAAGCCTGGTCGAGCGGTTCTCCAGCTTATGGTCGATCCGGACCATGCGCGCGACTTCGCGCACGCGCCGATCGATCTCCGCCGCACTCAGCTTGCGGATCGGCGCCTTCAGCGGGAAGGCGAGGTTCTCGTAAACAGTCATATGCGGATAGAGCGAATATTGCTGGAAGACGAAGGCGACATCGCGTTCGGCGGGCGCTTCGGCGGCGACATTGCGGCCGCTGATCTCGATGCCGCCGCTATCGGGCTTTTCGAGGCCGGCGATCAGCCGCAGCGTCGTCGTCTTGCCTGCGCCTGTGGGACCGAGCAGCACGACGAACTCGCCGTCGCGGATCGAAAGATCGAGGTCGGCCAAAGCCTGGGTGTCGCCGAAGCGTTTGGTGAGGTTCCTGAGGACGACATCAGCCATGCCGGGTCTCCTGATAGAGCTGGGATGGCACCGCGCGGCCCGATGTGCAGTCGAAGAGCGCGAGTTTCGCCGGGTTGAATTCGAGGCCGACCCTTTCGCCGATCTGGAAGCTGCGATTGGCGGGAACGCGGGCCTTGATCAGCCCGCCCTGGGTTTCCACAGCCACGACCTGGTTGGTGCCGAGATATTCGCTGCCGTAGACGGCGCCGCGCAGCGCCGAGGCGTCGCTGAAGCGGATATGCTCCGGCCGCACGCCGAGCGCCAGTTCGCTTTCGGCCATGTTCTGGTGGATCTCGGGAACTGCGACATCGACGCCGTCGAGCAGGATGGAGCAATCGCCGCTTTTCAGGCCGGAGGTGAAGCGCATGAAGTTCATCGGCGGCGAGCCGATGAAATCGGCGACATACATGGTCGCGGGCTTGGCATAAATCTCCTGCGGCGTGCCGAACTGCTCGATGACACCATGGTTCATGACGGCGATCTTGTCGGCCATCGCCATCGCCTCGTGCTGGTCATGGGTGACGTAGACGGTGGTGGCGTGGATGCGGTTGTGCAGTTCGCGCAGCTCATGGACCATGATCTCGCGGAACTCGGCGTCGAGCGTGCCGAGCGGCTCGTCCATCAGGAAGCACTTCGGACGCCGGACGATGGCGCGGCCGAGCGCCACGCGCTGCCGGTCGCCGCCGGCAAGGCCGGAGACCGAGCGGTTGAGAATATGGTCGATCTGCAGCAGGCGCGCGGTCTCTTCGACGCGCTGACGGATTTCGGCCTTGGGCATGCCCTGCGACAGCAGCGGAAAGCCGATATTCTTGCGCACGTTCATATGCGGGTAGAGCGCGAAGAGTTGGAAGACGAAGGCGATATCGCGGGCGCTGGCGCGGTTGAAGGTGACGTCCTCGCCGTCGAGATAGATCTTGCCGCTGCTCGGCAGCTCGAGGCCGGCGATCATGCGCAGCGTGGTGGTCTTGCCGCAGCCTGATGGACCGAGGAGCGCCAGGAATTCGCCGTCATGGACGGTGAAGCTCGAATCCTGAACGGCGACGAAACTGCCGAATTCCTTGCGGAGATTTTCGATCCGGATGTCCGCCATGGTTCACTCCGGGAATTTCGAAACGATGATGAACATGACGGTGCCTATGAGCAGGGTCACCAGCGAATAGGTGTAGAGCACGAGCAGGAAGGGCTGGAACAGCATCAGGAAGCCGAGCCCGATCAGCACTGTGGCGATGGTTTCCATCGGGCCGCGGCGCAGGAAGAACGGCCGTTTCGGACGGGCAGGGGCGGGTGTCTCAATCAGATGGCTCATTTGCGGACGGCTCCGAAGGTGATGCCGCGCAGCAGCTGCTTGCGCAAGAGAATGGTGAAGACCAGGATCGGGATCAGGAAGATCGTCGTGCCGGCAGCGACCGCCGGCCAATCCTGTCCGCCTTCGCCGATGATGGTCGGGATGAAGGGCGGCGCGGTCTGGGCCTCGCCCGATGTCAGAAGGGCGGCGAAGGCATATTCGTTCCAGGCGAAGATCAGGCAGAAGATTGCCGTTGCGGCAATGCCAGTCGTCGCCTGCGGCAGCACGACCTTGCGGAAGGCCTGCAGTCTCGTATAGCCGTCGATCATCGCCGCTTCCTCGTATTCACGGGGGATTTCGTCGATGAAACCCTTGAGCAGCCAGACGGCGAGCGAGACGTTGACGGCGGTGTAGAGCAAGATCATGCCCAAGGCCGTGTCCGACAGGCCGAGCTCGCGGTACATCAGGTAGATCGGGATGGCGACGGCGATCGGCGGCATCATGCGCGTCGAGAGGATGAAGAACAGCAGGTCGTCGGCGAGCGGTATCTTGAAGCGGGAAAAGCCATAGGCGGCGAGCGTACCGAGGAAGACCGCGAGGAAGGTGGAGCCGAAGGCAATCACCAGCGAATTGACGAAGCGTGGTAGAAAATTCGACGGGCCGGCGATCACCATGTTGCGCTTGCGCGTCACCTCATCGCAGATGCCGGCCGGCGCCGGCAGCGAGGCGATATAATCGGGCGTCTGGCGCGTGCGTGTCGTGAACAGGTTGCAATAGCCCTCGAGCGACGGCGAAAAGACGATCTTCGGGGGATAGCTGATCGAATCCGGCGGCGACTTGATGCTGGTCAGGAAGATCCAGACGAGCGGGATGAGGGTGATCAGCGCATAGATGATGACGATCGTGCCGGCGATGCGCTTGCTGGACAGGCTCGGTTCGACGACCGAATGGGCTGAGTTGGCGGCGCTCATCGTTGCTTCACCTTGTTCAATGCCTTGACGTAGATATTGGCGAGGCCGAACACCGCGACGAAGAGGATGATGGCGAAGGCCGAGGCCCGGCCGGTCGCCCAGCTTTCGAAGGCGGCGCGCTTCAGGGTGATCGAGGCGACCTCGGTGACCGAGCCCGGTCCGCCGCCGGTGAGCAGCGTCACCATGTCGAACATCTTGAAATTCTCGATGCCGCGGAAAAGCACGGCGAGCATGATGAAGGGCAGGGCCATCGGCACGGTGATCGACCAGAACTGCCGCCAGGGCGAGGCACGGTCGACCTCGGCCGCCTCATAGATATAGTCGGGGATCGAGCGCAGGCCGGCGAGGCAGATCAGCATCACATAGGGCGTCCACATCCAGGTGTCGACGATGATGATCGCCCAGGGCGCCAGCGTAACGTTGCCGAGCATCTGGATATCGGAGGTCGGAATGCCTGACACCAGCGACACGGCATAGGCGAAGAGGCCGATCTGCGGCTCGTAGAGAAAGCGCCAGAAATTGCCGACCACGGCGGGCGACAGCATCATCGGGATCAGGATGATCGTCGTCCAGAAAGCATGGCCGCGAAACTTTCGGTCGATCAGATAGGCGAGCGTGAAGCCGATCACCGTCTGCAGCACGATCGTCCAGAAGACGAAATGCGCGGTGGTCTGCATCGCCTGCCAGATGTCGGGGTCGTTCAGAACGCGCTGGTAGTTTCCAAAGCCGACGCCCAGGACCGGCGCATTCGGCCGGTTGGCGCGGTAATTGGTGAAGGAGAGATAGACCGCCCAAAGCAGTGGGAAGATATTGATCGCCAAGAGCAGGGTGATGGCAGGCGCAATAAACAGCCAGGCGATCGCCCTGTCAGAGAGGCCGCGGACGCGCCGGGCGACCGAGGAGGGCGTTGCCCTTGCAGTCGCATCGGCAGCTTTCTCGACGATGGAGGATTGGGAAATAGTCAAGTTTTCACCTGGTATTTTTGGGGTACGGGGTCTTTTGGGGTATGAGAGATCTGGCGGCCCGGCTCGTCTGCCGATCCGGGCCGCCATCCTGTCGAGGATGGCGCGCATCAGGGATGCCACGCGTCAGATCTTGCCGTCGTCCTTGAAGACGTCGCTCCAGTCCTTCACCAGGCCGTCGAGCGCTTCCTTGGCGGTGCCGTTGCCGGCGACCACGTAGTTATGGACGCGCTTCTGCATGGCCTGCAGCAGCGAGGCGTAGCTCGGCTCTGCCCAGAAGTCCTTGACGATCGCCATTGAGTCCAGGAAGGCCTGGGCATATGGCTGGCTCTTGGCAAAGCCCGGCGCGTTGACGACGGAATTCAGGCATGAAAAACCGCCAAGTTCCCACCATTTGGCCTGCACGTCGGGCTGGGCGAACCACTTGATATATTGCAGGGCGGCGTCGCGCTTGTCGGAATAGGAGACCACCGAGATGCCCTGGCCGCCGAGCTGGGCGAAGTGCGCCTTTTCAGCCGGATTGGGGAAGAAGCCGATCCTGTCGCCGCCGACCTTTTCGTCCTTGTAGAGGCCAGGCCAGGTGAAGGCGAAGTTCATCTGCATGGCGACCTGGCCGGATTTGAAGGCGTCGGCGGATTCGACCATATAGACGTTGGAGCTGCCGGGCGGCGTGCAGCAATCATAGAGCGACTTGTAGAATTCGAGGCCCTTGACCGCGTCGGCCGAGTTGACGAAACCTTCCATGTCATAGGGCTTCTTCGGGTTCTCGTACTGGAAGCCCCAGTCGTAGAGCACGTTGGTGACGCCCATGGTGATGCCTTCGGAGCCGCGCTCGGTATAGATCGAGGCGCCATAGACGGTCTTGCCGTCAATCTCGCGTTTCTGGAAGAACTCGGCGATCTGTTTCAGCTCGTCGTAGGTCTTCGGGGCTGCGAGATCGTGGCCGTACTTCTCCTTGAATTCCTTCTGCAGTTCCGGCTTTTCGAACCAGTCCTTGCGGTAGGTCCAGCCGACGACGTCGCCCATGGCAGGCAGCGCCCAGTAGTTCGGCGTGTTCTTCGGCCATTCCGAATAGCCGACGACCGTCGCCGGCACGAAGTCATCCATCTTGATGCCTTCCTTGTCGAAGAAGTCGTTGAGCTTGACATAGTGGCCATTCTCGGCCGATCCGCCGATCCATTGGCTGTCGCCGATGATGAGGTCGCAGAGCTTGCCGTGCGAATTCAGCTCGTTGAGGAAGCGGTCGGCATAACTCGTCCAGGGAACGAATTCGAACTTCATCTGCGTGCCGGTCTTGGCGGTGAAATCCTTCGACAGCTCGACCAGCGCATTGGCGGGGTCCCATGCGGCCCAGCACAGCGTCAGTTCATCGGCTTTGGCGAGATTGGGCAATGCCGACGACATGACGAATGCCGTGGCCAGCCCGAAAAGGGCTTTCGATGTTTTCTGCATAAGTTCCTCCCAGAACCAAGGGCCGGCTCCCCGCCGGCGTCGCATGTTCACCCACTTCAGAGAATGCTCACATGAACTCCTCAATCATCATGTTTAGCAATATGTTTAGTGATATCTATTTTTATAAACATTGCAAGCGCCAATCGTTGTTGCAATGCGACAGGTGTCGCGCCACATGGGCTGATAGTTTCGGGGCCGCGATCTTTTTTCGGCAGATCGCGAAAAATTCTTTGGCGAGCGTACCGATGCAGCGACATCTGGCCTCGCTGCGACATCGATCGCACGGTATGGACTGCACGCCGCTCCTGTTTTTCCCCGGAGCGGTTCAAGCTTGGCCTCGCTTCGGTGGGGCCTTTTTCTTGAATCCTTTCTTAGGATCGATAGCGGCCAGCTATCCGGCCGCATCGGGAATATTCCTGCGCAGTGCGAGATTTAGCCTTTCCGGCCGGCTGCAACGGGCGTATTCAGCCAGTGCGCGGCCTTCCATGTCCGCGCTCCTCCGCGCGGCAGATCTCCGATCGGCTTCCGTCCCGCTTGCCTGCCGCGTCATCCAGAATTTTCATTGGCAGATCGATGACCACGGCAGAGACGAGCGAGAATGGGCAAGAGGCCGCAGGCGGCCGCCAGGCGAAGATCGTGGCGCTGGTCGTTGCCGTTTCCTTCTTCATGCAGATCCTCGACGGCACGATCGTCACCACCTCGCTGCCGCAGATGGCGGCGAGCTTCGGCGTGCAGCCGGTGTCGATGAGCATCGGCATCACCGTTTACATGCTGACGATGGCCGCCTTCATTCCGCTGTCGGGCTGGCTCGGCGACCGGTTCGGTGCGCGCCGCATCTTCCTGATGTCGATCGCCGTCTTCACCGGCGCCTCGCTGTTCTGCGGGCTGTCCGGCAGTCTTGCGGAATTCGTGCTGTGGCGCGCCGTGCAGGGGGCGGGCAGCGCGCTGATGACGCCGGTCGGGCGTATCATCGTGCTGAAGAATGCCCGCAAGTCGGAACTCGTCCAGGCGATCGCGCTGATCACCTGGCCGGCGCTGACGGCGCCGGTGATCGGCCCAGTGCTCGGCGGCTTCATTACCACCTATGCCAGCTGGCACTGGAACTTCCTCATCAATATCCCGATCGGCATTCTCGGTATCGCGCTGGTGCTGCGCTTCGTGCCGGAGCAGCGCGAGACCAATCCCGGCCGGCTGGATCTCGTGGGCTTTGTGTTGAGCGCCGCCGGGCTGACCTTCCTGCTCGCCGCCCTCGAACTCTCGGTCAAATGGGACGGCGGGCTTTTGCCCATCATGTCAATGCTGGCGGCGGGCATCGTGCTGTCGGTCATGGCGACGCGGCATTTCCTCGCCGTCGACAATCCGCTGCTCGATCTTTCGGCCTTCCGCATCCAGACCTTCTCGATGTCGACTCTGTCGGCGGGCACGGCCTGCCGGATGGCGATCAATGCGACGCCGTTCCTGCTGCCTCTGCTCTTCCAGCTCGGCTTCGGCCTGAGCTCGATTGCCGCCGGCACCTATCTGCTCGTCTATTTCCTCGGCAATTTCAGCATGAAGGCGGTGACGACGCCGCTGCTGCGCATCTTCGGCTTTCGCGCAGTGCTTGGGGTCAACGGGCTGATCGCCGCTCTTTCGATCGTCGGCTGCGGTTTCCTCTCGCCGCAGACGCCGCCGTTTTTCATCCACGCGCTGCTTTTCCTCGCCGGCCTTTCGCGGTCGATGGAATTCACCGCTTTGAACACACTCGCCTTCGCCGATATCGGCCCGGCGCAGCGAAGCTCGGCCTCAACACTGTCGAGCATGTTGCAGCAGGTATCGATGCTGCTCGGCGTGGCAGTGGCGGCCGCCGTGCTCAACATTGCCTCGGCTCTCAGGGGCGCCGACAATCCCGTCCTTGCCGATTTCCGATGGGCTTTCGTCGTGGTCGGCGTGATCGGCGTCGTCTCGTCGCTGCGTTTTCTGCAATTGCCGGCGGAGGCGGGAGCCGAAGTATCCGGCCATCGGAAATTCCAGAAAAATTAGCTTATCCGCGGAACCAATCGGGCCGCTTGGCGTTTATGCATCTCATTTCAGGTTTTTCGTTTTCCCATCTCCTGCAACGGCTTCCATAGGGTTCCTCCCCAGGCCAGGATCATGTTCTGAAAATGCCGGCTTCCCGACATCCTCCTTCCGCGCCGCCTGCGACAAGAGCGAGGGACAACCGCTGTTTACCCCAGGCGGCCAATGCAATACGACATTGCCATGCGGACGACTCGGACGCTTGCGGGCGGTCGTCGCTGCGAGAGAACGCCGGGAGACCGAATGAGCAATTCTAGCGGCGATGCGGATGCCCTGATCCACATCCTCTATATCGACGACGACGAGGGGCTTGCCCTGCTGATGCAGAAGAACCTGCTCCGGCGCGGCTTTTCGGTCGAGTGGGCCGAGAGCGGCGCTGCCGGCCTTGCGAGACTCGGCGAAGGCGGGATCGACGCCGTCGTCCTCGATCATGTCCTGGCGGGCGAAACCGGCCTCGATATCCTGCCCTGCATCACGGCGATGACGGATCATCCCCCGGTCATCTATGCGACAGGTTCGGACGATACCAGCATCGCGGTCGCCGCGCTGAAGGCCGGTGCCGACGATTACATGCTGAAGGGGATATCAGCCGATTATTTCGACCTGCTCGCCGCCGCCCTCGAACAGGCGCTGGAGCGGGCGCGGTTTCGCCGCGAGACGGCGCAGGCACAGGAGGTGATCCGCCAGCAGCGCGACCTTGCCGAAATGCTGCTCGCCGAGGTCAATCACCGCATCGCCAACAGCCTCGGCCTCGTCGGCGCGCTGATCCGCATGCAGTCCTCGATGACCACGGATCAGGTGGCGATTGACGCGCTGCACGAAACGCAGATGCGCATCAACGCCATCGCCAGCGTGCACCGCCGGCTCTACACCAACCGGCAGGTCGGCTCGGTGCAGGTCGATGAATATCTGAACAGCCTGCTCACCGAACTCGAAACCTCGATGCGCGACGACAAGCGGCCGCACCGGATCGTCCTCACCGCGCAGCCGGTCAATCTGGCGACCGACAAGGTGATCACGCTCGGGCTGATCGTCAGCGAGCTCGTCACCAATGCCTTCAAATATGCCTATCCGGACAACGTGCCGGGTGAGATCCGCGTCATCGTCGACCAGGCGGATGGGGCATTGCGCGTCATCGTCGAGGATGACGGCGCCGGTTTCGACCCGTCGAGCCCGGCCAGGGGAACCGGCCTTGGTACACGCATTCTGACGGCCATGGCCGCCAGCCTGAAATCGGATTTCGCCTATGACCCCGGCCACGACGGAACCAAGGCGACGCTGGTGTTTTCGTTGCATGAGGGGAAGTAGGGGATTTCCCCGGTCCGGCACTGAGTTTTGCCGCCCCCTCATCCGCCTGCCGTTTACCCTATATCTCCAATAGCTTGCAGACGCCGCATTAACAAGCCTAACGCTAGGGAAGGGGAAACATGACGACGATCCGCACACCGAAGGAAGTGTATGATTTCTGGTTCGTCAGATGCGGCCGGGAGCTGTGGTTCCGCTCGACGCCGGAACTCGACGTGGAGATCCGCGAAGGCTTCCGCGAAACCCATCTGGCGCTTGCGGCGGATGTTGCCGCCGAATGGCGGGCGGGTGCGGAGAGCCGGCTGGCGGCTGTGATCGTGCTCGACCAGTTTCCCCGCAACATCTATCGCGGCACGGCGCTTGCCGTTGCGACCGATGGGCTGGCGCTTCGGGAAGCCAAGCTCGCGCTGGCATCGGGCGCCGATCGGGCGGTCGAGGCCGCATGCCGTACCTTTTTCTACATGCCGTTCGAACATGCCGAGGACCTTGGGGAGCAGGAGCGATCGGTGGAACTGTTCGGCGCACTCGGCGATGCGGAATATCTCGATTATGCGATCCGCCACCGCGACGTGATCGCCGCCTACGGCCGCTTTCCGCACCGCAATGCCATGCTCGGACGGGAGTCGACGGCGGCGGAGCGCGACTACCTCTCTGGGCCCGATGCGGGTTTCTGAGGGGTTCCAGGGAGCTTCCGCCTTTCTGTCGCCTTTCTTTACTAAGACAAGCTGGCATTCTATTCCGACGACAAGCTTTCCCGGAGGCGCATTTGCGGCTGAGACCGATCCTGCTTCGCACCATTCTTCTGCTGACGCTGGCGGTCGCCGGCGCGCATTTCAAGGGTGCTGCCGCCTTCGCACAGGAGCCGCAGGCACCGGCGGCGGCGCAGGCGCCGCTCGCCGATACGCCGTTCGACCAGGCGACAAAGGAGATCGACAAGGCGAAGGTCCAGCTGACGGCGCTTCAGGACGGCGTCAAGCAGAATGCCGACAATGACGATGCCCTGGTGGGGCTTGCGACCAAGGCCGACGAACTCAGCCGCGCCGTCATCACCATATCGGTCAATCTCAGGCCGCGTTTCGACCAGATCAAGAACCGGCTTGCCGAGATCGGCGATCCGCCGAAAGACGGGCAGCCGCCTGAAGCCGAGATCGTCACCCAGGAGCGCAACGCGCTCGCCGCCGAACGCGCGCAGATCAACGCGCTGACGGGCGACGCCGAAAACCTGTCGATCACGGTGACGAAGCTCGTCAACGAGATCACCGAGATGCGGCGGCGGCTGTTTGCCGATACGCTGCTCAGGCGTACCGAGATTTCGGTCTCAGTGCTCGACGATGCCGGCAGCGCCTTTGTGCACGAGGCCAGCGAATTCTCGCAGGCGCTGTCGAGCTGGGCAACCTTCGTCTGGAAATTCAAGCGTTTCCCGATGTTTGCCGCGATCTTCCTGTCGCTTGCCGCGGCTCTGATCCTGCTCTCCGGCAGCTACCGGCTGTTCGGCTCCTACTTGCAGCGCGACGAGGCTGTCGAGAACCCGTCCTATATCGGCCGGCTGTCGATCGCCTTCTGGTCGACGTTGATCCGCACCCTGGCGCTCGCGGTGCTGCTCGTCACCTCGTTCTTTTTCCTTAACGGGTTCAATGTGCTGAGGCCCGACATCGCACCTGTCATCGGCGCGCTGTTCGGGGCGATCGGGCTCGTCTATTTCGTCGGCCGCTTCGTCAATGCCATCTTCGCACCGCACGAACCGCGCTGGCGCCTCGTTCGGCTTTCCAATCTCGGCGCGCGCTCGATCGGCTACTGCTTGCTGGCGATGGCGATCGTCAACGCGCTTGATTATCTGTTCGGCACGATCGGCGAGGCGATGGGCTCGCCGCTGGTGCTGACCGTGGTCAGAAGCCTGATCGCTGCGCTGATCATCGGTCTGATCCTGATCGCGGTCTCGTTCGGAAAACCGATGCTGGCGAAGAACGGCGATCCCGATGCGCCGGGAAGGCATTGGCCGCGCGGCATGGCGATCATCCTGCGGGTCGTCGGCACCGGCCTGATCCTTACCGCGCTCACCGGTTATGTCGGGCTCGCGCGCTTCGTCGCCACGCAGCTCATCATCACCGGCGCCGTCGTCGTCACCATGTATATCGGCCTGCTTTCCGGCAAGGCGATATCAAGGCAGGAAAGCTTCGGCGACACCTTCTTCGCAAGCTTCCTGACGCGCCGTTTCAAGCTCGGGCCAGTGGCGATTGACCAGGCCGGCCTGCTTGTCGGTCTTGCCATCTATGCGGTGGCGCTTCTCGTCGGCATCCCGCTGATCCTGCTGATGTGGGGCTTCCATGTGCAGGACCTGCAGATTCTTGCCTATAGACTATTCACCGAGGTCAGGCTCGGCGGTATCAGCATTTCGCTGCTCGGCATCTGCACCGGCATTCTCTTGTTTGCCGGCGTCTACCTGCTGACGCGCTGGCTGCAACGCTGGCTCGACGGCAATGTGATGGCGAGAAGCCATGTCGATCTCGGCGTGCGCAATTCGGTCAAGACGGGCATCGGCTATCTCGGCGTCGGCATCGCGGCGATCATCGGCGTTTCGGCGGCCGGCATCGATCTGTCGAGCTTCGCGCTCGTTGCCTCCGCACTTTCGGTCGGTATCGGTTTCGGCCTGCAGAACATCGTCTCCAACTTCGTCTCCGGCCTGATCCTGCTCGTTGAACGGCCGTTCAAGGTCGGCGACCATGTCGTTTCCGGCACGGCCGAAGGCATTGTCAAACGCATTTCGGTGCGCGCCACCGAGATCGAGACCTTCCGCAAGCAGTCGATCATTGTGCCGAATTCGGAGTTGATCAACGGCCTCGTTGGCAACTGGACGCACCGCAACAAGATCGGTCGCTCGGAAATTCCGGTTTCCGTCGCCTACAACGCCGATCCGCAGCAAGTGATGGACATCCTGCTGGAACTGACGGCCAAGATACCGCTCGTCATGCGCAATCCGGAGCCGCATGTCGAATTCCTGCGCTTCGGGCCCTATTCGCTGGATTTCGAGCTGCGTTTCTTCCTCGCCGACATGGGTGACGGCATGGTGGTGCGCAACAATCTCAGGATCGAGATCCTTAAACGCTTCAAGGCCGAGGGCATCGAGATCCCGCTGCCACAGACCGATCTTACCATCCATCGAGAGGCTCGTCCCGCGCTTGCCGATGCGGGCAGGGATCAACCCAACAAGCAGGAAAACGCGGCGGTCACGCCCATGGAGGAGGAAGAGCAGCCGGTGCGGCAATTGCGCAGCAAGACGGCAGACGGCAATCGGAAAGGCTGAACGGGTCATTCAGCCATCATTCACAGCTATATGTGCATGATCTCCACTATCGGGATCGCTGCCGGGGGCAGCACCGATCGTTCGAGGGGAGGGCGCGCCAGCGCCGCCGCACATGATGGCAAGATTTGCCGCCGTTCTGCTTGTCCCGCTGCTTGCCGCACCCGCGGCTGAAGCGGCATCCATCACCAACACCGATCCAGCCGCCGTCGTGCTCGTCATCACCGAGAGCGGCCAGCGCGTCGAGGTTGTGGTCGATGCCGGCGCTTCGGAAAACCTCTGTGCTTCCGGCTGCTTCATGACGACGCCCGACGGCGACCGCATCGGGCTCGACGGCGGCGAGACGATCGATATCGTCAAGGGCTCGGCCGTCGTCAAGTAGCGCCTGTCCTGATTAACGCGCTCAAGCTTCTCGGGGATTGGGAACAGTGTCCGGCCGGGCAACCGGGCGCGTCAGCCGCATGATGGCGAAGAATGCGCCAACGGCGACGGTGCTGAGCAATGCAGCGATCGACAGCGACCACGATACGCCGAGATAGCCCATCAGGAAGGCAAGCGCGAACGGCGCCATCGAGGAGACGACGAGACGAACCGACATGATTTGTCCTTGCCGCCGGCCGTAGCCATCGCTTCCGAAGAGCGCCAGCGGCAAGGTTCCGTAGACGATGCTGTTAAGCCCCGAGCCGAGGCCGAAGACGACGGCGAAGACCAGCGCACCGGGCACCGAGGGTGCGGTGGCGATGAGGATGACAAGGGCTGTCGGCAGCAGGATGGCGCAGATGATCGCCAGCATCACTTGCGACAAGCTCTCGCCAAAGACCATGTTAATGAGGCGGCTCAGCACCTGTGACGGGCCGAAGAGCGTTCCGACCACCACTGCCATGGCGCCGAGGCCGAGGGCCGACATCACAGGCACCATGTGAACCAGAAGCGCCGAGTTCACGAAGCTTTCCAAAGCAAAACCCGTCACCATCAGGATAAAGGCCGGCCTGCGCACCGACGGCGGAAGGCTCGGCTCGACGCGTCTTGCAGCCTCGTCTCCGGTCCGTCTCCTGGTTTGGCCGACGCCACGAGAGAGCCAGGCATGAATGGGAAGGCAGACAACGAGATTGAGCCCGGCGAAGATCAGATAGACGTTCTGCCATGAGAGATGCGCATGCAGCGCCGTGGTGACCGGCCAGAAAATGGTTGAGGCGAAGCCGGCGATCAGGGTCAGATAGGCGATGCTGCGCTGGGCGACCTGCGGCCTGATCTGCACGAGCAGGGCGAAGGCTGCGCCATATTGCACCAGGTTCGATGCGATCTCGATGCCGATCAATGCCGCGACGAAAGCGATCTTTCCCTGCGCGAAGGCGCAGGCGACGAGGGCGGCCGCGGCAATCGCCGATCCCGATGTCATGATCCTGCCGGCGCCGAAGCGATCGATCCACGTGCCCATGAGAGGTGCAGCCAGACCGCCGATCAGAAGGGCCGCGGAGAGCGCACCGAAGATCCATTCCGATGACCAGCTCAGATCACGGGCCATGTCGGGGGCGAGGATGCTGAAGCTGTAATAGAGCGATCCATATCCGATGATCTGCGTCAGCCCGAGCGCGGCGATGGCCGCTACCGGCGGTCGTTCGGTGCTGATTGTCATAGGGATCTGAGGCTCACGCGCTGTTCGAGCTTTTCGGCTTCTTCCTTCCGCTCGCTGTAGCGGTCGGTCAGATAGTTCGAGGCATCACGGGTCAGCAGCGTGAACTTGACCAGTTCCTCGCAGACGTCGACGACGCGGTCGTAATAGGACGACGGTTTCATACGGCCGTCCGCGTCGAATTCTTGGAAAGCTTTGGCAACCGAGGACTGATTGGGAATTGCAATCATCCGCATCCATCGTCCAAGGATGCGGAGTTGGCTTACCGCATTGAAGGACTGGGAGCCGCCAGAGACCTGCATCACTGCCAGCGTCTTGCCTTGCGTCGGCCGGACCGAGCCGACCGACAATGGAATCCAGTCGATCTGCGCTTTCATGATGCCGGTCATCGCGCCATGACGTTCGGGGCTGACCCAGACCTGGCCTTCAGACCATGCCGACCATTCGCGCAACTCCTGAACTTTCGGGTGGCTCGCCGGCGCCGCATCAGGCAGCGGCAGACCTTCCGGATTGAAGATGCGCACTTCGCAGCCGAAATATTCGAGCAGCCGCGCGGCCTCCTGTGCGAGGAAGCGGCTGTAGGACACTGCTCGCAACGAGCCATAAAGGATCAGGATGCGCGGCTTGTGCGTCGAGAACGCCGGCCTGAGCGCGTCCATATCCGGTTGACGCAGATGCATCAGTGATATGGCAGGCAAATCAGACAATGCGCTTGCCTCCGGCATCGAGCACCTGCTCGCCGTCTTCCTTGGTGAAGGCCCCCTGATGCGTTTCCGGCAGGATTTCGAGGACAAGTTCCGACGGCCGCGACAGGCGCGTGCCGAGCGGCGTGATGACGAAGGGCCGGTTGATCAGGATCGGGTTTTTCAGCATCGCGTCCAGCAATTGCTCGTCGGTAAGATCAGGGTTGTCGAGGCCGAGCTCCGCATAGGGCGTGCCCTTTTCGCGCATCGCCTCGCGAACGCTCAAACCTGCATCCGCAATCACCTTGATTAGCTGCTCGCGCGACGGCGGGTTTTTCAGATATTCGATAACGTTGGGCTCAATGCCGGCGTTCTGGATCATCGCAAGCGTGTTGCGCGAGGTGCCGCATTCGGGGTTGTGATAGATCGTAACATCTATGGTCATGAGGCGGATTCCGTCTTGGTGAGGGTTTCAGGATCGCGGGCTTCCATCAGCAGCCATCCCGCAAGCATCAGCGCCAGCAAGGCGCCGAGGACTTCAGCGGCGATAAAGCCCGGTAGATCGATCGGGCGGATGCCGGAAAAGGTGTGCGTCAGCGATCGAGCAATCGCGACGGCGGGATTGGCAAAGGACGTGGAGGCGGTGAACCAATAGGCGGCGGTGATATAAAGGCCGACCAGCCATGCCACGGCATCGGCGCGAAAGCGCACACCGGCTAAGATGACGAAGACGAGGCCGAAGGTTGCCGTCACCTCAGAGAGCCATTGCGCGCCGCCGGTGCGCACGGTTTCCGAGGCCTGCAGCACGGGAAGGGCGAACATTGCATGAGCGAGCATCGTTCCGGCAATGCCGCCGACGACCTGCGCGGCGATATAGGCGGGAACGGAGGAGGCAGGCAGTTCGCGCCGGAGCGCAAACACCAGCGACACGACCGGATTGAAATGAGCCCCGGAAATCGGGCCCAAGATCGTGATCAGGACGACGAGGATTGCCCCCGTTGCCAGCGTGTTGCCGAGCAGCGCAAGCGCCGTATCGTCCGTCAGGCTATCCGCCATGATGCCCGAGCCGACGACGGTTGCTACGAGCAGCAGCGTGCCGAGCGCTTCGGCGACCAGTCGTCGAGACGGGGGAAACATCGGCGCGCTCATGCCGGCAGGCTCCGGACCATCAGGGCGGCCGATGCCGGGCACAGGCTTGCGGCCTGCCGCGTCGTCAGGATCTCGGCCGGCGCTTCATCGCGGGCGATCGGACGAAAGCCGAGCGATTGAAAGAAGGAGGCGGCTGTTTCTGTCAACAGATAGGCGGCGGTGGCGCCTTTCCTTTGGGCCTGATCGAGCAGGCTAAGGGTGATCGCATGGCCGAAGCCAAAGCCTTGCTGATCGGACAGCACGACAATGGAACGCAGGAGTACAGTCTCGCCATAGAGTTCCAGCCCGCCGAAGCCGACCGTCTCGCCGCCACGTGAAAACCGATAGAAGCTTCGGCCGGCGTCTGTGAGGTCATCGACCGGAAGCCCGGCGCCTGCGAGCGCGCCGCGAAGTCTGTCGTCGTGCCCTTCCAAGGCCTGCTGGTTCAAATCGAAACCCATCAGCTCGCCTTGGGCTGTTTAATGCTGGCGCCTTCCATGGTGCCGATCTGGCGCAGGTGCGATTCCAGGGCGAGCTTGTCGATCGAGGAAAGAGGCAGGCTCAAAAAGGCGCTGATCCGGTTCTTGAGGAAGCGGGCGGCCTGCGCGAAAGCGCGGCCTTTGTCGACTTCGCTGCCCTCGACGACAGCGGGGTCCTCGACGCCCCAATGGGCGGTCATCGGATGACCGATCCAGACGGGACAAGCCTCGCCGGCAGCGCTGTCGCAAACCGTAAAGATGAAGTCCATCTCCGGAGCGCCCGGCTCGGCGAATTCGTCCCAGCTCTTTGAGCGGAAGCCGGCTGTTGGGTAGCCCTGCGCCGCAAGCTCCTTCAGCGCATAGGGATTGACCTCACCCTTCGGCTGGCTGCCGGCCGAATAGGCCTTGAATCGACCCTTGCCTTCGGTCTCAAGGATGGATTCAGCCAAGATCGAGCGGGCAGAATTGCCCGTGCAGAGAAAGAGCACATTGTAAATGCGGTCAGGGGTCATTGCAATTTCTCCTTCATTTTAGGGGCGCAGCAGGCCGCGACCTCCGCGGCAGGTGCGCAGATTTCCGGATGCCCGGAACAGCAATCTTCCATCAGAAAGCGAACCAAGCCACCAAGTGCCTCGTAGTTCGCGGTGTAAATGATCGACCGGGATTCACGCTGTTGCGCGATCAACCCAGACCGTTCCAGCTCTTTCAGGTGGAAGGAGATATTGGAGGGCGAGACCTCCGCCTTCTCAGCGATCGCGCCTGCCGCCATGCCGTCGGGACCCGAAACCACGAGCATGCGGACGATGTGAAGGCGGGTTTCCTGCGAGAGCGCGCCGAATGCGATGAGGGCTTGACGTTGATCCATATTTCAATAATCCTTGAATCATTGAAACGAGGATTAGCGCAAATGAACGTCATCGACAACAGCAAAGTTCAAGAGAACGACATCGATCTCGGCCTGCTGCTCAGTGTGCTTACCGGCGCCAAGGATTCTCCGCTGATTTTCTATTATGGCGGCAAGGCGGTGAAGCCTGGCTATCATGTCACCGAGGTCAAGGCGGGCCAATTCTCGGCGTTGGATTGCGGCGCCAATCCCGAAGCATGGGCGGAAATCTTCATCCAGCTCTGGGATGTCGAGGAAGGCGAACGCACGCATATGCCGGCCGGCAAGTTCCATGCAATCATCCGCAAGGTTTCCGATCATGTGCAACTGGATGGTTCGGCGAAGCTGACCTTCGAAGTCAGCGACGGCGTGCGGCCAATGCAGCTTTATTGCGCGGCGATGCCGGTTCTTCGCACCGGCGCCGTCCATGTTACGCTTTCGCCGCGGCCGGCAAGCTGCAGGCCTCGCGACCGATGGCTGGCGGAGGAAAACCGCAAGGCGGCGGCCTGCTGTGGGCCGCAAGCGGCAACGAGCGGCTGCTGCGCTTGAGGACACATGAGATCGTGCGGCAGGGCAGGGTGGCGGCGAGATCAGGATCATATTGGCTGACCACCAGTCAGTCATGGGTGCATTTCCTGCGCGCTTGGGATTGCGGTTAGGCATTGATTGAGCGCTGGGCATCCCACCATCTGAGCACCCGCGTCGCCCGGAGCGTCACCCACCGCGAGGGCTTGCCTTGCCCGTCATCGAGCTTGAACCACACCCGCCCGGCAGGGCTGTCGTCGAGCGGCCAACTGCCGTCCTGCAAGCGCCGGGAACGAAGGTGGTCGATTGCCTCGCCGAGGCGCGGATCGGGATTGGCGCCGGTCAGGATCGCGCTGGCGCGGAAATAATCGAGGGCGCGCAAAATGTCGTAGCGCCACCGGTTCGGATGCAGGAGGCGAAGGAAGCGTTCGTCGGCCGGCTCGCCGGTGCCAAGGCGGCGGAAGAGGCTGCGGGCCAGCAGAAACTCCTCGCCCGTCCTGCACGCCTCTCGAGACCGATGCGTGCCGCCGGTCGATCTCTGGTATTCCAGCAAACCTTCCAGCACATTGATGGTGCTGGCGAAAGACGAGCGGACGGAGCCATTGATCCGCTCGCAGTTCCAGCCGCCGTCGTCGAGACGCTCGCCGGCCAGCCTGTCGACGATGGGCGAGACGTCGACGCCGAAATAGGCCCCGTCGGCAACGGTGCGGCCGTTGATGCACTCCTCGACTTCGCCCTCCCAATAGGGCTGGCCGCCTTCTTCCCAACGGGCGTTGGCGCCGATCAATTTGACGGTGCGCTTGGCGCAGCCGCAAGCGGGATCGAGACCGAACTCCCGCAATTGCGACAGCGAGAAGGTCGTGGCTGTCCACGGCTGGCCATGCTCCTTCCACTCTCGCGGGTCGAAACCGGCGGGCAGGAAGGCGCCGCCTGCCCATTGCCCGTCCGCATCCTGGCAGGAGAGCAGCCTGGCGCCCCAGCCCTCGGTCTCGACTTTGGCCCGCTCAGTCATCCACTCCCGCTCCGGAGCATCGAGCAGGTCGCGCATCACCTGCCATCGGATCGACGGGTCGGAGTCGAGAAGCCATGCGATCACCGGGTCGGATTGGAGCATGGGCGAACCTGTCGGCGGGTCGGGGTCGATGGCTCGTTTATAATCGCTTCGGCCGAGCGGTGCCAGCCGGGTGGGCTCGTCGGCCGCCGGATTGCGCCAAGGAAGGCACGAAGCTGAACATCAAAACCTCGGTTCGACCTATAATGCGACGGTTGTCGGCAAACGCCTTTTCGATGCCGAGAATGCGACGCTTCGCGCCCGATTTCTTAATCATATCCGCAAAGAAGTCGGAGGCGGCCCGATCGGGCCGCCTCTTCATTTATATCCAGGCGCGTCGATTAATAATTACTCAAATCAATTGATGTATCAGTTTGATCCGGGGACAGATTTTACATCAAAGGTTTGCTATGGCGTTTCTAGGTATTTCGGGGATGCAATATTCCGGGGAAATGTTTGCCGGTGCGCGTATTATTGTCGCGGAAGATTCCAACGTATTCACTTCGATGATCAGCAAACGCCTGAAGGAGCTGTTCGACATCGATGTCGAGATCTGCCGCAACTTCGAGGATCTGCAGGTTTCCTACGACAAGTCTTCCGATCCGATCACGCTGGCGATCTCGAACATCAACCTGCCCGGCGCCGAAAACGGCGAAGCGCTCGAATATCTGGTCGATCTCTCCATTCCGACCATCGTCTTCACCGGCACCTTCCATGAAAACATGCGCGACAAGCTGATGGCCAAGGATATCGTCGACTATATCCTCAAGGACAATATCTTCGCCGTCGACCTGCTGGCGGAATCGATCTGCCGCTTCCTCACCAATCATCGCCACCACGTGCTGATCGTCGACGATAGCGCGACTGCGCGCGCCCTGCTGTCGAGCCGGCTGAAGCGCTACAATTTCCGTGTCAGCGTCGCCGAGAGCGGCGGCAAGGCGCTGGAAATCCTGAAGGCCAACCGCGATATCGGCCTTGTCATCACCGACTACAATATGCCCGACATCGACGGCTTCGAGCTGACGCGGCGCATCCGCGCCAATATCGGCTCGCACGAGCTGCGCATCATCGGCGTTTCCTCCTCTTCGAACCGGCTGCTTTCGGCACGATTCCTGAAGGCCGGCGGCAATGATTTCATGCTGCGTCCCTTCATCGACGAAGAGTTCTACTGCCGCGTCAACCAGAACCTCGATACGCTGCTGCAGATTCAATCGATGCGTAAGGAGCGGGCGGTTGCCTGACGGCCCTTCCAGTATCGGTATTCCCAGGGGGCCGGATATCACGCTCGGGGACAGTCGTCGAATTTCTGCAATTACAGGTAATGTCGCCGTTATTTGTCCCCTTCACGCGCACACGCCTCTCGGTTATCGTTCCCGCCGGGGAAAGGGCCGAGTCGAGCCCATCGGACGCATCGGGGAGTAGGAGCTGTGGCTTTTCAAGCGGATTTCCAGCGAGATGGCATCGGGCTGCGCTCCGGCGGGCTCAAGATACTTCTGGTTGAAGATTCCCGGATGTTTTCCGCCGTTCTCTGTCACCGGTTCCAAACGGAGCTCGGCCTTGCCGTCAAATCCTGCCCGTCTCTCAAGGCACTTCGCAAGGAACTTGCCGATGACGGTCACGGCTACACCATGGCCGTCGTCGATCTCAACCTGCCGGATTCGCCCTATGGTGAAGCGCTCGACTGCACGATCGAGCACGACATCCCGGCGATCGTCTTCACCGCGACATTCGATCTCAACACGCGCAACAAGATTATGGAGCGCAACGTCATCGATTACGTGCTGAAGGACAATGAATTCGCGCTCGACAATCTGGTCGCCACCGTCCGGCGGGCGATCTCCAACCGCAAGACGCGGGTGCTCGTCGTCGACGATGTCGTCTCGGCGCGCCAAGTGCTCGTCGACCTGCTGAAGGCACAGCAATATCTCGTCGTCGAGGCAAATTCGGGGCTCGAGGCGCTGGCGGCGCTCGAGGCCTACAGCGATATCGAACTCGTCGTCACCGACCACCATATGCCTGATATGAGCGGCTATGAGCTGACGCGGCGCATCCGCCATCGCTTCGGTTCGGACAGGCTGCGTGTCATCGGCGTTTCCTCCTCCAACGACCGCATGCTTTCGGCGAGTTTCCTCAAGGCCGGCGCCAGCGATTTCGTTTACCGGCCCTTCGTTGCCGAGGAGCTGCAATGCCGCATCGCCAACAACGCTGAAACGCTTGCGCAGATGCGGCAGCTGAGGGCGGCGGCGGCCTGCGACTACCTGACCGGTCTCTATAACCGCCGCTATTTCTACGACAACGGCCCGAAGCTGGTCAACGAGTGCCTGCGGCTGAAGGTGCCGAGTTCCGTCGCCATTCTCGATATCGACCATTTCAAACGGCTGAACGACACCTATGGCCACGAGATCGGCGACAAGGTGCTGAAGGCTGTCGCAAACAGGCTGTTTACGATCTTCGAGGGCAGCGACAATCTTCTGTCGCGGCTCGGGGGCGAGGAATTCGCCATCCTCTTTCCGCAGATGGATTCGGCAGCTGCTACCAAGCTCTGCGACGAGATCCGCTCGGACATTTCGCGACTGAAGGTCACGGCCGACGACGAGGAACTCGGCGTTACGATTTCGATCGGCATTGCCGAGATCGCCGGTTACGAAACCTTCGAGAACTACCTCAACGCCGCCGACCAGTTTCTCTACATGGCCAAGCACAGGGGCCGCAACCAGGTCTATTCCGACGCCAAGATGACGGAAGAAGCGGCGCAATAGCGCCTTCCGAGGCCAAGCCGCCGCCCTTTATCTCAGGCGGCGACGATCTTTTCGCGTCAGGCGAGGTCAGCTTTTTACTGTCTCAGGCGGCGGCCCGCCTTATTGTCTCAAGCGGCGACGGCCCGCCTTATTGTCTCAAGCGGCGACGGCCCGTCTTATTGTCTCAAGCGGCGACGGCCTGGCGAGCGGTCGCCATGGTCATCTTGCGCTCGGCGCGCTCCTGCTGCGGCGAGCGATGGTAGAGTTCGCGATAACACTTGGAGAAATGCGAGGCCGAGACGAAGCCGCAGGCGACGGCGACCTCGACGACCGGCATCGAGGACTGCACCAGAAGATGGCGCGCACGGTCGAGGCGGATTTCCAGATAGTAGCGGGCCGGTGAGCGGCCCATCTCCTGGCGGAACAGCCGTTCGATCTGGCGGCGCGAGAGGCCGGCGCCATCGGCGATCTCGATCAGCGACAGCGGCTCGGCGAGATTGCCTTCCATCAGCTCGATAATCGAAAGCACCTTGGCGTTCTGCACGCCGAGGCGGGCGCGCAGCGGCAGACGCTGGCGGTCGTGCGGGTTGCGCACGCGGTCGGTCAGGTGCTGCTCGCAGATGCGGTTGACAAGGCTTTCGCCAAAGTCCTCGCCGACAAGGTTCAGCATCATGTCGAGCGAGGCGGTGCCGCCGGCGCAGGTATAGAGATTGCCGTCGATCTCATAGAGGTCGGCATAGACCTCCGCCTGCGGGAAGGCTTCCGAAAAGCCCGGCAGGTTTTCCCAGTGGATGGCGCAGCGCTTGCCGTTCAGGAGGCCGGCCTGGGCAAGCACATGCGCGCCCGTACAGAGGCTGCCGACGGCGACACCGCGATTGTAGCATTCACGCAGCCAGGCATTGACCGACTTGTTGTTGAACTGCTCGACATCGATGCCGGAACAGACGAGCACCATGCCCGGCCGGTTTTCGCCGCCGAGATGACGGCGCTCCTCGGCAAGCGAGGAGTTTGCCTCGACGCCGATGCCGCAGGAGGAATAGACCTTTTCTCCATCGACGGAGGTCAGCCGCCAGGTATAGGCCTGATAGCCGAGCATGCGATTGGCGATGCGCAAGGTGTCCACGGCCGCCGAAAAGGGCAGCATGGTGAATTGCGGTACCATAAAGAAGACTACTGAACGCTTCTTGATCTGCATCCTGTTCATAGCGAAATCCATGCTCGAGGGGCGATGACACATTCGTTGCGCGGAATGCGTCGCGCCGATGTCCTGAAAGCGACACTGGCATGGAAAAATGCGGCCGGGAAGAGCAAATATGCGACATCGCCCGCGATTTGGCCGGTCAAATCGTCGGAATGGCCGCGGGCAGGGAAAAGACAGGCTGATAGGCGACTGAAATTCAATGTTGAAAATGGCTTAGGAATGGACGGTCAGGCCACGAAAAAGGCGGCGTTGCACGAGGCAGGCGCCGCCCTTATCTTGGGAGGAATGTCGCATTCATTACATGGTCCGGTGTTTGTTGTCGTCCGTGCTCGGCCAGCCGATGTCCTTGCGAATGTCGAAGGGCATGGCTTCGATTTCGCGGGCCGTCTGCCAGCGCGTCCAGGCGAGCACGAGCTTACGGGCATAATGTGCCAGATCGAAGCGGCTTTCGCCGGAGGTGAGGGACTTACCACCACCGCGATAGGTGAGCGTGGTCATTTTCCGGTTCCTTTCTTGGGTCAGGGGCATGGTCGTCAATGGGAGGTTCGTCCATGTCCATGATTCTAATATGGGCTTTGAAAACTCATCATTCAAACGAATAGAACTTATGGATAACATCAGAGATATTGAATGATCGCGGCGCGCCCGGCGGTCGGTGGCGACACCATTGTCGTCTGTTCCCGACCTTAATCCCCGGGCTTTCCGCGCAGGGGGACAGCAAATCCGCAGCTGAGCATGATGCCGAAAACCGAGCGGCTTTCGGCTCTATTGTATGATTTAAATCCGGGTTCAGATTTTTAGGCCGACCGGCCGCAAATCATCCGCATCTAATGCGCAGCGGTCGGGGTGATGATGCCAAGACTGCCAAGCCCGCTGACGATCAGTTGGACTGCGACTGCGGTCAGCAGAATGCCGAAGACGACCTCCGAGACGATCAGACTGGCAGGCTTCATGCGCTTGGCGAGCGCGTCGATGTTGGTGAACACTAGATAGTCCAACGCGCCGACGATCAGGATCAGGCCGATGACGAGTATCGCGCTGGCAATCGAGACGACTTCGCCGGAGGCGATGATGACGACGGTGATGCCGACAGGATTGAGCAGGTAAGGGACCGCAAGCGGAAAGACGGCGATCTTTTCTGGATCGACGGGAAGCCCCGTTTCATCATGCGGCTTCTCTGTTGGTCCTGATGCCATCTTGATCGCGATAAGCGCGAGGATGATACCGCCGGCGACGGCGACTGCGCCACCCGTGATATGGAGAAGCCGCATTAGCAAAGCGCCGGTGGCAAAAAGGATCAAGGCTGTGACTACTGCGACCAAAACCATCTGGCGGCCGATGCGCGCCTTGGTTTCGGTATCGAAGGCATGGGTCTTCTCCAGAAACGGCACCAGGGCGATCTTCGGCCCCAGGCCGACCAGAAGCAGCAGGAGAAGTTTTCCGACGAGTGCGGCATCGATGACTGTGAAATCCATGGAACGTACCTTCTAAAATTTGTGACCTGGAATTCGAGGTCCTCCCCACTCATGGGAGGGCGGGCGACGAAGCGAACCAAGCGAGCTGGCAGTTTTTCTGCCCGGTCGCTCACAGCGGGCACACGTCCCAGAAGCCCGTCGTCTTGGCGGGCGAGGTGTAGTACCAGCATTGACCGGATTGCGGCGGCGTGCCTGCCAAGGACACGGCGGCAGCTCCGGCGACGAAGCCGATGGCAGCACCCGCGGCGATTGCCGTACCCGGGCGCCAGTAGCGGCGAGGGGTGACGACGACGACGCCGCGCCGGACAGGCGGGCGAACGACGGGGCGGGTGCTTCCGACTGCAGCGCATCCCCGCGGTCCGCAGGCCGCGGCACCGCAGCCTCTCGGGCCGCATGCCGCCACGCCACGACGGGCGGCTTCGGCCGTTACGGGAACGAGGACCGGCACGCAGACCGTCATCAGAACGGCAAGTGTCGCAAGCATCTGCGTAGGGATGACCAGGATCTTCATTCATTTCTCCATTGCTCACGTGTGTCGTTCATTTCGAAAATGCCGCCCTCAGGCCGGGTTTGCGACGGCGGCCGCGTTGTGTGCTGCGAGCGTCTGCTGGGCAGCGGCGGCAACAGCGTCGTCCTTGCCGCCCGAGACCTGGACTGTGGGCACAGCGAGCTTGATGCCGTTTTCGTGGAATGCCTCATGGATCATCCGCAAGGCCCGCCGCTTCAGCGTGAACTGCTGGCCGGGAAGCGTCATGACCTTCATCCGCAGGAGCAGACCGGAATCGCCAAGACTATCGATCCCCTGCATCTTCAGCGGCTCGAGCGTCGTCGGTTTGAACTCAGGGTCCTCGAACAGTTCCTGGCCAATCTTCTTGATGATCTTGCGGGCTTTCTCGATGTCGGAATCGTAGGTGACGGTGATCGTCATTTTCTCGATCACCCAGTCGCGGCTCATGTTCTGGACCGCGCCGAGCTCGCTGAAGGGGACGATGTAGACCGCGCCGCGGTGGTGCCTGAGCTTGACCGATCGCAAGCTGAAGGATTCAACGGTGCCCTTGTAGCTGCCGCTCTGGATATATTCGCCTATCCTGAAAGCGTCGTCGAGCAGGTAGAACATCCCGCTGATGACGTCCTTGACCACCGTCTGCGCGCCGAAGCCGATTGCGACACCGACCACGCCGGCGCCGGCGATCAACGGGCCGATTTCTACCCCCAGTGATGACAGCGCCATCATGATCGCGATGGCGACGAACAGGATCATCAGGAAATTGCGAAGGATCGGCAGCAGGGTTCTGAGGCGCGTGCGCCGCCGCTCCCGTTCGCTGCCGACTTCGAGGACGGTCTCGGTGTCGTCGAGCTTGCGATCGATGAGGACCTTCACGACGCTCCAGGCGAGATCGACGATCAGGAGAATGATCCCGGCGCTGAGGAGGCCGCGCACGAGGCGCAGAAGTGGCGAATCCTGCATCGTCATTTGTGTGAGCCGGACCTCCAGGGCGTCCGCAAGCAGGACGATGGCTCCGACGATCAGCGCCGCCCTGATGCCGCGCTCCACAATCACCGACACGACGGTGCCTCTCTTGTGGCCGTCCCCTTCGTCCTCAGAAGAACGCAGGATATTGTCGACAGACGCCTTGGTGAGGGCGATGGCACCTGGCAATGCCGCGCAGATCACCGCAATCCAGAACAGCTTCATGGCTCCCATCACCCACAGCAGCCAGACGCTCGCGAAGTAAACCGTCCAGAGCCAGTTCCGCGCTCGCAGGCCGATGCGGGTGGTCTGGCCGGCCGTCAATCCGGACGGACGTCTCCAGACGGCTTCGATACCGATGATGAGGAGCACGAGGCCGAGGGCATAGGCCACGAGTTGCCGTGCCGGGACGGAAAAGCCGAGGGTGCCGAGCAGGCGAATGGTCACCCAGCCGAAGGCAAACCAGCCGACAAGATAGCCCAGGCGTTTCGCCCAGTGACCGGCGGCATCCTTTGCGATCGGTACGACACGAAAACGGCCCTCTTCCTCGGCCTGTGGTGCCAACAACACGTCGAAAAGAGCGCTCGCCAGACGGAAGACGACGATCGCGAAGAGGTAGCCGACGACGATCTCTCTGATAGCCGGCGGCCATTGGAACAGCAGGAAGAAGCCGATACTGCCGAGGCCGAAGGACAGGACGTAACAGGCAGCCCAAAGAAGCCTCGCAGCCAGTGCAATCACTCTTTCTAGAACCGTCTCATAGGGCGCGCGTGTCATCCATGAGCGCCAGCCGGCGCTGATCCACCAGAATAGCCATTGCGCGGCCAGCCCAACGGCGACGAAGGCAGCGACCAGGAAGATCGGCCGCGTCCCGCCATTCGCCCGGATGTCCCGTTCGAGCACGGCCCCGCCTCGCATCGTCTCCAGGGGAAAGGACTGGATGGCGCCGAGAAGACTTGAGGCATGGGCACGGAATCGCATCGTGAATTCCGAGAATGAAGGGTCTGCGTTCCGGGTTTCCAAGGGCGGTTCCGCCGCGGTCTTGGCTGCTTCCGACTGCTGCTGCAGGAAGCGTTGGACGTCAGGATCCGAGAACATGCCGATAAAGCGCTGGACGCTTTCCGGCTGTGGGCTCGCTGGCGTCACGCTCTGCGCCACAGCAATCGAGGCACTAAGGAGAACGGAAGCCACGGCTGCCCCCGTGAAAAGCGGTCTAAATATGCGGATCTTGAAAAGTAATAGCATCGTCTATCCTGATCTCGATGAACCTATTTCGTCTGCCGGATCCTTCCGTCATTGCCTGCACGACTCTTTCGATCGGCCCGCGGCAGTGCATTCGGATGCTCGCGGCTGTGTGCCCACGGGACCTGTGAGGCCGCTGACATGGCCGGCGTAATTGTCTCTGGTGTCGGCATCGACGACGGCGACCGGGGCGGCGAGGATCAGGCCGGCCGCGCTACCTGCTGCGGCGGCTGTACTCGTCGTCGCGGCAAGGATGTGATCCCCGAGCCCGACCTTGCTGTCGGTCAGTGTCTGGCCGTCGGAAATCCGCGCCCCAATCAGTTGAACGACCTCGGGCGATTCCGCGAACTTTCCGTGGTTCAGCTTGTCGCCCGCCTTGACCTTGGTGAGGTCGATCACCGTGATCTGGCTATCGGCCAGCTCCTTCTTGAAGGGAGATGCCTCGGGATCGATGGCGCCGAGTCTGGCGACGTCGCCCCATACCCTGCGGGATACCGCGAGCGCACGGTCGTCTCGTGAAACGAACAAGGTGAACTTCGGATGCTTCTTGCCCATGTCGACGATCTGTTGGCGGAAGACGTCGACATCCACGTCGGGCGAGGCCAGCATCACGTTCTCGAACTTGGCGGGGAGGTGGCCGTTGCGGATCGCCATCTGGCGAAGCGCTTCCAGCGCCAGCCAGTTCCCCATGGAATGCGCAAGGATCGAGACTTCCTTCACCTCTGGATCCCTCGCGAGATACTGGAAGAGCGTTTCCAATGCGTTGCGCGTGTAGTTGGTGCTCTCCCTGTCATAGCCATATGCGAGCAGACTGCCGCGCGACGGCCATGTCACCAGCACCGGCGCACTATGGACGCCGGAATCCTTGACGATCTGGGCGAAGCGATAGACGGAGTCTTCGAAACGGTTGTTGAAGCCGTGGATGAACACGAGCACGCTGCGGTCGTGGCTCCTCTTGACTGAGGCGCTCAGCCACTTCTTGGCGTCGTCGCGCGTGATCTCCTCGGCTTTCAAGGTTGCAAAGTCGGTGGCCGGGTTGGATGGAAGCCTTCTCGGCCAGGCGACTTCGCCGACCTTGCGGACGTTCGCAGGCGGAATGGATACGGTGATGTCGGCAAAGGCCGGGGCGAGTGCGCGCTCGCCTGTGAACATCTCGCCTTGGATCGTGGAGCGGCTGCGCGTCGTGGCTACGAGCATGTCGACCTTGGTGGCGTTCGGCGCGCTATCGGCAACCGGGATGAGGACGTTCTTCGGATGGCCTCCGCATCCGGCCAATGCGCAGAGCAACAGCAGAGCCGAGATCCATTTCAAGACCAGAGCAATACCTGGTTTCTCCGAGCCACGGAAATGCTCTGTCTTTTTGTTTTCACGCAATTCCGGCCGCAAAACCGCTGCGCATTTTTGCTGGAACTGCGCTAGGGAAGGGCTTGGTTGAATTCGGCCGTCAAGACATTTTGCTGTGCTCACTAGCGTTCCTCATAGCCCTGTCAAGTTTGTACGGGCCTCGACGCAGCACGCCGCGGCGGTCGAAGTCGGCACCGAGGTCAGACTATGCGAAGATGAGATGGCGTGCCCGTATGATCGGGTATGTTACGGTCGGGGAGACAGCATCAGCGAGGTTGCAGGTCGGAGGTGGTGGCAGTCGACGCAATTGCGTCGGGATCAGGTACCGTCATCCCCGCCTTGCGAAGTCCTTCGATCAGGCGGTCGCGATCTTCGGGCTGCATGTTGCGCATTGCAAGTTCCGTGACGATGTTTGGCAGGAAGTCGGGTCGCATGCTGACGAACACCTGTCCTTCCCGGCGGGCGTCGTCCATCATGCCAGCCTCTGCGTAGATGACGGCGGCGACAACATGGAAGAGAGGGAACTTTTGCATGTTCGCCTGCCTGATCTCCAGCACGGCAGTGTGGTTGTCGCGGAGCATATAGGCGGCCAGGGCTCGCGTTCCGTGGTAGAAGCCGCCGCTGCCTGGATTGAGGGCGATGGCCTGGTCCAGCAGGCTTGCTCCACGTTGCCACTGGCCAGCGATCGCAAGCCGGGTTCCGAACTCGCCCATCAGTTCGGTGTCATTAGGATTGGTGGCGAGCGCCTGCTCGCCCACACGAAGCGATTCAGCGAGCTGCCTGTCGAAGAACAACGCCGTCATCAGCGCTTGGAGCCCGCGCGTATTGTTTGGATCGATCTGGGTTGCGCGCCTGGCGGCATCGTGTGCACGCTGTATTGCTGTATCCTGGCCTGGTGTCGGATTGAACTTGTACCGGTCCTCATCGAGATAGACGATCGACAGCATTGCCCAGGCGGTCGCGTAGTTCGGAAACCGCGCGAGCGCGGCCTCGAGGCAATCTCGGACGCGCGCATGCGCTTCGGCGCTCAGTTCCGAACGATAGGCATAGAAGCGCAAAGTGCACTCATACGCGCCGAGGTCATCCGGCGGCGGACTGGCGGAGTCGATCTGTGCCATGACTCCGTAGGGTTGGGCGATGGCGGTCGCGACCTTTCTGGCGACATCCGTCTGGATCGCAAACAGGTCCCCCGATGCGAGATCATTGTCATAATTCTCCGACCAGAGGATCTCGCCGTCCGACGTATCAAGCAATCTGGCCGTCACGCGAAGGCGCTTTCCCGACATCCGGACACCGCCGGCAAGGAGATAGCGTGCGCCGAATTCGGCCCGGATCTTCGATGCGCCCACATCCGCGGGGAGTGACTTGGACGTTTCGCGACCGAAGACCTTGATCTCCTTGAACCGTGGCAGGATGGTCATCAGCTCCTCGGTCAGGCCGGCGGTGTAGAGCTGCGCCTCTGGCCCTTCGCCGAGATTGGCAAAGGGGGCGACCACGAGGGCCGGGCGATCGGGCATTAGATTTCCGGCGCGTTCGAGCGACGGAGCGGTAGATCGTGCGCCGATCCAATATAGCGAAATAGCCACTGCAGCGAGCGCAGCAGCACCCGGCCACAAGACCCTTCTTGCGCGCCACCAGCGTCCGGAACGGACCTCAGAGGCCGATGTTTCGCCAGCGTCTTCGCCTCCAATGTCGACTAAAGCCGCACAGGACCAGGTGAAGGTTGGAACATATCCGCCTTTGGGAATGTCGATCCTGACCGGATCTTGCTGCCCGGCGACGAGATAATAACGCTCGAGCGACCGCCGCAGCCGTCCGGCCTCGATCCTGACCACCGGATCGTCCTGGGTGAAGCCGGGATCCCGGCCGAACACCTCGATTGCGATCGAATAGGCTTTGATCCGGTTGCCCCGGCCCTCGAGGGTTTCCGAGACGACATAGCGGAGAAACGTGGCGGCGCGACCGACGCCTGGAAATTCAGGGCTGGAGACGACACGTTCCAGCTGCTCCCTGATCTCGTCGGCTTGAGGCGCCAGCCCTGAAGAAATGAGCGCTGCAGACCCCTCTGCTGGTATCCACGTCTGCATGTCTGCCCCAATCCCCCCGTTGAGTCACATCACTGCCAGACCGTATGTTACGGTAACATACTCCACGAACTGATCGTCGTCCACGAAGATTGAGCCGGGCACACGTTACAGAGGCAGCGTTCCAAATGCCGTTAAGGAGTGGACCATGGACGAAGGCGTGACCGCAGTCCGTCGGCAGTTTCCAGCCAGGATCAAGGCGATCGACGATCTTTCTGCCCGCAGTGAGGATTTTCGGGAAATCTGCAGGGACTTTGCCGACGCCCAATCGGCGCTGCAGAAATGGAACGTCTCGACCGATCTGAAACGCGACGAGCGCGTCGTCGAATACCAGGAACTCATCGCCGAACTCTCCAAGGAGATAGAGGGCGCGCTTGACGCCTCGGTACCGCCAACCGCTCGCTGATGCGTGCGACCAGGCCGGCGGCAAGCCATCGCAAGGCGTATGTTACGGTTACCTACTTGCGTTCCATCGCCCGGTAACGACCATCGCGACAAATGTCCGGCGCTGAAACTTTGCGCTTCCACGAAACGAAACGCCTCCGAAGGATATTGCCGTGGTTTCCGAAAACTTGGACGAGCCAGCCATTTCCCCAACGCCTCGGAATCCCCTCCGCAGGATAGCACTCATTATCGTCCTTTTGGCGCTCGCCCTGTTCGTTTTCTCCATCTTCATGGAGCGGCGCACGCCGTCGACCTCGCAGGCTCAAGTCCAAGCCTATATCGTGGGCATCGCGCCCGAAGTCACCGGCCGGGTGGTGGAAGTCGGCGTCACCGACAACTCGCGCGTCGAGGCCGACCAGCTTCTCTTTCGTATCGATCCCGAGCGCTACGAACTCGCGGTCAGCGAGGCCGAGGCGAGCCTTGCAAGTGTCGGCCAGTCGATGGGCGCGTCAACGGCTGCTGTCGATGCGGCGCAGGCAAAGCTCGTAACGGCCCAGGTCGATCGCGACAATCTTCGCGAACAAGCTGCGCGCGCCGCAGAGCTGGAAAAGAGGGGCGTGTATTCCAAAGCGCGGGCTGATTCAACCAGATCGGCTTTCGGTCAGTCAGAGGCGGCCGTCATCGGTGCTGAGGCTGAGTTGGCCAAGGCCAAGGAGCAGCTCGGGCCGAGCGGAAATGACAATCCGCAGCTCCGGGCAGCTCTGGCAGCGCTCGAAAAGGCACGACTCGATCTGGTGCGGACCACCGTTCAGGCACCTTCGGCCGGGGTCGTGACCAACCTCCAACTTACAATCGGTAAGGTCGTGTCGGCTGGACAGTCAGCCATGACCTTTATTGATGTCGGAACGATCTGGATCACAGCCGCCTTCAAGGAGAACAGCCTCGAGAAGGTGGCAGTCGGCAACCGGGCGGAAGTCCTTTTCGACGCGCTTCCCGGCCGGTTGTTTCCGGCGCAAGTCGAGAGCGTTGGTTTCGGCGTATCGCAAGGCAGCACGGACCCGAACACCGGATTGCCGACGATCCGGAGCGATAGCGGCTGGGTCCAGGAGCCGCAGCGGTTTCCGGTCCGGCTCATCATCGAGGAGGCGCAGAGGCCCAAGGGCGGCGTACGCTACGGATCGCAGGCGACCGTCGTCATCTACACCGGCGACAACCCGGTCACCAATGCCTGGGGATCGCTCTGGATCCGCATCATGTCGGTGCTGACCTATGTCCGCTGAGAGGAGCCCCGCGGTCGAGGAGCAAAAACGCAAGGGGCTGCGGGTTGCGTTCGCGGTCTCGATCGGCTTCACGCTCGCAGTCTATGCGGGGGCCATCGTGCCCTTCCTGGGTCCGCTCTTTGCCGCCCAGTTTCTGCTCGGAAGTTCGCGGCCCATGCCGCTCGGCAAGACCATCGGCGCGGCGATGGTCATGCTGATCGCCGGGATCGCGATGATGGTTCTGACCGACGTCCTCGGCGAGCGTCCCGCACCCTTCCTTCTCATCCTGGGGCTGACCTATTTCGCGTGCTTCGCCGCACAGTCGACGGGAAAGGGAGGACCGGCCGTCTTTCTCGTGCTCGTCGTCGCGATTATCGTGCCTCTGCTCGGCATCCTCAACAAGGAACTCGCCAACTCCATCCTGTCCATCCTGGTCACCGGGGTGTTGTCGGGCACGGTTCTGATGTGGTTTGCCCATGCGGTCTTTCCCGAGCCGTTCTCCCAACAGATCGAGGCGGCGCCGATCGAGGAGCGGCCGCCGGCCTTGGGTCGGGCACTGGCCAACACGGTCATCCTTCTGGGCTCCGTCGTGATCTGCCTGACGAGCGACAACCTGACCGCTGCGGCGGTCATTCCGATCACCGTTGCATCGCTGCTTGGGCAGCTCGACGTTGCCGCAAGCGCGAGGGCGGCGATCGGGCTCGTGCTCATCAACCTGTTCGGTGGCGTGCTCGCCTCCGTTGCCTATGCCGCGCTATCGCTGCGCCCCAATCTTTTCTCGATCTTCCTCATCGTTCTCGTCGTCGTCCTCCTCATCGGAGGGCGCGCGGCTGCTCGCTCGAAGGACGCCCCGGTTTTTGCCGGCGCCCTGACAACCTTCCTGATCCTGTTCGGCCTCGGGGTCTCGCCTCTGCCCGGCAGCGCCGCAGAATCCTTCGCCACCCGCATCGTCTATGTCGCAGCAGCCTTGATCTACGCGCTGCTGTTTGCCGTCATCCTGTGGCCGCGGACGGGGGAAACGAAGAGGATATCGGCATGACTCAGGCGTTCTCTGAGAGCACCTTATCTTGAAGACGTCGGCTGCCTTGAGTTCCGCGATGTTCTTGGCGTTAGCCGCTTCGGCGGCTTCAGTTGACGCCACTGAGAGAACAGAAGACTTCTTCAATGTCCGCAAGCACTGCGAACTCGCCCATCTGTGGAAGGATCCGCCCGATCCCAATGGCTTCAGCGAATGCATGAAAGAAAGGCGCTATCGCCTCAATTTCTCGCCGACCTGCCAGACCGGGAGCCGCAGGGCGCAGTGCTACGACCTGCAGCGCTGACTCCGATGCGTTAGCTTCAGGTCTTTGCTTTCAACCCGGCATGGAGGAACTGCCGCCCGTTACCAAGGCACTCATTGTTCCCTCCTTTGGGAAGGCTGCCCATCAGGTTGCAGCCTGGATACATTCCGGCTGCGGTAGTCGTTGCGTTGCACGAGCATTGCGAGCGTACGATTGGAAAATGCGGCATTTCCGGTCACTTCCGGGCCGAGCCACGGCGGGCGGGGAGGTTGGTCGCTTTCGTCGGCAAGCTCGATTTCTGCGACAACCAATCCGTCGTGGACGCCACTGTAGACGTCCACCTCCCAAAGGCAGCCACGATGCGTCACCTCATAGCGGGTCTTCTCCACCACACTTGTTGCAAAGGCGATCATTTCGAGGGCATCGGCATAGGGAATCTCATATTCGAACTCCTCGCGGCGCAGGCGCCCGGTCCGGAGTTTAACGGTGAGGACGGCGTGTGCCTTATCGATGATCCTAACCCGTACGAAGCGGTTTTTCCTCGCCAGCAGGTAGCCCTGGCAGAATGCGCCGCCTTTGGAAGCGTGGTCCCGCCAACTATCGTTTACGACGAGATATTTTCGCTCAATCTCTGCGGTCATCTTTGCCTCCTTTGTCGTTCCGAATCACGACGAACCTCAATGACGGTGCTTGACGGACTTCTCGACCAGGTCCTGTTGTCCGAACGTTAAAATTGAGTATGCAGGTGCAGCCTCCCTCCTGCCGGATCGGGTCGTCGATTGCTGCATGGGGATCCATGACACCCGGAAGGGAAGGTTGCTAGGGCTTTAGGTCGCGAGCTTGTCCCGACGCCCTGAGCTCTTTAAGTGTTTTACCCAAGCAACTTCCGCCGATTGATTCACCCAACGCTTTAGCTGTACCGCTGACCGATATCGTTCCGGCAAGCTTGCTCGGGTTGATGTAGGTGGCCATACCATCAGCATCCAATCTCGTGAAATAGAAGGCTTGGTGCAGGCCTTTATATTCGCAGGTTATGACCATCGGAAATTGTTCGAACGGCTCGCCCGCCTGCGCTTGCGAAACGGATATGCCGGCCAAGGGAAGAATGCAGGCAATAGCGACAGACAGCACACGGATCGATGGATGGATCATCACACACTCCTGTTGATTGATAACATCACCGCGCCGGACAGCCGCTGCTGTTCCGGGCGCGGGCCTTCCTCCTGAAATTGCGGCGGCGTCCCCCCCCGCGGCTTCAATTATTGCATCTGCTCTGCGACCACATCCGGCACAAAACGCCGGATGCTTTTGTCTTCGACATAGGCAGCGGGCCGCTTTTGACGTTTCCCAAGATCCGGTGCGTTGAACTTCATCGTTTCGTACGGAATCGACTTCAGGATGTGCGAGATGCAGTTGATGCGCGCGCGCTTCTTGTCGTCTGACGGCACGATCCACCATGGAGCGTGCTGGCGGTCCGTCGCCCGGATCATCTCGTCGTAAGCAACCGTGTAGTCCCACCACCGTTGGTACGACTCGACATCCATCGGGCTGAGTTTCCACTGCCGCAGCGGATCGTCGATCCGCCGTCTGAAGCGCCGATCCTGTTCCTCCTCGCCGACCGTCAGGAAGTACTTCAGCAGAGTGATGCCGCTTTCGACGATCGAGGCCTCGAAACCGGGAGCCAGCTCGAGAAAGCGCCGGGCCTTTTTCTCGGAGCAGAATCCCATCACCCGGTCGACGCCGGGGCGATTGTACCAACTGCGATCGAATATGACGATTTCGCCCGCGGCGGGCATATGCGCGATGTAGCGTTGCATATACATTTGCGTCTTTTCGCGATCGGTCGGAGCCGGCAACGCGATGACGCGAAAGACCCGTGGACTGACGCGCTCGGTAATTCGCTTGATCATCCCGCCTTTGCCGGCAGCATCCCGACCCTCGAAGATGATCACGATGCGAGCGCCGGATTTCTTCACCCAGGCCTGCAGATGCGCGAGCTCGACCTGAAGCTTTACGATTTCCTTGTCGTACTTCCAGGACTTCTTGCCTTTCTTTTCGTCTACTTCTGTGTCGTCGTCCTGCCGTTTGTTCATCACTTCCTCCATGTCCCTTCACTGATGACCTCCGGCCAAAGGCCGGTCGCTTTCTTCCCCCAGGCGCGCGGCGCGCAGCGCGTCCTCCGTGTCGTCAAAGAACTTTCCTGCTCCGATGCCGTCGACGACGCCGGCGCGCGCCAGCAGCTCCGTGACCTCGGCGTTCAGGTGAGCGACGCCGAAAGCGATGCCCCGCCCGGAGAGGTTTGCCTGCACGGCATCGAGTGCTGCGGCTCCGGTGCTGTCGATATGCGCAATGGCGCTGGCGTCGAGGATGAACCAGCGTGTTTCGGCCGGCAGGCCGTCAGCGATGGCGCGAAGCCGGATGCTGATATAATCGGCGTTGTAAAACAGCAGATTGCCCTGGACGAGACATATGGCGATGCCTGGAATGCCCCGGGCCTCCGGAAACCGCTGCATGTCGTAGAAGCCATCGCGTCCGGCAATGCGGCCGAGAAGCGTGTCTTTCGGAAACATCGTCTTGCGCAGGAGATAGATCAGGGTTGCGGCAATCGCGACGATGACGCCGTTCAGCACGCCGAAGCTGATGGCTCCGAACATGGCGATCAGGGCAAAGACGAACTCCATGCGGCTGATGTGCCATATCTTTCTCAACTCGCTGACGTCGATCAGGCTGATTGCGGCTGCCGCCAGGATCGCCGCCAGGGCAGGGATCGGCAGGATGCGCAGGGCGTCATTCAAGAACAGTAGCGCCGCCATCAGGGTCACGGCGGAAACGAGACCGGCTGCTTGCGATCTGCCGCCGACTGCAAGATTGATCGCTGTACGCGAGTCGGACACGGCGATGGGAAATGAACCAAACAGACCGGGGGCGATGTTCGCCGCGCCCAGCCCGATAAGTTCCCGGTTGGCGTCGACCTCCTCGCCGGAGCGCGCCCCGAAGCTTCGTGCGGCGACGATACTCGAACCAAAACTGATCAGAAAGACGGCTGCCGACCCAAGCACGATCCTGTCCATGGGCATTTGAGAGAATGCATCGAGGGAGAATGACGGCAGCCCGGTGGGGAGATCGCCAACGACGCGGATGCCTGCGGCTTCAAAGTTGAAGATGGCGGAGAGAATGACGGAAACGACGACAACGACGACGGGTCCTGGTACAGGCAGCCGCGTGGCTTTCACGATCCACAACAGTGCGAACATGGCGAGCCCGAACAGCAATGTCGGCCAATGGATCAAGGCACTCTTGCGAATGATCTCGGCAATCGGCGGCAGGAGACCGTCGGACTCGATACGCACCCCGGTAAAGCGGCCGATCTGCCCGACAAGAATGGAGATGGATACGCCGGCAAAGAAGCCGACTAGAATCGGGCGGGATAGAAAGCTTGCGAGGACGCCCAGCCGCAGCAGCCGTGCTGCAAAATAGAAGGCTCCGACGCCGAGCGCCAGGGCAGAGGCGATTGCAACCGGATCGGCTGATGTGCCGGCAGGTTGCGCGGCGATGACAGTTCCTATGACCGCCGCGAGAACCGCCATGGTCCCGGCGTCCGGCCCGACCACCAATAGCCGCGACGGCCCGAACAGAGCGTAGGCAACGGGCGCGACGATACTCGCATATATCCCGGTTTCCGGGGGGAGGCCGGCGATGGCGGGATAAGCGATCGCACTCGGCAGGCCGACAGCTGCAATCGACAGCCCCGCAGGAATATCGCTTCGCAGCCAGTCCGCGCGAAATCCCTCCAGACCCCTGAATATCGGCATATGAAAACTTTGAAGCATGCCACCCCCCCGGAAATTCATTCATCTGCCGAAGCGAACCCAGGCTACCAGTGGGTAGCCTCCGATCGCTCCAGACTGGGCGCAGATTGGGCTTTGACGAAGATGGTCTTGCCAAGCAGCATCAGCCGAAGGGTTGACCGCGGGCGCTGATGCGCCGACCTAACCCATGGCTGACGAACCGCATAGTTGCGTAGCGGCCTAGCCGACTGGTGCCTCCCAGTTCAGGAAGAAGCCGATGTCGCCCGGCATGCCGCCCGGAAAACTGATGACCATTGCTTTCAGCTTGTAGCCGTGAGGCCGGGCCACTTCGACGAAAAGATCATATATTTCCTTGGCTTTTCCTTGAAGCGTCGTCGGCCACTCTGGCCGGGCACTGTTGATCGCGCGGCCGCTATCCGTGCAGAAGCTCGACGGAAAGCTATAGACCATGGCCTCGGATTTGCCGTCGGCGGCTGCCTTCATGACGACGCGCCTGATAATGTCACGTTCCTTGTCGCCGACGTGTTTGCGGAAGAAGTCATCGACGAACTCCGCGTGTTTTTTTGCTTCACGCGCTTTGACTTTGTCATCACGCTGCATTTCTACCAGCTGCAGTTCCAGAGCTTTCTGTCTCAATTCTTCCGCGCTAAGCATCTGAGGATTTGACTTTTCACTTTCAGCCATGACGTTACCTCCCAGTGGTCGAAGGCCAAGACCGAGAACTACAGCATCGATAAGTTAAACTAGACAGTATGATACTGTAGGTTCTGGTAACCTACGGCTTGGCCGATATTTTAGCCGTCAACCGCGCCCTCGCGGTGACTGATAATTGGCGTGCCATGTCGCCTTCAAGGGAGGCAGTGGTCCATGCCCTTGACTTCGTGATCAAGCGGCCTGCAGTCGATTTTAGCCAGCGCGCTGAACTCCGCTTTTGTAAGCGTGTTACTGTAACATACGTCCCAGATCAGCCCCGCGACTACGCTTGGAGCTGTCTTTGCTATAGATATGGAGCAAAAGACGGCTTGGCCGATGTTTAGCTATCAATCCTCCTCCACTCGGAGGAGGATGCGGCACGAGCGAAGATACAATAGTCGACAGCCTACACACTATGTCTGACCGCAAGGAGGATTTGAGATGGCTAGACCTCACGCATTGTTACTCGCCACGGGCCTGTTCCTGCCTTTTGCAGGCTTCCCGTTTTCGCCACATCCGACGCCGATCGCCGCCGCGCAGGAGCCGACCGCTTCCAGTCCCGCCGCGGCGACGGAAGACGACGCGCCGGCGCCGCTGAGTGAGGACGAACTCGAGATCCTGGTGGCGCGGATTGCACTTTATCCGGACGAACTGGTCGCGCTCGTCACATCGGCGTCGCTCTATCCGCTGCAGGTCGTGGAAGCAGCCCGGTTTCTCGAAACCTTGAAGAAGCAGCCCGAACTCAAGCCGAAGACGACGTGGGACGGCAGCATCGTATCGCTGCTGAACTATCCCCAGATCGTCACGATGATGAGCGAGGATCTGGACTGGACGCAGTCGCTCGGAGAGGCGCTCTCCGTCCAGCAGAAGGACGTTCTGATCGCCATACAGCAACTGCGCGACAAAGCGGTCGCCGACGGCATCATCAAGACTGACGACAAGATCAAGGTCAGCCAGGAGAACGACAACGTCGTGATCGTCTCCGCCAGTCCTGACAAGATCTACGTTCCGCAGTATGCGCCGGAGATGTTGTATGAACCAAACTATGCGGCTGAGCCTATCGGCTACTATTCAGAGCCGTATCCGAACTACTACTATCCGACCGCCACCTTTTTTGCGGGCGTGGTGACAGGAGCGGTTTGGGCTGCTGCGGTCGACTGGAACGGTTGGGGCGTATGGGGCGGGCGCTGGAACGGCAACGTCGATATCGACTGCAACAATTGCCTCAACAACATCAACGGCAAAGTGAATATCAACGACGTCGACTGGAAGAATGTCGACCGCAGCAAGATCGGGTTCGACGGCGCGCAGTTCAACAATATCGATCGCAACTCCTTCCGGAGCAGTATCGAGGCGAATGCCGGCAACAGGGTCGGAGCTAGAGGCAACGACCGTGCGAACACGATCCGCAACCAGCCGGGCAAAATCAGCGTCAACGATGTCCGCAAGAGCAAGATCGATGCGGACAGGATCAATGCTTCCCGCAACAAGGCAGGCAACACGGGAGCGGCACCTGGCGGCGGGAAGGCAGCGCAGGCCGCGCAGAACCGCAGGCCCGACGCGAGGACGACGAACAGAGCTGGCGAAAAGGCAAGGTCCGGGGGCAACGCCAAACGTCCGGTCGCAAAGGCGAAGCCAGCGGCCCGGGTCGACAACCGGCCCAGAAAGCCTTCAGCCCTCGGTCAGGTCGACAGCGGCAGGCGCGCGCAGATGCAGTCCAACCGCGGCAGACAGGCCATGGCCGGGAGCAATCGCGGCGGCGGTAGAGAAATGCGCGGCGGTGGCGGCGGCCGCGCTGGCGGTGGCGGTGGCCGCGGTGGCGGTGGCCGCGGCGGCGGTCGTCGGTGACCGAAAGAAGGAGGAAAGTCATGACCAAATCAGTCAGAAACATGCTTCTGGGTTCTGTGTTCGCTCTTGCGGCTCTCGCCACCAATCCGGTTCCGACATCTGCGGCAGAGCCATCCGATGCGACCGTCATCTCGGGCTTCGCTTCGCAGAGCGATCCCCCGGTATTCGAGACGCCGGAACAAGCCGTCGACGCCTTCAAGGCGGCCTTGTCGGCTGATGATTTCGACAAGTTCGCGGCGCTGCTGGGAATTGATGCGGCGAAAGCGAAGGCAGGCGAAGGAGTGATGGACACCTACGCACAGATCCGGGACGGCACGAAGAAGAAGATCGTCGTGAAGGACGTCGATGGCCGCAAGATCATCGAGATCGGCGACAAATTATGGCCTCTGCCATTTCCGATCGCGAAGGGCGACGATGGCAAATGGGCCTTCGACACCTATGCCGGGTTCGAGGAGATCATCAATCGTCGCGTCGGCGAGAACGAATTGCAGACCATCGACACGATGCGGGCCTATGTCGATGCCCAAAGGGAATATGCTTCCGCCGACCGCGACGGTGACGGCGTCCTGGAATATGCCCAGAAACTAATCAGCAGCGACGGCAAAACCGATGGTCTCTACTGGTCGCCTGATCCGGGCGAAGGTGATAGCCCGGCGGGCAATGCCCTCGAAGACGATGCGGCACTTGATAAGGCGAAGGCCGGCGAGGGCTATTACGGCTATCGCTACAGGATTATCGACAGCCAGGGGCCGAACATCGCCGGCGGAAAGTTCGATTATGTGATCAACGGCAACATGATCGCAGGATTCGCAATGATCGCCTGGCCGATCCGATATGGCGAAACCGGCATGCACACCTTCGCAGTGAACGCGAACGGCACCGTCTACCAGGCCGATCTCGGCCGGCAGACCGAAAAAATAGCTGATGGCATCAGGACCTTCAACCCGGATGACAACTGGGACGTGACTGCTGATTGAACACCGTCGCTCGTGTTTGGAACCAAGTCCGCTCCACGTTGTTGCCGCTTCGTATCTGACAATGATGCAAAGGAGGAAACGATGATTTCCGCAGAGCAGATCCGTGAACATATGGAAGTTCGGGCTGCCGACGGCACCCATGTCGGCACAGTCGATCATCTCGATGGCACCACCCGCATCAAGCTGACAAAGATGGATTCGGAGGACGGCAAGCACCACTTGATCCCGATCGATTGGGTCGATCACGTCGACGCACACGTCCATCTGTCGAAGAACGCCAGGGATGTCCGGATGCAGTGGGCTACCATCAACTGACAGCCGGTCGGCTGCGGCTTGCGGGCCGCAGCCTCCTTGGAACAGGATGATCAGAGCATCATGTCGTCCGAAAACCGCTTACCCTTTCGGTATGATGCTCTTAAGGGCGCCCGCCATGTCGAAGCAATTAAAGAGGGGCGATGAGGTAAGTTGGAATACCAGCCAGGGAAAGACCGAGGGTAGGGTGGTCAAGAAGCAGAGCAGTCCGACGACGATCAAAGGCCACAGCGTGAAGGCATCGAAGGCCGAGCCGCAATATATCGTCGAAAGCGACAAATCTGGAAAGCGCGCGGCACACAAGCCTGACGAACTCAAGAAGCTTTGACGTCGGCGGCCGTTCTGTTCGAGCAAAAGGAGATCGATATGCCAGCCAAGTCCAAGGCCCAGCAGAAGGCGGCAGGCGCCGCACTTTCGGCCAAGCGTGGCGAGACGCCGAAGAGCGAACTCAAGGGCGCCTCGAAACAGATGGTCGAATCCATGAGCGAGAAACAGCTTGAGGAATTTGCCTCAACCAAGAGGAAAGGCAAACCTCAGCACGTCTCGAAATGAGAGTGTCGAACCGCCGGCAGAGCGGGTTCAGCATTACCGAAAGGTCGGGGATATTGCCGTTCGAGGCGCGGACGACAAGCGCTACTTTCTGTTTGCAGCGCAGGACGTTCCCAACGCTGCCAGGCTACCTGGGCATAACCGGAAAAGCGGCTGTCGTTGAGACCAGATTGGCTGTTCGTCTGTAGTCGGTGTATGAGTCCGACAAAGGTCTGGGGCAATTGTCCGTCTGCTACAAGACCGCATCGCGCTAAAACGGAGTTCGAGATTGGCCGTCGCTTTCACCAAGGAAGAGAGTTTTGAAACCGCTTCGGAAACCCTGCTGCCCGATCGTCCGATTTCGCCGCATCCGAACCTAGTCACGGAAGCGGGATTGAAGGCTCTGGAATTACAGTTCCAGCAGGCTCGCGAGGCCTATGATGCTGCGAGCCCCATCGAAGATGTGAACGAACGGCGGCGGCAGGCGGCCAATCCCTTGCGGGATCTCCGCTATTTAGCCGCAAGACTTCGCACCGCACAGCTGATGCCTGCCGCTACGTCAATCGATACCGTCGCCTTCGGCAGCACGGTGACTTTCCGTCGCGACGACGGGCGTGTGCAGACCTATCGCATCGTCGGAGAGGACGAGGCCGATCCGAAGGCCGGCTCCATTTCCTATGTCTCCCCGGTGGCGCGGCTCCTGATGGGCAAGGCTGTCGGCGATGCGGTGGAAACGGGCGGCCAGGAACTGGAGATCATCGCCATCGCATAGGATAGCACTATTCGCGTGGCCCGCTCATTAATTTGGTACTAGTCGGTACGTTATTTATCGAACCTTTACCATCCGTGGCTAGAACGATGACATTCCATCATCGAAAGTCATGCTCATGGTCAGCGCAATTTCCAGTTCTGCATCCACCATTTTGAGTTCAGCCGCTTCAACCTCGTCTTCCAGTTCGTCGGACCAACTTGCCTCTCTCGAGGCGCAGCTTGCCGAAAAGCAGGCAGCCCTGTCGGAAACACAGGACGAGCAAGAGAAGGCCACAATCGAAAAATCTATCGATACGCTGGAAGCGAAGATCGCCAAGCTCGAAGCGAGCGAGAGCAGCCAAACTCAGGCGTCTGCTGCATCGAAGCCTGCCGGTGAGGCTCCTAAAGAACTTTCCGGCGAAAGCGAGCGTATCGGCACGACGAATTTTGACGAGACCAGCGAGTTCGGCAGCCGCACGGCTTACGTCTAATAAGCGCGACCCGTTCATCGGGATGATGCTGCATTTTTGAGTGATGCATCAAAGGCGGAGCTTGGCCACGGTGACGACTTCGCGCGTCAGATCCGCCAGGCGGTCGGCGGCGAGGCGATTTATCTGCCAGTAGAGCGGGACATCGAGCGGCGTATCGGGCACCAGCTCGACCAGCCGTCCGGATGCGAGGTGCTCGCGGGTCAGCTGTGTCGGGTTCATTCCCCAGCACATGCCTGAAAGGCTGGCCTCGACGAAGCTCTGCGGCGAAGGCAGCCAGTGGGTGGGATAATCGAGATCGCGTCCGAATGTTCGGCTGATCCAGCTGCTCTGCAGCCTGTCCTTTTGATTGAAGGTCAGCGCCGGAGCGTTGCGGATCGCCTCTGATGTCACGCCCTGCGGAAAATAGCGCGCGACGAAGTCGGGGGTTGCCGTTGCATGGTAACGCAGAACGCCGAGGGCAAAACGCCGGCATCCTCGGACCGGTTTTTCCAGGCTGGTGACGGCGGCGATCACTCGTCCGCGCTGGAGCCATTCGGCGGTATGGTCCTGGTCGTCGACGGCGACGTTCAGCAGATAGGAAGAGCTTTTGGCAAAATTCGACATGGCTTCGACGAACCATGTTCCGAGGCTGTCGGCGTTCGTCGCGATTTGAAGCGTGACCCTTTGCCGTGGTTCGTCGGGATCGACGAGGGCGGGCAGCTGCCCGAAGAGTTCTGCTTCGAGCATGCCGACATTCTCCATATGGCGGCAGAGCCATTCTCCCTTTTCCGTCGCCGTGCACGGCGTGCCTCTGACGATGAGGACGACGCCGAGACGCTCTTCGAGCTGCTTGACGCGCTGCGAAATGGCCGAAGGGGTCACGTTCAAGGCGGTCGCAGCTCTTTCGAAGCTGCCTGCCTGGACAATGGTTGCGACGGCGCGAAGAGCGGGATAGTCGAGCATGGATTAGTTTCACTTAATCTAGGTAAGCTGGATTAACTAGCCTAACTCTCGGAATAACGATAGCGCAACCTCACCGAAATGAGGGGCGTTGGCCGAAGAGATGAATTTTTCGATCTATGGAACCGGCCTGATGATGGGCCTCAGCCTGATCGTCGCCATCGGCGCGCAGAACGCCTTCATTCTCCGTCAGGGCTTACGCAACGAACATGTCTTTGCCGTCTGCCTCGCATGCGCGGTATCGGATGCCGCGCTGATCGTGCTTGGCGTAACCAGCCTGCAGCAAATCGCCAGGTTCATGCCCTGGCTCGATCCCGTCATGCGCTACGGCGGAGCCGTATTTTTGATCTGGTACGGGGCAAGAAGCCTCTATTCCGCCTTGCGGTCGTCCGCCGCTCTCACGGCCGCGGAAGCCAAACCATCGAGCTTTCGGCAGACGCTGGCCACCTGCCTCGCACTCACCTGGCTCAATCCGCATGTTTATCTCGACACCGTGGTGCTGCTCGGCACGATATCGACACGATATCCGGGAGAGCAGGCTTCTTTTGCGGCAGGGGCGGTGACGGGGTCCTTCCTGTTCTTCTTTTCGCTCGGTTATGGCGCGAAGCGGCTGCGGCCGATCTTCTCGAAACCCTCATCCTGGCGCATGCTGGAAACGCTCGTCGCTTTCACGATGTGGATCATAGCGTTCAAGCTGCTGGGCGGGTTGTGATCGCCGATCCGCTTCACGGCGTTTCGGCGGCAGGCTCCTCCTTCGACGAGACGAACCTCAGGAATTGTTCTTGCGCGCGCGTCGGCATCCAGTTGATGCGCAAGGTGAGGCCGATCGGGCGTGCGGTGTGGCTGAGGTCGAGCGGCAATGCCTTGAGGAGGCCGCGTGACAATTCCGCCTGGGCCTGCAGGTAGGAAATGCAGCCGAGATGGTCCGTTCCGTTCAGCAGTTCGCGCATCAGGATGAGCGAACTGGACTCGACGATGCTCGTCGGCGGGTGGTCCAGGCCCTCGAACAGGGTGTCGAAATGCCGCCGGATCGGCGTGCCGCGCTGGCCGACGATCCATGGATAGGCCGCGAGTTCCTCGACCGTGAGCTGCTCGGAGCGTGTCGTCAGCGGATGGTTGCTGCCGGCGACGACGACCAGCGTATCGGTGAACAGGAAGCGTTGCTCGACGTCACCGATCGGTGCGGGATCGCGCAACGCGCCGATCAGGAAATCGATCTCGCCGCGCCTGAGGCCGGCAAGCAGGTCGGCATAGGGACCCTCCAGAATGTGGATCGGCGTGTTCGGACGGAACTTCCGGAACTCGGCGATGGCTCTCGGAAGCACGAAGGAGCGCGAAAGCGGCATCGCACCGACGACGATCCGGCCGGCTTCCTCTGAAAGTGTTTCGGCGAGATCCACCTCCGCCTGCGCCAGTTCGGCGAAGGCGAGGCGTGCGGCCTGGGCGAGCGTTCCGGCGGCGCGGGTGGCGACGATGCCATAGGAGGTCCGCTCGAACAACGGGCGGGCGGCTTCCTCCTCGAGTTGCGTCACCGCCCGGTGAACGGTCGGCTGGGCCAGGCCGAGCCTGCGGGCGGCAAGCGTGAAGTTCTCGGCCTCGCGGACGGCGATGAGGGCCTGCAGTTGAGAGGACGTCGCGACCATGCGAAGGCGTGGGCTGAGTTCATTGAGGGCCGGATCGAGGAAGCCGAAGGCTCTTCGCACGCGCTTTGCGAGAACATCCCCTTGCGCGTTGGCGAACAGGCCTTGCGGGGTCCTGGTAAAAAGGGTCGTTCGCAGGGCGCGTTCGATCTTGGAGAGCGCCTGCGTGACCGCGGGCTGCGAGAGATGGCAGACATCGGCCGCCCGGGTGACGGAATTGGTGTCGACCACGGCAAGGAAGACCCTCAGATGGCGAAGGTTGTGCTGGACTTGCAATGCCGGAGACGCCGCTGAATTCAAGTCAAATCACGCTCCAAAATGGCATCGGCCCGCGCTTCCAGGGAATTTTCCGGCATCAGGATGTCCAATTCGCCGATCCGGCGCTGCCAGTCGGCCGTCGCCGAGGCCATGCGATCCGGCAGCCCCAGTTCTCTCAGTGTCGCGGCGACTTCCTGCATTTCCGCGGCCCGCCGCTTGCCATGTATCATCATGCGTTCAAGGTTGTAAGCTGCACGCATCGTCCAGTCTATGCCAGGATCCGAGGCCTGGAGAGATGCGAGCACCGCTTTTTCCACGCCGGCGCGGCGGGCAGCCAGCAGGCATTCCGCAGTCAGCGCCTCGAAGCCCTTGATCATCACCGACCGCAGCATCTTGATCGACGAGGCCTGTCCTATCTCGTCTCCCGCCGTCCGGGCCTGCATTCCGAGGCCAAGGAGCACGTGCTGCGCCCGTTCTGCCGACGATCCTGAGACCAAGAGCGGCGTGCGATGGCGGGCGGGATGAACGGGCGACATCACTGCGACGTCGACGTAGACGGCGCCGGCTGCTTCGACGAGCCTGGCGGCGGCGGCCTTTGTTGCGGGAGAGCAGGAGTTGCAGTCGAGATAAAGCGCGTCTCTCCCGAGGAATTCGGCGACCCGGGTCGCCGCTTCCAGGGCGCGGTCTGCGGTGACCAGGCTGAAGACGGTGCCGGCACCCGCTAGCGCCTGTGCCGGTGTTTCGGCGCAATCGACACCGAGATCCGAACATGCCTGCAGCAGATCGCCAAGCTGGGATGGATCTTCAACCTTTATGTCGAAGGTGGAGATATTTTCAGGCGATGCGCCGTTCTCGGATCGCCAGCCCGATACGAAGGCCTGCGCCGCTTCGCCGAATCCGATCGTTGCAATAGCCGACATCCGCTTTTCCCTTTTCGATGCTGTTAGGCAGCCCGCTTTCTCGACCTGAAGTTGGAGAGGCAAGCGCGGCTTCAGCCGCGCTTGCCATGGCTGGTATCAATGAGCCGGATCCTTGACGCTCTCGAACGTCTGGAATTCGGTATTGTAGAACTCGCCGTCCACTTTTTCGACCTTGCGCACTTCGAGATCGATCTTGGCCTTAGGCTGTCGGGAGATGCGGGAAATGCCCATTTCAAAATGATCCATTAAATATAAGAAAAAGCTATAGTTCTCTGGCTGTTGAGCCGCTTGAGAAGATTCCCTATAGCGAAAACTTATAGGCTCTGCGGCAATTCCAAATTGGCAAAAGGCAGCCTGGGGAATGAAATCCCTCCAACGAGGAAGGAGGGATTTCATGTCGGAAAAGAAGACGGCCCTCGTCATCAGCGCCCATGCCGCGGATTTCGTCTGGCGCTGCGGTGGCGCGATCGCGCTGCATGCCGAAATGGGGTACGACGTCACGGTCGTCTGCCTGTCCTTCGGAGAGCGCGGCGAATCCGCCAAGCTGGGGAAGCAGCCCGGCATCACGCTCGAGAAGGTTAAGGCGGCGCGCAGGGCCGAGTCGGAGAAGGCGGCAAAGGCGCTCGGCGTCCACGACCTCATCAGCTTCGATCTCGGCGACTATCCCCTGAGACTGACCGATGACGACAAATACCGCCTTGTCGACGTCATAAGGCAGCTTCAACCGTCCTTCATGCTCAGTCACTCCCAGTACGACCCCTATAACACCGATCATATGTATGCGACCCAGGTGGCGCTCGAGACGCGGATGATTGCGCAGGCATGGGGCCACAATCCCGGACAGAAGGTGCTCGGCGCCCCCCAGCTTTACCTCTTCGAGCCACACCAGACCGAACAGATGGGCTGGAAGCCTGATGTCTTCCTCGACATCACCTCGGTGTGGGAGAAGAAGCGTGCGGCGATCGAGTGCATGGAAGGCCAGGAACACCTCTGGGAATTCTATACCCGCGTCGCGCAGAACCGCGCGAACCATTTCCAGCGAAATTCCGGCGGGCAGTCCGGCGGCCGCGCTGCCAAATATGCGGAAGGCTTTCAGTCGGTCTTTCCGCGCACGGTCGACGAGCTTTGATCGCCATGCGGAGAGATCGGAGGAGGAGATTAGATGGAGCCCTGTTTCGACATTGCGCATCTGGCGCATGTCGAGATGTATTCGAACAAGTTCGAAGAAAGTCTCGACTTCTTTCTGCGGGTCTACGGCCTGAGCCTTGCCGGCCAGGACGAGAATTCCGCCTATCTCAGGGCATGGGACGATTACGAGTTCCATACGCTGAAGCTGACGCGCCATCACACGACCGGCGTCGGCCACATTGCTTACCGAGCCTCGTCGCCGGAGGCGCTCGACCGGCGGGTGAAGGCGATCGAGGCGAGCGGTTACAAGGTTCTCGGCTGGGTCGACGGCGATCTCGGCCACAACAGCGCCTTCCGCTTCGAGGATCCCTTCGGGCATGTGTTCGAAATCTATTACGACACCGTGCGCTACAGACCGCCCGATGACGAAAAGCCTGCTCTGAAGAACATCGCGCAGCGTTTTCACGGCCGGGGATGCCATCCCCGGCGTCTCGACCATCTCAATCTTCTGGCCTCGGATGTTTCCGAGTTCAGGCGGTTCATGGAGACGTGTCTCGGATCCCGGGTGACCGAGATGATCCAGCTCGACAACGGGCGCGTGGGCGGCTGCTGGTTCACCATCAACAACAAGGGCTACGACCTTGCCTGCACCGAGGAGCATGGCCGCGGCAACGCCCGTCTTCACCATGTCACCTATGCGACGGACACGCGGGACGACATTCTGCGGGCGGCCGACATCTTTCTGGAAAATGGCGTCCATATCGAGACCGGCCCGCACAAGCACGCCATCCAGGGCACGTATTTCCTCTACGTCTGGGAGCCGGCCGGCAATCGCGTCGAGCTTGCCAATGCCGGCGCGCGTCTCATCCTGGCGCCCGATTGGGAGCCGATCGTCTGGACCGAGGCCGACCGGAAAAAGGGGCAGGCCTGGGGACTGAAGACGATCGAAACATTCCATACCCACGGCACGCCGCCGGCGGACAAGAACGGAGCATAAGCATGGGCATCGTCGTACAGAACATACCACGGGCGGAAGCTGATGTGATCGACAGGCTCGCCAAATCAGGCGTCGCGACGGTCCACGAAGCCCAGGGGCGCAAAGGCATGCTCGCCAGCCATATGAGACCAATCTATTCAGGTGCGCAGATCGCCGGCTCCGCCATTACGATCTCCGCACCGCCCGGTGATAACTGGATGATCCATGTGGCGATCGAGCAGATCCAGGCCGGCGACATCCTGGTGCTTTCGCCGACCTCGCCCTGTGACAACGGTTATTTCGGCGACCTGCTTGCCACCTCGGCGCGGGCGCGAGGTTGCCGCGGCCTTGTCATCGACGCCGGTGTCCGCGATATCAGGGATCTGACCCAGATGCAGTTCCCCGTGTGGTCCAAGGCCGTGTCCGCGCAGGGGACCGTCAAGGAAACGCTCGGTTCGGTCAACGTTCCGATCGTCTGCGCTGGCGCCTTCATCGAAGCCGGCGACATCATCGTCGCCGACGACGACGGGGTGTGCGTGGTGAAGCTCAACGCGGCCGAGGAGGTTCTGACTGCTGCCGAGAACCGTGTGGCGAACGAGGAGGCCAAGCGGCAACGCCTCGCCGCCGGCGAACTCGGGCTCGATATCTATGACATGCGGTCGAAGCTCCGGGAAAAGGGGCTTAAATATGTATGAGGACGGCATTCCCTGCCTCTGGATGCGAGGCGGAACGTCGAAAGGCGCCTATTTCCTGGCCGACGACCTGCCCGGAGATCCCGGCGAACGGGACGCGCTGTTGCTTGCCATCATGGGCTCACCGGACCCGCGGCAGATCGACGGGATCGGCGGCGCCGATCCGCTGACCTCCAAGGTCGCGGTGCTCTCCGCCTCTTCGCGCGAAGACGCTGACGTCGATTATCTTTTCCTGCAGGTCTTCGTCGACCAAGCGCTGGTCAGCGATGCGCAGGGGTGCGGAAACATTCTTTCCGGCGTCGGTCCGGCCGCCATCGAGCGGTGTCTGGTGAAGGCATCGGGCGAGATTACGCCCGTCCGCATCCATATGGTCAACTCCGGCGAGGTTGCCGTTGCCAGGATCGAGACGCCGAACGGTAAGGTCAACTACCAGGGCAAGGCCGAAATCGCCGGTGTGCCGGGAAGCCACGCCGCTGTACCGCTGCTCTTCGTCAACATCGCGGGCTCGATGTGCGGCGCCCTTCTTCCGACAGGAAACGAGGTCGATATCATCGACGGCGTCGAGGCGACGCTGATCGACAACGGCATGCCCTGCGTGATCATGCGGGCCTCGGACTTCGGGCTTTCAGGCACGGAGAGCCGCGAGGCCCTGGAAGTAAATGAGGGCCTCAAGCAGCGTATCGAAGTCATTCGCCTGAAGGCCGGGCCGATGATGAATCTCGGCGACGTCAGTGCCGCGTCCGTTCCCAAGATGACCCTGGTATCGGAGCCCCGAACCGGCGGATCGATCGGCACGCGCAGCTTCATTCCGCACCGCGTTCACGCCTCGGTCGGCGTGCTCGCCGCCGTCACCGTTGCGACGGCGACGCGGCTTGTCCGTTCTCCGGCGCATGCGCTGGCTCATGCTTCCACAGATGGCCGTTACCGGATCGAGCATCCCACAGGTGACATGGAAGTGTTCCTCGATCTGGCCGCGGACGGCTCGGTCCGGGGGGCGGGGACGATCAGAACGGCGCGCAAGCTGTTCGACGGGAGGGTGTTTGCGAATGTGCCCGCTTGGTGAGGGACCGCACTGATGAAATCATAATGCAGAACGGCGCAGTCACGGGTCGCGCGTGAATGAAATCTACGTGCGCCGTCGTCGGGAGGACGAATGAGTATTTTTGAAGAGGCGAAGATCGACTGCCATGCGCATGTCCTCGATCCCGCGCAGTTTCCCTATGCGGAGGACGCGGCGTATAAGCCATGGGGGCAGGAGATCGGCACGACCGCCCAACTTGTGCAGGTGATGCAGGCCTATGGCACCCGCCACGCCCTTCTGGTGCAGCCGAACTCCGGATATGGCTCGGACAACAGCTGCATGCTCGATGCGATCCGGCGTCATCCGAAGCTCTTCAAGGGCGTGGCGATTGCCGCTCTCGACGCAGAGACGGCCACACTTCGCGCGCTTCGGGACCAGGGCATCGTCGGAATTGCCCTCAATCCGACCTTCCATGGAAACGCTTATTACGAGAGCGCTTCCGGCTTGATGGAGAAGCTCGCCAAGCTCGATATGTTCGTCCAGATACAGGTCGAGCACGACCAGCTGGCGATGTTCCGGCCATGGATCGAAAAAATCCCCGTACGGGTATTGATCGATCACTGCGGACGCCCGACGCCCCGCGATGGGTTGGACTATCCCGGATTCGAGACGCTGCTGCGGCTTTCCGATACCGGCCGCGTCCATGTGAAGCTGTCCGGCTACGCGAAGTTTGCGGGCACGGCCTACCCCTTCGAAGATACCTGGCCTTTCCTGCGGGCGCTGGTCGGTGCCTTCGGGCTGGAACAATGCATGTGGGCTTCCGACTGGCCCTATCTGCGCGCGGCCGACCGCCAGGATTACGGCCCACTTCTCAAGCTGGTCGAAATGCTCTTTCCCGATGTCGAAGACCGTCGCCAGATTCTGTGGGAGACACCGCGCAGACTGTTCGGCTTCGGCAGCTAGAGCCTTTCCGGGTTAGATTGAAGCGTTCTGCCGGAGCAGGTTTTCGTCAGGGCAGAGGCGATTGGCGAAGGGCATACCCCTTGGTACGTCCGAGCCGATCGCCTCTGATCCTGGCGCAAAGATGCCCGGCCCTTCGGGTTGGCTGAAACGGGCCGCCTGATCGACCGGCCGGCTTGGCCGTAGAACTGGGCTACGACACGCGCCGGCCGGTCGACCATCCGACTCCGTTTGAGCCAACAGAATGCTTCAATCTAACCCGGAAAGGCTCTAGCGCTTGATTTCACGATCTGAACACGGCTTGCGGCAGCGGGCGCGGCACACCGGAAAGAGGAAGGAGTTTCGGTGCTGACACTGAGGCAGATAGAAATCATCCGCGCCATCATGGTGACCGGCACGATTGCGGGTGCGGCCAAGCTGCTGAACATTTCCGCGCCGGGCGTCAGCCGCCTGATGAAATATACCGAAGACATGGTCGGCGTGCCGCTCTTCAACCGGCGGCACGGCCGCTACGTGCCCACACCCGAAGCGCGCAATGTTTTCGATCTTCTCGACAACATTCATTTGAAGGTCGAAGACCTGCAGAACGCGATCGGGCGCCTCGGCAGCGGCGAGGGGCGCGAGTTGAGTTTTGCTTCTGTGCCGAGCATCGCCAACGCCATGGTGCCGCGTGCGGTCGAAAGGCTGAAGCGCCGCTTTCCCGATATCGGTATCGAAATCGACATCCTCAAGATCGAACAGTCGATCGACTATCTTCTGCTCGGCCGCGGAGAGGTCGTGGCAATCAGCTCGCGATTCGACCATTCGATCATCGATTTCGCGCCACTCGCCACGGGACGGCTGTTCTGCATCGTCGCGCTCGACAGCGAGCTTGCGCAGCAGGATTCGATCCGTCCGGCCGACATCGTCAAGCACCCGCTGATCGGCATCGATCCGAACGATCCTTACGGCCGCATCATGACCGAGATCTTCCGCCGCGAAGGGCTCTCATTCAACATGAAGATCAAAACCCGCTTCGGCACCACGGTGGGAAGCCTCGTCGCCGCCGGCCTGGGGATCGCCATCATCGACGAGTTCACCGTGGCTCACGGGAAGATGCCCGACGTGAAATGCCTCGAGATCGAAGCGAAGACCACGTTCAGCACCTATGCGGCCCACCGCAACGACATGGCCCTTTCCGTCTACGCGGAAGCACTCATCGAATCTCTGCGATCCGAAATGAAGGCCGTGTCGTCTCCGCCGCAACAGAAGGCGCAGAAACTGCGCAAAACTTAACATGATGTTACGGTTTGGGAGGATTTTGGTATTTGCGATTCATTTTTGACCAGTTCATCAATCGTCCCGTCGAAGATTTCTTTGGAGGCGGCAGGAGGAGGCCACCTCGCACGGAGGAGCGGATCCCCGTGTGAACTCTTCGCGATGGAGGATGGAGGATCAATGGTTTCGCCCAAGCGCAAGCGCCTTGTCACCGGCAAGACCATCGTCATCCCGCTAGTCGGCCACCCTGTCGAGCAGGTCAAGTCGCCCGGTCCGATAAACAACTGGTTTGCCGAGCACGGCGTCGACGCCGTCATCGTGCCGATGGATATCCGTCCGGAAAAGGTCGCCAGCTTCTTCGACGTCCTCAGGGCGATGGAGAACTGCGCCGGCTGCTCCATCACCATGCCGCACAAGCAGGCCGCCTTCGTGGCCTGCGACGAGGTCAGCGAACGGGCTCGCCGCGCAAGAGCCGTCAATACCATCAGGCGATCGCCTTCAGGAAAGCTCATCGGCGAGATGACCGACGGGATGGCGTTCATCGCCGCGCTCGGCGGTCATGGTGTCAGGGTGCGCGGCTGCAATGCCCTGCTGATCGGAGCTGGCGGCGCGGGCATGGCGATCGCGTTCGAACTGGCTTCGGAGGGCGCAAGCTCGCTTACCATCATCGAGCCCGACCAGATGCGCCGCAGAGCGCTCGAGGCCGAGTTGAGCCGCTATCATCCCGCACTCGAAGTGTTCGATCGCGTTGCTGCCGGTCGGAAAATCGATATCGCCGTCAACGCTTCGCCGCTCGGCATGAACTTCGGCGATCCGCTTCCTTTTCCGATCGCCGAACTGGCCGGTGCGCTGATCGTCGCCGACGCCGTCACCAAGCCTGTCGTAACGCCCTGGCTGAAAGAGGCGGAGCGGCACGGGCTGAAGGTTCAAAACGGCGAGGAGATGGCATTGGCGCAACTGCCGATCCAGCTGAGCTACCTCCGGTTCATGAATTCGTCCTCGCGCTCCGCAGGCGAAGCGACCGGCGAGGACGAATTGTCCGTTGCGCCGGAGGCAGCGAAATGAAGACCTCGATTGCAACGGTCTCGATCAGCGGCGATCTCAGGGAGAAATTGGAGGCGATCTCCGCTGCCGGCTTCGACGGTGTCGAGATTTTCGAAAACGATTTCCTGACATTCGACGCGTCGCCCCGGGAGATCGGCCGGATGGTGCGCGACGCCGGGCTGGAGATCACCCTGTTCCAGCCGTTTCGCGACTTCGAGGGCATGCCCGAGCCGCACCGCTCCCGGACATTCGATCGCGCAGAACGGAAGTTCGACGTCATGCAGGAATTGGGCACCGAGCTGATGCTCGTCTGCTCCAACGTCTCGACCATCGCGCTCGGCGGTATCGATCGTGCCGCTGACGACTTCCGCGAACTCGGGGAACGCGCTGCCAAACGATCGATCCGGGTGGGATACGAGGCGCTCGCCTGGGGGCGTCACATCAACGATCACCGCGACGCCTGGGAGATCGTCCGCCGGGCCGACCATCCGAACATCGGCTTGATCCTCGACAGCTTCCACACGCTGGCGCGACGGATCGATGTCGAATCCATCCGGGCCATTCCCGGAGACCGCATCTTTATCGTGCAGCTTGCGGATGCGCCGATGATCGACATGGATCTGCTCTACCTCAGCCGGCATTTCCGCAATATGCCCGGAGAAGGCGACCTGCCCGTCGTCGACTTCATGCGGGCGGTCGCGGCGACGGGTTACAAGGGGCCGCTATCCCTGGAGATCTTCAACGACCAGTTTCGCGGCGGCTCCGCAAAACTGATCTCCGTCGACGGGCGCCGGTCGCTGGTCGACTTGGCGGATCGGGTGGCGCGCAGCGAAGGCGGCGTCTCCTTCGACGCGCCTCAGATACCGCCCCGCAGTTCCGTGCGGGGTGTGGAATTCATCGAATTCGCCACCAGCGCCGAGGACGCTGACGAACTCGCGGCCTTTCTCCACATCATGGGCTTCAAGACCTATGGCCGGCACAAGTCGAAGGCCGTGACCCTGTTGCGCCAGGGCGGCATCAATATCCTGCTCAACACCGAGCGGACGGGCTTTGCCTATTCGTCCTTCGTCGTCCACGGAACCTCCGCCTATGCCGTCTGCCTGAAGGTGGACGATGCGAGGGACGCCGTTGAAAGGGCCAAGGCACTCGGGGCGGAGCCTTTCGAGCAATCCGTGAGTCCGGGAGAGCTGACAATCCCAGCGATCCGGGGTGTCGGCGGCGGCCTCGTTTATTTCGTCGACGAAAAGAGCGAACTCGGCAGCCTGTGGGGGATCGACTTCGAGCCGGTGGAAGAGACGGACGCCGGCATGGCAGCCGGTCTTTTCAGGGTCGATCACGTCGGACAGACGATGAAAGCGGACGAATTGCCGTCCTGGCTGCTGTTCTACCTGTCGATCTTCGATCTCAGGAAGACGCCGATGATCGATATCGTCGATCCCTCGGGCCTCGTTCGCAGCCAAGTCGTCGAAAGCGCCGACGGTGCGCTGCGGATAACGATGAACGGCGCCGACAACCGACGCACGCTTGCCGGCCATTTCATCGCCGAAAACTTCGGCTCGAGCATCCAGCACCTGGCATTTGCGACGGCGGACATTTTCGCGACCGCCGAAGCGCTGAAGGCCAATGGATTTTCGCCGCTCAAGATCCCGCGCAACTACTACGACGACGTCGAGGCCCGCTTCGGCCTGAATCCCGTCATGGCGGACCGGCTGCGCGAGGCGAATATCCTCTACGATCGCGACGAACAGGGCGAATATCTTCAGCTCTACAGCCCAAGTTTCCGCGAAGGCTTTTTCTTTGAAATCGTCGAGCGGCGCGGCGGATACAGGGGATATGGCGCACCGAATGCGCCGTTCCGCATAGCCGCCCAGAAGCGCCATCTCCGACCGGAGGGCATGCCAGGTGCCTGACCCCGACCAGCCCACCATCATTGCAGGAAGACGTCGTATCGGTTTCCGAGCCGCCGAAAGCGTCGCGAAGAATTTCAGGGAGTGGACATAAATGGCGCAGAACCGCGCATTCGTCATGGGACATCCAATCGCACATTCGCGTTCGCCGATGCTGCACGGCTATTGGCTGAAACGCTGTGGGATCGAGGGCAGCTACGAGCGTCTGGACGTCCCGCCGCAAGATATCGATTCCTTTTTCTCAGGCTTCAGAGAGGCCGGATGGATCGGCGGCAATATCACCGTGCCGCACAAGACCGCCGTGATCCCGCATCTTGATCACATCGACGACGCGGCGAGGAAGATGGGCGCGGTCAACACCATCTGGTGGGAGGATGGCGTTCTCGTCGGCGGCAACACGGATGCCATCGGCTTCCTCGGCAATATCGACGAACTGGCGCCCGGCTGGGACAAGGGGAAGCGTGCCGTCATCCTCGGCGCCGGCGGCGCAACGCGGGCTGCCACCTACGGGCTTCTGAGCCGCGGACTGACGGTCGCCTTGTGTAACCGCACGGTTTCCAAGGCCGAGGCGCTGGCCTCGCATTTCGGCGCCGGCGTCAGCGCGCATGGAATGAACGCTCTGCCTGAACTCATCGCCGAATGCGACCTACTGGTGAACACGACCAGCCTCGGCATGATCGGGCAGCCGCCGCTCGATATCGATCTCAGCCCGCTGAAGAAGGATGCGATCGTCTACGACGTCATCTACGTGCCGCTCGAAACCGAGCTGATCAAGGCCGCGAAGGCCCGAGGGCATCGTAGCGTCGACGGGCTCGGCATGCTGCTGCATCAGGGCGTGGTCGGCTTCAACAGGTGGTTCAGGATCAAACCAGAAGTAACCGGCGAGCTTCGTCAAATTCTTATCGACGACATCCGCGCGAAGACACCGGGTGCGTGAGCGGGCGCAAGGCCGCCCCGGGGAGCGGCGGTCTGACGTCCTCAAGTGAATCCGTTCGAGCTCCGGCGCTGTAGCCGGCCTCGGGCGATTGGTGGAGGTCTCCTGCGTGGGCGGGAGGTATTTGGGAGGAAGACATGAAAAGACGTTATCTGATAGCTTGGGCCGCAGCGTCCCTCATCACGGGCGCTGCTCTTCATCCGCAGGGCGTGCGTGCCGAGGACACGGTCTCGTTGCCGTGCGTATGCGAACTCTCCGGCGCCGGCGCGGTGTCCGGCAAGAACTACCGGGACGGCGCCTACATGGCGGTCGAGGAGATCAACGCCGACGGCGGCATTCTCGGCAAGAAAATCGTCATGGACGATTACGATACGCAGTCGGACGCCCCGACGTCCCGCGCGCTCGTGCAGAAGGCGATCGACGCCGATGCCTATGCGATCATCGGGACGGTCTACTCCGGTTCGACGATTGTTAACATGCTGGTCGCAAAGCAGAACGGCGTCCCGCAGTTCACCGGTTCCGAAGCCCCGAACATCACACAGCAGGGCAATCCCTACATCTTCCGCACGTCGTCCAGCGCTGCAAAGGGCGTGCCGGGACTGACGCCCTATTTCAAGGACACGCTGAAGGCGAAGAAGATCGGCGTCGCCTGGGTGAACAACGAGTTCGGCAAGGGCGGCCATGACGTCTTCACCGACGAGATGAAGAAAGCCGGCATCGATATCGTCGCCGATGTTCCTTCCGAGCAGGGCCAGGCCGATTTCGCAGCCGACGTATCGAAGATCAAGGAATCAGGCGCCGAAGCCGTCTTCGTCTATCTGAACGAAGAGGAGGCCGCCCGCTTCCTGAAGGAAGCCAAAAAGCAGGGATTGAAGGTGCCGCTCGTCGGCGAAGTGACCCTGACCAGCCAGAAGGTCATCGATCTTGCCGGTGATGCCGCCGACGGCGCCTACGCGCATGTCGGCGTCACCGCCGGCGCCGACGTTCCAGCGATCCAGGCGTTCGGCGAGAAGTTCAAGCAGAAGTACAATCGCGCGACCGATCACAACGGTCTCAAGGGCTACGTCGCCGTCTATGCGGTGAAATACGTCTCCGAGATGAACGGCTCGCTCGACCGGGAGGCGCTGGCGAAGAAGCTGCACGGGCTGACGCTCGATGTCGCCAAATATCCCGGAATGCTGCTGACGACGACCTGGGACGATACCGGCGAAATGTCGCGTGAAAGCTTCATGACGCAGGTCGTCGACGGCAAACAGAAGGTTGTCGGCACCGTTCCGGCGAACTGAGGTTCAGCGCGGGTGCCGGCCGGGCCGGCACCCTTTCGAGGCAAGATCCATGCAACAGTTTCTGCAAGTCCTTATGTCGGGCCTGGCAACGGGATCGATCTACGCGCTGGCGGCGATCGGCTTCACGCTGCTCTGGCAAGCTGCGCAGACGGTCAACTTCGCGCAGGGCGAATTCGTCATGCTGCCCGCTTTCTTCATGCTGATGGCGCTTGGGGCTGGGCTGCCGATGCCTTTGGCCATTCTCGTCGCGCTTGCGGCTTCCGTTTTCGTGCTCGGCTATCTGTTCAAGCGGCTGATCGTGGAACCAATGCAGGCGTCGAAAGCAGGCGGAGGTCTTCCCCTGGTGATAGCGACCATGGCGTTGGCGATCCTGTTGAAGGAGAGCGTCAAGGAATTCTACGGGGCGGAAGCGCAGCCCTTTCCGGAGCTCGTCTCCGGTGGCAGCCTGAACGTCTTCGGCGCAGTCATTTCGGTCACTGACATCGCCCATCTTTTCATTTCGCTGGCGGTCGTCGTGGCTCTGACGCTGTTTCTCAACCGCACGAGAACGGGCCGCGCCATGCAGGCGACAGCACAGAATCCCAACGTGGCGGAAATTCTCGGCGTGGATACGAGACGCATGGTGCTCTACACCTTTCTGATCAACGCGGCACTCGCGTCGCTGGCATCGTTCCTGATCACGCCGTTCTATCTCGCGAAGTTCTCGAACGGGGAATATCTCGGTCTCATCGCTTTCATCGCCGCGATCGTCGGAGGCTTCAACCAGATCCGCGGCGCGCTCGTAGGCGGCCTGCTGATCGGCGTGCTCGACAATATGACGGCAACCTACGTGACCGCCGAATATCGGGCGGCCGTTCCGCTCGTCCTGCTCATCGTCATCATCCTGTGGCGGCCGGAAGGCCTGCTGGGTACGCCTGAGGGGAGGAAAGTATGATGAACCTCGTCCCGAAATGGCTGCTGATCGCCGTCGGAATAGCACTTCTCGCGCTTGCTCCGATCGGACACGGAAATTACGTGGCCCTCATCCTCTGCTCGTGGCTCATCTACACGATCGCGGCGATGGGCCTGAACCTGACGCTCGGCTATGCCGGACAGATATCCCTCGCGCAGGCCTCGTTCATGGCTGTCGGCGCCTATATCACCGCCCTCATGACCATGAACGGCATCCACTGGCTGATCGCCATGCCGGTATCGGTGGCCGCCTGTTTCGTGATCGGCCTGCTGGTGGGCTTTCCGGCGCTGCGCGTCAAAGGCCATTTCCTTGCCTTCGTCACGCTCGCCTTCAACACGCTGCTCGTGCTCGTGCTTCGCAACGAGGACTGGCTGACCGGGGGATCCTATGGAAAGTCGAACATGCCGCGGCCTGATTTCTGGGTGTTCGATACCGGCATGAAATCCACCGTCCTGTCGATCCCGCTGACGTCGAACCAGAAGATGTACTATCTCTGCCTGGTGGTCTTCGTGATCTTCGCCCTGCTGATGTACGGGCTGGTCCGTTCTCCATGGGGGCGTGCCTTCAAGGGCCTGCGCGAAAATCCAATTCGCGCCGAAAGCCTCGGCCTCGATATCCGCCGGATCACCCTGCTTGCCTTTGCGATCGGTTCGGCGGCCGGGGGGCTTGCCGGATCGCTGGTCTCGCCGGTGGTCCAATATATCGAGCCGAACTCCTTCGCGCTCAGTTTTTCGCTGAAAATTCTGCTGATGGTCGTCGTTGGCGGGTCCGGCTATTTCTTCGGCCCGATGCTGGGAGCCGCGGTGGTGATCCTTCTGCCGGAATTCCTTCGGTTCACCGAAGGCTATTACCTCATCATATATTCCGCGCTGGTGATCCTGCTCATGGTGTTTTCGCCGAGCGGCCTGATGGGGGTAGGCGGTCGACTGGTCGGCGCCGTTCGTCCGAGACGCGTCACCCGCGGCGACATGAAGGAAGGAGCACAGCTATGAACCCTTCCGTCCTCTCGGTGCGCAACATTTCCAAGACCTTCGGCGGTATCCAGGCCGTCAAGGACGTCAGCTTCGAAGTCATGAAAGGCGAGGTGCTCGGCCTGATCGGTCCGAACGGATCGGGAAAGTCCACTTTGTTCAATTGCGTGCTCGGTCAGCTCCGTCCGGATCGCGGCGAAGTCTTCGTCAACGGTCATGCCGTCGCCGGGATGAAGGCCTGCGACCTCGCCAAGCGCGGCGTCGGCCGCACGTTCCAGCAACTTTCGGTCTTCCCTGATATGACTGTGCTCGACAATATCATCCTTGCCGGCCAGGAGCATCAGGGAACCATGTTGTCGCGGCTGTTCGGAAAGCCCGATGCCGGTCTGACTCAGCAGGCCGAGCAACTCGTCGATTTCTTCAAGCTCCGGCATCTGAAAGAAGATAAGGCCGGCGCTCTTTCCTACGGCCAGCAGAAGCTGCTGGATGCGGCAATGGCCTTCATGGCCGGGCCGGATCTTGTTCTGCTGGACGAGCCGGCGGGCGGCGTCAACCTGACCATGCTCGGCAATCTGAAGGAACGCCTCCAGACATACAACCGCGATCACGATACGACCTTCGTGGTGATCGAGCACAACATGGAATTCGTGATGTCGCTCTGCACGCGGATCATCGTGCTGGCGGAAGGGGCAATCATTGCTGAGGGGGCACCGGACGAGATCCGCGCCAACCAGCAGGTCATCGACGCATATCTCGGAGGCTGAGCATGCTGGAATTGAAGGACGTCTACGGCGGCTACGGCAAGATCACCATCCTGAACGGCGTCTCGTTCAAGATCCCGCGAGCCTCCATTACAACCATCATCGGTCCGAATGGCGCCGGCAAGTCGACCGTCTTCAAAGCGATCTTCGGCCTGCTCGATATTCATTCGGGTCAAGTGCTGCTGGATGGCCAGGATGTGACCGGCTGCAAGCCGCGCGATCTGATCGGCCGTGGCGTCAGCTATGTGCCGCAGGGTCGCAACATCGTGCCGCAGCTTTCGGTCTATCACAATCTGGAACTCGGCGGCATCACCTCGAAAAACCCGTCGAAGGTGGGTGAACGCATTGACGTGGTGATGGAGCAGTTTCCGGCGCTGAAGACCCATCGGGATCGAAAGGCGATCGAACTCTCCGGAGGCCAGCAGAAGCAGCTGGAGGTGGCGCGGGCGCTGCTGCTCGACCCCAAGCTCATTCTGATCGACGAGCCGTCGATCGGCCTGTCGCCCAACCTCGTCCAGGAGGTATTCCGGACGTTGATCCGGCTGCGCGACCAGGGCGTGACGATTCTGATGGTCGAGCAGAATGCCAAGGCGGCGCTCGCCATGTCCGATTACGGGCTCGTCCTGGAACTCGGCCAGACGCGGATGCACAACAAGGCAAGCGAACTTCTTGCCGATCCGCGGGTCGGCCGGCTCTTTCTGGGCGGGCACATCGATGACCTAGCGAGTTGATCGGTTCGATCTGCGCGGATTCAAAGTGATGAAGCGTTTGTTGGAGCCTGATGCCGAAAGATTTCAGACCGCCCCGGCCTAAAATCATCCTGTTTTACAGCGCCGCGCGTCTTTTCAGATGCGCATTCCGATTTAAGGAATTGTGCAACAGCGCGTCTCATCGAACGCGCGGCGCTCCGGGACGGTCAACTCCATCTCGCGCTGACAATCTGCCAGCAGATGTGGTGGAAAACGCCTTAGTTCCCGGAGCGCATGCTCATGGTTCGCATCCCTGCGCCGCTGCGACTTGAATGCGGAAAGGGCCTGTACGATATTCCAGATGCTTGTTTGAGACATGTCGGGCCTCCTTTGCTGCATTTAGCTGCCGACACCCGAAATATGGTGGTCAATTGACATTCAATCAAACAAAATGATATGGCGTTATAAATCAGAAAAATTGAAAGATGTGACGATGAGCATTCCCTTTCGCCGTCCCATTCCGCTGCTTGACAACGAGGTGCTGCGCACCTTCGTGGCTATCGCCGAAACAGGCAATTTTTCGACCGCCGCAGAGGCTGTCTTCCGCACGCCGTCGGCGGTGTCGATGCAGATCAAGAAGCTTGAAGAGCAACTGGGGGCAACGCTGTTTCTGCGCGACGCCCGCTCGGTATCGCTGACGCGCCACGGCGAGATGTTGCTGTCCTACGCGCGCAACATCCTGGCTCTGTCGAACGAGGCCGTGTCGCGCTTCATCATGCCGGAGCTCAGCGGCGTCGTGCGGCTCGGCGCGCCGGAGGATATCGGCGAACGGCTGCTGCCGAGCATCCTGAAGAGTTTTGCCGAAAGCTATCCCGGCATCATGGTCGACGTGACCATCGACATGAGCATGGGGCTGAAGAAGCGCATGGAGGAGCAGCGGCTCGACCTGGCCTTGATCAACTGTGCGACACGGCCGTTCCCGACGGGCGGTGAGGTGGTGTTCCGCGAGCGGCTGGTCTGGGCCGGCGCCAAGTGCGGTTCGGCGCATCGCCGCGATCCGCTGCCGATCTCGATCTGGGAAGACGGCTGCATCTGGCGCCAGGAAGCACTCTCCCAGCTCGAACGCAACAAGCGGCATTATCGCGTCGCCTATCTCAGCGGCCACACGATGGCGCAGCGCGCCGCCGTGCTTTCCGATCTCGCCATTGCGCCGTTGCCGCTGTCCTATGTCAACGAGGACATGGCGATCCTCGGGCCTCAGGAAGGGCTGCCGGAGCTCGGCGCCTTCGATATCCGCCTGCTGACCGCCTCGCAGGTATCGGGGCCGATCGAAACGGTGGCCGACAGTATTCGCGGCGCCTTTGCCGAGAGAGCGAAGGCGGTCGCCGCCTAGCTGCATCGGACAGGATTATGCGCCGATCGAAAGTGATGGCGCGTCCTATCGGACGCGCGGCTGTAGCGGGTATACTTATATCCAGTGAACCTTTTGGTTTGTCGTGCGTTATTGGCGCGGGACGGCAATTGTCGCCGTTCGGGGTTGATTTCAAACAAGGATATCCGAGATGACGACAACGGCCAAAATTGCCGCAGCCTTGATGGTTCTTCTTGCCCTTTCTTCCTGCGGCAACACGATCCGCGGCATAGGAAAAGATACGGCAAACACCGTGAACGCCACGCAGGATGCCGGCCGCTCAGTCGACCGCGCCGCGAAGAAGTGATGACGGTTCAGCTGCTAGAATCGCCGGATCAGATGCTGACCCGGGGATCAGCTATTGGCCGGGTCTGATCATCCTAACGGATGACCGAGGGATAAACCTTTTCCAGCCCACCGGATCGGCTGAGGCCGGTCCGGAAGGCCTGGTAGGCGGGGTGCTGGCTGGAGCGGGCGGTTTCCGTCAGCCGGATCTGCAACCGGTCCGGCGCCTGGGCCCCCAGCCACATTCCCAGATTTTCAAGCTTCAGCGAATTCAGGAAACGCGAGCCGGCGGCAAGGTCGAGATGGCGGCGCAAGCCGTCGAGCAGGTTGTCGTCCTGGGCGGCGTTTTCCATGAGCAGCGCCAGGTATGATTTGTCGGTTTCCGACAGTGCGGCGAGCTTTTCCGCAACGGTATCGCGGTCGGGAAAGGGAACATTGCCTGTCATCGAATCGTCCATGCTTGATCTTGTTTTGGCCGTTATAAGCTCGCCTTGACCTTCTCGGCTACATCGACCGGCACCCATTTCGTCCACAGACTCTCGTAGTTGCGAAGGAAATAGATCGCGGCATCCTCGTTGCTTTCGCGGTTTTCGTCCTGCCAGGCGAGCACCTGGTTGATCGTCGCATTGTCCCATTTGCGGGTCTTGAGATAGGCCGTGACAGGTCCGGCGCGGCTGGCGAAGGACCTGGTTATCAGGGTGAAGGCGCGCGAGACCGGGTAGGAGTTGAGCTCGGGCCTGACGCAGCCGGCAACCGCGGTACAGCGGTCCCATTCATTCTTGTTGTGGCCGACGCCGAAGCTCAGGCGCGTCATGTCGTATTTGCCGAGGATGGCGGTCGGCGCCCAGTAATAACCGAGCCAGCCGATCTTGTTGTCGAAGGCGCGGGCAATCGACGCATCGAGCCGTTCGGGACTGCCGGTCTCGACAAGCTCGAAGCCCTTCTTGTCGGCGGCAAGCGCCTTGAACAGGTTGGTGGTCGATATCTGGCAACTCCAGTCGGCGGGGCAGTTGTAAACTGCGCCTTTCGACGGGTCGTCCTCGGCGGGGAAGAGTTCGGGATGTTTCAGCGCGTCCTCGACCGAGCGGATGTCGGGGTGGGCGTCGGCGATAAATTTCGGGATCCACCAACCCTCGACGGCGCCGTCGGCCAGGATTTCGGCCCCCTGTACCAGCCGGCCGGTGTTGACAGCCTGATCGAGCAGGGACCTGACGGAATTGATCCAGTATTCCGAGGCGATGTCGGGGAGGCCTTTCTCATTCATCGAGGCGAAGGTCGGCAGCGTGTCGCCATCGACGATGGTGACCGAGCAGCCGTAGCCCTTTTCCAGGATGATCTTGTCGAAACTCGCCGCGATGCCTGCCGAGGCCCATTTCATTTCGGCGATCGAAACGCTGCCGCATTCCGCGGCTTCGGCCGGCGCGACGGTAGAAAGAGCCGCGGCAAAGACGGCCGGAACCAGAAACGTCTTCATCGTCATTCCCCGAATTCTTCTTAGGCGGACGTGCAGCAGGCTCTGAAATTCACCGACAAATCTCTCCGGCACCCGAATGGAAAATGCCTGCCGGGGCGATACCGCAACAGGCTTTCCGGTTCACGGGCAGGCCATGTTCAACAATGGCGTGTTATGACGGAGCCTACGCGTTCGCTCGCAGAAATCAACCGTCTTCTGCTCATGGTTGCGTGACTAAATTATTGAATTCGAAGAATTTATGTCAGCATTCCTAAATTGGCGCCCTCGGGCGAAAAGCACGCTCGTGGCGAGAGGCTGCGGATCTTCGGCAGAAATTTTGGCCAGAATGTCAAAAAAGATCAAAATTAACATTTGCGTAAGCCTTCAATAACTCTCCGGTAAGAATGTGCCGCTATCAGTTGGGTCGTGGCAGCAATGACCGCCGCTTCTCCGGTTCAGGTAGTGCGTACCGGAGAAAGCGAGCTTCGCCGTGTAAGGGCGAAGACGCCTGAGTTTTTCGGCAAACCGCGCAGAGCCAAAGGCCATGCGCGGTTTTCGTGTTTGCAGGGCGGAACTTTAGGCCCAGTCTTGACCCGGGCCAAGTCTTGACCAAGCCAAGTCTTGACCTGGGATTGCCGCCCATTGTAGGCCTCGCCTGAACGAGAGGCGAATGCGGGCCACCATGGCAAGAGCGATCATGCTGCAGGGAACCGGCTCCGATGTCGGCAAGACGGTTCTGGTTGCGGGCCTCTGCCGGCTGGCGGCCAATCGCGGGCTGACGGTCCGGCCGTTCAAGCCGCAGAATATGTCGAACAATGCGGCGGTCGCCGATGACGGCGGCGAGATTGGCCGGGCGCAGTGGCTGCAGTCGCTGGCCGCGCGCACGCCATCCTCGGTCCAGATGAACCCTGTGCTGCTCAAGCCGCAATCGGAAAATGGCAGTCAGATCATCGTCCAGGGCAGGGTGTTCGGACAGGCGAAGGGACGCGACTATCAGCGGCTGAAGCCTGAGCTGCTCGGCGCCGTGCTCGAGAGTTTCGAAAAAGTGGCTGCTGGCGCCGACCTTGTTATCGTCGAGGGCGCCGGATCGCCGGCCGAGATCAATCTCAGGGCCGGCGATATCGCCAATATGGGCTTTGCGACGCGGGCCGGCGTGCCCGTCGTCCTCGTCGGTGATATCGATCGCGGCGGCGTCATCGCCTCGCTGGTCGGCACGCATGCGATCCTCGAGGATGGCGACCGGGCGATGATTGCGGGCTATATCATCAACAAGTTCCGCGGCGACGTCTCGCTGTTTGACGACGGCGTCCGCGCCATCGAAGGCTTTACCGGCTGGCCGTGTTTCGGCATCGTGCCGTGGCTGCGGGGTGCGGCGCGCCTGCCGGCCGAAGATTCGGTCGTGCTCGAACGGCTGGTAAGGGGCGGAGCGGGCGCGTTGAAGATCGCTGTGCCGGTGCTGCCACGTATCGCCAATTTCGACGATCTCGATCCTCTGAGGAGCGAGCCGGATGTCGAGCTGGTCTTCGTGCGATCAGGCGAGCGGATACCTGCCGATGCGAGCCTCGTCGTGCTTCCCGGCTCGAAATCAACGATATCGGATCTCGCCGACTTCCGGGCCCAGGGCTGGGACCGCGATCTCCAGGCACATGTCAGGCGCGGCGGCCGGGTGATCGGCATCTGTGGCGGTTACCAGATGCTCGGCCGCATGGTGCACGATCCGCTCGGCATCGAGGGCGGGACGCTCGAGACGCCGGGGCTTGGGCTGCTCGATATCGAGACCGAGATGGCGCCGGAGAAGACCGTGCGCAACAGCCAGGCTCGCTCGACCGAATATGACGCGCCACTTGCCGGCTACCAGATCCATCTCGGCGTGACCCGCGGCCCGGATTGCGATCGGCCTTCGGCAATCATAGACGGCGCGTCCGACGGGGCGTTGTCCGCCGACGGCCGGATCATGGGCACCTATCTGCACGGGCTCTTCGGCAGTGACGCCTACCGCGCCGGACTGCTTCAAAGCTTCGGCCTATCGGGTGAGCGGCGGAATTACCGCGAGAGCGTCGAGCAAGCGCTCGACGAGATCGCCGGGGAACTGGAACGTCATCTCGATCCACGCTGGCTGGCCGGGCTGCTCGGTTAGGCCGGACGTTCACGGGCATGGGCTGTTGCACCATCAACGGTGCCGTCGTTCTGCTATTGCCAGGTTAGTTGACTGAGTCCATTAATTGTCGCGACGACGGACCCAGGTGAGAGCGACGAAACTATGAGCATATTGGATAGATTTTCACTGGCTGGTCAGGTGGCGCTCGTGACCGGCGGCGGCCGTGGTCTGGGCTTCGAGATGGCGCGCGCCCTCGCAGAAGCCGGCGCGCATGTCATCGTCAACGGACGCACGGCGGCGACGCTGGAAGACGCCGTAAAGGCTATCCGTGCCGCGGGCGGCACGGCGGAGGCCGCCGCATTCGACATCGCCGACCGCGGGGCACAGCGTGCTGCGATGGCCGATATCGACAAGATCCATGGTCGTCTGGATATCCTGATCAACAATGTCGGCGCCCGCGACAGGCGGCCGCTGGCCGAATTCGACGATGATGCCATCATCGAGCTGCTGCGCACCGACCTGGCGGCGGCCATGACGCTGTCGCGGGACGCTGCCGTGCTGATGAAGCGACGCAATCACGGTCGCCTGATCGCCGTGACCTCGATCAGCGGCCATGTCGTCATGCCCGGCGACTGCGTCTATCCGGCGGCCAAGCAGGGACTGACCGGACTGATGCGCGGCATGGCGGTCGAATTCGGCCCGCACGGCATCACCAGCAATGCGATTGCGCCCGGCTGGTTCGCCACCGAGACGAACGCGGCGATGGCTGCGAACGAGGAATTGATGCCCTTCGTGCGTCAACGCATCCCGGTTCAGCGCTGGGGACGGCCGGACGAGATCGCCGGCGCGGCGCTGTTTCTTGCAAGCGACGCCGCTTCCTTCGTCAACGGTCACGTGCTGACGGTGGACGGCGGTATGACAGTCAGGATGTGAGATATCCGCAAGCGCTGCGGCACCATCTTTTACTTCTGCGGCACTCTCACAGCTCCTCGTCGGCAGGCGAATGACGGGTTGTTGTTGCTGGAGACCATGGCTAGAAATATCTGCCTAACTCGACTATTGGTTGACGTGGCAATGCCCCGGTGGTCATCGCCGTCCATTTGCCCGATTTCCGACCATAAACTGCGTCGGTCATTTGGAGGTTCGGAAATCAACAATCATATTCAGTGGCTTATAGAGCATGGAATCACAGCTGAGCATATTGGCGAGCTGATAGCGGGATTGTGCGATCGGCTGACCGCGGATGGCTTTCCAATCTGGCGGGGAAGCATCTCAATGCCGTCTATTCATCCCATGTATGGCGGCGTCTCGGCCAATTTCGTGCGCGACGGTGCGACCACGATCGAGAATGCCGAGTACGGCAGTGCGGCAGTGCTGAATTTCGAGAAGACCCCGATCTATTTTCTTTTGGGCCGCGGCGAAACGTCAGGTCGATGGAACATCGCCAAGGGTGAGGGTGTCGATGACTACCCGCAGCTTGCGGAATTCGCGCATGGCGGCGGCACGGATCACCTGGTCAGCCTGCTGGAGTTCCCGAAGGAGGCTGCGCTGCGCGGGGTCAGTCTGTCTCTCACAAGCGACAGGCCGGGCGGATTTTCTGACGACCAATTGGCGATCGTCGCAAAGCTCTTCCCGGCGCTGGGGCTGGCTTGCTACCGCATCGCGGCATCGAAAACCGCTGCGGATATCCTCGCCGTCTATACGGGCGCCAAAACAAGCGCACGCATCCTTGCAGGCGAGATCCAGAGGGGAAAGGGTGGCTCCATCAATGCTGCGATCCTGCTTGCGGATCTCAGGAATTTCACGGCGTTGACCGAAGTCTATCAGCCAGGCGAAATCGCCGGGTTTCTGGACGAGCATTTCGAGCTGATCGGCCGGCATGTCGAGGATAATTCCGGCGAGATCCTCAAGTTCATGGGCGATAGCGTGCTGGCGATCTTTCCGACCGATGCTGAAGACCCGCAAAAGGCCTGCATGGCCGCACTGGCTTCCGCAAGGAATATTCTAGAAGCCAACAAGGTGCTGAATGGTCAGCGGAGGAATGATGGAGGTCCAGACATCGGAGTTGATGTCGTGCTGCATCTCGGCGAGGTCTTCTACGGAAATATCGGCGCGCGCGGCAGGCTCGACTTCACGGTGATCGGCAGCGCCGTCAACGAGGCCTCGCGGCTCGAAAAGCTCTGCGGCACGCTCGGGCACCATTTGCTGATGTCGGAGAGTTTCGCCGTCACCTCTGCCGTTGCCAGTGAATGTCTTGGCTCTTTCGAATTGCGCGGCGTTTCGAAGCCGGTCAACGTCTTCAAGCTCGCCGGCACCGACTGACGACGGAGTGTTCCGACTTACTCAGATCTCGCCTGAGACCTCGCGGCGGCGGCGGTCGAGTTCTTCGCTGTAGCGGCGCAGCGTGTAGCTTTCGCTGAGCTGGCCGATCACCTTGCGTTCGATCAGGTTGTTGACGACGGCGAGCGCTTCGCTTTCGCTCTTGTCGAAGATCGCCGCCGCCTGCCTGGCATTCATCTGCGGCTGCAGGAAATCGTTGCGGTAGTGGACGAAATCGGCAAGCGTCTTGCCCTCGTCCTGCGCATCGGTCGGATTGGCGTAGATCTCCGGCACCAGCACCAGACCCGCATATTTGTCGCTCTCCTCGACGAGGATGACGCGCTGGGTCGAGCCGATCGGGAAGGCCTGCTTGAATTCCTCCAGCGAGATGCCCGCCCTTGCCGTCTTGACGTCGGCGCGCATCAGCTTGTCGACCGTCAGATTGCGGATCCAGCCGACGTCGTGGGCGCTGCGGATGCTTTCGCCGCGCAGATGGAACCGCCATGTGGCGAAGGAGTAGCCGAAGGTCGAACGCACGACGAGCGAGGAGGTGATGACGGCAGCGAGCACCAGCGCTGTGATCGGAAAATCGCCGGTGATTTCGAGCGCCAGGAACGTCATGGTCAGCGGCCCGCCGATGACGGCGACGGCAAGCGAACTCATGCCGACCACGGCATAGATGACGGGCGTCAGCGTCGCATCGGCGAAATAGGGGCCGCAATAGGCGAAGAGTTTGCCGAGCAGGGCGCCCATGAACAGCGAGGCGAAGAACAGCCCGCCCCTGAAGCCGGAGCCGATCGAGATCGCCGAGGCGAAGGATTTCAAGAGGAAGAGGCCGATCAGCGTCGGGATCGCCACCTCACGGGAAAGGTTGAGATGCAGCGCGCCGTGGCCGGCCGAGAGCACCTGCGGCGAGATCATCGCCAACAGCCCGACGATGATGCCGCCGAGTGCCGGGCGGAAGGGTGGGGCGATCGAGCTCTTGCGCGCCAGTTCCTCGACAAAGGCGACGCCCTGCATGATCAGGATGCCGACACCGGCGCAGAAAGCGCCGAGCAGCAGTGCCGGGATATAATCGGCCGGCACGACCGAGCCGAAGCTGCCGATATCGATGGTGAAATCGCTGCCGGCGAGCAGCCTTGCGATCAGGGTGGAGACAAGGGCGGAGACAACGACCGGGGTCAGCGAGACGATCGTATAGGTGCCGATGATCAGCTCGAAAGCATAGAAAGCGCCGGTCAGCGGCGCGTTGAAGGCGGCGGCGATGGCGCCCGCCGCGCCGCAGCCAACGAGGGTGCGCAGGTCCGAGCGGCGAAGCTGGAGCTTCAGACCGAATTTCGAAGCGAGGCCGGCGGCAAGCTGGGTATAGCCAGCCTCCAGGCCGACGGAGGCGCCGAAACCATTGGAGATCAGGTTCTGTACGGCAACGATGATGCTGTCGGTCAGGGACAGGCGGCCGCCATGCAGCGCATTTGCCTCGATCGGGTCGACCATCGGTTTCTTGCGCCGTTTCGCCAGCACGAAAAGCAGCAGACCGAGCAGGGCGCCGCCGATGACGGGGGCGGTGAGCAGCAGTAGCTTGTTCTCGATCTCGGACGAGCTCAGCCGTTCGCTGTCGGCGATGCCGAAGACCAGCTGATGCAACTCGTTGGAGACGTAGCTCATGCCGGTGACGGCGAGACCGGAGATGATGCCGACGACGGCGCCCGCCAGCGACAGGCCGACCTCGCTGCGCCGGGTCAGCGCCCGCAGGCGTCCCGGATCGAAGAAAACACGCAGCGCGCGGAAACGGCGCCGATCCAATTTCATAAGCATGGCTAGACAACTAGGCGGGGAGAGGCCCGGTCAAGGGCGGAGATGGTCGCGCAGTCCGCTTGCGACGCAATTGCGGCGAAAAGCCGGCGGTTGGAATAAATTTCGATGACGTAAGTCTCTGATAAATGACGATATTTTAGGTAGGGTAAGTCGTGTTTGGGTAGCCACGCCTCGGAACTGGCGATCAGGCGGCCGCGAAGGCCGGTTGACTTCATCCCTGCGCTTGCCTAACCATCCCGATAACGGATGGTCGACTGACCATCCTGACATAACGGATGGTTCCGGATCGGTGTTGCGCCCTTCCGGATGAAAAGGGAATGTGACGGGGCGGACCCAAGCCGGGCGCCTTCATCACAGCCGACCCCGCGACTGTAGAGCGGTCAGGGTCTTCCATCCGGCACTAAGCCCTTCCGGCCGGCGGCTCGCAATCATGCAAGCGGGCGGGACGGGCGACATGCCGGAAAAGCCACTGGATATGCATGGTGATCAACCGGGGTCGGACGCCTCTCAAGTCTACGAATCGTCCACCTTTTCACTGATGCAGCCGGGAAGGCGAGGATGATCCGCTGGCACGATCAGGGCGACCGGTTTCCGGTCTGCCCCGATCGCGGCCGATAACCGCGAGCCAGGAGACCTGCCATGCGTGCCGGGCGAAAAACCCACACCTGGGCACTATGCCCGTTGCCAGCACGGAGGTTGTCTTGGCTGAACGATTGAATTCGGCGTGGCTTGGTGCTGCGCGCGCGACGCCTCCAAGCAGCGCTGCAAGAGGAGTGCTTTCGGCCGCCGAGAAAGGTGCACTCGGAACAAGCCACAGCTACGCACTCTCCCTGAGGGGCGTTTGAGTATGACCGCCACCTTCATCCTCGGCGGCGCACGTTCCGGCAAATCCCGTGTCGCCGAAGACCTCGTGACGGCGACCGGTCTCGATCGCCACTATATCGCGACCGGCCGCGCTTGGGACGAGGAGATGCAGGCTCGCATCTCCCAACACCGGGCCGACCGGGGCCCGTCTTGGACAACGCATGAAGAGCCGCTCGATCTGGTCGGCAAGCTCGCTGCAATCGACGGCGAAGGTCGCATCGTGTTGATCGATTGCCTGACGCTCTGGGTCACCAATCTGATGATGGAGGAGCGGAACATGGCGGCGGAATTCGCCGCCCTTGCCGATTTCCTGCCCGCCGCGAAAGCGCGGCTCGTTTTCGTTTCCAATGAGGTCGGTCTCGGCATCGTGCCCGACAATCGCATGGCGCGGGATTTTCGCGATCATGCCGGCCGGCTGCACCAATCGATCGCGGCGAAGGCCGCTGAAGTTTATTTCATCGCGGCAGGCCTGCCGCTGAAAATGAAGGGTTAAGTCCATGAACCAGCAGAAGATTCCCGCAACCGTCATCACCGGCTTCCTCGGCGCCGGCAAAACGACGATGATCCGCAACCTGCTCACCAATGCCGGCGGCAAGAAGATTGCGTTGATCATCAACGAATTCGGCGATCTCGGCGTCGACGGCGACGTGCTGAAGGGCTGCGGTGCGGAGAATTGCACCGAGGACGACATTATCGAGCTGACCAATGGCTGCATCTGCTGCACCGTCGCCGATGATTTTATTCCAACGATGACCAAGCTCCTCGAGCGCGAACAGCGTCCTGACCATATCGTCATCGAGACCTCGGGCCTTGCTTTGCCGCAGCCGCTGGTCGCCGCCTTCAACTGGCCTGACATTCGTACGCAAGTGACCGTCGACGGAGTTATCACGGTGGTCGACAGCGCTGCCGTTGCCGCCGGCCGTTTCGCCGACGATCACGATGCCGTCGATGCGCGCCGGGCCGAGGATGAATCGCTCGATCATGAGAGCCCGATCGAGGAGCTGTTCGAGGACCAGCTCACCTGCGCCGATCTGATCGTGCTCAACAAGACCGATCTGATCGACGCGGCGGGCCTTGTCAGGGTGCGCGACGAGGTCGCCTCCCGCACCGTCCGCAAGCCCGTCATGATCGAGGCACGGAATGGCGAGGTGTCGGCCGGCATTCTGCTCGGCCTCGGCATCGGCACGGAGGACGATGTCGCCAATCGCAAGTCGCATCACGAGCTGGAACACGAGGACGGTGCGCCGCACGACCATGACGAATTCGACAGCTTCGTCGTCGAACTCGGACCCATTGCCGATTCCGCCGGCTTCGTCGAAGCGCTAAAGAGCATCATTGCCGCCCATGATGTGCTGCGCCTCAAAGGTTTCGTCGATGTCTCCGGCAAGCCGATGCGCCTGCAGCTCCAGGCTGTCGGCAGCCGCATCGACCATTATTTCGACCGCGCCTGGGGCGCGAGCGAAAAGCGCGCCACGCGCCTCGTCGTCATCGGCCTGCACGAAATGGACGAGGGCGCGGTGAGGGCGGCGATCGAAGCGCTGGCGTAACCCGATGCATCTGCTTCTGGCTCAACAGGGAACGATCAGCGACGGCGAGGAGGCAATCGACCTCGGGCAGACGCCGGGCGATATCCTGTTCCTGTCGGCGGCCGACAGCGAGCTTGCCGCGATCGCGGCCGCCCATCGCGATCGCGGGGCGGGACCTTCGCTCCGGCTCGCCAGCCTGATGAGCCTCAAGCACCCGATGTCGGTCGACACCTATGTCGAGCGCACGGCGCGGCATGCCAAGCTGATCATCGTGCGCGCACTCGGCGGCGCCAGCTACTTTCATTATGCGCTGGAGGCGCTGCATGCGGCAGCAGCGCGCGCCGGGGCACTGATCGCGGTGCTGCCGGGTGACGCCAGGCCGGATGCGGGGCTGGTGCCTTTCTCCAATATTGATCTGGACGATCTCAACGCGCTCTGGGCCTATCTGATCGAGGGCGGCGATGCCAACGCGCGGGCCTTTCTCGACTATGCCGAGGCGACGCTGTCGGGCGCCGAGAAGCCGGCGCCGGCCGTGCCGCTGATGAAGGCCGGCATCTGGTGGCCGGGGCGGGGTTTGATCGGGGTTGAGGAGTGGCGGCGGGTTGTTGCTTCGCTCCAGGGTGCGCCTTTGGGTGTGGCACCCCCCTCTGTCCTGCCGGACATCTCCCCCACAAGGGGGGAGATCAGGGATGAAAGGTCTCGCTCCATCTCCTCGGCCGAAGGCACGGCATCCTCCAACGTTTCTTTTGTGCGAAGCCCAAGCGACTTGCCGATCTCCCCCCTTGTGGGGGAGATGTCCGGCAGGACAGAGGGGGGTACTAAGAACTCGACGCAACAGGCATCCCCCATCGTCGCCATCAGCTTCTACCGCGCCCTCGTCCAAAGCGGCGAGACCGGGCCGATCGAAGCTCTGATCGAAGCGTTGATGACACTCGGCCTCCGCCCGCTGCCGGTCTTTGCCTATAGCCTCAAGGATTCGGTTTCTACAGGCATTCTTGAAAGCGTGTTTTCGGCGCTGAAACCCGATGTCGTCATCAATACGACCGGCTTTGCCGTCTCGGCACCGGGTGCGGACCGGCAGCCGACGGTGCTGGAGGCGAATGAGGCGATCGTGTTGCAGGCGATCTTGTCGGCCTCGTCGAGGGAGGCATGGCTCGCTTCCTCACAGGGTTTGTCGGCGCGCGATCTCGGCATGAACGTGGCGCTGCCTGAAGTCGATGGCCGGGTGCTGGCGCGGGCGATCTCCTTCAAGACGGCGGCGCGCTACGATGCTGCCGTCGAGACGAATATTGTCGCGAGCGAACCGGATGCTGGCCGGGTACGTTATACGGCGGAGCTTGCCGCCAATTGGGCACGGCTGCGGAAGACTTCCGCCGGCGACCGGCGCATTGCGCTCGTCATGGCGAACTATCCGAACCGCGACGGTCGGCTCGGCAATGGCGTCGGCTTGGATACGCCTGAAGGCACCATCGAGGTGCTTCGCGCCATGCGGGCGGCGGGGTATCCGGTCGCTGACATTCCGGCCGACGGCGACGCGCTGATCCGGCATCTGATGGAAGGGCCGACCAATTCCGGTTCCGATGGAAAGATCATCCGCGAGACGCTTTCCCTGAGTCTGTACAACAGCTTCCTGGAATCTCTTCCCGATAAGATTCAGGATGAGGTGAGAGCTCGCTGGGGCAATCCGCAAGACGATCCGTATTTTCGCGAGGGCGTCTTCGCCCTGCCTTTCGCCCGTTTCGGCGAGGTGCTCGTCGGCATCCAGCCGGCGCGCGGCTACAATATCGATCCGAAGGAAAGTTATCATTCGCCGGATCTCGTGCCGCCGCACGGTTATCTCGCCTTTTATGCTTTCCTGCGCCGCGAGTTCGGCGCCCATGCGATCATCCACATGGGCAAACACGGCAATCTCGAATGGCTGCCCGGCAAGGCGCTGGCGCTGTCGGAAAGCTGTTATCCCGAGGCGATCCTCGGGCCGTTGCCACACCTCTATCCCTTCATCGTCAACGATCCGGGCGAGGGCACGCAGGCCAAGCGCCGAAGTGCGGCCGTCATCATCGACCACCTCACGCCGCCGCTGACGCGGGCCGAGAGCTACGGGCCGCTGAAGGATCTGGAGGCGCTGGTCGACGAATATTACGAGGCGTCCGGCGGCGATCCCCGCCGTATCCGCCTGCTCAGCCGCCAGATTCTCGATCTCGTGACCGATATCGGTCTCGACCGGGATGCCGGTATCGCCAAGGGCGAAAGCGAAGGCGAGGCGCTGAAGAAGCTCGACGCCTATCTCTGCGACCTCAAGGAAATGCAGATCCGCGATGGGCTGCATGTGTTCGGCGTGTCGCCCGAGGGGCGGCTGCTGACGGACCTGACCGTGGCGCTGGCGCGGGTGCCGCGTGGGCTTGGTGAGGGTGGGGATGCGAGTTTGCAGCGGGCGATCGCGGCGGATGCGGGCTTGGACGGCGGCGTGCGCGGGATACCCCCCTCTGTCCTGCCGGACATCTCCCCCACAAGGGGGGAGATCGGCAAGTCGCTTGGGCTTCCCGACAAAGAACCGTTTGAAGATGCCGCACCTTCGACGCATGAGATTGAGCGAGGCCTCTCATCCTCGATCTCCCCCCTTGTGGGGGAGATGTCCGGCAGGACAGAGGGGGGCGCCTCCTCCTTCGACCCTCTCGATTGTGACATGGCCGCCGTCTGGACCGGCCCGCGTTCTGATGTCCTCGCGGATGTTCTCGATGCCCCATGGCGGACCCACGGAGACACTGTCGAACGCATCGAACTGCTCGCTGCAAAGTTCGTCTCCAGTGAGACGGAATGCCCCGAAGATTGGAAAGCGACGCGGGCCGTACTCTCCGAGATCAAAACCCGTCTCAAACCCTCGATCCTCGCCTGCGGCCCCGCCGAGATCGCCGGCCTGCTCGCCGGTCTCGACGGCCGCTTCGTGGCGCCCGGCCCTTCCGGTGCGCCGACGCGGGGGCGGCCCGATGTGCTGCCGACGGGTCGCAATTTCTACTCGGTCGACAGCCGCGCCGTCCCGACGCCGGCGGCCTACGAGCTTGGCAAGAAATCGGCGGAGCTGCTGGTGCGCCGCTATGTGCAGGATCACGGTGAGTGGCCTGTTTCCTTCGGGCTGACGGCCTGGGGCACGTCAAACATGCGCACTGGCGGCGACGATATCGCCCAGGCGCTGGCGCTGATCGGCGTCAAGCCGCTCTGGGACATGAGCTCGCGCCGTGTCACCGGCTACGAGATCATTCCGCCGGCGATGCTCGGGCGGCCGCGCGTCGACGTGACGCTCAGGATCTCCGGCTTCTTCCGCGATGCCTTTCCCGAGCAGATCGCGCTGTTCGACAAGGCGATCCGTGCCGTCGGCGCGCTTGAAGAGGACGAGGCCGACAATCCGATCGCAATGCGCATGTGCGGCGAGACAGCAAGGCTTGGTGCTGCCGGCCTCGACGAAGTCTCGGCAAAGCGTCGGGCGGGCTACCGCGTTTTCGGCTCGAAGCCCGGCGCCTACGGCGCCGGACTACAGGCACTGATCGACGAAAAGGGCTGGGAGCGGCGCGCCGACCTTGCCGAGGCCTATCTCGTCTGGGGCAGCTATGCCTATGGTGCCGGCGAGGAGGGCAAGGCCGAGCGCGGCCTGTTCGAGGAGCGGCTGCGTTCGGTGCAGGCAGTCATTCAGAACCAGGACAATCGCGAGCACGATCTGCTCGACAGCGACGACTACTACCAGTTCGAGGGCGGCATGGCGGCGGCGGCCGAACAGCTCGCCGGCGCGCGCCCCTCGATCTATCACAACGACCATTCCAGACCGGAAAAGCCGGTGATCCGCTCGCTGGAAGAGGAGATCGGCCGGGTCGTGCGTGGGCGCGTCGTCAATCCGAAATGGATCGCGGGCGTCATGCGTCACGGCTACAAGGGTGCAGCCGAGATCGCCGCCACCGTCGATTATCTCTTCGCCTTTTCGGCGACGACGGGCGCAGTCGGCGAACATCATTTCGAGGCGGTCTACCAGGCCTTCGTCGCCGATCCCGCCGTCGCCGGCTTCATGATCGAGAAGAACCCGGCAGCATTCGACGAGATGAGAGAGCGGCTGCTGGAGGCGATCGACCGCAGCCTCTGGACGCCGCGCAGCAATTCGGCCCGGTTCGAGCTGACCAAGAGACAACAGAATGAGGTGAACCAATGAGCGACGAAACCCCCGACAGCGAAATTCCAGAAGCCGGGTCAGGCAAGGACGATGCGCGCCACGCCGAGAAGATGGCCAAGAAGAAGGCCGCGCGCGACAAGATCATGGCCACCAAGACCGATGGCAAGGGCCTGATCATCATTCATACGGGCAAGGGCAAGGGCAAGTCCTCTTCTGCCTTTGGGATGATCTTCCGCCACATCGCCCATGGCAAGCCGTCTGCCGTTGTGCAGTTCATCAAGGGCGCGATGTGGACCGGCGAGCGCGACCTGATCGAGAAGCATTTCTCCGATCTCTGCCAGTTCCACACGATGGGCGAGGGTTTCACCTGGGAAACGCAGGACCGTGCCCGCGATGTCGCCGCAGCGGCGGCCGCCTGGGAAAAGGCCAAGGAACTGATCCGGGACGAGCGCAATTCCATGGTGCTGCTCGACGAGATCAATATCGCGCTGCGCTACGACTATCTCGACATCAACGAAGTCGTCGCCTTTCTGAAGAGCGAGAAGCCCCATATGACGCATGTCGTGCTGACGGGGCGCAACGCCAAGGAAGAATTGATCGAAATCGCCGATCTGGTGACCGAGATGGAGCTCGTCAAACACCCCTTCCGCTCCGGCATCAAGGGTCAACCGGGCGTGGAGTTCTGAGGCGGTCAGTTGAGTGCGAGGCTGCGCAGGATGGCAGCCGTTTCCTCATCCGCCGGGAAGAAGGATTCGACCGCGAGTTCCGACAAAGTGATTTCGACGGGCGTGCCGAAGACAGTCGTCGTCGAGATCAGGGAAAGCAAGCCGGCCTTGGTTGAAAGCTGAAGGGGAACGGCGATGCCGGCATAGTCGGTATGGACCTCGCCAGCAGTTTTAGGCGCTGGATAGGACAGCAACTCCTTCAAAAGCTTGTCCAACATTGGATCGCCCGAAGCCGATAACTGCTGGCGCAGCCTGCCGATAAGGTGGGCGCGCCACTCGGAAAGGTTTTTGATGTGGGGCGCCAATCCTTGTGGATGCAGGCTGAGGCGCAGTACGTTGACGGGTGGTGTGAGCAGAGACTGGTCGGAGACGGCTGAGAGCAGCGGAGCGATGGCCGCATTGGCCGCGATGAGTGTCCAATGGCGGTCGACGGCGATTGCTGGGAAGGGCTCGTGCCCTTTCAGCACCATGTCGATGGCGCGACGTGCCGGTTCCAATGCGGGATCGTCGAGCGCGCGTTCGGCAAAAACAGGAGCGAAACCCGCCGCAAGCAGCAGCGGGTTCCGATCGCGAAGGGGCACGTCGAGCCGTTCGGCAAGATGCAGCAGCATGTCGCGGCTCGGTGTCGAGCGCCCGCTCTCGATGAAGCTCAGATGCCGCTGCGAGATCTCCGCCTCCAGCGCGAGGTCGAGCTGGCTCATGCGGCGGCGCTGGCGCCATTCGCGCAGATGGTCTCCAAGGGAGCGGGCGGTCGGCGTCATCAGGCGGCTTCCGGCAGCAAATCTATGAAACCGCGGACGGATTTCAGCTTGCCGCCTTCGAGTTCGGCGAAATCCGTGCCCTTGATTAGCGCATCGCCGTTTTCCGGGCCTAGGCCCCAGGAGAAGCGCAGGTTGTCGCCGTAGCCGTCGGCCGCCCCGATCAGGGCGAAGCGGAAGCCGGGGAAGCGGCTTTGTACCGCCTCGACCAGCGAATTGATCTGCTCATGGCCTTCGCCGCGCATAAGTGGGTCGATATAGGTGGCGGCTTTGCTCCAGCTCTCGGCGATCAGAGCGCGACGGCGAACGGCATCCGTCTCATTCCAGATGGCGAGATAGCGCTCTGCGTTGGTGTTTGCGTCGTTCATCGGGTCATCTCCTTTTGATCGCCCGTCAGTTCCAGGCAGTCCGATCATGCGGGAAGGCGATGCACCTTATCAATTACGCCAGAGGTAATGGAAGATGGTCGAACCGCCCATGACAGCCATCAGCGCCTCGGCAATTGTTCCGCAAGCTGCACATGGCCCTTGTATAGGCGATCGTGGCCGAGGCCGCGCCGAAGAGGGACTGCACCTTGTTGGTGCCGAGGGTCTGGAGCGGCGGAATGCCCGCGATCAGCATGACGGGGACGGTGATGAGGCCGCCGCCGCCGGCAATGGAATCGACGAACCCGGCAAAGAAAGCCGCTGCGCAGAGCGGCAGAAGCAGATGGAAGGCGATATCGGGCAAGGTGGTATTCCGGGCGGGGATTTCGGACGGCCTTGTTGCATTTGCCGCCCCAAGCTGCAATGGCTGCAAAGACATGGGCAGGGCGTATTTGACGGTTTCCATGAGCGATATCTCTTTCGATACGGCGAGGCGCCACGTGCTCGGCCTCGGCTGCGAGCGCGGGACGCCGCCTGCCGAGGTGCTGGCGCTTGCGATCGAGGCGCTCGACGTAGCCGCTATCGGCGCGGCGGAACTCACAGCCATTGCCTCGATCGACAGCCGAAGACTGGAGCCGGCGATCCTTGCCGTTGCCGCGCATTTTTCCGTGCCTGCCGTGTTCTTCGGCGCGCTGCGGCTGGAGGAGGAGACGCCGCGGCTGGCGAATCCCTCCGCGATCGTCTTTGCCCACGTCGGCTGCCATGGGGTCTCCGAGGCAGCTGCGCTGGCGGCTGCGGGGCCGGATGCCGAGCTTGCTGTCGCCAAGATCAAATCTGCACATGCGACGGCGGCAGTTGCCCGCAGCGGGTTGCAGAAAGCCTAGTGGACGTTATGGTGGCGGCAATTCGCGGCGCCGTCCGGCAGCCTCACGGTTCACATCTAGAGGATATCTCATGCACAAGGTCATTTATGACACCGACCCTGGCGTCGACGACGCCATGGCGCTTCTCTTCCTGCATCGCCATCCCGAAATCGACCTTCTCGGCATCACCACGGTCTTCGGCAACGCCTCGGTCGAGACGACGACGCGCAATGCGCTCTTCCTCAAGCGCGAATGGAATATTCCGGCACCCGTTTCCAAGGGCGCCAGTGTCACCATCGATTCCGCGCGGGCGGAGCGGCCATGGCCGGCCATGGTGCATGGTGATAACGGCCTCGGCGATATCGACGTACCGGAGACGATCGACCTGCCGCTCGATCCGCGCCCGGCGCATCGCTTCATCATCGACACGGTGCGCGCCCATCCGGGCGAAGTGCGACTCGTTGCCGTTGGCCGAATGACCAATCTGGCGCTGGCGCTGAAGGAAGACCCCGAGATTGCGACGCTGGCCAAGGACGTCGTCATCATGGGCGGCAATTTCTATGTGCCGGGCAATGTCTCGCCGGTCGCCGAGGCCAATATTCATGGCGATCCCGAGGCCGCTGACATCGTCATGACCGCGCCGTGGAAGGTGGCCGTCATCGGCCTCGACGTCACCGCGATCACCACGATGAGCCGCAGCTATCTCGGCGAAATGGCAGCTAGGGGTGACAAGGCGGTCAAGCAGCTCGATGCACTCTCGCAGTCCTACATCGATTTCTACAAGCATGCGGTCGAAGACGGCATGATGGTGCATGACAGCTGCGCCTGCGTCTATGCCGTGGCGCCGGAGCTGTTCTCGTCGATATCGGGTGCGGTGCGTGTCGTCTGCGGCGGCATCGCCGATGGCCAGACGATCGTCAGGCGAGATGGGCGGCATTTTCCGCCTGATGGCGCCTGGGATGGCTTGCCGAGCCAGGTCGTCTGCACCGGCATCGAGTCGGAGAGGGTCCTCGACCTCATTCGCAATACACTGCTTGCAGCCTGACTAACTGAAGGCCGGCAGCATCGACAGGCCTCGTTCTTTAGTCGGCGTCATCCTCGGCCCTTGTGCCGAGGACGTGCTGCACCGGCTGCAGATGCTCGGGACAAGCCCGAGCATGACGAAAGAGAAGTTGGCCGACTTTGTCAGCAGTCCGTGCCGTGGCTGACCGTTCTGGGTGATATTCTAATATATTCATATTGTTGCGCGGCTTTTCTGTACAATCGAATCCGCCTGTTCACAAAGTGAGTCACGATCATCTCAGCAACTTCAAGTGAGGTGATGGGCGCGGCGTTGACCTTGCCCTTTGCGGGGCCTAGATCAGCAAGATGATCGATGCCGCATTCTCCCATCTTCCGGTGCTTGAGCCGGGCAACGTCTGGCTCGTCGGCGCCGGTCCCGGCGATCCCGGGCTTTTGACGCTGCTCGCCGCCAAGGGGCTTTTCGAGGCCGACGTCATCGTCCACGATGCGCTGGTCAACGAGGAATGCCTGGCGCTGGCGCGGCCGGAAACTCTGGTGGAATATGCCGGCAAGCGCGGCGGCAAGCCTTCGGCGAAACAGCGCGACATTTCGCTGCGGCTGGTGGAGCTGGCGCGCGCCGGCAAGAAGGTGCTGCGGCTGAAGGGCGGCGATCCCTTCGTGTTCGGCCGCGGCGGTGAGGAGGCGTTGACGCTGGTCGAGCACAACATTCCCTTCCGCATCGTGCCCGGCATCACCGCCGGCATCGGCGGGCTCGCCTATGCCGGCATTCCGGTGACGCATCGCGACATCAACCATGCCGTGACCTTCCTCACCGGCCATGATTCCTCGGGCATCGTGCCCGACAGAATCAACTGGGAGGCGATCGGCCGAGGCTCGCCCGTCATCGTCATGTACATGGCGATGAAGCATATCGCCGAGATCAGCACCAATCTCATCGCCGCCGGCCGGCTGCCGACCGAGCCCGTCGCCTTCGTCTGCAATGCAGCGACCGGCCGGCAGCAGGTGTTGGAAACAACGCTCGGAGAGGCGACCGAGGCCGTCGCTGTCTCCGGCCTGGAGCCGCCGGCGGTGGTCGTTGTCGGTGAAGTGGTGCGGCTCCGAGCCTCGCTCGACTGGCTTGGTGCGCTGGCGGGGCGGCGCCTGCAACCCGATCCATTCCGCCGGTCCGGCAAGGTGCGGGCATGAGCGGCCTCCTGATTGCAGCACCATCCTCCGGCGCCGGCAAGACGACGGTGACGCTCGGTCTGCTCCGGGCGCTTCGCCGGCGCGGCATCGCGGTCGCGCCCGGCAAGGCCGGCCCTGACTATATCGATCCCGCCTTCCATGCGGCCGCAAGCGGCACGCTCTGCCTGAATTTCGATCCCTGGGCAATGCGCCCGGAACTGATCTCGGCCAATGCCGCCCTTCACCGTTCCGGCGACCGCATCCTCGTCATCGAGGCGATGATGGGGCTTTTCGACGGGGCGGCCGACGGAAAGGGAACGGCGGCCGATCTCGCCGCCCAGCTCGGGCTTTCCGTGGTGCTCGTCGTCGATGCCTCGCGCATGTCGCAGTCGGTCGCGCCGCTGGTTTCGGGTTTTGCCGGTTTCCGTGCCGATGTCCGCGTCGCCGGCGTCATCCTCAACAAGGTCGGCAGCGACCGGCACGAAGCGATGCTGCGACAGGCGCTCGAAGCGATCCGTATGCCTGTCATCGCCGTCATCGGCAGCGACAAGGCGCTTTCCCTGCCGGAGCGCCATCTCGGCCTCGTCCAGGCCGGCGAACATGCCACGCTCGACGCATTCATCGATCATGCGGCGGATGCGGTCTCCGAGGAATGCAATTTCGAATTCCTGCTGCGCATTGCAAAGCAGGGTCTCAATCGTCCGTCGGCGGCCAATATCGACCGACTGCCGCCGCTGGGTGCTCGGATTGCAGTGGCGCGCGACATCGCCTTTGCCTTTTCCTACGAGCATATGCTGCTCGGCTGGCGCCGCCGGGGTGCTGCGATCTCCTTTTTCTCGCCGCTCGCCGACGAGCCGCCGGCTTTGGATGCCGATGCGATCTATCTGCCCGGCGGTTATCCCGAGCTGCATGCCGGACGGCTGGCAGAGGCGCAGAATTTCCGCGCCGGCATGCTCGATGCGGCAGCGCGCGACATCCGGATCTACGGCGAGTGCGGCGGCTACATGGTGCTTGGCGACGGGTTGATCGACGCGGAGGGCAAGCGTCATCAGATGCTCGGCCTGCTGCCGGTCGTCACCAGTTATGCCGAGCGGAAACGCCATCTGGGTTATCGCCGCGTTGTGCCACTCGACGGCGCCTTTTTCGCGCGAATGATGACGGCGCATGAATTCCACTATTCCACCGTCGTCTCCGAGGGCCAGGGCAAGCGGCTTTTTCAGGTGCAGGATGCGCTCGGAACCGATCTGGGTGCCGCCGGTCTCAGGCGCGACCAGGTGGCAGGCTCCTACATGCATCTGATCGATCTTGCCGGAGCGGCAGGATGAGCGCACCGATCGTTCACGGCGGCGGCATCACCGCGGCTGCCGCTACCTTCGGCGGCAGGCCGGAAGACTGGCTCGATCTTTCCACAGGCATCAATCCGTGCCCCGTCGCGCTGCCGGATATTTCGGCAAGGGCCTGGCATCGCCTGCCGGACAGGCATCTGGTCGAGGCGGCGAGGCGTGCGGCGCGCGATCATTACGGCAGCGGTGAGATCCTGCCGCTGCCGGTGCCAGGCACGCAATCGGTGATTCAGCTTCTGCCACGTCTGGTCGAGGGTAGGCTGGTTGACGTCACGGACGACCGAGTCGCTGTGACGGACAACAGGGTTGCCGTGACGGACAACAAGGTTGCCGTGACGGACAACAAGGTTGCCGTGGTATCGCCGACCTATGGCGAGTATGCGCGTGCCTTGACCTCGGCCGGTTTTACCGTCGACGCGGTCGATAATGTTGCCGCGATCGGGATCGAGCATCGGCTGGCTGTCGTCGTCAATCCGAACAATCCCGACGGACTGGCATGGCCGGCCGAAACACTGATTGCCCTGCACGACAGGATGAAGGCAGCAGGCGGGCTTCTCGTCGTCGACGAGGCCTTCGGTGATACCGATCCGGCGCTCAGCCTCGCATCCCGGGCGCAGCAGCTTCCGAACCTGATCATCTTCCGCTCTTTCGGCAAGTTCTTCGGGCTTGCCGGCCTACGGCTCGGTTTTGCGATTGCGCGGGATGATATTCTCGCGCGTTTCGAAGACTGGCTCGGTCCCTGGGCGGTCTCCGGCCCGGCTCTTTCGATTGCGGGTTCGCTGCTGCGCTCGGATGTTTCTCCGATTCGCGGCCGCATCGACGAGCGCAGCGCCGGCCTGCATGCAGTGCTGAAGGGCGCGGGGTTGCGGATGGCTGGAGGAACAGCGCTCTTCACCCTTGTCGCCGATGCGAAAGCCGGCGACATTTACACGCATCTCTGCCGCCATCATATTCTCGTCCGCAAGTTCGACTATGCGCCGGATTGGCTGCGTTTCGGGCTGACGCCCGCTCCGGCGGCCGACAGGCGGCTTAGCGAAGCCCTTCAGAGATTTGAGCGATGACGATCGACGAAAACCTTCTCGTACTGCTTCTGGCGCTGCTGCTCGACCGGATCGCCGGCGATCCGCAATGGTTGTGGTCGCGGATGCCGCATCCCGTCGTCATGTTCGGCGCGGCGATCTCTTATGCCGACCGGCAGCTCAACCCGGAAAGTCTCACCGGCTCGCAACGCCGAATGAACGGTATCGCCGCCATCCTGGCGCTGCTTCTGGTGGCGATAGCCGCAGGCTTCGTGTTCAACCGGTTCTTCGCGCTGTTCGGCCTTGCCGGCATCTTGCTGGAGACCGGGCTGGTGGCGATCTTCCTGGCGCAGAAAAGCCTTGCCGATCACGTCGCGGCCGTCGCCGTCGCCTTGCGCGACGAGGGGCTTGCCGGCGGGCGGACCGCCGTTTCCCGCATCGTCGGACGCGATCCCGAGACGCTGGATGAGCCAGCCGTCTGCCGCGCGGCGATCGAAAGCCTTGCCGAGAATTTTTCCGACGGCGTCGTGGCGCCGGCTCTCTGGTATGCCGTCTTCGGCCTGCCAGGGCTCTTCGCCTACAAGATGCTGAACACGGCGGATTCGATGATCGGCCACAAGTCGGAAAAATATATCGATTTCGGCTGGGCGGCCGCCCGACTCGACGATATCGCCAACTGGCCGGCCGCCCGGCTCTCTATCCTGCTGATCGCCGCCGGCGCCTGGATCCGGCGGGGAACAAGCGCCGGGCGCGAGGCGATCCGGGTCGCGATGCGCGACGGGGCCCTGCACCGTTCGCCGAACTCCGGCAGGCCGGAGGCGGCCATGGCAGGCGCGCTGAATGTCCAGCTCGCCGGCCCGCGCATCTATGGCGGCGTCATCGTGCGCGAACCGATGATCAACGACACCGGTCGCGACGTGGCGACCTCAGGCGACATCGAGGATGGCGTATCGGTATTCTATGCCAGCTGCATGGTGCTCGCCGGTGTTACGTTCGGGCTTTTCTTGTGTTTTCTGTAGAGGCGGCAGGGTACGATCACGCCTTGGTAGACAGCTCCCACTCAAACGTTTATGCGAAACGCCTCCTACCTCCACCAGACCGGAAGCAGAGCGATGACAGTTCAGGTTGAATTACCGTGCCCGAAGTGCAAGAGCACCAAGATGAAGTTCGAGCGTCCCGAGATCCGGGAGACCGACATCATCACCTGTGCCGCCTGCGGCCATAATCTCGGCACCATGGCCTCGATCCGCGAGAAGATGAACAAGGCCTACCAAGGGCTCAATCAGGCTGGGGCGAAGCGCAAGCTTCAATAAGCCTGCGGCGCATCCGCTTGCTGCGATGCGCCGTTAAAATTGTGATTACCATTCGGATTAAAGCAATCTAATAAGTATTGCCGTAGTCTCTCTTTCGTGAGGGCGCAATTAATCTGCGCGAGTTCGAAGAGGGGCTATGATGAAGACGATTTTGGCGGCTGCGGCCGCAAGTTTATTGCTGCAGTTTTCTCCTGTTGCCGCTCAGGCAGCAACGCTGGTCGCCAATATCAGCATCGGCAAGCAGACGATGACTGTTTCCGAGAACGGCTTCGTCAAGTATCGCTGGAAGGTTTCGACCGCGCGCAATGGCTACGTCACGCCGACGGGTTCATGGAGCGCCAAGTGGCTGTCGCGCGATCACCGCTCCAGGAAATACGACAATGCGCCGATGCCGTACGCTGTGTTCTTCAACGGCGGTTATGCCGTTCACGCCACCTTCGACCTGAGGCGCCTGGGCCGGCCGGCCTCGCATGGCTGTGTTCGCCTGCATCCGGACAATGCCGCCCAGTTCTTCTCGCTGGCGCGGCAGGCCGGCCTTGCCAATACCCGCGTGGTCATTACGCGCTAACCGAACAGGTTATACGCCGCGCTAACCCAACGGGTTATACGCCGCGCTGATCCCTCTTATGCGCTGATCATCCGCTCCAGTTCATCCATGTCGGGGACGATGATATGTCGGAAATTCTCGATGCGAATGACGCCGATCTTGCGCAGCCTGGTCATCTGACGGCTGACGGTTTCGATCGTCAGCCCGAGGAAGTCGGCGATCTCGGCGCGGGATAGCGGCAGGTCGAAGGCGGTGCTTGTGGCCGTTTGCGGTTCGGCGTGGGTGGCGATGAGGTGGAGCAGGCTTGCGACCTTCTCCTCGGCGGTGCGCCGGCCGAGCGTCAGCATCCATTCGCGCGCGGCATCCAGCTCCTTCAGCGCCTGATCGTGCAGGCTGCGCTGCAGCTCCGGCGTCTCCGATATCATGCGGTCGAGCAGGTTGCGCGGGAAGACGCAGATTTCGGAATCGGTCGCAGCCTCGGCCGACAGCGTGCTTTCGCGCACGAAGGGCCTGCCGACGAAATCGGGGGCGAATTGCAGGCCGACGATCTGCTGGCGCCCGTCCGGCATCACCTTGCAGAGTTTCATCACCCCGCGCATGATGTTCGAATAGAAAGAGCTTTCCGACCCCTGGGCGATGATCTCGCAGCCGGCTTCGATCTTCCGGCGCAGAGAGTGGCGGTTGAGCTCCCTCAATTGACCTTTCGACAGAGCGCCGCAGACGACTCCGTGTCGCGCCTGGCAGGAAGTGCAAGCGACGGGAGTGCCGGTCTCGAAAAATTCACTGCGGGCAACATCCATGTCCTGATCCCTTTTGAAATCCTCGTCTGGCTGGCACGACTGGCGCGTCCGGCATGCCCCGCATGCCCCGCATGCCCCAGCGCCGCTTGAGGATTATCAATTTCGCCGAGATGGCTGTTTGATCTAGATCAAAGCGTACCCGCCCGCGGGTTTTGTCGGGAACCGCGCTTGCTCCGGTGCGAGGCCATCCATGGGTTAGATTCGGACGGCTTCTCCGATCTGCCGGCGCGGCGGGCCTTCCACAGAGGCCTCGCCTTCCGCCCCGACGCCTGTTCGGGTGACGGCAAAGGCCGGCATTCCATTGCTGTTTAAGCAACACCCGATCGACAAATTGCCATAGTGCCGGGACGAAAGCATTGGCTTTTGAAATGGATTTGCCTATGAGGGGGTTTAAATCGTCATTTCATGAGGTACAGCGCGTGACCGCTACATTCGATAAAGTTGCCGACATTATTGCAGAAACCAGCGAGATCGACCGCGCGACGATCACGCCGGAGAGCCATACGATCGACGACCTCGGTATCGACAGCCTCGATTTCCTCGACATCGTCTTTGCAATCGACAAGGAATTCGGCATCAAGATCCCGCTCGAAAAGTGGACGCAGGAAGTCAACGAAGGCAAGGTTTCTACCGAAGAATACTTCGTGCTGAAGAACCTCTGCGCCAAGATCGACGAGCTCAAAGCGGCCAAGGCCTGAGCGACATAACCGTCTTTTTTGAACGCCCTGCCGCCATGAATATGGCGGCCGGGCGGTTTCGTTCCTAACTAGTGCATGCCGCCCAAAAGTGCGCAGCGGTTTTGGGACAACGGCATGCATAAAAACAAAGACCTAACGTGCGAACCAGACGCGCTTTAGGCGTCACCGGCGGGCGGATCTGGCCTGTCGGGCCGGAGGATCCGAATGCTGCTGGAATATTTCCAGATGATTGATCGCGTCGAAGCGGTGGACCTGACGAAGGGCACGCTTAAGGCGCGATCCGTCGTGCCGGCGAAGAGCCCCGTCTTCGAGGGTCATTTTCCCGGCATGCCGCTCGTTCCCGGCGTCCTGCTGATCGAGACCATGGCCCAGGCCTCCGGCATGCTGGTGCTTGCCGTCACCAATTTTGCCGCCATGCCCTTCCTGATGACGGTCGACGGCGCCAAGATGCGCACCTTCGTCGAACCGGAAGCCGTGCTCGACATCGAGGCGGTGTTGGAGCATGACGGTTCGGGTTTCGCGGTTACCAAGGCTAAAATCACCAGCGGCGGCAAGAAGGTCTGCGATGCGCAGTTGAAACTGCGCACCATGCCGTTTTCCGAGGTACCGCTCGGCGATATCGTGAAGAAACGTGCCGGCGAGATCGGGCTTCTCGAAGCGATCGCGGCGCAGGGAGTGATTGGATGAGCAAGGCTGCAAACGACGTCGTCATCTCGGGCATCGGCATCGTCACCTGTCAGGGCGTCGGCAAGGATGCGCATATCGCGCTACTTTCGGCCGCCAGCGCGCCGAAAGCGATCGTCGAGACCGAGAAGTTCAAGCCCTATCCGGTGCATCCGCTGCCCGAGATCGACTGGTCGCAGCAGATCGCCAAACGCGGCGACCAGCGCCAGATGGAGAACTGGCAGCGCATCGGCGTCTTCGCCGCCGGCCTTGCGCTCGACGATGCCGGCTTCAAGGACGATATCGAGGCTTGCGGTACGATGGATATGATCGTGGCGGCCGGCGGCGGCGAGCGCGACATCAATGTCGACACACTGATCGTCGATGAGGCGCTGAAGCGCAACGACCGTGAGTTGCTGCTCAACGAGAAGCTGACGACGGAGCTGAGGCCGACACTGTTCCTCGCCCAGCTTTCCAACCTGCTCGCCGGCAATATCTCGATCGTGCACAAGGTCACCGGCTCGTCTCGCACCTTCATGGGCGAGGAAGCGGCCGGCATTTCTGCCGTCGAGACAGCCTTTTACCGCATCAAATCAGGCGAATCCTCGCATGCGCTTGTTGGAGGCGCCTTCGCGGCCGAGCGGCCTGACATGATCCTGCTCACCGAAGCGATCGGCGCCCATGCGCGCGGCGACTGGGTGCCGCTCTGGTCGCGCAAGCCGAGCGATGGCGGCGGCATGATCACCGGTTCGGCAGGCGCTTTCCTGGTGCTGGAATCGCGCAAACATGCCGAAGCCCGCGGCGCTCATATCTATGCCGTCGTCGATGCGGTCGAGGGTGACCGCGGCAACCGCAATTCCGGCAATCTCGAGGTTCGGCTGGAGCGGCTTCTGGGGCCGGCAGCCGGGCTTGCCGCTGAAAGCACGGCGATCTTTTCCGGCTCGACCGGCATGCACGATCTGGCCGCCCGCGAGCGGGCGGTGCTCGAACATCAATTGCCCGGCGTTGCGATCCGTGGCTTCGGCGGCGTTACCGGCCACACGATCGAGACGCAGTTCACGCTGGGTCTGGCGCTCGCAGCCCTTGCCGTCGACGGCAAGGCCAAGGTTCCGCCCTTCGATGCCGCCCATGAGGCGCCGATGCGGGCAGGCGCCACCGCCGCCGTCGTGACCACGGTCGGACACCAGCGCGGCGAGGGCGTTGCCGTTCTTTCCGCAAATGCGTGAGGAGTGAGAGATATGACAGCTTCCGCTTATAGAGATCACCTCGGCCGTCCGATCGTGGCTGTTACCGGCATGGGCATCATCACCTCGCTCGGCCAGGGCCTCAGCGACAACTGGGCAGCGCTTTCGTCAGGCACGTCGGGCATCCACGAAATCAACCGCTTCCCGACCGAGGGCCTGTCGACGCGGATCGCCGGCACCGTCGATTTCATCGGCATCCCGGTGCCGAACGCCGTCGAGCGCTCCTATGCCTTTGCCCGCGAAACGACGATCGAGGCGCTGGCCGATGCCGGCCTGTCCGGCGATTTCAATGGCCCGCTATTCCTCGCCGCTCCACCGATCGAGCCGGAATGGAGCGCGCGCTTCGAACTTGCCGACCGTTCACCGGCCTCCGACCATCCGGGTGACGCTTATGAGCGCTTCCTGACGGCGCTGCGCCAGCGACCGGACCCGGCCTTCCATGAAGCAGCGTTGTTCGGCGCGATTTCCGAGCGGCTTGCCGACCGGTTCGGTACGCGTGGCCTTCCGGTCACGCTGTCGACCGCCTGCGCCTCTGGTGTCACCGCGATCCAGCTCGGCATCGAGGCAATCCGCCAGGGCCGTACGACGCGGGCACTGACGGTTGCTACCGACGGCTCGCTGAGTGCCGAAGCGCTGATCCGCTTCTCGCTGCTATCAGCTCTTTCGACACAGAACGATCCGCCGACTAGGGCCTCCAAGCCGTTCAGCAAGGATCGCGACGGCTTCGTCATCGCCGAAGGTGCAGCGACCCTGGTGCTGGAATCGCTGGAATCAGCGGTCGCCCGCGGCGCCAAGGTGCTCGGCATCATGAAGGGCGCCGGCGACAAGGCCGACAGCTTCCACCGCACCCGGTCGTCGCCCGATGGCGGCCCGGCGATTGCGACGATCCGCGCAGCGCTCGCCGATGCCGGCATGAGCGAGGGCGATATCGGCTATATCAATGCCCACGGCACCTCGACGCCTGAGAATGACAAGATGGAATATGGTTCGATGTCTGCCGTCTTCGGTGAGAAGCTGGTCGGCATTCCGGTCTCGTCGAACAAGTCGATGATCGGCCACACGCTGACCGCAGCGGGCGCCGTCGAGGCGGTGTTCTCGCTGCAGACGATGCTGACCGGAACGCTGCCGCCGACGATCAATTACAACAATCCCGATCCGTCGATCATTCTCGATGTCGTGCCGAACAAGAAGCGCGAAGCCCAGGTTTCGGCCGTGCTTTCCAACTCTTTCGGCTTCGGCGGGCAGAATGCCAGCCTTGTCATGGCGCTCGAACCGGCTTAAGCGGTTTCCGACAATTTCAAGACAAGAAAAACGCCTTCAGGGCGAGGGATTTTGCCATGCGCGCTTTGCAACTGATCGACGACCGCAAACTTGAGATCACCGATCTGCCGGAACCGGATGCGCCTGCCGCCGGCGAGGTAACGCTGCGCGTCAAGGCGGTCGCGCTGAACCATATCGACGTCTGGGGCTGGCGCGGCATGGCATTCGCCAAGCGCAAGATGCCGCTGGTCATCGGTGCGGAAGCCTCCGGTGTCGTCGAGGCGATCGGACCAGGTGTGGCGAACGTGCTGCCCGGTCAGCTGGTCGCGATCTACGGCGCGCGCACCTGCGGCCTCTGCCGTCCCTGCCGCGAAGGCCGCGACAATCTCTGCGAACATGTCTCCGGCGTGCACGGCTTCCATCTCGACGGCTTTGCGCAGGAGAAGGTCAACCTGCCGGCGCGCCTGCTGGTGCCGGCCCCTCCCGGCGTCGACGCGATCGGCGCGGCGCTTGCTCCGGTCACCTTCGGCACGGTCGAGCATATGCTGTTCGACAATGCCAAGCTTGAGCCGGGTGAAACGATCCTCGTCCATGCCGGCGGCTCCGGCATCGGCACGGCTGCGATCCAGCTCGCCAAGAAGATCGGCTGCACCGTCATCACGACAGTCGGTTCGGACGACAAGATCGAGAAGGCCAAGGCGCTCGGCGCCGATCACGTCATCAACTACCGCACCGACCGTTTCGAGGGGGTGGTGCGCAAACTCACCAAGAAGAAGGGCGTCGACGTCGTCTTCGAACATGTCGGCAAGGACACATGGGCGGGCTCGATGCTCTGCATGAAGCGTGGCGGACGCCTCGTCACCTGCGGCTCGACCTCGGGTGTTTCCACAGAGATGAACCTGATGATGCTGTTCCAGCAGCAACTGAAGCTATTCGGCTCCTTCGGCTGCCGCATGGAGAACATGGCGGATGCGATGCAGAAGATGGGCCGCGGGCTCGTCCATCCCGTCATCGATACCGAGGTCAGCTTCAGCGATATCGACCGGGCGCTGGAGCGGATGGAATCGCGCCAGATCTTCGGCAAGATCATCCTGAAGATGGATTGACCGCGTGAAACTGTTCATCACCCGGATCGTTCTGGCGCTCAGGAATTTCCAGCAATGGCTGGTGGCGCAGGTGATGTTCGGCTTCCTGAATTTCCTGAAGCTGTTTCCGGCCGATGGCGCGATCCGCTTCGCCGACAGGATGATGCGCCGCATCGGCCGGCTGACCAGCCGCCACAGACTGATGCTGACCAATCTGCGCAATGCCTTCCCTCAGAAGAGCGAGGCCGAGATCGAGGAGATCGCGCTCGCCAGCTGGGGCAATATGGGCCGACTTGCTGCCGAATACGTCTTCCTGGACCAACTGTTCGACTACGATCCCGAAAAGTCGGAGCCGGGCAGGGTGGAGGTGTCGGGCGTCCCGATCTTCCTCGACCTGCGTGACAATCCGCGCCCCTTCATCGTCTTTACCGGCCATACCGCCAATTTCGAACTCCTGCCGGTTGCAGGCGCCGCCTTCGGGCTCACCGTCACCGTGCTCTTTCGGCCGCCGAATAATCCTTATGTCGCCAAGAAGGTGTTCGACTTCCGGAGCGCCCGCATGGGCAAGCTGGTGCCCTCGCATGCAGGCTCGTCCTTCGCGCTCGCCCGTCAGTTGGAAGCAGGCCAGGGGGTGGGCGTGCTGGTCGACCAGAAATTCCGCAAGGGGCTTAAGGGCACCTTCTTCGGACGCGAGGTCAAGACAAATCCTCTGCTGCCGAAGCTGGTGCGCCAGTTCGGCTGCGAGGTCTATCCGGCGCGCTGCATCCGTCTGCCCGGAAATCGCTACCGGCTGGAAATCGAGCCGCGGCTGAATATGCCGCGCGACGCCGCAGGTAATCTCGACCTGCCGGCCGCCGCCCAGCTGCTCAACGACAAGGTGGAAAGCTGGGTGCGGGAATATCCGGAACAGTGGCTCTGGTATCACGACCGTTGGCAGATCAAGCAGACGCTCGCGCCTTAGATCAGGATCAGAAAATAATTAGACCCCGATGTCGCCCGAGAACCGCTCACACTTTCGGCATCATGCTCCAAGAACGTCCACCCTCATTTATCAGCGGTAAAAAGCGGCAAGTGTGCTTGGATTGAAACTGAGGGCACTTCATGTTATCCGTCACCACCAGGACGCGAATAATGTCTACCGGAAAGCGCATTTTTGGGAAATGCAGCCATGTGAGGTTTCGGACTCGTCTCTTGGGACAATGGGAGTGGGAGGCGTCTTGCTGGAGCTTTTTCGAGCTTTTTCTTTACGTTGCGTGCAAATCGAGGACGCCATACGCCTGGGCGACGACCAGCGCGTCACGGCGCTCGACCGCAATGTCGAGCCGCTGGTCGAGGCAATCCTCGCCTGCCGGGCAACCAACCTGCTTGAAGTCTATATGCAGCTGCAGTTCGTGAGCCACCTGATCAGCCAGGATGCCGACGACAGCGCCAGCGTCACGGAGCACACGTCGGTGCTCTCCTATCTGCTCGACCGCTATTTCGGGGCGCATGGGCCGGACTGGCGCGTGCCTTCGCCGCAGGATGTGCGCATCGAGCCGCCGCCAGCCTATGTGCCGGATACCGACAATGGACAGTTCCTCAACGCGGTAATCCTTGAAAGCCTGCCGGATCGCGTGGCGGTGCTGACCAGGGACTATCGCTACCTTTATTCCAATCCAGCCAACAGCGCCCATCTCAACAGGAAGCCGATGGAGCTCATCGGCCGCCATCTTTCCGAATTCATCGGCGAGGAGCGGTTTGCCGAATGCGCCAAACATAAGCTCGACGCCTGTTTTGCCGGCGACCAGATCGACTATACCTATGAGCGCTCGGCCGGCAGCGGCGGGTCGCGGCAGGTGCGCTGTCGCATGTCGCCGCTGCGCGATGCGGGTGGCACGGTGATCGGCGCCCTGCTCGTCATGGAGGATCTCGATCGGCTGTCGCAGGCTGCTTGATCCCGGTCGGCAGCCTACAGCGCGTTCCGATCTAAGGAATTATGCAGTCGTGCTGCCTGATCAATCGCTGCCTTGGGTAGTCTGGCTAAGCAGCCGCCCAGACGGCGAGCTCGTAGCCATCGCGGTCGAGGAAATGAAAGCGGCGGCCTCCAGGAAAATCGGTGATCGGCCGGCAGATCGTGCCGCCGGCTCTTTCGACTGAGGTCAGCACGTCTTCCAGATCACTGGCATAGACGACGACCAGCGGGCCGCCGCCCGGCCGCACCGGTCCGAAATCGGTAAAGCCGCCCTTCAGCCGGCCGTCGTCGAATTCGCAATAATTGGGGCCGTAATCGGTGAAGCGCCAGCCGAAGGCCGAGCCGTAAAAGGCTTTGGCGGCAGCGATGTCGGCGACGTTGAATTCGACATAGTCGATACGGCGGTCTTGGTTTTCTGTCTTCTCGGCCATCTATCTCTCCATCAGGGCTTTCAGCATGGCGAGATCCTTCTCGACATGGGCGGCATCGGCGGAAAACTGCGCGTCGGTCATGCCGGGCAGACGCAGCAGCGTGAACATGACCTCGCAGCCATCGCCGTTCGGTACGATGCGCAGGGCATTATAGACCCTGAGGCCGGATTCGATCGTCACCGTATGGTCGATCACGCCGAATTCATTGGCAGGCACGAAGCTCACCCTGATTCTTCCAAGAGCGCCATCGGCGATCCAGTCGGCACCGTCAGGATCGAGCCCGCTCGCAAGGCCGGAGGCCCAGAGCGGCATGTTCTCCGGCTTGCCGGCGAATTCATAGACGTCGCGCCAATCGCGCTCGATCGACCGGTGGATGATTTTCGCGGGCATTGTCGTCATGGCTTGCAGGTCCCTGTCATTTGGTTTCGTCAGAATAACGGACCGGCCGGCAGCGTCTTGAACAAAACGGTCAGTCGGCTCTTTTCCGCATGCCGAGCTGATCGAGAATGACGGCGGGCGTCAGCGTGGACAGCTCACCGGCCTCCCGCGTCATGTGGGGCTGGTCGGCAAAGCCCGCTTCGAGCGCAAGGCGGGCAAGCGGCATCGTGCCCGACTTGCGGCAGAGGTCGAGGAAACGCTGGAATCGGCGGATCCGTTCCAGCGTCTTTGCGCCATAGCCGAAATGATGGTGGCAACGACGGCGCAGCTGCCTTTCGCTCATGCCGAGCCGGTCGAGCAGGCCGGATGCTGGGCGGCCGCCGTCGGCGGCGGCGAAGATCATGGCGGCGTCGCGGGCGGGCTCCTCCGCATCGCGCGCGGCCTCTTCGAGCAGGCGGCCAAGCAGCGCCATCGTGGCCGAGAGGTCGGGACAATCCGCAAGCCGCGCTTCGAATTCGGCGGTGTCCTTCCGACCGATGTCGGCAAGGGGCACCGAGCAGCCGACCAGCGCCGAGAGCGGCGTCTTCAGCCAGGGTGCTGCAGCGCCGGGCGCAAAACGTGCGCCGATGACGGTCGCGCCCGGTTGGATGACGGGAAAGGCCGCCGTCCTGTCGGGGCCTGCGACGACCAGCCGGCCGTCGATCCAGAGGAGATCGCAATAGCCGTCCGGCACGATCGCCAGCATTGCCGGCGGTCCGTTGTGAAGCGCGTGCGACCAGAGGCGGCTGAAATGGCGTCGCAGCGGCGGCGGCGGTGCATATTCGCGGTAGCGGCCGGCGCGGGCCGCCAGGAGAGCCGTCTCTTTTCGTTTTCCCGATGCCAATGCGATATCTCCCGAGGCACTGATAATAACATGAGATAGGGCATTACGGGCAGGGCGCGCGAAAAACTTGCGGCTTCGGATTAAAGCGGCATCTGGTGGGTTGTCGGACAAGCGGGGATATTGCAAGCCTCATTTCATTGGCTTTTGCGAACCGATTAGACCCTTGCGAGACTTGCCGTTTGACCGAGACAGTGCCACAACACCGGTCCAAATGACACATCGGAGGTTTGTCGTGGAAAAGGCAGAAATCGGACTGATCGGCCTTGCGGTCATGGGCTCCAACCTGGCGCTCAACATCGCGGAGAAAGGCAATAAAATCGCGGTCTTCAACCGCACGCCGGAGAAAACCGACGAATTCTACGAAAGCGCCGGCGATCTGAAGAAGCAGATCATTCCCTGCAAGACCATCGAAGAGTTTGTCGATGCGATCCGGCCGCCGCGCCCGATCGTCATCATGATCAAGGCGGGCGAGCCCGTCGACCAGCAGATGGAGCTGCTGCGCCCGCATCTCTCCAAGGGCGACATCATGATCGATGCCGGCAACGCCAATTTCCGCGACACCGTCGCCCGCTTCGACCGGCTGAAGAATACCGATCTGACCTTCATCGGCATGGGTGTTTCCGGCGGCGAAGAAGGTGCGCGCCACGGCCCGTCGATCATGGTCGGCGGCACCGAAGAGTCCTGGAAGCGAGTCGAGAAGGTGCTGACCTCGATTGCCGCCCGTTACAATGACGAGCCCTGCGTCGCCTGGCTCGGGAATGACGGCGCCGGCCATTTCGTCAAGACCATCCACAACGGCATCGAATATGCCGACATGCAGATGATTGCCGAAATCTACGGCATCCTGCGCGACGGCCTCGGCAAGAGTGCCTCCGAAATCTCCGGCATCTTCGGCGAATGGAACAAGGGCCGGCTGAACTCCTACCTGATCGAAATCTCCGAGAAGGTGCTTGCCGCAACCGATCCGGTTTCCGGCGGGCCGATGGTCGACATGATCCTCGACAAGGCCGGCCAGAAGGGCACCGGCAAGTGGTCGGCGATCGAGGCGCAGAACATGGGCATTCCCGCAACGGCGATCGAAGCCGCGGTCGCCGCCCGCAGCCTCTCCTCGATGAAATCGCAGCGCGAAGCCGCCGAGAAGATCTTCGGCACCCAGGCCGTGTCCTTCCCGATCGCTTATGGCCCCGAGCTCAACAAGGATCTGGAGCTGGCGCTTTTCGCCGCCAAGATCGGCGCCTATGCGCAGGGCTTCGCGGTGATGGCGGAAGCATCGCGCGAGTTCAACTGGTCGCTGCCGATGCCGACCATCGCCAGGATCTGGCGCGCCGGCTGCATCATCCGCTCGCAATTCCTCGACGAGATCACCTCGGCCTTCACCAAGGCGCCTGACGCTGCCAACCTGATCGTCACTCCGGCTTTCTCCGACATGGTCAAGGAATCGATCCCGGCGCTGCGCCGCGTCGTCGGCGCCGCGATTGCCGCTGGTCTGCCGGTTCCGGCGCTGACCTCGGCGCTGACCTATTTCGACGCCTATCGCCAGGGCAGGGGAACGGCAAACCTCATCCAGGCACAGCGCGACTTCTTCGGCGCCCACGGCTTCGACCGCCTTGATGGCAAGGATTTCCACCACGGCCCCTGGGGTAGCGGTGCCTCGACCTTCTGAGGTTTACAGATTTTTCAAGAAGAGGCCCGGCCACAGTGCCGGGCCTTTTGCTGAGATGCTGCGGCCGAGAACCCGGAGGTCTAAGTGACGAGCATTCGGATAGCCGCCGCGCAGACGCCGGAATTTCGGGAGAATGTTGAGGCGGCATTGGATTATGCGGTTAGGGCCGCGGCGCTCGCCGAGGCTGATGGCGTGGCCCTGCTGGTCTTTCCAGAAGGTTTTCTGCAGGGCTACCTGACCGATGAACCATCGGCGCGGCGTGTTGCCCTCGATCTCGCATCGGCCGAGTTCGCGGCGGTCCTGGATCGGTTGCCGAAGTCGGGACCGGTGCTGGTCATGGGGCTGATCGAGATCGATGACGGGCGATTGTTCAACACCGCCGTCGTCGTCGAGCGCGGCGTTCTCCTCGGTCGCTACCGGAAAACCCACCTGCTGCCCGGCGAACGGGCTTTCGAGGCAGGAAAGGACAGTCCGCTCTTTGCGATCGGTGCCCTGCGCTTCGGGATCAACATCTGCTACGACACCAATTTTCCGGAGGCAGCCGCAAAGGTTGCTGCGTCTGGCGCATCGGCGATCTTATGCCTGTCCAACAACATGATGCCACGGGAGAAGGCGGAAATATTCAAGCAACTGCATAATGCCGTTCGCGGTGAAAGATGCCGCGAGACAGGCCTGTGGCTGATATCATCCGACGTGACAGGCGAGCGCGACGGGCGCATTGCCTGGGGCCCGACGGCGGTGCTGAACCCGGAAGGGCAGGTCGTGACGCAACTGCCGCTGGAGGAGCCCGGCTTGCTGGTCTTCGACTTTCCCTGCATAGCACCTGTGAGCTATCGCGCTTGAGGAATTGACAGAGATGCTTATCCGAGACGAAACGCCTGATGATATCGATGCGATCCATGATCTGACCTCGACCGCCTTCAAGCCGATGCCCTACAGTGACGGTACGGAAGCGGAGATTGTCCGAAGACTTCGCGCGGCGGGCGATCTCAAGATATCGCTGGTGGCCGAGCAGGGCGGCGAGATTCTCGGACATGTGGCGTTTTCGCCGGTGACGATCGACGGCGCGCATGAGGGCTGGTTCGGGCTGGGGCCGATATCGGTCAAGCCGGAGAGACAGCGGCAGGGCATCGGCAAGGCGATGATTGCACGGGGTCTCGAATTGTTGAAAGAGATGGGCGCCAGCGGATGCGCCCTGATCGGCAATCCCGAGATCTACAGCCGTGTCGGTTTCAGCAGCGATGGACAGTTGAAGTATCTCGACCTCGATACTCGGCTCGTGCAGAGGATTGTTTTTCGCGGATCTCCGCCAAGCGGGATGTTGCAATTCGCCCCGGCATTTGAAAGCTAGAATATTTCGTTCAACGGCCGAAACTCCAAACCCAACCTGACAGAGAAGGCGACGACATGTCCGAAGCGGGCGCGATGACCATTCGAACCGACCGTCTTAGGCTCCGCATGCCTGATATCGACGATTTCGTCGCTTATGCTGAGATCATGGCCTCGCCGCGATCCGTCGGAATGGGTGGCCCGTTCGATCTGCGTGCTGCATGGGGGATGTTCTGTCACGACGTGGCTCTGTGGCAGCTTTTCGGGCACGGAGCGCTGATGATCGAGCTTGGCGAAACCGGCGAATGCGTCGGTCAGGTGGGGATCAATCACGGGCCGCTTTTTCCGGAAAAGGAACTGGGCTGGTTCGTCTACGAGGGATACGAGGGCAGAGGCTATGCGACCGAAGCGGCGCTCGCGCTGCGCAACTGGGCCTCCGCGACGCTCAAATTGCCATCGCTCGTCAGCTATATCGCTCCTGGCTATGCCGCATCCGTTGCCGTTGCGGAGCGGCTTGGCGCGCGTCTCGATCCCGCAGCACCCCGAACGGATCCTGCCGATCTCGTTTATCGGCACCTCGCTTCCTGAAACGCGGAACATGGTCTTGGGCGCACTGCGATTGGTTGCAGACGTCTCAGTCCCTACATGTTGATCAGCTACTGCATACTTGAAAGCGCTACCGTGTCATTTGCGCGTCTGAAAAGACGCTCGGCGCTGGAGGATATCGGGCACTGCAAGAGATGGGGATATCAGATGACAGGCGAGAAGCGGGAACACTGGGACGAGGTCTACCGCACGAAATCTGCCGACAGCGTCAGCTGGTATCAGCCGACGCCCGGCCCTTCCTTGCGGGCGCTTGACGAGTTGCAACTGCCGGCCACGGCCTCGCTGATCGATGTGGGCGGCGGCGCATCGAGCCTTGTCGACCGTCTTGTCGAGCGCGGGTGGTCCGACCTCACCGTCCTCGACATCGCCGCGCCAGCGCTCGAGGTCACCAAGGCGCGACTGCGGGAGGAAGCAGCCCGGATCGCCTGGGTGGTTGCCGACGTCACTTCATGGCTGCCCGACCGCCATTACGACGTGTGGCACGACCGCGCCGTTTTTCACTTCCTCACCGAACCGGAGCAGCGGCTGGCCTATCGTCGCGCACTCGAAACCGGCACGGCGCCGGGCAGCGTCGTGATCATCGCGACCTTCGCGCCGGACGGGCCGGAACGGTGCAGCGGCTTGCCGGTCCAGCGTTACGACGCGGTGGCGCTTGCGACCGAATTCTCGTCCACCTTCGCGCTTCAGCGTGACTGGCGTGAGGAACACACGACACCCGGCGGTGGCCGGCAGTCGTTCCAGTGGTGCGTTTTTCGCAGGCGCTGACGATCTCATCTACTGCTGCCTCGTTTCCCGAGAGAGGCAGTCGAGGATGAAATCCGCCCGGTCGGCGACCGAGATTTTCGGCAGCATGAAGACGTCGTAACCGAGCATCGGATAGATGGCGGCAAGTCGATCATATTCGGCGACCGCCTCGTCGAAGCCATGGCGCCGCTCGGGGTCGGTCGTGTAGATTTCGGGCCATGGCGGGGTGAGAAAAACCCTCTGGTGATAGCGGTGGGCGACGCTCAATTTTTCCAGGATCGGTTCTCCGGTGAGGTGTTGGAGCGCTGCCGCCGCATCGATCAGCCCACGGTCGAAAAACGTCCAGCCGGACTGCTCAGGCGCCGCCGCGTGATCGGTGATCGCCATCTCGATTGCGCGGCGGGCAAAGGCCGCCATGTTGACCCAGGGCAGGGCTGCGCCGTCGCCTTCGGCTTCTTGGCTGACGATCCGCCGGCCGGGCTCTTCGACGACGGCATGACCGCGGGCGGCAAGTTCCGCAAGCAGTGTCGATTTTCCGCCGCCGGAACATCCCGAAATCAAGACCGACCTGTTCATGATCAAGCTCCCGTCTCAGTCGGCCCGTCGGGCGCGCGCCATGCCGTGGTCCACCAGACGGTCGATGATTTCGGCGTAGGTAACGCCGCTTGCCGCCATCGCCTTGGAATACATGCTGATATCGGTGAAGCCGGGGATGGTGTTGATTTCATTGACGAGGAATTGCATGTCATCCGTCAGGAAGAAGTCGATGCGGGCCATGCCATCGCAGCCGACGGCCCTGAAGGCTTTTGCGGCGACGTCGCGCATGGCGGTCTCGACCTCCTGCGGCAGTTCGGCCGGCACTTTCAGCGCCGCACCTTTCTCGTCGATATATTTGGCATCGTAGCTATAGAAACCGTGGCTTTCCGCCGGCACGATCTCGCCCGGCCGGGAGACGAAGAGTTCTCCTGCCGCATCCTCCAGCACGCTGAATTCGATCTCACGGCCGCGCACGAATTCCTCGGCGAGCAGTGTGCGGTCGTGGCGGAAGGCCTCAGCAAGGGCAGGCGCGACTTCCTGGCTGGCATGGACCTTGGCGACACCGACCGACGATCCCTGGCGCGCAGGCTTGATGAAGAGCGGCAGGCCGAGCTCACCTTCCAAGGCTGCCAGTGAAGGGACGGCACCCTCATGGATCGTCACCGCGCGCGCCACCGGCAGGCCCGCCGCCCTCAGCAGGCGTTTGGCGATGTCCTTGTCGAGCGCAGCGGCGGAGCCGAGGATGCCGCAACCGGCGAGTGGAACGCGGGCCACCTCCGCAGCGCCCTGCACTGATCCGTCCTCGCCATACTGGCCGTGGAGGACAGGAAACAGAATGTCGACCTTTGCTAGGTCATGCGGCGCGCCATGAGCTGGGATCGCCAGCATCCGGCCCCGTCCGCCCGGCACGAGGCAGATTTCCGTGCCTGATGATGGCGTCGCCAGTATACCGTCCTCGAAACTGCTCAGCAGCCATTGCCCCTCGCGGGTGATGAAAACAGGGACGGCGTCGTATTTTTCGGGTTTGAGCGCGCCCATGACATTGGTTGCCGAGAGCACGGAAACGTCGTGCTCGGCCGAGCGGCCGCCGAAGAGCACGGCAATGCGCAGCCTGTTTGGGGATGGGGTCATGAAAGTCTCCAAAACGATCTGGTGTTGAAAAGGGTTAGGCGTCGACCGATATGCCGCGATTGGCAAAGAATCGGTCGAAGATGGCGAGCGGCAGCGTCACATCGGCCTGGCTCGCTTCGTCATGACCGGACGGGTTGTGAAAGCGGATTGTCTCGCCGCAGGCTGCCGTCACCAGCACCAGGTGTCCACCTTTCGACGGCGGCTCGCGCTCCGGCCAGCGGATGCCCGAGTTCACCGAGGCGATGAAGAACCGGCGTTTCGACAGAAGCTCGGGAATGGCCGATGTCTCGACGCCGGTCATCGTCTCCGCGCTAAGCCCGAAACGGTCGGCGGCGAAGCGGACGAAGGGCGCGTAGACCAGCCCTTTGATCGAGGCATCGATCTCGTTGACGACATAACCGCCATAGGCGGTGCAGGCGCGGGCAAGCTCGAGGGTCGGATGGATCTCGCCGCGGGCAGCAAGGATCATCTTCAGGCAGGCCATGCCGCAGACATTGACCGCCCAGCGCGCATATTCCTCGATCGTCGTGGCTCCCGAATGGCGCCAGAGCGGATCGCTGAGCAGAGCCTGCGATCCCTCTGCAAGCACCGGCAGTGTCATGCAGGGTGTTTCCCATTGGCTGAAATAGGGCACGCCGCTCTGCTGCATCCTGTCGATATCCCCCGTGACTCGTCTCATGAGATGGCGGGCAATCTTGGCTTTTTTCGAACCGATGCCCCGCTTGCGAATCCAAGGCTAAGGTGCAGTTTTCTTCAGGTCCACTTAATTAAAATAAGCATATAGGTTAGAAATTATGGCCGATTGATCAACCGGAGAAACGGGCTTGGATTTCTTCCGATTGCGCACGCTTCGCGAGCTCTCGCGCCGCGAGACGATGGCGGCGGTCGCCGACGCGCTCGGCATTTCCTCGTCCGCCGTTTCCCAGCAGATCGCCCAACTGGAGGACGAAGTCGGCATTGCGCTCGTGGAGCGGCGCGGGCGAGGCGTGATGCTGACACCGGCCGGCCAGCGGCTCGTCCTGCATGCCGACCGGATATTCGGCATCGTCGAGGAGGCCAAAACCGATATTGCCGAACTGCAGAACATCGTCGCCGGTGACCTCAGGATCGCCGCCCAACCCTCGGCGGCCTCCTCCTTCATCCCCGCCGCAATACGGCAACTGGCGATCGACCATCCGCATCTCGACATCGTCATGACGACGATGGGACCTGCCGAAGGCGTGGCGGCACTCCGGGCCTGGCAGGCCGATATCGTCGTTGCCGATGACATATCGTTCGATCCGCATACGCTGGAGGGCACGGCCGACACGCTGTTCCTCTGCCGCGACCAGCTCTTCGTGCTTCTGCCCGCTGGCCACAGGCTGGAGAGCGAGTCCGTCATCGAACTCGCACAGCTGAGGGATGAACATTGGGCGCTCGACGTCGCCTCCGGCGCCTATTCCATGGCTATCCGCCAGGCCTGCCGCGACATCGGTTTCGAGCCCGTCATCAACGGCTTCAGCGACAGTTTCGAAGTGGTTTTCGCACTTGTCGAAGCCGGTTGCTCGATTTCGGTGATGCCCGGACTGGCGCTTCGAGATTTTGGCGAAGGCCTGACCGTCAAGCCGCTGGCGCCATCCACCTACCGGAGCATCCATGCGATTACCCGGCGCGGCGAGGTGCGTAACCCGAAGGTCGCCGCGGTACTCGATCAGTTGGTAAAGAGCGCGCCGCGGGATTTGAACAGATCCTGATTTCGCGCGAATGCACTCTTGGCAGAAGCGATCATATCGGGCACTCTTGGTTCATGATTATGGCAACTCAAGCAGCAGGCGTTCGCGCACGCGACGCACGACTTACCACCACGGCCTCCTGATCGGAGCCGGTTAACACTGTCGCTTGCTTTCTCCTTATTTGCCTTGAGCCACCGCCCATGAACACCAGATCAAAGCCACATCGCGCTTTTTTCGTCCGGAGCGTAGCGCAGACGTCCTGCGCCGCAACTCCGCGCGCGTTTCGACTTAGCCGCGGCTGCCGGACGTCACCGGAGCACCGGCAGCCGTAGCTGCTCCTGAACCAAAGAACGCCTCCATTTTTCAGGACACGCCGCCGCAAAGCCGGCCGGCGCCAGGAGTAATGCATGCCTTATGATCCCACAAAGATCGAACCGAAGTGGCAAGCCTATTGGGCTGGCCACCATATCTTCCGAGTGGAAATCGATCCGGCCAGACCGAAATTCTACGCACTCGACATGTTCCCATATCCTTCCGGTGCGGGCCTGCATGTCGGCCATCCTCTCGGCTATACGGCCACTGATATAATGTGCCGCTACAAACGCATGCGCGGCTTCAACGTCCTGCATCCGATGGGATGGGACAGTTTCGGCCTGCCGGCGGAGCGCCACGCGATGCGGACTGGTGTGCATCCCGATATCACGACGAAGCGCAATATCGAGACGTTTCGCGGGCAGGTGCAGAGGTTGGGTTTCTCCTATGACTGGAGCCGCGAGTTTGCCACGACCGACCCCGCCTATGTGCGCTGGACGCAGTGGATCTTCCTGAAGCTGTTCGAGAATGGCCTCGCCTATCAAGCCGAGGTCGCGGTCAACTGGTGCCCGGCACAGAACGCAGTGCTTGCCGACGAGGAGGTCAAGGACGGGCGTTATGTCGAGACCGGTGATCCCGTCATTCGCCGCAGGATGCGCCAGTGGATGCTGCGCATCACGGCCTATGCCGATCGGCTGCTGCAGGGACTGGACGGCCTCGACTGGCCCGAAAACTTGAAAGCCATGCAGCGCAACTGGATCGGACGCTCCGAGGGCGCCGAAATCCGGTTTCCGCTCGAGCACGGCAAAGGCGTCATCACCGTTTTCACGACGCGCCCCGAGACCCTGTTCGGAGCAAGCTATATCCTGCTCGCGCCGGAGCATCCTGCAGTTGCCGCCATCGTCGAGCCGGAAATGAGCGAGGCGGTGGCCGCCTATATTGCCGAGGCCGAAGGATTGGAAGAGACGGTGCGGGCCGATGCCGGGCGCGAGAAGACGGGCGTCTTCACCGGCGCCTATGCGATCAACCCTGCCAACGGAGCCCGGCTGCCGGTTTGGGTGGCCGATTACGTGCTGGCTGGCTACGGCACCGGCGCCCTGATGGCGGTGCCGGCTCATGACGCGCGAGACTACGCTTTTGCCCATTCGCACGAGCTGCCGATCATTCGCGTGATCGACAGCGAGGCCGATATCGAAAAGGGGGCTTATGAGGGCGAGGGGGCGATGGTCAACTCCGGCTTCCTGAGTGGCCTGGGCTCACCAGAGGCGAGATCCGCCATCGTCGCCTGGCTGCAGGCGAACGGCACGGGCTGGCCGAAGGTCATGTACCGCCTGCGCGACTGGCTATTTTCCCGCCAGCGCTACTGGGGTGAGCCGATCCCGGTGCTGCATCTGGCTGATGGCTCGGTGATGCCGCTGCCTGAGGAATGCCTGCCGCTGCTGCCGCCTGAACTGGACGACTACGCTCCGACGCCGGATGGCGAACCGCCGCTTGCCCGTGCGCAGGCCTGGGTCGAAACGATCGTGCCAGGCACCGACATTCCGGCTAGGCGGGAGACCAACACGATGCCGCAATGGGCGGGCTCCTGCTGGTATTATCTCAGATTCCTCGATCCGGAGAATACCAGCGAACCCGTCGGGCGCGAGGCCGAGCGCTATTGGATGCCGGTCGATCTCTATGTCGGCGGCGCCGAGCACGCGGTCCTGCATCTGCTCTATGCCCGCTTCTGGCATAAGGTGCTCTACGACATCGGCGTCGTTTCGACGGAAGAGCCGTTCCAGCGGCTGTTCAACCAAGGCATGATCCTTGCTCATTCCTACCGCGATGCGGCGGGCCGGTATTACGCGCCGTCGTCCGTCGTCGAAGAGGAAGGCAGATGGTTCGCTGGGTCGGTCGAAGTGCAGCGCGCCGTCGAGAAGATGTCGAAGTCGCAGCTGAACGTTGTTAATCCCGACGATGTTGTCCATCAGTTCGGGGCCGACGCCTTGCGCCTGTACGAGATGTTCATGGGACCTCTGGACGCGGCAAAACCCTGGCAGACCGCTGGCGTGATCGGCGTGCGTCGGTTTCTGGAGCGTGCCTGGCGCATTGTCTGCGACGAGAGCGACGGATTGTCTCCAGTAGTGCTGGAGGCGGCCCCCAGCCCGCAGCTTCTGCGCTTGCGACACCAGACGGTGAAGACCGTGACGGCGGATATCGAAGCAATTCGGTTCAATACCGCGGTTTCCCGGCTGATGGAACTGGCCAACGCACTGACGGCGGAAGCAGCGCGTCCGCGCGAAGTGGTGGAGACATTCGTGCTGTTGCTCGCACCCTTTGCGCCTCACATCGCGGAGGAGTTATGGAGCAAGCTTGGTCACGGGGAAACACTGACATGGGTTTCCTGGCCCACCTTCGATCCTGCACTGATCGAGATGGAGACCCGCGAATATGTCGTGCAGATCAACGGCAAGGTTCGCCACCGCTTCGAAGCCGCCGCCGATCTCGGCGAGGCGCTGCTTGCAGCGGCGCGATCCGAACCTTCCGTCATGGCCTTGCTCGACGGCAAAACGGTGGTCAAGGAAGTTCTGGTCCCGGGGCGACTGGTGAATTTCGTCGTCGAAGACCTGTGATGATCCAAAGCTGATCGTCGGGGATTTGAGCCCGACGATCCATTCCCTCAACCGACCGCCTACCTGCCGCTCTCCGGCCAGGTCGGCTGGCTTACGCTCTGCAACAACTCCGGTTCGACGCCGTCGATGCGGGCGATGACGGCCTTGGCCATTTCGCGGCCGGCGTGGCGGACGTCCTCCTGGGCGGTGATGATCTCGGGGCGGATCCAGTTCAGGATCGGTACCGATTGTTTGGAGACCATGTCGAGATCGCGGCCGAGCGCCTTGCCGGCGGCTTCGATGCCGGCATTGACGGCGATTGCGGCACTGCCGGCTGAACAGACGATGCCATCCGGCGCGTTGGCCGAGCGCATCATCACCTCGACGACGTCGCGGATGTCGGCGAGCGGGGCGTCGGTGTTGATGCGCAGCGGCACTTCCTCGGCACCGTAATCATGCAGGCCGGTCTGGAAGCCGATGCGGATATGGGCGTAGTAAGTGAGCTTGCTCGGCGGCTGCAGCAGGGCGATGCGGCGCCGGCCGCGCTTGACCAGCTTTTCCACCGCCTTATGGGCGAAGGCCTCGTTGTCGAAATCGTGGAAGGGATGCGTGAGACCCGCATCGGTGCGTCCATGCGTGGCAAAGGGCATGCCGCGCTCGCTCAGCAGCCTTACGCGCGGATCGTCCGGCTCGATGCGTGAGATGATGACGCCGTCGGCCGAGCCGGTATCAAGGATATAGCGCACCGGCAGCATCGGGTCCTTGCTGTGCGAATGCGGCGTGATGACGATATGATAGGGCGTGCCGGATAGCACCTCGGAGATGCCGAAAACCATCTGGCTCGAGAAGCCCATGATCTCCTCGTCGATGCTGAGGACGAGGGCGATGACGTTGGTCTTGCCGGTACGGAGGCGCACACCCGCCCTGTTCGGCTGGTAGCCGAGCTGGCGGGCGACCATGCGCACGCGCTCCTTGGTTTCGGCCCCGATATCCGGCGCATCCTTCAGCGCGCGCGACACCGTCGTCACGCCAAGGCCCGTCATGAAGGCGATCGTCTTCAACGTCGGGCGCTCGCGCGCTGCCGGCGTCGATGCCGCGTTCCCGAAATTTCCCTTGTTTTCCATCCCTTTAGGCCGTCCTGCGCGAATTGGTGTCGCTTATAGAGGCTTTTTCCAGCGTCGTAAGCCCGCCGCATGCCAAAATCGCACCTCCCTGAAGAATGCAATCTGTAACGATACAGTAGAAATGTCGAGCGCTTTTTGTTGTGTGCATTGCAACATTGTACGTATAGGTTGAATCGGCAATCCGTGCTCTGTTTTATTGCGATTGCGAAGAGACTGAATTGGAAGGCTAAATTTCTTATGCAAAATTATTACGCAAATTCAAATTGATAAAGTAGAAACGCATGTGCGAGAACGCCCGGCCTGGTATCGTTTCAAGGGGATGCAGCGCTCCTGATGTAAACAGGCAGAAGTAGCAATTCCGGTTATCACGGAAAAATTTGCCTGCGGGCAGTTGCGTGGAGAAATCGATTGATCTAAGTTTTTCCGGCAACGTTTCAGTGAGGGAGGAGAACTCATGAAAATCCGTATAATGGCGGCCGTGCTTGCCGCTTCGGTCGCGCTTCCGTTCGGCGCCGCCAACGCCACCGATCTCGAAGTCACGCATTGGTGGACGTCCGGCGGCGAAGCCGCAGCCGTCGCCGAACTGGCTAAGGCGTTCGACGCCACCGGCAACCACTGGGTCGACGGCGCGATCGCCGGTTCCGGCGGCACTGCTCGCCCGATCATGATCAGCCGCATCACCGGCGGCGACCCGATGGGCGCAACCCAGTTCAACCATGGACGCCAGGCCGAGGAACTCGTCCAGGCCGGCCTGATGCGCGATCTAACCGACGTGGCGACCGCCGAGAAGTGGAAGGATATCATTCGTCCGTCGAGCCTGCTCGATTCCTGCACCATCGACGGCAAGATCTACTGCGCTCCCGTCAACATCCACTCCTGGCAGTGGTTGTGGCTTTCGAACGCCGCCTTCAAGAAGGCCGGCGTCGAAGTTCCGAAGAATTGGGACGAGTTCGTCGCTGCGGCTCCGGCTCTCGAAAAGGCCGGCATCATTCCGCTCGCCGTCGGCGGTCAGCCGTGGCAGGCGACAGGCGCCTTCGACGTGCTGATGGTTGCGGTTGCCGGCAAGGATACCTTCAACAAGGTCTTCAAGGACAAGGATGCGGAAGTCGCTGCCGGTCCTGAAATCGCCAAGGTGTTCAAGGCGGCCGACGATGCTCGGCGCATGGCCAAAGGCAGCAACGTCCAGGATTGGAACCAGGCCACCAACCTTGTCATCACGGGCAAGGCCGGCGGCCAGATCATGGGCGACTGGGCGCAGGGCGAGTTCGCGCTGGCCGGTCAGAAGGCCGGCACGGACTATACCTGCCTGCCGGGCCTCGGCGTGAACGAGATCATCTCGACGGGTGGCGACGCCTTCTACTTCCCGCTGCTGAAGGACGAAGAAAAGTCCAAGGCGCAGGGGGTGCTTGCCAAGACCCTGCTCGATCCCAAGACCCAGGTTGCCTTCAACCTGAAGAAGGGTTCGCTGCCGGTTCGCGGTGACGTCGATCTCGCTGCCGCCAACGATTGCATGAAGAAGGGTCTCGAAATCCTTCAGAAGGGCAACGTGATCCAAGGCACCGACCAGCTGCTTTCGGCCGACAGCCAGAAGCAGAAGGAAGACCTCTTCTCGGAATTCTTCGCCAACCCATCGATGACGCCGGAAGACGCTCAGAAGCGTTTTGCCGGGATCATCGCTTCTGCTGACTGATCAGCAGATTCGCCGCCCTTGCGATCCGGCTCCCATGGGGGCCGGATCCTACCGGACGATCGGTGATGGTCGCGGCGAGACTCTCCGGCATCTTCAGCAGGTTTCGGAGGTGGAGACGACAGGCGGCGCCTCGCTGATCTGTCACTGGTCGCAGTTGCGATTTGAGGAGAAGTATTCATGACGGGTCAAGCGCGAGCAGGCCGGCCAAATAAGTTACTGCGCAATCTGAATGCCAAGATTGCGTCCATTCCGATGATCCTGACGGCGCTGGTGATCTTTGTCGGCGGGACGTTGTGGACGGTCTTTTATTCCTTCACCAATTCCAAGCTCCTTCCGCGGTTGAGCTTTGTCGGCTTCGATCAGTACGAGCGCCTCTGGGCTGCGCCGCGATGGGTGACGGCGATCGAGAATCTGGCTGTCTACGGCATCCTCTCGCTGATTTTCAGCCTGGTCATCGGTTTCATGCTTGCCGCGCTGATGGACCAGAAAATCCGCTTCGAAAACACCTTCCGCACCATCTTTCTCTATCCCTTCGCGCTGTCCTTCATCGTGACGGGCCTCGTCTGGCAATGGGTTCTGAATCCCGATTTCGGCATTCAGGCGGTGGTGCGCTCGATCGGGTGGACGAGTTTCACCTTCAATCCGCTCTATACGCCTGAAATCGTCATCTACGGCATTCTGATCGCGGCGCTCTGGCAGGGAACGGGTCTCGTCATGTGCCTGATGCTCGCCGGCCTGCGTGGGATCGACGAGGATATCTGGAAAGCGGCGCGCGTGGACGGCATTCCGATGTGGAGGACATATCTCTTCATCGTGATCCCGATGATGCGGCCGGTCTTTATCACGACGATCGTCATCATCGCCTCCGGCATCGTCAAGGTCTACGACCTCGTGGTCGCGCAGACATCGGGCGGACCGGGCATCTCCTCGGAAGTGCCGGCGAAATATGTCTACGACTACATGTTCCAGGCGCAGAACCTGGGGCAGGGCTTTGCTGCCTCGACCATGATGCTCGTCACAGTCGCGATCATTATCGTTCCGTGGGCCTATCTGGAATTCGGCGGAGGGCGCAAGCGTGGCTAATACAGGAACTCTCAACACCGTTACTGCCGGCATCGACGCCGTCGCGCCGAAACTCGGCGAAGGCCCCAGCGGCCCCCGGCCACGCCCGGCGCTGTCGGCGCGCAACATCATGCTCTATGGCACACTGATCATCGCAGCGCTCTACTATCTGTTGCCGCTCTATGTGATGGTCGTGACGTCGCTGAAGGGTATGCCGGAAATCCGTCTCGGCAACATCTTTTCGCCGCCCATGGAGATCACCTTCGAACCCTGGGTGAAGGCCTGGGCACAGGCCTGCACCGGGCTTAACTGCGATGGCCTGTCGCGCGGCTTCTGGAATTCGGTGCGCATCACGGTGCCGTCGGTGATCATCTCGATCGCAATCGCCTCGGTGAACGGCTATGCGCTGGCAAACTGGCGCTTCAGGGGATCCGAGCTTTTCTTCTCGATCCTCATCATCGGCGCATTCATTCCCTATCAGGTAATGATCTATCCGATCGTCATCATCCTGCGCGAAATCGGCATCTACGGCACGCTGACCGGCCTCGTCATCGTGCATTCCATCTTCGGCATGCCGATCCTGACGCTGCTCTTCCGAAACTATTTCGTGTCGCTGCCGGAGGAGTTGTTCAAGGCGGCGCGTGTCGACGGGGCGGGCTTCTGGCAGATCTTCCTGCGGATCATGCTGCCGATGTCGCTGCCGATCTTCGTGGTCGCGATGATCCTGCAGGTGACCGGCATCTGGAACGACTTCCTGTTCGGCGTGGTTTTCACCCGGCCGGATACCTATCCGATGACCGTGCAGCTCAACAACATCGTCAATTCTGTCCAGGGCGTGAAGGAATACAACGTCAACATGGCGGCCACGATCCTGACGGGTCTGGTACCGCTCATCGTCTACTTCGTGTCGGGGCGGCTTTTCGTCCGCGGCATCGCCGCCGGCGCAGTGAAGGGTTGATCTCATGAATATGAATGCAAGCGTCTCCATCAAGGATCTGTCCCTGAACTTCGGTGCGGTGAGCGTACTCAAGGACCTCAACCTCGACATCAACGACGGCGAATTCCTCGTACTGCTCGGCTCGTCCGGCTGCGGCAAGTCGACCTTGCTGAATTGCATCGCCGGCCTGCTCGATGCCTCGGAAGGACAGATCTTCATCAAGGGCAAGAACGTTACCTGGGAAGAACCGAAGGACCGCGGCATCGGCATGGTGTTCCAGTCCTACGCGCTCTATCCGCAGATGACCGTCGAGAAGAACCTGTCCTTCGGTCTTCGCGTCGCCAAGGTGCCGCAGGCAGAAATCGACAAGCGCGTGGCGCGCGCCTCCGAAATCCTGCAGATTCAGCCGCTGCTGAAACGCAAACCGGCCGAGCTTTCCGGCGGCCAGCGCCAGCGCGTGGCGATCGGCCGGGCGCTGGTGCGCGACGTCGACGTCTTCTTGTTCGACGAGCCGCTGTCCAACCTCGACGCCAAACTCCGCTCGGAGCTGCGCGTCGAGATCAAGCGCCTGCACCAGTCGCTGAAGAACACGATGATCTACGTCACCCACGACCAGATCGAGGCGCTGACGCTTGCCGACCGCATCGCCATCATGAAGAGCGGCATCATCCAGCAGCTCGACGATCCGACGACAATCTACAACAGGCCGCGCAATCTGTTCGTCGCCGGCTTCATCGGCTCGCCGTCGATGAATTTCCTGCACGGCGAGCTGGTCAAATCGGGCGACGGCATTGCCTTTTTGGCCAACGGCGTCATTTTCTCGCTGGCTGCCTACGACGCCAGCGAGACGCTGCAGCCCGGGCGCAAGGTGGTGCTCGGCGTTCGTCCAGAACACATCAAGGTCAACGAGAATACCGGCGGCGAAGAACATGACGCCACCGTCGATATCGAGGAGCCGATGGGCGCGGACAATCTGCTGTGGCTGAAACATGCCGGTCACACGATGTCGGTACGTGTCAACGGCGCACGCCGCTTCAACGTCGGAGCCAAGGTGAAGCTCAGCTTCGACATGACGGTCGCCTCGGTCTTCGACGCCGAAAGCGAGCTGCGTCTCTAGAAGGTTCTGCGGGCGGGGCCGAAATGGCGCCGCCCTATCTCCAATCGGCCATCAGGCCAGCCAAATTCGGCCGCGGTCCGGCTTGTCCGGCAATCCCCACGAGCGGTCCGATCAGGATACGACTATGACATCCTTGCCGAAGAACGGTTTCAACATCGACCTTTCCGGTTCGTGGCAGCTCGCCTCCGTCGACGGCGAGATCCGCACCGCGATCATGCTGCCGGGCGACGTGCACACGGCTCTGCACCGGGCAGGATTGATCCCCGATCCCTATTTCGGCCGCAACGAGGAAAAGGTGCAGTGGGTCGCCGAGCGCGAATGGGCGGTCGAGCGCAGCTTCGCGCTTCAGGAGGTCGAGGGCGACTGGTATCTCGATATCGATTATCTCGACACGGTTGCCAGCGTCCACGTCAACGGCTTTCTGGCGCTCGAAGCCGACAACAGCTTCCGCCGCTACCGGCCCGATGTCTCCAGCATGCTGAAATCAGGCGATAACAGCATCCGCATCGTCTTTGCCTCCAACATCGCTGTCGGTGCCGCGCGACAGAAGCAGCAGCCCTTCTACATTCCCTACAGCACGGGCAACTCACCGATCCCCGACGGCAACATGCTGCGCAAGCCGCAATGCCATTTCGGCTGGGACTGGAACATCGCCATTGCCCCGCTCGGTCTTTACGGAACGATCGCGCTGAAAAAGCTCGAAACGGCGCGCATCGAACACGTCGTCACCCGCCAGACCCACAATAATGACGGTTCGGTCGACCTCAAAGTGACGGCGACGCTGTTTTCCAAGGGGCCAGACATTGCCCAGGTCTATTTCGACCTCGATGGCGAGCGCGTGCGCCTGGATGTCGGCGTCAATGGCGAGACCCATGTCAACCATCTCTTCCATATCGACAATCCGCGCCTCTGGTGGCCCTCCGGCAGCGGCGAGCAGGCGCTCTACAGGCTTTCCGTCGAATTGCCGACGGATGAGGTGACCAAGCAGATCGGTCTTCGCACCATCGAGCTGATCACCACGCCGGATGCGGCCGGCAGCCGCTTTGCCTTCAAGGTCAACGGCCGCGAGATCTTTTGCCGCGGCGCCAACTGGATCCCGGCCGACGCGCTGTTTTCGCTGTCTTCACCTGAGAAGACCGAAGACCTGCTGCAATCGGCCAAAGCCGCCAACATGAACATGATCCGTGTCTGGGGCGGCGGCTTCTATGAGCAGGATCATTTCTACGATCTCTGCGACCGGCTGGGCCTTATGGTCTGGCAGGACTTCATGTTTGCCTGCAACCTCTATCCGTCGACCGAGGACTTTCTCGACAATGTGACGATCGAGGTCGACTACCAGGTGCGCCGGCTCTCCTCGCATGCCTCGATCGTGCTCTGGTGCGGCGACAATGAACTGGTCGGAGCGCTCACCTGGTTCGAGGAATCGCGGAAGGATCGCGACCGCTATCTCGTCTCTTATGATCGCCTCAACCGCACGATCGAGCAGGCAGTGAAAAAGGCGCTGCCCGGCGCGGTCTGGTGGCCGTCGAGCCCGGCCTCCGGCTATCTCGATTTCGGCGATGCCTGGCATGCGGACGGGTCCGGCGACATGCATTACTGGTCGGTCTGGCACGAGAACAAGTCGTTCGACAATTACCGCTCGGTGCGTCCGCGCTTCTGCTCGGAATTCGGCTTCCAGTCCTATACGTCGCTGCCTGTGATCAAGACCTATGCCGAGGCGAAAGACATGAACGTCGCTTCCCCGGTCATGGAGCTGCACCAGAAGAATGCCGGCGGCAACGAGCGCATCGCCGGCACGATGTTCCGTTATTTCCGATTCCCCAAGGATTTCCCGAACTTCGTCTATCTCTCCCAGATCCAACAGGGGCTGGCGATCAAGACGGCGGTGGAATACTGGCGGTCGCTCAAACCCCATTGCATGGGCACGATCTACTGGCAGCTCAACGACACCTGGCCGGTCGCCTCCTGGTCGAGCCTCGACTATGGCGGCCGCTGGAAGGCGATGCACTATCTCGTCAAGCGCTTCTTCCAGCCGGTCGCGGTCGCGGCCATTCCTTCCGACGACGGAAAGACGATTCGCTTCTCGCTGGTCAACGACACGCTTGCCGATGTCAGCGTCGACCTTTCGATCTCGCTGCTGACGATGCAGGGCGAACGCCGGCACCTGAGAGACGTACAGGCCATATGTTCGCCGGATGCGGCCGTCACTGCCACGAGCATCGACGTTTCCGATATTCCCGAGGGAACGTTGCTTGCCTGGCGTTTCACCGCGTCGAACGGCACGGGCGGCGAGGGGCACCATGTCAACGGTACCTACAAGGCGCTGGAGCTGGAACCCGCGGGGCTGACAGTCACCCACGAATATGTCGAGGAGAATGGCTCGGTCGACATCAACGTCACCGCGAAGGGACTTGCGCTTTTCGTGATGATCGAAACCGAGACCGACGGCAAATATTCCGACAACGCCTTCGATCTTGCGGCCGGCGAGAGCCGCCGCATCGCCTTTACCCCGGCACGGCCGCTCGATCGTGGCGCGCTTCCGGAGTTCCGGTTCTACGACCTGTATTCCTGCCAGTCGGCGGATTGATCCTGCAAGAATGGGCACGAGGCCCAAGGAGAACATGATGACGAAACTCAGCTACCAGCTCTATAGCGCCCGCAACTTCCAGCCTTATTCGGCGATCTTCGAAAAGCTCGGCAAAGCGGGCTATGCCGAGGTCGAGGGCTTCGGGGGCATCTATGCCGATCTCGACGATGCCGGGCTGAAGAGCCTTCGCGCTGAGCTCGACAAGAATGGCCTGGTGATGGCGAGCGGCCATTTCAGCCCTGATTTCCTGGAGAAGGAAGTTCAGAAGTCGCTGAACATTGCCAAGATCCTCGGCATGGATTCGATCTATGCGCCGCATCTCGCCGCCGAGGAACGCCCGTCCGATGCTGCCGGCTGGATCGCCTTCGGCAAGCGCCTGCAGGAAATCAGCAAGCCCTACAAGGCTGCCGGCTACGAATTCGGCTGGCACAATCACGATTTCGAGTTCTTCAAGCTGCAGGACGGCTCGCGGCCGATCGAGCACATCTTCGAAGGCGCGCCCGACATTTCCTGGGAGGCCGATATCGCCTGGGTCATCCGTGGCGGCGCCGATCCCTTCGCCTGGATCGAGAAGCTCGGATCGCGGATCACCGCCGTGCATGTCAAGGACATCGCACCGGCCGGCGAAGCGACGGATGAGAGCGGCTGGGCCGATGTCGGTCACGGCAAGGTCGAGTGGGCCAGGCTGATGACGGCATTGCGCGCCACCAAGGCCAAGCACTACGTCGTCGAACACGATAACCCGAATGACATCGATCGCAATATCAGCCGCTCGATTGCATCCTTCCAGACCTACTGAGGCTTCATCATGACCAGGGAACTTGGCGTCGGCATCGTCGGATGCGGCAACATCTCCACTACTTACTTCTCGCTGGCACCGCTCTTCAAGGGGCTGAAGGTGCTGGCCTGCGCCGATATCAACGCGCAGGCGGCCGAGGCGCGCGCCAAGGAATATGGCGTCAAAGCGCAGACGATCGACGAGCTTCTCGCCAATGACGAGATCGACGTCGTCGTCAACCTGACGATCCCGGATGCGCATTTCCGGGTATCGAAGGCGATCCTCGAGGCCGGAAAACACGTCTATTCCGAAAAGCCGCTGGTGCTTTCGCTCGAAGAGGGCGAGGAGCTTCGCCGCATCGCCAAGGAAAAAAACCTTGCCGTCGGCTGCGCGCCCGACACTTTCCTCGGTGGCGCCCATCAGCTCGCCCGCAAGTTCATCGACGACGGCGGCATCGGCCGAGTGACTTCGGGCGCCTGCTACGTGATGAGCCCGGGTATGGAGATGTGGCATCCGAACCCGGATTTCTTCTTCCTGCCGGGCGGTGGCCCGATCCTCGATCTCGGCCCCTATTACATCGCCAACCTGATCAACCTGATCGGCCCGGTCAAACGTGTCGGCGGCATGACCTCGATGGCGTCGCCGACCCGCACCATCACCAGCCAGCCGCGCAATGGTGAGATCATCCCGGTCAAGACGCCGACGACGATCCAGGCGCTGCTCGAATTCGTCAACGGCGCCACGGTGACGCTGACGGCGAGCTGGGATGTGTGGTCGCACCGCCATGCCAATATGGAGCTCTACGGCACCGACGGTTCGCTCTACGTGCCGGATCCGAACTTCTTCGGCGGCACCGTCGAGGCAAGCGGCCGCGACAGGGACATCAAGCCGCTCGATGCGTGGGAACATCCATTCGGCAAGATCAACCAGGAAAGCCCGAACGGATCGCGCGCCAACTACCGCACCGCCGGCCTTGCCGACATGGCGATGTCGCTGATCGAGGGCCGCGATGCGCGCTGCTCGCTCGACCGCACGCTGCACGGCGTCGACGTCATGACCTCGATCCTGAAATCGGGCGAAGAGGGCCGTTTCATCGACCTGACCACGACCTGCACGCAACCGGCAGCGCTTGGCATCGAAGAAGCGCAGGCGCTTTTGAGGTGATAAGAAGATGCCTCGGGATCTCGCTGGATCGCGAGACATCCCGCCAGAACCGTCATCCTCGGCCTCGTGCCGAGGATCTGCAAACAGGATGGCAGATGCTCGGCACAAGCCGAGCATGACGACTACACAGATATTTTGATCAAGGAGAGTCTCATGAGCTGGCAACCGGCCGCAGACCGTTATTCGAAAATGAAATATAACCGCACGGGCCGTTCCGGCCTGAAGCTGCCGGCCGTCTCTCTCGGCCTTTGGCACAATTTCGGCGGCGACACGCCGCATGACCGCAAAATCGATATGTGCCGCACGGCCTTCGACCTCGGCATCACCCATTTCGACCTCGCCAACAATTACGGCCCGCCTTCCGGCAGCGCCGAGACCGCCTTCGGCGAAATCATGCGCAGCGAATTCGTCGGGCTTCGCGACGAACTGATCATCTCATCCAAGGCCGGCTACGACATGTGGCCCGGCCCTTACGGCGAATGGGGCAGCCGCAAGTATCTGATCGCCTCCTGCGACCAGAGCCTGAAGCGGATGGGCCTCGACTATGTCGACATCTTCTATTCACACCGCTTCGACCCGGAAACACCGCTGGAAGAGACCTGCGGCGCGCTCGACCATATCGTCCGTTCTGGCCGGGCGCTCTATGTCGGCATTTCCTCCTATAATTCGCAGCGCTCGCGCGAAGCCGCGGCAATCCTCAAGGAGCTCGGTACGCCGTGCCTGATCCACCAGCCGAGCTATTCGATGCTCAACCGCTGGGTCGAGGACGACAGGCTGCTCGATACGCTGGATGAGGTCGGCATGGGCTCGATCGTCTTTTCGCCGCTTGCCCAGGGCATGCTGTCGACGAAATATCTCGGCGGCATTCCCGACGACAGCCGCGCGGCGCAAAACCATTTCCTGAAGAAGGACTACATCCGCCCCTCGATCATCGACAATATCCGCAAGCTCAACGAGATCGCCGAAAGGCGCGGCCAGACGCTGGCGCAGATGGCGATCGCCTGGGTGCTGCGCGGCGGCCGCGTGACCTCGGCGCTGATCGGCGCCAGCCGCTCGTCGCAGATCGTCGATTGCGTCAAGGCGCTCGACAATCTCGAATTCAGCGTCGAGGAGCTTGCCGAGATCGACGTCTATGCCCGTGAGGCGGACATCAACCTCTGGGCCAAGTCCGCCGAACGCGCATAGTCACATCAGGCCCGGAGGCAAGTCTTCCGGGCCGTTTACTGCTATAATGTGATGTACGTACAGCAAAAAAGCGCCGCCGGTCGGAGGAGACCCTGTCATGATCCGCAATCCCATTCTGCCGGGGTTCAACCCCGACCCGTCGATCTGCCGTGTCGGCGCGGATTATTACATCGCCACCTCGACCTTCGAATGGTATCCCGGCGTGCAGATCCACCATTCGCGCGACCTGGTGAACTGGACGCTGGTGCGCCGGCCGCTGGAGCGCAGATCGCAGCTCGACATGCGCGGCAATCCCGATAGCTGCGGCATCTGGGCGCCGTGCCTGTCTTATGCCGACGGGCAGTTCTGGCTGGTCTATACCGACGTCAAGCGCTACGACGGCAATTTCAAGGATGCGCCGAACTACATCGTCACGGCCCCCACGATCGAGGCCGAATGGTCCGAGCCGGTCTATGTCAATTCCTCCGGCTTCGATCCCTCGCTCTTCCACGATGATGACGGCCGCAAGTGGTTCGTCAACATGCAGTGGAACCACCGGACCGAAAGCTATGGCGGCTCGCCGAAATCGCCGGCCTTCGACGGAATCCTGCTGCAGGAATGGGATCCGGCGACAAAGGCGCTGAAGGGGCCGATCAAGAACATTTTCGCCGGCAGCCCACTCGGCCTCGTAGAAGGCCCGCATCTCTTCAAGCGCAACGGCTGGTATTATCTCACCACCGCCGAGGGCGGCACCGGCTACGACCATGCCGTCACCATGGCGCGGTCGCGTAATATCGACGGGCCCTATGAGATGCATCCGAACATGCATCTCATCACCTCCAAGGATCATCCGGGCGCGGTACTGCAGCGGGCAGGGCATGGCCAATATGTCGAAACGCCCGAGGGCGAGGCCTATCACACCCATCTTTGCGGCCGGCCGCTGCCGCCAAAGCGGCGCTGCACGCTGGGCCGCGAGACCGCCCTGCAAAAGTGCGTCTGGCGCGACGACGACTGGCTCTATCTCGAAAACGGCACCACCGTGCCCGATGTCGATGTGCCCGGCCTCTCCGGCGCGGTGCCCGTGGAAAAGCCGATGCGCAGCGAATACAGCTTCGACGGCGGCACGCTGCCTGCCGATTTCCAGTGGCTGCGCACGCCTGAGCCCTCGCGTATCTTCAACCTGACGGATCGTCCCGGCCATCTGCGCCTGATTGCGCGCGAAAGCATCGGCTCCTGGTTCGAACAGTCGCTGGTTGCCCGCCGCCAGGAACATCACAGTTTCCGCGCCGAGACCGTGGTCGAATTCTCACCCGACACCTACCAGCAGGTGGCGGGGCTGACGCATTACTACAACCGCCACAAATTTCACGCCGTTGCGGTGACGCTGCACGAAACACTCGGCCGCTGCGTGACGATCCTCTCCTGCAACGGCGACTACCCGAACGGACGCCTCAGTTTTCCCGCCGAAAGCGGCGTGGCGATTGCCGTCGAGGGCCGCGTCCAGCTCGCCATGGAAATCCGCGAGAACGACCTGCAATTCTTCTGGCAGACCGAAGGCAAGGGCGCCTGGCAACCAATCGGCCCGGTCCTCGATGCCGGAGTGATCTCAGACGAGGGCGGACGCGGCGAACACGGCTCCTTCACCGGCGCTTTCGCTGGCGTGTTTGCCTTCGATACATCGGGTCGGGCGAAGGCCGCGGATTTCGACTGGTTCAATTACGACGAGCTGTGAGGGATACCCTTGATCCCTTTCATCCGCAGCGAGCCACGGAAAGAGCGAGGTGCGGATGAACGAAAAAAGAAAGCCGGCACAGGGCCGGCTAAGACGAACGCGGCTGAACAGGGGATACTGGCCGGTTCCAAGCACTTCGTGACTGAACAATAACTTTCACTACATGCCGAGGCAGCAAAAAAAGGGGCGCAACGAGAACACCCGAGACGGCTCCGCAAAGGGGTGGGCGGCGGGGCGGATGCCGGTGCTGACCTCGGCTCTCTTATCGGGCACGAAGATCACCGGATGATGACATCTGAAGCCGGGCGCCGCCTTTCTTTCGCCGGCCAACCGCTTCGGCGGGCCAACTGTGTTGGCAGCATGTGAATGCAGTGTTCATGCGCTTAAGGATGTTAAAGCGTTACAAAGGGACTATATAGCGGGCCGAAGTAACTTCCGAGAATCCGCAAGAGTCCCGCATGGCCCCCATCATTTCCGTTCAGAACCTCACCAAGACCTACTCCAATGGGTTCGAGGCCCTGAAGGGCATCAATCTCGACGTCGAAAAGGGCGAGATCCTGGCGCTGCTCGGGCCGAACGGCGCGGGCAAGACGACGCTGATCTCGATCATCTGCGGCATCGCCAATCCGAGCGGCGGCCGGGTGCTGGTCGCCGGCCACGACGTGGTGAAGGATTTCCGCGCCACCCGCGGGATGATCGGGCTGGTGCCGCAGGAGCTCACCACCGATCAGTTCGAGACGGTGTTCAATACAGTCAGCTTTTCGCGCGGGCTGCACGGCAAGAAAGCCAATCCTGCCCACATCGAGAAGGTGCTGCGCGCGCTCTCGCTCTGGGACAAGAAGGACAATATGCTGCGCCAGCTCTCCGGCGGCATGAAGCGACGGGTGCTGATCGCCAAGGCACTCTCCCATGAGCCGGATATCCTTTTCCTCGACGAGCCGACTGCCGGCGTCGATGTGACGCTGCGCAAGGACATGTGGCATGTCGTCGAAGAGCTTCGAGCCTCCGGCGTCACAATCATCCTGACCACCCATTATATTGAAGAGGCCGAAGAAATCGCCGACCGTGTCGGCGTCATCAACGGCGGCGAGTTGCTGCTTGTCGAGGACAAGGCAGCGCTGATGGCCAAGCTTGGCCGCAAGCAGCTCATCCTCGATCTCACTGAACCGCTGAGCCGTCTGCCGGATTGTTTTGCCGGCAACGGGCTGACGCTGGAGGCGGACGGCAACCGGCTGACTTATGATTTCGACGCTGGCAACGAACAGGAAAGCATTGCGGCACTGCTGACCCGGCTCGGCGAGAACAATATCCATTTCAAGGATCTCTCGACGCGGCAAAGCTCGCTCGAAGACATCTTCGTGGCGCTGGTGGGAGCGGAAAAATGAACGTCGAGGCCGTCAAATCGATCTATTTCTTCGAGATGGCGCGCACGCGCCGCACGCTGCTGCAGAGCGTCATCTCGCCCGTCATCTCGACCTCGCTCTATTTCATCGTCTTCGGCGCCGCTGTCGGTTCACGTATTCAGGAGGTGGAGGGCGTGTCCTACGGCGCCTTCATCACGCCCGGCCTGATCATGCTGACGCTGCTCGGCCAGTGCATCAGCAACGGCTCTTTCGGCATCTATTTCCCTAAATTCACCGGCACGATCTACGAGGTGCTTTCGGCGCCGGTGGCGATGACGGAGATCCTGCTCGGTTATGTCGGAGCGGCGGCGACCAAGGGCATGATCATCGGCTTCATCATTCTCCTGACCGCCAATCTCTTCGTTGACGTCAGGATCGAGCATCCCTTCATGATGATCCTGTTCTTCCTATTGACGGCGATCACCTTCAGCCTGTTCGGCTTCATGATCGGCATCTGGGCCGGGAATTTCGAACAACTGAACCTCATTCCCATGCTGGTGGTGCCGCCGCTGACCTTTCTCGGCGGCAGCTTCTATTCCGTCAGCATGCTGCCGCCCTTCTGGCAGGCGGTCAGCCACCTCAACCCGGTGCTCTATCTCGTCAGCGGCTTCCGCTGGAGTTTTTACGGGATCGCCGACGTCAATCCGGCGATCAGCCTGGCGATGATCACGGTGTTCCTGGTGATCTGCCTAGGAACGCTCGCCTGGATCTTCAAGACCGGCTACCGGCTGCGCAATTGATCAATCACCCGAATACGCGCCATCGGAAAACCCGATGACACCATCGGTTTCTACCGTTTTTCTTCCGCTCTGATGCGAGGCATCTGCTGCATCAGCCGAGAAGGAGATGGCAGATGACGGATATCAGGATCGAAGGCGCGAAGATCATTATTGTTGGCGGCAGTTCCGGAATGGGGCTGGCGCTGGCGAGGCGGTTGCTCGGGGAAGGGGCGGCGGTGATGATCGCCGGACGCAGCGAAGATAAGCTTACGGCGGCCCGCCGCGATCTCGGTGACCATCCTGGATTGGCGACGGTTGCCGTCGATATATCGCGCGAGGAAGAGGTCGCGGCGCTGTTTTGCAATAGCGGGCCGGTCGATCACATCGTCAGCACGGCGGCCGATATCGAAGGCGCCTATCAACTGCTGCCTACGATCGAGCTTATGGCGGCGCAAAGGGTGGTCGAAAGCAAGTTCTATGGGCCGCTGCTGCTGGCGAAATACGGGGCCGCCCATCTGCCGCCCTCAGGATCGATTACTTATACGTCAGGTGTCGCGGCCTATCGGCCGGCGGCGCGGGGATCCGTGGTCGCAGCCGTCAATGCGGCGCTCGAAGGCCTGGTCAGGGCGCTTGCTGTCGAACTGGCGCCGATCCGGATCAACGCGGTGTCGCCCGGATGGGTGGACACGCCGATCTGGAGCTTCGTCGCCGGCGACGCCAAGCAGGCGACGCTCGACGCGATGGCACAGCGCCTGCCGGCCGGACGCGTTGGGCGGCCCGATGATATTGCTGATGCGATCCGCTTCCTGATCGGCAACGGATTTACGACAGGTACTATCCTGCATGTCGAAGGCGGGCATCGCCTGGTCTGAGCGGCGAGAGTTCTTCGCTTGCCGATTGCAGCAGGAGGGTAAGCGCCGGCGGCTGCACGCGCCTGCGCCGCCACATCATTATCAGCGAGGCTGCGGGTGGTTTGCCCGGCCATGGCAGTTCGACGAGGTTGCCCCGCGCTGCGGCCGGGCCGACGGCAAGGCGCGGGACGAGGCCATAACCGGTGCCGGAGGCAACGAGCCGGACGATCGTCGCGATGCTGTCGGCTTCCGTGACGATTGAAGGCGCTGCAATGCGCGCTTCGGCAAAGGCAGTGTCGAACAGGTGCCGGTAGACGCAGCCGGTTTCGGTGGCGACGAAGGGTGCCGTGCTCAGTGCCGCGAGGCTTGCGGGTGGTCGGGCTTGCGAATCTCGGCCGGCAATCAGCACCAGCGGTTCGCTGCCGATGCGGCGCGTCAAGAAGCGTTCATCCTGCTGCCCGCGATCGAAGATGAAGGCGACGTCGATCGAGCCCTGCTGCAATTGCGCAAGCAATTCGCCGCTGCCGCCGACCTTGAGCTTGAGGCCGACGTCTGGGTTCTTCTTGCGAAAGAGTGACAGCCAGGGCGCCAGCCTTTCGGCGGCGATGGTTTCGAGCGTCCCCAAGGTGATGGACTGTGCGGCGTTGCCGGCTGCAGCACTGACGGCGGCCTTCGCCTCGTCGTTCAGTGCCAGTATCTCTTCGGCATAGGCCTTGAGGACCGCGGCTGCCGGTGTCGGGACGACGCCCTGCCGGGAGCGGAGGAAGAGGTCTGCGCCCAGTTCCTCTTCCAGCGCCTGTATCTGGTCGCTGAGGCTCGACTGAGCGAGATTGACCTCGGCAGCGGCGCGCGTGAGATTTTCGTGCCGGATCACTGCGAGGAATGTCTTCAACTGTCGTGGGTTCATGTCGAGCTCCGGTATGGCGCGGAGGCGCCGTGACGCAGGATATCAACAAAGCGGAACGCGCTGCAACGCAGGAGCATGGGGCGGCGAACTGCTCGTCTTCTGCTGCTGCATATTGCGCCAGTTTTCCGTCAGGCGCTGCTGACGAGAAGGGCGCCGGAGATGATGAGGAGGGTGCCGGCGACGAGCTTTACGATGTCGAGCTCGGAGGCTTCGCCGAGAAAGACGGCGCCGATTGCCAGCGTCACCAGCACGTTGCAGCTCCAGATCGGGGCGAGTTTCGAGACGGGGACACCATAAGTGAAAAGCGCAAAGCTGATGAGGCCGGTGCCGACGGCAAAGCAGGCGCCTGATGTGGCGGCAAAGCCAAGGCCTTCGGCGGTCCAGGGGGCAGGGCGCCAGATCAGGGCGGCGATCAGCCCGGCGAGCGCGCAGGCAGCGCCGAAGGCGATCAGGTAGATGGCGGAGCCGGTGGCAGCCGTGGCGCTCTGCTTCTGGAAGATGGCGGTGATGCCCCAGAACAGGGCGGGCAGAATGCCGCCGATGACGATCGGCCAGAGTGAATTCATCGCGAAACTCCTGTCGCACCCATGGATCAAGGCCTCGCCGCGGGCGAAGGCCGGCCGAACATGTGGTGCCACCAGACTACAGCGCCGCGCGTCTTTTCAGACGCGCAAAGGACGCTGTAGCACTTTGAATTGTTGCATAAATCCTTAAATCGATTCCGATTTAAGGATTTATGCGGCAGGAGTTTCTTTTTGCTCTTTGTGGTCTTGTTGTTCTTCCGCTCAAGCTGCCAGATCCGGTCGTCGCCGTAAAGCGGCGGAGCCGCAACTAGTCGCGCATGCGGAGTTCGTCGGTCTGCATCTGCAGCGAGCCCAGCGTTTCGAGGAAGCTCATACCGAGCAGGCTCTGGTCGAGCCGGCCATCCTCGGAAACGCTGGCTGCGACATTGTTGCGGACGATCGGGCCGATCGCTACCTGGTCGAGCGTGACGGGTGCTGCGCGGCCGCGGCCGTTGGCTGTCATGATAGTCATGGAATAGGTGAGGCGGGAGAGATCGATGCCGATCCGCTCGGCATCTTCGCGCGACAGCGCCACCATGCTGGCGCCGGTATCGACGAGCATCTCGACCGTCTGGCCATTGACCGCGACATCGGCTTGGAAATGGCCGTTCAGCAGCTTGTGCAGAATGATCTCCTGGCCGCCCTCGCTTGTCGTGACGACGACGGCGCGGCCGGGAACGAGGCCGGCGAGCAGCCTGTTGCCGACGCCGAGCGCTTCCTGGCGATAGAGATAAACGGTCACAAGCGCCAGGATGATGACCAGCCAGATCATCATCTGGCGCATCGTTTCGCCGACGCTGCGCCGGCTCGCCCAGATGCCGGCAGACAGCATCAGCGCGATCGGCAGCAGATAGACGACGCGGCCGAAGTCATCGCTCTGCAGGCCAAGAATGCGGCTGTTGTCATTGTTGACGATCAGCACGGCAAGGCCGATGCCGATTACGACGAGGAAGACGGTCAAACGAATCATAGAGGCCGCTCCGGCCCGGCGACGAGGCTTGATTTCATAAGGTTCGGCACCGTGGTGGCGCCTGCAAGCCTTGCCGGCAGCAGCGCCATGATCCGCCTTCGCTCAGTGTCGGAATAGCTCGTCCAGCTGCCGATTTCCTGAAGAGTCCGGCCGCAGCCGGCGCAAAATCCGGTGCTGGGCTCCAGGGAGCAGAGGTGAATGCAGGGTGTTTGCATGAAGGATATATCGGAGTTTCAAAGTGCCGTGGCAAGGGCGCAAAGAGTGGCGATCTCGCAAATTTGCTGCGTCGCGCCCAGCGTATCGCCGGTGTGGCCGGCAAGCTTGCGGCGGATGAAAGCGGTGAAGGCAAACCCTGCGATGCCGGTGGCGAGAAGGCTTGCAACCAGCGGCCGCAGGCCGAAGGCAGGCCAGATCAAAAGCGCTGCGACGAGGCCGGCTGAGGCGAGCGCAAACTGCATCGCCGCCTCGTCCGGCTGGCCGGTCGAGGCGGCCACGCCATCGGCCTTTGCCGGTGCCAACCGCTGCCAGTGCCAGGCGATGGCGCCGCGGCTGAGAGCCGCGACGGCGGGAATGGCGAGGGCTGCCGTGAGCGGCGAGGAATGGCGGGCGATCACAGCAAGCGCGGCGGCGCGGATCGCCAAGGAGAGGATCAGCGCTATCGCGCCATAGGTGCCGATCCGGCTGTCTTTCATGATGAGGAGGCTCTGTTCGCGGCTTTTGCCGCCGCCGATGCCGTCGGCCGTATCGGCCAGACCGTCCTCGTGCAGTGCGCCGGTGACGAGGACCTGGATGGAAAGCGCGATCAAGGCTGCCATCAGCGGGTCCGCACGCAGCCCCAAAAGCAGGAGGAGGGCGAGTGCGGGGATGAAGCCGATGACGATGCCGGCAAAGGGAAAGGCGCGCACCAGCCGGCCGAGCCTGCCGTCATAGCCTTTGAACAGCGATTGCGGCATGGGAATGCGGCTGAGGAAGGCGACGGCGCGGGCGGTATCGACCGCATAGTCCTTGATCTTCATTCTGCTTCGTTCTGCCGGAGGTCTCGGCTTATGGTCGCGGCGGCGCTTTTGGAGTTGTTCGCCTCGTCCGCCCGCTTTAAGAGAGTTGCCACCCGCAAAGAAGCTGATTTGCGGGAAAAAAACAAGAATACCCGGATTCATAGGAAAACCGCACAGATGAGCGTTTCAGGCCTGCCGTTCGACGATTTCCGTACCCTGCTCCGTGACCTGCCGGGACCGGATGCCCGCGCGCTGGTGGCGGCGCGCGAACGTGACGCGCAGCTGACCAAGCCACCGGGCGCGCTCGGACGGCTCGAGGAAATCGCCTTCTGGCTTGCTGCCTGGACGGGCCGCACACCTGCCGTCAACCGGCCGCTGGTGGCGATCTTTGCCGGCAATCACGGCGTCACCAAGCAGGGCATCACGCCCTTTCCGCCAACGGTGACGCAACAGATGGTCGAGAATTTTGCGGCGGGCGGTGCTGCAATCAACCAGATCTGTGTCGCCTATGACCTCGGGCTGAAAGTCTTCGATCTGGCGCTCGATTACCCCACCGGCGACATCACCGAGGAGGCGGCGCTTTCCGAGCGCGATTGCGCGGCGACCATGGCCTTCGGCATGGAGGCGATCGCCGGCGGCACCGACCTGCTCTGCATCGGCGAGATGGGCATCGGCAATACGACGATTGCGGCGGCGATCAACTATGCGCTCTACGGCGGCTCGGCGCGTGACTGGGTGGGACCCGGCACCGGTTCGGAAGGCGAGATGCTGGAGCGAAAGATCGCGGCGGTGGAAAAGGCGGTGGCACTGCATGGCGACCATCTCGACGATCCGCTGGAGATCATGCGCCGGCTTGGCGGCCGCGAGATCGCGGCGATGGCCGGCGCCATCCTTGCTGCCCGCATGGAGCGCATCCCGGTGCTGATCGACGGTTATGTCGCGACCGCGGCGGCGGCGATCCTGAAAGCCGCCAATCCATCCGCGCTCGATCATTGCCTGATCGGCCATGTCTCCGGTGAGCCCGGGCATTTGCGCGCAATCGAGATGCTCGGCAAGACGCCGCTTCTGGCGCTCGGCATGCGGCTCGGCGAAGGCACCGGTGCCGCCCTTGCCGCCGGTATCGTCAAGGCTGCTGCCGCCTGTCATTCCGGCATGGCGACCTTCGCCCAGGCAGGTGTGTCGAATAAGCATTAAGGCCGCGGTGGGCGCCGTCGATCCGCACGCGTTCGCTTGCACGGCCCAAGTGGATTCGGTATTTGCGTATTGGCTCATCGAAGGGGAGGCGGCAACGCCTCTCCCGGTCTGCGATGCAACGGGAAGAGGAGAGGGCATCTTGACGAAGCCTGCGGTGACGAAAGAGACCGGACTTCGGCATTTCATCGCCGCCGCCAGCTATTCCTGGGCGGGCTTCGTGCGGGTGCTGAAAGAGGCGGCCTTCCGCCAGGAACTCGGCTTCTTCGTCGTTTCGATCGCGGCGCTGGCGCTGATCGGCGCTACTGCGGGCGAGATCGTCGTCGCAGTGCTTCTGTTTCTCGGGCTCTTTTCGATGGAGGCGATGAATACCGCCGTTGAAGAGGTGATCGACCGGATTTCACCGGAGATTTCGATCGTCGGCAAACACGCCAAGGATCTCGGTTCCTTCGCGGTGACCTGCATGATCGCCGCCTGCTGCCTTTATCTCGGCTTCGTCCTCAGCAAGCACCTGTTCTTTAGCTGAATCAGGCAAAACTCTTGCGCTTGCGCGCGACGGCCTGGGCCTCCTCGACGGCCGGCAGGCTCTGGAGCACGCGCTTGGCGGGCAGGATGGCGATAACTTCGGTGCCCTCGCGCAGCTTCGATTTCAGCAGGAACTGACCGTCATGCTTGGCAAGGATCGCCTGGACGATCGGCAGGCCGAGGCCGGTACCTTGTTCGGCGCTCTTGATGGCGATCGAGCCTTGGCCGAAGGCCGACAGGACGATGGGAATCTCTTCTTCCGGAATGCCGGGGCCGTTGTCCTTGATCGAGATGTACTGTCCGCCGCCGGCGGTCCAGCCGACTTTGACGTGGATCTCGCCGCCCTGCGGCGTGAACTTCACGGCATTGGAGAGAAGGTTGAGCACGACCTGGCGCATCGACTTCTCGTCGGCCCAGATGGCCGGCAACTGCCGCTCGAACTGGTCCGAAATGGCGATGTTCTTGGCGCGGGCGCGCAGTTGGACCATGCCGATGCAATCTTCGGTGATATCGAGAAGCGAGATCGCCTCCTCGCTCAGCTCGTATTTGCCGGCTTCGATGCGAGACAGGTCGAGGATTTCGTTGATGAGATCGAGCAGATGCTGGCCGGAGCGGTGGATATCGCCAGCATATTCCTTGTAGGTCGGATTGGCGAGCGGCCCCATGACTTCGGCCGACATCACCTCGGAAAAGCCGAGGATGGCGTTGAGCGGGGTTCTGAGTTCGTGCGACATGGAGGCAAGAAAGCGCGATTTGGCGAGGTTTGCCTCTTCGGCGCGGCGGCGAGCTTCGTCCGACATCGATTTCGCCACCTCCAACTCGGCGATCAGGTCGTCCTTCTCCGATTGGTAGGAAAGGATCCTGAGGTTCGACTTGAAGAGCCGGTCGCTGATATAATTGAAGAAGACGAGGGTTGTGGTGACGAGCCCCGTCAAGCTGATTTCGAGGAGGTCGCGCGACAGGCCGCTCTTGGCGGCAAGCGCCAGGACCGCCGGCGAGAAGGCGGCGAGCACGGCGGGCGTCAGCATGAAGTTCGACATCGCCGTGACCGAGAGCGCGATCAGCAGCGTGGCGCCCTTATAAAGAATGAAGCTCGATGGCTCGCAGGTGTCGCAGCCCTGCAATGCGAAGACGGCCCAGCAGCAGCCAATCAGGAACTGGCCGGAGAGCAGCAGGCGGCGCCATTTGCGGGCGCTCTCGGCGGTAATCTCCTGCCGGCGCGCGCGCCTTGCAAGCAGGATATTGCCGGCGTGACAGGTGAGTGTCAGCAGCGCCCAGAAGATCAATTGCGTATCTTCAGTGAAATAGACGCCAAGCGCGGTGATGATGACGACGAAGAGCGGCATGATCGTCGCGCCCTGCAGCACCGACGCCACATACATGTCGAGCACGTCACGATCGAAGGAGGAATTGGACGCGTGACCGGACTGAAGACGTTCGCGCGTCTGCCGCACGGCCTTGGAAACGGCCTTGTTGCGGTGGCTGCGCGACCTGTCGACGATGATCTTGTCGGTCGATGTGCTTACGCCGGTACTCATGTGCACGTTGAAACTTCATCCCAGGGTGGATAAGAGCTTAACCGGCAATTCTTAAGAAGATGTTTGCCATCTTTGCCAAGGATTTGTTTTTTAAGGAGGCAAAAGCGTGACACGGGGCCTGCGCCTGATTCGCGACGGCGTGATTGCTTTTGCCCTGCTGGCGCTCATGGCGCTGATCGCCGCCAAGCTCAACGATGCAGCAAAAATCGAGCATGCGGGCGCCTTCCATGCTGCCGACGGCGACAGTCTGGTGTTGGGAGATGAACGTTTGCGCCTCGAAGGCATCGATGCGCCGGAACTCAACCAGAGCTGCGAGCGGGCGGGGAAGGCCTGGGCCTGCGGGCGCGCGGCGCGCGAGGCGCTGCAGGACATGGTGCTGGTATCGGGAACGCTTTGTCAGGGCAGCCGGCGCGACCGCTACGAAAGGCTGCTCGTCGTCTGCCGGAGCGGGGCGGGCGGCGACATCAATGCCGCCATGGTGCGCCGGGGCATGGCCATCTCCTATGGCGATTATGGCAAGGAGGAGGCCGAGGCGAAGGCTGAGAAGTCCGGTCTCTGGGCCGGAACTTTCGAGCGGCCGCGCGATGTGCGCGATCATGCGCGCCAGAGTTCCGGCTTCGATGGCGCCCTGCGCTTCATCGGGCAGGTCGTCGGATGGGAGTAAAACCATGAGCGGTGAAGCCATGCTGGAGACGCTACGGCGGGAGATCGCCTGCTGTCGCATCTGTCGCGACGCACCGGCGAAAGGCCTCGAATACCGGCTGCCGCACGAGCCGCGGCCAGTGGCGGTGATCTCATCCAGTGCGCGCATCCTGATCGCCGGGCAGGCGCCCGGGCTTCGGGTGCATGAGAGCGGTCTGCCATTCGACGATGCATCGGGCGACCGGTTGCGGTCATGGCTTGGCGTTGACAGGGCAAGCTTCTACGACCGCGATCGATTCGCCATCGTGCCTATGGGCTTCTGCTTTCCGGGCTACGACGACAAGGGTGCGGATCTGCCGCCGCGGCGCGAATGCGCGCCGTTCTGGCGGCAAAGGGTGATCTCAGCCATGCCGCAGATCGAACTGGTGCTGGTCATCGGCCAATATGCGCAGGCTTGGCATATGGCCGGTGAAAGGCGGGACAATATGACCGAGACGGTGCGGGCATGGCGTGACTGTCTTCTGTCCGACCGATCGCCGGTCGTGCTGCCGCTGCCGCATCCGAGCTGGCGCAACAGCGGCTGGCTGAAGCGCAATCCCTGGTTCGAAAAAGAATTGCTCCCGGTCCTGCAGGATCGGACGAAAATGCTGCTTTCCTGAAACAAAATTCTTTTCGTTGCGCGGAATCGAGTTATACAAAGAAAATAATTCGAAAGGACTGTTGTGCGCATGGATCGCCTCGACCGAAAAATACTGCGTCTTCTGCAAGAAGATTCAACGCTTGCCGTTGCCGATCTCGCCAAGAAAGTGGGGCTTTCGACGACGCCGTGCTGGCGGCGCATCCAGAAGATGGAAGAAGACGGCGTCATCAAGCGCCGAGTCGCCATCCTCGATCCGGAGAAGGTCAACACCAAGGTCACCGTCTTCGTGTCGATTCGCACTGCCACCCACTCGATCGAATGGCTGCGCCGCTTTTCAGAGGTGGTCGCCGAATTCCCCGAAGTGGTCGAATTCTACCGGATGAGCGGCGATGTTGACTATCTCCTGCGAGTCGTCGTGCCCGATATCGCCGCCTATGACGCCTTTTATAAGCGGATGATCGCCAAGATCGAGATTCGCGACGTTTCCTCCGCCTTTGCGATGGAGCAGATCAAGTATTCGACGCAACTGCCGCTCGACTACATGATTCTCGACAATGCCAAGTCCAACGAGGATTGAGGTCGAGCGTGCGGCCGTGACCGGACGCGACACGGCAAAGTCCAGCGCGGCCTCATACCAGGCGTGAGTCTGCGACCTCGGATATGCCCGTTGGGGGCGACTGTGACATCCTGGCCGCACATGGGAATGCCAGTTGGCAAAGGCCGAATTTGGGGATGTGCGGTCCCTCGACTGAAGAAAAGCCTCAAAAATAGCGAAAAAAACGCTCAAATCGAACCAAATTCCTCGAAAAATGAATAGCCTGGTAAGGATTCTGCGGTTATGGTCGATGAAACCACTGGGCGATATGTCATAATTTCGTCTCATTGGTACCGAATTCAGAACACCATGTTCTAAACTGGCGCCTTGTTTGTGCTTGTTAGCCGGCGGTAGAGTTTATGCGCTTCACCAGTATGTTCGACCGGGGTCGGACGGTGGAGAATTTGACAATGGGGTGTAACGTGTGCGGCTTGCGATGGAGGATTTCCGTCGCGGGGCCGCTTTGCCTGTTTTTCGTCTAGATATTTGAAATTGTTGTATAAAAATCACGCTGCCGGGGAAAGTAGCCCGTGAGAACCCATCTGGCGTATATCGAGAATTGCTTGAAAGAGCCTTGTATGTGATGACGGTTTGGCGGTTCGATCGATCCGCACGCCGAGATGGCTGTTCAAACTGGGCCGGCTTCAAATCGACTACCCGATCTGAAGCCAGCCCCGATCGACAAAGGAATGGATTGGTAAATGAACATCAGAATGGTTTTGCTTGCATCAGCAGCAGCATTTGCTGCATCGACGCCGGTTCTTGCAGCTGACGCTATTGTTGCTGCTGAGCCGGAACCGGTTGAGTATGTTCGCGTCTGCGACGCCTACGGCACCGGCTACTTCTACATCCCGGGCACCGAAACCTGCCTCAAGATCGAAGGCTACATCCGTTTCCAGGTTGATGTTGGTGATCAGCCGCTCAATGGTTCGGAAAGCAACGACTCCGATTGGGATGCCAGGACTCGCGGCCAGGTTCAGTTCACGGCCAAGAGCGACACCGAGTATGGTCCGTTGACCGGCGTTATCGTCATGCAGTTCAATGCTGACAATGCCACCGATCAGGATGCGATCCTCGATTCTGCTTACCTCGACGTCGCGGGCTTCCGCGCCGGTCTGTTCTACAGCTGGTGGGACGATGGTCTTTCGGGTGAAACCGACGACATCGGCTCGATCGTAACGCTGCACAACTCGCTGCGTTATCAGTACGAAAGCGGCACCTTCTACGCTGGTATCAGCGTCGACGAGCTGGAAGACGGCTTCTACAAGTCTGACGAAGAGCCGAACAACGTCGGCGTTGCCTTCGGCGTCGGCGGCACTGCCGGTGCATTCAGCTACCAGATCACCGGTGGCTGGGACTTCGACAACGAAGACGGTGCTATCCGTGCAATGGGTACGGTTGACATCGGTCCCGGTACGCTCGGCCTCGCCGCCGTATACTCTTCCGGCCCGAACTCCTACTACTCCGCAGCTGAATGGGCTGTCGCTGCCGAATACGCTATCAAGGCAACCGACAAGCTCAAGATCACTCCTGGTGTCCAGTACTACGGCGACTACTACGTCGACGGCGACGACTTCAGCGGTGGTGATGCCTGGAAGGTTGGTCTGACGGTTGATTATCAGATCGTCGACAACTTCTATGCCAAGGCTTCGGTTCAGTACCTCGATCCAGAAGATGAAGACGACTCGACGGCTGGCTACTTCCGCCTGCAGCGTTCGTTCTAATCGACTAATGAATGCTCCCGGTCTTCTGACCGGGAGCACTTAAATCAGTTTCTGATCCGAGTGACCTCCGATCAGCTACGGGGACGGGTCCGGTCTTCCCTGCCGGACCGTCCTTGCAGCGTTTTGACGCACAGTCTTCAAGGCAGTCTTTCAAGATCGTCTTTTCAGGTGAGCCGAACAGGTACGTTGCGTATCGCAAATCGGCATTTTGTTAGCCCGTTTATTGGGGCATCCCCGTTTTCAATTTATCAAGCGAGCTGGATCGGCCGAGATATTGCCGTTCGGACGGCTGTCGATTGATTGTCTTCGTCTGCATCGGCTGGTTTGCCGCAACGGGTTCTCAAAAGAAAATCCAATGCCGACAATGTGATTACAGCTTCTTGGGAGAGAGGATACAACCCCTGCTGGGGGCTGGCATTCATTCTTACTCTCGGATAGCTTGTTTTTATGGACGATCTCAACGATTACTATTATTTCGCCGCTGTCGTCTCCAGCGGCGGTTTCGCTTCTGCAAGTCGCGATCTCAAAATACCACGTTCAAAACTCAGCAGGCGGGTCAGCCGTCTCGAGGATGGGCTTGGCGCAAGGCTTATAGAACGCTCGACGCGTCACTTCCGGGTGACAGAGATCGGTCAAGCTTTTTACGAAAGATGCCAGACCATCCTGCAAGAGGCCGACCGCGCCAAGTCGATCGTCACCGAGGCCCAATCCGATCCACAGGGCGTCGTGCGGATGGGCTGCCCGCTCGGTCTCGTCGACATCTCGGTCGGGGGCATCCTGCCTGAATTCCTGGAACGTTATCCGAAGATCAAGCTGCAGATCATCGGCTCCGACCGGCGCGCCGATCTCATCAACGAACGGATCGACCTCGAGGTGAGGGCGACCAACGAGCCGGAGACGCAGACGAGCCTGACGATGCGCAAGCTCGACCGTATCAGGCGTATCCTGGTCGCAAGTCCGTCGCTCGTCGAGCGTACCGGCAACTTGAATTGCGTGGACGAACTCGCCGACCTGCCGACGCTGGCAATGACGTCATGGGTGTCGTTCCACACCTGGGAACTGGTCGGTCCGAATGACGCCAAGCAGGTGATTCGACATCAGCCGCGGCTCACCTGCCGCAGTATGACCGCTATCCTCGACGCGGCCCGTGCCGGCCTCGGCTTCGGGCTTCTGCTCGAAAGTGCCTGCGAGGCCGATCTTCAGGCCGGCAAGCTGGTGCGGGTGCTGCCGGACTGGCAGTCGGAGGAGAGCCAGTTCTACATTGTTTTCACGACGGCCAAGGGCATGCCGCCGGCGGTGCGGGTCCTGATCGATTTCCTGGTCGAAAAATCCAAACAGCATTGATTTAGTTATTTGAGCCGGCATCCCGCCTCATCTCAACCGTGCCAACAGCTTTGCGCCGGCCAGCTCCCTGACTGCGTCCTTGCCGATCCAGCGGGCGGTTTTGTCAGGGCTTTCCGTCAGGGCCTTTGCGAGCGCCAGGGCCGGCGCATGGCAGGCGAGGTTGCGCTTGCCGATGCTGCGCAGCGCCCAATTCACCGCCTTGCGCACGAAGTTTCGCGGGTCGCCGGCTTGGGCCTCGATCAGCGGCAACCAAGCGAGGATGGTCGAATCAGCTTCCTTCTTCAAGTGAACCGCGGCACCGGCAATCATGGCGAAGGCTGTGCGCCTGATAAATTCACGCTCGTCGGCGGCGAAGTCTGAGATGAGTTCGTCCAGCCCAGCCTCGACGAAGAGATCGGCGGCGCAATCGACGATCTCCCAGGAGTTGAAATCATCGGCCCAATTTTGGGCTTCTTCCGTCGTTAACCGCTTCGGCTCGGCTGTGTAGAGGGCGAGCAGGCGGGCTTCGCGGATATCGCTTCGCCAGAGCTGCATTGCCCTGACGTGATCCTTCTTCGCCACTCTGGCGACCGCCTTGATATCGGGATTGGAGATACCGAGGGCGCGATCGGTTACGATGCCGAAGCGCGCCATGCTGGCAACATTCTCCTCCGAGCGCAGCGTTTCGAGATGCGCGATCAATTCGGCCGCATCGGAGGGGGGGCCGATCATTTTTCCAGGCGGGCGAGCAGCGAGGATGTGTCCCAGCGATTGCCGCCCATCGCCTGCACGTCGCCGTAGAACTGGTCGACGACGGCGGTGACCGGCAGCTTGGCGCCGTTGCGGCGGGCTTCGGTGAGCACTATGCCGAGATCCTTGCGCATCCAGTCGACCGCGAAGCCGAAATCATACTTGCCTGCGTTCATGGTCTTGTGGCGGTTTTCCATCTGCCAGGAGCCCGCTGCCCCCTTGGAAATCACCTCGACCACCTTTTCGATATCGAGGCCGGCGCGCTTGCCGAAATGCAGCGCCTCGGCAAGTCCCTGGACGAGGCCGGCGATGCAGATCTGGTTGACCATCTTGGTCAACTGGCCCGAGCCTGCCGGTCCCATCAAACCAACCATGCGGGCATAGGCGTCGATGACGGGTCTGGCGCGTTCGAAGACGGCTTCGTCGGCGCCGCACATGACGGTCAGGACGCCGTTTTCAGCGCCGGCCTGGCCGCCGGAGACGGGAGCGTCGATGAAATCGACACCTTTTTCCTTTGCCGCGGCATAAAGTTCGCGGGCGACTTCAGCGCTGGCTGTGGTGTTGTCGATCAGCACCGAACCGGGCTTCATGCCGTGCAGGGCGCCGTTTTCGCCCAATGTCACCGAGCGGAGATCTTCGTCATTGCCGACGCAGACGAAGACGAAATCGGCCCCGGTAGCGGCCTCGGCCGGGGTAAGGGCGGACTTTCCGGAGAATTTCTCGGCCCAGGCCGCGGCTTTTTCTGCCGTGCGGTTGTAGACGGTAACATCGTGGCCGCCCTTCGTCTTCAGATGGCCGGCCATGGGAAAACCCATGACGCCGAGACCGATAAACGCGACTTTTGCCATATGCCCTATCCTTTTCCTCAAGTGCAGGCCCCGAGGATTAACCGAAACGGCGGGAGCAGAAAAGCCCGTGAAGGCGGACTTCGGTCAGATTGACGCATATGAGGCTGGCCGCCATTCGGCCGAGCCCTAGATCGGGAGAAGGCAAGATGTTTCCGGGAGGTGACATGAGGGAAATTCCGACGATCAAGCCGCGGCGCAAAGGCCGCAGCGGAATGCAGGCGATGCTCATTCCATCGCAGCAGATGGTCGAAGAGCAGATTCGATCGGCACCGGAAGGTGTCCTCACCGAGGTCGGCATCCTCCGCCGCCATCTTGCTGCTCAATACGGGGCGGATGCCTGCTGCCCGGTGACCGTGCAGCGGCATTTGCGCGCGATCGCCGAACTATCCTTCGGGGCACTGGAGAAGGGCGAGCCGCTTTCGACGGTCACGCCCTATTGGCGCATGGTCGATCCCGCAAGCCTGCTTGCGAAGCGTCTGGCCGGCGGCCCCACCTTCATCCGCGAGCGGCTGACCGCCGAAGGTCGGAGGTGAGGGACGCGCGAAAAAATTCCGCTTGAGGGCGATTTCCGGGCCGCAAAATTTCAGCAAAGGCGGAATCTTGCAAGTAAAGTCGTCGATATAAATTATAGATTTCATCATCATGACATTCATCACTGACAGGGTCGACCAGCCGAAACAGGCCCGGCACCATCAAAAAAAAGGGAAAAGTCATGATTTCACGTCGACAAACGCTCGGGCTTTTCGCAGCCGCTGCGGCCACGGCAATCCTGCCGGGTGTCCGGCCGGCACGCGCTGCCGCCAGCGAATTCCGTATCGGCTGGCAGAAGAACGGCGTGCTGGCGCTCGCCAAGCGGCGCGGCGCGCTCGAGAAGCGGCTTGCCGATCGTGGCATTGCCGTCAGTTGGTCGGAATTCACCTCCGGCCCACCGCTTCTCGAAGCGCTGGGTGCCGGCGCTCTCGATTTCGGTGCGACCGGCGATGTGCCGCCGCTCTTTGCCCAGGCGGCCGGCGGGCAGCTCTATTATGTCGGTCTCTACAAGGGCAGCCCGGCAGCCTCGGCCATCCTCGTGCGCAAGGATTCGCCCATCAAGACGCTTGAAGATCTCAAGGGCAAAAAGGTTGCCTTCAAGCGCGGCTCCAGCGCGCATAACGTAACCGTCAAGGTTCTACGCCAGGCGGGCTTGAAGCCGGAAGATGTCGAGCAGCTCGATCTTTCGCCGCCGGATGCCGCCGCCGCCTTTAAGAATGGCAGCATCGACGCCTGGTCGATCTGGGATCCCTATCTGGCGATTGCCGAATCCGATCCGGAGACACGTATCCTGACGACCGCCGAAGGCATCGTCGACTCCTACAGTTTCTTCCTCGCCAATCGCGATTTCACCGATGCCAACGGGCAGGTGGTCGTCGATGTGATCGATGAGCTTGCCAAGGTGGGCACGTCGGCCCAGAGCAATCTCGACGAGACGGTGAAGGAACTTTCCGAGATCACCGGCGTGCCGGTTGACGTGACGCGCGTGACCTTGACGCGAAAGGGCGCCGATCTCGGCAGCGTCTCGACCATCACCGATGCCGCCGCCGCCTATCAGCAGGCGCTCGCCGACGAGTTCCACGGGCTCGGCATCCTGCCGAAGAAGCTCACGACCGGCGATATCGTCTGGCGTCCCAAGGCAAGCTGATTTTCCGGCCGAGCCAAGATTTCCGCGAGGCGGCATGGAGAGGGCGTCCATGCCGCTGAACCGGAAAAATATTCTCCAAAGCGGATTAGAATAGCAAATTGATATTGTCGATCTAATTGATGGTCTATGTCACTATCCTCTCGATCGAGCGAACACCCCAAAGGCATGTGCCTGCTGCCGTCCGATCGACAGGGATATTTCAGATGCTCGCGTATAGACAGACAGCCGGCCTTCTTGCCGCCTCCGCCGCCACTAGGATCCTCCCAAGCATCTGTGCGGCGGCGGCGCTATGCAAGGCAGACAGAGAGCCATCTCGACCACGCGAGTTGATTTTCGAATTCCGCAGCGAAAGGACCGTCTTCCAATGACCACCATCTCCCATACAGGCACATCCGAGCCCATCAATTTCCTCTGGTTCATCCCGACATCGGGGGACGGCACCTATCTCGGCTCCTCCGATCTCAACCGTGCGCCCGAGATCGGCTATCTCACGCAGATCGCCCAGGCCGTCGACCGGCTCGGCTATTCCGGCGTGCTGCTGCCGACCGGGGTTGCCTGCGAAGAATCCTTCGTGACGGCGGCGGCCCTTGCCGCCAAGACCGAGAAGCTGCAGTTCCTGGTGGCGATCCGTCCCGGCACGGCATCGCCTGCCTATTACGCGCGTCTTGCGACGACGCTCGACCGGATCTCCAACGGTCGCCTGCTGCTCAACATCGTCGTCGGCGGCAGCCCGGCGGAGCTTGCCGGCGATGGCATCCATCTCGAGCATGACGAGCGCTACGCCCATGCCGAAGAGTTCTTCACGGTGTTCGAGGAACTGCTGGAGAAGGGAACGGCAAGCTTCGACGGCAAATACATCAAGGCAACCAATGCGCGCCTCGGCTTCCCCTCGGTGCAGAACCCGCGTCCGCCGCTCTATTTCGGCGGCTCGTCGGATGCCGGCATCGATTTCTCCGTCGGCCGCGTCGACAAGTACCTGACCTGGGGCGAGCCGCCGGCACAGGTTGCCGAGAAGATTACCAAGGTGCGCAAGGCCGCCGGCGAGCGCAGCCGCGAGGTGAGCTTCGGCATCCGTCTGCACTTCATCGTGCGCGAAACCGACGAGGAGGCGTGGGAGGCGGCCGAGCGGCTGATCCGCCATCTCGACGACGATACGATCCGCGAGGCGCAGGAGCGCTTTGTCCACGAGTCCGACTCGGTCGGCCAGAAGCGCATGGCCGCCCTTCACGGCGGCCGGCGCGACAAGCTCGAAGTCTCGCCGAACCTCTGGGCCGGCGTTGGCCTGGTGCGCGCCGGTGCGGGCACGGCGCTGGTCGGCTCGCCGAAGACGGTGGCCGCGCGCCTTCGCGAGTATCAGGAGATCGGCATCGATACGGTGATCGGCTCCGGCTATCCGCATCTCGAAGAGGCCTATCGCGTCGCCGAGCTGCTTTTCCCCGAACTCGGCATTACCCGCGAGCAGCAGCGCCTGGGCTTCAACAACGAGTTCGGCCGCAAGCAGGTCTTCGCAGGCGGCAGTCATGGCGGCAATCTGAAAGTCGTCTCCGGCTCCTGAGCTCGAACAGAGCGTGACACCGTCGCAAGCCGCTTACGGCTTGCGGCATCCTGCTTTCGATAAGCGCGAGGACAATGCATGTCGACTTTCGATACTCCGTTCGAACGGTCTGTCGTTTCCGAAAAGGCCGGGAAGGCGGGTCTGCGCCTGCCGTTGCCCGGCCTGGAGAAGCTTACGCCCTATCTGGTGCCGGTGGCGATCGTGGTGTTCTGGCAGCTTGCCTCCTCGGCCGGCTGGATCTCATCGCGCATCATGCCGTCGCCGGCCGATGTCGGCCTTGCCTTCTGGTCGACGATGGTTTCCGGCCAGTTGCCGAATGACGTGCTGGTGAGCGCCGGCCGCGCCTTTGCCGGCCTTCTCGTCGGCGGCTCGATCGGCTTCCTGCTCGGTATCGCCAATGGCGTATCGCGCATCTCCGAACAGCTGACCGATACGACGCTGCAGATGCTGCGCACCATTCCGCATCTGGCGATGATCCCGCTTGTCATCCTGTGGTTCGGGATCGGCGAGGAATCGAAGTTGTTTCTCACCTCGCTCGGCGTGCTCTTCCCGGTTTATCTCAACACCTATCACGGGGTGCGCATTGTCGATCGCGATCTGATCGAGATGGGCAAGGTCTATGGCATGGGCAACTGGACGCTTTTCCGCAAGGTGATCTTTCCAGGTGCGCTGCCGTCGATCTTCGTCGGCCTCAGATATGCGCTCGGCATCATGTGGCTGACGCTGATCGTATCGGAATCGATCGCCGCATCGTCAGGCATCGGCCACATGGCCAACAATGCCCGCGAATTCATGATGACTGACGTCGTCGTGCTAGCCCTCGTGATCTATGCCGTGCTCGGCAAGCTTGCCGATGTCATCGCCCGGGTGCTGGAGAGGCGGCTGCTCGCCTGGAACCCGGTCTATCAGAAATAGGAGAGACGCATGACATCGATCGCACATGAGCGTTTTCACGCCGTCGCCGAAGAGCCAGCTTATGCGCGCGAAAACGCGCCGGCAGTGAGCCGCAGTGCGCCCGCGGCGATCAGCCTGACGGGGCTTGAAAAGAGTTTTGGGGGCAACCGCGTGCTGCGCGGCATCAACCTGCATATTCCGGCCGGCCAGTTCGTCGCCGTGATCGGCAAGAGCGGCTGCGGCAAGAGCACGCTGCTGCGCATCCTGATGGGCCTCGACGAACCGAGCGCCGGCGAGCTGCATTTCGAGGATGCCGATGGCGCGCAGGCGAGCCCGAACGCGCGCATCGTCTTTCAGGAGCCGCGGCTGCTGCCCTGGCTCAGTGTCGCAGACAATGTCGTCGTCGGGCTCGGCGACGGCGTTGACAGCCGGGCGGCGGCGAAGGCGGCCGAGGCCGTGCTTGCCGAAGTCCAGCTTGGCGAAAAGACCGAGGAATGGCCGGCGCGGCTTTCCGGCGGGCAGCGGCAGCGCGTGGCGCTGGCGCGGGCGCTGATCAGCCGGCCAGGCGTGCTGGCGCTCGACGAACCGCTCGGCGCCCTCGATGCGCTCACGCGGATCAGCATGCAGGAACTCATCAACCGTGTCTGGCGCGAACTCGGCTTCACCGCCGTACTCGTCACCCATGATGTCAGCGAGGCGGTGCATCTCGCCGACCGGGTCATCGTGCTCGACGAGGGGCGGATCGCACTCGATCTTCCCATTCCCCATCCTCGCCCGCGGCGGCACGGCCATCCTGGCCTCTGCGAACTGGAAGGCCGGCTGCTTGCCGCGATTCTCGGCACCGACGGCGGCCATTGATCCCAGGGTTATTCGCGACGCCACATGACCTCGGCACAGGCGAGGCGTGTCCGCGCAAGCATGTATGCCCAATGGCGAAAATGTATAGCCGCTTGGGTATGTGAAATTAAATCGCCTCTGCCAAGCGCGCTGCCACGTGCAACAGATGCAGCAATAACTATTTTCTCGAGTTGTTTTACGTCCAGCTTGACTCACTCATACCTCCGTAGCTATACGTCAATCCATAGCCAATGAGGTATGGATTGTAGATGTCGGACACCCAGGACGTGCTCTTCAGAACGCTCGCCGATCCGACCCGGAGGGCTCTTTTCGAACGGCTGTGCCGCGAAGGAGAGAAGACGGTCGGGGCTCTGACGGTTCGGGCCGGGGTCTCGCAACCAGTCGTCTCGAGACATCTCGGAATCCTGAAGCAGGCCGGATTGGTCCGCGATCGTCACGAAGGTCGCCAGACCCACTATAGCGCCCAGCTCGGTGCGCTGGCGCCGCTGGTCGACTGGACACGTGAGATGGCGGGCTTTTGGCAGAATCGGTTCGACCAGCTGGAAGATCTATTGAAAAGGATGGACCAATGACCGAAATTTCAAACGAAACCCGTTCCGTCGTCGTCGAAAGGGAGATCCCTTTTCCGCCGGAAAAGATCTGGCGCGCGCTCACCCAGCCGCATCTGATCGCGGACTGGCTGATGAAGAACGACTTCGTGCCGGTCGTGGATCACCGCTTTAAGCTGAGCGCGGATTGGGGCTCCGTCGATTGCCAGGTCCTGGAAGTCGAGCCGAATAAAACACTGTCTTACACTTGGGCTGCCTATGATCTCGTGAGCGTCGTCACCTGGACTCTCACGCCCACGGGCGCGGGCACGCAGCTGCGCATGGAGCAGTCGGGCTTCCGGCCGGATCAGGGGCAGGCTTATGGGGGCGCCAAAAGCGGTTGGCGGCAGTTCTTCGCCAAGCTGGAGCAGGTGCTGACGCGCATCGAGTGAGACCGCTGTCAAAACGGATCACGCCATCCGCTTCGCTTGTTTTCGCAGGAGGTTTCCTTGAATTGGAATAACTGGCTTCGGCAAATCCACCGCTGGCTGTCCATTGCCTTTACGCTGGCCGTCATAATTAATATCATCGCGATGGTTCAGGAGAAATCGTCGGTCTGGGTGGGCCTCATGGCGCTGCTGCCGCTGACCTTGCTCCTGCTCACCGGTCTCTACTTGTTCGCGTTGCCATATGCCACCAGGTGGCGCGGCGCAGGACGCAGCGGAGGGTAGGAGTGAAGGCAATGTCCGGCGAGACATCCAAGACCGCAGCAAAGGTCACGAAGAAGACAGCCGCTAAGCCTGATACCGCGGAGCCGGTCCTTCTCTCGGGTGGCAACCCTCAGATCGCCAAGGGTTACGGCGACGCTCCCGTGCAGGCCTATATCGCCGCCATGCCCGGCTGGAAGAGCGACGTCGGGCATCGCCTCGATGCGCTCATCACCCGCACGGTGCCCGGGGTGTATAAGGCAGTCAAATGGAACTCGCCTCTCTACGGCATCGAAGGGCAGGGCTGGTTCCTCGGTGTCCATTGCTTCGCGAAATATATCAAGGTCGCTTTCTTCCGCGGCACGTCGCTCAGCCCCATCCCGCCCGGCGAGTCCAAACAAAAGGAAGTGCGTTACTTCCACATCCATGAAGAAGACCAACTCGACGAGGCTCAGCTCGCCGCCTGGGTGGAACAGGCCAGCCAATTGCCCGGCGAACGAATGTGAACGGACGCCAGGCCACCAGCACTTAAGGGGTGGAGGAGAGATATCGATGAAGAAAGCCGCAGCAACCCTGAAGAAGAGCGAGTCCAGCGAAGAGAAAGACGGAGACTCTCCTTCTCGTTTGATCGATGCGAGAATCGAGGAGTTGAGTGATTGGCGCGGCGAGATGCTCGCTCGGGTCCGAACTCTCATCAGGCAGGCCGAGCCCGACGTGGTCGAGGAATGGAAGTGGAGAGGCGTTCCGGTGTGGGAGCACGCCGGGATCATCTGCACCGGCGAGACCTACAAAAGCGTGGTGAAACTGACCTTCGCCAAAGGCGCCTCGCTGGAGGACCCTTCAGGCCTTTTCAACTCCAGCCTTGACGGCAATACCAGGCGCGCTATCGATTTCCACGAAGGCGACGAGATCGACGAGCAGGCGTTCAAGGCGCTCATTCGCGGTGCTGTCGCACTCAACACTTCAAAGCGGGCCGCCGCTCGTCCTGCCGGCTCTCGGAAGAAACCAAGCAGCGTTTGAGGCTTGGCTTATTTCGCCTGAAACGCGTCGCGTCAAACTTGATTCATGCGAGGCGATTTGGTTTTGCGTGACATGCGATCAGTGGATCGGACTTTCCTCGCGCTCGAGGAAGAGTTCCAGATTGTCGAGACCGATTTCGGTGCCCTGGAGGCGGGCGCCGTTATCGGCGTAGCCGTCGAGGAAGACCACCTGTTCGGTGAAGACCATTTTCGTGCCGCCGGGTGCGGCTTCGAAGGCAACGGTTGTGAGCGACGCGGAGATGCGGCTTTCCCCAAGCTTCATTTCATAGGCATAGATGATGCGGGCATCAGGCACGATATCGATGTAATGGGCGTCATAGGCGTGCAGGAGGCCGTCAGTATCGGCGACGTAGTTCCTTTCCGTGCCGCCGGGGCGGAAATCGAGCCCGTAGTCCAGCGGTACCCACTCGCCATGGCAGGCGAACCATTGCCGTTTGGATTCCGGTGTTGACCAGGCGCGGAAGACGCGGGAAATCGGCGCCTTGAGATGGCGTTCGATGACGAGAGTGGCGTGTTCGGCGGATCGTATCGTCATTCGGGGAGGGTCTCCGTTTCATTGGCGAGAAAATGGTCCAGCCTGTCGAAGGTCGTCGTCCACTGGATCTTCCGCTGTTCCACCCAGCGCTCGACGGCGGCAAGCGCGTCCTGCTGCAAGCGATAGGTTCGCACCCGGCCGGATTTTTCGGAGAAAACGAGGCCGCTTTCCTCCAGCACCTGCAGATGTTTCATCACCGTCGGCAGGGCAACCGCGAGCGGCGCGGCCAGCTCGGTGACGGAGGCCGGGCCGCGGCCGAGACGATCGATCATGCCGCGGCGGCTGCGGTCGGAAAGCGCATGGAACATACGGTCGAGATTCGCCTGGCTTTCGATCATCCCGCCGCATCCCGGAAGCGAGCCGGCAGTCTCTCTTTGTAGGGGTAGAACTTGAAGTAGGGGCGGGCCTCTTCCAGCACCCTTGTAAAGGACGGGCGCGCCAGCAGCCGATCGTAATATGCGCGAAGGTTCGGCTGTTCCGGAGTGAAGGGGATCAGCGTCTCGGCATAGAAGAGGGCGGGGGCGGCGGCGCAATCAGCCATGGTGAAGCCGTCGCCTGATATCCATTGCTTGTCGGCGAGCTGCTTTTCGATCATCGCATAGGCGGTCGCGAGTGTCGCCTTGGCCGCCGCTACCTCGATCTCGTCCGCCGTGCCGTCGGGGCGCCGGCGATTGCTGACGATGGTCTGCATCGGCGCCTGGACATAGTGGTCGAAAAAGCGGTCCCAGAGGCGAACCTGCAGCGCCCGGTCGATCTCCAGTGGCAGCAGGCGAACGGGGCCGGGATAATATTGCTCGAGATATTCGATGATGATCGATGTCTCGGGAATGGTGCTATCGCGCGCCTCGTCCCGCAGCAGCGGCATCTTGCCGATCGGCCAGAAGCGAAAGAGATCGGCGCGCGAGCTTTCGTCGGAAAGATCGACGATGCGATTCTCGAAGGGAGTGCCGTTTTCATAAAGCGCGATCAGCACTTTGTGGCAGAAGGAGGCGAGCGGATGCCCATAGAGCACGAGCGACATGCGGCGACCTTTCTATTGTTGCGGTAAACTTTGCCGATCGACTAACTATCAGGTCGTAACGCATCACGCAACAGATACTTCGCCAACCGTGCAAGTATTCCGTCAGCCGATCTATCGGGTGTTGGCTTCAGCCATTATACCGGGCGATCACCAGATGGCCCGGTGTCGGCTGGCCGTCTTCCATGCGCACGTTGATATCCGATATCTCGACGAGTTCGAAACCGGTGGCCGTCAGGCGTTCTCTGACATAGGCGTCGGCATGAGCGAAACGTTGGTGTGGGCCGACCATGTAGGCGCGGCCGGCGAGTATTTCCTCGGGCAGGGTTTCCGAGGAGAAGATGAACAGGCCGCCCGGCGTCAGGTTCTCGGCGGCGCCGAAGAACAGCGGTTCGAGCGCGCCAAGATAGGGCAGCACGTCGGTGGCGGCGATGATGTCGAAGGCTTCCTCGTCGTTGTCGTCGAGGAAATCCTCGACCTCGGCGACGAAGAGCGTCTCGTAGAGATCCTTCTCATGGGCGATCTCGACCATCTTCTCCGATATATCGATGCCGGTCATATCACCGCAGAGGTCGCGCAGCGCGCCGCCGGTGAGGCCCGTGCCGCAGCCGAGATCGAGCAGCCGCTTGAACGGTCCGAGCTTCAGCGCCTGCAGGCGTTGGCGCACCAGCATCGGCACGTGATAGCCAAGCTGCTCGACGAGCACGTCCTCGAAAACCTCGGCATGCTGATCGAACAAGGTCTCGACATAGGCATCGGGCGCCTTGACCGGCGTTTCGCCGCGGCCCATCGCGGCAATGCGCACGGCCGCACCGCCGTGATCGTCGGGATCGAGTGCCAGGACTTCCTCATAGGCTGCAACGGCGGCGTCGACATCGCCGGCCTTTTCCAGCGCCAGCGCGCGGTTATAGGCCTCGCCAAGGGCTTCTTCGTCGATCTTCTTTGCCATCGTAGTCCATCGTCCTTTTGTTTCAGGCATGCGTCTAAGGCGGCTTTCGATGTTTTGCAATGGCGCGATTGCGGGCGCAGAATGGCCGAAAAGAAGACCAAGGGAGGAAAGGTCATGAAAACGGAGCCAGAGAGGACATCATCGGCGAGGGAAGGAGAGGCCGGCCGGGCATTACTGTTGCCTACGACACCAAACGAGGTCACCAACACGCTCAGCCATTATTACCGCGGTGAACTCGGGCGGATGACGAGCTGGCGCGACCGCATCGACCGGACGTCCAACTGGGCGATCACCGTGGTCGCCGCACTCCTCTCGGTGTCGCTGTCGACGCCGACCTCGCATCACGGGGTGCTGCTGTTCGGGATGATGCTGGTGACGCTGCTTCTGATGATCGAGGCGCGGCGCTACCGCTTCTTCGATATCTATCGCGCCCGCATTCGCCAGATCGAGCGCTGCTATTTCGCGCAAATCCTGGCGCCCGACGCCAATGCCGGCAGCGAATGGGCGGTGGTGGTCGCCAGCAGCCTGCGCAAGCCGCGCTTCCTGCTCAGCTATCAAGAGGCGATGCACCGCCGGCTCAAACGCAATTACGGCTGGATGTATTTCATCCTGTTGCTCGCCTGGTGCCTGAAGATCTCAACGCCGAAGCTGCAGACGGAGGGCATGCCGGCGCTGCAGGCGCAGTCATGGGCCTATGTCATCGACAATGCCGTGCTCGGGCCGGTTCCCGGCCTTGCGGTCATTGCCATCGTCGTCGCCTTCTATCTCGGCATGCTCGGTTTCGCGCTTCGCCCGGATCGCGACGAAGGCGAATTCGGCCGTGGCGAGGCGCATGTCTGACGCGGTCAGAACATATCGCCCGAACCGTTCACACTTTTCGGCATCATGTTGCAGAGCCGATCAGTGCAGGATGAACTCGCCCTTCAGTGCCCGCCACTCGGTTGCCGAGATCAGTTTGCGGTGGATGTAGCGCACCGAATGCAGCGGCCCGTCCAACTTCTCTTCCCAGAATTTCAGGAAACCGCGCATTTCGGGAAAATCAGGAGCGAGGTCGTAATCCTGCCAGACATAGGTCTGTAGGATCACCGGGTGGTCCGGCAGACGGTAGAGGATCTGGGCGGTCGTCAGACCATAGCCCTTCAATTGTTTTTCCATGTCCTTGTGCATCGTATTCCGCTTCTTCTTGTTCCCACTCGCGCGCTTATTAGCGCTACATGATATGGAAGCATGCGAGTGGTTAACGGAAGCTTTACAGATACTTCGTAAAAGGACAATTTATTTTTAATATCAATGTCTTGGCAGCATCGTCCCAAGAGTGCTGCCAAACTGGCTTTTGTTTGATGAATGCCGTTATCCCAAAGCCGCGACACAGTTTTGGGCGTCATGCATCAGCGTTTGAGGTGCCGGGTCAGGCGGCGCTCGAACCAGGCCCAGAGATGGCGTAAGGCCTCTACGATGGTGAGGTAGAAGATCGCCGCCCAGAGATAGGTCTGGTAGTCGAATGTGCGGGAGAAGGCGTAGCGGGTTTCGCCCATCAGGTCGAGCACGGTGATGATGGCGACGACCGCCGAGCCCTTGATCAGAAGGATGATCTCGTTGCCGTAAGGGCGAAGTGCGACGATGAAGGCCTGCGGCAGGATGATCTTGCGGAAGGCGATGCTGTTATGAATGCCGAGCGCCGCGGCCGCCTCGCGCTGGCCGTGCGGCACGCTTTCGATCGCGCCGCGCAGGATTTCCGCCTGGTAGGCCGCGGTATTGATGGTCATGGCAAAAAGGCCGCAATACCAGGCTTCGCGGAAGAACCACCAGATGCCGACGGCCTCAAGCTGCGGCCGGAATACGCCGAGGCCGTAATAGACCAGGAACAGCTGGGCAAGCAGCGGCGTGCCGCGGAAGAAATAGATGTAGCCGTAGGCCAGCGCATTCAGCACGCGATTGTTTGACATGCGCGCCATGGCAAGCGGCAGCGACAGGATGGCGCCGCAGATAACGGAAATGAAAACGAGGCTCAGCGTTATCCAGAGACCATGGAGGTAACGCGGCCCGTAGCGAATGAATTTTTCCGAATCCCAGCCATTGATGACGGAAATGACAAGAAGGGCCGCGAGCACAGCCCAGATGGCGACGAGAATATAGCCGGCCATGCGCGCCGGCGTCATCGGCTTTATCACCTCGCGGGGTGCTGGCTGCGGCGGGATCAGCGTTTCGGCGTAGCTCATCGACGGACCTCCGAACGCTTGGCCCAACGCTCGACATAGACGAGCAGAAAGGAGGAGAGGATGGCAAGCACCAGATAGAGACAGCAGGCCACACCATAAAAGAAGAAGGGTTCCTTGGTCACGCGCACGGCAACACTTGTCTGGCGCAGGATATCGGCAAGGCTGATGATCGAGACGTAGGAGGTGTCCTTCAGCAGCACCATCCAGAGGTTCGTCAGGCCCGGCAGCGCGATGCGCACGAGTTGCGGCAGGATGATCAGACGCAACGTGCGGCCGCGATGCAGCCCAAGCGCGTCGCCCGCCTCATATTGTCCTTTGGGAATGGCGTGGAAGGCCGAGAGCAGCACTTCCGAACAGTAGGCGGAGAAGACGACCGAAAGCGCGATGACGCCGGCGAGGAAGGCGTTGATCTCGATCGGCGGCCCGTCATAACCGACGAAGGTCAGCAGAGACTGGATCAGCATCTGCATGCCGTAGTAGATGATGAAGAGCGTCAAAAGCTCCGGCAGGCCGCGGAAGATCGTCGTGTAGATGCCGGCCGCCAGCCGCAGCGGCTTTTCCTCCGACTGCTGGCCAAGCGCCACCAGGAAGCCGATGGCGAGGCCGATCGGCAAGGTGACGATCGCCACCGAAACGGTGACCTGCAGGCCAAGCGCAATCTCGTCGCCCCAGCCGGTATCGCCACAGGCAAGGATCGTCGACTGACCTAGCCAAGTGAAGATGCCAACGGGCCCGCACAGCGGATCGAAAATGTGCACAATCCAGCTCCAGAAGGAGCCCAGCGCGGAAAATAATCCGCTCATGCGAGAATTCCCCTCACGGCTTTTGCCGTTTTAATCTTGCTATCTTTGTCAAACAAAAATGGCGGAAGAGCAAGCCTTCCGCCATTACCTTCATCGGCGAGATAACGAATTTCTTATTCGCCGTAAACGTCGAAGTCGAAGTACTTGTCCTGGATCTTCTTGTATTCACCGCTGGCGCGGATCGCAGCGATCGCCGTGTTCAGCTTTTCCTTCAACGGGTCGCCCTTGCGGATGGCAATGCCTGCGCCGTTGCCGTTGATTTCCTTGTCGACCGGCAGGGTCGTCAGGATCTTGCAGCAGGCGCCGGCGTCGGACTTGACCCATTCGGAGAGAACGACGACGTCGTCGATGACGGCGTCGACGCGGCCGCTGGCAACGTCGAGCTTGTATTCGTCAGCGGTCGGATAGAGCTTCAGCTCAGTGTCGGCGAGATGCTTCTCGGCATAGTTGGCGTGCGTCGTGGAGGTCTGCGCGCCGATCACCTTGCCCTTGAGGCCGGCGACGTCTGATATCGTCGAATCCTTCGGCACGGCAATGGCCGGCGGGGTGTTGTAGTACTTGTTCGAGAAATCGACGAGCTTCAGACGCTCCGGCGTGATCGACATGGAGGAGACGATCATGTCGAACTTCTTGGCGTTGAGCGCCGGGATGATGCCGTCCCAGTCGGTGCTGACGAAGGAGCATTCGGCCTTCATTTCAGCGCAGAGCGCCTTGGTGATGTCGATGTCGAAGCCCTGAATCGTGCCGCTGGCATCGACGAATTCGAAGGGCGGATAGGTCGAATCGGTGCCGATCACATATTTCTCGCCATCGGCCATGGCCGAGCCGGCAAAGAGGGACATCGCCGCGATCGAGGCTGCCGCGAAAATACGGGTAGAGTTAAGCATGAGGATCCTCTCTGTTGGTAGCCGTCGCTCCTTTTTCTGTTGGGCTGACGGCCGCAGTTCAACGGTGCTGAGACCGCCTTGCGGCGATAATCAGACTTTTTTTCATGGAATTGCAACACAAATCCCATCGCAATTGTGCGGTGCAAATAGCAGGCGAGATGAACGCCGGCAGACTGCAACATTCACGCGAGGTTAATCCCGGACTTCCTAGAACCGGAACAAATCGGCGGCTCGGCAATTGCCATTCCGCCGTTTCGCCTCAATGCGAAGCTAGGGGCGGAACCAGGGCCTGACGGCCTCAAGAAGCTCAAACAGGATCGAGGAAACCCGATGGGCATGAAATCAAGATTGTTCGCGAGCGCGGCTTTTCCGTTGCTTTCTCTTTCGCTGGCTCTGCAGCCGGCAACGGCGATGGCGGCCGTGCGCGACGTCGCGACGCAGGCCTCGGCCGTGCAGCAGGCCGAGCAAGGCAGCTTCGAGGTGGCGCAGGATGCACCTTCCGAGGAAGAACTGCTGAAGAAGAAGCGCAAGCAGCAGGAAGAAGCCCCGGCCGAAAAGCCGGCGCAGCAGGAAGCGCCCGCGGAGAAGCCGAAGGCTGAGCGCAAGGAAGCTCCGGCGCCCGAACCCAAGGCCGAGCCGGAACCGCCCAAGGCCGAAGCAGCGCCGAAAGAGGAGCCTGCTCCGCAGCCGGAAAGCAAGCCCGCGCGGAAAGCCAAATCGGAAGCCCAGCCCGAGGCAAAGCCGGAGGCCGAGCAGCCGGTAACCCAGGAAAAGCCGAAGAAGCCGAAAAAGCCGGAGGCGCAGCAGGCCGAACCCGAACAGCAGCCGGCAGCAAAGGAAGCTCAGCCGGAAGCCGAGCAGGCACAGCCCGAAGCCAAGCCGGAAGGCGGCAAACGGGATAAAGGACAGGACAAGGCCCAGGGCCGGGATAAAGGCAAGGGCAAGGCTGAGAAAGAAGCGCAGCCTGCCGCTCCCGACGCCGTGACACCGACTGCGGAATCGGCCAAGCCCGAAGCCACGCCTGAGGCAAAACCCGCCGCCGAGGCGCCGGCCGAGAAAAAGCCGGCAAAGGGCGAAACTGCAGCACCAGCAGACAAGGCACCCACGGACAAGGCGACGGAAGGCAAGGCAACCGAAGGCAAGGCGACCGAGGACAAGGCGGCAGCCCCGGAAGCCGCACCCGCCGAAAAGCCCAAGGATGGCACGGCGGCAAAGCCCGCCGGTGAACAACCCGCCGGCGCACAGCCGGCTGCGCCCGCAACTGACACTGCCCAGCCGCTGCCGGATGCCAGCGGCGGCCAGCAGGTGGAGCAGGCCATTCCGGCGCCGGAAAAGGTTTCGCCCGAGGAGCTGGAGCGCCGCAAGAAGATCGCTGCAGATCCGGCCAAGAGCAGTGAGACCGTCGTGCTGCCGGTGGAGAACGGCGCGGCCGTGCTCGACAGCGACAAGGATGCCGACCGCAGCAAGGGCCGGGAAGGCCGCCGCGATCGTGACAGGCAGCGCGCCGACAGCCAGGAGGTGAAGGTGCCGACCTCGGATGCCGATGCACAGGCTTTGAGCGGCGCCAAAGCGCCGGCGCCGGTCAAGCTCGAGGCGGTGACCCGCGAGAAGGGCAGGAAGCTCGACGAGCGGCCACGATTCGTCCGTCCCGACGGCGCGCGCTTCGACGATCGTGGGAGCGACGACAGCCGTGTGATCATCCAGTACGATAACAGGACGATCGTGCGCGGCGATGACGACAGGCGTTTCCTGCGCGACGGCGAACGGCCGAGCTACGAAGAGCTCTCCGGCGACCGCTACCGCGAGACGATCACGCGGCCGGAAGGCTATCGCATCGTGACGATCCGCAACCGTTACGGGGACATCATCCAGCGGTCGCGCGTCGATGCCCGCGGGCGCGAGGACGTGCTCTATTATTCGCAGGATCTCTATGACGATCCGGACCGCGACTATTTCGAGGATCCGGGCGCCGACCTGCCGCCGATGCGGCTGCGCGTACCGCTCAGCGACTACATCATTGATACTCGCAGCGACCCGAACCGGGACTATTACGAGTTCCTGAGCGAGCCGCCAGTCGAGCCGGTCGAGCGCGTCTATTCGCTGGATGAGGTGAAGTACTCGGCCCGTATCCGCGACAAGGTGCGTCGCATCGACCTCGACACGATCACCTTCGCGACCGGCAGCGCCGATATCCCGATGACCCAGGCGCGCACCTTGCGCAAGGTCGCCGACGCAATCAGCCAGGTGCTCGAGAAGGATCCGAGCGAAACCTTCCTGATCGAGGGTCATACCGATGCCGTCGGCTCTGACCAGAGCAACCTGATCCTCTCCGACCAGCGGGCGGAATCGGTCGCCAACGTGCTCTCCGACGTCTACGGCATCGCGCCGGAAAACCTCGCGACGCAGGGCTATGGTGAGAGCTACCTGAAGGTCAACACGTCGGCCCCTGAGCAGGAAAACCGCCGCGTCACCATCCGCCGCGTCACGGCACTGGTCCGCCCGGTCGCTGCCAACAAGTAATGATGTTGCCCCTCCCCATTTCCGGGGAGGGGCATTTCGGTCTTGCTTCTTCTTTCCAAGTTGCTTGAAGGGTGATTGAGACGGGTGGCTCGCTCCCTCTTCTCGCCAGCGGGGAGGTGCCGGCAGGAGACCGGATTGTCGTCGATCACCGGAGGCATTGCGACACCCTTTAGCGCCTTGGCGGCGCTGCCGACGCCCCGTATCTTTGAATTCATACGGCGCAGATCGCGATGTGCGAATGTCCTCTTGGTGGATTGCCGTATAAGTTTACGGTGCTTTTTAGCCCACCGTGTCTCCTGTACTTTTAAGGAAAAAGTGCATTTTCTGGGTATCAATTGGAACGCTAATCCTGTCATCCGGGCCAACGCGCGATGACGCGTGGATCTGGGCAGTAAAGGCCGCTGAGCCGACCTTGCCGATCGCCAGTGTGTATGGACCGAGGGGCTCGATATCGGCGACATGAAGGCTCACAGTTGAAACGTTGGAATCCCCAACCATAGTATGTTCCGGTCGGATCCCGAGAACCACTGACTGTCCTACTGCCGCCGAAAGGCGCTCGGCTCTTTGTGTGGGAACCGGAATGTCGACCCCACCCTCGGCTTGGAAGGCAATTCCACCGGCGTTTTGCACAAGTTGCCCCTCGATGAAGTTCATGCTTGGCGAGCCGATGAAGGCGGCGACAAAGAGATTCTTCGGATATTCATAAAGGGTGATCGGATCCGCGGCCTGTTCGATCCGCCCTTGATTCATAACCACGACCCGATCTGCCATCGTCATCGCCTCTACCTGATCATGTGTAACGTACACGATCGTGGTTTTGAGCCTGCGGTGTAACAGCTTGATTTCGGTTCGCATTTCAATGCGCAATTTAGCGTCGAGGTTGGACAACGGTTCGTCGAACAGGAACACATCCGGCTGGCGAACGATCGCCCGACCAATCGCCACGCGTTGGCGTTGGCCACCTGAGAGCGCGTTCGGCTTGCGTTTCAAATAGGCACCGAGATTGAGAATGCGCGCCGCATTTGCAACGGCGGCATCGATGTCCTGCTTCGGCGTTCCGCGCACCTTCATGCCGTAGCCGATGTTTTCGGCAACCGTCATATGCGGATAGAGCGCGTAATTCTGAAACACCATCGAGCAATTGCGCAGACCCGGACGCAGCGTGGTAACGTCCCGCTCACCGATACGGATTTCCCCTGATGTCGTCTGTTCCAGCCCCGCGATCATCCGCAGGGTGGTTGTCTTCCCGCACCCGGAAGGCCCGACAAGAACCACGAATTCCTTGTCGGCAATTGCCAAATCGAGCGGAGGAATGACCTCAACGCTACCAAAGGATTTGGTGACCTGATCCAAACGCACCTGGGACATGCTGTAACCTTTTCATGAGAATTCCAGCGCCTGGCCCAGCGCATAGGCCCGAAAATCGGAATCGATTTTCGGAAAGCACGATGCGTAGATTCAAAGTGTTAGAGCGCCCTTTGTGCCTCCGAAAGGACGCACGGCACTCTAAGCGGCGATGGTTTGCTTCTTCTTCCAACGATGTCTGATCCCATCCCGGCACCGCCGGGATGGGATGTTGAGGATGGGTTTATTTTGCAGGCAGACCCATCGACGAACGATAGGCTGCCAGCTGCTTGTCGCGGCCGAACTCGTCCGTCAGCTTGTTCCATCCGGCAGCCACGGTATCCAGCGCCTGCTGCGGCGTCACTTCTCCAGCCAATGCCTTGGAAAGCTCGATTTCGAGAATTTCCGTATAGGAGAAATAGCCCGGCAGGCGCATGTCGAGCGCCGTGTTCTTGGCGGTCACCGCGTCCTTCTGGCTTCCAAGATATTCCTTGGCCTCACGCTCGGAAAAGATCTTCGACCACAACGCCGTATTTGTCGTGTGCGAAAGACGGTAAGGATTGACGCCTGTGCCGCCGGTGATGGCCGCCTGACCGGAAACCGCCGGGCTCGTCAGGAACTGGATATAGTTCCAAGCGGCCTCCTGGTTCTTGGAGGACGACGGAACAGCCGCCTGCCAACCGCCGAAGGCCATGAAGGAAGTCTGGACGACTTCGGGCTGCTTGTCCCACTTTTTGGTCTTGTAGTTCCAGATCTCGTCGGATCCCGGCAGGGATGCCGAGCCGACGCTACCAGCAACCTTCGACTGCTTCGGGTCGGCGGCGATGACGCCGGTATCGCCCCAGCCGATCGATTCCGCGACCTGGCCACCGGCAAAGGCCGCGTTCACTTCGCCGAACGAGAAGTTCAGCGCATTTGGCGGCGCCAGTTTGGAGGCGCGGATATATTCTTCCAGGCCGCGCACCCAGCCCGGATTGTTGACCTGCGCATCCATCGTGTCAGGATCGAAGAACATACCGCCGGGATTGTCGGGATGGCTGGTGTATCCTGCCACGTGACTGAACAGGAACCAGAATTGCTGGCCACCACGGCGGAAGGCTTCCGCCGTGCCCCAAAGGCCCTTGTCCGGCTGCTGGAAGAATTCAGCGATGTCGAGATACTGCTTCCATGTCTTCGGCGGGGCCAGATCGTAGCCATACTTCGCCTTGAAGGCGCTCTGGTTTTCCGCGTTTTCAAACAGATCAATGCGGTAGGTATAGGTATGGGCATCACCGTCCATGGTCTGCGACAGGACCTTGCCGTTCCAGACCATCAGTTGCTCGCGGTAAACAGGCGCGATGTCCTCCCAGTCGGCACCGGATTGCATATTCTTCGGCATTTCCGAGAGGAAATCGGTGAAGTCCGGTGCCCAGGCCGGCGCGAAGGCGACCACGTCGAACGTGTCTTCGCCCGAGGTCAGCGAGGTTACGATCTTGGGATAGAGTTCCGACCACGGAAATTCCACCACATTTACCTTGCCGCAGGTCTTTTCCTCCCAGCCCTTGGCCGCCAGCTGCAGCGCAGATGCGATGTAAGGCCCCGTCTGCGTCGTGGCAGTGAGCGTGACACCGGTGTAGTCCGGTTCGCACGCGAGCGCCGGTGCGGTGCCCGCCGCAGCAAGCAGTACCGCGGCCGTTGAACTTAGTAGCAATCTTCTCATGTTTTCCTCCCCGGAATTGAACAATGACTAGGCTTGTCGAACGGTCACTTTATTGCTCCTAAAAGCAGGCCGGACCGCATCAGCCTGCTTAAAATGCCCGCCATGACGACCATGGGTATGATCGCGACCAGGGCGGCTGCCGATATCGACCACCACTCGTCGCCGCGCTGGCTGTTTTGCCCTGCGACGAGAATGGGAAGTGTCTGCCATTTGGAACTGGTCAGGAAGAGTGCGAACAGGAACTCGTTCCAGACGAAGGCGAGCGTGATCATGAATGTCGCGATCAGGCCCGGCTTGGACATGGGCAGAACGATACCGAAGAAAATTCTCCACGACGGCACATTGTCGACCATCGCCGCCTCTTCGACTTCCACCGGCAGTGCCGCAAAGAAATCGCGCATCAGCCAGATCACGATAGGCAGCGAGAAGGCGACATAGGCGAAGGTGAGGCCCGTATAGGTGTCCACCAGCTTGAACCCCAACTTGCCCATTTCCGTATACATCAGGAACAAGGCAAAGGCGGCGACGATCGGCGGAAACATGCGCTGGCTGACAAACCAGAAGACGATGTCATCATTGCCGAGGAGCGGCCCCGGAAGCCTGATGCGGCTGGAGCCGATGGCGAGTGCAAGCGCTGCAACAAAGGCGTAGATCAGCGAAATAGCCTGCCCGTAGCCCAGCACATGACGGCCGAGCAGGTATCCGCCGAAGGCAACAACGACGAAAATCACCCCGGACAGCAGCTTCACCTCGAAGGTGAAGCGCACCAGCGCATAGGCTGCCATCGAACCGATGAAGGTGGCCAGCAACGATGCGGAAAGCCCGACGATGGTCGAGGCGATGAAGGTGTTGTAGAACTGGCCGCGCGCGCCCGACAGAAGCTCGCTCCAGGCTGTCAGCGTCGGGTCGAAGTCGACAAATGGAATATAGGTCGGCCCGCCGACGACGCCGAGCGGCGACTTGAACGAGGTGATCGCGACCCAGTAAAGCGGAAAGAAGGTGAAGGCGAGCCACAGTAGGCAGCCTGCGAGCGCCCACCAGCGGCCGGATCCTTTAAGGTCACGCACGCTCATTTGTGCTTCTCCAGATAGGGCTTCAGGATGGCGAGATAGACGAGCCCGATCACGGTAATGACGATCAGAAACAGGAAGGAGAGGGCGGAGGTGTAACCGAGGTTGAACTTCTTGAAGCCCTCCTGATACGCGAACAAGGTGAGCGTTTCGGTCGAAATGCCGGGCCCTCCGCCTGTCATGACGAACACCGTGTCGATGATCTTGTAGCTCTCGATGAGGCGGATGAAGACCACAGCCACCGAAATCGGCAGCATCATCGGGAAGGTGATCCCCCAGAACTGCTGCCAGGGGCTGGCATTTTCAAGCGCGGCAGCCTCGTAGACGTCCTCCGGCAGGGTTTGCAACCCGGCAAGAAGCATGAGGATGACGAAGGGTGTCCACTGCCACACTTCGACGGAAATGATAGCGCCGATAGCCCATCTGGTCTGCGTCAGAAACGGCAGGTTGGGAAAACCGAAGACGGTCATCAGCTCATTGAGCGGCCCCATCGTGGGATTGAGGATCTGGCGGGCAATCAGTGCAACGGCAACGGGCGCTACCAGCATTGGCACCAGGAAGCTGACCCGGAACAAACCTTCACCAGGCACTCGACGGCTGAGCGCCAGCGCCACGGAAAAACCGATGACATATTGCAGCGTCACCGCGATAAAAGCGATGATCGTCGTCGTCCAGGCGACATTCCAGAAGCGCGGATTCTGAAGCAGTTCCGTATAGTTGCCGAAGCCGACGAAACGCGCGGGGATCGGCGGCACGAGCCGCAGGCTCATGAAGCTGGTGGTCAGCGAATAGATCAGCGGGAAGATCGAGATCACCAGCACGATCAGCAGCGCCGGCCAGATGAAGAAGTGTTTGATCGGATCGTTGCGGGTCATGCTGCGCCTCCTTTCTGGAGAAGCGCCTCGATTTCCTCGATCTTCGGCATTGCAGGCGCGGTACCCCGCCGCGTCACCGCAATACCGGCGGTCGCGCAGCCGAAACGCACGGCCTCGACCGGACTAGCGCCCCGCGAGAGCGCTGCCGAGAAGCCACCGACAAATGCGTCGCCGGCGCCGGTGGTATCGATGACCGCTCCCGACGAGACCGCCGGAACATGAACCGATTGCCGGGCCGTATGATACAACACACCGCGACCACCCAGTGTGATCAGCGCGGCTTTCACGCCCTTGGCAAGAAGCGCGTCGCCAGCCCGTCTGGCGTCGTCGAGTGTGTCGAGCGGAAAACCGACGATGGCGGCTGCCTCGGTTTCGTTTGGCACGATATAGTCGCAGAGCGGATAGATCGTGTCTGGAAACGGCTCGGCCGGCGCTGGATTGAAAACAGTGGTAACGCCGGCCGCATGGGCGATCTCGAGGGCGCGCTGCGCCGCTTCGGCCGGTTGTTCGAGCTGGGTCACGAAGACAGCCGATTGCTCGATGGTTTCGCGTGCCGCCTCGACATCACCAATGCCGATGGTGCCCGCGGCACCTGGATAGACGATGATCGCATTGTCGCCGTTACCGTCATTGACGTAGATGAAGGCAGCGCCGGTCGGCATATCGTCCATCTGCACAACCTTCGGCGTTACGCCAGCTTCCGCATAGGTCTTCAGCGCCATGTCGCCGAACGTGTCGCGGCCGATCTTCGAGATGAAGGAGACTGTTCCACCGGCGCGGGCAGCAGCGACAGCCTGGTTGGATCCCTTGCCGCCCGGACCTACTGCAAAACCGGTCCCGGTGATGGTCTCGCCAACGTTTGGCATGCGCTTGGCCAGATAGGCCGTGTCGGCGACGAAAATCCCGAGGATCGAAACACCCACCTTCATTATCGTTTCCCCTCAAACGGCTTCCGGCGGAATCACGCCTTTGGTGAAAAGGAAGCAGCCGTAGAAGCGGTTTTCGCCCGTGGTGATGACGCAATAGGCCTTTTTGGCTTCCTCATAGAAGGCGAAACGCTCGATCCCGTACATCGGCGCCGGCTTGCCCTCGGCGCCGTCGATAACGGCCTGGACTTCCTGCTGCACGGGAGGGATCTCGTCCGGCGCGCCCATGATTTCCATTCGCCCGGCGGACGGCTGCAGCGGCGTATCCAGCGGCATTACCGAAAGAATAGCTTCGATGGCGCGGGCAGCAGACACATTGTCTATCCGCAAGAGCTTGCCGAGCACCGTTTGCCGGGCAATGGAATCCGAAGGAAAATTGGTGTCGGAAACGACGACGGTGTCACCATGCCCCATGGACCGGAGCGCGTGCAGCACGTCCGCATTCAGAGCCGGATCGATATTCTTCAGCATGAAAATCCTCCCTTAGTTGCACCATTTCGCAGCACCTCGTGCCGCAAAACAGAGCCCAATAACCGCAGCCCGTTATTCCCTCAAATTCCGTTGTTCTCGCCTGCCGGAGCGGTTCTCCTCCCGCCCGGATGACCAGAGTTGGAGCCCTTATTCTCCGTAGGGGATCCAGATATTCTTCACATCCACAGCGCGGCGAAGGTATAGCGCGCCTTCGCCAGCGGCTCTGTCCATCCAGTCCGTCGCCTTGCCATTGTCCACGAAGGTTCGCTTGAGGTTGCCCGAAGACAGCTTCTCCACCGTCGTCGAAAGTTCCGCCGAGCCGAAGGCCCACAACGCATCAACGTCATTGTGCGCGGCAAGGATCTTTGCCAGTTCGATCGCCGACCCGGTGACGATATTGACGACACCGGCAGGCAGATCCGACGTTTCCAGAACGGAATAGAAATCCGTGGCCGAAAGCGGGAAGGCCTCACTCGGCACCGCGACGACACGATTGCCGGTGGCAATCAACGGCGCAATCAGACTGATAAAGCCGAGCAGTGGCGCTTCCGGCGGGCAGATGATGCCAACCACGCCGATGGCTTCCGGCATGGCCAGGGCAACGCCGCGAAGCGGCGGCTGGTGAATGCCGCCTTCATATTTGTCCGCCCAGGCTGCGTAGGTGAAGAGACGGGAAATCGCGGCGTCGACCTCGGCGTTTGCATTGGCTGCGGAAGCTCCGGTCATCGCTGTTATCCGCGAGGCGAACTCGTCGGCGCGGCCACTGAGGTTTTCAGCGATGTAATAGAGAATCTGGGCGCGGTTATGAGTCGTCGCATTCGACCAGGCGGAGGCGGCCTGTGCGGCAACTACCGCATTGCGGATGTCCTTTCGGTTGCCTTCGCCGACCTCCCCGATCGCTTTGCCCTTGGGCGAGGCGATGACACGGGAATAATTGCCGTCCGGGCGTGCCTGCTTGCCGCCGATGAAGAGCTTTGCCGTCCGGTCGATGCTTGGCAGGGCAAAATCGCCGGCAACCGGCTTTACTTGCGAAAGTGCGGGCATAGCTGCGCGCGTCTTGCGACCGACCCAAGCCTTCGGCTTCAGATATTCGTAGCAACCTTCGCGTCCGCCTTCGCGGCCGAATCCGGATTCGCGCTTGCCGCCAAAACCGACGGCGGCATCGAAAAGATTGGTGGCATTCACCCAGACCACACCGGCTGCGAGCTTTGCCGCAACGTTCAGCGCCAAGCCGATCGTCTCGCTCCAGACGCTGGCGGCGAGGCCGTAGCGGGTGTGATTGGCAAGCTGGATAGCCTCTTCCGGTGTCCGGAAAGTCATGGAGACCGCAACCGGCCCGAAGATTTCCTCGGTCGCGACGATCGATGTCGGCTGCACGCCGCTCAGGAGCGTCGGCGGGTAGAAGCTGCCGCCCTTGGGCAGGTCGATCTTGGCCTGATGCAGTGTCGCGCCTTCTGAAACTCCCTTTTTCACCAGCGCTTCGATACGCGTCAATTGCACGGGCGCTATGATCGCACCCATATCGATACACTTGTCCAAAGGCTGACCGACCCGCAATGTCTCCATCCGGCGCTTCAGCCGCTCGTGGAAAAGATCGGCAATGCCTTCCTGGACCAGAAGCCGCGAACCGGCGCAGCAGACCTGTCCCTGGTTGAACCAGATCGCGTCGACCGCGCCTTCCACGGCGCCGTCGATATCGGCGTCGTCAAAGACGACGAAAGGGGACTTGCCGCCGAGTTCCAGCGTCAACGATTTGCCGCTACCTGCGGTCCGCTCGCGAATAACGCGCCCGACTTCGGTCGATCCGGTAAAGGCAATTTTGTCGATGTCCTCATGCCCGACGAGCAGCGCGCCTGTTTCGCCTTCTCCCGTCACGATATTGAGGACGCCCGGCGGAAGGCCCGCCGCGGATGCCAGTTCGGCAAAGAGAAGCGCCGTCAGCGACGTGAATTCGGCAGGCTTAAGGATGACGGCGTTGCCGAGCGCCAAAGCCGGCGCCACTTTCCAGGCCAGCATCAGGAATGGGAAATTCCACGGGATGATCTGGCCGACGACGCCGACTGGCACGTGATCGGCAAATTCCGTGTCCTGGATTTGCGCCCATCCGGCGTGATGATAGAAATGACGGGCCGCCAGGGGCACGTCGAGATCGCGGGTTTCGCGGATCGGCTTGCCGTTGTCGATTGCCTCGACCACAGCAATCAGACGCGCATGGCGCTGGATCATCCGGGCAAGTGCATAGAGATGGCGCGCCCGCGCGTGGCCCGGCAATCGCGCCCATGACGCCTGTGCCTTGCGGGCCGCCGCAACTGCGTTGTCCACATCCGTCGCGCCGCCGTTCGCGAGCTTCGCCAGGACCTTGCCGGTGGCTGGCTCGAACGTGTCGAAGTTCTTGCCCGACGCAGAGGGCACGAATGCGCCATTGATGAAGTGACCGAAACCGGAAGCGTGGCGCGCCAACCAGTCACGAGCTTCGATATCGGATTCAGGTGCGGGGCCGTAGGACATTTCGTCGAAATACTTTGCAACAGTCATCTGGATCATCCAATCGGGTGTCTGTTGAGGGCCGAATAGGCACCGGTGACGTGATGCTCCAACTGCCGCTCGATATCCGCAAGCAGGCTTGATGCGCCGATGCGGAAGAGGTCGGCCTCCAGCCACTCGCGCCCCAGTTCGTCCTTCATCAGGAACTGGTAGTTCAACACGTCCTTCGCCGCGGAAATGCCGCCGGCCGGCTTGTAGCCGATCTTGATGCCGGTGCGCTCCTGATAGGAGCGGATCGCCCGCAGCATGGTCAATGTCACGGCCAGCGTCGCATTGACGCCTTCCTTGCCCGTCGAGGTCTTGATGAAATCGGCTCCCGCCATCATGCAGACCAGCGAGGCCTTGGCGACATTGCGCAGCGTCTTCAGGTCGCCGGTCGCCAGAATGGCTTTGACATGCGCATCACCGCAGGCGGCGCGATATTCTTTCATTTCCTCGTAGAGTGCAGTCCAGTTACCGGTCAGCACATGCTCGCGGGTGATGACGATGTCGATTTCCTTCGCGCCATCGGCAACTGACGCCTCGATTTCCTTGACCTTGAGGTGGTGCGGGCTGAGGCCGGCAGGGAAACCGGTCGAAACCGCGGCGACCGGAATGCCAGAATCTCCGAGCGCCTCGACGGCCGTTGCAACAAAACGATGGTAGACGCAGATGGCGCCGGTGGTGATCGAACGGCCGCTCATGCCAAGAGAATCCAGAATGTCGGCGCGTATCGGATTCATCGCCTTCGCGCACAACCGCTTGACGCGTTCGGGGGTATCGTCGCCGTTCAACGTCGTCAGGTCGATGCAGGTCACCGCCTTCAGGAGCCAAGCCGCCTGTGCGTCCTTTTTGACGGTGCGGCGTCCGGGAAGCGAGGCTACGCGGCGCTCGGTGGCAGACAGGTTGACCCGGGTATCAAGCACCCACGACAGATCGAGTTCCATACCGGTATTGCGCGGCCGGTTATGGGTGCCGCCCGGCAATCGCGAAGGGCCTCCATGATGCGTCGCGTTTGCCGCATTGTGAACAGCAACGGTTTCCAACTAGAATCCTCCCGATCCGAGCGTGAAGATCCTGTTGCTATCAGTGCAGATGCACGTAGAGGAAGCTTCACGACTGGCTCAAATGTGATTTTTTTTTCACTGTTTGTGAGGTTTGCATCACCGTGCCGCTGCGTCAAGTTTAGATTTCGACAGACACAGAAAAAATGCGGATTTCTCAATCGAAATCGTTCATGCCGTTTTCGGTGATGACCACATCGAACGACTTCATGTCGCTGAAAAAGGCCGGCTTGAGCTTGCCGATTTTGCTGCTGTCGGCGAGAAGAATATTCTTTCGTGCCCGGGACATCGCCTTTTTCTTGATCTCCGCTTCGTGAAAATGCGCGCAGGTCGCGCCACGCCGGGCATCGACACCGGCTGCAGAAAGAAATGCCACGTTGATCACAAGCTGATCGAGCATTTCCAGCCCCGTGGCACCGGAAAAGCTCGCCGATGCGGGATGGTAAAGACCACCGAGCATAACAAGGCGAACGTTGGGTTTTCGCGTCAGACGATCAGCGACATTCATGGCGTAACAGATCGCCGTTATGTGAATCTGGTCTGGGAGGAGATCGACCAGATAGGGTAGCGTGGTGCCGCAATCGAAAAAAACCGTGTCATCATCGTGAATGTAATCAATGGCTTGTGTGCAAACTTGCCGTTTTGCAGTGGCATGACTGTCGGCTGCCCTGGAAATTTCATAGGGATCGTTTTCCGCTTCGATAGCCGCAACGATATGACCGCCGAGGAACGCGAATTGGTCTGCATTCGCACTGACATCACGCCGAACCGTCATCTCTGAGACGCCCAGTATCTCGGCAGCATTCTTGATGTGCAGAATGCGATGTTGTGAAAGGGCCTCGGATAAGACTGCTATGCGCCGGCCCCTGCGACTATCCATATCGCGTGTCTCCCTTATCGTTTACACTGGAATAGTGTCTGATGAATATTTAACAAGGGACTGCCATTCCCATCTCGTTTGCTCCTCGATTCACGATTCGGCATCTGCGCCGAGATACAGCTTCTGCACCAGCCGGTCGCGCGAACATGGGATATCGTCGCAATTTTATATAGAGAAACTCCGCAATTTGAAATGAGAATTTGTGACTGATCTTCCATTTTTTTGATGGAATAGTCACAAGGCCGCATAAAAGGTGCCCGGCTTCGGCTGCGGGATGCGGGGACGACGAGATCGACATTTCGGCCGGCAGGGGCGACTTCGCTATGCCTCTGGTCGGGTGGCCCTCCGACCAGAGGCTTCATGCGCGCGACTGCTTAGGACATTCCTGGCTGCGCGTGCTACTCGCCGGCTTTCCTTGCTGCCGTTTCGATCGCATCGGCGACCTTTTCCGGTTGGGATGCGAAGACGGCGTGGCTTGCCTTGATTTCAGTCACCTCGCTTCCGGCGCGTTTTGCCATGTCGCGTTCCAGCTCGGGGTTGATGGAGCGATCCTCGGTGGCGACGATCGACCAGCTTTTCTTCGTCCGCCATGCCGGCTGAGTGATTTTGGCGGAGAATGCCTGCTTTGCGGCGAAGACCTGTGACTTTGCCATGAAATCGGCTTCGGCTTGCGGAAGGTCGGCTGCGAAATCCGCGGCGAAGGCGCCCGGATCGAGATAGAGATATTTGCCGTCCTTCGTTTCCTTTATATCCATGCTGCCAGCGGGCTTCGAGCTGGCGAGGCTCAGCAGGCTTTCGCCCTTGTCGGGCTGGAATGCCGCGACATAGACCAGGCCGGCCACCGCGGGATCGTTGCCGGCTTCGGTGATGACCATGCCGCCGTAGCTGTGGCCGACGAGCAGGACCGGTCCGCCCTGAAGGTCGAGAACCCGCTTGGTCGCCGCCACATCGTCGTTGAGCGAGGTGATGGGCTGCTGGACGATGGTGACGTTGAAGCCGCGCTTCTCGAGAATGTCCGTCGCCTTGCGCCATCCCGATCCGTCGGCCAGCGCGCCGTGGACGATCACGATGTTCTTGACCGCGGCAGCCTCGGCTGCGAACGCGATGGCGGTGGTGGCAAAGGCAAGGGCTGCGGTGAAAAGAAGACGTTTGTTCATGACTATCACTCCTTTGGTCATTGTTGGTGATCGGGATATTGATGCGTTTCAGGTTCAGCCGAATGTGAAGGCGTAAGCCTGCACGCCGGGATCGAGGAAGCGGATCTCGAAGTTGCGGGCAACGACCGTGCCGGATTGGCGGACGAGCTGGTAGAGCCTTGTTGCGGTCACCGTGCCGTTGCCATCGGCATCGATGTCGGAGCCGTGGTCGGGCCCTGGCGCCTTGCCGTCGATCTTCACCTGGAAGCGGATCGGCTTGTCGCCGGCGCCAGGCCCAAGAACGAGATGCAGATCGCGGGCGCTGAAGCGATAGGTGATGCCGCCGCCCGGCTGATCAAGCGTTGCCTGATCCCTGCCGACAATCCAGGTTCCCGACAGGCCCCAGCCGTTGAGGTCAGGCTCGGCGATCGAATAGTTGCGCGCGGCGTCGGCTTTCAATCCCTCGGGAGAGGTGAAGTTCGCCGCCTGTTCGTAGCCGAGATAGGTCTCGCCGGAGCGGATATTGCCGAGATCAGGACCTGCTTCCACGCCCTTGGCATCCGGCACGACCGGCGCGCTTGCCGCCATTTCGCTGCCGGCTTCGCGCAGCAGGTCCTGAATGGCTTTTTCGGTCCTGTTGTAATTGCCTTCGCCGAAATGGTGGTAGCGGATCTGGCCCTTGGCATCGATCAGATAGGCGGCAGGCCAGTAGCTGTTCTGGAAGGCGCGCCAGATGCTGTAATCATTGTCGATCGCAACGGGATAGCCGATCTGGAAGTCGCCGATCGCCTTCCTGACGTTGTCGACCTTCTTTTCGAAGGCAAATTCCGGGGCGTGGACGCCGATCACCACGAGACCCTGATCCGCATATTTTTCGGCCCAGGCCCTGACATAGGGGATGGTACGAATGCAGTTGATGCAGGAATAGGTCCAGAAGTCGACGAGCACGACCTTGCCCCGCAGTTGTTCCGTGGTGAGAGGCTCAGAGTTCAGCCATTCGACCGCGCCAGCGAGCGAAGGGGCGTGGCCTTCGACGGGCAAGTCGCTACGGAAGGGGTTCTTCGCATCGGCTGCGGCGATCATCACCTCGTTGCTCGCCAGCTCGGAAGATGCGCCGCTGAGCGGCTTTGCATGCAGCCTGTCGAGCACGGCCTGTTCCAGCGATGCGGTGCTGGCATAGGAGAGCCGGGCGAGCAGGCTGGTGTCGAGGCCGAGCGCGATGACGGCGACGCCCGCCAGCACGGCAGCGCCGAGCCCCTGACGAATCCTGTCGCCAATGCCGAGCGAACGCTTCATGGCGGTGAATATCTGGCCGCCGACAAGCAGGGCGACGGCAAGCGAACTTGCAGCACCAGCGGCATAGGCGATCAGCAGGAAGGTCGTTTGCAGATTAGCGCCCTGCAATGCAGCTCCGGTCAGCACAAGGCCGAGGATCGGACCGGCGCAGGGCGCCCAGAGCAGTCCGGTGGCGACGCCGAGAAGAAGCGCGCTCTTCACTGTCGTGGTGCCGCGCCCGCCGCCGGTGGCGTTGATGAGATTGTTGCCAAGGTCGACGATCGGCCGGGCAAGCGTGCTTGCGAAACGCGGTGAAAGCAGGCTTGCGCCAAAGAGGGCAAGCAGGACGATGGCGGCAAGCCGGCCATATTCATTGGCGCGAATGGCCCAGCTGCCGCCAACTGCGGCCAGTGTGGCGACCATCGCGAAGGTGGCGGCCATACCCGCCAGCATCGGCAGCGTGCTCCTGACGAAGGGCTGTCCGGCGCGGGCGAAGACAAAGGGGAGGATGGGGAGGATGCACGGGCTGAGGATCGTCAGCGCGCCTCCGAGATAGGCAATGATCAGTAGTGTCATCATCGTTTCCTTTGAAACCGATTGATCGGGCTCTGGGCGGCGATGGGGCCTGAACCAGCAACGGCGGGGATATGGCCGGTGTGAAGTATCCCCGATGTGTCCGGCTTTGCGGAAAAATGTACCGAAGTGTCGGGGTAGGGCGGCGGCGATACAAAGCGATACAAACTGCCGCGGTGGCGAGGAAACGGCTGCGGCCAATGTGACCGCTTGCTGAGGCAGCGCGATTGTATCGGAATGTATCTAGGCGGCCGGAAGCTACATCCGCATTCAAAAAACGGTTGCTTGCGACATATCGGGGATACAAGTAGAGCGCCTTTTCGCGACCGTGATCCATTCGACAGGAGAGACCGATGTCAGAGCAAATCAACCATCACCGCCGCCGTTTCTTCGGCATGACGGCAATCGCCCTTGCGGCGGTCGAATTCGGCGTGGCCGGCACGGCCGCAGCCCAGTCGTCTGCGACGGCCGCTTCGGTGCCAGCTATAAAGCCCGGAACCAACACGTCCTTCGAAGCGCTGAAGCAGGTCAAGGCAGGCGTGCTCGACATCGGCTACGCCGAAGCGGGCAAGGCGGATGCCCCTGTCGTATTGCTGCTGCATGGCTGGCCCTATGACATCTATAGTTTCGTCGATGTCGCGCCCCTGCTTGCCGCGGCGGGCTACAGGGTGATTGTGCCTTATCTGCGCGGTTACGGGACGACCCGCTTCCTGGACGATCAGACACCGCGCAACGGCCAGCCGTCAGCGCTCGCCGCCGACATGATCGCGCTCCTCGATGCGCTGGATATCGAGAAGGCCGTCATTGCCGGATACGACTGGGGCGGGCGGACCGCCAACATCATGGCGGCGCTCTGGCCCGAGCGCTGTAAGGCGATGGTATCTGTAAGCGGCTACCTGATCGGTAGCCAGGAGGCCAACAAGAAGCCGCTTCCACCGAAAGCCGAACTCGCTTGGTGGTACCAGTTCTATTTCGCCACCGAACGCGGTCGTCAGGGATACGAGAGCAACACCCATGATTTCGCAAAGCTAATCTGGCAGACGGCATCGCCGAAGTGGAACTTCGACGATGCGACATTCGACAGGTCGGCCGCTGCCTTCGACAATCCCGACCACGTCGCGATCGTCATTCACAATTATCGCTGGCGCCTCGGGCTTGTCGAAGGCGAGGCCAAGTACGATGCCTACGAGACGACGCTCGCCGCAACGCCTGTCATTTCGGCACCGACCATCACCATGGAGGGCGATGCAAACGGTGCGCCGCATCCGCAGCCTTCCGCCTATGCCGGAAAATTCTCCGGAAAATACGAGCATCGCACGATCGGCGGCGGCATCGGCCATAACCTGCCTCAGGAAGCGCCGCAGGCTTTTGCGCAGGCGGTCATAGACGTCGATCGTTTCTAGGTCGACGATGCCGGTTGCAGCGCCTCGTTGCTCCGGCCAGCGGAATATGTGTAGGTCGCGTCTGTCGCTTCGGTCAGGAACGGAGCGACCGGCGCGGCCGCTTCTATCGATAAGGAACAGGGAAATATGGATCATGTCGATCACATCCTGATCGTCGATGACGATCGCGAAATCCGCGAGCTGGTATCGGGCTACCTGCAGAAGAATGGCCTGCGCACGAGCGTTGCTGCCGACGGACGGCAGATGCGCAGTTTTGTCGAAGCCAATGCGGTCGACCTGATTGTGCTCGATGTGATGATGCCCGGCGATGACGGGCTGGTGCTCTGCCGCGAATTGCGCGCCGGCCGGCACAAGGCGATCCCGATCCTGATGCTGACGGCCCGCACCGACGAGATGGACAGAATCCTCGGGCTGGAGATGGGCGCCGATGATTATCTTCCCAAGCCCTTTGCTGCGCGTGAGCTTCTCGCCCGCATCAAGGCGGTGCTGCGGCGCACGCGGATGTTGCCGCCCAACCTGCAGATCAGCGAGGCCGGGCAATTGCTGAGCTTTGGCGACTGGCGGCTCGATACGGTCGCCCGGCATCTTCTCGACAGGGAAGGGACCGCGATTGCGCTCAGCGGCGCCGAATACCGTCTGCTCCGCGTCTTCATCGACCATCCGCAGCGGGTGCTCAATCGCGACCAGCTTCTGAGCCTGACGCAGGGCCGCGACGCCGATCTCTTCGATCGCTCGATCGATCTTCTGGTCAGCCGCCTTCGTCAGCGGCTGGGCGACGATGCGCGCGAACCGACCTATATCAAGACGGTGCGCAGCGAAGGCTATGTGTTTTCGGTCCCGGTCGAAATATCGGAGCCGCGCCAATGAAGGCGGCAATCCCCTTGCGTTCGGGCTTGACGTGGCCGAGCACGTTGCGGTCGCGGATCTTCCTGATCCTGCTGATCGGATTGGCCTTCGCCTACGGTCTGTCGTTCAGTGTGCTCTATATGGAGCGGTACATGTCGGCCAAGGCGGTGATGCTCGGCACGCTGGAAAATGACGTGGCAACATCGATTGCGGTTCTCGATCGGCTTCCGCCAGGCGAACGCGGCGACCTGCTCGACCGGCTGAGCCGCGGCAATTACCGTTTCGTGCTCGGACCCGGCCTTCCCGGCGTGCCTGACACGTCAAGCAAAGGGGCGGAAATCTCAGGAAAGATCGAGGAGGCTATCGGGCACCGCTTTCCAATCCGGATCGAACGGATTCCTGGCGATGTGAACCGATTGCAGGCGCATTTGACGCTGAGCGACGGAAGCCCCTTGACGATCGACGTCACGCCGAAGGGCGTCATGCCGATCGCCGCATGGCTGCCTTACGTCTTCGTCATCCAGATGGCGCTGCTCATCCTCTGTACCTGGTTTGCGGTTCGCCAGGCGATCCGGCCGCTCGGCGAGCTTGCCGCCGCCGCCGATTCCCTCGACCCGAACAAGGACGGTCCCGCTTTGAGCGAGGCGGGGCCGAGGGAAGTCGCGCATGCGGCACGGGCGTTCAATGCGATGCGGGAAAGGATCGCTCATTATCTCGAAGAGCGCGTTCAGATATTGGCGGCAATCTCGCATGACCTGCAGACGCCGATCACCCGCATGCGGCTGCGCGCCGACATGGCGGAGGATTCGCCGGAGAAAGACAAGCTGGTGCACGATCTCGCCGAGATCCAGCGCCTCGTTCAGGACGGCATTGCCTATGCACGCAGTGCGCATGGCAATGGCGAGAAGAGTGCCCGCATCGATCTCGCCTCGTTCATCGACAGCATAGCCTACGACTACCAGGATACCGGAAAGGCCGTCACAGTCGTCGGCCTGGTTCAGGGTGCCGCCTTCACCAAGCCGCATGCTCTCCGCCGCATCCTATCGAACTTCATCGACAATGCGCTGAAGTTTGCCGGCGCCGCCGAGATCGGCGTCGAGCGTAGCGCCGAGAACGATATCGTCATCACGATTATGGACCGTGGGCCTGGAATCCCCGACGATATGCTGGAGGCGGCCATGCAGCCTTTCTTCCGGCTGGAGCAATCCCGCAACCGGGAGACCGGCGGCACCGGTCTGGGTCTTGCGATTGCCCAGCAACTGACGGCCAAGATCGGTGGGTCGCTCCGGCTCTACAATCGCGCCGGCGGTGGGCTGGCGGCGGAAATCACTATCCGCTGACATCGGCGCACGCCGCGAAATTTCGAGACGTTTTGTATGCGAAGTTGTCCTCGATATCGGATGCTACGCTTTGTGACATTTCGGGCGATTTTGGAAACATGGCGGATATATCCGTCGGTCAAACCACACTCCGTCAACCCGGCCGCGCACCGCGGCCAGTCGCCTTAGCGACGCAACAAAGGAGTGTTTCATGACAAAGATCGACAAGGTTCTCTATACCGGCAAGACCCACACGACGGGCGGGCGCGACGGCGCGTCGCACAGCGACGACGGGCAGCTTGATATCAAGCTTTCGCCTCCGGGCAGCAACCGTGCCGGCACCAATCCCGAACAGCTTTTCGCCGCCGGCTGGTCTGCCTGCTTCATCGGCGCGATCGGCATTGCTGCCGGCAAGCTGAAGGTCAAGCTTCCTGCAGATGCCGCCGTCAACGCCGAGGTCGATCTCGGGGCGACCGACGGCGACTATTTCCTACAGGCTCGCCTCAAGGTCAGCCTGCCGGGCATCGAAGCGGATCTGGCAAGGGCGCTTGTGGATGAAGCGCACCGGACCTGCCCCTATTCGAAAGCAACCCGCGGCAATATCAATGTCGAATTGAGCATTGCCTGACAGATGGGATCGATCGCCAAAAGGAAACATGACGAGGCCGGTCGGGCCTCGTCGATGGAGGAAATAATGAGACTGATGATGATCTGCATTCTGGGGGCGACGATTTTCGCAGCGCCCTGCATCTACGATGTAAGCTCACAGGAGCCGTCGCCGCTTGCCGGCCTCGTGACGGCGGCATCCGCAGCTTCATCCTCAGGGGAGCAGCCGTCGCTCCAGCTGTTCTTTTAGATCACCAGGGAGAAAGACAGTGAAACTCTATCAGAACGAAATTTCCTCGGCGACATCTCGAGTCCGCATCGCACTCGCCCTGAAAGGATTGACGGCCGAAGCGCTGCCGGTCACCATCCTCGGCGAAAATTCCGAGAGCCGGCAGGCCGGATATCGCAGTATCAATCCGCAGGGGCTCGTGCCCGCCTTGCTGACGGATAGTGGCGTCCTCATTACCCAGTCGCTGGCGATCGTCGAATATCTCGATGAGATAAAGCCTGAACCGCCGCTATTGCCTGACACCGCGGAAGACCGGGCGCAGGCGCGGTCGATCGCGCTTGCGATCGCAGCCGAGATCCACGCGCTGCTGCCGCCGCGGATCGGTCTGCATCTCGGCAAGGTCTTCCAGGCGGATGCCGATGCCATTACTGCCTGGAATCGTCATTGGGTCGGTGAAGGAATGGCCGCGGTCGAGACGATGATCGGCGGCCGCAGGCAGGGAGCTTTCGCTGTTGCGGATCAGCCTGGTATTGCCGAGATCTTTCTCTTCCCGCAGGCGATCAGCGCCCGGCGCCTCGGCTTCGATCTCGCCCGATGGCCCAATATCGCCGAGATTGTCGCCAGGCTGGAGGCGATACCGGCTTTCCGGGAAAATGCGCGGACACCGAGACGATGATGCAATCGATGAAGAAGCGGCCGCAGGTGACTGTGGTCGCTTCGCTTCTCGTGTTCGGATGAGAGATCGCCCTGACGGTCTTTCGGCCGCTTTTAGCGGTTGACCCTTGCCTGCAGATGGGCGGGATAACGATCACCTTCCACCTTGATCGTGGCGAGCGCGCTTTCGATGCTACGGAGATCCTCGGCCGTCAGTTCGATCTCGGCGGACTGGATGTTCTCCTCGAGGCGATGCAGCTTGGTGGTGCCGGGAATCGGCACGATCCAGGGCTTCTGCGCCAGCAGCCATGCGAGAGCCACTTGGGCGGAGGTGGCCTTTTTGCGGGCGGCGATTTCTCCGAGACGATCGACGAGTGTCTGGTTGGCTTTTCGCGCCTCCTGAGAAAAGCGCGGCACGACGTGGCGGAAATCCTTGCTGTCGAAGGTGGTCGTTTCACTGATCGCGCCAGTCAGAAAGCCCTTGCCGAGCGGGCTGAAGGGCACGAAACCGATGCCGAGCTCTTCAAGCGTCGGCAGGATTTCCTGCTCTGGTTCGCGCCACCACAGCGAATATTCGCTCTGCAACGCCGCCACCGGCTGGACGGCATGGGCGCGGCGGATCGTCTGGGCGCCCGCTTCCGAGAGGCCGAAATGTCTGACCTTGCCTTCCGCGATCAGCGCCTTGACCGTGCCGGCGACATCCTCGATCGGAACATCGGGATCGACGCGATGCTGGTAGAAGAGATCGATGACATCAGTCTTCAAACGCCTCAGCGCCTGGTCGGCCACCGCGCGTATCTGCTCGGGCCGGCTGTTCATGCCGCTCTGGCCGCCATTGGCATCGAAGTTGAAACCGAATTTCGTGGCGATCACCACCTCCTCGCGGAAGGGGGCGAGGGCCTCTCCCAGAAGCTCTTCGTTCTTATAGGGGCCGTAGGCCTCGGCCGTGTCGAAGAAGGTCACGCCGCGTTCAAATGCCCGCCGGATCAGTGTGGTCGCTTCCTGAATATCTGTCGCCGGGCCATAGCCGTAACTCAGCCCCATGCAGCCGAGACCGATGGCCGAGACTTGAAGTCCGCTCTTTCCAAGTACACGCTTCTGCATAGAAATTTCCTTTTCTAACCTTGGTATTGCGTGTCGGTGACATGCTCCATCCAGTCGACGACCTTGCCGTCGAGCTGTTCCTGGATGGCGATATGGGTCACCGCCGTCGTCGGCGATGCGCCGTGCCAATGGCGTTCAGCCGGTGCGAACGAGACGACGTCGCCGGCGCGGATGTCCTCGACGGGACCGCCTTCGCGCTGCACGCGACCGAAGCCCGATGTGACGATCAGCGTCTGGCCGAGCGGATGAGTGTGCCAGGCGGTGCGGGCTCCGGGCTCGAAGGTGACGCTGGCGCCAGCCGCACGTGCGGGGCTGGTCACGGCAAACAGCGGGTCGACACGCACGCTGCCGGTAAACCAATCGGCTGGTCCCTTGGCCGAAGGCTGCGAACCGCTTCGCTTGATCTCCATCTTTGTCTTCCTTTCGATGTCGGGTGGACGTGTCCACTCGAGTAACAACAAGGTATTTAGGGCGTGCGCCTGGTCGCGATTAGATGGTATAAACGGCAAGAACCCATGAGAAAGTTTCATAAATGCCGCGCCCCGCCGTCAACGACCTCATCGCCTTCCTTGCCGTTGCACGCGCACAGAGCTTCACGAAGGCGGCGGGCAAGCTCGGTGTGTCGCAATCGGCGCTCAGCCACACCATCCGCGGGCTCGAGGAGCGGCTTGGACTGCGATTGCTGACACGCACGACCCGCAGCGTCGCGCCGACAGAGGCGGGCGAACGTCTGCTCGTTTCCATCGGACCGCGGCTCGACGAGATCGAGAGCGAGCTGGCTGCCTTGAGCGCGTTCCGGGAGAAGCCGGCAGGCACCATTCGCATCAATGCCGGCGAGCACGCGGCCGATGCCGTCCTTTGGCCTGCCTTGCAAAAGCTGCTGCCCGATTATCCCGATATCAATGTCGAGATCATCGTCGACTACGGTCTGACTGACATCGTCGCCGAGCGTTACGATGCGGGGGTGCGGCTTGGAGAACAGGTGGCGAAGGACATGATCGCGGTGCGCATCGGCCCCGACATGCGCATGGCCGTGGTCGGCGCTCCCGCTTATTTCGACACCAGGCCGAAGCCGCTGACGCCGCAGGACCTTACGGATCACAATTGCATCAATCTACGCCTGCCGACCTATGGCAGCGTTTACGCATGGGAGTTCGAGAAGGACGGGCGCGAACTCAGGGTTCGCGTCGAAGGGCAATTGGTCTTCAACAATATAGCCCTGCGGCTAAACGCAGTGCTGGCGGGCATGGGACTTGCCTACATGCCGGAGAACTTGGTTGAGGCGCCTCTTGCCGACGGGCGGCTGGTGCGCGTCCTCGAGGATTGGTGCCTGCCGTTTTCCGGTTACCATCTCTACTATCCGAGCCGCAGGCATACGTCGCCGGCATTTGCTCTGCTCGTCGATGCACTTCGCTATCGAGCATAACCGCCCGCCGTTTCGGGCCGCCCGGACAGGCATATATCCGAACCACTGGTGATCGGCTCTTGCCGGAAGCGAAATCATGCCTGCCAGCGATTTGACATTCCATCGCTCGCCGCTAATTCACACTTGAAATTGAAGGAAACAGTGAATGAATACTGCGGCACCTGCCACGAAAGCTCGGACCGGCGTGTCCGGTTTGGATACAGTTCTGGCGGGGGGCCTTTCGCCGGGGCACGTGTTTCTCCTGGAGGGAAATCCGGGAGCGGGCAAGACGACCATCGCGCTGCAGTTCCTGATCGAAGGTGCGCGGCTCGGCGAGCAGGGGCTCTACATCACCCTTTCGGAAACCGAGAGCGAACTCCGGGCCGGGGCCGCATCGCATGGCATGGTGATCGATGGCAATATCGAGATCTTCGAGGTCGTGCCTCCGGAAAGCCTGCTGGATGCCGACCAGCAGCAAAGCCTGCTTTATTCGTCGGATCTTGAACTCGGAGAGACGACGAAGGAAATCTTTGCCGCTTTCGAGCGGATCAAGCCACGTCGCGTGGTTCTCGACAGCCTGTCGGAGATAAGGCTGCTCGCGCAAAGCTCGCTACGCTACCGCCGGCAGATCCTCGCGCTCAAACATTATTTTGCCCGACAAGGGGCGACAGTCCTTCTGCTCGATGATCTGACCTCCGACGTGCTCGACAAGACGGTGCATAGCGTCGTGCACGGAGTCATCCATCTCGAAGAGATGGCGCCGAGCTACGGCTCCGAACGCCGACGTCTCAGGATCATAAAATATCGTGGACAGGCCTTCCGCGGCGGTTATCACGATTTCATCATTCAGACTGGCGGCGTTGTCGTCTTTCCGCGGCTTGTCGCCGCCGAACACAGGTCGAGCTACGCCCGCGATCAGATTTCCTGCAATATTCCGGAACTCGATCTGCTTCTCGGAGGTGGACTGGAGCGAGGTTCCAGCACACTCATCCTTGGTCCTGCCGGCACCGGCAAAAGCACGTTCTCGTTTCAGTTCCTGGTGGCCGCGGTCGCGCGCGGCGAGAAAGTGGCGGCCTTCATTTTTGACGAGGAGCTAGGCCTGCTCTTCACGCGGCTGAAGGCGCTCGGAATGGATCTCGAAGTCATGCGGAACGCGGGTCTTATCCACATCGAACAGCTCGATGCCGCCGAGCTGTCGCCGGGCGAATTTGCCCACCGGGTGCGTAGCTGCGTCGACAAGTCGGATGCGAAAACCGTCATCATCGACAGCATCAACGGTTATCAGGCTTCGATGCCGGATGAGAATTCGCTGATCCTTCATATGCATGAGCTGCTGCAATATTTGAACAGGCAAGGGGCCAACACCTTTCTCACCGTTGCCCAACACGGGCTGGTCGGTGACATGAAGGCCCCTGTCGACGTCACCTATCTCGCCGACACCGTCATTCTGCTGCGCTACTTCGAGGCTGCGGGAAAGGTGCGGCGGGCCGTCTCGGTGATCAAGAAGAGGACCGGCTTTCACGAGGATACCATCCGGGAGTATCGTATCGACACGTCCGGCTTGAGGTTCGGAGATCCTCTCGTCGGGTTCCAGGGCGTGCTTCGCGGCGTTCCCGAATTCATCGCGACCTCAACGCCGCTCCTCGCGACCGATGGCGGGGATAGCGGCAATTCTTAATTCCGGAAAACCGAAAGCATTGATCTACACCCCCGCCGGTCGCGATGCCTGGGTGGCGAGATCGTTGGTCGATGAAGCCGGATTGGCATCGATCGCTGCCACCGACCTGTCTATGTTCGCGTCATCGCTCAGCGATGACATCGCGCTTGGCGTCTTGACGGAAGAGGCCGTTCGCTCGAGCGATCTCAAGCCGATCGCCGCCTGGGTTTCGGCCCAACCGAGCTGGTCGGATCTGCCATTCATCGTGCTCACCACGCGTGGCGGCGGGCCTGAACGAAATCCGGCCGCTGCGAGGCTTTCCGAGGTTCTTGGCAACGTCACCTTCCTGGAAAGGCCGTTCCATGCGACCTCCTTCATCAGCGTTGCCCGGACCGCATTAAAGGGGCGCCTGCGCCAATATGAGGCGCAAGCCCGGCTTGAGGCTCTGGGCGAGGGAGAGCGCCGGTTGCAAACGGCGCTCGCCGCCGGTCGTCTCGGGGCGTGGGAGCTGGAGCTGTCCTCGATGGCCCTGTCCGCCTCGGCCACCTGCAAGGCAATCTTCGGCCGAAAGCCGGACGATGATGTGACTCGCGACGATCTGATCGAAAGCATCCACCCCGACGACCGGGATCTTGTGCTGGCACGCCTGCGCCAGACGATCGATACCGGACGCGACTATTCGATCGAGCACAGGACGATCTGGCCGGATGGATCGCTGCATTGGACCGAGGTCCACGCGCAACTTTATTCCGACAGATATGGTTCCGCCAGAAAACTCGTCGGCGTCTGCTCCGATACCACCGTCCGAAAGACCATCGAGGAAAATCTGAGGCGGCTCAATGAAACTCTCGAAGAACGTGTGAGGGAACGGACCAAAGAGGTCAACGCCGCTCACCAGACCCTGCTCGAGGAAGTCGCCCAGCGCGAAAGAGCCGAGGAGCAGCTTCGCCAATCGCAAAAGATGGAGGCGATCGGCCAACTGACCGGCGGCGTCGCCCACGATTTCAACAATCTGCTGATGGTCGTTCTCGGAAATCTGGAGTTGCTCGGCAAGCACGTTGGCGGAGATGCCAAAGCGACGCGTCTGGTCGACGGGGCGATTCAGGGCGCGCGGCGCGGGGCGGCGCTGACGCAGCGGCTGCTGGCTTTTGCCAGACAGCAGGATCTGCAGGTCAAGCCCGTCGATCTGGCCGAGCTGGTCTCGGGCATGAACGACCTGCTGCGGCGCTCGGTCGGATCCTCGATCAGCATCGAAACCATCCTGCCGGCAACCCTGCCGCCGGCGCTGGTCGACGCGAACCAGCTCGAATTGGCGCTGCTCAACCTTGCGGTCAATGCCCGCGATGCGATGCCGGATGGCGGGACGCTGTCCATATCGCTGCGCAAGGAGCAGGTTGCTGGCAATGAGGCTCTCGGCAAGGGAGCCTATCTTGTGTTGGCGGTGGCCGACAGCGGCACCGGCATGGACGCGGAGACGCTGAAGAAGGCGGTGGATCCGTTTTTCTCGACCAAGGAACTCGGAAAGGGCACGGGTCTGGGCTTATCGATGATCCACGGACTTGCCGTTCAGCTCAACGGCGCACTTCGTCTGACCAGCGAGCTTGGAGTGGGAACGATTGCCGAATTGTGGCTTCCGGCGACCGAACGGCGCCCCGAGCAGCCAGCCGAGGCGGAGCTGCCCGTCCCGCAAGCTGCATCAAGACTGAAGATCCTGCTCGTCGATGATGATGCCTTAATCGCCATGAGTTCGGTCGACATGCTTGAAGATCTCGGCCACGAGGTCGTCGAGGCAAATTCCGGCGCGCAGGCGCTGGAACTGATCAGCAGCGGTCAGCATTTCGACCTTGTCATCACCGACTATTCGATGCCTGGCATGACCGGCGCACAGCTTGCCCAGGCCGCGCGTGACATTCATCCGGGGTTACCGATGGTGCTGGCGACAGGTTACGCCGATCTTCCTGCCGGCACGGATATCGATCTTCCGAGATTGGCAAAGCCCTATGATCAGGCTCAGCTTGCCAAGGAAATCGCCAAGGCGATGGCAAGCGAAAAGGTTCCGCTTCTTAGATCCGGCGGCGATGCAGGTGGTTCAAAGCCTCGCCTGTCCAAGGGCGACGATGTCAGCGATGAAATCGGCGATGGCGCCTGTGTCGTCTAGATCGAAGACCGGCAGAGCCGTATCCATGACGGCATGATCGGCGGCGATGGCGCAGATATGGGGATCGCTCGGCGCCAACGGTTCACGATTGGCGGCCTCCAGGCGGCGGGCCTCGATCTTCGGGATCGGTTCGCGCTTGTAGCCTTCGATCAGCACGAGATCGCAGGGCGCGAGGCGGGCGAGGATCTCCTCGAATTCAGGTTCTGGCGCGCCGCGCAGCTCGTGCATGATGGCGTAGCGGGTGCCGGAGACGATGGTGACCTCGTGGGCGCCGGCCTGGCGGTGGCGATAGCTGTCGGCTCCGACCTTGTCGATGTCGAAATCATGATGGGCGTGCTTGATCGTCGAGATCTTGTAGCCGCGGCGGGTGAACTCCGTCACCAGCCGGACGGCGAGCCCCGTCTTGCCTGAGTTCTTCCAGCCGGCGATGCCGAAGATTTTCGGTGCGGTCATGCGCGAAGGGCCTCCAGCCAGCGTTCCGCCTCGACGAGATCATCAGGCGTGTTGATGTTGAAGAAGGGATCGAGCAGGCTGGCACGGGTCGGATGCAGCGGAAACGCCACTTCCGTAACGTCATGTCGTAACAGGAAGTCGCGTACGCGGCGCTTCTCGTCGGTGGCGATCCAGGCTTCGAGATCGGCGGCCAGCGTCACCGGCCAGAGCCCGAAGACGGGATGGCTGCGGCCCTCGGAGGCGGCAATGGCGATCTGCGACGGGTGCTCGATCGCTGCCGCCAGCCGGGCGACGAGATCGGCCGGGAAGAATGGGCAATCGACCGAGACGGTGACGACATGGGTGATCGAGGGCAGGTCGGCGGCATAGACCATGGCGGCATGGATGCCGGCCATCGGTCCGGCCTTGCCGGGAAAACGGTCGGGAACGACAGGCACGTCCTCGGCGGCGGCATCGGCATTGACGGCAACGTGCAAGGCCTGCTGCGAGAGGCGGGTCAGCGCATGGCGGAGCAGGCTCTCGGCCCCGAGCATCACGCCCGCCTTGTCGCGGCCCATGCGCTGCGAACGGCCGCCGGCCAACACGACGCCCGCTATATGAGATTTATCCAACGAGAATTCAGCCATGATCCTTCCTCAAACCGGCGCGCGCGGCGCGGATTCCTGCGCAATCGGCGACAAACGGCGCTTGGCCTCACGATAGAACGTATAGAGGCCGGATGCGATGACGATCGCAGCCCCGACGAGCGTCCAGCTGTCAGGCACTTCGGCGAAGAAGAGGAAGCCGAGCAGAGAGGAAAAGATCAGGCTGGTATAGCGGAATGGCGCGACGAAGGAGATTTCGCCGGTGCGCATGGCGAGGATGACCGACTGGTAGCCGACGAGCACCAGCACCGATGCGAGCACGAGATGCCCAAGCGCGTTAGCGCTGACCGGCTGCCAGCCGCCGAGCACCGGGATAAGGAGCGCGCCAAAGAAGGAGGCTGATATGGCGGTGATGACGGTTATCATCAGCGAGGGAATTTCCGGGCTGATGCTCCGGGTGGCGAGATCGCGGCCGGCCGTCGTCAGCACCGCGGCGACGCAGAGGAGGGCGGCGGCGGTGAATCCCTCCGGGCCGGGGCGGATGATGATCATTACGCCGACGAGACCGACGAGGATCGCCGACCAGCGCCGCCAACCGACAGGCTCGCCGAAGAAGAGCGCCGCTCCGAAGGTGACGACCAGCGGCAGCGATTGCAGGATCGCCGAGGCATTGGCGATCGGCATCATGCCGAGCGCGGTGATATAGGTGACGGCGGAGAGCGTCTCACAGATGATCCTGAAGATGATCATCGGCTGCAGCATGACTCGCCAGGAGCGCAGCGCGCCCATTTTCCAGGCGATCAGATAGACGAGCAGGCTGGTGAAGAGGCCGCGCAGGAACATGATTTCGCCGGCGTTCATATAGGCGATCACCGATTTGGACAGGGCGTCGCTCGCGGAAAAGCCGGCCATCGCCAAGCTCATATAGATGGCGCCCTCAGTATTGCGTGACCGCGGCATGAAGAGATTCCCGTTACCTGTGCGCTCCTTTTAGTCGCGAAGATGCATCAAGGGAATCGGATGAATGTCACACCAAGCATAAATCGATGACGCGGTGCACAATGGCGCCGGTGTCAACGCAGGCGTGTGGGTGGAAGTCCAGGCAAATCTCCGTTTTATAAGCTGAATTCCGACAGTTCCGACGCCGCAATCAACGCGTCGATGAGGACGCGCCGTCGCGCTGCCGGTTCGGGCCATAGGCGTTTTTCTCTTCCTGCGCGGGAAACGGGTGGCTGCATCGCCTGATGTTTGAGCATCTCAGATCTCGCAACAACCCAGGAGAGATCGATATGACACTTCTCAACGACAAGATCGCCATCATCACCGGCGCAAGCTCCGGCATCGGCCGCGCGGCGGCGAAACTCTTTGCGCGGCAAGGCGCCAAGCTCGTGGTCACCGGCCGGCGGCAGGACGCGCTCGATGCCGTCATCGCGGAAATCGAGGCGGAGGGTGGTCAGGCCGTCGCCATATCAGGCGATGTCAAGGATGAGGCGCTGCAGGCAAGGCTCGTCGAAACGGCGGTCTCGCGCTTCGGTGGGCTCGACATCGCCTTCAACAATGCCGGCATCCTCGGTGAGATGGGGCCGGTCGCCGGGCTGTCGCTGGAGGGCTGGCACGAGACGATCGAGACCAATCTCACCGCCGCCTTCCTCGGCGCCAAGTACCAGTCGGCGGCGATGGGAAAAGCCGGCGGATCGCTCATCTTCACCTCGACTTTCGTCGGTCACACCGTTGGCATGCCCGGCATGGCCGCCTATGCGGCGAGCAAGGCGGGTTTGATCGGCTTCGTGCAGGTGCTCGCCGCTGAACTCGGAGCGCAGAAGATCCGCGTCAACGCACTGCTTCCCGGCGGCACCGACACACCCGCCAGCATCACCAACGCGCCCGATGCCACGCCGGAAGTGCTCGCCTTCGTGGAGGGATTGCATGCGCTGAAACGCATGGCGCAACCCGACGAGATCGCCAATGCAGCGCTTTTCCTCGCCTCCGACATGTCAAGCTTCGTGACCGGCACGGCAATGCTGGCGGATGGCGGCGTTTCGATCAGCCGGACATAGGGCGAGCAAGGGACAGTGCCGTCACGGTCATCGCTTCGGCGTTCTTAGTTGCGGCGGGCTATGCCGCCGCAACTAAGGCGTCGATCAGGCGACTTCGCGTATGTCTCTTGCCGCCTGGCGTTCGAGATAGGCGACCAGATCCTCGATGGTGACGAGGGGGAGGTTGTGGCGTTCGGCGAAGAGCGTGAGTTCGGGCAGGCGGGACATGGTTCCGTCGTCGTTGGCGACTTCGCAGATGACGCCGGCGGGGATCCTTCCGGCGAGGCGGGCGAGATCGACTGCGGCTTCGGTGTGGCCAGGGCGGCCGAGCACGCCGCGGGGGTTGGCGCGGAGCGGAAAGATGTGGCCGGGGCGGGCGAATTCGTCGGGCTTTGTGCGATCGTCGACGAGGGCGCGGACGGTGGCGGCGCGGTCCGCCGCAGAAATGCCCGTCGTCGTGCCCTTGAGATAATCGACCGAGACCGTGAAGGCGGTTTTGTGCGATTCCGTGTTGTTGGGCACCATCAGCGGGATATCGAGTGCATCGAGACGCTCGCCTTCCATGGCAATGCAAACGAGCCCGCGGGCGTGGTTCATCATGAAGGCGATTGTTTCCGGGGTGACGGCATCGGCCGCGACCACGATATCGCCTTCGTTTTCCCGGTTCTGGTCGTCGACGACGACGACCATCTTGCCGCTGGCAATGGCTGATATGGCATCTTCAATTCTTGCGATAGTCATGCTGTCTGGCCTTTCAAGGGTTATGTCAGCGGGCTGACATGGTCTGCTCGGCTCAATCCGTGAGCGAGCCTTCTGCCCTTGGGCGAACAAACGTCAGCCGACTCCCGGATGGAGTGCGACTGCCCGTGTTGTCCTCTTCCATCCGGACTATACCGTCGGCTCCGGCATCTCACCGGATCTGCTGACCTTCCGACAGGAGGTGCCGGAAGCGCTCGCGGGCTCCAGGATTGCTCCTGATACCGCCGGTGGGGAATTACACCCCGCCCCGAGAACATTTCAAAGATAGGATCAAAAACAGGCGGATGGCAAGGTCACTCGACCCGGCAAAAATGCAAAGCTGCCCTAACGCCGATGGACACACTGTTCACACGGAGGCGACGACCGGGTCGCCTTCCGTGCTTCGTTGGTGCTTTGATCCTTCCATGCATGTCGTTGTCCCAAAACCACTGCGCACTTTTGGGCGACATGCATCAGGACATGATCAGGCCGCCGTCGACATTGATGGTCTGGCCGGTGATATAGGCGGCGTCGTCGCTGGCGAGGAAGGTAACCAGGCCGGCGACATCCTCGCCGGAGCCGGCCCGTTTCATCGGGATGCCCTCGACCCATTCCTTCATCAACTCGCCGGGGGCGTAGTTGCCGAGCAGCTTGCCCCATGCCTGGTCGTTATAGGCCCACATGTCGGTCTCGATGATGCCGGGGCAGAAGGCGTTGACGGTGATCTTCTCGGTCGCGACTTCCTTGGCCAGGCTCTGGGTGATGCCGACGACGCCCATTTTCGAGGCGGCATAATGCGGCGTGTAGATAAAGCCGTCACGGGCCTGGCCGGAAGCGGTGTTGATGATGCGGCCGCCGCGCTTGTGCCTGCGCATTCTCGATATCGCCTCCTGGGCGCAGAGGAAGACGCCCTTGGTGTTGACGGCCATGACCTTGTCCCACTCGTTTTCGGTCAGGTCCTCGACGCGGGCAATGGTGATGACGCCGGCGTTCTGGATCGAGACGTCGACCGAGCCGAATTCCTTTTCGGCGGCATCGTAGAGGGCGGTGACGCTCGCTTTGTCGGTGACGTCACCGATGAAGGAGATCGCCTTGCCGCCTTCGGCCCGGATCTGTTCGGCAACGCTATGGACCAGGTCCTCGTTGGCCGAGACGACGAGATTGGCGCCCTCGCGCGCAAAACGTCTGGCGATGGCGGCGCCGATGCCGCGGCTACCCCCGGTAATGACGACAGTCTTCTGTTCAAAGCGTTTCATGCTCTTTCCTTGTCCATCGGTAAACAGCAAATCTGGGTGCGACCTACCATGCGATCATTGTTGGAGCTCAACCGGTTGTCGCGAATTCAGGCAGTCTTGGGCGCCGATGACGACGTCCGAGCCCTCCGTCCGTTCGACAGCCCGTTCGATCGGCGTGAAGGGCGGGCAGACGGCGATATCGCACGCCGTCTTGCCCGTTGGTCCCTTCAGCGCCTCGATCTCAGCCAGGGAGGAAGCGAGATCGGTCACTTTCCAGCGCCGGCAATGAGCTTTCTCATCACCAGCAGCAGAAACCGCCATCGACGAGAAGATCGACGCCGGTCACGAAACTTGCCGCATTTGACAGCAGAAACACCGCCGGGCCTACCATCTCGTCCACCGCTGCCATGCGCTGCATCGGCGTCTGCTCTTCGAAGAGCTTGGTCTGGTGGACCATCTCCGGACGGGTGTTCATGGGCGTTGCCGTGTATCCGGGGGAGATGGTGTTGACGCGAATGCCGCGGTCGACCCATTCCATCGCCATGGACTTCGACATATGGATGACGCCCGCCTTGGAGGCGTTATAGTGCGCTTGGCTCAGCCCGCGGTTTACGATCACACCGGACATGGAAGCGATGTTGACGATGGAGCCGCGTCCATTCTTCAGCATGGCGCGAGCCTCTGCCTGGCAGGAAAGAAAGACGCCTTTCAGGTTGATATCCATCAACGTCTGATATTGGTCCTCCTCCATCTCTTCCGCGGCGTTCGCGTTAGCGATGCCCGCCGCGTTGACTGCAAGTGTCAATGGGCCGAGATCGGCTTCGGTACGTGCTATTGCCTCTCCAAGGGAAGATTTGCTCGTGACATCCGCCGCGATCTGGATCGAGCGGCGGCCGGCGGCGCGAATATGTTCAGCCGTCTTGGCCAATCCGTCGTCGGTTCGGCGGTCGAGCAGCGCCACGTCGGCGCCGCATTGCGCAAGGCCGATGGCAATGCGCTGCCCAATGCCGCTCCCGGCTCCGGTAACGATGGCAACCTGGCCGCTGAGATCGAAAAGCTTCGGGGCGTTCAGAGTGATGTCGGACACCGCTCTTCCTTTCTCTGTCTGTTTAGATGGTGGCTAGCTCCATGACCGAAACGTCATTTGCCTGGTCACGATTGAGAATGCCTGCCTGTTTGCCTTGTGCAAGCACGAGAATGCGATTGGAGACTCCGAGAACTTCCTCGAGGTCCGAGCTTACGACGATGACCGCCACGCCCCGTTTGGCAAGATTGACGATGATGTCGTAGATGCCGGCTCGGGCGCCGACGTCGATGCCTCTCGTCGGTTCGTCGAGCACGACGACCTTAGGATCGCGCATCAGCCATTTCGCGATGACCACCTTCTGCTGGTTGCCGCCGGACAGGTCCGAGGCATATTGCTCCGCACGGCCCTTCACGCCGAACTTGGCCACTGCCTTCTCCGCAAACGAGCGCTTGACGCTCGGCGTAATCCAACGCCCGCCCAGCTTGTCGAGATTGGCGTAGATAATGTTCTCGCCGATCCGGTGCCCGACAACCAGGCCTTGCTCCTTGCGGTCTTCCGGGACCATCACGATGCCCTTGGCGATCGCATCCGCAGGATCGCGCAGCCTGAGTTCTTCGCCTTCCAGCTTGATCGAACCTGCACTGATTGGGTCAGCGCCCGAAATGGCGCGGACAAGTTCCGTGCGGCCGGCGCCGACCAGTCCGGCGATCCCGAGAATTTCCCCGGCCCGCACATCGAAGGTAACGTCGCGGAACGAGTTGTCGGGCGAGCACAGCCCCGACACCTGGAGGACTGGATGGTCTGTCGGAACCGGCAGGGCAGGGAACAAGCGGTCAAGCGGGCGTCCGACCATGCTCTCGACGATCGTTCGCACCGGTGTCGCGCTGTCGGAGAATTCCTGCACGCGCTCGCCATCGCGAAGAACGACGATCCGGTCGGTGATTCGCTTGATCTCTTCCATGCGGTGGGAAATGTAGACGATGCCGACACCTTGTGAGCGAAGCTTCCGAACCTGTTCGAAAAGAGCTTCCGTCTCCGCGCCGCCAAGGGCGGCCGTCGGCTCATCGAGGATCAGGAGCTTTGCGTTGAGAGCCAGCGCCTTGGCGATCTCGATGAGTTGCTGATTTGCTGTGGAAAGGCCGGCGACCGTCCGCGTTGCAGGGATGTGAAGGTTCAAGCGAGCGAGCTGGTCCTGGGCCCGGCGAACCATCTGGGCGCGGTCGACGACGCCGTTCTTCATCGGCCAGCGCCCGATGAAGACGTTTTCCGCGATCGACAGCTGCGGCAGAAGCTGCAGCTCCTGGTGGATCAGGACAACGCCCTTGTCGATCGCTTCCCTTGGGGTGGCCGGGGCATAAGGCTGCCCCAGCCATGTCATTGATCCTTCGGACGGTGTGCGTGACCCGGCGATGATGCCTGATAGCGTTGACTTGCCCGCTCCGTTTTCACCGAGAAGTGCAACCACTTCGCCCGGATAGACGTCCAGGCTGACATTCTTCAGAACCTGGAGCGGCCCATACCATTTGGATATGCCCCTCAGGGAAAGAACTGGATCAGTCACGGCACACCTCCTCAAGACCTCGACTTCATTACGGATGGTTGGCGATGAAGCCTGCGACGTTTTCCTTGGTTGTCAGCGTGGCATCCAGGAGCTGGACCGGTGGCACCTTTTCTCCGGCGACAAGCTTGGCGGCGTTTTCAACCGCGTCGCGGCCCATCTTCTGCGTCTGCTGGGTCGCAGTTACGTTGAAGACACCCTTGCTGAGCGCTTCGAGAGCTGCGGTGTCACCATCGAAGCCGCCAACCACGATCTTCTGGGAAGGATTGGCGACCTTGATCGCCTGCGCGGCGCCAAGGGCGAGGCCGTCGGCCTGGGCGAACACGATCGAAACGTCCGGATTTGCCTGCAGCATATTCTGCATGATCTGGAACCCTTCGTCCTGGCTCCAGATGTTTGAGAACTGCTCGGCGACAACCTTGACGTCCGGATATGCCTTGAGAGATTCAGCGCAGCCCTTCGAACGATCGACTTCCGGCGTCGTGCCCTTCTGGCCGTGGATGATGACCATCTTCCCCTTGCCGCCGGCTTCCTTCAGAATGTAGTCGCACACGGCCTTGGCAGACGCGACGGAATCCGTTGCAAGGAAGGTATCGCCGGGTGCTCCCTCGGCGTTGCGGTCAACGTTCACGACCGGGATACCAGCGCTCTTCGCGAGCTTGACCGGAACGGTCGCAGCCGCCGCACCGGCCGGAATGTAGATCAGCGCGTCGATTTTCTGGGTCAGGAGGTCCTGGATTTGATTGACCTGTGTCGGCCCGTCGCCCTTTGCGTCGACCGTGATGACTTCGATGCCGCGCTTCTTGGCTTCGGCTTCGACCGATTGCTTGATCTGGTTGAAGAAGTTTGCCTGAAGGTTGGCAACGGCCAAGCCGAGCTTCTTCAGTTCCGCCGCGTGTACTGGGCCGAGCATGAGACCGAGCAGGGCAGCAGACGCGAGCATGGTGCGCGCAATTTTCATTGTATTTCCTCCGTTGTTTGATGGAACCCTCGGGTATGTCCTCCCCCTCGGGGTATTGATCCGCCCCAAACCCTTGGAGCGGAATTCCTGGTCCGCCAACGCGGCGGACCTCGTTTGTCAGGCGCGACGCCGACGAATAGTCTCCGCGCCGACCGCGAGCACGATGACGATGCCGATGATCACTTGCTGCAGGAATGGCGAGACGTTGAGAAGATTGAGCCCATTGCGAAGGACGCCGATGATAAGAACGCCGATCAGTGTTCCTCCGATACCGCCCGCGCCCCCCGAAAGCGAAGTCCCGCCGATGACGACCGCTGCGATGGTGTCCAATTCATAGCCCAGACCACTGGACGGCTGGACGGAATCCAGCCTGGCGGCGAGTACGATGCCTGCGAGCCCCGCAAGGACTGAACTTGCGACGTAGACGCCAATCGTCACGAGCGGAACGTTGATACCCGCAAGGCGCGCGACTTCTGGATTTCCTCCCACCGCGTAGAGCATGCGACCTTCGGACCGGAAGTGCAGGAAAAGCCAGGCCGCAAGAACAACCGCAAGCATGAGAAACACAGTGGCTGTCAACACGCCGAAATGGCGATCGATTGCCAGCATCATGAACCAGTCGGGGAATCCGACGATCTGCTGGCCGTCCGTGATCATATTTGCGACGCCGCGAGCCGCGGACATCATCGCAAGAGTGGCAATAAACGCTGGAACCCTGAACTGCGTCACCAGAAGTCCGACGATCAGGCCCGAAACGCCCGATGCGACCAGAGCAAAAACGATCCCGACCGGCAACGGTAGGCCGGCGACATTCGCAGTCCAGCCCATGACCATCATCGCAAGAGCGAGTGCCGAGCCGACGGAAAGATCGATGCCGCCGATCAGAATGACAAAGGTCATTCCGACGGCCATGATGCCGAGGACAGTGATCTGATCGAGGATGTTGAGACCGTTCCGAACCGAAAGAAACGTGTCGGTGCTGAGGCTCAGGAAAACGCAAAGCGCGAGCAGCCCCACGAGCGGGCCGGTGGCTCCCTTGAGTTTGCTCAACCAGGCGCCGGACGAAAGCCCGTGTTCATTGATATCGAGCGCCACCATTGTTCCTCCCTATGCCTAGGCTGACTGCTAATTCATTCTGCGAATAAATATTCACCGATGCTGGAAAATTCATTAACAAGTTGCTTTCCGGCTGTCAACAGGATTTCTAGACTTGCAACTGTTGGTGTAGCACTTAAAGGGCTTGACTAATCGGTGTCTTGTGCAAAAATATTGATAACTGAATATTTATGCATGAGAGGAATCCATGAATACGACAGAACTCGAGCGGGTCGCTCGCGAGATCCGATTGCGCGATCTCCAGGCGGTCTTTGAAGCGGGCGCCGGCCATATTGGCGGGGAAATGTCGGTCATCGACATTTTGACTGCCCTCTATTTTCGTGTGCTGAATGTTTGGCCCGATCAACCGAAGCACCCCGACCGCGACAGGTTCGTTCTTTCGAAGGGACATACTGCATGCGCGCTGTATGTGACGCTCGCAAAACGCGGCTTCATCCCGGAGGAAGAGATTTCCACCTTTTTGCAGCCGCATTCGAGGCTGAACGGGCATCCAAATTGCAACAAGGTTCCTGGCGTCGAAACGAATACCGGGCCGCTCGGCCACGGTCTTCCAGTCGCAATAGGAATGGCAAAAGCCGCCAAGCTCTCAGGCGCGAAGTATCACACCTATGTCGTCACCGGCGACGGTGAGATGCAGGAGGGCTCCAACTGGGAAGCGATCATGGCGGCCGCGCAGTTCAAGCTCGATAACTTGACGCTGGTCATCGACCACAACAGGTTCCAGCAGGGCGCCGCCCTGGCGGAAACCAACGATCTCGCCCCGCTTCGTCCGAAGCTTGAAGCTTTCGATTGGGAAGTCACCGAGATCAACGGGAACAATATGAGCGAAGTCGTTTCAGCCCTCGAACACCGGGGATCGAGACCGCATTGCATCGTGGCCCACACCAACAAGGGGCATGGAATCTCGTTCATGCAAGACCGAGTCGACTGGCACCACAAGGTACCGAGCAAGGAACAATACGAAATCGCATTGGCAGAATTGTCGGAGGCACTGTAATGAACGCGCCAATAAACGCACCCAAGCTCTACGATTGCCGCGACGCATTCGCCACCACGCTTGAGCGGCTGGCAGCCGAAGACGAAACGATCGTTGCCGTCTGCAACGACTCCGTGGGCTCCTCCAAGCTCGGCGGCTTCAAGGCGAAATTTGGAGAGCGTCTTGTCAATGTCGGCATCGCCGAGCAGAACATGGTGGGGGTTGCAGCAGGCCTCGCCAATGGCGGACGCCTTCCGTTCGTGTGCGCCGCCGCTCCGTTTCTAACGGGACGGTCGCTGGAGCAGATCAAGGCCGATATTTCGTATTCAAATGCCAACGTCAAGCTGGTCGGCATTTCTTCTGGAATGGCGTATGGCGAACTCGGCCCGACCCATCACTCGATCGAAGACTTCGCCTGGACGCGGGTTCTGCCTAATCTTCCGGTCATTGCGCCTTGTGACCGCATCGAAACAGCTGCTGCGGTTGAGTGGGCCGCGGCCTACAACGGCCCCTGTTTCCTGCGTCTGTCTCGCGTAGGTGTGCCTGATCTTCTTCCGGAGGGTCACAAGTTCGAACTTGGCAAGGCAAACCTCCTTCGCCAGGGTTCCGACGTCACCCTTATCGCAAACGGCACTTTGACTCATCGAATCTTAAAGGCTGCCGAGATCCTCGCAGAACGCGGCATCAACGCCAGAGTGCTCAACCTTGCAACGGTTCGTCCGATCGACGAGGACGCCATCATCGCCGCGGCGAAGGAAACCGGAGCGATCGTCACAGCCGAAGAGCATTCGATTTTTGGCGGGCTCGGTTCCGCGGTCGCCGAAGTGGTGGTCGACAATGCTCCGGTCCCGATGAAACGTCTCGGCGTTCCCGGCGTCTACGCTCCGACCGGTTCGGCAGAGTTCCTGCTCGACGAATTCGGGATGGCGCCGTCCGCAATCGCCGACGCCGCGCAGTCGCTGATCAGGCGCAAGTAACTGGGATGACGTGATCAGCCCGGACGCTTTTTGTCGTCCCGGCTGCCGTCTGATCTGGGGAGGATAGAATGCGGGCAATTCTGGCAATTGACCAGGGCACGACCAATTCAAAGGCAGTTCTGGTTTCGGAGAAGGGAGAAATTGTCGGTAGAGGTTCGGCTCCAGTCGGCATTTCCTATCCGAAGCCGGGTTGGGTCGAACAAGACCCAAATAGGCTCTACGCATCGGTCTGCGAAGCGATCGACGCCTGCCTGAACGCCCCCCCCGATGTGGCTATCGAGGCGGTGGCCATTTCCAATCAGCGCGAGTCTGTCACTGCCTGGGACGCCGAAACGGGAGACGCGCTTGGACCGGTGGTAAGCTGGCAGTGCCGTCGAACGGCACAGGATTGCGAACGTCTCATTGTCGAAGGCCGCCTTGACCGTGTGCAGGCGCTCACAGGCCTGCCATTGGATCCGATGTTCCCGGGTTCGAAATTCCGATGGCTGCTCGACCGTATTCCGGCCGGGCGATCGGTGCGGCTGGGAACGGTCGACAGTTGGCTCGTCCACTGCCTGACAGGCGGGCGCCGGCATGTTTGCGACGCTTCGAATGCCGCCAGGAGCCAGTTGTTCGATCTCCGGGAGCAGAGATGGAGCGAGGAGCTTGGCGAGATTTTCGGCGTGGATATCGCGCTCCTCCCCGAGGTACTCGACAGCTCTGCCGACTTCGGCAGGACGCAAGGGTTGCCAGGGGTGCCGGATGGAACTCCGATCATGGCCGTGATCGGAGACAGTCATGCTGCGCTGTTCGGTCATGGAGCATTCAAGCCGGGTGATGGCAAGGTAACCTTCGGAACCGGCTCGTCGGTGATGACGACGCTTCCGCAATTTATTCCTCCACGCAACGGCGTCACAACGACCGTCGCATGGCGTCTCCATGGAAAGCCGACTTTCGCTTTCGAAGGCAATATTCTCGTCTGCGCCGCCAGTCTCCCATGGATGGCGGGCATTCTCGGCCTTTCGGACGTGGCGGCCCTCGTCGAACTTGCGGCGAGCGCCGAACCGGGCGGACCGGGCTTCGTGCCAGCATTCGTGGGACTGGGCGCACCCTATTGGAATTCCGACGCCCGGGCCCTGTTTTCCCAGATCAACTTCAATACGACACGTGCGCAAATGGCGCGATCGGTAACCGACTCGATCGCCTTCCAGGTGCACGACGTGATCGCCGCCATGCGAGCACAAAGCGGCGGCGAGCTCGGGGCGCTCTATGTCGACGGCGGACCGAGCCAGAACCGCTTCCTGATGCAGTGTGTCTCGAATCTCATCGAACATCCCGTGATCCAATGCGAAGCACCCGAGGCGTCGGCTTTGGGAGCCGCATATCTCGCGGGTCTCTCACTTGGCTTGTGGAGCGATCTTCAGGTTATCGCGGAGCTGCCCCGGAGCTCACATATCATTGACCCGGAACCCGTGGATCGAGCGGTGCTTCTGAATACCTGGAATGATGCACTTGCCCGCTCGACGGCACGCGAAACAACGGCTAATGATGAATAAAAATTCACCCTAGGATTAGCGATGACTCGCCTCAATGAACTCCGTCTCATCTCGAGGGTCGCCCAGATGTACCACTTGGAGGGGCGGCGACAGGCGGAGATCGCACAGCACCTTCGCCTGTCGCAGGCGACAGTGTCGCGCATGCTCAAACGTGCCGAGGCCGAAGATATTGTGCGAACCAGCGTGACCCCCCCCGTTGGCACCTACAGCGAGCTTGAGAGCGCGCTTCGCGAGAAATATGATTTGCCGGAGGCGATCGTCGTCGAGTGCACGGAAGATCGGGACGGCGCCATCATGGCCCGTATCGGAGAGGCAGCGGCTCATCTCTTGGAGGTGACGCTTGCGCCAGGGGAGATCATCGGCGTTTCGAGTTGGAGCCAGACCATCTCCAAGATGGTCGAGAACATTCATCCCCTGAAGAGCGCTCAGGCGAAATACGTCGTCCAAACCCTTGGAGGCATGGGCGATCCTTCAGTGCAAACGCATGCGACGCAGCTTACCACGCGGCTTGCTCGGCTGACCGGCGCTGAGCCAAAACTGCTCGCTGTGCAGGGCGTTACGACGTCCAGAGAGGCAAAATTTCTTATGCAGGCCGATCCATACGTTCGGGAGACGATGGACTTGTTCGGCAGCATAACGCTTGCGATTGTCGGAATCGGAGCAGTCGAACCGTCCGAACTTCTCGCACGGTCAGGCAACATCTTTTCGTCTCGCGAACTGTCTGATCTCGCGGAAGCGGGAGCCGTCGGCGATATCTCGCTTCGCTTCTTCGATAAAAACGGCAAGCCGGTCAAGACGCCCCTGGACGACCGGGTCATAGGGCTTCCACTCGAGGATCTCGAACGGGTGGACCGGGTCATTGCTCTTGCCGGCGGGTCTAAAAAGACCGACGCAATCGCAGGCGCGCTCCGCGTGGGAGTCATCCACATGCTTGTTACGGACAAGTTTACTGCGCAGCGACTGATCAACTGATGAGTTAGGCTGATTTGCCACCTCAATGCGCCGTCCCATCCACAATCACGTGGTCATGGTCCAGCGAGCATCTCTCCACCCGGGCCTCGACCCTGTAGATCTCCCGCAGCATCTCGGCGGTGACGACGTCGCGGGGGGTGCCGCAGGCATGCATGCGGCCGTTGGCGATGACGATGACCTTGTCGGCGAAGCGCAGCGCCTGGTTGAGATCGTGGATGGCGATCAGCACGATCATGCCCTTGGTGCGGGCCTGTCGGCGCATGAAGTCGAGGACCTCGACCTGGCGGTGGAGATCGAGCGCACTGGTCGGCTCGTCCATCAGCATGATCTCGGGTTCGCGGACGAGCGCCTGGGCGATCGAGACGAGCTGGCGCTGGCCGCCGGAAAGCGCGCCGAGGTCGCGGAAGGCGATGGAGGTAATGTTCAGCGCCTTCATGATCTCGTCGATGAAGCGCAGGTCGCTGTCGCTGACGGCCCAGGACTGGCCCTGCTTGCGGGCGAGCAGGATGGATTCGTAGACCGTCAGCACGGCGTTTGCCGAGGTATCCTGCGGCGTGTAGCCGATGGCGTTTTTCGCCTTCGAGCCTTCGACGACGACATGGCCCGGCCCTTTTAGGAGGCCGGTGATGCGCTTGAAGAGGGTCGATTTGCCGGCAGCGTTCGGGCCGATCACCGCCACGACCTCGCCTGACTTCATCACCGGCGTCGTCACGTCCTCGACGAAGAGCTTGCGACCGTGATAGGCGCCGACCGACTGCAACTGAAGCGCTACCACGACCGGCTCCTGTTCGAGAGGATGAGGGAGAAGAAGAAGGGGACGCCGACCAGGGCGGTTATGATGCCGATCGGAAAGACGACGCCCGGAATGATCGACTTCGAGACGATTGAGGTCAGCGACAGGAGCAGCGCACCCGACAGGATCGAGCCCGGCCGGAAGAAGCGCTGATCCTCGCCGAGGATCATGCGCGCGATATGCGGCCCGACGAGGCCGACGAAACCGATCGTGCCGACGAAGCTGACGGGTATTGCGGCAAGCAACGACACCACAAGCATGGTTTCCAGCCGGATGCGGCGGACATTGACGCCGAAGCTTGCGGCCTTGTCCTCGCCGAGGCGGATGGCCGTCAGCGCCCAGGCATTGCGGGCAAAGAGGGGAAGTGCTGCCAGCAGAACCGCGAGCGTCACCCAGATCTTCGGCCAGGTGGCCTTGGTGAGGCTGCCCATCGTCCAGAAGACGACAGCCGACAGTGCCTGTTCGGAGGCGAGATATTGCAGGAAGGCGAGCAAGGCATTGAAGGTGAAGACCAGCGCGATGCCGAGCAGCACCACCGTCTGCACCGAGACACCGCGGGCCTGCGAGACGAAATGGATGAAGAGCGTGGCGATCAGCGCCATGATGAAGGCATTGACCGGCACCAGCAGGCCGGCTGCAACAGGCAGAAGCGGAACGCTGGTGACGATCGCCAGTGCGGCGCCGAAGCTTGCCGCCGCTGAAATACCGAGCGTGAACGGGCTGGCGAGCGGATTGGCGAGGATCGTCTGCATCTGCGCGCCGGCGACGGAGAGCGACGCGCCCACGACGATCGCCATCACCGCAACCGGCATACGGATGTCCCAGACGACGGCCCGCACCTGATCCGAAACGGAGGAGGGGTCGAGGAGGGCCGAGACAACCTCGGTAAGACTATAGCGGGCCGGCCCCCAGGCGAGATCGACGGCAAAGGACAGGCAGAGCGCTGCCGTCATGGCGATAAGGATCAGCAGCTTGCGCCGGGCAAGGGCGCGGTAGCGCTCCCTCCCGGCTTCGGCTTCGATCGATATGGCGGCGATCTCGGCCATTTTGGACTACTGACCCACCTTGGCGTCGACCCAGTAACCCGGCTGGTATGCGACCGGCAGGAATTTTTCGTGGAATTCCTTGAAGGTGGCATCGGGATCGAGATCGGCAAAGAGGTTCGGATGGAACCACTTGGCCAGCTGCTGCACGGCGACGAACTGGTAGGGGCTGGTATAGAACTGGTGCCAGATCGCATGGACATTGCCGCCGGCAACAGCTCTGGAGCCGGTGAAGGCAGGGTTTTCCACCAACGTGTTCAGCGCCTTGCGGCTGTCGTCGAAGGTGGCGGCGGCATTCGGACCGACATTCACATAATCCTTGGCATTCTTGGTCTGGCTCCAGTTGGAGCCGGTGACGACGATGACGTCAGGATTGGAGGCGACAACCTGCTCGGCATTGATCGAGCCGGTATAGCCCGGCAGGAAATCGGAGCCGAGATTGTGGCCGCCGGCCCAATCGACCATCAGGCCGAAATTGTCGGGACCGAAGGTGCCGCAGCATTCGACCAGACCTGCGGCGCGGTACATGAAGACATTCGGCTTCGGCGGATTGGCGGCCTTCAGTCTGTCGGTGACGCGGGCCATCTGCTCTTTCCAGAAGCTGGCGACGGCTTCGGCGCGGTCTTCATGGCCGAAGATCTGGCCGAGGATCTTCAGGCTCGGCTCGGTATTGGCGAGAATGTGCTCGCGGAAATCGATGTAGACGATCTTCACGCCGATGCCGTTCAGCATGTCTTCGAGCTTCACCTCGTCGGCGGCCGCTTTGTTGCCGATCGGCAGCAGCAGCACGTCGGGATGAAGCTTGACGACCGTCTCGGTCTGCAGCGTGCCGTCGGTCAGGTTGCCCAGAAAGGGCAGGTCCTTGCCCTTCGGAAACTTCTCGACATAGGCGTTGAAGCCGTCCTTGTCGGTGGTCCAGAGATCGTTGCGCCAGCCGACGATTTTGGCGAAGGGATCTTCCTTCTCGATCGGCGCGACGGCGTAGAGCATGCGGCCTTCCCCAAGGATCACACGCTCGACCGGCTTGTCGAAGGTCACTTCACGACCCGCGACATCCTTGACGGTGAAGGACTGCGCCCAGGCCGAAAGCGGCAACAGGCTCGCAATCGCCGCTGCGGAGACTGCGAGTATTTTCACGAAATTCATCTGGAAATTCCCCCGAGGTCTGAATAATGTCCGCAGGCATAAGAAATATGACTTAATGAATCAAGTTCTATGTTTTAGAGCGTTTCCAAACTGATCCGATGCCGGGGTGCCTCAAATGAATTCCATGAATACGAACTACTCCATCCGCGATGAAATCCGCGATTTCTGGTCGGAACGGGCGGCGACCTTCGACCAGAGCGTCGGTCATGAAATCTTTTCGGAAGCGGAGCGCAAAGGCTGGCAGCGGCTGATCAGAAAACATCTCGGCGAGGGGCAGGGGCGAGCGGCACTCGATCTCGCCTGCGGCACCGCCGTCATCTCGCATCTGATGCACAGTGCCGGCTTTGCGGTCACCGGCCTCGACTGGTCGGATGCGATGCTGGCGCAGGCGCGTGCCAAGGCGAAGAAGCGCGGCGCCGATATCCGCTTTGTTTCCGGCGACGCCGAAAACACGATGGAGCCGAAGGACAGCTACGACGTCATCACCAACCGCCATCTCGTTTGGACGCTGGTGGACCCGGCTTCGGCCTTCAAGGAATGGTTCTCGGTATTGAAGCCGGGCGGCAAGGTGCTGATCCTCGACGGCAATATGGGTAAGGAAACCTGGGTCAAGGGCCTGCAGAAGCTCTGGACGAAGGTGACCGGCAAGCCGCCGGCGAGCCACATGTCGCCGGAGATGATGGCGCGGCACCAGAAGATCCGCTCACGCGTGCATTTCTCCAGCCAGATGCCGGCCGAAGCAGTCGTCGATCTTCTGCGCCAGGCCGGTTTTACGGACATCGTCGTCGACCGCAAGCTCAGCGATATTCATTGGGCGCAGGCGCGCAAGATGCCTTTTTTGCGCGGGCTTGAGCGTATGGTGCAGGAGCGGTTTGCGATTTGTGCGCGTAAGCCTGGGTGATGAGGAGCGGCTCCCTCTTCTCCCCAGCGGGGAGAAGGTGGCCCGAAGGGTCGGATGAGGGGGCCACTCGGCACAACGTTGATTGCTCTTCGCTTGCGCTCAGCGCATTCGCTCCTGTCGTCGCTCACCCCCTCATCTGCCCTGAAGGGCATCTTCTCCCCGCTGGGGAGAAGAGGGAGTCTGCCTCACCATATCCCGGCCCTTCGCGGGGCTCAGGGCGTTCGAAGCTGCAATCGATTCACTGGATCGATTGCTCCCGCTTTGCGGGACCGCTTCTCACCCACCCGTAACGCTCATATGCCTGGCCACGGCCGGACGGTTATGCGTCCGGTCGATGATGAAGTCGTGGCCTTTGGGTTTGCGGGTGATGGCCTCGTCGATGGCGGCGTGGAGGAGGGCGTCGTCTTCGGTGGCGCGGAGTGCGGCGCGCAGATCGGCGGCGTCGTTCTGGCCGAGGCACATGTAGAGCGTGCCGGTGCAGGTCAGGCGGACGCGGTTGCAGCTCTCGCAGAAATTATGGGTCATCGGCGTGATGAAGCCGAGGCGGCCGCCGGTTTCTTCGACCCTGACATAACGCGCCGGGCCGCCGGTCTGGTAATCGATGTCAGCAAGAGTGAACTGGTCTTCGAGATCGGCGCGCAGTTTCGAAAGCGGCAGGTACTGGTCGGTGCGGTCTTCTTCGATCTCGCCCATCGGCATGGTTTCGATGACGGTGAGATCCATGCCGCGGCCATGGGCGAAGCGCAGCAGCTCCGGCATCTCGGCATCGTTGAAATCCTTCAGCGCCACGGCGTTGAGCTTGACCTTCAGCCCGGCTTTCTGAGCCGCGTCGATGCCTTCCATGACCTTGGCGAAATCACCCCAGCGGGTGATTTTGCGGAACTTGTCGGGGTCGAGCGTATCCAGCGAGACGTTGATGCGGCGCACGCCGCAATCATAAAGCTCCTCCGCATTGCGAGCGAGCTGCGAACCGTTGGTCGTCAGCGTCAGCTCGTCGAGGCCGGAGCCGATCTTCTGGCCGAGCTGGCGAACCAGATACATGATGTTCTTGCGCACCAGGGGCTCGCCGCCGGTCAGCCTGATCTTTCTGACACCCTTGGCGATGAAGGCGGAACAGAGCCGGTCGAGCTCTTCCAGCGTCAAGAGATCCTTCTTCGGCAGGAACGTCATGTTCTCCGCCATGCAATAGGTGCAGCGGAAATCGCAGCGGTCGGTGACGGAAACGCGGAGATAGGTGACCGCCCGCCCGAAGGGGTCGATCATCGGGTCCGCACCTGCCACCAGCGGCAATGCATTGCCTATCGTTCCAACTCTGGTGTTCACCTGTATCTCCGTACCTCTCATCAATGTGGGCATATGCTATTGTCGCGTCAAGGGAAACAGCCCGCGTGAGCATGCCAATTTCAGCTTGCGCTGAAAAAGATCAACGCCTACTCCTCGCATGAGAAGAGGACAAAATGATGAGCGATATCTGGCCGAGCGAACTTCGCGTCTCGAAAGACAGGCAGCGGCTGGTGGTGACCTTCAACGACGGCCAGAGCTTCGACCTGTCGGCGGAGATGCTGCGCGTGCTGTCGCCCTCGGCCGAAGTGCAGGGCCATGGGCCGGGGCAGAAGCTGACGGTGCCGGGCAAACGCAACGTCGCGATCATCTCGATGATGCCGACCGGCAATTACGCGGTCCGGATCGGCTTCGACGACATGCACGATACCGGCATCTACACCTGGACCTATCTGCGCGAGCTCGGCGAACGGGGCGCGGAGCTGTTTTCGGCCTATGAGCACGAGCTCAGCGAAAAGGGCATGAACCGCGATACGGCGGAGAAGCCGCGCTGACGCTCACGAGCGCGCCGCTATCAAATTCAACAGACTCATAATTCCAGCCATCGGGGGGCCATATGGCGAAAACGAACGGAAAGAACTGGCTGCGCGCCAAGGGCAGCGCCAGCGGCAACAAGGTGACCTTCCTCGAACTGTTCTTCGACCTGGTCTTCGTCTTTTCGATCTCGCAGCTCTCGCATGCGCTCGCCGCCCACTACACGCCGCTCGGTGCGGCCGAAGCGGCGCTGATGACCTTCGCCGTCTGGTGGGTGTGGATCTTCACCGCCTGGGTGACGAACTGGCTCGATCCGGACAAGATGCCGGTGCGCGGGATGCTGGTGGCGCTGATGATGCTCGGGCTGCTGCTGTCTGCCTCCATCCCCGAGGCTTTCGGCGACAAGGGCCTGCTGTTTGCCGGCGCCTATGTGGCGATGCAGGTCGGGCGCTCGCTGTTTACGACCTATGCGATGACGCGCGTCGATCGCGCTAATACGCTGAATTTCGTCCGCATCACAGCCTGGCTCGTGGTAGCAGGCGCCTTCTGGATTGCCGGTGGGCTGCTCGAGCATGAAGCCCGGCTGATCGCCTGGGTGATAGCGCTTGCGATCGAATATGCCGGGCCGGCCGCAGGCTTTGCCGTGCCGGGGCTCGGCCGCTCGACGGCGCGGGACTGGGACGTTTCCGGCGCGCACATGGCGGAGCGCTGTGCACTCTTCGTGATCATCTGCCTCGGCGAAGCGATCCTCGTGTCCGGCCGCACATTTGCGGAGCTGCCGTTCTCAGGACTGACCAGCGTCGTCTTCGTCACCGCTTTCATCGGCACGGTCGCCATGTGGTGGCTCTACTTCCGCTTCGGCCACGGGCGCGCCGCCCACCGCATCGAGCATGAAGAGACGCCGGGAAGCTTGGCGCGGCAGGCCTTCACCTATGGGCATATCCCTATCCTTGCCGGCATCATCGTCCATGCTGTCGCGGTCGAGTTCATGTTCTCGCATCCGCACGAAACCGGCGATCTCGGTATCGCCGCGGCCGTGCTCGGCGGCTCCGGCCTGTTCCTGATCGGCAATCTCTGGTTCAAGGGCGCGACCAGCGGGCGGATGCCGCTCTCGCATCTCGCCGGCCTGGTGTTTTTGATCCTGCTTGCCTTTGTCGCGCCCTTCATCGAGGTCTATCTGATGGGCATCCTGGCGACGTTGGTGCTGATCGTCGTCGCCGCCTGGGAATACCGCTCGCTGACGGGTACGGAGGCGGCGCCGACGCTGCATTGAACATCAGTCCTCGTCGCGCAGATCTTTCAGCAGCACGGTGATGATCCGCTCCATCGAATCGGCGGTCGCCATGCATTGCTCTATCGGCTCGTCCGACAGCACGCGGTCGATGAGGCCGGTCTGGATGGCCATGGCCTCCTCACTCAGTTTTCGACCCTCTGGCGTCAAATAGAGGCGCAGCACGCGCTTGTCGCGCTCGTCATCGCGGCGAAGGATCAGGCCGCGCTTCTCCATCTGCGGCAAGAGCATGCTCATATTGGAGCGGCCGACCAGCAGTTTGCGCGCCAGCTCCTGCTGCGAGATGCCTTCGAAACGATAGAGATTGACCAGGATATCGAGGTGCGGCGGCTTGATATCGAGATCGGCAAGCGAGCGGGCCAGGGATTGTTGCATCAGCTGGCAGGCGCGAGCCACCGCGATCCAGCTGCGAAAACGCGGATGATCCCAGGGAAGGGATTGATTTTTGTTCATCGTTGTACTTTATTGTTCAGTGTTGAACAGTCTTTTGGAATCCCACTATGGCAAACTTTGCGCTTGACGTCACCCGCCTCGGGTTTTCCGTTCTGCAGGCGGTTTCTCCTGATCTGGCAGGCAAAGCGGCGTTCCAGCTGTTCTGCCGGACGCCATCGACAAAGCCGAAGGGAGCAAAGGCGAAAGCGGTGCATGCAGCGGGTGCGCTCCGGCTTGCCGGTGCCGAACGCTTCACCCTCCGGCTTGCCGGCGGGCGCCAAGCGCATGCCTATCGGCTGAACGGCGGGGCGAGGGGTAAACGCAAGCGCTATCTGGTGACACATGGCTGGGGATCGAGCGCGGCATATATGGCCGAACTCGTTTCGATGCTTGCGGCAATGGGCGCGGAGGTCGTGGCGCTCGATTTTCCCGGCCACGGCCGTTCCGGCGGGCGCTTCCTGCATATGGGGCTTGCGGTCGAGACGATCGCGGCGGCCGAGGCGCGCTTCGGCGCATTCGATGCGGCGATCGGCCATTCCTTTGGCGGCGCGGCGCTGATGGTCTCGGCGGCGGGCCTGCTGCCCGGCGTTGCGCCTGTTGGCGGCGACCGCCTGGTGCTGATCGGCGCGCCGAGCGAGATGGGCTGGCTGTTTACCGATTTCAGCCGGATGGTCGGCCTTCGCCCTGCGGCGCAAGCGGCACTGGAGAATGAGGTCCATCGCGTCACCGGCCGGAGACTTGAGGATTTCGACGCCGGCGCGGCGGCGGGCGTCATCGGCCGGCCGGTGTTCGTCATCCATGCCGAAGATGACAAGGAGGTGTCGTCTCTCCATGCCAGGCGCTATGGCGCGGCGGGGAAGGGCGTTCGGCTGTTCTGGGCGAACGGCTTCGGCCACCGGCGCATCATCGGCGCCGCGCCCGTTCTTGCCGCGATCGCGGCGTTTCTCGACGGCGATCGGGGCGTGGGTGAAGTGCCTAATGAAAGCATCAAAAAAGATGCGGAGATCATTCCGTTTTTTGACCTTCCGGCAAGGCGCGCGGCATTGTAGCGTCCGTCGCGAAGATTAAGCCGCGGCGGGACGCCTCATGAAAATCATCAGCAGCATCGAAGAGCTCAATACGATCTATGGTGCCGGCCTGTCGCCGGCTTCCGTCACCAAGGTGACGAAGCAATTGACCCCGCTTTATCGTGAGATGATCGAGATCTCACCGTTTGCGGCGCTTGCGACCGTCGGGCCGGAAGGGCTCGATTGTTCACCGCGCGGCGATCTCGGCGGCGTGGTGCGCGTCGCCGACGATGAGACGCTGCATCTGCCGGATTGGCGCGGCAACAACCGCGTCGATTCGCTCTCCAACATCGTGCGCGATCCTCGCCTGGCGCTGATGTTCCTGATCCCCGGCTCGAACACGACGATGCGTATCAACGGCCGCGGCGTCGTCTCCAACGATGAGACGCTGCTTTCGAGCTTCGAGATGTGCGGCAAACATCCGCGCACCGTCGTCGTCATTTCGATCGACGAGGTCTATTTCCAATGCGCGCGCGCCGTGATGCGAGCCGAACTCTGGAATGGAGAACACTTCGCCGATCCGGCGAAGCTGCCGACGCCCGGGCAGATGCTGAAGGCCGCAACCGGCGATTTCGACCAGGAAACCTACGATCGGGAGTGGCCGGGGCGGGCGGCGAAGACGATGTGGTAGGGTATCCAGCCTGATATAAGCTGCACCGACTGCAGATGTTTGGGACAAACCCACTGCTGCCCGGTTCGCGCTGGTGGCAGCCCCTCACCCTAACCCTCTCCCCGTAAACGGGGCGAGGGGACGTGCCATGCTCGAGGTCGGCGGGGGAACGGAGAGGTTGCGGCATACCCCTTCGCCCCGTTTACGGGGAGAAGGTGCCGGCAGGCGGATGAGGGGCTGGTCTCGGCATGCCGAGACCGATTGCCCTCACGTCTTATAAATCAGCCAGCTCTTGGTGAAATCCTTCTGCATGCCGTCCTGATAGAGGATGGTGCAGTTGCGGCCGGCATTCTTGGCGCCGTAAAGTGCGATGTCGGTCTTGCTGTAGAGTTCGCCGGCATCCTCGGCATTGGAGGCCATGCAGATGCCGATCGAGACGGTAACCGGACCGTAATTCACCCGGGTGCGGGAGTTCTTGAAGGGCGTCGTCTCCAGGGTGCGGCGGATGCGCTCGGCGATGCCGGTGACTTCCTCGGGCGTGTTGCCGTCGATGATGAGGGCGAACTCCTCGCCGCCGGTGCGGGCGACGAAGATGTCGCGACGGACATTGCTGCGGATAACGGAGGCGACGGTGGCCAGCACTTTGTCACCGACCGGATGGCCGTAGGTGTCGTTTATCTTCTTGAAATTGTCGATGTCGCAGAGCAGCAGCGCCGTCACTGGCCGCATGCTCGAATTGTCGAAGATGGCGGCGAGGCGGTCATCGAAGGCGCGGCGGTTGGAAAGGCGCGTCAGCGAGTCGGTGTTGGCGATCCGCTTGTATTCGTCGAGTTCCTTGCGGACCTGATCCATTTCCTGCGAGCGCTGGACGACGTTCTCGACGGTGCGTTCACCATGCGCCATGGTGTCTCCGGTCGCTTGGCTCAGCAGCTCGATGGCGTTTTCGATCAGTTCGACGCTGGCATTGCTCTTGGAGGTGATGCGCTTATGGGTCTCGCCAAGAAGCCTGGTATAACTTTCGAGCGAGTTTTGCTCCTGCCTGAGAATGCGCAACAGGCCATCAAGTTCGCCTGATATACGCGTATGGGCGTCGTCGAAGACACGGGCAGGGCTGTGGGTGAAGTGCTGCGCGCCGAGCGCATCAAGCTCGGCCTGGGTCACCTGGCCGCCGAGGGCCGCGAGTTCGCGGGTCAGGGCCGGATTGGAGCCGATATAGGCCTCGTAGAAGAGTTGGTAATTGCGCGGTATCGGCGCGACGCCCATGGAGCGCATGGCATAGGTGATCTGACCCGCAACGTCGGGGATCTGCACCTTGGGCGCGACAGCCGTATTCATCCGGCGAACTCCTCATATATTCAAAGGCAATATTCTATTTGTTAGCTTAAATTTCTTGGGAAAAGATTAAAGCGATATATACCAAAGATTACATACGACAAATGCCCCATGGGTCAATACTTCGACCAGACCTATGATTCTCCACGGAAAAACGTATCTTTAGCGGGGCAGTGCATACTCGCTGAGCGGGAGCGGTGTCTGAAAAACTTACAGTTCTTCTCTGCCGGAGACCGTATTCATCTTGTCGACAGCTGGTTTTGGCCGTTTCGTATTCCAGTTCCGGTATTTCGGGGTGATATTTCTTGGTGGCAAACCCGATCGTAGCCTGCAAGCCAGGGCGTGAGATCGTGGAAACCTCCCGCCATATTTCTTTCGCGATCCTCGCCTTCACCGTTCTCGCCGCCGGCACCTTGCTGCTGGAGCACCCCGGCTTCTTCGCCGGTGCGTTCCGGACGGAGATCCTGGCAAGGGTCGATGCCGGGGATGTGGTGAGCGTGGGCGAGGCGGTGACGGCGCGGAATGTCAACGCGTCGGATAAGGCGTCGGCACGGTAGAACGGGCGGCAACGCAGCCTGCCCATCACCCCAAATTCAACTCCTGGAAGAAATCATTGCCCTTGTCGTCGATGACGATGAAGGCGGGGAAGTCTTCGACTTCGATCTTCCAGACCGCTTCCATGCCGAGTTCGGGATATTCGAAGACTTCGACCTTGCGGATACAGTCCTGGGCAAGACGGGCGGCGGGGCCGCCGATGGAGCCCAAGTAAAAGCCGCCGTGTTTCTTGCAGGCCTCGCGCACGGGGCGCGAACGGTTGCCCTTGGCGAGCATCACCATCGAGCCGCCGAAAGACTGGAACTGATCGACGTAACTGTCCATGCGGCCGGCCGTGGTCGGGCCGAAGGAGCCGGAGGCGTAGCCGACCGGTGTCTTGGCCGGGCCGGCATAATAGACCGGATGGTTTTTCAGGTAATCGGGCATGCCTTCCCCCTTTTCCAGCCGCTCGCGGATCTTGGCGTGCGCTAGGTCTCGGGCGACGATGATGGTGCCGGTCAAGGAGAGGCGCGTCTTGACGGGATGCCTGGAGAGTTCGGCGAGAACCTCGGCCATCGGCCGGTTGAGGTCGATGCGCACTGTCGATTCCGACAGTTTTGCCTCGTCGATCTCGGGCATGTATTTCGACGGATCGGTTTCGAGCTGCTCGACGAAGATGCCGTCGCGGGTGATGCGGCCCTTGGCCTGACGGTCGGCGGAACAGGAGACGCCGAGGCCGATCGGCAGCGAGGCGCCGTGGCGGGGCAGGCGGATGACACGCACGTCATGACAGAAATACTTGCCGCCGAACTGGGCGCCGACGCCCATCTGCTGCGTCAGCTTGTGGATTTCCTTCTCCATCTCGACGTCGCGAAAAGCGTGGCCGCTCTCGGAACCTTCGGTCGGCAGCTCGTCGAGATAGCGGGTGGAGGCGAGCTTGACGGTTTTGAGGTTCATCTCGGCCGAGGTGCCGCCGATGACGATCGCCAGATGGTAGGGAGGACAGGCTGCTGTCCCTAACGTCAGGATCTTTTCCTTAAGGAAGTCGATCATCCGGTCATGGGTCAGGAGCGAGGGCGTGCCCTGGTAAAGGAAGGTCTTGTTGGCCGAGCCGCCGCCCTTGGCGACGAAGAGAAATTCGTAGGCGTCGGTGCCTTCCTCGTAGATGTCGATCTGGGCCGGCAGGTTATTCCTGGTATTCTTCTCCTCGAACATTTTGACCGGCGCGAGCTGCGAGTAACGCAGGTTCTTCTTCTCATAGGCGTCCATGACGCCGCGGGCGAGCGCTGCCGTATCCTCGCCATCGGTCCAGACCCTGCGGCCTTTCTTGCCCATGATGATCGCCGTGCCGGTGTCCTGGCACATGGGCAGCACGCCGCCGGCGGCGATATTGGCGTTCTTCAAGAGATCGTAGGCGACAAAACGGTCATTGTCGGTCGCTTCGGGATCGTCGAGGATCGAGGCGAGCTGTTTCAGGTGGCCGGGACGCAGCAGGTGGTTGATGTCGGCAAAGGCGGTTTCGGCCAGCAGGCGGATGCCTTCCGGCTCGACGGTCAGGATCTCCTGGCCCTTGAACGTATCGACCGAGACATGGTCGCCGCTGATCTTGCGATAGGGGGTGGCATCCTTGCCGAGGGGGAAGAGATCGTCAGCCATCGAAGTGACCTTTCTGGTAGGGCGTGCGTCGCTAGATTGGAACCGGTCTAAATCCGCTGCGGGGCAAAAGCAATCGGGACCACGCGCGGCGGATGAGGCGAACCGTCGAAATCGGTCCGACAAAAAGACGACTTCAAGTTGCCTTCTTTTCGAGGCCAGTACATATTCCCGGCAGCGTTAACCTGCCGGGGCTTCAAATGACAAATGCAAAGCCAACTGCTGTCGACGACCTTCTCGTTTTTTTCGAAGACAATTGGATCCGCGGGAATCTGCTGCGCCTCTCCAGCGATCCCGAGGGAGCGGACATGTATGTTCGCTTCGTCAATGGCGTGCGTATCGACGCCAAACATGGGCCTGACCACGAAACGATCATAAGGGGCGAGTACGGAACCTTCAGACTGAAACCTGACGGTCACTTCGAGTACGAGCTGGACTACACGCTCGACGTCGTGAAAAATTTAACGAAATACGATCAGCTCATCGAGAAGCTGAGCTTCAAGATGTCAGATGGCTCAGGAGGCACGGACTTCGGCGTGTTGACGCTCGCGATCGACGGCGTCAACGAAGGCGACAAATACCATGAAAACCTGGATTTCGACGATTTGGGCGTCTTATCCAGGGCAGATAATTTCTCTCTGCCTGACTATCGCAACTTTGCGCTCTCGGTGAATGGAAGCCACGAAGTGACGCTTCTGAACGGCATCGTCTACGACACGATCCCGGGCGTCAACGCCATCACCGAGGACGGTTTCAGCGATACCGTTCTATCGCCGGGTTCTGCGCCCGTAAGCTTGAAAATGCTCGATGGCGGAGAATTCACCTTTCAGAGCGTTTCGATTGCCGAATTGTCGGCAGCGCCCTTTCACCTCACGCTCACCGCGCTGAACGACGGTCAGATCGTCTATCAGCAGGAGCTCGAGGTCACCGGCCCCACTCTCGAGGTCAATCTCGAAGACATCGAAGAAATCCGTTTCGACTTCATGGGCAATTCTGTCGTGATGGACAATTTTTCGCTGTTTGCCTTGCTATAGGCTGGAGGGAGTCGAGGCGTTGCGGCATATCACCTTGGCCCCGCGAGCGGGGGTCCGAAGGACGGGTCGAGACCTGTGGCTCGACCCCGGTTGGTGGCGGCAGCCGGATGAGGGGCTGTGGCCTATGCGACCTTCCTACTTCGGCCCGATCATCGTTTCCGGCCGGACGATCGCGTCATACTCTTCCGACGTCACTAGGCCGCTGGCGAGGCTCTCTTCCTTCAGCGTCGTGCCGTTCTTGTGGGCGGTCTTGGCGATCTTGGCGGCTGCGTCGTAGCCGATCTTCGGGGCAAGTGCCGTCACCAGCATCAGCGAGCGTTCGAGGCCGGCCTTGATATTGTCCTCGCGCGCCTCGATGCCGACGACGCAATTGTCGGTGAAGGAGACGGCGGCGTCGGCGAGCAGCTGCACCGACTGCAGGAAATTATAGGCCATCATCGGATTGTAGACGTTGAGCTCGAAATGGCCCTGGCTGTCGGCGAAGGTCAGAGCCGCGTTGTTGCCGAAGATATGGATGCAGACCTGCGTCAGCGCCTCGCACTGGGTCGGATTGACCTTGCCGGGCATGATCGAGGAGCCGGGCTCGTTTTCCGGCAGCGCCAGCTCGCCGAGGCCGGCGCGTGGGCCGGAACCGAGCAGGCGGATGTCGTTGGCGATCTTGAAGAGGGCGGCGGCTGCCGCATTGATGGCGCCGTGGGAAAAGACCATGCTGTCATGAGAGGCGAGCGCCTCGAACTTGTTCGGCGCGGTGACGAAAGGCATGCCTGTGATGGCGGCAATCTCTTCGGCGACCTTTTCGGCAAAGCCCACCGGCGCATTGAGGCCGGTGCCGACGGCAGTACCGCCCTGGGCGAGCTCGCAAAGGCCGGGCAGGGTCATTTCGATGCGCCTGATGGCGGAGCCGACCTGGGCGGCATAACCCGAAAATTCCTGGCCGAGCGTCAGCGGCGTCGCATCCTGGGTGTGGGTGCGGCCGATCTTGATGATGTGGCTGAATTCTGTGACCTTCATGTCGAGCGCGGCATGCAGGTGCTTCAGGGCCGGCAGCAGGTGATGGGCGATCTGCTCGGCGCAGGCAATGTGCATGGCCGTCGGATAGGTGTCGTTCGACGACTGGCTCATATTGACGTGATCGTTCGGATGCACCGGCTTCTTGGAACCCATGACGCCGCCGAGCATTTCTATCGCACGATTGGAGATCACTTCATTGGCGTTCATGTTCGACTGTGTGCCAGAACCGGTCTGCCAGACCACAAGCGGGAAATGGTCGTTCAGCTTGCCGTCGACCACTTCCTGGGCAGCCTCGACGATCGCTTTGCCGAGGGCAGGATCGAGTTGGTCGAGCGACATGTTGGCGCGGGCGGCGGCCTGCTTGACGATACCGAGCGCACGCACGATCGACAGCGGCTGTTTTTCCCAGCCGATCTTGAAATTGCCGAGCGAACGCTCGGCCTGGGCGCCCCAATATCGGTCGGCGGCGACCTCGATCTGGCCAAAAGTATCGGTTTCGGTGCGGGTTGCAGTCATCAGCCTTGCCTTCCCTTTACATGCTGTTTTAGGGCATTTTCCAAAGATGAGGTCTTATAGGTTGGAAAGTCCGACAAGAAAACTGGACGCCGCGCGAAATATTGAAATCGGAAGTCATGTTTGCGCTGGCTTTTCGGCGTGCCTTTTAAGCCACTTTGGAAATTTTATGCGTCCGGGCGTTTTCGCCGGACTGGCCTGGCGGCGAAAATTCGGTAAAAAATTAACTAATAATTTCATAATTTTGTGTGAACTGCTGGGCGGCGCCGTGCAGGATCTCCGTCACACAAAATTGAGTCCGCCGGCGCTGGCGGCGCAGGCCGGTTTCTGATCAATGAGGCCCTACGCTGCTTGAGTTTCGCGGGATTTGAGCTTGAGCCTTGCGCTCGTGACAAGAACAGCATGACACCGGGACTGGAAGATATATGACGTTCGTTTTGAAAAGCGCGGCATCCGCATTGGCAATTTCCTGCGGCGTGGCAGTGATGAGTGCCGTACCCGCGCATGCTTATACATTGATGGATATGCTGCGCGGCGACAGGCAGCGGACGCAGAGCACCATTTTCATGGACCAGATGCCGCCCGGCCGTGTGGGTTCGCGCAGCGGCGTCGGTGGCTCGCTCGGCGGGCTCGATCCGGAAGCGCCGCTGCCGAAGGTGAGCGGTCCGCGTTATTATACCTACAAAACCGAGACGCTGCAGTTCGTCGATACCGGCAGGTTTGCCGATCCCGTCGTCACCGGCGCGGTCGCCGATGTTTCGGGCAGCGGTGATGCCAGCGCCGAGCCGGCTGTGCAGCGCCGTTTCCTGGCGCAGGCCAAGGTGCGCGCCAATGCCGACGTCGCAAAGGCGCTCGAAGCCTATTACGGCGACAGCCGCAATCCGCTCGTCTGGGTCGAGGGCAACCAGATCAACGACCGCGCCAAGTCGGCGATGCTGGTACTTGCCGATGCGTCCTTCGTTGGCCTCGACCCGGCGGATTACGCCGTCCAGACGCCTGATATCGACCCGGCCAATCCCGATCCCGCCTTCCGCGACCGGGCGCTGACACAGTTCGAGCTCGATCTCTCCGCCAAGGTGCTCGCCTTCGTGCAGGACACGGTGCGCGGCCGCATCGATCCGAACAAGATCTCCGGCTATCACGACTTCCAGCGCAAGGTGGTCAATCTGGCCCCGGTGCTGAAGCTTTCCCGCATGAGCCCCGATGTCGGCGCCTACATCGCCAGCCGCTCGCCGGATAGTCCGCAATTCCAGGCGCTGAAGGCGGAGCTTGCCAAGCTTCGCGCCGCCGACGGCGGCAATGAGGAGCGAATCGTCGTTTCGCTCGACAGGCTGCTGAGGCCTGGCGACAGCTCGCCGGAGATCGCCAATATCGTCAAGGCGATCGGCAAGCACGGCTCCGAAACGCTGAATACCGATCATGCGGCAACGCTTGCTGCTTACGCCGGCAGCATCGACTATTCGCCCGACATCGTTTCGCTGGTCGAGGATTTCCAGAAAGAGCGTGGGCTGAAGCCCGATGGCGTCATCGGCCAGGCGACGGTGCGCGCCATGACCGGCGGCGATACCAATGCCTCGAAGATCGACAAGCTCGTCGTCGCCATGGAACAGGCGCGCTGGCTGCCGGAGGATCTCGGTTCCCGCTACGTCATGATCAACCAGCCGGCCTACATGGTCTACTACCACAATGACGGCAAGGAACAGCTGTCGATGCGCGTGGTGGTCGGCGGCAAGAACAACCAGACCTATTTCTTCGACGACGAAATCGAGACGGTCGAGTTCAACCCTTTCTGGGGCGTGCCGCAGTCGATCATCATCAACGAGATGCTGCCGAAGCTGCGCTCGGATCCGAACTATCTCGACCAGCTCGGTTATGAGGTCGAGGTGAACGGCCACGCCGTCGCCTCGTCGAGCGTCGACTGGTACGGCTCGACCAATAATGTTTCGGTGCGCCAGCCGCCAAGCAGCGACAATGCACTCGGCGAACTGAAGATCCTGTTCCCGAACAGCCACGCGATCTACATGCACGACACGCCGTCGAAGAGCTTCTTCAAGCGCGACATGCGGGCTCTCAGCCACGGTTGCGTGCGCCTTGCCGATCCGCGGGCGATGGCGGCTGCCGTGCTCGGCACGACGGTCGACGACATCGCCAAGCAGATCGCGAGCGGCCAGAACCATGCGGTGCGCGTGCCGCAGAAGATCCCGGTCTACGTCTCCTACTTCACCGCCTGGCCGAACAAGGACGGCGTGGTGGAATATTTCGACGACGTCTACGGCCGCGACGGTTATGTCGACAAGGCCTTTGACGCGACGAGCAAGGCGCGGGGCGCGCAGATCTGATAATCAGCTCTGATTAGTAATGCTGGCGGGCGGTCTTTGGGCCGCCCGTTTTTGTTTTTGGGGTGTTGCGTGCAAGAAGTAAGAGGAGAGGGCGTGCTGTGTGGCCCCCTCATCTGCCTGCCGGCATCTTCTCCCCGCTGGGTAGAAGGGACGTTGCCGCGACGCCTCGCTCCTGATCAAAGCGTTTCGTGCGGTTGCAGCCGTGCCGCTGGTTCCCCTCTTCTCCCCAGTTGGGAGAAGGTGGCCCGAAGGGTCGGATGAGGGGGCCGCGATCGCAAAGACATACGCCCGATCGCCAAGCCTCAGACGGCGACTTTCTCCGCATATTCCCGCAACAGCGTTTCCACCATCTCCGGCGTCAACTCATCGAAATGGGTGATGATGCGGTCGGGGTTAAGCGTGTTCACCGGCACGTCGGAATAACCGAAAGGCACGGCGATCGACGGTGCGCCGGCGTTCTTCGCCACGGCGATATCGTTGACGCTGTCGCCGATCATCACGGTGCGGGTGATGTCGCCGCCGGCGCGTTCGATCGTGCCGGTGAGGTGACGGGCGTCGGGCTTGCGGTATTCGAAGCTGTCGCCGCCGGTGATGGCGTCGAAATATCGGGTAAGTTCGAGCTTGCCGAGCAGGCCGAGCGCCAGGCTCTCCATCTTGTTGGTGCAGACGGCGAGGCGGTAACCCTGAGATTTCAGCCGGTCCATCGCGGCGACCAGGCCGGGATAGGGTTCGGTCCGGCCGGGCATGTTGCCGGCATAATGGGCGACGAAACGCTCGACCAGCGGCGGCAAGGCGTCGCTTTCGAGCGGATGGCCGCGCAGCCTGCAGGCGCGCTCGATCATGACACGCGCGCCCTGGCCGACGAGATGGGTGAGGTCGTCATAGCTGACCGGTTCGAGGTCAAGGGCCGCGATCGTATGGTTCAGGCTCTCGACCAGATCCACATGGGTATCCAGAAGGGTGCCGTCGAGATCGAAGACGACGAGCGCCGGGCGAGCGGGAACAGGGGTCAAGGGCATGTCTCTTTGAGCGGTGGTCGTCTTGAGGAGCGATAGATCGTCCTAGGGAACGATGGATCGTCCCTGAGGTAGGCGATCGTGCGGCGGAAAGCAACGTCCGGCGATGGTCGGGAAGGCTGCAGGCCTCTGTTTCGGCTTTTCATTTTCCGTGATGATTTTGACTTTCGTTTGCCAGGCGAGCCGTGTAAACAGCACATCCAACGCAATATCAGGAGCTGGCGGCGCATGGATGCCCGCGAAATGAAGATCAAGGCCGCCGAGGCCGCACTCGCCCATGTGGAAAGCGGGATGCGTCTCGGGATCGGCACCGGCAGCACGGCGGAAGAATTCGTTCGCCTGCTGGCGGAGAAGGTCGCGGGCGGCTTCAGGGTCGAAGGCGTTCCGACGTCCGAACGAACCGCGCGGCTCTGCGTCGAACTCGGCGTGCCGCTGAAGTCGCTCGACGAACTGCCGGCACTCGACCTGACGATCGATGGCGCCGACGAGGTCGATCAGGCGCTCAGGCTGATCAAGGGCGGCGGCGGCGCGCTGTTGCGCGAAAAAATCGTCGCGGCCGCCTCCGAGCGAATGATCGTCATTGCCGACGAGAGCAAGCTGGTGGAAACGCTCGGCGCTTTCGCGCTGCCGATCGAGGTCAATCCGTTCGGGCTCGTCTCGACGCGGATCGCGATCGAAAAGGTCGCGGCCCGGCTAGGTCTTTCCGGTGAACTCGATCTGCGCCAGTCGGGTGACGGAGAGTTTACCACGGATGGCGGCCATCACATCATCGATGCATCTTTTGGCCGCATTCCTGATGCAGAGGCGCTTTCGAGCGAGCTGAATTCCATACCCGGCGTCGTTGAACACGGGCTCTTTATCAATATGGCGGCACTTGCGATCATTGCCGGTCCTGCGGGTGCGCGCACGCTGCAGGCAAACAGATAACAGGAGCATATACTCATGATGAACATTGCAGGTCTTGGCCGTCTCGCCGCTGCGACCGTCGTTCTTTCCGGGCTTGCCTTCGGCTCCGCCGTCAAGGCGCAGGAGGTCTCCGAGGAGCAACTGAAGGCGTCTCGCGCGGCGATCGACGCCATTGGCGCCACTGCCCAGTTCGACAACATCCTGCCTGGTCTCGCCGAGCGCCTGAAGGCCGGGCTGATCCAGGATTCGCCGAACTACCAGGACATCATTTCGTCGACAGTCGACGCGCAGGCGCTGGCGCTGGCGCCGCGCCGCGGCGATCTGGAGAAGGAGGCGGCACTCACCTATGCCAAGACCTTCACCGTCGACGAGCTGAAGGCGATCGCCGACTTCTATAATTCCGACGTCGGCAAGAAGCTGCTGCGCGACGGCCCGGTCGCCTCGCGCGAGACGGCGAAGGCTGCCGACATCTGGGCGCAGGGCATTTCCCGCGATTTGGAAAAACAGAGCAACGTCGAGCTTTCCAAGGTCATCAAGGCACCGCCGCCGGCAACCGACAGCCCGACCGCTCCCGCTCCGGCACCGGCTGCCCAGCAGTAAGGCCTGTCCCATCAAATTTGCGAAAGCCCGGCATCGTCTGGGCTTTTTTGTTATGATAGGGCAAATGCCGCCGGCGAGGCTTCAGGTGACCGCAGACATGTTCGATCATGATAAGGCTGTCCGAGTGCGGATATCCGGCAAGGTCCAGGGTGTCGGTTTTCGCTATTGGACGCGCGATGAGGCCGTACGGCTCGGTTTGACGGGGTGGGTTCGCAATGAAGAGGACGGGGCCGTCGTCGCTGTGATCGCAGGACCCGACAGCGCCATCTCGACGATGATCGAGCGTTTCAGGCGCGGGCCTTCGGGGGCGTCGGTTTCGAGCGTCGAGACGGAAGCAACCCAGCTTGAGAAGAACCCGACGGATTTCCGCATTACCCGCTGACAGCGCTAATCGCTAAGCAGATGCAATTGGCATCGCATATGCGCCGCAACTCAGCCCCTATGGGTTCGGGTTCTTTGCAAGTTGCCACACACCCTCTTCATCCGGCTCCACGCGCTTGTTGCCGCGGTAGAAGATCGGCAGTCGCGTCTTCTTGTCGATCGAGAAACGGCTCGGCGTGTATTTTTCGTCCTCGTGGCCCTGAATGGCGAGGCCGAGCGCTTCCTTGAATTTGCCAGCCTTGCACAGGTTGCTGAAGAGAGTTTGATCCATCTTTTGCTCCGCCATTCTTTTCCATCCCATGGATTGCCTGCCAGCCTCGGCCGACCGGGTCAACCGAAGACGGTGACCGGGTCAACCGTAGACGGTGACTGGGTCAACCGTAAACGGTGACTGGGATCAGCCCTTTACAATGAAGATTCGGCGATGGGAACCGGATGACGCAGGAGCGGGCTTTTGTTTTCATGACGATCGCCCCTATATCAGGAACATCCTTCCTGCGATTCCCTTCCGGAGCTCCCCATGTCTTCCTACGACTACGACCTCTTCGTCATCGGCGGCGGTTCCGGAGGCGTGCGCGGCGCCCGTGTCGCCGCCTCGCTCGGCAAGAAAGTGGCGATCGCCGAGGAGTATCGCTACGGCGGCACCTGCGTCATCCGCGGCTGCGTGCCGAAAAAGCTCTTCGTGTATGCTTCGCAGTTCCATGAGCATTTCGAGGATGCGGCGGGTTTCGGCTGGACGGTCGGCGAAAGCAGCTTCGACTGGAAGAAGCTGGTGGCGGCCAAGGATGTTGAAATCGCCCGTCTGGAAGGCCTCTACAAGAAGGGGCTCGCCGGCGCCAATGCCGAGATCCTGGAAACGCGCGCGGAACTCGTCGATGCCCATACTGTCCGGCTGCTGAAGACCGGACGGACGGTGACGGCAAAGACCATCGTCATCGCCACCGGCGGACGGCCGAACCCGCATGCAGCCCTTCCGGGTCACGAGCTCTGCATCTCCTCCAACGAGGCCTTTCATCTCGAGGAGCTGCCGAAATCGATGGTGATATCAGGCGGCGGCTATATCGCCGTCGAGTTCGCCAATATCTTCCACGGCCTTGGAGTCGAGACGACGCTGATTTATCGCGGCGCCGAGATCCTGTCGCGCTTCGACGAGGACCTGAGGCGCGGGCTGCACGAGGCGATGGTCGCCAAGGGCATCCGCATCCTCTGCCATGACACGCTGCAGAAGGTTTCGAAGGGTGAGGACGGGCTCGTTCTGGAGACGCTGAACAACGGCACGCTGCAAGCCGGCGTCGTCATGCTGGCTCTCGGGCGCGATCCGAACACCGAAGGCCTCGGCCTCGAGGCGGCCGGTGTCGCGGTCGACGAGCGCGGCGCCGTTATCGTCGATGAATATTCCCGCACCAATGTCGAAAACATCTATGCGCTCGGCGATGTCACCAACCGGGTACAGCTGACACCGGTGGCGATCCACGAGGCGATGTGCTTCATCGAGACCGAGTACAAGAACAATCCGACCCGGCCGGACTACGAGCTGATCCCGACCGCCGTCTTCTCGCAGCCTGAGATCGGTACCGTCGGCCTTTCGGAAGAGGACGCGGGCAAGCGTTATTCCGAACTCGAGGTCTACCGCGCCCAGTTCCGGCCGCTGAAGGCCACGCTTTCCGGGCGGGCCGAGCGGATGATCATGAAGCTGATCGTCGATGCGGCGAGCCGCAAGGTGGTCGGCGCCCATATCCTCGGCCACGATGCCGGCGAGATGGCGCAGCTGCTCGGCATCACTCTGAAGGCCGGCTGCACCAAGGACGATTTCGACCGGACGATGGCGCTGCACCCGACGGCCGCCGAAGAGTTCGTCACCATGTATGCGCCGAGCTATCGGATCCGCGACGGCAAGCGGATTTGAGCCGCGACGTGCTTTTGCCCTGCATGTCGTTGACCCGGAACCGCTGCAAATTAGAGCGCCGTGAATCCTTTCGGACGCACAAAGGACGCTCTAACTTTTTGAACCGCGCATTGTGCTTTCCGAAAATCGATTCCGTTTTCGGGTCGATGCGCTAGCTGGTGATGCGCGGCGAGCGGATAACCTTGAGGAAAAGCGCCTTCATCGCATCGGTGATACCTTCGGTCGGCGTTACTTCGAAATAGAAGCCGGGCGAAGCGCATGCCTGCATCTTCGTCGGGATCTCGCTCTGGAAGGGGCTGATCCATTTGTTGTACCAATCGTTGCTCGGCAGTGGCAGGTAGGTTGTGTAGAGCACGGCGATCTTGACACCGCGATCCTTCAGCGGCTTGCAGAAGGAGGTGTCGATCGGTTCCTGACAGCGGCCGCCGGTCGTCTTCTTGGTGCATGTCGACGGCTTGTAGCTGTCGCCGACGCCATCGGAAACGAAGAAGAGGATCTTTTCGGGGCTGATATTCGACGTGCCGTCGCCGGCCGGATCGATGATGGTATTCATCTGCGTCAGGGCGCTATCGAAGCTCGTGAGCTGATCCTGGTTGTAGTTCTGGTAGGGAATGGTCATCAGGTCGACTGTGTCGGTGTAATTCTTCACCTTCGTCAGGTCGGATGTGGGGCTGGAGATCGTCGTCAGCTTTGCGTCCTCGGCTTTGGTGCCGAAAGTATAGACGCCCATACGGAACTGGTCGCTGCTGACGCGCTCGGTCTTGGCCGTATCGGTCAGTGCCTGGGTTGCCTGGCGCACCACGTCGATGCGCATTGCGACGCCGAGGCCTTTGGCGATGGTGTAGTTGTTGGTGCTCTGGTCCATCTGATGGCAGGCGAAGGCGCAGCCTGTTTTGGCCTGCAGCTTGGAAACATCGTTCGCGGTTGCGCCGACGCCCATGGAAGGCGTGTTGTCGAGCAGGATGTAGAAATCCATGAAGGCGGCGGTTTGATATTCGGCAGTCGCCGCACCCGAGATCGTGATCGAGTCCCGGCCCAGGATGCGCATGAAGGTGGTGGGCACGGTGGCGCTGAAGGAAACCTGCGAATTCAGCTTGTTGGCGGTCTTGGTGACGTTAATGCCGAGATCGATATGAACGTCGGTCAGCTCCCCGGACATTTGAGACATGAAAATATTGCGGGCGTCGTCCTTGCCGAGCGAGATCGTGCCGTTGCCGCTCATGGTCATGGCGGCTGCGACCGCGCCGGATTTTTCCGCGATCGAACCGACGGCGGCGGCATCGGCAGCGGCGTAAAGCTGTGTCCTCAAGCTGAGCGCGTGGGCGAAATCCACCGCCATGCCGGCAGCACCGAAGAGCGGCACCACCAGCAGTGCCGTCATGATGCCGAAATTGCCCGAGCGGTCCGATATGAAACCGGGCGGAAGGATTGCCATGCCGTGTCCCCGAAGTTGAAACTCTCTCCGGTTCTACATTGAAAGTCTAAAATATGGGAAAATCGACATGGTATATGCTGGTTTAACTAGAGAGCGGCGGGCGGCGGCGGCGAGGCGACAAGCAGTCGGCGAATGGCCTTTGCAAGCCTGACCTAAAGGTCTATAAGCCGCCGCATATTGAGGGCATCCTGAGGTATGGATGTGAGAACAGGTGAGTGAGATGGCAGACAATTGGACCCCGAGCAGCTGGCGGCAAAAACCGATCCTGCAGGTTCCCGAATATCCCGACGCAGCCGCTTTGGCGGCAACGGAAGCCACGCTCGCCAGCTATCCGCCGCTTGTCTTTGCAGGTGAAGCGCGCCGCCTGAAGAAGCATCTCGCCAATGTCGCCGAAGGCAACGGTTTCCTGCTGCAGGGCGGCGACTGCGCCGAGAGCTTCGCCGAACACGGCGCCGACAATATCCGCGACTTCTTCCGCGCCTTCCTGCAGATGGCCGTGGTGCTGACCTTCGGTGCGCAGCTGCCGGTCGTCAAGGTCGGCCGCATCGCCGGCCAGTTCGCCAAGCCGCGTTCGTCGAATGTCGAGAAGCAGGGCGACGTGACGCTGCCGGCCTATCGCGGCGACATCATCAACGGCATCGAGTTCACAGAGGAGTCGCGCATTCCGAACCCGGAACGCCAGGCCATGGCCTATCGCCAGTCGGCTGCGACGCTGAACCTTCTGCGCGCCTTCGCGATGGGCGGCTACGCCAATCTCGAAAACGTACATCAGTGGATGCTCGGCTTCGTCAAGGACAGCCCGCAGGGCGAGCGCTACCGCAAGCTCGCCGACCGCATCAGCGAGACCATGGATTTCATGAAGGCGATCGGCATCACCTCGGAAAACCAGCCGGCGCTGCGCGAGACCGATTTCTTCACCAGCCATGAGGCGCTGCTGCTCGGTTATGAGGAGGCGCTGACCCGCGTCGATTCCACGTCGGGCGATTGGTATGCAACGTCGGGCCACATGATCTGGATCGGCGACCGTACACGTCAGGCCGACCATGCGCATGTCGAATATTGTCGCGGCATCAAGAACCCGATCGGCCTGAAATGCGGCCCGTCGCTGCAGGCCGACGACCTGCTGCAACTGATCGACATCCTGAATCCTGCCAACGAGGCCGGGCGCCTGACGCTGATCTGCCGCTTCGGCCATGAGAAGGTCGCCGACAGCCTGCCGAAGCTCATTCGCGCCGTCGAGCGCGAGGGCCGCAAGGTCGTCTGGTCCTGCGATCCGATGCACGGCAACACGATCACGCTCAACAACTACAAGACCCGTCCCTTCGAGCGGATCCTGTCGGAAGTCGAAAGCTTCTTCCAGATCCACCGCGCCGAAGGCTCGCATCCCGGCGGCATTCATATCGAGATGACCGGCAAGGACGTGACCGAGTGCACCGGCGGCGCCCGCGCGGTCTCCGCGGAAGACCTGCAGGACCGCTACCACACTCATTGCGATCCGCGCCTCAACGCCGACCAGGCGCTCGAACTCGCCTTCCTGCTTGCCGAGCGCATGAAGGGCGGCCGCGACGAAAAGCGGATGGTCGCCAACGGCTGAGACCGGGCCGAAACGGATGATGAAAAGCCCGGTTCGCCCGGGCTTTTTGTTGACAGGCTTCGCTCTTTGCTCGACGTCATCCTCGGCCTTGTGCCGAGGATCTGCTGCACCGGCTGCAGATGCTCGGGACAAGCCCGAGCATGACGAAAGAGGAGTTGGCCGACTTGTTAGCAGCCCGGCGAACCGCCGGGCTTCTTGTTGCCGTGCGCGCGCACCAGACTCTCAGATGCTGGCCTGGACGCTGTGCAGATTGGCGTAGACACCGTCTTGCGCCATGAGCTCGTCATGCGTGCCCTGTTCGACGATGCCATCGGCCGTCAGGACCAGGATGCGGTCGGCGTGGCGGACGGTCGACAGACGGTGGGCGATGACCAGGGTGGTTCGGCCGTTTGCCAGGCTGAGCAGCGCCTGCTGCACCGCCCGTTCGCTCTCGTTGTCGAGCGCGCTGGTCGCTTCGTCGAAGATCAGGATCTCCGGATTCTTGAGGAAGGCGCGGGCGATGGTGATGCGCTGGCGCTGGCCGCCCGAGAGCTTGACGCCGCGTTGGCCGATATCGGTGTCATAGCCATGGGGCAGGGCGCTGATGAAGTCGTGCGCATTGGCGGCGCGCGCGGCCGCCTCCAGTTCGGCATCGCTGGCGTCGGGCCGGCCGTAGCGCAGGTTTTCCGCCACCGTACCGGCAAACAGGTAGACATCCTGCTGCACCACCCCGACATGGCGCCGGAGCGAGGCCAGTGTCACTTCGCGGATGTCGATGCCATCGATCTGGATCGCCCCGGCCTCGACATCGTAGAAACGCGGTATCAGCGCGCAAAGCGTGCTCTTGCCGACCCCTGACGGGCCGACCAGGGCGACAAACTCCCCGGGAGCGATGGTGAGCGACAGCTGCTCGAGCACGCGCGGGCCATCGGCCTCGTAACCGAAGGCGACGTTGGAAAAACTGATCTCGCCGCTTGGTGCCGGCATCGGACGCGCGGCTGGCCGATCGGTGATATCGGGGGCGATCTCCAGGATCTCCATGGCCCTGACGAAGCCGGTATAACCCTCCTGCCAGAGGCGCACGAAATTCGCCAGCCGCTGCACGGGATCGACCAGCACGGCGACGCAGAGCAGGAAGGTCAGCATATCAGGCACGGTCAGCTCCGCCGCCAGGATGCGCAGGCCGCCGACGATGATCACCAATATGGTAACCAGCTGGGCGAAGGTTTCGGTGCCGACGGAAAACCAGGCTTCGCTGCGGTAGCCCTCGGCGCGGCTGTGCAGGAAGCGTCGGTTCTGCTCGGCGAAGCGTTCCTTCTCCAGCGCCTCGTTGGCAAAGGACTGGACGACGCGGATGCCCGCAAGAGCGTCCTCCACCCGCTCGTTGACGGCGGCGATCTGCCGTTTGCTGGCTTCGAGCGCGCGGTTCATACGCCGGTTGAAATAGAGCGCATAGGCGACCGCCGCGGGCGTGAGCAGCAGGATCAGGGCCGCCAATGGTGGATCGATGAAGAACAACACCAGCATGGCGCCGCCGTATTTGAGTACGGCGATGGAAAGATCCTCGGGGCCATGATGAAAGAGCTCGCCCAGCCAGAGGCTGTCATTGGTGATGCGGCTCATCAGCTGGCCGGTGCGCTGGCGATCGTAGAAGCTGAACGAGAGCTTCTGGCAGTGCTCGAAGAGTTCCTGCCGCACCGTCGCTTCGATGCGCGCGCCCATCACATGGCCGCGATAATCGACGAAGAAGATGGCAACGATCTGGACCGCCAGAACGGCCAGCATGACGCCGCCCATCGCAAGGATGTGTGCGAAGGCCTGCGGCGCGTCTGGCAGAGCCAGAAGGCGGCTCGTGACGATGTTGGCGCAGAGCGGCAGGGCGACTGCCGTGCCGGCGACCAGGATGGCGCAAAGCAGATCCGCCAGCAGCAAAGGCAGGTGCGGACGATAGTAGGAGAGGAATTTGCGCATACGCGACCAGCGCCGCTCGCGGTCGACGGCATTCGCATTGTCGCGGAAGAATCTCGGGAAGAGGTTATGGCGTCGCGAGTTTTTCCTCGCGCGGGAGAACCGAATGTTCATGAAGCTGAATGTCCTTGTGGGGGATGTTTCCTTTCTGTTTGGACAGGGTCGCTCTCATGTCAGTCTCCCGGGGGGGTTGAATGAATTGGACCTTAAGTATTGCCGACAACAGCAGGCGATTCAATGCCGGGATGAGATGAGGTTGGTGGCTGTTGTCGTCGAGCAACAGGTGCTTGAGCCGACCAAGCATGGATAAGGCCGGTGATTTTCAAGATTTCTGATAATTTCGTTGAACGGAATGGATTTGACGCCAAGGGCGATCGGCGGCAACGTCCCGTCATAAACGGGAGAGCGATGATGACCGAACGGCATACAGGTGGCTGCCTTTGCGGCGCCGTGCGATTTTCAACGACGGCGAAGCCAGGACCTGTCGTCGGCTGCCATTGCTCGCAGTGCCGCCGGCAGACGGGGCTTTATTACGCCGCGGTCAACGTGGCGCGCGCGGCTCTTTCGGTAGAAGGCGCGGAAGTGGTCCGCTGGTACAGGTCGAGCGAGGAGGCGCAGCGCGGCTTCTGCTCGAATTGCGGCTCCGCGCTGTTCTGGCAGGCGGACGGATCGGCGGAGAGTTCCGTCATGGCGGGCGCCTTCGACACGCCGAGTAGCCTTGCCTTCGGCCATCATATCTATTGCGCCGACAAGGGCGATTTCTACGAGATAACGGACGGCCTGCCGCAATATGCGGTGAATCCGGTTTAGCCTTTGGCCGAAAGCGCGGCTGTGAGGCGGGCCACGTCCTCGCGCAGCGCCGTCAGCTCGGTCAGCACGCGCATGTCGATCTTCTGGTGCAGGGAGAGCACTTCCAGTTCGGCCTTGAGATTGACCTCGTAATCCTTGGCGGCCTCGAAGCGGTCGCGCTCGGCCTGGCGGTTCTGCGACATCATGATGATCGGCGCCTGGATGGCGGCGAGCATCGACAGGATCAGGTTCAGGAAGACGAAGGGATAGGGGTCGAAGGCGCCGCTCATTAGAATGACGGTGTTGATGACAGTCCAGGCGACGAGGAAAGCGAAGAAGGCGATGATGAAGGACCAGGAGCCGCCGATGCGGGCGATGCTGTCGGCGATGCGCTCGCCGAAGGAGGCGTCGGCGGAGAAGGCGGCGTTGACGTCGGTCGAGATGACCTTGCGCTCGCGCGCTTTCGCCAGCACGCGCTTTTCGACGTCGCCGAGCTCGTTGGCCGCTTTGTCGAAATGATGGTGCACGAAGTCCGAAAAATTAGACATGGCCTGTTTCCGATACCCGTTTATCGATGCGGTCGCTTTCGGCGCCAGTATTCTGGTCCAGAGGTAAATTGCAATGCGTATCGGCGCCGCGGGACACTATGCGCGATTCGTTCATAAAAATTTCGTCACTGCCAGACGCCGCTTTCGGTGCGAACGTGTTGCGGTCGCGAAAGGTGCAGGCTAAATAAATGACATGACACAGGAAAACGCCCTTTCTGATATCTTCCGCATCGCCATCGGCCAGCTCAACCCGACGGTCGGCGATGTTGCCGGCAATCTTGCCAAGGCGCGCGAGGCGCGTGCCGATGCTGCCCGGGAGGGCGCGCATCTGCTCGTTCTGACCGAGCTTTTCATCTCCGGCTATCCGCCGGAGGACCTAGTGCTGAAGCCCGCCTTCATCCGCGCCTGCTGGAAAGCGGTGGAGAGCCTGGCCGCCGAGACCGCCGATGGCGGGCCGGGGGTCATCATCGGCTTTCCCCGGCAGGACGACACCGGGCGCTATAATTCGGTCGCCGTGCTCGATGGCGGCAAGGTGATCGCAGTGCGCGACAAGATCGACCTGCCGAATTACGGCGAATTCGATGAGAAGCGCGTCTTCGACCAGGGCGCCATGCCGGGGCCCGTGAATTTCCGCGGCGTGCGTATCGGCATTCCGATCTGCGAGGATATCTGGGGCGATCTTGGCGTCTGCGAGACGCTGGCCGAAAGCGGGGCCGAGATCCTGCTGTCACCAAACGGTTCGCCCTATTATCGCGGCAAGGTCGATATCCGCCATCAGGTGGTGTTGAGGCAGGTGATCGAAACCGGCCTGCCGCTGATCTATGCCGCCCAGCTCGGCGGCCAGGACGAACTCGTCTTCGACGGGGCGAGCTTCGCCTTTAATGCCGACAAGTCGCTTGCCTTCCAGATGAGCCAGTTCGAAACCGCGCTTGCGGTGACGACATGGAAGCGCGGCGACAGCGGCTGGCACTGCGCCGAAGGGCCGATGGCGCATATCCCTGAAAGCGAGGAGGCCGATTACCGCGCCTGCCTGCTCGGCTTCCGCGACTACGTCAACAAGAACGGCTTCAAAACCGTGGTGCTCGGCCTTTCCGGCGGCATCGACTCGGCGATCTGTGCGGCAATCGCCGTCGATGCACTCGGCGAGGAGCGGGTGCGCACCGTCATGCTGCCCTACCGCTATACCTCCGAGGATTCGCTGAAGGATGCGGCCGATTGCGCGAGGGCGCTCGGCTGCCGTTACGATATCGTGCCGATCGAACAGCCGGTGACGGGTTTCAGCAGCGCGCTCGCCAGCCTTTTCGAAGGCACGGATAGTGGCATCACCGAAGAGAACCTGCAGAGCCGGGCGCGCGGCGTCATTCTGATGGCGATCTCCAACAAGTTCGGCTCGATGGTGGTGACGACGGGCAACAAGTCGGAAATGTCAGTCGGCTACGCCACGCTCTACGGCGACATGAACGGCGGCTTCAATCCGATCAAGGACCTCTACAAGATGCAGGTCTATGCTCTTTCGCGCTGGCGCAACGAAAACGTGCCGCCGGGTGCGCTGGGGCCGTCGGGCGAGGTGATCCCGCAGAATATCATCGACAAGGCGCCTTCGGCCGAGCTGCGTCCCGACCAGAAGGACCAGGATTCGCTGCCGCCCTATCCCGTGCTCGACGATATCCTCGAATGCCTTGTCGAGAAGGAGATGGCAGTCGAGGAGATCGTCGCGCGCGGCCATGATGTCGCGACCGTCCACCGGGTCGAGCATCTGCTCTATCTCGCCGAATACAAGCGCCGGCAATCGGCGCCGGGCGTGAAGATCACCAAGAAGAATTTCGGCCGCGACCGGCGCTATCCCATCACCAACCGGTTCCGGGATCGCTGACGTAATCGAGATCGCTGTCGCAATCGAGATCGCTGACGGCATCAAGCTTTTCGGGAGGAAACATGCGCAGCTCGGTTGAGATCTACAATGTCAGGACGGGCAGGGCCCGTGAGGTCTGGCAGACGGACAGGCTGGTGGAGGCGCCGAATTTCTCGCCTGATGGTTCCTACTTGCTCTTGAACGGCGACGGGCTGCTCTATCGCCTGCCGCTCGATGGCGGCGAGGTGGTCAAGGTTGATACCGGCTTTGCCGTCAACTGTAACAATGATCACGGCATTTCGCCTGATGGGACGAAGATTGTCATCTCCGACAAGACCGAATTCGGCAAGTCGGCGATCTATACCCTGCCGATCGAAGGCGGCACGCCGCGGCTCATCACCGAGAACCTGCCATCCTACTGGCATGGCTGGTCGCCGGACGGGCGCCAGCTCGCCTATTGCGGCATCCGCGACGACCTCTTCGATATCTACACCATCTCCGTCGACGGCGGAGCCGAGACGCGGCTGACGCATGGCGAGGGCCGCAATGACGGACCGGACTATTCCGCCGACGGCCAATGGATCTATTTCAATTCCAGCCGCACCGGGCTGATGCAGATCTGGCGCATCCATCCCGATGGCACCGGGCTCGAACAAGTGACCTCGGACAATCAGGGCAACTGGTTCGCCCATCCGTCGCCCAACAACGACATGGTGCTGCTCCTATCCTACGACCCATCGGTGTTCGACCATCCGCGCGACCTCGACGTGCGGCTGCGGCTGATGGATATGGACGGCGGCAATCTGAAGACGCTGTTCGAGCTCTTCGGGGGGCAGGGCACGATCAACGTGCCCTGCTGGTCTCCTGACGGCGAAGAGTTCGCCTATGTCCGCTATTTCCCGGCGGCTTAAGCGCGGGTCCGGCGGCGCTCGCGGGCGGATTTTGCCAGGTCTTCCAGCACTGCGACCGACATCTCCCAGTCGATGCAACCGTCGGTGATGGACTGGCCGTAGACCAGCGGTTTGCCGGGAACGAGATCCTGGCGGCCGGCGACGAGGTTGCTTTCGATCATCATGCCCTTGATGTCGCTGTTTCCGGCGGCAATCTGTGCGGCGACGGATTTGACGACGAGCGGCTGGTTCATCGGGTCCTTGCCGCTGTTGGCGTGGCTGGCATCGATGAGGATGCGCGGGGCGACGCCAAGCTTGACGGCTTCGCCGGTCACCGCTTCGACGTCGGCAGCTTCATAGCTCGGCCGCTTGCCACCGCGCAGGATGATGTGGCAATCCTCATTGCCTGTCGTCGAGGCGATGGCCGCTTGGCCGTCCTTCGTTACCGCCGGGAAGTGATGCGGCTGCGAGGCGGCGAGGATGGCATCCAGCGCAACGCGGACGCCGCCGTCGGTGCCGTTCTTGAAGCCGATCGGGCAGGAGAGGCCGGAGGCGAGCTGGCGATGGATCTGGCTTTCGGTCGTGCGCGCGCCGATCGCGCCCCAACTGACGAGGTCGGCGATGTACTGCGGCGTGATCGTGTCGAGGAATTCGACGCCGGCGGGAAGGCCCATCGCATTGATGTCGAGCAGCAGACGCCTGGCGATGCGCAAGCCTTCCTCAATGCGGTAGCTGCCGTCGAGATGCGGGTCGTTCATCAGACCCTTCCAGCCGACGGTGGTGCGGGGCTTTTCGAAATAGACGCGCATGACGATCTCGAGATCGCCGGCGAAGCGCTGCCGCTGTTCCGTGAGCCGAGCGGCATAGTCCCTGGCGGCAACGGGATCATGGATCGAGCAGGGGCCGATGACGACGATCAGGCGATCGTCTTCGCCCCGAAGAATTTGGTGGATCGCATCGCGATTGCTGGTCACGGTCTTACTGACATCAGCATTGCGGGGAATTTCCGCGATGATATCGGCAGGCTTGGTCAGGGGGGTAATTTCGACGATACGCAGATCGTCAATGGTATCAGACACGGTATGGCTCCTGTTTGGTCATACCCGCGCGGAACAAAAAAGCCGCCAGGTAGACTAGCGGCTGTTCGGGTTGTCGTCGCGTCGAATTCAGTTACGCATGGACCCGCATCCGCTGTAAGCAGCGGTACCAATAAAATCGCGAGGCGTAGATTGATGTGATCGACATGAGGCGTATGTAGTGTCACTGCCGCGCGTTGTCACGCAGAATTTTCTGTCTGGAAGCTGGTGCTTTTGCGGAAGGTGCAACGGAGATGAAATCGAGAACGCGCCACAGAGAGCGCGGTGAACTAGATGAGGAGCGGCTGCGCAACTTGGGTCAAACGACATACCGTCTCTTGCGCTTTATGGATGTATTAGGCGTGGTGCTCCACCACAGGTTCCGTCTTGCTCACCAGAGCCCGTTTGAAGAAATGACGGGAAGTTGGATTGGGTGTCGATGAACAGGAGAGAGACTACACGGCAGCCATTCACATTGTTCCCTGCCAGCCGAATACCAAGATTGGTGGAAAATATGGGGTCGGGGTTCCAGTGCTCATAGCGTCCATCAAGGAGTTTATCGCGTTCGGCAAGAAAAGCCGCTCTCAGGAGACTCTCTTCGTCAGCAGAGATTGGCTTCGCCTGTGGAGCAAGTTCGAGATTGCAGGAACGTCTTGTTTTGCCGCCATGCGGTGGATACTCCGTTTCGACCACGACAAAACGATCCCCTGGAATTCCCCAACGCTGTTCGGCCACGTCGTAGCCGGGCATGATAGCCTTGGTAGATCCGGCCATCGTCGGCGGCGCTGCGATCCTCAGGCTTTCTCCCAAGTCGCGTAATCCCATTGCATCGAAGTCTTTGCCCGTTTCTACTGCAACTCGGCACCGTGTAAACAAGTCTCGCCAAACGCCGGAAATGTTTTCGCCAGCGTTGGCGGAGGCTATCAGAGCCAAATTCAGAAGCACTGACAAAGTGATATGGCGCAAGCAGAGTTTCCTTTATCACTGGCATCGCCGCGGTACCCCGGATGATAATGGTCTCGGGGGATGCACGAAGCACGTCGCACTCAATCTCACTCATGCGACGTGCGTGCCAAGTCGTAGTCCATGCATTTCGCCCGCGCTTGCTACCGGGCAATATGCATTTGCACTGCTTTAATGAGATTACAGGGCGTCGACGTTGACACCGACGGTGATGGCGCCGATCGGTGTTCCCTTGTCGTCTGATATCGTGACGCTTGCCTGCGACTGCAGCGTCTGGGTCGACTCATCCTTTTCGATCTCATCGACGAAGACGGCGTCCTTGCCGGCTCCGAAGGACTTCTGGAACTTGCCCTCGTCGCCCTGCCAGTAGTCGGATGTGACGTCGCTTTGGCCGACATTCAGGCCCTTTGCATCCATGACGAAGATCTCGGTGATCTTGCCGCCGGAGGCTTCCTTCTTTGACTGAAGGAATTTCGACAGGGCGTTGTTGAGCACGCCGTCGATCATCGAGTGGTCGGAGCCATCGACTTCGGCGCGCCACTTCTTGTCGAGGGCGTCGATATCGGCCTCGCTCAGATTGGCGTTCGTAGCGTCCTGCGCCTTGATAGCCTCGATGATGGCGGGGTCGTTGAGCCAGGGCGTTACGTCGCTCTTCACGTAGTCGAAGATCGGGGCAAGCTTGGCATCCTGTGCCATGGATGCGCCCATGGGCACGGCAAATGCGGTGCAGGCCAAAAGAAATGCGGGCACGATTTTCTTCATAGTGTTTCCTTCCTGATTATGGGTTGCTGCGGCATAAGCTTGTCGAACGAGGATGACGTTAGAACTCCTCCCAGGCACCGGGAGCAGCGGCGACGGCGGCATTTCCTGCATGCCGCTGCACGAAGGCTCTGGGCTCGGGACGAGATTGGCGGGCGGGTTGCATGGGTCTGGGCTGGCTGGCTGAAGACGCGCCGACGACGAACCTGCCGGCCGAGTCCTGCAGAAGGCGTCCCTGCTGCAGCAGTTCCTGGCAGGCCGCGTTCGTTTCCTCGACCATTGCCGCGTTCTGCTGCGTCGCCTGATCCATCTGGTTGATCGCGCCGTTGATTTCTTGCAGACCCGTCGCCTGTTCGCGGTAGGACTGGACGATGGAAGCGATACTGTCGCTGATGCGGTTGATCTGCTCCTCGATCTTCAGCAGGGCATCGCCGGTTTCGTTCACCAGCCCGACGCCTGCGGCAACTTCCTGGCCGGATACGTTGATCAGGTTCTTGATTTCCTTTGCCGCATTTGCAGACCGCTGGGCCAGTTCACGCACTTCCTGCGCGACAACCGCAAAACCCTTGCCGGCCTCGCCGGCGCGAGCGGCTTCGACGCCGGCATTCAGCGCCAGTAGGTTTGTCTGGAACGCGATTTCGTCGATGACGCCGATGATGCGGCCGATCTGACTCGACGAGGTCTGAATCCGGTCCATCGCTCCGATTGCATCACGCACCACCGTTGCCGAGACATGAGCGCTCCGCTTGGTTTCCTCGACCAGCTTGCCGGCATTTTCGGCTCGCTGCGACGATGTTCTGACCGTGGTAGTCACCTCATCCAGTGCCGCGGCGGTCTGTTCCAATGCTGCCGCCTGCTGCTCGGTCCGCCTGGCGAGTTGATCGGCGGAGGATGCCAGCTCGCTCGACCCGCCTTCGACCGCGACCGAGGCAGTCTTGATCTCTGTCAGCGCAGCCGCGACCGCTTCGACCATGTTGTTGAAATCCTGCCGCAATTTATCGAATTCAGGACCGAGATCGGCCAGGTGTATCGAGAAGTCGCCTGCGGCAAGCTTTTCCAGTGAGTTTGCAAGAGCGGTCATGACCAGCCGCTGGGTGTTGCTGGCCTCTTCCGTGAACAATGCGTTGCGCGCCCGTTCGGCGTCGAGCGAAGCGCTCTGCTCGGCAGCGGCCTGCTCTCTTTCGACCTTCGCGATCGCTTCATGACGGAAAACTTCCAACGCGCGCGCCAGAAAGCCGATCTCGTCGCCGTTTTCCTTGTAGGTAACAGGAGAGGCCAAATCGCCTTTCTGCAACGCGCTGATTCGTTCGCTGATCACCCTGATGGGCCGGCCGACCAGGCTGCGCATGGCGAGAAGGAAGGCAACGACGGCCATGGCGGTGATCACGGACTGCGTGAGCAGCGAAATGAGAACCTTCTGCCTGACTTCGGCAGCGATTTTTTCGACAGACCAATTCGTGACGATGTAACCGGCGGCCTTGCCTGACTTGTCCAGCGGAAGCGGCGCGATGATCGTGACCGCGCCAGCGGATATTCCACTGTCATCAATCGTCGTTTTTTCCGGCTTCGCACTAAGGCTCTTCGCCAGGTCTGCCGGTGTGGGCAAACCGTTGATGCCGTCGCGTGTCCATGTATCGACTGCGGCAGGTTCGGCGTTGAATGCGGCAAACTGCACAAGATCGAGCGAGGGGTCGTCGCGGTAGAGCGAATAAGCCTCTCGAACGGCGTTCGCCTTCCCCCATTTCACGCCGCCGGCGGCCAGAGATGCAAACTGCTCCGCATCCTTGGACCAGTTCGCCTTGGCGCCATCGATCAATGCCCGGGTTTCGTACATCCAGGTATAGGTGGCGAAAGCGGAAATGCCGCAGAGATTGACGGCAACGATAATCGCCGCCAGCTTGGCTGTCAGAGGCATCGTTTTCATAAATTGGAACATTCCGCGGCGGCCTAGAATTGCGGCTCAGTCGGACATGTTCCCGACCGGCGTCTCAATACGGGCATCCGCGCTGACGGTCACATCACGAGCCCTCATGCCCATGTCCGGATTGCAACCCAAAACGCGCAAACGCAGTGTGTATTTGATATGTGAATAAATCATAAAGTAGAATGGTATGCCGGAGCACACGCGGGTCATTTCACTCTGGCGCGCCTGCGTCGAGCTTTGCGAACCGCTGTGGGAAAAGTGCTTCCATCGCGCCAGGGAGATCAGCTATTTTCCGCCACGGCCTCTTCGGGCTCGGCATGCCGGCGCTTGCGGCCGCGTGCCGTCAGTTCCGCGCCGGCATCATGCGGCAGGCGCAGGAAGGTGACGCAGGCCAGCGCCGAAATCGCCGAGACGCTGAAGAAGGCGATATGGAAATCAGCGATCAGCAGCCTGCCGTCGTGAAAGCTGCTCGAAATTTCGAGGATGCCGCCGGCGATCGCCACCCCCATCGCCATGGAGATGCGCTGGGCAACGGCATTGATCGCGGTTGCCTGGCTGCTGTCGGCATCATCGACATCGCCGAAGGCCATGGCATTGACGCCCGAAAAAGCCATGGAGCGGAACAGGCCACCGATCAGCAGGCAGGCCATGATCAGGAACAGCGGCGTTTCGGCGGTAAACAGGCCGTTGATGCCGAGGAAGATCGCCGCCAGCAAAGTGGTGATCGATATGACTGTGAGGAAGCCGAAGGCATTGAAGGTGCGCGAGGCGGCGAATTTCGAGCCCATGGAGCCGAGCGCGCTGACGAAGGTGACCGAGCCCGATTGCAGCGGCGTCAGGCCGAAGCCGAGCTGCAGCATCAATGGCATCAGGAAAGGCAGTGCGCCGAGCCCCATGCGAAAATTCGAGGCGCCGAGGATCGCCGCCCGAAACATCGGGTAACGGAACATCTTCGGGTCGAGAAGCGGATAGGGCGCGCGGCGAGCATGCAGGAGGTAGAGGAGGCCGGCAAGGATGCCGATCGCAACCGTGACATAACCGTAGATGACGGGCACGGCCGGCAGGCTGATCACCGACACGCCGAAAACGAAGCCGGAGAAGCCGATGCCGCAAAGGAAGAAGCCGGGGAAATCCATCGGCCGCGGACTGCGTGGCTCGACCGCCGGCAGGAAGCGTGTGACGAGGATGATGCCGAGCACGCCGATCGGGACGTTGATCCAGAAGATCCAGTGCCAGGTGAGATAGGTGGTGAGGAAACCGCCGATCGGCGGACCCATGATCGGGCCGATCAAAGCGGGAATGGTAAGCCAGGCCATGGCATCGACGAGTTCGTGGCGCGGCGTTCCCCTGACCAGCAGCAGGCGGCTGACCGGGGTCATCATCGAGCCGCCGGCGCCCTGGATCAGGCGCGAGACGACGAAGGCCGTGATCGAGTTGGAAAAGGCGCAAGCGATCGAGCCTATCATGAAAACGAAGATCGCCATGCGGAAGATGTTGCGCGCACCGAAACGATCGGACATCCAGCCGCTGATCGGGATGAAGATCGCCAGCGCCACGAGATAGCTGGTGACGGCAAGCTTCAGCGCGATCGGCGAGGTGCCGATATCGGCGGCGATTGCCGGCAGGCTGGTGGCGATCACGGTCGAATCCATCTGTTCCATGAACAGGGCGACCGCAAGGATCATGGGTGTGAGGCGGGGCACGGGCAACCGAAATGCAAAGAGATAAAGTGCGGCGTCATGGGCGTCGGTCAGGATCGGTTTGTTTCTAAGGCAGCGACGCGCCTCTGTCCATGAAATCGATATCGCATGCAGCGTGTCGGTGGCATTGGGGGCCGGCTTGCCGCCGCTCCGGTTTCCTGAAATAGATGCGCCGTCAGGTGCCCGCCGGTAAGGCGGGAGAATCGGGAATCCGGTGCAAGACCGGAACGTGCCCAACGCTGTAAGGCCGACGTTTGCCGCTTCATCACGCCACTGGCTTTTCGCCGGGAAGGCTGCGGCAGACGGATGACGCCCAGTCAGAAGACCGGCCTGGCAAGATAGACCGATCCGCGCGGACGGCGGGGCGGTTGCGTTGTTGGGGATTTGACGATGCGACCCTTTGATGAGGATGCCCTTTCGGCGGCGTCCGGTTTTTCCTTGGCCGAACGCGAGGCCGTCTATCACGCTATCATGACGCGGCGCGACGTTCGCAGCCAGTTTCGACCCGATCCTTTGCCTGACGATGTTGTGCAGCGGCTGCTGACGGCCGCTCACCACGCACCCTCCGTCGGCTTCATGCAGCCGTGGAATTTCATTCTGGTGAAAAGTGCCGCTGTGCGGGCGCGCGTCCGGGACGCCTTTGCGAGCGCCAACGAGGAGGCGGCGCTGATGTTTGCTGGCGAGCGGCGGCAGGCCTACCGCGCCCTCAAGCTCGAAGGCATCGTGGAGGCGCCGCTCGGCATATGCGTGACCTGCGATCCCACGCGCAGTGGCAGCGTGGTGCTGGGGCGCACCCACAATCCGAAGATGGATTTATATTCGACCGTCTGCGCCATCCAGAATCTCTGGCTTGCTGCGCGGGCGGAAGGGGTCGGCATCGGCTGGGTCAGCATTTTTCGCGAAGGCGACCTGAAAACCATTCTCGGCATACCCGAGCATGTCGAGGTGGTTGCCTGGCTCTGCGCCGGCTTCGTCGACCGGCTCTATGACGAGCCGGAACTCTCCGTCAAAGGCTGGCGGCAGCGGCTGCCGTTGGAGGAACTCGTCTTCCACGATGGATGGGGACTGAACACCTAGGGCACGGTCTTCCGCCGGTGCCGTGCGATGCCGAGATATCTTTGTGCCTTTATGCCGAATTCGGCATAACGGGATTTGGACTAACCCGCTCCGCTACGCCGGAGCGGCAAGGAGGTCAGGTATATTCAGTAGGAGCCCCAACTGCGCGAGGATGGCACGGCTGTTTGCAGCCATTCCATCAGACTGAGGAGCTCATCATGACCCCACTTCGCCAGCGCATGAGCGAGGACATGCAGGTGCGCAATTTTTCGCTCAATACCCAACTCGCATATCTGCAACAGGTGTCGCTGTTTGCGCGATACTTCAGCAAGTCGCCGGACTTGCTCGGCCGCGAGGATGTCCGGATCTATCAGGTCTATCTGGCCAACGAGAAGAAGCTGGCGCCAAGCTCGATCCATACCGCAATTTCGGCGCTGCGTTTTCTCTATAAGGTGACGCTCGAGAGAGACTGGGTGCCTGAAGAGGTCCTCCCGCTTCCCAAGAAGCCACAGAAGCTACCGATTATCCTCAGTCCGGATGAAGTGCAGCACTTTCTCGGCTGCGTGCTCGATCCCAAACATCACGCCATCCTGACCACGTGCTATGCCGCGGGCCTACGCATTTCGGAAGCGGTGCAGCTGAAGCCCACGGACATCGATAGCCAGAGAATGGTCGTCCGTGTCGAGCAGGGTAAAGGCCAGAAGGACCGCTATGTGATGCTGTCGCCCAAGCTGCTTGAGATCCTGCGCGATTACTGGAAGATGCGGCGGCCGAAGGCGTGGCTCTTCCCCGGCGATCGAGCCGGCCAGCCGATCACCAGGGATGCAGTGGGGGAAGCTTGCGCGAAAGCGCACAACCTCTCCCGCTTGTCCAAACCGGTGACGCCGCACAGTTTGCGGCACGCCTTCGCCGTCCACCTCCTGGAAGCCGGTGCCGACGTGCGCACCATTCAATTGTTGCTCGGTCACCGCAGCCTCGCGACCACCGCCCATTATCTGCGCATCGCCACGAACAAGGTCTGCGCCACGTCGAGCCCCTTCGAGCTTTTGCCGCGTCCGGCGCCCACCCTGCCGCCCGCTAAGCCTGAGTACTTCTGAGCGCTGATGGCCCGTCCGGGGCCGGAAGTGGCGGATATATTCCGTCGCTACGGCGAGGCCTATCGTGCCCAGCACACATCGCTGTCGACCGCTCAGCGCCGTGTCATGACGGCGATCGAGTTGTGCCGCACCGCCGCGCTCGGGGGGCATGTCGAAGCGTGCGATCAATGCGGCCACCGGCGCATCGCCTTCAACAGCTGCCGTGACAGACATTGTCCCCGCTGCCAATCACTCGCCCGTGCACAATGGCTGGAGGATCGTCGCGCCGAGCTACTCGACACGCAGTACTTTCACGTCGTCTTCACGCTGCCGGAGGCCATTGCCGCCATCGCCTATCAAAACAAGGCGCTCGTCTACGGCCTGCTGTTCCGCGCCACCGCCGAGACGCTGCGCACCATCGCCGCCGACCCCAAGCATCTCGGCGCCGAGATCGGCTTCTTTGCCGTGCTGCACACCTGGGGGCAAAATCTGCTGCACCATCCCCATCTGCACTGCGTCGTCCCGGGTGGCGGGTTCTCGCCGGACGGCACGCGATGGATCACCTGCAAACGCGGCTTCTTCCTGCCGGTCCGGGTGCTCTCACGCCTGTTCCGCCGCTTGTTCCTCGAGCACCTGCAGAAAGCCTTCGACGCCGGCAAGCTGCAGTTCTTCTCCGACTTGCGAGCCCTGAGCGACCGCAACGCCTTCCGGCGCACTGTGGCGCCCCTTCGAAAGGCCGACTGGGTGGTCTACGCCAAGCCGCCCTTCGCCGGGCCCGAACAGGTGCTCGATTACGTCGGCCGCTACACGCATCGCGTCGCCATCTCCAACAACCGCCTCGTCGATATCGAGGATGGCGCGGTGCGCTTCCGCTGGAAGGATTATCGGCACGGCGATCGGCAAAAAGTCATGACCGTCTCCGCCGATGAATTCATCCGCCGCTTTCTGTTACACGTCCTGCCAGAGGGCTTCCATCGGATCCGCTATTACGGTTTCCTTGGCAATCGGTATCGCGAACAAAAGCTTGCCCGTTGTCGCGACCTGCTCGGCATGCCGGTACCAGAGCCATCAGAGAGCCGAGCCTCGAAGGACTACCGAGACCGCTACGAGGAACTTACTGGGTGTTCCCTCAGGCAATGCCCGGCCTGTCGTCAAGGGCAGATGATCACCATCGAAACCTTCGACGGCGTCAGCGGACCACCGCGATACTGGGATACGTCATGAAAGAAGAGCACCGCTTTCATCGTCACCGTCGCACCGTTCCGCCGGAAACCGGTCGGTCCCGCGAAGGTGCGTGCCGTCGCGCCTGCCAGTTCCTCGCGCCAGGTCACGATGGCAATCTTTACCCCTTGTCGAGTTCGAAATCGGCGCTGCTTTCGTCCCGTGCACCCCGCGGCGGCGCAGGTCGATACCGCCCCTGCAACGCCCTTCGTTGGAGCCGCGCCATTCAATACCCATAGAACCTCAATCGCGCCCGCGGCTTAGCCCAACACGTTTTTAGCTCACCGTCGCTATCTGCCTCGGTGCGCCTCTCATCGTCGATATCAGCGACGCCAAGCTAAAAACGCTCTGCCTTATCCCGAGCCCGATACTATGCCGAGCCCATTCCCTAAATCCCGAGATTTCCGGTAATCCAGGATTGAAAGCTCGGCATAATTTGAACGCGTTGGAAGACCGGGTTCGGCCTATTGCGGACCTTTGCCTTCAATGCTTTGATGAGGAAATGAGCACCGCAGCTGCACAAGCCGAGAGATTTTTTAGCGAGGTCATCGCACACGGAAGCGTTTGGTCGATTCAAGATGGTGAGGGGTTCCCTACATCGACGAATTTAGATGGCGAGACCGCAATGCCCTTCTGGTCTTTGGAAAGCAGGGCCTAGAAGGTCATCGACAACGTCATTGCATATAACAGTTTCCGAACGCGTCGAATTGAGCTGTCAGAATTCCTGGATCGCTGGCTTTCCGGACTGAAAAGAGATGGGCTTGCTGTTGGCATAAACTGGTCCGGCAAACGCGCGATTGGATATGACATGACGCCCGAGAATGTCCGAACACGAATAGAAATCAGTCGCTGACCGTCCGCTATTTAAGCGATTTGAGGGTGTGCATTGCGTCATTTTACAACGCCGTTGTCTCTCGCATACTTAGCGCGCGCAAGGCAGAACTCTTCGGTCCAGACATCTATTGCTTGATATCCGCGATCTAACATTTCTTGGAACGCTGGATTGGACTGCATCTTTACCAGCCTTGCTGATTGATCGAATGGATACTCAGGCCCGAGAGCAGTGACGAGTTCCCCCATGATGTTCGCGTAATCCGATAAATTCATTTGTTCCAACGCATCTCGAACGATCGGTGCCAACGCGCCTGACGAATTCTCGAAAAATTGATGAAGGCCGCCGTTTCCGACCTCCCCCTCAAAAATTGTCTGCACGTAGAGATGAATATAAACTCGACCTAGTTGCGCGACCGATTCCGGCACCAGTTCTTCGTCAATGGGGACACGGCGCTCCGCTTGCTCAATGGCCTGCCTAAGAAGCCAGTCATCGAGTAAGTTTAAATCATCGTACTGCGTCATCATCATCTTTCCATGACTATCTACGAAGAGACATAGGTGCAGCCGTAGCGCGTAATCCAAATGACCGCAATTGGCGCTTTCCCACCCAGTGAAAGTTCCTCGATGATTGGTGGGCTCGGCATTGACATCGCGGCCCTCACCGCGATGTCAATTGCTCCGGCAGGATCAAAGTTTGTCGAGAAACGCCAATAACTCGTCGCCAGCCCTGAACCGGCCAGGCGATTGTCCATTGAACGGATCGATCTTGGCTAGAGCGGCCTCCTTGATTGCCAGGTGGGCATGCAAGTATGGCTGTGTGGACCGCGTGGACTCATGGCCGAGCCACAATGAGATCACCGTGCTGTCGACACCGGCATCCAGCAACTCCATCGCGGCACTGTGTCGAAGGACATGGGGTGATATCCGCTTTGATCGTAATGACGAGCAGCCCTTCGACGCCGTCGACACGTATTTTGCCAGAAGATACTGAACGGCATCAGGGCTCATCCGCCCACCGTGAACGGTCGGGAAAGAGCATTGCCGTTTCCAACCGGTGGCTCGTTCAACCAGGCCCTAAGCGCAACATTGAGCATTCTGGTTATCGGCGTAGTGCGTTCTTTGCGTCCCTTCCCGAAACACCGGATGTGCGCCCCTGTGCCGATGGTGACGGCACTTCGATCAAGGCCCACGAGTTCGGAGAGGCGCATCCCTGTCTGCACGGCTGTCAACATCACAACATGGTCACGACGCCCAACCCAGGTTCGTCGATCAGGAGCCGAAAGAATCGCTTCGATCTCGCTGCGGGTGAGGAATTGCACCTCCCGCTTCGACCCGATCTTGCCTGGGATCGCAAGGACACGCTGTATCTGCCCACTATATACTGGTTCCTCGAAGGCCAGGAAACGGAAGAAGCACCGGATTGCCGTCAGCCGAAGGTTATACGTCGCAGGGCTGGCGTGGCGCTCGGAGTCCAGATCGTCAAGGAACGCGACAACCAGCACCGCATCGAAATTCTCCAGTCGAAGATCAGACGGAAATTTGCCGGTTCGGCGATGTGCGAACTCCAGGAAGAGCTTGAATGTGTCGCGGTAGGAGGCAATCGTATGTGGGCTCACGTTGCGCTGGCGAGCAAGGCGCTGTCCAAAGAAGCGTTCAATCAGTCGAGGTAGCGGATTGGTCATTCTGCCATCTCCCACCTTGCGTCGAGGCGAAGTCTTGCTTGATCCAGCAGATTGGGATGCGCGGTAAGATACCAATAAGTGGCGCTGACATGATTGTGCCCGAGATAGGTCGAAAGCTCCGGCAATCGCCGCTCAATGTCCTCACAATCCCGGTACCAGGACAGCAGCGTTCGAACGGCGAAGCTGTGGCGGAGATCGTGTATCCTGGGACCGTCACGTTCATCCGGTTGCCTCAGTCCCGTCTGGCGTGTCCAGAGGATAAAGGAGAAGTGTGGGTTGGCATGGATCAGGGCCCTGCCAAGGTCTCCGGTAAAGAAGTATTTGCTAACCCGTCTGACCGCGTGATCGTCACGGATTGACGCATACCGCCGAAGCGCCAGCGTCGTACTGGGATGCAGCGGCACAATGCGGGTCTTTCCAAACTTCGTCTCACGGATCGTCAGCATGCCTGCTTCCAGATCGACATCCTCACGAAGCAACCGCGCCGCCTCCGAGAACCGAAGTCCGGAGGATGCCAGCAAGCCAAAGAAGTAATGATATGTCGGCCCTCGGAAGCTTCCAGGGTGCATGTCGAGCATCGACTTCAGGAGATCGGCGATCTGTTCGTCCGAATAGATAAAGGGACGCGGTCTTCGTTGTGGTGGAAAGATGTGCGAAGGCGGAATCTCGGTTTGGGGGTCGACCACCTGGAGATGACGGGCAAAAGCTCTGACCGTCGAAAGGCGCGACGACCACGTTGCGGGACCACATTGGTGGTTTGCCCAATCCACCGCAGTCTTCGCGGTTACCCGCAGTTCGCCACGAGCAGTCGCATACCTCACAAAATTGCGCAGACGGCTCTCCTGAGTTTGGAGCTTGAATCCGAGTGAGCGCCGCAATGTCAGATATTGTTCAAGGGCATCGATCGCAATCGTGGCGAAGGTGTGCCTGAAAATATGCGCATGGTGAGACCGCGTGCCTGAAATCTTCGCCCGCTTCAGCGCCCTGCGTGCGACCAGGATGACGGGTGTGGCCGTCTCGAACGGTGTGCATGGGGTCTGCACCCTGTGAAAGATAATGCGGGACCCGGATGTTGGACGTCCATGCAGGATGTAGTCCGATATTGCCGCCCCGACGTCCTTCGGAAGGGGCATGGTTGCGACCCTACCGCCTTTGCCGTTCACACGCAGGAGGCCTGATCGCCAGTCGATGTCATCAAGCGACAAAAGGGCAACTTCGCTTGCACGCAGACCGAGCTTCGAAAGCAGCAGAAGCACAGCAAGGTCTCTGCGGCCAGGGATCGTGGACAGATCACAGGCCTCCAGAACTGAATTGAGTTGTGAGACGCTCATATAAGCTGGCAATGCCGAGAAACGCAGGTTCCTTGGGCTCGGGACCGCTGCGGAGAGATCATGCTCAGTGAGCCCCGTTGCGTGCAGGAAGCGCAGCAACACCCGAAGGTGCGAGAACCAAGTCCCAAGGGAGGTGCTCTTCCGGCCTTCGAAGTTGTTCGTCAAATCAGCGCGTACTTCGATGTGTGTGAGGTGGGAAATGTCACCTTGCTCGAAGAATACGGTTCGAAGAAATCGCCGCGCCAGCCAGACATGCCCGGTGATCGACTGCTTCGAATAGCCTCGGCGAAATAGCTCCGCACCGTAAAGCGTGGCGACCTTCTCGGACGGGTCGGCTTTCTCTGCCGGTGGGCATAGGACACCAGCTCTCACGAGTTCGATTTGCAGGCGGCGCAGAGCGATGCGATTACCATTCGCTATAGCACCTGAAGACAATCGGCTGGCGATAAACTGGTCGATATCACCAGCGTCCAGTCGTTCTGGCTCTCCACCGTCACGATTGTTCTGGTATTCGATAAAGGCCCCGATAAATCGAACGGCTCTCACCATGGTCTCAGACGAGTAGCCTTTGTCTATCATGGAGGTGATTACCGCATCCACGCTCGCCCGATGTGGCCAATCTTCAATCAGTTGCCAGCGCTTTATTGTCTCAAAAGATGGAATAGTCATGCGTGTCTCCGCTAAGTTGCCGTTGCGGAGACAGAATATTATGCTGAGCTTTCGATGCTGGACTACCGAAAATCTCGGGCTTTAGAGAATGGACTCGGCATGGTGTCGGGCTCGGGATAAATTCCTGACCTTCATATCGATACGCTGAAGGCGAATCCCGGAATTTCCAATAGATATTCAGCTATCGGCGGCTCAATCGGAGGATAACGGCCCAATGAACATGATCGACTTGAAGGAACGCATCATCGTGATCACGGGCGGTGCGCGCGGCATCGGTTACGCGATCGCAGAGCGCGTCATCCAGTCTGGTGGCAAGGTGGCCATCTGGGACCAGAACGAAAACATGGCGAAGGACAGCGCTTCCGCTATCGGATCCGGCACGGTCGCTTTCGGCGTCAACGTCGCAGATCCCCTATCCGTGAAAAACGCGGCGGCGACGACCGAGGAGATTTTTGGCCGTATCGACGGCTTCGTCAATTCCGCCGGGATTACCGGTCCGGTAAAGCCCACGATCGAATACGATGTCGACGAGTGGAAAGATGTCGTCGATGTCTGCCTGACGGGAACCTTCAATTGTTGCCGGCACGTCGTTCCGGTCATGTCAAAGCGCGACTACGGACGGATCGTGAACATCTCTTCGGTTGCGGGCAAGGAAGGAAATCCGAACATCGCCGCCTACAGCGCTGCGAAAGCTGGTGTGCTGGGCTTCACCAAGTCTCTTGGCAAGGAACTCGCAAAGACGGGAATCGCCGTGAACGCGGTAACGCCGACGACAGCAAAGACACCTATTTTGGACGGGCTGACAGCCGAGTTTATCGAATATATGCGCGTCCGCATTCCGCGCGACCGTTTTGTCGAACTTCGTGAGATCGCTTCGATGGTGGTCTGGCTGCTTTCCGAAGAGAACTCCTACACGACCGCATCGACCTTCGACCTGAGCGGCGGTCGTACGACATACTGACCCATTCGATCACTGCTGCTGTTGCGGCTGCGGACCTGACGTTGCCGGGTTGGCGAGATCGATCGAGCCCTGATCGCCGGCCAGAAACTGCGGGCCGACCTGACGGACGCGGTTCTGCGTCGGATCGTAGGGGCGCTCGGGAAAGGATGATTGCGGCGCGGCGGCTGCGGTATCCTTCGCCGGTGGATTGGTGCGAATGGTAGTGATCGAGCCCTGCTGCGGCGGTTCGCTCAACGCCTGCTTGCCGCGCATCTCCTCGTAATAGGCGGTGAGATTGCAGGCGCAGGAGGACTTTTCCCCGGGCGTGCGGTTCTTGTAGGCAAAGGCGTTCTTCATGGCGCTGTAGGGCGTACCCGTTGCGACCGAGATCATGTTCGAGGCTTCGGTGCTCGTCACGTCACGATAGAACAGTTCGGTCTCGATGCCCGGGCACATCTTGGCGCAGGTCTGGGCGTCGCGGCCGAAATCGACGGACGTGGCGTTCGAGCTGATCGGGAAGAAGCCGCCGTCACAGCTGCGCACGCACATGGTGCTGACCGGCGAGAGCATCTCGGCCCGCGGCACGCCGTAACGCGGATCGATCTCTTCACCGCCGCCGAGCGGAATGAAGGTATCGGTGCGCATCGCCTGTTCCTCGACGCTCGGAGCGGGGTCGGCGGCGCTGCGATCGCTAGGCGCGTAGAAATTCTCGCTGTTACAACCATTGCGGTCGAGAGCGGCGATCAGTTCGCGGCGGGCGCCGTCAGCGGCGCCGTTCTGGTCGGCCAGTTCGTTGCGGCGGCCTTGGAGATAGCGGATATTGTCGATCATGCGGGCTTCGGACTGCGAGAGCTCGGCGCAATAATCGGCATTCTCGCCGCCGATTACGACCATGCTGCCTGAGGTGCAGCCATTGTTGCGCAGCTCGTTACGAACCTTGCGCAGCTCGAGGTTCTGCTCGGCCATGGCGCTGGAATATTGGCGCGCTTCCGGGCCGTTGCCATTGCCGATCGATCGCGGCAAGTCGGCCAGGCGGCCGCGCAGGTCCTCACAAACGGCGCTGCTTTGCGCGGCGGCCGGCGCCGCAAGAGCAATGAGAAGGGCAAGAGACAGGTTTCGGCGTTTCACGGCGTCGTCCCGGAATGAGCAAAGAATCGATCGGTCGATTGCGGCCTCGATCGCCGCCGGTTTCTCTTAGGGTATTTCTCTTAATAAGCTGGGATAAATTCCTAGCGTATTTTCGCGATTTTATCCAGCGGACCGCCGAAGACCCAGTGTTCGATTATGAAGAAGCTGCCGATGGTAATCAACGAGGCCAAGTCCTCCACTTCAATCTCCTGGTCGCTTGGGGAACGTACTCATATCCGGACGTCGAAAATGACAGGTATTGCCAACGAATTCAGCTCCCCCGCAATGACAGTCGGGCTGCCGGAAACCCAACACGGCTTCCACGTCTTCGTGGACGGTTGTTATGAACCCGGTTCCGGGCGCGGCGGTTGGGCCTTTGTCGTTTACCGCGACGCGGCGGAAATCGCGTCCGGCTTCGGTGGCGCCGAAGATTCCGCCAATAATTCGATGGAATTGACCGCCGTGCTCAGGGCGGCAATCTGGATCAACAGCGAGGCAAGCGGCGAGCCCGCGACCATCTGGTCCGATTCCGTCTACGCCATCAAAGGCTGCAACAGCTGGCGGCATATCTGGAAGAACAACGGCTGGAAGAAAAGCAGCCCGAATGGGAATGCCCGAAGGCGAACGATCGCCAATGCGGAACTCTGGAAAGCGGTCGATCTTCAACTATCCCAGAATGGTCTGGTGACCATTGCTTGGTGCAAAGGCCATTCCGGCATTGCCGGCAACGAGCGCGCGGATGCGCTGGCGGATAAAGGGCGTCTGTCGTTACGAGGGGCCTGATATGGCATCAGGACATGTATCGGAGCGGCTTCAAGGACCGCTCGTCCCAAAGGATTTTATCTCATGCCCCGTGCCTGATATCTGCTGCATATCAACCGGCTGCAGATGCTCGGGACAAGCCCGAGCATGACGACAGAGGCGTTGGCCGACTTGTCAGCAGCCTGAGCCGGCTCAGGCCGGTTGCGATGCCTCGACGACGGCGAGTGCCGCCATATTGACGACGCCGCGGGAGGTAACCGAGGGGGCGAGAATATGGGCGGGCAGGGCGGTGCCGAGCAGGATCGGGCCGACATGCAGGCCGTCGGTCATCGACTTGACCACGCCGAGGGTGATGTTGGCGGCATCGAGGTTCGGGAAGACCAGGAGGTTCGCCTCATCGTGCAACGTCGTGTCCGGCATGACGCGCTTGCGCAGTGCTTCGGTGATGGCGCTTTCGCCGTGCATCTCGCCGTCGACTTCGAGGTCGGGCGCAGCGTCGCGCACGAGCTGCAGGGCGTTGCGCATTTTCGTGGCGCTTTCGGACTCACGCGAGCCGAAATTGGAATGCGAGACCAGGGCGGCGCGCGGCGTGAGGCCGAAACGGCGGATTTCCTCGGCCGCTAGCACAGTCGCCTCTGCGACCTCCTCGGCGGTCGGATTGAAGGTGACGTAGGTGTCGGTGAAGAAGGTGGCGCCACGCTGTGAAATCATCAGGCTGAGTGCGGAGAAATCGCGGACATTCTTGCGCTTGCCGATGATCTGGCGGACGTCGCGCAGGTGCTTCTCGTAACGGCCTTCGAGGCCGCAGATCAGCGCATCGGCCTCGCCGCGCCTCAGCGCCAGCGCGCCGATGACGGTGGTGTTGGTGCGCACGATCGTCCGGGCCGCTTCCGGGATGACGCCGCGGCGGCCGACGAGGGAGAAATAAAGATCGACATATTCGCGGAAGCGCGGATCGTCTTCCGGATTGATGACTTCGAAATCCTGCAACGGGCGAATGCGCAGGCCGTAGCGCTTCAAGCGCGTCTCGATGACTTGCGGGCGGCCGATCAGGATCGGCTCGGCAAGGCCTTCTTCGAGCAGCACCTGGGCGGCGCGCAGCACGCGCTCGTCCTCGCCTTCGGAAAAGATGACGCGCTTGCGCTCGGCGGCCTTGGCCGCGGTGAAAATCGGCTTCATGACGAAGCCTGAGCGGAAGACGAAGCGGTTCAACTGGTCGAGATAGGCGTCGAAATCCTGGATCGGGCGGCGTGCCACGCCGCTCTGTTCGGCGGCTTTGGCGACGGCAGGTGCGATGCGCAGGATCAGGCGCGGATCGAAGGGCGAGGGGATGAGGTAGTCAGGGCCGAAGACCGGAGTCTCACCGGAATAGGCGCGGGCGGCGACATCCGACGGCTCTTCGCGGGCAAGGGCTGCGATGGCACGCACGGCCGCCATCTTCATCTCCTCATTGATCGTCTCGGCGCCGCAATCGAGTGCGCCGCGGAAGATATAGGGAAAGCAGAGGACGTTGTTGACCTGGTTGGCGAAATCCGAGCGGCCGGTGCAGATCATCGCGTCGGGCCGGGCAGCGCGGGCGAGATCCGGCATGATCTCCGGCGTCGGATTGGCGAGCGCCATGATCAGCGGCTTGTCGGCCATCTGCGCCAACAGCTCCGGTTTCAGCACGCCGGCGGCCGAAAGGCCGAGGAAGACATCGGCGCCGCCGATATTTTCGGCGAGCGTGCGCGTCTCGCTCTTCTGGGCATAGATGGATTTCCATTCGTCCATCAGCTCGACCCTGCCCTCATAGACGAGGCCTTCGAGATCGTGGACCCAGATGTTTTCGCGTTTTGCTCCGAGAATGACCAGCAGGTTGAGGCAGGCAAGGGCGGCAGCACCGGCGCCGGAGGCGACGATCTTGATGTCGGCGATGTTTTTGCCGGCGAGTTCCAGCCCGTTCAGGATCGCAGCGGCGACGATGATCGCCGTGCCGTGCTGGTCGTCGTGGAAGACGGGGATCTTCATCTTCTCGCGCAGGCGCCGCTCGACCTCGAAACATTCCGGCGCTTTGATGTCTTCGAGGTTGATGCCGCCGAAGGTCGGCTCCAGCGAGGCGATGGTCGAGACCATCTGGTCGACGCCTGGGGCATCGATCTCGATATCGAAGACGTCGATGCCGGCGAATTTCTTGAAGAGCACGGCCTTGCCCTCCATGACCGGTTTGGAGGCAAGTGGGCCGATATTGCCGAGGCCAAGCACGGCGGTGCCGTTGGAGATGACAGCGACGAGATTGGCGCGCGAGGTATATTCTGCCGCCATTTCGGGATTGTCGCGGATGGCAAGGCAAGGGGCAGCAACGCCGGGCGAATAGGCGAGCGCCAGGTCGCGCTGGTTGCCGAGCGGCTTGGTCGCCTGGATCTCCAGCTTGCCGGGGCGGGGATAGCGGTGGAAGAAAAGTGCCTGCTCGTCGAAATCGCCGCTCGTCAGGTTCTTTTCTGTCTTCGATTTTTCCGGGTGATCCATCGCCGCCTCCGTGCACGTCTTTTGAGCTCCCTCCATACATCAATCGGATACGGGCGACAGTATGGAAATGGCGGAGTTGGCGAGTTTTTGTCCAGGCAACAAAAACATCCCGTCCTCACGGACGGAATGTCGGTCTGCTGATCGATGAGAGGCCTCAGACGGCGAGGTTTATCCAAGCCGGGGCGATGGCGGTTCCGCGGCCGAGGCCATAGCCGAGGCGGATATTGAGCATGCCCAGCGGTTCCAGGAGCTTGGCAGCATCGAGGCCTCCGGTCTTTTCGACGGCAAATCCTGCGTCCACGACCAGTCTGGAAACCTTTTCCACCGCGTCTTCGTCATTTCCGGCGACAAATACCGGCACCTTGGCCGTGGCATCGCGGGACGCGTAGAAGAGCTCGGCGAAGATGGTGTTGAAAGCTTTGACCACCTTGGCGCCGGTCGCGGCATTCTGGATTTTGTCGGCGGCGGAGATCTCGTGACCGAAGAGCAGACCGGAGAAATCGGGCTTCAGGGGATTGCTGATGTCGACGACGATCTTGCCCGAGAGCGACGGCGAGGTGGCGATCTCAAGAGCACTGGCATAGGGAACGGCGAGGATGACGATCCCCGCGGCGGCGATCGCGTCTGCAATGGTGGCGCTTTCAACGCCGAGGCTTTCGGCAAGGCTGCGCGCGGCCTGATCGTTACGTCCCGCGACGATCAGGTCAGTCTTCCCGGCAAGGCGTGAGGCCAGGCCCTTGCCCATGTTTCCGATGCCGATAATTGCAGTCTTCATCGTTCTGTCTCCTGTTTCCGATGTGATGGTCACAGGGATACATCCGAAATATTCCGTCGTTAATTGCATTGATATCGATAACAGAGATGCATAAAAGTATCGAATGCCCGATCTTCTGAACTTGCAGACCCTCATTGCTGCCGCGACGTCGGGGAGTTTCGCCGGCGCTGCGAAACGGCTCGGCATTTCGCCTGCCATGGTCGGCAGGCGCATCCAGGCGCTGGAGCAGGAGTATGGGGTCAAGCTGATCGAGCGCACGACGCGCACGCAGCGGCTGACCGAGGTCGGGTCCCGTTTCCTGGTCAAGGCAAACAGAATCATCGATGAGTTGGAGGAACTCAACGACATCTCCCGGCCCGACGCAGAGGCCATGTCGGGACGCCTGCGTTTAAGCGCTCCGACGACACTGGGGATCAAGCGGCTTGCGCCCGTTATGGCCGAACTCGCGGAGCGGCATCCGGCCCTTTCGGTCGAGCTCAATCTCAGCGATCGCAATGTCGACTTGGTGGCCGAGGGGTATGATCTGGCGATCCGGATCGGCGAATTGAAGCCCTCGTCGCTCATTGCGCGGCGCGTCGGCAGCTATCATTTTGTCTGCTGCGCCTCTCCGGCATATCTCGATAGATTTGCCGTGCCGGAGAGGCCTGAGGATCTTCGCCTCGGCCGCTGCATCCTCAACCTCAATCTCGTTCCCCGCGACGAATGGCCATTCGAGACAGAGGGCAGAGAGAGTTTCACGGTGGGTGTTCGCGGCAACATCGAGATCGACAACGGAGAGGCGCTGCGGATGGCGGCGCTCGCCGGAGCAGGCGTCATCTACGTCCCGGTGGATCTCGTGGCGGACGACATAGCGGATGGCAGGCTCGTGGAAGTTCTCGCCGGCTGGCGGAAACTGGTGCTGCCGATCCACGCCATTCATCCGTCACGCCGGTTCGTACCCGGAAGGATTGGCGCGGTCATTGAGGCCATTGCTCGGGGACTGCGGGATTAGGGCCTGTTCCACCGCATGCCGGGATTGCCGGGATTGCCGCCGCAGGCATCGATTTTCCATGAAAATTCAATAGGAAGCCGCTTCCTTTCGTTGCGGGCGCAGAGGGCTAATCCTTTTCGAAACTTGTTTGACGACCGCAGCAAGCGCAAAATGCCGGCCGCGACGGTGCGGGGCGCCGGTCGCATGGAGGAAATCATGGACAATTTGAACCTGACGACCCTGCAAAGGGGGCAGACGATGGTCAATGACGTGGCCATCGATGCCTTTGCCGCCGGATTTCGCGGCAGTCTCCTGACCAGTAAAGACATGAATTACAACGAGGCGCGGGCAATCTGGAATGCGATGATCGACCGCCGGCCCGGGCTTATCGCACGATGCGCGGGTGCCGCCGATGTCGTGCGGGCGGTGCGGTTTGCACGCGACAACAATCTGCTCCTTTCGGTGCGTGGCGGCGGCCACGGCATCGCCGGCAATGCGGTCTGCGAGGGCGGTGTGGTCATCGACCTGTCGGCGATGAAATCGGTGCGGGTCGATCCGCAAACGCGGCGCGCCAGGATCGAGCCGGGCGCCACGCTTGCCGATGTCGACCAGGAAACGCTGGCCTTCGGGCTGGTGCTGCCGACCGGCATCAATTCCACCACCGGCATCGCCGGGCTCACACTCGGCGGCGGCTTCGGCTGGCTGACCCGCAAATTCGGGCTGACGCTCGACAATCTGCTTTCGGTGGACGTGGTGACGGCCGACGGCGAGTTGGTCAAGGCGAGCGAGACGGAAATGCCGGATCTCTTCTGGGCGCTGCGGGGCGGCGGCGGCAATTTCGGCGTCGTGACCTCCTTCGAGTTCCAGCTCAACCCTCTCAACACAGAGGTTCTCGCTGGGCTGGTCGTGCATCCCTTCGCCGATGCGGAGAAGGTGCTGAGGGAATACCGGCAGGCGCTGGACGCGGCCCCTGACGAACTGACCTGCTGGGTGGTGATGCGCCAGGCGCCGCCTCTGCCGTTCCTTCCCGCGGAATGGCACGGCAAGGAGATCGTCGTGCTCGCCATGTGCTATTGCGGAGACATCGCGGCGGGCGAAAAGGCGACAGCCAGATTGCGCGCGATCGGAAATCCGATTGCCGACGTCGTCGGCCCGGTGCCGTTCACCGGCTGGCAGCAGGCATTCGACCCGCTGCTCACGCCCGGTGCGCGCAATTACTGGAAGAGCCAGGATTTTGCCTCTCTCTCTGATGTCGCGATCGAGGTTCTGCTCAATGCCGTGCGCAGGCTGCCCGGCCCGGAATGCGAGATCTTCATCGGCCATGTCGGCGGTGCGGCTGGCCGCGTGCCCACCGAGGCCACCGCATTTCCGCAGCGCAGCTCGCATTTCGTCATGAATGTGCATGCGCGCTGGCGGGAGGCCGGGATGGATGGAAGCTGCATAGGCTGGGCGCGGGATCTGTTTGAGGCCACCAAGCCGCATTCGGTCGGCACCGCCTACATCAACTTCATGCCCGAAGACGAAGGCGATCGCGTCGAGACCGCCTACGGCGCCAACTACGCTCGCCTTGCCGAGATCAAGCGGCGCTACGATCCGAACAATCTGTTCCGGATGAACCAGAATGTTAAACCGATGGCGGCAGTGCGAGCTGCCTAGCCCCGACGATCCCGCGCTCGGGTGAAATAGCCGGGCGCGGGATGAGGCGCCAATTGCTTGTCACCCCTCGGTGAGTTCGATCAATTCGCGCAGCAGAACCGCGTCGTCGGACGCGGCACGGTCGTCGGGCCTTAGAACGTGGGCGAGCCATGCGCCGTCCGCCGCCAGGCGAACGATCTCCAGCCGCATTCCCATGTCGGTTTCGGCGTGCCTGACCAGCCGGTCATTCATCCATCTGTGCCAGAGGCTCTTGGAGTAGGGGTCGGCGAGCACCGTCATCGTCTGGGCCGACCACGGGCTGTTGGCAAGGGCTCGGTCGGCAAACAGGGTGCGGACATAGGCGCGGGTAAATGTGCCATGGCCGCCCTTATCCTTTTCAAGCTCCTCGTCGATCTCGCGGTCGAGGCTTTCCATCATGCCGTCGAACACGGCCTCTACAAGAGCCTGCTTATTGGGGAAGTGATGAAACAGACCTCCCTTGGTCACGCCGGCTGCGCTGGCGACCGCCTGCAAGCTGACGGCGGCCAGACCATGCTCGAGCGCCAGCTTCCTGGCGCAATCGAGAAGAGCCTGCCGCACGACATCCGGCTGTTTCTTTCTGTTGCGGGGGCTATCTACCAATGCATGACCTGTGTTCGAGATAAGCTTCGCGCCGAGGCGGCCGAGAAGATCAGTATCACTCCCGGGATCGCCGTGCCATGGGAGTCCGATCATGATAATGCTATAATACCAACCGGTAGGTATCTTGCAAAGCAAAAAAAGATCGACTATCTGTCGGCTGAGGAGGCCCGCCGAACGTCATTTCGGCGGGCTGTGCTTTTTTGGACCCCAGCGGGACCAGCAGGAAGGCTAATGAACATGCTTTTTCGAACGAAATCATTGCATTATACGCTTGTCCTGGCGCTGATATTCGGCGCCGGCCTGTCGGCTTACGCACAGGAAGGCGGCGCGATGCCGCCAGCAGCCGTCAGCGTCCTGACGCTCAACGCGCGTCCGGTTCCCGTTATCAGCGAATTGCCCGGCCGCATTGCGGCAACGCGCGTTTCGGAAGTGCGGGCCAGGGTTTCCGGCATCCTGCAGGAGCGGATCTTCGAGCAGGGCAGCCTCGTTCAGCAAGGCGACGTGCTCTACCGGATCGATCCGGCGCTGTTCCGGGTCCGGGTGGCAAGTGCAGAGGCAAGCCTCGATCGCGCCAGGGCGACGCAACTGAATGCCCGCCAGCAGCTGGACCGGCAGAAGTCGTTGCGCGACCGCGATGTTGCAAGCGGTATCGAATACGATGCGGCGGCCGTCGCCCTTGCCCAGGCCGATGCCGATGTCGCGCTGGCGCGGGCCGCACTCGACGAAGCGAAAATCAATCTCGGCTATACCGAAGTTCGTGCGCCTATCACAGGCATCATCGGCGGCGCGCTGGTGACGGAAGGCGCGCTGGTGACGGCGGATGCCGGCGACGCGCTGGCAATGATCCAGCAGATCGACCCCGTCTATGCCGACTTCACGCAATCCTCCGGAGACCTGCTGGCGCTGAAGCGGGCGGTCGAGAACGGCAGCCTCACATCGACCGAACCAGGCAAGGCCGATATCAAGCTCGTCTTCGACGACGGCACGGTATACGGCAAAGCCGGTAAGCTGCTCTTCAGCAGCGCCAGCGTCGATGCGACGACGGGGCAGGTCACCCTCCGCGGTGAATTCCCCAATCCGAAGGGCGACCTGCTGCCCGGTCTTTACATCAGGGTCCGCATCGAACAGGCCGTCCGTGAGAAGGCGATCCTCATCCCGCAGCGCGCCGTCATCCGCACGGCCGACGGCAAGGCGCAGGTCTATGTCGTCCAGGAGGGAGATGTGGCGCAACCGCGCGACGTCGAGCTTGGTCAATCCTCCGGCAATGAGTGGGTGGTCGAAAGCGGCCTGTCGGCAGGCGAGCGTCTCGTCGTCGACGGCGGCCAGAAGCTGCAGCCGGGCGCAAAGGTCGCGCCGGAAGAGTGGCGGGATGGCCAGCTCGCGTCCGGTGACGCCAAGAAGCCGGAGTAAGGTCGATGGCACGTTTCTTTATCGATCGCCCGATCCTAGCCTGGGTCTTTGCGATCTTCATCTCCCTCGCCGGTCTGATCGCGCTGCCGTTCCTGCCGGTCGCGCAATATCCGAAGGTCGCGCCGCCGCAGCTCAGCATCACCACCAGCTATCCCGGCGCTTCGCCCCAGGATATCTATCAGGGCGTCACTCGCCAGATCGAAGAAGAGCTGAACGGGGTTGAGCACCTTTCCTATTTCGAGTCGACGTCGGATACGTCGGGTGCGATGACCATCACCGCGACTTTTGCGGCCGGCACTGATATCGACCAGGCCTCGGTCGACGTTCAGAACGCCATCCGCCGCGTCGAACCGCGGCTGCCGCAATCCGTCAAGGATCAGGGTATTACGGTCGAGGAGGCGTCTTCGGGCTTCCTGATGTTCATCTCGCTGACCTCGACGGACGGGAAGACCGACGAGGTGGCGCTCGGCGACTATCTCAACCGAAACGTCATCGGCGAGCTGCGCCGTCTCGAGGGCGTCGGCCGTGCCCAGCTGTTTGCGTCGCAGCGGGCGATGCGCATCTGGATCGATCCCGACAAGATGGTCGGCCTGAATCTCACCGCGTCCGACATCAGCGCGGCGATCTCGGCGCAGAACGCCCAGGTCGCGGCAGGCCAGATCGGTGCAGCACCCAATCCGATCTCGCAGGACCTGACGGCGACGGTGCTGGTGAAGGGGCAACTGACCGACATCAAGGAGTTCGGCGACATCGTGCTGCGCGCCAATGCCGACGGATCGAACGTCAGGCTACGTGATGTCGCGCGCATCGAAGAGGGCAGCGAGAGCTACAGCTTCTCCACCCGCTTGAACGGGCAGCCGAGTGCCGCCATCGCCATCCAGCTGTCGTCGACGGGCAATGCCGTCAACACCTCCAACCTGGTCAAGGCGAAGATGGAGGAGCTGTCACGCTTTTTCCCTGATGGCGTCGAATATTCCGTTCCTTATGATACCAGCCCGTTCGTCTCGGCATCGATCGAGAAGGTGGCGCATACGCTCGCAGAAGCCGTTGCGCTCGTCTTCGTCGTCATGCTCATCTTCCTGCAGAGCTTCCGCTACACCATCATTCCGACGCTCGTCGTGCCCGTCGCGCTGCTCGGGACGCTTGCTGTCATGTATGCCGCCGGCTTCTCGATCAACGTGCTGACGATGTTCGCGATGGTGCTTGCCATCGGCATTCTCGTTGACGACGCCATCGTGGTGGTGGAAAACGTCGAGCGGCTGATGGCGGTGGAAGGGCTTTCACCTAAGGAAGCGACCAAGAAGGCGATGCGGCAGATCACCGGCGCGATCCTCGGGATTACGTTGGTTCTCTCCTGCGTCTTCGTACCAATGGCGTTCTTCCCAGGCTCCACAGGCATCATCTACCGTCAGTTCAGCCTGACCATGGTCGTCTCCATCCTGTTTTCGGCCTTCCTGGCACTGTCGCTGACCCCGGCGCTTTGCGCCACCTTCCTGAAGCCGATCAAGGGTCATCACGAGAAGAAGGGTATCGCCGGCTGGTTCAACCGCAACTTCGACCGGCTGACCGGCCGTTATGCCCGCACCGTCGAGGGACTGGCCAAGCGCTCCTGGCGGGTCATGGCCGTCTATGTCGCGCTGCTGATCGGCCTTGGCTACCTCTTCGTCAACCTGCCGAGCAGCTTCGTGCCGGATGAGGATCAGGGCTTCCTGATCGTCGACGTGCAGGGACCGCCGGAGGCGAGCCGCAACCGCACGGTGGCCTCGCTCGAAAGCATCGAAGCGATCTTCAAGAAGGAGCCGGCCGTTGCCAACGTCGTCGCGATCCAAGGCTTCAGCTTCTCGGGGCAGGGACCGAACGCCGCCCTGGTGTTCGTTACACTCAAGGACTGGGCCGAACGCGGCGCCGGCAATTCGGTGCAGGAGATTTCCAACCGCGCCAACATGCAGCTGTTTGGGCTGAAGGACGCCACGTCCTTCGCGCTGTCGCCGCCGCCGATCGAAGGTTTCGGCACGACCAACGGCTTCACCTTCCGCCTTCAAGATCGCGGGGCGAAAGGTCAGGCGGCACTGACCGAGGCGGCGGGAATGCTGATCGGCAAGGCATCGCAGAACCCCATGATCGCGGGTATCCGCCCGGAAGGCATGCCCGACTCGGCCCAGCTCGTGCTCGTTATCGATCGCGAGAAGGCAAATACCTTCGGCGTCGCTTTCGCCGACATCAACAGCACGATCACCGCCAATCTCGGTTCGAGCTATGTCAACGACTTCCCGAATTCGGGCCGCATGCAGCGCGTCATCGTGCAGGCGCAGGACAAGAGCAGACTTCAAGCCGAAGACCTGATGAAGCTCAATGTCCGCAATGCGAGCGGCGGCATGGTGCCGCTATCGTCCTTCGCCGTCGCCGAATGGCAGAAGGGACCGGCGCAGATCGTCGGCTATAACGGCTACCCTTCCGTACGTATCTCTGGCGCTCCGGCGCCTGGATATTCGTCGGGGGCGGCGATTGCCGAAATGGAGCGGCTGGCCTCCGAACTTCCGGATGGCTTCGGCTTCGAATGGACCGGCCAGTCGCTGGAGGAGCTGAGATCGGGATCGCAGGCGCCGTTCCTGTTCGGCCTCAGCATTCTCTTCGTCTTCCTGCTGCTGTCGGGGCTTTACGAGAGCTGGTCCATCCCGTTGTCGGTGATGCTGGTCGTGCCGCTTGGCGTCATCGGCTGTGTGCTCGCGGTGATGAGCCGCGACATGTCCAACGACATCTACTTCAAGGTCGGCCTGATCGCGATCATCGGACTGTCGGCGAAGAACGCCATCCTGATCGTCGAATTCGCCAAGGACGGTTTTGCCGAGGGCAAATCGCTGATGGATGCCGCGATCGAAGGCGCCCGTCTGCGCTTCCGGCCGATCATCATGACCTCGCTCGCCTTCACACTGGGCGTGGTGCCTCTGGCGATCGCCACCGGGCCAAGCGCGGCGAGCCAGAATGCCATCGGTACGGGCGTGCTTGGCGGCATGATCTCGGCGACGGTGCTGGCGATCTTCTTCGTTCCCGTCTTCTTCGTCTTCGTGCTGCGTCTCTTGAGGACGAAGCGGCTGGAGACTGTGAACGAGGAGGCGCCGGCCGGGCAGGAGCCTGCGCCGGTGACGTCACCGACCTGAGGTGAAGAATTGGCGGGTTGCCTTGCGCAACCCGCCGCACCTTTGCGCCGGTCCGATTTCAGGAATTATGCGGTCGGCTTCGGCGTGATCGTCACGTCGGCGCCATAGGCATCGCGCAGTTCGCCTTCCTGTCCTGGCTGCCGGTCGGCGGCCTGATGCAGCAGGATCGACTCGTATCCTTGCGAGCGCGTCCCCTCGATCAGGGTGATATCGGCGTTTCCGGGATTGTCGGAGCGCTCGAACCACTCGACAGGGCGGTGCAGGAAGTTCATTTCGATCGCGCGGTTGGTGACGCCATGACCGACGATCACGAGGTTGTGGTCGCTATTTTCGGCATCGTGCATGACGGTCTGGAGGAACAGGCGCACCCGCTGGGCCACATCCGCCCTGCTTTCGCCATCCGGCGGCCGGGCGTAGAACTTGCCGCTGTTACTGCGCAGCCTAGCCCATTTTTCGAACTCCTCGGGAAACTTCTGCTTCTGTTCGGCGTGATCGTAGATTTCGGTGAAGAGACCGAAATCCTGCTCGCGCAGCAGATAATCCTCCCTGATATCGCCGACGAAGCTTTCCGGCAGGGCTTCGAGCAGCGCATCCTTGCTCTGCCGGGTCCTGAGAAAGGGCGAATACCAAACATGCAGCTTGCCGAAACCCGCGCTCGGCAATGCCTTGAGATAGGACGCGATCACGCCGCCTGCCTCGAGAGCCTGCCGATGGCCCCATCGCGTCAGCGGCACGTTGTGATCGCCGAATTGGCGGTAGGCCTGTTCATTGATGTTGCCGAGGGATTCGCCGTGGCGAACGAGAAAGAGACGCATCAGCCATCCCGCATTGTCGGATATGAATCGCCGTCATCATGAACGCCCTGAATGCACAGGGCAACCTTGTCGGCGGGCCTTGGCCGCGACGGCATACTGCCCGCGTGGCGACGGGCATGCTGCCCGCGTGGCGACGGGCATGCTGCCCGCGCGGCGACGGGCATGCTGCCCGCGTGGCGACGGGCATGCTGCCCGCGCGGGATGAACAGGTTTGCAGGGCATTTCCCCAGCTTGTCATCTTCCTGAAACACGAGTCTGGTTTTGGAAGGTTAGATGAAAGATGGGACATGAGCGGCAGCTCGTGAAAGACATGATGGAACCCAGACATTTCCGCACGCTCTTCATTTCCGATGTCCATCTCGGCTCGAAGGCCGCGAAGGCCGACTTCCTGCTGGATTTCCTGCGCCACCACGAGGCCGATACCATCGTGCTCGTCGGCGACATCGTCGACGGCTGGCGCCTGAAGCGCAGCTGGTACTGGCCGCAGGTCTGCAACGACGTCGTCCAGAAACTGTTGCGCAAGGCGCGCAAGGGCACGCGCGTCGTCTATATTCCCGGCAATCATGACGAATTCCTCCGCGCCTTCCCGGGCATGCATTTCGGCGGCATCGAGGTCGTCGAACGCATGATGCATGACGGCGCCGACGGCAAAAAATACCTGATCCTGCACGGCGACGAGTTCGACGTCGTGGTCCGCAACGCCCGGCTGCTCGCCTATCTCGGCGACTGGGCCTATGACACGGCGATCCGCATCAACATCATCCTGGCGGCGGTGCGCCGCCGGCTCGGCATGCCCTACTGGTCGTTCTCGGCCTGGGCGAAGCTCCAGGTCAAGCATGCCGTCAACTTCATCGGCGAATTCGAGCGTGTCGTGGCCGAGGAAGCCCGCAAAAACGGCGCCGATGGGGTGATCTGCGGACATATCCATCATGCCATCATCCAGGATATGGACGGTATCCGCTACATCAACACCGGCGATTGGGTGGAAAGCTGCACGGCTGTCGCCGAACACGAGGATGGCACGTTCGAACTGATCACCTGGCGGGCGCTCGCCAGCAGTGTGCCGGCGCTTGCCGCTATCGAAATGCATGACGAGGGCGAACTGGCCCCGCAAGCCGCCTGATTTTGGCGCCTGCGCTCCATCGAATTTAGCCGTTACCGTCAGGCGACAGGCCCTATTTATTTTCTAAAACGTTTCAGAACGGCTATTTCTCGCAATAGTCGCCTCCAGGGTGGTGTGTTAGGACAACGTCCAGTTTCCTTCAGGTCCACCCATGATTCCCGCTCAAAATTCCCCGACGGGTGAGGGAGCGCCGCCGCGCTTCCGGCTGCTCAGCGCGCTTTCCTATTGCGCACCGCTGCTCGTCAACGGCATCGTCTTGCCGTTCTTCCCCGTCTGGCTTGCGGGCCACAGCTTCAGCGACCACGAAATCGGTGTCATCCTGGCCGTTCCTATGGTGGTGCGCGTGCTGGTGGCGCCTGTTGTCGCCATGATTGCCGACCGGATGAAGGAGCGCGCCGACGTGTTGCTCTGGTCAGGCGGCCTGTCGCTGCTGACGGCCGTAGCACTCTACTGGACGACGACTTTCTGGCCTGTCTTCATCGTCTTTACGCTGCAGGGCGCCACCTTCGCGCCCTATGTGCCGGTCGTCGAATCGATCGTCATATCGGGCGTGCGCCGTTGGGGGCTCGATTACGGATCGATGCGGGTCTGGGGCTCGATCGCCTTCATCGTCTCGACGCTGGTCGGTGGCCAGTTGATCAACCGGTGGGGCGGCGGGATGGTGCTTGAAGTCATGGCGTTCGGCTTTATCATGACCGTTGTTATGGCGATCTTCTGTCCGCGCATCGGGCCGACGCGGCGCCGCGGCCAGCCGATCGATCTTCCGGCCGCCACCGGCAGCGGCCTGCGGGAGCCGCACCTGCTGCTGCTCTTGATCGGCGTCGCCATCCAGCAATCGAGCCATGCGGTGCTCAACGCCTTCTCCTCGATCTACTGGCATCACCTCGGCTTTTCCGGCACCGAGGTCGGCCTGCTCTGGAGCGCCGGCGTCGCTTCGGAAGTGACAGTGTTCTTCCTGTCGAAGCGCCTCAGCCGTCGCTTCGACGCCTGGACGCTGATCCGCTTCGGCTGCGCCATCAGCGTCTGCCGCTGGATCCTGTTTCCGATGAATACGGGATTTGCCGGTTTCTTCCTGCTGCAATGTTTCCACGGCTTCACCTACGCCTTCGTGCATACCGGCGTGCAGCGACGGATCGTGGCGACGGTGCAGGAGACGCAGGAATCCTCGGCACAGGGCGCCTATTTCTTCTATGTCGGCATGGCGATGGCGCTGATGACCCTGGCGTCGGGTTATCTCTACGCCTCGCTCGGCGTCGTCAGCTATTACGTCATGGCCGTAGTCGCGTTCTCCGGCCTCGGCCTCGTCATCTTCGCCTATTATCTTCAGCCCCAAAGGTTAGTTTCGGGCGGAAAGACCAGGGAGGCGGCGTAACGCAGGCCGGGTTCGCGGTCGCGGGCAAGTAATAGCGGACCATCGAGATCGACGAAATCGGCATTCTGGGCGAGCAGAACGGCGGGCGCCATGGCAAGCGAGGTGCCGACCATGCAGCCGATCATGATGCTGAATCCAAGCCGTTCGGCCTCGGCCTTCATCGACAGCGCCTCCGTCAGGCCGCCGGTCTTGTCGAGCTTGATGTTGATCGCGTCGTAGCGGTCGGCAAGGCTTGCGAGATCGCCGGTGTGGTGGACGCTCTCATCGGCGCAGACGAGGAGCGGGCGGCGGATTTCGGCGAGCAGCCCATCGCGGCCGGCCGGCAGCGGCTGCTCGACGAGGGCGATGCCTGCTTCCGCGGCGATATGGAGATGACGCTCCAACACCGCTTCGGGCCAGCCTTCATTGGCGTCGAGGATGATTTCGGCATCGGGCGCGGCGGCGCGGACGGCGCGGATGCGGCTTTCATCGTCGCCGGTACCCACCTTGACCTTCAGCAGGGCCCGGCCGGCATGCTCGCGCGCCTGGGCGGCCATCACCTCCGGCTCACCGAGCGAGATGGTGTAAGCGGTGGTGAGCGGCTGCGGAGCGGAAAGGCCGAGGCGGGCGGCGACACGGTCTCCCGTCCGCTTCGCCTCGAGATCCCAGAGGGCGCAATCGACGGCGTTGCGGGAAGCACCCGGCGGCATGGCCGACAGCAGATCGCTGCGCGAGATGCCGGCCTCGATCAGCGGTCGCGCGGCCTCGATCTGGGCGAAAACACTCTCCATGGTCTCGCCGTAGCGGCGGTAGGGCACGCATTCGCCAAGCCCCTGCGCACCCTCTTCGATAAGCGTGCAGGTGATGATCTCGGCTTCGGTCTTTGCCCCGCGCGAGATGGTGAAGGTCCCGGCAATCGGAAAGGAATTCATCTGGATATCGAGGGTGCGCGGCATTATTGCTCTCCTGCAAGCATGGAAATTGCACGGTGCTTCTGTATATTAACGCGCCGGGCGAACGATCTGCTTCGCGATTCGGCAATGTCGCTGTAAGCCTTGAAAGACACAAGTATCTTGAACGCCGAGAATCGCAACGCCGCCTCACTGCAAGTGGACGACCAGGCTGATGGCTCGGGACAGCGTGTGCGTCTTCAGGGCAATTGGCGCAGCGCCTACATCCATCTGGTGCTGCGCGATTTCGAAAAGCTTTTGCAGAAGAAGACTGGCGACCTGTCGGTAGACCTCTCGGATATTTCGGAGATCGACACCGCCGGCATCTGGCTGCTGTGCCGGCTGAAGAAGCAAGAAGAGGCGGGCGGGCGGACGGTTCGCTTCGAAGGCACCAACTCGCATATCGACGAAATGCTGGAGATGTTTTCCGAGGAGCCGGCCAAGGTCGAGCCGGAGCAGACGGAGAAAGTCTCGCTTGCCGCGCGCATCTTCGCGCCGATCGGCAAAATGACCTATGAGGTCTGGGACAATTTCGCCGCCGCCATGTACATCCTCGGCTCGGCGGTGCGCGGCGCGCAGATGAAGTTCGGTCGCGGCAGCGGCGTTTCGCCGGCCTCGATCGTCAACCAGATCGACCATATGGGCGTTCGCGCCGTTCCGATCATTCTGTTGATGTCGTTTCTGATCGGGGCGATCATCGCCCAGCAGGGCGCCTTCCAGCTGCGTTACTTCGGCGCTGAGGTTTTCGTCGTCGATCTCGTCGGCATCCTGCAATTGCGCGAAATCGGCGTGCTTCTGACCTCGATCATGATCGCCGGCCGTTCGGGCAGCGCCATCACCGCCGAAATCGGCTCGATGAAGATGCGCGAGGAGATCGACGCGCTGAAGGTGATGGGGCTGAACCCGATCGGCGTGCTGATCTTCCCACGACTGGTGGCTCTGACCATCGCGCTGCCGCTTTTGACGGTGCTCGCAAATTTCGCTTCGCTGGGCGGGGCTGCCGCTGTCGCCTGGGGCTATTCCGGCATCACCTTCGCCAATTTCCTGTCGCGCCTGCACGAGGCGGTGACACTGTCGACGGTGCTCTCAGGCATGATCAAGGCGCCGTTTATGGCGCTGGTCATCGGCATCGTCGCCGCCGTCGAGGGGCTGAAGGTCGGCGGCAGCGCGGAATCGCTCGGCCAGCATGTGACGGCCGCGGTGGTCAAGGCGATTTTCGTCGTCATCCTGATGGACGGGCTTTTTGCGATGTTCTATGCAGCGATCGATTTCTAGGATGGCGGACCGCGTGGACGAGAAACCGATCGATATGGAAGACAAGGACGAAAGGGACATCGTCCTGTCGGCGCGCGACGTCACCGTCGGCTTCGGCTCCAAGGTCGTGCTCGACAATCTGAACCTCAATATCTACCGCGGCGAGATCCTCGGCTTCGTCGGCGCGTCGGGCACCGGCAAATCGGTGCTGATGCGCACGGTGCTCCGACTGCTGCCGCGCCGCTCCGGCACGATCAAGATCCTCGGCCAGGATTTCGACGAGCTCGACGAACCGCAACGCAACGCGCTCGACATGCGGCTGGGCGTGCTGTTCCAGCAGGGGGCGCTGTTCTCGTCGCTGACGGTCAAGGAAAACATCCAGGTGCCGATGCGCGAATATCTCGACCTGCCGACCTCGCTGATGGACGAGCTGGCGCATCTGAAGATCCGTATGGTCGGGCTTGCAGCCGATGCCGCCGACAAATACCCCTCCGAACTGTCCGGCGGCATGATCAAGCGCGCAGCCCTTGCGCGCGCGCTGTCACTCGATCCGGAACTCGTCTTCCTGGACGAGCCGACCTCCGGCCTCGACCCGATCGGCGCGGCCGAATTCGATGAACTGATCGCCAACCTGCGCGATAGTCTGGGATTGACCGTGTATATGGTGACGCACGACCTCGACAGCCTGTTTTCGGTCTGCGACCGTATTGCCGTGCTCGGAAAGAAGCGAGTAATGGTGGAAGGCACGATCGACGACATGCTGGCCTATGACGATCCGTGGGTGCAGGCCTATTTCAAGGGCAAACGCGCGCGGTCGATCGTGCCGCAGAACGATGCTGCCGCGCGGCACGACAGCAGCGGAAAGTGACCGGATAAGATGGAAACCAAAGCCAATTACACGATTGTCGGTTTTTTCACGGTGCTGGTGATCGCGGCTGCCTTCGGCTTCGTCTACTGGATGGCCGAATATGGCCGCGGCGGCCCGATGACGGAACTGATCGTTCGTATTCCGGGTTCGGCCAACGGCCTCAGCGTCGGCTCGCCGGTGCGCTTCAACGGTATCCAGATCGGCTCGGTGCAGACGCTGTCGATCGATGCCGACGATCCGCAATATTCGCTGGCCTTCACCCAGGTGCGCACCGATGCGCCGATCTACCCCTCCACCAAGGCCGCCCTTGAAATCCAGGGTTTGACCGGGGCTGCCTATATCGAACTGTCGGGCGGCCGCAAGGGCGAGGAAAGCATTCTCCAGCACGCGATCGACAACGGCAAACGCGCCGTCATCGTCGCCGACCAGTCGAGCGTCACCAATCTTCTGGCGACGGCCGACAAGATCCTCGATCGGGCCAACGACGCGGTCGGCGAACTTCAAGGTTTCATCGAGGATTCGCGCGGGCCGCTGACCGAGACTTTCAAGAATGCCGAGACCTTCTCCGATGCGCTTGCCAAGAATTCCGGCAATATCGACGCCTTCCTGCAGAGCGTGGGTGAGCTCTCCAATACGGTGAAGGCGGTCTCCGGCCGTGTCGATTCGACGCTTCAAGCCGTCGAATCGCTGGTCAAGGCGGTCGATGCGCAGAAGATCGACAACATCGTCTCCAATGCCGAGAAGATCACCGCCAATGTCGCCGATGCCTCGGGCGACCTCAAGGGCGCGATCCAGAAGTTCGACCAGACGGCCACCACCTTCAACGATTTCGGCAAGCAGGCGCAGGCGACGCTCGATCGCGTCGATACGCTCGTTGCCCAGATCGATCCCGCGAAGGTGAAGGGCTCGGTCGACGACATCGCGCAGGCGACCAAGGATGCGCGCGCCGCCGTCGCTTCGATCCGCGATGTCGCCAACACGGTTTCGGCGCGTCAGAAAGATATCGACCAGACGATCCAGGATGTGTCGCAGCTTTCCAACAAGCTGAATTCGGCGTCGACCCGCATCGACGGCATCCTCATCAAGGTCGATGCGCTGCTCGGCACCGACAATACGCAATCGCTGTTCACTGAGGCGCGCAATACGCTGGAATCCTTCAAGAAAGTGGCCGACAACCTGAATTCGCGCATTGGGCCGATTGCCGACAATCTGCAGAAATTCTCGAGCGGCGGCTTGCGCGACGTGCAGACTCTCGTCAACGACATGCGCGGAACCGTGAGCAATCTGAACGATACGATCACCAACTTCGACCGCAATCCGCAACGCCTGATCTTCGGCGGGGACACGGTCAAGCAATATGACGGCCGGACGCGGCGTTAACTGGGAAATCAGGGGTAGCCTAATATGGTCGCATCGCATCTGTTGTCGCGCCGTTCTTGGATCAGGGGAACGGTGATCGCGCTGCCGCTGACGGCGCTGATCCTATCGGGGTGCGGCACCGCGGCCAAGAACGACACCTATGACCTGCCCGCCGCCGTCGATGGAAGCGGTCCCGCGGCCAAATCCCGCCAGATCCTGATCGCCAGCCCGACGGCGCTAAGGTCGCTCGACAGCGAACAGATCGTCATCCGTGTTTCGCCTTCGGAAATCCAGTATCTCTCAAAGGCGCAGTGGGGCGACAAGCTGCCGCGCATAGTCCAGTCGAAGCTGGTGGAAGCCTTCGAGAATTCGGGCAAGCTCGGCGGCGTCGGCATGCCGGGGCAGGGGCTGGCGATCGACTACCAGATCGTCACCGATATCCGCTCCTTCGAGATCGATGCTTCGCACGGCAACCAGGCGGTGGTCGAGATCTCCGCCAAGATCCTCAACGATCGCAACGGCTCGGTGCGCGCTCAGAAGGTGTTCCGCGCCATGGCGCCGGCCGGCGGCGACAATGACGGCTTCGTCAAAGGCCTCGATCGCGCCTTCTCCACGGTCGCCTCCGAGATCGTCAGCTGGACGCTGCGCTCAATTTGAACTGGAATTTCGAGGCCGCCCCGTGAATATCGGGGGTTGTCGATTGTGAAAAATGTTTGATCCCATGGCATAGGGGTCGTCATCGTATTCAATTTCTTCACGAATTTATGGAACGCATCATACAGTCCCTTTCAGGAGGAATGCTGCATGGTGGTTGCGCGAGTATTCGGGAAATCGTCATCGGAGGCGATCCAGCGCGAAAATGATCGCCTGGCTGCGCTGCAACAGCTCGATCTGCTCGACACGCCGAGAGACGAGGGCTTCGAGCGGATCGTACGCCTGATAAAGGAGATCTTTTCCATCGACATCGGCATCGTGTCGCTGATCGATGCACATCGGCAATGGTACAAGGCTTGCTCCGGCCTCTCGGCCGACGAGGTGTCGCGCGAAGACACGTTCTGCCGCTATGTCGTGGACTGTGAAATGCCTGTTGTCGTGCAGGACGCCATCAAGGACCCGCGGTTTTCACAGCATCCCTCCGTGACGGGAGAGGATCATATTCGTTTTTATGCCGGTGTGCCGTTGAGAACAAAAGCCGGGCACTTGATCGGGACGGTATGCGCGATCGACCGCAGGCCACGATCGTTCGGCAACAGGGATATCGGCATTCTCGAGGAGCTGGCAGGGGCCGCGATGGACCGCATCGAGCTCATGCAGTCGGCCGCGATCGACAGCCTGACCGAGGCGATGACGCGGCGTGCCTTCAAGCAGGAAGCCGAGCAGCTCATTTCGCTCGCTCTGCGGCACAAGCACGACCTCTCATGCATCGTCTTCGATATCGATCATTTCAAGAAGGTGAACGATACGCACGGACATGCCGCAGGAGACGAGGTCCTCAAGGCGGTGGCATCGACCTGCAAGACGACCCTTCGAGCCGGTGATCTGTTCGGCCGTCTTGGCGGCGAGGAATTTGCCGTCATCCTGCCGCATGTCGATCGGGAAGGTGCTGCCGCAGTCGCCGAGAAACTCAGAGCCGCCATCGCCTCTCAGATCATACGCGGCGATCATGGCGACCTGACCGTTACAGCCAGCTTCGGAACCTCGGCGCTCTCGATCGTCAGCAAGGAGATCGAGACCCTGCTGGCTCAGGCGGATGCGGCAATGTATCAGGCCAAGCATGGCGGACGGAATCGGTGCGTGTCGTGGAGTTCCATCCACGCCGATCACGCCATTGGGGCGCGACGGCGGGTGCTGAAGGCGGGTTCGATCCTGTTCAACGATCGACGCTCAACCATCGACTGCACCGTCAAAACCATTGGATCGGAGAGCGCCGGCATTTCAGTCTCCAACACATCAGGCATTCCTTCGGAATTCATCCTGGCCATCAAAGGCGAAGGTTTCGAAACGAATTGCAGGGTGATCGCGCAAGACCGGCAGCATCTGGAAGTCGCTTTCAGATAAGCCGTTAGAGCGCCGTGCGTCCTTTCGGACGCATGAAGGACGCTCTCACTCTTTGAGTTTTTCGGGCCGATGCGCTAGCGAAAACCTGTCGGCAGGTCTCCGCTCATTGATCTACTTCGTCGGTTGCGAATCCGTCATCGTCGCGCCCGGCTGGCTGCCTGGCGTCGTCGAAGCTGTGGCGGTCGATGACGGCGATAGGGTGCTGTCCAGCAAGCTTGCCATCTTGTCGTCGCGTATGCTCGCGGTCTTTTCGCCCATGACGACGCCGACCACGCGGCGGCCATCCTTCAACGCCGACGTCACGACATTGTAGCCCGATGCATCGGTGTAGCCTGTCTTGATGCCGTCGACACCGTCGTAGCGATACATGAGGTTGTTGTGGCCGCGCAGCTTCATGCCGCGGAACTGGAAGCCGCGCATGGAGAAGAGTTTGAACTCCTCGGGGAAGTCCCGCATCAGCGAAACGCCGAGCGTCGCCATGTCCCGCGCCGTGGTGACCTGCTCCGGATCGGGAAGGCCCGACGGATTCCTGAAGACCGTATCCTTCATGCCGAGCTGGTGTGCCTTGTCGGTCATCGCCTTGGCGAAAACCTGTTCGGTGCCGCCAAGCTGTTCAGCGATCGCCACAGCCGCATCATTGGCAGAGAGCACAACAATTCCTTCGACCGCTTCGCGCAGCGTCACCTTGCGGCCGGCGCCGACAGCGAGCTTGAAGGGCTCCTTGCTCTCGGCATTTTCCGACATGGTGAGCTTCTGGTCCCAGTTGAGGCGTCCGTCATGCAAGGCTTCGAAGGCGAGATAGAGCGTCATCATCTTGGTCAGCGACGCCGGATAGTTCAGATCGTCCTGGTTGGAACCTTCGAGGACTTGGCCGGACTGCACATCCACGACGAAGCTTGCCTGGCCTGCCTGAACCTGAGTGAAAGCGCCCATCAGGAAAAAGGAAGAGAGCGCGGTGGCAAGGAGCCTGGATGTCGTCTTGGTCATCAATGTTGCTGTCTCTGTCGTTTGAGTGAGCCATTCGCTTTGATGTGAGCGGATCAGAAAAGTTTGTGACGGAATGAAGGACAGGGGGCAATAAAAAAGGGTCATCCACAGCTGATTCCTTTTGTCTCACCCTGCCTCGATTGTTGCGTCCACAACTGGAACATAGCGGACGATCGGTAAGAAATAGGAGACCGGGGCCGCCTGGCAATTCCGGTCACCTGCAGCTCGAAAAATTATCTAAAGTCGATCTCGGCGGCGGGGCGGATTTCTACCGTCGCCTTGCCCGCATCGAAACCATTGAGTGTTTCGTTGTGATGGGCAATGATCTCGGAGAAGGTCAAGGTCGCCGTGTCGCCGGTCGTGTGACCATCGGCAATCAACGTCACGTCATATCCGAGCGACACGGCTCGCCTGACTGTCGTGTCGACACAGAATTGCGACATGCATCCACCGATGACGAGGTGGGTGACCGATCGTTCGTCCAGGCGTTCGGCAAGATCGGTCTCGAAGAAGGCGTCGGCGCTTTTCTTGCGCACAACGACCTCGGCCTGCCTCGGCGCGAGCTCGTCGCGCAGCGCCCAACCCGGCGTGCCGACAGCCAATCGATGGCCGCTGTCGCCGTCATGCTGAACGAGCACGATCGGCGCGCCCGCCTGCCGAGCTTTTTCCTGTAGCGCGGCCAGCCGTGCGACGGTCTCGTCGAGTGCGGCATCGACTTGAGGCTGCCGCTCTGGCGAGGCTTTTCCGCGGAGGATCGCATTCTGTACGTCGATGATCAGAAGGGCCTTGGTCATTCGGGAGTGGCTTCCGCGGCTGGATGGCGAATGGATAACACTCGCTTCATAGAGAGAAAGCCGCCCGACACGTGGTCAAGCGGCTTTCCAATCGGCGGGTACCAGTCAGGCTCAGCCGAGCCTGCCTGCGGCATGAGCGAGCATCGTGTAGACCTTGCCCGTATCCGAGGTGAGGTAGGACTGCGTCACCGTCCGGTTCGGGTCGGTGCGGGCGACGTCGGCGAGCAGCTTTTCGAAATCACCGATGTAGCGGTCGACGGCGGTGCGGAACTCCGGTTCGCGGTCATATTTGCGCTTGATCTCGTCGAAGGTCTGCTGGCCCTTCAGCGTGTAGAGGCGACGGGTGAAGACATCGCGCTCGCCGCGCTGGTAACGGCGCCAGAGATCGACCGAAGCGTCGTGGTCGATGGCGCGGGCGATATCGACCGAGAGCGAGTTCAGCGATTCGACGACGTGGCGCGGATTGCGGCTGTCATTGCTTCGCGCGGCCGGCGCGGCAGTTTCCGCCGGGCGGGCCGGAACACGGGCGGCCGCGGCCTCGTCGGCGGCCTCCTCACGCGATGCGCCACGCAGGAGATCGCTGATCCAGCCGCCGCTTTCCGGACGAGCCGGCTCCTGGCGACCTGTTTCCGGGCGGCCTGTTTCCTGGCGAGCGGGGGCAGGCTGCGGCGCGGCGCGCTGGGGGGCGGCAGCCGGCGCAGATGGTGCGATCGTTCCGCGCAGACCTGTCGCTTCGATCGGCGGGGGTGCTGCCGCCTGCGGCGGCTGGGCTGCGACCGGCTTGGAGGGACGCGGGGCCGGCTGCACCTGGGCGAGCGTGCGGGCAACGGGTTCGGAGATCTCGAGCTGTTGGCTGGAGCGGCCGACGAGTTGGGAGATATCCTGCAGCGCCTTAATCTGCTCGGCGACGGCCCGGCGCATGGCCGAGGCGCTTTCCTTGGCTTCCTCGGGAAGATCGAAGGCGCCGCGCTTCAGTTCGGCGCGGGTGGCGTCGAGCTCGCTGCGGATGTCGGCGGCGGAGCGGCGGATATCTTCGGTGGCGCCGGAGAAGCGGCCGACGGCATCATCGATCGCCTCGCGCAGCGCTTCGCGCATATTCTGGGCGGCGCCGTCGGAAGCGCGGCCGGCTTCGCCGAGCATGCGCTCGACTTCCGACAGCGAGGCGGTGAGACCGCCGCGAATGCGATTGGAGAGATCGCCGGAGCGGCGCTCGACATTGGCGAAGGTGCCGTCGATCGTCGTATTGGCCTCGTCGCCGGCGCGGGTGATCGCCTCGCGCATCGTCTCTGCCGCTTCCTGGGCGCGCTTCTCGGTTTCGGTGAGAATGCGGCCGATATCGGCGAAGGACGACTGCACGCCTTGGCGCAGATTGCCGGTGACTTGGGCTGAGCGCTGCTCTGCCCGCTCGAACACGGTCTCGATCATGCCGCCGAGGCCTTGCATGGTCTTTTCGATCTCGGCGGAGCGCTGGACGAGGCCGACCGAGAGCGTCTGCAGAGCGCTCTCGCGCTCTTCGAGCGTCGAGGCGAGGTTGGACTGGGCGGCGCCGAGAAGCTGCGAAGCCTGGGTCAGAACCTTGGAGTGTTCGTCGAAGCGACCGATGATGCCGCCGACCTGTGCCAGCGTCTGGCCCGAGATGTCGGAGAGGCGGTCGACCTTGCCTTCGAGAAGCCTGGTCGAGGCGGAGACCATTTCAGCGGCCTTGGTGGCGGAGTCGGCAAAGCGTGTGGTGGTATCGCCGAGACGGCCGTCGACGCTGGCCAGTTGCTCGGCGGCGCGGTTCATCATCATCGCCATTGCAGCACTGCTTTCCGACATGCGCTCGACGAGGCCGTTGACGTTGCCGACCAGGCTGTTCTCTATGGCGCTGACGGCATTGGCGACATTCTCGGTGCGGGCGGCAACGGCGCTGGCGAGCGCTTCGTTTTCGGCGCGCAGGCGGTCGGCGCTGAGGTTGGCCGCGGCGGTAATGCGGGCGGCGGCCTGCTCGCCGGCATCGGTGTAGCGGTCGATGATCGGGCGGGCCGTTTCGTCGAGGATGCGCGTCAATTCGACCGAACGGCCTGATAGCATCGAGTTGAGGTCGCGCGTGCGCTCCTCGAGCGTCGAGCGGATCGAGTTGCCGCGTGCTTCGAGCGCCCGGTCGATATCGGAGAACGTCGTATCGATCTCGCGGGCACGCTCTTCGAGGTTGGTGCGAATGGCGCTGCTGCGTGCTTCGAGCGCCCGGTCGACATCCGCCATGGTGGCGGAAATCTCGCTGCCGGCGCCCGACAGTGTCGAGCGGATGGCGTTGCCGCGTGTCTCCAGAGACTGGCCGGCATCCGACAGCACCTTGGAGATGGCATTGACCTGCGTGCCGACGATGGTCTCGGCTTCGGCGACCTTGTTGACGATGGCGTTGCCGGCTTCCGAGAATGTCTGGGCGACGGCAGCGGCCTGGCTTGCCAGCCGGTTCTGCGCTTCGGCGACGCGGGTTACGATCTGCGACGAGCGCTCATCCATTGTGCGGGTGAATTCGTCGCTTTTCGTATTGAGATCCTCGGCGAATTGCTGGCCGGTCTTGCCAAGCAGTTCGGTGGTTCTCGTGGCTTCGCCTTCCATTCCCTGGGCTGCGTCGGCAACCGCGCTGCGCAGCGTCGAGGCGAGACCGGCGGCCTTGCCTTCGATGGTGCGGTTGACGGCCTCGAGGCCGACGGTCAACGCACGGTCCATGGTGGAGAGGCGTTCCTCGATGCGTTCATTGCCGCGGTCGAGAGTTTCGCCGAGGCTCGCGGTGCGGCCGTCGATAGCGTCGGTCAGGCTGGTCGTGCGGCTGTCCAGCGTCTCGGCCAGATTGGCAGTGCGGTTGTCGATCGCCTGGGTGAGGTTTGCGGCACTGCCTTCGAGCGTCGCCGAGATGCGCTGCGTGGCGTCGTCGCTGAGCGCGCCGATACGAGAGACGCCGTCGGCAAGCACGCCCGACAGCTGGCCGCTGGCCGCTTCGACCCTTTCGGCAACGCCGCCGACGCCGTCGCGGATGCGGGTCTCGATCGCCGCAAGGCCGGCTTCCACACGCGCCCCGGTTTCTTCAAAACGGCCCGTCAGGCTTTCGACCGACCGATCGAGGTGGGCGGAGAAATCCTGGGTGGAGCTCGAAATCGCATTTGCCGCCTCCTGGAAGCGGCCGGCGATTTGGCCCGCGCCGGCATGCATGCGATCTTCCAATGTCTGGGCGCCGGCATCGATCGCCTGGCGGATCGCGGCTTCACGGTGCTCCAGCGACAATTCGAGCATGCCGACGCTCGTCGCCACCGAGGTGCCGATGCTGGTCGCCTGTTCGGCCAGCGTATCGCTGATCAGCGCATGGGCCTGGTTCAGCGATAGGTCGATGGCGTTGGCGCGGTCTTCGAGCGTCGTACGGATGCGCTCATGGGCAGAGGCGAGCCCGCCCTCGATACGAGCCGCGGCTTCGTCGGCGAGGCCTCCGAGCCGTGTATGGGCATCGGTCAGACGGCCTTCGATGCGGCCGGTCAAGCCGCCGACGAGATCCTCAAAGCGGTTGCCGCCAGCATCGAGAACGCCCGAGAGGGCGGCGCTATGTTCAGAAAGCGCATTTTCGAGCCGCTGTTGATTATCGGTATAGGCAGTGCGGATCGCATCGGTCTTGTCGGAGAAGGCGCCGGCGACTCGTGCCTCGGCACCGGAGACGGCCTCCATGATGGCGTTGCTGCGGGCTTCGAGCACACTGTCGAAGCGGCTCTGGTTATCATCGAGCGAAATGGCGAGCGCCATGGTCTTTTCGTCGAGCGTATCGGTGAGCCGATCGTGGGTTGCCGTTACGGCGCCGATGATCGCGGCGGTGCGGTGGCCCAAGGCTTCCTCGAGGCGGGCCTGGCCTTCGCTCAGCGAGGTGGCGAGGGCGGCGGCCTTCTGGTCGAGTACACCGTTCAGGCCGACATGCGTGCCGGAGACCGCATTGGTGATCGCATCGGCGCCTGTTGTCAGCGTCTCCTCGAGACGGCTCTGGCTCTCGTTCAGCGAGATGGCAAGCGCCATCGCCCGATCGTCGAGTGTCTCGGACAGGCGGTCGTGGGTGGCAGAGACCGCATTCAGGAAGGATTCCGAGCGGCTCTCCAGCGTGTCCTGCAGGCGGCTCTGGCCCTCGTTCAGGGAGGCGGCGATCGCCGTCGCCTTTTCGTCGAGCGTTTCCGAGAGACGGTCGTGCGTACCGGACACGGCCTTGAGGAAGGCTTCGGAGCGTGCTTCCAGCGTGTCTTCGATCCGCGACTGGCTCTCATTGAGCGAGATGGCGAGCGTCATCGCCTTCTCGTCCAGCGTCTCGGAGAGGCGATCATGCGTGCCGGAGACCGCATTCAGCAGGGCCGCCGAACGGGTTTCCAGCGTGTCCTCGATACGCGTCTGGGTTTCGTTGAGCGAAATGGCGAGTGCCATCGCCTTTTCGTCCAGCGTCTCGGAGAGGCGATCATGGATGCCGGAGGCGGCGTTCAGCAGCGCTGCGGAGCGGCTTTCGAGCGTATTCTCGATACGGGCCTGGCCTTCGCTCAGCGAGGTGGCAAAAGCTGCCGCCTTGCCGTCCAGAGTCTCCGAGAGACGATCATGGGTGCCGGAGACAGCGTTCAGCAGGGCGGCGGAGCGGGTTTCCAGCGTCTCCTCGATACGGGCATGGCTCTCGTTCAAGGACATGGCGAGCGCCATCGCCTTCTCGTCGAGCGTCTCGGCAAGACGATCGCGCGTGCCGGATACAGTGTTCAGCAGTGCCTCGGCGCGCGTTCCAAGCGCATCCTCGATGCGGGCATGGCGCTCGTCGAGCGAGGTCGTCAGGGCCGCCGCCTTGCTGTCCAGCGTTTCCGACAGGCGATCATGCGTGCCAGACACGGCGTTGAGGAAGGCCTCGGAGCGGGTCTCGAGCGTATCCTCGATGCGGGCCTGGTTTTCGCTGAGCGAAATGGCGAGCGCCATCGCCTTCTCGTCGAGCGTCTCGGAGAGGCGATGATGGGTGCCAGACACGGCGTTGAGGAAGGCCTCGGAGCGGGTCTCGAGCGTGTCCTCGATGCGGGCCTGGCTCTCGTTCAGAGAGATGGCGAGCGCCATCGACTTTTCGTCGAGCGTCTCGGCAAGACGGTCATGGGTGTCGGAGACGGCATTGATGATGGCGTCGGAGCGGGTCGTCAGCGCTTCCTCGAAGCGGCCGTGATGGGTGGTCAGCGCCTCGACCAGTGCGCCGCCGCGCTCTGCCATGACGCTGTCGATACGGCCATGGGCCGTGCCGAGCGCCTCGCTGATTTCGGCCGCACGGGCGGCAAGCACGCCGCTCAGTTCCTCGGCGCGACCGCCGAAGGCCGTGGTCACCTGCTCGGTGCCAGCGGCAACGGCAGTCGTCAGATCGGTGGTGGTGGTGCGCAGCGTGTCGCGGAATTCGGCCGAGCGTGTCTGAAGGTTGTTCTGCAGCTCGGAGGTGCCGGTCGCAAGCGTCAGCGCGATTTCCGAGGTCGCGCTCTGCAGCGCCGAGGTCAGCTCGCCAGTGCGGCTGGTGAGTGCGGTGGTGATTTCGTCCGCCCGGTTACCGAGCGTGCTTTCCAGCACTTCGTGGCCGGTGGCGAGCGCGGTGGCGAGCGCCAGCGACTGGTCGGTCATCGACGAACCAAGGCGGTCGATGCCGGAATTCAGGATGCCGTCGATCGAATCCGATCCGCCGGTCAGCGTCTCGTTGATACGGGCGAGGCTCTCCATCAGCTTGGTGTCGAGCGAGCCGGTGCGTTTGTCGAAGGCGCTGGTGAATTCGGAGACGCGTTCGTCGAAGGCGGTCGACAGCTGGGCGACGGTCGTCTGCAGCCGCTCCTCGAAGAAGCCGGAGCGCACGTCGAGATCCATGACGGCGTCGTCGGCGGTGGTCTGCAGGCTCTGGCGGAAGCTTGCGCCCTTTTCGTCGAGCGCGTTGTTCAGCTTCGATAGCACGTCGTCGAGCGTGCCGCCGATGGTGCGTTCGCCTGACGTCAGGCTCTCATTGATCTCGCGGGTGCGGGCGATCAGGATCTCGTTGAGCTGGTGCGTACGCTCGTTCAGCGCCGCATTCAGCTTTTCGGTGCTGCTGTCCATGGTCGAGGCGCGCGTCTCGAACTGGCTGAGCAGCCTTTCGCCATGATCGTTGAGATTGACGGAGAGGGCTTCGAGGCGGTTGTCGAATTCGGTGGCCAGCGCAAAACCCGATGCGTTTAGGGTCTGCAGCAGGGTATCGGTCTTGGCGGCGAGCAGGCTGCCCATCGACTGCAAGGCGCTGTCCGATTTTTCCAGGATCGTTGCGGCGCGTGTATCGATCAGCGAGGCGAAGGCTTCGCCCGATGTGGCCAGCCGCACCGCGATCTCTTCGGTCGCAAGCGACAGCTCTTCCTTCAACTGGTCGTGCACGCTGCCGATCGAGGTGCGGATACGGTCGGCATGGTTGACGATCGCCTCGCGTTCGGAGCCGAGTTCGTGGACGAGGCCGCGAACGCGCAACTCGTTGTCCGCATAAGAACGTTCAAGCGCATTGACTTCGGAATGGACGAGCGTTTCCAGCTCGGAGGCACGCGCGATGGTGCGCTCGATGCCTTCATTCATGGCCGAGACCTCACGGCGCACGGCCTGGCCGACGGTCATGATGCGCTCGGAGGCGATGGTTTCCGGCTCTGCCAGGCGCAACGCCACCTCTGCCATGGAGCGGGCGGCGTTGCGCATGTCCTGGGCGCGGGAGATCATGATGGCGAAGGCATAGAACATCATCACGGGAATGATGATGCCGACGAGGCCGGCGATCACGCCGGGCAGGGCGACGAGATCGGCGAGCGAACGGATCTGCCAGATCTGCGGAGCATAAAGCAGCGACATCAGGCCAAGGCCGGCCATAACCCAAAGCACGGAAAACAGGGTGGCGGTGCGCACCGCCGAGCGGCTGGAGGCGCCGTCAAAGGATTTCAGGATCGAGGCGGGCGTATTGCGGCTGGCATCGTTGGCGGGCGCGAAGGCCGGACCCCTGGAAGCCTGCTCGCCGGCGGCACCGCGGCGGCTGCGGCGCTGCGCTTCTTCCTGGGCCTGCTGGTTACGCGCATTTACTGGATCAGACACATTAGCCTCCGGGGCCTGGGGCGCGTCGCCGCGGCGAGACGGTACGTTATCCTTGCTAAAGTCGATCTGGAGCGCCTCGTCCAATGCCTTGAACGCCTTGTCCTCAATTGACTCGTTATATTTGTTGTTCGCCATTCGGTTATGCCTCGTTACTGTCAGCCAGTCCGACAGCGCTTCCTGGGCTTCCGCCTCACCCGGGAACAACTTTGCCGTTCCAGCCTTCCATCCCAACGAAGGACGGATAAGCATGTCATTTCAGAGTAGATAGCCGCTTTTTCAAACGGAAGGTATCAAAACACTACCATTATCCACTCGCTCGGCAAAGGCGCGTACCATAAACCCGCTCCACCAGTATCGTAGTGACACATCTGGGCTCTTCACACAATTAATGAAGGCTTGAGATTCATGGCGCGTTAACCCTTTGTTAACACCTTTGAATCCTAGGCGCGGCTTAAAAGCCAATAGTTTAGGGATATTTAACGGATGTTAACCATATGGCGAGATTTCCGCCCTGACTGTGCCGGAATTTAACGTGATGGCCACCCTCCTGTCGCAGAACTGTTGCAACTGCGGACGACAGAGACGGGAGAATTGGCAATGGCAGCCCAGATGGCAGCATTGAACATCGTATTCGAGGCGCCTGATAATGCAAAGGGACCGTGTCCCTCGAAGGTCCGGCCGATCGATCTGGTCCATCTCGCAAAGCAGACGATGGGCGACAAGACGCTGGAACTCGAAGTCCTTCAGATGTTTGCGCGCCAAGCCCGCGCATGCCTTCAGGATATTGCCAGCGGCGAAACCATCCGGATCGGCGCAGCCGCGCACCGGCTGAAGGGCGCGGCAAGCTCGGTCGGCGCGTTCCGCGTGTCTCAGACAGCGGAAGCCGTCGAGGAAAACGGTGGCGATGCCGGCGCGACGGCAGCGCTCGGTGCCGCCGTCATCGACGCCGAGAATTTCATTCTGAAGCTCTGCCGCGGCTGATCTCCAAGTTTTATTCGATGCATCTCGTTGTCCCAAAACCGCTGCGCACTTTTGGGCAAAGTGCATAAGATACCGTTCGAACGAGGCCCGTTGTTCCATTGCGGAACCGCGGGTCTTTTTGCGACGTGCCTTATGACGCTTTGAAGACGGCGGACGAAGGCCCGATCTGCGAGGCTGTGGCGAATTTCCCCAATATTGACTGATGCGTCGAATTGTCGGAAGAAAATCCGCCCACCCACCTGAAGACCGGAAATAGTCCTGATGCCAAAACTTACCATCGTCGCCTTCGACGGCACGCGCTTCGACCTCGACGTCGACCAAGGCTCCACCGTGATGGAGAATGCCGTGCGCAATTCGGTGCCCGGCATCGAAGCGGAATGCGGCGGCGCCTGTGCCTGCGCGACCTGTCATGTCTATGTCGACGAGGAGTGGACGGAGAAGGTCGGGCAGCCGGAAGCGATGGAAGAGGACATGCTCGACTTCGCCTTCGATGTGCGCCCGACCTCGCGGCTTTCCTGTCAGATCCGGATGAAGGCTGTCTATGACGGGCTGGTGGTGCACGTGCCGGAACGCCAGGCCTGACGCGTACTGCGCTTCAAACGTCGCCGAAAAATTCGAAAAAAAAAGACGCCTCGCGCGCTAGAGCGAGCGAGGCGAGGCGGGCGCATTACCTACGGATGAGGGAGGAACATCCGCGGCTTCGGAACGCGCCAGGAGAACCCAGCGATGAAAGTGCAGATGCCGTACCTGAACTTTCGAATGTGTTCATATTAACGCGTTCCGGTTGAGTCTGCCAGGATGAAAAATGACCAGTAAAACGCTGGGGAGCGTGCAAGTTTCGCACAAGTTTCGTTATGCAGCTAAGGGTTTCCGCTCGCAATCAGACTGAAAAAGCCTTATTTTGCGCCGGCTCGACCGTTGATTCGATTGTTCAGCAACCTCAGCATCCGCTTCTGGAAATTGACCGCCTCGACCCGGTCGAATCGCGCCTGCTGCCGGTCGTGCTCCTCTATACCGCGAGCTGATTCGTCGGAGACGAGTTCCTGCATGGCTTCGCAGCTGCGCTGCTGCGGCAGCGCGCGAATGGCTCGCTCCATGGCGCGGGCCTGGTCGCGGGCGATCTCGGCATGGCGCTCCTCGTGGCGCTTGATATCGCTCGACAGCGCGTCCCAGATCATCGACAGCTCCTTGCTGGCGCCCTTGCGGCTGCTCCAGCGCGGCAGGATGATCTGGGTGTGGACCGTGACCTTGACGTTGCCGACACGGCAGCGCCCGTTATTCTGAATATAGGTTGCCTCACCGCCGAAGCGGATCTTCGTAGCGCCGGGATGGCGTGCCGAGGAACCGCTCGCCGTCGGGCCGCGCCGGCTGAGCTCGCGGTCGAGTTCATCCGCAGTTTTACCGCGAATGTCGAAATAGGAATAGCTTTTCGATGCGATCACTTCGGCTGCCGACGGGCTGCAAAGGGAAAGAGCAATGGAAAAGGCGATAGGAACGACCATATAACGCACTGCAAGCGGCATTCTGAACGCAACCCGTGTTGAAATCGGCAGGAGCTTGGGGCATAGCCACCCCAAGCGCAATATCAGATGGCGCTTTTTTCGTCATCAATGGGATAAGTCTGGTGACAGGGCTCGAAGGCAGCATATGGCGTGTCGGCCATGGCCGGGAGATCGAACTCGGCCGTCGTTCGGTGATCATGGCGATCATCAACGTGACGCCGGACTCCTTTTCCGACGGCGGACGCTTTGAAACCGTCGATGCGGCGGTCGAACAGGCGCTGCGGGCGGTGAGCGAGGGTGCCGGCATTATCGATATCGGCGGCGAATCGACCCGGCCGAACGCAGCAACCGTCAGCCCTTCCGAGGAGCAGGCGCGCGTGCTGCCCGTCATCGAGGCGTTGCGCGGCCGCACCCAGGCGCTGATCTCGATCGACACTTATCGCGCCGAGACGGCGCGGCTTGCGATCAGTGCCGGGGCCCATATCGTCAACGACGTCTTCGGGCTGCAAAAGGAGCCCGATATCGCCGATATTTCTGCGGTGACCGGAGCCGGACTCTGCATCATGCATACCGGCCGCGACAGGGTAAAACTCGTCGATGTGATTGCCGATCAGGTGCATTTCCTCGAACGGTCGCTTGATATCGCCGCTGCATCAGGCGTCAACCGCGACCGCATCGTGCTCGATCCGGGTTTCGGCTTCGCCAAGGAGACGGCGGAGGAGAACCTGGAGCTGATGGCGCGGTTTTCCGAACTTTCCCGCTTCGGCCTGCCCCTGCTCGCCGGCACATCGCGCAAGCGCTTCCTAGGCACGGTGACAGGGCGTGAGGTGCAGGGGCGGGATGCAGCGACGGCTGCGACCAGCGCGCTGCTCAGACTTCAAGGGGCTGCGGTTTTCCGGGTGCACAATGTCGCAATCAACAGGGATGCGCTCGATATCGCCGATGCTATGCTTAATGCGCGCCAGGAATTCGAGAGGAAGCGGCCGACATGACCACCTACACGATCACGCTGCAGAACTGCGCCTTCTTCGCGCGCCACGGCGTGCATGACGAGGAGGAATTCCTCGGCCAGCGTTTCTTCGTCGATGCCGAGCTCGATGTCGTCGCCGGCGAGGCGCTGGAAAGCGATTCGATCAACGATACCGTCAATTACGGCATCGCCTTTACCGTGATCGAGCAGATCGTCACCGGCAAGCGGCGCTACCTGATCGAGTCCCTGGCGCTCGATATCGCCAAGGGGCTCTGCGAGACATTCCCGCAGATCCGGCGGGCGAAGATCACGGTGCGCAAGCCGAACGCGCCGGTGCCCGGCGTGCTCGATTTCGTGCAGGTGAGCGTTGAGCACTTTGCCTGAGGCCGCATTGCAATCCGCCACACTCGGTCTCGGCGGCAATATCGGCGACCCTGTGAAGGCGATGGCTGCAGCACTGCAGAAGCTGGACGGACGGGACGACTGCCGGGTTAGCGCGGTCTCGCGGCTCTATCGCACGCCGCCCTGGGGCAAGACCGACCAATCGTTCTTCTTCAATGCCTGCGCCGCCGTCGAGACCAGGCTGGAGCCCGAGGCTTTGCTCGATGTCTGCCTGTCGATCGAACGGGAGATGAAACGCGAGCGCATCGAGCGCTGGGGTCCGCGCACGCTCGATATCGACGTGCTGACCTATGGCGACGTGATCCAGGATGCGCCGCGGCTGGAGCTGCCGCATCCGCGCATGACCGATCGCGGTTTCGTGCTGATGCCGCTTGCCGATATCGCGCCGGGTCTTCTGGTCAGGGGCAGGGCGGTCAGTGATTGGCTGTCGGATGCCGACGTGACCGGCATCGAGATCGCCGACGACAGCCGCGAGTGGTGGCTGAGCGCCTGAAGCAGGGAAACTGAAAACGGAAAACGGCGGGAAACCCGCCGCTTCAGGAAAATCCGCTGTGCGATTTGTCTACTGGATGGAACCGACGGCCATCTCGTCGACCTGACGCGTCAGCGTCAGGCCGATCACCGGGATCATCTGGCTTTCGACCTTGACCGAAACGGTGACGTTCATCGTCTTGTCGTCGCGTACGCGGGCAATCATCGCACCATTCAGCTTGGCGCGGTTGATGCCGACAACGACGGTATCCTCGCTGACGGCGCCGGAGACGACGTCAAGGCCCTTGCCGGCGGCGCCGTCGAGGAATTTGCCCTTGTAGCTCGAGCCCGACTGAGAGATGACGGCGGTCATCGGCTGCTTGAAGACGCCGACGCGGCAGGTGCCGTCGAGCTTGATGCCGGCGCTGCTGTCGCCTGTGGGCTCGCCGATCAGGTTGCAGGTGAATTTCGTGCCCTTGTACTTGCCGGCGACGATTTCACCAGGGCCTTTCCAGGAGCCGGCGACTGAATCGAAGAAGGCCTTGTCACGGGTTGCAGCGGTGGCTGCCGGTGCGACATCTGCGACGGGAGACAATGCCGCGGCGGCTAGGCCGCATACGATGAGAAACTTGCGCGAATACATGGATTTTCCTTGGCAAACACCACTCACGAACTGGCTGCAAGTTTTGCCGAAGAATGGTTAATCCTTCCTTTCGATTGTGCCGAAATGCAAGGCAGCGCAGAGCTTTCGCGCGGCATAGATTTTAGAAAATCGTCACTAAAGCATTGAATCTGCTGTAATCCCTTCGGCGTTACGCAAGGGGAGGCGAAAACTGCGGAATCGCTGCTTCGTTCAAGGATTGTTGCCGCGCGGTGACATGGAGGGGGTGAGATCGCCGATGAAATCACCGATTCCCGGCCGCTTCAGGGCGCGGAAGGCGAGCGGACGGCAGAGATCCATCGCCGCGATTCCAATGCGGGCGGTCATCAGGCCGTTGATGACGCCTTCGCCCAGTCGTGCCGAGAGCTTCGAGGCCAGCCCATGGCCGAGCACCTGCTGGACCAGACTGTCGCCGACGGCGATCGAGCCGGTGACGGCCAGATGCGCCAGCACGTCGCGCAGCAGGCGGAACATGCCGAGTGTGCCAGGCCGGCTGCCATACAGCTCGGCCATGGCGCGGATCAGGCGCACCGCCTCATAGAGCACATAGAGCAGGTCGACGACGGCGCGCGGGCTGACGGCGGTGACGATCGAGACGCGCTTCGAGGCGTTGACGATGAGCGCCCGGGCCTTGCGGTCGAGCGGAGCGAGCAGTTCTCGTTCGGCTAGCGCCATCAGATGCGGGGGATCGATGACCTCGCCCTCGGTCGCCTTCAGCGTCGCGCGACCCTTTGCCGTCTCCGGATTGGCGGAAAGGAGCGCGGTGAGGCGTGCGACGACGGCGCGAGCCTTCACTGGTCGGGTTTCAAGCATCGCCGCGTCAGCCTCGGCCTTGATCGTCTGGACGGTGGCAAGGCGCATCATGCCTGATGTTTCGCGGATGACGAGAGCCAGCACGGCAAGGATGCCGACCGCGAGCACGGCAAGGGCCGCATAACCCAACCAGTCGGCGCGGGTGAAGAGATCGCGGATCAGGCTATCGGTCCAGAGGCCGATGGCGAGCGACAGCAGGATGCCGAAGGCGCCGGCGGCGATCTTGCCGAAGGAGGTCCGCCGCTTGCGCGGCGCTGCAACGGGGACCGCGCTCAGATCCTTGTCGGGATTGAGGAAGGGATCGTCTTCATCAGGCGTCACGACGATATGCTCCGAGAAGCTTTCCGGCTTGCGCCGCTCACCTCCTTGCCGGCCGTTGTCACGCCGCTCGGTGGCTTCGTCCTCATAGATGAAGGCGGCGGGCGCGCGGCGCGGCGGATCGGACGGTGGCTTGCTCATGCGAGACGGTCTCCGAACAGGAACTGCATGGCGCGGTCGAGGCGGATATGCGGCACCGACAGCTTGATGCCGCCGCCGGTTTCTTCGAGATGCGGCGGGCGGAACCTGACGACGTTGACATCGGGCAGCTGCAGGCCGGTCTCGCCCGAGGCGATGCGGTCGAACAGGCTTTCCGGATCCTCCGGCAGGTCGCCGGGGAAAATCGCGGTCTTTCTCTCACCGTCGAAACGCTCGCCGGCGATTGTTTCGCCCTCCATCGGCGTGCCGACGATGACCGGCAGTTCATGGCCGTCGCGCTTGACGGTCGCTTCGCGGGTGGCGCGCACAGAGGCAAGCGCCATGACGTCGATGCCGGCGCCGGCCATGCCGATGCGGTCGATGGCGCGATCCACCAGGCGGCGGGTCAGCGCATCGAGCCGGTCGTGGCTTTCATGATGGAGATGATCGGCCTTGGTGGCGGCGACCAGCACGCGGTCGATGCGGCGCCCGAGTAGGGACGAGAGCAGCGAATTGGTGCCGGGGCGGAAACAGGCGAGCACGTCGGTCAGCGCGCGTTCCAGATCTTGCACGGCTTCGGGGCCGCGGTTCATCGCCTGCAGCGCATCGACCAGGACGATCTGCCGGTCGAGCCGGGCGAAATGCTCGCGGAAGAAAGGTTTGACGACGACCGATTTGTAGGCCTCGTAGCGCCGCTCCATCATCGTCCAGAGCGAGCCGCGGCCGGGACGCCCGTCCGGCGGCAGAGCCAGCGGCGCGAAGGTCAACGCCGGCGAGCCGTCGAGATCGCCGGGCAGAAGCAGACGGCCAGGCGGCAGGGTGGAAAGCGAGCGCTCGTCGGCCTTGCAGGCTTTGAGATAATCGGCGAAGGCGGTGGCGAGGTCGCGGGCGATCATCTCGTCGGCGCCGGCATGGATGTCAGTGGCGCGCGTCAGCGCCAGCCATGGGCGCGACAGCTCGGAGCGGACGCCGGTTTCGGCAAGTGCCAACGTTTCCTCGCTGAAGGTGCGGTAATCCTTGCCGAGCAGCGGCAGGTCGAGCAGCCATTCGCCGGGATAATCGACGATATCGATCGACAGGCGGCCGGGCGAAAACAACCGGTTCCAGCCGCTGGCGCTCTGATAATCCAGGGTGATGCGCAGCTCGGAGATGGCGCGGGTCGAATCCGGCCAGATACGGTCCTTCACCAGCGCACGGATATGGTCCTCGTACTGGAAGCGCGGCACGGCATCGTCGGGCTGCGGCTCCAGCCGTACCGCCGAGACGCGGCCTGATTGGACCGGTTCGAACAGCGGCAGGCGGCCGCCATGCAGGAGATTGTGGACGAGCGAGGAGATGAAGACCGTCTTGCCGGAGCGGGAAAGGCCGGTGACACCGAGCCGCACGGTCGGATTGACGAGGCCGCTCGCCCGGTCGGCGAGATTATCGAACGCGATGCGGGCATCGTCGGCAAAAGATGTCAGGCGTGGCGGCAAGGCGCTAATCCGGTTGGTGACTGCCCCGCAATATAGGGAGAGCGCGCCGCCCGCAAAAGAAGCGGCGAGAAAGACTTCAGGCGACCAGGAAATCGGTGAGGTGCCACACGGTGGCGGAAGCATCGAAATCGAGCACGGCAAGGCCTGCCGTCGGAAAGCCGCCGGGAAGGGCGCTGACCATCGCATCGTGGCCGATCAGCGTCTCCAGCGCCTGCTCCATGGTCGGATTGTGGCCGACCAGCATGACGGCGGCCTCTTCCTGCGCATCGATGATCTCGAGATAGTTATCAACCGTGGTGTTATAGAGCGCGTCGACATAACGGACCTCGAGCGTAAGGCCCATCGCCCGGTACACCGCATCGGCGGTACCGCGGCAGCGCAGCGCGGTCGAACTGATCAGAAGATCGGGACGGTAGCCTTTGTCGGCGGCCTTGTCGGCGATGATTTCGGCATCGCCGAAGCCATTTTCGTTGAGCGGCCGGTCGAAATCGCGCTGTCCGGGTTCGGCCTGGGCGGCCTTGGCGTGGCGCAGGAGATAGATGCGGTTGGGCGGAGGCAGGGGTACGGTCATGGGCAAATCCAAGATCCAGCGGGCCTTTTCAGTAGCGGTTGCAATCGGCCGGCGTCAACCGTCAGCGCTGCTCCAGCTGCCCAAAATGCGGCTGACAACACGGCGTTTTGAAGGCGAAGCAAAAAACGACAGCCGGAATAATGATGAGAAAATAGTCTGTTAGCCGAAAACTGTGACAGATTTAAAAATCTGTTTACCTGTCGTATTTGGCTTGAATCGCGACTAGCGCTTGGGATATACACCCCGCCAGATGAGATGTTCTTCAGGAGAATCGCGTTGAGTGAGAAGATCGATCTTAGCAATTACGTTCCCTCGGAAGAGGAAGAGTTCATGAACGTAAACCAGCGCGCCTATTTCAGGGCCAAGCTGGTTGCATGGAGAAATGATATCCTTAGAGAAGCGCGCGAGACACTCGACCATCTGGCCGAGGAAAGCGCAAACCATCCCGACCTCGCCGATCGGGCGTCGTCGGAAACAGATCGGGCGATCGAACTTCGCGCCCGTGATCGGCAGAGAAAGCTGATTTCGAAGATCGACGCGGCAATGCAGCGCATCGACGACGGCACCTACGGCTATTGCGAGGAAACCGGTGAACCGATCGGCCTCAAGCGTCTCGACGCCCGCCCGATCGCGACACTGTCGATCGAAGCGCAGGAGCGTCACGAACGCCGCGAAAAGGTCTATCGCGACGAATGAGAGTTTTCATGCAGGCATGAAAGCAAAATAGGCGCCGCGATCAGATCGCGGCGCCTTTTACAATTAGGGTGAACTTCCGGTCGCCACAGACCTCCACCATTGCTCCCGGCCGGTCTCGGCGGCGAGGTCGACTGCAACCCTGGTGCCGTTCTTGATCCGCCGCCGCAAAACGTCTGCTCGATTCGAATCCGTCCGCAGCATGCCACCATCGTGAAGAGCCTGTAGCCGGGTGCGCGAAACTTGCAACTCGGACGCCAGCAGGCGGTCGAGGCGCGTGCTGGATGGAAACTGGACCATCAGTTCGATTTCCAGTCTCGTCCAATTGGCAATGTCCTGCTGCATCTCTTTTGCGATTTCAAATTCAGCAAACTCGTCGACACGCTGCGACTTGCGCCTGAGAGCTTCGAGGTTGAACGCTTCTGCCCGGATCCAATCCGGATCGTTGGACTGCAACGCCTCGAGGACTGCGGGATCGATGTCGCGAACATTCCGACGCTCGAAGATCGGACGGTTCCACGTCTTTTCGCAGGTCGAGCATTTGTAGACAAGCCAGGCATCGAGCTTGCGGCCATTGGCGTTGAGCCGGATCTTGTCGCTGCATCGGAAAGCTCTGAGGCCCCCGCAGCCGCTGCACACAATCCAGGGCTGGGGCGCTGTTTTCGGCAGAATGGTCCATCGGACCCGAAGGGTATTGCACATATCGTGTTGGTCTTCCGTTCGGAAGTCCACCAGGATGGTGCGTGAGAAAGCCCTTGGGGGCGCGGTGTGGCGATGTTCTGGGCGGCGGAAGAGCTGAGACAGCGGAGCTGCACATGGCACATGTCAACAATGCCAAACCGGTCTCTCGCCACCACCCGATGAACATGTTCATACGCCGTCAGCGTGTCGCTGTCCGGCAGTACGGGTGAAACTGGAGTGAGACCGGTATTTACTTAGGCAAAGTATGACCTCGATGCGCCAACGCTCTTCAACTGGAGCGATAACAAATTATCAGCACAAGATGGAGTCCCCTGGTGCATCGGGAACTGAAAGTCGCCGCATTGCGGCTTTTATGCAACTTGGTGATGAAGGAAGGTCGGACGTGCGTTTCCGCTCACTTGTCGCGCCCGGTTACTTGTCGCGGTTGACGCTCATCTCGCCGAAGATGCGGGCGACTTCCTTTTGCAGATCGGTATCGGCGCCGGTGATCGGGGCCATTTCCGGATCGCGGCGCGGCAGGTTTCCGGGTTGCGGCGCTCCGGGCCGGGGCGCCTGGTTTGCCGGCGCCGGCACGATGCGTTCGGCCGTCAGATTGTTCGACATTTCCTGTTCCAGCACCCGCTGGAAATCAAGACGGCTCGCTGCTGCCGACTGCGCAGCCGAATCGTCTTCGGCGCTACCCGGTGCGGCTCGTGCGGCCGCCGGCATGTCCTTGACAGGCGGGGCGGAGACCTCGGGTTCGATGCGCTGCTGCGGCAGCACGCGCTGGCGGGCGGCATCGAGGATCTCGGCGGCACTTGAGGTATCGTGGAACGGGGCTGGCTGCGCGGCCGGGGGAGCGACGGGACGCTCCAGCGGACGCGGCTGGGGTGGGACGGCGCGCAGAGGATTGTCGCGCTCGGCCGACAGCGCTGCAGTCACCGGCTCTGCTGGAAGAGGGCTCGTGACCACCGGCGGTGCGACGGCCGGCTGAGCCGGCGGTTGGGCCGACGGTTCTGGGCGCGGGCGCGGCTCCGCCGAAGCCGGCGCGGAGAAAGCGGGCTCGGCCGCCGGCTCGACACGGGCTGCGACCGGCGGGCGCGGTGGCGAGACCGGTGGCGTTTCCGGCCGCGCAACGGATATCGGACGCTGCTCGACGGGCTGAGGGCGGATGGCGCTTTCCGGCTGCTCGGCCGCTGCCGGCAGGATGCGGCTTTCGATGACGATATCGCTCGGGCCGCCGATCATGATCAGGTGCTCGACCTCGTCGCGGCGCACCAGCACCAGCCGGCGACGGGCATCGACGGCTGCGGCATCCAGCACCTGCAGGCGGGGTTGGCGATTGCGGCCGCCGCGTACGAAGGGCGAGGGCGCCCGGCTGCGGATCACCCAGAGCACGATGATGAGCAGGAGAAGCGCCAGACCGACGCCACCGGCCGCAAGCAGGAAACGGCTGCCATAAGCTCCGACAACATCATCCAACATAGTCACTTACTCCATTTCGCATTCGGCACATATTGACGACTTTTCCGTTCCTTAGGCAAGGGCCGCCGGTGCTGTCCAGTCACGGGAGAACGCGATTTCGTGTTCCGCTGCTTGGCACCCGGCGACCTTGCGCGCGGGTGGCAGCGGTGGGCTTCTGGGGCAGATGGCGCTGTTGCCTGTGAATTCAAGCAGTCTTGCCGGCCAGCGGTGTTTTTGCCGACGCGGCAAATTGCTAAGAAGGAAAGAGTGCCTGATTCCTGCTTCGTGTTCGTGCTACGAAGCGGTAGGGTTTATGTGAGGAATATATGACGAAACCGCGTCAGGCCGACGACTATAACGCACCACTTGTGGATCGTGGGGGGCGTTCTGGCACGGTCTTGCGCATTCTTCTGCTGGCGCTCGTGCTGATCGCAGCTGCCGGCGCCTTCGTCTTCTTCAAAAAGTCGCTCGACAACGAGGTGGTGCTTGGCGGTCTCGGCGTGCTCGCCATGGTCGGCATCTTCTTCCTGGTGTCTTCGGTCATCGGCTTTATCGAGGTCATGCCGCAGCACCAGTCCGACAGCCTGGCGCGCGCCTTCCTCAACAGCCATCCCGACGGTACGCTGATCACCGACGAAAAAGGCCGGATCATCTATGCCAATGCCGCCTATGGCGCGCTGACCGGCGCGCGCAAGGCGACCGAGGTGCAGACGCTGGAAACGCTGCTGTCGCGCCATCGCGAATCCAACGAGGCGCTCTACAGGCTGGTCAACGGCCTGCGCGAGGGCAAGGAAGGCCGGGAGGAATTTCGCCTGCTGCGCGCCGTCGGGCCTGGCAGCAACAGCTCCGGCGCGCATTGGTACCGGCTGAAGGCGCGGCTGCTGCAGCCGGAGGAAAACGGCGGCAAGCCGCTGCAGATCTGGCAGATCACCGACATCACCACGGAGCGCGACGACCAGGAGCGCTTCTTCAAGGAATTGCAGAACGCGATCGACTATCTCGACCATGCGCCAGCCGGCTTCTTTTCCGCCGGCAGGAAGGGCGAGATCTTCTACCTGAATGCGACGCTTGCCGAGTGGCTCGGCCTCGACCTCACCAAGTTCGTGCCGGGCTCGATGACGATCGGCGACGTGGTGGCGGGCGAAGGACTGGCGCTGATCCAGTCGGTGCAGGCCGAACCGGGTCTCAAGAAGACCGTGACGCTCGATCTCGACCTGCGCAAGAGCAACGGCCAGAGCCTGCCGGTGCAGATCATCCATAGTGTTACCTCGATGCGCGACGGCGCACCCGGCGAAAGCCGGACGATCGTGCTGGCGCGTGAAAAGAGCGATGCCGGCGGCCAGTCCGCTTCGGCCGCCGCCATGCGCTTCACGCGCTTCTTCAACAATACGCCAATGGCGATCGCCTCGGTCGACGGCAACGGGCGCATCTTGCGGACCAACGCGCCGTTCCTGAAGATGTTCTCCGGCGTCGTCTCGCGCGACGACCTCGAAAAGGCGCCGCATCTTGAAACCATCGTGCAGGAGAGCGACCGGCCACAGCTGGCCGCGGCGCTGGCGGCGGCCAAGGACCGCCAGGGCGACATCGCGCCCCTCGACACCCGGACGCCGACCGACGAGGCGCGCTATTTCCGCTTCTATGTCAATGCCGTCATCGACCAGAGCGACGAGGCGCCAGAGGAGGCGGCGATCGTCTATGCCGTCGAGGTGACCGAGCAGAAGGCGCTGGAAGCGCAGATGGCGCAGACGCAGAAGATGAATGCTGTGGGAACGCTCGCCGGCGGTATCGCGCATGATTTCAACAACGTGCTGACGGCGATCCTGCTTTCCTCCGACCACCTGCTGCTGCAGGCGCGGCCGGCCGATGCCAGCTTCGCCGACCTGATAGAGATCAAGCGCAACGCCAACCGCGCCGCCGTGCTGGTGCGCCAGCTGCTCGCCTTCTCGCGCAAGCAGACGATGCGGCCTTCGGTGCTGAACCTTACCGATGTCGTCGGCGACCTGCGCATGCTGGTCGACCGGCTGCTCTCAGGCACCAATGTCAAGCTCGACGTGCAATATGGCCGCGACCTCTGGCCTGTCAAAACAGACCTTTCGCAGTTCGAGCAAGTGCTGATCAATCTCTGCGTCAATGCGCGCGACGCGATGCCCGAGGGTGGCACGCTGACACTGCGCACCCGCAATCTGACCGCCGCCGAGGTCTCGGCCTTCAATTACTCCTACATGCCGGCCGAGGACATGGTGCTAGTTGAAGTCGCCGATAACGGCACCGGCATCGCGCCCGAGATCATGGACAAGATCTTCGAGCCCTTCTTCACCACCAAGGATGTCGGCAAGGGCACGGGACTTGGCCTCGCCATGGTCTATGGCATCGTCAAGCAGTCTGGGGGCTATATCCAGCCGGAATCCGAAGTCGGCAAAGGCACGACCTTCCGCGTCTTCCTGCCGCGCCATATTCCGGAGCCGGCGGTGGCCGCCGAAGCAGGCTCGATCGACGGCGCCATCGCCGGGGCCGAAGTGGTGCCGCTGCCGGTATCGCGGCAGCAGCCGGAGGACCTGACGGGATCGGCCGTCATTCTTCTCGTCGAGGACGAGGAGGCGGTGCGTCGCGGCGGCAAACGCATGCTGGAAACGCGCGGCTACACCGTGCACGAGGCGGGCTCGGGCGTCGAGGCGCTGGCCATCTTGGAAGAACTCGACGGCAAGGTCGATATCGTCGTTTCCGACGTCGTCATGCCCGAAATGGACGGCCCAACGCTGCTGCGCGAGCTGCGCAAGACCTATCCCGACATGAAGTTCATCTTCGTCTCGGGCTACGCCGAAGATGCCTTTGCCCGCAACCTGCCGCCGGAGGCGAAATTCGGCTTCCTGCCGAAGCCTTTCTCGCTGAAGCAGCTTGCTGTTGTGGTGAAGGAGACGTTGGACGGGTGAGGGAGGTTTGACGGAGAGGTCGTGCCGTGTTGGCCCCCCCTCTGTCCTGCCGGGCATCTCCCCCACGGGTGGGGAGATCGGCTGGGCGCACCGGATTCCCCAACCAAGTATCCATTGTAATGCAGCGAGACGTTGATGTGGCGGGAAGCCTTAGCCGCTTGTCATCTCCCCACCTGTGGGGGAGATGCCCGGCAGGGCAGAGCGGGGCTGGAGCGGCACCAGCTATCTAGCAAGGCGATTCCGGCCAACCCGCATTACCCCTCATTCACCCAGCGCCACCGCGATTTCAGCGGCAAGTCGCGCGTTGTTTTCGACGAGCGCGATGTTGGTCTTCAGGCTCTGGCCGTCCGTCAGGTCGAAGATGGTCGACAGAAGATAGGGTGTGACCGCCTTGCCGGTGACTTCGTCGCGTTCGGCGCTGTCGAGCGCCCGCTCGATATAGATTTCCATCTCCTCGCTCGCGATCTCGTCGGCCTCCGGGACCGGATTGGCGACGAGCATGCCGCCGTCGATGCCGAGTTGTTCGCGAACCGTCTGGAAATTGGCGATCGCGGCCGGGCTGTTCAGCGACAGCGGGCTGCGGATGCCCGAGGAGCGCGACCAGAAGGCGGGGAATTCCTCGCTCTCATAGGTGACGACAGGCACGCCGCGGGTTTCCAGCACTTCCAGCGTCTTCGGAATGTCGAGGATCGCCTTGGCGCCGGCGCAGACGACGATGACGCCGGTGCGCGCCAGTTCCTCGAGATCGGCTGATATATCGAAACTTTCCTCGGCACCGCGATGCACGCCGCCGATGCCGCCTGTGGCAAAGACGCGGATGCCGGCGCGCGCCGCCGCGATCATCGTCGCCGCGACCGTGGTGGCGCCGGTGCGGCGCTCGGCGATGGCGAAGGCGAGATCGGCGCGTGACACCTTCATCACTTCGGTCGCCTTGGCGAGTTGCTCCAGTTCCGCAGCTTCGAGGCCGATATGCAGCGTGCCGTGAATGACGGCGATCGTTGCCGGCACCGCACCCTGTTCGCGAATGATGGCCTCGACGCTGCGGGCCATCTCGATATTGCCGGGATAGGGCATGCCGTGGGTGATGATCGTCGATTCCAGCGCCACCAGCGGCGCGCCGCGCTGCTTGGCGCTGGCGACTTCCTTCGAATAGGCGATCGGCAGAAGAGGGGAGATGGGCTTAGTCATGGTCTTGTCCTGTGATCGACTGAGCATGATGCCGAAGTGCGAGCGGCTTTCGGGCGACATCATGCTCAAACTATTTAATCGGCCACTTCAATGCAGAATTCTGACCTTGGGAACAAGGGCAAGCGCTTCATTCAGCAGATCGGGTGTCAGATTTTCGTTCACGGCATGCTGCGACTGGACGGTCAGCGTGGCGGCCGCGGTGCCGTGGCGGACGGCCTCTTCGAGCGGCAGGCCTGATATCAATGCGGCGAGCGTGCCGGCCGCAAGTGAATCGCCGGCACCCGTAACATCGGCGACGGTGTCGGCAATCGGCGGCTGCAGCGTCACGGCGCGGCCCTCGCAAAGCGCGACGAGCTCGCGCCGGCCGCGGGTGACGACGGCGTTCCTGATGCCGATCTCGTTCAGCAACGGCGGCCAGCCCGCAGCCTCTTCCGGCCGCTCGCCCGTAAGAGCAGCGGCCTCGGCTTCGTTCAGGAACAGGTAGTCGATACCCCCGATGCAGGGTCTCAGCCTGACGACCTTGGCGGGCGAGATGGCGATTGCTGCTACGGGCTTGGCGAGCGAACGGGCCTTTGCGACGATCGCCGCGATCGTCTCCTCCGGCAGGTTGGCGTCGAAGAGGACGAAATCATGGGCGGCGAAGGCCTCCCGCACCCAGCGGATGGAGAGACGCCGCGGCACGAAGAAGCGGTAAAGATCCATGTCGGCGAGGGCGATCACCAGATTGCCGTCCTTCTCGATGATTGCCGTGTAGCTCGGCGTCTTGCGGTCGAGGAAGACGAAGGGCCGGTCGTCGATGCCGGCGAAATCGGCAGCTTCTCCGACCGTCTCGCCCATCGGATCGCCGCCGCGCGGCGAGATCATCGTCACCTGAAAACCGAGCCTTGCCAGGTTGCGCGCCGCATTGAAACCACCGCCGCCCGGCTCCTCGAACCAGGTGCCGGGATTGCTGGCGCCAGGCGCCGTCTCGCCGCAGATGCGGCCGCGCCGGTCGATATGGGCGCCGCCGAGAACAAGAATCTTTTTCTTCATCCGATCCGCTCTCCCGATGCCCGAAGGACGAATCGATACGGTGCGCCCTGCCGCGGCCGAGTCGGCACTTTTGGCCTAAGCCGTTGCTTTTCATCGATAAAACAAATGCAGAACACGTGTCGTTTTACCTTTTTCTTTCAACTGTTTGATCGCCTATTGCGAAAATGGAACAAATAGGGTACAAACTCGACATTGCTTGAGCGGCTTCAATAACCTAAAGGTGGATCGGATGTCTCAGAATTCATTGCGGCTGGTAGAGGACAAATCGGTGGACAAAAGCAAGGCGCTTGAAGCGGCACTCTCACAGATAGAGCGGTCGTTCGGCAAGGGCTCGATCATGAAACTCGGCTCCAACGAGAATGTTGTCGAGATCGAGACGATCTCGACCGGCTCGCTTGGTCTCGATATTGCACTCGGCGTTGGTGGCCTGCCGAGGGGCCGCATCATCGAAATCTACGGGCCGGAAAGCTCCGGTAAGACGACGCTTGCACTGCAGACGATTGCCGAAGCGCAGAAGAAGGGCGGCATCTGCGCCTTCGTCGATGCCGAACATGCGCTCGATCCCGTCTATGCCCGCAAGCTTGGCGTCGACCTGCAGAACCTTCTGATCTCGCAGCCCGATACCGGCGAGCAGGCGCTTGAAATCACCGATACGCTGGTGCGCTCCGGCGCCGTCGACGTTCTCGTCGTCGACTCGGTTGCGGCATTGACGCCGCGCGCCGAAATCGAAGGCGAAATGGGCGACAGCCTTCCCGGCCTGCAGGCACGATTGATGAGCCAGGCGCTGCGCAAGCTCACCGCTTCGATCTCGAAGTCGAACACTATGGTGATCTTCATCAACCAGATCCGCATGAAGATCGGCGTCATGTTCGGCTCGCCGGAAACGACGACAGGCGGCAATGCGCTGAAATTCTATGCTTCCGTGCGCCTTGACATCCGCCGCATCGGCGCTGTCAAGGAGCGCGAAGAGGTGATCGGCAACCAGACCCGCGTCAAGGTCGTCAAGAACAAGATGGCGCCACCCTTCAAGCAGGTCGAGTTCGACATCATGTATGGCGAGGGTGTTTCCAAGACCGGCGAACTGGTCGATCTCGGCGTCAAGGCCGGCATCGTCGAAAAGTCGGGCGCCTGGTTCTCCTATAACAGCCAGCGTCTCGGCCAGGGCCGTGAAAACGCCAAGACTTTCCTGCGCGACAATCCGGACCTCGCCCGCGAGATCGAACTGTCGCTGCGCCAGAATGCCGGCCTGATCGCCGACCGTTTCCTGCAGAACGGTGGACCGGACCCCGATGACGGCGATGGCGATGCCACTGCGGAAATGTAATTTTCGCGCCTAAACTCATCGGACAGTTCCAGCCGGCCGCATTCCTGATGAGAATGCGGCCGGTTTTGTTTGTCTGCTGGACAGCGGCGGGGGTGAACGTTAAAAGCCGATGAATTTAAATTACCTGCCTCCGGCAGCATTGAAGGGCATAGCATGAGCGGTGTGAACGATATCCGGTCGACCTTCCTCGACTATTTCAAGAAGAACGGCCATGAGATCGTTCCGTCGAGCCCGCTCGTGCCGCGCAACGACCCGACGCTGATGTTCACCAATGCCGGCATGGTGCAGTTCAAGAACGTCTTCACCGGCCTCGAAAAGCGTCCCTATTCGACGGCGACGACTTCGCAGAAATGCGTGCGCGCCGGCGGCAAGCACAACGACCTCGACAATGTCGGTTATACTGCACGCCACCTGACCTTCTTCGAGATGCTCGGCAACTTCTCCTTCGGCGACTATTTCAAGGAGAATGCGATCGAGCTTGCCTGGAAGCTCGTTACCGAAGGCTTCGACCTTCCGAAGAACCGTCTGCTGGTGACCGTCTATTCCGAGGACGAGGAAGCTGCGACGCTGTGGAAGAAGATCGCCGGCTTTTCCGACGACAAGATCATCCGCATCTCGACCTCCGACAATTTCTGGCAGATGGGCGATACCGGCCCCTGCGGCCCGTGCTCGGAAATCTTCATCGACCAGGGTGAGAATGTTTGGGGCGGCCCTCCGGGCTCACCGGAGGAAGATGGCGACCGGTTCCTGGAATTCTGGAACCTCGTTTTCATGCAGTTCGAGCAGACCGAGCCTGGCGTTCGCAACCCGCTGCCTCGCCCGTCGATCGATACCGGTATGGGGCTGGAGCGCATGGCCTGCATTCTGCAGGGCGTTCAGAGCGTGTTCGACACCGATCTCTTCCGCACGCTTATCGGCACCATCGAGGATACGATGGGCGTCAAGGCTGAAGGCAGCGCCAGCCACCGCGTCATCGCCGACCACCTGCGCTCCTCGGCCTTTCTGATCGCCGACGGCGTGCTTCCGTCGAATGAGGGTCGCGGTTATGTGCTGCGCCGCATCATGCGCCGCGCCATGCGCCATGCGCAGCTGCTCGGCGCCAAGGAGCCGCTGGTCTACAAGCTGCTGCCGACGCTGGTGCAGCAGATGGGCCGCGCCTATCCGGAACTGGTGCGCGCCGAGGCGCTGATCTCGGAAACGCTGAAGCTCGAGGAAAACCGCTTCCGCAAGACGCTGGAACGCGGCCTGTCGCTTCTGTCGGACGCGACGACGGATCTTGCCAAGGGCGATATGCTGGATGGTGAGACCGCCTTCAAGCTCTACGACACCTACGGCTTCCCGCTCGATCTGACGCAGGATGCACTGCGTGCCCGTGAGATCGGCGTCGACATCTCCGGCTTCACCGATGCGATGCAGCGCCAGAAGGCCGAAGCCCGCTCGCACTGGGCCGGTTCCGGCGAGAAGGCGACGGAAACCGTCTGGTTCGAGCTCAAGGAAAAACACGGCGCCACCGAATTCCTCGGCTACGATACCGAGACGGCCGAGGGTGTCGTGCAGGCAATCGTCAAGGACGGCGCTGTCGCTGCCGAGGCGTCGGCCGGCGACAAGGTGCAGATCGTCGTCAGCCAGACGCCGTTCTACGGCGAATCCGGCGGCCAGATGGGCGATACCGGCGTGATCTCGTCCGACCACGGCAAGATCGAGATTTCAGATACGCAGAAGAGGGGCGAAGGCCTGTTCGTGCATCAGGGTACGGTCGTCGACGGCGTGTTCAAGGACGGCGATGCGGTCGTGCTGACGGTCGATCATGCCCGCCGTTCGCGGCTGCGCGCCAACCATTCTGCGACCCACCTGCTGCACGAGGCGCTGCGCGAAGTGCTCGGCACCCATGTTGCCCAGAAGGGTTCGCTGGTCGCGCCCGAGCGCCTGCGCTTCGACGTTTCGCATCCGAAGCCGATGTCGGCCGAGGAGCTGAAGATCGTCGAGGATATGGCAAACGAGATCGTGCTGCAGAATTCGCCGGTTACCACGAGGCTGATGAGCGTCGACGATGCGATCGCCGAAGGCGCGATGGCGCTGTTCGGCGAGAAATACGGCGATGAAGTCCGTGTCGTGGCGATGGGCGAGGGCGTGCGTGGCGCGAAGGCCGGCAAGCCCTATTCGATCGAACTCTGCGGCGGCACGCATGTCGGGGCCACTGGCCAGATCGGCCTGATCCGCGTTCTCGGCGAAAGTGCCGTTGGCGCCGGCGTTCGCCGTATCGAGGCCGTCACCGGCGAATCGGCGCGGGAATATCTGGCCGAACAGGATGAACGCGTGAAGACGCTTGCCGCCTCGCTGAAGGTGCAGCCGGGCGAAGTGCTGTCGCGTGTCGAAGCGCTGATGGACGAGCGCCGCAAGCTCGAAAAGGAACTGGCTGACGCCAAGCGCAAACTCGCCATGGGCGGCGGGCAGGGCGGTTCGGTCGATGCCGTGCGCGAAGTCGCCGGCGTCAAATTCCTCGGCAAGGCGATTTCGGGCGTCGACCCCAAGGATTTGAAAGGTCTTGCCGATGACGGCAAGACCAGCATCGGGTCCGGCGTCGTTGCCCTCGTCGGCGTGTCCGACGACGGCAAGGCAAGTGCTGTCGTGGCGGTGACACCGGATCTCGTGCAGCGCTACAGCGCCGTCGATCTCGTCCGCATCGCCTCGGCCGCCCTCGGCGGCAAGGGCGGCGGCGGCCGCCCCGATATGGCGCAGGCCGGCGGCCCCGACGGATCGAAGGCCGATGAAGCGATCGAGGCAGTTGCCGTAGCACTTGCCGGCTGAACTACCGCCTGACAACAGTTTGAAATTTAAACCGGCTGCGAGATCATGGATTTCGCAGCCGGTTTTGTTTTCAGCGACCGTGGTCACTCGATGTTCAGCTTCGCGGCTGCAATGCCAGGCGGCAGGCGAGCCCGGTGAAGACCGTTGCCAGGATATATTGCGGCAACTTCGGGAAACGCCTCGTCGATTGGAGTCTCGAACGGATCGTGCTTCCTAGGAAAATCACGGCGCCATTCACGACGAGGCCGATGCCGTTCAGGATGCTTGCAAGTATCAGCATCTGTACCGTCAGAGATCCTGCTGACGCATTCACGAATTGCGGAAAGAGCGCCATGACGAAGAGCGCCATCTTCGGATTGAGCAGATTGGTGGCAAGGCCCGCAGAGAAGATACGCCGGCCCGACAGTCGCTTCAGCGTCGATGCCGGCTGAAAGGCGATGCCTTCCGAGCGGACCGTCTTGTAGGCGAGATAGAGAAGATAGCAACAGCCGGCCCAGCGCACCGTCTCATAGGCGGCCGGCACGGTCATGAAGAGCTGCGACAGCCCAAAGGCTGCGGCAATGGCGTGGCAATAGGTGCCGAGCGCGATGCCGGCATAGGTCAGGAAACCGGCAGCGCGTCCCTGGCTGATGCTGCGAGAGGCGATCAGCAGCATGTCGGGACCGGGCGTGGCGGTCAGCACCAGCGCTGCGGCGGCAAAGAGCATTAATGTTGAAAAATCCGGCATCTATCATTCCTTTTGAGTTCGAGCCGGAATTCCGGTCTACGCAGGATTCGCCGAAGGTTCAAGTCCGCAGGATTTGTCAAATCGGGTTATGGTTCTCTCAAGCCGATCGATTTGCACGAGGTTCCGACATGAATGGCGACACGGCATGGGCACTTTATGAAAACCGTCTTAGACGGGTTTCGGCCTATATTCACGACCACCTCGACGAGGAGCTGGATATGGAGCGCCTTGCCGAGATTGCCTGCATGTCGAGCTATCACTGGCACAGGATCTACCGGGCGATTTACGGCGAGACGCTGGCGGCCACCGTCAAGCGGCTCAGGCTGCATCGTGCGGCGGGCGAGATCGTCCGCACGGAGCTTGCCGTCAGCGAAATTGCGAAGCGATCAGGCTATCCCAATCTCCAATCCTTCAATCGTATCTTCAAGTCGGTCTACGGCATGCCGCCGGCCCGCTATCGGAAAGAGGGAAGCCACACAGCCTTCGAACCCTCACCTGACGGAAAGACCAAAGCCATGTTAGACGTTACCATACGCGAGATCGGGCCGATCGAGTTGATCGGCGTTGCCCATACCGGCTCCTACATGCAGATCGACAAGGCCTTCGAGACGCTGTTCGGCACGCTTTATGCCCGCGGCCTTGCCAAGCCCGACATGCGGATGATCGGCGTCTATCTCGACGATCCCGATCTTGTGCCGGAGAAAAAGCTGCGCTCGATAGCCTGCGTCACCGGCGCTGCCGAAGTGCCGGCGGCGGCACCCTTCGAGCGGCGCACGATCGAGGGCGGCGATTATGCGGTGCTGCGCCACAAGGGTCCCTATGCCGACATGTCCAAGTCCTATCAGTGGCTCTTTGCCGATTGGCTGCCGAAATCCGGCCGGCAGCTGAAGGACGGGGTCATGTTCGAGGAATATCTCAACAATCCGCGCGAGGTGTCGCCGACCGAGCTTCTGACGGATATTCACATGCCGCTCGTATGAAGTCATCGATCGGCGGCGCGGCGGATCTGCCGCGCCGCCGGGGACGCTTAGCACTTCTCTCAGGCGGCCTGCATTGTCTTGATGGCTTCGTCATCAAGGGCGTTGGCCCGCTTGTAGGCCTCACGCTGGCTGATGCGGCCGACATAGTCGAGGAAGGCCTGGCGTCTTTCGATGCCGCCGAATCCGATGCCCCAGCCGATATGGGAGCCGACATAGACGTCGGCGGCGGTGAAACGCTCGCCGGTGATGTAGGTCGAAGCGGAGACGGCTTTCTCGAGTGTGTTCATGACGTCGCCGAAACCGCCGCACCCGGCCATGCGCAGCCGCTCTTTCGGAATTTCGAAGCCGAGAGCCTTCATCGTCACCGCCGATTCGAGCGGGCCGGCGGCAAAGAACATCCAGCGGTAATAGCGGGCGCGCTCCTCCTGCTTCGGCGCCAGGGCCTTTTCGGGGAAGGTCTCGGCTAGATAGGCGCAGATCGCCGCGCATTCGGTGACGATGGTGTCGCCGTGGCGGATTGCCGGCACCTTGCCCATCGGATTGACCGCGAGATATTCCGGCGCCTTCATGGTTTCGCCGAAGGTCAGGAGTTCGGTGCGGTAAGGCTGGCCGATCTCCTCCAGCATCCAGCGCGCGATGCGGCCGCGCGACATCGGGTTCGTATAGAATACCAATTCTTCTGTCATGACGTCCTCCTCGTGTTGCCGTTATTTGGTCCCACGGAATCAATAGCGCAGCGATGGCCGCCTGCAAGTCCCGACCGTTAGAGCGCCTTGCGATATTGGATGAAGCCGGAGCGCTCGGCGATCCTGTCATAGAGCCGGCGGGCCGTTGCATTGGTCTCGTGGGTCATCCAGTAGAGCCTGCCTGCGCCGTTGGCGCGTGCGAGGTCGGCGACGGCCTCGATCAATGCGGCTCCGGTGCCGAGCCCGCGCTGGCTATTGTCGACATAGAGATCCTGCAGGTAGCAGGTCCATTGCGGCAGCCAGCAGGAGCGGTGAAAGATGGCATGCACGATGCCGACAAGACGGCCGTCTTCGTCGAAGGCGCCGAGTGCATGCATCGGTTCGTCAGGATCGTGGAAGCGAGCCCAGGTGAGATCGGTGGTTTCTGGCGGAATGACCACTTCGTAGAAGCGCTGATAGGCCTCCCACAAGGGTTCCCAAGCGGCGCGGTCCGAGGATTCGAGCGGTCGCAGGATGGCCGTCATCGGTTCATTCTCCCAAAATGAAAACGGCGGGGAGATCCCCGCCGCTTCGATGTTATCTCGGAAAGGCCGGCTTACGCCATGGCCTTCTGCAGGTTCTGGTCGATCTTGTCGAGGAAGGCGGTGGTCGAGAGCCACGGCTGGTCGGGGCCGATCAGCAGCGCCAGGTCCTTGGTCATGAAACCGGATTCGACGGTGTCGACGCAGACCTTTTCGAGCGTCGCGGCGAAGCGGGCAAGCTCGGCATTGTCGTCGAGCTTGGCGCGGTGCGCTAGGCCGCGGGTCCAGGCGAAGATCGAGGCGATCGAGTTCGTCGAGGTTTCCTGGCCCTTCTGGTGCTGGCGGTAGTGGCGGGTGACCGTGCCGTGAGCGGCTTCGGCTTCGACCGTCTTGCCGTCGGGCGTCAGCAGAACCGAGGTCATCAGGCCGAGCGAGCCGAAGCCTTGAGCGACGGTGTCGGACTGGACGTCGCCGTCATAGTTCTTGCAGGCCCAGACGTAACCGCCCGACCACTTGAGCGCCGAGGCGACCATGTCGTCGATCAGGCGGTGTTCGTAGGTGATGCCGGCTTCCTTGAACTGATCCTTGAATTCGGTCTCGTAGACTTCCTCGAAAATGTCCTTGAAGCGGCCGTCATAGGCCTTGAGGATGGTGTTCTTGGTCGACAGATAGACCGGCCACTTGCGCATCAGGCCGTACATCATCGAAGCGCGGGCGAATTCACGGATCGATTCGTCGAGGTTGTACATGGCCATGGCAACGCCGGCGCCCGGTGCGTTGAAGACTTCCTTCTCGATGACTGTGCCGTCTTCGCCGACGAACTTGATCGTCAGCTTGCCCTTGCCGGGGAACTTGAAATCGGTGGCGCGGTACTGGTCGCCGAAGGCATGGCGGCCGACGACGATCGGCTTGGTCCAGCCGGGAACCAGGCGCGGCACGTTCTTGCAGATGATCGGTTCGCGGAAGATAACTCCGCCGAGGATGTTGCGGATCGTGCCGTTCGGGCTCTTCCACATTTCCTTGAGGTTGAATTCCTTGACGCGGGCTTCATCCGGCGTGATCGTCGCGCACTTGATGCCGACGCCGTACTTCTTGATGGCGTTGGCGGCATCGACGGTGACCTGGTCGTTGGTGGCGTCGCGGTTTTCGACCGAGAGGTCGAAATAGTCGATGTCGAGGTCAAGATACGGATGGATCAGCTTATCCTTGATGAGCTGCCAGATGATGCGCGTCATTTCATCGCCGTCGAGATCGGCGACGGGATTGGCGACCTTGATCTTGTTCATGTATCTGCCTCGTTCGAGCTTCAATGGGGACCGGCGTCCCGGGTGGGTGATGTGATGAGGAGCGCTATAGCATTGTGATCAGGGAACGCAAAGCTGCAAGGGGCTCGACAATGCGTTTTTGCCGCCATTGCCAAGTGCTGGAATTTGGCTAGTGTCCGCCTCGATCTGCCGCCCCCGGACATTCGAGCATGAAGACATTCGCCGTTGTTATCGTAAGCCTTATCGCCTTTTCCGGCATCGGCCATGCCGCCGACATTACCGCTCCCGTGAGGGAGATCATGGAGGCGACCAAGAGCAATTGGGCCGACAATAACAGCGATTGGACCGACATTTTCGATGCGAGCCGGCTCGACCATCTCTACAGCCGCGATTTCGTCGCGAGATACCAGGCGGCGGCGCAGTTTCCTGCCGTCGACGACGACGGCATTTCGCCCTTCGACTACGACGTCATCGTCAACGGCCAGGATGCCTGCCCGCTGGAGGATCTGACGATGGCGGCAGCGCCTGTGGTCGACGGCGTGGCCGAGGTGACGGTGCGCTTCCGAAAATCCGCCTGCTCGGACGCTCCTGACGCCAAGGATTATACGACCGTTCATTTCCTCGTGGTCGAAGAAGGCGGCAAACCCGTCATCGACGATATCGTCACCGAGAATATCGAGACGCAGGCACGCGATTCCCTGAAGGCGACGATGGCGCTGATTGCCAAAGGCCAATAGGCGCGCGACATTCGAGAGCATCGGGATTCGATCTCGGGCGGTTTGATTTCCGCTCTTGCGGCGGTATCTGTCGATCTGGGCGGCATGAGGGGCGTTTGCATTTGTTTTCCGGTTTTCAGTTCCGCGACTGGCTGCTTGCAAACGATCCGGCGCTTTCGCGCCTGCGCATGGCTTCGCGGGTGACGCTGACGATCGTTTTCTCCTTCTTAATCCTCCTCGCCATCCAGATGTTCATCGTGCCGTTGCCGACGGCGGCTTTCGGTCTTGGCATCGTGCTATCGATCGAGGGCGGGGTGGCTGTTCGCGACAAGGGCAATGCGCGACAATTGGTGACGCGGCTCTTCGGTTGCGTCGCAAGCCTTGGCGTTGTCGCCATCGCGGCGGGCCTTGAGGATCGCCGCTTTCTCTCCGATCTCGTCTTTCTGGTGGTAATCGCGCTCGCATCGGCGGGCCGCGTGTTCGGGCCGCGCGGTTTTGCAGTCGGCATGTTCGCCTTCACCTCCTATTTCATGGGGTCCTATTTCCGGCCTTCTCTTGCCGAGCTGCCAGCGGTGGCGATCGGCCCCGTCGTCTCGGTGCTCGTTGGCCATCTGGTGAGAGCCGTGCTCCTGCCGGACGACTGGCGGCGCGACCTGCTGCGCTCGCTCGAAAGCGTGCGCGGCCGGATCAACCAGATCCTCTTCAAGCTCGCCACCCTTGCCGGTGGCGCCGAGATCGGCGAAGCCGACCGGCAGGAGCTGCGCCAGCTGGAAGAGCGGCTGAAGGAAGTGGTGTTGATGGCGGAGACCTTCATTCCACGCCCGCCCGGCGGGGTTTTCGATGCCGCCGCGGATCCCGCCGCAGAGCTGGCGATCCGGCTCTTCGATGCGCATCTCGCCGCCGAGAGCGCGATTGTGCTGAGCTTTCAGAGCCCGCCGCCTTTTGCGCTCGTCCATGCGGTGATCGAGGCGGATGCAACCCAGCTTGCACCCTATAGTGCCATGGCGGAAGCCATCAGGGACGAGCCTCAGGGCGAAACCGTGCGGGCGCTTCTCTGGCTCGGCGAGGCGCGGCAGCAGCTGACGCAGGCGATCGCCGAGGGGCAGGCCTCCGGCTTTGCCGGCATTGATGTCGTCAAGGACACTGCGCAGCCCGAAAGGATCGACTTTTCCTTTGCCAATCCGCTGCTGCGCTCGGCACTGCAGATCACGCTCTCCTCGGCCCTTGCCATGGGCTTCGGCCTGCTTCTGTCGCGCGACCGCTGGTTCTGGGCGGTGCTTGCCGCCTTCCTGGTTTTCACCAACACCAATTCGCGCGGCGACACGGCGATGAAAGCGCTGTCGCGGTCGCTGGGCACGGTGTTCGGGATCGCCATCGGCCTCGTGCTGGCGACGCTGATTTCGGGTGAGCCTGTCATCGCCATTCCTGTCGCCGGCATCTGCATTTTCCTCGCCTTCTATTTCCTGCAGGTCTCCTACGCGACGATGACCTTCTTCATCTCGATTGTGCTCTGCCTGGTCTATGGCATGACCGGGGTGCTGACGCTCGATCTCCTGCAGCTGCGCATCGGGGAGACCTTGATCGGCGCGGTGGCCGGAACGGCGGTCGCCTTCCTGGTCTTTCCCGCACGCACGCGGGGCGCGCTTGATGCAGCACTCGCCCGCTGGTTTCAGGCGCTGGACGAGTTGTTGAGCGCGATCGGCGAAGGCAAGAGCGGTTTTGCGCTAATTACGCTGTCGCAGAAGATCGATGCCTGCTACCGCGACGTGACGGTTGCTGCCAAGCCGCTCGGCTCCTCCTGGTCGGTGGTGACGCGGCCGGGCCAGATTCGCCAGACGCTGGCGATCTTCCTCTCCTGCACCTATTGGGCGCGCATCCTGGCGAAGAGCTACGCAGCATCGGACGAGGCCGACGAGCTGAACAGGCTGATCGCCTCGGATCTGGCGCTGATGAAGGATGCGGCCGCGCAAGGCTCGACCTGCTTCTTCATCGAGCGCAAGGCATCGCGGACGACAGGACGGCATCTGCCGCTGTCGCGCGAGGGCGCCAGATTGGGGCTCGAAATGATCGGTTCGGCATTGGAAAGGCTCTATCCGCAGGCTGATGTCTTGCCGTTTGCACCGGGCGAGGTTATTGCGCGCTCGAAACAGGGATAGAACCATGGCAGGCACGAACAGCGAGCGTCAACTTCTGGCCGAAGGGCCGGCCATCATTTTGGTCGAGCCGCAGATGGGCGAGAATATCGGCATGGTGGCGCGCGCCATGGCGAATTTCGGCCTTGCCGAGCTCCGCCTCGTCAATCCGCGCGACGGCTGGCCGAACGAGAAAGCACTGGCGACCGCCTCCAAGGCCGATCACGTGATCGAGGAGACCAAGGTCTACGATACGCTGGAACAGGCGGTCGCCGATCTTAATTTCGTCTATGCGACGACGGCGCGCGAGCGCGATGGCTATAAGCCGGTCCGCTCGCCCGTCATCGCCGCTGAGACGCTTCGGGCGAGGTTCCGCGCCGGCGAGGGCACCGGCATCCTCTTCGGGCGCGAGCGCTGGGGGCTGACCAACGAGGAGGTGGCGCTTGCCGACGAGATCGTCACGTTCCCCGTCAATCCTGCTTTCGCCTCGCTGAACATCGCCCAGGCGGTGCTGCTGATGTCCTATGAATGGATGAAATCAGGCATGGAGGATCTCGGCGCTGTGCCCTTCCAGGCGATGGGGCAGACGCCTTCGACCAAGGAACAGCTGTTCGGCCTGTTCGACCAGCTGGAAGAGGCGCTCGATGCGCGCGGTTATTTCCATCCTGCCGGGAAAAAGCCGAAAATGGTCGACAATCTGCGCGCTGTCTTATCCCGCCGAGCCTTCACGGAGCAGGAAATCAGCGTGTTGCGCGGCGTCATCTCCTCCCTCGACCGCTTCTCGCGCAAGAGCCCGCGCGGCGGCCGGTTCCCGACAGCGGCCAAGGAAACACCGCCAGATGACAGCGCCGACGCATGAGCTGAAACCCGTCCTCGTCTTCGATTCCGGCATCGGCGGGCTGACCGTGCTGCGCGAGGCGCGCGTGCTGATGCCGGAACGCGGCTTCATCTATGTCGCTGACGATGCCGGCTTTCCCTATGGCGGCTGGGAAGAGCAGGCGCTGAAGGAGCGGGTGATCGGCCTCTTCGGCCGGTTGCTCGAAGAGCACGACCCGGAAGTCTGCATCATCGCCTGCAACACCGCCTTCACGCTCGTCGGTGCGGATCTGCGCGCCGCCTTTCCGCAGATGACCTTCGTCGGCACGGTGCCGGCCATCAAGCCTGCCGCCGAGCGTACACGCTCCGGCCTCGTTTCGGTGCTTGCCACCCCCGGGACGGTCAAGCGCGCCTATACGCGTGATCTCATCCAGTCCTTTGCGCAGCAATGCCATGTGCGGCTCGTCGGGTCGGAAAACCTGGCGCGCATGGCGGAGGCCTATATCCGGGGCGACGTGGTTTCCGATGAGGCGGTGCTGAGCGAGATCGACCAATGTTTCGTCGAGAAGGAAGGCCGCAAGACCGATATCGTCGTGCTCGCCTGCACGCACTATCCCTTCATGGCCAATCTTTTCCGCCGGCTTGCGCCTTGGCCGGTGGACTGGCTGGATCCGGCAGAAGCCATTGCCCGGCGGGCGCGCACACTCGTTCCGCAGATCGCCGATGCCGTTCACCCCGATAATTTCGACTTTGCCGTCTTTACATCCGGCAATCCCGACTTTGCGACGCGCCGACTGATGCAGGGTTTCGGTCTCAGCACGCGATAAGGCACTGCGCGCTTTATTTCACCGATGCCATCGCGCAAGATCTCCGCGGGGAATCGCGGGCGCGTGTTTGCCGCTCAAGACATAAAGGGATGCGCCGTGCCGCTGCAAAGACTTGTCATGCTGATCTTCTTTCTGCAGCCGATAGCCTTTGGCGCCTGGTTGCCGCGCATTCCTGATATCCAGGCGAAGCTTGAACTCGGCACCGCCGATCTCGCCTTCGCACTTCTGGGATTGCCGATCGGCACGCTGATCACCCTGCCGTTTGCCGGCCGCCTCGTCTCGCGCATCGGCGGGCGCATGGCGATCATCTATGGTTTCATCTTCTTTCTTGCCGTGGTTTCGCTTCCAGCCTTCGCGCCCAACGCCATGCTTCTATTCTTCGCCTTGATTGTCGTTGGGGTCGCGCTTTCGACGGTGGAACTCGGCATGAATGTCGAGGCCGATGTGACGGAGAAGGCGACGGGGCTGGTCATCATGAGCCGCTGCCACGGCTTCTGGAGCTTCGGCATCATGGCAGGCAGCCTGATCGGCGTTGGTGCTATAGCCATCGGGCTTTCGCCGCACTGGTCGATCCTGATAACGGCGATTATCATCCTGCCGGCTGCGCTGATTGCCAGCCTGCGCCTGCCGAAATTGCCGGAAAGTCACCATGCGGAGAATTCGCAGGCGATGACCGGCTTCAAGCTGCCCAGTCTTGCTCTGCTCGGGATCTGCGCCTTCGTCTTCGGCGTGACGATGACCGAAGGTGCGATCGCCGATTGGTCGGCGGTCTATCTCCGCGATGTCATGAATGCAGAAGGCGCGCAAACCGGCCTCGGCTATTCGGTTTTCGCTTTCATGGTTGCGGCGGGGCGCTTCAGCGGTGATTACATGAAGGGCCGTTTCGGCGCGGTTGCCATCGCCCGTGGCTGCGGCATCGCCTCGCTTGCCGGCATGCTCGTCGTTCTCCTTGCACCGGCGACGCCGCTTGCGCTACTCGGCTTTGCCGCAGTCGGTGTCGGCGTCTCGGTCGGGTTTCCGCTTGCGGTGACGGCCGTCGCTTCGCTGACTGACCGCCCGCCCGCTTCAAGCGTTGCGACGCTCTCCTTCGCAGCCCTGACCGGTTTTCTCATCGGGCCGCCGATCATCGGCTTTCTCGGCGAACTCCTGGGCTTGCGCGCGGGGCTTGCGGTCTTGCTGGTACCGCTTTTAGTCAGCCTGCTCTGCACACCTTTGCTGATTCCGACGCAGAAGGACATGGCGGGCGACCTCGTCGAGCGCGAGGCGGTGTGAAGCCTTATTTCTCTGGAGCGCCGTGCGTTCATTTGGACGCACGGCGCTCCATCTTCTTGAATCGACGCATCAGGCTTTCCGAAAATCGATTCCGATTTTCGGGCCGATGCTGTAGGGCTGGCTTTCCCTGTGGGTTCTTAAAGGTTTGTCGACAACAGTGCCTGCGAATCTGCTAGAGACGGGCCGGGAATTTGTAAGGGGAATTGGACGTGCAGGTTGGCATCGATATGGGACTGGCGTCCGGCGCTCCGGCGACGCTCGATATCGAGGAGCTGCTGGCGACACGTCTGCTCGTTCAGGGCAATTCCGGCTCCGGCAAATCGCATCTTCTCCGCCGTCTGCTCGAGCAATCGGCGCAATGGGTGCAGCAGGTCATCATCGATCCCGAGGGTGATTTCGTCACCCTCAGCGACAGGTTCGGCCACGTCGTCGTCGACGGTGAGCGCACAGAGGCGGAGTTGGCGGGCATTGCCAACCGCATCCGCCAGCACCGCGTTTCCTGCGTGCTGACGCTCGAAGGCCTCGATCTCGAAGACCAGATGCGCGCCGCCGCCGCCTTCCTCAACGGCATGTTCGATGCCGATCGCGAATACTGGTATCCGGTTCTCGTCGTGGTCGACGAGGCGCAGATGTTTGCGCCGTCGGTTGGTGGCGATGTCTCGGAAGATGCGCGCAAGATGTCGCTCGGCGCGATGACCAACCTGATGTGCCGCGGCCGCAAGCGCGGCCTTGCCGGCGTGATCGCGACGCAGCGGCTTGCCAAGCTCGCCAAGAATGTCGCGGCCGAGGCCTCGAACTTCCTGATGGGCCGCACCTTTCTTGATATCGACATGGCGCGTGCTGCCGACCTGCTCGGCATGGACCGGCGCCAGGCCGAGATGTTCCGCGATCTGAAGCGCGGCAATTTCGTCGCTCTCGGACCGGCGCTGTCGCGCCGGCCGCTGCCGATCCAGATCGGCGCGGTGGAGACCTCGGCGCGCTCTTCCAGCCCGAAGCTGATGCCGTTGCCGGATGCGCCTCAAGATGTCGAAGACCTGATTTTCACGCCCGATCCCGAGGAATTCCAGCGTCCGCTGGTGCGCCGCGCCGCGCCGGCGCCGCGGCCGACGACCGATATCCTGGCAGAACTCTCGCGATCGACGCCGGCAGCGTCAGCAGCACCGGTCGAGGCGAGGGCGAGCCAGGTGGAAGTCTCCGCCGAGGAGCGGGAGGAGCGCCTTGCCGGCGTGCTGGCCGAGATACTGGACGATCCGGCATCTGCCTTCCGCACCGATTCGGTGCTTTACCAGGACTTTCTGGTACGGCTGCGCATGCGCCGCGTACCGGGACCGCCGATTGCGCTGCCGGATTTCCGCCGGCGCGTGGCGATCTCGCGCTCCGGCGTCGATGCGGCAACGGCCGCGACCGATGCGTGGGCGACGGCGCTGTCGCTGTCTTCAGGTGTCACCGACGACCTGCAGGGCGTCTTCCTGATGCTCGCCAAGGCCGCCGTCTGCGGCGAACCGTGCCCGTCGGACGCCCGCATCGCCCGCGCCTACGGCACCCATTCCGCGCGCCGCGCGCGGCGCCTGCTTGGCTATTTCGAGGAGCAGGGCATCATCGTCGTGCACGCCGATTTTTCCGGCAAGCGTATCGTTGCTTTCCCTGATATGGACAACCAGACGGCGCCGGGCGACGCCAGCGCACCTGATGCTGGCGGGGACCAACGGCTGGCAGCGGAATAGTGGTGGTTTCGAGCTTTGCCGCTGTTGACAATTTCATGACGGCCCTCTAAAGACCGCCGCAAGCACCGGGCAGCAATGTCCGGTGTTTCATTTGACATGTCCCGTGGATCGTTCCTGTTCGCTAACCGGAACATCCTGTCAGGTCTTGGAAGAGACCAGAGGAGGGCGTGTTTCCTTCGTGCGGTTTGGCAACAAACCGTCATAAACCTTTGAAAGGAAATACGATGAGCAAGCGCGAATCGTCCAAATACAAAATTGACCGCCGTATGGGTGAAAACATCTGGGGCCGTCCGAAGTCCCCGGTGAACCGCCGCGAATACGGCCCGGGCCAGCACGGCCAGCGCCGCAAGGGCAAGCTTTCGGACTTCGGTGTGCAGCTGCGCGCCAAGCAGAAGCTCAAGGGCTACTACGGTGACCTGCGCGAAAAGCAGTTCCGCGCGATCTTCGCCGAAGCCGACCGCCGCAAGGGCGACACGTCTGAAAACCTGATCGGCCTGCTGGAATCGCGCCTCGACGCGATCGTCTATCGCGCCAAGTTCGTTCCGACGGTCTTTGCTGCCCGCCAGTTCGTCAACCATGGCCACGTCTCGGTCAACGGCGTGCGCGTCAACATCGGTTCCTACCGTTGCAAGGCCGGCGACGTCATCGAAGTTCGCGAAAAGTCGAAGCAGCTGGTGATCGTTCTGGAAGCTGTCAGCCTCGCAGAGCGCGACGTTCCCGACTATATCGAAGTCGATCACAACAAGATGGTCGCAACCTTCGGCCGCGTCCCGACGCTCAGCGACGTTCCGTTCCCGGTCGTCATGGAACCGCATCTGGTCGTCGAATTCTATTCGCGTTAATGCATTCGTCTCGCAGTCGAAACCGATTGCGAGACAACAGCATGCGTCGATATACGGAAAGCCGCTCTTTCGAGCGGCTTTTTTGCGATCTGGAGAGAAGCGATGGCAGATTTGCAGGCGACCCTCGATAGCATTTACGCCGATATCCAGCCGCGGATCGGCGAGGGCAAGGTCGCGGACTATATTCCGGAGTTGGCCAAGGTCGATCCGCAGCAGTTCGGCATGGCGATCGTCACCGTCGACGGCAAAGTCTATCGCGTCGGCAATGCCGATACCGCCTTCTCGATCCAGAGCATATCGAAGGTCTTTATGCTGACGCTGGCGCTCGGCAAGGTCGGCGAAGGCCTATGGAAGCGTGTCGGGCGCGAACCCTCGGGATCGGCTTTCAACTCGATCGTCCAGCTGGAGCACGAGAGCGGCATTCCCCGCAACCCCTTCATCAATGCCGGCGCCATCGCCGTCAGCGACGTCGTCATGGCCGGCCATGCGCCGCGCGAGGCAATCGGCGAGCTGCTGCGCTTCGTGCGTTATCTCGCCGACGACGAGTCGATCACCATCGACGACAAGGTGGCGCGCTCGGAAACGCAGACCGGATACCGCAATTTCGCGCTTGCCAACTTCATGCGCGCCTACCGCAATCTCGACCATCCGGTCGACCATGTGCTCGGCGTCTATTTCCATCAATGCGCGCTGTCGATGAGCTGCGAGCAGCTCGCCCGCGCCGGGCTGTTCCTGGCGGCGCGCGGCAGTAATCCAACGACCGGCCATTCGGTGGTCTCGCCGAAGCGGGCGCGTCGCATCAATGCGCTGATGCTGACCTGCGGCCATTACGATGGCTCGGGTGACTTCGCCTATCATGTCGGCCTGCCCGGCAAGAGCGGCGTCGGCGGCGGCATCTTCGCGGTGGCGCCGGGCATAGCCTCGATCGCGGTGTGGTCGCCGGGGCTGAACAAGGTGGGCAATTCACAGCTCGGCGCTGCGGCATTGGAGATGCTTGCGGCGCGCACCGGCTGGTCGGTTTTCGGCGATTGACGCTGTGTTGCGGGGCGGGTTTCTGCTAGAGCAAATGTGGAATTTCTGTAGGACGAAGCAATGAATATCGCAGCCAACATCGCCGATGATTTGGAAACCGGCGAAGCCGACACCAGCGGCCATGCGCTGTTTGCCGATGCACCGCGCTCGGTCTCCTTCAACAAGCTGCGCAAGCGGCTGCTGCGGCAGGTGCGCCAGGCCTTCGACGATTTCGACATGCTGAAGGGGCAGAAGCGCTGGCTGGTCGGCCTTTCCGGCGGCAAGGATTCCTACGGGCTGTTGGCGCTGCTGCTCGATCTCAAATGGCGCGGCCTGCTGCCGGTCGAACTCATCGCCTGCAATCTCGACCAGGGACAGCCGAATTTTCCTAAACACGTGCTGCCGGACTATCTCACCAAGATCGGCGTCCGCCACCGGATCGAATATCGCGATACCTATTCGATCGTGAAGGAGAAGGTGCCTGAAGGCGCCACCTATTGTTCGCTCTGTTCGCGGCTGCGGCGCGGCAATCTCTACCGCGTCGCGCGGGAAGAGGGTTGCGATGCGCTGGTGCTCGGCCATCACCGCGAGGACATTCTCGAAACCTTCTTCATGAATTTCTTCCATGGCGGCCGGCTCGCCTCGATGCCGGCCAAGCTTCTGAACGACGAGGGCGACCTGATGGTGCTGCGGCCGCTCGCCTATGCCGCCGAAGACGACCTCGCGAAATTCGCCGCCGCCATGCAATTTCCGATCATCCCCTGCGATCTCTGCGGCTCGCAGGACGGGCTGCAGCGCAATGCTATGAAGGATATGCTTGCCGATATCGAGCGGCGGATGCCGGGACGCAAGGATACGATGCTGCGGGCGCTTTCGCATGTGAACCCGTCGCATCTGCTCGACCCGAAACTCTTCGACTTTTCCACCCTTGGTGTCACCGATCCTTCATGAATGGCCGACTAAGCAGGCTGGCTATTGCATCAAGGACAGGATTTCGCATGACTATTTCAGATCAGGATATTCTCTTTCTCGGCGATTGCGTCCGGGAGGCGGCCCGCGCCGAGATCATGCCGCGTTTCCGCAATCTCGGCGCTGCCGATGTTTCGGAAAAGACTTCGGCAATCGATCTGGTGACGCAGGCTGACCTGCTTGCCGAACACCGGATCACCGCGGCGCTGAGAGAGCGCTTTCCCGCAGCACTCGTCGTCGGCGAGGAGGCTTATGACGCCGACCGGTCCGTCGTGCCCGCACTTGCCGATGCCGATCTCGCCTTCGTCATCGATCCTGTCGACGGGACGTTCAATTTCGCCGCCGGGCTTCCTGTCTTCGGGACCATGTTGGCGGTGACCGTCAGGGGCGAAACGGTCGCCGGCATCATTCACGATCCCGTTCTCGGCGATACAGTGACCGCGATCAAAGGGGCAGGCGCCTTTCTGACGCGTCGGGACGGACAGTCGACAAAGCTGAAGGTCGCCGAGCCTGCTAGCCTGAACCAGATGGTCGGTGGCATGTCGTGGGGGCATATGGATGAACCGGATCGCTCGCGTATCTGCGCCAACATGGCAAAGATCCGGATGACCTTCGCCTTCAACTGCTCGGCCTACGAATATTGGATGGTTGCCTCCGGCAAGCTGCATTTCATCGGCCATACGAAACTGATGCCCTGGGATCACCTGGCCGGGGTGCTCGCGCATCAGGAGGCCGGCGGCCATACGGCGAAATTCGACGGCACACCCTATCGCCCCGGCGAGACTGTCGGCGGTATCATCTCCGCGCCCGACAAGGAGAGCTGGCAGCTCATCCGGCGCGAGATCGTCGGCATCTGATTCAAGCTTCTCCTGAGAGACCTAAGCGTGAGGATTTGACATGACTTCGACTGTCGACGTGACCGTTCTTGCCGATCTGCTGCGCCGCGCGGCGAAGGCGGAAATCCTGCCGCGCTTTCGCCGGCTTGGTCAGGACGACGTGCGCGCCAAGAGCGAGGCCACCGATCTCGTCACCGAGGCCGATGAGCAGGCCGAGCGTATGATCAAGGCGGAAGCTGTGCAACTCTGGCCGAGCGCACTGTTCCTCGGCGAGGAATCGGTCGCGGCCGATCCTGATTTGCTCGGCAGCCTCGAACATGCCGATCTTGCGATCGTCGTCGATCCGGTCGACGGCACCTTCAATTTCGCCGCCGGCATCCCGGCCTTCGGGGTCATGGCGTCCGTTATCTCCGCCGGCGAGACGGTTGCCGGCATCATCTACGATCCGATGGGCGACGACTGGGTGATGGCGGAAAAGGGTGGCGGCGCCTGGCTGCGGCGGCCGGATGGCGGCGCCGAGCGGCTTTCGGTCGCAGCGCCCGTGGGATTGGAGCATATGGTCGGCATGGCCTCGACCGGCTACCTGCCAAAGGAGAAGCGCGCCGAGGTACTCGGCAATCTCGCCAAGGTGCGCTTCCTCACCAATTACCGCTGCGCCGCCCACGAATACCGCACCTTTGCCGGCGGCCATGTGCATTACCTTATGTACAACAAGCTGATGCCCTGGGATCACCTCGCCGGCACGCTGATCGCGAAGGAGGCAGGCGCCTATGCGGCACGCTTCGACGGCTCGCCCTACCTGCCGCATCATCTCGACGGCGGGCTGCTGATTACCCCCGACAAGGCCTCGTGGGACGTGTTGCGGAGTGAGGTTTTCACGGTCTGAACAACCGCTAGACCGGCCGCATATTACTGGTAGAGCTTTTCCATGAGAAAGTTTTCCAGGCCTTGCCCACGCTTCTCGGCGATTTGCTGTGTTATGACGCGGAAGCCTTTGCGCTCAAAAAACGGTCGGGCCGTTCGGCTGGCTTCGGCATAGATTCGGCTAACCCCCAGTTTCAGTGCTTCGTCTTCGACCCTGCTCAATAGCCGACTTGCGATTCCAAGCCCCTGGAACTCGGGGTGCACAAACATCATGTCCAGGCATCCGTCGCCGGTCAGGTCGGAAAACCCGACAGGCTGCCCGTCAAATTCTGCGATCCAGGCAGGCCTGCTTATCCTTCGCTCTGCCCAGAGCCCCTGATCTTCCACCTTTGCCCAAGCCTGTATTTCGGAGGGTGAGTAGTCTTTCGACGCGACCTCTCGAATGGCGCGCAGAAAAATTTCAATCGTCGCGTCCACGTCGCCTGGCGCGTAAGGCCTGATCAGAATTCGGTCGTCCATCGAGGGTGCCTTTCGCGAACTGCCGCGCCAATCCGATGGATTGAACCATCGATCAAATCCCTGCAGTCCTCACGCTATAGCATCTCAAGAATATGTTCCCACGCGAGTCGTCCCAATTGGGCGTCGGCCTCGTCACTTCCGCCATGAGCGCGCAGAGATGATCGGGGAGTCGTTTCGCCCGGCAGCAGAATGCGATGGCCCGCATCTTCTCCCAAGACAAGCTGGGTGAGTAAGCCCGAAGCTGCGCGCCTCCGAACAAGTGACGCGGCAAATTTGTCTGATGGCCAGAGCGCGTCATCGCATCCTGCTACGAGCAGAATTTCGGCATTCGTTTTCTCCAGAGGGATAGCCGCTGCGTCGATCTCAGACTGGTGCACCTGAAGGCACCGTTCGAACAGGCCCCGATAGGCGACCAGCTCGTCTCTGTACTCCCGCACCCATTCTGGGCCCGACGAAACAAAAGGAAGCGGCGTACCTCGCAACGTCCACGACGACCTTTCCGGCCAGCTAATGCCATCAAGCCCTGGACCAATATTTCCCCAGACGACTGAAGAAGGGCTCATTGCCACGACCGCGCTGATGCGCGGATCGTATACCGCTGTGAGCAGCGCAGCTTCGGCGCCTTTCGATGTCCCCACCAGGACGATGCGTTTACAACCGAGTTCGATCAAATAATCAGTGGCAGCGAAAAAGGTTTCCAGCGGCACTTCGCAAATGCCTGGCACCTGACCGTCGCCGCCGAACCAGCGAAGCGCTATGACCGTTGCCCCCTGGCTCGCAAACAACCTGGCGCGGGCCACATCGACCCGGCCACTGGAGCCGCCGAGTACAACAACGCCAGTGCCGGTATCCGGTTTGACTCGAAATATCTCACCCTGCAATGGCGGGGGGAGACGTTGATATCCTGCATCCAAAACCAGGCTCCTTCTTCCAGGGGGCATCCAGATTTAGGAACGTGCCGAGTTTGCCGTCTAATGCAATGCCGCCGGGGACCAACCGCTCCGGCAGACTTTCCATTTCAGAAGTGAGCAGCACCCGGATCGAGCTGCGGGCTGTCGCCGGGGTGGGTGAAGAGCTTACCGTTTTCCGCCCAGAGGGTGGCTGCGATCGTCACCGCGCCGAAGAGCGCGAAGCCGCCGAAGAGCGGCTGCACCGTGCCGTTGAACATCTGACCGACCAGGCCGCCGAGGATGGCGCCGGCCGTCGTCGAGACGAAGCCGGTGATGGCGGTCGCGGTGCCGGCGAGATTACCCATCGGCTCGAGGCTGATGGCGGTGAAATTGGTGGCGATCAGGGCAAACATCATCAGCACGATGGTGAAGATACCGTAGGCAATGGCGAAATCCGGCTTGCCGGCCAGCGAATAAAAAAAGCCGACAGCCGACAGCGCCGTGAAGATCAGCAGGGCGGCGTGCGAGATACGGCGCATGCCGAATTTGCGGACGAAGAAGCCGTTGGCGAAATTGGCGACGGCGATGCCGCCGGCTGTGGCCGCAAAGGCGATCGGCAGCCAGTCGCCAAGGCCGTAGACCTCGCCGAAGACCTGCTGCACCGAGATCACATAAGCGCTGATGACGCCGGTGAACATGGTGAGGCCGATCATGTAGCCGCAGGTGATGCGGTTGGTGAGCACGGTCTTGAAGCCATCCACGACAGAGGCGACCGACAGCGGCAGCCGCTCTTCCGGCGGCAGCGATTCCTTCAGCCGCAGGAGAGCCCAGACGAACAGAATGGTGGCGATGATGCCGAGCAGGATGAAGATCCAGTGCCAGTTGGCATAGAGGATGATGAGTTGGCCGACGGATGGGGCAACGATCGGCACGATCATGAAGACGATCATCACATAGGACATGACACGGGCCATTTCGCGGCCACCGAAGCAGTCGCGCACCATGGCCATAGTGGTGATACGCACGGCCGCGCCGCCAATACCCTGGACAAAACGCATGACGAGCAGCATTTCGAAGCTGCCGGTCGCTGCGGCGGCAAACATTCCGACAATATAGCAGGCCAAGCCGCCGAGCAGGATGTTGCGGCGGCCGAACGTATCCGAAAGGCTGCCGAAGAAGATCTGCGAGACGCCGAACCCTAAGAAGAACACGCCGATGATCAACTGCGCGTCGTTGGTATTGGTGACGCCGAGGGAATGGCCGATATTGGGCAATGCCGGCAGCATGCTGTCGATCGCCATAGCAACGCTGGCGGTCATGATGGCGATGGTAACGACGAATTCGCCAAAGCCCATGCCGATGCGGCGGGAGCCCTGGTTTTCCTGGTGCGGTTTATGCGGCGGCGTCATGTGGTGAAATCCCGGATGCGAATGAGGTCGGCCGTTCAGACGGCTGGGTTCTGCGATTGGAAGAGGCGGCCCTTTTCGGCGATCAGCACGAAGATGAGCCCGATGATCGACACGACGAAATAACCGGCGACCATCGGCAGCGCAGTGCCGTCGAAGGCCTGGCCGATGCCGGCGCCGATGATGGCGCCGCCGACCGTGCTCATGAAGCCGAGGACGGAGGAGGCGGTGCCGGCGACGTGGCCGAGCGGCTCCATGGCGAGCGAATTGAAGTTCGAGCCGATCCAGCCGAACTGGAACATGGAAAGGCCGAAGAAGGAGATGAACAGAGCGAAGGGCATCGGTTCGGTGCTGGCCATCTGGACGATCAGCCAGATTGTGTTGATGGCGATGAAGCCGATGAGCGAGCCGTGCGACAGGCGGCGCATGCCGAGCTTGCCGACGAAGCGCGAATTGAAGAAGGACGACAGCGACATGAAGATCGCCACGCCGGCAAAGGCGAACGGGAAATAGACGCCGAGATCGTAAATGCCGACATAGACCTGCTGGGCCGAATTGATGAAGCCGAACAGCGCGCCGAAGATGAAGGTGCTGGCAATGGTGTAGCAGAGCGCGACGCGATTGGTCAGCACCAGCTTGAAGGCGCCGAAGATCGAGCGGGCGGTGAAGGGCCTGACATTGGCGGGATGCAGGGTTTCCGGCAGGCGTAGATAGGCCCAGACGGCGATACCAGTCGCCATTGTGGCGATGAAGAGGAAGATCAGGTGCCAGTTGCCGAAGAACATGACGATCTGACCGGTGCCGGGCGCAATCACCGGCACGATCATGAAGACCATCATGATCAGCGACATGACTTCGGCCATCTGCCGTCCGCCATAGATATCGCGGACGATGGAGATGGTGATGACGCGGGTGGCCGCCGAGCCGATGCCCTGGACGAAGCGCAGCACCAGCAGGCCGGCGAAGGAGGGGACGAAGACGATGCCGATGGCCGAAACGATATAGACGACAAGGCCGAACAACAGCGGCGTGCGGCGGCCGAAGCGATCGGAAAGTGGTCCGTAGAAAAGCTGGGCGCAGCCGAAGCCGAGCAGATAGGAGGAGACGACGAATTGCCGGTGGTTCTCGCTCTCGACGCCGAGGCTCGCGCCGATCTGCTGCAAGGCCGGGAGCATGATGTCGATCGCCAGCGAATTGATGGCCATCAGGAAGGCTGCGAGCGCGATGAATTCTCGCTTGCCCATGGGCAGGCGGCCCGCGGACACGGCTTGTGAAGAATCTGTCACAATGAAATTCCCATAAACAGGTCAAGGCGCTGCTGGCCGCAGCGCCTCGAACTCAAGAAACAGATTTGGAAACCGGGCGGACGTCCGGTGACCGGTCAGGAGGCGGCGCGCACCGCGATGCCATTTTCCTGGAGATGCTGCTGCAGTTCACCAGCCTGGAACATTTCCCGGACGATGTCGCAACCGCCGACGAACTCGCCCTTTACGTAGAGCTGCGGGATCGTCGGCCAGTTGGAATATTCCTTGATGCCCTGGCGGATTTCCGAATCGGCGAGCACGTTGACGCCCTTGTAGTCGACACCGATGTAATCGAGAATCTGCACGACCTGCCCGGAGAAACCGCACTGCGGAAACTGCGGCGTGCCCTTCATGAAGAGGACGACGTCGTTGGTCTTGATTTCGTTGTCGATGAATTCGTGAATGCCGCTCATGGGACCTAATCCTTTCAACAGGCGGGTTAAAGGCCCACCGTTTCAATCGTTGCCTTTAGATAGCATGCGACAGCAGGAATTCCAGCCGCCCGAACCAAAAAAAGACCAATTCGAGCAGGCCGCTGCCGGGTTGTTGCCGTCGCGTTACGGTCGGCGGGCGAGATAGATCTGAATCTGTTCGATTTCAGGATCGGTGAAGTGGCTGAAATCCCACTGTGAAACCTGCGTCATCACGCCGAGATCGCGGCCGCCGACACCCTTGCCGGTGCGCAGCAGAGTCTTGAAATCGGCAGCCGAATAGGATTGCGCCAGCGGCTTAAGCGCCGGCGCCAGGAAGGCTTCCGACTGCTTTGCCGTGTCGAGATTGTGGCAATGGCTGCAATCGGTCCTGAAGGCATATTCGCCGATATCGGCCGGGCGCGTGGCGGCGGCAGGGGCGATGACGGCGGGCACCAAATCGGCTTCGAAGGGGATCTTGTCGAGCGCCAGGCCGATTCGCCCGAGCGGCCCCCATTGCGTCGTTCCAGCCACCGCATCTGGAAGCTGTTTCAGACTGCGCAGCCAGGCAATGATCGCCGCCATGTCGTCATCGGTGATATTGGCGAAGTTGCTTGCCGGCATGATGAAGACAGCGGTGCCGTCTTTCTTGATGCCGTGGCGGATGAGGCGCACGAGTTCAGCATCGCTGTACATCGGCACGAAGCGGGTCAGGTTCGGCGCGACAATGCGGCCGACGCCCGGCTCGTCGATCAGCACGTTGCCGGCATCATGATGACAGCCGCCGCACATTAGCGTGCGGGCGCGGCGTTCGGCTTCTTCGGCAGACAGCGTCGTCTTGACGGTGAAATCGGTCGCCGCAATCTCGTAAGTCCTGGAAAGGCGCATCTCCGAAAGGGCATAGATGCCGGCGACGGCGATGAGACAGACCGCGACGACGGTCGCGAGAGTGATTTTCAGAATGCGTTTCATCGGTTCAGTCCCCCAGTGTCCCGAAGATGCAGCTTTTGCTCGTAAGATATCAGCTGCGGCGCTGACGGCTGCGGCCGGCGGCGGTGCGGCGTTTGCTGACCTGTTTGCGGGCGGGCTTGGGTTTGACCGGGTTCGCCTTGCGCGCAGCTGTCGTCGTCGACGAGCTGCTTGTTTTGCGCTTCTTGCGCTTGCTCGTCGCGCGGCCGGTGGTTTTCTTGAGGATTTCCTTGAGCACGCTATCGACGACGCCCGATATCAATTCTTTAACAAGGTCGGCCACAAAACCCCTCCGTTCGTGGTGGAAACGACATCCTGGCTATTGAATTCCGGAAGAGTTCGGTTAGCAAGACGGCTTCGAGACCATACCCGGTTTTTCGCCGATAATATCGGCGGAATGGCCCGATCGCAGCAGCATGCCGGCCATTCGCCCGGCCGGAAGAGCGGAATGAAACTGATCGCGAAGCGGGTCGTCCTGCATTTCCCGGGCTTCGAGCCATTGGATGGCACTGCTCACAGGGCGCGCTACGAGCGATCCGCCAGGCAAAGCGCCGCCGTCTGGGGGGTTTCGATTGCGACGGGGGCAGCGGAAGAAGGAACCGATCCTGTCAGTTTCGAGGTCACGATGGGCGATGGGATGGGCAGCGATGCCGGAGATTCATCCGGCTGGCAGACCAAGAGCCGGATCCACATGATCGATCAAGACGCGCTGGTGCATCGGCTCCGCGGCGGCAATACCCTCAGCCAGATCATGGCGGGTTTCCGAAGTTGCGCTGCGATCATGCTCGAAGGCGGGATGCGGGGATATTTCCGCCATGCCTGGCGCTTTGGCCTGTTCTTCGTTTTCCCGTTCCTGTTGATGGCACTGGCGATCGCTCTGACAGCACAAATTACCGTAATGCCTTATGTTCTCGGCTTTTCTGCCTGGCACATGTTCTGGAGCGGGCCGCTGGCGCTGTGTTTCTTCGTCTTCGCCTTCCTGCCGTTTTCCGAACGCTTCCATACGCTGCATCTCTTTGCCGATTGGGAAATGGCCGTGGCGCTCGGTCGCATGGACCGCGCTGACTTCAACGGCTGGCTGGAAGACCAGGCCATGGCCGTGCGCAAGGCGCTTGAGGAAGAGGCGGACGAATATGTGATCTCCTCGCACAGCATGGGATCGAGCGTCGCCGCCCATGTCATCGGCATATTGCTGGAAAAGGAGCCGGAGATCTTCAAGGGCAAGCGCGTGGTATTTGCCACCCTCGGCAGCGCCATCCTGCAATGTGCGCTCATGTCATCGGCAACACTGCTTCGCACCCGCGTCGGGCTGATTGCCCGCTGTCCCGAAATTTCCTGGCTCGATGTGCAGTGCCTGACGGATTCGATCAATTTCTACAAGGTGCCGGTCGTTGCCGTCTCCGGCCATGCGGATGCGCCTCAGGCGAAGATGATCCTGATCCGCGTCAAGCAGATGCTGACGCGCGAACACTACCGCAAGATCCGCAAGGACCAGCTGCGCGTCCACCGGCAATATGTGCTTGGGCCGGACCTCAGGGCGTCGTTTGATTTCACTCTGATGACCGCGGGACCGATGCCGGCCTCGGTCTTTGCCGATCCCGACGAAAAGAGAATGCCCGGCTGAGGGCCGGGCATCGTCATCCGGATTGCGTCTGGCTCTATTCCGGCGCGGAGGTCTGCAGGGCCAGAGCGTGCAGCACGCCGCCCATATTGCCCTTCAGCGCCTCGTAGACCATCTGGTGCTGTTGTACGCGGCTCTTGCCGCGAAAGGCTTCGGCGACGACTTCGGCGGCGTAGTGATCGCCGTCGCCCGCCAGATCGCGGATTGTCACTTTGGCACCGGGAATCCCAGCCTTGATCATGTCTTCGATATCGCCGGGTTTCATGGCCATGATCGTTACTCCTTGCGCATCATTCCGCAGCGGCAAGTTCGCCGCGGCCTTCCATGAAATCAGGGAACCATGATTCATGGGCATCGCGCAATTGCTGAATCGGCAGCGAGATGAGATCGCCGACGACGAGCGCCGTTCCTCCGACCGTGCCGAGACGGCGGAAGGGAACGCCGCCGCCTTCCGCATTGACGCAGACAAAATCGGCGACATCGGCCGGCAACGTCAACACGTAGCGCGCCTGATCCTCGCCGAAGAGCAGCGCATGCGGTTCACCCTTGCCTTCGCTCAGATCGATCGTCAGGCCTTTGCCCGAGGCCATCGCCATTTCGGCGAGCGCCACGGCAAGGCCACCGGAGGAAATGTCGTGGCAGGCGGTCGCCTGGCCGTTGCGGATGACGGAGCGGACGAAATCGCCATTGCGTCTTTCAGCGAACAGATCCACTTCAGGAGCCGGACCTTCGCTGCTGGAAAGCACGTCGCGGAGATAGACGGACTGGCCGAGATGGCTGCCGTCGACGCCGATCATGATCACCTTATCGCCATCGTTGGCGCTGCCGATGCGGGCCATCTTGCTCCAATCCGGCAGCAGGCCGACACCTGCGATCGTCGGGGTCGGCAGGATGGCGACCCCGTTGGTCTCGTTGTAGAGCGAGACGTTGCCGGAAACGATCGGGAAGTCGAGCGCACGGCAGGCCTCGCCGATGCCTTTCACCGCCTCGACGAACTGGCCCATGATCTCGGGCTTTTCGGGATTGCCGAAGTTCAGATTGTCGGTGGCGGCGAGCGGCTCGGCGCCTGTTGCAGTGATGTTGCGCCAGCATTCGGCGACCGCCTGCTTGCCGCCTTCGAAAGGATCTGCCTCGACATAACGCGGCGTGACGTCGGAGGAGAAGGCGAGCGCCTTGGAGGGATGGCCGTCGACGCGTACGACGCCGGCGTCGCCGCCCGGAAGCTGCAGAGAATTGCCCTGGATCAGCGTGTCGTACTGCTCATAGACCCAGCGGCGGCTCGACTGGTTGGCGGAGCCGACGAGTTGCAGCAGCGCCTGGCCGTAGTCTTCGGGGGCGGCGACGAGATTTGCGGGCAGAGGCGCACGCTTGCCGGATTCGCGCCAGGGGCGGTCATATTCCGGCGCCTGGTCACCGAGATCCTTGATCGGCAGGTTGGCGACTTCCTCACCCTGGTGCATGACGCGGAAGCGCAGATCGTCGGTCGTCCAGCCGACAATGGCAAAGTCGAGGCCCCACTTGACGAAGATCGCCTTGGCTTCCTCTTCCTTCTCCGGCTGCAGCACCATGAGCATGCGCTCTTGGCTTTCCGATAGCATCATTTCGTAGGCGGTCATTCTCTCTTCGCGCACCGGCACCTTGTCGAGCTCGAGCAGGATGCCGAGATCGCCCTTGGCGCCCATTTCGACGGCAGAGCAGGTGAGGCCGGCGGCACCCATATCCTGGATGGCGATAACTGCGCCGGTCTGCATCAGCTCGAGGCAGGCTTCCAGCAGGCACTTTTCAGTGAAGGGGTCGCCGACCTGCACGGTCGGGCGCTTCTCCTCGATCGATTCGTCGAATTCGGCCGAGGCCATCGTCGCGCCGCCGACGCCGTCGCGACCGGTCTTGGCGCCGAGATAGACCACGGGCAAGCCGACGCCCTTGGCTTCGGAGAGGAAGATGGCGTTGGATTTCGCAATGCCGGCGGCAAAGGCGTTGACCAGGATGTTGCCGTTGTAGCGGGCGTCGAACTCGACCTCACCGCCGACCGTCGGCACGCCGAAGGAATTGCCGTAGCCGCCGACGCCGGAAACGACGCCGGAGACGAGGTGGCGGGTCTTCGGATGATCCGGTTCGCCGAAGCGCAGCGCGTTCATCGCAGCGATCGGGCGCGCACCCATGGTGAAGACGTCGCGCAGGATGCCGCCGACGCCGGTCGCAGCACCCTGATAAGGCTCGATATAGGAGGGGTGGTTGTGGCTCTCCATTTTGAAGACGACGCAATCGCCATCATCGATGTCGACCACGCCGGCATTTTCGCCCGGGCCCTGGATGACGCGCGGCCCCTTGGTCGGCAGCGTGCGCAGCCACTTCTTCGAGGATTTGTAGGAGCAGTGCTCGTTCCACATGGCCGAGAAGATGCCGAGCTCGGTGAAAGTCGGTTCGCGGCCGATCAGATCCAGAATGCGCTGGTACTCGTCCGGCTTCAGGCCATGGCTCGCGATGAGTTCCGGCGTGATCGGGATGGTGTTTGGAATGGTCATGAGCTCTCGGAAGTCCCTGCCTTAGAGCAATCCAGCAAAAGTGCGCAGCGGTCTTGCGTCTGGAATTGCGTGAAAAGAAAGAGATAGAGCATCTCCGTGATTCCAAGAAAAACGGAGATGCTCTAGCGCGTTTTCCGCTCTTTAACCTATGTAGGGACGGCGCGCGACAGGAAAATGCCCGCCGTCAACAGCGGGCCGGCAACTTCTTTCTCACGAGGAAAAGCGGCCGCTGCCTAGAATTTGCAGCCGATCTGCAGACCGGCGCGTGTCATGCCGTCGTTCGGCCCATCGCAGAGATTGGCATGCGAGGAATGGGCGATCTGGGCGATGACGTTACAGTGTGCGTTGAAACGATAGGCCGCGCCCAGATATTCGTGGAAGAGGACGCGACAGCCGAGTTCCGGGCCCGTGATCATCGCCCTCGAGATCGCCGGTATGAATGACGCCGCCGAAGCCGGCTTCGGCAAAAAGATTCTCGTTGAAATCGACCGTCCAGGTGAAGCCGGTGAAGAACTGGGTGGCCTCGCCTGACGTGCCGATCGAGAGGCAACATGGAGGCTGAGTCGGTAAAGCGCTCCGAATAGGCGTCAGCGTTTTTCCGATTTAGGGCCTGTATCTGCAACACGTCATATTTCGCCATCATAGGCCGAGCCGCCATTTTCCAGCAGACGGCGCAGGATCATCAGGCCCGAGATCAGTTCCTGCCCTGTCTTCGGCGAGGAAAAACCGATGCGAACGCGATGATAGGGTCTCTCCCCGCGCGCCGCCTTGAATTCGTCCTCGTCGTCGACGAGCACACCGTCGCGGAAGGCGGCATTCTTGAAGGTGCCCGACATCCAGGGTTCCGGCAGTTTCAGCCAGAGGAAGGGCGCGTGTATGTGCGATTCGAAATCGAAGCCCTGCAACTGTTCGCGGGCGAGCCGGACGCGCCGGGAGAGTTCCTCGACACTTGCTTTGCCAATCTCGTGCGCCATGCCGCTTTCGACGAGGCGCGCGCAGGTCTCCGCCAGGATGAACGGCAGGCCGCCGGTGATCATCCTGTGCGTCACCTTGATGCGCTGGGCAAAATGCGGCGGGCAGGCGACCCAGCCGCCGCGCACGCCGGCAGCGACCGATTTCGACAGGCCGTTGACGAGGAAGGTGCGATCGGGCGCAATGGAGGCCAGCAGCGGCGTATCGTCGTCGGCCATGCCGCCGTAGAGGTCGTCCTCGATCAGCCAGACACCGTGTTTCCTGGCGATTGCGGCGATTGCCGCGCGCCGCTCATAGGGCATGATCGCCAGCGTCGGATTGTGGACAGTTGGCATCAGGAAGGCGATTTTCGGATGCTGCTGCTGACAGAGCCGCTCGAAATCCTCCGGGATCACGCCGAACTCATCGGAATCGACTGTCAGCGTGCGCCGGCCGAGCAGGCGGGCGCTGCGGCTGACCTGGGTATAGGTGAGATCCTCGAAGACAATCTTGTCGCCCGGCGCCGAGACGGCGGCGATGACGGCGATTGCTGCCGCATGGGCGCCGAGCGTCGGCACGATGTTTTCGACCTCCGGCGTCCAGCCGCTGCGGGCAAGCCACAGGCGGCCGGCCTCGAACCAGTTGCGCGGGAAGCTCCGGGAATAGGAGGAGATTTCCGACAGATGCTGCTCGCCGATCTCGGCGAGGATGCCAGCGATGATCTTGCCCTGGCCGAGATCGGGAGCGGCTGTCGTGTCGAAGCGGATCTTGTTGGCAGGCGCATCCTGGATGCGGGTGCCACCGAGCGAGACGGTCAGCGGATCGATCTGTTCTCCAGGGGGCGTTTCGGAGCGGTTCAGCACATAGGTGCCGCGCCCCACTTCGCCGGCGACCAGGCCGCGCTCATGCACCAGCGCATAGGCGCGGCCGATCGTGCCGATCGTCACGCCGATGTCGTAGGCAAGGTTGCGCTGTGGCGGCAACTTGCTGCCGGCGGGCAGGGCGCCGCTTGATATGGCGGATTCGATGCTGTCGGCGAGCCGGAGATAGACCGGCCCGGAACCGCGGGAAATATCGGGAAGCCAATTTGTCATGGTGACAATTGTATATATTGGCACATTGTACCCGTCAAGCGTATGAGTCAATTCCAATGGCAAACCGAGAGGATTCCTGGAATGTCTGCCTTGCCTGAAATCAAAATGCCGATTGTACCGATTGTCTCTTGCGATGACAGGAGACAAATCATCCTCCCCGACGCGCCCGCAGAGGTGACGACGCATTTGGAGCGAATCTGGGCCGCCATTCTTCTCTGGCATCAAAAGCGGGAAGGCCGGCGCGCGCTGAGAGGCCTGACTGCGACCGAACTCAAGGATATCGGTGTGTCGCAGTCCGATGCCGCGCGCGAAGTCGGCAAGTCGTTTTTCTGGGACTGATCATGCTTTCAGGCTGCCGCATCATTCCTTAAATCGGAAGCGATTTCAGGAGCATATCCAGCATTCAAAGCGTTACAGCGCCCTTCGCGCGTCTGAAAAGACGCGTGGCGCCGTCATCGCCGCGATCAGCTGCAGGCCTTGTTGCCGCCGGACCAGCGATTGACGTCTGTGGTGATGCGGCCGGCGACCGGTTCCTGCATCATCGGACCGAAGGCCTGCAGGCGGGACGGGCTTCCCTCGGCTTGAACGACGAGCAGCGGCCGGCTTTCCGGGCTGCCCTTATGGACGAGCAGGATGCGCGGACGGCCGGAGAAGGAATTGAGCTCCGGCGCGAGCTTATAGGCTGCAAAGGCCGGATCGCCCGATTTGAACCAGCAGGCACTGGCGCCGAGCGCCACGCGTTCCATCGTCGGCAGTGCGGCGCGGTTCGGGCCTGTCGGCGCCGGCGTCTGGCAGGCTGCCACCATGGCTGCCAGAGCGGTCAAGAGGGCGGCGTTTGCGACGGAGAGGCGAGGGCGCATCGATTGCTCCAGATCCGAACAGAAGGATTTTTGTGTGCCGAGGTTCAGGCGGCGATGACGTCGAGCGCCGAGGCGAAGAGGCCGCGGCCGTCCGAACCGCCATGGGCGGCCTCGATCAGGTTCTCGGGATGCGGCATCATGCCGAGCACATTGCCCTTTTCGTTCATGACGGCGGCAATATCATTGATCGAACCGTTCGGGTTGGTGCCTTCGGCATAACGGAACACCACCTGACCATTGCCTTCGATCGCAGCCAGCGTCGCATCGTCGGCGAAATAATTGCCGTCATGATGGGCGACCGGGCAGCGAATGACCTGGCCCTGCGCATAGGCGCGGGTGAAATCCGTCTCGGCATTGACGACTTCGAGCTTGATCTCGCGGCAGACGAATTTCAGCGAGGAATTGCGCATCAGCGCGCCGGGCAACAGGCCGGCCTCGACGAGGATCTGGAAGCCGTTGCAGACGCCGAGGACTTTCACGCCCTTTGAAGCCTTGTCGATGATCGCCTGCATGACCGGCATGCGGGCTGCGATCGCGCCGCAACGCAGATAATCGCCATAAGAAAAGCCGCCGGGGATGACGATCAGATCGACATCGGGGATCTCGGTTTCCGTCTGCCAGATCGTCACCGGTGGCTGGCCGGAGATCTTGGTCAAGGCGGCGATCATGTCGCGGTCGCGGTTGAGGCCCGGAAGTTGAACGACGGCTGATTTCATGGGGTCCCTGCGTTTCGCGAAAGATATTGAACTGGAACGCTTTCGGCGAGCCATACTCCATTGTCGGAGACAAAGAAAGAATGACCCTCGGAAAACATGCGGGCCGCGTCCACACGCAGGATGATATGTTCACCCTTGCGGCGCGCTGCGACAATTTTCGCCGTTTCGACATCCGCCGACAGATGAACGTGGTGCCGCTGCATCTTCTTCAAGCCTTCGCGCTCGATCGACTGCCAGTTCGTCAGAGACGTGCCGTGAAAAAGAGCGGCGGGCGGTTCGGCCTGGTTCAATGCGAGATCGATGTCGACGCTATGACCTTGATTTGCGCGAATTCTGTTATGGGCGAGGGTGAAGCGCTTCTTTGGATTGTTTTCGACAATCTCGATGATCTCTGCGCGGGAAACGTCGTATTTCGACGCCAACGCTTTTTCGAGCTCATCGAACGACACCCAACCCCCGCTATCAAGCGTCAACCCCGCAGCATCAGGCGCATGACGCAAAACATAGCTCATATATTTCGAGACTTCCGTCTCCAGCCTTGCTTTCATCATGACGCCAAATCCTCAAAGTCCGCCAGACGACGGGTCTGTGATCATCAGTCGATCGCGATTGCGTAGTTCTCGATCACCGTATTGGCGAGCAGTTTTTCGCACATGGCCTTGAGGTCGGCCTCAGCCTTGCTCTTGTCGGCGCCTTCCAGCTCCAGGTCGAAGACCTTGCCCTGTCTTACATGGCCGACGCCCGAGAAGCCGAGGGCACTAAGCGCACCCTCGATTGCCTTGCCCTGCGGATCGAGAACGCCGTTTTTCAGCGTGACGGTGACACGAGCCTTGATCACTTTGTCTTTCCTGCCTTACTTGACGAGAACCGGGCCGGTGCCGCGCACAGGCTCGTTTTCATTGATGATGCCGAGACGGCGCGCAACTTCGGAATAGGCTTCGAGCAACCCGCCAAGGTCACGGCGGAAGCGGTCCTTGTCCATCTTCTCATGGGTTTCGATATCCCAGAGCCGGCAGCTGTCCGGCGAGATCTCGTCGGCGAGGATGATGCGCATCATATCGCCTTCGAAGAGACGGCCGCATTCGATCTTGAAATCGACGAGCTGGATGCCGACGCCGAGGAAGAGGCCGGTCATGAAGTCGTTGACGCGGATGGCAAGCGCCATGATGTCATCGAGTTCGGCGGGGTTTGCCCAGCCGAAGGCAGTGATGTGCTCTTCGGAGACCATCGGATCGTCGAGCGCGTCGGACTTGTAATAGAATTCGATGATCGAGCGCGGCAGCACGACGCCTTCGTCGATGCCGAGGCGCTTGGCGAGAGAACCGGCCGCGACATTGCGCACGACGATCTCCAGCGGGATCATCTCCACTTCCTTGATCAACTGCTCGCGCATGTTGAGCCGGCGGATGAAATGAGTAGGGATGCCGATCTTGTTCAGATGGCTGAAGATATATTCGCAGATGCGGTTGTTGAGGACGCCTTTGCCATCGATGACTTCGTGTTTCTTCTTGTTGAAGGCAGTGGCATCGTCCTTGAAGAACTGGATCAAAGTGCCCGGTTCCGGGCCTTCATACAGAATCTTTGCCTTGCCCTCGTAGATACGGCGGCGACGGTTCATCGTGGTCATTCTCTATTGTTGGCGCTCTTGGGATAGCGCGAGTGGATCGATCTCGTGGCGTCCCCTTAAAGGAAAAGAGATGGTTTCACAATCCGCCTGTCGTTCCTTCCCTGGTTTCAGGATTCTGTGGCCCCGGTTTCCGGATTTCGCGGCCCGGTTTCCGATTTTACGGAATACCGCCAAGAGAATCGAATGAATTCGCAAGACGAGTTTAGCGCCTTTTCCTCTACCGTGGAATGAAGGCGAAATGGCGAGCCGCTTATGCAGGTTTTTATTTGGCGGCTCTGCTTGGCAGCGCGCGGCGAAGCTGCGCCTGCAAGGCGCGAGCGGCGATTTGCCCTTGGCGCCAGCTTCCAGCGCGGATGAAGGAGGGGATCTGCATGGCCGGCATCGGCCGGGCGAGCGCGTAGCCCTGCAGCGTGTCGCAGTCGAGTTCTTCGAGAATGCGGATGTGCTCCGCCGTCTCGACGCCCTCGGCGATGACGAGGATGTTCAGCGAGCGGCCGATATCGATGATCGAGCCGACGAGTTTGCGCTGCTCGGCCGATTGCGGCAGCATGCGGATCAGCTCGCGGTCGATCTTCAGCGTCTTCGGGCTCAGGCGCAGCAGGCTGACGATCGAGGCATGGCCGGTGCCGAAATCGTCGATCTGGATGTCGATGCCGAGCTTGCGCAGCTTTTTCAGGTTGGCGGCCACCGCCTCGTCGCAATCGTCGAGCGAGATCGATTCCAGCAGCTCGAAGGAGAAGGTGCCGGGCTCGATCTTCAAGGCGCGGAGCTTCTTGCCGAGATCGGGATCTGCGAGCCGTCTGGCGGAGACGTTGACCGATATCTTCGGGATCGGCAGCCCGTCCTTCAGCCACACCTTTCGGTCGGCAATGGCGCGCTCCAAGATGAGGGCGTCGATGGTCGAGACGACGTCGAGATCCTCCGCGATGTCGAGGAAGCGGTCGGGCGTCAGCAGCCCGTGCACCGGGTGCTGCCAGCGGGCAAGTGTTTCGACGCCTGCGACATCGAGCGTGCGGGCATCGAACTGCAACTGATAGAAGGGCACGAATTCATTGCGTTCGAGGCCGATCAGGATCTCGTCGGCAAGGTGCTTGGCGGAGATGATGTCGCGGCGGGCAGAAGCCGAGAAGAATTCGAAGCGGTTGCGGCCGAGGCCCTTGGCACGGTAGAGGGCGATATCGGCGTCGAGCAGCATCTGCTTGGCGTCGAGCTTCGGTCCGCTGTCGATGGCGATGCCGATGCTGGCGCCGAAACGGCAATCGTGCCCCTCATATCTGACGGGTTTGCGCAATTCGCGGATGACCCGTTCGGCAAGGCTGGCGATCTTCTTCGATGCGGGATCGACAATGCAGAGGATGACGAATTCGTCGCCGCCGATGCGGGCCACGAAATCGACGGCGCGGACGGACGTTCTCAGCACGCTTGCGGCATGCTGCAGCATGGCGTCGCCGGCTCGGTGGCCGAGCGTGTCGTTGATCTGCTTGAAGCGGTCGAGATCGATATGCAGGATCGCCAGCGCCAGCCCCTTGGCCCGGCATTCGGCCGCACGCTCGTCCAGCATCTTGTCGAGATAGCGGCGGTTCGGCAGGCCGGTGAGGTAATCGTGCAGCGCCAGGTGCTCGATGCTCTCCTTGGCGGCTTCGAGTTCGCGGTTGCGCGCCTCGGCCAGATCCTTGGCGCGGCGCAGCTCATTGCGGAGCGCGACTTCCTCGGTGACATCCCAGTTGGCGCCGATCAGCTTACGGTGGCCGTTGCCGTCGATGAAGAAGGCCGAGCGGGCGCGGATGACGCGTTCGGCGCCGTCGCCGCGGATGATGCGGTATTCCTGCTGGAAATCGCTGCCGCTTTCGACGCTGCGGTCGGACAAGCCAAGCACGCGCTCGCGGTCGTCTGGATGCAGGCTTTTCGCCCAGACGTCACCGCCGATCTGACGCGAGGCACCCTGCAGCCCGTAAATGGCGATGAGGCGGTCGTCCCATTCGACGGTATCATGCTCGATATCGGCCTCGAAGACGCCGATGCGGGAAACCTCCAGCGCCAGATCGAGACGGCGCGACAAACGCGACAGCGTCTCCTCGGCTTCCTTGCGGGCGGTGATATCCGTATCCGTGCCGATGATGCGCGTCGGCACGCCGTTCTGGTCCCATTCGACGCAGGCGCCGCGACACTCGATCCAGACCCAGTGGCCGTCCTTGTGGCGCTCGCGATATTCGAAGACCTGGTAATTTGGATCGCCGGCGTTCTGCCGGTCGATTGCATCGACGACGAAATCGCGATCGTCGGGATGAACGAGCTGCAGCCAGGCCTCGTAATCGCCGTCGGTTTCCTCGTCGGGCGCCATGCCGCGGATGGTTTTCCACGTCGGCGAGTAATATTTCCGGTCGAGACGGTAGTTGTGATCCCATACGCCGAGACCAGAGCCGACGAGTGCATAATTCCAGCGGCTCTCCCGCTCGGCTAGGTCGGAATCGTCGGTTGTCCCATTGCCGATGCCTGCCTCAACCGCTGCGGCATCGCCATGCGGATCACCGGCCTCTGGATGGGCTTTCTTCACGGGCATTCTCGCTTATGTCACCTCGGCGCAGTCTGCTGTCATTCCATTAAGAAAGACTTAGAAAGCACCTGCTCAACAAGCGAGGCGGCGTCTTTTCCGCAATCAGGCGGAGAGCCGGCCAAGGAACTGGGCAAAGACCATGGTGCCTTCGGGCCAGGGACCGTGACCGGAATCGGCATTGATGTGGCCGGCTTCGCCGGCATCGACGAGGAAAGAGCCCCAGCTGCCGGCGACATCGTCGGCATGTTCGTAGCTGCCGAACGGATCGTTGCGGCTGGCCACCGTGATCGACGGGAAGGGCAGCGGATCGCGTGGATAGGGGCCGAAGGTCATCAGGTGCTTCGGGCGGATGTCGGGATTGGCGACATCGGGCGGGGCGACGAGGAAAGCGCCCGCCACCCGGTTGCGGAAATGCGGGATGGCATGGATCACCGAGGGCACACCCAGCGAATGGGCGACGAGAACGACCGGGCGGGTCGAGGCGTTCACTTCCTCGGCGATGCGGGCGATCCAGTCCTCGCGAACCGGCTTCGTCCATTCGGCCTGTTCGACGCGCCGCGCCGTGCTGAGCTTTGCCTCCCAGCGGCTCTGCCAGTGGCTCGGGCCGGAATTGGTATAACCGGGGATGATGAGGATATCTGCGTCTGAGGCTTTCATGATGCCGCCGATGTGAGAAAGCTGGTCCAAGATGTCAAGAGGGGGTGTCAAGGGAGGGAGCGACACAGGCCCTGAAAGTTGCTATATTCCTCCAGTGCCGGTTGCGGAATACGTATCGGCTTGCCCGCCGATGCTGTCCGCCGCCGATCAGGTCTCGGCTGAGGAGGAGAAAGCCATGGCGGCATTTCACGTCATGACGGGTGCAAGCGAAAGCTTAGCGCGGCCCGTCGTCAATCGCATCGGTATCGCCGACGTTTTCGACGCGCTGAAGCGCGGATACGACGATTTCATGGAGAAACCGTCCCACTATGTGTTCCTGTGCCTGATGTACCCGATCGCCGGCGTTTTTCTGACGCTGTGGACCTCGGGCGCCAACCTTTTGCCGATGGTCTTCCCGTTGATGGCGGGTTTCGTGCTGATCGGCCCGATCGCAGCGATTGGCCTCTATGAGATCAGCCGCCGGCGCGAGGCCGGCCTCGACGCGTCCTGGACGCATGCACTCGATGTGCGCCATTCGCCGGCGCTGCCGTCGATCGTGGCGGTCGGGCTGATGCTCTGCGGCCTCTTCGTCGTCTGGCTGGTGACGGCGCAGACGCTCTATAGCAATCTGCTCGGCGAGGTCTTTCCGCGCAGCATGGGGGATTTCTTCCGCCAGGTCTTCGGCACGTCAGAGGGCATGCAGTTGATCATCTGGGGCAATCTCATCGGCTTCGTCTTTGCGCTCGTCGTGCTGGCGATCACCGTCATCACCTTTCCGCTGCTGCTCGACCGCGATGTCGGGGCAGTCGCCGCCGTCACGGCGTCGATCCGCGCGACGATTCTCAATCCGGTGCCGGTGCTGCTCTGGGGCCTGATCGTCGCCGCGCTGCTCGTCATCGGCACGATCCCGGTCTTTGCCGGGCTTGCGCTCGTCATCCCGATCCTCGGCCATGCGACCTGGCATCTCTATCGCAAGCTGATTGCACGGGAAGTCACAGCATAACCACGGTCTCGCCTGCGGGGAATCCCGGAGATCCCTCGGGGGAAATCTAGGATCCCCGGGGGAATCTGAGATCCCTAGGGGAATCTAAGATCCCTGGGGAATCTGGGATACCCCCGGGAACCTCGATCCTGCCTCGGAGTTTGTTTAGCCGAGAGCATGATGTCGTCGACATCATGCTCTCGGGATTTCGAGGAGGATTTTGAGGTGACGATGAAGCATCTGTTTGCCCACTTCGCAACCAAGGTATCGGAATGGGCGGGCAAGCCTGTCATCTTCATCCTGGCACTGATTGCCGTCGTTATCTGGGCGGCACTCGGCCCCTTCTTCGACTATTCGGAAACCTGGCAGCTGGTCATCAATACCGGCACGACGATCGTCACTTTCCTGATGGTCTTCGTGCTGCAGAACGCCCAAACGCGCGACACCAGGGCGATTCAGGCAAAGCTCAACGAAATCATCCTGACCAGCCATGCCGAGAACCGTTTCATCGGCATCGAGAATCTCGACGAGGAAGAACTGAAACGTCTCGACGAGCTGGTCGCCAAGGCCGCAAAGGGCAGGGGCGAGACGGAGGCTTGCAGGACATCGGAGCCAACCGAAGCAGCGAATGCGACGCCGTCGAAAAAGGCGGAGGCACGCAAGCGTCCTGTGGTTGCCAAAGCACCGAAGCAAAAACAACGGCCGCTTGAGAAAAGCTAAACTATGAAATACGATCGACAATTATCTTAAGTTCATTAAAGCCAACTCCGTAGGGGAAAATGAACGACTCCCTTCTTAGAGAGCCGCAGGTCGAACTGTTCTTTCAGGCTTATTTCATAGGAATGACGCTAGGTCATTTGCCATTTCTCTTCGACGATATCGGCTTTATCGCGTTTATTCCAAAGTTTATTGTTTCGCTGCCAATCGTTTTTGTTTTGTTTATTTTTTATCGTGTGAAATACATTGAAATAAATTTGCGGCCATTTTTTTGGTCATCTATCATTTTTATAGTAATTTTGTTGCTGATTGTGGCGGCTTTCTTGTTGTTGTCAGGTGGAAGTATTCAGAGGCTGACCTTGTTAGCTTTTTTCCTAATTATTTCTCTGCCTTCTGTCCTTGTCGCATGCATCTACTTCACAGTTATGATCAGATTGCGACTGAGGGGAAAAGCCGTTCGATAGATTCTCGACGGAGAGGTGTGCCGGCAGAAAAACGGCGCCCGCACGGGCGCCGCTATATCGTTGATTGCAGATCGCTCAGGCGTTGCCAAAGACGCGGCGGAAGATCGTATCGACATGCTTGGTATGATAGCCGAGGTCGAACTTCTCCCGAATATCCTCCTCGGAGAGCGCCGCGCGCACCTCTGCGTCGGCGAGCAGCTCTTCCAGGAAATCCTTGCCCTGTTCCCAGACCTTCATGGCGTTGCGCTGTACCAGGCGGTAGGCATCTTCGCGGGAGGTGCCGGCCTGGGTCAGTGCCAGCAGGACGCGCTGCGAATGGACGAGGCCGCGGAACTTGTTGAGGTTCTTTTCCATGTTCTCGGGATAGACCAGCAGCTTTTCGATGACGCCGGCCAGCCGCGACAGGGCGAAATCGAGCGTCACTGTGGCATCGGGGCCGATCATGCGCTCGACAGAGGAATGCGAGATATCGCGCTCGTGCCAGAGGGCGACGTTTTCCATCGCCGGCATGGCGTAGGAGCGGACCATGCGGGCAAGACCGGTCAGGTTTTCGGTCAGAACCGGGTTGCGCTTGTGGGGCATGGCCGAGGAGCCTTTCTGGCCGGGCGAGAAATATTCCTCGGCTTCCAGCACCTCGGTGCGCTGCAGGTGGCGGATCTCGGTCGCCAGCCGCTCGATCGACGAGGCGACGACACCGAGGGTGGCGAAATACATGGCGTGGCGGTCACGCGGGATGACCTGTGTCGAGACCGGTTCGGCCTTCAGACCAAGGGCTTTTGCGACATGTTCCTCGACGCGCGGATCGATATTGGCGAAGGTGCCGACGGCACCCGATATGGCGCAGGTCGCGACTTCCTCGCGGGCGGCGACGAGGCGCTGGCGGCAGCGCTCGAATTCGGCATAGGCGAGCGCCAGCTTGACGCCAAAGGTGGTGGGCTCGGCATGGATGCCGTGCGAACGGCCGATGGTGACCGTGTCCTTATGTTCGAACGCGCGGCTTTTCAGCGCTTCGAGCAGGCGGTCGATATCGGCAAGCAGGATGTCGGTGGCGCGCACCAGCTGGACGTTGAAGCAGGTGTCGAGCACGTCGGACGAGGTCATGCCCTGGTGGACGAAGCGCGCATCCGGGCCGACGATCTCGGCGAGGTGGGTGAGGAAGGCGATGACGTCATGTTTGGTGACGGCCTCGATATCATCGATGCGGTCGACGTCGAAGGTGGCGGCGCCGCCTTTCTCCCAGATCGTCTTTGCCGCCGATTTCGGGATGACGCCGAGTTCGGCCAGCGCGTCGCAAGCATACGCCTCGATCTCGAACCAGATGCGGAACTTGGTTTCGGGAGACCAGATGGCGACCATTTCGGGCCGGGAATAACGCGGGATCATGGGCGGCTGCCTTCACTTCAAGAGGTTGAGCGTCTAAGACGCAATTCCGGACGCAAAACCGCTGCACACTTTTGCTGGAATTGCTTTAGCGCCCCTGTAGCAAAGAAGGGCGGCAATCTCAACGCATGCGTTTGGCAAGATGATAGCTGCTTGCGACAAGACTGACGAGGCCAAGCGGCAGGAAGAGACGCAGGCCGATCACCAGGAACTGGTAGACTGCGCTGATACTGGTGAAGACGAACTGGAAAGCCCAGACGATACTGCCGAAGGGCGCATGCCAGCGCGAATAGAACATCCGGTATTCCATGGCGAAGAGGAAGGCGGTCATGAGGATCGTGGCCGCTGTCAGCGTCACGAAAAACGCGGCAAAACGCGTTTCCAGCGGCCTGTCAAAGGCGAGGAAGCGGGCGACCGGCAGGGCGAATGGCCAGGCAAACAGGCCGCCGGCGAAATAGAGTGCGGCGATCTCGGCAAGGCGGCTCGTCTGCAGGCCATTGCGCAGGTAAAGGCCGAGCATGGCAGCGGTAAGCATCTGCATGCCCCAAAGCAACGCGCCGCCGATCAGATCGGGATAGGGCGGCCGTGCAGCTCTTAGACGATCCATCCGGGGGCGATCCGTCCTCGGGCGATCCATGCTCAGGGATGAACCGGAACGGCAATCCAGCGTCCGTTCCTGTCGGCATCGAAGGCCAGGACGAGGGCGATGTGAACCTGGTTTCCGGCCTCCGGCTGATAGACCACGGCGCCGCCGATCCGGTATTCGACGGAACATACGCGCTCGGCCGGAACTGCGGTGGCCTGGCGCGCCGCCTGCCGGTTCGGAGCGCCTTCCTTCTCGATCATCTGCAGGCTGAAGCCGATGACGCGTTTGTCGACCGCAGTGCAATCCTTCGGTGTCGGCACCGGCATCTCGCCGAGCGAGAGCGTATAAGGCGCCTTCGGCGGACCGTCGGTCGCAAGCGTCGTGTAGCGGATCGTCTTCGAAGGGGAGCCGAGTTCGGTCGGCGGATTGAAGGCGGCGATCAGGCCGGGATTGGTCAGCAGATCGTATTTGTCCATCTGGCTGCGCGCCGCCGTCAGGTTCTGCCGCCGCGCCTTGGAGAGATTGGCGTCCTTATCGGTCAGCTCGGTATGGAAGGGCGTGCCCTCGAGATAGTGGCCGTCTTCGGTATCGATGAAATAGGTGTTGGAGTAGGGAAGGTTGCCGCTCTCCTCGATGCCGAACTCCTGAAATCCGAAGACCTTGCCGTCGGCGGAAAAGCCGATCGGCTGGATATTGGCGATGTCGCCGGCGAGTGACATGCCGGGCAGGCCGGCAAATGCGACAGCAAGCATGCCACCAATGATCAGACGTTTGTTCATGCTCGTGCCCCTTCGGCTGCCTGACGCAGATCGGCGACGGTCCGGCGATAATCCTCGACGGTATCGCCCTTGAAAATTGCCGAGCCGGCGACGAGAACGTTGCCGCCCGCCCGCGCGATATCAGGCGCCGTTTCCACCGTGACGCCGCCATCGACCTCGAGTTCGATCGGCCGATCACCGATCAGTGACTTCGCCGCCGCGATCTTCTTCGCCATCGCCGGAATGAATTTCTGTCCGCCGAAGCCGGGATTGACCGACATGATCAGGATGAGATCGACATCGTCGAGCACGTTCTCGATGGCGCTGAGCGGTGTCGCCGGATTGATCGTCACGCCGACCTTCTTGCCGAGATTGCGGATGGTCTGCAGCGAGCGGTGCAGATGCGGTCCGGCTTCGGCATGGACAGTGATACGGTCGCAGCCGGCCTTGGCGAAGGCTTCGAGATAGTCGTCGACCGGCGAGATCATCAGGTGGCAGTCGAAGGTAGCTGATGTATAGGAGCGCAGCGACTTGATGACATCGGGGCCGAAGGAAATGTTCGGCACGAAATGGCCGTCCATCACGTCGAGATGGATCCAGTCGGCGCCGGCGGCCGTCACGTCTCGCACCTCCTCGCCGAGCCTGGCGAAATCCGCCGCGAGGATCGAGGGGGCAATGCGAATGGGCAGCGTCATCAATTCTTACTCCGTATGGGCCGCCAGAGCGCGGGGCCTGAATTCAAGGCAGCGCGCCGTTCATTGCGTCGGCGCGGCAGGTGGAAAAAAGCCGTTGCGCCGCCATTCGAGCAGGCGGTAGGGATTTTGCGAAAGTTCATGCGCGCCGGTGAAGGCGATAGCGCCGACCGGCGTCTGGAATGTCGTGCCGAGAAGCGTCTCCTGGAGGGGTTTGCCCGCCGCGGCGGCGGCTTGTCCCGCCTGGCCGGCAATGAGGGCGGCGGCCAGCGACGGCAGGACATAACCTTCCGGCTCGATGCCTTTGGCGCGCAGCGCGTCTGCCGCGGCCGTGCCTTCCGGCAGGATGGCATATTCGGGCAGGGCGACGGCGCGCACGCCGGCATCAAGCGGCAGCGGCTGGTCGGCAGCGCGCATGGCATCGCCGCCGAGGATGGACAGCTGGATGTTCTCGGCCTTGGCGTCGCGGGCGACGACGGCGATATCGTTGCGGTCGCCGCCGATGAAGACCCTGGTGGCGCCAGCCCGTTTCAGGCGGCGGACGAGGGCGATCTGCTGTTCCTGTCCCGGCCGGTAGGTGTCGGTAAAGACCGGCTTCAGGCCGTTCTGCTCCAGCGCATTGCGTACCGCTTCCGTCAGTTCGCGGCCGTGGATGGTGCCGTCTTCGATCAGGGCGATCGGATCGGCGGCCCAGTCCTTCAGGATCACCTCGATGACCTTTGCCGCCTCGGCACCGTCGGCGGGCGCCGCCCGGAAGAGCGGCCAGCCGTTCTTCAGCGCATCCTCCATCAGGATGCGGGAGCGCACGGAGACGGTGATCGCCGGAATATTGGCATCCTTCAGCTTCGGCAACGCGCCTTCCAGCGTCTCGCTGCAGAGAAAGCCGACCGCGACCTGCACCTTGGCATTGACGAGCGCATCGGCGACCGCAGCACCACTATTATCCTCGCAGGTCTCGTTGATGGCGACGAGGGTATTTCCGGACTGCTGGATCTCGAAACCGGCGCCGGCGGCAATCTGAGCGCCGAGGAGGGCGAGGGGGCCATTCTGAGGGGCGACGACACCGATCGTCACGCCGGCCGCATGGCTTTCAGCCGCCGCTCCCAGCAGCGCCAGAAAAGCTGCTATGCCACGCAGGTTGATCATGAAAGGCGGAGATCCCTAGCCATCGTCCATGCCCTTTTATCCGCAAGGCCGCGATCGTCAAAGAAAAACAAGCGCAACACAGCGCTTTTCACCGGTCCTATTGTAGAAAAGGTAACCGATGCTCGCCATATTGGCGCGGTAGCAAGTCGATCAAGGCAGAGTAAGCGCGCACGGGAGAAGCAGGTGTTGAACAGGCAGCATATCGACCCCGGCCTTTATCGCGATGCCATGAGCCGTTATGCCGGCCATGTGCAGCTCGTGACGACGGCGATGGGCGAGCTGCGCCGCGGCGTCACCATCACCGCCGCCTGCTCGGTCTCGGACAATCCGGCCTCGGTGCTGATCTGCCTCAACAACACCAATCCGAAGAACGAGATCTTCTTCCGCAGCGGCATCTTCGCGCTGAACACGCTCGGTGCCCACCACCAGGGCGTTGCCGATGCCTTTTCCGGGCGCACGTCGCTTGCCAATGACGACCGTTTCGCCAGCGCCCGTTTCGAGATGCTTGCCACCGGTGCGCCCGTGCTGGCCGACGCACTTGCCGCCTTCGATTGCCGGGTGATCGATATCAAGGAAATGCCGACGCACAATGTCATCTTCGGCGAGGTCGCGGCTGTCCGCTTCAGCGAAAAACATCCGGCGCTCATCTATATGAACCGGGATTATCACGCGCTGTAATTGGAGCCCGTGCGTCCTTTCGGAAGCATTTCGGGGGAATAGAGAATGGACAATGCCGGGATCGAGGAAATGTTTCAGGGGCTTGGCCCCGTCACGGTCAAGCGCATGTTCGGCGGCAAAGGCATCTATCATCTCGGGCGCATCATCGCGCTCGAAGTGCGCGACGAGATGCTGCTGAAGGCCGACGAGACGAGCGCTCCGGAATTTGCCGCTGCCGGCGCCACGCAATGGACCTATGAGGGCAAGACGGGCAAGCCGGTAAAAATGCCCTATTGGTCGATCCCCGACGAGGCTTACGACGATCCAGATCTGATGGCGAAATGGGTGAGGCTTGCCTATGAGGCGTCGCTTCGCGCCGAATAGTTAGCCGCGTTCAGCGGGCGACAAGGCTGCTATCGCCGCCTTGGTGAAGGCCGACAGTGGCTCGGGCAAATCCGTCAGCGGAAACCAGCCGAAATCCGAGAGCTTGTCCGGTTCGGTCAGTTGAGGCTCGCCATCGACGTCGCGGGCGAGATAGAGAATCGAGATCCAGTGTTGGCGATCAGCTTCGATGATCTGCTCGGTCATGCCAAGCCGTTCTATGCGGCCGATCGTCAGGCCGGTTTCCTCTTCGGCCTCACGGCGCGCGGCAGTCTCTGCCGGTTCCATGTGATCGACCTTGCCGCCGACGATATTCCAATAGCCGGCTTCAGGTGGACGCATACGTTTGTAGAGAAGGATCCTGGCGTCGCGGAGAATCACCAAGCCGACGCCGAGACCCGGAAAATCAATGCCGGGCCTGCCCATTGGAAGTTCAGACCTTGGCGCTGCCGGCGATCAGCATGAAGGCGGGGATATCGTCGCCAAAACCGACCGGAGTCGGGCCGTCGTCGTGGTCGCGATGACGGCGGCGGTCGCGGCTGTCATCGTTTGCCGGGTAGGGCCGATTGTTGCGCGCGTTGTTCTGCGGCTTCTGCTCTGCTTTGCGCTCGTTCTTCACGATGTCGGCCTTTACTGGTGCTGCTTCGATCACGTCTACGCCATTATCCTGTATGTCGATATCAGATTTATGACTCGCGGCAGCGCGATTGCCGCGTCCGCGCCCACGATCCTTGTCGCCATTCTCTCTCGGCGCACGATCTCGGCCTGCACCATCTCTGGCGCCACGTTCGCGGCTGTTGCGGCGCGGGCGTTCGCTGTCCCGGCTGTCTTCTGCCGGCGGCGGCAGCGACGTCAAGTCACCGCTCAGCCATTCGACCTTCTGGCCGATCAGCTTCTCGATGGCATCGACGAATTTGGTGTCGCGCTTGGTAACAAGCGTGAAGGCGGCACCCGAGCGGCCGGCACGGCCGGTGCGGCCGATGCGGTGGACGTAATCCTCGGAATGGATCGGCACGTCGAAATTGAAGACGTGGCTGACATCGGGAATATCGAGGCCGCGGGCGGCGACGTCGGAAGCGACCAGAAGCTGGAGATTGCCGTCACGGAAGCTCTGCAGCGTCATCGTGCGGGAACGCTGGTCCATGTCGCCATGCAGGGCGCCGACCGAGAAGCCGTGACGCTCAAGCGACCGGAAGAGATCGGCGACATCCTTCTTGCGGTTGCAGAAGATGATGGCGTTCTTGAGTTCGGTCTGGGCGCGGACGAGTTCGCGCAGGACGGCGCGCTTCTCGTAATCCTTGCCGTGCGAAGCAACGAAACGCTGCGTCACGGTCGCGGCGGCGGAAGCCGGCTTTGCAACCTCGATACGCTCTGGATTCTGCAGGAATCGATCGGCGAGCTTCTGGATCTCCGACGGCATGGTTGCCGAGAAGAACAGCGTCTGGCGGGTGAACGGGATCATCTTGGCGATGCGTTCGATATCGGGGATGAAGCCCATGTCGAGCATGCGGTCGGCCTCATCGATGACGAGGATCTCGACGCCGCTCATCAGGAGCTTGCCGCGCTCGAAATGGTCGAGCAGGCGACCGGGGGTGCAGATCAGTACGTCGGCGCCGCGCTCGAGCTTGCGGTCCTGGTCCTCGAAGGAAACGCCGCCGATCAGAAGGGCGACGTTGAGGCGGTGGTTCTTGCCGTATTTCTCGAAATTCTCGGCGACCTGGGCAGCGAGTTCGCGCGTCGGTTCGAGAATCAGCGTGCGGGGCATGCGCGCACGCGCACGGCCCTTCTCCAGAAGCGACAGCATCGGCAGAACGAAGGATGCCGTCTTGCCAGTGCCGGTCTGCGCGATGCCGCAAATATCGCGGCGCTCGAGCGCAAACGGGATGGCGCCCGCCTGAATAGGCGTTGGGATCGTGTAGCCCGCGTCCGTAACAGCGGATAGCACTTTTTGGCTTAAGCCAAGGTCAGCAAATGTCGTCAAAGGGAAAACTGTTTCCATTCCGTTCGGCCGAGCTCTGAACGAGTCGGCGGGATTGCATGCCGCAATGCAGCGCGACATAGCCCCGAATGGCCGGCAAGTCAAGAAATAGAGACGCCGCACCCATTGCAGAGTGAAGCGTTGGTTACCGGGCAGGAGTTACTTGATATAGGTGGCGAGTTTAAGGCCGGCATTCATGAAATATACTGGATCGACGGCATGACCGTCCTGGCGCACTTCATAATGCAGGTGTGTGCCTGTCGAGCGGCCGGTGCTGCCGGCAAGGCCGATGACGTCGTTGCGGTCGACCGTGTCGCCGACCTTGACCAGAACCTCCGACATATGCCCGTAACGCGTCGAGATGCCGTTGCCGTGATCGACCTCGACCATGTTGCCGTAGCCGCCGGTCCATCCGGCCGAAATCACCTTGCCGGGCGCCGTAGGACGGATCCTTTCGCCCGGCGAAAAGCGGAAGTCGATGCCGGAATGGAGCGCGAGGCGGCCGAGGAACGGATCACGGCGATTGCCGAAGGGGCTGGTCACGTCCTTGCCGATAGCGGGATTGCGGAAGGGCAGGGATTCCGCGGTACTGCGCACGGCTTCGAGCCGGGTCAGTGCGCCGTCGAGCGCCGCCAGCGAATTGTTGAAGCCGTCGTTGCTTTCAGGCTCGACATAGGGGCCGCCGACGGCATCGTCTTCGTCTTCGTCTTTCCTGGCAGCGGTCTCGGGCATCGGAATCTTGAAGCGGGTCAGCACCGTCTCGATGGCGTTGGCGGCATTGCCGGCATCGCTCGTCAACTGTTCGACACGGCTGCGCTGATCCTGTTCGACATCTTTGAGCGACAGCGTCACCTTGGAGAAGATGCGGTCGGCACGGTCGCCGACTGTGTCGGTGGCCGGCACATAGGCAAGCGTCGAATTGTCGGGCGTCGCGTCGGCAGGCGCGCCGTTTGCCATCATCTTCTCGATCGCCTCGGCGCCGCCGCTGAGCGAGGCGCGCTTGTCCTTGACATCGGGGGCGTAGGATTGGGCAGGCGATGACGGCGCGGGTACGGCGCCATCCTTTTCCGTCAGGCCGGAGCTTTCGGCCCGGTCGAGCAGATTGTCGAGCTTGCCATGGCGCGAGGTCAGCGCCATCTGCTGCTCCATCAGCTTGTCGACCTTGTCTTCGACCACCTGCTGGTCGAGAAGCTGGCGGGAGGTGATGCGATCGACCTGCGCGCGGAGCGCGGCGATGCGGTCTTCATAATCGTGCTGCATGCGGGCCTGGCGGGCCATGCTGGCGCCGATCAGGTCGTCGCGCAGCACGAGATAGGACGTCGCCAGGAGGTAGCCGATCGAGAAGACGCCGACGAAGCAGAAGGCAAGTGCTGCCATCCACGGCCGGACCGTCATATGGCGGACCTTGTCGCCGCTTGCGAGGATGAGGATATGTTCCTGCGCCCGCCTGCCGAATACCCGGTGCTGTTGTCCCCTGTTCACGCAGGCTCTCCCGATTGATGCTCTACGCCTCTTTCGGAAATTAGACACCGTTATGGTTAATGAATGCTTTCATTGTTGTCGTCACATCATAAATTTCAGTGACTTCAAGCGTGGCTGATCGATGCGAGCGATCGGTAGAAGGACGGCGTCAGTCCGGCCTCGGCACGGGCAAGATCGTTGAAGGGCGGCTTCAGCGGTCCGCGGAAATTGGCGCGCACCAACTCCTGGAAGGCCTTTGCCGGATCGCGCTTCTCGCGGGCGCAGAGGAAACGGAACCATTTGGCGCCGACGGCGACATGGCCTTTCTCGTCGTTGTAGATGACGTCAAGCACCGCTGCACTTTCGAGATCGCCTGTCTGGCGCATCTTCGCCTGCAGCGATGGCGTGACGTCGAGGCCGCGGGCTTCCAGAATCAGCGGCACGACGGCGAGCCTTGCCGTCAGATCGTTGCGCGTCGAATGGGCGGCCTGCCAGAGCCCGTCATGGGCGGGCAGATCGCCGTAATCAGCGCCGAGATCGTTGAGCCTGGCGCGCACCATGCGGAAATGCTTCGCCTCCTCGAAGGCGACCTGCATCCAGCCGTCGAAAAAGGAATTCGGCACCTGCTCGGTCGCGAATCGCGCGACGATATCGAGCGCCAGATCGACGGCGTTGAGTTCGATATGGGCGATGGCGTGCAGCAGGGCGATCCGTCCTTTGAGCGTATGCAGCGAGCGCTTCTCCACCTGGGTCGGCGGCGTCAGCACCGGTTTCTCAGGACGGCCGGGCCTGTCGGGCAGGGCGGCATCGCGCGGCGAGCGCAGTGACACCCGGCGGGCGAACCAGCGGGTGGCGCTTTCCTGCGCAAGTGCCGTCTTGCGATCGAGATCGGCGGAAGAGATCGCATCGATGGCGCCGCCGCGCAGCGAGGTTATCGTGAGATCCGCGCTCACGCCGCCAGGTTCCTCACGGCCTCGAGCACGGTTTCGGCATGGCCCTGCACCTTCACCTTTTGCCAGATGGTGGCGATCGTGCCGTCCTGGCGGATCAGGAAGGTGGTACGCTCGACACCCATGAAGTTGCGGCCGTACATGCTCTTTTCCTTCCAGACGCCATAGGCCTGCAGCGTCGTCTTTTCCTCGTCCGAGGCAAGCGCCACCGAAAGACGGTGCTTCTTGATGAACCTGTCATGGCAGGCAGCCGAATCGGGCGACATGCCGATGACGGCAGCACCCGCCGCTTCGAACTCGGCTGCTAATGCGGTGAAAGCCAGTGATTCGGCGGTGCAGCCCGTCGTGTCGTCCTTGGGATAGAAGAACAACACGAGCGGCTTGCCGTGGAATTCGGCCAGCGAAACGCGGCCGCCGCCGTCGCGGGGAAGGTTGAAATCAGGGGCCGAGACGCCGATGCCGGGAACCGCCATTAGGAAAACCTTTCTTTTGCCGGGTTTGTGGATGACACTTTCTCTCCCCGAATTATATAGTGGACGGATACCCGTCCAGCATGGCCGGGTTCAATTCTTCACTTAAAGGGAGAGCCCGAGGGCGCATGTCAGCCATCCGCGGCGAAAAGGTCACGTTTCGCAAGAAGGAAATCGTTGCGCTGGACCGCTTGCCGTCCGCCCAGGCCGAGGATCCGATCATCGTCCATTGCCCGCCGCCGCGTTCGCCGATGCGCCGCACGGCGAAGCTGACCGGCGGATTTCTGGGGCTGATCCTCGTTATTCTCGCTGCCATCGTTTTCACCGTCGAGAGCGGCATGTTCGACAAGCCGCTCTCGCAGCAGGCGCAGGCGGCGCTGAATGGCGTGGCCGGACCGCGCTACCGCGCCGAGGTCGGCTCCACCGTCATCCGCTTCACCTCGGATTTCCGGCTGGCGCTGGAAGCGCGCAACGTCAACATGATCGACCAGGAGAGCGGCGAGCATATGTCGACGACGCGCTCGATCAGCATGGCGCTCGATCCGCTCCAGCTTTTCCGTGGCCGCATCGCGGTCACCGCGATCGAGGCGGACGATATCGCGCTCGATACGGCGCTTCTGCCCTCGGGCGCACCCGTCACGCTCGGCGACCTGCGCATCGACGCGATGCCGGCGGCGATCGAGACGATCTTTTCGCATCTCGACCTGTTCGACAAGTTCCTGACGCGCGGTTCCACGGATTCGGTGCGCATCTCGGGCATTGACGTCAAGCTTGCCGATACCGCCAACGGCCCGCTGTCGCTCGTCATCGACAATATTGCCTTTGCCCGTGCCGGCCCGACCTCGCTGCAATTGACCGGCGAGATCGCGCTCAACGGCGAGGTGGCGGAACTCGACGTGCTGGCCGAGAAGGAAGGCGGGCATGTCTCCAAGGTCGTGGCGACGCTCAAGCATGCCGACCTCACGCCCTTTGCGCTGAAGCGCAACGATCAGGGCGTCATCCGGCAGGGGCTCAGCGCCTTCGCCGACCTGACGGTATCGGCCACCCGGGCCGCTGATGTCGTCGCGCCGACGCTTGCGGCGACGATCGACATCGATCCCGGCCTGATTTATGCGGATGGGGATTCGCAGGAGATCTCCGGCGCGCAGATCAACCTCACCTATGATTTCGACAAGCAGACGCTGGAGATCGCCCGGTCGAACGCCCGGTTCGGCGCCACCACGATTCCCTTCAACGGCGCGCTGATCGATCTCGACAAGCTCGACCCGCAGGCAGGCAAAGGCTTCGGCATCGACCTGCTCGTCAGCGGCGGCACGGCAGCACCCCGCGGCTCCGGCGAGCAGCCGCTTTCCTTCGATATCCAGGCGACCGGGCGTTATATGGTCACTGAACGGGAATTCCGGTTTCCCAACATGACCGTCTCCAGCCCGCTCGGCGCGCTTTACGGATCGCTTGATGTCAAGCTCGGCAACAAATCGCCGGAGATCAGCTTCGCCGGCCAGTCGGCGCAGCTGCAGACGACAGCGATCAAGCAGCTCTGGCCGTTCTGGATGGCGCCCAAGGTGCGCACTTGGGTGCACGGCAATCTCTTTGGCGGCACCGTCACCAACGCTACCATATCCGTCTTCATTCCTTTCGGCAGGCTGGACGAGGCAGCCGGCGGCAAGGGCCTGAAGCTCGACGCCAACCAGATCCGCATCGGCTTCGACATTGCGGAGGCGCGGATGAACGTCGCCGGCGACATTCCGCCGATCCGCGACACGTCAGCACATTTCGACCTGACCGGCCCGGTTGCGACGATCGCGATCAAGAGCGGTACCTCCTATTTCCCCTCCGGCCGGTCCGTCGGTCTCGGGCAGGGCACGTTCATCCTGCCTGCCACCTACGATAAACCGCTGATGGCCGATATCGATCTCGCGGTCTCCGGGGCGGCGGACGCCGTCGGCGAGCTTCTGACCTACCGGCCGATCCGGGTGCTGCAGCGCGCCGGCTTTACGCCCGACGATCTCAAGGGCCGGATCGAGGCGAATGTGAAGGCCCATTTCGGCCTGCTCTCCTCGCAAAACCCGCCGCCGGCCGAATGGACGGCGGCAATGAAGCTCACCGATATAGATCTTGCCAAGCCGTTTTCCGGCCGGATGATCAGCAATCTCGACGGCACCCTGAACGGCAACCCGAAACGGATCACGCTTGACGCCAAGGCCCAGATCGACGGCGTCCCGGCCGATATCGATCTTACCGAACCGGTCGAGGCATCCGACACGGCCGCCAAACAACGGGTGATCACCGCGACCCTTTCCGAGGACCAGCGCAACAAGCTGATACCCGGCCTTTCCGGCATCGTCGGCGGCAGCGTGAAGATGGTGCTGACGCGGATCGACGACGACCGGCAGGACGTCCAGCTCGACCTCACCAAGTCGCTGCTCGAACTGCCCTGGATCGGTTGGGCGAAGGGCAGCGGCATTGCCGCCACGGCCGAATTCGAAACATCCGGGCCGGCCGACAATACCCAGATCAAGAACTTCCGGCTCAAGGGCGACGGTTTCGGCGCCAATGGATCGTTGAACATCGGCAAGGGTGGGTTGATCTCGGCTGATTTCGACAGTGTCAAGCTCTCCTCGCTCGACGATTTCGCCCTGTCGGTGAAGCGCAGCAAGGGCAATTTCGACGTTTCGGTCTCCGGCGACAGCGCCGATGCGCGGCCGGTCATTGCGCGGTTGAAATCGGGCTCGGACGGTGATGGTGATGGGGATGCTGGTGACACCGGCGTATCGGTGCGCGCCAGGTTGAAAAACGTCATCGGCTTCAACGACGAGAAGGTCGGCAATTTCCAGGCGCAAATATCACTGCGGGGCGACAAGCTGCAGGCGCTCAATTTTTCCGCCGTTACCGACAGCGGCGAGGCCGTGGTCAGCCAGATGAAAGACGGCGGCGTCATCAACATCACCAGCGGGGATGCCGGCGCGGTATCGCGTTTCGCCGATCTCTACCAGCACATGCAGGGCGGGTTGCTTAATCTGGCGATCCGGCTGGGGGCGGAGGGCGGCTGGGACGGCTCGCTCGACGTGCGCCGCTTTGCGATCGTCAACGAACAACGCCTGCGCTCGATCGTCTCGACGCCCGTTGGAAGTGAGCAGCGCAGCCTCAACGAGGCCGTCAAGCGCGATATCGATACCTCGTCGCAGCGCTTCCAGCGCGGCTTTGCCCGTGTCGTCTCGCGCAATGGCATGGTCGGCATCGAGAACGGTGTGCTGCGTGGCGACCAGATCGGCGCAACCTTCCAGGGCATTGTGCGCGACCGCAAGGGCAACATGGACATGACCGGCACCTTCATGCCGGCCTACGGCCTCAACCGCCTCTTCGCCGAACTGCCGCTGATCGGCGTCATCCTCGGCAATGGCAGCGACCGAGGTCTGATCGGCATCACCTTCAAGCTGACAGGCAAGTTCGACCAGCCGAACCTGCAGATCAATCCGCTGTCGATCATCGCGCCGGGCGTCTTCCGGCAGATTTTTGAGTTCCAGTGAGGCGAGAGAATCCAGGACGGTAGAGAGGTCCTGGCGATCTCGCAAATCTCCTTGCGCCTAAGGAGATAGTCGAGGCAGCCGACGCGATACCAGCGATAGCCGTATGCATCGAGCATGACGGGGTGGCGTTTGTCTTCATCTGCCGAGCGCGATTGACAAGTCCGTCATCGACGCCCAACTTGATTTAGAGAAATCTGATATAAGATACGGTCCCGGCCTGGAACATGGGCCGGCGCAATGTCGGAGGATGCCATGCAGTGCGCCCGGACAGTTTCTTTTGCATCGGCCGCGGTGCTCGCGGTCACGATTGGCGACGCCTCGCTTTCTGCGGAAAAGAGCGTGCGGCTGAAATCGCAAGAGGCGGTCATCCGTTCCGACCACGTCCTGATGGTTCCTCTGGACGCGGTAATGACGCCGCCGATTTTCTCGATCAGCTGGTGGTCGCGGGTAAAGCCCGCTTCAAGCGTCGATCCGCCGGGTTACCTTCTTAAGAGGCCAGGCGAGATGACGAATAATACTGGCGGGGAGCAGAATGATCTTGCTCGCCGACCCGAATAGCGAGGCAAAGAAAAGCCGGCGCGGGCGCCGGCTTCGATATCGGTTCGGAATTGAAGGCCCTTACGCCGCGCGGCGGATCAGGATGTGCTTCTTCTTGCCGAGCGAGAGCTTGATCACGCCGTCAGCGGTGATTTCGCCGCTGCCGATCATCTTGCGTTCGTCGCTGACCGCCTCGTCGTTGATGCGGACCGCACCGCCCTGGACGTGACGGCGGGCTTCGCCGTTCGACGAGGCAAGGCCGGCACGAACGATCAGCGACAGCAGGCCGATGCCGCCGTCGAGTTCGGTGGCAGGGATATCGACCGAGGGCAGGTTCTCCGAGAGGCTGCCTTCCTCGAAGGTTTTGCGCGCCGTTTCGGCAGCCTGTTCAGCGGCCTCGCGGCCGTGCAGGATCGCCGTTACCTCGGTCGCAAGGATCTTCTTGACCTCGTTGATCTCCGAACCGCCGAGTGCGGCGAGACGGGCGATTTCATCCATCGGCAGCGTCGTGTAGAGCTTCAGGAAGCGCGAGACGTCGGCATCCTCGGTGTTGCGCCAATACTGCCAGAAATCATAGGCCGAGAGCATGTCGGCGTTCAGCCAGACAGCGCCCGTCGCCGACTTGCCCATCTTGGCGCCCGACGACGTCGTCAGCAGCGGCGATGTCAGCGCATAGAGCTGCGGGGTCCCCATGCGGTGACCGAGATCGATACCGTTGACGATGTTGCCCCACTGGTCCGAACCGCCCATCTGCAGGCGGCAATCGTAGCGTTTGGCGAGCTCGACGAAGTCATAGGCCTGGAGGATCATGTAGTTGAATTCCAGGAAGGACAGCGACTGTTCGCGGTCGAGACGCGTCTTGACGCTATCGAAGGACAGCATGCGGTTGACCGAGAAATGCTTGCCGACGTCGCGCAGGAATTCGAGGTAGTTCAGCGAGCGCAGCCATTCTGCATTGTTGATCATCAGCGCGTCCTTCGGACCGTCGCCGTAGTTCAGGTAATTGGAGAAAACGCGCTTGATCGAGGCGATGTTGCCTTCGATCGTATCGACGGTCATCAACTGGCGCGCTTCTTCCTTGAAGGAGGGATCGCCGACCATGCCGGTACCGCCGCCCATCAGCGATATGGCGCGATGACCGGTCTTCTGCATCCAGTGCAGCATCATGATCTGGATCAGCGAGCCGGCATGCAGGCTGGGTGCCGTCGGATCGAAGCCGATATAGGCCGTCACGGTTTCCTTGGCGAACAGGTCGTCGAGGCCGCTTTCATCGGAGACCTGATGAATGAAGCCGCGCTCTTTCAGCGTGCGGAGGAAATCGGACTTGAACTCGGACATGGGTTTCGTCTCTTGGTGTCTGCGCTCGCCCATCCGGGCATCGCGCAAGTTCGTTGTTGTTGATCTGTCGCGGCGCGTTTAGCACTGTTTTTATAAAAGTGCATCCGGGAATCGCGGGAAGGAAACCTCATGGATGTCATCAGGACCGCGATCGGTCTGATGAGCGGCACGTCGATGGACGGAATCGACGTCGCGCTGATCAGGACCGACGGCCGCGGCTTCATCGAGCGCGGGCCGTTCATGGGCGTGCCCTATGATGCGGATTTTCGCGGACAGCTCAAACGGGCGCTGGAACTGTCGCGTCCACTGACCGACAGGAGCGAACGACCCGCTGAGCTTCGCGAGATCGAGCTTGAACTCACCCTGCGGCATGCAATTGCCGTTACGGCATTCATGGAGCGTTTCGGGCTAGCGGCCGATGCCGTCGATGTTCTCGGCTTCCATGGTCAGACAGTGCTTCATCGCCCTGATGAGGGATTGACGATCCAGATCGGCGACGGCGGGGAACTGGCGAAGAGAACCGCCATATCGGTGGTCTACGACATGCGCGCCAACGACATGGTTCATGGCGGGCAGGGTGCGCCGCTGGTGCCGGCCTATCACGCAGCACTTGCGGGAAAATTCCAGCAGGCGGGACAGGCGGTGTGCTTCGTCAATATCGGCGGCATCTCCAATCTCACCTTTATCGGCACGGACGGCCGGATATCGGCGTTCGACAGCGGTCCGGGCAATACGCTGATCGACCAGTGGGTGGAGATGCAGACCGGCAGAACCTATGATCCCGGCGGTGAGATCGGCGGGCGAGGAAAGGTCGTGGCCAGCCTGGCGGAACGCTATCTGCAAAGCCCGTTCTTCCGCGGCAATGTTCGCCGTTCGCTGGACCGCGGCGATTTTGCGCCGCTTCAGTCCGAGGAAGCGAGCCTTGAAGACGGCGCCCGGACGCTGGCGCATGTCGCCGCCGCCTCGATCATCAAATCCGGCGGTTTCCTGCCGGAGACCCCAGCGCTCTATATCGTCTGCGGCGGCGGGCGCCTGAACGCCACTCTCATGGCGGAGTTCTCAGTCATGGCCGAAAGGCTGGGCTCGAGGGTGTTGACGGCCGAGGAGGCGGGCTTCGACGGCGATGCGATGGAAGCCGAGGCCTGGGCCTATCTCGCCGTCCGATCGCTGGACGGGCTGCCGCTGACATTCCCCGGCACGACGGGAGTGGGTGCGCCAGTCACCGGCGGGGTACTGGCAACACCATGAGAGAGCAAAGGGTCATACTGAAGACGCCAAGGCTTACCTTCGTCATGTGGGAAGAAGGCGATGCAGTCTTGGTACAGCGGCTGCATTCGACGATGGCGACGACCCGATATCTGTCCGGCAACGTGCCGTGGAGCCTCGATAAAGCTGAGCAGCGGCTGAGGGGCTGGTTCGAGGAGCAGGCGCGCGACGGCACGAGTAAATACAAGCTCCTCGCCGAGGACGGCAGCTTCGTCGGCCGCGCGGGGATTTCGAAATTCAGGAACGAGCAATTCGAACTCGGTTATTCCCTGCTCGAGGAGGCTTGGGGCAAGGGTCTGGCGACCGAAGCGGCGAGCGCGTTGGCCGACTGGTTCTTCGAACGGCAGTTTGCATCCGGCTTCATCGCCTTCACGCATCCCGAAAACATCGCCTCGCAGCGTGTCCTCAGAAAGATCGGCATGCATGAACGCGCGCCGATCCTGATCGATGGAGTGCTGGACACGGCTTTCGAGCTCACCGCCGATACACGGCCGGCAAAGCCCTAACTCTTTACGGCGACCGGCCGGACATGAGATTCGCGCCCAGCCTGATTGCCATCCTCGACGCCCCTGACCTGGGCGATGAACGAGAATTTCTTGCGAAGGCCGAGGATCGGCTTCTCGATGAAATGCCAGGACAGCACGGCAACGGCGAGAGCCGATGGCAGGCCGACGAGATAGAGCGCCAGCGCACCATATTTCGGATAGAGGAAAATCGACGGGAACGAGCTGATCCAGATCTGCAAAAACGGGTCATGATAGAGATAGACGCCGTAGGAATAGTCGCCTTTCCTGAAAAAGGCCGGGATGGGCACCTCGGACAGGCCGATGAAGACGGTGATGTAAACAAGAGAGGTGATGACCAAGGGCCGGTTGAGCACCGACTCCGTCGCCCGGCTGTCCAGGGTGAGGATGGCGACGATGCAGACCAGGCAGGCAGCGCCGAATATCCAGCGGGAATGCGGAATGATTGCCCTGAACTGAAAGGCGACGATGCCCATCATGAAGGCCGTTATCAGCTGGGAGCCTCGGCTCATGAACAGGAAGCGCGCGATCGGCTTGATCGAGCCTGGCAACAGATAGGGCATCTTCTGCACGACAAGCCCAATGACGATGTAGGCGATCGTCACCGCCAGCAGCTTGTAGCGCGTCTTCACGATGGCGGTGATCATCAGGAACGACATGATGATGTAGCAGAAGATTTCCCAGGGAACCGTCCACAGAGCGCCATTGACGCGCTGGCTCGGATTATCCTGGAAGACGCCCGGCAGCTCGTAATGAATCCAGCCGACGATATTCAGGAAGTATTTGAAAAACCGCTGATCGGTAAAATATTCGGAATGATAAACGACCGTGATGATCGGCCCGATGATCAGCGAACAAACGACGATATCGACCGCAAGGGCCGGGACGATGCGCAAGCCCCGGTTGATCAGAAAATTCCGCAGGCTCAGGCGCTGGGCGCTGCCGGCGATCAGAAATCCGCTCAACGCGAAGAACATCGGAACAAGAGCGTATTCAGTGAACCAGAATACTGACCCCCTGATGAAGTCATTGTTGTCGGTTAACAAAAAGGAATGGGTCAATACGATGGAAAAGGCGAGCCCTATTCGAAGGAAATCGAACCCCGGACCAATTCCCCTATACTTATCCAGGACTTCCCCGAACGACTTGGTCATTGCGGACCTCGCTTTTGTTAGGATCGCGAGGACCCTACCGCACTGCAACATGGATTGCAACACGGTAGGTGATCTGTTCCGGCACAGCCGGCCCGGTTGTGTTCCGGACCGTCATGGCATTGATGAGGCTGAGATTTGTGGTGTCAGCGAATCCGCTTGGCGGCCGGTTCCGGCACCAGTTCGCCGTTGAGGCGGCGGTCAAGATAATCCTCGCATTCGCCCATCAGCGTTTCCACCTGGCCGTTGAAGAAGTGGTTGGCGTTGGCGACGGTGCGATGGGTAATCAGGATGCCCTTCTGGGTCTTCAGCTTCTCCACAAGGCCGTTGACATCCTTCTCAGGCGCTACCTTGTCAGCCTCGCCGTTGATGATCAGGCCGGAGGAGGGGCAGGGCGCCAGGAAGGAAAAGTCGTAGGTGTTCGGCTGCGGCGAGATCGACATGAAGCCTTCGATCTCCGGCCGGCGCATCAGGAGCTGCATGCCGATCCAGGAGCCGAAGGAATAACCGGCGACCCAACAGGTCTTCGAATCAGGATGCAGGCTCTGCACCCAGTCGAGCGCCGAGGCGGCATCCGAGAGCTCGCCGGCGCCGTGGTCGAATTCGCCCTGGCTGCGGCCGATTCCCCGGAAATTGAAGCGCAGCGTCGTGAACCCGCGCTTCTGGAACATGTAGAAGAGCTGGTAGACGATCTGATTGTTCATCGTGCCGCCGAACTGCGGATGCGGATGCAGAATCAGGGCGATGGGCGCGCTTTTTTCCTTGGAGGGCTGGTAGCGGCCTTCAAGACGGCCGGCTGGGCCGTTGAAAATAACTTCGGGCATTGGTACTCCGGGTTTTATTTCGCGTTCGCGCTGCGTTGGATGACAACATGACTTGACTAGTGTTGTCAGCTTTTCTAAAACGCAGTTTAGAACAATTCGAAACTTGCATGGCGATCCACGCATCGTGGAACGTGTCATAAGGCAAGCCCGGCGGAAATTTCAAGAAAAATGAACCGCGGCCGCTGAAGCAAGCTCGTCAAGCGCAGGACTGAAGATCATGGCGCCGCCACGCCTTTATCTCGACTGGAATGCCACAGCGCCGCTGCACCCCGCAGCACGCGCGGCGATCATGCGCGCCATCGACGTATTTGGCAATCCGAACAGCGTGCATGGAGAGGGCCGCGCCGCGCGCGCTGCCATCGAAGGCGCACGACGCAAGGTGGCAGCACTTGCCGGCACCGATGCCGGCAATGTGGTCTTTACCAGCGGCGCGACCGAAGCCGCCAATCTGGTGCTGACGTCGGATTTCCGCATGGGCCGCACGCCGCTTCGCCTTGGCCATCTCTATTTTTCGGCGATCGAGCATCCGGCGGTGCGCGAAGGCGGCCGCTTCGCCAAAGAGAAGATGACGGAGATCCCGGTGACGGAAGCCGGCATCGTCGATCTCGACGCGCTCGGCCGCCTGCTCGATGCGCATGACAAGGCCGCCGGCCTGCCGATGGTCGCCATCATGCTCGTCAACAACGAGACGGGCATCGTTCAGCCGGTCGAGGCGGCGGCAAGGATCGTTCACGCCCATGGCGGGCTCTTCGTCGTCGACGCCGTGCAGGCGGCCGGCCGCATCGGGCTCGATATCGGCAAGATCGGCGCCGACTTCATGATCGTTTCCTCGCACAAGATCGGCGGGCCGAAGGGTGCCGGCGCGCTGATTGCGCGCGGCGAAGCGCTGATGCCCAGGCCGCTGATTCAGGGCGGCGGCCAGGAGCGGGGTCACCGCTCGGGGACACAGAATTCGCTGGCGCTGATCGGCTTCGGCGCGGCAGCCGAAGCGGCGGTCGACGAACTCGAGGCGCGCAATGCGGCAATCGGCGCGTTGCGCAAGCGGCTCGAAGCCGGCATGCGTCAGGCGGCAGCCGATGTGATGATCCACGGCGAGGGTGGCGAGCGTGTCACCAATACGATCTTTTTCACCCTGCCGGGGCTGAAGGCCGAGACCGGGCAGATCGCCTTCGATCTCGAAGGCGTTGCACTTTCCGCAGGTTCGGCCTGCTCATCGGGTCGGCTTGGCGAAAGCCATGTGCTGACGGCGATGGGACGTGACGCCAAGCTCGGCGCTCTTCGTATCTCGCTCGGCTTTTCGACGACGGAAGAGGATATCGACAGGGCGATTGCGGCTTTCGCCAAGATCGCCTGCCGGCGAAGATCGGCTGGCGAGGCGGCTTGAGCCGCTTCAAAACTTGCGGAAATGCAAATTTCCGCTTGCCAATTGGGCTGAAAAGTCCCTTTTGGCCTCTTACATAAAGGGCAAGACAATTGCCCAAACGCTACAAGCTGCCGGACCTTGTATCCGGCGAGATTGGAGAATGAGATGGCTGCGGTGCAGGAAACAATCGACCAGGTGCGCCTGATCGATGTGGACCAGTATAAATACGGTTTCGAGACCGTCATCGAGATGGACAAGGCGCCGAAAGGCCTGTCCGAAGATATCATCCGCTTCATTTCGGCGAAGAAGCAGGAGCCGGAGTGGATGCTGGAATGGCGTCTCGAGGCCTATCGTCGCTGGCTGACGCTGGAAGAGCCGACCTGGGCGCGCGTCGACTATCCGAAGATCGATTTCAACGACATCTATTATTACGCCGCGCCGAAGAGCACGCCGGGTCCAAAGTCGCTCGACGAGGTCGATCCGGAGCTGTTGAAGGTCTATGAGAAGCTCGGCATCCCGCTGCGTGAGCAGGAGATTCTTGCCGGCGTCGAGAAGCCGAAGATCGCCGTCGATGCCGTTTTCGACAGCGTCTCGGTCGTCACCACGTTCAAGGCAGAGCTGAAGAAGGCCGGCGTGATCTTCATGTCGATCTCGGAAGCCATCCGCGAGTATCCGGAACTGGTGCAGAAGTACCTCGGCTCCGTCGTTCCGACGAGCGACAACTACTATGCGACGCTGAATTCGGCGGTCTTTACCGACGGCTCCTTCGTCTTCGTGCCGAAGGGCGTTCGTTGCCCGATGGAGCTGTCGACCTATTTCCGCATCAATGAGAAGGGCACCGGCCAGTTCGAGCGCACGCTGATCATCGCGGAAGAGGGCGCCTACGTCTCCTATCTCGAAGGCTGCACGGCGCCGCAGCGCGACGAAAACCAGTTGCATGCCGCCGTGGTCGAACTGGTTGCGCTCGACGACGCCGAGATCAAATATTCGACGGTGCAGAACTGGTATCCTGGCGACAAGAACGGCAAGGGCGGCATCTACAACTTCGTCACCAAGCGCGGCGATTGCCGCGGCGACCGTTCGAAGATTTCCTGGACGCAGGTCGAAACCGGCTCGGCGATCACCTGGAAGTATCCGTCCTGCATTCTGCGCGGCGACGACAGCCGCGGCGAGTTCTATTCGATCGCCGTGTCCAACGGCCATCAGCAGATCGACAGCGGCACCAAGATGATCCATCTCGGCAAGAACACGTCGAGCCGTATCGTCTCCAAGGGCATCGCCGCCGGTGTGTCCAACAATACCTATCGTGGCCAGGTTTCGGCTCACCGCAAGGCGTCGAACGCGCGCAACTTTACCCAGTGCGATTCGCTGCTGATCGGCGACAAGTGCGGCGCCCATACCGTGCCTTACATCGAGGCGAAGAATTCGACGGCGCAGTTCGAGCATGAGGCGACAACCTCAAAGATCTCCGAGGATCAGCTGTTCTACTGCCTGCAGCGTGGCATCCCGACCGAAGCGGCGATCGCGCTGATCGTCAACGGTTTCGTCAAGGAAGTTCTGCAGGAGCTGCCGATGGAATTCGCCGTCGAGGCGCAGAAGCTGATCAGCATTTCGCTTGAGGGCTCTGTGGGTTGAGATGAGCGAAGCGGACAAGAAGCGCATTCTTGAACGTCTGACGAATATGCGCGGGGAGATATTGGCGAAAATTCGCCCCCGCGAGCTAAGAAACGAGACCGAAACGCCGCCGGAGCAGCCTTATGTGTTTCTCCGGCAGCGCATGGAAAAACCGGGAAAGATCATTCAGGGGATCTCGGATTTTCTCGAATGGGTTGGGCTCGTAACGGTCGCGGTTTTCCGCGTCGTCCGTTTTTTTGCACGATAGCGCCGAGCGCAACATGTCGATGTCCCTTAGAAATTACGCGAGGCTCTTAGTGAGCTGCGCAGAGAAAAACGCAGGAACCAAAGATGCTTGAAATTAAGAACCTTCATGCCCGTATCGCAGAAGACGGCACCGAGATTATCCGTGGCCTGAACCTGACGGTGAAGGCTGGCGAAGTTGCCGCTATCATGGGGCCGAACGGCTCCGGCAAGTCGACGCTCTCCTATGTGCTGTCCGGCCGCAGCGACTACGAAGTCACAGAGGGCGACATTCTCTACAATGGCGAGAGCATTCTCGAGCTCGATCCGGCCGAACGCGCCGCCAAGGGCATCTTCCTTGCCTTCCAGTACCCCGTCGAAATTCCGGGCGTTGCCACCATGCAGTTCCTGAAGGTGGCGATGAACGAGCAGCGCAAGGCGCGCGGCGAGGACGAGTTGACGACGCCGGACTTCATGCGCCGCGTCAAGGATGCCGCCGGCAAGCTGCAGATCAATACCGAGATGCTGAAGCGGCCGCTGAACGTCGGCTTCTCCGGCGGCGAGAAGAAGCGGGCCGAGATCCTGCAGATGGCGCTGCTCGAACCGAAGCTCTGCGTGCTCGACGAAACCGATTCCGGCCTCGACATCGATGCGCTGAAGATCGTCGCCGACGGCGTCAACGCGCTGCGTTCGCCGGACCGCGCGGTCGTGGTCATCACCCACTACCAGCGCCTGCTCGACTACATCGTGCCGGATACCGTCCACGTGCTCTACAAGGGCCAGGTGATCAAGTCGGGCGACAAGACGCTGGCGCATGAGCTGGAAGCCAACGGCTATGCCGACATCATCGGCACGGCGGCCTGAGTTTCGGGTGGAAAGGACGACGTCCATGAACATGCAGACGACGAGCCGCCTGACTGCGGCCGAGACGGCGCTGATCGAGGCTTTCAACCAGCAGATCGGCGAGCTGCCGGGCAATGGCGCGGTGACGGCACTGCGCGACCGGCTTCTCGACGACCTGAAGAAAGCCGGCCTGCCGACGCGCCGCATCGAGGCCTGGCACTATACCGACCTCAAGAACCTGCTGCGCACGGTCCCGCAGCAGGCGGGCGATGCCGGCTCGCAGGCTTTGGAGCCGCTCGTTGATGACGCCACGGTGCTGGCGGTGATCCAAGGCCATTCCAACCAGAAGGCTACGGTCGACGGTCTTGGCGTTTCGGCCTATTCCGAACGTCTGCTTGACGGCTCTGCCGCGGGCGGGCTCGATGCGCTCGGCAGCGACGACGCGGTAGGCCGCATCAATGGCAGCTTCGTGCGCGACGGCTATGTCGTCGACGTGCCTGCCGATACCGAGCTTGAAACCCCCCTTGAAATCCAGTTCATCCATGCCGGCGGGCAGACGCATACGCGCCTTCCCGTGTCCTTCGGCGCCGGCGTCAAGGCGACCGTCATCGAGCGTCACCTCACGGTGACCGGCGATGCGGCCCTCGTGTCCCATGTCAGCGACATCACGGTGGGCGAAGGCACGGAACTGACCTGGATCATCCTGCAGCAGCAAGGGGCCGACGATACGCATCTCGGCCAGATCCGCATCGATCTCGGCGCTGACGCCAAGCTCCGACTTTTCGTCATCAATGCCGGCGGCAAGCTGGTGCGCCAGGAACTGCATATCAAGGTGACGGGCGAGGGCGCCGATCTGACCCTGCGCGGCATCAACCTGCTCGGAGCCGAAAGCCATACCGACGTGACGATGGTGCTCGGCCACGATGTACCGAATACCGGCTCGACCGAAGTCATCCGCAACGTCGTCTTCGACCGTGCCAAGGGCGTCTTCCAGGGCATGATCCGAGTGGCGCCCGATGCGCAGAAGACCGATGCGAAGATGGCCTGCAACACACTGTTGATGTCCGACGATGCCGAATTCTCGGTCAAGCCCGAGCTCGAAATCTTCGCCGACGACGTGCAATGCGGCCACGGCGCCACGGTGACCGATATCGACGCCAACCATCTCTATTACATGATGGCGCGCGGCATTCCGGAGAACAAGGCGCGGGCGATGCTCGTCAATGCCTTCGTCGCCGAGATCGTCGAGGAACTTGATGATGAAGCCCTGGTCGAGGCGCTGGAAGGCGTGATTTCGGCCTGGCTCGAAAAGCACGCCTGATCGGATATATCAATGGACAAGATAGCGCCGGCCACCCAATACGACGTCGAATCCATCCGCCGGGATTTTCCGATCCTGGCGGAGAAGGTGCACGGCAAGCCGCTGGTCTATCTCGACAACGGCGCATCGGCGCAGAAGCCGCAGGTGGTGATCGACGCCATCTCGCATGCCTATTCCCATGAATATGCCAATGTGCATCGCGGCCTGCACTATCTCTCGAATGTGGCGACGGATGCCTACGAGGCAGCGCGCGAGAAGGTCCGCCGCTTCCTCAATGCGCCTTCGGTGAATGACATCGTCTTCACCAAGAATTCGACGGAAGCGATCAACACCGTCGCCTATGGCTGGGGCATGCCGAAGATTGGCGAAGGCGACGAGATCGTGCTGACGATCATGGAGCACCATTCCAATATCGTGCCCTGGCACTTCATCCGCGAGCGGCAGGGGGCCAAACTCGTCTGGGTGCCTGTTGACGACGAGGGCGCCTTCCATATCGAGGATTTCGAAAAGAGCCTGACGGAGCGCACCAAGCTCGTCGCCATCACCCATATGTCGAATGCGCTCGGCACGATCGTTCCCGTCAAGGAAATCTGCCGGATCGCCCATGAGCGCGGCATTCCGGTGCTGATCGACGGCAGCCAGGGCGCCGTGCATCTGCCTGTTGATGTGCAGGATATCGATTGCGACTGGTACGTCATGACCGGCCACAAGCTCTACGGCCCGTCCGGCATCGGCGTGCTCTACGGCAAGAAGGAGCGGCTTTTCGAGATGCGGCCGTTCCAGGGCGGCGGGGAGATGATCTTCGAGGTCGCCGAGGATATGGTCACTTATAACGACCCGCCGCATCGCTTCGAGGCCGGCACGCCGCCGATCGTGCAGGCGATCGGGCTCGGTTATGCGCTCGACTACATGGAGAAGGTTGGCCGCGAGGCGATCGCCCGCCATGAGGCCGATCTTGCCACCTATGCGGTCGAGCGGCTGAAATCCGTCAATTCGCTGCGTGTCTTTGGGACGGCGCCTGACAAGGGAAGCATCTTTTCCTTCGAGCTTGCCGGCATTCATGCCCATGACGTCTCGATGGTGATCGACCGGCAGGGTGTTGCGGTGCGCGCCGGCACGCATTGCGCCATGCCGCTCTTGAAACGCTTCGGCGTCACCTCCACATGCCGAGCATCCTTCGGCATGTACAATACCCGCGCCGAGGTCGATGCCCTGGCCGATGCGCTTGATTATGCGCGCAAGTTCTTTGCTTGAGGAGTGTCCGTGATGAGCCTGGACGAAAGCGAACAGAAGATCGACGTGCGCGAAGGCATCGTGCATTCCAGCATTCCGGCCGATGAGCTGGCGCGGCTGAGCGACGACGTCATCAGCGCGCTGAAGACTGTCTACGATCCGGAAATTCCCGCCGATATCTTCGAGCTCGGTCTGATCTACAAGATCGACATCGAGGACGACCGGATGGTGAAAATCATGATGACGCTGACCGCACCCGGCTGCCCGGTAGCAGGTGAAATGCCCGGCTGGGTCGAAAACGCAGTCGGCGCCGTCGAAGGCGTGTCGGGTGTCGAGGTGGCAATGACTTTCGACCCGCCGTGGACGCCGGACCGCATGTCGGAAGAGGCGCAGGTCGCTGTCGGCTGGTACTGACATCCCGCGGTATTGATCCGTTTACGAACGGGTACTACATTTGAGTCACGATGCGCCGGATCTTGACCCCGGTTGCGGAAGGAGAATGAGCCGATGGGCTTTGCAATCATGAGCATGACGGACGGTGCTGCGGCTCGCGTCAAGGCGATCGTCGAGAACTCGGGACCGGATGCCAAGGGTGTCCGCGTCGGCATCAAGAAGGGCGGCTGCGCCGGGATGGAATATACCATCGACCTGGTGACCGAGCCCAACGCCAAGGACGACCTGATCGAGCGCGACGGTGCCAAAGTCTGGGTCGAGCCATCCGCAGCTCTCTATCTGCTCGGCACCGAGATGGGCTTTGAGACGACGACGCTCCGCTCCGGCTTTACCTTTACCAATCCAAACCAGACGTCGGCCTGTGGCTGCGGTGAATCCGTCGAGCTCAAGCCTGCCGATCTCGCGGCCCTTGCCGCACAGCGCCAGGGCGAGCCGGTGCATTCCTGATAGGCTTCAGGGCGGCGGAAAATTCTCCGCCAGCAAGTCTCCGATGAAATCGGGCGTGTTCAGTCGCGCTTGATGCTCATGAGCATTTCCCACATGTCGGCGCCGGTCTCGAAGACCACGGCGTTCGCTTTGTAGCTTTGCTCGGCTTCGATCAGGTCGGCCAGTTCGGTGGCCGGATCGATATCTGACGCAGTCGGACTGACGACGGCCTGCACGCCGCCTGGTTCAACGGAGGTGAGGCTGGTGTTCAGCCTGGCATAGCCCGGCGTGCTGCTATTTGCGATGTTGTTGGCGATCGCGCTAACCCGCGTCGTCTGCGCTCGCATTCCCGAAAGAGCAGTGCTCGCAATACCCGATATGCTCATCAGCCGTTTCCCCAGAACTGGATGAAATTCTTGTACACGCAAGGGTTTAGGGAATGCTGAAGGCGTTGCGTTAGCAAAGACCTATAGGTTCGCGCATCTTAACATCCATCTGTTCCGGATTGGCACGGAACGGGGTCTGGAGCGGAGCCATGGCGAGCTTCGCTATCGCGACGCCACCCAGTCGTGCCAATCGCTCTCGTTGCCGTTGAACACGTTGAGGTCGATCTTGCCGTCGACGCCTTCGGAAAGGCCGGATCCGGAATACTGCCAGAAGACCCACTTGCGGCCGGGATAGACCTTGGAGGGATGAGCGGCCACCGAGCGCAGCCAGAAGGGATAGTTGAGCAGCTGACCCTTCAAATTGTCGCGATAGAAATCCGGCGCGGTATAGATGATCGGGCGCTGACCGTAATGGCGCTCCAGCTTATCCATGAAAACCTGCATCTTTTCCCGGACACGTGTGGGGGAGATGCGCCTCTTGCAGCTCGATTCGCCGTTCCATTCGACGTCGATGACGGGCGGAAGAGCGTTGGCTTCCCTTGGCACGTTGCGGATGAACCAGTCGGCCTGCTCGCCGGCTGTCCGGCACCAGTAGAAGAAGTGATAGGCGCCGTGTTTCAGCCCGGCTTCCTTGGCCCGGCGCCAATTCTTCTTGAACATCGGATCAAGGTGATCGCCGCCGTCGGTCGCCTTGATGTAGACGAAGTTCGCGCCTTGCCGCCGCAACGTCTCCCAGTCGATCTCGCCCTGCCAGCGCGACACGTCGACGCCGTGCACGGCAAGCTTTCTCGGCGAAGTGGAACCGAAGTTGATCGGCTTGGCATCGCGGAAGCGGTGGCCGTAAATTTGTCCGCGTGTCGGCGATCTCGTGCCGACATCGGGCATTGTATTGCCCGCGGGATTGGCCGGCATCAGCAGCGCGACCGGCTTATCTGTCGGCAGCGGCATGCCGACAGGCCTGTCGGCGGGCACGAGCGCCTTCGGCTCCGGAACCTCTCCCGCCCAGCGCAACGCCTGCTGCGGCGGGCTTGCCTGCGGCGCAGGATCGCCAACGGCGGCGGCAGGAATCGGGCCGCTCGGCTGGGCGATGGCATTGGTCGTTTCCGGCGACGGCACGTTGCCCAGCACATCTTCGGCGCCAGAACTGGCAGCGCATCCCGACAGGATCAGGGCGGCGAGGAGGATTGCTGGCACTGCCGATGGACGCATAAGAACCTGCACGCAAAACAAGGGATCGACGGTGATCCACTCTGATGGAAGCCGCCTTTCTGAATTGCTAACAGAGACTTGCTAAGAAAGGTTAAATTTGATCCTTGCGCGCCAATATGAGCACTGCCGGGGCCGAACCTCCTGCCATGGAAAGGCCAGCCCGCGAGCAGCCCCTCCCAACCCGTGGGAGGGGCTTGCCGAATTCCTGCTATTCTGCCGCCTCGGCGTAGCTTTCCACCGGCGGGCAGGTGCAGATCAGGTTGCGGTCGCCATAGACGTTATCGACGCGGTTGACCGGCGACCAGTATTTGTCGACGCGGAACGCGCCGGGCGGGAAGCAGGCCTGTTCGCGCGAGTAGGGCCTGTCCCATTCGCCGACGAGATCTTCCACCGTGTGCGGGGCGTTCTTCAGCGGGTTGTTCACCTTGTCCATGCGGCCATCCTCGATGGCGCGGGCTTCCTCGCGGATCGCCAGAATCGCCTCGCAGAAACGGTCGAGTTCGGCCTTGGTCTCGCTTTCCGTCGGCTCGATCATCAGCGTGCCGGCGACCGGCCAGCTCATGGTCGGCGCATGGAAGCCGCAGTCGATCAGGCGCTTGGCGACGTCGTCGACGGTGACGCCTGAGCTGTCGACCAGCGGACGGGTGTCGATGATGCATTCATGCGCGACACGGCCGGTCTCCGACTTGTAGAGCACGTCGTAGGCGCCCCTCAGCCGAGCGGCGATATAGTTGGCATTGAGGATCGCCACCTTGGTCGCCTGCGTCAGGCCTTCGCCGCCCATCATCAGGCAATAGCTCCAGGAGATCGGCAGGATCGAGGCCGAGCCGAAGGCGGCGGCCGAGACCGCACCCGGACGGCCGTCGGTTTCGGGATGGCCGGGCAGATAGGGAGCCAGATGCGCCTTGACGCCAATCGGGCCCATGCCGGGTCCGCCGCCGCCATGCGGAATGCAGAAGGTCTTGTGAAGGTTCAAGTGCGAAACGTCGGAGCCGATGTCTCCGGGGCGGGACAGGCCGACCATGGCATTCATGTTGGCGCCGTCGAGATAGACCTGGCCGCCATGCTCATGCACGAGATCGCAGATTTCCTTGACGGTCTCCTCGAAGACGCCGTGCGTCGAAGGGTAGGTGATCATGCAGCAGGCGAGGTTTGCTGCATGCTGCTCCGCCTTGGCACGGAAATCGTCGAGATCGATATCGCCGTTTTCACGCACCTTGACGACGACGACCTTCATGCCGACCATCTGGGCCGAAGCCGGATTGGTACCGTGCGCCGAGGTCGGGATCAGGCAGACGTCGCGATGGCCGTCGCCATTGGCGATATGATAGTTGCGGATCGTCAGCAGGCCGGCATATTCGCCCTGAGCACCGGAATTCGGCTGCATGGAGAAGGCGTCGTAGCCGGTGACGGCGCAGAGCTTTTCGATCAGGTCGTCGATCATCTCGCGGTAGCCGAGCGCCTGGTCGGCCGGCACGAAGGGATGGATGTCGGAAAACTCCGGCCAGGTGATCGGCAGCATTTCCGCCGTCGCGTTGAGTTTCATCGTGCAGGAGCCGAGCGGGATCATCGAGCGGTCGAGCGCCAGATCCCGGTCGGAAAGCCGGCGGATGTAACGCGTCATCTCGCTTTCGGCGCGGTTCATGTGGAAAATCGGATGGGTGAGGTAATCGCTGGTCCTGAGCAGGCCCTTCGGCAGGCGGTAGGAAGGCTCGAAATCGGCAATGGTGAAATTGCCGCCGAAGGCGCGCCAGACGGCTTCGAGCGTCGCCGGTCGGGTGCGTTCGTCGAGGCTCATGCCGATTTTGGTTTCGCCGACCTTGCGCAGATTGACGCCTTCGGCGACGGCGGCACGCAGGATGAGACCCTGCATATGGCCGACATCGACGGTGATCGTGTCGAAGAAGGTCTCGGGTTCGACCTTATAGCCGAGCTTTTCCAGGCCCTTGGCCATCAGCACGGCCTTCTGGTGCACCTGCTGGGCGATCGCCTTGATGCCCTTCGGGCCGTGGAAGACGGCGTACATGGAGGCCATGACGGCCAGCAGCACCTGCGCGGTGCAGATGTTCGACGTCGCCTTTTCGCGGCGGATATGCTGTTCGCGGGTCTGCAACGACAGGCGATAGGCGCGGTTGCCGCGGGCATCGACGGAAACGCCGACGAGGCGGCCGGGCATGGAGCGCTTGATGGCATCCTTGACCGACATATAGGCTGCATGCGGGCCGCCGTAGCCGACCGGGACGCCGAAGCGCTGCGAGGAGCCGACGGCGATATCTGCACCCATTTCGCCGGGCGATTTCAGCAGCGTCAGCGCCAGGATATCGGCGGCGACGATCGCTATGGCGCCGGTCTGATGCAGGCGCGAGATCAGGCCGGTAAAATCATGCACGTGACCGTGCGTGCCGGGATACTGGAAGATCGCGCCAAAGACGTCGACGGGATCGAGATCGGTGACGGGATTGCCGACGATGACGCTCCAGCCGAGCGGCTCGGCGCGGGTGCGGATCAGGGCAATGGTCTGCGGATGGCAGTCGGCATCGACGAAGAAGGCCTTCGCCTTCGACTTGGCGACGCGCTCGGCGATCGCCATGCCTTCGGCGGCGGCGGTCGCCTCGTCGAGCAGCGAGGCGTTGGCAACGTCGAGGCCGGTGAGGTCGCAGATCATCGTCTGATAGTTCAGCAGCGCTTCCAGGCGGCCCTGGCTGATCTCCGGCTGGTAGGGCGTATAGGCGGTGTACCAGGCCGGGTTTTCCAGGATGTTGCGCTGGATGACAGGCGGCGTGATGGTGCCGTAGTAGCCCTGGCCGATCAGCGAGACCAGCACCTTGTTCTTATTGGCGGTCTCGCGCAGCTTGTCGAGTGCCTCGCGCTCGGTCATCGGCGCGCCCCAGACGAGCGGCGCCTTCTGGCGGATCGAGGGCGGCAGCGTCGCGTCGATCAGGCCGTCGAGGCTGTTATAGCCGATCACCTTCAGCATATCGGTCATCTCAGCCGGCGAGGGGCCGATATGGCGGCGATTGGCGAAATCGTAGGGCTGATAGTCGGTGAACTGGAATTCTGTCGGCGTCGTCATTACGCAGTGAGCTCCTTGTAGGCCGCCTCGTCGAGCAGGCCATCGGCGTCGGCAGCATTTGCAAGCTTCAGCTTGAAGAACCAGCCGGCGCCCTGAGGATCGGAATTGACCAGCGACGGATCTGCAACGATGGCCGGATTGACCTCGGTGATCTCGCCATCCAGCGGACAATAGACATCGGAAGCAGCCTTGACGGATTCAACGGTCGCGGCATTGCCGTTCTTGGAGAAGGTCGCGCCGACTTCCGGCAATTCGACGAAAACCAGGTCGCCGAGCTGCTCGACGGCATAGGTGGTGATGCCGACCGTTGCAACGCCGCCTTCGATCTTCAGCCATTCGTGTTCTTCGGTAAATTTCAACATAGTTCGTCCTCTCTGGAAAAGGTTTAGCGTTTGTAGGTCGGTGTGACGAAGGGTAGGGCGCTGACGGTGATCGGCAGATATTTGCCGCGCACCTCCGCATAGACCAGCGTGCCTGCCGCAGCATGGGAGAGCGGTACGTAACCCATGGCGACCGGGCCTTCGACGCTGGGTCCGAAGCCGCCTGAGGTGACTTCGCCGATTTCGACCTTGCCCTCAGCATCGGCATAAAGCTTGGCATGGCCGCGCACCGGCGCCTTGCCTTCCGGCTTCAGGCCGACGCGCCGGCGCGAGGCGCCGTTTTCGAGTTCGGACAGGATGCGGCCGGAGCCCGGGAAGCCGCCGGCGCGCGCACCGTTGCCGCGCCTTGCCTTCTGCATGGCCCATTCCAACGCCGCCTCGACCGGCGAGGTGGTCGTATCGATATCGTTGCCGTAGAGGCAGAGGCCGGCTTCCAGGCGCAGCGAATCGCGAGCGCCGAGGCCGATCGCCTGGACGTCGGGATGTTCGAGCAGCCGCATGGTGGCATCCACGGCCTTGTCTGATGGAATCGAAATCTCGAAGCCGTCTTCGCCGCTATAGCCGGAGCGGGAGACCAGACAGGAAACGTCGTGCAGGCGGCAGTGGCGCACGTCCATGAATTTCATCGCCGCGACGTCGGCCCAGAGTTCGGCGAGAACCTCGACCGCGCGCGGCCCCTGCAGCGCGATCAAAGCGCGATCGAGCACGGTGATGTCGCACTGGTCGCCGATATGGGCCTTGAGATGGGCGACATCGGCTTCCTTGCAAGCGGCGTTGACGACGATGAAAAGGTGGTCGTCGAGATGGGTGATCATCAGATCGTCGAGAATGCAGCCGGTATCGTCGGTGAAGAAGCCGTAGCGCTGGCGGCCTTCGGCAAGGCCTAGGATATCGACGGGCACCAGACTTTCGAGCGCGAGAGCGGCATCCTCATAGCTGCCCGACTTCGCCTTCACGATGACCTGGCCCATATGGGAGACATCGAACAGGCCGGCCTCAGTGCGGGTGTGAAGATGTTCCTTCATCACGCCGGCGGGATATTGCACCGGCATGTCGTAGCCGGCGAACGGCACCATGCGGGCGCCGAGCGAAAGATGCAGGGCATGCAGCGGGGTTTTCTTCAGGGCAGCAGTATCGTCCAAAAGACGCCTCCGGGGTTTGCGCCTTCCCTAGAAGGCGCGGGCTCAAATCTGAAGGCGCGGTTGCGCACTTCTCTCCTGAGCCCCCTCTGTCCCTTTGCCTGAGATTGTTATCCCTTCGGCGAGCGTTTCAAGAACGCTTCTCTCCAGAGTTCCGTCTGCCCCTTGCTGGTCCTTTTGCCTGAGAGTTTCCGGGGCGGTTGCTCCTTCGGCACCGGTGGCGAAAGCACCGGCTTCTCCCAACAAGGTTGGCGCAATTATCCGGCGGGTGCAGCACTTGGCAAGACCAAATGTCGTGACCGGACAAATTTTTGTCGCCATATGCCGGCTGAGCCCTGATCTGCAGCAAATCTGATTTTGCATTTCGCGGAGAAAACGGCTATCGCGACATGCTGTTGAAGAGGATTTCATGCGACAGACCGGACTGAAAGCGAGGCTCTTCCTGCGCATGCTTTGCGCATTAAGCCTGCTTTTGCTCGGCCTCGCCCATCAGGCGCCGCAGGCTGTCGCCTCCGAAGGTTACGATGCCGCGGCCTATGTGCTGCCCGACGGCACTTTCGCCTCACTCTGCATCACCGTGAAGGACGCCGACGGCAAGACCTTCGCCTTCAAGTCGAATTGCGAAGCCTGCCGGTTGTCGGCCTCCACCCTCCTGCCGATGCCGGATGCCGGCTCCTGGCTCGAGCGCAAATTCGCCTCGCTGATCAACGCGCCGATCGAAACCTCAGCCGTTGCCGGTGCAAGCGCTGTCAGCCGGGCGAATTCGCGCGCGCCTCCCATCCTCGTCTGATCTTCCTCCACCGCCTATGATTCAGCATGCCGGTCCGCTCGAGAGAAGTCCGCGGCCGACGAGGAGACATCCGATGAAAGCCATCAAGAAATTTGGCAAGACATTTGGCAAGTCATTCGGGCTTGCCGCCCTTCTTTCCGTGGCCGCCTTTGCCAGCGCCGAGGCGCATGTGACCTTCCTCGACAGAGAGGCGAAGCAGGAGAGCACCATTCTCGCTACGCTGCAGGTGCCGCATGGCTGCGACGGCAAGGCGACCACGGAAGTGCGGGTCAAGCTGCCGGAAGGCTTCGTCTTCGCCAAGCCGCAGCCGAAGGCCGGCTGGGAGCTCGAGGTGATCAAGGGCGACTACCAGAAGACCTACGACAATCACGGCGACAAGGTGAAGACGGGCGCGATCGAAGTGCGCTGGAAGAACGGCAATCTCTCCGATGATTTCTACGACACCTTCGTCATCCAGGGTAAGGTATCGGGCGTTGAAGCCGGCACCTCGCTCGCCTTTCCGGTCACGCAGATGTGCGGTGATACACTCACGGCCTGGGACCAGGTGGCGAAAGAAGGCGGCGATGCGCATGGGATGAAAAGCCCAGCGCCGCTGTTGAAGGTCGTTGCCGGCGAAGATCATGGTCACGATCACGACGATATGGCCGGCATGGACATGTCTGGCATGGGCGGGGCCGCGCCGGCTGGCGAAACGGTCAAGGCCGGCGATCTCGAAATTTCCGGCGGCTTCGCCAAGGCAATGCTGCCCGGCCAGCCGGTCGGCGGCGGCTTTTTCACGGTGAAGAATAACGGCCAGACGGACGATCGCCTGTTGTCCGTCAGTTCGCCCGCAGCTGGCGAGGTTCAGATCCACGAGATGGTGACGAAGGACAATGTCATGCGGATGCGCCAGCTGAAGGACGGTATCGCCATCGGTGCCGGCGAGATGGTCAAGCTCGAGCCCGGCAACCTGCACCTGATGTTCCAGAAGGTGAAGACGCCGTTCAAGCAGGGCGATACGGTGCCGGTGACGCTGACTTTCGAAAAAGCCGGCAAGGTCGATTTGGTCCTGCAGGTACTCTCCGCCCAGGGCAAGTGAGAGCAGCGATTCAAAGTGCCACAGCGTCCTTTGCGCGTCTGAAAAGACGCACGACGCTGTCGTTTGGAAGGCGATGGCCTCAGAAGTCTTCGTAGGATCGCAGCGCCTGTTTCAGGCCGGCCTGCGGCTGGCGGTTGCCTTTGGCCATCAGGTCGAGGGCCACTTCGGTCGACTGGATGATGCTGGAGGGCTCGTCTATTTCCTGAGAGCCTTCGGCCTTCAACTGCCGATCGGCAACGCGGCGCGCATCGCGAGCGGCGGTGCTCGTCGCGACACGCTGCGGGATTCGGAGCGAGTCGAAGGCAACGGCGGCGGTGTTGGCCGATATGGACAAGAGTTGGGTCATGCCGGTCACCGTATCGGCATGAGCTTGGCGCCATCATAAGAAAATCATTGGCATTTTACAAAATGGTAAGAATTCATATGAGTTCGATTGGAATCACTTTTGTAACGCGGTAAATCCTGCTCATGATCCAGGCTATCCTTGTCGCCTTCGGCGGCGCTATCGGTTCCGTTCTCAGATATTATGTTGGCCAGTGGGCGCTGAGACTCATGGGGTCGGCATTTCCCTGGGGCACGCTCGCCGTCAATGTCGTTGGCTGCTTCGTCATCGGCGTCTTCGCCGAGTTGATCGCGCGGAAGTTCGACGCCTCGGTGGAGCTGCGCCTCCTGCTGATCACCGGCTTCCTCGGCGGCTTCACAACCTTTTCGGCCTTCTCGCTGGATGCGATCTCGCTGTTCGAGCGCGGCGAGGCCGTCGCCGGCGGTATTTACATCGCTGCGAGTGTCGGGCTTTCGATGGCGGCCGTCATCGCCGGGCTTGCCGTCATGCGCGCTTTGGCCTGATTTCTTTTCCGGTTTCCGTTTTGCTTGAAAATGCTCTAAAGGCTGCGGCAAGAACGCCGGCTCGGCCTGCGCTGCAATTTCCGAAAGATTTTTTATGGCTGGCATAGAACATATCAAGGTTGAACCCGACGAAGCCGGCATGCGGCTCGATCGCTGGTTCAAGGTGCACTTTCCCGGGCTCGGCTTCGGTCCGCTGCAGAAGCTCTTGCGCTCCGGCCAGGTGCGCGTCGACGGTGGACGTGTCAAATCGGATGCGCGCGTGCAGCCCGGCCAAACGGTGCGCGTGCCGCCGATGGATGTCGATGCGAAGCTGAAATCCGGACCGATCGCCGGCAAGGATCTCAAACATTCGACGGATTTCGAACTCTTGTCGCGCATGGTGCTGCACGAGGACGAAAAGGTGATCGTGCTCAACAAGCCCCCTGGTCTTGCGGTGCAGGGTGGTTCGGGTGTGGCCAGGCATATCGACCAGATGCTCGAAGCCTGGACCAGCCCGAAGGGCGAGAAGCCGCGGCTCGTCCATCGTCTCGACCGCGACACCTCGGGTGTTCTCGTCATCGCCCGCACCCGCGGCGCGGCGCAGAAGCTGACGGCGGCGTTCCGCGAGCGCGACACCAAGAAGACCTACTGGGCGCTGGTCAAGGGCGTGCCGCGCAAGCACGAGGACAAGATCTCGACCTGGCTCGTCAAGGAGCCGACCGCCGACGGCGACCGCATGCGCATCGCCAAGCACGGCGAGGACGGCGCCGACCATGCGATTTCCTTCTACCGCGTGCTGGAGACGGCGGCACAGAACCTCGCATGGCTGGAGATGGAGCCCTATACCGGCCGTACCCATCAGTTGCGCGTCCATGCCCTGCATATCGGTCATCCGATCATCGGCGATCCGAAATATTTCGACGACGATCCGAATTGGGATTTTCCAGGCGGCGTCCAGAAGAAGCTGCATCTGCACGCGCGTCACATCGACATCCCGCACCCCTCCGGCGGCCGCCTGCGCGTCAGCGCGCCGCTGCCGTCGCATATGGTGCAGACCTGGAATCTTTTAGGCCTCGATCTCGCGAGTGCCGAAAGGGAAGCCGAATGAAACTGGCGCTTTTCGATTGCGACGGTACGCTGGTCGATAGCGCCGGCCTGATCCACGAAACCATGCGCCGGACCTTCGACAAGTTCGGCAGGCCGGAACCGCGTTTTGAAGACACCAAGGCCATTATCGGCCTGTCCCTCGATATTGCGATCGCCCGCATGCAGGGCAGGCCGCATGTGGAGCAGCAAGACATCGACATGACGGCGCATTACAAATCGCTGTTCTCGATCGTGCGCCAGGATCTCGATTACAAGGAGCCGCTGTTTCCCGGCATCCGCGAAATGATCGACGCGATCAGCGGGCGCGATGACCTGCTGATCGGCGCGGTGACGGGCAAATCCAGGCGCGGGCTCAAGTTGGTGATGGAGACGCATGGTTTCGACAAGCATTTCATCGTCGCGCGCACCGCCGACGATTGTCCCTCCAAGCCGCATCCGGCCATGGTGACCGAATGCTGCGATGAAACCAGCATGAATGCTGCCGACACCATTGTCATCGGCGATGCTGTTTACGATATGCAGATGGCAAAGGCTGCCGGCGCCAAGGCGATCGGCGTTGCCTGGGGCTATGCCAGCGTGGATGAGCTGATCGCCAACGGCGCTGATGCGATCGCCTACCATCCGAACGAGATATTGCGTCATTTTTCCTGAGGTGAGCCCATGCGTGATCTGCTGAACGACCTTTCCGAAGGCTTGAGCCATCCCGATCCCATCCGCCGCGCGCAGATCCAGATGCAGAAGCCGCTGCCGAAGCGCTTCTACGCCGAGGTCTCCATCGCCCAGCACGAGGGTGGTTTCGCGATCACGCTCGACGGCAAGATGGTGCGCACGCCGGCACGGCAGGTTCTCGCCGTGCCGACCGAGGCGCTCGCGCGGCTTGTCGCTGCCGAGTGGCAGGCGCAGGGCGAGGAGATCAATCCCATGAGCATGCCGGTGACACGGCTCGTCAACACCGCACTCGACGGCGTTACCGCCAACGCGCAGGCGATCTTCGAAGATATCCTGCGCTTTTCCTCCAGCGATCTCATCTGCTACCGCGCCGAGGAGCCGGAACGGCTGGTCGAGCGCCAGGCCGAGCGCTGGGATCCTGTGATCGACTGGGCGGCGAATGATCTCGGCGCCCGCTTCATCCTCGTCGAAGGCGTCATGCACCATGAGCAGCCGCGCGAGGCGATCGCCGCCTTTGCCGTTACGCTCGCGAGACATGATAGCCCGATTGCGCTTGCCACCCTCCACACAGTCACCACGCTGACCGGCTCGGCAATCCTGGCGCTCGCCTTCGCCGAGGGCCGGGTGACGGTGGAGGAGGCTTGGTCGATTGCCCATCTCGACGAGGACTGGACGATCGAGCGTTGGGGCCGAGACGAGGAAGCCGAGGAGCGGCGGGCCAAGCGCTTTGCCGAGTTCAAAGCCGCAGCGGATGTTTTTTTCGCCCTAAGCGCCTGAAACATATTGCCTTCCAATGCATTATGACGAAGTCTGCGACTCCAACGGGGTGGTGCGGGATTTTGCAATGAATTGGCTGAGGTCGTGTTTTTGCCGGGCGACACTCGTCTGTGCCGCGCTCACGGCTTGCGGCAGCCTCTCGGCCACCAAGCCGGCGGCGCCGGTTTATGATGTGCGCAGCGCCGTTGTTCTCTCAGGTCCGAACATGCCGGCCGAGGTGCTTTCCGGTATCAACGACCGCGTCAACGCGGCGATCAACGCCACCGTGCGCGACACCGTGCTGCCGCGGGTGGTGCTGACGATCCGCGTGGTTTCCGTCCAGAAGGGCCTCGGCTTCCAGAAAGACCGCAACGTCGCCAAGATCAGCATCGACGCGGCCTCGGTCGAGGACGGCTCGGTCATCGCCGTCAGCGCCTTCGACGTCACCAGTATCGCTGCCGATCCCAAGCTTGCCGACGAGATCCTGGCCGAAGACGCCGCCGCAAGGATACGCTCGGTTTTCTCACTCAGCGGGCGCGGCGCCAAATAATTGGAGCATGATGTTGTCCGAAAACCGCTGACACTTTTCGGCAACATGCTCTAGCGCATAATCTAACCGCCGGATTGCCGCCCGCAGCGGCGAGGGAGATCGCATGAAGGAAATTCTCGAAGAACTGGAACGGCGCCGCGGCATCGCCCGCCTCGGCGGCGGCGAAGCGCGCATCGCCGCCCAGCACAAGCGCGGCAAGCTGACGGCGCGCGAGCGCATCGATCTCTTCCTTGACGAAGGCTCGTTCGAGGAATTCGACATGTTCGTCGAACATCGCTCCACCGATTTCGGCATGGACAAGAGCCGGATTGCCGGCGACGGCGTCGTCACCGGCTGGGGCACGGTCAATGGCCGCACCGTGTTCGTCTTCGCCAAGGACTTCACCGTCTTCGGCGGCTCGCTGTCTGAAGCGCATGCCGAGAAGATCATGAAGGTGCAGGACATGGCGCTGAAGAACCGCGCGCCGATCGTCGGTATCTATGATGCGGGCGGCGCTCGTATCCAGGAGGGCGTGGCGGCTCTTGGCGGCTATGCCGAGGTGTTCCAGCGCAATGTGCTCGCCTCCGGCGTCATTCCGCAGATCTCGGTGATCATGGGTCCCTGCGCCGGCGGCGACGTCTATTCGCCTGCGATGACCGATTTCATCTTCATGGTGCGTGATACTTCCTACATGTTCGTTACCGGTCCCGACGTGGTGAAAACCGTCACCAACGAGACGGTGACGGCCGAGGAACTCGGCGGCGCCGTGGTGCATACCGTGCGCTCGTCGATTGCCGACGGCGCCTTTGAGAATGATGTCGAAACGCTACTGCAGGTGCGCCGGCTGATCGATTTCCTGCCGCTTTCGAACACGGCGCCGCTACCGGAGATCGAATGTTACCAGTCGGTGACAGATATCGATGCCTCGCTCGATACGCTGGTGCCGGCGAGTTCCAACAAACCTTATGACATCAAGGAGCTGATCCGGAAGGTGTCGGACGAGGGGGATTTCTTCGAGATCCAGGCGAGCTTTGCCAAAAACATCGTCTGCGGCTTCGGCCGCGTCGAAGGCTCGACTGTCGGTTTTGTCGCCAACCAGCCGATGGTGCTAGCCGGCGTGCTCGACAGCGACGCCTCGCGCAAGGCGGCCCGCTTCGTGCGCTTCTGCGACTGCTTCAACATTCCGATCGTCACCTTCGTCGACGTGCCGGGCTTCCTGCCGGGTACGGCGCAGGAATATGGCGGCCTCATCAAGCATGGCGCCAAGCTGCTCTTCGCCTATGCCGAGGCGACGGTGCCGAAGCTCACCGTCATCACCCGCAAGGCCTTCGGCGGCGCCTATGACGTGATGGCGTCGAAGCATCTGCGCGGCGACCTCAACTATGCCTGGCCAACGGCGCAGATCGCCGTGATGGGCGCCAAGGGCGCTGTCGAGATCATCTTCCGCAAGGATACTGCCGATCCGGAGAAGATCGCCGCGCACACCAAAATGTACGAGGACCGGTTCCTCTCGCCCTTCGTCGCCGCTGAGCGCGGTTATGTCGACGAGGTGATCATGCCGCATTCGACCCGGCGGCGGCTGGCGCGCGGTTTGAAGATGCTGCGTAACAAGGATCTCGCCAATCCGTGGAAGAAACACGACAACATCCCGCTTTGACCATGGCGCGGGCGAATAAGACCGTCCATTCAGGCGTTTAGCTGCTGTCGAAAAAGTGAACGGATGTCAGCAATCCGTGTGTTCAATCATTGGCGAGGACAGGTTAACGCTCGGCTGTGTCTTTTAAAGAGGGGTTTTAATGTCAACTTTCGACCGTCTTTTCGCCTATCAGCCCTATGGGCTGGCTGCTCTCAGGATCATCACCGCACTGCTGTTCATCGAACACGGCACGATGAAGCTTTTCGGCTTCCCCGCTTCGCAGATGTCCGGCTCGCTGCCGCCGCTGATGCTTTTCGCCGCCCTTCTCGAGCTTGTCGGCGGCATCCTCATTCTCGTCGGCCTGCTGACGCGCCCTGTCGCCTTCCTGCTGGCCGGCGAAATGGCGGTCGCCTATTTCATGGCGCATGCCCCGAGCAGCTTCTTCCCGGCCGTCAACCAGGGCGACGCCGCCATCCTGTTCTGCTTCGTTTTCCTTTACCTGGTCTTCTCCGGTCCCGGCGCTTTTGCCGTCGATAACCGCAAGACAGCCTGAACGAACATCGAGGGGCGTCGGCGACGCCCCTCGATCTCATATCAGGCGGTAAGCTTGAGGCCGGCGATGCCGGCGACGATCAGCGAGATGCAGGCAAGGCGGGAGACACTTGCCTCATCGCCAAGCAGCCAGATGCCGAGAAAGACGGTGCCGACGGTGCCGATGCCGGTCCAGACCGCATAGGCGGTACCGATCGGCAGATGCTTCACCGCCAGGCCGAGCAGCACGATGCTGATCACCATCGATATGACGGTCATTGCCGTCGGCATCGGCCGTGTGAAACCCTCGGTATATTTAAGGCCGATCGCCCAGCCACATTCAAAAAGACCGGCGAGAAAAAGCAGAAACCAGGCCATGCGACTCTCCTTGTTCAAGAGCGAGGCCGTCCCCGCGACAGTTGCATCCCAGAGGATGCCGCAGTCGTCTGCGATAGTGCCTATATGCGTGAGGAAACGCCCGACTTCAAGGTAGGAATCGGCATGGCTGCCATGCCACCAGTTTCTTGCGAGCCTGTGCGAGCCACATCAAGATTGCCCGCCAGCCTCCGCGGCAAGGCTCTTGGCGCGGCGGCAGAGGCGATCGAAGGTTTCGAGGAAGCGTGAGCGGTCCTTCGGGCTGAAAGCGGCGTTGTAGCCCTTGCTCTCGCCGGTTTCGCGCAGGTGCGCGCCGAGATCGCGCATGGCGCTCGCCATGCCGATATTGGTCTCGTCGAAGACGCGCCCCGTGGGGCCGCTGACGAAGGTGCCGGTCGCGACACAGCGCACGGCAAGTGGCACATCGGCGGTGACGACAACATCGCCCGCGCCGGCGCGTTCGGCGATCCAGTTGTCGGCGGCATCGAAGGCGTTGGAGACGATGACGTTGTGAATCATTGGATCGCGCGAGGGGCGCAAACCGGAATTGGCAACGAAGGTGACTTCAAGGCCGTGACGTTCGGCGACCTTCAGGATTTCCGGCTTCACCGGGCAGGCATCGGCGTCGACATAGATCATGGTAATATCCTCATGCCGGTTGCGTGGCCTGCTGGCGGACCATATCGATGTGGGGAATGCCGTCTTCCAGATATTCCTGTGACACCGCTGTGAAACCGAAAGATTCGTAGAACCGCCGCAAATGGGCCTGTGCCGACAAGGCAATAGGATTTTCCGGATAAAGCCGCTCGCAAGCGGCAATCGCCTCGCTCATCAGTACATCGCCCAGCCGCTTGCCGCGATGGTCAGGCGAGACGACAACGCGGCCGATCTTCGACGGATCCTGTGGCTCATACGGTTTCAGGATTCGCGCCGCGCCGAGGAGTTCGGCACCGTCCAGCAGCCGCAGATGCAAGGCATCGATATCCTTGCCGTCAAGTTCCGGGTAGGGGCAGTTCTGCTCGACGACGAAGACATCGACGCGCATTCTCAAGAGGTCGTAGAGTTCCCGCGCGGGAAGTTCATCGAGACTCCTGAGGTCTACCCTATAGGTGGCAGCAGCCCCCGTCGCCTTGACCTCCACCACCAGCACTTCGCCGGCCGCCGACCCCTCCAGCTGCACGGTCGTCACTTCCAGCGGTTTTGCTGCCTGAGCGGTAACGGCGGCGCGAACGTCCATTTGATATCTCCCTGCTGATTTTGTCAGTACCCAGCTGCCTGTCAGGCTGAGCTTGGCATGGTCGGCAAGCCGGGCCGATGTGAAGCCGGCCGCCTGGCTTGTCTCTCAGGCGAATTCCATGATCACGGCATCGACGGCCAGGCTTTCGCCGGCTGCGGCATTGATCTTCGAGACGACGAGATCGCGGTCGGCGCGCAGCACGTTTTCCATCTTCATCGCTTCAACGATCGCAAGCGTCTCACCCGCCTTGACATCCTGGCCCTCGGCCACCGCGATGGCGACGACGAGGCCGGGCATCGGGCAGAGCAGGAGCTTGGAAGTATCGGGCGGCAGCTTCACCGGCATCAGCCTGTCGAGTTCGGCATGACGCGGCGAGAAGACCTTGGTATTCACCGAAACCCCCTGCCAGTCGATACGCAAGCCGTTCAGAACGGGGCGAATCTGCGCGGTGATGTCGCGACCGCCGACCTTGCCCCTCCAGACAGGATCACCCGGTCTCCAATCGGTGACAACGCTCTTGCTCTCGCCCTCTATCGCCCCCTCGATCGCGATATCCATATCGAACGGGATGGTGACGAGGCCGTCGAGCAATCTTGCAGCGACGTGGTTGTCGCCGATCTTGACCACCCAATCCTCGCGCAGCGCGCCCGCTGCGGCGCGCAGGCGATCGGCGAAACGTTCGCGGCGGTTGGTCTCGATCAGGCAGGCGGAGAGCGCGATGCCGGCAAGCACGGCTTCTTCCGCCTGGTCCGGTTTCATCGGCGCAAAGCCATCGGGATATTCCTCGGCGATGAAGCCTGTGGAAAGCCGGCCCTCGCGCCAGCGCGGATGTTTCATCAGCGCCGACAGAAAAGGAACATTGTGCTCGATACCATCGACGACGAAGCCGTCGAGCGCTTGTCCCATGGCCTCGATCGCTTCCAGCCGCGTCGGCGCCCACGTGCAGAGCTTGGCGATCATCGGGTCGTAATACATCGAGATCTCCGCACCTTCGAAGACGCCGGTATCGTTGCGGACGACGACATTGCCGGTCCGTCCTTCCGCCGGCGGCCGGTAGCGCGTCAGGCGGCCGATCGAGGGCAGGAAGTTGCGATAGGGATCCTCGGCATAGAGCCGGCTCTCGACCGCCCAGCCGTCAAGCCTGATGTCCTCCTGGGCAAAGGGAAGGGGCTCTCCCGCTGCGACACGGATCATCTGCTCGACGAGGTCGATACCGGTGACGAGTTCGGTCACGGGATGTTCGACCTGCAGGCGGGTGTTCATTTCGAGGAAATAGAAATTGCGGTCCCGGTCGACGATGAATTCGACGGTGCCGGCGCTCTGATAGTCGACGGCCTTGGCAAGCGCCACCGATTGCTCGCCCATCGCCTTGCGGGTCGCTTCGTCGAGGAAGGGCGAGGGCGCCTCTTCCGCAACCTTCTGGTTCCGCCGCTGGATCGAGCATTCGCGCTCGCCGAGATAGACGACGTTGCCATGCGCATCGGCCAGGACCTGGATCTCGATATGACGCGGCTCGACGACGAACTTTTCGATGAAGACGCGGTCGTCACCAAAAGAGCTTTTCGCCTCCGAGCGGGCGCGCTCGAAGCCGTCGCGCACTTCCGCCTGGTTCCAGGCAATGCGCATGCCCTTGCCGCCGCCGCCGGCCGAGGCCTTGATCATGACGGGATAACCGATCCCGGCTGATATTACTTCCGCATGGGCGGCATCCTCGATGATGCCGAGGTGGCCGGGCACGGTGGATACACCGGCGGCATTGGCGAATTTCTTCGATTCGATCTTGTCGCCCATCGCCATGATGGCTTTCGGCTTCGGGCCGATGAAGATGATTCCCTGTTTTTCCAGTTCAGTGCAGAAGGAGGCGCGTTCGGACAGGAAGCCGTAGCCGGGATGCACCGCCTCGGCGCCGGTTGCCTTGCAGGCGGCAATGATCCTTTCGGCAACCAGATAACTCTCCGACGCCGCGGCCGGGCCGATATGAACGGCCTCGTCGGCCATCTCGACATGCAGCGCGTCCCGATCCGCATCCGAATAGACCGCGACGGTCAAAATACCCATGCGGCGCGCAGTCTTGATCACGCGGCAGGCGATTTCGCCGCGATTCGCGATCAGGATTTTCTTGAACATCGAGACTCCACCCAGAAATGCATCCCGGAGTTTTACGCACAAAACACCGGAACGCACAATCAGGCTTGCGGAGCGTCAGGCGACGGCAGCTTCTGCGACGGGTTCCTCGTCGACGATACGCAGCCAGCGGCTGCGACGCGGCTCGGCATAGTCGCGCAACTCGACGGCGGCCATGATCCCCGCCCAGTGCGGATGATTGGCGCCGCGCAGCGTTGCCTGCTCGATCTGCTGGAGAACGCCGTACTCGACCGACGAGACCGGGATGACGCCGCCTTCGGCGACGCTTCTGAAGATGCGCATCGCATAGTCGATGTCCTGGCGGGTGATGCCCCGGCGATCGATGGCGCGCGACAGCTTGTAGCCACCGATATTGTCGGTGATCGCCAGGCGGAGCTGATCGAGGGCGAGCGCTCTCAACTCGACTGGGACATCGGCCGAAATCTCCATGACATGGAGAATGAGTTCGAGCTCGAGCGCCGAGTTGACGACACCATCGGTCGTGAACATGCGCATGATCCAGGCGACGTTGATTTCATCCAGCGAGCCCTGCGGATAGGTGTAATGGACAATGAAACCGGCGAGCTGTTCCACGAAGAAAGCGTTCCAGTCGGCACATTTTTCAGGGCAGGAATTGTTGAGCGCCAACATCGCCACGACATCGTCGGATGTCCGGATACCCTCCGGAAAACTATGTTTGCGCAGCAGTACTATATCTTCGGCCGTCAGCCGATGCTTGCCGGCCACGACACAGGCCGGAAAAGCGAGACGAAATTCGCTCATGTTTTAACTCCAGGCTTCATCATGAAACCGGAGACAGTTTTACCGTCTGCGAATTGACGATCCCTCAAGAAGAGGAGTTAACCCGATATTCCCCGGGTCCGGAAGATTTTAACGATTGCGCCTGCAGCCGCTCACGCCAGATGATGAAGAGGCCTGACGCAACGATGATGAAGATGCCGATCCATTTGGAAAAGCTCGGGAAATCGTTGAAAAACGCATAGCCGAGAACGGTCGCCGAGATGATCTCGAAGTACTGGAACGGCGCAAGCAGCGACAGCGGCGCGAGGCGGAAGGCCCGGACGATGAGCATATGCGCATATCCCGAGATCGAGCCAAGGGCGAGAAGCAGAACAAGGCCGAGGCTGGAGGAGGGTAGAGAGACGGCAAAATCGGCATTGCCGGAACTGTTGCCGAGGAAAAGGGCGGCCGCCATGAAGACCGTTCCGCCGATGCCGGCCATCGTCTGCATGGTCAGTGGCGAATCGGCTTCGCCGATGGCGCGGTTGAGAAAGAGATAGAGCGAGAACAGAAAGGCGCAGGCGACCGGCAGCAGCGCCTTCAGGCCGAAGATTTCGTAGCTCGGCTGAATGACGATCATCGCGCCGCCGAAACCGACGACGATCGCCACCCAGCGCCGCCAGCCGACTTTCTCTCCGAGAAACAGCGCCGACAGGGCGGCCAGCATGAAGGGCTCGACGAAATAGATGGCGAAGACATCGGCGAGCGGCATGTATTTGACGGCGACGAAGAACAGCAGGCTCGCACCACCATGCAGCACACCGCGCAGCAGGTTCATCCACGGCCGTTGGGCCGACAGCGCCTTCAGCCCGAAAAGGGCGAAAAGAATCGGCAGGGTGCAGGCGATCTGGATGAAGAATCGATAGAAGGTCACCTGACCCGGCGACATCGCCTCGAAGGTCGCCATGTATTTGGCGATGGCATCCATGATCGGCAGGATGAGCATGGCGCCGGACATGATGGCCATGCCCTGCAGGGAATTTTGGTGGGGCTCTGACATGGCTGCTGATTCTTGCGAGGATGACGCCATCAACCATGAGAAGGCAGGGCAATCAAGCCGAGCTATCGCAAATGGCTTCGAGGTGAAAACGAATTCGTCGCTTAGAGAGCGTTTCCCTGAAGGGAAATGGTGCGGTCGAGAAGACTCGAACTTCCACGGGTTGCCCCACAGCGACCTCAACGCTGCGCGTCTACCAATTCCGCCACGACCGCATCGTGGTAGGTGCCGATTTGCGTCGGCGGGGCAGCATGTAGCAAAAGCATCTGGGGTGCACAAGGGCGATATGACAGTTTTTTTGAAAACCGCTCACAGCATTTGAATTGGCCCCGAAACGGGTCCATATAGCTGTGCTGCCGCCCCTATTTTACAGGCATTTCGGGGAGAGCGGCAAGGAATGGCCATGCTTCGCACCGATCTCGAATTCTCCATGCTTCCCCAACTCGGTACCCGACCGGTCCGCTGGCGCTTTGCGGACGGCCTCGTTCCCTATGAGGAGGCGGTGGAGACGATGGAGCGCGAGGTGGCGTTAATCGCCGATGGCGGTGATGAACTCGTTTGGCTCGTCGAACATCCGCCGCTCTATACTGCCGGCACCAGCGCCAATGCGAGGGACCTCGTCCAGCCGAACCGGTTTCCGGTCTTTGCGACCGGGCGTGGCGGTGAATACACCTATCATGGACCCGGCCAGCGCGTCGCTTATGTCATGCTCGATCTGAAGAGGCGGCGCCAGGACGTGCGCGCCTTCGTCGCCGCCCTCGAAGATGTCGTCATCCGCACGCTTGACATGATGAATGTGCGCGGCGAGCGACGTGAAGATCGCGTCGGCGTCTGGGTGCGCCGGCCGGAAAAACCATTGCTGGCCGATGGGACGATGGCCGAGGACAAGATCGCCGCCCTCGGCATAAGGCTGCGGAAATGGGTGACCTTCCACGGACTGTCGCTCAACGTCGATCCGGATCTCGATCATTTCGGCGGCATCGTGCCCTGCGGGATCTCAGCCTATGGCGTGACCAGCCTCGTCGATCTTGGCCTGCCTGTGATGATGGCTGATGTCGATATCCGGCTGCGCACCGCCTTCGAGGCGGTTTTCGGCGAAACGACGGGCGAAATCTGACGCTTAAGGGAACATTCGCCGGCGTAGAGATGGATTGAAAAAGAGAGGGCCGATTTCCGGCCCTTTCCTTTATCGGATCCCAGCCTTTGTTGGATCAATGCGTCGCGCGGCATGCTTCGGTGCGGGAGGCGCCGCTGTCTGCACCCTTGGTGTGGGAGCCCTTCGGGCCAATCATGCTGTGGCATGGGGGCAGGGAGTTGATGCTGGCCGTTGCAGTCTTGTCGACGGCAGGAGCCGCCATGGCGCTTGGGGCGAAGCCGTCGCTGTCGTTGGTGTAGTCGCTGGAATAGGCCGGGGCCTTGCGGCTGCTATAGTGGACCGGAGCCGGCTTCGACATCGGGCTTGGGGCGAAGCCGTCGCTGTCGTTGGTGTAATCGCTGGAATAGGTCGGCTGGGCGAAGGCAGCGCCTGCAAGGCTGACGGCGAACAGGGACGCGGCAAGGGCAAATTTGATGCGCATGGGTCTATCTCCTCAATCTGCTGTTGAATTCCACAACATAAACTAACCCTCGGCGCATACGAGTTCGCGCCCCAATTCAGGCAATTTTGTGATAATATGACGGCGCAGCCGCGACCATTTGTCCTAATAAAATCACAGTGTTGTCAACGGAATTGATGTTCTCGTGACAGAAGCCGCCTAACAGAAATTGGCAATTGGTCTCGTGAATAAGACAGTTGTTGCTACAATCACAAATTGTTAACTTTTGGTAATGTTGAGAACGATCATCAACGGAAGGCGGCAGCCCTCCCGTTGATGATCTGCGCTGTGCGTAATGCGTTAGTCCTCGTTCGGGATATGCGCGTCGACACCGGTCAGCTGCAATTTGTTGCGGACATGATGGACGCCGTCGACCGAAAGCGCGCCGAGTTCGACCTTGCGGGCGATGCCGATCGTCTCCACCGATCCTTCCAGTGTAACGACGTGACCGTCTGCATGAACCTCGACGCTGTCGATATCGACCTCGGGAATGTTTTCGAGATTGTCGTTCACCCGCGCTTCGAGATCGTCGCTTTCATCGCGGTCGATCGTATCGGCGCGCAGCAAATCTTTCAGGCGGTTCTCGTTGCCGTCTTCATCCGTGCCATCTACCCGGAAGCCTTTGTTGGGATCGCTGTCGAAATTGGCCGCGGTCTCGCCGTAAGGACGATTATCCGGGCCGCCGGTGCCGGCGCCGCTGCCATCTGCATAGGGCCAGCCTTCGTCGAGATTGCGCTCTTCGAGGTCGCGATAATCTCCCTCCCGGGAAAGCTCAGGCTTCTCCCGGGAAAACTGGGTCTTGTCACCGATCCTTGCCATTGCATTCGCTCCTTGTTTCTTTGCTGGAAACGCCGGCAACGGCGAATGGTTCGGCGTGGACGGCGATTTGTCAGCCCATGATTGCTAGCCCTGGGCCTTCTCCCATTTCTTCACGAGACGGTCGCGCTTCAGCCGTGAGAGGCGCTGCAGCCAGAAAATGCCGTCGAGTTGGTCGACTTCGTGCTGGATGCAGATGGCGAGGAAATCTTCGGCACCGTCCTCGTGCACGGCGCCCTCGGCATCCTGATAGCGGAAGCGGATCGCCCGCGGGCGGGTGACCTCGTCTGTCGCGCCGGGCATCGAGACGCTGCCTTCGGTATGGTCCATCGTCTCCTTCGAAAACCAGGTGATATGAGGATTGAAGTAAAGGCGCACGCCGTCGGCCTTGTCGAGTTCCAGCACCGTGACACGGCTGAAGACGCCGATATGGGCGGCGGTGATGCCAACGCCGGGGGCTGCGCGCATCGTCGCCAGCAGGTCCTCGGCAAGCGCTGTGAGCGAGGAATCGAAGACCGTCACCGGCGCGCAGACAGTCTTCAGGCCCGGATGCGGATAACGCAGAATCGGACGGATGGGCATGGGGCAGGCTTCCTCTGCTTGGACGGGTGAGGAAACTATCGCCGGCCGCGTGCATTGTCATCACGAAGGACGGTTTGCCGCTTTACGACATGGATGCTTTGGGCTAGCAGGGGCCAAGAATTCCGGTTGCGGGAGCCTCGCGCGGGATTTGCTTATCCGCTTGTTGACAATGTGTTTTCGGCCGACATTTGCGAATGCGGCGCGGCAGTCGTTGAAATTCGAACCAGATGCGAGGGCGGCAGATGACGACGACCGACGGGGAAGACCGCATTCGCAGGCGTCCCGATGACGAGGAAGCCGATATCTACGACGAGGACGGCAATGTCCGCGGCGATTTCCTGGCGCTCGTGGGTGCTGCGATCGCCGACCGCGATACGTTGTTCCTGCGCCAGAACGTTGCCCGCCTGCATGAATCCGAAATAGGCGACCTGCTGGAGGCGATCCAGCCGGATCAGCGCCTGGCGCTGGTGCGCCTGCTAGGCGACGATTTCGACATGACGGCGCTGACCGAGGTCGACGAGGCGATCCGCCGCGAAATCGTCGACCAGATGCCGAACGCGCAGATCGCCGCTGCGATCGGCGAGCTCGATTCGGACGATGCCGTCTACATTCTCGAAGACCTCGACAAGGAGGACCGGGAAGAGATCCTCGCCCAGCTGCCGTTCACCGAGCGGGTGCGGCTGCGCCGAGCGCTCGACTATCCCGAAAGCTCGGCCGGGCGCCGCATGCAGACGGAATTCGTCGCCGTGCCGCCGTTCTGGACGGTCGGCCAGACAATCGACTACATGCGCGACGAAGAGGATCTGCCCTATTCCTTCTCGCAGATCTTCGTCATCGATCCGACCTTCAAGCTGCTCGGCGCCGTCGATCTGGACCAGATCCTGCGCACCAAGCGGCAGACGAAGATCGAGCAGATCATGCGTGAGACCAACCATCCGGTTCCGGCCGAGATGGACCAGGAGGAGGCGGCCCAGCTCTTCGAGCAGTACGACCTTCTCTCGGCCGCCGTCGTCGACGAAAACGGCCGGCTGGTCGGCGTGCTGACCATCGACGACGTCGTCGACGTCATCCACGAGGAGGCGGACGAGGATATCAAGCGCCTCGGCGGCGTCGGTGACGAAGAACTGTCCGACAACGTGCTCTCGACGGTGCGTTCGCGCTTCCTGTGGCTTTTGATCAACCTCGGCACGGCAATGCTGTCGGCAAGCGTCATCGGCCTGTTTGACGGCTCGATCGAGAAGATGATCGCGCTCGCCGTGCTGATGCCGATCGTCGCCTCGATGGGCGGCAATGCCGGCACGCAGACGATGACGGTGACGGTGCGCGCGCTCGCCACCCGCGATCTCGACATCTATAATGCCGGTCGCATCATCCGCAGGGAGGCGGGCGTCGGCGTCCTCAACGGCATCGTCTTCGCCTCGATTATGGGCGTGATCGCCGGCACGTGGTTTCACGACTACCAGCTCGGCGGGGTGATTGCGGCGGCGATGGTCATCAATCTGATGGCGGCAGCCCTTGCCGGCATCCTGCTGCCGCTGCTGCTCGACAAGATGGGGGCCGACCCGGCGATCGCCTCTTCCGTCTTCGTCACGACGGTGACGGACTGTACCGGCTTCTTCGCCTTTCTTGGTATCGCCACATGGTGGTTCGGCATCTGAACCGCCCAAAAATTGACTATTACGTAAAAGTCAATATTATCGTCTGTCCGACGACGGGGAACACATGCCGGTGAACAAATATTATAGCATAACGGAACTGACGCGCGAATTCGGGGTCTCGACGCGCACGCTCCGCTTCTACGAGGACGAGGGACTGATCCATCCGGAGCGGCGCGGGCGCACGCGTCTGTTCCGGCAAGCCGACCGGCGGCTGATCGGGGAAATTCTGCGCGGCCGGCGCATCGGCTTCACCATCGCGGAGATCCGCGAGATCATCCAGGTCTACAAGGAGCCGCCGGGTGAACTCGGCCAGCTGAAGCTCCTGATGAAGCGCGTCGACGAGAAGCGCGACGACCTGCGCCAGAAGCGCAAGGATATCGACGACACGTTGGCGGAACTCGACGCTATCGAGGAGACCTGCCTCGGCCGCCTCGCCGAAATCGGCGTCACTACCTGATCACGCGCCGAATTGTCGGCGAATTCATTCAGCCTCGGCGCTGCATTCGGCAGCGATCGTCTGGACCCGCTCGTCGTTCTGTATATCGATCGCGCCCTCCTGCAGCGGCGTGAACAGGGCTTGCGCCTGCAGTTTTCCCAACGTGCACTGGCAGAAGCTGTGGCAGAGCGCTTCGCCTTGCTGCATGACGCAAGAGGCGTTGCATTGCCTTAGGTAAGTTGCGACCGGATCCGGCGCCTGCGGCGGGACGACGAGAGAAATCCCATAAGCGATGGCGATCAACACCGGCTGGTGGATGAGATAGAAGGCAAGGCTGTGGCGGCCGAGCCTTGCCGGCCACCAGGAGCCGGTGCCGATGGCGGCAAGCCGGTGCAGCAGTCTGGTTCTGATGGCGATCGAGGCGATACTCAATCCAGCGAAGAAGGGCGTTGCCCAGGGAAACAGCGGCACATAGTCGTTGGACCGTTCCGTCACCACGGCAAGGCCGATCCAGGCGAGATATCGAGGATCGAAGAAGGATGAGCGAAGCAGGCCGGGTGGCCCGAAATTATCGGTGATCCAGGCGGCAAAGAGCGCGAGCGTGGCGATGAGCGTGAAGGCGAGCGGCAGTCTCAGGAAAACGACGCCGATGAGCGTGAGCACCGCAATACAATGCAGGATACCGAAATAGATCCACTCGTTCGGCATCGCGATGCGCGTGGCGATCGAGATCACCGCGGCTGCCGCGGCGATCATGCCGAAGCGCTTCCAGTAGGAGGGCCAGCGAATCTCAGGCGTGCTCGACAGCGCCAGGCTGATGCCGACGATGAAGAGAAAGGTCGTGGCGATCGCCCGGGCATAGATCTTCAGCCAACCGGTCTCGGCCGTGCCTGGCGCGAGATAGCCCATGAACTCCATGTCCCAGCTGAAATGGTAGCTCGCCATGGCGATCAGCGCGAGGCCGCGCGCCGTATCCAATAGACCGATGCGCGGCGGTCTTGCCGCCGCGTCGGTTTCCCTTGCCGGCAATGTCATCAAAGTCCCTCGGACAAATCATTTCCGTCGCTCGACGGCCTATCGCGGCGAATAGCAGAAAGGTGGAGATTTGATGGCGGGCCGGTATCCATGATCGCCAGTCGCGCTTGCGAGAAAAATTGCCGGCGTGTCAGCACGAAGATGACGATCGCCGTCGTCAGCATGAAGACATAGGGGTTGATGAACCAGCCGAGATAGCCGATCGACAGGAAGATCGCCCTGAGGCCCTCGTTGAAATTGCTGCCGGCAATGACGTTCATGCGGATGACGCGTTCGGCGGCCCGCTCGGCGGCGATGACGTCGCGCTCGGTGTCGCGCATCATCGGGATCGAGCCGAAGAGGATGGTGCAGTAGTTGAACAGCCGATAGGACCAGCCGAATTTGAAGAAGGCGTAGCCGAAAAGCGCTGCCAGCCCGCCGACCTTCATCTCGAAGACGGCATGGCCGCCATGGAAGACGAAGGGCAGGTCGGCGAAGACGGCGTCGACCTTCTCCGTCGCGCCGAGCAAAGCAAAGCAGCTGCCGATCGCGAAGATCGAGGTCGAAGCGAAGAAGGCGGTGCCGTTCTGCAGGCCGGCCATGATTTGCGTGTCGATCATCTTCAGGTCGCGGCGCAGCGAATTGTAAATCCACTGCCGGCGCCGTTCGGTCATGGCATGGGTCAGGCTGGTGCGCCCGAAGAAGGTACGGCCATGCAGCAGCCAGGAATAGCCCATCCAGACAAAGGCAAAGAAAGCCAGAGCGATATAATCCGCCGTCGTCATCAGTGATTCAGTCTCCGCATGAACGCGACCACTATGCCGCAAGTCGGATTATGCCGCATGGCCGAGTTCGGCGGCTTTACGCGGGCTTTCGGCCATGCGGCAGTTCGGCATAATCGAGCCGTCGGGAAACGACAAGGCTTGGTGGATAGCCGACCGGCATCTTCTGGAATGAACGACGGCAATGCGGTCATCCGTCAGCTTGCGGATTCGGGGCGGCAACCCAAAGAAGAAGAAACAAGACGGCGCTACACCTCCAGCGCCTCAATCATCCCCACCCGCGTCGCATGCCGGCCGCCCTCGAAACGAGCGGTCAGGAACGCATCCACGATATCGAGCGCCAGCCCTTCGCCGACCACGCGCACGCCAATCGAAAGCATGTTGGCATCGTTGTGCTGGCGGATCATGCGGGCTGAGAATGGGTCTGCGCAGACGCCGCAACGGATGCCCCTTACTTTGTTCGCCGCCATCATGATGCCCTGGCCGGTGCCGCATAGAATGATGCCAAACCGGCAATCGCCGGAGGCGACGAGACGCGCAGCCGCTTCGCCGTGCTGCGGATAGTGTGTGCTCTCCGGCGTTGTCGGTCCGATATCGACCGCTATCCAGCCTTGCGCCACGACATGGCCGGCAATGGCCTGCCGGAGCTGAATGGCGGCGTGGTCGCTGGAGAGGGCGATGCGGTTGGTGGCTGGCATGGAGAAGTGGTCCCGTTTTCCAAAGCAATTTTCTGTCCGGACGATGCACGCTGGCGCGAGGCCAGTCTAGAGGCGCGCCAGCAGGGTGCCGCGTTAACCGCTTATAAAGTCGTGATGGCCAATTCTTCAGGACTGAACCTGAACTCCGAATTCAAAAGTGACCCATGAGTCGGCCGGATTACATCCCGAGTCTTGATGGCCTGCGCGGTGTCGCTGCGCTTCTGGTCGTTGGAGCCCATATTGGCCTTATCTTTCCGATCAGAGCTCCACATCTCGTGACGATGGGCGACGAAGCTGTCGGTTTGTTTTTTGCTCTCAGCGGCTTCCTGATGGCTCATCTCTACGGCTCACGGCCGGTCACGAGAGAAAACGTGCTGGATTTTCTTGTGAGCCGCTTTGCCCGCATCTATCCGGTTTACCTGGTGGCCGTCGTTCTCGTAGCGATGCTGTCGAGCATGCAAAGTCTAGATTTTGTTCAGCCAATAGCTGGCGGCACGGATTTTGTGCGCCATGTCTTTCTGCTCGGCTCGAGTGGTGTTTTCTGGTCGATACCGCCCGAGATCCAGTTCTATCTGCTCTTTCCTGTCCTGTGGCTTTGCTTGGCCCAGCCGTACCGCTATAGCGGCATTATTGTGGGCCTCACCGTGGCCGTCGTCGTGGACGGCCTGGTTGAATTGCCAGGCCCGGGAATAGTGCTCGTCTCCAAGCTTCCTTACTTTCTTTTCGGCGCACTTGCCGGGATCATGCATTCCCACTGGAATAGATGGATCCCATCTGCCTTCACCGGAATATCAACGCTTGTCCTTCTGGCGGTGTTTTTCACTTACCGGCATATCTTGCCCGGTTTTTCCCCGGAATTCTGGAGCCTGCAAAGTGCGGTGGCCGCGGCCGTTATTGTCGGGCTCGTCGCTCGACAGCCTCCCATCGCAGCCCGTGTCCTGGCAGCTGCACCAGTACGGTTTTTCGGAAAGATCAGCTTTTCACTTTACCTTTTCCATGTCCCCATCATGTTCCTGGCGCGTCTGACCTTTGATGCCTTGATGCCGGAACCGGCGCTCATCCTGGTGACGCTTTGCGTTGCGGTCGTCGGGGCATGGTTCATCCACGAGACAATAGAGGTTCCAGGCCGGCGGCTGCTGGTCCTAATATGGCAGGATAATCGCTGGCGTCTGGTTTCGCGCGAGACTCCAGCCGACCAAATGGACCGCGCAATTCTCGACCTGCAGGAGATCGAAAAGCGGATGCTAAGCGACGCAACGTCAGCCACGGCCGATCAACCGCAAATCTCTGCGACGGCCGAACCCCGGGATGGAGCCGACGGCACGGTCATTCAAGATGATCGCGACGAGAAGCTTCGCGCATAGGTCAGCCAAGCTCTTGGGCGAGTCCGATGAGAAGCCCTCCAGGCCCGCGGATGTAGCAGAGCCGATAGGTGTCTTGATAATCCACGACTTCGCCGACGAGCTGCGCGCCGCGCTTGCGGAGCCTCTCAAGCGTCTCGTCGATGTCATCAAGCGCGAACATGACGCGGAGGTAGCCTAGAGCGTTCACCGGGGCATTGCGGTGATCCGCAACGGCAGGCGGCCTGAGGAAGCGGGAGAGCTCGAGCCGGCTGTGGCCATCAGGCGTGCGCATCATGGCAATCTCGACGTGCTGATCGCCCAGTCCAGTGACACGTCCAGCCCATTCTCCTTCGATCGTGGCCCGCCCTTCGAGTTCGAGGCCGAGGTCGCGAAAGAAATCAATCGTCTCTTCGAGGTCATCGACGACGATTCCCACGTTGTCCATCCGTTTGAGCGCCATGTATCCAATCTCCCAATCTACAAGATGTCGTCTAGCATCGACGTCAGCAGGACATTGGGAGTTGGTGCAGACTGTCAAGATAAGGCTACCAGTTCTTCCTCCGCATAGGCTTCATTGAATGCAGCAATGATTGGCAAGGCGGGCTGCTTGGTTTAGCGCATGACCGCGAAAATCGGATTCGATTTTCGGGAAGGATTATGCGCACACTCAAAGTGCCTGCGCGTCCTATTGGACACGCGGCGCTCCAGTGTGCAGCCGGAATGTCGCACCGGCTCCATGCGATGTCGGTGTGCTACACGGATTCGAAACCGACCTCGCTTAAGCTTGCATCCTCGTATTCAGAAGGCGCACCCATGTTTCTCTCGGTATTCGATGTCTTCAAGATCGGTGTCGGGCCGTCGAGCTCACACACGATGGGTCCGATGTCGGCGGCCAACCGGTTTCTCGAGTTGATCCTCTCGAACGAATGGCCGCGCCCGTCATCGGGCGTGCAGGTCACAGCCATCAAGGTCAGCCTGCACGGCTCGCTCGCCCATACCGGGATCGGCCACGGCACGGGCAGGGCTGTCATTCTCGGGCTGATGGGCGAAGCGCCCGATAGCGTCGATCCCGACAGAATGGACGGCATCGTCGACGCCGTGGAGCGCACCGGCCGCATCACGCCGGAGGGCCATCCCGCTTATCAGTTCCAGCCGAAGACCGACCTGATCTTCGACAAAAAACAGCCGCTGCCCGGCCATGCCAACGGCATGGTCTTTTCCGCCTACGACAGAGACGGCCGGCTTCTCGTCAAGCGTATCTATTATTCGGTCGGCGGCGGCTTCGTCGTCACCGACACCGAACTGGAGCAGATGCGGGCGAAGAAGAACGCGCCCGGCGGCACGCGTGTGCCCTATCCCTTCTCCACCGCCAAGCAGATGCTCGAGATGGCGGAGCGCTCGGGGTTGTCGATCGCCCAGATGAAGCGGGCGAACGAGGAGAGCCAGCGCAGCCAAGAGGAACTCGACCAGGGGCTTGACCGTATCTGGGAGGCAATGCGCTCCTGCATCGAGCGCGGCCTCAAGGTCGAGGGCATCATGCCCGGCGGCCTCAACGTCAAGCGTCGCGCCCGCAGGATTCACGACAAGCTGGAGGAGGAGTGGCGCAGCAACCGCATCAACCCGCTGCTCGCCAATGACTGGCTGAGTGTCTATGCGATGGCCGTCAACGAGGAGAATGCAGCCGGCGGGCGCGTCGTCACGGCGCCGACCAATGGTGCTGCCGGCGTCATTCCGGCGACGATCCGCTACTACGAGCATTTCCACGAGGACTGGGACCAGAACGGCATCCGCGACTATCTGCTGACGGCCGCTGCCATCGGCGGCATCATCAAGCACAATGCCTCGATCTCCGGCGCCGAGGTCGGCTGTCAGGGCGAAGTCGGCTCGGCGGCGGCGATGGCTGCTGCGGGGCTTGCGGCCGTCATGGGCGGCACGCCAGCGCAGATCGAAAACGCCGCCGAGATCGCGCTCGAACATCATCTCGGCATGACCTGCGATCCGATCGCCGGCCTCGTGCAGGTTCCCTGCATCGAGCGCAACGCACTCGGCGCGGTCAAGGCCGTCACGGCGGCCTCGCTTGCCATCAAGGGCGACGGCCAGCATTTCGTGCCGCTCGATGCCTGTATCGAGACGATGCGCCAGACCGGCCACGACATGAGCGAGAAATACAAGGAAACCTCGACCGGGGGACTCGCCGTCAACGTCGTCGAATGCTGAGTTTGTGGATGCCGGATGCTTGGTGCTTGACGCTCGCTGCCAAAAGGATTTCAACGGCAGCATGGCATTGCATCTCATCAAACTCTGTGTCGGCGCCGACTCGATAGACGATCTGCGCGAATGGGTGGCGGAACGCTCGCTGCGCGCCATCGCCGCCGGGCTCGAGCCGCATTCGGTGCATACGACGCGCATGGCGCCGAAGCGTATGGAGGAGCTGCTTGACGGCGGCTCGCTCTACTGGGTGATCAAGGGGCAGGTGCAGGCGCGGCAGAAGCTGCTCGACATCGAGACCTTCACCGACGGCGAAGGCATTTCGCGCTGCCGCCTGATGCTCGGTCCTGAGGTCATCGAGACGGCTGTGCAGCCGAAGCGTCCCTTCCAGGGCTGGCGTTATTACACTGAGGATGACGTGCCGCGCGACCTGACAAGCCTTGGCGCCGGCATTGCCGAAATGCCCGCGGATCTGCGCCGCGAGCTTACGGACCTTGGTCTGCTCTAATCCCCGAAAATCGGAGCCTACTTCCGGAAAGTTTCATGCGTGGATTGAATGTCTCCGCGCGCCTGAAATGACGCGCGGTACTTTGCAATTCACCGCAGGCGCAGTTGCACCGGCGCGCTGCCATCAGGCGAGGTCACATGCAGATGGATGCGGGCTTCAGGTTGAGAATAGCGCCAGGCGCGTGCACCATGGCAAAGCAGCAGATTGATGAGATCCCGGGTCTTCGGAGACTTCGCCTTCGGCCGCGGCAGGCCGATCTCGGCGAGGCGCAAAGCCGCCTCGTGCAGCGGATGGAGGGATGAGCGCCCTTTAGCCGTCATGCGGCGGTCTGAAGGCACTCCTGGAAAATTCTCATTGATCGCCATTGTTTTCCCCGTACGCAATACTGATCGAGTTCAAGAACGGTGGCCGGAAACGCAAACACCGATTCCGGCCGTCACCGATGCCGCCGGCCATCTTGCAGGCAGCATCGAATAGCTCATTGGGCCGCCGCCCAGCACTTGATGCCGGCCTTCTTCAAGGCCTTGCAGGCGTTGACGGCATCACGCTGATCGTCGAAGCCGCCGAAGCGGGCGCGGTAAAGCTGGTCACCACCGGCGGCATAGGCAACTGCGAAGGGCTTTGCCGAGGCCAGCGCCTTGCCGCCCTTGCTCCTGGCGCTTTCCAGAAGGTCCATGGCCATCTGCCGGCTCGGCGAGACGCCGACCTGCACGACCCAGCCGGTCGGTCCATTGCTGGTGGAAGCAGCACGAGTCGGTGAGGGAGTGGTCGAGGCGGTCGTGACCTCATCGACCGATGTATCGCCCTGTTCCTGCGGCATGTAGGCGGGTGCCGGCGTCGGCACGGCGACCGATGCCTGTTGCTTGAAGGTCATGGTCTTGACTTTGGTTGGCGCCGGCATCGGCTGTGCTACCAGCGGATTGTCGGATTTCCGCGCGGCGGTCTCGGCATAGGCGACCTCGGTCTCGGCGATCTGGTAACGCGCATCCGGCATCGGCCCCCTGTGCGGCAGGCTGAGATCGGCGGCGGCTGCCGAAATCGGCGGCTGCGCTGCGGTGATGGTCTTCGCCATTTGCTGAGCCTTCTTGGGCTGGACCGGAGCCGGCGTCACGATCATCGCCGGGGCAGGGGCTGCCTGGGCGATCAGCGCCGACGATCCGCCACGGCTCGACGCCTTCGGCAGGTAGCTGGCGATCAGATTGCGCATCTGGGCATCGCGGGCGGGCGTCGAGGCGCCACCCATCACGACGCCGACGATCGACTTGCCGTCCACCTGCACGGAGCTTACCAGATTGAAGCCCGCAGCCCGCGTGTAACCGGTCTTGATGCCGTCGACGCCGCGCACCGAACCGACCAGGCGGTTGTGGCTGCGGATCGTGCGGCTGCCGAACTTGAAGGCGCGGGTAGAGAAATAGCCGTAATATTGCGGGAAATGCTGGCGAAGGGCGATGCCGAGCCGGGCCTGGTCGCGCGCCGTCGTCATCTGCGCCGTATTCGGCAGGCCGTTGGCATTGCGATAAGTGGTGCGCGTCATGCCGAGCGCATGCGCCTTGGCGGTCATCAGTTGGGCGAAGCGATCCTCGCTGCCGCCGCCCAGCATTTCGCCGAGTGCGGTTGCGGCATCATTGGCCGACAGGGTGACGAGACCGAGAATGCCTTGTTCGACGGTGATCGTGCCGCCAGCGCGCACGCCGAGTTTGGTCGGCGCCTGGGCTGCCGCATGGGCGGAGAAGGGGACCGGCGTATCGAGGCGGATGCGACCCTGCTCCAATGCCTCGAAGGTCATGTAAAGGGTCATCATCTTGGTCAGGGAGGCGGGGTATTGCAGCCGGTCGGCGTTCTCACTGTAGAGAACGTTGCCGGTCTTGGCGTCGACGACGATGCCTGCATATTTCGGATTTGCCGCTTCCGCGTCGGCATTCACCGAATCGACCATGACGATCGTGACGGCCACCGAAAGGATCGCCAGCAGCCTTGCGAAAAAACTGCCGGATCGGGACGATGATACGGAGGAGACTGACCTTGACACTATTCCACTCTTCGCTTGCATTTCAGATATTTGACACTTCAGATTTTGGCAGGAACCGAACACCTCCCGCCGCACAGCTCGTCTTCTAAAATTACCGGTTGGGCGTTACCAATCCGTTTATGATGAATCGTTTATTTCGCTGTCCGGAGAGCATTTTAGGGACTTGTCGCAGAACGGTTCACAAGACGCGCGTCTACAAAGGTGCGGATAGCGGCATCAATATGTTCCCAGTCGTCGAGATGGCTGCTTGAGAAGCGGTAGAGAACGCTGAGATCCCGACCGACTTTGATATCGCGCTGACAATCTCCACCCGCCGCCTTATCCGGGGCTGACGGCAATATGCAGCGCACGACGTAATCCGGCCCGCCCTTGACGGGCGCCGTCAGCAGCACCTCGTCGCCGTAACCCGCATCGGCGCGAAGACGGTGCAGCGTCAGCCCGTCGCGGTAGGGCTCCGCAGGTCCTTCGAGCAGATGCGAATAGATCGGCTCCAGCCGCCCGGACATGTCGCGCGACATGGTGCTCTGGGTGATCTGCAGAAAGATCAGCCCGGAGGATTGGGCGATATCGTCGAATCGAAGGTGGTTTTCCTTGCCGTAACCCCGCATTTCCGGCCAGGCGAGGTAGAGATCGACGCGCTCGGCGGCGCCTTCATGCCTTTGGCTCGGGAAGCGGATGGCATTCTCGGGGAATTTCACGGTGTCGCGGCCGATGGCGAGCTGGATTTCAACCGTGCTGTCGGTGTTGCCGGCAAGCGAGATATGCCGGCCGAACCAGCGGCCGCCGATGCTGATGGCAACGGTCAGCACCGCCAGGACTGAGATCACCGCCATCGTGCGGAGGAGAAACCCCATGGAAAGAAGCGGCTGCTCGTCGGGTGCGCTCTGCGCGGCATGGCTCATGGCGGTTCTTCGCGTTTCGGTCCGCCGCAGGAAGAACATGAGCCGCCGGTGCCGATGATGAATCTCATCGCCATGATCGGATCGACATGGTTAATAATCCGCTAATGCGCTGATGGGTAAGGCTTGAAAAGGGGTGAGCCGTTCCCGGGACAGCGGGAACGGCTCTTGGGCACCGGTCGGGGACGGGATGCGGGGACTGACCGGGCCGCAGGCAGCAACCGGCAACGGCCGGCAGGCTGTTCTTACTTGACGCTACCGACCGCGACAGCGCGGCCGTCCTGAAGCTTCGACCAGCGGGCCGGATCGTCGGCGGACTGGCGCTTCAGATAGGTGTATTCGGTGTCCGACCACAGCAGCACCTTGTTGCGCATGTTGTCGAGGATGAAGTCGCCATGATCGGTACGAACAGTCAGCACGGCATGGCCTTCGCCATTCGGCTGCAGCACGACGGTGATCAGCGTGTCGGACGGCGAGAAACCGTCGTCGATCAGCATCTTGCGCTTCAGCAGGGCGTAGTCCTCGCAGTCGCCGACGGTGCGTGGATAGGCCCAGCGCTCCTCGACCCCGTAGATCTGCTCGTCCGTCATCGGCTGGATCGTCGAATTGACGGTGTAGTTGACCTTGAGAATTTCCTTCCAGCGATCTTCGGTGAGGATGGCCGGTCCGGCATCGCCGCCGACTTCGACACATTCCGTCGGATTCGCCTTGCAGAATTCGTAGTGTCCGATCGGCGGGCTGGCATTGCCTGCCAGGGCCATGCTGGCGGGCATCGCCTGTCCCGAACCCGCCATTGCCATCATGATCGCACCGGCCAGAAGGCCGCCTTTCAGGATATTCGCAGTTGTCATTGCCGTCTCCCCGTAAGTTGAGGTGACAATGGCACAGACGTTTTTATCTCACGCAAAATTACGCAATAGAATTAGAGGCTTAGTTGATTCAAATGCCGATAAAACTTGGCTAAAAACAGATTCGAATGCGCATAAAATTCGATGCGGATTTGTCGCGAATTCGTTTAAAATTTTAATTCACGCAACAAGGCTTTCGCCCGCGAAAAGGTTGCGTTGCCGTCCTGATGTTAAGGATTTTCGTTGAGCCGGGTAAATTCCGCCGGCCGATAAGCGATCTGCGGCGACGTGCCCCCGGCCGACGATGCCGCGGGAAACGACCGATTCGGCCGGTTCGAAAGCAGAATATCGCTCAGATCGCCGATGTGGGCGGGAAAATTATTTTTGAGGAAAATAGCGAAATCGATCGGTGGCAGTCACAATCGCCGCGCTCATATCGGGATTTGCGGTGGAATGGGCAGCATGCGCAAGGATGCTAAGCTCGCTTTGCGGCCAGGCGCGGGCGAGTTCCCAAGCCGTGACGAGCGGCGCCTCGATGTCGAGCCTTCCCTGCAGCAGGATACCGGGACTGCCGATGAGCCGAGCGGCGTTCTTCAAAAGCTGGCCGTCCTCCAGCCAGGCGCCATTGCTGAAGTAATGGGTGATGATGCGGGCGCGCGTCAGCATATAGGCCGGATCGGCCCAGCGGCGCGGCCGGCCTTGGGGATCGGCAAGCAGAATCGATGCCGCCTCCCAATCATGCCAGTCACGCGCCGCCTTGAAGCGCGTTTCCGGATCCGGATCGTTGAGAAGACGATGATAGGCGGCGACGATGTCCTCGTCTCGTCCCTGGCTGCCTGCGGGAATCACCTGGCGGAAACGGTGCCATTCCTCCGGAAAGAGTGGCGCCATGCCGCGACAGAGCCAGTCGATTTCCGAACGCCGGGTGGTGGTCACGCCTGACAGGACAATCGCGGCGACGCGCTCCGGATGGGTTTCGGCATAGGCCAGCGCCAGCGTCGAACCCCAGGAATTGCCGAAAAGGAGCCAACTGTCGATGCCGAGATGGGCCCGCAGCCGCTCGATATCGGCAACCAGATGCCAGGTGGTGTTGAGGGAGAGATCGGTTTCAGGATCGGCTGCACTCGGCAGGCTGCGGCCGCAATTGCGCTGATCGAACAGAATGATTCGATAGGCGTCGGGATCGAAATAGCGCCGCGCCGCGGTCGAACAGCCGGAACCAGGGCCGCCATGCAGCACCAGCGCCGGGCGACCCGCCGGATTGCCGCAGGCTTCCCAATAGATCAGATTGCCGTCGCCCGTATCGAGCTGACCATGATCATAGGGTTCGATTTCGGGATAAAGAGCTGACATGGACGCACCTGAGACCGAAGCGGGCCTTATCCATCATATCGCTGACAAAGGGAAGACGGGCGAGGGCAGGGCATTCCCGGACGCAAATCACTGCACAATTTTGCGCAACCTTATTGCGTGCCGATCGGTGTCGCAGCTTGTTCCACTCATAAAATTATCTACCGACTGGGTGGAACGACTTGCGACAGGATTTCACGCTTGCTTTCCAAAGCCAGATTCGTTGCCGCTTGCAAATCTCCTGCCGTGAAGTGCAGGCTTTTCAACACGACCTGACCGGGCGCGCGCCGGACCTGGCAATTGCGTTGGATGGAAGCCCGCCGAGAATTGCACCCCGCGGACTCCCCGGCAAGGCAGTGCCATTTTCCGCAGCTGTTAAAGGAATTCCCGCAGCGTCTCGCGGGACTGGATCGACAGGAATTCGATCGCCACACCTTCGACGAAGTGGCGTACGACGCGACCGCGCATGTTGCCGAGGCGCACGGCCGTTCCGATCGAAGGGCGCATCTCGACGTCGACGGCAGCGCCCGACAGCGAAAGGTCCATGATGCGGCAGGAATAGCGCGTACCGTCCTCGAGCGTCAGCTCGGTCTTCGTGTCGCGTGGCGTCAAACGGTCGTGGCGGCGATCCTCGGGCAGGCCGAGTTCGTGCTTGTTGGCAAGCCAGGTGAGCTGGGCGGCAAGCTTCTCGCGCTTCCGGTCGGTGGCGTTGATCGACATGGTGAAACCGCGGCCGTCGATCGTCTGGACATAACCTTCGACGCGGCCGAGATGGTCGATATAGGCGACGACGCGTTCGTTGGCGCGCGGCCGGCCGAGGCAGGTGACGTACATATCGCCAGGCGACATGTCGATCACCATGCATTCGAACTCTTCGTAGTTCGCAAGCATCAGCCTGCCCTGCATATTGATGGGCACACGCTGAAAAACGCCCTGTTCAGGGCGCGGCGCAGGTCGTTGCGTCTGAGCTGGCTGGAACGAGTGCATCAAAGGGCTTCTTCATGAAAATCGCAGAGACCGATCTTTACCCACAATCCATTAACAGAAGGTTGTTTTGCCCGGTCCCCATATAGCGGAAAACGAGTATGCCGGATGTGCCGAAATGGGACCGTCAGCGCGCCTCCGCACTCAGCAGCTGCGAGACCATGCGGCGCATGACCTGGCCGAAATGGATGCTTTTGCCAGCGACGATCCTGTTGATGGGGCGCGGTTCAGCCGGTGCTGCCTTGTCGAATTTTCCGGGCAGCAGGCGGCTGCGGTCGAGCGCCAGGAATTCGAGCGGTACGATCTCCAGCCAGCTCGCGGCCGCTGCCGGCGCGATCGCGCCGAGCAGCCGGTCGCAGGCGCCGTCCGGCGAACGCAGCGGCATCATGATAATCTCGAAGGAGGCCTGATGACCGACAGTGCTGTAGCCGGTGGCGTTGAACAGGGCCGGCATGGCATGGTCCATGACACCCATCGCCGTGCGTTCGATGTCCGCGAGCTGACCATTTGCCCAGAGAGACGAAAAACGTTCGCCGCGCAGGTCACGCCCGAAGAGATCACAGATACGGGTGCCGGCGAGCCGGAAGCCGATATCTCCACCCTTGCGCGTCTCCAGAATAAAGAGACTTTGGAGAAGATGGGGGACGGCGGAGGGTTCGACCTGTGATTTCAGCGGCGCATCGGCAGCGCCGCGGATACGGTTCCAGTAGTCAAAAATTTCGATGGTCGTTTGTAGCCGCATTTCACACCAACCTGTTCCATTCCGGAGCATTTTTGGGCAGTCATTGCCCGTACAAGCTCTACCTTGCGGATTTCATGCCAAATCACGGCGGTTAAGGTTAAGAGATGGTTTCGGTTGAGATGCGATGCCCGTCGTGAGACTGTCCTGCCATCGCTTCGACTTTCGAAGTTCAGCACAACCTGCCCGGGCCGAGGTCTTTTCCTGGAGCTCCCGGTATGCCGTCCGACCCTTCGGACGGCTTTTTTTTTGACAATCGCTCCTGTATGGCTGTGGCCTCAACGAGGCGAAACACAGATGAATGAGCAGACGGCCGAGCCGCACAAGGCGCCCGAACCTCCCGAGGTCCAGCCGCCGGCACGGCCACCGCGCGAACCGGTCTTCAACCTCCCACCGGCACTGTTCTTCAGTCTTTGCCTGCTTGGTGTCATTTATGCAGTGCAGGAACTCCTGCTCTCCTACGATGCGCTGAACTGGCTGTTCTTCACCTTCGGCTTCGTTCCCGCCCGCTATGTGATTCCGCTGTCGCAGCAGGGGCCGGAGCTGTTCTGGACACCCGTCACCTATTCGCTGCTGCACGGCAGCGTCCAGCATATCCTCTTTAACGCCTTCTGGCTGATGGCCTTCGGCGCGCCGGTCGTGCGCCGCATCGGGACGCTGCGTTTCGCACTCTTCTGGGTTTTTTCCGCCGTCGCGTCCGCCGCCCTGCACGCGGTCCTGAACTGGGGGGACGTGTCATTGCTGATCGGCGCGTCGGGCGTCATCTCCGGGCTGATGGGCGCCGCCTGCCGATTCGCTTTTCCGGCCGAACGGCGACCGATGGCGCCTGCGCATCTCAATCCCCGGCTTTCCATCGTCGAGGCGCTGAAGAGCCGCACCGTCGTCATCTTCATGCTGCTCTGGCTGGTCGGCAACGCGCTGATCGCTGTCGGCATCCCGCTCGTCGGCGACAGCGACCAGGCGATTGCCTGGGATGCGCATATCGGCGGATTTGTCTTCGGCTTCTTGCTGTTTTCGTTGTTCGACCGGGGGGCGCGCCCGCCGGTGATGGAACCTGACGGAACCGAGAAGGATATGTTGCAATCCTGAGCCGAGCAGTGCACGATCGACCTATATCCGTGCCGGGGGGAGAAACCGCCGCGGATGCCTGTGACAAGTGTTTCACGGACATAGGAGGTTCGAATGACCAGTTCAGTCAAAGCAATCCTCGACCTGAAGGGCAGGGACGTCGTCACTGCCGGGCCGAACACCACCGTCGCCGAGGCGGCCGCCATCCTCAGCAAGAAGAAGATCGGCGCCATCGTTGTCGTCGGCATGGAGAACCGGATTTCGGGAATGTTCACCGAGCGCGATCTCGTGCATGCGATCGCCAAACACGGCAAGGAAGGCCTCGACCACTCGCTGGCCCAGGTCATGACCGCGAAGGTCTATCGCTGCCATGAGGAAACGACCGTCAACGAGCTGATGGAGCTGATGACCAGCCGCCGTTTCCGTCACGTGCCGGTGGAAAGCAATGGCAAGCTTGCCGGCATCATCTCGATCGGCGACGTGGTGAAATCGCGCATCGCCGAAGTCGAGCGTGAGGCCGAGGAAATCAAGGCCTATATCGCCGGCTGAGGTTTTCGCCTGCCTCGCTTGACTAGTCTCGTCGTCCCAAACCGCCACGCGCTTTTGGACGACGTGCATCAGGGGTTGCTTGCGTAGACTTCCTGCATGCGCTTGATCTCGGGGAGCCGGGCTCTGGCTTCCTCGTAACCGCGTTCGATCGCCTCGCCAGCCCGGTGGAACTCGGAAAGGCCGATATAGCTGAGGCGCGGCTGCAGCGAAATATCAGGCGGGTCGCCGGCAAGGCGGGCGCGGGCGATCCTGTCCTGGATGATGTTGAAGGCCTGCACCATGACGCCGGTCATGCCGAGGCGCGCATAGGGCGCCTCTTCCTGCTTGTGCACCTCCTGCGGAGAGAGGCTGGCATTGTGCCGGACGACGGCCGAGCGGCCGTAGAGATCGTAATTGAGATTGACGGCGACGACGAGCGGCTGCTCGTAGGCGCGGCAGACGGAGACGGGGACAGGATTGACCAGCGCGCCGTCGACCAGCGTGCGGTGATTGCTGCGGACCGGCTCGAAAATGCCGGGCAGGGCATAGGAGGCGCGCAGCGCCGTGATCAGCGAACCATTGGCGATCCAGACCTCATGACCGGTATTGACCTCGGCCGCGACCGCGACGAACGGCCGGTCGAGATCCTCGACGTTCAAGCCTTCGAGATGTTCCTGCATGCGCTTGGTCAGCCGCATGCCGCCGAACAGGCCGCTGCCGCCGATGGTGAGATCAAGGAGACTTGCGATGCGGCGCATCGTCAGCGAGCGCGCGAAGCTCTCGAGTTCATCGAGTTTGCCGGCGAGATAGCAGCCGCCGACCAGTGCGCCGATCGAGGTGCCGGCAATCATGCCGATCTCGACCTTTGCCTCGTCGAGGGCGCGCAACACGCCGATATGAGCCCAGCCGCGGGCGGCGCCGCCGCCGAGTGCCAGCGCGATCTTGATTTTCTTTTGAGGCGCAGCAGGCGGGAGCATATCGAGCGTGGTAGACATGCCGGAATCGGAACCCTCGCCTTCAGAGCTTTGACGATGCAGACTCCAGCTCAGCATGGCGCTCTCCCCTCCCAGCAGAACACTTGGTTCCCGATAGTGTGCCCGATCAGTTTCCAAATGGTATAGAGAAGCGGTTTCTGGCGCAATAAGGAGCAAATGCCGGGGAATTTGAGGCTATTTTCCGTAGACATCCTGCGGATCGAAATGAAGCTCGTCGTCAACGATATCAAGCATCGGCTTTCCGTCCTGAAGCGTGATCGTCCGGTAGAAGCAGGAGCGGCGACCGGTGTGACAGGTGGCGTCGTGGCCGGCGACTTCGACCTTGAGCCAGATGGCGTCCTGATCGCAATCGGTGCGGATTTCCTTTACCGTTTGGAGATTGCCCGAGGTCTCGCCCTTCTTCCAGAGCTTGCCGCGCGAACGGCTGAAATAGTGCGCCGTGCCGGTCTGGATGGTCAGCGCCAGCGCCTGAGCATTCATATGCGCCACCATCAGCAGCTCGCCGTCGCCGGCGTCGGTGACGATCGCGGTGATCAGGCCACGGTCGTCGAAGCGCGGCGTGAAATCGCCGGCGTCTTCCAACGCCGACTTGTCCTCGGATGGTTGATTGAAGATCAGTTGACTCATCGCGGCCCTCCTGAGGGAGCCGGTATCAGCGGCTCCGCACCATGGTCATGAAGCGGGCCTGATCGGCCGGCTCAGTCTTGAACGTTCCCGTAAATGTCGTCGTCAACGTGGTCGAGCCCTGCTTCTGAACGCCGCGCATCGCCATGCACATATGTTCGGCCTCGATCAGCACGGCGACACCGCGCGGATTAAGCGTATCGTCGATGGCCCGGGCGATCTGCGCGGTCATCGTTTCCTGCGTCTGCAGGCGGCGGCCATAGATCTCGACGACACGGGCAATCTTCGACAGGCCGAGCACACGGCCATCAGGCATGTAGGCAACGTGGGCCTTGCCGATGATCGGCACCATGTGGTGTTCGCAATGCGAGTAAAATGGAATGTCCTTGACGAGGACCATGTCGTCATAACCGGCGACCTCCTCGAAGGTGCGACCGAGCACGTCTTCCGCCGCCATGTCGTAACCGGAAAAAAGCTCGCGGTACGATTTGACGACGCGGGCCGGCGTTTCGAGCAAGCCTTCGCGTGTCGGGTCGTCACCGGCCCAGCGCAGCAGGACGCGAACGGCTTCCTCCGCCTCCTGCTGGGAGGGGCGATCCGAGTCGCGGGTCGTCTGCGGAAAATTCTTTACGATGGCGTCCATGAACAATGGTCTCCTGGTCCGCACCGCGGACCCATCTGTCGGAATCGCCACTGGTCAATCCCAAGCGGGAATTCATGCACCTTTGGCGGGCTCCGGGGCTTTCAGGGCAGTTTCAACGCCCGTCCGGCACGGTTTCCCAATCAAACTTACACCAGGCCATTGCATTTTCATGGCCTTCGAACGACATACATATAGGAAGACGGCCATCGTATGTAAGTATCCTCACACGACACGGTGTGTTTTTTGTTTTGACGACAATAACGCCCTCACAGAGGCCGATCCGCAGCGATTTTGGAGCGGAAATCCAGCATGGACGATATCTACAACAGCAAAATCCTCGAATTCGCCGGCAATATTCCACTGACCGGGACGCTTGATGATGCCGATGCGAGCGCTCAGGCCCATTCGAAGCTCTGCGGCTCGAAGGTGCGGATCTGGCTGAAGATGGATGGCGACACCGTGACCGGTTTTGCTCATGACGTGAAGGCCTGTGCGCTCGGCCAGGCCTCGTCCTCGATTATGGCCCGCCATGTCGTTGGCGCCACATCGGACGAATTGCGGCTGGCCCGCCAGGACATGCTCGCCATGTTGAAGGCGGATGGGGCGGGGCCCCAGGGACGCTTTGAAGACATGCGCTATCTGCTGCCGGTGCGGGACTACAAGGCTCGCCATGCTTCGACGATGCTGACCTTCGATGCGGTCGTCGATGCGATCGGGCAGATCGAGGCGAAACGGGCGGAAGTTGTCGAGGCATAACTGACATGTGCGAGTTCTGCGCCCCGCAGGCTGACGATGAGGACGACGGTGGCGCCGCCGGACCGGACAAGCCGCGTGAAAAGGCCGCACGCACTTCCCGCAACTATACCGGTCCGTTCCGCAAGACTCCCGACCGCCTGCTCGGCATGGGGCTGATCCGCCTCTACCAGCTGACGCTGTCCGGCTTTGTCGGCAATTCCTGCCGCCATATCCCGACCTGCTCCGAATATGGCTACGAGTCGATCGCGCGCCATGGCTTGTGGGCCGGCGGCTGGATGACGCTGTTTCGCGTCGGCCGCTGCGGCCCGGGCGGCACCAGCGGCCTCGACCACGTGCCGGAGATGCTTGGCGACAGCTTCCGCTGGTGGACCCCGTGGCGTTATTTCGCCCTCGGGCGGAAGAAAGGGTGAGCGCCATGAGCACCTTCATCGCCCTTCTGCACAGCATTGTCCTGACGCCCGACCGCCGCGTCATCATGCAGGATTTGCGCGCACTTGCCGAAGAACTCGGTTATCGCGAGCCGCGCACGCTGGTTTCCACCGGCAATCTTGTCTTCGAGGCCGACGAGATGCGGCCGCACGAACTCGAGACCCAGCTGGAAGAGGCCTTTGAAGAAAAGTTCGGCAGACATGTCGATATCATCGTGCGCAGCGACTGCACCTGGATGGCGCTTTGCAGCACCAATCCCTTCAAGGACGGCAATGGCGACCAGGTCATCGTCCGGGTGATGCGTCTGCCGGTCGACCCGACAAAGGTGGAGGCGCTGAAGCAGCTGATGACGGAGGGACAGCGCATCGCCGTCGTCGGCGGCGATCTCTGGATCGATTTCGCCGGCAAGCCGAGCCAATCCAAGCTGCTTTCGGCGCTGACGACCAAGCGGCTCGGCGTCGGCACGATGCGCAACTGGAACACCGTGCGCGGGCTGACTGAAATGATTATGTAACCCCCGCTTTTTCTTTACTCAGACAGGAAATCTGGCTATCAGGCGGCTGCGCATTCAGCTCCGCGGAGGCGCGTTCGTGGTCAACCACCCGCATTCGTTGGCGGGACTGGACAAGGAGAATTTCGATGTCCCAAGCTATTTCCCTGACATTTCCCGATGGTTCCGTGCGCGGCTATGATGCCGGCGCAACCGGCCGGGATGTCGCCGAATCCATTTCCAAGTCGCTCGCCAAGAAGGCGGTCGCCGTTGCGATCGACGGCACCGTGCGCGACCTCTCCGATCCCGTGACGACCGGCAGGATCGAGATCATCACCCGCAATGACGACCGCGCGCTGGAACTCATCCGCCATGACGCGGCGCATGTCATGGCCGAAGCGGTGCAGGAACTCTGGCCCGGTACCCAGGTGACGATCGGCCCGGTCATCGAAAACGGCTTCTATTACGACTTCGCCAAGAACGAGCCCTTCACGCTCGACGATCTGCCGAAGATCGAAAAGAAGATGAAGGAGATCATCGCCCGCAACGCCGCCTTCACCAAGCAGGTCTGGTCGCGCGACAGGGCGAAACAGGTCTTCGCCGACAAGGGCGAGCAGTACAAGGTCGAACTCGTCGATGCGATCCCGGAAGGGCAGGATCTCAAGATCTATTACCAGGGCGACTGGTTCGACCTCTGCCGCGGTCCGCACATGGCTTCGACCGGCCAGATCGGCAGCGCCTTCAAGCTCTTGAAGGTGGCCGGCGCCTATTGGCGCGGCGACAGCAACAATCCGATGCTGAGCCGCATCTACGGCACGGCCTTCGCCGAGCAGTCGGAACTCGACAACTACCTGCATATGCTTGCCGAAGCCGAAAAGCGCGATCATCGCCGCCTCGGTCGCGAGATGGATCTCTTCCATTTCCAGGAAGAGGGTCCCGGCGTCGTCTTCTGGCACGGCAAGGGCTGGCGCGTATTCCAGACACTGGTCGCCTATATGCGCCGCCGGCTTGCCGGCGACTATCAGGAAGTCAACGCGCCGCAGGTGCTCGACAAGTCGCTTTGGGAAACCTCCGGTCACTGGGGCTGGTACCGCGATAGCATGTTCAAGGTGACGGTTGCCGGCGACGACACGGACGACGACCGCGTCTTCGCGCTGAAGCCGATGAACTGCCCCGGCCATATCCAAATCTTCAAGCACGGGCTGAAATCCTACCGTGAGCTGCCGATCCGCCTCGCCGAATTCGGCAATGTCCACCGCTACGAGCCGTCGGGCGCGCTGCACGGGCTGATGCGCGTGCGCGGCTTCACGCAGGATGATGCGCACATCTTCTGCACCGACGAGCAGATGGCCGCTGAATGCCTGAAGATCAACGACCTGATCCTTTCGGTCTATAAGGACTTCGGCTTCGACGAGGTCACGATCAAGCTCTCCACCCGGCCGGACAAACGTGTCGGTTCGGACGAGCTCTGGGACCGCGCCGAAAGCGTGATGATGGGCGTGCTGGAGACGATCCAGCAGCAGTCCAACAATATCAAGACCGGCATCCTGCCGGGCGAGGGCGCCTTTTACGGTCCGAAGTTCGAATATACGCTGAAGGATGCGATCGGCCGCGAATGGCAGTGCGGGACGACGCAGGTCGACTTCAACCTGCCGGAACGGTTCGGCGCCTTCTACATCGACAGCAACTCGGAAAAGACGCAGCCGGTGATGATCCATCGCGCCATCTGCGGCTCTATGGAGCGTTTCCTCGGCATCCTGATCGAGAACTTCGCCGGCCATATGCCGCTCTGGGTATCGCCGCTGCAGGTGGTGGTCGCAACGATCACCTCGGAAGCCGACGCCTACGGGCTTGAGGTGGCCGAGGCGCTGCGCGAGGCCGGCCTCAACGTCGAGACCGACTTCCGCAATGAGAAGATCAACTACAAGATCCGCGAGCATTCGGTCACCAAGGTTCCTGTCATCATCGTCTGCGGCAGAAAGGAGGCCGAGGAGCGCACGGTCAACATCCGCCGCCTCGGCAGCCAGGACCAAGTTTCGATGGGGCTAGACGCCGCCGTCGAGAGCCTTGCCCTCGAAGCGACGCCGCCCGACATCCGTCGCAAGGCCGAAGCAAGGAAAGCCAAGGCGGCCTGAAAACAGCCGGGAACCGACAGCGCCGGGCTTCGGCGCTGTCGGAAGCTGATCTATCGCCATAATGTTATCGGAACGTGTCATCCCGAGACCGGGGTACGGTTCAGAAAAATACTCTATGCCAATGATGGAATCCGCGCCTGAGCACTGTTGAGCTGCACGGTCGGGGGCTTCTGGCCGCGATCCGTCTTCTCAGTGGCGCTGACGTCGTCTCGAGCCGAAACCGCTCACGGAAAAATCAATCGAGGCTGGTGTCGTCGCCGCCCTGCGGCACGAGCTGTTCGTAGGACGGCAGCGGCGCCACTGGGGCCGGCTGGACACCCGGCGGTGTCGGTGTGCCCACAGGCACCTGCTGTACCGTGCGGGCGGCGTCGCCGACCGGCGGCTGCGGCTGCTGGTCCTTCATCAGAACCTCGACATCGGTGTTCCTGCCGGCGACGACAGTGAAATCGCGCTGGTAGATCTTGTCCTTGTTGCGGGCGACGGCCGAATATCCGCCTTCGGCGAGAACCATGGTGGGGAAGGCGCTGACACTTTCGCCGACGCTGTCGCCGGCCGCCGTCAGGATCGACCATGCCGTATCGGCGATCGCCTCGCCGCCGGTATCGGAGACCAGCTTGAAGGTGATCTGCGCGGCACGATGCTGGATCGTCGCCTCGGTCAGTTTGCCGGCCTCGACCTGGATGTCGGCGCGGATCACGGCATTGACGCTGCCATATTCGGAAACGATGTGATAGGTGCCGGCATTGAGACGGACGACGGTATTCGGCGAGACATCGGCCACGACGAGGCCGCGCTCGCCATCGTCGCGCACTTCCGAGGAATAGATCGAGAAGCTCAACTGGTCAGGGCGAATGCGGGCATCGGCGCCGGAGACGGCATTGAGCAGCAGACCGCCGGCATCGAGCACCATCACCTGCTTGTCGACCTCGCCTTCAGCGGGCACGGTCAGTTTCTTGGTGACCCCGGCGCGGCCGAAGGAGACGTTGACGAAATAATCGCCGGGGGCGAGCTGGAAGGCGGCGGGCCCGCCCTTGGCGCTGGCGATCAGCGGCAGCTTGCCATCGGTCCCGGCGATCGGGCTGAAGACGTACCAGGAAAGGCCCTCCTCAACCGGCGTGCCGTCGGCCGTCAGCTTGGCTTCCATCGGGACGTCGCGCAGCTTGACACCTGCGGGCACCGTGCCGGGTGCGATGAAGGCATCGAGCTTCGGCATCTTCGGCGTCGATTCAAGCTGTTTGAATTCCTTGAAGGCATCCTGAGCGCCGGCGCCGAGGGGCATCAATACCATCAGGGCAATGGCAAGGCCGATGCGTGCAAAAGGCAAAATGCCAAACATCTGTTTCGTGAACCGATTGACTTCTGAAATCGCAAAGGTCACTTCAAGACCAACGCGATGGCAAATTCAAGACCCACCCTTTGCAGCAGCATAAAAATGAGAGCTTCTCCCGTATGAAATCCGATATCAAGCTGATCGACTACCTCGCCGTGCGCCGCTCCATCCCCGCTTTCCAGATGTGCGAACCAGGCCCCGAGAAGGCCGAGATCGAGGAGATCCTGCGCCTTGCCTCGCGTGTTCCCGATCACGGCAAGATCGCGCCCTGGCGCTTCATCGTCTATCGCGGAGAGCGGCGCGTGCGTCTCGGCGAGGAACTTCTGACGCTGGCGCTTCAGACAAAGCCCGACCTTTCCGAAGAGATGATTCAGGTCGAGCGCAGCCGTTTCACCCGTGCGCCGGTGGTCGTCGCCATCGTCAGCAAGGCGGGGCCGCATATCAAGATCCCGGAATGGGAGCAGCTGATGTCGGCCGGCGCGCTTTGCTTCAACGTCATCCTCGCCGCCAACGCCAATGGTTATGTCGCCAACTGGCTGACGGAGTGGTTCGCCTATGACGAGCGCGCCTATCCGCTGCTCGGCGTCGGACCTGATGAAAAGGTGGCGGGCTTCATCCATATCGGCTCGACGACATTTCCGGCGATCGAGCGGCCGCGGCCGGAGCTTGCCGATACCGTGACCTGGGTCGGCGGAGACGACTGATGTTCTACACCACTGACAGCAACCGGCACGGGCTCGCGCATGATCCGTTCAAGGCGATCGTATCGCCGCGCCCGATCGGCTGGATCGGCAGCAAGGGCAGGGACGGATCGATCAATCTGGCGCCCTATTCCTTCTTCAATGCCGTTGCCGACCGGCCGAAGCTGGTGATGTTTTCTTCGGCCGGGCGCAAGCACAGCCAGCGCAACGCGGCCGAGACCGGCGTCTTCACCTGCAATTTCGTCAGCCGCGATCTCGCCGAGAAGATGAACCTCTCCTCGGCGGCACTGCCCTACGGCGACAGCGAATTCGACTTCGCCGGCCTGACGGCGAAGCCGGCCCAACTGATCGACGCGCCCTATGTCGGCGAGGCTTTCGCGGTGCTCGAATGCAGGGTGACCGAGATCATCGAGCCGAAGACACTGTCGGGCGAACCATCCGAAAACATCCTCGTCTTCGGCGAAGTGGTCGGCATCCGTATCGATGAAGCGATCGTCAGGGACGGCCGCCTCGACATGTCGATCGCCCGACCTTTGGCCCGCATGGGCTACATGGATTACAGCGAAGGCAGCGATGTTTTCGAGATGATCCGGCCGAAGACGCAGCAAGGCTGAGCCGAACCGGCAAGGCGTCCAAAGGCTTAAGAAACATGGTGAACCAATCTTAAACCTTTTGCCACTACGGTCGCAGCATTGAATGGAGCGCGAGGGAATCGCGTTCAAATGCTGGGGCGTCGCGTGATCGTAGAAGCTTTCCTTCGTTGGATCGAAACGGCCAAGACCGGTGACCGGGCCCGGGCTGCAAACGCCCTCGGGCGCGCCTATCTGCAGTCCGAAATGTCCGCGGATGAGCGGGCGGCGGCCGAAATGGCGATGACTTTTCTTCTCGACGATCCGTCGCCGCGCGTGCGGCTTGCGCTTGCCGAGGCGATCGCTTGGTCGCCCGATGCGCCGCGCAACCTTATCCTTTCGCTTGCCGAAGACCAGCCCGAGGTTGCCTGCCACGCGGTGACCTGCTCGCCAATTTTGAGCGACGCCGATCTCGTCGACCTTGCCGCGCGCGGCAACGGCGCCACCCGCATGCTGATCGCCGCCAGAGCGCATGTGACACGCCCGGTCTCCGCCGCCCTCGCGGAGGTCGGCGACGAGGAAGAACTGCTCTGCCTGCTGGAGAATGACGGCGCGGTGATCTCCAGCCTATCTTTGAAACGCATCGCCGAACGGCTCGGCGACTGCTGCGATATTCGCAACCTGCTTCTCGACCGCAGCGATCTTCCCGCCGATGCCCGCCAGTTACTGACCCAGCATGTCAGCAATGCGCTGGTCGGCCTGCCGCTGGCACAGGCGGCGATCGGCCTGCAGCGGCTTCAGCGCATCAGCCGCGAGGCGACCGAGACCGCCATCGTTTCGATCGCCGGCGACATCGCGCCGCGCGAGATACCCGATCTCGTCCAGCATCTGCGCCTCAACGGCCGGCTGACGCCGTCCTTCCTGATGCATGCGCTCTGTGCCGGCAAGGTGGATTTTTTCGCCGGCGCGATCGTCGATCTGACCGCGTGCAGCGAGCGCCGCGTGCGCTCGATCCTGGCAACCGGGCGCATGCATGCCGTGCGCGCGCTCTATGAGTCCGCTGGCCTGCCGAGGGATATCAGCGTGATCTTCGTAGAGGCGACGATGCTGTGGCGCGACGCCGCCAGAAAAGCGCCGGGCAGCGTGCTCGGCAATGTCTGCGGCCGTCTTCTCGAAAAATTCCGCCATCACCACGCGCATGGCGCGATCGGCGAGTTGCTCGACATGGTGGAAAAGCTGCACGTTAACGAGCGGCGACAATCGGCCCGCGTCTACGCGGCGCTTGCGGCCGCTTAGCGCGAAATTTGTTATCGACCGATTCGTGAATCTCATCCCGCAGATCGGTGGCGAGAATTTACGCGTGTTGTAGCCGATCGCGCTGGAAGTCGTCATTCAATTGCATTACATTGCATCTTGTTCAAGGAGGCCGACATGGCGTCAAACGCACTCGTTCAAACTCGCATAGATGCTGCGGTCAAGGATCGCGCCACGGCTGTTCTGGAAAACATGGGCCTGACCGTCTCGGATGTCGTCCGTATTCTGTTGACCCGCACAGCGAATGAGGGAGCTCTTCCGCTGGAGCTTATCAGCAACAGTGACGCTTACGATGCGTGGTTTCGCGGGAAAGTCCTGGAAGCTCTCCATGACACGCGACCGGATGTTGACGATACCGAGGTCGAGACCGGTTTTGAGAAGAGGCGCGAGGCGGCACTTCGGAAGAGCCAGGTGGATCGATCGTGAGGCTTGTCTGGGCGAGGTACGCGTTGTCCGACCGAGAGAATATTTTCACATATATTGAGATCGAGAATCCAAGGGCGGCAGTTCATGTTGACCAGAAAATCGTTCTTGCTGTTCGCCGCCTCGTCGAATTCCCGGAAAGCGGAAGGCCGGGAAGAATCGCGGGCACACGGGAGCTGGTAATCCCAAGCACGCCTTACATCGCCGCGTATGTGGTGCATGAAGACCGAATCCGTATTCTTCGCGTCCTCCACGGCGCCCAGATTTGGCCTGACGCCATATCAACCGACTGATTTGTCATCACATTAAAACAAGCAGGGCGCTCTTTATGCGTCGGATGCGCGGCCGCCTAATCAGCCAGCCGCGTCACTACCCAGGAATAGCTGGCGGAGACGAAGTGCACGGGTTTGGTCAGTGTGTCCTTGACGCTTCTGCCCGAGGGCAGATGGGCGCGGACCTGCCCGGCGATGCCTTCAGCAAAACCGGCAATACTTCCTGCGGGTTGGGGCGCTGCGACAGCAACCTCGGGCGCGGTGGCAGGCACGGGCGCCGGTTTCGGCGGCTCGGCGGCGGCGACGGCTTTCGGCGCCTCGCACACCGCGATCACTGAGGGATAGTTGACATTCACATAGGTCTTCAGCCGTCGTTCGGCTTCGGCATCGCAGGCGGCAACGGTTTCCCAGCGTTTATCGACCGTCGCGACATAATTGCACTGGCTGATGGAATCGTCGCAGCCGAGAATGGTCATCGCGATCAGCACCGCTTGCATATTCTGCTTCCTTGATTATTGAGCACCTCATCGCCTTAGAGGGCGCAATTCCAACCGAATGAAGGCAAGGACATTAACTCTTCGTCATATCGGGGAAAATTTTGTCCCGCGCCGGCAGAGGGAGCCAGCATGTCCGTCACCATCGCTCTTGAACCGCCACGCCAGGAGGGCGTCATCCGGCTTCTCGATCTCTCGGATGCCTATGCGCAATCGCTCTATCCGGCTGAAAGCAACCATCTGGTCGACCTTTCGGCGCTGGAAAAGCCTTCGGTGAGCTTTCTGGTCGCGCGCAATGGCGATGCGATCGTCGGCTGCTGCGCGCTGGTCGAGGCCGGCGACGGCACGGCGGAGATCAAGCGCATGTTCGTCGATCCCGAGGCGAGGGGCCTGAGGATCGCCAGCGGCCTGATGAATGCGCTCGAAGCGATCGCCGGGGAAAAGGGGCTGACGGCGATCCGGCTCGAAACCGGCATCTACCAGCCCGAGGCGATCGCTCTCTACCGCAAATACGGATATCGGGAAATCGAGCCCTTTGGCAGCTATCTGCCGGACCCGCTCAGCCTGTTCATGGAAAAGCAGCTGGGCTAGCCGGTCTGCGAAACCATGTTTAGCCTTCGGCGACGCGCGGCATGGTTTTCGGCGAACCGGGGACCGGCGGCGGGGCCTGTTCGTCGATGATGATCTGGGGGCCGGTCTCGCTCTTGTCGGCGTTGCGGGCCTCGTGGATCCATTCGCGCCAGATGGCGACGATCAGCGCCATCAGCACCGGGCCGATGAAGAGGCCGAGGAAACCCATCGTCTTGACGCCGCCGACGAGGCCGAAGAAGGTCGGCAGGAAGGGCAGCTTGATCGGACCACCGACGAGCTTAGGCCGCAGCGTCTTGTCGACGATGAAGAGCTCGACCGTCCCCCAGACGAAGAGACTGATGCCGGCGACATGCGAGCCGCTCGCCAGCAGATAGATGGAGACCAGCGTGAAGGAGAGCGGCGCACCGCCCGGTATCAGCGCCATCACGCCCGTCAGCACGCCGAGCGTCACCGGCGAGGGCACGCCGGCAATCCAGTAGGCAAGACCGAGTACGATGCCTTCGCCGATCGCGATCAGCGTCATGCCCATGACGGTGGAGCTGATCGTCGCCGGCACGACGCGGGAAATGCGCTCCCAGCGGTTGGGCAGGATGCGCTCGCCCAGCATGTCGATCTGCTTGGAGAAGGAGAAGCCGTCGCGATAGACGAAGAACAGCGCGATCAGCATGAAGAGCAGCGTCAGCAGCAGGTGGAAAGCGCCGCCGCCGGCCGCCAGCACGGCACGGTATATGTTACCGATATTGGCGCCGCTGACCGCCTGGATGACCTCGCCGAGCGCGCCGGGACTGCCGATATATTTTGTCCAGACTTCATCGAGATAGGCGCCGGCCCACGGCAATGCGACGATCCAGTCGGGTGTCGGCGCGCCGGCGCGGTTGGCGTGGATGGCCCAGGCGACCCAGGTGCGCACTTCGCCCGTCGTATAGGTCACCGCAAGCCCGATCGGGATGACCAGGAAGGTGATGATCAGGATGATGGCGATGGTCGCGGCGATCGTCGTATTGCCGCCGACGCGGGCAAGAAGCTTGCGGTAGAGCGGCCAGCTGGCAAAGCCGATGACGAGGGCTGCGAGCACCGGCACGAGGAAGCCGTAGAAGAAATAAACGCCGGCAGCGACGACCAGGACCAGCAGCCAGCGCGCCGCCGAAATGGAGGGAATCAGCGGCGTGCGCGTCTGCGCCGACGATCCGAGCCATCGCGGTTCATGATTGCTTTTCTGACGGTCGAACACACCCACGCGCGCCTCTTCTTTTTCTTGTACTCTGGTTATGGGCCATCACCCCGGCGGTTTCAAGGTCCGCACCATGAAAGCGTATACAAAGCGTCGCTAGTCGACCTTCAGACCCGGGCGTCTTACTGCTGCGGACGGCTGAGAACCTTGAAGGCATAGAATTGCGTCTTCTGGCTGGTCGAGAAATTATTGTCGGAGCCGAGAATGAGAACATCGGTGCCGTCCTTGGCCTTGCCGAGCGACATCGCCTCGATATTGTCTGGAACGAGGCCGATCGCCCTCAAATCGAGGACCTGGCTCTTGCGGACGGGGACGACGCGCTGGTCGTTTTTGGCGAGCGAAACGATAGCGGATACATCGGTGGCATCAGTCAGATCCATCATCATGATCTTGATGTTGTTGCCGAAGCCCTGGGCATAGCTGCGTTCGACGGCGAGCAGGCGGTGATCGTCGAGGGCAAGAATCTCGGACATGCCGTTGTCATTGCCGCCGTCGGCCTTGGTGGCTGCCTGCGGGATCGGTGAGACGGGGTAGACGTACTCAGCCTTGGGCTCGCCGGTGGCGCCGTCGTAGCGGACGATGCGCGACAGGCTGCCTGACGTCAGCGAGGATTTCGGGCCATCCTGGTAAAGGGCGGCTTCGACACCGACGAAAACATCGCCGGAAGGCGCGATGGCAAGGTCCTCGAAGGCGAGGTTGTCACGGATGCCGGTCGACTTGTCCGCGGTCGGCGCAAAGCCCTCCGGAAGCTTGAATTCGCGGACGAAGGAACCGTCCGGCGAAGCGACGCGGACGAAGGGCGCCAGCAGCGCCTTGCCGTCGCCTTCGCTGCCCCAATAGATGCCGTCCTCGCCGAGGCGGATCGATTCCGGATCGACGCTCCGGGCAGCGAAGGGCTCGCCGTTCTTTTCTTTCAGCGTCACCTGCTTGACGACCGAAACGCCCTTGAGGCCCGACGCGTCGAGATCGACGTCGAGCTCATAGAAACGGGCCGGGCCTCTTTCCGAGCGGTCGTCGCTGATGGCGATATAGTGGCCGGTGGCGGCATCGAAATCGAGGCCGGAAATGCCGCCGAACTCAACGCCGTTTTCCATGTGGCCAGTCGGGATGACGAACTCACCGAGATAAGATAGCGAAATGCCGGCGGCGCAATCGCCGAAGGGGCAGGCGGTCTCAAAAGTGGTGCCGATATCGGTGGCGCTGACGGTGCTGGACAGGAGAACGAAAGCGGCAGTCGCGAGAAAACGCTTGGTCATGACAAATATCCGGCAAGGGTTGAAAACGGTTCGACCGGCGCAAATGCTCCCCCGGGGAAGGCGCGCCGACCGCTTCATGCGCCGGTTGTTTGACGGAGTTGTTACGGTTCTTCGTCAGTTCCGTGAAATCGTCGATGCTAAAATGCGGCGCGTCGAACCCGTCTCTATCGGACCGTCTGGCGCGCTCGATGGCACCCTAGTGAGAAACCTATCGAGGTACTGGCCATCTTGCCTGTAACATATTGATATCAAGCGTCGTAGATTTGAAAACACACTGAGACTTGGCCAACCAAGCACCCAGAAATGGCCAACGAAAACGGCCCACAGAAAAGCCGGGTGCGCGACGATAGAAGGGTATTTCTCCAGCTGTAAACGCTGGCGGCACACTAGCGTCGTCAAGCCTCTTCTTCATCGTCCATAGACGAACTCGATGCATTCCGGCGAGCCGATCCAACGAACAGTATTCATGCATGAATGTTTCGACGACCTCCAGCTTGATTGCCCATTGAGGGAGCTGAACCGCACCGGTTTTGCCGGAGGCTCCAATTTCTGAGAGAGTGGAGCCGATATGAGCAAGACAACGAACAAGTTTTCACATGAGGTCAGTGAGCGAGCCATCCGTGTGGTGCTGGATCACGAAAGTCGAGTACCACCTTGCCGAACAGCCCACCGGTCTCCATCCTTCGCTGTGCCTCCGCCGCCTGCGCTAGGGGGTAGGTAGCGGCAACGATTGGGACGATCTCGCCGCCGAGCCGCGGCAGGACATGTTGTCTGAAACGATCGACCATCGCCCGTTTTACGTCCCGAGACCGCGACTTCATGACCGTCCCCATGATCCGCAGATGTTTGTGCAGCACGATATCGAGCGGGATTATCGCGTCGCCGTCGCCGCCGAGCAGGCCAACCTGTACAAGCCGTCCGCCGGGTGCGAGGCTGCGGATGTTTCGAGCAAGATATGCGCCGCCGACGAAGTCGATCACGAGATCTACGCCGCGCGAAGCAGTGAAGTCGATCACCTCGGCTTCGAAATCGCTTCGGCGGTAATCGAAGACTGCCGCCGCGCCGAGTGACAGGACCCTTTCGACGTTTTCGTCAGACGCGGTCGCCAGCACACTAGCGCCAGCGGATCTTGCGAGTTGAACGGTAGCCGAACCAATGCCGCCCGCCGCCGCGTGGACGAGAACCGTCTCTGCCTTGGCGACCTGCCCGAGATGGGCGAGAGCCTCCCAGCCCGTTACGAAGCTTTCCATGATGGCGGCCGCCTCGATGAACGAAAGACTTTCCGGGATCCGCGCTGCCATGCCGCTGTCGAGACGAGCGTATTGAGCATATGCACCACCCCCCACGATTCCCATGACGCGATTTCCAACTCCGTAGTCGCGGACGCTCTTACCAACAGCCACAACTTCTCCGGCGACTTCCAAACCTAGAATGGAGCTGTCTCCATAGGTTTGGCTGCCGTAGACACCCTCGCGCTGGAGGATGTCGGCTCGATTGACTCCTGCAGCCCTCACCTTGACCAGGAGATCGTCTGGCCGGATGTCGGGCAGAGGAACCTCGGCCAGTCTGAGAACCGCTGGACCGCCGAAGTCATCGAAAACGATCGCTTTCATCGCACGACCTCACTTGGCCAGTGCGCGGCGGGCAATGCTCGCGGCGAACAGCGGGGTCTCGCGTCTGTTGTGGTCGCCGCCAGCGACCTGACGGGCAGCCGCCGCATCCTTGTATTCGACGCCATGTTCCGCGAGGAAGTCCATGAAGGCCTCAGTCGGATGAGCGGTGACGCGGTTGGTGTAGCGGGTGCGGCTATCGTCGACCTTCTCGGCGATCAGCTCCCAAACTACGTTGACCTGGGTGCGGCCGTTTGCGGTGAACACGTCAGAGATGGAGTTCATGCGGCAGTAAGCGGGCTCAGCCACTTCGGCTACATAGTGCTGGACCACCAGGCCTGACCCGATCTGTTCGACGTTGATCGACATCCTGCGACCATCGTCCGTCCAGGTTACTCCTGCTGCGATGTGATCGGGCGGGCAGCAGCGCAGATACTCGGATTCAGGCAGATTGAAGAGCCAGTCCGCGATGTTGACCTTTTCGAGAGGCACCTCGATTTCGGCGGAGTATGCCGACTGCGAAAGAATGTCTTCTAGGACCTTGACCATTGTGTTGTTCCTTCTGTTGATTGGGGGTGTTGCCCGTTGACGAGAAGGAATGTGCGCTTAATGCCTGCAGATGATAACGAACTGAATGCTCGAAACGGTTTTGCGTCGTAGGCAAAGATGAAGGATCCCAGGTTCGCCGAGCATCTTGCTGTCTATGTCGATGTCGTCAGGACAGGCAGCTTCTCCGCCGCGTCGCGACGCCGAGCAGTGACACCCTCAGCCATCGTCCGCCAGATTGACGCTTTGGAGCAGGACCTTGGCGTCAGTCTCCTGGTTCGATCGACGCGTGCATTGGCACTGACTGATGCCGGGAGCCACCTGTTCGACAGGGCGCAGCGTCTTCTCGATGACCTCGCCGATACCCATGCCGAGGTCGCGGCGTTCGATGACGCAGTCACGGGCACGCTGCGGATCGCCTGCTTTCCAACCTTTGGGAAACGGTACGTGATCCCGGTTCTCGCAGCGCTTGCCCAACAGCATCCGGATCTTCACGTAGAACTCGATTTGACCGAGCGGCTTGCCGATCCTGTCGCCGAGAGGCTCGATCTCGTCGTCCGTATGGGCGAACTGCAGGACAGTTCACTGATCGCGACAAAGCTGGCGCCATTGAACAGGATCCTGGTTGCGAGCGAGGGATATCTCGCTGTTCATGAGACACCGAGGGTCATAGGGGACCTCCGAAAACAGCGCCTGCTGGACAAGCTCCACGGAAACGATCTTTTGGGATGGTCGGACTTGTTCGGCACGTCCGCCGGACACGCCAGTAACAAAGTCGCTTTTCGATCCGATGACTTCGAGGCGCTAAACGGAGCGGCTCTTTCCGGTATGGGCATTGCATTCCTTCCCAGCTGGGTGGCGGGACCCAGCGTGAAGACGGGCGGGCTTGTTCGACTGCCTCTTGAAGATGAGCGGTGGAACGAGCGCCCTTCAGGGATCTACCTCCTGCGGGCGCTTCAGATGCCATCAGCAAAAATCAGAGCCTTCTCCGAGGCGCTCAAGGCACATATTGGCACGCCTGCCCACTGGGACTAGGGAAAGACGCCGCAGTGCGGGGGCTTCGACCGATCCCGCGCGCGGCGTAGCCGGACTTGGCGTGGCCAGATTCACCTATATCTGGCCACTTTTAGCTTGGATTGTCACCTAGATATCGAGGTTTTCGGCGAAAGCCGCGCGGTCCTGGATGAAGCGGAAGCGGGCTTCCGGTTTGGTGCCCATCAAATCGTCGACGGCGCTGCGGGTGCCTTCGAAATCCACCTCGTCGATCAGCACCTTGAGCAGGGTGCGCTTGGACGGATCCATCGTGGTTTCCTTGAGCTGGGCGGGCATCATTTCGCCGAGGCCTTTGAAGCGGCTGATCTCGACCTTTGCCTTGCCCTTGAACTCCGTCTGCATCAGCTCGGCGCGATGATTGTCATCGCGGGCATAGGCGGATTTCGAGCCTTGAGTGATCTTGTAAAGCGGCGGCACCGCGAGGAAGAGATGGCCGCCGCGCACCAGCTCCGGCATCTCCTGGTAGAAGAAGGTGATGAGCAGCGAGGCGATGTGGGCGCCGTCGACATCGGCATCGGTCATGACGATGATGCGCTCGTAGCGCAGGTCTTCGTCGCGGTATTTCGAGCGCGTGCCGCAGCCGAGCGCCTGGATGAGATCGGCGAGCTGCTGGTTGGCGCCGAGTTTTTCGCGGCCGGCGCTGGCAACGTTGAGGATCTTGCCGCGCAGCGGCAGAATGGCCTGATTGGCGCGGTTGCGCGCCTGCTTGGCCGAACCACCTGCCGAATCACCCTCGACGATGAAGAGTTCGGCACCCTCGGCGGTGTTCTGCGAGCAGTCGGCGAGCTTGCCGGGCAGGCGCAATTTGCGCACAGCGCTCTTGCGGTTGACTTCCTTTTCCTTGCGGCGGCGCAGGCGCTCCTCGGCGCGCTCGATCACCCAGTCGAGCAGCTTGGCCGACTCGTTCGGATTGTCCGCAAGGTAATGGTCGAAGGGGTCGCGCAGCGCGTTCTCGACGATGCGCTGGGCCTCGACTGTCGCAAGCTTGTCCTTGGTCTGGCCGACGAATTCCGGCTCGCGAATAAAGACCGACAGCATGCCGACGGCCGAGATCATCACGTCGTCAGTGGTGATCTGCGCGGCGCGCTTGTTCTGCGTCAGTTCGGCATAGGCCTTCAGGCCCTTGGTCAATGCGATGCGAAGGCCGGCCTCATGCGTGCCGCCTTCGGGCGTCGGGATGGTGTTGCAATAGGAATGCACCTGCGGATCGCCGCCATACCAGGTGATCGCCCATTCCATCGAGCCGTGGCCGCTGGTCTTCTCGGTCTTACCGGCAAAGATCTCGCGGGTGACGGTGAACTCCTTGCCCATCGTCGCCTGGAGATAGTCCTTCAGGCCGCCGGGGAAGTGGAACACGGCCTTGTCAGGGACCTCGGAACCTTCGGGCAGCACGCCCGCCTCGCAGCTCCAGCGGATCTCGACGCCGCCGAACAGATAGGCCTTGGAGCGCGCCATACGGAAGACGCGAGCGGCGTCGAACTTCATGTGATCCCCAAAGATCTGGGGGTCGGGATGGAAGCGCACGCGGGTGCCGCGGCGATTGTGGACGTCGCCCAACTCTTCGAGGCCGCCCTGCGGCAGGCCGCGGGAGAAACGCTGGCGGTAGAGCTTGCGGTTTCGCGCCACCTCCACCTCGAGGTCGTCGGAGAGCGCGTTGACGACCGAAACGCCGACGCCGTGCAGGCCGCCGGAGGTCTCATAGGCCTTGCCGTCGAATTTGCCGCCGGCATGCAGTTTGGTCATGATGACTTCGAGCGTCGACTTGCCCGGCACCTGCGGATGGTTCTCGACCGGGATGCCGCGGCCGTTATCGGAGACGGTGAGATATCCCTCGAGGTCGAGATAGACCTCGATGAAATTGGCGTGCCCGGCGACCGCCTCGTCCATCGCATTGTCGATGACTTCGGCAAAGAGGTGGTGCAGCGCCTTTTCATCGGTACCGCCGATATACATGCCCGGGCGCATGCGCACCGGCTCGAGGCCTTCGAGGACGCGGATCGACGAGGCGCCGTAATCATCGGAGTTCGAGGCGGCGGGCGCCGGGCGTGCGGAGGCTCCGGCAGCAGGGGGTGCTGCCGCTGCGGCGAGCGCAGCCGTCACCGGCGGCCGTTCGGCGGGCGCCGCAGGCTTCTGCGCCTCCTCGCGTTTTTCAGAGAGGGGCATTCCGGAAAAGAGGTCGTTGCTATCGTCCATGGAGCCGTTCAGATCTTCATCCTGTCTTAGGTCCGGCTTGGGGCATCCGCCGCCGACCCAAAATCACCGCATTTCATGCCACGTTTGCGAATCAGACAGATTTTGCCAGAAAGCACTTCTATACGCGACACCGCCGGACTTGGCGGGATTTTCCCAAATGATTTGCGTTGCCGGGCGCGGAATGGCAAGCGGCGGCAGGCTTCAGGAACCATCCGAATGCGAATGTCCACAAGTCATTGCACCATCATCACCGCAATTGCGGCGTTTTTCTTGTCCGCGGCCATCCTGTCCGCTGTTGGTCCGGCAGAGGCAGCCGATGCTTTGCCGCCTTTCAAGGACGACCTGTTTTCGAAGCAGACCGTGTTGCAGACAGGTGATGACGGCGCCTTCGAGGTCATCGATTATGACGAGATGCGCGATATCAACGGCCGCGACCAGATCCCGCAAAAGCGGGTGCAGCAGAAATATGTGGCGCTCGGAATCCGCAAGGCGCAAGCGGACGAGACGCTGTCTCTCGACGGCATCAAGCTCGATGTCACCAGGGTGGGACCGGCCGGGAATGCCGCTTTTACGGTGATTTTCATCCATGGGCGCGACGGCGACCGGCGGCTCGGCGCCAACGACTACAGCTTCGGCGGCAATTTCAACCGCCTCAAGAACCTCGTCGCCGGCAATGGCGGCGTTTATTATTCGCCGACGGTCAGGAGCTTCGACAGCAGCGGCGTTGCGGCGATCAGCGGCCTCATCCGCTATGCCAGCGCGCAATCGCCCGGCCGGCCGGTCATCCTTTCCTGCGCCTCGATGGGCAGCCAGGTTTGCTGGGGTATTGCGCGTGACAGCGACAGCGTCAAGCGGCTGAACGGCATGCTGATCATGAGCGGGGTCACCGATCCCGATTTCACCAGAAGCGCCTTCTACAAGGCGAAGCTGCCGCTGTGGTTCGCCCATGGCAGCCGCGATCCGGTCTATGCCGCCGCTAACCAGCAGGCGCTGTTCGAAAGCCTGCACAAGGCAAAATATCCGGCGCGTTTCACGCTGTTTCAGACCGGCAATCACGGGACGCCGATCCGGATGATCGACTGGCGTCGGGTGTTGAACTGGATTCTCGCCGGCTAGAGTGAATCGAGCCGATGCGTGTATTCAAAATGCTACCCTGGCGTGTCTGAAAAGACACGCGGCGCTGTAGCTGACGATTTTCGGCAGAAATATGCGCGGGATCGCAGAGATTCCCCTTACGTCAAGGGCATGATGCTTTTCTTTGCTGCAAGCTTTTGATATTGCCCAAGGCATAAGCAGATTGTGGAAGGCCAGCATGACACCTGATGTACGCCCGCTTGTGGCGGGAAACTGGAAAATGAATGGCATGCGTGCCTCGCTGGATCAGATCAAGACGATCGCCGAGGGTGTTCGCCCGCCGCTGGCCGACAAGGTCGAAGCGCTGATCTGCCCGCCGGCGACGCTGCTCTATGTGGCGACGGCGCTGTGCACCGATAGCCCGCTGGCGATCGGCGCTCAGGACTGCCATCAGAACCCATCAGGTGCGCATACCGGCGACATCTCGGCCGAGATGATTGCCGATTGTTTCGGCACCTATGTCATCGTCGGCCATTCCGAGCGGCGCACCGACCATGCCGAAACGGATCATCTGGTACGCGCCAAGGCGGAGGCCGCCTTTGCTGCCGGGCTGACGGCGATCATCTGCATCGGCGAGACCGCGGATGAACGCCGGACAGGCCAGGCGCTCGACGTCATCAAGCGCCAGCTTTCCGCCTCGGTTCCGGACTGCGCCACCGCTGAGAGCACAGTCATCGCCTACGAGCCGATCTGGGCGATCGGCACCGGCGTGACGCCGACATCAGGTGATGTCGAAAAGGCGCATGCCTTCATGCGGGCAGAGCTTGCGGTCCGCTTCGGCGACGAAGGCCGCAAGATGCGTCTTCTCTATGGCGGCTCGGTCAAGCCGGCCAATGCCCATGAGTTGATGGGCATTGCCAATGTCGACGGCGCGCTGATCGGCGGAGCGAGCTTGAAAGCGGCCGACTTCCTCGCCATCTACCGGGCCTATGAGGCGCTGCTCGCCTGAGGCATTTTTTATTCCTGGGTTTATTCCCGAGTTTATTCCGGGCTGAAGGGCTTGGAATAGATGAAAGCCTCATGTAAAGAGCCGCCAGAATTCTTAACTTTGTCCGTCTCCAGGCGGGCAGGACTGGACCCATGCAGACCGTATTGATTGTCATCCATCTCATGATCGTGCTCGCCCTTGTCGGCGTCGTGCTCATTCAGCGCTCGGAAGGCGGCGGCCTCGGCATCGGCGGCGGTTCCGGCTTCATGTCGGCCCGCGGCACGGCCAATGCGCTGACGCGCACGACCGCGATCCTTGCGACCCTGTTCTTCCTGACTTCGCTCGGCCTCGGCATCCTGACGCGTTACGAGGGCCGTCCGAGCGACATTCTCGACCGCATTCCGGCAACAGGCGGCCAGGGCAACGGCATTCTCGATTCGCTCGGCGGAGCGCAGGCTCCGGCAACCCCGCCGGCCGGCAACGGCGTTCCGAGCAGCGGCGCGGCAGCACCCGCACCGCAGGCTCCCGCCGCTCAAGCTCCGGCAACTGGCACTCAGGCCCCGGCGGCCACAGCGCCTTCAACGACTGCTCCGGCAACGACTGCACCGGCAACGCCTGCAGCTCCGGCTACGCCGGCACCGGCTCAGCCCTCCGGCGTCCCGACGGGACAGTAAACCGGTCTTCGACATAAACCGCCGGCAGGCCCTCGGGTCTGCCGGTTTTCTTTTGTTCAGATTTCTGCGCCACGCATCGAAAGTTCTGGAAAAGAATTTTTGGGCTGGTGGAATCGTTTTTGAAAAGGTATCCGGTGAATCCCATGGCGCGATACGTATTCATCACTGGCGGCGTGGTTTCCTCTCTCGGAAAAGGAATTGCGGCCGCGGCTCTCGGAGCGTTACTGCAGGCCCGTGGATATCGGGTTCGGCTTCGCAAGCTCGACCCCTATCTGAACGTGGATCCGGGCACGATGAGCCCAACCCAGCACGGCGAGGTCTTCGTCACCGACGACGGCGCGGAAACCGATCTCGATCTCGGTCACTACGAACGCTTCACGGGGCGTTCGGCGACCAAGACCGACAACATCACCACCGGCCGCATCTACAAGAACATCATCGACAAGGAACGGCGCGGCGACTATCTCGGCGCGACGGTGCAGGTCATTCCGCACGTCACCAATGAGATCAAGGATTTCGTCATCGAGGGCAATGACGACTACGACTTCGTCATCTGCGAGATCGGCGGCACGGTCGGCGACATCGAAGCGATGCCCTTCATGGAGGCGATCCGCCAGCTCGGAAACGACCTGCCGCGGGGCACCGCCGTCTACGTTCACCTGACGCTGATGCCCTATATTCCGGCGGCCGGCGAGCTCAAGACCAAGCCGACGCAGCATTCGGTGAAGGAACTGCAGGCACTCGGCATTCATCCCGATATCCTGCTGGTGCGGGCGGACCGCGAAATTCCGGAAGCCGAACGCCGTAAGCTCTCATTGTTCTGCAACGTTCGCCCGTCTGCCGTCATCCAGGCGCTCGACGTCGCCAACATCTACGATGTCCCGATAGCCTACCACAAGGAAGGCCTCGACGACGAGGTGCTCGCGGCCTTTGGTATCGAGCCGGCGCCGAAGCCGCGGCTCGACCCGTGGGAAGAGGTCTGCAACCGCATCCGCACGCCGGAGGGCGAGGTGACGATCGCGATCGTCGGCAAATATACCGGCCTCAAGGATGCCTATAAGTCGCTGATCGAGGCGCTGCATCACGGCGGCATCGCCAATCGCGTCAAGGTCAATCTTGAATGGATCGAGTCCGAGGTCTTCGAAAAGGAAGATCCGGCGCCCTATCTCGAAAAGGTGCACGGCATCCTCGTGCCCGGCGGCTTCGGTGAACGCGGTTCGGAAGGCAAGATCCACGCTGCCCGCTTTGCCCGCGAGCGCAAGGTGCCGTATTTCGGCATCTGCTTCGGCATGCAGATGGCGGTCATCGAGGCGGCGCGCAATCTCGCCGACGTGTCCGGTGCCTCCTCGACCGAATTCGGTCCGACGAAAGAGCCGGTGGTCGGCCTGATGACCGAATGGGTCAAGGGCAACGAGTTGCAGAAGCGCACGGCAGCCGGCGATCTCGGCGGCACGATGCGCCTCGGTGCCTACAAGGCGGCGCTGAAGAAGGGCACGAAGATCTCGGATATCTACGGTTCCACCGATATTTCCGAGCGTCACCGCCACCGCTACGAGGTCAATGTCGACTACAAGGACCGGCTTGAAAACTGCGGCCTCGTCTTCTCCGGCATGTCGCCTGATGGTGTGCTGCCGGAGACGATCGAATATCCCGATCACCCCTGGTTCATCGGCGTACAGTACCACCCGGAACTGAAAAGCCGGCCGCTCGACCCGCATCCGCTGTTTGCCAGCTTCATAGAAGCGGCGACGGAACAGAGCCGTCTCGTCTGACGACTGACAGCACCAGATCGCGTTGTTTCAGACGCGATCTGGATAACATCCAAGCCTGCGCTAACTTGCCGGCATGACCCCTTCACGCAGCACGACCGTCTCACGCTTCATCGCAGCGCCGCGCGAGCGCATCTACCGCGCCTTCCTCGATGCAGATGCGGTCGCCACCTGGCTTCCGCCTGATACCATGAAGGGCATCGTCCATGCCTTCGAGGGCAGGGAAGGCGGTGCCTTCAGCATGTCGCTCGTCTATCCCGACGACGAGACATCGCAACCGGGCAAGACCTCCGACAAGACAGACAGGTTCGAAGGCCGCTTTGCCAAGCTCGTGCCCGACGAACGGATCGTCTGGGCAACAATCTTCGATTCCGAGGACGAGGGCTTTTCCGGCGAGATGACCGTCAGCACGATGTTGTCGCCTGCGGATGGCGGCACCGATGTGACGATGGTCTGTGGCAATATTCCGTCCGGGATCCGCCTCGAAGACAATGAGGAAGGGTGCCGCTCGACGCTCGGCAATCTGGCCGCTTTCGTCGGCGGTTAGGGATCGGCGGCAGGACATGCTGCCGCCGAATTCAATCTTCACGCAGCCGCCGGTAGCGGCCCGATATAGACCGAGCGCGGCCGGATCAGCCGGCCGTCGAGCGCCTGTTCGCGGGCATGGGCCAGCCATCCGACGGTGCGGCCGATCGCGAAGACGCCGGTGAAGGCCTCGCGGGGAAAGCCGAGCGCTTCGAGCAGCAGCGCGGTATAAAACTCGACATTGACGTCGAGCGGCCGGTTCGGTTTGCGTGCCTTCAGGATCGCCAATGCAGCGACCTCCACGGCTTCCGCCAGAGCGCTGCGGGCGCTGTTCACCTGTCCGGTTGATATCAGCGGCTTCAGCGCGCCCTTCAGCGCATCGGCGCGCGGATCGCGGACGCGATAGATGCGGTGGCCGAAGCCCATCAGCCTTTCGCCGCGGTCGAGCGCTTCGCCGAGCCACGAGTAAGCATTCTCCGCCGTTCCGATCGCATCCAGCATGTCGAGCACGGGACCGGGCGCGCCGCCATGCAGTGGCCCTTTCAGCGCGCTGACCGCCGCGAGTACGGAAGAGGTGAGGCCGGCCTGCGTCGAGGCAATGACGCGCGATGCAAAGGTCGAGGCATTGAGGCCATGGTCCGAAATCGTCACGAGATAGGTGTCGAGTGCTGACGTCTGCTCCCTGGTCGGCAATTTTCCGGTCAGCATGCGCAGGATATCGGCCGCCTGAGACAGCGAGGCGTCGGGCGCGATCGGTCTTTTGCCGCGTTGCTTGCGAAGGATCGCCGGCAGGAAAACTGCGGGCGCAGCCAGAAGGCTGAGAGCGGTATCGAAATCCTCGCCGTCGGGCAGGCGGGCGATCAGCGCCCGCATCGCATCAACAGGAGGCAAAGCGAGCAGGGCGGCATCGGCGGCCTTGATATGGCCGAAAATCCTCGTTCGCGCCTGCGCCAACCAGTCGCCCAATTCCGCTTCGTCGAAGCTTTTTTCCATCAGCCCATCGAGCAACAGGGCGGCGACGCCTTCATAGGTGCCGTCTGCAACCAGGTGATCCAGCGATACACCGCGGATGATCAGTCGTCCCGCTTCGCCATCGACATCCGAAAGCTGCGTTTCGGCAGCAATGACATCTTCCAAGCCGTTTTTCATATCGTTTTCTCCTTTACGACCGGGATGATCGGACCTAGTCTCATTGACGTCAATCTTGATGCAATTGATCAATGTGAGGTTCCGATATCGTGGCTGACTGCCGAAGAGGCGTTGCGGGCGTTGAAGACCAAGCCGCAGACGCTCTATGCCAATGTCAGCCGCGGGCGCATCCGCGCCAAGGCGGATCCCGCCGACCCGCGCCGCAGCCTCTACCAGGCTGCCGACGTACAGCGGCTTGCCGAACGCCATGCCGGCCGCCGCAGGACCGAAACGGTCGCCGCCGAGGCGATCCGCTGGGGCGATCCGGTTTTGTCGTCGGCAATCTCCACCATCATCGGCGGACGGCTTTTCTATCGCGGAAAGGATGCGGCCGGTTTCGCTGACGTCGCGACGCTCGAGCAGACGGCGGCACTGCTCTGGAACGGCGCGGAAAGACTCTCCTCCGGCAGCGGGACCGGACATGCCTCTCCGTCGCTTCAGGCGGCATTCTTGGCGTTGGCGGGGCGGGTGACATCCGATCTGCCGTCGCTCGGCCGCTCGCAGGCAGCACTTCGGCGTGAAGCAAGCGGGGTTCTTTGCACGGTCGCTGATGCGCTGGCGCCGGGGCCTTCCGACCGGCCGCTGCATCTCAGGCTTGCAGCAAGCTGGCAGCGGCCGGATGCAGCCGATTGTCTGCGCCGCGCGCTGGTGCTGCTTGCCGATCACGAACTCAACGCCTCGACCTTTGCGGCGCGGGTCACGGCATCGGCGGGTGCAGCGCTTTCGGCCACCGTGCTGTCCGGTCTGGCGACACTGACAGGGCCGCTGCACGGCGCTGCCTGGCAGGGCGTCGGCGCCTTGATCGAGACCGCTTCCACCCTTGGGGCGGAGCAGGCGATCCGCCGTACGCTTGCCCAGGGCAATCGCCTTTCGGCCTTCGGCCATCCGCTCTATCCCGATGGCGATGTCAGGGCCTTGGCGCTGCTGTCGCACTTCCCCCTGCCGCCGCAATTTGCCGAGGTCCGGGAAGTGGGCGAGGAGATGGTCGGCGAGAAGGTCAACGTCGATTTCGCGCTTGCCGCAATGGCCGCCGCCTTCGATCTCCCAAGGGAGGCGCCGATCATCATTTTCTCGCTTGCCCGTTCAGTCGGTTGGCTTGCCCATGCAATGGAACAGATCGACAGCGGCGAATTGATCCGGCCGCGGGCGCGTTATACCGGACCGGCGCCTGAAACCGATAATAGAGCGTAATAATTCCGCCGGCGATTGCGCCGATTTGCTTTTTTGCCTAGGGAAATATTTGAATTCGGCTATCATGTCTTAGATCGAAGAAGACGGTTGGGAAGAAGACGGTTGGCGGGCGCTTTCGAAAGAGCTGTTCCGCACGGTCAAGGGGACTTTCCATGAATACGACGTTTCGCAGCCTTTTTGCCGCCGCACTCGCTGCCGGCCTCATTCCGCATGGGGCGGCCTTTGCGCAGTCTGCCGGCTGCACGGTATCGCGTGATGCCGGCGCCCGCCAGGTGCTCAGTTGTCCCGGCGGCGTGACGGTGACAGCAGAAGCCGGCGCGGCCTACAGCCTTGTCGACCGCAACCGTGACGGCAGTCCCGATTCGGCATCGCTGCGCCGCAAGGCCATTCTTGTCGATGTCGATAACACCCAGCACGCCGGCGGTTTCCAGGTCGTGACGCCGCAGGCGATCGCGGCCGTGCGCGGCACACAATGGGCTGTCGATGTCGCAGGCGGCCAGACCTCGGTGCTGGTCGTCAGAGGCAGCGTCGCAGTTCGCCGGCCGGCCGGCGAGCCGGTGGTGCTGTCGCCGGGCGAGGGCGTTGACGTTACCGCCGGAACCGAACCCCTCGTCGTGCGTCGCTGGCCGGCGCCGCGCGCCGCTGCCCTTCTTGCCCGTCTCGGCCAATAAGTCCCATGAATCATCGCCTGCTGACAGTGATCGCGCTGCTGCTCGCCGGTCTTTGGGGAGCTGCGCTCGGCTATGTCAATCTCCATGCCGGAAGCGGCCTTCTCGACCGGATGGAGGCCTCGCTTGCCGATATCCGCAGCGCCATCGTCGGGGCGAAGACACCGCCTCCCGTCGTCTCGATCGTCGCGATCGACGACCGCACCGCGGCCGCCCACGGCTATCCGCTCGATCGGGCGACACTTGCGCGCCTCGCCAATGCGATCACCGCGTTGAAGCCGAAGGCCCTGGCGATCGACATTCTGTTGGTCGATCCGGGGCCGGAGGCGGGTGATGCGGCGCTGACATCAGCCCTTCGCCAGGGGCCAAGCGTGATTGCGGCCGCGGCCACTTTCGCGCAAAGCAGCCAGCGGGTCACCGATGCGGCCGAGGATCCGTTTGCCGCCATCCCGGAGGCAAACCAGCTGCTGTTGCCGCTTCCCCGCTTTGCCGAGGCAGCCGCGGTCGGCATCGTCAATGTCGCAACCGACCAGACCGGCACGCCGCGCTTCATTCCGCTGATCTCGCGTGCCGCAGACCGGCTGGATCCGGCTTTTCCGCTGCGTACCGCGTCGGTGGCGCTCGGCGTCGATCCCACGATCGAACGTGACGCCATCATGCTCGGAAAGCTGCGCATTCCCACAGATATCGGCCAGCGTCTGCCGGTGACCTTCTATGGCGGGCACGGCAGCATCGCCACCTTCAGCGCCGCCGATGCGCTGGATGGCAAGCTTTCGGCAGATGCGGTGGCTGGCCGCATCGTCGTCATCGGTTCGACTGTTACCGGCGGCGGCGACGTCTTCCCGACACCGTTCGATCCCGTCATGCCCGGCGTCGAGGTGATGTCGACGGCGATCACCCATCTTGTTACCGGTGACGGCATGGTGCGCGACCGCAGGATGCGGCTGATCGATGCCGCCACCGCCATCGGACTGCCGATCGTGCTCGTGTCGCTGGTCGCCTGGCGGCGGAGTGCGGCAGGCTATGTTATCATCGTGCTGACGCTGTTCGTCTGGGCGATGCTCAATCTGTCGGCCTTTGCACATGGCTACTGGCTGAGTGCAGCGCTGCCGATCGCCGCAGCGCTGCCGCCGGCGTTGGCTTATGGTGCGGCCGAACTCTGGCTCGACCGCGGCCGCGCCCGTCATTTCGCCGAGCAGAGCGCGCTCCTGCAGCGCATCGAGGCGCCCGGGCTCGGCGAGTGGCTGGCGCGCGATCCGAATTTCCTTGCCGCGCCGGTGCGCCAGAACGCCGCCGTCATCTTCATCGATCTCTCGGGCTTCACCGGCCTCAGCGAAAATGTCGGGCCGGTGGCGGTGAGCGAGATGCTGAGCGGCTTCTTCGAACTGGTCGACGAGGAGGCGCGCGCCCATGGCGGCGCCATCACCAGCTTCATGGGCGACGGGGCGATGATCCTGTTTGGCCTGCCGGAGCCGGCCGATGACGACGCCGCCCGCGCCGCTGCCTGTGCGGTCAGCCTCTGCGAGCGCACAAGGGCCTGGCTTCAAGCGCATGCGGGCTTTGCCCAGAAGAAGATCGGCTTCAAGGTTGGCGCCCATTGCGGCCCGATCGTCGCCTCGCGGTTGGGCACCGGCGACCGGCAGCAGATCACGGCGGCGGGCGACACCATCAATGTCGGCAGCCGGCTGATGGAGGTCGCCGCCCGCCACGGCGTCGAGCTGGCGCTGAGCGCCGAAATCGTCCGCGCCGCCGGTCCCGATAGCAGGCTCACGCAGTCCGGCCGGATGGAGGGACCATTGGAAACGGCGCTGCGTGGCCGAGCAAGCCGCATCGACGCCTGGCTGTGGCGCAGCCGCACGCTTTGACAATCGCCGCGGGAGCGGCTAGGAACGGCGCAAATACCCCGCCGGCTGGCTCCGGCCATGGCGCAGCAACGCGCCTGACAGCTCCGAAAGATCGAACTCATGACAGAATTTAACGGCGTCGTTCCGGCGATCGCCAAGGCGTTGCAGAAGCGCGGTTACGCCGAACTCACCCCGGTGCAGAAGGCGATGCTCGATCCGGCGCTTGCCGCTTCCGACGCGCTGGTCTCGGCCCAGACCGGCTCCGGCAAGACCGTCGCCTTCGGCCTGGCGCTGGCGCCGACGCTGCTCGAGGGCAGGGAGCGCTTCGGCAATGCCGGCGCGCCGCTCGCCCTTGTCATCGCCCCGACGCGCGAGCTTGCGCTGCAGGTGAAGCGCGAGCTTGAATGGCTCTTTGAGATGACCGGCGCGGTGATCGTCAGCTGCGTCGGCGGCATGGACATCCGCAGCGAGCGCCGCTCGCTCGAACGCGGCGCCCATATCGTCGTCGGCACCCCCGGCCGGCTTTGCGACCATATTCGCCGCAGGGCGCTCGACATGTCGGAACTGAAGGCTGCCGTGCTCGACGAGGCCGACGAGATGCTCGATCTCGGCTTCCGCGAAGACCTCGAATTCATCCTCGATGCGGCGCCGGACGAACGCCGGACGCTGATGTTTTCGGCAACGGTGCCGGCGGCGATTGCCAAGCTTGCCAAGAGCTACCAGCGCGATGCCGTGCGCATCAGCACCGCGGCCGAGGAAAAGCAGCATATCGACATCGAATATCGCGCACTGATGGTCGCCCCGAGCGACCGCGAGAATGCGATCATCAACGTGCTGCGCTATTACGAGGCGACCAATGCCATCGTGTTCTGCTCGACGCGCGCGGCCGTCAACCATCTGACGGCGCGGTTCAACAACCGCAATTTCGCCGTCGTGGCGCTTTCCGGCGAGCTGACGCAGAACGAGCGCACCCACGCGCTGCAGGCGATGCGCGACGGGCGCGCCCGCGTCTGCATCGCGACCGACGTTGCCGCCCGCGGCATCGACCTGCCGGGGCTCGATCTCGTCATTCATGCCGACCTGCCGACCAATCCGGACACGCTGCTGCACCGCAGCGGCCGAACCGGCCGGGCCGGACGCAAGGGCATCAGCGCCATGATCGTGCCGCTGAATGCACGGCGCAAGGCAGAGCGTCTGCTCGAGAATGCCGGTATTTCGGCTGCCTGGGCGCGGCCGCCCTCGGCCGAGGAAGTGAGCGAGCGCGACGACGAGCGGCTGCTCGCCGATCCGATCTTCAACGAAACGCCGCAGGAGGAAGAGCAGGGGCTGGTACAGCAGCTTCTCGCCAGCCACGGCGCCGAAAAGCTCGCCGCCGCTTTCTTACGTCTTTACCGCACCAATCATTCTGCGCCTGAGGACCTCATTGAGATTACCGTGCAGGACGACCGCAGCCGCAAGCGCCGCGACAATGCCGAGCCGTACGAGCCGGCGCAGAAGGGACCGCGCGAAGATTTCGGCGCCAGTGTCTGGTTCTCCGTCTCGGTCGGGCGCAAGCAGAATGCCGAGCCGCGCTGGCTGATCCCGATGCTCTGCCGCAACGGCAATGTGACGAAGCGCGAGATCGGCGCGATCAAGATGCAGCCTGAGGAAACCTTCGTGGAGATCGCCGCGGCGAGTGCCGAAAGCTTCCTGGCGGCGATCGGTCCGAACAAGGCGCTCGAACGCGGCATCCGCGTGACCAGGCTTTCCGGCACACCGGATTTCAGCCGGGCGCCTGCGCCAAAACCCTATGCCGGCAAGCCATCCCGTGACGAGCGGCCGGATGATTCGTTCCGCGGCGAGCGGCCGAAGAACAAGTTCGGCAAGGGTCCGGGCGGCGGTTATGCCGCGGCCGATAATAGCGGCGGGGAAAGACGGGATAGCAAGCCCTGGAGCAAGAAGCCGGGCAAACCCGGCTTCGAAGGCCCGAAGTCCGACAAGCCGAAATTCGAAGGCCCGAGATCCGAGGCCCCCAAATATGAGGGTAAGGGCGGCGGCGCTCCGAAGAATAAGTTTTCAAAGAAGAAGCCCGGCTGATCTTGCCGGCAGCCCTTCGCTGGTCCGGCGGAGGGCTTTGGGCCGTATCTCTGAGGGAGGCAAGGATGGTGATGGAAACGGCGATCCTCAGCGTCCCGGTTTTCAGTACGCTCTGCAATGAGGCCTTCCGGCTGCGGCGCGCTATTTTCGTGCATGAGCAGAAGGTTCCCGAAGCCGAGGAATTCGATGCCGACGATCTCAACGCTCATCATCTTGTCGCCGTCACGGCGGGCGAAGTCTCCGGCACCCTGCGGGTGATTTATGCCGAGGAACATGTGAAGATCGGCCGGGTTGCGGTTGCTGGCCGATGGCGCGGCCGCGGCATTGCGGCTGATATGATCGGGCGCGCGATGGAACTGCACCGCGACGCGCGTGGCAACCGCTTCTATCTCACAGCACAGGCGGACAAGCTGCCGCTCTACGAGCGTTTCGGCTTCGTTGCCTTTGGCGCTGAATTTCTTGACGGTGGCATGCCGCATCGTGCCATGAAGAATTATTGAGCTTCAGCAAAGCGTAGCCTCAGGCTTGCGTTTTCACGTCGAAGGCAAGCGAACTTGAAAGGTCCCGATAGGCGTCGATCTGCTGCTGCAGCAGCGCGATTTTCTGTTCCACCATGCCAACAGCATCAGCTCCGGCGATGAACCGGCGGGGTAGCTCCGGTTGGTTGACCAGGGTGATCAGCGCTTGCGCGAGTTTTGCGGGATCGCCGCTCTGCTGGCCGTCGGCGGATTTCCAGAATGCCAGGTGTTGGGCGCGTCGTTCGTCGTAGTCGCTGACAGATGACGGAGCATATTGGGTTGATTCGTCAGTCAGCAATTCCGTGCGGAAGAAGCCCGGATTGACGATCATCGTTTCGATACCAAACGGCGCCACTTCGGGCTGCAGCGATTCCATCCAGCCATCGAGGGCAAACTTCGCGGCAGAGTAAGCGCTGCAAAACTCAAAGCCCAGCAGGCTGGCCGTCGATGAGATCGAGATGATCTTGCCGGATCCCTGCCGGCGCATCACCGGCAGGACAGCGCGGGTGACGCTCATAGGCCCGAGGAGACTACTGGCCAGTTGCAGATCGACCTGAGCCGGCGTCAGTTCCTCAAAATAGCCTGAGTAGAAGTTTGCGGCATTGTTGACCAATATGTCGATGCGACCAAAGCGTTCGAGTGCGGCTTTGACGGCAGATGCCGCGTCGGTCGGCTTGGTTACATCCAGCGTGACGACAAGCAGATTTTCCGACTGGCCGATCGCCTTGGCAACGCGCTCCGGATTGCGGCCGGTTGCAACGAGTTTGTCGCCAGCAGCCAGAACCGCCTTTGCGAAATCCAGGCCCATGCCGCGCCCGGCTCCTGTGATCAACCAAACCTTAGTCATCGAATTTTCCTTCATGCGAGATTGTGTGCCGATGCTCTATACGGTGGCCTTCTGCCGCTGCGCATCGTGATCATCGTTGATGTTGAACCAGCCGGTGGCCGCCTCGAGGACGCCCCAGAGTTTGGCCGGAAGGGCAATTTCCGGGATTGTCGTGGTCCTGATCTCGTTCTCGATCAGTTTCTCTTTGCCACTCCGTGAAAGTTCGACCCACTCCGGGTTTATCACCAGCCCTTGGCCTACAGCCACAAGCGAAAGGCCCAGATGAAGGGCACTTTCCGCCTGTTGGGGTGACTTGATCTGGCCAGCGGCGATAACCGGAATGCGCCCCGCTACCCTGGCAGCGATCAGTTCAGCGATAGGCTGATCAGCGATGGCTTCGAGTGGTTGGGCTTCGAGTACGCTCGTCAGCGAAGCATGGATGTAGTCCACGCCGCCGTCGATCAGATGCTCGATGAGTTCGTAGGTGTCTTCAATACGGAGGCCGCCCTCTTCAGGTTCTTCGGGCGAGACCCGGTATCCCAGAAGAAACGGACGCGTCGCGTGTGCGCCTATCACCTGCCTCACGTTGCGGACCACGGCGAGCGGAAACCGCATCCGGTTTTCCGGCGTGCCTCCCCATTCGTCGTCGCGATGATTGTGGAGCGGCGAGTAAAAGTTCTGGATCAGGAAGCCGTGGGCCGCATGCAGTTCGACCCCATCGAAGCCGGCTTCGATAGCGCGGCGGGTTGCTTCGCCGAAAGCAGAAATCACATCAAGGATTTCGTCGTGGCTGAGTGCGCGCGTCGTGCCGCCGCCTGGATTGAAAGGACCGGGTGAGACTTGCAGCGAACTGGCGCTGACAACGTCTCCGTCCGGAACAAGCGCCGGCACGGCCTTGCTGCCGGCGTGAAAAATTTGAAGAATCGCCGGTGCACCGCCGCTTTTGGCCGCCTCGGCCAGACGCCGGAGGCTTGGTGTGAAGCTGTCATCATAAGAAGCGAATTCGCCCGTGAACCCGATGCCGTTGGGCGAGACATGCGTGCAGCCGGTTAGAACGAGGCCAACGCCGTTCACCCTGCGTCGATAGTACGACACTTCCTCATCCGAAACTGTTCCGTCGTCATTGGCTGACCACGTCGTCATCGGAGCCATGACGACCCTGTTTCGAAGCGTGATCCCATTGGCGAAAACGAAGGGTGCAAATAGTGCTGGGGTGGCTTCCATCATCATTGTCTCTCTTGCATGCCGTTCAAGCGGTTTGTGAAATGACAGGTAGCAATGAGGACAAACTTTGATTAGTTGGTATAATCTGCATGAAGTTAGAAATGAGAGAGATAAATGAGGCACGGTGATTTCAGCGAGCTTGCAGCCTTCATCGCCGTCGCCGAGGCCGGAAGTTTCACGCGCGCCTCCGCCAAACTGGGACTTTCCCAGTCTGCCGTCAGTTACTCAGTCAGAATGCTGGAGCAGAGGCTGGGGGTGCGGCTGATCTCACGCACCACACGCAGCCTATCGCTGACCGATGCCGGAGAGCGTATGCTTCGGAACCTCCGCCCTGCCTTCGAACACATCGAAAGCGAGATCGCAGCCGTCACCTCACTTCGTGACAAGCCGGCGGGCACTATCCGCATCACGACGTTTCGATATGCCGCCATGAGCGTGCTTTGGCCTGTCATGACAACATTCTTGACGGAATACCCGGATATTGAAATGGAGGTCATTCTTGACGAGGGCCTGACGGATATAGTGGCCGGCCGGTTCGACGCCGGTATTCGCATTGGAGAACAGGTTCAAAAGGACATGGTTGCCGTCAGGATCGGCCCTGACCTTCGCATGGCGGTCGTGGGATCGCCGTCCTACTTCCAGAACCGCACAATCCCGATGACGCCCCGCGATCTCGGCGACCACCGGGGTATTAGCTACCGGCAAACCACAGGAGGTGGATTGTATGCCTGGGAGTTCGAGCGCGACAGCGAGGAGCTTGTGGTCAGAATGAATGGGCCGCTCATCATCAACGATAGTTTGATGCTGGAAGCCGCTGCTTTGGATGGGCTCGGGCTTGCCTACACTTTCGAAAGTCAGGTTTCACAATACGTTGCAGACGGGCGACTGATCCGAGTCCTCGACGATTGGTGCCAGCCGTTCCCTGGCTATCACCTGTATTACCCAAGCAGACGTCAGCATACGGCCGCGTTTGCGCTCCTCGTCGAGGCGCTTCGTTTCAAAGGCTGACGCTCCTGCCAGGGCTGTACGCAAGATGGTCGCGATGGGTTGGGGGACTGATCTCAGTTGCGCGATTGCCGATAGATGTAAGGTCCTGCCTGTCCTGATTGCTGATGAAGCGCGCGGTCATCGCTGACTGCGAAATCTTAGCGCCGTTATTGTCAAGACGTCACGCGACAGGAACATCGCGGCCCTGTGCTCGCTGCATTCAGCGGCGCACAGGACCGGGGCAGGCTCTCGTCCGAGCCAGGTTCTAAGTGAGGTTGAAAGGCATCTGCCTGACCGGCTTGCCTGTCAGACGCGAGATGGCATTGGCAAATGCCGGCGCCAAAGGCGGCAGGCCGGGTTCGCCCATGCCTGTCGGTGCATCCGCGCTTGGAACGATGTTGACGTCGAACTCCGGCACATCCGTGATCCTTGCCACCGTGAATTCGCTGAAGTTGCCTTGCTCCACAATACCGTCCTTGAGCGTGATTTCCGCGCCGGCAAGGCATGTCGACAAGCCCATGATCGCCGCGCCCTGGACCTGCGCTTCCACGGTCCGAGGGTTGACGGCCAGATTGCAGTGCACCCCCGCCGTAACCCGATGCAGCTTGGGCTGCCCGTCGACGACGGAGGCTTCCACCACGTAGGCCACCACGGATGAAAAGGATTCGTGCACGGCCACCCCCCAAGCCCTGCCTTCTGCCAATGTCCTACTGCCGTAACCGCTCTTGTCTACGGCGAGCTGCAGTGCATCGCGATGACGAGGATGCTCATTGCCAAACATCTTCATGCGATATGCGACCGGATCCTGGTCGGTGGCTCTCGCTATATCGTCGAGCAAGGTCTCCATCACGAAAGCCGTATGAGTGGAGCCAACGCTGCGCCACCACAGAACCGGCACGTTGGCAACAGGATGATGTACTGTCAGGCGCATGGGAAGCGGATAGGGGCTCCGCATCCCCTCGGTCGTGGCGGCATCGATGCCGTCCTTCACCTGGAACTTCTCGAACACGGTTCCCGTCAGTATGGACTGGCCGACGATGGTGTGGTCCCAGGCCAGCACATTGCCCTCTTTGTCGAAGCCGATGCGAGCGCGGTGAAGATGCGTTGGACGGTAGTAGCCGCCCCTCATATCGTCCTCGCGGCTCCAGAGCGTTCGCACCGGTGCGTTCAGCCCCGCCGACCTGGCGGCCTTGGCTATCTGGCAGGCCTCCATTGCCGTGTCGCTGCTGCTGGAAAAGCGCCGGCCGAAGCCACCACCCGATGTCTGCACGTTCACCACCACCTGTTCCGGCTTGAGGCCGAGCACGTTTGCGGCAACGCCGGCATCTAGCCCTGCACTTTGGCTCCCCATCCAGATCTCGGCACGATCGTCGGAAAGCCGAACCGTGCAGTTCAGCGGTTCCATCGCCGCGTGGGCGAGATACGGAAACACGAACTCGGCTTCCAGACTCAAGGGAGCGGTTTCCAATGGCGCCATGTCGGCATCGAACTGGCGCGGGCCGGGGCGATTGGCGATCTCGCGAAACTGCGCAAGTTGCTTTTCACTATCGACCTTTTCGACAGCCGATGTGTCCCATTCCACCTTAAGGGCGTTGCGACCCTGAGATGCCTGCCAATATCCGTCGGCCACCACGGCCACGCCCTCTGCACCGCGATCCAGCAGTACACGCAAAACAGCTTTCACGCCCTTTACTGAACGTGCTGCGCTGTCGTCCAGAGAGGCTATCTTGGCTCCGAAGACCGGAGGGCGAGCCACCACGGCCGTCAATTGTCCCGGCAGCTTGAAGTCGATGCCAAAACTCTGTTGGCCACTGCTCTTGGCTTGTGCGTCCAGACGCTGGGTGGGCTGGCCGATGATGCGGAAATCCTTCGGGTCCTTCAACGCTATTTTCTGAGGCACCGGCAGGGCCATGGCCGCTTCGGAAAGTTCTCCATAACCGAGCTTGCGGCCATCGGGAGCCAGAACCACACCGGCCTCGGTTCGCAGCGCGGAAACATCCACGTTCCAGCGGTCTGCCGCGGCTGCGAGTAGCATGGCGCGGACGCGGGCACCCAGCTCGCGATACTGCGTAAAGCTGTTCTTGATGGTGCTCGAACCGCCGGTAAGGTGCATGCCGAAGAGCGGATCAACATAGGCCATGTCATTGGTGCCGAGCTGGCTGCGTACTAAATTCCAGTCCGCGTCGAGTTCTTCGGCAAGGATCATCGGCAATGCCGTTTGGACGCCTTGACCGAACTCCAGCCGGTTGATTGTGACCATAACCTCGCCATTTGGCGCGATTTGAACAAATGCGGAAGGCTGCTCGGTCGGCTTCAGAGCGATCGGCGCCTCACCCGCGTCGGTGGGCTGGGCGGCGGCCAGATGGGGGAAAATGCCGACAGCCAAACCGAGGGTCCCCGTCAGCTTTAGAAAGCTGCGGCGTGGCAACGCCTGGACCGGTGTTGAACGGCCTCGTTCCAGCATGTGCTGCAGCGCACGCGGTAATTCGCTATAATCCATGTTCGGCAACATATGGCGTCTCCCTCAGACTAGATTGCTGGCAGCATCGGCTACGGCGGCGCGGATACGGACATAGGTTCCGCAACGACAAATATTACCTTCCATTGCCGTATCGATCTCCGAGGCGGTCGGCTGCGATCCGGAGGGCAGGGATGCCAGGAACGCCGTGGCGCTCATGATCTGACCGCTCTGACAATAACCGCACTGCGCTACATCGTGCTTGACCCAAGCTGCGCTTACAGCGGCGCCGACGCGGTCGCTGCCGTCGGTCGCTTTTTCTATGGTGGTGATATTCAGGCCTTCGGCAGCGGAAAGAGGGGTGCTGCAGGAACGGACAGCCTCACCATCCAGATGTATCGTGCACGCGCCGCAAAGCGCGGCGCCGCAGCCGAACTTGGTCCCGGTCATGCCGAGCGTGTCGCGCAGGACCCAAAGGATGGGTGTCTCCGGGTCGGCATCGACCTCATGCTGATTACCGTTGATATTCAGTGTGATCATGACTGGTCGGTTCTCCGATGTTTCATAATGGATGTGCTCTTGACTGAGGTCGTTCAGCTAACGGTTAGAACCGTCGATCTCCAAGGAAAGCGACGGCGACGGGAGTGCCGCCAGCAACCTCCAGGATGATGAGACGCCGTCGACCAAGAGCCTGCTCTCCGCGGCAACGTTAGCTCGTCCGGCGGCGCCCAATTAGTTGGCAAAACCTGCACGACGTTAGAAAGGCGGCTTCTGAATGCGAGGCAAAAGCACGAGCAGACACGTCAACCCAAGACCGGTCAGCGATGATCAGCCGCGTTGGGTGCCCATCGATCGCCGGCTTGCTCAGCCAAGAGGTTCGCCGCTACTCCGACAGGGACTTCAGGTAAGCGATGATGTTTAGCCGATCCTCAGGCTTGGGTACGCCCACGGTCATTGTGGTGGTCGGTACAACCTCGCGAGGCGCTGCTAGAAATCGGTCCAACGTCGCCTCGTCCCATACTAATCCCGACGCCTTCATGGCCGCCGAATAGCGGACGCCTTCTACAGAGCCGGCCGCGCGCCCGACAACGCCACCGAGCCCCGGCCCAGCCTTTTTCTGATCCGTGGTCGAATGACAGGCGGAACAGCGCTGAAACGCTTTTTGTCCCAAGGCGACATCTCCCTCCGCTGCCGCAGGAGCCGTCGCCGACACAAGGATCAAGGTGGAGATCACAACGGAGGCCAAAATTTTTGTCATGCGTGTTCTTCCCGAATACAGGCTGTCGAAGCCCTGAAAGGACGGTGGAGTAGCGCGCGCCAGCACCGTTGCTGGCAGGCCGCGCTAAAGACCTTGGACCCTAGACACGCCTCATCGTCGCCGGACATGGCATCGCACTGGAGACGGCGGTTGGTTGGGGACGTTACCTCGCCTCAGCATGGAGCATTAGGCGGTACTATCTGCATGATGTTAGAAATGAGGTTCATAAATGCCCGACAGCCAACGATCGTCTACGGAGGTTGTCTGCCTTGCTTTGCACCAGCAGGACGCAACCCTCTCGATGCCTGCCGCTAAGATGGTCTCGCTTCAACGGCCTGTGTTGCGTTCTTGAATGGCATATGGCACGCCTCATCACGAATAGCGGTTCAGTTCCTTGCGAAAAGCCTGGCTCGTCTTCATTATTTCACCTAAATCGTGGCGTGCATAAATGGCGGTGAATTCCACAACGGCGGCCTGCTCTTGCTATTAAAAACGATACGCCGTTACAGCGCCGGCAGGAGCAGACGACGATGAAACGCCCGGGCATGTCGCAACCCGATCCGGCCGCCTTCATCAAGGCCAACCTGCCGATATCACCCGTTCCCTCCATCCCCGAGATCCGGCTTCATACGGCGGGACCTGCGAGCGGGCTCTGGCGGCTCGCTGGTCGCAGAGAGGCCGACCCGCCGCCTTACTGGGCCTATCCCTGGGCTGGCGGCGCGGTGCTTGCCCGCCATCTGCTCGATCGACCGGAAATGGTGACCGGGCGCCGTGTCCTCGATCTCGGCGCCGGCTCCGGGCTCGTCGCCATCGCGGCGGCAAAGGCTGGAGCAGCCACAGTGACCGCTATCGACATCGATGCCAATGCCATTGCCGCGATCGGCCTCAACGCAGCGATCAACGGTGTGGACATCGTGGCCCGGGCCGCCGATATCATCGAGGATCAGCCCCCCGCGACTGACCTTCTCGTGGTCGGCGACCTGTTCTACGATCCCTCGCTTGCCTTGCGGGTGATGGCCTTCCTGCGGCGTTGCCAGGCGAGCGGCGTCGAGGTGCTGATCGGCGATCCCGAGCGGGCCTACCTGCCGCAGGACGAACTCAGGCGAATCGCCACCCATGCGGTTGCGGATTTCGGCGGAAGCAGCGGCGGCGGGGCGGTGCCGGCGGGCGTCTTTTCGCTCTTCGGCTAAGGCTGAAAGGCTGAGATTATGCCAAGAGATCCGGCCGCAACAGCATGACCGGGCAGGGCGTTCCGGCCGGCAGCTCCGGTGCATGCGGCGGGCGGATGACAAGGCAATCGGCTGCGGCGAAGACCTTCATCATCGAAGAATCCTGCTTGCCGAAGGGTTCGGCGAGCCAGTGGCCGGCGGATTTCGAAAGTTTCGCACGGATATAGTCCTGCCGGTGGTCGTTGGCGCGCAGTGTGACGGCTGCCTCCACCGTTGCCTCGCGCTGCACCGGCGGCAGGGAGGCGAGCTTGCGGATCAGCGGCTCCAGGAAGAGCAGCGAACAGACGAGGCTGGAGACCGGATTGCCGGGCAGGCCGAGGACATGCGTCTCGCCGAAGCTGCCAACCATTAGCGGTTTGCCGGGGCGCATGGCGATGCGCCAGAAATCGAGCTGCATGCCGGCTTCGATCAGCGTGGCCTGCACCAGATCATGGTCGCCGACCGAAGCGCCGCCGAGCGTGACGATCACATCGACCTTAGCGTCCCGCGCCGTGTCGATCGCCTCGGTGATCTTGGCCTTGTCGTCAGGCACGATGCCGAGATCGAGCACATCGGCGCCGGCTTTGCGGGCAAGGGCTGCAATACCAAACGTATTGGATGCGATGATCTGCGAAGGGCCGGGCGTGCTTCCGGGCGGCAGCAGTTCGTCGCCGGTTGCGAGAATGGCGATCAGCGGGCGCCGCAGCACCTCGACATCCGGCCGGTTCATGCCGGCAGCAACCGTCAGCCGAGAGAAATCGAGCACGGTGCCGGCCGACAGCACGGCTTCGCCTTCGGTGAAATCCTGGCCACGGGGACGCACATGCTGGCCCTGCCGCACAGGGAAATTGGTTCGGATGCCGCCCTCGATCTTCTCCGCATCCTCCTGCAGCAGAACGCTATCGGCGCCTGGCGGAACAGGCGCGCCGGTGAAGATACGGACGGCTTCACCCTGGCTGACGCTTCCCTCGAAGCCGTGGCCGGCGGAAGACGTGCCGATGACCTTCAGCACGGCGCCCGGCTCCGGCGCGTCTTCGCGGCGTAGCGCATAGCCATCCATGGCGGAGGCATTGAAGGGCGGCTGGGTCAGGCCGGCCGTCAGATCGACGGCCAGGACGCGGCCCTCAGCCTCGGCAAGCGGCAGCGTCTCGGACGCAGCAATGGGCTTTGCGCGAGAGAGCAAGCGGTTCAGGGCCTCGGCGACCGGGAGAAGGTTCATCTTGCCTCCGGATGACGGAAATCACCGGATTTTCCGCCGGACTTTTCAAGAAGTCTGATGCCGCCGATTTCCATTGCCTTATCGGCCGCCTTGGCCATGTCGTAGATGGTCAGACAAGCGACCGAGACGGCGGTCAGCGCCTCCATCTCCACACCGGTCTTGCCGGTGAGCTTGGCGGTTGCCGTAACGCGCAGGCCGGGAAGGGCGGTATCTTCGTCGATCTCGACGGTGACCTTTGTCAGCATCAGCGGATGGCAGAGCGGGATGAGATCGGCGGTGCGTTTTGCCGCCATGATGCCGGCAAGGCGCGCCGTGCCGATCACATCGCCCTTTTTGGCATTGCCTTGGCGGATGAGAGCGAGCGTTTCCGGCGCCATCTTCACATGGCCCTCGGCAGTGGCGATGCGCACCGTCTCGGCCTTGTCGGAGACATCGACCATATGCGCCTCGCCGGAGGCACCGATATGCGTGAGGCTTGGCTTTTGGCCGCTCATATCATTCGGCCGCGATGGCGGCTTCGCCAAAGAGCAGCGCGCGGGTGGCGGCGGCGACGTCCTCCTTGCGCATCAGGCTTTCGCCGACAAGGAAGGTATTGATGTCGACGGCCTGCAGGCGCTTGCAATCGGCATGGGTGAAGATGCCGCTTTCGCCGACAAGGAGCCGGTCTGCCGACACCATGGGGGCAAGCGCCTCGCTGACGGTGAGGCTAACCTCGAAGGTACGCAGATTGCGGTTGTTGATGCCGATGAGCGGCGAGGAGAGTTTCAGCGCCCGCTCCATCTCCTCGGCGTCGTGGACCTCGACCAGCACGTCCATGCCGAGGGCGAAGGCCTCGTCCTGCAGGCGTTCGGCCTCGTCGTCGGACAGCGAGGCCATGATCAAGAGGATGCAATCGGCGCCCCAGGCGCGGGCCTCGTGCACCTGATAGGTCTCGAACATGAAATCCTTCCGGAGCGCCGGCAGCGTGCAGGCAGAGCGGGCGGCTGTCAGAAATTCCGGCGCACCCTGAAAGCTCGGCGTGTCGGTCAGCACCGAAAGGCAGGCGGCACCACCGGCCTCATAGGCACTCGCCAGCGACGGCGGATCGAAATCCGGGCGAATGAGGCCCTTCGAGGGGCTTGCCTTTTTGATCTCGGCGATCAGGCCGAAGCGGCCGGCATCACGCTTGGCAATGAGCGCCTTGTGGAAGCCGCGCGGCGCAGACTGGCCGGCCTGCATCGCCTTGAGATCGGCAAGCGACACTGTCGCCTTGGCAGCGGCGATCTCCTCGCGCTTGTAGAGTTCGATCTTCTTCAGGATATCGGTCATCGAACAATCCTAATCGATATCGTTGGAAACGGCGATGAGTTTGTCGAGGGCGAGCGCGGTCGCACCGCTATCCAGTGACTGCGCGGCGAGCGTCATACCGTCGTGGATCGTCTCGACTTTGCCGGCGATGACGAGCGAGGCCGCGGCATTGGCGAGCGAGACATCGCGATAGGCATTCTTGGCGCCGCCGAGCACTTCGCGAAGCGCTGCGGCATTGGCGACACCGTCACCGCCCTTGATGTCGGCGAGCACGCAAGGGCTGACGCCGAAATCGGCGGGCGAGAGCTCGAAGGTGCGGATCTTGCCGTCTTCGAGTGCTGCAACTTTTGTGATGCCGGTGGTGGTGATCTCGTCGAGGCCGTCGCCATGGACCACCCAGACGCATTCGGAGCCGAGATCGCGCATCACTTCGGCAAGCGGCACCAGCCATTGCGGCGAAAAGACGCCGAGCAGTTGCCGCCGGACGCCGGCCGGATTGGAGAGCGGCCCGAGAAGATTGAAGATCGTCCGCGTGCCGAGCTCAACCCTTGAGGGGCCGACATGGCGCATGGCGGAATGATGCATCTGCGCGAACATGAAGCCGACGCCGGCCTCGGCAATACAGCGGGAGATGATCTCGGGACCGACGTCGAGCTTGACGCCGAGTGCCGCCAGATTGTCTGCTGCACCCGATTTCGAACTCAGCGCCCGGTTGCCGTGTTTGGCGACGGGAACACCGGCGCCGGCGACGATCAGCGCTGCCAGCGTCGAGATATTGTAGGTGCCGCTGGCGTCGCCGCCAGTGCCGACGATGTCGATCGCATCGGCCGGAGCCTCGACGGTCAGCATTTTCGAGCGCATTGAGGCGACGGCGCCGACGATCTCATCGACGGTTTCCCCGCGCACGCGCAACGCCATCAGGAAGCCGCCGATCTGCGAGGGAGTCGCCTGGCCCGACATCAGGATGTCGAAGGCGGATCGAGCCTCCTCACGCGTCAGCGGCTCGCGGCTTGCGGCCTTTGCCAGGAACGGCTTCAGATCGGTCATAAAGCCTCCTAGCGGACCGTCGCCTGTTCGGCGAGGGTCTGGTTGATCTGCGCGCCATACTGCGTCTGCAGCAGGTTGACCATCTGATCGAGAATATCATCGCCGGCGGCATTCGCCATGGCGGTGATCTGGGCATCGCGGTTGTTCAGCACATCGCCGGTCGGCTGGGTGTTGACCTCGGTGACCTTCAGCAGGATCTGCGTCGAGGGATCGGCGCCGACAGCACTTGCGACCGTGTCGACCGGACCCGAGAAGGCGGCGGTGACGCCGGCGCGGCCGAGGACTGCGTCATCGGTGGAGCGGGTGACACCGCTCTTGCTTTCGACGGCGATGCCGAGCGGCGTTGCGATATCGGCAAGGGCCGTGCCTTTCTTCGCCTCGGCCTTCAATGCGTCGGCCTTCTTGGCAAGCTCGGCCTTCTGCTGCTCCGCCGTCCAGTCCTCGACGGCCTTTTCGCGCACTTCGGTGACCGGGCGGTCGCGGTCCGGCGTGATTTCGCGGACGTTGAACCAGACATAGCCGTCATTGCCGATCGGCAGCGGCGGCGCATCGACGCCGACCTCGGTCTTGAAGGCTTCGCCGAGCAGCTGCTGCTTGGCTGGGATATCCTTGACCTCTTTGCCATCCTTATCGGCGCCGGTCATATCGACGGCATCGACGGTCATGGCCTTGAGATTCAGCTGGCCGGCAATATCCTCGAGCGTCGAACCGCCAGCACGCAGGTCCTCGATGCGGTCATGAACGTTGATCACTTCCTGAGAGGCGTTGGAAAGCGCCAGCTGCTTGCGGATATCCTCTTTCACCTCGTCGAAATTCTTCGCCGTTTCCGACTTGATGTTGGTGACGCGCAGGATGACGGGGCCGAAGGAGCCATCGACGACAGGCGTCGTGCCGCCATCGCGCGAAACCGCGAAGGCCGCATCGGCAACGGCCTGGTCGGGAACCTTGTCCTCGGTGAACTCACCTAGCAGCACGTCGCTTGCCGTCTTGCCCTGGTCGGAAACCAGCTGATCGAAGCTGGTGCCGCTCTTCAGCGCCGTTTCGGCGGCAGCGGCGAGATCCTTGCTGGCGAAGGTCAGCTGTTCGATGGTGCGGCTTTCCGGCGTGCGATAGGTATCCTTGCTCTTGTCGAAGGCCTCGTGGATCTGGTCGTCGGTGACGGTCGCGGCATCGGCAATATCGCCAGGCTGCAGCTTGAGATAGACGAGCTTGCGGTATTCGGGCGCCCGGTAGCGCTGCTTGACACCTTCGAACCACGTCGCCAGCACGTCGTCGGCCGGCGCCTTAATCGGCTCGATATTGGCATTGGTGAGCAGCAGGTATTCGACGCTGCGGCTTTCGTCACCATAGAGCTTCAGGGCGTCGACCAGCGTCTTCGGTGCGGTGAAGCCGTTGGAGATGGCATCGACCACCTGGCTGCGGACAGCGACCTTGCTGCGCTCCTTGATGTAATCATCCTGACGGATGCCGGCATTCTGCAAGCGCGAAATGAAGAGCTCGCGGTCGAACCGGCCGTTGACGGCCTTGAAAGCCGGATCGTCAGCGATCAGCTGGGCGAGGCGATCTTCGGAAAGGCCGAGGTTCATGTCTTCGGCGAGCTGGTCGAGCGAGGCGCCGGCGACGAGCTGGGCGAGCACCTGTTGCTCGACGCCGAAGGCGCGGGCCTGCTCTGGGGTCAGGCGCGTGCCGAACTGCTGGCTGAGGTTTGCCACCTGGCGCTGATAGGCGAGGTGGAATTCGTTGACGTCCACATGCTGATCGCCGACGGTCACGACCGTGGTGCTGTTGCCGCCTGACAGCAGCTCGTGCGACACACCCCAGACGCCGAAGGACGCAACGAGCAGAAGCAGGAGGAGCTTGGCAACCCAGGTCTGAGCAGCTCTTCTCAGGATATGGAACATAGAAACGCAAACCTCGCAGTATCATTGACCCGCGCGCGGGCGGACATTCGACGTTCCTTAAAACAAACCCGACAGGAAATGAAGGGTTTGTCGCGCGAAAAGCTGCACAAGGCGGCCGCTCGACCGCGGCGGCTTTGCGGCGAACAAAAGATCGGTTGCGGCGGAACCTTTCGGGCCGCCATTTCGTTGAACCGGCATCCCATGAAACAGGAGCAGACCATGGCAGAATTGAAAACCGCTTCCGCCGAATCCACCGCTGCGCGCGTCAAGGCTGATATTGCAGCAGACGATCTGTCGGCGCAGGTCGCAGCCCTTCGCAACGATCTCTCCCGACTGTCGGAAAGCGTGGTCGCGCTGGGGCAGGGGGCGAAGTCGGCAGTGACCGACGAGGCTTCGGTGATGACGGAACGGCTGCGCGACAAGGTGCGCGAAGAACCGCTCGTGGCACTCGCCGTGACGGCAGGCATTGCCTACGTGTTCGGCCTGCTCAGCCGTCGCTGAACGGAATCTAGAATGAAGAAAAGCCGGGCGCTATGAACGCCCGGCTTTTAGTGTTTGCATCCGTCAGCAAAAGGAACCGGCCAGCTAACGCCACCGGGCTCAGCTGGCGCGACCAAGTCAGCGGCGGATGACGCGCCCGATCGCGATCAAGATGCAGGCACCGACGAAACCGGTGATCAAATAGCCCAGCCAACCGGCGAGCGGCTGGATATGCAACAGACCCAGGATCCAGTTGGCGACAATAGCGCCGATGATGCCGAGCAATATGTTCATGAGCAGGCTCATGCTGCTGCGCATTGCCTTTTCCGCCAGCCATCCGGCGACACCGCCGATAATGATGGCTGCAATCCAACCCACGCCTGCGCTTTCCATGGTTATCTCCCTCCTGGCAAAACGAGTCACAGAATGCACGAAACGAAACGAAGTTCCACTCCCAGTTACCGAGATCGCGTGCGCGTTCAGCAACTTATGTGACTCACGGCTGCAGCATGGTGACCGGAGAGTGCAGAGCGTTAGCAGCAATCTGGAACAGCAGTCCGGCAATGGCGAGCAGGGCGAAGCCGACCGGCATAATCAGGCTTTTGCTAAACATCTTTCCTCTCCCCTTTTTGCGTAAAGCATAAGCGGAAGCGGACGGAGCGCAACAATATTGTTAACGGATAGTTAAGCTTGGCAATTAGTTAAAATTAAATACATAGAAGAGCGTAAAAATACTTGCGGATGTTGAAATCTTTGTTTTGCACCTTTCCCGTGTTGTTGACGGATCAACTGCCGATCTCCGCCTTGTCGTCGAGGTGGATAATGGTGCTGCTATCTCTCCGGATCGCAAACAATGAGGCTGCAGAACGCCGTCGGCACTGGAGTCCACTGATCGCGCGCCTTAGGGCCAATCCGTTTGCCGCAGGACAGTCACGTCCGGTGGACGATCAGCATAAAGACGAGGAAGGACGCTGTTGCGACCGTCGCGGCGAAGGCAATCTGATAGTCCATGTCGTTGACCCCAATTGGATGGCTCCCGTAAACGCGTGTGGCGTCACCGAGTTCCATGTCGCGAGTTCGCGCATCGCCTGCGGATTGATTTTGGCGAAGAATGCGTCATCTTCCCCTGATGATTTTTCAATTCGGGGAAACACTTGATGCCAAAAGCTGCAATCGCCATCGCCTGTATCTGCCTGCTGACACTTTCCGGCTGCGGCAATACCGCATACGGGCTGAAGAAGGATGGACAGGAAGCAAGCCACGCCATGGACAATGCGACACATCGGGTGCTTTCGGCCGGCGCCAAGAAGTGATGCAGGCGATGGAATAAAAAAGCCCGCCTGGGGTGAGGCGGGCTTAAGACTAACAGGGAGAATGGACGGATAGACTCCGCCTCAACTAATAAAGCATTTTCTTAAGCGCATGACTTTACGTCATTCGACGTAACGGCGACCGGTAACGACCGATGCGGCCATGATTCGCAATCGAATCGGAGATATCCGGATCGAATCAGAAGTTGCCCCAGTTCTGAGCGCGGGCACGAGCGCGAATAATCCGGTATTCGCGACCGCCATAGAGCGAGCCGATTGTCAGCAGAAGCGTCAGAACGTCCCAGATGATATGCATGTTATCCTCTTAGGTTGGACGGCCCTGCCGTCGATCGGTGAAGATACAATAGCAATCTTTCGAACGTGCTTATATGACAAGAAATCGGGATGAGCGGGAAGGCCGGCAGGGCGCTTCCGCAGAGGAGAGGCGGCGTTGCCGCCTTGGAGCAGCAAAGTGAACAGATTCGACGGCGGCTTATGACGATTTTCTCCGTCCGCCACATCACGTCCTATCGTTACGTCAGGGACGTCGATTTCGGCGAGCATCGTTTGATGTTCCGGCCGCGCGACAGTTTCGACCAGCGGTTGATCGAAGCGTCGTTGACGATCTATCCTGAGGAAAGTCATGTGCGCTGGATCCACGATGTTTTCGGCAATTGCGTGGCGCTCGTCGATTTTTCGAGGCCGGCATCCGAACTTCGTTTCGAAACCTGGATCACGCTCGATCATACGCCCCAGGTCGCCCTGGATCTCAAGGTGGACGACGCGGCCCTGACCTATCCATTCTCCTACGACAAGGACGAGATCGCCGATCTGACACCGGCGATGCAGCGCCATTATCCCGACCCGAACGATGAGGTCGGACGCTGGGCGCGCCAATTCGTGCGCCAGGGGCGTCCGACGGAGACCGGGCATCTGCTGATGACGCTCTGTTACGCCATCCGCGAAAGCTTCGTCTATGCGCGGCGCCAGGAACATGGAACGCAGACGCCGGTGCAGACCTTGCAGCTTCGCTCCGGCACCTGCCGGGATTTTGCGCTTCTGATGATGGAGGCGGCACGCATCCTCGGCCTCGCGGCGCGGTTCGTCACGGGCTACGTCTATGTTCCCGATCGGGACGGCTCCACCGTGCTCGGCGGCGGTTCCACGCACGCATGGTGCCAGATCTATCTTCCAGGCGCCGGCTGGACGGAGTTCGATCCGACCAACGGCATCGTCGGCAACCGCGATCTCATTCGTGTCGCGGTTGCCCGCGATCCGCGCCAGGCAGTCCCGTTGAGCGGTAGCTATGATGGGGATGGGAAGGATTTCGACAGCATGACGGTGCAGGTCAACGTCACCACGAGGTAATCTCGATTACCTCCGAAGTAATCTTGGATGACTCCAAGCCGGCCGCGCAGTGAGAGTCCCGCGGCCACGGAACCGGGTAGCGCGATCAACGTTCCATACTCACCTCCACCTGTGCGGAGACGCGATAAGGAAGCGACCATGAAGATACGCGCCGGGTTTCATCTGGGCTATGAATGCACGCAGCCGACGCCGATGCTGCTCGTCCTCAATATCCATCCCTCCCGTCGCGCCGATCTTCTCAGCGATCAGACCCTGACATTCGACCGGCCGATCGAGGCCTGGAGCTATACCGATGTGTTCGGCAATGCCTGCAGCCGGATCGTCGCCCCGCCGGGACTGACGACCATCTCAACGGAATTCGAGATCTACGACAGCGGCCAACCCGACATCGTTCCCGACGATGCCGTTCAGCACGCGATCAATGACCTGCCGGACGATGTGCTCGTCTTCCTGCTCGGCAGCCGTTACTGCGACACCGACAGGCTTGCGGATTTCGCCTGGGCCAGGTTCTCGTCGACGCCGCTCGGCTGGGCGCGCGTCCAGGCGATCTGCGATTTCGTCCATGATCACATCACCTTCGACTACCTGAAGGCCGACGTGCTGAGGACCGCGCATGGCGGCTTCACCGACAAGGCGGGCGTTTGCCGCGACTTTGCCCATCTCGCCATCGCGCTTTGCCGATGCATGAATATCCCGGCACGATATTGCACCGGCTATCTCGGCGATATCGGCGTTCCGATCGATCCCAATCCGATGGATTTCAGCGCCTGGTTCGAGGTCTTTCTCGGCGGCCACTGGCATACTGTCGACGCCCGCCACAACACGCCGCGCATCGGACGGATCCTGATGGGAACCGGCCGCGACGCCACCGACGTCGCCATGTCGACAGCCTTCGGTCCGGCAACGCTCTCCCGTTTCGAGGTGATCACCGAGGAAGTGCCGCAGGAGGCGGTGAAAGCCGATTGATCGGCGGGCGGCCTTACGATGCGTCAACAACCAGTATCGAGGGCAGCATCGCGGGCGAAGCAGATCCTATGCCTTCTTCAAAAACTCGGTTTTCAGCACGAGGCCTTTGACCTGCTTGGTGCTGCACTCGATCTCTCCAGGATTGTCCGTCAGGCGAATGCCCTTGACCAGCGTTCCACGCTTCAGCGTCTCCGAGGTTCCCTTGACCTTGAGGTCCTTGATGAGCGTCACGGAATCGCCGTCGTGAAGCTGGCTTCCGTTGCTGTCCTTTACAATGATGTCGGTCATAATGTCCCCGCTTGGTGATCCCGGACGGGAAATCATGGCGACGCAGGATAGTCAATACGAACGGATCAATCGGCCTGACCTCAGATCCGACGCGGCCCTTCAATCATCTCGCGCGCAGGCGTCCCGAACGCAGCCGCGCAGCCAGCGATGCGCGGGATCGGCATCCATCCTGGGGTGCCAGAGCAATGACACCGTGATCTCAGGCGTCGGGACGGGGAGGGGAAAACTGTGCATTCCCGCGCGCAAGGCTCCCGTGTGCCGTTCGGGTACGCTGGCGATCAGATCGGAATTCCGGGCGAGCACCAACGCCGTGGAAAAACCGCTGACGATGGTGGCGATCTGCCGTTCCAGCCCGAGCCTATTCAAGGCGTCATCGATCGGTCCCTTGTCGAGCCCGCGCCGCGAGACGTAGATGTGCTGGCCGGCGGCATAAAGGGAGGGCGTCATCTCGCGCTCGCAAAGCGGGTGCCCCAAGCGCACGACGCCGATGAAACGATCGCGGAACAAGGCCTGCGCCCGCACCTCCGGCCCGGTCGTCCCGCCGACGACGCCGGTTTCCAGATCCACGGTCCCGTCGCGAAGCGGGGCGCTGTCCTTGTCCGGCTTCTGCACGAAGCGCAGCCGCACACCGGGCGCTTGCCGGCCGAGGCGGGCGATGAGATCAGGTCCGAAGCTCTCGGCAAAGCCTTCGCTGGTGCGCAGCGTGAACGTCCGGACCAAGCGTTGAAGGTCGAGCGCCTCGGCAGGACGCAGGATCGCCTGCGCATCCTCCACAATCCGGCCGACCCGCTCGCGCAGTTCGAGCGCGCGCGGCGTGGGGACGAGGCCGCGGCCGGCGCGCACCAGCAACGGATCGCCCGTCGTTTCGCGCAATCGCGCTAAGGCCCGGCTCATCGCCGACGGGCTGAGCCGCAGCCTTTGCGCCGCACGCGCAACGCTGCCTTCGGCAAGTAGCACATCGAGGGTGACAAGGAGGTTGAGATCGGGTGTCGACATGCATCAAGTATAACACGCTTTTATCGTGATGTGGCGTCAGACGCATGAATGAAGTGCAAATCATGCGCCTTCCGCCATATCATGCAGAGGACTAGGTTTTCACAGTTCCATTCGGGGAACTAAGAGAAAACGGAGTTCACGGGGTGAAATCGATCATTGCAGAGCGAAGCGAGGCCATCGCCGAACGGGCACCCTCCGTACGATGGGCGCTTGCCAGTCTTTCCGTCTCGATGCTGCTGCCGTCACTCGGCACCAGCATCGCCAATGTCGGCCTGCCGAGCCTGGCGCACGCGTTCGATGCCGCCTTCCAGGATGTGCAGTGGATCGTTCTCGCTTACCTCCTTGCCATCACCACCCTGATCGTCAGCGTCGGACGGCTCGGCGACATCACCGGCCGACGCCGGCTGCTGCTCATCGGCATCCTGCTCTTCACGCTGGCCTCGATCCTCTGCGGCATCGTGCCGACGTTATGGCTGATGGTTGCCGCGCGCGCTGTGCAGGGCCTGGGTGCGGCCATCATGATGGCGCTCACCATGGCCTTTGTCGGCGAAACGGTGCCGAAGGAAAGAACCGGGAGCGCCATGGGGCTGCTCGGAACGATGTCGGCGATCGGTACCGCTCTTGGGCCTTCGCTCGGCGGCCTGCTGATCGCCGGGCTCGGCTGGCCGGCAATCTTTCTCGTCAACGTGCCGCTTGGCGTTCTGACCTTCGTTCTCGCCTATCGCCATCTGCCCGCCGATATCAGCAAGGGAAAGACGGATCGGAGGGGCTTCGACATGGCGGGCACACTGCTGCTTGCGTTGACGCTGTCGGCCTACGCGCTGGCGATGACGATCGGGCACGGCCGCTTCGGCCCGCTGAACATCGCCCTGTTGCTGGCCGCCGTCTTCGGCACCGGTTTGTTCGTCTTCGCCGAGGCGAGAGCGGCATCGCCGCTGATCCAGTTGACGGTGTTCCGCAATCGCGTGCTCAGTGCCAGCCTGGCGATGAACGCGCTGGTTTCGACTGTGATGATGGCGACGTTGGTAGTCGCGCCGTTCTATCTCTCCCATGCGCTCGGGCTCAATCAAGCTCTCGTCGGCATCGTCATGTCGATCGGCCCCGTCGTCTCCATCTTGAGCGGTGTTCCGGCCGGCCGCCTGGTCGACCGTCTGGACGCGCCATTCGTGGTTGTCGCAGGGCTCGTCGCCATGACGGCAGGCTGCATCGCCATGGCCGTGCTTCCCGGGATATCAGGCTACATCGCCGCCATTGCCATGCTGACACCCGGCTATCAGCTGTTCCAGGCGGCCAACAACACCGCCGTCATGGCGGATGTCCGATCCGAGCAGCGGGGCGTCATCTCGGGCATGCTCAACCTGTCGCGCAATCTCGGGCTGATTACCGGCGCATCCGTGATGGGCGCCGTCTTCGCGTTCTCTTCGGGAACCGCCGATGTCGCTACGGCGCATCCCGAAGCCGTTGCCTCAGGCATGCGGATCACCTTCGCCGTCGCGGGGACATTGATTATCGTCGCGCTCGCCATCGCGGCGGGGAGTTACCGCCGCCGAGCGCTCGGGAAGAGTTGAGTCAGGCACTGATCGGCGCGAGCGAACCCCAGACCAAGGTCCGATCCATCCCGGACTTCGTGCCCATAGCAACTTGCCATCGATGCAATAGGTTGCTTCGGCATGCGTGGAGGTGCTCGGAGTTTTGCTGTGACTAAAATGATCGTTGCGGGGATGATACTGGCGCCGCTCATCTTCTGGGGTTCTATCGGCGTCCTGATATACGCGTACTTCTCGTGAGGGCTGTCAGGCGAAACATCGACATCGCCGAGCCCGTATTTCGAAACATTCTGCGCCTTGACGATACCGGCCTCGATGGCGCCGAAGAGGTTCCGGGCTGCCGCCTGACCGCCCACATATCAGGATCAGTTCGAGTGGCCACGGAAGATCGCAACGGCCGCAGTGACGAGCGCGGCATTGTCGTTGGCAATCGTCCCATCCGGGAGGTGCTTGCCATCTTCCAGGCCGATACGGGTGGAGTAGCGCCGCTCGCGCGCCAACCTGACGAAGGGCCAGACGGTGTCGTCGAAACCGTGCAGAAGAATGGGCCGATTGACTCGGCTATCCCTGAGCACCTTGATAATGCCGTCCGCGATATCGCATGCGTGTTGCGGATCCTGTTCGTCATCGAGCTCGATGAGCACGCGAAAGACCCGCTCATGATCATCGAGGCCGATGTAGCGCTCCGCATCGGCGACCGATGCCAGCCCGACTTCAATGCCGACACCCTTCTGCCGCAGCAGCTGCATGACGCCGGGGCCATCGTCTTCGGAGAGGTTCACCGAGGCATAATCCGGCAGGACATCCCATTGGCGGATGGCTTCCCGCGTTTTCTCCCGATCACCTTCGATCCAGGCGCCCGTGGACACGCCGATCAGCGTTCCCGGGCAGATACGGCGGATCGCGCCGACAGTCTCGTCGACGGCGGCAAGGCTCTCCTTGCCATCGGCTCCGCGCGGATGAACGTGGAGCTCCGCAGCGCCGGCAGCAACCGAAGCCGTGGCATCACGCACCATGGCATCGATCGTCAGGGGAAGGAGGGGATGGAAATCGCTCGGACGTGCGCCGTTGATGCAAGCTTGAACGATCATAAAAGGAGCCTCGCGCTTGTTGGGCCGCCTAAGACGCCGGGTATACCAAATTGGAAACCTGAAGACCTAGGAGCGCTGCCGACAAAGTCATTTCCCTTGCCGTTGCAGCCCCAATAATAACATCTCAGTCGAGATAGGCGACTGCTGCTCTCGTACAGAATCAAGCTGCGCGCACGCCGACCACAGGACGGCCACGTGATCTCGTGGCAGCGACGTGACGTCAATCTGCCGCCCGACCCCATTCTTAAGTTAATGGCGGTCGCGTCCTGTTGCTGCCTGTATATCATCTCATCGTCGACGCAAAGGAGGAGGGTGAAACTCATCTATTGCCCTCAGGGAAGGCCAACCTTCCTGAGGTGCCGCATCGGCGGCGGGACCAACACCATAGGCCGGCGATCACCACCCGCGACCACACCAGCGGCGTGCCGGCCGGTGTTTTCTGGGATGCTCGCTGCCGTTCATCGGAGGTTAATGCTTATTAACCCAGAATCGCAGCCTGAAAGGATGCGCCGATGAAGATGCTTTATTCCTCACTTGCAGCCATGATCTTGTCTGCATCTTTCGCCCTGCCGCTGAACGCCGCGCCGATCGTCGTGCCGAACGCAGTACATATGCACACACCCGACGTCGAGCAGGTCAAACACCGTCGCCACGGTAATGGACATGCGTATGGCCACCGGAAGAAACACCGGTACGCTTACCGCGACTGTCGGTATTACGGCTCGTGCTATCGTCCGCGGTATTACGGCAGTCGCGACTATTACGGCTATCGCGACCGTTACCCCGATCGTCGTCGGTCAGGTGTGACCGTGTATTTCGATTTTTAGCCGGCAGCGCCACTGAAACCAACCTTGGTGCTCAACAAATGCGCCGCCAGCCCACCAGCTGGCGGTTTTCATACTAAAAGCGGGGTTATGACAAGCGTGCAATTCTCGCGCGGAAAGCGGAAATTTTGCAACAAAATCAATAGAACATGGCGGAAGAGGTGGGATTCGAACCCACGGTACGGTTTCCCGTACGCCGGTTTTCAAGACCGGTTCCTTAAACCACTCGGACACTCTTCCATCTGATTGAAAAGGTTGAGACATCAACATGCTGTCGATGTCTACGAACCGGCCATTGCTACCGATTTGCGACCCAATCACTCAATGGCTGGCTTTTTAGCAGCTTTGATAGCAGCGTCAACGTGCTCTGCAGCATTTGCCAGCATCTTCGCCATGACGTGCGACTAGCTCGAGAGAGCCGAGCTTCCGCTGTTCTTCAGCCTGCGCGAGCCGGTAGAGGTTCCGGCGCAAGGACGCTGGAGGTCAGCCCGACGCTACTGAACAACTCAACCCTGTTGCGACCCTTGTTTTTGGCAATGTAGAGCGCCTGATCTGCACGCTTCTGGACGTCTTGTTCGGTCAGCCCCGCTTCCCAAAGTGCCACACCTGCACTGACAGAAGGTGTGACCTGATTTCCTTCGAAGACAAGGCTCACGGCGTTGACAGCCTCGCGTATGCGCTCAGCGAGCGCAAAAGCAGAAGATTGCGTTTGGCCGCGAAGAAAGAGGCTGAATTCCTCGCCGCCCAGCCGGCCGAACACGCAGGAAGAGGGGGCACTCCGAGCAATTGTCCGGGCAACATTTGTGAGAACGACATCACCTTTGTCGTGTCCGTACATATCGTTAACACGCTTGAAAAGGTCGATATCGATGAGGACGAAGGCGTCCCCGGGGGCGAGGCATTTCGGAAGGGAATTGAAGAAATGCTGCCGGTTGGGAATGCCAGTCAACATATCGGTATTTGCAAGTCTGATAAGCTTCTCTTCGGTTCTTTCCTGCACGAGGACGAGCACGAACAGAGCCACTGCGAAATGACAGATAATCAGCAGAAAGAAAGCGTAGCGCGGGGGAAGAGGCGCATCGTCTGGAAAGATGAAACCAACGACGACCAATGCAGAGAGAGACGTCGCCACCCATATTGAAGCGGAGAGGCCAAGCCGCGCGGTAAGACGCTCGTTGAAGAAGTCGCGGGCGATCACGAAACCCGACAAGGCAAGCAGAATGGCGGCGCTGCCATTGAACACGGATGCTCTCAATTCATTGTTCAAATACCATGGCGTGATCGCCGCACTCAGCATCAGGATGACGGGCAGGAGCAACGGCCACCAATCTCGTAGAGAATTCTGACGCCGGCTGAGGCCGAAAAGCCCAACTGTCATCAGCCCGTAACCATTGGCGCCCAGTGCAAAACTCCAGAACGTCCTGGCATTATCGGACATGTGAAGGCTCTCGTCCCACCCTGCCAGCGTTGAGGCGATCGCGAGCAAAGCAAAACCCACGGCAAGTACGCCGAGCCCCGGCGTCGTTCCGGAACGCCATCTCACATAGAAGAAGCAGATCGCTCCGACGATGAAGGAAGACTTGTGTAGAAGAAGGACTGTCGCAAGATCCATTGCCGGAACCCGATGTGAGATGAGAAGCGGGGTCCGAATAACGGCTAAAATCTACTTTTCGATGAACGCTGCGCCATCTTCCGACGGCGGGACTCGCTGCTCTTCTGGAGACTGCCGACCGAGACCGCTGGGAGCCCGTTCCATATATTGGAAATGACTCGCGTTCTCCCCGACTTGAGCGTTAACTGTGTTGTTCTGGCGGAGGAAACAAACCATGGCCATGTATCTCACGCGTTTCAGCTACACGCCCGAGACCTGGGCGCGAATGATCGAAAACCCCGAGGATCGCCGAGAGGCGGCACGTAGCTACATTGAATCCGTGGGCGGAAAGCTGCATGGCTTCTGGTACGCCTTCGGCGAGCATGATGGTTGGAATCTGTGGGAGGCGCCTGATAACGTATCGATGGCGGCCGTCGCACTGGCGATCGGCGCAGGAGGCGCGCTCAGCTCCATGGAGACCACTGTCCTCCTCAGCGTCGAGGATACGATCGAAGCTTTGGAAAAGGCGAAGTCGATTCGCTATCGCCCGCCGGCAGCATAGGCGGCGGCCCACGGCTTCCCATCCAAGTCGAAGATGAGCGATTCGCGCGTATCGTTCCGGGCGCAAGCTTTCTGTGAATTGCGCCGGAGACATGAGAGATTTAGTGTCCGTCAGATCCAAGGCCCTTGGGACCGTTGAGCTGGTTCATATCCTCGCAAAGAGATCGGACCGCCTCCATCGTCGCTGCTAGCGCTGACATCAGGATTGCGATGTCGTTGTCGTTATCCAGTTGGGAAAGCGCGCGCGATCTGGCGTGCAACTGTTGGCTGATCGTGTCGAGCTGCATAATGGTTTCATCGTTCATGGTGATCCTCCAAAGGTCTAAACCTTCAAAGCCCGTGGCGGACAATTCGTTCCCATACAGAAGGAAGCGCCGCCCCGTTGCGGCGCATCAAATACGCGCGGGCCGCGTTTCAATATGGAGCTTTGGGGGCGTCCGGAAGCGCCCGGATGTTCACCATATGCCCCGGATTGGCACGTTGATTTCTGGCCTTATTGCGGCGGCGGAAAGGCAGGGCGGCAGGGCTTTCGTTAGTGATTTATAAACCATAATCATTAGAATTGTCGCTATCGCCGCGAAATTGTTCGTAAAATTGCCACGAACTTAGCAAGATTAAAGCCTCGTTAGGCGGGCGGGAATAAGGCGCTATTGCCCCAGGATGGGGCAGGGTTCCTTAACCATAGCGATCTTTGAGCGGCGTGGGGCATATGAAACTGGATTACGGGGCGGCGTCTTTCGCAACGGCAGCACGGTGGCTGGCGATCTCGGCGATGTGTGCGACGGTTGCGGCTTGCGGCACGACGCAGGCGGTGCCGAAGAAAAAAGCCCACGGCAAAGAATATTTCTCCGAATCCGAATATGGCGTGAAGGCGAGCCCGCGGGTCGCCACCGGCAACAACATCCCCAAGGGCGGCGGCCGCTACATCGTCGGCAACCCCTACGAGGTGAAGGGCAAGTGGTATTATCCGAAGGAAGATTTTGCTTATAACAAGGTCGGCGTCGCCTCCTGGTATGGCTCGGCCTTTCATGGACGCCTGACGGCGAACGGCGAAGTCTACGACCAGATGCATCTTTCCGCCGCACATCCGACCTTCCCGCTGCCGAGCTATGCGCGCGTCACCAATCTCGAAAGTGGTTCTTCCGTCATCGTGCGCGTCAACGATCGCGGCCCCTATCACGAAGGCCGCATCATCGACCTTTCCAACAAGACGGCCGACATGCTTGACCTGCAGCACAGCGGCACCGGCAAGGTACGCGTGCAATATGTCGGCCGCGCCCGCATGGACGGCCACGACATGCCCTATCTGATGGCTTCCTACGCGCCGAAGGGCAGCCGCATTCCCGGCGTCAATCCGGAAGGCCAGATCGCAACCGGCGTGATGGTCGCCTCCAACAGCCGCAAGATCACCCGCGACCAGCTGCAGAGTTCGGAAAACTACGAGACGCCGGCCAACGTACCGGTGCCGAGGTCGGCGACTTCTTATGCCGGCTCGACGCCGAGCGCCCGCAACATTGCGGCAGCCGCCGCAGCACCCGCTCTGGCACCGGCTGCCCATGTTCTGGTGGCGCCATCGGCACCGTCCTTCAACAATGGCGCGCAGGCGATTGACCAGATGGTCGTGCTGCCGGAGATCGGTCCGATGCCCTATGAGCGGCCCCAGAATTCGCTGGCGCTCGGCTATCAGAACGAAGAGGTGAAAACGGTGACCGTCGATCTCGCCTTCGACGCGGTGATGGTGCGCAATGACGGGCTGACCCAAGAGTCCATCCTTGCCTCCGCCAAGCGCCAGCAGGCAAAGTTCGCCGCCCGCTGAGCATGGCATTGCATCGGATTCCCCCTCGCTCTAACCTTCCGATATACGCCGCTCCATAAGTGGAAATTGCGATGCTGAAGCCCGCGCTTCGCCTGCTTGCATGCCTGATGCCGTTCGCCACCGGAGCCTTTGCAGCCGATGGCGGTGCCGCCGGTTTCGCCACCAAGGTGGCGCAGGCCTATATGATCGAGGCTACCACCGGCACGGTGCTTCTCGCCAAGAACGAGGATCAAGGCTTTTCGCCGGCCTCGCTCGCCAAGCTGATGACGATGGACCTCGTTTTCGAGGCGCTGACCAAGGGCCAGATCACGCTCGACACCGAATATCCCGTTTCCGAATATGCTTGGCGGACGGGCGGCGCGCCGTCGCGGGCGGCAACGATGTTTGCCAGCCTGAAATCGCGCGTGCGCGTCGAGGACCTGATCAAGGGTGTCGCCATCCAGGGCGCCAATGACAGCTGCATCATCCTCGCCGAGGGCATGGCCGGAAGCGAGCAGCAATTTGCCGTGTCAATGACGCGGCGAGCCCGCGAACTCGGCATGGAGAAGGCGGAGTTCGGCAATTCCACCGGCCTTCCCGATGGCAAGAGCAAGGTGACGGCACGCGAGATGGTGACGCTCGCCGCCGCCCTTCAGCAGACCTATCCGAACCTTTATCCCTATTTCGCGCAGCCGGATTTCGAGTGGAACAAGATCTTCCAGCGCAACCGCAACCCGTTACTCGGGCTCGATATCGGCGCCGACGGGCTGGCGACTGGCTTTACCGAGGGCGAGGGCTATTCGATCGTCGCTTCGGTTGAGCGCGACGGCAGGCGGCTGTTTGTGGCGCTTGCAGGCATCGCCTCCGACAAGGAGCGGACCGAGGAAGCCAAGCGCGTACTCGAATGGGGGCTGACGGCCTTCGAGAACCGGCAGATCTTCGGCGAGAAGGAAGTAATTGGTGCTGCCAGCGTCTACGGCGGCACGGCCCGCACCGTCGATCTCGTCGCCAAGGCGCCGGTCAGCGTCTATATTCCGATCAGCAATCCTGACCGATTGTCGGCGCGCATCATCTATCGCTGGCCGCTGGCAGCGCCGGTCAAGCCGGATACCCAGGCAGGCACGCTGAGGATTTTCGCCGGCAGCCGGCTGCTCAGGGAAGTGCCGCTTTATACGGTGCAGGCGGTCGGCGAGGGCTCGCTCAGCAGCCGGGCGGTCGACGCCATGCTGGAACTCGGCGAATCGCTGTTCTTCTCCTGGCTCTGGGACAAGCCCGCGCCCGTCTGACGAGCTGTTTCCATGCAATTTGCCGGGAAAGGTGAATATGTCGCCGCGGCGAAAGGTTTTCCTCCCTGATATCTTCGGATAGATAGAAGGAGCGGGGCGCGTGCGGCGCCTGGAATGCGGGAAATTGTCATTGTCATCCGGTACGGGATTGTTCGTTACGTTTGAAGGCGGGGAAGGCGCTGGGAAATCCACGCAGATCCGCCGCCTCGCCGAGGCGCTGAAGGGCGAAGGTCACGACGTGCTGATGACGCGCGAACCAGGCGGATCGCCGGGCGCGGAGGCCGTGCGCCACGTGCTGCTGTCGGGGGCTGCCGAAGCCTTCGGCACGCGGATGGAGGCAATCCTCTTTGCAGCGGCCCGAAACGACCATGTCGAAGAGGTGATCCGGCCGGCCCTGGCCGCAGGCAAGGTCGTGCTCTGCGACCGCTTCATGGATTCCTCCCGCGTCTATCAGGGTATCACCGGCAATCTCGAGCCCGATTTCATCGAGACGCTGCAGCGCATCGCCATCAACGGCGTCATGCCGGATTGTACCGTGATTCTCGACATCCCCGCCAAGGTCGGGCTGGAACGGGCGCAGAAGCGCGCCGCGGCCGATGCTCCCGATCGATTCGAGAAGGAGCGGCTGGAAACGCATGAGAAACGGCGCGAGGCCTTTCTCGATATCGCTGCCCGCGAGCCGGAGCGCTGCCACGTGGTCAACGCCATGCAGACGGAGGAGGCGATCGCCGCCGAGATCCTGGCGATCGTCAAACAGCTGCTGTCGCCCGCAGGCCGCGCGCGAATGCCGGAAGCCGCCCACCATGAGTGAAGCCCATCATGAGTGAGGAAAGGCCCGGACTGCTCGACGGCGCCATCTGGCCGGGGGAAAATACCAGGCTGTTCGGGCATGCGGAGGCGGAAGCCTTCCTTGCGCAGTCCTACCGGTCCGGCAAGGGCCACCACGCCGTCCTGATCGAGGGGCCGGAAGGCATCGGCAAGGCGACGCTCGCCTTCCGCTTTGCCAATCACGTGCTCTCGCATCCCGATCCCGAGACAGCGCCGGAGACAATCGGCGACCCTGATCTAGCCTCTTCCGTCAGCCGGCAGATCGCGTCGGGCGCCTCGCATAATCTGCTGCATCTTGCCCGGCCGGTGGACGAAAAGACCGGCAAGGTGAAATCGGCAATCACCGTCGACGAGGTGCGCCGCGCCGGCAAGTTCTTCTCGCAGACATCCGGCACCGGCAACTGGCGGATCGTCATCATCGATCCGGCCGACGACATGAACCGAAATGCGGCCAACGCCATCCTGAAGATCCTGGAAGAGCCGCCGAAGCGGGCGCTGTTCCTGGTGCTGTCGCATGCACCGGGACGGCTGCTGCCGACGATCCGCTCGCGTTGCCTGCCGCTGAAACTGGCGCCGCTTGCCGACGATGAACTCGTCGCAGCCCTTGCCCATCTCGGCATATCAGGCGAGGGCGGGGCGGTGCTTTCGGCCGCCAAGGGCAGCGTCGGTGAGGCGCTGAAGCTCCTGAACTACGGCGGCGGCGAGATCATCGCCGCTTATGACGAGATGCTAGCCGCCGAGGGGCCGACAGCCCGCAAGGCGATGCATCGGCTGGCCGACGCGCTTTCGGGTCGGGAAAGCGACACGATCTTCGATTTCTTCGTCAGCCATGTCGGCGACGACATCATGAACCGCGCGCGCGCGGCGGCCGGCGAGGGGCAGATCGCCGCGGCGGAGCGGCTGGCGCGGCTCTATTCCGAGATCACCGAGCGGCTCACCATTTCCGATGGCTACAACCTCGACCGCAAGCAGACGATCATCAGCATTCTCGCCGATATCAAGCAGCCGGGCCTTTAAAGCGCGTCACCGCTGACGTTTTTCGGCATCGCGCTTTGATCAGCCGGTCAGCAGCTTCAATGCGACGACTGCAAGCGTGGCGGCAAGGACGATGCGGATGGTGCGTTCGTGCAGTTTCGGCGCCAGAAGGCTGCCGATGATGATGCCGGGGATAGAGCCGATCAACAGGGCAAACAGCATCGGCCAGTCGATCTCGCCGATCAGCCAATAGCCCGTGCCGCCGATCAAGGTGAGCGGTACCGCATGGACGATATCGGAACCGACGATTTCGCGCACATCGAGCCTGGGATAGAGGACCAGCAGGATCGTCACACCCAGCGCGCCGGCGCCGACCGAGGTCAAGGTGACGAGGACGCCGAGAACGAAGCCGAGAATGACGGTGAGGGCGAGGATGGTCGTCGGCTTTGGCGGCGTGCGATCGCCGATGGCGCGGCGCGCCAGTTCGAGGATCGGGCCTCGGAAGACCAGCATGATCGCGGTCATGACGAGAAGCCAGCCAAGCGCCGTTGTGATGGTATTGGTCACGCCGATGCTTTTGCGATCGACGCCGGCCAGCAGCCATAGCATCAGCAGGGCGGCCGGCAGGCTGCCGGCTGCAAGGCTGCCGACGATCTTCCAGTTAACCCGCCCATGCATGCCGTGAACGGCCGTACCTGCCGTCTTGGTGATCGCCGCATAGAGAAGATCGGTGCCGACGGCGGTGGCGGGATGGACGCCGAAGAGCAGCACAAGCAGGGGCGTCATCAGCGAACCGCCGCCAACGCCGGTGATGCCGACGAGCGCGCCGACACACAGGCCGGAAAGCGAATAGAGCGGCTCGAATGTCAAACAAGCGCCCCTGACGGCGCGCAGCGACGACCATTCCGATAGATGAAAACTGGCACTTCGCTCTGTCCCGCCCTCTTTTCCATGACGGGTAGATTGCGGCGGAAGCTGAGTCAAGTTCACGCCCCCATCGTCTCGGAAATCATTGGCGGCGGTAAAACTTGATGTTTCGCTTGACGGTGACATGCGCTAAGAGCGGCTGACCATTTTTATAGAGTTAGCCGGACATTGGCCGCCATGACAGACAAGACACCCTTCTACATTACCACCGCGATTTCCTACCCTAACGGCAAGCCGCATATCGGACATGCCTATGAGCTGATCGCGACGGATGCGATGGCGCGCTACCAGCGCCTCGACGGCAAGGATGTGTTCTTCCTGACGGGCACCGACGAACACGGCCAGAAGATGCAGCAGACGGCGCGCGCCGAGGGAATCACCGCGCAGGCGCTCGCCGACCGCAATTCCGGCGAATTCCAGGCGATGGCGACGCTGCTCAACGCCTCGAACGATGATTTCATCCGCACCACGCAGGAGCGTCATCACGAGACGTCGCGCAACATCTGGAAGCTGATGGCCGACAGTGGCGACATCTACAAGGACAGCTATGCCGGCTGGTATTCGGTGCGCGACGAGGCCTACTACCAGGAAAACGAGACGGAGCTGCGCGCCGACGGCGTGCGCTACGGGCCGCAGGGCACGCCTGTCGAGTGGGTGGAAGAGGCAAGCTATTTCTTCAAGCTCTCCGAATACCAGGAGAAGCTGCTTGCGCATTATGAGGCGAACCCTGATTTCATCGGCCCGGCCGAGCGCCGCAACGAGGTGATCTCCTTCGTCAAGTCGGGCCTCAAGGACCTCTCGGTCTCGCGCACGACCTTCGACTGGGGCATCAAGGTGCCGAACGATCCGGCCCACGTGATGTATGTCTGGGTCGACGCGCTGACCAACTACATCACCGCGACAGGCTATATCGAGGACAAGAACGGCCCGCGGGCGAAATACTGGCCGGCCGATGTGCACATCATTGGCAAGGACATCATCCGCTTTCACGCCGTCTACTGGCCGGCCTTCCTGATGTCGGCGAAGCTGCCGCTGCCGAAGCGGGTCTTTGCCCACGGCTTCCTGCTCAACAAGGGCGAGAAGATGTCGAAGTCGCTCGGCAACGTCGTCGATCCGGTCAATCTGGTGAACCACTTCGGCCTCGACCAGGTGCGCTACTTCTTCCTGCGCGAAGTCTCCTTCGGCCAGGACGGCAGCTATAGCGAAGAGGCGATCCGCACCCGCATCAACTCAGACCTTGCCAACGGCATCGGCAATCTCGCCAGCCGCTCGCTGTCGATGATCGTCAAGAATTGCGACGGCAAGATCCCGGAATGCGGGGCGCTCAACGACGAGGACAGGGCCATGCTGGCTGAGGTCGATGCGCTGCATGCCTCGACCCGCGAGGATATGGGCAAGCAGCAGATCCACCGGGCGCTCGCGTCGATCATTTCGGTCGTCTCCGAGACCGACCGTTATTTCGCCGGCCAGGCGCCGTGGGCGCTGAAGAAGACCGATCCGGAGCGTATGGGCACGGTGCTTTATGTGACTGCCGAAGTGGTGCGCCAGATCGCCATCCTGCTGCAGCCCTTCATGCCGGAATCATCGGCCAAGCTGCTCGATCTGGTCGCCGCAGCTGCAGACAAACGCGATTTTGCTGCCCTCGGCGAAGCCGGCCGTCTGGTTGCGGGAACGGCGCTCGAAGCGCCGACGCCGGTCTTTCCGCGCTACGTGGCTCCGGAGGCTTGAGGCCGTGCTGATCGACACGCATTGCCATCTTGATTTCGCCGACTTCGAGGCGGAGCGGGACGAGATCGTTGCGCGCGCGCATCGGGCCGGCGTCGCACAGATGGTGACGATCTCGACGCGGGTGCGCAAGCTTGAGACGCTGCTTGCCATCACGGAGAAATATCCCTCGGTATTCTGCTCGGTCGGCACGCATCCGAACAATGCCGACGAAGAGCTGGATATTGAGACGGAAGAGCTGGTGCGTCTCGCCTATGCCCATGAGAAGGTGGTCGCGATCGGCGAGGCCGGTCTCGACTATTTCTACGACACGCAGAAGCCTGAGGATCAACAGACCGGTTTTCGTCGGCACATCGCGGCGGCGCGCGAAACCCAGCTGCCGCTCGTCATCCACAGCCGCAGCGCCGACGAGGCCATGGCTGCGATCCTGACCGAGGAAAGCGGGAAGGGGGCCTTCCCCTTCATCCTCCACTGCTTCTCCGCAGGCCCGGAGCTTGCCAAGACCGGCGTCGCACTCGGCGGCTATATCTCCTTCTCCGGCATTTTGACCTTCCCGAAGTCGGAAGAGCTGCGCGAGATCGCCAGGACGATCCCGCATGATCGGCTGCTTGTGGAAACGGACGCGCCCTATCTGGCGCCAAAGCGCTGGCGCGGCAAGCGCAACGAGCCGTCTTATGTCGTCAACACGGCCGAGGTGCTCGCCGATACGATCGGCCTTGCCACCGAAGAGGTCGCGCGGATCACGACAGGGAACGCTTTCCGCCTGTTCTCGAAGATGCCGAGGATCTAGCGGCGTGCTCTACCGGCGGCGTTTCACCATTCTCGGCTGTTCGTCGTCACCGGGCGTACCGCGCATCACCGGCGACTGGGGCGCCTGCAATCCCGACAATCCGAAGAACCGGCGCACGCGCGCTGCCTTCATGGTGCAGCAATTCGCACCCGATGGCGGTGTCACCACCGTCGTCATCGATACCGGGCCGGATTTTCGCGAGCAGATGATCAGGGCAGGGGCCGACCATGTCGATGCCGTGCTCTACAGCCATCCGCATGCAGATCATATTCATGGCATCGACGATCTGCGCGGCTATTTTCACAATACCCGGCGCCGGGTGCCGATCTTTGCCGACCAATTTACCATGGACAGATTGCGGGAAGCCTTCGGCTATTGCCTGGAAACGCCGCCGGGCAGCAATTACCCGCCGATCGTGCTGCCGATCGTCATCGAAAACCTAGACGCGCCCGTCGAAATTCATGGTCCCGGCGGAACGATCGCCTTCCATCCGCATATCCAGCAGCATGGGGATATCCACTCGCTCGGCTTCCGCATCGGCGATGTGGCTTATTGCAGCGATATCAGCGATTTCCCGCCGCAGACCGTCGAGAAGCTGCAAAATCTCGACATGCTGATCATCGACGCGCTGCAATATACCTACCATCCGAGCCATCTGTCGCTGGAACAGTCGCTCGACTGGATCAGCCGGCTGAAGCCCAAACGGGCGATCCTCACCCATATGCACACGCCGCTCGATTACGACGTGGTGATGGCTGAGACGCCGGACCATGTGGTGCCGGCGTATGACCAGATGAGCTTCGAGACCGAGGTCAGGATTTAGAGCCTTTCCTGGTCAGCTTGAAGCATTCTGCCGGAGCAGCTTTTCGTCAGGCCAGAAGCGATTGGCGACGGGCATACCCCTTGGTACGTCCGAGCCGATCGCCTTTGTCCTGGCGCAAAGATGCCCGGCCCACCGGCCGCACTGCTTCGCCATGCGAAGCAATAGGTGCGTCCGGCGATTCTAAGTCTTGCAGATTTGTCGGGCAAATCTGCGGGAAGGTTGGCTGAAACGGACCGGCTGATCGACCGGCCGGCTTGGCCGTAGAGCATGGCTACGACGCGCGCCAGCCGGTCGACCATCCGACTCCGTTTGAGCCAACAGAATGCTTCAATCTGACCAGGAAAGGCTCTTAAAGCTTGAACCCGCTCGCTTGCACGTAGGGCAGCAGTTCGACGCCGCCGCGATGGATCATGTCGAGCGAGACATAGAGGATGATCAGCAGGCCGACATAGGCGATCCAGCGATGGTTGGTGAGCAGGCGAGCGATCAGGTTTGCGGCAATACCCATCAGCGCGATCGACAGGGCAAGACCGATGACCAGTACGCTCGGATGTTCGCGCGCAGCACCGGCAACGGCCAGCACGTTGTCGAGCGACATCGAGACGTCGGCAATGACGATCTGGGTCGCCGCCTGGAAGAAGGTCTTTTTCGGCGCGCCTTCGCCACCCACCGCTTCGTGATTCTCGCCATGGCCGGCGCGAAGTTCGCGCCACATCTTCCAGCAGACCCAGAGCAGCAGCAGGCCGCCGGCCAGCAGCAGGCCGACGATCGCCAGCAGATAGACTGCGACGCTGGCAAAGAGAATACGCAGAACGGTCGCGGCCACAATGCCAACGATGATCGCCTTGCGGCGCTGCGTCGCCTCGAGGCCGGCAGCAGCAAGACCGATAACCACGGCGTTGTCGCCGGCGAGAACCAGGTCGATAGCAATGACCTGCAGCAAAGCCGTCATACCGGCTGCCGTAAACATGTCCATATGAATTATCCCCAATGCGTCAAAGCCGTGCTAGCGTTTCGAAGGTTTGACGTCAACCGCTGAGCGATTTCGCAAGCGGCGTAATTTGCGAGTCTGCGCGCCGAAATGGCAGGCGGCAATGAAACAGCAGGCGATACGGCGGAGCATTCGCCATTCCCTTGGAACATTCAACTCAGCCGCCGGTTCTTCAAGTCAGGAAACCAGACTTCGGCCAAACTTCGGATTGGCGGCTGGATCCAGACATCGAGAGGAGAGTCCCATGGGCAGCATTTACAATGATACCAACCCGGCCTTTTCAGGCTCGACAGGCGGCAGCAGCCTTGCTGCATTCTTCGACAGCCGATCGGACGCAGAATCCGCCGTCTCGCGTCTTGAAGACGCGGGCGTGCCGGTTGCGAGAATAAGGCTGATGCCCGGATATGAGGCGGACGCAAAAAATGTCGGCGCAATGAGTGACGACCGCAGCGGCTTCTTCGACGCGCTGGCAGACTTCTTCTTCCCCGACGAGGATCGTGCGGTCTATGCAGAAGGGCTGCGGCGAGGCGGCTTCCTCGTCCAGGTCAATGATATCGATGACGCGCTCTACGAGACCGTCCACGATATCCTGGACGACGAAGGCAGCATCGACATGGATGAGCGCGCGGATCTCTGGTCGTTGGAGGACAGGCAACAAGGCGCATCCAATACCGGTTTTGCCGGATCGGCCCAGGGCGGCAAAGCCTCGGAAAACCTCGCCGTGTCCGAGAGCGCATTCGACGATACGCGCCCGGTGGCAATGCGGGACACCGCGCATGGAAGCGCCAAAGTGCGTGCCTATACCTTGCCCGGCAGTAGCTCGAGGCCATCGGACGATGCCGATCGGCAATCGCAAAGCCAGTCGCAATCCCAGGGCGGGTCTCACCAGAGCCAAGGTTTCCGGCGTGACCACTGACATTATGAGGCCCGGCCGCAATGCAGGGCCTCATTTCCTCTCGCACACCTATTCGAGGACATACCGATGCAATCATCCATCAACCGCCACGGCCTCGCCCCTGACCCCGACGAACTGATCGCGGAAGGCGATCCGCCCTTTGCCGATGCCGCTGAGCAGACGGCGCGTGAGAAGGCCGACGAGAGCCTGAACGCCCTGCAGCACGAGGTAAGGCTGCTGAATGCCCGCATGGGTGTGCTGCGCGAGGACGCGGAAGCGGCGTTGAAAGCCAAAGCCACATCGGTCGATGCTAGCGCCCATGTCCAGCTCGGCGACTATCCCTGGCTGAAACTTGCCGCGGCGATCGGCGCAACCTTCATTGCGGCCAGGCTGGTTCGGCGTCTTCCGCTCGGCGTGTTGCTTGCGGGGTTTGCCGGCCATATCCATGAAGTGAGACGGCAGTGACGGATCGGCGTTGATGGTGACTGTCTGGTGCGGGCGGCGATTGATACGCGAACAAGCGCTCATGCTAGAAGTAAGCCAGCAATTCCGGCGAAAGTCGCGACAGTGCCGGCGATCGCGAAACGAACAGCATAGGCGATGCTCCCCACACTTGCTGCAAGAACGGCTTTCGCAAGGAGATTGGCGAAAGCGGCGACCGCTATGGCGCGAGCGGCTGCGTCTGCAGGCACCTGGATAGATGACAGTTTCGCAACGGCAAGCGTTATCGCGTCGAGATCGCCCAGTCCTGTGATGAACGCAAGCGCGATCAGCGACTGAGTTCCAAAGACGATCAAGGTCATTCGCGTCAGGACTGTTACGGCGGCGAGAACGAGCGCGAAGCGCAGCACGACCATCACCTCGAGCGGGTTTCGGGGTGAAAAATCGGTGCTGTCATCCGTGCGCTGCAGCAATGCGGCGAAGCCGCCTGCTATGGCGAGGCTGGCAGCAGCCGGAGCCAGTAATGGAGCAAGATCCCTTAAAACAGCTGGTGCAATAACGCCGCAAATCAAAAGCACGCGGGCGAGAGAAACGGCTCCCGCCAGCATTGCTCCCGCCGAGAGGAGTGGCGAGAGGGCAGGCATCTGCTTCGATTGACGGGCAAAGGAAAGCGTCAGGGCCGTCGAGGAGACGATGCCGCCGCTGGTCCCGGTCAGCAGTATTCCGGCGCGGGCGCCGCTCAGCTTGATGAGTATATAACCGGCAAAGGAAACGGCTCCTACCAGGATCGTCATCATCCAAAGCTCGAAAGGATTGATTGTCTGCCAAGGATCAATCGGTTCGTTGGGAAGAATAGGGAGGATGACGATGGTCATCGTCAGCAGGATCAGGGCGGCCCTGAGTTCAAGCCAGGTCAATCGGCGAAGAAATCCATGCAACGGCTCCCGCGCTGCAAGAAGGGCGGTTATTGCCACAGCGCTGGCGGCCGTTACCGTCATATCCGCCACAACCGCACCAAAGCCCAGCGCAAAGACCGCAAGGGCCGCAATGGTACCGGTGGCGCTGTAATCCTCTTCTTGTGCCGCCTGCATGCGGCTGAAGAGGAGAACCGTGATGCAAAAGAATATAAAGATAACTGTCGGCAGAATCGGACCAGTCACAGGCTGCAGGAAACCGCAGAAACCGCCGAGGAAACTTGACAGGCCATAGGTGCGGATACCGGCTACTCTTTTGCCTGGCGCAGCCTCACGATCCCGCCACCCGCGCTCAATGCCGACGAGAATGCCGATTGCAAGCGCCAGACTGAGGCGCTGGAATGCTTCCGTCGTTACCAATGATGTCACCATCCGATGGGGTCCAGACGCGCCGGCCGATTCATCGAAGGCCGCTGCGCCGTATATGCCATTGCTGTTCATCCGCAAGCTGCTGCTCGACGGCGTCCGGACGAGTTTGCTCCGCGCCGTGCTGATATTCAATCGCGCTCCGCACTTCATCGCTTAGCATAGCTCTTCGCCGCTTCGTCCAACGAATTCCGCTTGCTTCCTGATGAGGACGGTCCATATCACGCTCGCGCTTTCGCGGTGGAGCGACCTTGATCTTCGTCAAAGCGTGGGAGACACCTCTACGCTGTGATACTTCCAATCATTCGGAGGACATCAGCCGTGAAAGCGTAATTCCATTTGCCGCTGGCCACCTATCCAGACCCAAGCTCCTTTTCGCTCCTTCAGAATGCTGTCGCTGTCTCCCTTCACCAAAAGGCCGGTTTGACGACAAGTATACCGCTGGTCAGGATCGAACCTGCGAGGGAGCCGTTTGTCGCACAAACTCTTGCCGAACTTTCACGCGCATATGATCTTTCCATTTTGAAAGCATCTGAGCTGATGAGGCCGCTGATCGAGAGCGTGCTGTTTGAAAGCGGTAGACCGCTCCTGCTTTTCCCCCGGATAGTTTCTGCGGCCGGATTGAGGCTGTTGCCGTCGCCTGGGATGGAGGAGCCACTGTCGCGCGGGCACTGACAGGCGCCAGATTGTTGCTGGAACAGGTCTCGCGTGTCGTCCTGATTTCCGTCACCGATGATAAGCAGATTGACGAGCGCCCGCGAGACCGCCTTGTGACCGCGCTCCGAGAGGCTGGTCTTGCCGTCGATATCGCAGCCGTGCAAGCGCAGGAAGACTCGCCAGCCAGCGTCATTCAAGCTGCCGCCCTGGAACGCAAGGCAGATTTGCTCGTCGCCGGCGCATTCGGCCATTCGAGACTACGCGAATTCCTCTTGGGAGGGGTGACACTGTCACTGTTGACCCACCTCGAAATGCCCACTCTCCTTTGTCACTAAAGCGCGTCGCGATCTTTCAGATTCGCTCCTCGCGCTTTAGATCTTTGTTTTTACGCATGTCGTTGTCGCAAAACCGCGGCACACTTTTGCGCGACATGCTTTAATTCAGAGTGCGCGCGTCGCGTCGCCGATAGCAGCAATATCGCCATCACCGAAAGTCTGATGCCGCAACCAACGCTTTGGAAGGAATCAATGAACCTGCGCGACGTCTGAAGGCATCGGCTTGGCAAGCTCCTTGACGATCGCTTCAAGCGCATCGGCCGTCGTCAGCAGACCGGATGATCGCGCAATTTTCAGTGCCGCATTGCAGTGAGCGGACAATTCGTCCTTTTGGACGGGATCATTCGTCGGGAATACGATGCCCGCATATTGCGACGGGTTTCCGGCTTCATCCCTGAAGCAGCGGCCCAAGGCCGCAACGGCGACTATTTGCCCGCTTCGATCAAATACCCGATAATCACAGCGATACGGATTTCCTGTGATCACCGATTCTGAAATCGCTTTGGCCACGGATGGCTTGTCGTCCGGATGAATCCGGTCGAGGTATCTTATGACCGGCAGCCCCGTGAGAGTCTCTTCGGGATCAAGCCCAAAGAGGTTTGCCAGCGCCGAATCCGCATAAACCTTGTCGGTCGCCAAGTCCCAGGTGAAAATGCCGGGCTCTTCGGTGAAGGAAAATTCGGACGTTCCCAAAGCTCTGTTGACAAGACTCATTCCGCATCCCCGGTCTGCACGCCAATGCTGCCAGGTGGCTACGCCCCCCGGTTCTTGAAAGAATACGACGCGCTCGATCAATGACAGGGCGGTCGACCATTTCACCCTCGATCTTAGCCGCGTTTCCATCAGACGCAACTGCGAGACAATCCGCGGGCCTGCGACCACCACACACGCTCGTTGCGCGCAGCCAGCAGCGTCGTTTTCTTGACGCGTACGGCGAAGATGTGCTCCACCTCGGCTTCGACGTTCCAGAATGCGACGAAGCTGACAAGACCGGCGCGAGGGGTTGACGGAAATCATGACGAAAATCGATCTCAATTCTGATCTGGGGGAGGCGTTTGGACCCTGGCGCATGGGCGACGACAAGGCGATCCTTGACGTTGTCACCAGTGCGAACATCGCATGTGGCGGGCACGCCGGAGATCCAGCGACGATGGTCGAGACGCTCACGCTCGCAAGCGAACGGGGTGTCGTCGCCGGAGCCCATCCGGGCTTTGCAGATCGCGAGGGCTTCGGGCGGCGTCTGATCCCCTTGAGCATCCGGGAAGTGGAGCAGCTTGTGGCGACACAGACAGGGGCGCTGATGGGAGCTGCGGCTCTGGCAGGCGCCCGCATCCGTTACATCAAACCGCACGGCGCACTCGCCAACTGGGCGGCCGACGAACGGCCGGTCGCCGACGCCATTATCCGCGCAACCCGAGCGGTCTCGCCGGAACTTGCCATACTGGCGATCTCCGGGACAGAGCTGGAGCATGCGGCCCGCGATGCCGGGATGACCGTCTTCAGCGAGATTTTTGCTGACCGCGGCTACCTCTCCACGGGTCGGCTCGTTCCGCGTACCTTGCCGGGAGCGATGATCCATGACCCCGCGGAGGCGGCATCTAGATTGATCGGGTACCTGTCCAGCGGCCTTATGCCGACGGTCGACGGCGTTCCGATCCCTCTCGATGCGCACTCGATCTGCGTTCACGGGGACAGCCCAGGAGCGCTCGCCATGGCCGTCCACGTGCGCCAGGAACTGCTAAAGGCAGGCATCGAGGTGGGTCCATTCCTTCAACCGACAAAGGAAAACAGGTGATGGCCAAAGGCAATCTTATCGCCCAGGCTTCCGTCACCGATCCGGAAGCCTACGGGACCTGCACGCGGGCAGCGGATGCGGATTTCATTCTGATCGAAAGCACCGACTGACGTGTCACAGGACCCGTCCGCATCGTCCGGCAGCGTTCCGACCTACCGCCCGGTGGGCGGGCACGCCGTGCTCGTCGAATTCGGCGCGACCATCGATAAACGGATCCACGATCAGGTCGTCAAGCTGGATGCCGCCTTGAAGGTGGCACCCTTTGAAGGATTCGTCGAAGCCGTTCCGGCCTATTCCAGCATTCTCGTATGCTTCGATCCGCTCGTGGCCGATCACCGGACGACGGAGGCGGCCATTGCCGAGCGTCTGACGGCTGAGGTTCCAGAGGCGATCGGAGCGATGCGCGAAGTCGAAGTCTGCTACGATCCTGAATTTGCGCCCGATCTTGCCGCTGTCGCCGAGGCAAGCGGATTATTGCCGGAAGATGTTATATCCGCCCATCTATCCGGTGACTACAGCGTCTTCATGTACGGCTTCGCTCCCGGATATGCCTACCTTGCAGGCGTGCCCGAAGCCATTCAGCAGCCAAGGAAGCCGGTGCCCATTCGCGGCATAGCCGCCGGAAGCGTGCTGATCGCTGGTCCGCAATGCCTGGTGAGCACGCTCACCATGCCGACCGGCTGGTGGATTATCGGCCGCTCGCCAACGAAGATCCTCGACGCCGCTTCCGACGAACGTCCGTTCCTTTTCGACGTCGGCGATGCGGTGCGTTTTCGCCGCATATCGAGGGCCGAATTCGACGCGAGGTGCCTCGCATGAGCGAAGCCGTCCTTGCAATCAACTTCGCGGGTCCTCACGTCGCGGTCCAGGATGGAGGACGTCACGGATTGATGCGTTATGGCGTTCCGGCCTCCGGTCCGATGGACAGGACCTCGTTTGCAGCCGCCAACGCCGCCATCGGCAACCCTGCCGATCAGCCCGCAATCGAAGTCTCCATGGGCGGCCTGGTTCTCGACTGCATGTCGGGAGAGGTTACGTTCGCCGTCGCCGGAGGAGGCTTCATCGTAGAACATGCCGGCGACAAGCGCGGCGCATGGATGGTCGCCACCTTGAGGGCCGGCGAGCGGCTGGCAATTCGTCCGGGACACTGGGGAAGCTGGACGTATCTGGCCTTCGCCGGTCATATCGAGGCGAAGACCTGGCTGGGCAGCATGTCGACGCACAGTCTCTCCGGCCTCGGCGGCGGGCGTCTTGCAGCCGGACAGACCATCACCGTCACCGATCCGGAAGTGCGAGACGGTCGACATGGTCCGATCATATGTCCGGTCATAGCAAGGCCGCGATCCGAGCTGCGTGTGGTGGTCGGTCCACAGGATCGGTTCTTCTCGAAAGAAACCTTGTCGAATTTCCTCTCATCGCCTTTCCGCCTGAGCGACGCCTATGACCGCATGGGAGTACGCCTCCAAGGTCCGTCGCTTGCGCCAAGCGTCGCGCTGGACATGCCGTCGGAAGCGATCGTGCGGGGCTCGGTGCAGGTCGCCGGAGACGGTGTTCCCACCATTCTGCTGGCCGACCACCAGACGACCGGAGGATATCCCAAGATCGCCACGGTGGTGGATTCGGATCTGGACGCCTTCGTCCAGCTACGCCCACGCGACCATGTCGGTTTCCTGGCCGTGACGCCGCAGCAGGCGATCGAGCACATTCGGCTTCGGGCTTCGACGATGTCCCGTTACCTCGCGGCAGTCAGCGATGGACCATGACGCGCGAACATCGGCGTGTCGATCTGAAGGGTAAGGCGGCGATAGTCGCTTGGAGCTGCGGTTAGCTCGAAGTACTGTTCAGAAAAAATCCACATTCGGTTCGGGGGCACCATGGATTTTGTGAACATCGCGGCGATCGTTTTCTTCCTTCTCGTCTGGGTGGCCGTCGAGCCTTTGATGGCAGCGGGGTGGCCGAGGAAGAACGACAGCCTTTCCGTTGACATGGTGCGCATTCGCGCCGCCTGGATGCGGGAGGTGCTGACGCGAGACAACAACTTCATCGGCGATGCCGCGATCCTTGGGCACACGATCAATTCGGCGTCCTTCTTCGGCTCCGCCAATCTTATCGTCATCGTCGGGCTCAGCGGCGCGCTGTTCATGGAACCGAACTATGGATCGGGTGGTGGCCTGATCGCGATGTTTGCGGCCCAGGACCCGGCGTGGTTTTTCCAATGCAAGGTCCTGCTGATCATGGCGACGCTGCTGCGGGGCCTATCCGATTTCATCTGGGCGGTCCGGCAGATCAACTACTGCCTGGCGGCCATCGGGGCGAGCCCATCCCGCGATGAGGAGAGGGACATCGCCAGCTGGACGAACGCCCTGACCCTGGTTTTGAACCCTGCGCTTCGATCGTTCAGTGTCGGCGTCCGGTCTTATTACTTCACCTTCGCAGCCGCCTTCTGGTTTCTCGGGCCAATCCCCTTCGCTGTTGCGACCATCCTCAGCGTCGGCATTTTGATCTGGCGTCAATCCTGGTCGGATGCTGCAAAGGGGATCATGGCCATACGCAAGCTGCTTGACTAGAACAGGACAATTTTAGGCGCGGTCGGCCGAAAATTTGAATCCTGTTCTAAATCTAAGAGTTAGAGCATGATGTCGTCCGAAAGACGCGCACACTTTTCGGCATCATGTTTAAAGCCTGGTCTTACGCTGGGTTGCACACAAGTGGTATTGGCGGTGTCCGATGGATCGTCTCGAAGCCATGCGCATATTGCTGGCGGTCGTCGACGCCGGGAGCATCTCGGCCGGCAGCAGGAAGCTCAACGCGCCGTTGCCCAGCGTCAGCCGCAAGGTGGCCGAACTTGAGCGGCAGCTTGGGGCAAACCTCATCGTCCGCACCAGCCGAAATCTGCAGCTCACCGATGCCGGGCGCGACTATGTCGACGCCGCTCGAAAGATCATGGCGGATCTCGATGAGGCCGAACGAAGAGCGTCGGGGGAATACCAGACGCCCAGAGGCGTGCTGACGATCACGATGCCGATCGAATACGGGAGCCGATACGTGCTGCCCATTGCGCTGAGTTTCATGGACAAATACCCGGAGGTGTCGCTGAACCTTCTGTCGCTCGACCGCACGGTCGATCTCGTGTCCGAGCAGGTGGATATCGCGATCCGTCTCGGCGACCTTGCCGACAACGCCCTCCATGCCGCCAAGGTCGGGGAATTCCGCCTACTGACCTGCGCGAGCCCTGCCTATCTCAAGCGGCATGGCATGCCGGAGCGTCCCAGCGACCTCATCGATCGCGACGGGATCATCTTCAACAAGCGAACATTCTTCTGGACATTCGACGTCGATGGTACACCGATGGAAGCGGTGCCCCGCAACCGGCTGGAAGTGAATACCGCGGCAAACTGTGTTGCGGCGGCGGTCGGCGGGGCGGGGATCGCGCGGCTGTTCGACTATCAGATTCCCGACGAGCTGGCGTCTGGCGCGCTCGTTCCCATCCTCCGCGATTTCGACGGCCCACCCCAGCCCATTCATATCGTCTACGCGCGACAGGGGCTTCTCGCGTTGAAAGTACGCGCTTTCGTCGACTGGGCACTGCCGCAGCTTCGGAATTTCCGCTAAGATAATCAAGTGTTATCTGAATGATGCGCCTACTTCTTCAACCGTTTGTTCCGGTTTCTGAAGGTGTGGAAAATGACCGATGTCGGGCAGGACGTCGACTTTTGCACCGATCTTGCCGGCGAACTCGATGCCCATCTCGCTTGCGATGTAGATGTCTTTCTCGCCCCAGATCACCTTCACGGGCGTCTTCAGCCGGGTGAGGTTGGCCTCGAGATAATGCTGATCACGGGTGAAATTCGCATAGTAATGGGCGAAGGCATCCGCTGAAGTCATCCCGTCAAGGCTCCACGAACGGGTCATGTCCTGCTGGACGTCAGCCGGCAGATCGAATTGTTCCGCGGGTGAGAGGCCGCGCCTGTGCACGTTCTCAAGGATCTCGTCGCTCGTCTTGTTCATGTAGACCCGGGTCGGCGAAGCGGTCGGCTCGGCTTTGAGGTTCTGCAGATTCTCCCACATGTGTTGCGGCCGGTCGAACGGCGCGAAGTCTCCGACGATGATCTGCCTGGCGATCGTTGGCTCGTCGAGAGCAAGCAGCAGGACGGGGAGGGCACCGATGTCAGTCGCATAGATCACGAGCTTCGACCGGTCGATGCCTGCCCGTTCGATATAGGCCTTCAACACCTGGGCGTACGCCTTCGGCGCGTAGGAAAACCGCTCGAAGGCCGGGCGCGACGATTGCCCGTAGCCCGGCCAATCGAAGGCGTGGACGTCGTAGTCGGCAGCAAGCGTTGTCGCAATATCCTTCCACACCGTCAGCGTTTCCGGAAATCCATGCAGGAAAAGCACGGTGCCTTTTGGAGCGGGGGCGCGGACAACCTTCCTCCTCAGGGTCAGGAGGTCGTCGATCTCGATGAAGTCGACGGCGTCTTGCGCGGCTTCTCCGGAAGCGGAAGCGAAGGCTTCAGCCGTGTGGGAAGACGGAGTTGCTGCGACTGATGCAGCATTTACGGTTTTGTCCTTAGACATAGGATGTCCTTTCTGAACGGCGGTCAGCCAAAGCCCAAAAGCCGGCTGTCTCCACAAATAATTGAGCACGGCGTCAGCCCGCGGTAGCCGGAGAAAGTGAGAGGCACCCTCTCCACGGCGGCAGCGCAGCAACCCGCTGCCCAAGGCTGACATCTGAACGAGAGGGTGCCTCTCACTTTCCCGAGGTGCCGGCCGTCCGTCGACCCGCCCAAATATCCACCAGCCGCCGATTTGAGACAGCTCGTTGGCGTTGGCTTGCGGACGGCAGAGCGTCGGCCGCGACAATATAAGGAAGAACTGATATGAGTGACATTACCCAAAGCAGACAGGTTGCGGCCGCCCCCGACAAGGCCCGCGGCCTCCCGGGCCACGCCACTGTCGGCACGAACGATCTGGATGCCGCCTCGGTATTCTACGACAAGCTTCTGGCCGTGTTCGGGATCGGACGAGTCCTCGTCCAGCCCAACCGAGCCATCTACTACGGTCATCGCACGCTCGAATTCGGCATCATCAAGCCGTTCGATGGCCGCCCTGCCACCGTCGGCAACGGTGGAATGATTGCTTTCGAAGCGCCGTCCCGTTCAAAGGTCGACGAAGCCCATGCAACTGCATTGGCGGCGGGTGGCTCGGACGAAGGGGCTCCTGGTCCGCGTGGCGAGAACGGCACGGGTCCTTACTGCGCCTATTTTCGCGATCCCGAAGGCAACAAGTTTCTGATCTTTCGTTCCGGCGCGGACGCGGCCTGACATTTTCGGCATTGAAGCGGGCAGGGCATCTTTTCCTCTCCCCGACATCACGAAAGGACACGGCATCATGGCAATGCTGAACGTTTTGAAACACCGCGACATATCGCGCCGCTCGCTGCTGTCAGGCTTTGCCGCGGCCGGCATAACCGCCGTTCTCCTTCCGCGCGCGTCCGACGCCGCTGATGTTGTCGGCCCCGCGTCCGAGGAGATCCGACCGTTCAGGGTTGAGGTCTCCGAGGCGGCGCTCGCAGATCTTAGGCGGCGTCTTGCAGAGACCCGGTGGCCCGACGGCGAAACCGTCATGGATCGTTCGCAGGGCGTCCAGCCCGACAGGCTGAAGGAGCTGGTTCGCTACTGGCAGTCGTCCTACGACTGGCGGAAGGCAGAGAGCAAGCTGAACAGTTTTCCGCAGTTTCTCACCACCGTTGATGGACTGGACATCCATTTCATCCATGTCCGTTCCCGTCATGAAAACGCGCTGCCGTTGATCATGACCCACGGCTGGCCAGGTTCGGTCTTCGAGCTGCTTGACGTCATCGGGCCGCTCACCGATCCGACGGCGCATGGCGGCACGGCTGATGATGCCTTCCATCTGGTGATCCCATCGATTCCAGGATTCGGCTTCTCCGGAAAACCTCCTGCGACGGGTTGGAACCCCCAGCGGATAGCGGCCGCCTGGGACGTGCTGATGAAGCGACTGCATTATGACCGCTATGTCTCGCAAGGCGGCGACTGGGGCGCGATCATCAGCGACGCCTTGGGCCGCCAGGCACCCGACGGGCTGCTCGCGATCCACGTCAACCGGGTCGAGCGTGCCACGACGTTTCCATCGGACGCAGCCCAGGCTCTCAAAAATGGAGGGCCGGCTCCCGACAGCTTGTCTCAGGATGAGAAGGTCGTCTTCGACGAGGCCCGGGACTTCCTCAACAATGGCTTCGGCTATGCAGCGATCATGAGCACGCGGCCGGAGACGGTCGGCTACGGCATTGCGGATTCTCCGGTCGGCCTCGCCGCCTGGCTTTACGACAAGATAGCCGACTGGGTGTATACACGCGGCGATCCCGAACAGGCCCTTGGCAAGGATGCCATCCTCGACAACATCACGCTGTATTGGCTGACGAACACCGGCCCTTCCAGCGGTCGCATCTATTGGGAAAACGTCATGTCGGGCGCCAAGCTCACAACCGTCAAAGTCCCGGTCGCCGTCACGGTGTTTCCCGGCGAGGTCTACAAGCCGCCAAAGCACTGGCTGTCGAAGGCCTATCCGAAGCTCATCTACTACAATCGCGCTTCCAAGGGCGGTCACTTCGCTGCCTGGGAGGAGCCAGAACTCTTCAGTCAAGAGATCCGGGAGGCCTTCAGAAGCTTGCGGTCTTAATACCGCCTAGCCCTTGCCAGACGGGTTGGTCGATTGACGTTGGTCGTGCAACGCTGCACAAAGTCCGAAGTTTCGACCAACCAGGCAAAAGCGACGACAACGTCGCGGGGACCACGGCTATATGCGCATCATCGACGACCGTCATCCCCGCCGCAGAGTGTGCGCATTCCTGATGCTGGTATTTTCAACGCTTCTACTCGCGAGCGCAAACCCCGGATCGGCGGCTGAGCCGACCAATTCCTCGGCACCGATCCGGGTTATTATCGAATTGCCGAATGATGATTCCGGACGAGCGCTGGTCAATCGGATCGTTCCGGGTAATCAGGAACCGACGCAGACAGTGGCAGTCTCGCAAGAGGCGGCACCGACGTCGATTGCCACGTCACTACAGGATTTGCGCCAGAGGTTGCTCACACTCGTCGATGCCGTTCCGACCCTCCCAGGGCAGATACAGTCGGCGATCCGGGTCTTCCAAACGGATGATCGTATCGAGCCTCTCGGCCTGATCTTGGCGGTCATACTCTTCGTCGCAGGCGGGTTCGTTGCGCAACGCCTTGCCTGGTGGTCAGGGCGAGGGCTGCTCCATTTTGTGCTGAACGCGCCTGCCGACACCGTCCGGCAGCGCATCAAGCTCCACGCCGCCCGGCTTTCAATGGGTCTTCTCGCCTTGGTCGGTTACCTGATCGGAAGCCTCGGCGCGTTTATCCTCTTTCCATGGCCTGCCGTGTTTCGCGATATCGCCCTCATTCTGCTATCAGCCGCGCTCATGGTGCGCCTTGGCGTGCTTGTGGGCCGCATTGTCATCGCGCCAGGCGCCCGCCTGCCGCATATGCGGCTTCTGACGCTTGTCACCTCGCTTGCCTGGTTCTGGTACTACTGGCTCCTCGCAATCGTCGCAGTGCTGGCGGCTGGCTGGGCCACCATTGAAGTGATCGGGACGATCCGAGCTTCACCCATCTTGGTCGACCTCTTTACCGCAGCATGGCTTGGTGTCGTTTCAATCGCTTTGATCGTTATGATCTGGCTGCGGCACTTTCGTTCCGACGGGCCGCCGGTGAGCCGGCTGGTCTGTGTCGGTTTCAGCGCGAGCATCATTGTATCGTGGCTGTTATGGGTGTCCGGGCTCCACGGGGCATTCTGGACAGTGATCGTCATCACGCTTCTGCCGCTTACCGTTTCGGTGGCTCGTGATATCATTCGTCGCATTGTTCAATCCGGGGAGGGGCAGGCTGTCGAAGATCCGGCCATCGTCGGATGGTCTGTTGTCATCATGCAAACGCTGCGGAACGGCCTCATCGTGGTCGCTGCGCTGCTCATTGCCCGCTCGTGGAATGTCAATCTGAGTGATCTCGCCGCAGCCGAAACGGTGACCACGCGTTTGATCCGCGCAGGAATCCGCATTGTTATCGTGCTGCTGGTGACCGACGTTATCTGGAAGCTCGCTAGCACGTTGATCGACAGTCAGATGGCGGTGGCGTCGCGAAGTGCGCAGGCGGGGCATCAGGACGGACCCGACGCGCGCCGGCGTCAGCGGTTGAATACCCTCCTTCCCATTCTTCGCAATGTGCTGTTTCTGGCGATCGGAGCCGTCGGCTTCCTGATGATCCTGGACGCCGTTGGCATTCAGATCGGACCGCTGCTGGCGGGCGCCGGTGTCGTCGGCATAGCCGTCGGCTTCGGTGCCCAAACACTCGTCAAGGACATCATCTCTGGCGTCTTTTATCTGTTCGACGATGCATTTCGCATCGGCGAATACATCCAGGCGGCGAAATATAAAGGCACGGTTGAAGGTTTTTCGCTGCGATCGATCCGCTTGCGGCATCACCGCGGCCCGGTCACGATCGTTCCCTTCGGCGAACTCGGCGCGGTGCAAAACCTCAGCCGTGACTGGGTCATCGACATCATCACGCTCACCCTGAATTATGACAGTGACCTTGAGGAGGTACGCAAGACCATCAAACGCATCGGCGTTGAGCTTCTGGAGGATGCCGAACTCGGGCCTAACATCATCGAGCCCTTGAAAATGCAGGGTATCGAGCAGATGGCGGATTATGGTGTGCAGATACGGCTGAAGTTCATGACGAAACCCGGCGAACAGTTCGGCGTTCGCCGAAAGGCCCTTGCCATGCTCAAGAAGACATTCGCGGAAAAAGGCATCCAGTTTGCAACGCCGACCGTTCATGTTTCCGGCGGTCCCGCCGATGCAGCGGCAACCGCCGCCGCCTCGGAGCTGCAAAGACCACCGAAAGTCATCCCGACACTTGAGGAATAGCAACGGCGAGCCCACGTGCGAGCTTTCCATCGAATACCGTCAATCGAGACGCTGGTTTCTAAATGAATCTGTTGGCTGGAATCAGCCGCTCAACGAGGCACGTCCGCACGCGAACTCGTCGATATGCTGGATCGTCCAGGCGCAAATTCGAGTGGGGCGATTTTAAGAGAGTGGGCTATAAGATGGCTGACGCAGGTATGCCGTTGTAATCAAACGGCATCCTATAGTTCCATAATCTATCTTATGCGATAGCCGCATCTATCTTGGGTACATTCTATCTCGAACTGCAACAAAGGCGCTAAGCTGCCTGCTTTTCGGGAGCCATGGTTTGATCCGTACCTTTTCGCATTTGAGTTTTGACGAACGCCGATCGATTTCCAGGATGTTGGATCAGAAGTTTAGCCAGTCTGAGATCGCCAGACGCCTCGGCCGGGACCGTGCGACCATCTCCCGGGAGATAAAACGCAACTACTGGCACGATCAGGAATTCCCCGATGCCGAGGGCTACTGGGCGATGACCGCCAACGACATGGCGCGCGACAGGCGCCGGCGGATCGGCAAGCTCTTTCGTCGCGAGGATCTGCGGAACGAAGTGATCGGAAAGTTGGAATCCGGCTGGTCGCCGGAACAGATTGCTGGACGACTGAAGATCGAACCAGCGGCCAAGGCAAGCGTCTGTCACGAGACGATCTACCGGTATGTCTATTCACCAGAAGGACAACGGCAGCAACTCGCGCGGCTTCTCCCGGAACGGCGGAGAAAGCGCCGGCCGCGATATGCTCGCAAGCCGCAGAATCCAGTCTTTCCAGATGAGCGTTCGATCAAACATCGGCCGGAAGCCATCAACGATCGCAAGGAATTCGGTCACTGGGAAGCCGATCTCATGATCTTCGAAAGGGTTCAGGGCAATGCCAATGTGGCAACGGTTGTTGAGCGGACGAGCCGGTTCACCATGCTGTTCAAGAACAACGACCGGCAGTCCAAGCCGATCATGGAGCGGCTCATCGACGTGCTCAGCCCCCTGCCCAGGCATGCCCGGCAAAGTTTGACGTTTGATCGCGGATTTGAATTCGTCTCCTGGCGGCGACTGAAGCAGGGAATGGGAACCGATGCATGGTTCTGCGATCCGTCTGCGCCCTGGCAAAAAGGCTCCGTTGAGAACATGAATCGGCGGATTCGGCGTTACCTGCCGAGGGATACTGCTGTCCTGTCAGTTCCTGATGAATCGATACGATCACTGATCGATCGGTTGAACAGTACGCCGAGAAAATGCCTTGGTTTCCGCACCCCAACTGAAGTGTTCAGGCGTGAAGTGAACAAATGACGGCAAGCTGGGGCGGAGGACGGATCTTATGAATGATCCTGCGGTGATTGCGCGGCGAGAGAAAGCGTTATTAGGCAGCCAGCGGCAGAATAGAGATCGTCAATGCACGCCGATATCGCTTTGCGTATCCGATTCCAACTGCAGGCAAGCTGCCCAAAGTAGCGTCTTGTGGAAGGATCCATCCTGCAGAAGAGTGAGCCCCTCTCGTGCCTCGTAGAGCAAGCCGAGCCAGCATAAGCGTTGGAAGACGCCATACTGAAGATCGGATTTCAACTCCCAGGCTTCCAGGGTCATTTCGGTGTCCGACAAAGGCGCCAGCTCTGGATAGAGGATTTTCACAACGTCCATTGGCGTGCAACCTTTTCTGGCCTTGATATTGAGAAGATTGAGGAACATGCGCCACCAGCGTAACCGCGCTCGGACCTCCTCTTCCCGCTCGGTGGCGTGGACATAGGAATAGAGATAATCCGTGGCGACCAGATCGAAGAAGGCTTGCGGGTTCACCAAAAACTCCCGGCCGCGTCTGGTTGGCAGCAGCACATCCTTTTTCCGGCGAAGAAGCTTCAGATGACGGGCCATGTCGCGCACGACCCAAAGCGGCGGCATGTCGCTTTCATTGAGCACCTTGTTCATGCTGTAGAGGTCCTCGGCTGTGAATCCTGGCCAGAGGAAGTGCACAGCGGCCCAATGCACGAACTTGCGGTTCATGGCGCCGGTCGCCGTCAATCCTATGCCACCCTCACCGTCAGCATAGGCAACCGAAAGAAGCATGCCGCGAAGAAGTGGTGACAGCGCGGCGATGTCGACGTCACCTTGCAGGTTGATTTCCGGAAGCATCGTGCGGCTTTGATCCCCAACTGCGCCATGCAAGTCCCAGCGAGTATCGAGCGGTAAAAGAACAATTGCTAGTGAGAAAGCTAAAGCCGAAGGGGTGCGTCATCACCCGCCCCCGCTCCGCCCTTTCAACCCGGCCCAGCCGGTCGGATCGGGGGCTGATCTCCTTGCCCTGTAGTAGCCTTTAAGCCCTTGTTGCATTTACATTAGAAGTCACACCGCAAAGTTGAAGTGTCCTGTTTCTGCAAAGTTGGAATGTCACACTCCCCGGGTTTGATGACGGTGGAGATTGCGGATGGGACTGATAGCGATGAGCGAGCGCGACCTGCAGCGGATCGAGATTTTGTCGAAAGTGATGGCCGGCCGGATGACGATGGTGTCGGCGGCGCATGTGCTTGATCTGAGCACGCGCCAGGTGCGTCGTCTGTTGGATCGGATACGCACTGGCGGCGCGGCGTCGATCCGGCACAAGGCGATCGGCCGACCGTCGAACAACCGCATCAGCGATGGTGTTCGGGATTACGCCGTGACGCTGGTTGGCGAACGCTATGCGGACTTCGGGCCGACATTGGCGGCCGAGAAGCTTGCCGAGCGCGATGGATTGCGGGTGTCGCGCGAGACGTTGCGCAGCTGGATGGTGGATGCGGGCCTGTGGCTGTCGCGCAAGCAGCGGCGGACGTTTCATCAGCCACGGGGCCGGTGCGACTGTTTCGGTGAACTTGTTCAGATCGATGGCTCGGCGCCCTCACCCGCCCCGATCTGATTTTGCAAAACGGGTTATCTCAACGGGGCAAGGTCACGACACGCATGGCCCCATCCACTGGCCTAATCCTGATTGGCAACCGCTGGCAAACTGCCTTCGTTCGAAAGACGGGTTTCGGTCTGCCGGGCAGCAGAGACAAGGCGGCGCTTTGCGCGGATCGCGTGCCATTGTTGGTCGATCAGGACACCGATGAGGATCACGCCACCCATGACAGCGAAATTCAACGACGAAGGGATACCAAGCAGATTCACCAGATTCTGCAACTCCTGGAGCAGGACCGTTCCCAGCACGACGCCGACGATCGATCCCTCGCCGCCGCGAAGCGAAAAGCCGCCGAGCACGGCAGCGGCGATCGCGTAGAGTTCATAGAACTGGCCATGGCTCGCCGGCGAGATCGAGCGTGTGTACATGGCGAAATATATCGCCGAAAGCGCCGTCAGCAGCCCGCAGATGACATAGGCCGACATCACCATGCGGGCGGTGCGGATACCGGAATAGCGGGCGGCCTCCTCGTTCTTCCCGATCGCGTAAAGATAACGCCCGAAAACAGAGCGATGCAGCATGATCCACATGACCACGGCAATGATGACGAGTGCGATGAAGGTGTTGGGAACGCCGTAAAACCGTCCGGCGGTCAGGAATTCGAGGTCGGGGAAATTTTGGCCGAAAGCAAAACCCGCCGTTCCGTCGGCCGTATAGAAGCGCGCTGCCCCACGATAGATCAGGAGGCCGCAGAGGGTGACGACGAAGGGCTGCAGGTTGAGCCGGGTGATCAGCCAGCCGTGGACGGCGCCTATGACCGCGCCGAGCGCGAGAATGAGCGGCAGCGCCAGCATCCAGGACATATCCTGGACCGCGATGAAATCGACGAAGAGCACGCCGAGAAGCGCGACGAGCGAGCCGACGGAAAGCTCGATACCACCTGTGATGATGACAAAGGCCTGGCCGATCGACAGGATGCCGAACAGGCCGATCAGGTTGGCGGTGTTGGCCAGGTTGATCGGCAGCAGGAAGCGCGGATTGATGATGGCGACGACGATGCCGACGACGACAATCAAGAGCAGCAGTCCGAGATCTTTTTTGATCATTCGAGATCCATCCCCCGATACTTATATATAGCCGCAGCCGCTATTTTACCCTTTTGCCGACAGCAAGCAAAAGGACGCTTTCCTGGCTGATTTCGTCCTCTTCCAATATGCCGGCGATCTGGCCCTCGTGCATGACGGCGATGCGGTCAGAAACGCCGATCACCTCTTCCATGTCGCTGGAGATCATCAGGATCGCCACTCCGGCATCGGCAAGCGCTCGCATCAGACCGTAGATCTCGTTCTTCGCGCCGATATCGATGCCGCGTGTCGGCTCGTCGAAGATCATCACCTTCGGGCTCATCGACAACCATTTGGCAAGCACCACCTTCTGCTGGTTGCCGCCGGACAGAGTGCCGGTTCGTGTCGAAACGGAGGGCGCCTTGATACCGAGGCGAACGCGCTGCTTTTCGGCCGCCGCCCTCTCCCGCTCGGCAGAAAGCATGAAGCGGCTGGAGAGCTTGGGGAGATCGGCAAGGGTTATGTTCTGGGCGATCGGGAAATCAAGAAGAATGCCGTTGCGCTTGCGATCCTCCGGGACCAGGAAAATGCCACGAGCGACGGCGTCCCGGGCAGAACTGACCGCAATTTGCCGCCCATCCTGCAGAATGGCCCCGCCGTAGCTCCGGTCGATGCCGAAGAATACCCTTGCAAGCTCGGTGCGGCCCGACCCCACGAGCCCTGCAAGCCCCATGATTTCTCCATACCGGATTTCCAGATCAACGGGACGGCCGGGATAGGCCTCGGTGCGCACGCCGCTTGCCTTCAGTGCAACCGAGCCGGGCGAGCGCTGCGGTTTTGCGGTCCGGGCCGCAAGCACGCGGCCGATCATCAGCTTGACCATCTGGTCGTGGCCGATGTCTTTCTTGGCGAGCGTGCCCACAAGCGTGCCGTCGCGCAGGACTACGACCCGGTCTGCGACGCGCTCAACCTCGTGGAGGCGATGCGAGATGAAAATTACACTGATGCCATCGGCTTTCAGCGATTTGATAATGCTCAGGAGCCGCTCGGTTTCGGCGAGCGGCAGGCTGGACGTGGGTTCGTCGAAGATGACGAGCCTGGCGTTGATGGACAGCGCCTTGGCGATTTCCACCATCTGCTGCTCGGCAAGGGAAAGCGATGCCACGGGTGTGTCGGCGGAAAAATGAGCCCCTACCCGCTTCAAGAGCGGCTTCACCATGTCTCGCAGCCGATTGCGATCGACGAGCTTGAGAGGTCCCGCCTTCAGCGGTTCGCGGCCAAGGAAGATATTGGCGGCAACGTCGAGATTCTCAAAGAGATTGAGTTCCTGGTGCACGAAGGCGATGCCGGATGCGATGCTCGATTCAACAGTGAGGAAACGAAGCTCAGTGCCGTCGAGCAAGATCGCGCCTCGGTCGGGTGCGATCACGCCGCCAAGAATCTTCATCAGCGTCGATTTTCCGGCCCCGTTCTCGCCGACGAGGCCGATGACCTCTCCCGGCATGATGTCGATCGACAGGCCCTCAAGCGCAACGACGCCCGGATAGGTCTTGCCAACGCCGGAAAGCGACAGGAATGGCTTTGCAAGCGCGTCCGGTGACGGGATGTCGGAGCTGTGGTTCATCGCCTGTCCATGGCTGCTAACGCTGTCGGCATGAGACGTCTTTCGCGGCGGCGGCAAGTGCCTCCGCCGCGAAGGAGGGTTATTTTCCAGCCATGGCCTTCAGGCTGGCGGCATATTTGTCAACGTCATCCTTGCCGATGATCACCGTCGGGATGATGATCAAGCCGTTGCTGGGAACGCCTGATTTGTCGCCCTTGAGATAGGCCGCCATCAGCTTCATGCCCTGATAGGCCCATTCGAACGGCTGCTGCACGACGGTCGCTGCGATCGTGCCTTCCTTTACCCCGCCGAGCGTGATCGGATCGTCATCAAAGCCGACGACGGTGATCTGGCCGAGTTTGCCGGCGTCGCGCAGCGCCTCATAGATGCGCGGCGTATTGTAGGAGTAGAAGCCGACCATGCAGGTGACATCGGGGCTGGCCACCAGCGCGTCCTCGACGTTCTTCTTTGCGCGCGTCTGGTCGATATCGTCGCCGCGTACATCTGTCAGCTCGATCTTCGTGCCCTTCAGGCCGTCCTTCATGCCCTGGATGCGTTCCTTGGCATTGTCGGCGCCCAGGAGGCCGACGAAGCCGATGCATTTGCCGCCGTCAGGCATCGCCTTCTTGGCGATTTCGGCGGCCTGCATGCCGGCGTCGATATTCGACGAGCCGATATAGGCGACGCGGTTGGTCTGCGGCGCGTCACTATCGGTCGTGAAGAGAGCAGTCTGCGAGCCGATCTTGTTCAAGCCGTCCGTCTGGGTCTTGGGATCGACCGCGGAGACCATGACCCCCTTGACGCCGGCACTGACCAAGTCTTCCATAAGCCGTTGCTGAACGGCGACCGATGCCTGCTCAGGGTACTTCAGCTCCATCTGGTAGTCTGGCATCTCGCTCTGCGCCTTCTTCACGCCCGCCTCTGCGGCTTTCCAGAAGTCGGACGCGCCATTGACGACGAATGCAAGTGTCGGTTTGTCGGCAGCATGCGATACGGCAATCGGCGCCGCGCTCAGCATCAACCCGGCGAAGAACACGGCTGCATTGCGTTTCAGCTGTTTCATAATACACCTCCCGAGGGGCCGCAGTTGCACGGGCCCGTTTCCGATTTACGGCCGGCCGGATGCGCCCCCTCCCAGGGCCGTCGCAAAGCGACGAGTGCATAGGTTCCGATCGCTCCCTGACGGTATACAAGAATTTTAATTAGTAAATAGTATTATCAATGCAGATCAAAACATTTCATCGCGCGGTGGTTATGATGGCAATTTTGTACTGGCATTGACCAACAACTGATAGTTTTGCAACAATTCATGCAATTGCCAGCGCTTTCAGATAAATGATAATATTAATTATCTAAGCCGACGATCAATCACCCTGACCTATTATCAAGCAGAGACAGTTTCCACGAATGCGAAAACCCAAGACCCAAAATAAGCCTGTGCGCGTGACGATGATGGACATCGCCGCGGCGGCTGGCTGCTCGCAGGCGGCTGTCTCCTTCGTCCTCAACGACACGCCCGGCACCCGCATCTCGCAGCAGACGCGCGATCGTGTATTGGAGGCGGCGCGCGCGCTCGGTTACATGGAGAAGACCTATACGACGAAGGCCTCTTATTCGGGACTGGACAACGTCATCGGTTTCGCCGTGGATCAACTCGCCACCAGCCCGGAAGCGATCGTTGCGATCGAAGGCGCGCGGCAAGCCTCCTGGAACGCCGGCAATGTCCTTCTGGTAACCCAGACGCTCAGTGACCCCGTCATGGAGCCGAGGGCAATCGAGGCGTTGACGAACGGAGGCATATCGGCGCTCATATATATGACGATCTATACTCGCCAGGTGGAGCTTCCATCCTATGTCAGCAAGCTCAACATCCCGACGGTCCTGCTGAACTGTTATACGGCGGACCATGCCTTTCCCGCCGTGGTGCCAAGCGAGATTGCGGGAGGGCAGAGCTCCACCCGGCATCTGATCATGCACGGACACCATCGTATCGCGACGATCACCGGCGAAATCTGGATGCAGGCTGCGCAGGATCGGCTGACGGGATATCGCCGCGCCCTGGCGACCGCCGATATACCTTTCGATCCGGAGTTGGTCATTGAGGGCGACTGGTCGGCCAGTGCCGGCTATGCCTCCACGATGAAACTGCTTGCCCTGAAAGAGCCGCCCACCGCGATCTTCTGCCAGAACGACCGCACTGCCATCGGGTGCTACGAAGCGCTCAAGGATGCAGGGCTTCGCATTCCCCAGGACATGTCGGTGGTGGGGTATGACGACGAAGAAATTTCACGACATCTCGTACCCCCGCTGACGACTTCGGTCCTTCCACATCTTGCCATGGGGCAATGGGCGATCGAACATCTCAACCCGGAAAGTGTGCCCGGCAAGCGCTATCCCATTGCGAAGCTCGAATGCTCGCTCGTCAAGCGTCATTCCGTGGCCGCGCCGCGGACCGAGGCGCGGCAGATCCTCGATGGCGCATATACGTCGCCATAACGTTCGCGCCGGGCCACTCATCCGCTGAGTGGAGCCCCATAGCCGCCGCCGGTCGGGGTGACGATGGTGATCGCCTCGCCTTCATCAAGCCGTGTCTGAGCACAGCCTGGCAGCACTTCGATTTTCAGGTTGAGGCGGCGCACGAGGTTTCTGCCGGTTTCGCCCGCTTCTCCGCCGGCGAGGCCGAACGGCCTGACGGTTCGGTGCCCGGAGAGGATCGCGCAATCCATCGAGCGCCGGAAACGGATCGTGCGGCTGGTGCCGTCACCGCCGTTCCACTGCCCTTTGCCCCCTGAGCCTTCGCGTATGTGGAAATCCTCGAGCACAACGGGAAAGCGCAGTTCGAGGATTTCCGGATCGGTCAGGCGCGAATTCGTCATATGGGACTGAACGCCGGCAACGCCTGAAAACCCCTCACCTGCCGGAGCGCCCGAGCACAGAGTTTCGTAATATTGATGTGCCTCATTCCCGAAGGTCAGATTGTTCATCGTCCCTTGCGACGAAGACAGCTTGCCGAGCGCGCCAAAGAGACAATTGGTGACGGCCTGGCTCACCTCGACGTTTCCGGCAACGACCGCCGCCGGGCGGCGAGGTGCAAGCATCGATCCTTCCGGGACGATGATTCTGATCGGCCGCAGGCAGCCGGCATTCATCGGGATATGGTCTTCCACCAGGACACGGAAGACATAAAGAACCGCCGCGCGGGTGATCGGTTCAGGAGCATTGAAATTATCCGGCTGCTGTTGCGATGTGCCGGTAAAGTCGACCGTCGCTTCGCGTTTCGCGCGGTCGATGCTGATGCGCACCTTAATCTCGCATCCCTGATCCATCGGATAGGTGAATTCGGCACCGTCAAGGCGGGCGATCAAGCGGCGGACACTTTCGGCCGCATTGTCCTGCACATGGGCCATATAGGCTTCGACGACGTCGAGGCCGAACTGATCGACCATCTTTCCGAGTTCGTCGGCGCCCTTCCGGTTGGCGGCGATCTGCGCCTTGATATCCCCGATGTTCTGGCCGAGATTGCGCACCGGGTGGAGCGCTCCCGTCAGCAGTTCGGCAAGTTCAGCCTCCCGAAAACGGCCTCGGTCCAGGAGCTTGAAATTGTCGATATAGACGCCCTCTTCATCGATGGTTCGGGCGTTCGGCGTCATCGATCCCGGCGCGATGCCGCCAATGTCGGCATGATGGCCGCGGGATGCCACCCAAAACAATATTTCATTGCCCTCGGCGTCGAAAATCGGGGTGCAGACCGTGATGTCGGGCAAATGTGTGCCGCCGTTATAAGGTGCGTTGACGGCGAAGACATCGCCCGCATGGATCACCGGATTGCCGGTGATGACCGCCTCCACCGAGCGATCCATCGACCCGAGATGCACCGGGACATGCGGGGCATTGGCGACGAGCGCGCCATGACGATCGAAGATCGCGCAGGAGAAGTCGAGCCGCTCCTTGATGTTGACGGACGATGCCGTGTTTTGAAGCGTGAAGCCCATCTGCTCGGCGATGGACATGAAGAGGTTGTTGAATATTTCGAGCATGACCGGATCAGCCGCCGTGCCGAGCGCTAGCGACCGCAATCTGGCGGTTTTGCGTTCCAGAACGATGTGATCCTTGGCTGTCAGCGTGCCTGTCCAACCGTCTTCGATCACGATGGTCTGGTTGGGCTCGATCAGCAGGGCCGGACCTTCGACGACATTTCCGGAGGAAAGTTGCTCGCGGCGATAGACCGGCGCCTCGTGCCACTGCCCCTCGGAAAAGAAGCGCGTGCGGGCGGCGGGATCGAGACGGACATTCTTGGTGACTGCGTTTGCCGCCGGTTCCACGCTCCGGCCTCCCCCAACCGCCTCGACGGCGAGCGTCTCGACGATCAGCGGTTTGTCATGGTCGACAAAGCCGAAGCGGGATTTATGCGCGGCTTCGAAGCTCTGTTTCAGCGCATCGACGTCAAAATGGCTTGCAGCAATTTCGGCTTCCGTCGCGGTGATCCGGGCAGCGGTGGTTTCCAGTGCGGTGTCGGCACCGGCATAGCGGATATGCAGTCGCAGATGAACAGCGATCTCGGAAGCATCGACGCCCTGTTCGCGGACCTCGCGAAACGCCTCTTCTGACAATGGCTGCGCTGCCGTGACGATTGCCGGGATGCTCCCGGCATGAAGAGGCAGATCGAGCGAGGCCTGGCGCATGGCATGGATGTCAGCAAGCCCCATGCCATAAGCGGACAGCAGGCCAGAGAATGGATGGACGAGGACTTTCGTCATCCCGAGCGCATCCGCCACCAGGCACGCATGCTGGCCACTCGCCCCGCCGAAGGCGTTCAAGGCATAGGTGCTGACATCGTATCCCCGTGCGATCGAGATCTTCTTCACGGCTTCCGCCATATTGGCGACGGCAATCTTCAGGAAGCCGTCGGCCACCTCCTCGCCGCTGCGCCCATCGCCGATCTCCTCGGCGAGTGCGTCGAAGGCGGTCTTGACCGCAGCGTAGTCGAGAGGCTGATCCTGGCTTTCTCCGAAGATCGCCGGAAACATGTCGGGTATCAGCTTGCCGACCATGATATTGGCATCGGTGACGGCAAGTGGCCCATCCCTGCGGTAACCCTTTGGGCCTGGATAGGCGCCGGCAGATTCCGGGCCAACGCGGAAACGCGCACCGTCATAGCGCAGGAGCGATCCGCCGCCGGCTGCGACCGTGTGGATCTGCATCATCGGTGCGCGCATGCGCACGCCGGCGACCTGGGTTTCGAACGTTCGCTCATATTCTCCGTCGAAATGGGCAACATCCGTGGAGGTGCCGCCCATGTCGAAGCCGATCACTTTTGCAAAACCGGCTTCCGCGCCGGTCTGCGCAAGGGCGACCACACCGCCCGCAGGTCCGGATAAAATGGCGTCCTTGCCCTGGAACAGGCTGGCCGCAGTCAATCCGCCCGACGAGGTCATGAAGGTCAACCGGGCTCCGGTCCGCTCGAGATCGAGTTCTTCCGTCACCTGCGCCACGTAGCGGCGCAGGATCGGCGAAAGATAGGCATCGACGACCGTCGTGTCGCCGCGACCGACGAACTTCACCAGCAGCGAAACTTCGTGGCTCACGGAAACCTGCGGAAAGCCCATCTGGCGGGCGATGGCAGCGATCGCCTGCTCATGGCTTGGATAGCGGTAAGCATGCATCAGCACGATGGCAATGGATTTGAAGCCACGTGCGGCGATCTCTTCAAGGGCTTTGCGGACTTCCGCTTCGTTCAATTTCTTCTCGACTTCGCCATCGGCCAGAACGCGCTCGTCGATCTCGGCGACGAAGCCATAGAGCAGTTCCGGTTTGACGACCTGCTTGGCGAAAATATCGGGCCGCGCCTGGTAGCCGATCTCCAATGCATCGCGGAAGCCGCGCGTGGTGATGAGGGCAGTCGGCTCGCCGTTGCGCTCCAGGAGGGCATTGGTCGCAACCGTGGTTCCCATGCGCACCTCGCCGATGGCGCCGGCCGGTATCGATTCATTCGCATTGAGACGCATCAACGCCCTTATGCCGGCAACGGCCGCATCCCGATAGGCGCTGGGATTTTCGGACAGCATTTTGCGGGCATGCAGGCTGCCTTCGGGATCGCGTCCGATGACATCGGTGAACGTGCCGCCGCGATCGATCCAGAAATCCCAATGTGATTCACTCATGACTTGTCCATCCGCGCAGAAAAGCACGGTCCTTGTTTCATCGATTTGGAAGAGAGGCGGATTGCAGCGCGTTGCCGCAATCCGGAGGGGTGTCAGTCGGCCGCCAGTTCCTTGCCCTTGGTCTCGGGCAGGATGAAAGCGGCGACGATGACCAGCAGGTAGGCGATGACGGCGAATATGGCGATTGCCTTGCCAAGCGGCATGGCGGCCGTCGCGATGCCCACCAGCGTCGGGTTGAGGGCGGCGACGCCACGGCCGAAATTATAGGTGAAGCCCTGCCCTGCCGCACGCGTCCGGGTCGGGAAATTCTCGGTCAGAAAGGCGCCCATTCCCGCGAAGATGCCGGAAGCGAAGAAGCCCAACGGAAAGCCGAGAAACAGCATCAGCGTGTTGTTGATCGGCAAGTAGGTATAGATCACGACAGTGACCATCGCGCCGATCGCAAACAGCATGAACTTCTTGCGGCGGCCGATGATGTCGGACAAATAGGCGCCAGTGACGTAGCCGAAGAACGAGCCGATGATGATGACGGCGAGGTAGCCGCCGCTGCCGATGACGCTCAAGTGCCTTTCCGTCTTGAGGAAGCTCGGCAGCCAGGTGGCGATTGCATAATAACCGCCTTGCGCACCTGTGGTCATCAACGACAGCAGCATGGTCCGGCCGAGCATCGAGGGTGCGAAGATTTCGGTGATGCGCACGACCTCGCCGGAGGCTTTCAGCTTCTTCTGCGAGGCGGTGTAGACCTCGGGCTCCTGAATGAACCGCCGCACGATGATGGCGAGAATGGCCGGTGCCAGCCCAGCCCAGAAGAGCCCGCGCCAGGCCTCTTCCTGAGGCATCAGGCTGAACAGGATGGTGGACAGCAAAACGGCCGCACCCCAACCGACAGACCAGGCACTCTGCACCATGCCGACCGCTTTCCCACGGTGCTTGGCTGCGATCACCTCGGCCATCAGCACCGCGCCGGCCGACCATTCGCCACCAAAACCAAGCCCCATCAGCGCACGGCATACGAGAAGCTGTTCGAAATTTTGGGCAAAGCCGCTGAGGAAGGTGAATACGGCGAACCAGATCACCGTGATCTGCAAAGTGCGCACCCGCCCGAAGCGGTCGGCGAGAATGCCGGCAAACCAGCCGCCGAGTGCGGAGGCAAGAAGCGTCACCGTGGCGATGATCCCGACATCGGTGTTGGAAATTGCAAGCGTGGCAATGATCGCCGGTATTGCGAGGCTGTAGATCTGGACATCGAACGCATCCAGCGCGTATCCGGAAAAGCACGCCCAGAATGTGCGTTTCCCCGGCTGCGTCAGTTCACCATACCAGCTTCGCGGCTCGGCACGCGTTGAGACGGCGTAGTTGTCTGTCATGTCATTCCCCTTTTCGTTGTTGAGTTTGCCATGACCCCGCGATTTTCCCAGTTCTTATTGGCGGGGCGTGATTGTCCAATCCTGTTCTAAATTAGATAGTTGGAGCATGGTGTTATCCGAAAACTGCCCATACTTTTCGGCATAACGCCCTAGAAAGCGATGAGGGCCGCGTTCGGCTTGTCCGTGACCAGCATGCAGCCGGGCGCATGCGTGATTGCAAATTTCGGGCGGGCGGCCTGGATGACGGCTTGCGGCGTCACCCCACATGCCCAGAAAACCGGCATTTCGTCAGGCATAATGCGGGTCGGATCGCCGTAGTCCGGTTGGTCGAGGTTCTCGATGCCGATGGACGCGGGCAAGCCGATGTGAATGGGTGCGCCATGCACTGCGGGCATTCTCGATGTGATCTGGACCGCCCGGATGGCGTCGGCTGGAGCGAGCGGCCGCATGGAGACGACCATCGGGCCGGAGAACGGACCCGCCGGGACACATTCGATATTCGTCCGGTACATGGCGACATTGTGCCCTTCGGCGACGTGGCGAAGCCCTATGCCATTTGCGATCAGCGCTTCTTCGAACGAGAACGAACAGCCGATGGCGAAGACCACGAGGTCGTCGCTCCAGAGATCGCTGATGTCGGTTGGCTCGGCGGCCAGTTCGCCATCTTCCCAGACGCGGTATCTCGGCACATCCGTCCGAATGTCGAGATCGACGCCCAGGTCCGGAATGCGCGGCGAGCCTTTTTCGGATATGCCGACAAGCGGACATGCCTTGGGGTTGCGCACGCAAAAGCGCAGGAAATCATCCGCCAGCGCGCTCGGCAGGATGGCGAGATTGGCTTGGACGTAGCCGAGGGCGGCGCCGCTTGTTTCCCTCGTCCAGCTGCCATTCCTGGAGGCGGCCCGCATGGCGAGTGGATTGGAGAAAGCCTGCTCCTGACGGTTCGATACTATGTTCATGGAGACACCTCGTTTTCTTCGGATACCAGCATCGGCAAAAACGCGATAATTTCAAATTGTCATTTTTCATGAATATCGATAAATTCTATTTATCGGAGGAATTGTGCATGGTGGATTTCAAGGCGTTGGAAACGGTGTTGTGGATTGCGCAGCTTGAGAGCTTCCGAGCCGCTGCCGAAAAGCTGAACACGACCCAGCCGGCCATTTCCGTTCGGGTGGCGCAGTTGGAGGAGGAACTCGGGACCCAGCTATTCGATCGGTCTAGCCGGACATTGTCGGTCACGCCAGCCGGACGACAGGTGCTGACCTATGCCGACCGGCTGCTTCGGCTCCGGGCCGAAATGCTCCACGCGGTCGCCGACCGAACCCATCTCAGCGGTACATTCAAGCTGGGTGTGGCAGAGACGATCGTCCACACGTGGCTTCCGAGCTTCCTCGAACAGGTGAGCAACACCTACCCCAAGCTTGCGCTGGAGATCGAGGTCGATATTTCGACCAATCTGCGCGAGCGGTTGCTCCAGCAGAAAATCGATCTGGCGTTTCTGGTCGGACCATTGAGCGCTCCTGCCGTCATTCAACGCCAACTGTGCCGGTTTCCGGTGAGTTTTGTCGCCAGCCCGAAGGTCAAGGCGGATCTCAAGGACGGTTCGCTGGAGGAAATCGCGCGTTGGCCGATCCTCACCTTCGCGCGCAACACCCAGCCCTATGTGCAGGTAACCGAACTGTTTTCCGATCCCGCCCTGCCGACGCCCAGAATCTACGCGAGTTCGTCGCTCGCCACGCTGATCCGCATGGCATTGGACAGTTTAGGCATTGCTGTTATTCCGCCCGCCATCGTCGCGCTCGAGCTCGCGGCCGGAAGACTGGTGGCCCTCGATATCTCCCCCAAACTGCCTGATCTTCAATTCGTTGCCGGCTGGCTCGGAACGCCTGACCGGCGCACACTGGAGGAAGTGGTCGAAATCGCTTCGCGGGCGATAGAACGAGCAGAGTTTGCCTTTGGTCGATAGCTTGCGAGCGGTTCGCCCCCTGCCCTTGCGTCGTCACTGACCGAACCACTGATGTCAAATATTCTCAACCACAGATAAAATCTGCGCAGAGACGTCGTTGACGACGTGTAAATTCGGAGGTAGCTCTATCGCCCATGAAAATCGCAATGGTTCTCGTAGTGGTGATATCGCGCATGGGCAGGACGGTCTGATCGTCCGGCAATAGCCACCCATGCGCCGAAAACAGGTCCCTGACGGGGCCTTTTTTTATGCCCCGTCGCACCATCACCTCACTCACGACGGAACCCAGATATGACCGGCGAGAAAGCCAACTTTTCCCTCAACAACCCCTCTGATCGTCGCATGAACGGCGGCGAGATCGTTCTGCAGGCACTGCGCGACAACGGTGTCGAACACATTTTCGGTTACCCCGGCGCAGCGGTGCTGCCGATCTATGACGAAATCTTCCAACAGGAGGACATCAAACATTTCCTGGTGCGCCATGAGCAAGGCGCCGGACATGCAGCCGAAGGCTATGCCCGCTCGACCGGAAGAGTTGGCGTCATGCTGGTGACATCAGGACCAGGCGTTACAAATGCGGTTACGGCGCTGCAGGATGCCTTTATGGACTCCGTTCCGCTCGTCTGCCTCGCCGGCCAGGTTCCGACAAGCCTGATCGGTACGGACGCTTTTCAGGAATGCGATACGGTCGGCATCACCCGCCCCTGCACAAAGCACAATTTCCTCGTCAAACACGTCGACGATCTGGCTAAAACGATCCATCTGGCTTTCCGGGTCGCGGCGGCCGGTCGACCCGGTCCTGCTCTCGTCGACATGCCGAAGGACGTGCTCTTCGCCAGCGGGACCTACGTCTCACCTGAGAAGGTAGCTCCGCTGCCGAGCTACCAGCCGGCAATGCAAGGCGATCAGAACGCGATCCGAGCGGCGGTCGCATTGATGGCCGAAGCCCGGCGCCCCATCATCTATACCGGCGGCGGCATCATCAACGCCGGACCGGAGGCATCGAGATTGTTGCGCGAGTTCGTCGACCTCACCGGCTTTCCAGTGACGTCCACCATTATGGGGCTTGGAGCCTATCCCGCCACCGGGCCAAACTGGCTGCGGGTCGCCGGACAGGACGGCTCGCATGAAGCCAATATGGCAATTGGCGAGTGCGATCTGATGGTCGCCATCGGCGCGCGGTTTGACGATCTTGCGATCTCGCGCGTCCATGAGTTTTCGCCTCACTCGAAGAAAATCCAGATCGATATCGATGCCTCGTCGATCAACAAACGCGTTCCCGTCGATATCGGCATTCAAGGCGACGCCGCGCATGTGCTGGCGGATATGATCCATGCCTGGCGGTCGCTTTCCACCGTCCTCGACCAGAAGCGGTTGCGAGCGTGGTGGACACAGATCGATCACTGGCGAACCCACCATTCGTTTTCCTACCGGCGGCTGGACCATGCAATCATGCCGCAACATGCCCTGGAGCGCCTGCATGCGCTGACAAAGCCGCACGACCCGATCATCGCCACCGAGATCGGTCAGCAGATGTGGGTGGCGCAGTTCTTCGGTTTCGACAGGCCCAATCGCTGGATTACCTCGGGGGGATTGGGGACCATGGGTTTCGGTCTTCCTGCTGCGCTGGGGGCGCAGCTCGCACATCCCGGCCGCCTTGTCATCGACATTGCCGGCGACGCGTCGGTGCAAACGACGATGAAAGAGCTGTCGACGGCGATACAGCATCAAGCGCCGATCAAGATCTTCGTCTTGAGCGATGAACGCCCGGGCATGGCGCGAGAATGGCGGCAAGTGCCGGATGACAGTGGTCGATCACGCTCTTATTCGGCTTCGCTGCCCGATTTCGCGAAGCTTGCCGAAGCCTATGGCGCTGTCGGCCTTCGCTGCGAGAGCCCGAGCGAACTCGATGCCAGGATCGAGGAGATGATTGACGCGGACCGGCCGGTGCTCCTCCACTGCCGGGTTGCGAGGCTTGCCGACACCAATCGGCAGTAACGGCTGATGATCGAACACGCCAAAAGCAAGCCGCGATCCTGCGAACCAGAGTCATCGTCGATGCTAGCCGAGGACCTCATGATCGAGACTGGCGTCTCGATCATGTCTTTGTACCGTTCGATGGGATCGATTTTTTCCAGCCCGCAGAGAAGCCGAATTGCTGGCCGAGGAATCCGAGGTATCCGTTCTCCCTGTGTCACGAGGCAGCCTCGCTGTCTCGGGGATGATCTGATCAGGATCATCATCGTCGGTCCGCCGCTTGTTTAGTGCTTGCGGGCCTGCGGCAGCAGGTTCATGCTTGTCCCCTGTCTGAGGCGCCTGCTGGTTGCGGCTGAAATAGTCGTACATCGGGGTTTCGTGAGATGCGTCCGATGGAGTGCAGCGGCTGCGGGTTCGATATTCAGAGCGGTTTTGCTTTCTGTCCGCGATGCGGCGCAAGGCAACCTGTCACCTGCGCCGCCTGCGGTAATCCTTGTCAGCCCGATTTTGCCTTCTGCCCCGCATGTGGTGCTTCTATTCCCAGCAAAGTCCAAGCCGCATCGAAGCCTAAGATCGAGGCGGTGCCGTCTAAATCGGAGGGCGATGCCGACCGGCGGCCGGTGACCGTGCTCTTTGCCGATCTCTGCGGCTTCACGACCCTGAGCGAGCAGATCGACCCCGAAGTCATGCGGGTGCTGCAGAACGAATTGTTCGAAGAGATGACCCAGGCAGTCGAGGCCTATGGCGGCTTCGTCGACAAGTTCGTCGGTGATGCGCTGCTGGCGCTGTTTGGCGCGCCTGTCGCTCATGAGGACGATCCGGTCCGGGCGCTCGGTGCCGCACTCGATATGATCGGTCGGGCGACGCAGGTCGGCGAGCGCTGGCACGCCCGCGCCGGCGTGCCGCTGCGTCTGCATATCGGCATCAATAGCGGCCCTGTCGTCACCGGCGGCTTCGGCGCGGTCAGTACAAAATCCTATTCGGTGACCGGCGACACGGTGAACACCGCCCAACGCCTGCAATCCATGGCCGGCGAAAACGATATCCTTGTCGGGCCGCTGACCTATCGCCTCACCCGCCATGCCTTTGCCTTCGAGAGTCTCGGCGCGCAGGCGTTGCGCGGCAAAAGCGGAAACGTCCTTGTCCATCGGCTGACAGGGCTGTCGGAAGCGCCGCATACGGCGCGCGGGCTCGAGAGTTTCGGCCTTCAGGCGCCGATGATCGGACGGGATACGGAAATGTCGCGGTTGCTGACATGCCTCGATCTTGCCTGCGGTGGTGCGGCGCAGCTCGTCCGCCTGATCGGCGAAGCGGGCATCGGCAAGTCGCGGCTGGTCAACGAATTCGTCGCGATAGCCAGCAATGCCGCCCGTTTCCAGGGCCTCGCCATCCGCAAGGCGACCTGCTCTCCCCTCGGCGAACAATCCTATGGCACGCTTGGCGCGGTCGTCCGCAGCGCCTACGGCATCGGCGAGCGGGATGATCTCGACAGGGCGCGGCAATTGCTGGCAACGGGGTTCCGCGCGCTCGATCTAACACAGGAAGACGTCGAGGGACTTCTGCCGCTCTTTCTGCATGTCCTCGGCCTCGGCGATCCCGATGGCGCGTTGCGGTACATCGAGCCGGAGCAGCTGCGGCGGCAGATCTTCTATGCCGTCCGCACCGTCTTCGAGCGGCGGCTGGCGCAAGGTCCCCTGCTGCTTGTCATTGAGGATCTGCATTGGGCGGACGCCGCCTCGCTGGAAGTGCTTCGCTTCATGATGGACCGGCTGGAGCGCAGCCGGTTGATGCTGCTGGCGGTCTACCGGCCGACATCGCAGACCGACCCACTGGACTCCAATCGTGTCAGCGTCACCGTGCAGCGTCTTGCCCCACTCTTTGCGGCCGACGGGCAGAAGCTGCTTGCTGCGTTTTTTGGCGAGAGCTATGCCAAGTTGCCGGTAACGATGCGCAAACGCATCCTCGATCGCGCCGGCGGCAATCCGCTTTTCATCGAAGAAACCCTTCGGGCGCTGATCGACATGGGCACGTTGCACAATGACGGCCAGCGCTGGCATGTTGCAGCGGAAGACACGGATGTCGATATACCACTGAACCTGCAAGCCCTGTTGCTTGCCCGCGTCGATCGTCTGCCACAGGACATCAGACGGCTGGCGCAAGAGGCGGCGGTGGTCGGCCCGAAGTTCGATACCGCCCTGCTCCGCACCATCGCCACAGACCCGGCCGCCATCGATGCCGCATTGGACCATCTCTGCGATGCCAATATCATCGAGGAATTGCGCGGGCCGGATGCCGGCGGGTCACCGGGCTATCGCTTCAGCCAGACGCTGATGCATGATGTCATCTATCACAATCTCCTGCTGCAACGGCGCATGGAGCTTCATCGACGGGTCGGCCAGGTTCTGGAACGTCAATATGGCGCAGCGCCCGACCGGCCGGAACACCTGGCACAGCTCGGCCATCATTTCAGCCTGACCACCGAAAAGGCCAAGGGCGCCACCTATCTGATGGCGGCGGGCGATCTGGCGCGCAAGGCCTACGCCAATGACGATGCAATGCGCCTCTACCGTCAGGCCCTTGCGGCCTTCGCAACCGAGGCGGAGGTGACACCGGAGCAACAGGCGCTCTTGGAGCGTCTTGCCGATCTCTGCGGTCCCGCCGGCCTGCGCGACGCCGCCTTGAACCATTATCAGCGAGCGCTGGCGATCCACCGCACCAAAGACGATCCTATCGCCGCGGCGAGGATATTGCGCAAGATCGGCCGTTTGCATCTCGATGCAGGACGCCGCGATCAAGCGGAGACACATTTGGCCGAAGCCGAAGCGATGATCGCAACGATCGATGCGCCGGTCGAACGTGCACATGTCCTGCAGGAGCGTGGGCATCTGGCCTTCCGCATGGGGGATCAGGCCGCTGCCGCAGAGTGGGCGACGCAGGCGCTGCAATGCCTGCAAACACTGCCGATCGACGGGACGACCGAGGCCGGACGGGAGACAGCGCGAGCGATGGCGGAGGCGTTGAATACGAAGGGTGCGGCCTTTGCGCGGCTCGGACGTCGCCGCGAGGCCGTACAGGAAGTGGAGCGCAGCCTCTCGGTTGCCGAAAAGGCCGATCTGCAAAGTGCTGCCTGTCGCGCCTATTCCAATCTCGGCGTTCTCTACACGATCGTCGATCCTGCCAACGCCATCAGAATCTGCCGGCGCGGTCTGGAGGTTGCGACCCGTATCGGCGATCTCGGCTTCCAGGCGCGCCTTCTCGCCAACCTCGCAGTTGCCTGCTGCACCTTCACCGATCGCTGCGCCGCCGAGGGTGTACCAGCGGCGGAGAAGGCCGTCGAAATCGACCGGGCGCTCGATCAGCGCGACCATCTCTCCGTGCCGCTGATCGTGCTGGGCCAGATTCATCAGTGCCGCGGGCAGCCAAAGCTAGCTCGTAAGTATTACGAGGAAGCCCTTGAGGTTGCGAAGGAAATTGATGAACCGCAACTACTCTTTCCGTGCTATGATGGCTTGGCGACACTCAGCCTTGAGCATGACGACATGGACGAGGCGGAACGGTATTTCACGCTGGCACAGGATGTGTGCATCCGCCACAATCTCGATCCCGGCACGCTCGTCGTCCTGCCGTTTCTCGACTGACTTGTCCTCGTTGCAGTGATCGCCGGAGATCGATTAGGCAAATCGATTCAAGTAGATAAAGGGAGGAACGAAACATGCAGGAGAACCACGCCGCAAGACCGTTGCAGCCGGGAGATCGCGCGCCGAACGTGGTGCTGGATGCGATCACCCGCCAGGGCAAGGTCGCCATCGACGATTTTCGCGGCCAGAAGCCAGTGCTCATTGGGTTGTTCCGCGGATTGCATTGCCCCTTCTGTCGCCGGCAGATCGCCGCGATGGCCGAACTCACCGGCGCATTGCAGGAGAAAGGCATCGACAGCCTGACCGTCGTCAACACGCCGATCGAGCGCGCCCGCCTCTATTTCCGCTACCATCCGCTTCCCAATCTGCTGGCGGCCTCGGACCCGGAACGGGCATCGCACAGGGCCTTTGGCCTGCCGAATCTTCAATTCACCGAAGATGAGAATGAGTGGCCGCGCAAAGTCAGCATGAACACTGTGATGTCGATGCGCATCGACATGCCGGGCGAGCTTCCAGCGCCTATGGACCCGATGGCGGCGTCGGAATTCCTCGACAAGGCGGACGGCTATGAAATCACCGAGGATGACAAGCAGATGATCGCCACCGGCCACGGCCAACTCGTCGGCGAATTCCTGCTCGATCGGGATGGCGTCGTGCGCTGGTGTTTCACGGAAGTCGAGGAGGATGGCCGCCATATGTTCGGCGGTCCCGCCCCTCGGGAAGTGATGTCGGCAGCGTCGAACATGGCTGTTTGAAACGAATGAGGCCGTGCTTGAAAGGTCGGACGCTTCAACAAAGCGAGCAATTCCCGGTCCCGCGTGATCGCCCTTATTCCATCCTGAACTTGGCGTGGCAGGTCGTACACGTCTGAAGCATGAGGTGGAACGCGTGTTCTGCCGGCATTGCCAGCAGCTGCTGCTCGTTGCGGACGTGGGTGCCGAGCGGTCCGCCGCCCATGGCCTCTCCGGGCTTAATGCGCATGCTGGCGGACATCGGTCCTGGGTTGTTCTGCGCGGCGGCGTCCAGCGCGACGGCGTAGTCGCGCAGGTCGTTGGCGATGCGGTCGAACCGGTCGCGCTCCTTAAGGATGTTCGGCCCGGCCTTCGACTGCCGACTGTCGGCCTCGGACGCGAAATGTGCGGAGAGAACGCCCCCGGACCTGTCGCGGATGGTGTCGGCCGCCCATTTGAACTCGTTAGCCTTGTAGGTCGTCGGATCCTTGAACATGCCGGAAATCGTCTTCGTCGCTGCGGCCATGGCTTTCATGTCCGCCTGCCGAATGGCGACGACGTCCCCCGCGGCCGAAGACATGGCCGCCGTCATCAGGACCGCCGCCACGAAGGCCAGCAGTCCGAATTTGTTCGCATCAGCTGTTAATCTCATCGACGCCGCCGCCCGGATTGGTGACCACGATGCTGCAACGAATATCCGATGCCGTGAGCGGATATCCGTCTTTATTTGGGCAGCAAGAGGGCGGATGCGCCCCCAATCAGGCGGCCATCTCCTCACAGTTCTCGGCGCGCAACGGCGCGACGCGTCGACGCAGCTCAGCACATCGCCCAACCGCTCTCAGTCCGGTTGATCTGTAGCATTCAGATCTTTTGGCAACCCGGAATGAGAAAGCATTAACTGTCGCCAGTTAGTCTGCACCTTTCGCTCGGAGAGGATCGATGAGGAGTGGCTACTCGCTGGCCCAGATAGGACTTCACTGGCTCGTCGCCTTCATGGTGCCGGTCCAGTATCTGACCGGCGGCAGCATCGAGAGAATCCACCACGCTGTCCACATGGGTATCACGCCATCCTATTGGGATGTCGTCCAGCACCAGCTTCATAACTATGCGGGAATGGCGATCGGCCTGCTGATGGGTCTGCGGCTGGTTCTTCGTCTCCTTCAGCCACCCGAAACCAGCGGGCCTGGTTCATGGCCCGGCTCATGGGCCGAGCGGGCGGCGAAGGCTCTTCACTATGGCTTCTACGCCGCAATCATCGGACAGGCCTGCATGGGCTTCGTCGCGAGCTACCTCTGGTTCGCCATAGCGCCATATCACGTGGTCGGCTCGCAAATTATCCTGGCGATGGTCGCGCTGCACCTCGCCGCGGCGGCTTGGCACACGCTGGTCGCCCGTGACGAGACGGTCGACCGGATGGTGTTCTCGCGCCGGAAACGATCAGCCGAGAATTTCTGGAGTTGCCAGCGTCAGCACGACATTGAGGCCGGTCTTGGCGACGAAGACCAGGATCGTGAACGGGATGAGCGGCTCCGTGCCACATAAAGGACTCGAACATCGACGACAGATGAGTCGCAATTGAAATCGAGCTGCTTTGCATGTAGTTCGAGGAGCATGGGCAAGATGTACCGAATCGCAATGAGCAGGCTGCTCGTGATGATGCGGCTGGTGATCATCGTATCACTGGCGGGGTACTCGCTGTCGAACGCTAGCGCCGCCATGCATGGCTCCTCGTTCCCCGAAATGGCAGCGGTCGTGTCCGAGTCCTATGCAATGCAGCATCACGATGGCCATGACATGACGAAGATGGCCGTCCATGACCACTCCCAGGGCGACGTCAGCGATGACGCAGATGGCGTATCGAAGACTGTCAAGCAAGAATGCTGCAAGGATTTCTGTGGCGGGCTCGGCATCATTTGTGAAGGCCAGGATGTCGGCGGACCCGTCGTAACCTCGATCCGGCAGTTCATCGACGACCGAACAACCCTTGGCGAGCTGCCGCCCCTCCACCGTCCCCCGAATATCTGAATAGAGACGTACCCGTTTGATCGGGTCTAGTCGGACGCTTGCCTGCTTCGGGGCGAGCGCGCCGTAGGCTATCTCCTATTCGGAAATCTCATAATGAAACCCTCGCTTTTCGTGGTGGGGCTGCCGCTTATCGTCGGCGGCTGCGCATCCACACTTCCTCCCGACGTGGTGGCGTCTCCCACCGCGGTCGACAAGCCGTCCGCACCTCCGGCGGCATACAGGTCGCCGATCGCAGGCTACGTCGCCCGGCAGCCGGTCGATCCCAAGCCCTGGCGCAGACAGAACGATCTGCAGTCTCCCATGAATGGAGACGGCTCATGATCGGCACCAGAAAACTGATCGTGGCGCTGGCATTCCCGCTCGCCTTGAGCGGCTGCGTCACAGGCGCCGAGTATTCCCGCAAGGAGGCCGGCTTCACCTCCGTTGCCAACAAGACCGCCATTGTCACGGCGAAAGAGACCGTCTGGATCCAGAATCGGAACCAGGCCCGATCGGCCGCCGTACAGGTCACAAGCCTGCTTGCTCAGACGAAGCCTCTCGACGTCGAGACGGCCGTCCAGATCGCGCTGCTCAACAACAAAGGCCTCCAGGCCGCCTATGCCGATCTTGGCGACAGCGCCGCCGACGCCTGGCAGTCAACAATGTTCCTGAACCCGACTGTAGCCGTTGGCTTGACAGGCATCGGGACGCCCGGGTTAGAGGCCTTCAAGACAGTCGAAGGGGCCGTCGTCACCAACATCCTGGCCCTTGCCACGAAGAAGCGTGACATCGAAATCGCTGACACGCGGTTCCGGCAAGCGCAGTTGAACGCTGCTGTGCGTACGCTTCAGCTTGCCGCCGACACCCGTCGCGCCTGGATCAACGCCGTTGCTGCCTGGGAGAACGTGGGCCAGTTACAACGCGCCCAGGCGACTGCCGATGCCGCCTCCGAGCTAGCACAGAAGCTGGGCGAGACCGGAGCGATGACCAAAGGCGCTCAAGCTCGCGAGCATGTTTTTGTAGCCGAGCTTGCGGGCGAAACCGCAAAGGCACGTCTGGCGGCCCGGCTGACAAAGGAAGAGCTTACGCGCCTTATGGGGCTTTGGGGCTCAGACCTCGACTATCAAGTCCCGAACAGCCTGCCGTCCCTGCCAAGGGCTGTCGTCAAGCGCGATACCATCGAGGCGGAGGCACTTCGCAACCGTATCGATCTGCAAGTTGCCAAACTTGAGTTGGAGGCAACCGCTCGCTCCTATGGACTGACAGAGGCAACTCGGTATGTGACCGATCTGGAAATCCTGACGGGGCTTGAAACGGAACGCGAAATCGAGGACGGCGACAAGAAGGTCGACACGACGGGATTTGCCGAGCTGGAATTCGCGATCCCAATCTTCGACACCGGCAAGGCCCGGATGCGCAAGGCCGAGCTTGGCTACATGCGTGCCGCCAATGAGTTGGCGGAGAAGGCCGTCAATGTCCGGTCGGAGGCGAGATCGGCATACGAAGCCTACCGCTCGAACTACGATATCGCGCGACACTACCGCAACAGCGTCGTGCCGCTGCGAACGAAGGTCGAGGAAGAATCCCTGCTGACCTACAACGGCATGATCTCGAACACTTTCGAGTTGCTCACCGACACCCGCGACAAGATCAACTCCATCCTGCTTTCCGTCAACGCGAAGCGAGATTTCTGGCTGGCCGAAGCCGATCTGGCGCCTGCGATCTACGGCGGCGGCGCGACGAAGGCGTCGGCAGAGACCGAGGTCGCCGCTGCTTCCGAAAGCAGCGCTGGCGGCGGCCATTGAGAAAGGACACACCATGTTCAACAGACGACAACTTTTTGGAGCCAGCGCCGCTCTGCTCACCACAGCCGCCTGGACGAAGACGTCGGCGATGGGCCTGCCCGACGCACCGACCATGGAATCGGCGGACATGCAGCCGCCGCTCCACCCTGCCTCAGGTCCGGATTATCAGCCCGTGGTCACCCTCAACGGCTGGACCCTGCCGCACAGGATGAACAATGGCGTCAAGGAGTTCCACCTTGTCGCCGAACCAGTCGAGCGCGAGATGGCAGACGGCATGACCGCCTATCTGTGGGGCTACAACGGACAGTCACCGGGACCGACGATCGAGGCTGTCGAGGGGGATCGCGTCCGCATCTTCGTCACCAACAAGCTGCCGGAGCACACGACAATCCACTGGCACGGCATGATCCTGCCGTCGGGCATGGACGGCGTTGGCGGCCTGACGCAGCCGCATATTCCAGTCGGCAAGACCTACGTCTACGAGTTCCACCTCGTGAAATCCGGCACCTTCATGTACCACCCGCATTCCGACGAGATGGTGCAGATGGCCATGGGCATGATGGGTTTCTTCGTGGTCCATCCGAAGGATCCGAAGTTCATGCGCGTCGACCGCGACTTCGTCTTCCTGCTCAACGCCTACGACATCGACCCCGGCTCCTACGTGCCGCGGATCATGGAGATGACCGACTTCAACATGTGGTGCTGGAACAGCCGCGTGTTCCCGGACATCAGCCCTCTGGTCGTGTCGAAGAACGACAAGGTGCGCGTCCGCGTCGGCAACCTGACGATGACCAACCATCCGATCCACATGCATGGCTACGATTTCGAGGTGACATGTACCGACGGTGGCTGGGTGCGGCCGGAGGCGCGGTGGCCGGAGGTGAGCATCGACATCCCGGTCGGCGCGATGCGTGCCTACGAGTTCGATGCCAAGTACCTCGGCGACTGGGCGATCCACTGCCACAAGTCCCACCACACGATGAACGCCATGGGTCACGACATTCCAACCTTCATCGGTGCGGACAAATCGAAGGTCGCCGAAAAGATCAGGAAGCTGCAGCCGGAATACATGCCCATGGGCACCAAGGGCATGGCCGACATGGGCGAAATGGAAATGCCCATCCCCGAGAACACAGTTCCGATGATGACCGGCTGGGGGCCGCATGGTCCGATCGAAATGGGCGGCATGTTCTCAGTCGTGAAAGTCCGCGAGGGGATCTCGGCGGACGATTACTCAGATCCTGGCTGGTACGAAAACCCGCCCGGAACGCAGGCCTTCGAGTGGACCGGAGAACTTCCGGACGCGACCAAGGCCAAAGACGCAAAAACGCAAATCACGCCGAAGCCGACAAACGGCTGAGGTCCAATCTCAACATCGAAAAGGAATTACGGATGAAGCATTATCTCATGGCACTGGCCCTCGCAGCACTCGCGTCGCCAGCACTTGCCTCCGGCAATCATGCCGGTGGGCACGGCGAGAAGATGGCTATCGGAGAACCCGGCGACAAGGCCAAGGCGACACAGACCATCCGCGTCACGATGAAGGAAACCGAAGACGGAAAGATGCTGTTTACTCCCGCAACCTTCGACGTCCGCAAAGGGCAGACGGTCAAGATCGCGATCAAGAACGCCGGAACCGTCGACCACGAATTCGTGCTCGATCAGGAAGACAAGATCCTGGAGCACAAGAAGGTCATGGAGAAGTTCCCGGAAATGGAACATGCCGACGCCAACTCCATCCGTCTTCCGGCCGGCCAATCCGGGGAGATCGTCTGGAAGTTCACCACCGACGGCGAGTTCAAGTTCGCCTGCCTGATCCCCGGGCACTACGAAGCCGGCATGCATGGCGACGTCACCGTCGCTGGCAAGTAACCCGCAAAAAGGAGCCAAAAGCATGAAAACCGCAATGATCAAAATCGGCGTAGCCGCCCTGCTTTCCGCCAGTGCGGCCTTCGGTGCGTTCGCTGAGGAATTCACCAAGGGCGTCGTCAACAAGGTCGACGCCAAGGCAAAGAAGGTCACCATCAAGCATGAGGACCTGAAGAACCTCGACATGCCGGCGATGACGATGGTCTTCCGGGTCGAAAACCCGGCTCTGCTCGAAAGACTGAAGGAAGGTTCGAACGTCGAGTTCGTTGCCGAACGCGTGAATGGCAAGTTGACCGTCACCGAAGTAAAATAGTGGCCTCCCGCCGCCCGGACGGGTCTGGGCGGCGGGACATCGAGGAGTGGAGACGATGCACAGGAGAAGCTTCATCGCGTTGGCGGCATCAGCCTTGGCTTTCCTTGGCGCAGGAGCCCGCGCCGCCCCGGCGAAGATGACCGTCTACAAGGATCCGAACTGCGGCTGCTGTCATGAATGGTCGAAGGCGATGGCCGCGGCAGGATTTTCCGTCGACGCCCGCGACACCGACGACCTTGCCGCGGTCAAGGCACGGCTGGGCGTACCTGCCGACTTGGAGGGGTGCCACACCGCCGTCGTCGAGGAATACTACATCGAGGGACACGTTCCGCTCGATGCCGTCCAGCGACTGCTCCGAGAGCGGCCGCCGGTCCGAGGGCTGGCCGTGCCGGGCATGCCGCCCGGCTCGTTGGGAATGGGCAACGACCCGCAGGCGTCCTATGACGTGTATGCGATCCCCTCGGGAGCCGGCGAGCCATACGTATTCCTGGAGGTCCGTCCCCGGAAGGGCTGACGTCGCGATCGATCAGCCTAGAGCCGGTGCGGCCGCTCAGGAAACCAGAGCAGGCCCCCTCCGCCGGACTGAGACTGATCGACCGGGACGGCGTCGTGCGCTGGTGTTTCACGGAAGTCGAGGAGGTCCCGCCCCGCGGGAAGTGATGTCGGCCGCGTCGAACATGGCTGTTTGATGCGTCCGCGTCGACTCCTCCCGCCTTGCGGAACAAAACTCTCATGTCGATGTTGTCATTGTGATGGCATAGCCATGGGAGGTACTCATGCGGAAATCTCTTCAGTTCATACTGGTCGGCTTGGCGGCCATGACCGGGTTGACGATCTCGCCGACGATCGCGGCCGCCCAGGATATGGAGTTGCGGATCGGCCCCGGTGGAGTCGGCGTTTACGAACGTGATCGATATGAAAGATATGATCGGCGCGGACCACGCGGCTGCGATCCGGACGATGCTCTCGACATCGCACGCAGCGAAGGACTTCGCAGGGCACAGATCGTCCGCATGTCCCCGCGCAGCATCGTCGTCCATGGGATGACGCGCCGCGGACCGGAACGAATGGTCTTTGCGAACCGGCGCGGCTGCCCGGAAATCTGACCGCGGCGTGAGCTGGCGGACGCCCGGGCATCGAGATCGCGAACGAATGCGGCCGTGGGCTTATTTCGACCCGGTGCGGAACCTTTTGGCACTCTGGGCATTGCTGGCAGGTAGCCCGGTGCCCGGCCGTGGGATTGCGTGCGTCCGACGGCATAATTCCTTGGATAAGAGTTAATTCAAGGAGCAGATTATGCAGAAAATTCAAATCATTACAGCGTCTTTTTTACACGTCTTGAAAGACACGCGGCGCTGTAGACACACCATGGGAGGATTTATGATGATGAGCGGTCCAATGAAGGCGCTTCTCGCCGTTCTTGCCGTTGCCGGTTACCAGAATAGAGACAAGATCGGGGAACTGCTGCGCGGCATCCAGAACCCCCAGCAGGCCGGCGCGGGAAACCAGCAGCCGGGCGGGCTTGGGGGCCTTCTCGGTGGATTGGCCGGTTCGGGCGGACTTGGCGGCCTTCTCGGTGGCCTGACGTCCGGCGGCATCGTCAGCGGCGGTCTCGGCGATCTGCTGAAGACGTTTCAACAGAATGGTCACGGTGACAAGGCGGAGTCGTGGGTACAGCCCGGTCCGAATGCCGACATCGATGACGGCCAGCTCGCGGAAGCACTAGGTCCGGACGTTCTCGACGAGATCGCTGCCAATACCGGCCTTTCGCATCAAGAGATTCTTGGGCGACTGAAGCGCGATCTTCCCAAAGCGGTCGACGACCTGACACCAAACGGAAAACTGCCCACCGACGAAGAGGATTTTTTGTCTTCCGCGAGCCAGTTCACCACCTCCGCGCGGCCCGGCACCATCTAATCTCGGGCCGTCTAGGCACGCCGGCGTCACTCCGGAAGGCCAGCCTTGCGGTAGCCGTCGACGAAATGCTCAAGCGTCCGAGCGTCGCGGAATGGCTCGGTCGCCGCCCAGTGGCGGGTTGAAAAATGCGGGTTGGCGACGAGAAACAGTTCGGCCTCGGCGCGCGCCTCATCGAGCCGGCCGAGCTGGGCAAGGCTTGCCGCCAGGAAACGGCGTGAGCTTGTCCGATAGGTCTCGTCTCTCCGCAGCGTCTTGACGGCGGCTTCGTATTGGCCGGCGGCATATTGCGCCTGGCCGAGCGTCAGATAGTACCAGCTTGCCGGAAATGGGTTCAGCCGGAAGGCTTTGGCAATATGCTCAAGGCCCTCCCCGACCCGCCCGGCGAGGACCACGATGTCGGATAGCGCCGCAAAGGTGTCGGCCTCGTTCGCGTCGAGTTCGATCGCCTTGGCGAATTCCGCATCCGCCTCGGCGAAGCTGCGCTCATAGGCAAGCAAGTAAGCCAGGATCCAACGACAACCGGCGTCGTTGGGATCGATCACTACCGCTTTGCGCGCGAGTTGCAGAGCAATCTTGCGGGCGGGTTCCGTTGGTCCGCTGGAATGCACCTCTGCCATCCAATGGTTTATGGCAAGCCAGCGATAGGGCTCGGCATAATCAGGGTCGAGGGAAATCGCGCGCGTCAGCATCAGATGCGCTTCCCGCGCCGCCTGCGGCGAGTCATCCATCAACCTGCGCGCCCGCACGCAGAGATCGTAAGCCTCGAGATTTTTGGGCCGATTGAGCGATGGCGGTGCGCGCAGCCGGCCGAGCAGCGCTTCGACGATCTTGCCAGTCACCTCGTCCTGAACGGCAAAGATATCCTCCAGGCTGCGATCGAAGCGTTCGGCCCATAGATGATCGCCACTTGCCGCATCGACCAGTTGGGCGTTGATGCGCACCTGTCCCGCTACGCGTCTTGCGCTGCCCTGCAGCAGGTAGCGCACGCCGAGCTCCTCGGCGATCTCGCGCACATCCCTCGACTTGCCCTTGTAGGCGAAGGCCGAGTTGCGGGCGATGACGAACAGGCCCGGCATCCTGGAGAGGTCGGTGATCAGGTCTTCTGTCAGCCCGTCTGCGAAGGATTCCTGCTCGAGATCATTGCTGATATTCACGAATGGAAGCACCGCTATCGATGGTTTGTCAGGCAGCGGCAGAGGTTTTCGCCTCACGCCGCCAAGCTGATTGATGGCCCCTGTGAAGCGGTAGCCGACCCGCGGCACCGTGGAGATCCATTCACCGCCGTCGGCCGCCGGACCGAGCAGCTTGCGCAGCTGGGCGATCTGAACGGTCAGGTTGCCCTCCTCGACTGATATGCCCGGCCACGCCGCGTCCATCAACTCGGCTTTGCCGAGAATTTCGCCGGGTCGTTCGACGAGTGCTGCAAGCAGCTTGACCCCGCGGTGGCCAATGGCAACGGGATCATCGTTCCGAAGGAGCGTTCCAGCCCCCGGATCAAGCACGAACGGACCAAAGGCAAAACGCGATCCCTGCATGGGGCGCATCCTAGAGTCTTTAAAGCTTGGATGGAACTGTTCGTCCGCTTAGGCCGCGTGGCATCGAGGACGTGAGCAGTGTAAATCGTGTTCCAGTGGCTGATGGCGGTGGCGACCAAATAATGACTGCCTGAAAAATAGAGCGTCGAGGTGACTCCCATGGTTTTCTGGATAGCGGGTGCGGTTGGATTGGCGATCGCTTATCTCCTCGGTTCCACACCCTCAGGCTATCTGGCGGGCAAACTGATCAGGGGCATCGATATCCGAGAGCATGGCTCCAAATCCACCGGAGCGACGAACGTATTGCGAACGCTCGGCAAATGGCCTGCATTGGTGGTGCTTCTGGTCGACGTCTTGAAAGGTGTGGGAGCAGTCGTCTTTGCCCGCTGGTTTTACTCTTGGTTCTCGACACTCTCATCGGGCATGCCACCGACAGCGCTTGACCTGCAAAGCTTAGAGCCTTGGGCTGTTTGCCTGACGGGACTCGCCGTGTTGTTAGGCCATGGCCGCTCGGTCTGGCTCAACTTTACGGGAGGCAAATCGGTTGCCGCGGGGCTCGGCGTGTTGCTGGCGATGTCATGGCCCGTAGGTTTAGGTGCTGCGATGGTTTTCGGTGTTGCGCTGGCTATCTCCAGGATTGTTTCCCTGAGTTCGATGCTGGCAGCGTTGACGGCCATCGCTCTCGTCTGCGGCTTGGAACAACCGCTGCCCTATCGGCTGCTGGTGATCGCAGGCGGCATCTACGTGATTGCCCGCCATCGCACCAACATTCGGCGCCTACTGGCAGGGACGGAGCCTCGTCTGGGCAAGGTCGCCTAGAAACGAAAACGCACCGCACATGCACTGCTTGCTGCCAGAGGACGCGGGACTTCAGTCTTGCCGGACGATGGCGCCGACTGCATTGACGAGAAGGCGCGCGGCGGTCAGGGCCGACAGGCCGTCAATATCAGCGGGAGGATAGAGCTCGACAAGGTCGAATCCTGCAATCCTGGCCCGCCTGCCGAGGCCCGCGATCAGGTCAATCACCTCAGTATAGGTGAGGCCGCCGGGCGTGCGCGCCGCCACACCCGGCATGATGCCGGGATCCACGCTGTCGCAGTCGAGGGTGACGACGACCCACGCTCCTTCCGGAATATGCCGGAGAGCGGCTTCGACCCCCTCGGCGTGAATCTCGCGGGCGGTCACGAAACGGCTGCCGTAGGCCCGCGCCGATTCGATATCGGCGAGGCGTGCGCTGCCGACGCTGCGGAGGCCGACCTGGACCATGCCGGCGACATGCGGCATCTCGCTCGCCCGACGCATCGGGCTCGAATAGCCGTGGCGCTCGCCATGTACCTCGTCGCGCCAATCGATATGGGCGTCGATCTGCAGGATCCAGACCGGCTCGTGGTCCGCAAAGCCAGCGAGGAAGGGAATAGTCACGGAACAATCGCCGCCGAGCAGGATCGGCACTGCGGGCATTGACAGGACCTCGCGCGTCCTCGCCTCGATCCGGGCTCGATTGCCGGCATTGTCATGAAGGATGGTTGGAACGTCGCCAGCGTCAATGCAGCAGACTGGGTTGTGGTCAAACAGCGGACCGCCGAGATCGAAATCCCAGTGCTCGACGAGCGCGGCATCATCCTGGCTCGCAGCGCGGATGGCACCGGCGGCCAAGACATAGCCGCTGCCGTCCTTGCCGGGATAGGTGCTGCCGTGAGCGGCTGCGAAGATCACCGCTCGGGGCAAGCGACCATCGGCGAGGCGATCGGGAAGGCCAAGAAAGGAAGGTGAGGCGGTCATTTCCTGATGGTCCTGATGATGTCCGGCTGAAATTGCTGTGGTGAGGACTTTTGAGAATTCGATGCTGACCTGTTTAGTCTGTTTGGACGTTTTTGAGAACTTTTTGGGAAAGCTTAAGTACGACGCTCACCCTGTCCTGCAGAATTCGTCCTCTTTCAGGTGAAAGGCCTCCGGCCCTTCAAACCCTATGGAGGTTGCTTGTGAACGATATTTCCTCCGTGGAGCCGGCGGACGTGTCGGATCGACACTTGCACGGCACGACATCGCCGCGAGCGGATCGGATCCCATGGGCCGCGATGGCGGGCATCATCGCGACCGTCACGGTATTTGCCGTGGCGCAGGGGCTGACCTATCCGCTGCTTAGCTTCATCCTGGAGCGGCAAGGGACGACATCAGGCCTGATCGGCCTGTCGGCGGCGATGACGCCGCTCGGTTTCATTCTATCGGCGCCCTTCATTCCTGCGCTTTCACGGCGCGTGGGTGGGGCGCGGTTGACGATCCTATGTTCGATCCTGGCCGCGCTCACCCTAATGACGATTGCCTGGGCGCAGGACGTCTGGGCCTGGATGCCGCTGCGCTTCCTGCTCGGCGTCTTCGCCAATCCGCTTTACGTGATCAGCGAAACGTGGCTGATCTCGATCACGCCGGCGCCACGCCGGGGCCGGATCATGGGTCTCTATTCATCGATCGTTTCGGGCGGCTTCGCCATCGGCCCGCTGTCGCTCTGGCTCACCGGCACGGAGGGTTGGCCGCCCTTCGCGATCGGCATTGCGGCCTTCCTCCTCTGCGGCCTGATCGTGCTTGCGGTCGTCCCACGCCTGCCCGACATGCCTGGTGAAGGCGAGGCAACAACAGTGGGCCGCTTCTTCGCGCTGGCACCACTGCTGTTGTTTGCCGTTTTTACCGCTGCCGCCTTCGAGCAGACTCTGCTTTCACTCTTCGCGGTCTATGGCGCAGCACTCGGCAGCGCCGAAGAGCGCATCGCTTCGCTCATCACCTGTTTCATCGCCGGCAATGCCGTGCTGCAGATTTTGCTCGGGCGCTTGGCCGAACGGCTCAGCTCGACGCGGATGATGCTATTCTGCGTCCTGGCTTGCCTCGCCAGCTGCCTGCTGCTGGCGTCGGCCTTCAATTCGTGGCTTATCTGGCCGCTCGTTTTCGTCTGGGGCGGGGTCTCGTTCGGGATCTACACCCTGTCGCTGATCCAGCTCGGCGAGCGTTTCACCGGTCAGGCCCTGATCGCCGGAAATGCGACCTTCGCCTTGGTATGGGGCATCGGCGGCATCGTCGGCTCGCCCGCGACAGGACTGGCGATGCAACTGATCGGACATCAGGGTCTGCCATTGTCCCTTGGCCTGCTCAGCTCTGTGCTGGCGGCGTTGATGATGGCCAGGAGACGGCGGGGCTGATCGAGGCACTTGCTCGTGCCGCCCTGCCCCGGCTTAACCCGCCGGCCCTTTGCGCAGAAGAATTGCCATTTAATGTATAACATGTTATATAACTTCCCATACAAATGGAGATCGGCATGGTCGAGGATGTGGTCCGAACGCTCGGGTTTCTCTGCATGGGCAGCCGGCTGCGGCGCATCGGAGAGAGGCTGCAGGCCGATACGCAGCAGGTCATCGACGAGGCCGGTCTCAGCATCCAGGCGGGCCAATATCCATTCCTTGCAGCGATCGACCGGTCTGGGCCATTGACGATCGGCGAGCTGGCGCAGGCGGTAGGCATCACCCAGCCCGGCGCAACCCGTACCATCGGCCAGCTTCTCGAACTCGGTTACGTCGACATGCAGCCGGCCCCGGACGATCAGCGCCGCAGACTGGTCTCGCTGACCGACAAGGGAGAGGACCTCGTCGATCATTCGAAAAAGGTGATCTGGCCGCGCATCGCCGCCGCCGTTGCGGATCTCTGCGGCGATCTCGACGGGCCGATCCTCGAACAGCTCGCGGCCATCGAGGACAGGCTTGCGGCTGTTCCGCTTGCCCGTCGCAGCGCCGCCAAGGAGGAAAACTCATGACCCATATCCTCGACCGGCCGATCTGGAGCGCATTGGAGACCGCCCATGCCAATCTTGCCGAAGGCGGCAAGTCCGCGCGGCGATACCCACCCTCTATCGTTCCTTTCGCGGCGTCCGCCGACGATGCGCCGGAGAGCCTCGACGCCCTGGAGAACCTGCCTTCGCGGGAGGAGAGCATGATTCTCGTCGAATCCGGGCCGATCGCCATTCCACCGGGTCTTGCCGTCGCAACGGAGGCATCGGTGGTCCAGATGATTGCCGAGCGGCCTCATGAGCGAATTTCCGATCCTCGCATCCAGCCGCTGACGGAATCCGATGCCGCCGACATGCTTGATTTGGCGACACTGACCAAACCCGGGCCGTTCACGTTGCGAGCCCAGAGCCTCGGCAGCTTTTGGGGGATCAAGAGCGAAGGCCGGTTGGTGGCGATGGCCGGGCAGCGGATGCGGCAGCCAGGCTTCATCGAGCTCAGCGGGCTTTGCACCCATCCCAATTTCCAGGGACGCGGCCTCGGCACCCTGCTCTTCCGCTTCGTTGCCGGCGAAATCGCATCGAGCGGCGACACAGCCTATCTCCACGCCTATGCGGCGAACACATCGGCCATTTCGCTCTACAAGACACACGGCTTTGCGCTTCGCTCGGAGATGAACATGCGCGTGGTCAAACGCCGCTCCTGAGCAGTGCCCACGACCTATCGCACCGCCGGCGGCAGCACCTCGAATTTCCAGAATTTTTCCGGGCTGAAATAGGTCGTGGCAAACGCGCGGATATCTGCGGCGGCGGCCTTGTCGTAGCCGCTGAGATTGTCGCGTATCCTGTCTAAGCCACGCGAATCCGTCTGAGCGCCGCGCAGATATTCAATCCAATATTCGTTACCCTGCTGCTGATGCTTCAATGTCTCGATAATGGGTTCACGGGCGCGCGTGAGTTCGTCCGGGGAGACATCATGCGACCGCAGATCCTTGGCGATCTCGTTGACGAGTGCGTAGAAGCGCGCGACCTTTGCCGGGTCTGTCTCGACGTAGAAATATGCGTAGCCGTAGCCAGGGAGCTCACTTGACAGGTCAGCATCGCCCTCCAGCACATAGCTTGCTCCTTCTGCGATGCGAAACTGATCGACCAGCCTGTTTTGGAAAATCTGGGTGGCGAGATTGGCGGTGAAGGACCGCGGCAGATCGGAAAGCAAATCGCCAATCGGAGCCCCTACCGCGGCGGCGGCGTTATCCGCCCTGCCCTTATGGGCCACCACAACGGGCTTCTCGTTCGTCGCCGGAAAACGCACGTCGTTCCGATCGTCGCTCGACATCGTCTCCGGGCGCGGCGGCAAGGCGCCAAAGGTTTCAGCTGTCAGCCGAATCGCGTCGTCCACCGTCACGTCGCCGACGATGGTGATATCGATCGGGCCGTTGGAGACCATGGGCCGGAACAGCGCCTCGAAATCGTCTGGATGAGCGGCCGACAACTGTGCGCGATCGGGAAAGGTCCAGCGCGGGTCGCCCGAATGGACGAGACCTGGGAAATCGCGGCTGACAACGCCGCCGGGCGTCGCCTCATACTGATCGATACCGCTCAAATAGGCTTGCTGCACACGCTTGAACGCCTCGGGACGGTAGGCGGGATCGGAGGTGTATGCGGTCATGAGCTGCAGTTGCGTCGCAAGATCTTCAGTCCTTGTGTGACCGTCGAACCTGAAGGAGCTGTCCGTTACCGAGAAATCGATGCTGACGATGTTGGCGGTCAGCGCTTTCTGGATATCCTGGTAATCCATGGCCTTCACGCCGGACAGCACGACGGCCGGCGATGCCCAGATAGGGGCGGAACGGTCGTGCGGCAGGGCCAGCCGACCGCCGCCGATATCTTCACGCACCAGCACTTCGTTGGCACGCAGCTTGGTTGGCTTGACGGTAAGCCGCACGCCGTTGGAAAAGCGCACCATGGTCAAGTCGAGATCGTCGACGGCGCGGCGTTCGACCACAGCGCCCGGCGCGCCGAAATGGGCGTAGGGCCAGGCGACGTCGGCTGCACTGGATAGTGCCGAGACGGCAACGGCATTTGACGCATCGTAGACTTGCCGAACCGCGTCGGCTCCGCCCTCAGGTGATTGGGCCGTCTGTAGCACGACCTGCGGACCGTTGCCGGAGAAGGCACGCTGCAGGGCCTGATTGACCTCGGCCGCCGTGACGCCGTTCGTCATCGTCTCGAACAGCGAGAGGTCTTCGCTAGGCGAGGTGAAGACCTGATCGTCATCGACGCTGCTCGCCAGCATGGAAGCGACGTCGGTGTTCGTGCGCGTCGCGGCTCCGGCCGCAGCAGCCTGCAGGGCTGAGCGATAGTCGAGGATTTCGCGATCGATCTCCGCCTGCGTAGCGCCGAACTCCTGGATACGACGCCGTTCCTGGTCAATGGCCGTGAGCGCCGCCTGCCATTTGTCCGGCTCGGAGTTCGCCGCAATCAGCACGACATGAGCGGAATCGACGATATCCTGAGAGCCGACGCCCGCACTGATGAATGGGGCATCCGCCTTGCCGGCGATGGTGCTCACCCGGCGATTGAGCACCATGAGACCGAGATTTTCAACAATCTCGGCGCGGCGCTTGGCAAAAGTGTCAGGCGCCGCGTCATAGAGACGCGTCCAGGCGACCTGTACGCTCGTCATGCCGCCGGGAACAACGATGAGGTCGGCGCTTTCGCCTTTCGTCACCAGCGTGCCGAGATCCGGTTTTGCCGGCGACGGATCGACGACCTTCCAGTCGTCGAAGCGCTGCCGGATTTCCGTTTCCATGGCGGCGGGGTCGATATCACCCACCACCATCAGCGTTGCCCGATCGGGTCGGTAGTTGGCCCGGTAATAATCACGGACAAGGGCCACAGGCGCATTGCTGATGATGTCGGCTTTGCCGATCGGCGTCCGCATGGTCACGCGCTTGCCGGCGAGCAACGAATTCATGATTTCGAGCGCCGCACGATACTGCGGCGTGTCGCGCAGCCGCTCTTCCGACAGGATGACGCCGCGTTCGCGATCGAAGGCGCCGGCGTCGAGGGTCAGCTCGCTCGCCGTTTCTCGCATCAGCATCAGCCCCGTCGAAACCGTGTCTGCATCGACCTCGGGCAGATCGAGTGCATAGACAGTCTCGTCATAAGAGGTATGGGCGTTGGTGTCGGGCCCGAAGGCCAAACCCTTGCGCTGCAAGATACGGATCATCTCCCCTTCGGCGACATGTGTCGAACCCTTGAAGGCCATGTGTTCGAGAACATGCGCCAGACCCTGCTGGTTGTCGTTTTCGTCGAGCGAACCGGAGCCGATGCGAAAGCGGATCGCCGCCTGTCCGGGCGGCGTGACATTACGCATGATCGCAAACCGCATGCCGTTGGCGAGCATGCCGAAACGCACATGGGGATCGGCCTGGATGTCGCTTTGCGTTTGTGGCCAGGGCACGGACGGGCTGTCCGCATAGGCTGGCGACGTGAAGTTTGCGACGAGGGAGACCGTCGCGAGAAACCACCACACCGTGGAGCATTCCATTTTTTTGTGAGACATTCTTGTCCAGGTGATGAGAATGAAGAGGGTAGATGGCGCCAACCTGACTATTCCACAGGTTGCATTCGCCATCAACTTCCATTTTTGTAATGAATAAGAAGTAGATAACTCTGCCGAGAACAGGATGATTTCAGGTCCGGTCGGCCTAAAATCTGAATCCTGTTCTCCATTAAAGAGTTAGAGCATGATGTCGTCCGAAAACTGCTCACACTTTTCGGCATCATGCTGTGGGTGTCAGACCAATGTCATCGAACCCGCCTAAGGGATTGCGCCTCGATATTGTCAGCAGGAGGCGTTTTCGATGGCGACATTGGAGCAGGTCGCGTTCCGGGCAGGATGCTCGCTGGCGACCGCGAGCAGGGTTCTCAACCGCAACGGACCGGCCAGCGACCTGATGGTGCGCAAGGTGCGCCGTGCGGCCGCCGAACTCGGCTATCGCCCGGCCGGCTCGTCCGCCGGCCGGCTCGGGCACAGGCCTGTGGTCGGCGTGCTGATCCCGAGCATCACCAATCCGGTCTTTGCCTCGTCGCTGTCGAGCATCCAGAACCGCATGCTGGTGGCCGGCCATGGCGTCTTGATCGCCCAGTCGAATTACGATCCGGCGCGCGAGGCCGATGCCGTCGCGGCACTTTTGAACGACCGACCGACCGGACTGATCCTCACCGTCTGCGACCCATCCACCAGCAAGGCGCTGCTTGCGAAGCTCCCGCCGACCGTGCTGCTCAACAACCTGCCGACGGCGCAGTTTCCGGCGGCCGTCACCGCCAACAATCGCGGCGCCGGCCGCGAGATCACGACATTCCTGATCGGCATGGGCCATCGCCGCATTCTGTTTCTCTCCGGCAATTTTGCCGCCTCCGACCGCGCCCGCCTTCGCTACCGCGGTTATCTCGACGCCATGGCCGAGAACGGGCTGACACCCCTCGATGCCGTGCAGATCCCGTTCGTCAGCGGCTATGACCAGCTCGATCTTGGCGTCGCGATGACTTCGCTTGCGCCGACGGCGATCATCGCCTCCAACGATCTCCTGGCGCTCGGCGTCATCGGCGCGCTGAAGCGCGAGGGGCTGTCGGTGCCTGGGGATGTTTCGGTCGCCGGCTTCGACGGCATCGCCATCGGCCGGCTGATCGATCCACCGCTGACGACCATCGAAATGCCGGATGCCAGCATGGGGGCGACGGCCGCCTCGCTGCTGCTCGACATGGCGGAGAATGCCGCCCCTGCCCGCCATCTCGATGTCGCCTATACGCTTCGCCGCGGCGGCACCGTGCGCGCCATCTGACGCTTGCGAAACAACAAGGCCGCCACGCGCTCGGCGTGGCGGCCCTGCCCTGTTCCCGATTGGGAAGCCGATCAGCTGCGCGGCAGCATGCCCTCGACATCGGCGGCTGCGTCATCGAGCGCTTCCTTCGGCTCGGCCGACTGGTCGACGATGCGCGAGAGGTTGTCGACGATGGTCTGCGTGACCTTGACGCCGTTCGAGCCTGGGAAGGCATACCAGGGGATCATCACCGGCATCTGGCTGAGGCCTGCCTGGAACAGCGGGTTCTGCTTGTAGAAATCGCCGAGATAATCGGCCGACTTCGCGGCAAGCTCGTTGTTCGGGACATAACCGGTGCCGGGCACGACGACGGAAGCGCCATAAGGGCCAGCGGCGAATTTGGCGAATTTCCAGGCGGCATCCTGCTTGGCGGCGTCATGCGTCAGGATGACGACGGCGTTGCCGCCAGTCGGCAGGCGGCCGTTCACCGGATCGATCAGCGGGATCTTGGCTGTGCGCAGATCGAACTTGTTGCCGACATTCTTGATCGTGTTGCGCAGCGCGCCTGTTGTCTGGAACTCGAAACCGACCTTGCCGGCTGCGAAAGCCTGTTCGCCGGCGGCCTTGGTGAACACAGGCATGCCGCCTTCGGTCACCAGACGATGCAGGACCTCGACGGCCTTCTGACCTTCCGGGCCGTTGAAGGCAACCTTGCTTTCGTCGTCGCTCAGCATCTTGCCGCCGGCGCCGAAGAGCAGGGCCGAAAACATCCAGTCGTCGCCCTGCCAGCGGTAATCGATCCCGTCGACGCCATTGCCGAGCGCCCTGATCTTGCCGCCGAGCGCGATGACCTCATCCCAGGTCTTCGGCGGATTTTCAGGGTCGCCGCCGGCCGCCTTCACGAGATCGGCGTTGTAATACATGATCGGGTTGGAGGTCGCGAAAGCGAGGCCCACCTGCTTGCCCTTGACCTGGGCGAGCTTGAGGATCGTGTCGGAAAAGCCCTGCTCGGCCATGTTGCCGTCCTTCTGGACGAGCGGACCGAGGTCGACGGCGACGTCGCGTTCGTCGAGCATGCGCAGGCGATTGAGGCCGATGAAGGTGATATCGGGCATTTCGCTGGTGCCGACCTGGCGAAGGATCGTTTGGATGCCTTCTTCGTAGGTCGCCGACGGGCTGGCGAACTGGATCTTGATATCGGGATTTTCTTCCGTGAACTTCTTCGAGATCGTGTCCATCACGTCCTTGAAGAAGCCCGGCATCGGGTAGTGAACCGTCAGCGTCGTCTCGGCATGCGCGGGAAGCGCGATTGCCATCGATACGGCCGCTGCGGCGAGAAGCTGGGTGATATGTTTCATCGCTCGTTCTCCTGGGTTGAAACCGGTCAGCCTTTGAGACCGGTCATGGTGATGCCCTCGACGAAGCGCTTCTGCGCAAGCAGGAAGGCGATGACGAGGGGAAGGGTAATGATGAGGGTCGCCGCCATCAGCGCGCCGTAGTCGTCGCCGGCCTCGGCGGCGCGGAAATACATCAGGCCAAGCGGCGGCGTGGCATAGTCCTGCTTGCTGATGACGATCAGCGGCCAGTAGAGATCGTTCCAATGGGCGACGACAGAGAAGATGGCGAAGGCGGTGACTGCCGGCCAGGCATTCGGCACGATGACGCGGGCGACGATACCGAGTTCCGACATGCCATCGAGACGCGCGGCATGGATGAGGTCATCAGGCATGGCGCGGAAGAACTGCAGGAACATGAAGATCGCGAAGACCGAAATGGTGAAGGGCGCGACCAGAGCGGCATAGCTGTTGAGCAGCGAGGCGCGGTCGAAAGCGACATAGAGCGGCAGCGCGGTCGCATGGATCGGCACCAGCAGGCCGAGCATGACAAGCACCATCAAGGCGCGGGCGGCGCCGAAGCGCAGCTTTGCCATGGCGTAGGCGCAGGGGATTGCCACCAGCACCTGGAAAAAGAAGATCAGCCCGCAGACGACGACGCCGTTCCACAACAGCTGCGCCATCGGTACCCGGCTCAAGGCCTTGGCGAAATTTTCGGCATAGGTGAAGTGCGCCGGGATCAACGACAGCGACGAGGTGAAGATGTCGCTCTGGGCCTTGCCTGCCGTCGAGATCATGAAGATGTAGGGCGACAGGAAGATGATTGCGCCGAGCGAAAGCAGCGTCAGGCGGATGATCCTGCCGAGGGGAAAAGCGTTCGTCATCATGTGTAATGCACCCGGCGATCGAGAACGCGGTACTGCAGGAACATCAGCACTACCAGGATCAGCAGAAAGACCACCGTCATTGCCGAGGCATAACCGACGCGCAGGTAGACGAAGCCCTCCTGGTAGATCGTGAAGAGCAGCACCTCCGACGCCTTGTTCGGGCCGCCCTCGGTCAGCGTCTTCACTGTCTCGAAGACCTTGACTGAATTGGTGATGCTGATGGTGATGACGAAGAGCGTCGTCGGACCGAGCATCGGCCAGGTGACGAGCAGGAAACGGTCGAGGGAGGATCTGGCGCCGTCCACCTCGGCGGCCGCATAAAGCTCGCGCGGGATTGCCGTCAGCCCGGCCAGGAACAGCACCATATTGAAGCCGGCCGATTGCCAGACGCCGATGATCGAGAGGCTGTAAAGCACCGTGCCGGAGCTGCCGAGCCAGTTCGGGCCGGGAAGCCCGACGAGGGCGAGCAGCGCGTTGAGCGGGCCGATTGTGGGGTGGAACATATATTGCCAGACGGTCGCCATGGCGACGATAAGCGAGGCGACCGGGAGGAAATAGGCAGTGCGGAAGAAGCTGCGCGCCTTCGTCTCGCTCTCGATCAGTATGGCGATGCCGAGGCCGAGAAGGATCGAGATGGGTGCGACGATCGCAGTATAGACCGTCGTATTCCACAGCGACTTGCGAAACGTGCGGTCGGTGACCAGATGCGCGTAATTCTCGAAGCCGACGAAACGGAACTTGCCGTAGCCGAGTTCGAAATTGGTAAAGCCGAGCACGATGACTGATGCAACCGGCAAAAGCACGAAGAGAAACAGCAGGGTCATTGCCGGCATCACCAGCATCCAGGCGATGCGGGCCTCGCTGCGCCGATGCGCAACGGCGGCATCCTGCGGCACGGCCATGGAGACGATGCTAGCCATGCGCCCTCTCCCGCTGGGCATCGCTATTAGCGAGCCCGGCATCGCTATTAGCGAGCACGGCATCGCTTGCAGCGAGCCCGGCATCACCAGCAGCAACGCCGCCAGGCAGCCGGCTGCCGTCCTCGGCAAAGATCAGCGTGCGGCCGGGCGAAAGCCGCAGGCCGACCGGATCGCCGGCAACAAGGCCGGAGGCTTCGGCCGGTTGAACCTTGGCGACGATAGTCTCGCCGATCGCCTCGAGCCGGCAATGGAGGATGACTTCGGAGCCCAGGAATTCGACGCGTTCGATCCGGGCGGCAAGGCCGTCATGCCGGCTCTTGGAGACAAAGACGAATTCCGGGCGAATGGCGAGCGTGACCGGCATCTTGCCGCCGGGCGCATTCTCAAGCGCCAGGCGCAGGCCGCCGCAGAGAATGACGCCGCCTTCGGCAAAGGCCGGCAGCAGATTGATGCGCGGCTGGCCGATGAAGCGGGCGACCTCGATATGGGCGGGATCGTCGTAGATGACCTCGGGGCTGGCGATCTGCAGCAACTTTCCGCCCATCATCACGGCGACGCGGTCGGCCATGGAAAGCGCTTCCGCCTGGTCGTGGGTGACATAGAGCGTCGGCACGCCGGCGCGGCGATGCAGGTCGACGATTTCGCCGCGGGCGTGAACGCGCAGATTGGCATCGAGATTGGAGAGCGGTTCGTCCATGAGGAAGATGCTCGGCTGGCGCACCATGGCGCGGGCCAGCGCCACGCGCTGACGCTGGCCGCCCGACATCTGGCCGGGCTTGCGGTCGAGCAGGTGATCGATCTTCAGCGACGTCGCCATATCCCTGACGTCGCGGGCGATCGCCCTGCGGGTGGCGCGCTGGCCCGGCATCAACGACCCGATGAAGGGCAGCCGCTGCATCCTCGACAGCCGGCGCATCGCCAAAGGCACGGCGATATTCTCAGAGGCCGTCAGATGCGGATAAAGCGCGTAGGACTGAAAGACCATGGCGATGTTGCGGTCGGCGGCCGCAACTCCGGACATGTCCTGCCCGCCGATCAGGATCTCGCCGCGATCGGCATGGTCGAGGCCGGCAAGGACGCGCAACAGCGTGCTCTTGCCGCAGCCGGAAGGGCCGACGAGCGCGATGAATTCGCCGGCGGCGACATCCAGGCTGACGCCATCAAGGATCTGGTTGCCGCCGAACGCCTTGGTGATGCCGCGAAGCGAGAGCGCGCTCATTCGACCGGTTCCCGCGGCTTGACCGCCTGGGGGTAGACTTCGTGCACGACATCGTCGAGCACATACGCGGTCATGCCGGGAACGGCGACGATCCTGCTTTCGACACCACTATCGAACTCGTGGACGACCGCGCCGATCAGGCGCTCGCCCGGCATCGCGCGCTCCATCTTGTCGATGATGAAGGCGGCCGACGGACCCCATGTCAGTTGGGTATTGTCGAAGCGCCCCTGCCAGGCCCAATGGAGATGGCCGCTCGCAAACAGCGCCACGTCATGGGCAGCGATCAGATCATAGAGCCGCCGGCGCTGAGCCGGGCGAACGCTCCAATATCCGGTATCGCCTTCGTCGGGTTCATCGACGAAAAGCGGCTTGTGCGCGAACAGCGCCACCCGCCGCCCTGCCCTGTCGGACAGCGCCTGGTGGAGCCATTCGAACTGCGCCTCTTCCTCGTCATCCTCATGACCGAGAAGCAGCGAGTTCAATCCGATGAAGCGCCAGCCGGCCGCATCCTCCAGCCAGCGGTCATCGCCGGCAAGGCTGCGCCAGCGGGACAGCCGCTCGGCATTGACGGGCTGATCCGATCCATTGAGGTGGCCGACATCGTGGTTGCCGGGGACGATCAGCATCGGGATCGACACCTGACGCATCAGATCCATGGAAAAGGTGATATCCACGTCCTTGTCGGCGCCATCGACGGTGAGATCGCCGGTATGGACGATCAGGTCGGCGCCGGTCGCTTCGATCCAGCTCAGAAGCGGCGCCCAGTTGCCGTTGAAATGCGGCTTGCCGGGGCTGAAATGGGTGTCGGTGATCTGAATGATTTTCATGGGGGCGCGTCTCCGAGACGTCGGCAGCGCCTCACGGGCGCTCCCTTCTCGTGCCCTCTCTAGAAGGCTCCCATGTCAATCACACAGCTGAGGTTTTCATCAGTTTCTCAGTTTTGACATCAATCTGTCATGCAGGCCAAGGCCGCCCGCCGGAACCCGGGCAGCCTTAGTCTGTATTTGGAACCAAGAACACGCGGGCGTTTGCAACATTGCGCTGCAATCAGTGCCGTGGCGCGTTGGCGGGAATGGACGATACCGTTGCCGAGACAGGGTCGCTTGCAGGAAAGCTGTCCTCGAGGCCTTCATCGAGTTCCTCTTCCAGCGTTTGCCTGTCGCCGGCCGAACGCGCACTCGGCTGGCCGATCAAGCCCTTGCTGCCTTCGTTGAAATTGCCGTTGCTCAAGGCATCGTAGCGGTTGATGCTGCCGTCTCGTTCGCTGCCGGCAAAGGCGGCCAGCTGAACCATCATGACCTTGGCGTGATCGACTGCCGTCGTGTCGTCGAGTTCGCCATGGGAGTTGTCGATTTTGACGGAAATCGATTCCCCTCCCTCGCCCAGGAATTCGACGGTGAAGATGTCGCCGGCCTGTGTTACCCGAGTATCGATCAGTTGCATGAAAACCTCCTGTGTTCATGCACCCCAACGGCCATCCAAGTCCGGAGTTCCACGGCAACGCCATTTCGAGGTAAGGCGGCAGGCCCTGGGACAATGGGCAAGCTCGGAACAAAAAGCGGCTATGCGAGTTCACCGGCAGTTCAATAGGTCGCATCCATGCCGAAATTGCCGCAGTCGCCTTCCGAGAAACGTTCGTTCTCCACTATTCCCGCAGACCAGAAACTCGCTTTGATATCGAGCTATTCGGAGGCGCTGCGTAAGCTCGCCAGATCGACCGAGGCGGTCGGACGGGCCGATATGCTGCCGAAGCTGATCCAGGTGGCCGACGGACTGGACAGTATGGCAACCGCGATTGCCGAGACGGAGGCCGGAGCCGAGGTGATGGCGCGCACGGCGCGGCTGATCCGGGCGACCGAGGGGATGCTGGCCTCGATGTCCTCGTCATCAATCGTCCACTAACTAAATGTCATCCCTTGCGAAACTGACGGCATGGAGGTGCGGCGACGCTCCTTGCCCTTAAACCTTATGGTTAATTTATTAATAATTCGGGGTTTATAAACGGAACCAGACGGCCTTTCCGAGTGTTGATGGTGCGCCGTGGAGGAACCCTGATGATCCTGAAAATCCTTGCCCCCAAGATCGACGCAGATTGCCATGACACCGGCACCTGGCCCGATGGGATCTTCGCCGAAAACCGCATCGATCTTTCCGCTCGCCGCGATGGCCGTCGTCGCTCGCCGCATGAGCGCGACTACGGCAATGACCGAAAAGTGGAAAATCTGCCGCTCGGCTTTGCCTGACCGTTCCGCATGCGTCACAGCTTACGAAAGACCAGAACGCCTGATGCCGGCAACACGGCATTCAGCACTCCCGCCGTGGCTCTGATTCTTCCGCCGCCATTACCGACGTTCCAGCCGCCATATATCTGAGCATCGGTATTGAAGATCTCCTCCCAGAGGTCATCGCCCAGACGTTCGCTGTACAGCCGATAGCCGTGTTCGAAGGGAGCGTCGTTCAGCGACCCCACAACGAGGAAATCCTCGCCGTCGTTCCATCGATGAAACGCGATCACCCGATTTTCATCGTGAACCAGGGGAATGGCGATGTTGCGGGAGCGAATGGCATCCTGTTGGACGCTCAGCGCGATCAGATCGCGATAACAGCTGATCATCGCTGCCCCGCTGCCATCAGCTTCGCCGAGAATATTCTCCCGGTTGTCGAGGAAATCATTGTAGCGATAGGGTTTCTGGGCGCCGATTTCCTCGCCCATGAAAAACATCGGCGTGCCCGGGGATAGCAGCGTCATCGCCGCCGCGAATCGGGATCTCGCCTCTGCCCATGCCCTGGTCTCGCCGACAACAGGCGCGAAATTGACCGCGATAACAGTGGTTCGTGCCGATCCTTCACGATTGCCGCAATCGTCATGCGACTGGTTGTAAACCACCTTGGATCGCGCGCTTGTCTGCAATGCGCCGGCAAGAGACGACATGGTCAGCGCCCGCTTGTCCCCGAAACCGGCATTCTTCAACAGCTGCGCCTGCGCGCCACGGTGATATTCGACGAGGTTGTGATGAAAATCGCCGTACCAGGTCGCATCGAAGCCGAGCCCGTCGCCGGTCAGGCTTGGCTCCGTCATCGCCGACCAGTCCGAATAGTCCTCGGCCGTCAGGAAAAGCTGCGGCTTGATCAGCCGCATCGTGCGGGTCCACTGCTTTAGGAATTTGGCGCCTGATGCAGCCGCCCGATCGGCGCGCCGGCCATCGGCATGCACGACCGGATATTGATGGATCGAACTTGTCTGATCGAGCCGGAAACCATCGATATGGCAGACCGAGACAAGAAATGCCGCGCTCGAGATGAAAAGCTGGCGCACGGCTTCCTCATGGAAGCGAGGCGCCCATCCCGTCGAGATGTTGTCGATATAGCCGCCTGTCGGGTCGGCGTAATCGCCGGGGCGTCCCTCGTACCAATAATAGATATTGCGGGTGTGATCGTTGGAATCATAGGCCCATTGCGCCCGTTCGCCGTCCGGATCGAAGTGGTTGTAGCAAACATCGAGGATGACGGCGATGCCGCGCCGGTGGCAGGCCTTGACGAACATCTTCAGCCGGTCGGTGCCGCCAGCCCCCTGATCGGCGGCAAAGAAATGCGACGTGCCGTAACCCCAGTTGGCCCGCGTCTCGAATTCGGCAATCGGCAGCAGTTCCACGGCGTTGACGCCGAGCGCCGACAGATGCTCGACGAAGGCAATGGCATCATCAAGCGTGCCGGGCGTGGCCTTGCCGAAACCGAGTGCGCCGACGTGCAATTCGTAGATCACCAGATCCTCGAGCCGCTCCGGAAGTGTTCGGCCGCCAACGAATTCGTCAGCCCAGAACGTCTCGGCGGCAACCTCCTCCCCGGACGGCAGCACCACCCGCTTCGGGTCGCAGACCACCGAACAGCTTTGTGGTCCGTCCAATGCCGCCGGCGGTCCGTGATAGGCGGCTCCGTCGGGATCGAAGTCTCCCGCGCCGATCTGCATGAGGGACCAGATATCCGTGCGGTAGGCGAGCGATCCATCGTCCCTGGTGATGCGGTACATATAGGGCGTGCCGACCATGCTGTCGAAATCGGCAAGGTCGTGGTCCTCGCCGGTTTCAACGCTCCAGAATCCATCAACGGTCCTTCGCATCCCGATGGTTGCGATCGTTCCGGTGCCGTCATCGGCGATGTAACCGACGGCGGGATCGGCGAGCACGAGTGAAACGGCCCTGGCGTTTGGCGCCCAGACCGAAAAGCGGATGCCGTCGGCACTGTTGCGCTTCTCAACCCGGTTCGCCCCCAGACGGCCGATCCATGTTAGATAATAGGTCTGCGGCCCGATCCCCTGCTGGAGATCGAAGGAGCATTCGCGGCGCGAGGAGGCCTCATCGTCCAATTCAGCGGCGATCGCCCATAGGTCTGGAATGCCCGGCCGATCGAGTTCGATCCCCCAGCGAAAATGCGTACCGATCTCGCCATCGGGAAAGGGCACGCGGGCGACAAAAACATCATAGCCATCCTCGTCACGAGAGCGCTGCATCGGATGAGACGTCCACCCGTTCGCGGGATGGCCTTGCTCGTCCCAACTGCCGCGGAGACGGACATTGTCGAAGGCCATTAATGGCAAACCGCTGCGAAACCGAAATTGAACGTTGACGGTCATCGGATCCTCCAGGCCGTGTCGGATTTCGCGGGACCCCGCTCATGCGGCCGCCTCACTCGGCATGATCGGCCGGCTGAATGCAAAAATGCAAGCACAGATTCGGCATTCAATGCGATCCGGTACGGGCCACATTCAGGACAATATATCATGGTTAACGGGCAACACTGCGTAGCCCTCCTCCTGTATTAAATCGAATCGGCGTCAGAAATGGGGATAATTCCCATCGCCAATTCCCTCACGAACTGGGAGAAAAAATTTTGGCTCAAGCCGTTAGAATAAACGATATTATTCGTTCCTTTGGAATTGATACGCATATCGACTACACCGACGGAAAATATTCCAATGTCGGAGAAGTTGTTAAGGCTCTCGACTATCTTGGCCTTGATACCGTCCGCGATCATGCTCCCAACTCCGCTTCCGACCCCAACGGCCAAGCGCATCTCGGCGATGCGGCCGAGGCCGGCGTGCAATTCGTCTTCAGCGCCCAGCGGGAAGTCGACCCCGCCACCGTCGCCCAGCGGCTGCATACCTTCGTGCAGGCCCATCCCGGATCGGTCGTCGGCATCGAAGGTCCGAACGAAGTCAATAACTGGCCGGTCAGCTACCATGGCCTGAGCGGCCAGGCCGCAGCGGTCGCCTATCAGAAGGACCTGTCTGCCGCCGTCAACGCCGATCCCTTGCTGAAGAATATCCCCGTCCTCGGCTTTACCGGATATACGGTCGCGTCGGCCTCCGACTACACGACGATCCACACCTATGCGAAGGATGGCGACCAGCCATTCTCGTGGCTTTCCCGAGAATCCGGCGTTCAGCGCGCTGCCGATCCGGGCAAGCCACTGGCGATCACCGAAACCGGTTACCACACCTCGCTCACCGCCGACACCAATGGCGGTTGGGAAGGCGTCAGCGAAGCGACGCAGGCAAAGCTCCTGCTCAATACGCTGATGGACGGTGCGGCCCTCGGCTCGAAAAACACATTCATCTACGAGCTGCTGGACGCCTATTCCGATCCGCAGGGCACCAACCAGGAGCGGCATTTCGGTCTCTTTCATCTCGACTATTCAGCCAAACCGGCTGCAACGGCGATCCATAACCTCACCGAAATCCTTGCGGACGACGGCGCAACGAAGGCGAGCTTCAGCGCGGGAACACTCAATTATTCGATCGACGGCATGCCGTCGTCGGCCCGCAGCCTGCTGACGGAAAAATCGGATGGGAGCTACCAGATCATCCTCTGGAACGAGCCAGATATCTGGAACCAGTCCTCGGACACAGCCATTCAGGCCGCGACAACAGCCGTCAAAGTCAATCTCGGGGCCTCGTTCGGCTTTGTGAAGGTCTTCGACCCGGTGACCGGGACGACGGCGATCAAAAGCCTCAGCAACGTGTCGTCGCTGACGCTCGATGTCACCGATCATCCCTTGATCATCGAGGTAGCAGGCAGCGGCGCCAGCACGCCGCCGGCCACCAACCATCTCTATGGCGGCGTCGGCAACGACACCTTCACCGTGACCAATGCGAACCAGATCGTCGACGAAAGCCGGGGCGGCGGTACGGACACCGTCAAGGCTTCTATCTCCTTCAGCCTGGCCGATCAGAAGCATGCGGTCGGAATGATCGAAAACCTCACCTTGACCGGGACGGCCAATCTCAGCGCAACAGGCAATAATACGGCCAACATTCTCACGGGCAACGGCGGAAACAATTCCCTCAACGGCGGGAAAGGGAACGACCGATTGGTCGGCGGGCTCGGAAACGACAAGCTGATCGGCAAGGCCGGTGCTGATGTTCTCACCGGCGGAGGCGGAGCCGATTCCTTCGTCTTCGATGTCAAGCCCAGCAATACCAGCGTCGACAAGATCGTGGATTTCTCCACAGCCGCAGGCGATAGGCTGGTGTTCGACGATGCGATCTTCACCGGGCTCAAGCCATCCGGATTTTCGGCCGAGAATTTCGTTCTCGGAACAAAAGCGCTCGAGGCTGATGATAAGCTGATCTATGACAAAGCCAGCGGCATTCTATCCTATGACGCGGATGGAAGCGCAGCGGGCGCGGCGATCCACGTCGCCGATTTCGACAATTCCGCAGCACTTCACTTCAAAGATTTCCTGCTTGTCTGACCCGGTCGGCCCGCCTCCCTCCGGGGCGGGCCTCCAGCGTCACGGGGAGTCGCGTCTCCTCCTCTTGCCGGTACGAAAATCCCGGCCACATTCTCCGTTGACGCCACTCACGCAGGTCAGGAGAAGCCTTTGCCGTGGATCGCCTATATCGCCCATTTCATCGCCGCGGCATTTCTGACCAACGGCATCCCACATTTCGTCAACGGCGTCAGCGGCAGGCCGTTCCGCATTCCCTTCGCGCCAGGGGCAAAGCTTGGCTCGCCGACGGCGAATGTCGTCTGGGGCTGGGCGAACTTCCTCATCGCCTTCCTGCTCTTTGCCAATATCGGGCCGCTCTATATCGGCACGCCGGGTGACACGATCTTCGTGGCAGCGGGCATGCTCGTTGCCGGCATCCTGCTCGCCCGGATTTTCGACGGTGACTCGATCTAAAAACGTGTCGCGCAAAAGTGTGCGGCGGTTTTGGAAGTAACTTGCATGATAATAGTCACTGCTGTAGTGACATCAGCCATGCAGCGAACGAGCTTCAGCGATTTCAAATGCCCGGCGGCGCGCGCGCTCGACAGCGTCGGCGACTGGTGGAGCATGCTGATCCTGCGCGATGCCTTTCAGGGGCTTTCGCGCTTCGACGAATTCCAGAAAAGCCTCGGCGTGGCGCCGAACATCCTGACGCGGCGATTGAAACATCTGACGGAAAAGGGGCTGTTCGAACGGCGGCTCTACCATCAGCGCCCTGCCCGCTACGAATATCTGCTGACGGACAAGGGCCGTGATTTCTTTCCTGTTCTGATGACGCTGTTTTCCTGGGGAAGCCGGCACATGCCGGAAGAGGACCTCGCCTTTCTCTTGGGCGATGCCGCTTCCGGCAGAGAGCGCGAGACGATGCTGGTCGATGCGCGGACCGGCGAAGAAGTGACACCCGAGAACACCAGCCTGCTTGCAGGCCCCGCCGCCGATGACGAAGTGCATGAGCGGATCGCCCGCATGCGCGCCTGGTATCTCGGCATCGACGCATAGAAAGGACAAAAGAATGGATCGCATCGTTGTCACCGGTATGGGACTTGTCTCGCCACTCGGCACCGGCGTCGAGCCTGCCTGGAACCGTCTTCTCGATGGCGGTTCGGGGCTGAGGATGCTGGCGGAGGATATCGTCGGCGAACTCTCGGCCAAGGTCGGCGGCATCGTTCCCGGTATCGCGGAAGATGCTGAGGCTGGTTTCGATCCCGGCCTTTATATCCCGCCGAAGGACCAGAAGAAGATGGACCGCTTCATCCATTTCGCCATGGCGGCAACGGAGGAAGCGGTGAGGCAGGCCGGCTGGATGCCCACTGACGAAGGCGAGCGCGAGCGCACGGCAACGATCATCGCGTCGGGCGTCGGCGGCTTTCCGGCGATCGCCGAAGCGGTGAGGATCGGCGAAACGCGCGGCGTGCGGCGGCTGTCGCCCTTCACCGTGCCCTCCTTCCTCGTCAACCTCGCCGCCGGCCAGGTCAGCATCCGCTACGGCTTCAAGGGGCCGCTCGGGGCTCCGGTGACGGCCTGTGCGGCCAGCGTCCAGGCAATCGGCGATGCGGCGCGGCTGATCCGCTCCGGCGAAGCGGATGTGGCGATCTGCGGCGGCGCCGAGGCCTGTATCGATAAGGTGAGCCTCGGCGGCTTTGCCGCCGCACGTGCGCTTTCCACCGGTTTCAACGAGACGCCGGAGCTGGCGTCTCGCCCCTTCGACACGGCGCGCGATGGTTTCGTCATGGGCGAAGGCGCAGGCATGCTGGTGATCGAGACACTGGAGCACGCGCTTGCCCGCGGTGCGACGCCGCTCGCCGAACTCGTCGGCTACGGCACGGCTGCGGACGCCTACCACATGACCTCAGGACCCGAAGACGGCAACGGCGCGCGCCGGGCGATGGAAGCAGCACTCAGACAGGCGAAGATCCCGGCTTCGGAGGTCAGGCATCTGAACGCGCATGCGACCTCGACACCGGTCGGTGACAGAGGCGAGATCGCGGCGATCGGCACGGTCTTCGGCCGCAATGGCGATATTGCCGTCAGCGCGACGAAATCGGCGACCGGCCACCTGCTTGGCGCCGCCGGCGGCCTGGAGGCGATCTTCACCATTCTTGCGCTGCGCGACCAGATCGCACCGCCGACCCGCAACCTCGATGAGGCTGATCCTGATGCCGACGGAATCGATATCGTCGGCAAGACGCCGCGGCCGCTAGCGATGAACTATGCGATCACCAACGGATTCGGCTTCGGCGGGGTGAATGCCAGCGCCCTGTTCCGCCGCTGGTCGTAAAGTCCACTTTCCTTGCGCTGAAAATCGCTTACACTTCTGCTCTATCGGCGATCCTTTCTCCGATAGAGCCGGAGATACCCCATGCGCGCCTTCTTCGCAGTTCTTATTCTGTGTGCCGCGTCCTTTCTCTCCCCTGTCACGGCCCGCGCCGAAGATCCGATCGACACGACGCGGACGATGATCGAGGACCAGATCAAGGCCTTCCTCAAGGACGATGCCGAGACCGCCTATTCCTTCGCCGCTCCCGGCATCCGGGCGCTGTATCCCGACAAGAACCTGTTCTTCGCCATGGTGAAGAAGAGCTACGAGCCGGTCTATCACCCCGGCAATTACGCCTTCGGGCGCAGCCGCTCGATCGACAACGGCGCGCTGATCTATCACGAGGTGCTGATTTCGGGCCGGGACGGCAAGGACTGGACAGCGATCTACCAGATCACGCGTCAGCCGGACGGCAGCTACAGGATCAACGGCGTGCAGATCATGCCGGACGCGGACAGCAAGGGCATTTGATCCCGATCTGATCAAACTTCGTCTGATTGGCTTAAACCGGTTCGAGATCGCCCCTCGCCCATTCCTCCTGCGTTTCCGCCATGAAATCAGCGAAGCGGCCTTCGGCGATCGCCTTGCGGATGCCCTGCATCAGTTCCTGGTAATAAGCGAGATTGTGCCAGGAGAGCAGCATGCCGCCGAGCGCCTCGTTTGAGCGGACGAGGTGGTGCAGATAGGCACGCGAATAGTCGCGCGAGGCAGGGCAGTTAGACTGTTCGTCGAGCGGGCGCATATCCTCGGCATGGCGGGCATTGCGGATGTTGACCTTGCCACGGCGGGTGAAGGCAAGGCCATGGCGGCCGGAACGGGTCGGCATAACGCAATCGAACATGTCGATGCCGCGGGCGACCGATTTCAGGATATCATCAGGCGTGCCGACACCCATGAGGTAACGCGGCTTTTCCAGCGGAAGCACGGGCAGCGTCGTTTCCAGCATCTGCAGCATGACATCCTGCGGCTCGCCGACGGCAAGGCCGCCGATCGCATAACCCTTGAGATCGAGCTGGGCCAGCGCCTCAGCCGAGCGGATGCGCAGCGCCGGGATATCGCCGCCCTGGACGATGCCGAACATCGCCTTGCCGGGCTGCTCCCCGAAGGCGACCCTGCAGCGCTCGGCCCAGCGCAGCGACATTTCCATGGCGCGCTCGATCTCCTTCGGTTCAGCCGGCAGCGCCACGCATTCATCGAGCTGCATCTGGATATCGGAGCCGAGAAGCCCCTGGATTTCGATGGAGCGCTCCGGCGACATATGGTGGAGACTGCCATCAACATGCGACTTGAAGGTGACGCCCTGCTCGTCGAGCTTGCGCAGACCTGACAGCGACATCACCTGGAAGCCGCCGGAATCGGTCAGGATCGGGTGCTCCCAGCGAATGAGCTTATGCAGGCCGCCGAGACGGGCGACGCGCTCGGCCGTCGGGCGCAGCATCAGGTGATAGGTATTGCCGAGGATGATGTCGGCGCCGGTCTCGCGCACCTGGTCGAGATACATCGCCTTGACCGTGCCGACGGTACCAACAGGCATGAAGGCCGGCGTGCGGATCTCGCCGCGCGGCATGGAAATTTGGCCTAGGCGTGCGCCGGCATCGGTCTTGTCAAGGGTGAATTGGAAATTGTCTGTCATCTGTCTTTCCGGAAAAGAAGGCTCGCGTCGCCGTAAGAGTAGAAGCGGTAGCCCGTCGAAATGGCGTGTTTATAAGCCGCGTGCATGGTCTCGAAGCCGGCAAAGGCCGAGACCAGCATGAACAGCGTCGAGCGCGGCAGGTGGAAATTGGTCATCAGCATGTCGACCGCCTTGAAGCGGTAACCCGGCGTGATGAAGATGCCGGTAGCGCCGGCCCAGGGCATGATCTCTCCGCTTTCCTCGGCTGCACTCTCGATGAGCCGCAACGAGGTCGTGCCGACACAGACGATGCGCCCGCCTCTTTCCCGCACGGCATTCAACCGGGCGGCGATCTCGGCGCTGACATAGCCGCTTTCGAGATGCATCTTGTGATCGGCGGTATCGTCGGCCTTGACCGGCAGGAAAGTGCCGGCACCGACATGCAGCGTGACGAAATGGCGTTCGATGCCGGCCCTGTCGAGCGCTTCGAACAGGCCCGGTGTGAAATGCAGGCCGGCGGTGGGGGCGGCAACGGCGCCCTCCTCGCGAGCATAGATCGTCTGGTAATCCGCGCGGTCGCGTTCGTCCTCGGGACGCTTGGCGGCGATATAGGGTGGCAGCGGGATATGGCCGACGGCGGCGATCGCCTCGTCGAGCGCCGGGCCCGAGAGATCAAACAGCAGCGTGACCTCGCCGGCCTCGCCCTTTTCCTCGACGGTGGCATCGAGCGAACCGAGGAAACAGCTTTCGCCGGAATGGCCGAAGGAGATGCGGTCGCCCTGCTTGATGCGCTTGCCGGGCTTGGCGAAGGCCTTCCAGCGGCTGGGGCTGGTGCGCATGTGCAGCGTTGCCGACACCTGCTGGCCGCCGGCGCCGTCGCGATGGCGGATACCCTCGAGCTGGGCGGGAATGACCTTGGTATCGTTGAAGACCAGCGCGTCGCCTGCCCGCAGGAAGGACGTGAGATCGCCGACGCGATGGTCCGACAGGCTGTTTTCCGCATTCGGATCGATGACGAGCAGGCGCGCGCTGTCGCGCGGCTCGGCGGGCCGCAACGCTATGCGTTCGTCGGGCAGATCGAAATCGAAAAGGTCTACGCGCATCAGAGCACTTTCAGGCAAAGCGAAACCCGCCCCCGCGCAGCTATGCGCAAGGGCGGGTTTCAGCAGAAATCACAATCAGACGTCGGCGGCAACCCGCATGGAGACGATCGAGTCCGGATCGGAAACCGGCTCGCCGCGCTTGATCTTGTCGACGTTGTCCATGCCTTCGATGACCTGGCCCCAGACCGAATACTGCTTGTTCAGCCAGGGCGCGTCGGTGAAGCAGATGAAGAACTGCGAATTGGCCGAGTTCGGGTTCTGCGAACGGGCCATCGAGCAGGTGCCGCGCGTATGCGTGGTCGCGGAGAATTCAGCCTTCAGATCCGGCTTCGAGGAGCCGCCCATGCCGGCGCGGCTGGGATTGAAGGTTTCCGAGCCCTTCTTGCCGAATTCGACATCGCCCGTCTGGGCCATGAAATCCTGGATGACGCGGTGGAAAACGACGCCGTCATAGGCCTTCTCACGGGCGAGTTCCTTGATGCGGGCGACATGCTCCGGGGCGACCTGCGGCAAAAGCTGAATGACAACCTTGCCCTTGGTGGTTTCCAGAATGACGGTGTTTTCGGGATCCTTGATCTCGGCCATTAGCCTTCTCCTCTTGTTTCTGTCGTAACTTACTTCTTGCCCAGGGTGACCTTGATCATCCGGTCGGGACTTTTGACTTCGCCGTTCTGGCCTTCGCCCTTCTTGATCTTGTCGACGTTCTCCATGCCGGAGACGACCTTGCCAACGACGGTGTACTGGCCGTTCAGGAAGGAACCGTCGGCGAACATGATAAAGAACTGCGAATTGGCGGAGTTCGGATCCTGCGAGCGGGCCATGCCGACCGTGCCGCGCACGAACGGAGTCTTGGAGAATTCAGCCGGGATGTCAGGCATATCCGAGGAGCCGGTGCCGGCAAGGCTCGCGTCGAAGCCCTTTTCCATGTTGCCGTATTTGACGTCGCCGGTCTGAGCCATGAAGCCATCGATGACGCGATGGAAGGCGACGTTGTCGTATTCGCCCTTCTTGGCCAGCGCCTCGATCTGGGCGACATGCTTCGGCGCCACCTCAGGCATGAGCTGGATGACAACAGGGCCATCCTTCAGCTGGATGGTGAGATAATGATCGGCCGACTGGGCGAAGGCATCCCCCGCGAAGGAGGCGAGATACAACACGCCGGCAAATGCGAGATAAAAGAGTTTCATATGAGCTCCATTGCGGCGGGTTCCGCCTAGTCTTTGCGCTTGCTAGTTTGGGCGCTTGGATGTGAGGGCTTGCAAGACGGCGGCCGGCACGAAAGCGCTGACATCGCCGCCCATGGCGGCGATCTGGCGGACCAATGTGGCGGTAATGGGCCGCGAGGCCGTGCCCGCCGGCAAAAAGATGGTCTGGATATCGGGCGCCATCGTCCGGTTCATGCCGGCCATCTGCATTTCGTAATCGAGATCGGTGCCGTCGCGAAGGCCGCGGATCAACAGCGTGGCGCCATGAGTGCGGGCGGCATCGACGACCAGATTGTCGAAGGCGACGACTGATATGTCGCCGGTCTTGCCGGGCAGCGCTTCAGCCAGAGAACGGCGGATCAGCTCAGCCCTCTCTTCGAAGGAAAAGAGCGGCGCCTTGCCGGGATGGATGCCGATCGCGACGATCACCTTTTCGGCGACGTTGAGCGCCTGGACCAGAACATCCACATGCCCATTGGTGATCGGGTCGAAGGACCCCGGATAGAAAGCTGTCGTCATGTGGCCCGACCGTTGGTTTGACGCCTTTTGTCACGGATGACGCCTTCTCGCAAGTGATTTGCCCGCCTCCGGCTAGAGCCTTTCCGGGTTAGATTGAAGCATTCTGTTGGCTCAAACGGAGTCGGATGGTCGACCGGCCGGCGCGCGTCGTAGCCCAGTTCTACGGCCAAACCGGCCGGTCGATCAGGCGGCCCGTTTCAGCCAACCCGAAGGGCCGGGCATCTTTGCGCCAGGGCAGTGGCGATCGGCTCGGACGTACCAAGGGGTATGCCCGTCGCCAATCGCCTTTGCCCTGACGAAAACCTGCTCCGGCAGAATGCTGCAATCTAACCCGGAAAGGCTCTACAGCGCCGCGCGTCTTTTCAGACGCGTAAAGGCCGTTATGCGCCGGGCGGTTAAACGGCGAATGAATGGCCCGTTCAAGACTGTTTCAGACAGGATCTGCTTAACTCCGATCATCAAAGCAGCCGATGCCATTCCGGCATCCGGCGCTCCCCGAAAGACCAGGTCCATGCTGATCGTGCTCGTTGCACTTGCCGTCGTTTCCTCCCTCGCCGCCGAGATGGCCTATGGCTATTTCGTCGATCGATACGAGATGAGCTGGGTGCGGCCGGAGCTTGTCGAGCATGCGGCGATCGTGCGCGCTCAGGGCCGGCTGCGTGAAAAAAAAGAGCTTCGAATCTGAATGCCAGATGAACGAGACATTCAAGGTCGCTTCAGATCGGCATTGGTAAACACCCGATCAACATCCGGCGGAACCATTTACAGACGGATGCGTTCATTCAACCGATACATAGATGCGGCGCGGAAGGAATAAAAATGCCCGGCAAGATTACGATGATTAACGTGCTCTGGATGGTAATGGTCACGGGCATGCTGACCGCAACTGTCGCTCTCTATGATCAGAAGGTCGATACGTCCAAGGTTTATGGTCCCTATGCTTCGGCCCGCACGGCCGTACTGGGCCAGTACTGAGGGGCGAGAACGCAACTCCCCAGGAAAGGAATGCCTATGTTCACGATCTTGACAGTGCTCACCGCCCTCATCAGCGTCATGTTCATCGTGTCTGTGGCCTCGACGATTTCAGCGCTTCGGCGCGAAGGCGAAGAGGTGAAGGCTCTGAACGAAAAACATAGAGCGTTCTGACGTTCCTTTCTCTCCTCTTCCCGCCCTTGAGCGGCACCCTTCCGTCGCCAGGGCCATTCAAAGCCGGATGCACCCAGCGTCCGGTTTTTTCTTTTGGTGTCGTCCTCAACGATCATCCGGTTTGAAAAGAAAAACGGCGGCTTGAACAGAAAAGGGCGGCTCGAAGCCGCCCCGTTCATTTGATCATTCCTCCGCAGGCCCGGCCGGATCGCCATCGGCAATCGGCGCCTCGTCGCCGCCACCTTCGCCGGCAGCACCCTCATCGGTAGCGGGGGCGCCTTCGGCGACCTCGACAGCCTCTTCCGTCTCATCCTCCTCCGGCTCGCTGATGCGCTCGACCGAGACGACCTTCTCGTCCTTGGCCGTCGAGAAGATGGTGACGCCCTTGGTGGCGCGGCTGGCGATGCGGATGCCGCCGACCGGCACGCGGATCAGCTGACCGCCATCGGAGACCAGCATGATCTGGTCGCCGTCATCGACAGGGAATGCCGCGACCAGTTCGCCGATCTCGCCGGTCTTTGATGTATCGGTGGCGCGGATGCCCTTGCCGCCGCGGCCGGAGATACGGAAGTCATAGGAGGACGAACGCTTGCCGAAGCCCTTTTGGGAGACGGTGAGCACGAATTGTTCGCGTGCTCTCAACTCGTCATAGCGCTCGTCGGAGAGCTGTCCCTCCTCGGTGACTTCTTCACCGACCAGCGCAATATCCTCTTCGTCCACGCCCGTCGCCCGGCGTTCGGTGGCGGAACGCTTGAGATAGGCAGCACGCTCCCACGGCTCGGCATCGACATGACCAACGATCGTCATGGAGATGATGCGGTCGCTATCGCCGAGATTGATGCCGCGCACGCCGATCGAGTTGCGGCCGGCAAAGACCCGGACGTCGTCGACGGAGAAGCGGATGCACTGGCCGAGCGCCGTCGTCAGAAGCACGTCGTCATCTTCCGTGCAGGTCTCGACGGAGAGGATTTCATCGCCCTCCTCTTCGAGCTTCATGGCGATCTTGCCGTTGCGATTGACCTGGACGAAGTCCGACAGCTTGTTGCGGCGAACCGTGCCGCGCGTCGTCGAGAACATGACGTCGAGATTGTCCCAGCTCGTCTCGTCCTCGGGCAATGGCAGGATCGTCGTGATGCGCTCGCCGGGTGCGAGTGGCAGCATGTTGATCAGCGCCTTGCCACGCGAGGTCGGCGTGCCGATCGGCAGGCGCCAGACCTTCTCCTTGTAGACGATGCCGCGCGATGAGAAGAACAGCACCGGCGTATGGGTGTTGACGACAAATAGCCGACTAACGAAATCCTCGTCGCGGGTGGTCATGCCCGAGCGACCTTTGCCGCCACGCCGCTGGGCGCGGTAAGTGGTGAGCGGCACGCGCTTGATATAACCGAGATGCGAGACGGTGACGACCATGTCCTCGCGGGCGATCAGATCCTCGTCATCCATTTCGAGACCGCCATCGACGATCTCGGTGCGGCGCGGCGTGCCGAACTCGTCGCGGACGGCGATGAGTTCATCCTTGACGATGGTCTGGATGCGGACGCGCGAGGAGAGAATATCGAGATAATCCTTGATTTCCTCGCCGATCTTGTTGAGTTCGTCGCCGATTTCGTCGCGGCCAAGCGCCGTCAGACGGGCAAGGCGCAGTTCGAGGATGGCGCGCGCCTGCTCTTCCGACAGATTGTAGGTGAGATCGTCATTGATGCGATGGCGCGGATCGTCGATCAGACGGATCAGGCTTTCGACATCTTCCGCCGGCCAGCGGCGGGTCATCAGCTCTTCGCGGGCCGACTGCGGATCGGGCGCCTGACGGATGACGCGGATGACCTCGTCGATATTGGCGACGGCAATGGCGAGACCGACCAACACATGGGCCCGGTCACGCGCCTTGCGCAGCAGGAATTTCGTTCTCCGGCTAACGACTTCTTCGCGGAAGGAGACGAAAGCGCGCAGCATGTCGAGCAGCGTCAGCTGTTCGGGCTTGCCGCCGTTCAGCGCCACCATGTTGCAGCCGAAGGAGGTCTGCAGCGGCGTATAGCGATAGAGCTGGTTGAGGATGACCTCGGCATTGGCATCGCGCTTCAGCTCGACGACAACGCGATAACCCTGGCGGTCGGATTCGTCGCGCAGGTCGGAGATGCCTTCGATGCGCTTGTCGCGCACCAGCTCGGCCATCTTCTCGATCATCGTCGCCTTGTTCACCTGGTAGGGAATCTCGGTGATGATGATCTGCTCGCGGTCACCGCGCATCGGCTCGATGGCAGCGACACCGCGCATGATGACGGAGCCGCGGCCGGTCTCGTAGGCCGAGCGGATGCCGGCACGGCCGAGGATCTTCGCACCCGTCGGGAAATCGGGACCGGGAATGATCTGCATCAGTTCCGGCAGCTCGATGGCCGGATCGTCGATCAGCGCGACGCAGCCGTCGATGACTTCGGAGAGATTGTGCGGCGGGATGTTGGTCGCCATGCCGACGGCGATGCCGCCGGCGCCGTTGACGAGCAGGTTCGGGAACTTGGCAGGCACCACGACCGGCTCGGAGAGCGTGCCGTCGTAGTTGTCGCGGAAATCGACGGTTTCCTTGTCGAGATCGTCGAGCAGCGAGTGGGCAGCCTTTTCGAGGCGGCATTCGGTGTAACGTTCGGCCGCCGGCGGATCACCATCGACCGAGCCGAAATTGCCCTGACCATCGATCAGCGGCAGACGCAGCGACCAGGGCTGCGCCATGCGGGCGAGCGCATCATAGATCGCGGAATTGCCGTGCGGATGGAATTTACCCATCACGTCACCGGTGACGCGGGCGCATTTGACGTATTTCTTGTTCCAGTCGATGCCGAGCTCGGACATGCCGTAGAGGATGCGCCGGTGCACGGGCTTCAGGCCGTCGCGCACGTCTGGCAGCGCGCGGCTGACGATGACGCTCATGGCGTAATCGAGATACGACCGCTGCATTTCCTCCATGATGGAGATGGGCTCGATGCCTGGCGGGAGCTTCCCGCCGCCGGGGGGTGTTTGCTCAGTCAAAACAGATCACGATCTCTTCTAGAATCACTTGAAGATTTATAGCGGAAAGCCTGTTGCCGCGCCAATTTCCCAGCGCGTTTTGAACAGGCTTTTGCGGCTTAAAGAGGGTAAAACATGCAAGTTGCGCGGCCGGACCGGACAAATCCGCCGCGGCCCGCCGCGGGATATTTGCCAAATCGAAATCCCCGCTTCACAATCATAAAAACCACGCACCCATATGGGGTTCCGGAGAGCCGATGGCAAGCGCCGACCAATTGATCAACGCCTTCACGACGCTGCTCGTCACCATCGACCCACCGGGGCTCGCGCCGATCTTTCTGGGGCTGACGACAGGCATGAGCCGAACCGAGCGCAAGCAGGTGGCGCTGCGCGGCTCGGTCATCGCCTTCATCATCCTCGCCGTCTTCGCGCTGTTTGGCGCAGGCGTTCTCGGCGTGCTCGGGATTTCGATCGGCGCCTTCCGCATCGCCGGCGGGCTGCTGCTGTTCTGGATCGCCTTCGAGATGGTGTTCGAGAGGCGGCAGCAGCGCAAAGAGAAGGCGACCGAGGCGGCGATCACCAAGGATCATATCGAGAATATCGCCGTCTTCCCCCTCGCCTTGCCGCTGATTGCCGGCCCGGGTGCGATCTCGGCGACAATCCTGCTGGCCGGCACGCTGGCCACCTCGATCGGGAAAGCGCAACTGATCGGCGTCATTGCCGCCAATCTGCTGCTGACCTTCCTCATGCTGCTCATCGCCGAAAGGCTGGACCGTTTCCTCGGCGTCACCGGCCGGGCCATCCTGACGCGACTCCTCGGCGTCATCCTCGCCGCCCTTGCCGCACAGTTCGTCGTCGACGGGGCGAAATCGGCGTTCAATCTGATCAGCGCGACACCGCACTGAAAGCGGCCGTAGACGATTGAGGCCCGGTCTGAACGATCTGCCGCGAAATCAAAGAAAAAGAGCATGACGCCATCCAAGGCATCATGCTCTCTCAAGTCTTTCACCAGCCAGGAAAGGCTACCGATCAGAACGGGATGTCATCATCGAGATCCCGCGAGAAGTTGCCGCCGCCGCCACCGCCGCGGCTCGGCGATGAGGCGGGAGCCGGGGCGCCGTAATCGTCGCCATAATCGTTGCCGCCACCGGCACTGCCACGGCCGCCGCTCGCACCGCCACCTTCACCGCGGCCGTCGAGCATCGTAAGCGTCGAGCCGAAACCCTGCAGCACCACTTCCGTGCTGTAGCGATCCTGGCCCTGCTGGTCCTGCCATTTGCGGGTCTGCAGCTGGCCTTCGATATAGAGCTTGGCGCCCTTCTTCACATATTGCTCGACGACCTTGCAGAGGCCCTCGTTGAAGACGACGACAGTGTGCCATTCAGTCTTTTCACGGCGCTCGCCGGAATTGCGGTCGCGCCAAGTCTCCGAGGTCGCGATACGAAGATTGGCGATCGGCCGGCCATCCTGAGTGCGGCGGATTTCGGGGTCCGCACCGACGTTTCCAATCAGAATTACCTTATTCACGCTACCAGCCATGCTTCTCACCCTGCCTGCCGCCCTGCCCGGCGGCGTTTAATCGATCGGCGCACCTTAAACCATCACGGACCGCCGATGCGCATGGGCGGCATTTAATCCACATCTTTATCCATCAGGAATTTTGTTCTTTATTTGTTCTAGTTTATCCGTATGATCCTGTCAACAGAATCGAAAACCTTGTGCCCTTGCGGATATTCAGCCTCGACTCGCCCGTCGGCATCACTAAATAAGGGCTGTTATCCAGAAAACCAAAGCAGAGACGATGAGCGAACTGAAGACGATCTCCATCCGCGGCGCGCGCGAGCATAATCTCAAGAGCATCGATCTCGATCTGCCGCGTAACAAGCTGATCGTCATGACCGGGCTTTCGGGTTCAGGCAAATCCTCGCTTGCCTTCGACACGATCTATGCCGAGGGCCAGCGGCGCTATGTCGAGAGCCTGTCGGCCTATGCCCGCCAGTTTCTCGAGATGATGCAGAAGCCCGACGTCGACCAGATCGACGGGCTGTCGCCGGCGATCTCCATCGAGCAGAAGACCACCTCGCGCAATCCGCGCTCGACGGTCGGCACCGTCACCGAGATCTACGACTATATGCGCCTGCTCTTTGCCCGCGTCGGCGTTCCCTATTCGCCGGCGACCGGCCTGCCGATCGAAAGCCAGACCGTCAGCCAGATGGTCGACCGAATCCTCGATTTCGGCGAGGGCACCCGTCTCTATATCCTCGCGCCGCTCGTGCGCGGGCGCAAGGGCGAATACAAGAAGGAACTGGCGGAGCTGATGAAAAAAGGCTTCCAGCGCGTCAAGGTCGACGGGCAGTTCTACGAGATCGCCGAGGCGCCGGTGCTCGACAAGAAATACAAGCACGACATCGACGTGGTGGTCGACCGCATCGTCGTGCGCTCGGATGTCTCGGCGCGCCTGGCCGACAGCCTGGAGACCTGCCTGAAGCTTGCCGACGGGCTGGCGGTCGCCGAATTCGCCGACAAGCCGCTGCCGCCGGAAGAGACGTCGGCCGGCGGCTCGGCCAACAAGTCGCTGAACGAGACGCATGAACGCGTGCTGTTTTCGGAGAAGTTTGCCTGCCCGGTCTCGGGCTTCACGATTCCGGAGATCGAACCCAGGCTCTTCTCCTTCAACAATCCCTTCGGCGCCTGCCCGACCTGCGACGGCCTCGGCGCCCAGCAGAAGATCGATCCGGATCTGATCGTGCCCGAGCCCGAGCGGACGCTGCGCGACGGGGCGATCGCGCCCTGGGCCAAGTCGACCTCGCCCTATTACAATCAGACGCTGGAAGCGCTCGGCAAACATTACGGCTTCAAGCTCGGCACCCGCTGGAACGATCTGTCCGACGAGGCCAAGAACGTCATCCTCAACGGCACCAACGACAAGATCGAATTCCACTATGCCGACGGCGCCCGCTCGTACACGACGCAGAAGAATTTCGAAGGAATCATCACCAATCTCGAGCGCCGCTGGAAAGAGACCGATTCCGCCTGGGCGCGCGAGGATATCGAGCGCTTCATGTCGGCCGCCCCCTGCCCTTCCTGCAACGGCTTCCGCCTGAAGCCCGAGGCCCTAGCGGTGAAGATCGACACGCTGCATATCGGCGAAGTTACCGGTATGTCGATCCGCGTCGCCCGCGACTGGTTCGAGACGCTGCCGGCAAGCTTCAATGCCAAGCAGAACGAGATCGCCGTGCGCATCCTCAAGGAGATCCGCGACCGGCTGCGCTTCCTCAACGATGTCGGTCTGGAATATCTCAGCCTGTCGCGCAATTCCGGCACGTTGTCGGGCGGCGAGAGCCAGCGCATCCGGCTCGCCTCGCAGATCGGTTCGGGGCTGACGGGCGTGCTTTACGTGCTCGACGAACCGTCGATCGGCCTGCATCAGCGCGATAATGCCCGGCTGCTCGACACGCTGAAGCACCTGCGCGACATCGGCAACACCGTCATTGTCGTCGAACATGACGAGGATGCGATCCTGTCGGCCGACGACGTGGTCGATATCGGCCCGGCCGCCGGCATTCACGGCGGCCAGGTCATCGCCCATGGCACGCCGCAGGATATCATGGCCAATCCGAAGTCGCTGACCGGCAAATATCTCTCCGGCGAACTCGGCGTTCCCGTTCCCGACGAACGCCGCAAGCCGAAGAAAGGCCGCGAGATCAAGGTGGTCGGCGCGCGCGGCAACAATCTGAAGAACGTCACGGCGTCGATTCCGCTCGGCGTGTTCACGGCGGTGACCGGCGTTTCCGGCGGCGGCAAATCCACCTTCCTGATCGAAACGCTCTATAAATCGGCAGCACGCCGCGTCATGGGCGCGCGTGAAAACCCGGCCGATCACGACCGCATCGACGGCTTCGAGCATATCGACAAGGTGATCGACATCGATCAATCGCCGATCGGCCGCACGCCGCGCTCGAACCCGGCAACCTATACCGGCGCCTTCACGCCGATCCGCGACTGGTTCGCCGGCCTGCCGGAGGCAAAGGCCCGCGGCTACCAGCCGGGCCGTTTCTCCTTCAACGTCAAGGGCGGGCGCTGCGAGGCCTGCCAGGGCGACGGCGTCATCAAGATCGAGATGCACTTCCTGCCCGATGTCTACGTCACCTGCGACGTCTGCCACGGCAAGCGCTACAATCGCGAGACACTCAACGTCACCTTCAAACAGAGGTCAATCGCCGACGTGCTCGACATGACGGTGGAGGAAGGCGTCGATTTCTTCGCGGCGGTGCCTGCGGTGCGCGACAAGCTGCAAGCGCTGAAGGATGTCGGTCTCGGTTATATCAAGGTCGGCCAGCAGGCGAATACGCTCTCGGGCGGCGAGGCGCAGCGCGTCAAGCTTGCCAAGGAGCTGTCGAAACGCTCGACCGGACGCACGCTCTACATTCTCGACGAACCGACGACCGGCCTGCATTTCCACGACGTCGCCAAACTGCTCGAAATGCTGCACGAACTGGTCAACCAGGGCAATTCGGTGGTGGTGATCGAGCATAATCTCGAAGTCATCAAGACGGCCGATTGGGTGCTCGATTTCGGCCCCGAAGGCGGCGACGGCGGCGGTGAGATCGTCGCAACCGGCACGCCCGAAGCGATCGTCAAGGAGAAGCGGTCCTATACCGGGCAGTTCCTGAAAGAATTGCTGGAACGGCGGCCGGCGAAGAAGGCGGTGGCGGCGGAATGACGATGAGGCCAGCGTCGCCCGATGATCTGGAAACGATCGCGACGCTGACAACAGCCGCTTATCGGCCCTATAGCGAGCTCTTCGGCGCTCCGCCGATGCCGGTGACGGAGGATTACACGCCGCGGATCGAACGCGGCGAGGTTTGGCTGCGCGAGATCGGCGGGCAAACGGCCGGCCTGGTGGTCGCCGAGCAGCATTCCGATCACCTCATGCTGTTCAGCATCGCGGTCTCGCCGGCGTTTCAGGGTGCCGGCCATGGACTGGCGATGCTGCGTTGGCTGGAAGGCAAGGCGCGGGAATTGGCCGTGCCGGAGATCCGCCTCTACACGAATGCGCGGATGGAGCGGAATATCGCGCTCTACTGCGCCTTCGGGTTTCAGGAAACGGGTCGCCGGCCAAACCCTTATCGGCCAGGATGGACACTCGTCGACATGACGAAAGAGATCGATGCGGCCTGAGCGGCTGCGAACTGGGAGGACGACATGACGAAATCCGGCACTATCCGCACCGGCGTCGGCGGCTGGACCTTCGAGCCCTGGCGCGGGCATTTCTTTCCCGAGAGCCTGAAGCAGAAGGACGAGCTGAATTATGCCAGCCGCCAGCTGAAGGTCATCGAGGTCAACGGCACCTATTACAGCACGCAGAAGCCTGCGGTCTTTGCCAAATGGGCGGCTGACGTGCCCGACGGTTTCATCTTCTCGCTGAAGGCGACACGTTTCGTCACCAATCGGCGGGTGCTTGCCGAAGCCGGTGAATCGATGGAGCGGTTTCTGTCATCGGGCATCAGCGAACTCGGCGATCATCTCGGGCCGCTGCTGTGGCAGTTCGCACCGACGAAGAGGTTCGATGCGCAAGATTTCGAAGCCTTCCTGAAGCTGCTGCCGGCAAAACAGGATGGGTTGGCGCTCCGCCACGTGGTCGAGGTGCGGCACGATTCCTTCAAGGTGCCGGAGTTCGTGGCGCTGCTTTCGAAATACGGCGTAGCGCCTGTTTGCGCTGAACATTTCGAATATCCGATGATCGCCGACGTGACGGCCGATTTCGTCTATGCCAGGCTGCAGAAGGGCTCGGACGATATCCCGACCTGCTACCCGGAAAAGGACCTGAAGGCCTGGGCAGACCGGCTGGAGACCTGGGCCGAGGGCAAGGTTCCTGATGATCTGCCGCTGATCGATGGAGATCGCAAGGTGAAGACCGAGCCGCGCGACGTCTTCGCCTTCATGATCCACGAGGGCAAGGTCAATGCGCCGCACGGGGCGATCGCCCTGCAGCAGGCGCTGGCGAAATAGGGCGGGCTGGCCCGCCGATAACGGCAGGCTTCATTTCTTCTCGTTCGCCAGCGCCTCTTTCCGGTGCGGCAGGAGCGATTTGAGGTACCGCCATAGCGGCGAGACGGCGTAGCCTGCGACCGGAATTGCGATCAAGCCGGCGACGATCCCGACGATGCCAGCTCCTGCGGCCTCGACGATCCAGCGCAGCACGGATGCCAGAACGGGAATGGCATGCGCCGTCGCCTCGCCGGCATCATGGATCAGATGCGCAAGGCCACTGACGCCATAGGCTTCGAGGCCGTGAACGATGATGCCGCCACCGACCCAGATCATGGCGGCCGTTCCGACAATGCCGAGCACTTTCAGAAAATAAGGCATGCCTGTAACAAGCCCCTTTCCGATCGAGCGCAAGAAGGCGCCCATCGCCGATGCCGTCTGCACGCGCGCCAGCATCAGACCGAGATCATCGGCCTTCACGATAAGCGCCACGCCGCCATAGACCAAGACCGTGATGCCCAGTCCAACGACGGCAAGGATGAGGGCCTGCGTGAACATGCTGCCGGACGGCACCGCGGCGAGCGTAATCGCCATGATCTCGGCCGACAGGATGAAATCCGTCTTGATCGCACCGGCAACCTTCTCGTCTTCTATCGATTTGGCATCGAGGCTCGTCGCCTCGAGCGCCGATTCATGGGCGTGGGCCGCATGCGGCATCAACAGTTCGTAGACTTTTTCCACACCCTCGTAGCAGAGATAAAGCCCGCCGATCATCAGCAGCGGCGTGATCGCCTGCGGTGCGACAAGGCTCAGGATCAGTGCTGCCGGAAGCAGGATCAGCAGCTTGTTCTTCAGCGAGCCGAGCGTGATCTTGCCGATGATCGGCAATTCGCGCGCTGCCGAAAATCCAGTGACGTAGCGAGGTGTGACTGCAGCATCGTCAATGACGACGCCGGCCGCTTTCGCGCCTGCCTTGGCCGCCTGGCCGGCAATATCGTCAAGCGACGCCGCAGCCACCTTGGCCAATGCCGCGATATCATCAAGAAGGGCGATCAGGCCAACACTCATTCGAGCCTCCGTCGGGAAGACAAACTTACGCAGTAAAAAACGGAAATGCCCGTCAATGAGACGCGGAATCCTCCGCCGGGAAGATGCCACGCAAGGATCGCGACGACAATGGCCGTTATTCAACTGGTCCAGCGGAGGACAGACCTGCCGTTCCCGTTTCTGCGAAGCCCACGACAAATCGCTCTGCCGGTTCAAGAATTTGCGCTCCTCGTCGATGCGGATCAGCGTCTCCGCGCGTTCGACGGGGCAGAGAAGCGCCAGGATTGCAAGAGTTAGAGTGTCCTTTGTGCGTCCCAAAGGACACACGGCGGCGCTAAAGCGGCAATACCTCGGCTGCAAGCTCCTCCGCCGTCAGCCCCTTGCCGGCGCGTTGGCCGGCCTTGCCGTGCAGCCAGACGCCGGCAGCCGCGGCCTCGAAGGCCGGCAGGCCCTGAGCGAGCAAGCCGCCGATGATGCCTGCAAGCACGTCGCCGGAACCGGCGGTGGCAAGCCAGACGGGAGCATTGGTATTGATGAGCGCACGGCCGTCGGGTGCTGCGATGACGGTATCGGCGCCTTTGTAAATGATCGCGGCATTGGCGCGGCGGGCGGCGGCCACAGCCTTATCCACCTTGCCGAGGCCATCGTCGCCGCCGATATCGGGAAAGAGCCGCGCGAATTCGCCCTCGTGCGGTGTCAGCACCAGACGCGGCTCACCCCGGAAAAGATCGAACAGCTGTTGCGGATCGTCCTTGAACGAGGAGATGCCGTCGGCATCGAGTACCAGATGACGATCGGCAAGGGCCGAGACGAAGCCGCGCGCCCTGGCGCCGATGCCGAAACCGGGGCCGAGGACGAAGGTCTGCAGCCGCTTGTCGGAGAGCCAGTCGCCGAGGTCGGCCTCGTCGTCGATGGCATGCAGCATGACGGCGGTCAGATGCGCGGCATTGGCGGCTATCGCCGCGCGGGGGGCGGCGATCGTCACCAGGCCGGCGCCGGCTTTCAGGCCCGAGATCGCTGACATGCGCGCCGCACCCGTCTTGTCGGCCTCGCCGGAGAAGACGACCAGATGACCGCGCTTGTATTTGTGGGTTTCCAGCTGCCCGGCCGGCAGCGCACTCTTCCAGGCATCCGGCGTGTTCTCGGCGATGATACCGCCTGCCTCAGCCCTGACGATGCGGGCGGGGATACCGATGTCGAAGACCTCCAATTCACCGCAAAGCTCCCTGCCCGGCATCAGCAGATGGCCGGGCTTGCGGGTCATGAAGGTGATGGTGTTGCAGGCCCGGAAGGCGGCACCCAGCACCTTGCCGGTGCGACCATCGAGGCCGGAGGGCAGATCGATGGCGAGCACGGGAATAGCGGCCTCGGTGACGCGCTCGATCAGCGCGCGCACATCGGCCGACACCGCGCGGCCAAGCCCCGCCCCGAACAGGCCATCGACGACGACGTCGCCGGTTTCGGGCCGATAGAGGTCGAGCCCCTGTCCCTCCAATGCGCAGCCGATGCGGGCGCGGGCGGCATCACCCTTCAGCCGCATGGGATCGCCGAGGTGGAAGAGCGCCACCCTCGCCCCGCTCTCATGCAGATGACGGGCTGCGACATAGGCGTCGCCACCATTGTTGCCGGGTCCGCAGAGTATGACGAAACGCAACGCTCCGGGATGAAGGCGCAGAGCCGCAGCTGCGACCGAGGCACCTGCCTTCTCCATCAGGCCGAAGGAGTCGATGCCGGATGCGGCCGCAGCCGCGTCGACGGCGGCCATTTCGGCAGGCGTGAGAAGAAGGTCGAACAGATGTTTGCTCATCATCCCATTCAATCAAAAAACGCCTAAAAAACAACCGCCTGAAACAACAAAGAGACGGACTCTATTTAGGCATTTGCCTATATTTTCATCTCAGCGTGACGTGTATTCGCAGGTGCGAAAATACATGACTTTTTCCGTTTCGGATGTGATTTTGATCGGAGACAATGTTTTTCCACCTGTTCCACCACCAAAACCACATAGAATTCCCGACAAACGCGCCGCTTTTGGCAGAATCGACGTCTTTTTTCGATAAGATGGATTTCAAACTGGCACGATATCTGCATCATATCCGGCGAGCGGGAAAATTCCTGCCATAACAAGAGAAGCGGAGAGACATTTTCTCATGAAAAAGATCGAAGCGATCATTAAGCCTTTCAAGCTGGACGAAGTGAAGGAAGCCCTTCAGGAAGTTGGCCTGCAGGGTATCACGGTCACGGAAGCCAAGGGTTTCGGCCGTCAGAAGGGCCACACGGAACTCTACCGCGGAGCTGAATACGTCGTCGATTTCCTGCCGAAGGTCAAAGTCGAGGTCGTATTGGCCGACGAGAACGCGGAGGCCGTTATCGATGCGATCCGCAAGGCGGCGCAGACCGGCCGCATCGGCGACGGAAAGATCTTCGTCTCCAACGTCGAAGAGGTTATCCGCATCCGCACCGGCGAGACCGGCATCGATGCCATCTGACCACTTTGCCAATCGCGCAAAGTCCGTTACCGTCATCGCCGACCTACACCGTCATCGCAAATCGGAGGAAACTCATTAATGGCGACCGCAAGCGAAATTCTGAAGCAGATCAAGGAGAACGACGTAAAGTTCGTCGATCTGCGTTTCACCGACCCGAAGGGCAAGCTGCAGCATGTGACGATGGACGTTGTCTGCGTCGACGAAGACATGTTCGCTGACGGCGTGATGTTCGACGGCTCCTCGATCGGTGGCTGGAAGGCCATCAATGAGTCCGACATGGTGCTGATGCCCGATACCGAAACGGTGCATATGGACCCGTTCTTCGCTCAGTCGACCATGGTCATCGTCTGCGACATCCTCGATCCGGTCTCCGGCGAGGCCTATAACCGCGATCCGCGCGGCACCGCCAAGAAGGCCGAAGCCTACCTCAAGGCATCCGGCATCGGCGATACGGTCTTCGTCGGCCCTGAAGCCGAATTCTTCGTCTTCGACGACGTCAAGTACAAGGCCGATCCTTACAATACCGGCTTCAAGCTCGATTCGACCGAACTGCCGTCGAACGACGACACCGATTACGAGACCGGCAACCTCGGCCATCGCCCGCGCGTCAAGGGCGGCTATTTCCCGGTTCCCCCCGTCGACAGCGCTCAGGACATGCGTTCGGAAATGCTGACGGTGCTTTCCGAGATGGGCGTCGTTGTCGAAAAGCATCACCACGAAGTCGCTGCCGCCCAGCACGAACTCGGCATCAAGTTCGATACGCTGGTGCGCAACGCCGACAAGATGCAGATCTACAAATATGTCGTGCACCAGGTGGCCAACGCTTACGGCAAGACGGCGACCTTCATGCCGAAGCCGATCTTCGGCGACAATGGCTCGGGCATGCATGTGCACCAGTCGATCTGGAAGGGCGGCAAGCCGACCTTTGCCGGCGACGAATATGCAGGCCTTTCCGAGAGCTGCCTGTTTTACATCGGCGGCATCATCAAACATGCCAAGGCGATCAACGCCTTCACCAACCCGTCGACGAACTCCTACAAGCGTCTCGTTCCGGGTTACGAAGCCCCTGTGCTGCTGGCCTATTCGGCCCGCAACCGCTCGGCTTCCTGCCGCATTCCGTTCGGCTCCAACCCGAAGGCCAAGCGCGTCGAAGTCCGCTTCCCGGATCCGACCGCCAACCCCTATCTCGCCTTTGCCGCCATGCTGATGGCCGGCCTCGACGGCATCAAGAACAAGATCCATCCCGGCAAGGCCATGGACAAGGATCTCTACGACCTGCCGCCGAAGGAATTGAAGAAGATCCCGACCGTCTGCGGCTCGTTGCGCGAAGCACTCGAAAGCCTCGACAAGGACCGCAAGTTCCTGACAGCCGGCGGCGTCTTCGACGACGACCAGATCGATGCCTTCATCGAGCTGAAGATGGCTGAGGTGATGCGTTTCGAAATGACGCCGCATCCGGTCGAATACGACATGTACTATTCGGCCTGATCGGGCCTGAACACAGAAAGTCCCGGTCCGCCGGGGCTTTCGCCTCCCAGGTCATGGACGCCACTACAGCGCCGCACGTCTTTCAGACGCGCAAAGGACGCTGTAGAACTTGGAGTGCTGCATAATTTTGTCCTTAAATCGATTCCGATCTAAGGAATTGTGCAGAAGGAGGATATGACGTTCATGTGACGAACTCGCGCAAAAATCTTGATTTGCGCGACACCAATCACCAAATTTGGTGATGAAAGGAAGTCGTACCATGAAAGAAAGAGTAGCAAAGTTCAGTATCGGCGAAGTGGTTCGGCACAAGGTTTTTCCGTTTCGCGGCGTCATCTTCGACGTTGATCCGGAGTTCGCGAATACGGAGGAATGGTGGAATTCCATTCCCGCCGAGGTGCGCCCGAGCAGGGACCAGCCCTTCTATCACCTGCTCGCCGAGAATGACGAAAGCGAATATGTCGCTTATGTCTCCGAGCAGAACCTGATGAACGACGAAAGCGGCACGCCGCTTCGCAACCCGCAGATCTACCAGATTTTCGATCAGGCCCCGTCAGGGCAGTTCAAACCCAAGATGAGCTTCGCCCACTAACTCACTCGTGCCGATCGTTGAATCAAGGCCTCGCTTCTCCCGGCGAGGCCTTTTCTTTGCGCAACAAAAACCCGGCGCGAAGCCGGGTTTCTGTTTCAAAGAAAGTGGCAGGATTACTGCGCCTTGGCTGCCTTCTGGGCGTCTTCCAGCTTCTTGCGGGCTTCTTCGGCCTTCTTCTGCATGCCTTCCTGCAGGCTGCGCTGGCTTTCGGCAAGCTTATTTTCGGAAACCGGTTCGCCGTCATAGGCGCCGGTGAAGCCTTCGAGCGAGATCTTGATCGGATTTGGAGCGCGGCGGAAGTTGATCGAGGTGAAGATCACGTCGCTGCCCTTCTTGAGGCTGGCGATCATCGCGTCGGTCAGCGGAATTTCGGCGGTGCACTTGTCCGGCAGGCAGACGGCGTAGTCGAGCTTCTGGCCCTTGCCGCCGTCGATCTGCATCATGATGCCGGGAGGAACGAGGCGCGCTGTCGGAACCGAGACCTGCAAGAGCTTGCGGTTGATCTTGCCCGAGACCGAGATCAGGCCGACGGCCGTGACGAGCTGGCCGCCATTGGCGAGGATCAGGTTCTGGACAACACAGATGTCGTTGTCTTCCTGCTTGCTGCAGGTCTTGTACCAGCCGAGCTTCGGCGCTCCTGCGGCCTGCGCCGGGGCATCGGCCGGAGCCGGTGCCGCCGCACTCTGCGCGAAGGAGGAGACCGGAGCCGAGGCGGCGCCGAACATCACTGCCAGAACGGACAGTGCTGCCCGCATTTTCTTTTCAGACTTGAACATCATAACGAATTCCGTCTCCTGATATCCGTTCGGGGCAGCGGTTTGCCGCCCCAACCATCGGGTCGTTCGGCACTCCACCTCTTAAAAAAATAAGGCAAATGCATGACCCCGAAACTTCGGGTTCACCTGTTACATCGCAGCGTTCAAGATATCCAGCATTTCTTTGGCAATTTGAGGTGCATTTCGTCGCGATGCCAAAGAAATCGCCGTTCTGTGTTGGAATCAGTCGACCCCATGATAATCTTGGCGTGAATCATGCCCCGTTTTCACGGATCAAGGCGTGAATCATGCCCCGTTTTCACGGATCAAGGATTGCCGAATGCTCCGGATTGTCGTCCCCCTCTTCCTCTCGCTGCTGTGCGGCACTGTCGCTGCCGAGCCGCTGCACGGCATCGCGATGCACGGCGAGCCGGCTTTGCCGGCCGACTACAAGCACTTCCCTTACGTCAACCCCGACGTGAAAAAGGGCGGCAAGATCACCTATGGCGTCGTCGGCACCTTCGACAACCTCAACCCGTTCATCCTGAAGAGCATGCGCACGACGGCGCGCGGCATGTGGGATCCGGATTATGGCAATCTCGTCTACGAATCGCTGATGCAGCGCTCCAGGGACGAGCCCTTCACCCTCTACGGCCTGCTCGCCGAAACGGTCGAATGGGACGACGACAGGAGCTTCATCCAGTTCAACCTCAATCCGAAGGCGAAATGGGCCGATGGCCAGCCGGTGACGCCCGAGGATGTGATGTTCACCTTCGAGCTGATGCGCGACAAGGGTCGCGTGCCCTTCGCCAACCGCCTCAACGTCGTCGCCAAGATGGAGAAGGTCGGCGAGCGCGGCGTGCGCTTCACCTTCAACGACAAGGCCGACCGCGAGACGCCGCTGATCTTCGGCCTGTTCCCGGTGCTACCGAAACATGCGATCGATCCGGCAACCTTCGACCGTTCCTCGCTAACGCCCGCCGTCGGCTCCGGTCCCTATAAGGTGAAGACGGTGAAGCCCGGCGAGAGCATCACCTATGAGCGCGATCCGAATTACTGGGGCAAGGACATTCCCGCCAAGGTCGGCACCGACAATTACGACCAGATCACCGTCCAGTATTTCCTGCAGGACACGACGCTGTTCGAGGCCTTCAAGAAGGGCGATGTCGACATCTATCCCGACGGCAATCCCGGTCATTGGGCCAATGCCTATAATTTCCCCGCCGTCACCTCAGGGGCTGTGCTCAAGGACGTGTTCACACCGAAACTGCCAAGCGGCATGCTCGGATTCGTGTTCAACACGCGCCGGCCGATCTTTGCCGATCCCAAGGTGCGCGAAGGCCTGTCGCTGGTGTTCGATTTCGAATGGGCGAACAAGAACCTTTATTCCGGCGCCTACAAACGCACCCAGAGCTTCTGGCAGAATTCCGAGCTGTCGAGTTTCGGGGTTCCCGCCAATGCGGCCGAGCTTGCCCTGCTCGGGCCGATCAAGGACAAGATCGCGCCGGAGATTCTCGACGGCACCTACAAGCTGCCGGTCACCGACGGTTCCGGTCGCGACCGCAATGTGCTGAAACAGGCCGTCGAGCAGTTGAAACAGGGCGGCTATACGATCCAGGGCGGCAAGATGCTCGATGGCTCCGGCCGCCAACTCGCCTTCGAGATCATGACGCAGAATGCCGACCAGGAGAAACTCGCCGTCGCCTATCAGCGTTCGCTGCAGACCATTGGCATCGCCGTTTCGATCCGCACGGTCGACGATTCGCAGTATCAGAGCCGGACGAACAGCTTCGACTACGACATGATCATGAAGTCCTACACGTCCTCGCTATCGCCTGGAAACGAACAGCTCGGCCGCTGGTCTTCGGCCGCCAAGACCCGCGAGGGCAGCGACAGTTTCGCGGGCGCTGCCGACCCCGATCTCGATACGTTGATCGATCACCTGCTCCGGGCGCGGTCGGCAGAGGATTTCACCGCGGCGGTGCGCTCCTACGACCGGCTGCTGCTGTCCAGCCATTACGTGCTGCCGCTCTATCATATGGGCCAGCAATGGGTGGCGCGCAGCAAGCGCATCGGCCATCCCGACGCGGTGCCGCTCTATGGCTATCAGCTGCCGCTATGGTGGGATACCAGCGCCCAATAAGAAGCAGCCGAGCCGCCCCGGCTTGAATGTCTCCCTTGGAGACGCATGAGAATAAGGAAAATCATCATGGAGCGTATCACCATCGACGTCGTCTCGGATGTCGTCTGCCCCTGGTGCTATCTCGGCAAGGCGCGGCTGGAGCTCGCCATCGCCGAGGTGCAGGACGTAATCGGCGTCGACATCAACTGGCGGCCGTACCGGCTCAATCCCGACTATCCCAAGGAAGGCGTCGACCAGAAGACGGCGCTGGCGGAGAAGCTCGGCGGCGAGGAGCGCGTGGCGCAGGCGCATAAGATGCTCACCGATTACGGCCGCGAGGTCGGCATCGCCTTCGATTTCGAGGCGATCAAGATCGGCCCGAACACGCTCGATGCGCATCGGCTGATCCACTGGGCGATGATCGAAGGCCGCGAGAAGCAGGACAAGGTCGTTGCCGCGCTGTTCAAGGCGAATTTCGAGGAAGGCCGCAATGTCGGCGACCATGCGGTGCTGCTAGATATCGCCGAAGAGTCAGGCCTCGACCGCTCGGTCATCGCCTCGCTGCTTGCCTCCGATGCCGATCGCGATCTGATCGTCGCCGAGATCAAGGCGGCGCAGGAGATGGGCGTCAACGGCGTGCCGTTCTTCATCTTCGACCAGCAATATGCCGTCAGTGGCGCACAGACGCCTGACGTATTGGCGAACGCGCTGCGCGACATCGCCAAGGCGAAAGCCAAGGCGCGGTCGGGGCTGAACTAACGCCGACGACCCCGGGATCAGCCCAGAACCGGAACGCAGCGCACATCGGTCTTCACCGAATTGGCAATGAAGCATTCGTCGTGAGCGCGATGATGCAGGGCTTCGAGCTCGCTTGACGAGGGCTGTTTCTCACCGCTGAAGACGACATGCGGACGGAGGGTCACGACAGTCATGGCGAGACGGCCTTCGGCATTCTTCTCCATGATGCCCTCGGCGGCATCGGTGTAGCTGTCGACGCAAAAGCGCTGTTTGGCGGCGATCGACAGGAACCAGAGCATGTGGCAGCTGGAGAGCGAAGCGACGAAAGCCTCTTCCGGATCAACGGCATCCTCGGCCGAATAGGGCAGCGGCACGACATGGGCGGAAGAGGACGCCCTCACCTCGATGCCGCCGTCGAAGGTCCAGCGGTGGGCGCGGCTGTAGCGGTTGTCGGTGAAGGTCTCGCCGTTGCGCTGCCAGGCGATCGTTGCGCCGTATGTTGCCATCCTTGTCTCCTTTTTCCACGCAATTCCGGACGCAAAACCGGGGCACAGTTTTGCTGGAATTGCTCTATTTCGCGAATTCGGCCAGCTGCGTCATGATGACGGCAGCGCCCTGCAGGCGTTTTTCCGGCGTCGGCAGGTCGCGGGTCAGGAACAGGCTGTGATCGGGGCGGATCTTCGCCATCGTGCCCTGCTTGCCGATATAACCGACGAGGTTGGCCGGATTGGGGAATTCCTTGTTGCGGAACTGCACGACGACACCCTTCGGGCCGGCATCGAGCTTTTCGACATTGGCGGTGCGGCAGAGCGACTTGATGTAGACGATCTTCAGCAGATGCTGGACTTCGATCGGCATCGGCCCGAAGCGGTCGATCATCTCGGCGCCGAAGCCATCGATCTCCTTGAGCTCGGTAATTTCGCCAAGGCGGCGGTAGAGCGCCATGCGCAGGTGCAAATCGGGCACGTAGCCTTCCGGGATCATCACCGTCGTGCCGACCGAGATCTGCGGCGACCAGCCGGTGTCGTGGATCTCGTCGACACCCTTGACCTCGGCGACCGCCTCTTCCAGCATCTGCTGGTAGAGCTCGAAGCCGACCTCCTTGATATGGCCGGACTGCTCCTCGCCGAGCAGGTTGCCGGCGCCGCGGATATCGAGATCGTGGCTCGCCAGCTGGAAACCGGCGCCGAGCGTATCCAGCGACTGCAACACCTTGAGGCGACGCTCTGCGGTTGCCGTCAGCACCTTATTAACAGGCAGGGTGAAGAGCGCGAAGGCGCGCACCTTCGAACGGCCGACGCGGCCGCGCAGCTGATAGAGCTGGGCAAGGCCGAACATGTCGGCGCGGTGGACGATCAGCGTGTTGGCTGTGGGCACGTCGAGGCCGGATTCGACGATGGTGGTCGAGAGAAGCACGTCGTAGCGGCCTTCATAGAAGGCATTCATGATGTCTTCGAGTTCGCCGGCCGGCATCTGGCCATGGGCGACGGCGACCTTCAGTTCCGGCACATCCGACTGCAGGAAGGCATGCACGTCCTCGAGATCGGCAAGCCTGGGGCAGACATAGAAGCTCTGGCCGCCGCGATAATGCTCACGCATCAGCGTCTCGCGGATGACCAGACTGTCGAAGGGCGAGATGAAGGTGCGCACTGCCATGCGGTCGACCGGCGGCGTGGTGATCAGCGACAGTTCGCGCACGCCGGTCATGGCAAGCTGCAGCGTGCGCGGGATTGGCGTTGCCGACAGCGTCAGCACGTGCACGTCGCTCTTCAGCTCCTTCAGCCGCTCCTTGTGCTTGACGCCGAAATGCTGTTCCTCGTCGATGACCAGCAGACCGAGATTGGCGAATTTGATGCCGGCGCCGAGCAGCGCATGGGTGCCGACGACGATATCCGTCTTGCCTTCCGCCACTTCCTTCTTGGTCAGCGCCAGTTCCTTCGCGCCGACGAGGCGCGAGGCCTGCTGGATGCGCACCGGCAGACCACGGAAACGATCGGAGAAGGTCTTGAAATGCTGGCGGGAAAGCAGTGTCGTCGGCACGACGATCGCGACCTGGGCGCCGTTCATCGCTGCGACGAAGGCGGCGCGCAGCGCCACTTCGGTCTTGCCGAAGCCGACGTCGCCGCAGACGAGGCGATCCATCGGCCGGCCGGCACCGAGATCGGAACGCACCGCTTCGATGGCGTTTTCCTGATCCTCGGTCTCGTCATAGGGGAAGCGGGCGGCGAATTCGTCGTAGAGGCCTTCAGGCGTCGTCAGCATCGGCGCATGGCGCGTCAGGCGCTCGGCGGCAATGCGGATCAGCGCATCGGCCATGTCGAGCAGGCGCTTCTTGAGCTTGGCCTTGCGCATCTGCCAGGCGCCGCCGCCGAGCTTGTCGAGCTGGGCTTCGGTGCCCTCGCCGCCGTAACGCGAGAGAAGATCGATGTTTTCGACCGGCAGGAAGAGCTTGGCCTCGTCGGCATATTGCAGTTCGAGGCAGGCATGCGGCGCGCCTGCGGCCTCGATGGTCCTCAGCCCGATAAAGCGGCCGATGCCGTGTTCGGCGTGGACGACGATCGAGCCCTCGTCGAGGCCTGCCACCTCCGAGATGAAATCGGCGGCGCGCTTGCGGCGCTTGGAGCGGCGCACCATACGGTCGCCGAGGATATCCTGCTCGCCGATGACGACGAGATCGCCGGCCTCGAAGCCGGCTTCGAGACTGAGCACGGCAGCGGCCGCCTCGCCTCTCGCCAGCGAGCCGACATCTTTCAGCGCCTCGATCGGCTTGACCTTTTCCAGGCCGTGTTCGTTCAGCACCTGCAGCAGCCGCTCCAGCGAACCCTCGGTCCAGGCGGTGACGAGCACTTTGGCGCCAGCGGCGCGGCGGTCGGCGATATGCTTGACGACGACGTCGAAGATGTTGATGCGTTCTGCATCGCCGCCGCCTTCGGCATTCGCACGCGCCCAGCGCTGGCCCTGGCGGGCGTCGACATTGACGACCCGCCGCGCCTCGCCCTCATGCTCGTTGAAGGGGCTGATGCGGATCGCGCCGAGCGCGTCGAGGGTTTTTGCGAAAAGCTTGCTGTCGAGATAGAGCTGGCCCGGCGTCACCGGCTTGTAAGGCGTGCCCTGCGTCATCCCCTTGGCCGGCTGGCCGGAGTTCAGGCGGGCGTCGTAATAGTCGAGAACGAGCTTGGAGCGCTCTTCGGCTGCTTCACGCACCGTATGGTCGATGACGATCCGGAAGCCGCTGAGATAATCGAAGACGGTATCGAGCTTTTCGTAGAAAAGCGGCAGCCAGTGCTCCATGCCGGGATAACGGCGACCTTCGGAGACGGCGAGATAGAGCGCGTCGTCGCGGGTGGTCGCGCCGAAAGCGGAGAGGTAATTCTTGCGGAAGCGGCTGATCGTATCCGGGGTCAGCGTCACTTCGCTCATCGGGTTGAGATCGAGGGAGCGCACCTGTCCGATCGTGCGCTGGCTGGCCGGATCGAAGCTGCGGATGCTCTCCAGCGTGTCGCCGAAGAAATCCAGGCGGACCGGCTCTTCGGAACCCGGCACGAAGACATCGAGAATGCCGCCGCGCACGGCATATTCGCCGACCTCGCGAACGGTGGCAACCCGCTCGAAGCCGTTGCGCTCCAGGCGACCGGCGAGATCGTCCATGCGCAGCTGGTTGCCCGGACGAGCCGAAAAGCTCAGGCTTTCGATGACATCCTGCGGCGCCACCTTCTGCAGCATGGCATTGGCCGTGACGAGTACGATTGCCGCATGCGGCTTCTTGCGATGGGCGATGAGGCCGCCGAGTGCGGCCAGCCGGCGAGCCGAGGTGTCGGCGCTCGGCGAGACGCGGTCATAGGGCAGACAGTCCCAGGCCGGCAAGGTGAGAACCGGAATGTCGGGGGCGACGAAGCCCAGCATCTGTTCGAGATCGGCCATGCGGTGGCCGTCGGACATGACATAGGCGACCGGCTCTCCCGTTCGGGCGAGCTCGGCGAGCAGCAGCGTTTCAAGACCTGCCGGCACATTGCCGATCGTCAGCGGCTCGGCAATGGCCGCAAGCTTCTTCGCATCGAAACCAGGGATCATTCCGGCGTCCTGAGGGGCTTGTCAAAATCGGGCTTGTAGGCGGCGATGCGGGCAAACATCGGTGTGTGGAAACGCTCCGGCACCGGCCATGTTCCCATGATCCAGCGGACGAGATCATTGTCCTCTTCGGCCATGATCGTCTCGAACTCGTCGAGCTCGGCTTCCGACAGCATCGCGATCTCGGCCTCGGCGAACTGGCCGAAGACCAGATCCATTTCGCGCAGCCCGCGATGCCAACAGCGGAAAAGGATCCGGCGGCGGCGCGGGTCGAGACCGGCACTCGTGAGCGTGACACCTGTCATGGCATTACCTTCCTGTTGATGCGCCTCTATAGACCCTCGAAAGCGGCTTGTCAGCCTTGCCAAGGCCGCATTGTTCATCGCATTTTGGCCGCATGCGCCCCGCCATTCTCGATCCTCTGTTTTCCCCTATTTCGGGCCTTCCGGGCGTCGGCCCGAAGATCGCCGACCTGCTGGTCAAGCTGCTCGGGCGCGAGACGCTGGAAGATTGCCGGGTCATCGACCTGCTCTTCCACGCGCCCTTTTCGCTGATCGACCGGCGCAACCAGCCTGGAATCGCCCGCGCGCCGCAGGGCGCGATCGTGACGATCACGGCGCGCGTCGACCGCCACCAGGTGCCGCCGGGCGGCAAAAGCAATATCCCCTACCGCGTCTTCCTGCATGACGAGACCGGCGAGCTGACGCTCGTCTTCTTCCGCGGACAGGCGGCGTGGCTGGAAAAGCAGCTGCCTGTTGACGCGGAGGTGACGGTCAGCGGCAAGATCGACTGGTTCAACGGCCGCGCCTCGATGGTGCATCCCGACTATATCGTCAGGGCCGACGAGGCGGAGAGCCTGCCGCTGGTCGAGCCGATCTATCCGCTGACGGCGGGACTTTCGCCGAAGACGCTGCGCAAGATCATCGACGCCGGCCTGCCGCGTTTTCCCGAGCTGCCGGAATGGATCGATCTGGCGCTGACGGAGAAACAAGGCCTGCCGTCGATCCGCGACAGTTTCCACATGCTGCACGAGCCGCGCGATCCCAGCGATATCGACCCGCGGGCCCCTGCCCGGCGGCGGCTTGCCTATGACGAATTCCTCGCCGGCCAGCTGTCGCTGAGCCTGGTGCGGCAGAGGCTGCGCAAGGTGGCCGGCCAGCCGGTCACTGCGACCGGCGCCATCAGCAGCAAGATCCTGAAAACCTTGCCCTTCTCGCTGACCGGCAGCCAGAATGAGGCGATCGCCGAGGTTTTGAAGGATATGGCCGGCAACGAGCGCATGCTGCGGCTGCTGCAGGGCGATGTCGGTTCCGGCAAGACGCTGGTGGCGCTGATGGCGATGGCGGCGGTGATCGAGAGCGGCGGCCAGGCCGTGCTGATGGCGCCGACGGAAATCCTGGCGCGGCAGCACCACGCGACGATCTCGAAATTCGCCGCCTCTGCCGGGCTCGGCATCGAGGTGCTGACCGGGCGCACCAAGGGACGCGAACGGGAAGAAATCCTGGAGCGAATCGCCTCGGGTGCCGCCCAGATCGTCATCGGCACGCATGCGCTGTTCCAGGACAGCGTCGCCTACGCCAATCTGATGCTTGCCGTGGTCGACGAGCAGCACCGTTTCGGCGTGCATCAGCGGCTGCGGCTGACGGCCAAGGGCCTCTCGCCGCATATGCTGGTCATGACGGCGACGCCGATCCCGCGCACGCTGGTGCTCGCCGCCTTCGGCGATATGGACGTCTCCAAGCTCACCGAAAAACCAGCCGGCCGCAAGCCGATCCAGACGATCACCGTGCCGATGGAACGGACCGGCGAAATCGTCGGCCGGCTGCAAAGCGCGATCGCCGAGGGCAAGAAGGCCTACTGGATCTGCCCGCTGGTCGAGGAGTCCGAGGAACTCGACCTGATGTCGGCCGAGGAGCGGCATGCGACGCTGGTCTCAGCACTTGGTCCGGGCATCGGCCTCATCCACGGTCGCATGAGCGGGCCGGAAAAGGACGCGGCGATGATGGCGTTCAAGAATGGCGAGACCCGGCTGCTCGTCGCCACGACCGTCGTCGAGGTCGGTGTCGACGTGCCGGATGCGACGATCATGGTGATCGAACATGCCGAGCGCTTCGGCCTGGCGCAATTGCATCAGCTGCGCGGCCGCGTCGGGCGCGGCGACGAGGCCTCGACCTGCATCCTGCTCTACAAGGGGCCGCTCGGCGAGACCGGCCATGCCAGGCTCTCGATCATGCGCGAGACGGAGGATGGCTTCCGCATTGCCGAGGAGGACCTGAAGCTGCGCGGTGAAGGCGAATTGCTCGGCACACGGCAATCCGGCACGCCAGGCTTCCGCATCGCCAGCCTCGAGGCGCATGCCGATCTCTTGGAAATCGCCCGCACGGATGCGGCTTACCTCATCGAGCGCGATCCGGAGCTGACCACCGAGAGGGGAACGGCGATCCGCACCCTGCTCTATCTTTTCCGCCGCGACGAGGCGATCCGTTTTCTTAGAGCGGGTTAATCAGCCTTGGAAACTGCCACCGGCTTCGGCCGCGGCAAATGCTTCTGCTTGGGATCGGCCGGCTTGTGTTCAGGCGCCACAAGTCCGCCCGAAATCAGGAACTTGGCGGCGTCTTCCGGCGACATATCGAGCATGACGATCTTCTCGCGCGGCACGAAGATGAGAAAGCCGGCCGTCGGCACCGGGGTCGGCGGCAGGAAGACCGCGACCATATCCTGGCCCATCGCATTGAACTTCGAAGCGATTTCGCCCTTGGCGTCGGTGGCGATGAAGATCAGTGCCCAGAGACCGGGACCCGGATATTCGATGAGACCGACCTTCTTGAAGGAGTTTGCCTGTTCCTTCAGCACGGTTTCGAAAATCTGCTTCACGCTTCTGTAGATCGTGCGCACCAGCGGCATGCGCTGAACGATCGATTCGCCGAAACGGACTATGCTCTGGCCAATGAGGTTCTTGCCGAGGAAGCCGACGACGGTGATCAGCACGACGGCGATCAGCAGGCCGAAACCGGGAATGGCGAAATTGAGATAGCTTTCCGGATTCCAGCGCGCCGGAATATAGGGCCGGACCCAGCTGTCCGACCAATGGATGAAAGTCCAGGTCAGCCAGATGGTAATCGCGATCGGCGCGCAGATGATCAGCCCTGCGAGAAAATTATTCCTCAGCCGCGTCGCGACCGGCATTCTGGGGGTGTTGTCGGTCATCGTTTCCTGATGATCTCCATCTCAGTCGTGGACAGGCCGGTACGCCGGCCCTTCCCCCTTGTCCGAAGACCAAAATTGCCAGAATTCGGGGCGCCGCACAATATGTTTCGGCGCGACGGTCCCGGCGTTACAGGCTTATTCCACGGTCACCGATTTCGCCAGGTTGCGCGGCTGGTCGACATCGGTGCCCATGAAGACGGCGGTGTGATAGGCGAGCAGCTGGATCGGCAGCGAGAAGATCATCGGCGCGATGATTTCGTCGACCACTGGCAGGGTAATCGTCGCCATGGTCGGCAGTTTCGAGGCGGCTGCACCGGCCTCGTCAGTGATGAAGATGATGCGGCCGCCGCGGGCTGCGACCTCCTGCATGTTCGAGACGGTCTTTTCGAAGAAACGGTCGTAGGGGGCGATGACGATGACAGGCATGTTCTCGTCGATCAGTGCGATCGGTCCGTGCTTCAATTCGCCGGCGGCATAACCCTCGGCATGGATATAGGAGATTTCCTTGAGCTTCAGCGCGCCTTCCATGGCAAGCGGGAAGCTCGTGCCGCGGCCGAGATAGAGCACGTCCTTGCACTTCGACAGCTCGCGCGACAGGCTTTCCATCTGCGGCTGAATAAGGTTCAGCACCCGGCTCATGATGCGCGGCATTTCGGCGAGATGGCGCACCAGCGCCCTCTCCTCGTCAGCACTCACCGTGCCGCGCGCCTTGCCGGCACCGATCGCCAGCGCTGCCAGCACGGCAAGCTGGCAGGTGAAGGCCTTGGTCGAGGCGACGCCGATTTCGGGGCCGGCCATGATCGGGAAGACGGCGTCGGATTCGCGCGCGATCGTCGATTCGCGAACATTGACGACGGCGCCGATCTTCAACCCATTGTCCCGGCAATAGCGCAAGCATGCCAGCGTATCGGCGGTCTCGCCGGACTGTGAAATGAAGAGCGCTGCCTGCGATGGCGACAGCGGCATTTCGCGGTAGCGGAATTCGGAAGCAACGTCGATCTCGACCGGCAGGCGGGCATAACGCTCGAACCAGTATTTGCCGACGAGGCCGGCGAGATAGGCCGTGCCGCAGGCCGAGATCGCAAGGCCGGTCGCCGCCTTGAAGTCGATCGCGGCGGCGTTGGCGCCGATGGTATTCTCGGCGAAATCGACATAGTGGCTGAGCGCGTGGGAGATGACCTCCGGCTGCTCGTAGATTTCCTTTTCCATGAAGTGGCGGTGGTTGCCCTTGTCGACGACATAGGCGGTCGCCTGCGAGATCTGTCGGGCGCGCTTGACCGGCTTGCCGGCGAAATCGAGCACCGCGACACTGTCGCGGGTGAGGACGGCGCAATCGCCGTCGACGAGATAGGTGATCTCGTTGGTGAAGGGCGAGAGCGCGATCGCGTCCGAGCCGAGGAACATCTCGCCGCGGCCATAGCCGACGGCAAGCGGCGGGCCGGAACGGGCGGCCATGATCGTGCCGGGATCGGCCTTGAGCATGATGGCCAACGCATAGGCACCGGTTACCCGGTTCAGCATCTTCAGCATGGCGGCGCGGGGCTCCAGGCCTTCGCGCAGGTATTTCGCCATTAGATGGGCAACGACTTCGGTGTCGGTCTGGGTTTCGAAGACCGACCCCTCTTCGGTCAGTTCGTCGCGAAGCTCGGAGAAGTTCTCGATGATGCCGTTATGGACGACGGCGACGCCTTCGACGAAATGCGGATGGGCATTGGTCTCGTTCGGAACGCCGTGGGTCGCCCAGCGCGTGTGGGCGATGCCGACGGTGCCGGGCAGCGGTTCGCTGTCGAGGCGCTTTTCCAGATTGAACAGCTTGCCCTCGGCGCGGCGGCGATCCATCACGCCGTCATGAATGGTGGCGACGCCGGCGGAATCATAACCGCGATATTCGAGACGCTTCAGCGCATCGACCAAGCGCCCGGCAACAGGCGCAGTTCCGACGATCCCCACAATGCCGCACATATAGTATCCCCATAAAGGCTTCGACAACGAGGCCAGTCCTAACGATTCCTGCTTATTTCTCAATCACCTCGGCGGTCACTTTCAATTTCCGCCGGTTACGCAAGGCCGGTCAGGCTTTCGCCTTCTTCGCCGCCTTGATGGCGAGCGCACGCTCACGCAGCAGCGTCGCGCGGCCCGTCTTGATTTCCTGCCGGGCTCGGCCGAGCGCCAGTGCATCGGCCGGAACATTGACGGTAATGACGCTGCCGGAGGCGATATAGGCGCCGTCGCCGATCGTCACCGGCGCGACCAGCGAAGAATTGGAACCGATGAAGGCATTTTCGCCGATCACCGTCTCGCTCTTATTGACGCCGTCATAGTTGCAGGTGATCGTGCCGGCGCCGATATTGCTGCCGGCGCCGATGACGGCATCACCGATATAGGTCAGGTGGTTGACCTTGGCGCCCTCGCCGAGCCGGCCGTTCTTGACCTCGCAGAAATTGCCGACCTTCGAACCGGTGCCGAGATCCGCACCGGGCCGCAGCCGCGCAAAGGGTCCGACGGTCGCGCCCTGGCTGACATGCGCGCCTTCGATATGCGAGAAGGCATGGATGACGGCGCCGCTGTCGATCACCGCGCCGGGACCGAAGACGACGTTCGGCTCGATCAGCGCATCCTGGCCGATGACGGTATCATAGGCGAGAAAGACCGTTTCCGGTGCGATCATGGTGACGCCTGAAAGCATCATCTGGTGGCGGCGGCGCTCCTGCCAGAAACGCTCGATGACGGCGAGTTCGGCACGGGTGTTGCAGCCGGTCATCTCGATCTCAGGAGCGTCGACCGCGGTGACGCGTCCGCCAAGCGAACGGGCGATCTCGACGAGATCGGTCAGATAGAATTCACCCTTGGCATTAGCGTTGCCGATGCGCGAGAGAAGATCGAGCGCCTTTCTGCCGTTGATCGCCATCAGCCCGCTATTGCACCAGGTGACGGTGCGCTCGGCATCGGTCGCATCCTTTTCCTCGCGGATGGCGATGAGTTCGCCGTCCTTGACGAGCAGGCGGCCGTAGCCGGTTGGGCGGTCGGTGTGGAAGCCGATGACGACGACATCGCTGCCATCGGCAAGGCCCTGGCGGGCGGCCTTCAGCGGTCCGTCGGTCTGGAGCGGCACATCGCCATAGGTGACGAGGATATCGTCATAACCCTTAGCGATCGCTTCGCGCGCCGCCAGCACCGCGTGGCCGGTGCCGAGGCGTTCCTTCTGCAGAAAGGATTCGATGTCGACGCCGGCGATGCTTGCCGCCTTTGCCACGTCCTCGGCATCACGGCCGACCACAAGGGCGACGGACGAGATGCCGGCGGAGGCAACCGCCTCGACCACATGGGCGATCATCGGTCGTCCGGCGACCGGATGCAGGACCTTCGATTTCGAGGATTTCATCCGCGTGCTGTCACCGGCGGCAAGGATGACGGCAAGACAAGTGCGTTCCATGATTTGCTCCGCGAATCCGCGCCGTGAGGCGGCTTTATCGCCTCATACTGCATAATTCCCTAAATCGGAATCGATTTAAGGATAAAATCTTCCAGCAACTCGAAGTGCTGCAGCGTCCTTCGGAGCTCTCGAAAAGACGCGCGCGCTGTCGATAAGCAAAGCCTTCACAAAGGTGAAATTGCGGCCGAAATCGACCCTATGACGGTTTCGGAACCGCCGGCCGCGAAGGCTTCATGGACATGATGGCGTCCGTCCAGGATGACGTCTTCCATCGCACGGCGCGCGGCGGCGTTATCGCCGGAAACGATCGCATCGACGATGCGCATATGGGTGTCGGCGATATTGGCGAAGCCGTTTTCGGTTGGCGGCGTACTCATGCGGAACATGCCGACGAGAGCCGCTTCGATAAGGCTGCCGAGTGTCCGCATGAAGGGATTGTGCGAGGCTTCGGCGATCGCCAGGTGAAAACGAAGGTCGGCGAGCGCCAGGCTGTCGGCCGTATGACCGGCCGCCGCCATCTCGAGCGCCAGCTCGCGCAGCGTCTCGATCTCCTCGGTATTCGCCCGTTCAGCGACGAGACCGGCGGCGAAGGGTTCGAAGGCGAGACGAATATCGTAGAGCTGCAGCAGGAATTCTTCCGTCACGCCATTGTCGAAGTGCCAGGCGATGATCTCGCTGTCGAACATGTTCCAGAGGTTCTTCTCCGTCACACGCGTGCCGACCCGGGCCTTGGCGACGACCATGCCCTTGGCGGCAAGCGTCTTCATCGTCTCGCGCAACACGGTGCGGGACACTTTGAAACGCTGCGCCAGTTCAGTATCGCCTGGCAGGATCGAGCCGACGGGATAGGTGCCGGCGACGATCGCCTTGCCGAGTTCGTCGACGACCTGAGCGTGGCTGGTCCGCGTTCTGCGCCCCGTTTTGCGTGTCTCGTCCAATTTGTAGCGCAAGCGATCCGTCTCCCCCTCAGGCGTACCTCTTGTTCAGACTGGAAACGAACAGGATGGCTTTCTGCATCAGGATGAATGCAAACAGCAGAAGGCCAATCAGGATCTTGGTCCACCAGCTCGACAGCGTGCCGTCGAAGGTGATGTAGGTCTGAATGAGCCCCTGGATCAGGATACCGATCAAGGTTCCCGCCACGAATCCCGCTCCTCCGGTCAGCAGCGTCCCTCCGATGACGACCGCTGCGATGGCATCGAGTTCGACGCCGACCGCTGCAAGAGAATATCCGGCAGAGGTGTACAGCGAAAAAACGATCCCGGATAGACCCGCCAGAAAGCCTGACAGTGCATAGATCTGGATTGTCGTGCGGCCAACCGGCACGCCCATCAGCCGCGCCGTCTGCGTACCGCCGCCAAGCGCATAGACATTGGTGCCGAAGCGGGTGCGCTGGGCGATGAAGATGCCGACGGCAAAGACCAGAAGCATGATGCCGCCGATCAGCGTCAGCCGCCCGCCGCCGGGCAGACGATAATAGAGGCTCGTCAGCGTCGAATAATATTCGTGGTTGATCGGGATGCTGTCGATCGAGAGCACGAAGGCCATGCCGCGCGCCAGGAACATGCCGGCAAGGGTGACGATGAAGGCCGGCATTTCGAGATAGTGGATGATCGCGCCCATGATACCGCCAAAGGCAGTGGTGATGACGAGCACCAGCGCGAAGGCGAGCAGCGGATGGATCGAAGTGTTCTGCAGGATCACCGCGAGAAAGACGCCGGTAAAGGCGATGACCGAGCCGATCGACAGATCGATGCCGCCCGAAATGATGACGAAGGTCATGCCGACGGCGGCGATGCCGAGAAAGGCGTTGTCGGTCAATAAATTGCCGATGACGCGCGTCGACAGAATGTTCGGATATTGCAGCGCGCAGCCGGCATAGGCGAGCACGAAGATGACGATGGTCGCAAGCAGCGGCAGGTATTTGGAGTTCATTTCGGCTGCTCCCTACCGCCCTGCCGGCGGCTGGCGAAGATGGCGAGCGATTGTACCGCCGGCGACTGGATGACGAGGATGACGATAATGATGACGGCCTTGATGATCAGGTTGAATTCAGGCGGGAAGCCGGCGGACAGGATGCCGGTATTCACCGCCTGGATGATCATTGCGCCGATCAGCGATCCGAGAATGCTGAAGCGGCCGCCGAGCAGCGAATTGCCACCGACGACGACGGCGAGGATCGCGTCGAGTTCCAGCCAGAGGCCGGCATTGTTGGCATCGGCGCCCTTGATGTCGGCTGCGACGATGATGCCCGCAATCGAGGCGCAGATCCCGCTCAGCATATAGACCGCCATCAGCAGCACCGGCGTTTGAATGCCGGAGAGCGTGCTGGCGCGGCGATTGATGCCGACGGCCTCGATCAGCATGCCGAGCGCCGTGCGGCGGACGAGCAGGATGACGAGCAAGCCGACGAGGAACCAGATGACGACAGGCATCGGCAGGAGAGCCAGCGAACCGCTGCCGAAGAAGGTCAGCCCATCATCGTTGAAGGTCAGGATGGCACCTTCGGTGATCAGCTGGGCGATGCCGCGGCCGGCGACCATCAGCACCAGCGTGGCGATGATCGGCTGGATATTGAGGACTGCCACCAGGAACCCGTTCCAGACGCCGCAGGCAAGCCCGATCGCAAGTGTCAGGATAATAGTATAAGCAACTGAATTTCCTGACACAATCGACGAAGCGGCAACGGCGCCGCAGATCGCGATGACCGCACCGACGGACAGGTCGATGCCCTTGGTGGCGATGACCAGCGTCATGCCGATCGCCAGCAGCGCCACCGGCGCGCCACGGTTCAGCACGTCGATCAGGCTGCCATAGAGGCGGTCATTCTGAACCACGACATTAAAAAACTGCGGCGACGTGATGAAATTCAACAGAAGAATGACAACGAGCGCAATCAATTGCGGCGCCAGGCGATATGCCAGCGCTTTCAGCGAGGACCTCATGCATCCTCCATCTTGTGTTCGGCGGCGGCAATGGCTTCGACGATGCCGGCAGCGGTGATACGCTCGCCTGTCAGTTCGGCGATATGCTGCCTGTCGCGCAATACGATGACACGTGAACTATAGGCGACAAGCTCTTCAAGTTCCGAGGAAATCACGATCAGCGACATGCCGCCGGCGCAGAGTTCTTCGATGAGCCGGATGATCTCGGCATGGGCGCCGACATCGATGCCGCGGGTCGGCTCGTCGAGGATCAGGAACTTCGGATTGGTTGCCAGCCAGCGGGCGAGGATCGCCTTTTGCTGATTGCCGCCTGACAGTAGCCGGATCGGCTTCTCGCGATCGGTGGTGCGGATATCGAGCGCCTTGATGTAGCGGTCGGCAAGCGTATTCTGCTCGGCGCGCGACAGCGGCCGCGTCCAGCCGCGGCGGGCCTGCAGCGCCAGTGCGATGTTCTCCCTGATCGACAGGTCGCCGATGATGCCATCGGTCTTGCGGTCCTCGGGGCAAAAGCCGAAGCCTTTTGCGATCGCCGCGCGCGGGCTAGAAATCGTCGCGGGCTGGCCGTCGATCGTGGCGCTGCCGCTGTCGGCATGCTCGATGCCGAAGAGCAGTTCGGCGGTTTCGGTGCGCCCGGAACCGAGCAACCCGGCGACGCCGACAACCTCTCCGGCGCGCACCTCAAGGTCGAATGGTTTGACCTTGCCGCGTTTGCCGTAGCCTGCAAAACGGTATCGGACGTCTCCGGCCGCAAGGCTGCGTTCCCTGACGGTCTCTTCGACATGCGCCAGTTCGCGGCCGAGCATCATGGCGATCAAGCCCTGGCGCGGCAGATCGGCGGCGTCGCGGGTGCCGACCAGCTTGCCGTTGCGCAGCACGGTGATACGGTCGCTGATCGCATAGACCTGCTCGAGAAAATGGGTGATGAAGACGATGCCCAGGCCGCGCTTCTTGAGGTCGTCGATGATGCGGAAGAGCAGCGCCACTTCCTGATTGTCGAGACTTGCGGTGGGCTCGTCGAGGATCAGCACCTTGCCGGAGAGATCGACGGCACGGGCGATGGCAACCACCTGCTGGACGGCGACGGAGAAACGGCCGAGTTCGGCGGTGACGTCGATATCGACGCCGTAGCCGGAGAGCAGGTCGCGTGCCTTGCGGTTCATCGCACGCACGTCGGTCATGCCGAAGCGCCTCGGCTGGCGGCCGAGAAAGAGATTTTCGGCAATGCTCAGATTGGCCAGCAGGTTGACCTCCTGGTAGACCGTGCCGATGCCGAGCTTCTGGGCGGCGAGCGTATTGGCCGGATTGATTTCCTGGCCGTCCAGCGTCAGGCTGCCCTCGTCACGATGATAGGCGCCGGTGATGCACTTGATCAGCGTCGACTTGCCGGCGCCGTTTTCGCCCAGCAACGCATGCACCTCGCCTCTGCGGAGCGTGAAATCGACCTTGTCCAGCGCCACTGCGCCGGGAAAGAATTTCGATATTCCGGAAGCCGCGAGAACGTTCTCGAAATCGTGAATCATAAGGGTCTGTTTTCCTGATATTGACGCCAAAAGCCGCGCCGCGGCCGGACATGACGTCCCAAGGCGGCAAAGGCTGTTCCGCACCGGTCCATGACGGGCCGGTGCGGTTCTACAGCGCCGCCTCGTCTTTTCGAGAGGCATAGAGGACGCTGTAGCGCTTTGAATTGCCGCATGATTTTATCCAGAAATCGAATGCCGATTTAAGGAATATGCAGCGGTGTCACATCAGATCAGTAGCCCTGACCCTTCTTCTCTTCGTAGACCTTCATCGGCTCGTCGGCCGGCGTGTAGAGCTTCGACTCGGTCTGGATCCACTTGGCCGGAGCCTTCTTGTCCTTCAGATAGGCTTCGAGCGCATCGAAGGCCGGACCTGCCATATTCGGCGTCAGCTCGACCGTGGCATTGGCCTCGCCTTCGGACATGGCCTTGAAGATATCGGGCACGGCGTCGATGGAGACGACGAGGATATCCTTGCCGGGCTTCAGGCCGGCTTCCTTGATCGCCTGGATGGCGCCGACAGCCATGTCGTCGTTATGGGCGTAGAGAGCGCAGATATCCTTGCCGCCATTCTCGGCCTTCAGGAAGCTTTCCATGACTTCCTTGCCCTTGGTGCGGGTGAAGTCACCGGTCTGGCTGCGAACGATCTTGAGGTTGTCGTGGCCGGCAAGAGCCTCCTCGAAGCCCTTCTTGCGGGCGATGGCCGGCGACGAACCGGTGGTGCCCTGAAGCTCGACGACATTGCACTTCTTGTCGCCGACGGTCTTGACCAGGAAGTCGCCTGCGACCTTGCCTTCATGGACCAGATCCGACGTCACCGCCGTCAGGTAGAGATCGTCGGGAGCCTTGATGGTACGGTCGAGAAGGATGACCGGGATTTCGGCTTCCTTGGCTTCCTTGAGAACGTCGTCCCAGCCGGTTTCGACGACCGGAGCAATGAGAATGGCATCGACGCCCTGAGCAATGAAGGAGCGCAGAGCCTTGATCTGGTTTTCCTGCTTCTGCTGCGCATCGGCAAACTTCAGATCGATGCCGCGCTTCTTGGCCTGTTCCTTGGTCACGGTCGTTTCAGCCGCACGCCAGCCCGATTCCGAGCCGATCTGCGAGAAGCCGACAGTGAGGCCGGCGGCCGAAGCCGAACCGAACATGCAGGCAGCCAGAATCGTGGCACTCAAAAGTGCAGTCTTCAATTTCATGATTTCCTCCCAATGCCGCATCTCGCGGCGCAGGGTCAAAAAATCATATAGTATTACTTTTGTAAATCGGAATCTTGGGATGCATTGCAGCAAAAAAAGAGCGCCCAAAAGGGCGCTCTTCGCATCCGCGAGATGGCTTGCGGGATTATTTACCCGGCAGCTTGTCGTCCACACCTTCGACATAGAAGTTCATGCCGAGCAGCGTTCCGTCATCGGCCTTCTCGCCGGCCTTCAACCAGGGCGTGCCGTCCTGCTTGTTGATCGGGCCGGTGAAGGGATGCAGTTCGCCTGATTTGATCTTGGCTTCGGTCTCCTCGGCGAGTTTCTTCACGTCGTCGGGCATGTTGGTATAGGGCGCCATCGTCAGGATGCCGTCCTTGAGGCCATCCCAGCTCTGCTCTGACTTCCAGGTGCCGTCGAGAAGCGCCTTGACGCGCTTGACGTAATAATTGCCCCAGGTGTCGATGATCGCGGTTAGCTGGACGTTCGGACCAGCCTTGATCATGTCGGAAGCCTGGCCGAAGGCCTTGACGCCGCGCTGCTCGGCGACCTGCATTGGAGCGGTCGTGTCCGTGTGCTGGGTGAGGATATCGACGCCCTGGTCGATCAGCGCCTTGGCGGCATCGGCTTCCTTGCCCGGGTCGAACCAGGTGTTGACCCAGATAACCTTCATCTTGAAGTTCGGATTGACCGACTTGGCGCCAGTTTCGAAGGCATTGATGCCCATCACCACCTCGGGGATCGGGAAGGAGGCGATATAGCCGGCCGTGCCGGTTTTCGAGAGCTTGCCGGCGATAATGCCACTGATGTAGCGGCCTTCATAGAAGCGGGAATTGTAGGTCGCGACATTGTCGGCGGCCTTGAAGCCTGTCGCATGCTCGAACTTCACTTTCGGGAACTTCTTGGCGACGGCAATAGTCGGGTCCATGAAGCCGAAGGACGTGGTGAAAATCAGCGAGCAACCGGAGCGGGCCATGCGCTCGATCGCGCGTTCGGCATCCGGGCCTTCCGGGACGCTTTCGAGGTAGGGCGTCTCGATCTTGTCGCCGAATTCCTTCTCGAGCTGGAGGCGGCCGTTCTCATGGGCCTGCGTCCAGCCGCCGTCGGTGCGGGTGCCGACATAAACGAAGCAGACCTTGGTCTTGTCAGCCGCCTCGGCGGCCGAACCGATGCTCAGGACGAGGGCAGCTGTCGCTGCGAGAGCAAGTGCAAGTTTTTTCATATTGATCCCTGTTGGTTGGAAGTTTCGAAACCCGTCTTATTTGTTGTTGTTCACCGGTCCGGCACGAAAGCTTTGCCGAGCGAGGCCGGCGTATTGATCAACGTCGTGCGCCGATTATGCGAGATGATGATGAGGACCACAACTGTCGCCGCATAGGGCAGCATCGAGAGGAACTGTGAGGGAATGCCGATGCCGAAGGCCTGCGCGTGCAGTTGCAGGATCGTTACCGCCCCAAAGAGATAACCGCCGGCCAGCAGGCGCCAGGGCCGCCAGGAAGCGAAGACGACGAGCGCCAGCGCGATCCAGCCACGCCCGCCTGACATGTTCTCTGTCCATTGCGGCGTATAGATCAGCGACAGCTGCGCACCGGCAAGGCCGGCGCAGGCGCCGCCGAACATCACGGCGAGGTAGCGCATGCGGATGACGTCGATACCGAGCGCATGCGCCGAGGCGTGATTGTCGCCAATGGCGCGGATCTTCAGGCCGGTGCGACTCTTGAAGAGGAACCAGTTGACGGCGATAACGAGCAGGATCGACAGGTAGAAGATCAGATCCTGCTTGAAGAGGACCGTTCCAACATAGGGAATGGCCGAAAGCAGCGGGATTTCGATCGGCAGCAGCCGGACGCCGGGCGCCCCGACGAAGGCCTCGCCGAGCATGCCGGAGGCGCCGAGGCCAAGGATCGTCATCGCAAGGCCTGTCGCCACCTGATTGGCGACAAGCGTCAACGTCAGGAAGGCGAAGAGCAGCGAAAACAGCGCGCCGCTGACGACGCCGCCGACAATGCCGATATAGGCCGAGCCGGTGAGCTGTGCCGTGGCAAAGGCACCGACCGCGCCCATGATCATCATGCCCTCGACACCGAGATTGAGAACGCCGGAGCGCTCGGTCACCAGTTCGCCGAGTGCGGCGATGACGAGCGGCGTGGAGGCGGTGATGACAGTCAACAGAATGGCTTCGAAGATGCTCATGCCGCCCTGCCCCTTACCCGCGACCAGACCAGGCGGATTTTGTAATAGATCAGCGTATCGCACGACAGCACGAAGAAGAGCAGCAGCCCCTGGAAGACGCGGGTGACCTTGTCGGAAAGGCCGAGCGAAAGCTGAGCTGCCTCGCCGCCGAGATAGGTCAGCGCCAGCACCAGGCCCGATGCGATGATGCCGAGCGGATTGAGGCGGCCGAGGAAGGCGACGATGATGGCGGTGAAGCCGTAGCCCGGCGAGATCGCCGGCTGCAGGTGACCGATTGAGCCGGAGACCTCGGCTATCCCGGCAAGGCCGGCAAGAGCGCCAGAGAAGAGAAAGCTGAACCAGATCATCTTCTTCGACGAGAAGCCGGCAAAGCGCCCTGCCCGCTCCGATTGGCCGAGCACGACGATCTCGAAGCCTTTCAGCGTATAACGCAGCATGAACCAGGCGCCGACCGCCGCCATGATGGCGAAGATGAAGGCCCAATGGGCGCGGCCCGACTCTTCCCAGATCGCCGGCAGCACTGCTTCCGGCGCGAAATCACGCGAAACCGGAAAGTTGAAGCCCTTCGGATCGCGCCAGGCGCCGCGGATCAGCCAGTCAAGGAAGAGCTGGGCGATATAGACCAGCATCAGCGATGTCAGGATCTCATTGGTGTTGAAATGCGCCTTCAGCAGCGCCGGAATGGCGGCGAAGAGCGCACCGCCGAGCGCGCCCAATATCAGCATCAGCGGCAGCACCAGCGGCGAATGCCAGTCGTAGAAGATGATCGGCAGGTAAGAGCCGGTGATGGCGCCAATGGTGAACTGGCCTTCGGCGCCGATATTCCAGTTGTTCGAGCGATAACAGACGGCCAGGCCGACGGCGATCAGGATCAGGGGCGCGGCCTTGATCGCCAGCTCGTGCAGCGACCAGACCTCCAGCAGCGGCTCGATGAAGAAGGCTTCCAGTGCGGCGACCGGATCCTTGCCGAGCATGGCGAACATGATGGCGCCGAACACCAGCGTCAGGACAAGGGCCAAGAGCGGCGATACGAAGGCGTAGAGCTTCGAGACGTCGGGGCGTTTTTCGAGTTCAATGCGCATGGGGCGCCTCCGGAGCAGAGCTGCTCTCGTGCAGGCCGCCCATCAGCAGGCCGATCTTTTCACGCGTCAGTTCGCCCGCCGGGAACGGACGGGAAAGACGACCTTCGGAGATGACGGCAATATCGGTCGCCACTTCGAAGATCTCGTCGAGATCCTGACTGATGACGACGACGGCCGAACCGCTTCTTGCAAGATCCACCAAGGCCTGGCGGATGCGGCTCGCCGCCCCGGCATCGACGCCCCAGGTCGGCTGGTTGACGACGAGCACCGCCGGCTGGCGATCGAGCTCGCGCCCGACGATGAACTTCTGCAGGTTCCCGCCGGACAGCGAGCCGGCGGCCGGATCATCGCCGCTCTTGCGGACATCCATGGCCTCGGAAATGCGCCTTGCGGCGGATTTCACCGCAGCCTGGCGGATGATGCCGAAGAGGCCCAGAAACGCCTTGCGGTCCGACTGGCTGCGGGCAAGGACGAGATTGTCCGACAGTTTCATGGCGGAGACGGCGGCATGGCCGTGGCGCTCCTCCGGCACGAAGCCGGCGCCCAAAAGACGGCGGGCGGTAATGCCCTGGTTGCCGACCGGCTTCTTGCGGATGACGATCGCCTCGGCCGAGGCGACCGGATATTCGCCCGACAATGCGTCGAAGAGCTCGCTCTGGCCGTTGCCCGCGACACCGGCAATGGCGAGGATTTCGCCGGAGCGCACCGCCATCGACACATCGCGCAGCGCCATGGCGAAAGGGGTGCGCGCGGCAACGGAAAGACTGGCGACGGCAAGCTGCACCTCGCCCCTGTCGCTGCGCTCCGGATGTGTCACGGTCGCCACTTCGCTGCCGACCATCATGCGGGCGAGCGAGGCCGGCGTTTCCCGTTTCGGATCGCAGGCGCCGGTCACACGGCCATGGCGCAGCACGGTGGCGCGATCGCAGATGCGCTGCACCTCTTCCAGGCGGTGGCTGATATAAAGAACCGAACGCCCCTCGGCGCGCAGCTTGAACAGCGTCTCGAACAGCCTGTCGGCCTCCTGCGGCGTCAGCACCGAGGTCGGCTCGTCGAGGATAATCAGCTTCGGGTTCTGCAGCAGCGCGCGGACGATCTCGATGCGCTGGCGCTCGCCGACCGAGAGATCGGCGACATGGGCATGCGGGTCGAGCGGCAGGCCGTAGGCGACGGACAGCGCCCTCGCCTCCTCGGCGATCCTGTCGATCGGGATGGCGTCATCGAGCGACAGGGCGATGTTTTCGGCAACCGTCAGCGCCTCGAACAGCGAAAAATGCTGGAAGACCATGCCGATGCCGAGCTTGCGGGCTTCACCGGGCGAGGCGATCGCGACCGGCTGGCCCTGCCAGAGGATATGCCCGCCCGTCGGCTCGAGAACGCCGAACAGCATCTTCACCAGGGTGGATTTGCCTGCACCATTTTCGCCGAGAAGCGCATGAATTTCGCCCGGCGCTATATCGAGATCGATTTCATTGCAGGCGGCAAAGCCACCGAAGAACTTCGTCAGCTTCTGGACCGATAATAACGCACCGGAATCCGGCACATTCAATGGCGACACGTTCCCCTCATTTCTTCTGCCAACCGGTCCGTTCGGATCTCATGGAATCAGCAGCGTCGTTCCTGTTGTTTTTCTTGTTTCCAGATCCGCATGAGCCTGCCCAACCTCACGCAGCGGATAGGTTTGATTGATATTGATACGCACTTTGTTGCTTTGCACAATATCAAATAGCGCTTTGGCACTGTCGATCAGTTCCTGACGCGCAGCGATATAGGTGAAGAGCGTCGGCCGCGTCGCAAAGAGCGAGCCCCTCTGCGCCAGAGCCGCAAGGGTGAAATTCTCGATCGGACCGGAAGATTGGCCGAAGGAGGCAAAAAGGCCGCGCGGTTTCAGACAATCGAGCGACTGTGGAAAAGTATCCCGGCCGATCGAATCGTAGACGACATCCACGCCCTTGCCGCCGGTGATGTCGCGGACACGGTCGACGAAGCTGTCGCTCTTGTAGTTGATCACATGGTCGTAGCCATGGGCGAGCGCCAGCTCGATCTTGTCTTCGGAGCCCGCCGTGCCGATGACGGTGGCGCCGAGCGCCTTTGCCCATTGGCCGGCGATCAGGCCGACGCCGCCGGCAGCGGCGTGGAACAGCAGGACCGTCTGCGGGCCGACCTTGAAGGTGCGGTTCAAGAGATATTCGGCTGTCATGCCCTTCAGCATCATCGCCGCTGCGGTCTCGAGCTCTATGCCGTCAGGCACATGCACCAGATGCCGCGTCTCGACATTGCGTCCGGCGCTATAGGCGCCGTCGGCGCCGGCATAGGCGACACGGTCGCCGACCTTGAAATCCTCGACGCCGGGGCCGACCGATGTCACGGTGCCGGCACCCTCCTTGCCGGTGACGAAGGGCAGATGCGGCGCCTTGTAGGTGCCGTTGCGGAAATAGACGTCGATGAAATTAAGCCCGACCGCCGCCTGCCTGATCTGCACTTCGCCCGCCGAGGGCGAGGGAAGATCGATCTCGACATAGTCGAAAACCTCCGGCCCGCCCGTCCTCGAAAATGAAACCGCCTGCGTTTTGGTCATCTGCCTATCCTAAGTTTCGCGTCCAAGGGCGGGGAAGAATTGCAGCACCGCGCCGATGACGTAAAGATAGGCTCCGGTCACGATGAAGAGAATGAGCGCCCATTCGGGTGTGTCGAAATGCATCAGCAGCGAAAAAATGCCGAGTGCCGACCACAGGAAAAAGACGCCGAGGTTGAGCGGGCGCAGCCTTTTGACCCGGACCGGGTGGAGGAAATTGATCGGCAGGAAGGTCAGCACCACCGAAACGATGACAACAGTAAGCGCCGTCGTGGCGCTGGCATCGATGACGAACAGCGTGAAGACGATCATGTTCCAGACGACGGGGAAACCGGAGAAGAAATACTCGTCCGTCTTCATGCCCATATCGGCATAGTAGATGGCGCTGGAGACGACGATCATGCCGGCGGCGACGAAGGACCAGGGCTCGCCGATCATGCCGCTCTGATAGAGCGCGAAGGCCGGCAGAAGCACATAGGTAACGTAATCGATGATATTGTCGAGCGTATCGCCCGACCAGTTCGGCAGCACTTCCTTGACACGCACCTTGCGGGCGATCGGCCCGTCTATGCCGTCGACGAGAAGGGCAAGGCCCAGCCACCAGAACATGTCGATGAAGCGGTGCTCGGCGGCGGCGACGACGCCGAGAAAGGCAAGGAAAGAGCCGGATGCCGTCAGGATATGGACGGAAAAGGCACGCATCTCCGCATAAGGAACACGCTTGTAGTTGAAAATCTTCATATTCCCCCGACCGCCCTATCGCGCTCGCCCCGGCAAGCATCTTTTTTTTCGCTACCATCGCCGGACCCTGTTGCTGAATCGGGTTCGACGCCGTAGGTCTTTGTTGTCGCACCGTTTTTGCCGAAAACCGGCATCCGTTTCCGGCGTGCTGCTCTAATATGCATCCTTTGCCGGGCTTCGCCAGCGGGAAATACGACATTCTCCGCCTGCCCCCCTGCTCCCCATTGAATCCTGACAATGACATGCATATTTCCCTTTAGAAGCGTCGCGTGGAATGGAATGCCTTTAATTCTGGCCGGATTTGTAATATCTCGCTCGCATACGACTGTTCATCCGACGAAACGGGATCCGCTACCGAAATGAACGCGCCTGCAAAGACCGAAGACTTCGCCTTGTCCATCCCCGCCGGCGTCTATGCCGAGACGGTGCTCGATGTCACGCACTATACCGACCGGCTCTTCCGCTTCACGATGACCCGGCCGCAGGGCTTCCGTTTTCGTTCCGGCGAATTCGCGATGATCGGCCTGATGGTCGAGGGCAAGCCGGTGTTCCGCGCCTATTCGATCGCCAGTCCCGCCTGGGCCGAAGAGCTTGAATTCTTCTCGATCAAGGTGCCGGACGGCCCGCTCACTTCCCATCTGCAGGCGATCAAGCCGGGCGACCAGGTGCTGATGCGCAAGAAGCCGACGGGCACGCTGGTGCTCGATGCGCTGACGCCCGGCCGTCGTCTCTACATGTTCTCGACGGGAACGGGCATTGCGCCTTTCGCCAGCCTGATCCGCGATCCCGAGACCTATGAGAAGTTCGAGGAAGTCATCCTCACTCATACGACACGCGATGTCGCCGAGCTGAAATACGGCTTCGACCTCGTGCACGAGATCCAGAACGACGAGTTGCTGAAGGAGGTCGTCGGCGACAAGCTGCGCCACTATCCCACAGTCACGCGCGAGGATTTCGAATATCGCGGCCGCATCACCGACCTGATCTCTTCCGGCAAGCTGTTCACCGATCTCGGTGTGCCGCCGCTCGACCCGGTGATCGACCGCGGCATGATCTGCGGTTCCTCGGCCATGCTGAAGGATACCAAGGAACTGCTCGAGAAGGCCGGTCTCGATGAAGGCGCCAACAGCAAGCCCGCCGAATTCGTCATCGAGCGCGCTTTCGTCGGCTAAAACATTTCTGACAATCAGACCTGTAGCGGCTCCGGAAACGGAGCCGTTTCTATGTCTGGCTGAGGTAATCGATCAGCACCGCCATGGTGACGCGTGCTTCATCCCGCCTGCCCTGATGGATGGCGCGGATGACGGCGACGTGTAGCGCGATGGCGCGATCCATGCGCTCCGGGCTTGCCTTGGAGTACCAGAGGCGACGTGAATGGGTCTGCACCGGGCCGAGTGCTGCCGTGATGAAGCCGTTCGGGCAGGCATCCTCGAGGATTTCGTCGAAGGCCTTGTCGGCGGCGAAGAAGCCGGCGAGATCGCCGGTGACGGCGCATTCCTCCATCGCGCGGGCGCAATCGACGAGGCGCGCGCGCTGCTCGTCGCTCGCATGTTCAGCAACAAGGCTTGCCGCGATCGGCTCCAGTTCGCGGCGCACCTGCATGACATTGCCATGATCCTCAGCCGCGATCTCGGCGATCTGCAACCCGACGCGCGGCTTGACCAGGATCAGCCCCTGCCAGGCGAGCTTCTGGATCGCCTCGCGCACCGGTGTCCGCCCATGGCCCGCCATATCGATCAGCTGCTTTTCAGTGACAAGCGCGCCGGGCTTCAACGCCAGCGTCACGATCAGATGCTCCAGCGCGAGATAGGCAAGATGGCTCTGAGACGTCTGCAATATGGAGCTCCGTCGTCAAGTCTGATATATCACATAGTGACACGGCTAAAAACCGAAGACAAGTCGGCATTGAAATATCAGAATAGAGACAGATAGATAACATAGGCGAGGTTGCCGAAAATCGGCGAATGGCATTGCCGGCACGGGCGTCTATGCCGTGAATGGCTCCTGCCGACCACCCCACTCTCTGTCGTACCGGCCTTGAGCCGAGCATCCACCACGCATCCATCAGCAGCCGCGGCATGGATCCTCGGCTCAAGGCCGAGGAGGACGGAGAGTGCGGTTGCCTTTCTCGCCAAACTCGCCCTCGCCTACAGAGGCAAACCGCGTCGGCTGTTTCCTCAGGCCGGCACCTTCCCTCGATCACTCCTTGCGGAACGCCCGGCTGGAAACCGAGATCGAATTTTGACATGGGTCTTTTGCATTGGCGAACTGATAGCCATCGGCGTTATGGATGGCACCGAACTCCAGGCCATTTTCCGCGCATTGCCTGCAAAAAGCCTCGACGTCCTCCACGTCGAAGACGAGCTTGACGGTGGATTGGCCGCTCCGCTGGCCCTTGGCGGCCTGGTGCAGCATGATATTCGCACCGCCGTCCTGAGCGACCAGTTCAACGATCCTGTCGCCCGGCAGGCTGGTCGCCTTGAAACCGAAGTGCTTCTCATAAAAGCGCGCCGTTTCCACGACATTCCCAGCATAGATCACCAGCCTGTTGAGCGGCATGATGCTGACCTCCGATAGCGGTTGCGTTCGATTAATAGGAGTAGAGAGACATCATGCGTTTTGCCATGACGCATTATTCGTGCCTGAGCGCCTCGATGGGGTTCAACTGCGCGGCCCTTCTCGCCGGAAAATAGCCGAAGATCATGCCGATCGCCGCGGAGAAAAGAAAAGCGACGGCAACCATCAGGGGGCTGAAGACGAAGGGCACCTTCAGCAGCGTCACGGCGCCGAAGCCGAGGCTCAGGCCAAGCACGATGCCGGTGATGCCGCCGAACAGCGACAGCGCCACCGCTTCGACCAGGAACTGGGTCAGCACCTGGCTTTCGAGCGCGCCGATCGCGAGACGAATGCCGATCTCGCGGGTTCGTTCGGTAACGGAGACCAGCATGATGTTCATGATGCCGATGCCGCCGACGAGCAGGCTGATCGCCGCGACGGCGCCGAGCAGGCCGGTTAGCAGCGTCGTCGTGCCGGTCATCGCCTCGGCGATCTGCGTCATGTCGTTGACGTTGAAATCGTCCTGGCGGCCGGGCACGATCTTGCGGCGCTCGCGCAGGAGATTTTCTACATCGGACTGCACCTTGGCGGTCGACACGCCGTCGCGCGCTGAGATGATGATCTGCGGCACGTTGCTGCTGCCGCTGATGCGCCGTTGGAACACCTTGACCGGCATGATGACGACATCGTCCTGGTCGTTGCCCATGCCGGACTGGCCGCGCTTGGCGAGTACGCCGATGACGGGGCATGAGACTTTGCCGACGCGGATCTGCTGGCCCGTGGGGTCGGCACTGCCGAAGAGCTGTGAGCGCACCGTTTCGCCGATGATGCAGCGCGCCTGGCCGCGTTCCTCTGCGGGCAGGAAATTACGGCCGAGTGCCAAGTTCCAATCCTGTGCGATGAAATAATCGTTGGTGGTGCCGGAGACGCTGGTCGAATGGTTCTGGCCGCCGAAAATCACCGTCGCCGTCGACTGGTTGAGCGGCGCCACTGCCCTGAGCCCGCCGATCTGGTCGCGGATCGCCGCAACGTCCTTGACGCTGAAGCGCTTGGCCTCGGAACTCGCCCGGCCGGGGCCGAACTGGCCGGGACGGACGAACAGCATGTTGGTGCCGAGCCGCGACAGCTCGGTCGAGACCTGCGCGGTCGTGCCGTTGCCGATCGTCACCAGCGCAATGACGGCGGCAACGCCGATGACGACGCCGAGCACGGTCAGGAACGAGCGCAGCATGTTGCGGCTGATGGCCCGCAGCGCTAGCTTCAGCGTCTCAAAGAACATGATCCGCCCTCCTCCGATGCTCGACTTCCGTCTCCAGCTTGCCGTCGACGAAACGCAGCAGCCGCTGGGCATAGGCGGCGATATCGGGCTCGTGGGTTACCATGACGATGGTGATGCCCTGCTCGCGGTTCAGCCGCGTCATCAGATCCATGATCTCGACGCTGGTCTTCGTGTCGAGATTGCCGGTGGGCTCATCGGCGAGCAGCAGCGCCGGCTCGGTAACGATGGCGCGGGCGATGGCGACGCGCTGCTGCTGGCCGCCTGACAGTTCCTGTGTCTTGTGATGCTCGCGCCCGGTCAGGCCGACCAGCGCCAAGGCTTCGCGGGCCCGTTCGCGCCGCTCGCGCACCGCCATGCCGCGATAGATCAGCGGCAGCTCGACATTTTCGACGGCCGAGGTGCGCGACAGGAGGTTGAAGCCCTGGAACACGAAGCCGAGCATGTGTCGGCGCAGCAGCGTCAGCTGGCTGCGGTCGAAGCCGCTGGTCGGAATGCCTTCGAAGATGTAGTCGCCGGCACTCGGCACATCGAGGCAGCCGAGAATGTTCATCGCCGTCGACTTGCCGGAGCCTGATGGCCCCATGATCGCGACGAATTCATGGGCGTTGATCGCAAGGTCGACATGGTCGAGCGCGCGGATCGCCGCCTCGCCCTCGCCGTAAATTTTCGAGACCTGTCTGAATTCGATGAGCGGCGGGCTTGCCATCCGTCTCTCCGCCTAGTTCGCACGCGCCGTGGCGTCGGTCACCAGTGCGTCGTCTTGCTTGATGTCGCCGGAGACGACCTGGGTGAACTGGCCGTCGGATGAGCCGACCTGGATGACGACAGGCACTGGCCGGCCGTTGCGCAGCACCCAGACACGGCGCTCAGCGCCCTTCAGCGCCGGGCCGGCATTGTTGTTGCGCTGGCGTGGCGGGCCAAAGATGCCGAAAATGCCGCGGCCGCGCCTTTCCGCCTGCGCCGGGGCGTAGCGCAGCGCGGCGTTCGACACCATCAGCGTGTCCTTGATGGCCTCGACGGTGACATCGGCCGTCGCCGTCATGCCGGGGCGCAACAGCAGGTCGGCATTGTCGACAGACAAGACCGCCTTATAGGTCACGACATTGTTGACCACTTCGGAGGCGAAGCGGATCTGCTCGATCTCGGCGGGAAAGGTCCGGTCGGGATAGGCGTCGACCGTGAATTTCGCCTTCTGGCCGACGGCGATCTGGCCGACATCGGCCTCGTCGACATCAACCTGCAGCTCCATCTTCTTCAAATCGCCGGCGATGGTGAAAAGGATCGGGGCCGAAAGCGAGGCTGCGACTGTGGCGCCCGGATTGACCGAACGGGTGAGGATGACGCCGTCGATCGGCGAGATGATCTTTGCCTTGGCGAGATTGACCTCGGCAAGCTGCAGGTCGGCCTCCGAGGCCAGGACCTCGGCCTCGTTGATCTGTTTGGCGGCGACGGCGGAATCATATTTGTAGCTGGCGTCGTCGAGGCTCTGCTGGGTGGAGACGTTGCTCCTGACCAGACTTTTCAGCCGCTCGAGCGAGGTGCCTGCCGATTGCATATCGGCATTGGCCTTGACGACGTTCGCCTTGGCCGAATTGAGCTTGGCGCGCGAGCTCTTCACATCCGCCTCGAGCTTGTTGGTATCGAGGAGAGCGAGCACTTCGCCTGATTTGACCGTGCTGTTGTAATCGACATTGACGTCGCGAACCGTGCCGGAAAGCTCGCTCGATATATCCACCTGCTCGGTCGGCTGTACCGAGCCGGTGGCGGTGACGAGCACCGTCAGGTCACCGCGTTTTGCCGGCTGGGTGGCATAGCTCACTTCGCCTTGCCCACGACCCATATAGAAATAAGCGGCGACGGCTGCGGCAACGATGAGGATCAGCAGGATGAGCAGGCGTCCGCGCCAGCGGCTGCGCTTGCCCTGCCGTCCCGATGCAGCAAGGACCGCGGCGAGAGCGGACGCTGCGCCTGTCTTTGCTCCGGTTTCGCTGCCGCTTACGATTTTGTTCATGTCGTCCTCAATCAGTCAGTGGCCGCTTGCGGCCTCTGCGGCGAAATAATCACAACGCAGATGAACCGGCGATTAGCGTTGCCGCCGAACTGGCACGGAATTGCGGATGGGTGAAATGAAATATTGGTAAGGAAAGTCAAGTTTTCGATGAGCAAGCGTCCGTCAGTTCGCATCCTCGGCAAATTGGCCCGCGTCCGGCAAAGGATGCAGCCACGGTTCACGCCGCTTGATCCAGACCTCATAGCTAGGCGCAAAGTCGGTTGGCGGAGTGTCGAGCGAGCCCAGGCGGACTTCCGCCTCATCATCCCTAAGGCAGAAAAGCCTGCCGCCGCAGACGGGGCAGAAGCTGCGGCCGGCGAATGTGGCGATCTCCCCGTTATGGGAAAAAGCCTGGCGCGGCCAGACCGCGAAGAAGGTGAAGGCGGAGCCACTCGATTTGCGGCAATCGGCGCAGTGGCAGAGACCGGTGCGCAACGGCTCGCCCTCCACCCTGTAGGCCACCGCCCCGCAAAGGCAGCTTCCGGTTCGGATCCTCATAGAGCGCCTTCAGGCGTCGAGATTGGTCGGCAGGCCCGGCGGGCGCCGCTTTGCTGCCATCAACAGGTCGAGTTCGGTGGCCGACGGGCCGAACTTGTCGTAGAGGCGTTTTGCCTCCTTGTCGTCCAACCGGTATTTTCTGGCAAATTCGCCGATGCTGTAGGGGCGGCCCCGCAACACTCTTCGCGCCGGGGTCGCCGTATTCGGTGCGTCGGTCATGGTTTTCTCCTTTTCGTCACGTCCCCGTTAAGCTAGTGCGACCTGTCGATTTGGAAAGAGCCGGCGCGCCGCATCAAGGCTTCCGGCATGGGGGAATGCGGTTGTTTTCCTGGAACCTTTTCGCCGATATGCGCATTTTCGGACCGAGGTTGCGGGCCGCGCCAAGCGGACGCGGCGGTGCCAGCCTGTGCTGCGTGCCGCACAAAAACTCTAACGTGCGGACACAAGGGGCTGCCTGGGCACGCCGACGACAACCGTGAGCGCGTCCCGGGCTTCGACGTACGCTCGGCGCGATCAAGGAACAACGATTGCCATGGTTAGAAAGCCGCTTTCTCGAAGGTATTCGACCAGTTCGGAAAATGGGATCATGGCGATGGTGAAGAGAGAATCTCTTGATGTCACCAGCAGCGCCCGGTTGGAAATCACCGGAGCCTGCCCCCACTCAAAATTGGAGAAATTGGGCCAGAACAATGGTGTGCGCCGAGCGTATTCCGCGTATGGCTCGGCGAAGAGGTGAGACAAATATATGGCCTCCCGCTTCGCCGTATATCTGAACACAAGATAGGCGAGCAGCGTGAAAATTCCGGTGAAAAGCAGACTACCAAACACCAGGCAGACGCCGCTGATCATGCAGAGCGAAAAGAGATAAAGAGGGTTGCGCGTGATCGAATAGGGTCCCTGGGTCACAAGCGCGGAATTCTTTCGACCTCCAATATAGATGGTCGACCAGATTCGTCCGATTATGCCAAAGGCGATCAACAACGTACCGAACTGAGCGAGCAGGGTCAGAAAAAGGCTTTCAGATCCGAAGCTTGGATGCGCGATGAGCTGGAAGGTGACAAAGGCAACGGTCAGCGCCCAAAAGGCCCAAATTCGCCGCTTCTGCTTGAAGGGGCGGTCGGAGGAAGTCGTATAAGCCATCAATATTTCCGATCTCTATAAAGTCTTCGAAACGCTCTGCAGGCTGCCGCCTGCAGAGCGAGGTTGAATTCGGGGGCCGAGGCAACAATCAGCTATCCGCAATCCCTCTGTTTGCATGGATGCTGTTCCTGAGCGCGCCACTCCTTGACGAGTTGGCGGCGGTTTCCCGGATAGTGATCATCCAGGAAACAGACGGTCATGACGTGGTCAGCTTGGAAGATACGAAAGTCGCCCTGCAGTTCGCACCAACCCGCGATAAATCGCTGTGAATCAATGAAACCCAGCATGATTGGCCATATGGTCCTCTCGGACACGGCCCCGCTTCGATCTTTGTGCGTGATGCTTATCTTTCGCTGCTCGCGCATCGCTCGCCTGACCTGCGCCAGATCAACAACCGATGAACCTCTTTCAGAACGACCAACAAAGAACGTATTATCGTCCAAGCCCCGTCGCAGGTCGGGGGGAAGCACACCGCCGATTTTTGCAAGCGCGTTTTGAACAGCGTGCACCAAAGCATCGTCCGTGTGTCGACTGACCCACTGCGCGCCAGCGACAAGCGCCTGGATCTCTTCTTCCGTGAACGACAGAGGCGGCAAAAGGAAGCCCGGCTGCAGTATGTAGCCGACCCCGGGCTCTCCATCGATATCCGCGCCCATGGCTTGCAGCGTCACGATGTCACGACGGATGGTCCGCAGCGAAACTCCGAGCTCTCGCGCAAGCGTCAAGCCGGGTACCGTTCCGCGGTGACGACGAAGAACTTGCATCAGGTCAAATAATCGATGGCTTCGTGACACGCTCACTCCATCATGACGAGGGCTTTTCCGGCGAGCTTCCGTCCGGACTCAAGAGCCGTGATGAGTGGAATGGCTTCGCTGAGAGGCACGATCTCGGCGATCGGAAGGCGAAGATTTTCGTCCTTGGCGGCACGAGCGATTCTATCGAGAATCTCGGACCTCGGTGTGCACACCACAACCTTCAGTCTTCGGTTGAACATTGACCGAATGAATTTTCCCGGCGTGGGATTGAGGTCGACGAACCGGCCATTCTGACGCAAGAGCCCAAGCCCCACGGCGTCCGTCATCGTCGCAGCCGTGTCGTAGACCACATCGAAACGCTCGCGAACCGTCGACAAATCAGTTGTCCGATAGTCGAACACGGTTTGAACGCCGAGGCCCCGCGCCCGTTCCGTCGCCACCGCGCTGCAACTGCCCGAGACCTTTGCGCCCAGAATCTGCGCGATCTGCACAGCCGCTTCGCCCACCGCACCGGTACAGCCATTGATGAAGACGTGCTCGCCGGCAGTCAGCTTCGCTTTGTCGACCAGCCCGTTCCAAGCAGTGGCTCCAGGCGTCCCGAGACAAGCCGCCTCCTCAAACGAAACGGTGTCGGGTTTCTTGGCCAAGAAGCTGTCCTTGGTGACGACAGCCTCTCCCAGGGCCCCGCTCTCCTTGAACCGGGCAAGACCGAACACGGCATCGCCGATCTTGAAGCGCGTCACCCCTTCACCGACCGAAATGACCGTCCCGGAAATATCCATCCCCATTGCGCGAGGAAAAGCCCTTCCCGTAACGATCTTCATCTGTCCCGCCCGCAGCTTCCAATCGATGGGATTGATCGCTGCGAACTTGATCTTGACCGCCACTTGTCCTTTACCCGGCGAAGCCAGTTCGAACTCCTCGAGCCGCATCAGATCGGGGCCGCCGTACTGGTGATATTGAATGCGTTTCATAGTGGGCCATTCTTCCTGTTTTGCTAAAGGCACGACTGTGACAGTGGCAGCCGCCGCGAGCCCGGGCAGCGCCAGCGGCCCGATGACCAGGCGACCTCCCCTGCCCGCGTTTGACGGGAATGCTTGAGGATCGCATGGACATCCGCGGAGGCAATTTCCGGCGTCGCCGCGAAGTCTGATGACCATGGCTTTCCTGAATTCCGTCACGTCGATGCAGGTTAGACCACCACGGTGCCAAATTCTGGCACCATCGTTGGCGTGACGTCGTCCGCTTGGAGATCTAGCGGCCGAGCAGCGATCTTCGGGAGGGATTGCCGCGACCGGTCACGGCAATCCACACCCATCAGGAGCGGCTGTTCATGCGCTCGAACAGGGCTTCGCCCATCCGGCGCGTGTCCGCGGAGATGCCGACGAGGATCTCATCCTTATCCGCTTCAAGCTGCGCCACCGCATCGGCGGCGAACTCTTCCGAGGAGACCATCATGCGGCTTGCGGTGCCTTGGCTGCGCGTACCACCGCCGAGAGCGGTATCGACGATCGGTGGCGCGACCTCGATCACCCGAATTGCTGTGGATTTCAACTGATGGCGCAGGCTGAGCGTAAAGGAGTGGATCGCGGCCTTCGTGGCGCAATAGACCGGCACATCGGCCATCGGCGAAAAGGCGAGGCCCGAGCTGACGTTGATGATGAACGCATGCTCCTGCTGCCTCAAGGTGGCGAGCAGCTCGGCGATCAGATGGATCGGCGCCGTAAGATTGATCGCCACCTCCTGATCGAGAGTGTCGATCGCCGGATCGGTATTGAAATCGCGCCGATGCTGAACGCCGGCATTGTTGACGACGACGTTGAGTGCCGGATGCTCCGCCTTCAGCCATTCGACCATGGAATGGCGACTCTCGCCGTTGGCAACGTCGCAAATGCGGGTGATCAGCGCAGGCACGTCCTCCTGAGCCTTCCGGAGCGCGGCTTCGCTTCTACCGCAAATGATGACGTGATTGCCCTTTTCGGAAAGGCGCCGCGCGAGTGCAAAACCGATGCCGGTTGCGCCGCCAGTAATGAGAATTGTGTTTCCTGTGAGCTTCAAGGTCGTCCATCCTTCCAACAGTTGAGAAGGTGCGTCGACGATGACGTGGTTATCAGCGGACACACCTTTGCGACCGGCAAGCCGGTCTCGGGTGTCGCGGATACCCTTGGAGGGAGAATTGCCGTCCCTTGAGACGGCGACCGGGCTACCATCCGGTCAGCACTCTTTCGACGGGCCGTTCGTAGCAGAATGCCGATCGAACCGCAATCGATCACCATTTTCCGATGCGCCGAGTTACGCCGCCTACTGATGTGAGCGATGACGGATGTGCGTTTCAGCCACCTTTCCAGCAGAGCGCCGTAGGAGCAAAAGGTCTGCATCGCAGGCCGAACCTCCGCCTGCGACCGGCCTGCATTGATGATTCACGCTCATAGGTTCATGCGATTTGCGGCGCCTAATCATGGTTGGGCACGCGCTCTATATTCAGAGCATGAGATCGGGAAGCGGTACCACGACTGTAGCCAAACTGAGCGGAGAGCGACGATGAACTGGTCGGATGACGAGCTTAGCAAAATCGATCAGGCCGACGATCTGAAAATCGCACCGTTTCGCGAAGATGGCGCCACCTATGGCACCCCGACCTGGATCTGGGAGGTCGTCGTCGATGGCTCGCTCTACGTGCGCGGCTACCATGGTCAGAAGTCCCGCTGGTATCAGGCGGCGGTCCACCAGAAGGCTGGACGGATCATTGCCGCCGGCATGACGCGCACCGTCGGCTTCGAGCCTGTCGACGGCCCGATCAACGATCGCATCGACGACGCCTACCGCGCCAAATACGGCAAGAGCCAGTATCTCGCGCCGATGGTCAGCGCCCGAGCCCGCGCGGCAACTGTCCGGATCACACCACGCGACGAAAAGCCCTGACGGCGGTCGGATCGCATGACGTCGGCATGAGATCGCCTCACGGCGCGCGTCGTCGATAGCTCTTCAAATCAACCTGAAAAAAGGAGAAGCAAGTGATCAAGCGCACACTCGGCCAGGGCCTGGAGGTCTCCGCTTTGTCGCTGGGCGCCATGGGCTATGGCAAGGCCCGCGAGCTTCCCGACCGGGCCGAGATGATCGACCTGCTTCGCACCGCCGTCGAACGCGGCATGGATTTCTTCGACACCGCTGAAGTCTACGGCCCCTGGACGAACGAGGAGATGGTGGGCGAGGCGCTTGCTCCGGTTCGCGACAAGGTCAAGATCGCTACGAAGTTCGGCTGGGACATCGATCAGGAGACGGGCAAGCACCGCGGTGGCGTCAACAGCAAGCCGGCGCAGATCCGCCGTGCCATCGAGGGCAGCCTAAAGCGACTGCGCACCGACCACATCGACCTCTACTATCAGCATCGGGTCGATCCGGACGTGCCGATGGAAGATGTGGCCGGGACGGTCAGGGAGCTGATCGCCGAGGGCAAGGTGCGGTGGTTCGGCCTGTCGGAAGCCGGTGCCCAATCGATACGCCGGGCGCATGCGGTACAGCCGGTTACCGCGCTGCAGAGCGAATATTCCTTGTGGACCCGCGAGCCGGAAACCGAAATCATCCCAACGATCGAGGAGCTCGGCATCGGGCTCGTGCCTTTCAGCCCTCTCGGCAAGGGATTTCTCACCGGCAAGATCGACCTCAACACCACATTCGACAGTTCCGATATCCGGGCGGGAATCCCCCGCTTCTCCGAGGAAGCGCGTCTTGCCAACCTGAAGCTGGTCGAGTTGACCGGCAAGATCGGCGAGAAGCATGGTGCTACGCCGGCCCAGGTCGCGCTAGCCTGGCTGCTGGCGCAGAAGCCCTGGATTGTTCCGCTGTTCGGCACACGCAAGTTCGAACGGTTCGAGGAGAATATCGGGGCGCTGAACGTCACCTTGGACAAGGCCGATCTCGATGAGATCGAGCAGACCAACATCGTCATTCAGGGAGCTCGTTATCCCGAAGAAATGCTGCGTCGATCCGGTCTCTAGCGGGCACATTCTGCGGCAGCCAATACCACCGCAACCTGCTTCGACGCTGACGACGAGCGCATTGCGGCTTTCGTCGTCGCGCCGTTGCGGGCCCATTCCAGGCGATGCCGGAACAACCAAGTTGGAAGGATATCATCATGAAACGAATTTTGGCCGCCACGGCAATCTCGCTCACGATGGGCGAGCCTCTCATGGCCCAGGAAGGAAGTGGAGGCGGAGCCATGCCGGCAAGTGCTTCATCATTGTCGGTCAGCGACATCCAGTCCGTATCGCCGGCTCTTGGCCGATACGCTGAAGAGGACGTGCTCGGAAATCTGTGGCAGCGGCCGCAACTGTCACGCCGCGATCGCAGCATCGTCACTCTGGCCGTGCTGATCGCCCGAAACCAGGCAATCGATCTGAAGCACTACGTCGACGGCGCTCTCGATAACGGGGTGAGCCCGACGGAGGTCTCCGAGATCATCACGCATCTGGCTTTCTACTCGGGCTGGTCGAACGCGATGTCGGCAGTCGCCGCGACCAAGGACGTCTTCAAAGACCGGGGCATCACGGCCGACCAGCTGCCTGCGGCCTCTCCGCAACTGCTGCCGCTCAACGAGGAAGCCGAGCGCCAACGCGCCACCGGCGTCGAGAAGAATGTCGGTCCGATCTCTCCGGGGCTGGTGCAGTTCACGACCGACCCGCTGTTCCTCGATCTCTGGCAACGACCGGGTCTTGCACCGCGAGACCGCAGCCTTGTGACGGTCAGCTCGCTGATCGCATCGGGCCAGAGCGCTCAGATCACCTATCACCTCAACCGCGCCATGGATAACGGTCTGACCGCCGACGAAGCCGGCGAGGTCGTTGCCCATACGGCCTTCTACGCCGGCTGGCCGAACGCCTTCTCTGCGTCGCCGGTTGTCGGGGAGGTGCTGCGTAGCCGGGCGAAGTGAAGCTCCGGCCTGCAGCAAAAGCACGCCGGTGCGGCGCAAAGGGTCCGGCGTTCTTGCTGCTCCAAAGCTCCAAGGCTTCATTGCTACCATTTCATAGGCAGGCGTTTATGATGGGCGTCGGTCTATGAGGAGGAATCATCAGTGGAGCGCCAGAATATCAATGACCTGATGGTGTTCCTGGTGGTTGCGAGGGAGCGCAGCTTCACCAAAGCCGCAGCCAAGTTCGGCGTCTCTCAGTCGGCGCTGAGCCATACGCTCCGTCAGCTCGAGCAGCGGCTGGGTGTGCGGCTGCTGACAAGGACGACGCGCAGCGTCTCACCGACCGAGGCCGGCGAACGGATGCTGCAGAGCATCGGTCCGCTTTTCGACGAGATCGGATCTGCGCTCGATGGGCTCAACATTCTTCGGGACCAGCCGGCTGGAACCGTCCGGCTGACCGCCGGCGACTACCAGATCCAGTGCTACATATGGCCGAAGCTTCGAACCTTTCTCCAACAATATCCCGACATCAGGCTCGAACTGGACGTGAACTACGGTCTGCAGGACATCGTCAGTGAAGGCTATGATGCCGGCGTGCGCTTCGGCGAACAGATCGCCAAGGACATGATCTCGGTGAGGATCGGGCCGGATGTTCGTTTCGCCGTCGTCGCCGCAGAATCCTATTTTGCCTCACGCGATATTCCAAGACATCCGAAGGACCTCATGCAGCACAGGTGCATCAATCTGCGCCTGCCCACCTATGGCGGTCTTTATGCCTGGGAGTTCGAAGAGAACGGCCGCGAGATCAAGGTTCGGGTGGACGGGCAGCTCGTCTTCAACACGATCTACAACGTTCTTGAGGCGGCTCTCGACGGCTTCGGCTTCGCCTATGTCCCGGAAGATATCGCCAAGCTCCATCTCGGAACCGGTCGCCTCCACCGATTTCTGGAAGATTTTTCTCCCTATTGGGAGGGCTTCCATCTCTACTACCCAAGCCGACGCCAGTCTTCGCCCGCCTTTTCCCTTCTCGTGAACGCGCTGCGTTATTCAACGTGAGCGGCTGCGACGACAGAGTGGCGAGCCGCTTTTTGCACCGTTGCGCGGCTCCTGCGGGAAATAAAGCGCAAAGGGATTCGCTTCAGACGACGAAACGCTTCGGCAATTCGGTGGCAAGCGCATCGATCGCCAGTCGCGACCGCAACGGCAGATATTGGGTGGTTGGCCACACGGCGTAGCATTCCATCGCCGCCCTCGGTCGATCGGTCCAGAGTTCGACCAGTTCGCCTGCCTGCACGCGGTCATGGATCAGCCAGTAGGGAAGCCAAGCGAGGCCCATGCCATCGACGGCGGCATCGGCGATCACTTCGAGATCGTCAAAGCGCAGTCTTGAAGTGACCGACAGGTCGATGAGAGCACCGGTCGCATCGGGAAGCTGCCAGGTCAGGCCATAATCGTTGCGCCAGTACACGAGCGTGTCATGTTCTGGCAGATCCGCCAGAGAATGTGGCTCCCCTCGTGCGGCAAGATAGGCTGGAGAGGCGCAGAGCGCCTTGCGTGGGCTGACCAGTCGCCGGGCGTGGAGCGCGGTTCCGTTCCCTAGAACGCCATTGCGCACCGCCAAATCGAAGCCGTCGGCGATCAAATCGATCTGGCGGTCACTGAAGCTGAGTTCGAGTTCGAGCCTCTCGTGCTGGCGCGCATAGGCACGCAGGATGGGTGCGGCGCAGTAGCGGCCAAACAAGACGGGCAGCGACACGCGCAACTTGCCGACGACCTCACGCCGGCCGGATTCCAGGAGAGATTCGCCTGCGCGCAGTTCCTCGATCGCACGCACACAGCGCTCGTAATATTGCTGACCATCTTCGGTCAGGCTCTGCGTCCGCGTGGTCCTGTGAAACAACCGGACGCCCAGGCGCTCCTCGAGACGCGCGATGGCCTTACCGACTGCGGAGCGCGTCAACGACAATCGCTCGGCAGCTTTGGCAAAGCCGCCCGTCTCGACCGCCTCGACAAAGACTTGCACTCCATCAAACCTGTCTCGCACCGAGCGGATCCCCGCGAAGAACGGTCCTGCGATTGGAGAACCTCAGGAACCAAAGAAGAGAAAAACTATTTCTAATTGTCAACTGCATTCTACGATATAAGGCCGGCCAAGCAAACGATATTTCCTGGCAACAACGGCAGCACAGACGACCTCATCCGGCTCGGAAACTGGTTTGGTGTCAGAACCCAATCGAAGACTGACCAGGCGCCGGATGTCGCGCCTGCCGGAAGCGATCTCAGGACGGCGGGCTACCTCGGCCGTCCGCGTGGCCGAGACCGTGCGCCGGTTCCAACCCGCCTGATCCATCTTTCTCAACCAAGGAATCCTGCCATGAAACTGCTTTGCCTCGATATTCCCCAGCCCGGCGCCAGTCTGGAAAAGTACCAGCCGCATATGTCGGATGAAGCCCGACACGCCTGGCAGATGTACAAGGGCGGCATCATCCGCGACATCTATTTCCGCCAGGACCGTCCGGGTGTCGCCATCATCGCCGAATGCGAGTCGGTCGAAGCCGCCAAGCAGGCCCTGAGCGAATTCCCGCTGGCCAAGGCCGGGCTTCTCGACTGGGATGTCATCCCGCTTGGCCCCTTCCTCAACTGGGAAGCGCTGTTTGCGCCCGGCAACGCCTGAGATTCCTTGTCCGCGATACAACGGAACACTTTGCGCCCGATCGCGAATTCGGCGGACGCAGCAGAGCCTACGAGCGCATCTTGAAGAGCGATATGAAGTTCGCGTCGTCATCGACATGGCCTCGCTCAATTCCCGAGGAGCCAAAACAATGGCAAATAATATCAAGCCCATCCTTTGCGTGGTCACCAGCCATCCGATCAGAGGCGACACCGGCGAGCCTACCGGCTTTGCGATGGTCGAACTCACGCATCCGCTCGACGTTTTCCGCGCGGCCGGCATCCCGACCGAGATCGCCTCGATCCGGGGCGGCCATCCGCCGATCGACTTCTTCGACCTCACCGATCCGGTCAACGCCCGCTTCTGGAAGGACCGCGAGTTCCGCGATGCGCTCGCCCACTCGCTCATCCTCGACGAACTCGATCCCTCCCGCTACTCCGCAGTCTTCTTCGCCGGCGGCCACGGCACGATGTGGGATTTTGCCGACAGCCCGGCTGTGCAACGCGTGATCCGCGACATCTACGAAACCGGCGGCATCGTCTCGGCGGTCTGCCACGGCCCCGCCGCATTGGTGAATGCAACGCTCTCGGACGGCAGCTATTTGGTCGCGGGCAAAAAGCTCGCCGCCTTCACGGACGAGGAAGAGGCGGAGGTCAAGTACACCGAGGTCGTGCCCTATCTGCTGGCGACGACCCTCAAGGAGCGAGGCGCGCTGCATGAGCCGGCGCCGAACTGGACGGAGAAGGTGGTGGTCGATGGCCGTCTGATCACAGGCCAGAACCCGGCGTCTGCACACGGCGTCGGCCAGGCGATCGTCGATCAACTCACCCAGAAGTCCTGACCGAGGGAATTCACCAATGAAGATCATCGCAATCGAAGAGCATGTCCTGCCCGATGAGGTGAAGCATGGGTGGAACACGATTCCCGGCGCCGACGACGGAACGCTTGGGCTCAATCCAGGTCTGCTCGGCGAACGGCTGGCGGATCTTGGAGAGCAGCGGCTGGCTCTGATGGACGAGACCGGCGTCGATGTGCAGGTTCTCTCGTTGACGACTCCGGGTCTCAACAATCTCGGCCATCACGGCGTCGATCTTGCTCGTCGCGCCAACGACATTCTGGCCAGCGCTGTTTCGGCTCACCCATCCCGCTTCCAGGCGATGGCGGCTCTCTCCTTTGCGCAACCGAACGAGGCGGCGCGAGAACTGCGGCGAGCCGTCGAGGAACTCGGCTGCAAAGGTGCCGTTCTGTTCGGCCGGGTCGGCGACAAGAATCTCGATCATATGATCTTCGAGCCGACATTCGCCAGCGCCGCAGAACTCAATGTCCCGCTCCTGATTCATCCGCAGATCCCGCAGACGAGCATCCGCGACACCTATTATGCGGGCTTCGGCGCCCCCATCGATCTCGCCTTGTCCACATTTGCCCTCGGATGGCATTTCGAGGCAGGCATCCAGTTCGTGCGTCTGATCCTGGGCGGCGTCTTTGACCGTCACCCGAACCTCCAGGTCATCCTCGGGCACTGGGGTGAGCTGGTGCTGTTTTATCTCGAGCGGCTCGTCATGCTGGATCGGGTGTCCAAACTCCAGCGGCCATTCCTCGACTATGTCCGCAACAACCTCTATCTGACGGCCAGCGGCATGTTCAGCCCCGCCTATTTGCGGCAAGCGATCGATGCGGTCGGCGTGGACCGCATCCTGTTCTCGACAGACTACCCATACCAGTATCGCCCCGGAGGCGATGCGCGGCGATTTGTCGAAGATTTGGAGCTCGATGCCGCCGACAAGGAGAAGTTCGCGCATGCGAACTGGGAGCGCCTCACCGCAGGCCGTTTCCTCGCCTGATCTCGGCAGGAAGCTCCCGTTCGTGAGGCAGACTCATAAGGTCTTGCAATTTGCCGCCGGTAATCCTTTCCGATGCGTGACCCATTTACTCACCTAAGCGATCCAGTGCTTCGCCCCTGAGCACGAGTCCCAGCATCGACTATTCCGGCTGACGGACTACTGAAGGCGCGGAGCCGCTACTCAAGAACCCGTTCAAGCTGTTGTTGGTGGAGCGGACGCTCAGCGACGTGATAGCGCAAGCGAGGACTGATCCATGAAGTTCGACACACCTGCAGGACCGAACCCAATTGACAGGATGACCGTTGTCGGCCAGCCTCACAACCGCTTCGAGGCAGAGCTCAAGACGACTGGGACTGCGACTTACGCCTACGAATATCACAACGTCGCACCGAACGCTGCCTACGGCTATATCCTTGGCGCGGCAATCGCCAAGGGCCGGATCTCATCGATCGACACCCGGCGCGCCGAGGCCGCGCCCGGCGTGCTGGCCGTCATTACTCATCGCAATGCCGGTCCGCTTGGTGTCGGAAAATTTTATGTCCAGCGCATGTTGGCTGCCCCTGATGTCGATCACTACCATCAGCCTGTTGCAGTCGTGGTGGCCGAAACCTTCGAACAGGCACGCGCAGCTTCCTCGCTGATCCGCGTCGACTATGCGCGCAGCCCGGGCCGATTCGATCTCGCCGAGCAACTGGACAGCGCGCCGGTTGCACCGCAGATGGAGTTTGGTGGACCGACCGAGACGAAGGTCGGAGACTTCGACCAGGCTTTCGCAGCCGCGGAGGTGAAGGTTGACGAGACCTATACTGTTCCCGAACCAGGCGCATGCAATGATGGAGCCGCATGCGACGATCGCGACCTGGGATGGCGATCGGGTGACGTGCTGGACCTCAATTCAGCAGATGAATTGGGGAACCCGCGATCTCGGACTCATTCTCGGCATTCCGCGCGAAAACGTTCGGCTGATCTCACCCTTCATCGGCGGCGGCTTCGGCGGCAAGGGCACGGTGCAGTCAGATCTGGTGCTGGCGGCCGTTGCCGCGCGCATGGTGCGGCGACCGGTGAAGATCGCGCTTCAACGTCCGATGATGTTCAACAATACGATCCATCGGCCGAAGACGATCCAACGGATCCGGCTCGGCGCCTCGCGTGACGGGAAACTGACGGCGGTCGGGCATGAGAGCTGGTCCGGCAATCTCGCCGGCGGCCGCACCGAGCCGACCACCCTTTCGACACGGTCGCTCTACGCCGGGGCGAACCGGATGACAGCAGTCCGGCTGGCGACGCTCGACCTGGCCGAGGGCAATGCCATGCGTGCGCCGGGAGAGGCACCCGGTTTGATGGCGCTGGAGATTGCCATGGACGAGATGGCCGAAAAACTCGGCATGGATCCGGTCGAGTTCCGCATCCTGAACGATACCCAGGTCGACCCGGAAAATGCCGATCGGCCTTTTTCCTCGCGTCCCTTCGTCGAATGCCTGCGCACGGGCGCCGAACGCTTCGGATGGAGCATGCGGAAAACAGAGACAGGTCAAGTCCGCGATGGTGACTGGTTGATCGGCATGGGCATGGCGGGTGCGATCCGCGGGGCACCGATTTCAAAGGCCGGAGCGCGGGTTCGTCTCGATCGCCAGGGCATGCTGACGGTCGAGACCGACATGACTGACCTTGGCACCGGCAGCTATACGATCGTGCAGCAGACGGCGGCCGAGATGATGGGTCTGCCGATTGAGCGCGTGGTGGCAAAGCTCGGGGATTCGAGTTTTCCGGAAACGCCGGGATCTGGAGGACAGCAGGGCGCGCCTTCCGTCACCGCAGGCGTCTATGCTGCCTGCACGAAGCTGCGGGCAGCGGTCGCCCAGCGTCTGGGCTTCAACGCCGCAGAGGCAGAGTTTGTCGGCGGTGAGGTTCGGTCCGGAAATCGAAGGGCGCTGCTCGCCAGCGCTGCCGCCGATGGCGATCTCGTCGCCGAAGACACCATGGAATTCGGCGATCTGGCGAAGCGCTTCGCGATCCAGACCCTCGGGGCGCACTTTTCCGAGGTCGGCGTCGACGTCTATACCGGCGAAATCCGCGTTCGCCGCATGCTCGCCGTATGCGCGGCCGGCCGCATTCTCAATCCCAAGACCGCGCGCAGCCAGGTGATCGGCGGGATGACAATGGGGATCGGGGCGGCCCTCATGGAGGAGATGGTGGTCGATAAGAGGTCCGGCTTCTTCGTCAATCATGATCTCGCCGGCTACGAGGTTCCGGTCCACGCCGATATCCCCCATCTCGAGGCCGTGTTTCTCGACGAGGTAGATCCAGCGATATCGCCGGTGAAAGCGAAAGGCGTCGGGGAACTGGGACTGACTGGTGTCGCGCCCGCCGTCGCAAACGCGGTCTACAACGCAACCGGCGTGCGGGTGCGGCAATATCCGATCACACTGGAGAAATTGCTCGATCGGTTGCCTCATCGCGAGTGATAGCCCCGGCGAAATGACAAGAGGTCTCAAAGGACATCAGGATAGACGCCGGCCATCCTCGCCGAAAAGGTGGAGTACATCGGGATCGAGATGCAGCGGCAGGCTGTCGCCCGATTTCATGCGCTGCTGGCCGGCAAAGACCGCAATCAGCTTCTTCCCGCCTGCGTCGGCGTGGACGACGGTCTCCGAGCCCAGTTCCTCGACAAGGGTAACGCTTGTATCCAGTCTGCTCGCTGAACCCGCATCGGCAAGGGTGATGTGTTGGGGGCGGATGCCGATGCTGACCCTTTCGCCCGCCGGGCGTGCCTCCTTGGCAATCACGGAAAGACGATGGCCGCCGACGGTTTCGACCTCGGCGAAACCGCCCTCGTGACCGACGATCGCACCTTCGAGGAAATTCATGTGCGGCGCGCCGATGAAGCCGGCGACGAAGCGGTTGGCCGGCTTGTTGTAGAGTTCCAGCGGTGTTCCCACCTGCTCGATCCTGCCGCCTCTCAGCACAACGATGCGGTCGGCCAGCGTCATTGCCTCGACCTGATCGTGGGTGACATAGATCATCGTCGCCTTCAGGCGGGCGTGAAGGGCCGCCAGTTCGGCGCGCATGCTGACCCTGAGTTCGGCGTCGAGATTGGAGAGCGGCTCGTCGAGCAGAAAGGCATCCGGCCGCCGGACGATGGCGCGGCCGATGGCCACGCGCTGGCGCTGACCGCCGGAGAGCTGGCCCGGACGGCGCTGCAGAAAAGGCTCGATCTCCAGCATGCGTGCGGCGTCGGTGATGCGCGCTTCGATCTCGGCCTTCGCCACCTTGGTGTTTTCGAGACCGAAGGCGAGGTTCTCCCTGACACTCATATGCGGATAGAGCGCATAGGACTGGAAGACCATGGCTAGGCCCCGATCGGCAGCGCTGATAGCGGTAACATCCTTGCCGTCGATGGCGATGCTGCCGTCTGTCGGCTTATCGAGGCCGGCAATCAGGCGCAGCAGCGTCGATTTCCCGCAACCGGAAGGGCCGACGAAAGCGACGAACTCGCCGTCATTGACATGAAGCGAGACATCGCGAATGACCTCGACGGCGCCGAAATTCTTGACGATGTTCCTGAGCTCGAGCCCGCTCATGCACTCTCCTGTTTTCTTCTTTTAAGGTGGCCTATTTGAGCCCCGAGCCGGCAATGCCCGTGGTGATGAAGCGCTGCAGGAAGACGAAGATCAGCACGACCGGGATCATCGAGACGACGGTCATGGCGAGGATGTAGTGCCATTGCACATTGAGCTCGCCGGCATAGACGTTGAGGCCGACCTGCAGCGTATAGAGTTCCTTGCGCGACAGCACGATCAGCGGCCAGAGGAAGTCGTTCCAACGCCAGACGACGGAGAAGATCGCCAGCACGGCGAGAGCCGGCGCCGACAGCGGCAGGATGATGCGCCAGTAGATCTGCCATTCGCTGGCCTTGTCCATGCGCGCGGCGTCGAGCAATTCGTCGGGGATCGTCAGCATGTATTGCCTGAGCAGGAAAACCCCTGTCGGGGTGGCGACCGTCGGCAGGATGACGCCCCAGAGGCTGTCGAAGAGGTTCAGCGTGCCGATGACGGAATAGAGCGGCACGACGATGACCGAGAGCGGCACCATCAGCGTCGCCAGGATCATCAGCATGACGGCGGTGCGGCCGGGAAACCGGTATTTCGACAGCGCGAAGGCGGCCATTGAATTGACGAGCAGCGTAATCGCCGTCGCGACGACGGTGACGAAGACGGAGTTGCGCAGAAACAGAAAGAAATCGAAGCGCTGGAAAGGTTCGGTGTAGTTGCCGCCGGCGAATTCGACCTGGCGCACCGGTGTGCGGTCCTTGATATTCGCCTTGACGATTTCGCCCGGCTGTTTCGGATCGACCATCTGGCCGATGATGCCGATGCGGCGGACTTCGGCGAGCACACGCGTGCTGCCATCCGGCATTGCTACATTATAGAGCGGCAGCGGCTTGTCGTAGCCCGGCACCACGGCCTGTTCGGTGACATAGGGCAGGAAGGACGGCGGGAATTCGGCAAGGGCCGCTGGCGTTTTGAACGAGGAGAAGACCAGCCAGACGGCCGGGCCGAACATCAGGAAGACGCCTGATATCAGCCAAATCCAGGTGACGACGTCCGTCCAATGCCAGCCGCGGCCCCGCCGGCGGAGCAGAAAGGCAGAGACAGCGCTCATTGGCGTGCTCCCTTCTTCTCGTTGCGGCTACTGACGCCGAGCTGGATCAGCGTCAGGATGACGAGCACGATGCCCATCAGGATCGAGGCGGCCGACGCCAGTCCTGGATTGCGCAGCGAACTCGCAAAGCCGGTCTCATAGATATACTGGGTGATGTACATGGTGCTGGTGCCCGGCCCACCGCCGGTCAGCACGAAGACCTCGTCGAAGATCTGCACGGCGCGGATCAGCGCCAATACCAGGACGACGATGAGGTTCGGCATCAGAAGCGGCAGGGTGATGCGCCGGAAGATGCGGGTCGGGCGGGCGCTGTCCATCGCCGCCGCCTCGTAGAGATCGCGCGGGATCGCCTGCAGGCCGGCAAGCAGGATCAGCGCATAAAAGCCCATATGCGCCCAGACCGAGACGAAGACGGCAAAGAAGAAGGCCCAGAAACGATCGCTGAGCCAGGAGAAAGGTTCGAAGCCGAAGGGGCTCAGCGCATAATTCAACAGGCCCTCACGCTGCAGTATCCATTTCCAGATCAGGCCGACGACGACGGGCGACAGCAGCACCGGGAAGAAGAAGACGGCGCGCCAGAAGCCGCGATTGGAAAGCTCGCGGTTGAGAATCAAAGCCGTTGCGAGCGCTGCGATCAGCATCACCGTCACCTGGAAGACGACGAAGACAGCGGTGTTGCGCACCGCCGCCCAGAAGGTGTCGGCGGCGCAGGTCGAGGGATCGAGATAGCTGCGGCAATCGAAGAGGATGCGGTACTGGTCGGCGCCGACATAGGTCCTGTTCTGCAGGAAGATGGCGCTGCCGCTCGTCGTCGAATAGATGAAGTTGATGACCAGCGGCAGCAGCACGAAGACGGTGAAGATCAGCATGTTGGGCGCCAGGAAGACGCCCGCCATGCCGTTTAGCCCAGTCAGCTTCTGCCAGCCACGCATGGGAATATCGACGATCCCCATGGCAAGCCGGACAGGCGCAAGAAGCGCCTGCCGCAGACCGGTTCTCGCCGGTGGTTCAGAAGAAACCGTCTTCGCCGTCATCTGTTCATCCGTCAGTTGCCGGCGACCTTGGCCTTGATGTCCTCGTCGATGCGGGCATAAGCGTCGTCGAGCTTCATTTCGCCGGCGATCACCTGGCTGATGCGGGCGACGATGGCGCTGTAATAGGCGTCCGACCACTTCCAGCCTGGCAGCTTCATGGCAGGTGCCGCCATCTGGCCGGCCGCTTCGACGAAGGCCTTCAGCGCCGCCTGCACATGTGGATTGTCGGTCTTGAAGTCCATCTGGCCGGCGGCAACGCCCTTATGCGCCGGAATGAACAGGCTGCGTTCGGCAAATTCCTTCTGCACGTCGGCACCTGCCAGGTAATCCATCACCTTGGCGACGTCCTTCGGGTTCTTGGTGTATTTGACGGCAACCAGACCGGCGCCGCCCTGCATGCCGGAGCATGCGGCCGAACCGCAGGGGCTGCCCGCCATCACCCAGTCGAAATTGTCGCCGATCTTCTGGGCGAAGCCCGAAACCTGCCAGCTGCCCGAATAAAGATAGGCAAGGCCGCCATTGATGAAGTCCTCGGCGGCGGAGCGGTAGGTGGTGCCGGCAGCACTCACCCAGACATCCTTGTTGATGGTGCCGTCTTCGTTCCACTTGACGAAGCGGCTGAGGAAGTCCTTGGCGCCCTGATCAATCGGCGCCGGCTTGCCGTCGGCGGCGATGTAGTTGGCGCCGTAGGAGATGTTCGGGCCGGATACGCGGTGGCCGGAGCGGTCGATCGCCATGGCGAAGACCTTCTGGCTGTCTGCGACCTTCTTGGCGGCCGCCGCCCAGTCGTCCCAGGTGGCTTTCGGGCCGGGGATCTCGACGCCAGCCTGCTCGAACAGTGTCTTGTTGACGAAGCCGCCGGTCAGCGTCAGCTGCGTCATGAAGCCGGTGATGGCGTTCGAGCCGTCGGGACGCATCCAGTCGGCCTGGGCGCCGAAATTGTCCTCCCAATATTTCGCGTCGGTGAGATAGGGCCGAAGATCGAGCCAGTGCTGCGCCGGCGCCTTCAGATTGGTGACGCGGGCGATATCCGGCCCCTGCCCGGCTTCGAGCTGCACCGGCAGCTGTTCCTTAACGACGTCGTAGGAGACCTCGTCGAGGATGACGTTGACGTCGGGATTGGCCTTCGAGAAGCGCGAGAGCAGGTCCTTGATTACCTCGCCTTCGCCGCCGTCCGAATACCACATGATGCGCACGTCACCGGCATGGGCGGCAACGGAACTCAAGAGAACTGCAGCAAAAGCCGCGCCGATCGATTTCATTCTGGTCATTTTTTCCTCCTCTGATCGATCAATTCCTGCGTCCGGCCGGTCCTCCACCTGCCGGACACGTCGTCTACGAGGCCGCGCGCCGAGGCTGCCTGGCCGGTATCTTCAGATGTACCGCGTCTCCCCGCACCGACCAGTCCGTCGGGCGAAGAATACGGCCTTCGGCACGCACGGTGCCGTCCTCTTCGAAAACGACCCGGCCATAATCCGGATCGACGACGATCAATGCGCCCTCGTCGTCGCGGCGGGCCGAAAGCGTGGCGAAACGCGCCCGCATTTCGTCAAGGCCAGCCTCGCGCCCGAGATCGGAGAGGCGAACGATCCAGCGGCTGTTGCGGCCGGCCAGACGCAGCTCGATATCCGTCGTCGGGCCTTGCTTTACCGGCTCCAGCGCGCCGTTGCCGATCAGCATCGCAATGCCGTTGCCGGAGCGGGCGAGCGCCAGATTGCCGTCGACCACCGTGTCGTCGAAAGCCTCGAGCGGGAACCAGGCATGGGTGAAATCCGGCTGGCCCTCATGGATCTCGAAATCGAGGATCGCCAGATCGCGATACTGGTGCACACGCGGCAATGTTCCGCAGCCGCCCCAGAAGCTCGGCCGGCCATAACCGAACTGGATGGTTTCGCCGGGATGGTTGATCCAGATCTGCGCTTCCGGGCGGTGACCCAGACGCAGATGCAGCACAGTTTCCTGATAGCCCCAGGCGCCGGGACGATAATGGGCGATGGTGCCGAGCGCGGTGTCACGGGTCTTATAGTGGTAGAGGGCGGCGAAACGGTTTTCGCCCTGGGAAAAGGTCCATTCCTGCGCGTCGTCGGACTGGTGCGCCGCAATGGCCGCAAGCGCTTCTGGAAAACGCAGGCCATGATCGCGAATGCAGACGGCAAGCTGCGGCAAAGCGTGGACACGCCGGCCGTACCAGCCGCGGCCCCAGAGCAGCCGGGCGATAGCGGAGAGTTCGACCGAGCGGCCGGGGCGCAGTGTGTGTTCGTAGGAGCGGCCCTGGCTGCCGGTCAGCATGCCGTGATGGGCCGAGCGGGCGACGATCTCCATCAGGCGGACGATGCTGGCACTCGCGCGGTTGCGGATCGTCTCATCCGGCGCACAGGCGGCCAGCGCCGTCAGCCCCTTGAGATCGATCGGGAAATAGGGAACGGAATTCCACTCGGCCATTTCCCAGCGCTCGAAATGATCGAGCCAGGCGCGAACACGCTCTTCGCCGACCTGCATCTGCTCGGCGCCGGTGCGGCCGGAGCGGACGAAGACGGCATCGGGGAACAGCCTGCCGCCGAGATAGGCCGCGGTATGGAAGAGAAGCGCGTGGTTTTCGGAAAAATACCACTGAACGTCGTTGCCGGGCTCATCCATCCAGAAGCGGTAATTGAGGACGGCGTGCTCGATCCTGTCGCGCAGCGCAGGTGACAGCAGATCGCTCCAGCGCGCATAGGCAAAGAGCAGCGGCACCAGCACGAAATCGGCACAGTCGTGACAATCCTCGATGACCGGCAGCATGGCCGAGATCATCGCCTCGGTCTCCTCGCCGCCCTGCCCCAGCGCAAGGCGCGCAAAAGCGCAGACCGTGTCGGGCTCGGAATGGGCAGCGACCTCAGCCAGCGCCTCGGCGACGCGGTCCTCCAGGGCGGCGGGCGCTTCCCCCTGGCGTTGGGGATGACAGATCTCGACGCCGAGCGTGCGACCGAGCGAAAGCGCGCCTGTTTTGAAGGTGATGCGGAAATGGCGGAAATCGGCGGGCATATCAGCCGAAGTGCCGAGGGCCAATTTCTTTGCTCCCGCTTCCAGCTCGAAATCATAGTCGAAGCGCTCGATCGACATGAAGTCGCCTTCGATCTCGACATGGCAGCTCAGCGCTACCGGCAGCGGCACGGGGAAGAGGATCGTCACGTCCTCGCCGAGATAGGCGGTGCGGTCGAAGCGCATGCCTTCGAGGATGACCTCCAGCGCATCCGCATCGCCGGCGGACATGGGAACGGGCACGGCGGTTTCAACTTCCGGTCCTTCGACATAGTCCAGCTGGAAATAGAAGCGGGCGTCGCGCTCGGCGAGATCGTCGAAATAGACGCGGATCTCGTTGAGGCCGGCCGCCAGCTCGACGTCGAACAGCTGCTGGGCTTCGAGATTGCGCTGATAAGGCGCCATGAAGCCCTGCTCGCGGCCATTGACGAAAAGGATCGCGCCGCCGCAGGTCGACAGGCGAAGCGTCGCAGCTCCCGCCGAGCGGGCATCGAGGAAGGTGCGCGCCCAGCAGCCGATGCGCGTCGGGCGAAACCAGAAGCCGGAGAGATCGACACGCGGGGAGGCAAAGGGAAGCCACCAGCGGATGGCGTCGAATTCGGCAGCCGGCTGCGGCCGCCGGCCGGAGAAGGATTTTTTGAATTCGGTGCGGCAGGGATATTCATGCGGGATGAAGTTCTTCGTCTTGGTGACGAAGAAGAAGGGATCCATGCTGCCGTCCATCGGACGGTCGGCGACGTCATAGCGCTCCTGCCACAGGTCGGCGAGCTGCCAGTAGACGATCGGGCTATCCTTCGCCGTTGCGCGGCGGAGATGGGATTGCTGCTCGGCGGTCATGCTTCAGCCCGCTCAAGCCTTGGGACGCCGGGTAAAACGCCGACGCATCGACTGGCCGTCTAGCCACATTTCAAAGCCTCCCTGCTCTGCCGCTTGCCGCGGACTCCTCAAGGCCAATTGTGCATAGGCATTCTATTTGCGCAATCTGAAAGATTTTTGCATAGTAACAGACAGCGAGGAGACGACATGGCGGCGGAAGAGAAAAAAGGCAGGCGCACGCGCCTCGACGACATTGCCGCCAGGTGCGGCGTCTCGATCAGCACGGTCTCGCGTGCGCTGGCCGGCGAAAAGGGCGTCAGGCCGGAGATCCGCAAGCTGGTGCTGGAAACGGCAAGTGCGGTCAGCTACGCGCTGCCGGCGAGCGTTGCCGGCAAGAAGGTCATGCTCGTCGCCTCCGGCGCGGCAATGATCGACTATGTCCGCAACCAGTTCACGCTCTATGTACTCGAAGGATTGAACGCGCGCGCGGCCGCCCTCGGCATCGAACTGGCGATGCGCCCCATCGCCGACAAGGGGGATGAAGCCCGGGTCGTTGCCGAGATGCGGGACGATCCGAGCTTCGGCGGCATGCTGATCCTGACCGTCGACGAAGAGGAGATGCTGGCAGCGGCCGCCGATCTCGGAAAGCCCGTGGTGCTCGTCAATAGCGACGATCCCTATATGCGGCTTTCGAGTGTTACGCCCTGCAACCGTTCGGCCGCCTTCATCGCCGCCGAGCGGCTAATCAAGTTAGGGCATCAACGCATCCTGTTCATGCTGAGGCCGGGGCGGCGGACCATCGAGCGGCGCCTTGAGGGCTGGCGCGATGCCCTGCAGCATCATGGGCTGACGGCCGATGCCGATCTGGTGCTCGAAGTCGATGACTGGCTGCCGGAACTCGGCGCCGAGGCGGTCACCCGTCTTATCCGCGAGAAAGGCCTCACCTTCACCGCCATCCTGACGGCGGGCGACAGTCTTGCCAATGGCGCGGTGCGCGGATTGCAGGCGATGGGTTATGCCGTGCCGCAGGACATCTCCGTCATGGGCATAGACGACCTGCCGCAGTCGGCCTTTCTCAATCCACCGCTGTCGACGGTGCATATTCCGATGCGCGAACTCGGCGCCACCGCGCTCGATCTGCTGCGCGACATGATGCTCGGCCTTGCGGCCCCACGGCGGCGGGTCGAGCTTGCCTGCCATCTCGTCGAAAGGGGCAGCGTTGCGGCGGTCAGGCATATGTCTGCCGTTACGGAAGGTCGCTGAGGACACGCGACATCTCGGCCAAGAGATTGCAGAGACCGCCCCTCATCCGGCTGCCGCCACCTTCTCCCCGTAAACGGGGCGAAGGGGATATGCCGCGACCTCTCCGTTCCCACCTGGCTCTCGCAGGGCACGTCCCCTCGCCCCGTTTTTACGGGGAGAGGGTTAGGGTGAGGGGCAGCCATTCGCGCAAACCGGACAATCCCACGCCGCGCCAATCGAGGACATCAAGCCTCGATAAAACTCGCCTCGAACAGTTCTCGCGCATAGGGATCATGCGTGGTGCCGGCCTGCAGATCCGCTTTGGTGAGCTCGTCGACGAAACAACCGTTCTTCATGATCAGCACCCGGTCGCACATATGGGCGATGACCGCGAGGTCGTGGCTGACAAGCAGATAGGTCAGGCCCTTTTCCTCGCGCTGATCGGCCAGCAGGTTGAGGATTTCGGCCTGGACCGAGACGTCGAGTGCCGATGTCGGCTCGTCCAGCAACAGGATGGGCGGCGACAGGATCAGGGCCCGGGCGATGGCCACCCTCTGCCTCTGGCCGCCGGAAAGTTCGTGCGGAAAACGGTTTGCGAAGCTCGCCGGCAAACCGACCTGGATCAATGCCCTCTCGACCTTCGACCAGATATCCGAATGGCGCATGGCGCGCAGCGGCTCGGCCAAGGCGGTGCCGATACGATGGCGCGGATGCAGGGATCCGTAAGGGTCCTGAAACACCATCTGAGCGAATGTCAGCTCCTCGCGGGAGCGCTTCTTGCCGATCGGTTTGCCGCCAAGCTCGATGTGACCGGTCCAACCAGACTCCATGCCGGCGAGGCAACGCAGCACCGTCGATTTACCGCATCCGGATTCACCGACAATGCCGAGCGTCTCCCCCTGGTTGACCTGAAAACTGATGCCCCTGACGACATGGTTGCTTGATTTGCCGGAGGCAAAGACGACATCGAGGTCACGCACATTGATCATTGCGCCGTCTCCAGATCGAGTTTCGTCCTGTCGAGGACTGCAAGCCGGCGAACCGGATTCCTCGGGTCGGGCAGCGCAGCGATCAGCCCGCGGGTATAGGGATGGCGCGCCTCCTCGAGACGGGTCAGCGTTTCCACGATCCGGCCGGCATACATGACGATGATGCGCTCGCAAAAAGCTGCCACCATGCGAATGTCGTGGCTGATCAACAGCAGTCCGGAATTGTTCTCGCGCACCAGCTCATCGAGCAACAGCAGCACGTCCTTGCGGACGCTGACATCAAGCGCCGATGTCGGCTCGTCGGCGATGACAAGCTTCGGCCGTGCCAGCAGCATCATGGCGATCATCACGCGCTGGCCCATCCCGCCCGATATCTGGTGCGGGTAAAGCGCCATGACCCGCTCCGGATCGCTGATGCGCACGCGCTCCAGCATGGCGCGGGCAGCCTCATGCGCCTGTTTCTTGTGAAGACCGAGGTGAAGGCGGGCGGCTTCGGCGATCTGCTTGCCGATCGAAAGCACCGGATTCAGCGAATAACGCGGATCCTGCATGATCAGCGCGATGTCCTTGCCGCGCAGCGCGCCCATCTGACGCTCGGACTTCGAAAGCAACGGATCGCCGCTGAGATCCATGCGTTCGGCCGAGACCACCGCGGCCGGCGGCAAAAGGCGCATGATCGCGCGACCGGTCGTCGACTTGCCGGAACCGGATTCGCCGACAATCCCGACACGTTCGCGCCCGACGTCGAAACTGACATTGGAGACAGCGGGCACGGCGCCTCGGCCGAAACGGACGGTCAATCCTTCGACGGAAAGAACGGGCTGCAGATCACGATCTTGCATGGCGGGGATCCAAAAGGTCGCGCAGAGCATCTCCGGCGATGTTGAAGGCAAGGCTGGTGAGGAGGATGGCGATACCCGGCATCACGGCGACCCACCAATAATCGAGCATGAACTTGCGGCCGCTGGAGATCATCGCGCCCCATTCCGGCGCCGGCGGCTGGGCGCCAAGCCCGAGGAAACCAAGCGAAGCCGCCGTCAGAATGATACCCGCCATGTTGAGCGTCAGGCGAACAATGACGGAGGGAACGCACATCGGCGCGATATAGAGAAGAAGGATGCGCATCGGCGAGGCACCATAAAGGCGGGCGGCGACCACATAATCGGCGTTTCTGACGACAAGCGCCTCGGCGCGCGCGAGTCTCGCAATCGGCGGCCATGCAGTCAGCGAGATCGCGATGATTGCGGTGGTCAAGCCGGCGCCGAGTGCCGCGGCAAAAGCCAGAGCCAGGATCAGCGACGGGAACGACAGAACGATATCGGTGGCGCGCATCAGCAGCGCATCGGTGCGCCCGCCGAAGAAGCCGGCAACGACGCCGATCAGCAGGCCGATCGGCCCGACGATCAAGGAGATCGACAGCACGGTCTGGATGGTGATGCGCGTGCCGAAGATGAGGCGGCTCAAGATGTCCCGACCGAATTCGTCCGTGCCCGCCAGATGCGTGAGGCTCGGCGGCTGCAAGGCCTCGCCAAGCGACTGTATGGCCGGATCGTAGGGCGCCAGGAGCGGCGCGAAGATCGCGATCAAGCAAAGCAAACCGAGGATGACGAAACCGGCAAGACCGAGCGGCTCGTGGGCCAATTTGCGGCCGATGCGCGCAAACGACGCCGCGATACGGGTCGACACACTTGGCGGGCGGATATGAATCTCGCTGCGGATGACATCGCTCATCGGGCCGCCTCCCGCATGCGCGGATCAAAGACGGCGTAAGCGACGTCGGCCAGGAAGTTCAACAACATGAAAATGAATCCCACAATGATGGTGCCGGCGACGATAGCGTTCATGTCGCCGATCATCAGCGCGTTCGTCATGTACTGGCCGATGCCCGGCCAGGAGAAAACGATCTCGGTCACGACAGCGCCTTCGAGCAGACCGCCATAGGAAATGGCAAGGATGGTGATCAGTTGCACCGCAATGTTCGGCAGGACGTGGTGCCAGATCGTGCCGAGCGGGCTTACACCCTTGGCTCGGGCCGCAATGACATAATCCTGGCTCAACTGCTCCAGGGTGAAGCTGCGTGTCATGCGGGTGATGTAGGCCATCGCCGCATAGGCGAGGATGACGGCCGGCAGAATGATATGGCCGAGCGCATTCCAGAAGATTTCCGTCTCGCCCTGCAGCAGGCTATCGATCAACAACAAGCCGGTTTTCGGCGTAACGAGGCCTTCGTAAAAGACATCAATCCTGCCCGGTCCGCCAACCCAGTTGAGGCCGGCATAGAAGATGACGAGCCCGACGATGCCGAACCAGAAAACCGGGATCGAATGACCGACGAGCGCGACGACGCGGGCCGTCTTGTCGATGAAGCTGTCGCGAAAGAGTGCTGCGACCAGCCCGAGCGGGACACCGACGAAGGTCGAAATGATCACCGCCAGCGTCGCGAGTTCAAACGTCGCCGGAAAGGCTTGAGCGAGATCCGAAGAGACGGGATTGCCGGTGAGGACGGCCGTGCCGAAATCACCATGCGCCAACCCGTTCAGATAGAGGAAAAACTGCTGGTAGATCGGCAGATCGAGCCCCAGACGCGCCCGCATCGCCGCATAGGCTGAGGGATCGGCGAGCTCGCCGACGATTGCGCCGACCGGATCGGTGGGCAAGACGCGGCCGATCACGAAGGTCACACATAAGAGGATGAACAGGCTGACCAGCAAATGCGCCAGGCGTCGGCCAAATTCGGCTACGGAGAGTTCCTTCATGATCGGCTGTCCTGGGAAGTATTACTGGGTTTCGACCTTGGTCACGTTCTCGAGACGCGTCAGCTGAGACGGATGCCCCACATATCCCTCGACCTTGGTGGATAGGACGATCGGCTCAAAGCGCTCGAAGAGCGGAAGCACCGCCGGCTTCTGTTCAACGAACAGCTTCTGCATCTGAACATAGAGTTCGCCACGCTTCTTGGCGTCCGGCTCCATCGATGCTTTCGCCGTCAGGGCCGTGAGTTCCGGGATGTCCCAGGCCGAGCGCCAGACGAAATTGCCGGCATTGTTGGCTTCCTTCGAGTTGTCGGGATTGGAGGAGAACTGCTCCATCGAGCCGAGGACGTTCGGCATATAGGCGCTGGTCTGCGGGATCAGCAGATCGAAATCCCTGGCGCGATGGGCGGCGATGATTTCCGAACCGTTGCCCTGCTGGATGTCGATCTTGATGCCGATCTGGGCAAGCGATGCCTGGATGGCGGTGGCCAGATCGATGCGCGGCGTTTGCGCGATGGTCTTCAGCGACAGCGAGAAGCCGTCCTTGAAGCCTGCCTCGCTCAGCAGCTGCTTGGACTTTTCGACGTCGAGATGCCAATCGGGGTTCGGGATGGCATATTCGAAATTCTCCGGAACGGGAACGTTTCTGGCCCGGCCGTAAGGACCCATGATGGTCTTCTCGATGCCCTTGTAGTCGATGCCATAGGCAATGGCTTCGCGAACCTTCGGGTTGGCCAGGTATTTGTTGCCGGCATTCATCGACAGCACGTAGAAACCGCCCGTCGGAATACGCTGGATGGCAAAGCCCTTCTTGTCCTGGAACGTCGCGAGATCCGATGCGGTGAGCGCGCTGGCAATATCGATATCGCCGCGTTCGAGCATCAGCCGCTCGACCTGGCTTTCAGGCACATGCCGGACGATGACGCGGCGCATTTTCGGCGCGCCGGCCATATAGTCCTTGTTCGCATCGAGGATCACCAGTTCGTTCGGAGACCAGCGATTGAGGGTGAACGGACCGGAGCCGGCCGAATGGGTTCGCATCCAGGCGTTGCCGTAGTCGTTATCGACGGCGTGGCTCTCGACCTCGACGCTGTCGACCACGCTAGTGGTGGTCGTCGTCAGCCGGTAGAGCAGAAGCTCTGCCGTCACCTGCTCGGAGAGATCGATCCGCACCGTCTGGTCGTCGACGGCCTTGACGAGCTTTTCGACATTGTCCTTGTCGTAGCCGACGCGCTTGAGGTTGGCGGCGGCGGCCTGGTCCATCTTCAGGAGCCGCGCCAATGAATAGACGACATCCTTCGAGGTGACCGGGTTGCCGGAGGCGAAATTGGCCTTGCGCAGCGTAAAGGTGATGCCCTTGTCGTCAACCTTCCAGCTTTCCGCCAGCTGCGGAAGGATCTTTCCATCAGCCGTGCTGGCGACCAGCCGATCGTACAGATTCGACATGATCTCGACCGCTTTGCCTTCCGTCGCCTGCTGCGGATCCAGCGACAGAACCTGCGCCAGCGATGTGCCGACCACCAACTGGTCCTGCGGGGTGGCAGCCTGCATCTGCGGCGCAGCGATCGTCAGAGCGCCAATGACGGCGCCGACGAACAAGCCCTTAGAAAAATGCTTCATTGTCAGTCCTCCCTAGACTACTATAAAAGACATATTATGTCGCCCGTATGTCGTATTATGATTTATCGAAGTCTGATATGATTTGCAAGACCCGAGCGGGAGACATGACGCAAAGGGATTGGGGGAACGGACAATGACGACACTCGGCGGTGGCCGGCAAAGACTGGCGCAGCAGGTCATCGATCAGTTGCGGGCGCAGATCGAGACGGGGAAGCTACGGGTCGGCGACCAACTGCCGACCGAGCCGCAGCTTGAAGCGACATTCGGCGTCAGCCGCACCGTGGTGCGCGAGGCGATTGCCGATCTGAGGTCTGCAGGCTTCGTCAAGCCGATCCAGGGCAAAGGCGTTTTTGTCGCCGATCCGAAGGCGCATTCGGTCTTGTCGCTGACGCCGGTGGAAATCAAAAGCATTCCGGAGACCCTGGAATTGCTGGAGTTTCGTATGGCGGCCGAGGGTGAAGCGGCGGCAATCGCCGCCTATCGCCGCACCGCCGAGCAGGAGGCGGCAATCCGGGAGGCCAATCGCAGAATGGCGCACCTGATCGAAACCGGACAGCAAACCGTAGAAGCGGATTACGCCTTCCACATGGCGATTGCCGCCGCGACGAACAACCGGTTCTATGTCGATGTGCTGCGCCATTTCGGCCCCAGAGCCATCCCGCGCGGCCAGTTTCCGACGCTGCCGGAAGCCAATGACCGCAGCTATCTTCAGAAGGTTTATGCCGAACATGTCGAAATCCTGTCGGCAATCGCCGATCAGGATCCCGAACGCGCCCGCCAGGCGATGCGCGCCCATATGCTGGCCAGCCAGCGCCGCTACCGCATGCTCGCCGAGCAGCAATAGGGCTCGACACTCTTCAAAATTCATATTATGTCATATGACATTGTGTAATTTCGAAAGAGACTCAAATGTATCTGGGAACACAGGTCGCAGCGCGGGATGACGACGATTATCGTATCTTCGCGCAACTGGGTGTGAAGCATATCAACGCCGACCCGCCGGGAAAGCCGAGCAGCTGGACGCTCTCCGATCTCGAGCGGCATCGCGACAAGGTCGAAAGCTTCGGCCTGATCCTCGATATGATCCAGTTGCCCCTGCCCTCGCAGCCGATCGAGAAGGCTTCCTATCCCGATATCCTGCTTGCCGGCCCCGAGCGCGACAGACAGATCGACGCCGTCTGCAAGCTGATCGAGAATGCCGCAGCCGCCGGCATTCCTGCGGTGAAGTACAATCTCAATCTGATCGGCATTCCCCGTACGCCGGATGAACCGGGACGCGGCGGATCGCTGAATGCCAGCTTCCGCTGGGACAAGACGGATCAGCAAGCCGAGCCCGGCCTTGCCGGCGTGCTTTCCGAGGACGAAAACTGGGAGCGGATCGACTATTTCCTCGAACGCGTCGTTCCTGTCGCTGCAAGCAACCGCGTCCGGCTCGCCTGCCATCCGCACGATCCCTATACCCCGCCGGGCTATCGCGGCGTCACACGGGTGCTCGGTACAGTGGAAGGCCTGAAGAAATTCGTGCTGATGCGCGAAAACCCCTATCACGGCCTCAATTTCTGCCAGGGTTCGATCGGCGAGATGCTGGAAAATCCCGGCAAGGAAATCGACGATGTCATCCGCTGGTTCGGCCACCGCGGCAAGATCTTCAATGTTCACTTCCGCAACATTCGCGGCGGCAAGCTGTCCTTCATGGAGACCTTCCCTGAAGAAGGCGACATGGACATGGTCCGCTCGGCCAGGATCTACAAGGAGGTGGGCTTCAAATACATGCTAATGCCCGACCATGTACCGACCGTCAGCGGCAAGGATCCAACCGCCACCGCATTTGCCTTCTGCTACGGCTATATCGCCGCACTTCTGCAAGTGCTCGAAAGCGAGTGAGCCGGTTTTCAACACGTCAAGAATAGGACTTCATGATGAACCCGATTGAATTGAAGAAGGCCGTCGGTAGTGGCCTCCTGTCGTTTCCGGTGACCCATTTCGACGATCAACTCAAATTCGACGAAGCCAAGTATCGCCGTCATGTCGAGTGGCTTGCAGGTTATGACGCTGCTGCACTGTTTGCCGCCGGCGGCACCGGTGAATTTTTCTCCCTCAATCCGGCGGAGATTCCGCAGGTAGTCCGGGCCGCCAAGGCGTCGGCCGGCAAGACGCCGATCATTTCGGGAACCGGCTACGGTACATCGCTCGCCATCGAGATCGCAGTCGCGGCCGAGAAGGCCGGCGCGGACGGGCTGCTGCTGCTGCCGCCCTATCTGATGTTTGCCGAACAGGCGGGCCTCATCGCCCACGTCAAGGCGGTCTGCCAATCGGTCGGCATCGGCGTCATCGTCTATAATCGCGACAACGCCGTCCTGACCGCCGACAGCATCGCGCGCCTGGCGGAGGAATGCCCGAACCTGATCGGCTTCAAGGACGGCGTCGGCGATGTCGACAAGGTGATCGAGATTACCACCCTGCTTGGCGACCGCCTCGTCTATGTCGGCGGCATGCCGACCCATGAGGTTTATGCCCAGGCCTATTTCGCCGCAGGCGTGACGACCTATTCATCGGCTGTTTTCAACTTCGTACCAGCGCTTGCCCAGCGCTTTTACGGCGCCTTGCGTACCGGCGATCAGGCAACGGTCGACGAGATCCTCAAAGGCTTCTTCTTCCCCTTCGTCGCCTTGCGCAACCGCAAGAAGGGATATGCCGTCTCGATCATCAAGGCCGGCCTTCGCGTCCTCGGGCAGAATCCCGGCCCCGTGCGCCCACCTCTGACGGATCTTTCCCAGGAAGAGCTCGCGCTGCTGGAAAAGATCATCCAGGCCAACGGCGTCACACGGATCGCGGCGGAATAATATATCGCGGCAGTAGGCCGCCGGGTTGGCCCGGCGGCTGTCCGGTTCGCACCAGCAACGGACATCGGCTCGGCTTGGATAGATGACTGCTACGGGCCGGAAGCGGCGCGTCTGTTAGCGGGGCGAATTCAGCAGAAGCTGCCATTCGGCATTCGGCATTCGACCCCACGTCGGACATTCGCGCGCTATAATCTGGTATGCATTGCGCCGGATCTACACCATCATCGATCCTGAATAGTTGTCGATTTGGCATTCATGGGCGCAAAACCAAACTGTGCCTTGAAGGCTCGGCTGAAGGCTGCTTCGGAATCATAGCCCACTTGCCTGGCGACCGACCCAACCTTGGCATCAGGCTGGCGCATCAAGCCCAAGGCGAGCGTCAGCCGCCAGCGGCTGTGGTAGGAAAGTGGCGCTTCTTTCACCAATGCTGTAAATCGCGCCGCGAAGCCGGACCGGGACAGGCCCGCCACCCGAGCCAGATCGAGCACGGTCCAGCGCCGATAAGGTTCGTCGTGGATGGCCTTGAGCGCGCGGCTGATGCGCGCATCCCCGAGCGCTCCAAGCCAGCCGACATTGCCGCCCCGCTCGATCCGCACCCAGCTACGCAGGATACTGATCACCAGCACGTCGATCAGCCGTGAAATCATGATGGACGCGCCGGGATACACCTCCTGGGCTTCCTTCATCATGAAGTAGCCAAGGCCCTCGGCCCATCCGGCGGTCTCGCCGCTGGCTTTTGGAATGTGAATGACCGACGGCAGTGCCGATACGAGCCAGGGCACGGAAGCGCTTTCGAACCGAAAGGCTCCGGCGATAAGCTTGGTCTGTTGGCCGCCTCCGCCGTGGGAGACATTGAGTTTTTCGGCGGTAACCTGCGCCGCCATCAGGGCTGCCAAGTCAGCCTCAGTTGCACACTCGCCATCGCTCAAGCCGTGCCCAAGGCCTCGCGGCAGCATGATCAGATCGCCAGTTGCCACCTGCAAGGCATGGCCCTGATCGTTCACAACCGTCAGGCCCCCTTCGAGCACGATGAAGAAATAAGCCGCTCCTGGATGAAAGCGCAGCGCCCATGGTTGGCTGAGCTCGACTGTAAAAACGATTTCGCCATGCAGGCTGACCATGGCCAAAATCTGGGAGAGCAGATCCACCCGAGAGGCGAGCATCATCGCATTTTTGGACGACGGAGCATGCATTGCGGGGCTCGGGTCATGGTGATCCATCTCGGTAAGCCCTAGTTTGGTTTTGTCTTCAAAGAGGAATTATCTGGCAGTTCAAGTGTTTCCGCGAAGGCAGGGCCATCATGGTCCTCCTGTCGTCGTGTAGACGAGAGCATTGCAGATTATCCGAATTAAGCAATCGCGCTGATGTGCCCTGTAGGAGCTCCAAATGAAATCTCTTCTTATGTCCGCCCTAATGTTAACGACCGCCATGCTTGGTGCTGCACCCGCAGGGGCCCAGCCGGCTCTCCCGGATCAAACAATCAAGAATATCGTTCTTGTTCACGGCGCCTTCGTCGACGAAACCAGTTGGGACGGCGTCGCTGCAATCCTGACCGCCAAGGGCTACAAGGTGACTGCGGTAAAGAACCCATTGACCTCGCTTGCTGACGACGTCGCTGCCACCAATGCGGTGCTGGATGCGCAAAATGGCCCGGTTGTCCTGGTGGGCCATTCCTGGGGTGGCGTGGTGATCGGCGAGGCGGGTGACAACGCCAAGGTGGCATCACTCGTCTATGTCTCGGCCTTTGCGCCCGAGAAAGGTGAAACCATCACAGCATTGGCAGCCAGCGGTCCGGCAACCCCCGGAGCGGCGGCCATTCGGCCCGACGCAAAGGGTTACTTGACCATCGATCCTGCAGTATTCCCCAGTGCAGTGGCGGGCGACCTGCCCAAGAAGATCGGTGAACATCTGGCGGCGCACCAGATGCCGATCAACCACACCGCCTTCGATGCGCCTGCTGAGGTCGCGGCATGGCACGACAAGCCAAGCTGGTACGTCCTGAGCTCCAAGGACCTCGTCCTTGATCCCCACGCCCAGGCTTTCTTAGCCGAACGGATGAAGGCCAAGGTGACGACGGTCGAGGGTAGCCACGCCTCGCTGGCCTCGCACGCCAAGGAAGTGGCTGCGGTCATAGAAGCGGCCGCAGGAGCAAAGTAGCCCTCGTCAACCGATGCTATCGCCCGCCTAGCGGTGGTCGGTAGCATCGATGTGCAACGATCCCGGTCGCAGAGCAAAGCCCTCGCCACTGCCCACACGCCATGGCCTCGGACAGCGCAGCACCGGATAGGACTCAGCCATCACGCCCCCTCACCGCCCATGAGGCGGTATCGTGATCGGGGTGCTGGTTGTTGCTCTCCTTGATCGCCGCCGCCCAGTCGGCGCCGTTGTCTTCGGTCGCACCGGTATTTTCTATGCCCGTGATCGTATCGAACCATGCCACCATGTTCTCGGTGCAGGTATTGGCAAGCGGCGAGAAGGCGTGCGGATCGTCAAGCGAACCGATCATCAGGTTGGTGCGACCGTTTTCGAGGTGGTGGAAGAACAATGGCGTGCCGCAATTGGCGCAGAAGCCGCGCTCGACAAGCTCCGAGCTCTTCCAGACGCTCGGCTTGCCGCGTGTCCAGCTGAGCGCATCATCGGGCGCGGCGACGAGCGCCGCGAAGATGTTGCCCGAGGCTTTCTGGCACATGCGACAATGGCAGAGATGCGAATTGTCAAGCATAGCGGTTGCGTGGTAGCGCACGGCACCGCACTGGCAGCCGCCGCTCACCTCCATCTCGATGCGTTTCATTTTTTCTCCTCCTTCAAGAGGCGGGTTTGGGCTTAATCTCTTTTAGGTTTTCGTCACTTTCCCGCTGCCCCGAAGCTGTCGTGCTGCCTTAGTGGTACGTCACGACGGGATTGAACACCCTTTGCAGGAAGGGCCTGAGAGCTCCCTGCATGTGGTTCCTTGGAATTTGATGTCCACACTCAAAGAGGTGAAGCGTCGCCAGGACTCCGGCATTGGACAGAGCTTTTGAGAAGCGTTCGGCTTGGGCAACCGGAGCACGGTCGTCATGCTTTCCATGCAGCAACAGCGTCTCAGACCGAACTTCGGGCGCATAATGCAATGCAGAGCGAGCCAGAAAGGCCTCTCGCGACAGGCCCGCCTCTTTCTCGATAGCCCAGCGCAAACCGTCTGAACTCTCGTGATAAGCAACTTCAAGATCGTAGACGCCGCTGGATAGAATGACTGCTCGCAGATCAGAAACCTGGGTGGCGACCATGGCCGATGCAACGGCACCACGACTGTTTCCATAAAGAACAATTCGGTCAGGATCGACGGAAGGCTGGCCCCGCAAGAAAGCGAGAGCAGCTATGATCGCTTGCTGGGTTTTGGGACCGCAGAAATCCGGAGGGCCATCTGACGCCCCAAAACCGGGCTGCGAGACTGCCGCAGCAGTGATATTCAGACCAGAACAAAAGCGAAGCAACGCGCCGCTGTCGACCGCCTCTATCCCTCCAAGCAGACGGCCGCCCTGATTGCCGTGGACAAATAGGATTGCTCCTGCGGGCGTTTCGCTTGCGGCTTGAGCTTGAAAAAGCTCGACCGTGGCTCCGTCACCCCGGTCAATGAGATGTCGAGTTACTACCGGCATAATCACCATCAGGTTTTTGCGTGCCGGACAGACAATAGTGCAACTTGTGGCATTGGCAACGTCCGGTGGCGGCGGATATCGTTGAGAAACCAAATGGCTTAGCCGCTCATCCGTCCGTTTCGGTCTTTTGATCGAAATTCCGGAAGCGACAGCACAATAAAGGCCGCAGATGAATAGTGATCATTTTGATGAACGATCAACTTCCGCACTGTAAGCGGTGTTATGGCCCCACCTTCCGGATCAGCGTGTGATTGTTGATGTTGTTGCCGAACGGGGCTTCGACATATGACGATTACATGATTTACACATAGCACCAGTTCAGACGTGCCGGCGCAGCGGTTTAAGGTTTTCACGGAAACTGGACGTCGGCGCGATTGGAGCGCTGTTTCAGCGTCCTGTGGAACTGATATTCGCGTGTAATTCCGCTTCAGGATTTCGACAAAAGCATCGGACATACCGTTCGAATGGAAGCGCAACTCTGTTGCGGCTGCGGATCAAAGCGGAGGGGTCAATGCCTCATCATCGAACTTCCGGATTTCAATTACTCCTAGTCCGGACTTAAGCTTGACCCCCCACGGCCCAATTCGCATTTTTACAATTCGTCCATCGTCATGCGTAATCCAAAAATCCACTTTAGAGACATGCGGTGCCTCATGACGGATAGCTGAATAGTGCTTTGCTGCGAGATCCGGGTGACTTTCATCACCCTTAAATACACAGTCAGTTATTTTTGGACCAAATCGGTCCGCTGGAACCCACTTTGTCTGTGGGTAACGGATCCATTGCTTTCGCGTTGAATCTTTCAGATAATTAGTACCTAACTGGGTTCGCAAATCGGCAATAAACACTAAAGATCCATCGTCCTGCTCGGCATAAGCCGTCACGCTCGACCGGGTAGCGTTCATGGTTGCCGCGTATGCAAAGTTGACGATTTCACAAGATGGGTCTTCGCCATTGTCACTGTTAGCTTCCGCCGGGTGAACTGCGCTAATAACGACCAACGTCGCTCCCGCCAATCCCATCAAAAGTTCAGAGATGCACTTCATGAATCGCCCCTATCTTGACGGCCTCATCATGTACTCAGATGGCTCTGATGCAAAGCTAGAAGGAAGTGCAACGAAGCGGTGTGCCACTCGCACGTTGTCGGGTAGACTTTCGATTTGATGGCAGGCAACTCTGCGCCAGAAGCCGTCGTTAGATTTCAGCCAAGCGGTTTGGGATGAGTTCCGCCTTCATCCAATGGGTCTCTGTCTGGCGACGCCAGGTGGAACACCACCGCCCCACGGTCGGTCATCACGAGCCAGCGCCCAGAAGTATCCTGTTTTGGTTTTGCGGGAGCCGGGATCAAGAACTGGCGCACGGGTCTCGTCCATGAAGAGCTTGGTCGAGCGCTTCAGGTCGGCAATCAGCGCATCGAAGACGGGGCGCAGTTCGAATGCTGCACCACCGACCCAGTCGGCGAGTGTTGAGCGGTCGAGATCGATACCTTGGCGGCTCATGATTTGGGCCTGCCGGTAAAGCGGCAGATGATCGGCGTATTTGGACACCAGCACACGGTTCGATGGAAAGATCATGCCGGAACCGCACAGGCACGGGCGACAGCGGCGATCCGGGCGCATCCGCGACGGCAAGGAAATCGAGCAGATCAAGAAAGACTTTCCGGAAGAAGACAGTTTTATATTCGATATTGTTCAATTTTCGAAAACGCGCCGAGAACGGCTCGCGAAATGGCAAGACAAATCACAGCATTGATTAGCTGGAGCCATGTGTCTCGCCCGTCCTTCTAACTCGGCTTGCGCGCAAACGGGCATCGCGCGATCTCTCGACTCCCTCTTCTCTCCTCAGGGAGAAGAGGATATGCCGCACCCTCCCCGGTTCCCGCTCGTCGCCGCGAATCGGACAGCCGTGGGACAAACCGCCCCGTCTACAGCGCCACACCAGTACCGCGGTCGAAGACGTGCACCTGATCACTCGTAATACTTGCCTCGAAGACGGCGCCGTAGCGGGCGGGGTATTCGCCATCGACGATGGCGGTCACCTGCTGTCCGGCAAGGTCGAAGACGACATGGGTCTGGGCGCCTGTCGGTTCCACCAGCATCGTCCGGCCGGCAAGCGGCGTGCCGGCGGCGACGCCTGGAATGAGATGTTCGGGGCGCAGGCCGATGGTGACGGCCTGGCCGGCCTTGACCTTGCGGTCGGGAGCGATGCGGATCGCCGTGCCGTCGCCGAGGCGAGCGGCGGGCTCACCGTTTTCGCCGTCGACCGTGCCTTCGAGCATGTTCATCGCCGGCGATCCGATGAAGGCGGCGACGAAGAGATTGGCGGGCTTCCTGTAGAGTTCGAGCGGCGTGCCCTCTTGCTCCACCCTGCCCTGATTGAGCACGACGATACGATCGGCAAGCGTCATCGCTTCGATCTGGTCGTGGGTGACATAGATCGAGGTCGTCCTGACCTTCTGGTGCAGCGTCTTGATTTCCGAGCGCATCTGCACGCGCAGCTTGGCATCGAGGTTGGAGAGCGGCTCGTCGAACAGGAAGACGGCGGGATTGCGCACGACGGCGCGGCCCATGGCGACGCGCTGGCGCTGGCCGCCGGAAAGCTGGGCCGGCTTACGGTCGAGGAGCTCGGCGAGATCCAGCATGCGGGCGGCCTCGGCCACCCGGGCCTCGATCTGGGGTTTGGCAACGCCGGCGAGCTTCAGATTGAAGCCCATGTTTTCAGCGACAGTCATGTGCGGATAGAGCGCGTAGGATTGGAAGACCATGGCGATGTTGCGTTCGCGCGGCGTCATGGCGTTGACGACCTTGCCGCCGATGGCGATCTCGCCATCGGTAATCTCTTCGAGGCCGGCGATCATCCGCAGCAGCGTTGATTTTCCGCAACCGGACGGGCCGACGAGCGCGACAAATTCCCCATCCTCAATATGAAGCGAAATGCCGTGGATGACGTCGACGGCGCCATAGGTCTTGCTGATATCGGTGAGTTCAACGGATGCCATGATTGCACTCCAACGGTTCGGGCTCAGGACTTCACGGCGCCGGCGGTCAGACCGGCGATGATGTGTCTCTGGGCGACGAAAAAGACGATGATGGTGGGAAGGATGGTCAGCGTGATGAAGGCCAGCACCAGCTGCCACTCCGTGCCGTACTCACCGCGATAGACCATGATGCCGAGCGGCCAGGGATATTTCGATTCCGAGTTCAACATGATCAGCGGCAGGATGTAGCTGTTCCAGCTGCCGACGAAGGAAATGATGCTGACAGTGGCGACGATCGGGCGGGAAAGCGGCAACGAGATATGCCAGAAGAAGCGGAGATAACCGCAGCCGTCGACGAAGGCCGCCTGAAACAATTCTTCCGGAAGGTTGCGGAAATAGTTTCGAAACAGCAGGATGCTCATGCCAAGGCCGAAAGCCACCTGGGGCAGCACCACACCCCAATAGGTATCGAGCAGGCCGAGATCGCGGATGCGGATGAAGAGCGGCAGGATCGCGGTCGCCGCCGGAAACATCAGGCCGAGCAGGAAATAATTGAGCAGGAACGACGATCCGAAAAACCGGACATGGGCAAAGGCGAAAGCCGCCATCGACGAGACGATCAGCGTCAGGAGGACGGTGAGCGAGGCGATCACCAGCGAATTGCCGATCTGCAACCAGTAGCGTTCACCGAAGAGAATATCGGTATAGTTCGCCCATTGCCACTCCGTCGGCAGGCCGAAGGGATTGGTGCGCAGGTCACCCAGCGTCTTGAAGCCGCCGAGCGCCGTCGTCAGCAGCGGCACGAGCACGATCGCGGCAATCAGGCTCAGCGACACGTAGAGATAGACGCGTGTGGACGTGCTCATGCGGATGGAAGAGCTCATATCAGTCATGGCGCATGAATATCCTTTTGTAACCGAAGGCGAGCGTCACGCAGATGATGAAGAGCACGACGCCGACGGCGCTGCCGAGGCCGACCTGCATGCGCATGACGCCGTAGGTGTAGAGGAAGGTGACCATCGTCTGGGTGGAGTTGGACGGCCCGCCGCCGGTCAGCGGCATGATCATGTCGAAGAGCTGCAGTGAGCCGACGACGGCAAAGAAGATGGAAAGACGCAAGGTCGAGCCGAGCAGCGGCAGCGTGACGTAACGGAACTTCTGCCAGCCGGTGGCGCCGTCGATTTCGGCTGCCTCCAGCACGCTCTTGTCGACGGATTGCAGGCCGGCGATGAACAGCATCATGTGGAAGCCGAAATATTTCCAGACGATGACGCCAAGCACGGCATAGATCGCCACATCCTTGTCGGCAAGCACGTAAGGATTGGCAAAGCCGAAGAAGTTGGAAACGGCGGCAAACAGGCCATAGTCGCCATCATAGACGAAGCGCCAGATAAGGCCTGCGGCAACGTCCGCCAACACATAGGGCAGGAAGAAGATCAGGCGGTAGCCGACGACACCCGGAATGCGGTGCGCCAGCATGGTCGCCAGCCAGATGGCGAGCGGCACCTGTATGCAGATCGAGATGACGATGATCAGGCCGTTATTGACCAGCGCCTGGGTGAAAGCCGCGTTGCGGAACAGAACCTGGAAATTGCGCAGCGCGATGAACTCGGTCGGCGTGCCGTAGCCGTTCCATTTGTAGAGGCTGTACCAGGCCGCCTCGCCCATCGGCATGATGACGAAGAGCGTGAAAAGCAGCAGCGCCGGCGGCAGGAAGATCAACAGCACCGCCAGCCGGTCATGGGCGACCGAGCTCTTGCTGTTTGCGGCTCTTTTTGCCGGCCTCGCGGCCGTGGTTATCGATGGGACTGAAATATTGGCCATGGGTCCTGCTTTCGCATCTCGTCGGCAGCAATGCTGGCGCTCCGCTCTGGAGCGCCAGGAGTGTCTGCAGGCGCTGGTTATTGTTCCAGTTCGAAAGCGTCCTGGATCATCTGGGCGCCGTCCTTGGAATTCATCTGACCGGAGACGATTTCCACCGACACGTCGTTGACGACACGGCCGACGGCCGCACCGAGATCCTGGTCGAAATAGTTCTGATGCCAGGTCGAACCGGCCAGCTGTTTTGCCGACTCGGCAAGCAGCGGGTTGGTGACGCCGTCACCGGCGCCGACGGCAACGGGCAGAAGCATGCCTGATTTGGCCATCGCCCGCTCATTGTCCGCATTCGTCAGGAAGGCGAGGAAATCGAGCGCTTCCTTCGATGCCTTCTTGGTAACGGCCCAGCCGTTCAGACCGCCAAGCGTATCGGTCGGCTTGCCGGCGCCGCCATCGACCGCCGGGAAGGCGAAACGGCCGATATTTTCGGGTGCGAGCCCCTTGCCGTCGCCGGCGTTCTTGCGCTGGTTGGCCTCGGTATTTTCAAAGCCGAGGATGATCGCGGCCTTGCCGTCGCCGAAAACGCCGAGCGCCTGCGGCCAGGTCGAGCCGAGATAGCCGGGCTGGAACGGTTCGAGCTTTCCGAGTTCGGCAAGATCGTCGCCGGCCTTGATGATTGCGGGATCGAGGAAACCTTCGCCCTGGCCGGTCTTTGCCGCTTCGAAGACCTTCTGTCCGCCTTCGCGCATGACGAGATAGCTCCAGTAGAAATGGATCGGCCATTTCTCACCGCCGCCGCCAGCGATCGGCACGATGCCGGCCGCCTTGATCTTCTTCACGGTGCCGAGAAAATCAGCCCAGTTCTTGATGTCTTCGGCCTTCACGCCGGCCTTGGCAAACAGCTCCTTGTTGTAGAAAAAGCTGACCAGGCCGACCTTATAGGGAATAGCCCAGGTCTTGCCCTCGAATGTCAGGCCGCTGACCGAAGCCGGGCTATAGGCGCCGCGCAATTTGCCGCCATCGGCATCCAGCGCCGGCGTCACATCCTGGAGCGCGCCGGTTTCGGACTGCTGCTTCAAGACGCCGCCGCCCCAGCTGAAAAAGAAATCCGGCACGTCGTCGGATTGCAGCAATGTCGGAAGCTTGGCCTTGAAGGCCTCGTTTTCGAGGAACTGCATCTGGATATCGACGTCGGGATGCTGGGCTTCGTATTTCTTGACGATGTCTTCCCAGGCCGCGACATATTTCGGGTCGAGCTCGAGATGCAGCCACTTGACCACCGTCGCCGCCGAGGCAGCACCTGCTCCAGCCAGCAACATGCCGGCAGCTGCGGCCATGGATGCGATACGCCTGCCGCCAAAAGCGGCGCTCTTGAACCTAAAAGTCATGATTTTTCCTCCCAGGGGTCCTGTCCTCACAATTTTTCCCCTATGCGGATTAATTCAACGGAGCTTTGGCATATTGTCAACCCAATGCCTCTATTTTTATCAAATGCGCTTGACAGGACCACTGAATTCCCTGCTATTTATTTCGTAACCCGTTAAAAATATTTGGGTTCCGCCCCAACGAAACGCTCGCCTGGCTAGCTCCCATGAAGACTGCAGATCCCGAATTAATGCGCGCGATCAATCGCTTGAACGTGCTCGATACCGTCAGGCGCCATGGCCCCATCTCGCGGATAGAGATCAGCGAGCGTACCGAACTCTCGACCACGACCGTTTCGGCCATCACCGCCTCATTGCTCGACGACGGGCTGATCCTGCCGCGTCACGAAGGCGATATCCGCAACGAGGCGGTGCGCGGACGGCCACGGGTGATGCTGGAGCTCAATCCGGATGCGGCCCGCGTGGTCGGCGCCAAGATCGCCGCCAACAGGATGGTCTTCGTCGTCACCAATTTCCGCGGCGACGTGCTGTCGAAGCTCGCCTTGCCGATCCGCATCGACCGGCAGCCGATCGGCGTCATCGCCGATCTGGTCGAGGATGGGGTCCGGCGCTGCGTCGTCGATGCCGGGCTTTCGCTGGAGGATGTCGACAGCGTCTGCCTCGGCTTTCCCGGCGTCATCGAGCACCGCACCGGCTACATCAGAAGCAGCCCGATCTTTCGCGACACCAATGTCGATTTCGCCGCCGAGATGTCGACGCGGCTGGCAACACCGACCATTGTCGAAAGCGACGCCCACGCCATTACGCTTGGCCATCACTGGTTCGGAAAGGCGCGCGATCTCGAGGATATGGTGCTGATTTCGCTGGAGCAGACGCTGGGGCTCGGCGTCCTGCACGGCAACAGCCTGTTTCGCGGCGCCGGCGGCCTCAGCCACAATCTCGGCGATCTCGTGCTCGGCATGGGACCGAACGGCGTCGTCCGGCTTTTCAGCCAGGCCGGCGAAAGCGCGATCCTCGGCGAACAGCAGGCCGACGGGCGTTTTGCCGAAGCGATCCGTCTCGGGCGCGGCATGAACCATGCCCAGGCGCTGATCAAGGCCGATGACGACCGGCTGATCAGTGCCGCCATCCGCGCCGGCGAAGCGGTGGGTTTGACCATTGCCAACATCGTCACGCTATTTGCGCCGCCGCGGGTCATTCTTGTGGGGTCGAGCCTGGCGCTCGGCGAACCCTTTCTCAACAGCCTGCGCGATGCTTATGCGCTCGCCATTCCGCCGTCACTGCGCGGCGTGAGCGAACTCGTCTTCGACGATTCGACCGACGATTTCTGGGCGCAGGGTGCCGCTGCCGTCGCGCTCTACGAGCTTTACGAATCGCCCTGGAGCACGACAGGGCCGGCGCTCTGACGGGCGGCACAATCAAAATCAATGGCACGATCAATGGAGGAATTCATGGACAAGGTCGGTATCGGCATCATCGGATGCGGCAATATTTCGGGCGCCTATCTCACGGCGATGGCATCCTTTCCCATCCTCGATATCCGCGGCGTCGCCGATCTCAACCGGGAGCTGGCGGAAGCAAAGGCTGCTGAATTCAACATTCCGGCCAAGACGGTCGAGGAGCTTTTTGCCGACCCCAAGGTTGAAATCATCGTCAATCTCACGATCCCGAAGGCCCATGTTGCCGTGGCGCTGCAGGCCCTCGATGCCGGCAAGCATACCTATTCGGAAAAGCCGCTCGGGATTAATTTCGCGGAAGGGAAAAAATTGGCGGAAGCCGCCAAGGCGAGGAATCTTCGCATCGGCGCTGCCCCCGACACCTTCCTCGGCGGCGGCCACCAGACGGCGCGTGCCTTGATCGACCAGGGCGTCATCGGTCAGCCGGTCGGCGGCACGGCAACCTTCATGTGCCCGGGCCATGAGCGCTGGCATCCGAACCCGGCCTTCTATTACGAAGTCGGCGGCGGGCCGATGCTCGATATGGGTCCTTACTACATCACCGATCTCGTCAATCTTCTCGGGCCGGTTTCTCAAGTTGCGGGTTTTGCAACGACGCCGCGCGCGGAACGGCTGATCACCAGCGAACCGCGAAACGGCGAACGCATTCCCGTGCATGTACCGACCCATGTCACCGGCGTGATGGCCTTTGCCAACGGCGCCGTCGTCCAGATCGCCATGAGCTTCGACGTTGCCGGCCACAAACATGTGCCGCTCGAAGTCTACGGGACCGAGGGCACGCTGATCGTTCCGGATCCGAACAAGTTCGGCGGCCCGGTGGAATATCTGAAGAAGGGCGGTCCGTTCGAGGACCAGCCGGTCACCGCGCCTTATGCCGACGGCAATTATCGCTCGCTCGGCGTTGCCGACATGGCGCATGCGATCCGCTCCAACCGGCCGCACCGCGCCAACGGCGATCTGGCACTGCATGTGCTCGAAGTCATGGAGGCATTCCACACTGCTGCTGCGACCGGCCGGACGGTCGCGATCACCACGGCAACGGAGCGTCCTGCCCCGCTGTCCGATTCCATCGTCGACGGACGGTTGGCGAAATAAGTTTCAGGAGGAAAGACTATGCGTGAAGCACTGATCGTCTGGGGCGGCTGGAGCGGGCATGAGCCGCAGGAGTGCGCCGAAATCATCAAGACCATGCTCGAGGAAGACGGCTTCAAGGTCTATCTCGAACACGGCACCGAGGCGCTTGCCGACCCTTCCGTCCATGATCTCAGCCTCGTCGTGCCGATCATGACGATGTCGAAGATCGAGAAGGAAGAGGTCAAGAACCTCGCCACGGCGATCGAGAGCGGCGTCGGTATCGCCGGCTATCATGGCGGCGCGGGCGATGCCTTCCGCGACTCCGTCGATTACCAGTTCATCATCGGCGGCCAGTGGGTGGCTCACCCCGGCAACATTATCGACTATACCGTCAACATCACCCGGCCTGACGATCCGCTCATGGAAGGGATCGCCGATTTCCCCTATACCTCAGAGCAATATTACATGCATGTCGACCCCTCGAACGAGGTTCTGGCGACGACCAAGTTCACCGGCGAACATGCCTACTGGATCGACGGCGTCGTCATGCCCGTCGTCTGGAAGCGGAAATACGGCAAGGGCCGGGTCTTCTATTCCTCGCTCGGCCATCAGGCCAAGGAATTCGACGTTCCCCAGATGAAAACCATCTTCCGCCGCGGCGCCAACTGGGCGGCGCGGTAAGGCTAGGCTGTCTGGTCGTACGGATGCTGCCCCTCACCCTAACCCTCTCCCCGTAAAAACGGGGAGAGGGGACGTGCCCCGCAAGGGGTTCGTGGGGAACGAATAGGTCGCTGCATATCCCCTTCGCCCCGCCTGCGGGGAGAAGGTGCCGGCAGGCGGATGAGGGGCAGCCCGCAGATCTCACCCAATGATCAACGCCGTCCCATAAAGCCCCAGCGCGAAAACCGTGTGGGCGAGAAGGTTGAAGCACCGGACCTTGTTCGGGGTCGGGTGTTTGGAGGCGGCCCAGCCGATGCCGAGACCCGGCTGCAGCAGGAACCACCCTGCCCCGACGGTGACGATGCCGAAGATCCAGGCGGGAAGAAATGTCGGTGCCGCCAGCCAGGCCGAGCCCATGATGATGGCGAAGATCACCCCATAGAGGATGCCGACGGCGTAGTGGCTGATCCAGCCGAGCGCCAGTTCATGGGCGTAGGGCTCGGCGTCGGCAATGCTCTCGTGAAAGACCTTGCCGCGGCGAAGGTGCCAGAACCAGCGTCCCACAGGTGCCCAGTTGGGGGCAGACTGGCCGAACTGGGTGAGCAGGATCGCCCAGAGGTCCATGAGGATGGTTGCGCCGGCGCCTATCACCAGGCCGCGCCACAGAATATCGAACATTGGGAATCACCGGAAAACGTTGCGATTGCAGGACGCTACAAAACCATTGCAGACGCGCCGGCGCAATGGCTGCGGTGAATTCACCTGCCACATTCCGGAGTGATTCAGGGGCTAATCTGCTTGCGGTCCGCCCTCGCCCTCAGTTTCTTCGGCGCCATTGCCGATATCGCCGCTGATATCCTCGGCAAACTTCCGCATGAGGCGCACGAGTTCATTGAAGTCATGTTCGTCCCAGCTCTCGAAAATGGCGCGGCCCATCCGCTCGCGGGCGACGTCGATGCGATCGGTCATTGCCTTGCCCTTCGGGCTGATGACCGCCTCGCGCACGCGGCGGTCAGTAGCATTGCCGCGGCGCTCCACCAGATCGAGACTTTCGAGCTTGGCGACCTGACGGCTGACGGTGGTGTAGTCGCGCCCGGCGCGGTCGGCGAGTTCGACCACCCCGATGGGACCGAGCCGTTCGATCGTGACCAGCAGTGGAAACAGGGCTCGATCAAGCGAAATGCCCGCCTCGCGGACCACCTGCTCGTCACGCTGAGGGCGGTTCATGACGCTGACGATCTCGATCAAAGCCCCATGCAGCTCGCGCAGCTTTCCGCTTATATGTGTATTTTGCACATTCTTTGTTGACGCCATGTCGATTCTCCTATTATGTGCATAATACACATATGGAGAAGTCAATGACAGAGAATTCCGCAGTCGACGTACTGATATCAGGCGCCGGGGCTGCCGGCCTGACGCTGGCAATCGAGCTGGCGCGGCGGGGTGTATCCTTCCGCCTGATCGAAAAATTGAACGACCCGTTCCGCGGTTCCCGCGGCAAGGGCATTCAGCCGCGGAGCCAGGAAGTGTTCGAGGATCTCGGCATTCTCGACCGGATCGTCGCGCTCGGCGGCGCCTATCCCAGGCAGCGGGAATATCGTGATGACGGCAGCGTCAGCGAATCCGACGCTGTGGTGGGTGGCGAGCCGACGCCGGCCGAGCCCTATCATCTTCCGCTGATGGTGCCGCAGTTCCTGAGCGAAGGCGTGATGCGCGAGCGCCTGCTCGAACTTGGGCATCGCCCCGAATTCGGATGCGAACTCATCGGCTTCGAACAGGATGGGGTGGGCGTGACTGCTCGGCTTAAGGGCACATCCGGTGAAGAGACCATCCGCGTGCGCTGGCTCGTCGGCGCCGATGGCGGCCGCAGCTTCGTCCGCCATGCGCTGGATATCGGCTTTCCCGGCAAGACGCTCGGCGTGCGCGCCATGGTCGCCGATGTCATTCTGACAGGGTTGGACCGAGGCGTATGGCATCGCTTCGGCGATGGCGACATGCAGCGGCAGATCGCCATTTGCCCGCTCGCGGGGACGGATCTGTTCCAGATCCAGGGACCCATCCCAATCGAAGGCGAGGTCGACCTCTCCGCGGCAGGCTTGACCGCACTGGTGGAGGAGCGCACCGGCCGCGACGACATCGAGGTCCAATCGGTCTCCTGGGCGTCAGCCTTCCATATGAACGCCCGGCTTGCCGATCGCTACCGGCTCGGCCGCGTGTTCCTGGTCGGCGATGCCGCCCATACGCATCCGCCGACCGGTGGACAGGGTCTGAATACCAGCGTTCAGGACGCCTATAATCTCGGATGGAAACTGGCTGCGGTCACTGCCGGCGCTCCCGACGCGCTGCTCGACAGCTATGAGGAAGAACGCCGCCCGGTCGCCGCCGCGGTGCTCGGTCTGGCGACCAATCTTCTCGACGCCATGAAGCGAGGCGATATGCGGCGCGGCCGCGATGTGCATCAACTCGATATCGGCTATCCCTCCTCCTCCTTCGCGCTGGAAAAGCCGGAGCGGAACGCCGGTCTGCTTGCGGGCGATCGTGCGCCCGATGCGCCGCTCAAAGGTGTCGCCGGTCAGCCGACGCGCCTGTTCGAACTGTTCAGGGGGCCGCACTGGACGCTGCTCGGCTACGAGGCCGAGCAACCCGCCGTACCGCCGCGCCCGGGCCTGCATATCCACAGGATCGGCGAGCGCGGAGATGTCATCGACGAAGGCGGGCATTTCCATGATGCCTACGGTCTGACACCGGGCGACTGGGTGCTCGTACGTCCGGACGGCTATGTCGGCGCTATCATTGCGTCTGCTCACGCCTGGGCGCTGGAAGCCTATCTCGCAAATGTCGGCCTTGCTGCATAAGCGGCAACTCAAAGCGTCACGGCCTCGGCGCGTCTGAAGACAGGTGTGCCGTAGCCAATCGCCGCGCCGAGTAGCGCGCTTTCGTTTGCTAGCCGCCGCACAAGGCCCAAGAGAGCCTCATCCTGAGGAGCGTTGGAGGATGCCGCACCATAGACCAAGCGGCATCGAATCTTTCAGAGAGCATCCCGCTCGTATCGCGGCGCCCATCCGCGGGCCATCCCGCGGCTCATCACGCTTTCCGCCAGCGCCAGTTGCTGGCGGAGATGTTTGCAGTCATCGAGCAGCGAGCGTATCGCCGCCTTGGCATTGTCGTCATGCCAGGCAAGCACGGCTTCGACTTCCCAGGCTTGATCGGGCCAGGTTTGATCCGGCCAGGCTTGACCAGGTCCAGTTTGTTCGGGGCGTGCCCGATGGGGTTCCAAGGCTTTTGCCGGCTGCATCAGTTCAGCGCCAACGGCAATTGAACCGGGCGCGGCAAGGGCGGCAGCGGCCGGCTGAGTTCGACCTTTCTCTGCCAGGCGGCACGCCGCTGTTGATCGCGCTCACGGGCTGCGCGGGACGCTTCGACCAGCGCGAGGGCGTTGGCGATCACCTGTTCCGTATGCGTCATGATCATCTCCAATGTTCCTGTTTTGTTCTAAGTTAGAACTTCGGCAGGAAAAGTCAAGCGTCGGAACGATATGGCTTTGAGGATAGGCGTCGAAGCGCGGAGAGTATTCAGTCCGCCGCTTCTATGACGGCAATGCCGGCCTCCTGCGCAGCCCTGATGAAGGCCGCCCGCACGTGTTCCGGCGGGAGATCGCCGATAATCGCATCCAGGCATGACTTGACTGCCTCGAAGTATTCCTCGCCGTCGTCTACCGGCCAGTCACGCAGGAGCGTGCGTGCGGCGTCCCACACAGAGTTAATAACGGCGTAATGGCCGAGCCCCATTGAGGCCAAGCCGACCGGTCGAAAATGTGCCGTCTGTCTCACTTTGCTACAGCTTTTCCCAATTTCGGTGGAGCTTATGGGTACGATGCAATTTGCGTGCCGTTGGTCTGCCGCGTCAACGGCAGAAGCGCGGCCTTTGATCCTGGCCAATGATGCCGCGACAGAGGTATTTCTCCCCTCCCTCCGGGTCCCTGCAGGCGACGCGTTTGAGAACATGGGACGCTTGAAGCTTCCTGAGCGACCCCGACAGCCCCACGATCAGTCATTAAGCAACTGATTATGGTAAATATCGGGCTTCTCATCCCAAGCCCGCCAATTAAAACCCAGTCTTTCCTTTTATACTCTACAAGGATTACAGCAACTCATATGCTTTTCTGGAAGCAAAAGTCTCTATAATCATCCATTGATTGTCCCGGAGGTGGACGGAGTTTCATCGGGGTCGTACAATGGGATCTATCCTACACACGGCGGATCTGGGAGGCGCGCGATGCCTATCTTCATGGACCGGCACTTTCTTGAAGGAACGTCAGCCGCCGACGTTGCCAGGGCGCATCGCATGGATCTCGATATCCAGGACAAGTACGGCGTCAAGTTCCTGACCTATTGGTTCGATCAGCGGCGTGGGACCGCCTTTTGCCTCGTGGATGCGCCGGATGCGGAAACTGCGCAATGCGTGCATCGCGAGGCGCACGGCTTCGTCGCCGGCGAGATCGTCGAGGTCGCCTTGTCGGCGGTCGAGGCTTTTCTTGGCCGAATTCACGATCCCGAGCCGGCGCCTGGCCAGTCGTCCAGCGACGTCGATCCCGGCCACCGGGCAATCCTCTTTACCGACATCGTCGGATCGACAGCGATGACATCGCGCCTCGGCGACCGCATTGCGACCGAAATGGTCCGAGCCCATGACGCTATCGTTCGCAGATGCCTCAGCCAGAATTCAGGCCGCGAAGTGAAACACACCGGCGACGGCATCATGGCGGCCTTCGCCGCGGCAACAGCGGCCGTCGAATGCGCCATGACGATCCAGCAGGAATTTAAGCGCTACAACGGCGGAAACACCGAGCCGATTCATATCCGCATCGGTCTGGATTGCGGCGAACCGGTCGAGGACAGCAACGACCTCTTCGGCTCGACGGTGCAGCTTGCCGCGCGTCTCTGTGCTGCAGCCGCCAGCGATCAGATCCTCGTCTCGGAGAATATTTTTCGGGAATACGGCGCCGCCGAGCTTTTCGCTCACGCAACGCGCCGACGGTTCAAGGGGTTCTCGAAGCCCATGCTGGTCTTCCGATGCGACTGGACCAATGCCGAGGTAAACTAAGATCTGCTGGATCCGACACCCGAATAGCCGGCTGCCTCTTGGCTGGGCTTGCCGCGGCACTTTGTGGCCAAGAAATAGGCGGTCATCCGATCAGCAGTATCGAAACCAGAACGCGCCGCAACTGATGTGACGGCGCGCCCTCCCCGCATCCGGACGGCGCCCAACAGGCTTATATCTGACTAAGCATTACCAATTTGATGGTTCATCAGTCCGTCAAATTTGGGGCCACCCTCGACCTTCGCAAGGACGCCAGCCATCTTCAGGAACCGCCGGAAATTCTCGCGCGCAGCGCTCAGCGGGAAACGCCCGTTGGCCGTATCTCTGCACGCCTTCAACAGCGTGTCATATGCCAAACCCCGTTTGTCCTCCGGCCACCCGTCCAGAACATCGAAGATTTCATCGAGGCACGTGACCTCATCGATGAAATGTTGACGATGAAGCAGAATCGGATCAAACCGAGTTGACGACATAGTATCCTCCCATTTATATTACTTTTTTATGGTGTAATTTTACTCAAAAACCGCAATCTATTCAAGTCGAAATCGCGTCCGCTTGACTAACAACGTCGCGAAACTACTTCCACAACGACAGAATAGCCCGACCAGGTTAGACTTACGTGAATTTAATGATCGGCTGAGGCGCGACGCATCACGATTATAGATTGATTGATCAATCGTGCGAATGTTTCGGCTCAGGTGAGCGTGATCTAGCGGGCCAGAAGTTTTCGTATAGGCTCGTGTTGGCATGGTAGATTGCGACCATGACAAGCTTGTGAGGAGACGTTCAGATGAACCGATTTTTTCCATTGGTAGCGGGAGTGCTGATCGGTGTGTCCGCGTTCACGTCTTCCTGCACGTCGCCTGCAAGGCAGGATCACCAGGACTTTCAATATCAGCGGAATACATCGGTAAACCCGGCATGCGCGGATGGGTTCAGACCCAGCAATGCGCGCTCGTGCAGTTATTGAAAGGTTTAGAGCCGGAAATTGGGCGGCACGCTGCAGCAATTGGACCGGTTGGGAACTCCAAGCCCTGCCTCACCGTTAAGTGATCGGGTCACAATGGCCCGACCCTCAACAGGAGAACGGTTTCCCATGAACAATTTGATCTGGCTTGTCGGCGCTGTCGTTATCGTGCTCGCGATTTTGAGTTTCTTCGGCTTCCGTTGATTGCAGACGTGCTGATGGCATGTGGCGGCTCAACCGCGTGTTCCCTACCCGGCGATCGGACGGACGATGAATTCTTCCGCGCCGATGATCGATAGGGATTGGGAGCGCCTCAAACTGCGGAAGCCTTGAGCGGCGTTAAAGCCGTCGATCACCTCTCGCAAAGCTTCGCGAGGTTCTTCTCGAGGCTTCGCCGCAGCGCGTCGGAAATCTCGGTCTCGAGTCCTTTGACAACATCGCCGAAGCGACCGCCAGTCTTCACGATCTCAATCGAACTCTCGGCGGTCTTGCATGTCGCAAGGTCAACCTTCAGATGGACTTCAGCGGTCGCCGAGAACCCGCCTTTGACAAGAGCTTCGTCCGATGTCTTGCAGGCCAGCGTGCCTCGGGCACTGGCCTCCGCGGCGTCGCCATTCACCGATACCTGGAGGTTTTCGATCTTCACGGAATCGAGCTTGTCGACGCCTACCTGCACGGTAATCCCAAAACTCGAGACCTTCGCCTTGAGCGACCTGCAAGGTTGCGCGTCTCCGATGGCCCGCTCCAGCGCATTCGCTGCTTGCGCCTGTGAGACGGTGAGCGGTTGCAGGACAAGTGCGCCTATCGCAAGCAGGTCCAGCCAATAGCGCATCTCCTTCTCCTTCCCGTATAGTCCGATGACCAGCCCGCGGACGCCCCGCATCATAAGCGTGGAACAGGCCATCGGCAAAGCGATGCCGATCGACGCCACACACTCGACACCTGAGCGACTCCTTTGCTATCGCGTTTGCCATTTTCCGAGCAGCGTCGGGTCGATTCGAGATCGACCGCCATGTCCTCGACTATCCGCAGAATGACGGGTGATCAGCGCGAAAAGTAGATGATCACCCCCTCGGTCTTCCTTTACAATCAGTCGTTTCGGCCGCTCAAGGCAGACCGTAAAGGAAAATCGATGGATCGCCTTGTTGGCGTAGATGAAGCAGCTCAATCAGAGAAGCAACGGGTAAAAGCGGATCGGCCGGAGGGCTTGGCGCGGGATGTTACAGCCATCAAGATCGGCGACTGTCTGCTCGGTTACAAGGCCGTCCAGCGCCGCATGCGGGCCAGCCGATGGAACCATTTCCGCGGCCGGATGCGCGAGATCGAGAAATTGATCCGGCATCGCCATGGAGACATCGTGCCGGGGGCCGATGATGCATTGATTTACGTCGAGGTGATCGCCGGCCTCGCCCTTGTCGAATTCAAGGAAGAGTTTGTCGAGGTGGTGCTCGGCTGGGCGGCGCGATGGCTTCCCTGGGCTCGGAAAGCCGACATAGAGGACGTGATCTACGAGCGGACAAAGGTGCGCTTTTCTGACTTGTCCGCCGACGCGCTCGGCCATGCTCTGCATCTCAGCTACGCAGAACGGAGCGCCCTCGATATCCGCACCATCGGTGCATTCGATGTGCCGAAGCGGAAGAGAGCAAAACTTCAAAAGGAAAAGCGGCGGCAGCGGGATAGAAGCCGAAAAGAGGAGCAGCGCCGTGCCGCCGGCGCGCTTTCCAGAGCCGATTATCTCGCCAATTCTTTCAGCCAAGTGCGCCCCTGGGAGGCTTTCGGCATCAGCCGCCGGACATGGGAACGCCGCGGCAAACCGATGCCGGATGCCGCGACGATATCGGATTGCGATCCGATCTCGCTGGCCGCTTAGGCAAGCGCTTTTGTCGGCCTTAGCTGGGTGGTCCGAACCAGCTATTCATAGCCTCCTGCAGACCCTCCTGCGTCCCGTCGCCCACCCATGCCACATATCCATCGGGCCGGATCAACACTGCCGCCGGCGCGGAGACCAAGCCCAGCGCCGGCAGCTCCCACGCGCCGTCATATCCGGCGTCGACCAACTTGATGCGGTCCGACCACGGCGCGATGTCGAACCTGCCGGGCGCGTCGAGGTTCAGGAACACGGGCCGCGCATCCTGGAGCAACGTAAAGAGACGCAGAGGACCATCCGGCGTGGTGAGATCGAGGTCAGGAATGCGGCGGCCGAGCAGCGGATGTCCCTCGCCGACCTCGTAATGGATTGCCAATCCGGACATCTCGGCCGCGATCCGTTTGCGCGGCTCCTCCATGCCAAGCAGCTCCGTTACGACGTTACGCAAGGCTTCGGTGCGATCGTCGGTCCGCTGCAATGCCACCTGCGCCATCGTCATGCGCAACACGCGGGCGGCAACCGGATGCCGCTCGGCGTGATAGGTGTCGAGCAAGGCTTCAGGCGACGTGCCTTTCACCACCTGGGCCAGCTTCCAACCGAGATTAACGGCATCCTGCACACCGGTATTCAGGCCTTGCCCGCCGACCGGAGAATGCACATGGGCGGCATCTCCGGCGAGGAGTACCCGGCCCTTGCGATAAGCCGTCGCCTGCCTGGACATGTCGGTGACGTTCCGAAGGCTGCGACGAGCGCTTCCCTGAGATCACTGAGCGTCGGTTCGGTCGTGGCGCCGGCATTCTTCTCCGGCACCATCACGCCGATCGGACCTTCCTTGGCAAAGACGATCTTGCCGTCGTGGATTTCATACTCCTCCCTGCCGAAGGCATAGATGCCAAGGGGCGTGCGATGGATGCCCAATGGCGGCTCCTTTTCCATCTCCACCTCGGCGAGAATGTTGCCGGTCGTCGGATCCCATCCCGGAAACTCAATGCCGGCAGCCTTGCGAACCAGACTGCGGCCGCCATCGCAGCCGACGAGATAGCCTGCCCTGAGCAACGCGGCATCAGAGAGTTCAATGGTGACGCCGGTATCGTCCTGCGTGAACCTCGTTACCTCGAGGCCGCGATAGATCGGCACCGCCAGCTCGCTGACCCAGCCGGCCAGAATGCGCTAGATATGCTTCTGCCGCAGCGCCAGCCCGTAATTGTGCCGGGTCGGAAAATCGCTGATGTCCAGACGTGTGACCGCAAACCCCGTGACCTGGGCTACCTGCCCTTCCGCGAGGAACCGGTCGACAATGCCGCGCTGATCGAGAACCTCGAGCGTGCGTGCGCTCAGTCCGCCGGCACGCGTACCGGCAAGCCCCTGGTCAGGGCGGCGCTCGACAATGGCAACGTCGACGCCCGCCAGGGCCAGCTCGCCTGCCAGCATCAGGCCCGTCGGCCCTGCGCCTGATATCACGACCGCATGTTCCCTCATCCGCAAACTCCCTTATTTCAACTGTTCCAATGCAATATCTCAGGGTTCCAGATAGAGCTGGCCCTACTGCTTCTCTCAAATCTCATCGCTCCTGCGCAGATGCCGATTTTCTCTGTCGCAGGTTGTTCTCCCTATAATGAGAGTTCCATACTGGTTGGAAGGACTTGCGACAGGATCTCGGGCTTGCTCTCCAAAGCCCTATTCGCTGCCACTTGCGTGTCTCTTGCTGTGGAGCCCAAGCTTCTCAATACGACCTGACCGGGTGGGCGCCGGAGTGTGGCAGGCGCCTTCCCTCGTCATCGCTCTTCTCGAAGGGCGATCATCAAAAACTTGGAAGGACGTATCTCACTGCGGAGCTGGAGCTGTTTGCGGAATCGTCTCGGCCGCCGGTCGCTCGGACGGATCGGCGGGATGACCATAGATCGTGTACGCGGCCCCCGCCAGCACCCCCAGGACGAGAAGAGCGAGCACGTACAACATCATGCCGCGGATTGCCGTCTTCGGTGTCTTGTCCATCACGATCTCCAGGATTGCTCAGCGTTCAAATTCAATGCGAGCGCTTTTGGTTCCGACCTGGGAGGTTGTTCAAGTGTGTAGCCATTCACGGAACGATCAGCTCCGGATCTGGTTTACCCCACATCCTTGTCGCTAGCGGAGGCCATCATGTGGGCAATCCTGATCGGAGCCGCTCTCATCATCGGCGGACTTCTTTTTCTCTTTACGTCGGCGCTTGGTCGAAGACCGAGTGATCCGCATCAAATGCCGCAAGGCGGCACCACGCTGGAACCACGGCGCCAAGGCCTCAGATTTCTCGGTATATCTAAAAACTGGCCAGCCCTGGCGGTTATCGCAATCGGCGCGCTTCTATTGGCTTTTGGTGGATATTCATGACATCCGAGGGCAGTTGGCCGCTCCAAAAGCACTCAGAGGGCGATACACGATGCAATTCCGGCATTCTGGAGCAAATGCCACACAAGGAACGTCGAACGTCGATTGAAGGCAATATCAGAGGCGCCGGTCATTGCTTGAGGCATTTGCGGCCCATTGCCATTGCTTTGTAAGTACCGTTCAAATCGACGACAAAGGTCCCCTTGGTTTCCGGAAACACGATCATTTCATATTTCTTCGCCAGGTCGCGCTTGAACTCCGGGCTGTCCGTCAAGATGTAGCCGCCAGAATATCCGCCCTTGAGTTCACCGCGGGTGCTGGTGGCAACACCACTGTAGAGATGACCGCCGATGGAGACGAAGACTTCCGACTTGGTCCCATTCTGAAGGCCGATATCAGCCTTCGAGAATACGCCAAGATATCCCACCTGCTGATCTGCGGTCACGCCCATTTGCACAGAACCTGAACCATAGTCGCGCACGATCAAGCAATCTCCGCGGGTTTGATTTGTGTAGACGGTCCAGTTCTCAACCTCCCCATATTTGACAAGCACATCACTGGCTTTGGGAACGGGATTTTGTCCATAGGCCGCCATCGCCGACAGCGCTAGTGACGTCGCCGCGATCAATGTCAAGAAACTTCTCATTGATATCCCCTTTTCGCGCGCAGGCTGAAATGCTCTGTGGCCGTGGCGGTGATCTGCGCGACCCACGTGATGACCAGGAAAAATTGAGCGTCAGAACAAATTGGAACTGCAAGGCGGTCGAGAAATGCTTGGGCACTGTTCTGGCGGATCGGCATCCCACCGATGCCGGATCTGGATGTGTGGAACTTGCGTTCCAATTACCGCGATCGAGACCGCCCGTGACCATATATATGAATATTCTAAATTAGGAAACGAGATTGATTTCGATTTCAACAATAAAGCACTTGAAATCTTGTAGCAGTAAGCGGATCGAGAACTGTTGGCGGCAGGCACAGACAGCAAAAACCCGGCTTTCACCGGGTTTCTGTTCAGGCACTACCAAGTCTGGCGACCGGTCCAGTCGTCGATGTCGCGTTTAACACGATCCTTTTCGATACCATACCGCTCCTGGATCTTGCCTTCCAGCTGCTCGCGCTTGCCGGCGATCTGGTCGAGATCATCGTCGGTGAGTTTGCCCCACTGCTCCTTGATCTTGCCCTTCGCCTGCTTCCAATTTCCTTCGACACGATTCCAATCCATGGTGGATTTCTCCTGTTGTTGATGAGGAGAAAACGGACCGTAGCGGAATTTGGTTCCTGTCTCTGAGCGGATTTCCGCGAAGCTCAATTCCAGCGGCAAAGCCGCAAGGCGCCGCCCATGTCAAACATCCACACCCTAATGAAGAAAACCATAAATAATTCGTGAATAACGAATATATGTATAAAATATTTATATATGCATAAAGCAAATTTCCTTTCATCTTGTGTTATACTGTCTTGTGGGGAGAACAACAATGGCACTCGATGTATTCGTGAAGCTCTACAATTTAGGTGGCCTGGACGCACTTAATGTTTCTCTGCGAAGCCTTTCAGATGACGATAGGCTTGGTGCTTTACTTTCGCTTGAGAAGATGGGGTACGAAGTGATCTGGAATGCCCAGAGAAAGCCGGCTTCTGCATATGTGTGGAGCGGGCCGAACGAGAACTAGTTGTCAGTTGGGACAAAGACGTATCTCGAGAATAGGCGCGAGACCTCACGACCTTGTGTCTCCCTTCATTCGCTTAAAAAGCAGTTTTTCCACCCTCCTATCGATCCGAAGGAAGCGAGGGCGATCATGATCCGATCCCAGATAGCCGACGCACAAACCGTGTTGGGCGACGAAGAAGTTGCCCTCTGCCAGAGAGTGTTCGAACACATCAGCTCGGTGCGACGAATCACAACAGACACCGAGCGTGAAGATCTGGCTCAGCGGGTTATCCATTCGTACCAGCATGGCGTGAAGGACGAGGGCGCGTTAATGCGACTGTTGATCTAAGATCGCTTCTTTCCGTGAAATTTATACCGGCGCTTGCACTCGTTCATGATTACGAAAAGCGATGCTTCGTGAGGCTCGGGCTTGCGGCAGGTGCGGATAGAATCCGGTGACACACGATGTCCAAAGAGATGATGACTTCGTCGTGAAGGCCAAAAATCAAGTTAAATCAGATGGTGTGGCGTTTGATGTGCTAAAATACCCTGTAGGCGGAGATGAAACAAATCAGGGAGAAAAAACGATGGCCGACTTAGGAGACCGCAAAAAGGCGATGGAGGATCAATACTTCCAAGACGCCGAGAGGTCCATCAAGCTCAAATCTCGCATGGACAGGCTTTTGGCGCAATGGATTGCAGGCCTCATTGGTCGGGATGATGTTGCGGGCTACGGCGCTGAAATCACTGATGCCCGCTTTAAAGGGGGTGGAGACGCTGGAGTTCTCTCGAAAGCTATATCGGATCTTCAAGCGGCTGGTCAGAACGTCAGCGAGCAGGACGTGTCAGCAAAGATGAGTGAATTTCTGGTCGAGGCCGCTGGACAGCCTTGAGCATGAAGCGCTCCTGCACTGCGGGCGCGTTCCATACGGTGTGTAGCCGTCGGTCTCACCAGCCGGCGGTTGTTTTACACGCCCATGTGTCAATCGTGTGCCGTAAAGCCGCGTCATGGGCCGTAAAGTGCGTAAAAGGGCCTCAATCACTGACGCCCTTTACACATACTACAGTATTGATATTGCTTGCAAAATTATGGTGAGAGCGTCGGGGTTCGAACCCGAGACCTACTGATTAAAAGTCAGTTGCTCTACCAGCTGAGCTACGCTCTCCCTCTCCGCGGGTGTGACCACCCCGGCTGGAAGTGGGCGGAACATAGGCAGGCGACCCATGCCGGTCAACCGAAAATTTTGCCTTTTGCAAACGTTCGGCACATTTCTTGCGGGCGCCAAGACAAATGTCTTGCGTGCAGAGACAGATTTCTTGGGTGCGCAAAAAGGTGATTGGCAATCGCTTGCCTGCAAAGCTAGGAACATCACGCAGATTGCAGCCGGAGAGAATGCGTGTCGATTGCCGATATTTCCCTGTGGAGCGCGCTGATTGCCGGGGCGCTTTCCTTCCTGTCGCCCTGCGTGCTTCCCCTCGTTCCGCCCTATCTCTGCTATATGGCCGGCATTTCCGTCGAGCAGTTCCGCGGCGGCGGTGCGGTTGCGGTGGCGCCCGACATCAGGCGCGGCGTCTTCTTCTCGGCACTCCTCTTCACGCTTGGCTTTGCCACCGTCTTCGTGGCGCTCGGCGCCGGTGCTTCCAGCATCGGCATGGCGCTTCGCCAGCATCTCGACCTCCTGTCGAAGATCGGCGGGCTGATCATCATTGTCATGGGATTGAACTTCCTTGGCCTCTTTCGAATCGGGGTGCTGGCGCGTGAGGCGCGCTTCCAGGGCAGCGGCAAGCCGGCGACGCTGACGGGCGCCTATATCATGGGCCTTGCCTTCGCCTTCGGCTGGACGCCCTGCATCGGCCCGGTGCTCGGCGCCATCCTCGGCGTTGCCGCCTCGCGCGAGACGGTCGGCTCCGGCGCCGGGCTGCTCGCCATCTATTCGCTCGGCCTTGCCATCCCCTTCTGGATCGCCGCCGGCTTTTCCGGCGCCTTCATGCGTTTCCTGTCGCGCTTCCGCCGCCATCTCGGCACGGTGGAAAAGGTGATGGGTCTCTTCCTCGTGCTGACCGGCCTCGCCTTCCTGTTCGGATGGGTCAGCAATGTGGCGATCTGGTTCCAGCAGACCTTTCCGATCCTGATGCAGATCGGCTAGGCCACCGGCTGGGTCAGCACTCGCGGAACATCTGGCATCCGCACGCCGACGCTGCCATAAATGGAGCTTCATCGAGGGAGGCATCATGATGCAGAAGAATGCGCCGAACTTCAGCCTTGAGGGCAAGGTGACTTTGGTGACGGGAGCCAGCCGTGGCATCGGTCGGGCTTGCGCACTTGCCTGTGCCGCAGCAGGTTCCGATATCGTATTGGGGGTCCGCGATGTAGCAGCGTCGGCGAGCCTGGCTGCCGAACTCGAGGGCGCGGGGCGAAAAGTTCTCCCCGTTGAACTGGACATTCCCAATAAGGCCCATATCGCACAAGCCGTCGACGCGGCGCTTGCGACGTTCGGCCGGATCGACATCCTCGTCAACAATGTCGGCGTGGCTCCGGGCAATCTCGCGGAACTCGTCGAGGAGAAGGATCTTGACGAGATACTCGATGTCAACATCAAGGGCACCTTTCTGATGACGCAGGCTGTGGGCCGGCACATGATCAAGCGCAATGGGGGCAGGATCATCAACATCAGCTCACAGGCCGGTACCGTGGCACTGCGCGGCGAGGCAATCTATTGCATGAGCAAAGCGGCCATCAATCACCTCACGCGTTGCCTCGCAGCCGAATGGGCACGCTATGATGTCACCGTAAATACCGTATCGCCGACGTTCATTCACACCGATGGCACAGCACCTTTTCTATCCGATGCCGACAATCGCGAAGCGACGCTCGGTCACATTCCACTCGGCCGGATCGGCGAAACCGATGATGTGGTGGGTGCCGTGGTCTTCCTTGCGTCACCGGCCGCGAGCCTGATCACCGGCGCGAATCTGCTGGTGGACGGTGGATGGTCCGTCGCCTGAGATCGAGGCACAACCTGCAGGGCAAGTCCTGTCCAGACGAGAACAACGATTTGCCGGACAAGGATCTCTTCGGCGACTTGCGGACGCCGATGAGGGATCTACATTCCCTGGATGAAGACTTTCGAATCCGACGACGGCTCTCTGCAGAATTCGCTTCGTCAGGTGCTGCGAAGGCTCGATAGGGCCGACGGCAGGCAGGCGGTCGCCTTTCGGCTGGTATTTGCTGCCATTGACGTCGCCATTCTCGCCTTCTTCCTGCTCGGCCCGTACCTGCGATCCGGTCCGTCCTATCTGATCATCGACTATGCGATAGCAGTGTGGATCGCCGCCGAGATGGTCGGCCGGGCGGTCGCCGCATACTCTGTGCGCGAGTGGCTTCGGCGGCCGATGACCTGGATCGACTTCGTGGTGTTGGCCACGCTGTTGCTGCCGGACCTGCTCTTCAATTTCGCTTTCCTGCGGATCATGCGGCTCTGGGCGATCGGCACCAGTCCGCTGCTCAAGGACTTGCTGCGCAAGGCCGGCTATTTATACCTTCTCGACGTCGTCCGGGCGGTGATCAATCTCCTTGTGTTCCTCTTCATGGCAACCGGGTTCGTCTATACGTCCTTCTTCTACAACAGGGAGGGAAGCGAAGGATTCGTCGATGCGCTATACTTCACGGTCGCGACGGTGACGACGACGGGATTCGGAGACATCACGCTTCCGGGAACGCTGGGCAAGCTCACTTCCGTTGTGACGATGATCGTCGGCATTTCCCTATTCGTCAGGCTTGCTCAGGCTGTGGTCCGCCCTCACAAAGTGACCTATTCCTGCCACCGATGCGGCCTTCAGCGCCATGACGCGGACGCCGTTCATTGCAAGGCGTGCGGAGAGGTCTTGAACATACCGGACGAGGGATCATGACCGTCGGTCCTGGCGATTTTTGCAACGCTCCCGGACGAGGCTTCATATCATTGCTACGTCTTCGGGTTGGAGCGCAGCAGCCCCGCAGATGTTGTTGTGCCAGCTCATTGATTTGCGCGCCTCGGCGCACCGTTTCAAATCGGCTCAGTCGGATTGCAGCCCGCCCATGCCGGGGAGCACGCCGCCGCCGACTTAACGGTCGAGGATCCGACTGACTGAACGGGTACCCAGACGCGGGCTGGCACGACGGGTTGTCTGACCGATACCAAGGCACCGGCCAAGGCCGCCATCGCAAGAAGGATTGCGACGCAGGGAAAAAGCCTCCCCGACGTCTCGTTGTCTCGGTAGCTCATCATCCTCTCCTAAAGCTCGTCGGCGGAACGCCCGCGGCCTGGAGAACAGTATGGCTAACGGCAGAAGAGGCGGCTGTTGCACCTAGGTATCGACGACACCTTGGTATGCCCAATACCTTCGTCCACTAGCGGACCCCGGTCATCAGTCTCAAACTCCCGATGCCAACGCTCTCTGAGCATGATCTCGAGGCGGCCATTCATCGTCCATTATCGGAGAAGCAATCATGAGCAATCTTAGAAATGGGAGCCTCACACGTCGGTCCTTCGGCGGGATCGCACTCGGATTGACCGCGGCGGGGATCCTCGCGGGACATACCGCGGGTGCTGGCCAGGGCAAGAAGGTTGCCCGAAAGAATGGCCATGGGCTGGTCGCGGACGGACAAATCGACGCGGGAGACCTCAGTGTCGGATACGCCGAACTCGGACCCAGCGACGGATCGCCCGTCCTTCTGTTCCACGGCTGGCCCTATGACATCAATGCGTTCGCCGAGGTCGCCCCGTTGCTCGCAGACCAGGGCCATCGTGTAATCGTCCCCCATCTGCGAGGATACGGCAGCACGAAGTTCCTCGCCGACGACACGATGCGCAACGGCCAACAATCGGCGCTGGCAGTCGATGCCATCAAGCTGATGGACGTTCTGAGGATCGAGCGAGCCACCGTCGCAGGTTTCGACTGGGGCGCGCGGACCGCCGGCATTGTCGCCGCGCTCTGGCCGGAACGATGCAAGGGCTTGGTCTCCGTCAGCGGCTATCTCATCGGGAACCAGACCGCCGGAAAGGTGCCGTTGCCGCCGCGCGCCGAACTGCAGTGGTGGTATCAGTTCTATTTCGCGACAGAACGCGGTCGCGACGGCTATGAAAAATACACGAACGACTTCGCCAGGCTCATCTGGCAACTCGCCTCTCCTCAGTGGAAATTCGATGACAAGACGTTTGAACGAAGCGCCGCGGCATTCGCCAATCCGGACCATGTCGCGATCGTCGTCCACAACTACCGTTGGCGGCTCGGACTGACGGAGGGAGAGGCGCGGTTCGACGAGTTCGAAACCAAGCTCGCATCCGCTCCCGAAATCCACGTGCCTGCGATCACGATGGAAGGCGATGCCAACGGAGCACCGCATCCTGATCCGAAGGCCTATGCCGGAAAATTCAAGGCAAAATACGAACACCGGCTGATCAAGGGCGGTATAGGCCATAATCTCCCGCAGGAGTCACCAGAGGCTTTCGCTCAGGCCGTTATCGACGTGGACGCATGGGCATGACCACCGGCATTGGTGGACGGCTCTTCCGAGGATTGCCAGCCTGCAAGTCCAGTACGTGCGGAAGGCCGGACCAGCGCCTGCATTGTGCCAGTGTAAGCCGGCGGTCCCTGTCGCATGTTCTTCCTACCGAATCCGAGAAAGGACCAAGAGCCATGACAATCGGCACAAACAAACTCACCTATCGAATATTCGGATGGTATCCATCGGAAAATGACGGGTAGTGGGACGCCTGTCAGTTGTGTGATGAAGCGGGAGGCGCTTTTTGTCAGATAGACACCGTCGTGTCCGCTCCACCCCAGCGCCAAGACGAGTCATTTAGAAGCTGGAGTGCCGAAACTCCGCGACCACCGCTGTTGGGTGGCAACAGTGCCTCGAAAGGATCCTTCGATGGAAATCGGTATCGATAGTTTTGCGATGCTGCTGAACGACCCGGCTACGGGACGACTGCAGTCGGCCATCGATCGCATGGAGAGCGTACTTGCAGAGGTCGAACTGGCCGATCAAGTCGGCCTCGACGTCTTTGGCATGGGAGAACATCATCGAGAGAACGCGCTTGATTCAGCGCCAGCCGTGATCCTTGCGGCCGCCGCCGCGCGCACGAAGTCGATCAGGCTGACAAGCGCTGTCGCCGTCCTCAGCGCCGCCGACCCCGTGCGGCTCTTTCAGGAATTCGCCACACTGGATCTGATATCGCGCGGACGAGCGGAAATCGTAGTCGGCCGCGGATCGTCCGTGGAGGCCTATCCCCTATTCGGATTCGACCTGCGAGACTACGATGCCCTCTTCGCGGAGAAGCTGGATCTATTGCTGAAGATCAGGGAAAAACCCAGGATCGAGTGGCAGGGCCGCTTTCGACCGTCCCTCAGTGGCGAGGGTGTCTTTCCCCGTCCGCACCAGCCAACCTTGCCAATCTGGCTGGGTGTTGGCGGGACGCCCGAATCCTTCATCCGCGCCGGAACACTTGGCTTGCCGCTGATGGTCGCCATCATCGGCGGTAGTTTCGAGCGGTTTCTGCCGTTGGTCGAACTCTATCGACGTGCATGGTTGGCCGCGGACCACCCCAGCGAGGAACAGAGAGTCGGCGTGCACGCTCTCGGCTTTGTCGGGGAGACCGACAAGGCAGCCAGGGAAGCGTTCTTCCCCGGCTGGTTCCAGATGTTCACGGACGCTGGACGGGAAAGGGGCTGGCCACCACCGACGCAGGCGCAATTCGACTTCATGTGCGGTCCGAACGGCGCGTTTCTGGTTGGCAGCCCGCAGACGGTTGCGGCAAAGATCGAGCATATTAACAGGACATTGGGAGGGGTTTCTCGCCTCACCTTCCAGATGAGTACCGCCGCCTTGGAGACCGAAGCAATGCGCCGTTCGATCGAACTCCTTGGCACCCACGTCGCACCGATCGTTCGCGCACACCGTCTCGGCCGGAGCCGTTGAGCGCGCCTACATTGATCGGCGCCGCTCTTACTCAGAGATCAGTCTCTGGTAACCGGCCAGCATCTTCGAATGCTCGACCGACCCGTGATCGTGAAGCTGTCGCCAGGACCCGTTCCTGCGCACCAATCACTGCGTGTGATGTCCTACACATTGTTATACCAGGGTGCCGCGGCAGATCTCCGGAAGGAGACGCGGCGGCCTTCATCAAACTGGTCGTTGTGAACTGCCGGGTGAAGGTTTGCGTTGCGGCAGACTGTTCCCCGCGGGTAGGTAGAATTGACAAAAGTTCCCATCAGAAGGGCGTGCGCCGATCGAGAACGTCAAGCGCCGTTAAATAGAGCTCACGAGTCAGCGTTTCTGCGCCTGTCCTCAAGGCGAGTTTTGCGGCCTGTCCCGACCACAGATTCGTGAAATCGTCGCGCGAGTCCGCCTCCGCCTTCGCTCTGATAGGGGCAAGCGCGGCGGCCGCCGTTGGAAATGCAGGAACGCCCTCCGAGATTGGGCCAAGCTCGCGCACGAGCCGATTGACCACGCTCCTCGCCGGACGACCGGTAAAGACGTTCGCGATCGCAGTGCCGTCGTCTCTCGAGGCGGCCAGCGCCTCAGCGTGGACGTCGGGAATGCGTGCCTCCGGACAGAACAGGTATGCCGTTCCGATCTGGACGGCGGAGGCGCCCAGCATCAATGCGGCAGCCACTCCCCGTCCGTCGGCAATGCCGCCCGCCGCAATGACTGGAACACGAACTGCGTCGACGACCTGTGGTACGAGCGCCATCGTGCCAACCTGCGTCGCCATGTTATCTGTCAGAAAGTTGCCTCGGTGGCCTCCCGCCTCGAAACCCATCGCAATGACGGCATCGACTCCGTTTGCTTCCAACCATACTGCCTCGGCGACGGTGGTCGCGGAGGAAACGACTTTGGCGCCGGTGGCCTTCACCCGCTGTACGAGCTCCCTTGCCGGAAGCCCGAAATGAAAGCTCACCACCTCAGGCCTCAAATCCTCCACGACATCGCAGAAGGCGGGGTCGAAAGGCGCACGCACGCCTCCCGCGACTATCGTAGCCGGATCGAGATCGGCTTCGGCATAGTATGGTGCAAGCAGTGCTCTCCAGCGCGCCTGCGCTGACGGATCGTCTGCCGGCGAAAGGTGCGCGAAAAAGTTCACGTTGACGGGCGCCTTGGTCGCCGCGCGGATCTCCCCCAAGGCCTTGCGAAGCCCCTCGACGTTCAACAAGGCGCTCGGCAGCGAACCCAGCCCTCCGGCCTTGGCGGTGGCTACCACCATGTCTACGGTCGTCGCCCCCGCCATGGGCGCCTGTATGATGGGAAGCTCGATCCCGAACAGATCGAGGATGCGGCGATCCGGCCAGCGAGTCATGTGAACTCCAATCATTCGTGGTGCTGCTGGGGTGATACCTCCGGCCATTCCTCACGTCTATTGTACCTTGGTGTGCCCAAGGCGGCACCCCGATCCGAAGGTATCGGAGACACCTTCGTACAATATCGTGGCACGGTTTTCGGCGCGATTGTCCCGGCAGAGCGGAGGACGATGCAGACCGTCCGGCTGCTTCCGGCACGCAGCCGGTCAACGCATCAATCGAGGGAGCACGCGCCGCAAACGAACGAAGGCTACCCGCGTCGCCGAGCCGGAGGCAGGCATGAGCGTGCATAAAACCGGGGTTATCACCGGGGCTTCGCAGGGAATCGGAGCGGGACTGGTCTACGGCCGTCAGCATCCGGCGGTCGCAATGCGCGCGCCGACTTTGGCACGATTTGAAAAGTAATACTTTTAATGAGCGAAGGGTTGGCATACCTGCCGTCGATGCCTATGTGAGATAGACAGCCATACGCCGACGGTTTACGCAAAGCCTCCATTCAGCATGCGAGGGCCATGGCTTCTCATTTTGAAAGGATCCACGATGACACTCTCCGGCGACCTTATTATCGGCGGCGCGAACGTACGCGGCGCGGCCGCAGCATTCTCCGCAATCAATCCCGCCAACGGCAACCCGATGGAACCGAGCTTCGCGGGCGCGACGAAGGAGCAGGTGGAAGAGGCCACAAGTTTGGCGTGGGACGCCTTCCCGGTCTACAAGGAGACGTCGCTCGATGATCGGGCTCGGTTCCTGGAAGCAATCGCCGAAGGCATCGTCGCACTCGGCGATGATCTCGTCATGCGAGCGATTGACGAGACTGGTCTGCCACGCGGCCGCATCGAAGGAGAGCGCGCCAGGACAGTCGGCCAGCTTCGCCTGTTCGCCAAGGAGGTTCGCGACGGCAGGTTTCAGGAACTTCGCTTCGATCCGGCTGATACGGAGCGCAGGCCAGTTGCAAAGCCGGACCTTCGGCTGCGAAACGTTGCTCTCGGCCCTGTCGCGGTGTTCGGAGCATCGAATTTTCCCCTCGCTTTCTCTGTAGCTGGCGGTGACACCGCCTCCGCCCTCGCCGCCGGCTGCCCGGTTGTCGTCAAGGCGCACTCCGCTCATCCCGGCACGTCCGAGCTGGTCGGCCGAGCCGTCGCGGACGCGGTCGCAGCATGCGGCCTTCCGCGGGGGACGTTTGGGCTTTTGTTCGACGCAGGATTCGAGGTCGGTCAGACCCTGGTCGCCGACCACCGCATACGCGCCGTCGGCTTCACGGGCTCGCGCCGTGGCGGCACCGCGCTGATGAAGATCGCATCGGAGCGGAAGCAGCCGATACCTGTCTACGCCGAAATGAGCAGCATCAACCCTGTCATCCTCTATCCCAACGCACTTCGCAGCAGAGGGGCGGAGATCGGAAAATCGTTCGCATCCTCTCTGATCCTCGGCGCCGGTCAGTTCTGCACCAATCCTGGCCTGATCATCGCCGTCGAGGGTGCGGGCCTCGATGCCTTCATCGGGAGTGCCGCCGCAGCGCTTTCGGAATCACAGGCTCAAACCATGCTGACTGGTGGCATCTTTGACGCATACTGCAATGGCGTCGCAAGGCTGTCGTCATCGCCTTCCGTCTCGCAGGTGGCCGCGGGAAAAGACGGAACGCCCAATCAGGCCGCGGCGGCGCTCTTCGAGACGACCGCTGCTGCATTCCTCGCGAATCCGGAACTTCAGGAAGAGGTTTTCGGCGCGTCGGGACTGATCGTCCGCTGCCGTGACGATGAGGAGTTGCGAACGGTCGTGGGATCCCTGGAGGGTCAGTTGACCATCGCCCTGCACGTGGATGCCGGGGACATCGGGGCCGCCTCGCCGATGATCTCGCAGTTGGAGCTTCTGGCCGGCCGACTTCTGGTCAACGGCTTCGGAACGGGGGTCGAGGTATCCCCGGCCATGGTCCATGGCGGACCCTATCCAGCCACATCGGACGGGAGATCGACGTCCGTCGGCACGTTGGCCATCTATCGCTTCCTGCGCCCGGTCTCCTATCAGGACTTTCCGATAGATCTGCTTCCCGAGCCGCTCAAACTATTCTAAGCGCCTCGAGCCTCAAGCAACGGAACGTCGTGGAGGCGATCAACGCATCCACGACGCAGATCAGACTACCCCGCACTGGCGGCCATCGTAGCTTTTCCCGCCACCCGCGATGATCTGCGCGGTGCTGGCGTTCTCGTCGTGAAGCGTCAAGAAAGCCCGCCGTGGTGAAGACGGTGATCCGATCGTTGTCTTCCAGGCGGCCGCATCGGCGACTTCGACTAGACCTGGCGAGAGCTACTCCGGTTCTAGGCTCAGCGGCGCGCAGTCGAAGGGGAAGCATTATCCGCATCGTGGGCTGTTGCGAGACCGGTCTTCAGTTCATACGTTCTGTCATCCAACCCACAGGAGCAGAAGATGCAGATCGACCTCACAGGCAAGACCGCTCTAGTTACCGGATCCACCGAAGGCATTGGCTACGCAATCGTCCGCCAGTTCGCGAGGGCGGGTGCGGACGTGGTGGTCAACGGCCGGTCCGAGGAAAAGACCGCGAAGGCCGCCGACCGCCTGAAAGGCGAAGGCGCCAAGGGAAGCGTGACCGCGGTGGCAGCAGATCTCGCAACTGCTGGCGGATGTGACGCTCTTGTCGCCCAAGTTCCACATGTGGACATCCTCATCAACAATGCGGGCATCTTCCAGCCACTAGACTTCTTCGATGCGGACGACGAGGTATGGGACCGCCACTGGCAGGTGAACGTCATGTCCGCCGTCAGGCTTTCGCGCGCATATCTTCCGGGCATGCAGAAGCTCGATTGGGGCCGCGTTATCTTCATCGCGTCGGAATCCGGCTTTAACATTCCGGTCGAGATGATCCACTACGGTGTCAGCAAGACCGCAGACATCGCGGTTGCCCGCGGCCTTGCCAAACGCATGGTCGGCACGGGCGTCACCGTGAACTCCGTCCTTCCCGGCCCCACGCTGTCGGAAGGCGTCGAGGCGATGCTCGCCGAGGAACGTGCGAAGACGGGGAAACCGATCGAGGAGGTGGCGGCGGACTTCGTCAAGAAGCACCGCGCCGGTTCGATCATCCAACGCGCTGCGAGCGTCGAGGAAATTGCCAATCTCGTCACCTATCTGGCCTCCCCTTTGGCGTCCGCAACGACTGGAGCTTCAATGCGCGTGGACGGAGGCCTGATCGACACGCTCTGACGGACTTTACCGACCGGCCACTGCACCGTCTTCGGAATTTCTCATCGAGAAATGGCGGTAGCAGGCTTGCCGCGTTCGCCGATCTGATCGACGCCGCCCCCATCAGCACCACGCCGGCAGCAAAAAGCGAGGCCTGCACCTATGCCGTGGTATGGCTTGCCCTGTCCCTCGGCCCCACTCGTCCTTGTCCCTCGACCAATCGATCGCAAACACGCCTCCATGTAGCCTCGTCGATGCCGTGTTTAAGGCGGCGGTCAGAAGGAGACGAACATGAACCTTGAGACAAAGATGAGCCTGGAAAACACCGCACACACCGGCAGACCTCGGCTGGACGAATTGGTTCCGTCGCGCTACGCAGTGCGGATCGGCGAGATTGAGGTGCTGGTGGTCAGCGATGGAGTGCTACCGCTCCCTACCGCGATGCTGGGACACAACATCGATCCCGCCGTCCGAGCGACCTGGCTGAAAGACATGTTCCTGCCAGCGGATGCTTTCGACTGGGCGCTGAACGTGGTCGTGGTGCGCAGCGGCGACCAGACCATACTGCTCGACGCCGGGCTGGGGATCGACCCGGACTTGCACCTGCCGCGGGCCGGGCAGCTGATCAAGCGACTGGAGGCGGCCGGCATCGATCTTGCGTCGGTGACCGACGTGGTGCTGACCCATATGCACATGGACCATATTGGCGGGCTGCTCGTCGACGGGGTGAAGGACCAGCTGCGTCCGGACCTGCGGATCCACGTGGCCGCCGCCGAGGTCAAGTTCTGGGAGGCGCCCGATTTCTCCCGGGTCTCCATGCCGCCGGGGTTCCCGGACGCGCTTCGGGCGACCGCCAAGCGGTTCGCCGAAGAGTATCGCAGCCATTTCAGGCTGTTCGATGACGAGTACGAGGTGGCGCCGGGCGTGGTCGTCCATCGCACCGGCGGCCACACGCCCGGGCACAGCGTGATCCGCCTGGCGTCCGGCGGCGACAGGCTGATGTTTGCCGGCGACGCCGTGTTCGCGGTCGGGTTCGAACACCCCGACTGGTACAATGGCTTCGAACACGACCCCGAGGAGGCGGCGCGCGTTCGCCTCCGTCTTCTGCGGGAACTGGCGGATACCGGCGAGCAGCTGGTGGCCACTCACCTGCCGTTCCCGTCTGTCGGTCGGGTGGCGACCGACGGCGACGCCTTTCGCTGGGTAGCGGCCTTCTGGGACTACTGATCGCTTGCTGGATTGGGATCTTAGAGCGTGTACTCATCGCGTGAATGAGTCCACGCTCTACTGGTTTGTTTTTGAGCAATTCCGAACGCTAAACCACTACACAGTTTTGCTGGAATTGCTCTTGTTTCTGCGCAATTCCGGACGAAAAACCGCTACACACTTTTGCTGGAATTGCTTAAGTCAGATCCTGACCCGCCGATCATCCCCGCGCTCTGGAAGACCTCTTGGCCGATATCGTCAGCCTGCTATTGCCGTTCTTCGGCCTGATCCTGATCGGTTACATCGCCGCCAAGGCGACGAAGCAGCCAGCCGAAGCACTCGGCTGGCTGAACACCTTCATCATTTACGCCGCCCTGCCCGCTCTGTTCTTCAAGCTCGTCTCGCGCACGCCGATCGAAGAGCTGACGCGCGTCGACTTCATCGTCACCGATATTGCGGCGACCTATGCGGTCTTCATCCTGCTTTTCGTCATCGGCCGTCTCTTGCGCGGCAATTCGCTGGCCGATTGCACTATCCAGTCCTTTGCCGGCGCCTATGGCAATATCGGCTATATGGGGCCAGGCCTGGCACTCTTGGCGCTCGGCGAAGGCGCAGCCGTGCCGGTGGCGCTGATCATCTGCTTCGAAAACGCGCTGCATTTCATCATGGCGCCAGCGCTGATGGCGGCAGCCGGCGACGACAAGCGTTCAGCCCGCCGGCTCATCGCCGATATCGTGCGAAAGGTCGCGCTGCATCCCTTCATCCTGTCGATGACGCTTGGCTTTGCCGTGGCTGCCTTGCACATCGACCCGCCGCTGGCGTTTCAGCGCCTCGTCGACTATCTCGCCCAGGCGGCGGCTCCCTGTGCGCTCTTTGCCATGGGCGTGACGCTGGCGCTGCGGCCGCTGAAGCGGATCCCGGCTGAGATCTCCTATATCGTGCCGGCGAAGCTCATCCTGCATCCGATCGCGGTTTTCGTTGCGCTGACGGCGGTCGGCGGCTTCGAGCCGGTCTGGATCCAGGCCGCCGTGCTGCTCGCCTCACTGCCGACGGCGACCAACGTCTTCGTCATCGGCCAGCAATATGGTGTCTGGCAGGAGCGCGCCTCGGCGACGATCCTGATCACGACGGTGTTTTCGGTGGTCACTGTTTCGCTCTGGCTGATCGTGATCCGATCAGGCCTTCTTCCGCTTCAGCTTTTCCCGTAGCGCCTCCGGAATATCGCGGAAGCCGCGGCCGGGCTCGATGCCCTCGCGCATGACGATATTGCGCAGCGGCGGTATGGCCGAGAGGATATGCAGGCCGGCAGCGCGCAGCATCTGGACGGGCAGGAAATCCGAAAGCAGCGAGCGGTTAAGAAGATCGACACTGGCCGTGCGCGTCATGATGTCGGCGCGGCGCCTGCGGTCGAAGCTTTCGCCGGCATCGGCCGGCACCGGCAATTCCGCCCGGTCGCAGAGGATATCGGCAAGCGCCATGATATCGCGCAGGCTGAGGTTCAGCCCCTGCGCCCCGATCGGCGGGAAGACATGGGCGGCCTCACCGATCAGCGCGATGCGCCCCTTGCCGAAGCGATGCGCCATCATGCCGGAGAGCGGCCAGACCTGGACGCCCTCCTCGACGTCAACCTTGCCGAGCATGGATTGCATGCGCGCCTCGACGAGAGCGCCGAGCTCGGCAAGCGGCAATTCCATGCGGCTCGCCGCGTCGGCCGGATCCTGCACCCAGACCAGGCTGGAGCGGCTTCCCGGCAGCGGAACCTGGGTGAAGGGGCCATGTTTGGTGTGGAATTCGGTCGAGATGTTCTGGTGCGGCAGCGAATGGGCGAAATTCAGCACCATGGCCGCTTGCGGATAGGACCAGTTGCGCACGGCAATGCCTGATGTCTCGCGCAGCTTCGAGCCGCGGCCATCGGCGCCGACGGCAAAATCGGCCGACAGCGTCTCGCCGCCGGCCAGCGTGATCGAGACGGCCTCGGCCGATATTTCGATCGATTCGGCCATATCGGTGGAGCGGGTAATATTGCCCTCGCCGGCCGCGGCCTCTTCGAGAATGCCGGTCAGCGCCTTGTTGGGGAAATTGTAGCCGAAGGCATCGAGGCCGACCTCGGCCGCGCGAAAGGTGGTGGTCGGCGCGCGCAGCAGCCGATCGGTGCCGTCGACGATGCGCATGCTGGTGAGAGGGGCGGCTGCGGGGCGGAGTTTTTCCCAGAGCGCCAGGCGATCGAGGAAGCGGATCGACTGATCCATCAGCGCCGTGGTGCGCCGATCCTCTTTCGGAGCGAGGGGTGCCACCAGCGCCACGCTGCGGCCGCCGCGCGCCAGCGCGATTGCGGCAATCATGCCGGCCAGACCGCCACCGATTACCGCCACTTCGAATGTCTTCATGCTACCGTTCCGTCATCAAACGAGGACGAACCGGTCGCTCATGCGGCCGGCTTCGCCTGACGGCGCCAACTATAGCCCTTGCCCGCTTCGGCGTCACGCACCGCCGGCTGATAATGATGGGGAATGGCGGGAAGACGGTTTTCGGAAAGACGCTTCAGCGCAGTGGCGTTGGTGACCGAAAAGCTGTCGATGCCGACGCGCAGCATCAGCGGCACCTGATCGATCAGCACGTCACCAACGGCGCGCAGTTCGTTGGTGTAGCCGAGGCGCTGGCGCAGCAGCGAGGCATGGCTGAAGGCGCGGCCGTCGTTGAAAGCCGGAAAGGCGACCGCAACGATTTCGAGGCGATAGAGATAAGGCTCCAGCCGGCGCACGTCGTCGGCCGGCTTAATCAGCACGCCGAGGCCGACATCGTTGCTTTCGTCGGCCTTGGCGATCAGTTCGTCGAGACCGAGCAGCGGCTTTTGCTCCTCGGTCGCCTTCACCTCGTCGGTCTCGATCACCCAGGGATCGTTTTCGACAAAACCGGTTTCTCTCCAGATCTTCGTCATCATCCCCTCCTTATGCCGCTTCGGCGGCCGAGCCGTAGAGCGCAGTCTTGAACGGCTGCGGTCCGACGCGGCGATAGGCGGCGAGGAAGTTCTCGGAATGATCGAGGCGCAGGCCGAGATAGGTGTCGACAATCGTCTCGATCGCGTCCGTCACCCGGTCCGGCTCGAAGCCGCGGCCGATGATTTCGCCGATCGAGGTATGTTCGTCGCCGGAGCCGCCGAGCGTGATCTGGTAGAGTTCGGCGCCCTTCTTCTCCACACCGAGCAGGCCGATATGGCCGACATGGTGATGGCCGCAGGCATTGATGCAGCCGGAGATCTTGATCTTCAGCTCGCCGATCTCGGCCTGGCGCTCGGCATTGCCGAAGCGGCGGGAGATTTCCTGCGCCAACGGAATGGAGCGCGCATTGGCGAGCGCGCAGTAGTCCAGCCCGGGACAGGCAATAATATCGGTGATCAGGCCGGCATTGGCTTCGGCGAGATTGATGGCGACGAGGCCGCGATAGACGGCCTCGAGATCGGCGAGCGCCACATGCGGCAGGATCAGGTTCTGCTCATGGCTGACGCGAATTTCGTCGAAGGCATATTCCTCGGCAAGATCGGCAATCGCATCCATCTGCGCATCGGAAGCGTCGCCCGGAATGCCGCCGATCGGCTTCAGCGAGATCGTCACCATGCCGTAATCGGGGTTCTTGTGCGGCTGCACGTTTTGCTGGACCCAGCGGGAGAAACCGGAATCGGCCTTCTTCCAGCGGGCAAGGTTTTCCCAGCCTTCGGCGCGCTGGGGCAGATCAGGCGGCGCGAAATAGGCAGCAATCGACTGGACGTCCTTTTCCGGCAGCTTGAGCTCGGTATCCTTCAGCGCGGCGAATTCGGCTTCCACCTGGCGCGTCAGCTCCTCGGTGCCGGTTTCGTGCACGAGGATCTTGATGCGGGCCTTGTATTTGTTGTCGCGGCGGCCGTGCAGATTGTACACGCGCACGATTGCCGTGGTGTAGGAGAGCAGGTCTTCCTCGGGCAGGAAGTCGCGGATCAGCTTGGCGATCATCGGCGTACGGCCCTGGCCACCGCCGACATAGACGGCAAAGCCGATCTCGCCCTTGTCGTTCTTCTTCACGTGCAGGCCGATATCATGGACCTGGATTGCGGCGCGGTCGCGCTCGGCGCCGGTGACGGCGATCTTGAACTTGCGCGGCAGGAAGGAGAATTCCGGGTGGACCGACGACCACTGGCGCAGGATTTCAGCGTAAGGACGCGGATCGGCGATCTCATCGGCGGCGGCACCGGCGAAGTGATCGGCCGTGACGTTTCTGATGCAGTTGCCCGAGGTCTGCAGCGCATGCATCTCGACGCTGGCAAGGTCGGCCAGCGCATCGGGAATATCGCACAGTTTCGGCCAGTTGAACTGCAGGTTCTGGCGCGTGGTGAAGTGGCCATAGCCGCGGTCATAGGTGCGGGCGATATGGGCGAGCATGCGCAGCTGGCGCGAGCTCAGCGTGCCATAGGGAATGGCGATGCGCAGCATGTAGGCGTGGAGCTGCAGGTAGACGCCGTTCATCAGGCGCAGCGGCTTGAACGCGTCCTCGGCGAGCTCGCCGGAAAGGCGGCGCTCGACCTGATCGCGAAACTGCTCGACGCGCTCGGTAACAAAGGCATGGTCAAATTCGTCGTAACGGTACATCGTCTTCCTCAGACTGCAATGAATTCGGGATCGGCAGGAGCGTAGCCCGGGGCATATTCCATGGTCGGGCCTTGTGCACGGATGCGCTCGCGAAGGCGAAGCGGCCAGAGAATGCCGTTGGTTTCCTGAACGTCGACGACGGCGACGTCAACGACCTCGTTGTCGGCATAGGATTTCTTGCCGATCGCCTCCAGCGCAGCGACGGCCTCGGCATGACGGGCAACAAGCGCCTCCTGCAGCGAGGTGGACCACTTGCCGTTCGCATCCAGCCAGACGGCAATGCCGTCCGTCAGCCGGTTGGCGGTCAGAACCTTGTCACCCATATTCAGCTCCTTGCAAGTTCCTCGAGCCGGGCGTTTGCGCGCACCAAGGGCTCGGACAGTTCGAAATTAGCGCCGGCGACCGCATCGCCGATGATGACCATGACAGGCCCGGTCAACTCGTCGCGGCGCTGCAGATCGGGCAGATCGGCGAGCGTGCCATGCAGCAGGCGGCGATCGGCGCGGCTGGCATTTTCGATGACAGCGACGGTGGTCTCAGACGGAATGCCCGCCTGCATCAGCCGCTCGGCGACGGAGGCAGCAACCGTGCGGCCCATATAGACGGCGATCGTCGCGCCGGAAACGGCAAGGCTTGCCCAATCGGGCAGCACGTCGCCGGTTAGATCATGGCCTGTGGTGAAGACCAGCGAGGAGGCGACGCCGCGCAGTGTCAGCGGCAGCTCGAAATCGGCTGCGGCGGCGAAAGCCGAGGTGATACCAGGCACGACCTCATAGGTGACGTCGGCAGCGCGCAGTGCCGCCATTTCTTCCCCTGCCCGGCCATAGACCAGCGGATCGCCGGATTTCAGACGGACGACACGCTTGCCCTGGCGGCCGAGATCGACCAGCAGGTCGTTGATTTCTTCCTGCGACTTCGAGTGGCAGCCCTTGCGCTTGCCGACGGAAAGCCGCTCGGCATCGCGGCGGCCCATGTCAACGATCGCCTGCGGCACCAGCGCGTCATAGACGATGACATCGGCTTCCATCATCACGCGCTGGGCACGCAGCGTCAGCAGATCTTCGGCACCCGGACCGGCGCCGACCAGCCAGACGTGGCCGGCGACCTTGTCCATCGCGTGCAGCAGCCGGTCGGCGGCATGGCGGGCCTGCGGCAGGTTGCCGTTGGCGACCGCATCGGCCACGGCGCCGGAGAAGAAGCGGCGCCAGAAGACCCGGCGGGAGACGCCTCTGGGAATCAGTTGTTCGACGGCCTTGCGGTAGCTCGTCGCCAGACCGGCAAGACGGCCGAGCGAGGGCGAAAGAAGCTGGTCGATCTGCGCGCGGATCATCTGCGCCAGAACCGGCCCTGCCCCTTCGGTGCCGATCGCAACGGCGACGGGGGCGCGATTGACCAGCGCCGGCGTGAAGAAATCGCAGTAATCAGGCTGATCGACGGCATTGGCCGGAATTCTGGTAGCGCGGGCGGCATCGACGATGCTGCGGTCATCGGTTTCATTGCCGGTTGCGGCGAAGACGAGCGCTGAACCCTCGACCTGTTCGGCGGAGAAGGCAGCGCGCACGGTCTCGATCCGGTTGGCGATCAGGAAGGCGTGGTAATCGGCTTCCGGCCGGTCGGCATAGGCAATGATCCGCGCCTTTGTGTTCAGCAGCAGCCGCACCTTGGCGAAAGCTTCGTCGCCATTGCCGAAGACAGCCGTCTTCAAGCCTTCCACGCGAAAGAAGGCGGGAAATACCGAAAGCTGTTCAGTCCTGGGAGGCATCATCAATCCACTTCGAGGTTGCCGGAATATGCCCTTGATGGACAAGGGATTGAAGGAACAGAAATTCGAAAGCCCAAGCAAGCGGGTATTCTTTTGCTCGTGCAGTCAGTGATTTGAGAAAAGTCACCCGTGCTGCCAAAAAGCCGCATATTCCCAGCCCGCTTGCTGCAATGCAGTATAAGGACTGTGACAAAAGACGTCCACCGGTGCTTGACGCATTTCACTCGCGCCGCCAAGGCGATAGACTGAGGAAAACTGGAGGGCCTTCATGCCTGATAAGACCATTGCCTCCCGCCTGCTTTCGGTCCTGGAAGAGGATATCCTGCCGCTGACAGAGCGTGGTGTTTCGCTTGGCAACAAGGTGTTCGGTGCGGCGATCTTAAGGAAATCCGATCTTTCGCTTGTCGTCGCCGAGACCAATAACGAGCTGGAGAATCCGCTCTGGCACGGCGAGGTCCATACGCTGAAGCGCTTTTACGAGCTCGGCGACAAGCCGCCGACCAAGGATCTGATCTTCCTGTCGACGCACGAACCCTGCACCATGTGCATGTCGGCGATCACCTGGGCCGGCTTCGACAATTTCTACTATTTTTTCAGCCACGAGGATTCACGTGACGCCTTCGCCATTCCGCACGACCTGAAGATCCTGAAGGAGGTCTTCGGGCTTGAACCCGGCGGCTACCGCAGGCAAAACGCCTTCTGGAACAGTTTTGCCATCGCCGATCTGGTCGAGACCGAAGAGGCTCTGCTGAAGACCGCGCTGAAGACACAGACTGCCCGCATCAAGGCGCGCTACGACGCGCTGTCGACCAGCTATCAGTCGTCGAAGAGCGCCAACGACATCCCCCTGAACTGAGGGCCCCTGAACTGAGCCCACCGACCTTAAGCCTGCTGAACCGAGGCAACATGCAACCTTCCAAAGACATTTCGCGGCTGATCGAGATCATGGCGGCGCTGCGCCATCCCGAAACCGGCTGCCCCTGGGACATCGTGCAGAATTTCGAGACGATCAAGCCCTATACGATCGAGGAGGCCTATGAGGTCTCCGACGCGATCGAGCGCGGCGATATGGACGACCTCTGCGATGAGTTGGGCGACCTGCTGCTGCAGGTGGTCTTTCATGCCCGCATGGCCGAGGAGGCCGGGGAATTTTCCTTCGGCGACGTGGTCAACGCCATCACCGCCAAGATGATCCGCCGCCACCCGCACGTCTTTGCCCGCTCGGCGGCGGATACGCCGGACGCGGTGAAGATACAATGGGACGAGATCAAGCAGGCGGAGAAACGCGAGCGCGCCGAGCGGCGGTCACGGCGTGGCCTGACCGAGGACTTCAACAGCGGCTTCCTCGGCTCCGTACAGCGCAGCTTCCCGGCTTTGACGGAAGCGCTGAAGCTGCAGGAACGCGCCGCCAAAGTCGGCTTCGACTGGTCAGCGCCGGAGCCTATCCTCGACAAGATCGAGGAGGAGATCGGCGAATTGCGGGCAGCCCTTCGCGAAGGCGATCAGGCAAAGGTCAGCGACGAGCTCGGCGACCTGATCTTCGCGGTCGTCAATATCGGACGACATGTGAAGGCCGATCCGGAGCAGGCAGTGCGCGGAACGAATACGAAATTCCGGCGCCGGTTCAGCCATATAGAACGGGTTCTTGAAGCAGAAGGCGAGACGCTGGAGGCAGCCAGTCTCGAACGCATGGAGGAAATCTGGCAGGCGGCGAAAGCGATTGAAAGGGCGATCGTGGCGGAGTGAGTTATCGCCGGCGATTTCTGTTGATCGCCGAAGCCAGCCCCTCATCCGGCTGCCGCCACCTTCTCCCCGCCTGCGGGGAGAAGGGGATATGCCGCAGCCTCTCCGTTCCCCAACAACCTTTCGCAGGGCACGTCCCCTCGCCCCGTTTTTACGGGGAGAGGGTTAGGGTGAGGGGCAGCCATTAGCGCGAACCCGACAGCAGTGGCACTGCGCCAGGCGCGCGCCTTACCGCTCCCAATCTTCCTTTGAAGACTTCGGCCCGTTGCCGATGCGGCGCTCGAGTTCGGTCGCTTCGGTTTCGGACAGGCGCAGATCGAGCGTGATCGTGCCGTCCTCATTATCCTCGCGGCCATCGACGATCGCATGGTCGTAAAGCCAGGGCAGCAGCGCCAGCTTGTCGACCGGAAGGCGGATTGTCGCCACGGTCATCACGCCGGACAGTCTGCGGCTGATCTCTTCCATCAGCGTGTCGACGCCCTCGCCGCTGACGGCCGAAACCGCCACCACATTGCTGGCGCCGGCCGATTTCTGCACCATGGCATCGTGCACCTCCGGCTCCAGCCGGTCGATCTTGTTCCAGACCTCGATCAGACGCTTTTCGGCTTCGGCTTCGTCGATGCCGAGGTCGTTCAGGATACGCATCACGTCGGAGCTCTGCGCCTGGTTGTCGGCATCGGACATGTCGCGGACATGCAGGATGAGATCGGCTTCCAGCACCTCTTCCAGCGTCGCCCGGAAGGCGGCGACGAGATGGGTCGGCAGGTCGGAGATAAAGCCGACGGTGTCCGACAGGATGACGGTGCGGCCGTGCGGCAGCTTCATGCGCCGAAGCGTCGGGTCGAGCGTGGCAAAGAGCATGTCTTCGGCCAGCACGCCGGCGCCGGTGATGCGGTTGAACAACGTCGACTTGCCGGCATTGGTGTAGCCGACCAGCGCCACGATCGGATGCGGCACCTTGCGGCGCTTGGCGCGGTGGAGCTGGCGGGTGCGCACGACCTGCTCCAGCTCGCGTTCGAGCTTGATGATGCGATCCTGCAGCATCCGCCGGTCGGCTTCGATCTGGGTTTCGCCGGGGCCGCCCATGAAGCCGCCGCCGCCGCGCTGGCGTTCAAGGTGGGTCCAGCTCCGAACCAGGCGGCCCTTCTGATAATTCAGATGGGCGAGATCGACCTGCAGCGTGCCTTCCTTGGTGGAGGCGCGGCGGCCGAAGATTTCGAGGATGAGGCCCGTCCGGTCGATGACCTTGGCGTTCCATTCCTTTTCGAGGTTGCGCTGCTGCACCGGCGTCAGCGGGTGATCGACGATGACGAGACCGGAATCGCGCTCGTCGAGCAGCGCCTTGATCTCCTCGATCTTGCCGGTGCCGAGCAGTGTGGCCGGTCTCGGATCGTTGACCGGGACGATAGAGCCGTTGACGACATCGAGATCGATCGCCTGGGCAAGGCCAGTCGCCTCTTCGAGCCGGCTTTCCGGCGTGCGGGTCGAGGCCGATTCGCTCTGGCCGCCGCGACTGCGCGATTTCAGAACCGGCACGACGACAGTCGCGCGCATGTCGTCCCTGTGCTTGGCGGCCTCAGGGATGATCGAATCGTTCTTGGTATCGCGTGTCGAAATGACGGCTGATCCTGTTAGGACGCTGCTTCTTCGCTCTCGAACATCTGCATGGGCTGGCCCGGCATGATCGTCGAGATCGCATGCTTATACACGAGCTGCGAATGGCCGTCACGGCGAAGAAGAACACAGAAATTGTCAAAAGACGTAACAACGCCCGTGAGTTTCACGCCGTTGATCAGAAAGATTGTCAGGGAAATCTTTTGCTTGCGAACAGTATTGAGAAATAAGTCCTGAAGATTCTGAGAACGTTCCGCCATCGCGCCGCTTCTTTCTTTATTGCCGACCTGATCTGGCCGGTAGAATATCAATCAACCTCACCATGCGAAGACCGGTGGCATCCTCATTCCACCTGCCCAGCAAATCTTGGTATCAAATCGCAATCTTTTCCGCAACGTCGAAAAAGGCCTCGCGGACTTTCTGCGAAACGCTGCCCGGATGACCGTTGGCAATGGGCTGGCCATCGACGGAAACGACCGGAAAACAAATGCTTGTGGCTGCAGTGAGGAAGACCTCGCGGGCTGCGAGCATCTCCGAAACGGAGAAATTCCGCTCCGCGATCGTCAACCCCAGCTTGGCTCCGACATCCATCAGAGTGGTGCGGGTAATGCCGCGCAGAATGCCGTGTTCGGCCGGTCGCGTCACTAGCGTTCCGTCCGGATCGACGATCCAGACATTGGTCGCCGCCCCTTCCTTCACCATGCCGTCGCCGTCGACATAGATCGCTTCCTGGGCGCCGGCCTCCTTGGCCTGCTGGCGGGCCATGGCATTCGGCAGCAGGCCGACGGACTTGATGTCGACGCGGTCCCAGCGATTGTCGACAAGGGTGATCGCCCGGATGCCGTTGGCGTTCTTGGCGGCGATGATCCTGGCATCGGTGCTCTTGGCGGTGATGACCAGCGAGGGCGGCGTTCCCTCGGCCGGAAAGACATGGTCGCGGCGGGCGACGCCGCGCGTCACCTGCATGTAGAAAAGCCCATTGCGGACATGGTTGCGGCGCAGCGTCTCGCGAATGACCTGGGTCAGCGCCGCCCGGCCCATCGGCCAGGCGATGCGCAACTCACCAAGCGAACGGTCGAGACGGTTCAGATGGCGCGTGAGGTCGACGATATAGCCATGGCGCACTTCGCAGACCTCATAGACGCCATCGGCAAACTGGTAGCCGCGATCCTCGATATGCACGCTGGCATCGGAATGCTTGACGTAACGGCCATTTACATAGGCAATTCTCGGCATGGGAAACCTGGCTTTTCCGGGAAGCAATATGGGACGCGGCGCAGCGTCGGCCGCGCCGGTTACACTCAGACGCCGAGCGACTTCAGCTTGCGGTGGAGCGCCGAACGCTCCATGCCGACGAATTCCGCGGTGCGCGAGATATTGCCGCCGAAGCGGTTGATCTGGGCGATCAGATAATCCTTCTCGAACATCTCGCGGGCTTCGCGCAGCGGCAGCGTCATGATGTGATAGTCGTTCTTGGCGGACACCTTCGGCAGCATGTCGCCGAGATCGGTCGGCAGCATGTCGGCGGTGATCGGCGCATCCGGGCCGTCGGTGCGGGCAAGGATCATCAGCCGCTCGATATTGTTGCGCAACTGGCGGATGTTGCCGGGCCAATCATGCGCCTGCAGCACCGCCATGGCGTCGTCGCCGATGCGGCGCGGACGGATGCCGGCCTGCTCGGAAATCTGGCGCATCAACTGGTCGACGAGGAAGGGAATGTCCTCGCGCCGTTCGGCAAGTGCGGGCACACGCACCGGCACGACGGCAAGGCGATGGTAGAGATCCTCGCGGAACCAGCCCTCGGCGATGCGGCTCTCGAGATTGTATGCGGTCGAGGAGATGATGCGGACATCGACCTTGACGCGCTTGGAGCCGCCGACCCGCTCGAACTGCTGATCGACAAGCACGCGGAGGATCTTGTTCTGCGTCTCGCGCGGCATCTCGCCGACTTCGTCGAGATAGAGGATGCCGCGATGGGCTTCCTCGAGCGCGCCGATCTTGCGTGCCTGGCCTGGCGTGCCCTCGGTGCCGAACAGCGCCACTTCCATGCGCTCGGGCGTGATGTTGGCGGCGTTGATCGCAACGAAGGGGCCGTTGGCGCGGGCCGACTTCTTGTGGATCATCCGCGCCACCAGCTCCTTGCCGGAGCCCGACGCGCCGAGGATCATGATGCGGCTGTTGGTCGGTGCAACCTTCTCGATCGTCTGGCGCAGCTGCGAAACGGCAACCGATGTGCCGATCAGCTCCAGCGCGTCGCCGGTGCGGCGCTTCAGATCCGAGACCTCGCGCTTCAGCTTGGAATTCTCCAGCGCGCGTTCGGCGATCAGGATCAGCCGGTCGGCCTTGAAGGGCTTTTCGATGAAATCGAAGGCGCCGCGCTTGATCGCCGAGACCGCGGTCTCGATGTTGCCGTGGCCGGAGATCATCACGACGGGCAGTTCCGGATGGCGGGTCTTGATCTCGTCGAGCAGCGACAGGCCATCGAGCTTGCTGCCCTGCATCCAGATATCGAGGAAGATCAGCCGCGGCACGCGATCGGAAATCGCCGCCAGCGCACTGTCGCTGTCATGGGCCGTGCGCGTCTCGTGCCCTTCGTCCGAGAGAATGCCGGAAACGATCTCGCGAATATCGTGCTCATCGTCGACGACGAGAATATCAGAGGCCATAAACGCTTTCCTTGTCATTGGCTGCGGGGGCGGCAGGCGTCGGATCCAGGCGTGGCAGATGCACGCGGATCATGGCCCCTCGTCCCCGGTCAAAATCGGCGGGCGCATCATGCAGCTCGAGCTGCCCGCCATGTTCCTCGATGATCTTCTTGACGATGGCGAGGCCAAGGCCGGTGCCCTTCTCGCGCATCGTCATATAAGGTTCCAGAATGCTGTGGCGGTTCTCCACCGGCAGGCCGCGGCCATTGTCGATCACGTCGACGGTGAAGCGGTCGCGGCCGGTATCGAGGGCGGCGCGGACGAGAATCTTGCGTTCGTCCCGCTCGTCGCTCGGAACGGCCTCGATCGATTCGACGGCATTCTTGATGAGATTTCCGAAGGCCTGGCCGAGCATGCGGCTGTCGAACAGGCCCTCCAGCGGCTGGTCGCCAAAATCCTGTTCGAAGGTGACGTGATGGTTGCCCATCTCACGCAGGAAGATCGCGTCGCGCAGGATAGTGCGCAGATCGCTCGGCTCCTTGGTCGGCTTCGGCATGCGGGCAAAGGCGGAGAATTCGTCGACCATGCGGCCGATATCGCCGACCTGGCGGATGATCGTATCCGTGCACTGGTCGAAGACGGTCCGATCACCGGGGTCGATCTGCTTGCCGTAGCGGCGCTGGATGCGCTCGGCGGAAAGCTGGATCGGCGTCAGCGGGTTCTTGATCTCGTGGGCGATGCGCCTTGCCACGTCGCCCCAGGCGGTGGAGCGCTGGGCGATGACGAGATCGGTGATGTCGTCGAGTGTGATCACGTAGGATTCGCTCATGTCGCGCACTTCCTCGCGGGTGACCTGCACGCTCAGCGTCCTCACGGTGCCGCCGCGCACCAGCGCGATCTGCTTGCGGAAATCGCCGCGATAACGCACTGCCGCCTCGGTCAGTACGTGATCGACCTCCGGCGCGATGTCGACCAGCTGCTTTCCGAGCATCTCGTCTGCCGACAGCGACATCAGCGTCTCGGCCGAGCTGTTGACGATGGCGATGCGGCGGTCCTGCTCGACGCCGATGACGGCGGCGGTGACGCCCGAGAGAACCGCCTCGATGAAGCGGCGGCGGTCGTCGACCTCGTCCTTGGCCTCGAGGATCTCATCGCGCTGCGTGCGGATTTCCGAGATCATCTTGTTGAAGGTGCGCGAGAGATTGGCGACGTCGCCGTCTACAGCATGCACCGGCACGACGATATCCATATTGCCCGAGGCAACACTGTCGGCCGCGGTGATCAGCAGGCGGATCGGCCGGACGATGCGGTCGGCGACGGCGATCGCGGTCCAGATCGCCGCCAACAACACGATCAGCGCGAAACCGATGTAAAGCACGGCGAAGGCGACCTGCAGCGAGAAGCGGTTCGCCTCCATCGAGCTGTATTCGGTGGCATTTTCCTCCATCATGCGCATGGCGCCCATGACCTTGGGATCGACGGCGCGTACCGTATAGAGAAAGGTGCTCTGGATGGCATCGAGCTTGATGATGGCACCGACGAGATTGGTGACGCCGGGCGGAATCAGCGTCGGCTGGCCGGCGGCGGCCTTTTCCAGCGCGTCCTGCGGAATGGCCGGTAACGGCTTTTCGGTGGCGATGTCGGCCTGGACGACCACCGAGCCGTCGCGCTCGACTAGGAAGGCGCCGAGCAGGCCGCGGCCCCTCGCCTGGCGGGTCATCAGGTCGGCAAAACCCGTCCTGTCGAGGCTGTAGAGCGCGCGGTTGCGCTCCAGGTCGTTGGCCATGGAGACCGTCTGCCCCTGCAGATAGCTGGCGTTCTCCATCATGTAGGCCTGGCCGATATTGCGCGACGAACTGACGATCGACTGGGTGCGCAGGGCAAACCAGCGGTCAAGACCGGCATTCAGCGTGATACTGGCGAAGATGGCGACGAGGATCGCCGGCGTGATCGCGACGATCGAAAATAGCACGACGATGCGGATATGCAGGCGGGCTGCCGCACGGCCGCGGGTGCGCGCCTTGAGCAGTCTTGCCACCTCGCGGCCGATCAAGGCGAGCAGCGTCAGGACAAAGAAGGAATTGACGATCACCGAGGTGATGACGACATGCGATGTCGGCGCGATCGGCGTCAGGCCGAGCAGCACGAACAACGTCGCCGTGGCGCAGAGAAGCGCCCCGCCGGCGAGCACGAGGCCGGGCACGGCAAAAAGGGCGCGGCGGTCGGTCACTGTCGTCACCGTCTCGCCCGCCGCCGCCGGCGATACCCCATCCTGCGTCATTCGGCCTCTCTTCAGACGGCACCTGCCGCCCTCGCCACCCGATCGAAAACCAAGCAACGCCGGCTTAAAAAGCCAGCGCTGCAACGACTCGATCGGGAGCGAATGTCCAAAACCCTTGCGTGACCTTTAAGCAACGCATTGTGGCGAAAATGCAACGCGTGTCGTCACATTGTCAAGCCGCGCTTCCCTCGACGAGCCTTAATCTGACCTGTCGAGGGAGGTTTGTTTTCTTCAGAAGCGACGTGGTCCTTCGGGTTTGTTTCCGACGATTGTGTCGATCCGGTCCAGCACGTCAGACGTCATCTTCTCTCGGTGTGAGAGGGCTGCGAGATTGTCCTGCAGCTGGCTGGCGCGCGAGGCTCCAAGAATGACCGTCGAGACGTTCCGGTTGGCGAGGCACCACAAAAGGGCGAGATGCGTGATCGACATGCCGATCTCGTCCGCGAGCTTTGCGAGCTCGCCAACATGTTTGAGCTGGGCAAGGCCGGCCTCACTGGACCACTTTTCCTTCAGCCATTCGTAGCCCGGCAGGTTCATACGGCTGTCGGCGGGCACACCATTATTGTATTTACCGGTCAGGACGCCCGAGGCGAGCGGCGACCAGATCGTGGTGCCAAGGCCGATCAGGTCATAGAGCGGCAGATAGTCAGACTCGACCTTCTGGCGTTCGAAGATGTTGTACTGCGGCTGTTCCATGGTCGGCGGCGTGATGCGCAAATCCCGGGCGACGGCATAGGCTTCCGTCAATTGCTGCGCGGACCATTCCGACGTGCCCCAATAGAGCACCTTGCCCTGGGCGACGAGATCGTGCATCGCCCGGACCGTTTCCTCGATCGGTGTGTCGATATCCGGGCGGTGGCAGAAATAAAGGTCGAGGTAGTCGACCTGAAGCCGCTTGAGCGCTGCGTGGCAGGCATCGGTCACATGCTTGCGCGACAGGCCGCGCTGCGTCGGCTTCTGGCCTCCCCAGAAGACCTTGCTGGAGACGACGAAGCTGTCGCGGCTCCAGCCAAGCTTGCTGAGCGCCTCGCCCATCACGATCTCGGACTTGCCGCTCTCGTATCCTTCGGCATTGTCGAAGAAGTTCACCCCGTTGTCGTAGGCAAGCTTCATGAGGTCAACGGCGTCGCCTCCATCGACCTGCTTGCCGAATGTGACCCAGGAACCGAAGGAGAACTCGCTCACTTTCAGGCCCGACTTTCCCAAACGTCGATATTCCATCATCAAACTCCCGTTATGAACATGTGCCGGCCTGTCACCGGCGTGGGCGTCGCCCGATTGATCGACGACCGATTCGCGTAAACTATGGCATGCGCAACGATATGCGAGGCTCAGCCCGCCAAGTTGACCAAAACACGATGTCGCAGTTTCCGTCACCCAGACGGTAAAGAAAAGGGCGCTCCACGACATCAGTCGGAGCGCCCCGTGGCGTGCGATCGACGACGTTTGCGGCGGAGGTCGACAGCAGCAACGGCAGAATGATGAGATTCGGAACGGATAGGCAACATGCGATTGGAGCCTGCGACGTTATCGCGCGCTGATTGATCCCGTCATCCACCGGATATCCACAGCCTATCCACAGGCACCGCGACAATGATCGCAGCAACTTCAATGACATTCGCCTGTCGGCAAAACACTCCTCACAAATGCTTATGTGACTGTCGAATGACACCGCATCTTTGTTTGTCTGCTTGGATACAAACCGTGGCCTGGCTCAGATAGGCTCACCTCTCCTCCCGACCGTGGCGGCGGACGCCGGGAGGGGTGGGCGGTGGGCAAACATGAGGGCCCGCCGCCTTCTTTCAATCGCGCCCGCAAAATTCGGGGTTGGCAGTGGCGCGCGGCTCCACAATACAGATTACAGCATGCCATGGCCAAGCGCCCGTTGGTGACGGAGCGTCCCGGTGGGATGATCGCTCAAGATCGACCTGAAAGCTCACGCGACCGTGCTTGCCGTCGCGCATGCGGCGACGAACCACCACCCTGATCCGTCCCAGATCCGCGGCCAGATCATTTTGAATCGGCCACTTTCCCTGTCCCTGACACCGGGTATTTGCTCCATCGAAAGATCCAGGGCACGACGACCCATTGCTGACTTCGAGCACAAATTTCACGACAAGCAGATGTAAGCTGATATCGGCTTCAAACGCGGAACTCCAACGGAAACAGTTGCGCTGCTGCGATTGCTGAAAACCGTTTAGCCGAGACGATGAGCGGCCTTCGAGGCAGATTATCCCAGTGATATTCGAGACAAGGCCGGAGTTCCTGTCAATGGTTGGCGACAGGCAGCTTGATATCAACCTGAACACCTTCGTTTTTTACGGGTCGCGGAGAGACAATCTGTACATCGGCTCCAATGCGATCGGCGATGGCCGTTACGATAGCGAGCCCGAGGCCCGTTCCACCAATCTTGCCGGCCCCGCGCTCGAACCGCCGCATCAGACGGTCCAAGGCATCGGCCGGCAGGTTCGGGCCGTCATTGGCAACAGTCAACAAGCCGCCGGGTTCCAGTGAAACCTCGACGAAGCCATGCTGCGCACCATGCTTCAAGGCGTTCTCAATCAGGTTACGGCAAAGAATACCGACCGTATCGGGGTCCAGCGTGGAAAGCACCGGTACCTGCGGCAATCTCAGCGCGATGCGCCCCTCTCCTGCCCGGGCAAAATCCTGAAGGACCATCTGCAGGACGGTTCTGAGATCGGAAGGCTCGTCACTTTGTAGACGCCCACCCTCGGCGCGAGCCAGTTGCATCAGTTTTTCCGATATGCGCATCAACCGCTTCAGCGTCGTTTCGATCTCCGTCGCCCGCTGGCTCGTCAGCTTTTCCTTGGTCTCGGAGCGAATGCGTTGCGCCTGCGCGATTGCGCCGGCCACCGGCGTACGAAGCTCGTGCGCGGCATTGGCTGCAAAGGCGCGCTCGGCGTGGAACGCTGCCGTCAGGCGATCCAGAAGCTGGTTGACACCTGCCGAAATCGGGAGAAGCTCGGTCGGCAGGCCACTGTCGGTGACGGGCGACAAATCCTGCGCGCCGCGATTGGCCAGCTCCTGCCTAAGCGCGCGCACCGGCCGTAAGGAGCGGCGCACCGCGAGGTATATCGCGAGCAGGCTGAGAGGGATCACCACGATCAGCGGCAGCACGAGGCCCAACAGCATCTTGCGTGACAATTCCGTGCGATGGTCAAGCGGTTCGGCGACGGCAATCGTCAGGTTCCCATCGAAGCTCGTATCGTAATAGAGCTGGTGCGTTGCGGTTCGTAGAAAGCCGCGCTTCGTGAAGGGTGGGAAGCTCGAAGCATCCGCTCCCTTCGAACCGAGCAGAACCTGCCCGTTTTGGTCACGCACGATGAAGCTTACGTCTTCGCCGTAGCGAGCCTCTCGGTCGATGCGTCCATCACCGTCGTCGTCCTCACCATTGTCGTCGTAATCAGTCGCATCGCGGCCTTGATGGCCTTCGCGCAGGTCGTGCCGGGCAATCGGCAAAATGCGTTGCGCTGTTGCCTTCAGGCCATCATCGAACACCTCTTCCATCTGCCCGCCAAGGCGGTGCGCGGTTACTGCTGCCGCCGCAAGCCATAGCAGCGTCACTGAAAGCCCAAGGGCGAGCGCCAAGCGCGTCTGGATCGAAGCGCCGATCCTCATGGCCGTCCCAGACGATAGCCGAGCCCGCGCTCGGTCTCGATCACATGAGTACCGAGCTTCTTGCGCAACCGGCTCACATGGACCTCGATGGCGTTGCTGTCGATTTCCCTATCGAAGGAATAGAGCCGCTCTTCGAGCTGCGCCTTCGAAAGAAGCTGGCCGGGACGTTGCAGGAAGGCCTCAAACAGGACCCATTCCCGCGCCGTTAGAACAATGGCCTTGCCATTCAGAGTGATGCTTCTGGCGGCGAGATCGATGGCGAGCGGGCCAAGCGTGATGTTGGGATTGGGATTGCCGGCATAACGGCGCGCCACCGACCCGATCCGCGCCGAAAGCTCCGCAAGATCGAAGGGCTTCACCATGTAATCGTCAGCGCCGGCATTCAATCCGGCAATACGGTCAGTGACCTGGTCGAGCGCTGTCAGGATCATGACCGGCGTCACGTCGCCGCGCCCACGCAACCCCTTCAGAAAGGGAATGCCAAGCCCATCGGGCAGCATCAGATCGAGCAGCACCAGATCATAAGCAGCCGCAACGATTGCATCGCCCGCTTGGTCGAGACGGTTCACCCAATCGACGGAATGGCCGTCGGCTGCGATCTGGTCGCGAATGGCCGCGCCCAGCGCCGTATCGTCCTCGATTAGTAGAACCCGCATCGCGTCCCTCCCTCCCTCTCTCTCTTTCGTCTCCTAGTCCACCTGCCAACTTACGGGAAGCTGAAGCAATGTCGCGCGGTTTGTCAGGCGCCGGTCAGCTTGGAACGCAATTGATCAGACCGAAATGAGAGGAAACAAGAATGAAAACCGGCACCTTGCCCATCTTGGCGCTCGCCGTCATGGCCGTGACATCCGCTCAGGCAAGAGACGACTGCGACGTTCCGATCAGCAATTGGAAGACGCATGCGGCGGTTCGCGCCATGGCCGGGCAACGAGGTTGGACGCTGAAGCGCATCAAGATCGATGACGGTTGTTACGAACTCCAGGGCACCGACAAGGACGGCCGTCGCTTCGAAGCGAAAATCGATCCGGTGACGCTTGAAGTCATCCAACTCGATGAACGCCCCGAAGATCGCCGAGCCCCCCCCCACAAAGGTAGCCAACTGAGGTCACTTATGACGTACCGCAAATTTCTTCTGGCCGCTTGCGCCGGCATCGGCTTTCTCGCACCCCTCGGCAGTCTGGCCATGCCGTTCCCCGCACCGGAGAGTGCCGCCGCCGGCGCCGTACCAGCCGGCTATCAAGAGAGCGAGGACGATAATCGCAAGGAGGAGCATCGCCTCCGTCACGACGACGGCCGTTACGCCGCCGATGACTGCGAAGGCGAGGATGACGATGCCTGCAGTCGAGGCGGCGGCGGGCAGCAACAAAACGCCACCCCGCCCAGCAACGGCCTTTTCACGCCTGGTTCCAGGCCGCGGGTCCAGACGAACTGAACCGTCAAGTCAAAGGAGAATATCGATGAGAATGAAATCCCTTATCGCCATGCTTGCAGTCACCACGGCCCTTACCGTTCCCGGCCTTGCCATGGCGCGCGAAGTGACCTTCACCACCAACATGCGCAACTACGGCGGGGATGGTGCCTACCTTGCCTATTACGTCACCGATGCGCAGGGCAAATATGTCGGCAGCCTTTGGATGGCGGGCGGCAAGACCAGGTATTACGAGCATCTCACTGGCTGGTACCGCGCCACCGGTGGCAATGCCGCCGAGATCAACGGCATCACGGGTGCCAGCGTTGGTGCCGGCCGTTCACTCAAGGTCACGGTCGATCTTGCCGATACGCTGTTCGATGCCGGCTATCAGCTTCACATCGACTCCGCCGTGGAAGACATGCGCGACAGCCCAAACGAGATCGTGGTGCCGCTGACATCGACCGGCTCGGGGCAGAAGTTGAAGGGCACGCGCTACATCGCCGCCTTCAGCTATGCGCGTTGAGCGGGAAGGACGCTCGCCATGACGCGCTCGCTTCACCGCTGGTTTGGGCTAATCGGCTCGGTGCTTCTCAGCGTCGTCGCGCTGAGCGGAGCCGCACTGTCGATCTTCCCCGCCGCAGAGGCGCTCACCATGCCTGCCGCGCAGCACATCAGCGTTGCCGAACTCGCCGCGCGAGTCCAGGCGGCAGAACCTACGGTGGAACAGATCAGACGCGCGCCGTCCGGGCGGTTCACCGCCTACTACTACGAAGGCGACCAACCCGCCTCCGCTGTCATCGACCCTGCCACTGGCACGCCGGCCGGCAGCGCCGACACCTCGGATCTGGAGCGCTGGTTGACCAATCTCCATCGCTCGCTTTTCCTCGATGATACTGGACGCTTCATAACTGCGGGCGGTGCAGCGGTTATGCTTGCCCTCGCAATTTCCGGGCTGTTCGTGATGGCACGGCGCGCCGGCGGCTGGCGTTTCGTTCTGAATTCCGTTCGCGGCACCGGCGACGGACGTTTACACGCCGTCGTCTCGCGCCTAGCTCTGCCGGGTCTCTTCCTCTCCTCGCTCACTGCGCTCTGGATGACAGCTGTTGTTTTCGGCCTGCTGCCGGACGGCGCGGTTGCACCTGCCTTCCCGGCCGACGTCAGCGGCAAGACCGGGGTGGCGCTCACGTCCGTCACTCTGCTTCAAGAGACGCCGGTCAATGACCTGCTCTCGCTGAATTTCCCTGCCCCGGGCGACGCAACGGACGTTTTCACACTCAAGATGGCAGCAGGCGAAGCTTACATCGACCAGGGCAACGGTTCGCTGCTGGCCTGGTCGGACGCCGGCTTGGTCGACAGGGTCACGCGCCTCATCACCATGCTGCACACCGGGTACGGCTTGGCCTGGCTCGGGCTCCTCCTCGGGTTCTCTGCGCTTACGGTTCCTGTTCTCGGCTGGACAGGCCTGATTGTCTGGCTCGAAAGGCGCCGCGCCCCAAGAGCAACCTCGGCGGATGCTGGCGAGGCCGATACGATCCTGCTCGTCGGCAGTGAGAGCGGCACGACCCGAGGCTTTGCCAATACGCTGCAGGCCGCTCTTTCCGCGGAGGGTCTTCGCGTCCATGTCGGCCCGATGTCCAATTTCGAACCGGCCCGCTGGCCGAAGGCGCGGCGTGTCATTCTGCTCGCCGCCACCTATGGCGATGGCGCAGCGCCCGCCTCCGCCGTGGGCTTCATCCAACGTTTCGAGCGTACGCCCGCAAAGCCCGGCCTGCCGCTCGCCGTGCTCGGTTTCGGCGATCGCAGCTTCCCGGCCTTCTGCGGTTTCGCCGGCGAGATCGCGGCGATAGCCAAGGACAAGGGCTGGGCCTCCCTCATCCCCTTCGACACGGTAAACCGCCAATCGCCACAGGATTTCGCCCGCTGGGGACGTCTCCTGGCTGAGGCGCTTGGGCTCGATTTCGAGCTGAAGCACCAACAGATCGCCCCAAAGACCTGGAGATTGCCGCTGATATCCCGCCGCGACTATGGCGCAAGCGTACAGGCGACCACGGCCATCCTGCGCTTTGCCCTGCCGAAGGTTTCGCTCTGGCAACGCCTGACGGGCAAGGGCTTCCCGCGGTTCGAGGCCGGAGACCTGATCGGCATCGTGCCACAGGGCTCGGATCTGCCGCGCTTCTACTCCCTTGCTTCCGGTACCAAGGATGGCTTTCTCGAAATCTGCGTGCGCCAGCAAGTGGGAGGACTTTGCTCAAGCCAACTCACCGCATTGAAACCGCGGGATACCGTCGCGGCCTTCGTGCGCCCAAACCCCTCCTTCCGCCCGGCCCGGGGAGGCAAGCCGGTCATTCTCATCGGCGCCGGCGCCGGTATCGGTCCGCTTGCCGGCTTCGCCCGCCGAAACCGGGCACGCCGCCCCATGCATCTCTATTTCGGAACTCGCCATCCCGCCAGCGACGCGCTTTACGCCGAGGAGCTTTCCTACTGGAAAAAGGATGGCCGGCTGACCTCGGTATCGACAGCCTTTTCACGAACTGCAAGCCCGGCCTATGTGCAGGATATTGTGCGTAAGGACGGCGAGCGCATCGGCAAGCTCATTGCCGCAGGCGGTCAGGTTCTCATCTGCGGGAGCCGGGACATGGCGGCGGCCGTTGCCGCCGTCCTTGCCGACATTCTCGCGGCACAGGGCTTCAACCTCGCACTCCTGAAAGCCACTGGCCGCTATGCCGAGGACGTCTACTGACATGACGCGCCATGCGATGAACGGTCCGACCATGGGCACGCGCTGGTCCGCCCTCTTTCACATGCAATCGGGTTTCGATGTCGTCCCCGCCCGCAAGGCGATGGCCGACGCCGTGACTGAAGTCGACAAACAAATGTCCACCTGGAGGCCTGAAAGCGACCTGAACCGCTTGAACGCCGCACGACCCGGCGGATGGGTTGCCCTGCCCGACCGGCTGCTTACCGTGCTGGGAGCGGGTCTTGCCATCGGCCGCACCTCGGGCAGCGCCTTCGATATCGGCATGGGTGATGCCACCACCGCGTGGGGTTTCGGCCCGGCGGACGCAAACGAGGACATGATCAGGACCGCCCGTCTTGCGAAACGCAGCCCGGCCCATGATGTTCTGGAGCTGGACAAGGCCGCCGGACGCGCCCGCAAGCACTCCGAGATGTGCTTCGATCTCAATGGCATCGCGAAGGGTTATGGCGCCGATCAACTGGCTGAGGCTGCGCGCCAGCACGGTATCGACGCCGGCCTCTTCGCCATCGACGGCGAACTGCGAGCGCTCGGCACTCGGCCCGATGGTCGCGGCTGGGCCGTCGCAGTCGAAACGCCAAATCTGGATGTGCGTGCCGTGCACTCCATGCTCGAGTTGGATGATGCCGCCGTCGCGACGTCCGGCGACTATCGACACTGGATCGATGTCGGCGGCCATCGTCTCTCGCACACCATGGAGCCGCGCCTCGGCATGCCGCTCAGGGATCCGCCCGCCTCGGCGACGGTGATCGCCTGCGATTGCATGAGCGCCGACGCCTGGGCGACGGCGATGATGGTTCTCGGCCAAGCACGCGGTCTTGCGGTCGCCGAAAGGCTGGGTCTGTCTGTTCTCTTCCTCAAGCATGATGAGCCTGAAGGGATCGGATGCGGCCTGTTTGCGCGCTGACCGGACCTCGTAACAACCGAGCAAGTGGTTTGATCCAGCGCAATGTTTGAACCCCGTGAGCATCGTATCCTTAAAGGGCGCTCCAACTCGTGGAGGACAATACTCAAAGAGGAGAGTCAGGATGTCCATGTTCAGACTGCCAACGATCACTCTGCTGGCCTTGCTCGGTGCCGTAGGCGCCATGGGCAGCGCCTTCGCCCAGACGAAAAGTCCAGACCCGGCCCAGTCGGAGGCTAAACCCGAGGCCGACGGATGGGAAATGATGCCAGGCATGATGGGTCGCAACATGATGCCATCTGGCATGTACCCAGGAATGCGCATGATGGGGCCAATGCGCGGTCATATGATGAAGATCATGTTCGTCATCGCCGACAGTGATGGGGACGGCGCAATTTCTTTCGAAGAGGTGACCGCAATCCACAAACGCATCTTCGACGCGGTCGACGCGAACAATGACGGTAAAGTCACACCTGAGGAAATGCAGGCTTTTATGCAGGACATGTGATCCAAGGCCCGGCATTTGCCGGCCGTTGCATCGGAGCTACCGCTCACAGGAGACTTCTCATGACCTACACGCTCGATAGAACCCTGTGGGCGACCAGTTTCGAAGATGCGGTCGGCAGGACCAAATCCGCTCTCATCAAGCACGGTTTCGGTGTTCTGACGGAGATCGATGTCAAGGCAACCATGAAAAAGAAGATCGACGCCGACATCGACGACTACCTCATCCTCGGAGCCTGCAATCCTCGCATGGCGTTCGAGGCGATGAAACTGGAACCGAAGGTGGGGGCCATGTTGCCGTGCAATGTCATCCTGCGCGCAGTCGGTGGTGGCAATGTCATGGTGAGCGCCATCGATCCGGTCGCCTCCATGCAGGCGATCGACAACGAAATGCTGACCAGCCTGGCAGGCAGGGTCCGCTCGATGCTTGCGGATGTCGTGACAGACGTTTGATACCCGATTTTGCGAGCGCCGGCCACCGCATCTGACATGCCTGGTCAGATGGCCGTGCCAACCAGCGCACCGATTCCGGCCGTCAGCGCCATCGCGAAGGCGCCCCAGAAGGTGACGCGAGTTGTGGCTCTCAAGACGTTTGCGCCGCCCGCTTTCGCACCGATCGCGCCCAGCAGCGCAAGGAAAGCCAAAGACGCGCTTGCAACGCTATAGACCAGCACCGATGCGGGTGAAAGGACGACCATCAGCAGGGGCAGTGCGGCTCCCACCGCGAAGGTGGCGGCCGACGTCAAGGCTGCCTCAATGGGCCGGGCGCCCATGTGTTCGACGATACCGAGTTCGTCGCGCGAATGCGCGTCGAGAACATTATTGGCGGTCAATTGGACCGCGACCTGCCTGGCCAGATCGTGGGTGAGGCCGCGTTTGACGTAGATTTGCGTCAGCTCATCGAGCTCAGCTTCTGGCTGCGTCTCCAACTCCGTCCGCTCCCGCGCAAGATCGGCTTCCTCGGTATCCGCCTGGGAGCTTACCGATACATATTCGCCGGCCGCCATCGACATTGCGCCCGCGACCAGACCAGCGGCGCCCGCCACCAGGATCTGCGAGGTTCCGGCGGATGCGCTGGCGACGCCCATGATCAAACTCGCCGTTGAGACGATCCCGTCGTTTGCACCGAGTACGGCGGCCCGGAGCCAACCGATGCGGGAGACGAGGTGATTTTCCGAATGCAGTCTGCTCATGGGTGTCTCCTGAATGCGAGATTAGACGAAGAGCGCAACACCGAACGCGAGCAACGCGGCACTCGCGGTCGCACCCCGAATTTTATATCGGTCCTCGACCATCAAGGATTTGACGACGATCAAAAGCTGCCTCTCCGAACCTTCTGCTTTTCCTCGCCTTCTTCGAAGCCGAGACCGAATGAGCGGTGCGCGGCGTTGCCAAAGCCAAAAAAGCGGCCACGCCAACGCAATTGCGTTACATCAATGCCGAGTTGAGACGAATGGAGATAGATGATTGTAATCGTGGCGGTCCACGAGAGATGGAGCAGGACATGACGACGGCACAATATTTTCTCCCGCTGGCAACGTATCCCGATTCAAGTTCCGGATTGATCATTTCGAACGCTGTAGCGTTTGCTGGGCACTACGGTGCACATCTTCACGCGTGCGCGCTAACAGTCGCGATTCCGCACATCCCCAACGCATGGTCGTCTTTGCTGCTCGATACTCCGAAGATGATCGAGCATGCCGAGACTTTGAGCCGCGATCGTGCCGCAACGCTGGTTTCAGCGGCAACGAACCTCGCAGCGAGCGCCGAGGTTGAATTATCTTGTCGAACAGTCAAAACCACCTTGCCCTTGTTGCACGACACGGCAGCCACGGAAGCACGTTTTTTCGATCTGGCTATTCTCGAATGTATCGCGGACGTTCCGGATACCCGTATCGTCGCCGAAGCGGTCATATTCGGATCCGGCCGGCCAGCCATCATCTTTCCTAACAAGACCCTTGTGGGCCTAATCGACCATCTGGTCATCGCCTGGGACGGAAGCCGAGCCGCCGCTCGGGCCGTCAACGATGCAAAGCCATTCATTCACAAGGCCAAGCGGGTCTCGGTCCTATCTCTGACGGGCGAAAAGCCGTTGCCGGAGCCAAGCGGAGCGCACCTTGCTGAGATCCTGGTTTCGAGCGGCATCAATGCAAGCGCAACGGTCGCTCGCTTTGCCTCTTCATCGATCGGTCAGAGCATTCAGCAAACAGCATTGGAACTCGGCGCCGATATGCTGATCATGGGAGGGTTTGGACACTCGAGGTTGCGAGATTTCGTCCTGGGCGGAGCAACCGATGGCGTCTTGGAGAACCCGATGTTGCCCGTTCTCATGTCACATTGACGGAAACTGCCCGCATGGGTCTGTGACCTGCTTCTGCCCGTTTCCGAGTCAGGACCGTCAGCGAAGCCAAGGAAAAATAGTATCCTGCAAGTTGGCTCTTTGGACAAGGAAGCCTGGACACTCGTGGATCGAAGCTACCTTGATTCGGATCAATGCGACGGACGCCCGACACGCCTAGCTTTGTAGCTTCCCGTCAGGGGCGAAATTCCCACCAAAGCAAGGTGTCGGTCGCGAACATAAGGCCGACTGGAGAGCGATCATGCAGAAGCAGTCCTCCTCACAAACGAGGAAACATATCGAAAAGCACAAGGCGATCCTTGGCCAACGCCGGCGCGAGCTAGAAACCCGCCTGCAGGCAATCGAGCATGATTTCGAAGAGCCCCGTAATCCTGATGATGACGATCGCGCTACAGAGCGAAATAACGATGAGGTCCTGGAAGAACTCGGCGAGGCTGGACAAAAGGAGCTCCTCGCCGTGCAAGCGGCGTTGGACCGGATTGAAGCTGGAACTTTTGGCACTTGTGTGAAGTGCAGCAAGCCGATCGGCGAGAGGAGGCTTGACGCCGTCCCCCACACACCTTTCTGTCAGTCTTGCGCTCAGTCGGTTTGAAGCCTGACTTGCAAGGCCACCATGCTTTGCGACCTGAAACCTTCCAAATAGCCTAACTCAACGGCCGTACGTCAACCGCTCCCGTCTCGACAAAAGCTGGTTCAATGCGGCTGGAGGCACAAAAACTCTCCACCCGCATTCACGTGCCGCGCCATGCGACGTGCACGTGGCTTACTGTGCGTGTTGCTTGCGCATGGCCTCGGCGATTTGTGCCTTGACTGCGTCTATTCCGAAGCTCGCGCCTTTCTGCATCGGCGGAAATTCAATGGCGGTCTTCGCCAGCTCTTCAACTTTTTGCTGAACCAGGACGAAACGCCAGAACTCGAACTTGTACCATTCAAAGTATTCTTGTGAACCAACGTTACCCTTGAAAAAGGCCGTACGCTCAAATGGATCAAGGCGCAGGTTTATCACGGTCGGCACGTCCAATTTCACCGTGTTGCCTATCCAGCCGTCCGGCTGTTCCATGAACGTGTATTTATAGTCATCAATCCGGGCCGCACCGAGCACGCTTTCGGCGAAATACCAGATTTCATGACGGTTCGACGGGCCAGTTCCAGTGATCATGCTGGTTTGATCATAGCCGTCGAGGTGAACCTTGTAGGTCTGGCCATTGAGTTCCTTCCCCGCTTTCAGTTCGACTGCGATATTGGTGCTACCAGCGGCGGCCGCAAGCGTGGGGAACCAGTCGAGGCCGGACATCAGCCCATTGCAAATCGAACCGGGAGGAACGTGCCCCGGCCAGCGGACCATGGCGGGGGCGCGGAAGCCGCCTTCGTATGTCGTGCCTTTTCCGCCGAAGAATGGTGTCTGACCGCCATCCGGCCAGGTGAAGTTCTCGGTGCCATTGTCAGTCGTGAACACGATGATCGTATTCTCATCCTCGCCCATGTCTCTGAGCTTCTGCATGGTATCGCCAACAATGTCGTCAAGCTGCGCCATGCCTGCTTCATGGATGGTCCAGCCGTTCTCGGAATTGCGCATCTTCTCGTACTTTTCCGATAGATGAGTCACGATGTGCATCCGTGTCGGGTTGAGCCAAAGGAAGAACGGCTTGCCATCGGCCTTGGCCCTGTCGATAAACTTGAAGGAAAGATCCCGGATCTCGTCGTCGACCGTCTTCATCCTTTCCGGATAGAGCGTGCCAGCATCTTCAATCTTCTGTTTGCCGACCTTGCCCCATCGCGGCATTTCCGTCGGGTCATCGGTTTCCGTGGCCCAGGAATGGACCATATTGCGCGGCCCCACTACGTTCAGCAGTTCCTGCGGATAGCCGGGATGGGCGGGGTCTTCCATCGCATCGAGATGATAAAGGTAGCCGAAGAACTCATCGAAGCCATGAACCGTTGGCAAAAACTCGTTGAGATCGCCAAGATGGTTCTTGCCGAACTGCCCCGTGGCGTAGCCCAGGGACCTCAGCACGGTGGCAATGGTTGGCGCCGCAGCAGGAAGGCCGATGGGCGAGCCTGCCTGGCCAACCGTGGTCATGCCAGTTCGAACCGGAAGCTCGCCGGTGATGAAGTTCGCCCGCCCTGCCGTGCAGCTCGCTTCGGCATAGTAGTCGGTAAAGAGCATCCCCTCTGCCGCAAGCCTGTCGAGATGTGGAGTACGACCGGCCATCATGCCGCGATTGTAGGCGCCGATATTCCAGATGCCGACGTCATCGGCCATGATAACCACTATATTGGGTCTTTTGCCCGTGGCCTGAGCCATGGCATTCCGGCTCATGGTGGTGCTCGCAGCCGCGCCAATCGCCGACATGGCGAGCAAAGATCCGCCGGTTAGCAGGATATCCCGCCTCGTTGGAGTCGCGTTTTCTGTCATGCCCATTTCTCCCTCTTTTGGTCAGGCGAAGCAAAGCTCAACACTGCAAGGGCTGTTGGATACAGTGCGATGAGGTTCTCGAATGCTCTGTTGAGATAGCCGTGTGAAAGTGCACGCCGCGTTGACAACAACAAGGCCCGTCGGCTTGCTGGACGCGTATATAAATCGCAGCAAATATAAGGAGAGCAAGTATCTTACCGTAACCTACGGGCTAAACCGCCGATAGGCAGGAACCAATGTCCGGGAGAAAGCCGCCCAGAAATACCGGTAGCGTGAAAAGCGAGATCCGTGCTGACGCGATATCATCTCCGCGACTTCTATTTCGCTCGATAGAATTCGGCGGGGTCGCGTATTTTACTGTAACCTACTTCAAGAACGCCGCTGTGAGGGATAGTTATCTTGATCGAAGATCGGGGACACGCACCGTTATATGAACGGCGATAAGCTGCGAGGGTGACGCACATGATACCTGACCGGCGCGCGGTGGACGACGCGGGATTTCAGGGTCTGGTCTGGGTGGCCGGCCGTACCTTCACCATGGGATCGAACGAGCATTATGTGGAGGAGGCCCCCGCCCATCCGGTGACGGTCGACGGCTTCTGGATCGACGCCACCCCTGTCACCAACCGGCAGTTCGCTTCATTCGTCAAAGCCACCGGACATGTAACCGTCGCCGAAAGGGCTCCCCGCGTCGAGGACTATCCCGGAGCGCTTCCCAAAATGCTGCGAGCCGGATCTCTGGTGTTCACGCCGCCGAAAGCCGTCGTCGGCCCCGACATTACCCAATGGTGGTCGTTCAAGTTCGGCGCGGACTGGCGACACCCTTACGGCGGTCGCACCGATATCCGCGGCAAACTCGATCATCCGGTCGTTCATATCGCCTATAGCGACGCCAAGGCCTATGCGGCCTGGGCGGGAAAAGATCTGCCGACCGAGGCAGAGTGGGAACTGGCGGCGCGCGGCGGCCTTGACGATGCGGAATTTGCCTGGGGCGACGGGTTGAACCCGGAAGGAATGCTCATGGCCAACACCTGGCAGGGTATCTTCCCTACGCTGAGCACAAAGCCAGCCGGTGCGGACAGAACGTCCCCGGTCGGATACTTTCCATCAAACGGCTACGGCATCTACGACATGATCGGCAATGTCTGGGAATGGACCTCTGATTTCTGGTCGACACGCCATCCCGAGCCTGCCAGCCATGCATGCTGTATCCCCAGCAATCCCCGCGGAGGCGACGCCGACGCCAGCTACGATCCGCAGTTGCCTGACATCAGGATCCCGCGGCGCGTGCTCAAGGGCGGATCCCACCTTTGCGCGCCGAATTACTGCAGGCGCTATCGTCCCGCCGCCCGACATGCCGAGCCTGAGGACACGTCCACAAGCCATGTCGGCTTCAGATGTGTCAAGCGCGCCTGAGGCACAGTCATGGCCACATGTCGCGTCGGCGGAATAAGCCACCGATTGTGACAAGACGTTTCATGACGTGCCCTCGTGGTCCGCAGGTCATGGGCGTACTCCCGTCGATTGCGGTTAGCGACGGCAGCGCGAAACTGGAGTTGATTCCTGTGGACATGCTTTGAACGGCGGATTCCCATTTCGTTCCCGTTCCTTACTGTAAACTACGTTGCTTCCGCCCTATTCTGGATCATCATGCACCACTTATAGTGCGATGGGCCGCCGGACTTGCAGAGGCCGGCTGGAGGTAGGTTGGATGGATTACGACACACGGTTCGCCAAGCGCATCTTTCCAGCCCGCGCCAAAACCATCGATTCACTGGCCGCCCGTGACGACAATTTCCGCGAACTCTGTGCCGACTTTTCCATTGCAGATGAACTGAGGAGAAAATGGGAAACATCCTCCGCCGCAGAGCGAAATGAGCGCCATGCGGAATGCCTCGAACTCGTGGAGACGCTGCGCAACGAGATCGAAGCCGCTCTGGAAAGTGCCAGTATGATCGTGATCAAGCTTCTCCCTCGCCGTTGAGGACCAGACTCCGGCGCCAAAGACGGTCACTTCTGATCGGTCAGATAGATCGTTTTCCAGTCATCCTTCATGTCGACAACGTCCGGCGACCGATGAAAGTCTGGATGGCAATCGGTTTGGCATCCTTGTCACCATAGAAAAACAGTTCGAGCTGCTCACGAGCGCGGGCTTTCGGTCGCACAGACCGCCCATCCGCAACAATATTCGCTCGAAGAGAGGTTTGCTCGTATCATACGGTAGTATCTGTCAATCCGGCGCAGCGGCAGCGGGACGATCACTCGTTCGGCCGTCGGTCGGAAATCAGGTTCGCAACGCGGTCTCGAATGTGACTGTCGGTGCGAACGCGGATCAACAGTGCATACTGTATGTTACTGGCGCGCTCGCGGTACTCGTCCTACCCTCCCCCAATAAAACGGTCCACATCACGCGGGATCGATTGCCGGGGGGAATCGAGATGAAAAGCAGCATCCTGACTTTGGCTGCCCTATTAGGCGGCACTGCGCTTACATTTTTTTCCATTGACGGGACGAGTGCGTCAGCTCAAGTCATCAATGGAACACCCGGCACGCCCAGTGCAACGATCACAATCGACGGCCGACAGATCCCGCCACCGCCAGGGCAGTTTGGCGGCACGACAAATCTCGACGCGCTTCAGTCGACGCCATATTGGCAGCCGCAAGTTGTGCCGCCCAAGGGTGCGCCAAACGTCTTGCTGATCTTGACCGATGATGTCGGATTTGCGGCCCCAAGCACGTTCGGCGGCGTCATTCCGACGCCAACGCTCGACCGGATTGCCAACATAGGCCTGCGCTACACGAACTTCCATACGACATCGCTGTGTTCCCCCACACGCGCCGCTCTGATCACGGGTCGTAATCATCATTCAGTGGGGTTCGGTGTGATCAGCGAGGCGTCGACCGGCTATCCGGGCTACGACAGTGTCATTACCACGGATAACGACACGATCGGCACGATCCTCAAGGCCAATGGTTATGCAACGTCGTGGTTCGGCAAGAATCACAACACACCATCTTTCCAAACCAGCCAGGCGGGTCCCTTCGATCAATGGCCCATCGGAATGGGATTTGAGTATTTCTATGGCTTTGTCAGCGGCGAGACCAACCAGTGGCAACCGGACCTCTACCGCAATACCACGCGTGTCTATCCCTATCTGAACAACCCAACCTACAACCTGACGACGGACATGGCGGACGACGCCATCAACTATCTCAACCAACTCAATCAGCTCGACCCCAAGAAGCCATTCTTCCTCTACTATGCCCCGGGCGGCACCCATGCGCCTCATCACCCGACCCCCGAGTGGATCAAAAAGATCAGCGACTTGCATCTGTTCGACAAGGGATGGAATGCGCTGCGCGACCAAATCTTCGCCAATCAGAAGAGGCTTGGAGTTGTCCCTCAGGATGCGCAACTTACGCCCTGGCCGGATAAGCTTATCAAGCCGTGGGACGTCCTTTCGGCTGACGAGAAGAAGCTTTTCATCCGCCAGGCCGACGTTTACGGAGCCTACCTCGCCTATACCGACAATGAAATCGGCCGGGTCGTCAAAGCGGTCGAGGACATGGGCAAGCTCGATGACACGCTGATTATCTTTATCAGTGGCGACAATGGCGCGAGTGCGGAAGGCTCCCCGGCCGGAACGCCAAACGAGATGACTTTCTTCAACGGCGTCGACGTGCCCGTCCAGGACCAGCTCAAATTCTACGACGCCTGGGGGTCGGCGGCGACCTATCCGCACTATGCAGTCGGCTGGGCCTGGGCTTTCGATACGCCCTTCAAGTGGACCAAGCAGGTCGCTTCCTATTTTGGGGGCATCCGCAACGGCATGGCCATCGCATGGCCGAGCCACATCAAAGATCCGGGTGGGGTGCGCAACCAGTTCCACCATGTCATCGACATCGTCCCAACGATCTTGGAATTGACGGGCATCCGCGCCCCTGAGACGGTCAATGGGATTACCCAAACGCCGATCGAAGGCGTGAGCTTAGCCGACACATTCGACAAGGCAAACGCCGGTGCGCCATCGAAACATTCGACCCAATATTTCGAGATGTTCGGCAATCGCGCGATCTATCACGATGGGTGGATCGCCTCCACATTGCCCTATCGGGAACCTTGGAACGGAACGGCTCCGATCCCGAAAGACATTGTCAACGGCGTGACCTGGGAGTTGTTCGACCTGTCCAAGGACTGGACGCAAAACAATGATCTGGCGGCCGCCAATCCCGACAAGCTGAAGGAGTTGCAGGATTTATTCTGGATCGAGGCCGCGAAGTACCAGGTTCTGCCGCTGGACGCCTCGGCCTTGACGCGCTTCATTCTCCCGCGACCGAGCATCGTCGCCGGACGCAATGACTTTATCTATACGAAACCCATCGTCGGCGTGCCCCTTGGGACGGCACCGAGCATCCTCAACAAGTCCTTCACGATCACGGCCGATATCGATGTGCCCGCGGGCGGCGGCAACGGCATGCTTGTGACCGCGGGCGGGCGCTTCGGGGGATGGGGCTTCTACCTGCTCAAAGGGAAGCCAATCTTTGTCTATGACCTATTGGACCTCGCCCGGCCAAGGGTGGAGGGCGCAGCGGCATTGACGCCTGGAAAGCACAATCTCGTCTTCTCCTTCAAGTCCGATGGGCCTGGCCTGGGCAAAGGTGGCAAGGGGACAATCACGATCGACGGCGTCGAGGCGGCAAGCGGAACCTTCCCAAACACCATTCCCTTTGCTCTCGAAGCAAGTGAAACCTTTGATATCGGTTCCGATACGGGAACCGGTGTCGACGATAACGACTACCAGGCACCGTTCGCCTTCGACGGCAAGCTGAGCAGCTTGAAGATAGAACTTCAGCCGCAACCTTGATGCAAGAGGTCCTGCGCAGAGCGGCCCGTCACCAAGGCGGCCCGTGCCGAAAGTGACGTTGACCTGGGCACGGGGGTTCTGCGCCATGAACACAGCTCACCGACACACGCTTCTGACCCTGTTCGCAATCGCCGAAGGTGCGACGGGACTGGGGCTTGTCGTGGCGCCATCGATCCTCTTCGTTCTGCTGTTCGAGGCAAGGCCGGTCGCTTCGGAGGCACCACTGATCGCGCGGATTTGCGGTGCGGCGCTGCTCGCTCTTGCCGCAGCAAGCTGGGGTGCGCGTGACGCCGAAGACAGGCAAGGCACCCTGGGCCTCCTCGTCGGAGTGGCGCTCTACAATTTCCTGACCACGGCCATCTTGACCTATTCCGCCCTCGTTCTGGAGATGATCGGCATCCTGTTATGGCCGGCGATCCTCTATCACGCGGCGACGTCCCTGTGGTGCTTGCTCGCTATCTGGCGGGCGCGATAGACCGAGTCGTGGCTCCTTGGGTGGTCATTTACGGCTTTGGCCGCTTCGGGTCGCGGGCTGCTACGAGGCGGCGAAGACGCCATGCCTGCCTCTGCGGTTCACGCGCCTGGAGTCCCCTTCCCTCGATTTGCGAAGTCGTCGAACGGGCTCGATGCAGTGCCTTTGATGGACGAGGATCAGTTTCTGCGGTAGGTTACAAAAGAGATAGATAATAAAATCTCCGGTAGTCACGTCCCTCAAGAGCGGGTGAGGAGCAAGTCGTGCAGGATACATTGCCATCACGGCGTGAGATCGCGCCGGATTCGACGCGCCCACCCCCGACCCATGATGATGTTCGGGCTCAGCTTAATCGAATCATTACCAGCCCGCAGTTTCCGCATATCGGTCGGAGTGCTGCATTTCTTACCTATGCCGTGGAGGAGACGCTTGCGGGGCGCGCAGACCGGATCAAGGGTTACTCTATCGCCGTCGAAGTCTTCAAGCGCTCCAACGGCTTCACGCAGGATGATCCGGTTGTGCGGATCGAGGCCGGAAGGCTCAGGCGGGTGCTCGAGCGCTATTATTTTACAGCAGGTCAACACGATCCGATCCGAATAGACATTCCGAAAGGCGGTTACGTGCCGACCTTTGCCTGGACTAGTCCGAGCGAAGACAATTCCGATGCTGAAGACCAAAGTCTGCCACCGGAGCACGCCTCCTCCCTTTTTCCCGGCTTAAGACGACATATCTGGACGGTGGTTCTTGGGTTGATCGTGATCGTGGGCGGCGCCTCAGCCCTGGCTGGCTTGACCTCAATTCGATTTAGCTCGATCTGGCCGTTTGCGACTGCCGACATAACGGAATCTGATGGGCCGACATTGGTGATCGCGCCATTTGCCAATCTCGGTGATGGTCCTCAGGCGGAACTCTACACGACGGGCCTGACCGAGGAACTCCTCACTGCCCTTCCCCGCTTCAAGGAGATCAAGGTCTTCGGTCGCGAGACGTCCAGATCATTGCCGCCAGAGGTGGAGACATCGCGGATTCGCGGGGAACTTGGCGCACGCTTCCTGCTGGCAGGCGGTGTTCGCGTCTCCGGAAGCCGCGTGCGTGTGACGGCACGTCTGCTCGACACGCAGACCGATGAGATCCTCTGGTCGCAGACCTACGACGACGACATCGGCGTCCGCGACCTGTTCACCATCCAGTCCGACGTCGCAAACAAGGTTGCGACCGCGGTGGCTCAGCCCTATGGCATCATGGCCCAGGCCGATGTCTCCAATCCGCCGCCTGATGATCTTGGCAGCTACGGCTGCACGCTGAGCTTTTATGCCTACCGTGCCGAGTTAAGCATCGAGCGGCACGGAGAGGTTCGAAACTGCCTCGAAAGTGCTGTCGCCCGCTACCCATCCTTTGCGACCGCCTGGGCGATGCTGTCCATAATCTATCTCGACGAGGATCGTTTCAGGTTCAACCGGAAGCCCATTTCGTCCACGCCGATAGATCGCAGCTTTCAAGCCGCCCGCCGTGCCGTTCAACTGGATCCCGGCAACACCCGCGCCCTTCAGGCGCTGATGACAACGTTGTTTTTCAGCCAGCGGGTTTCGGAGGCACTTCAGATCGGCGAACGGGCACTGGCGACCAATCCGAACGACACCGAATTGCTGGCAGAATTTGGTACCCGGCTGGCGATGAGCGGGGAGTGGCAGCGCGGGGCAGCGCTACTGGATCGCGCCATTGCTCTCAACCCTGCCGGCGGCGGCTACTACCGCGGAACGCGCGCACTCGCAGCCTACATGCTGCACGACGACAAGACCGCGGTCATCGAGATCAGGCAGGCGGACCTGCAGAAGTTCCCGCTATTCCATGCGGTGGCTGCCGTCATCTACGTCGACGCAGGAATGATCGACGACGCCCGCAGCGAGGCCGCGCGCTTCAACGAAATGAGACCCGACTTCATTCCGAACATCGTGGCCGAGCTCAAGGTCCGCAATTTCCAGCCACAGGACCGGGCGCGAATGATTGCCGATCTGCGAACGGCCGGGCTGCTTGTGAGGGACGAGGTGCAGGCGACCATGTCGCTGCCGATCGACGACTCCAAGGCCCTTCAGCCGCGGTAGCGCTACTGCCAGGACGACTGGCACAGAACATACCCGATGTTACACGCGCACGCTGTCTTCTGGGTGTAGGCTGTGGTCGCTGATTATCGTTCTTTCACACTCGAGACCCAGGGAGCGACCTCAGTCGTCCGACCAAACCATCTAGAAGGGATTCGTCGATGACCAAAGCACCCCAGCGAGCCTTGCACCCTGTCGTGGCGGCGGTGTCTTCCGCGGCACTCGGCTTGATGATCACCTTGGGATCCGGATCGGCTGCAAGCGCTGCCGACGCAGACACCAAGAAGCTCGTGAAAACAATGTCCGACTACCTGGCAGCAGAAAAGGCGATCTCCTTTTCGTATGACACCAACCTGGAGGTCGTCACCGTCGACCATCAGAAGCTTCTGCTGGCAAGTTCCGGCAAGATTGAAATGGGTCGGCCGGATAAACTCCGGGTTACCCGGTTTGGCGGGTTCGCCAACGTTGAGGTCACATTCGACGGCAAGACGCTCTCGCTGCTCGGCAAGAATGCCAACCTCTATGCCCAGGTAGAAGTTCCAGGCACCGTAGAACACCTGATCGACGAATTGCGGGACAAGCTCCACAGACCCATACCGGGTGCCGACCTTCTGCTCCCGGATGCCTATGACGAGCTGATGCGCGACGTGGTCGACGTCAAGGACCTCGGCAGCGGTGTGATCGGCGGCGTCGAATGCGACCACCTTGCATTCCGCACCAAGGAAGTCGACTGGCAGATATGGATCGCTCAGGGCGAGCGTCCGTATCCCTGTCGATATGTCATTACCGCAAGCCAGGTGGATCAGGGCCCACAATACAGCGTCCAGATCAGTGACTGGAAGACAGGCACCGATGTCGTTGCCGAGGATTTCGATTTCAAAAACACCACGAACGCCAAGAAAGTCGACCTGACGAAGCTTGCCGATACCGACGAGCTTCCTGATCACTTTGCCATGGGAGGCACCAAATGACCGCCGTGAGAAAACTGAAACTCCTGCTACTCGCTGCGGCGATCGGCGTGTCCGGCCTCGAACTTGGAAACGGGCTTTCGATTCCGGGACTGGATGGCGTCTTCACGCCAGCAGAGGCCAGGGTCGGCCGCCCGCTGACACCCGTGAGTGTCGCTGGAGTTGCGCGCCGCTCGGTCCGGCGTTGCGCCGTCGGCGTCTATAATTGCTAGAAAACAGGCCCGGCGACCGCATTCGACAAGCGCCCAGCATGAGGGAAATCGGCCACCGCGGAGCTGCAGACCCTAGCTCCGACATCGGCAGGACAAGCGCGGCAATGTCGCAGACGGACAGATGCTACTGTAACATACTTATCCGCAGGCGGGTGTTGCGCCAGAGTTGAGCGGAGATCGATGATATGTTCGATTCGTCGGCGACCACGATGGAGACCGACAAAGCAGAGGGGACTTTCATGACGGCTTTTCTTCTACGCGCGGCGGTCCTTTGCGCGGGTCTCGTGGCAACCTCGCCCGGCTGGGCAGCCGATCCGACGCCGCTAACAACCGATGCAAAAGTAGTCGAGAGCCCTAGCGGTTGGACTTTCACCGTCGCGCCGTATTTCTGGATGGCAGGGATTTCAGGAGACATTGCGCAGTTCGGATTACCAGAGGTTCATATCGACTCCGATTTCGGCGACATCCTGCAGAACCTCGATTTCGCCTTCATGGCCGCGGGTGAAGCGCGGTACGACCGGTTCAGCATCTTCGGCGACATCATCTACACCAAGCTTGGCGCAGACGCGAACACGCCGCTTGGCATCCTCGCCGACAGCGTCGACGTCACCTCAAAGACCTTCGCCGGACTTCTCGGTGTCGGCTACTCGGTGCTGGAGGACCAGTCGGGGCACCTCGATGTCGTCGGCGGCATACGGGTGTGGTCGGTCGACACCAACATCTCCTTCAATGGCGGGATCCTCGGTGGCGTCGAGCAAGATGACAGCGCGACATGGGTCGACGGTCTGGTGGGCGTCCGAGGCAATTACTTCTTCACGCCGGAGATCTATCTGACAGGATGGGGTCTCGTCGGCGCCGGCGGCGCGGATCTCGACTGGGATGTGGCGCTCGCGCTCGGCTACAAGTTCACCGACACGATCTCGGCCGTCGCGGGATACCGCGCACTCGGCGTTGATTACGACAACGACGGCTTTGTCTTCGACGTCGTCCAACAGGGTCCAATCCTCGGCCTCGTCATCCACTTCTGAAACGACGTCTGGAACAGCAGATCGAGTTTGGCACGGTGGAGACGTCAATCAAGCTCATGACGTGTCGGATGATGCTGCTTGCCGCGGCTCTGGTTCTGTCCTCAGGTGCAGCAAACGCCCAGTCGAGAGAAGAACTCGCGAAGAAGCTGTCGAATCCGATCGCTTCGCTGATCAGCGTCCTGTTCCAGTTCAACTATAGCAGCCGATCAGCCTGACGGCCGGTATCCGCTATTGGCAGACGCTGCGGTGAACGGCCCGGAAGGACTTCGCTTCCGGCTGGCGCTGACCTTCCTGTTTCCAAAGTGAATTCGCAGATCGACGATGCTCTCTGCCGAACGGAATTGCATGGAACGCTGATGGATGAGGACCACAGAGCAATCTTCTTGGTCTTCACCGCAGCACCGTGAAAGCCCGGACACTCAGGCGGTGCGGGAACTCCTGTAGACCGAGACGCCAAGTTCCCTGATCTTCTTGCGCAAGGTGTTGCGGTTGAGACCGAGAAGATCGGCCGCCTTGATCTGGTTGCCGCGTGTCGCCGTCAGTGCGGCGAGGATCAGCGGATATTCCATTTCGGTCAGCACGCGATCATAGAGGCCGGGCGGCGGCAGATTGTCGCCGAATCCTGCGAAATAGCTGCGCATGTTCTCCTCGACCGCCTGGGCGATCGTCATCGAGCCGCTGCGCATCGGCCCCTTGTCGATCGGGCTGTCAGGCACGTCGGAACGGAGTTCCGCGTCGATGATCTCGCGGGTGATCACATCCTGTGGATAGAGCGCCATCAGGCGGCGGATGAGGTTTTCCAGCTCGCGGACGTTGCCCGGCCAGGCATAGGCCTTCATCAGTTCGAGCGCTTCCTGATCGAAGCGCTTGGAGCCGAGGCCTTCCTTTTCGGCCTGCTGGATGAAATGGCGCACCAGATCGGGGATGTCCTCGGCGCGGTCGCGCAGCGGCGGCAGGCGCAGCGGCACGACATTGAGGCGGTAATAGAGATCCTCGCGGAAGAGGCCCTGGTTGATCGCCTGCTTCAGGTCCTTGTTGGTGGCGGCAACGATGCGCACATCGGTGCGGATCGGCGTGCGGCCGCCGACGGTGGTGTATTCGCCCTGCTGCAGGACGCGTAAGAGCCGCGTCTGGGCGTCCATCGGCATGTCGCCGATCTCGTCGAGGAAGAGCGTGCCGCCTTCGGCCTGCTCGAAGCGGCCGGTCGAGCGGGTCTGCGCGCCGGTGAAGGCGCCCTTCTCATGGCCGAAGAGTTCGGATTCGATCAGGTCGCGCGGGATCGCCGCCATGTTGATTGCGACGAACGGGCCGTTGCGGCGCTTGCCGTAATCATGCAGCGCGCGGGCGACGAGTTCCTTGCCGGTGCCGGATTCGCCGGTGATCATCAGCGTCAGGTCCGTCTGCATCAGCCGGGCGAGCACGCGGTAGATTTCCTGCATCGCCGCCGACCGGCCGACGAGCGGCATGCCGTCCTGCATATCGTCTTCAAGCTTGGCGGGCTTGCGCTTCGGCTCGGCCAACGCACGGCCGATGATGCCGATCAGTTCGGTGAGGTCGAAGGGTTTCGGCAGATAGTCGTAGGCGCCCTTCTCCGAGGCCTTTATGGCGGTCATGAAGGTGTTCTGGGCGCTCATGACGAGGACCGGCAGGTCGGGCCGCGCCTTCTTGATGCGCGGCAGCAGATCAAAGGCGTTCTCGTCGGGCATCACCACATCGGTGACGACCAGATCGCCCTCACCTGCCGAAATCCAGCGCCAGAGGGTAGCGGCGTTGGAGGTGATGCGGACGTCATAACCGGCGCGGCTCAAAGCCTGGTTGAGCACGGTCCGGATGGCCGCATCGTCATCTGCAACGAGGATCGTGGCTGTCATCGAGAAGGTCCTGTCGAGCTTGCTATAGAGGCGTCTTCAAGCGAGGCGTCCTTCGACGCCGGCATGAGAACGCGGAATGTCGTGCGGCTGTTCTGGCTGTCGCATTCGATGATGCCGCCGTGATCGCCGATGATCTTGGCGACCAGCGCCAGTCCGAGGCCGCTGCCGTTCGGCTTGGTGGTGATGAAAGGATCGAAGAGATGCGGCAACAGATCGAGGGGGACGCCGGGGCCGTTATCGTGGACGCAGAACTCCAGCGGCAGCGAGATCTTTTCGCGCGTGCCGGCGACCGAAAGACGGATGCCGGGGCGATAGGCCGTCGTCAGCATGATTTCGCCGTCCGGCCGATCGCCGACCGCTTCGGCGGCGTTCTTCACCAGATTGAGGAAGACCTGGACGAGCTGGTCGCGATTGGCATAGACGGCCGGCAGCGACGGATCGTAACTCTCGGTGACCCGGATGTTGCGGGCAAAACCCGCCTTGGCGACCGCCTTCACATGATCGAGCACGGAATGGATGTTGACCGGCATGCGGTCGACAGGGCGTTCGTCGGAAAAGACTTCCATGCGGTCGACTAGCGAGACGATGCGATCGGTCTCGTCACAGATCAGCCGGGTCAGCGCCCGATCGTCGTCGACCGCAGACTGTTCGAGCAGCTGGGCAGCACCCCGGATGCCGGAGAGCGGGTTCTTGATCTCATGCGCCAGCATCGAGGCAAGGCCGGTCACCGAGCGGGCGGCGGCGCGATGCGTCAGCTGCCGGTCGATCTTGTCGGCCATCGAGCGTTCCTGGAAGACGATGACGACGGCGCCGGGCTCGCTGAGCACAGGGGCGACGTAGAGATCGACGAGCTTATCCTGGCCGAGGCGGGGCGAACTCAGGTCGACGCGATATTCGTTGACCGGCGCCTTGCGCTCGCGCACCTGGTCGATCAGGGCGAGCAGCGGGCTGCCGAAAGGAATGAAGGTCGAGATGCGGTAACGCGCCAGATGCGAGGCGCTGGCGCCGAAAAAGGCCTCCGCCTCCCAATTGGCGAAAACGACGAAGCCGGATTCGTCGACCATGACGACGGGGTTCTGGATGGCGTTCAGCACGGCCATGGCGACAGTCCCGCCGGCGTGATCGGACGGAGATGTCATATCCTTCGTCATGCCGCCTCCCGGCTGTCGACAACACTGGCCGCCAATGCATCGTAAAGACGCGCGGCCACTTCGCGCGGATCGCGCGAGGTCATGATCGCAGCCTTTTCAGCGCCTGACAGATCAGGCGCGAAACGCTGGAGATACCAGCCAAGGTGCTTGCGGGCGTGGCGGATCGCCACCGCCTCGCCGTAGAAATCCAGCATCATCCGATAATGTTCGATGGCGATATCGGCTATCTCAGGTGGTAGCGGCTCGGGCGCCCCCGATATGACGCCGGCATGCCACGGCCTGCCCTGGCAGCCCCTGCCGATCATCACGGCATCGGCGCCGGAGCGGCGCAATATTTCCTGCGCATCGCCAGCGGTTTCGACATCGCCATTGGCGATCAGCGGAATGGAGATCACTTCGCGGACGGCGCGGATCGCATCCCAATCGGCGCGGCCTTCATAGAATTGCATGCGGGTGCGCCCATGAATGGTCACAAGCTGGACGCCGGCCGCCTCGGCGCGGCGGGCGATATCAGGCGCGTTGATCGAATTCTCATCCCAGCCAAGGCGCATCTTCAGCGTCACCGGAATGTCGACAGCCTTGACCGTCGCCTCGATGAGCCCGATCGCGTGATCGGGATCACGCATCAGCGCCGATCCGGAATAACCACCGATCACTTTCTTTGCCGGGCAACCCATGTTGATGTCGATGATATCGGCGCCGTGATCGGCGGCGATCTTGGCGGCCTCCGCCATCCAGTGCGCCTCGCGCCCGGCAAGCTGCACCATATGCGGCCGGAAGCCCGCAGCGCTGAGCCGCGACCAGGATTCGGCCGTGTCATTGACCAATTCGCGGCTCGCCACCATTTCGGTGACGACGAGGCCGGCGCCGAAGCGCCAGGCAAGCTCGCGGAAGGGCATATCCGTGACGCCGGACATCGGCGCCAGTACAACGCGGTTCCGCACGGACACGGGTCCGATTTGGAAAGGCGCTGCGAGGTCCTTGGAAATCAAATGATTATCTTTCGGGCACACAATAGAACTGCATTATTTTTAGCCACTATTCCCTGGCTTGCCAAGGGGGCTGCGACCGGAATTGATATTTTTCGGGCAGATGCTGGAAAAGGCATAAGCAAGACGTTAGAGCACTCGGGTCAATTCCGCATAATTTAGGGGATTTATGCTGCAAATGCCTTCTAAGCAACCGATATCGGCTGGAATTGTCATCGTGGCCGCCGGCCGCGGCGAGCGCGCGGGATCATCCAAGGAAGGCCCCAAGCAGTATCGCATGATCGGCGGCAAGCCGGTTATCGTGCATACGCTTGAAAACTTCATGACATGGGAAGCGGCAACTGAGATCGTCGTCGTCATCCATCCCGATGACGAGGCGCTGTTTGCGAGAGCCTTCCGTCACATCATCTCGGCAACGCCGATCGAAACGGTGCATGGGGGTGCGACCAGGCAGCAATCCGTGCTTGCCGGCCTCAGATACCTCAAGGACAAGCAAATCAGCCATGTGCTGATCCACGATGCCGTGCGGCCATTCTTCGATCATGCGCTTCTCGATCGCATCGCCGAGAGCCTTGACGCCGGCGCGCAGGCGGTCCTGCCGGCGATCCCGGTCACCGATACGCTGAAACGCGCCGACAACGCCGGCACCGTGCTGACGACGGTTTCACGCGAGCATCTTTACGCGGCGCAGACGCCGCAATCCTTCGCCTTCGAAACGATCCTCGAGGCGCATGAGAAGGCGGCCGCAAGCGGTCGAAGCGATTTCACCGACGACGCCTCGATCGCCGAATGGCTGGGCATTCCGGTGACGATCGTCGAGGGCACCGCCGACAACGTCAAGCTGACGGTCAAAGACGATATCGCCATGGCCGACGACAAGCTCTCGGCTTCGCTGCTTCCAGACGTGCGCACCGGCAACGGCTACGACGTGCACCAGCTCGTCGCGGGCGATGGCGTGACGCTCTGCGGCGTGTTCATTCCGCATGACCAGAAGCTGAAAGGACACTCCGATGCCGACGTTGCGCTGCATGCGCTGACGGACGCGCTGCTCGCCACCTGCGGCGCCGGCGATATCGGCGATCATTTCCCGCCGTCCGACCCGCAATGGAAGGGGGCGGCCTCGCGGATCTTCATCGAGCATGCCGCCCGGATCGTGCGCGAGCGCGGCGGCACGATCATGAATGCCGACGTCTCGCTGATCGCCGAGGCGCCCAAGGTCGGCCCGCATCGCGACGCCATGCGGGCGAAACTATCGGACTATCTCGGCATCGATATCGAGCGTTGCTCGGTCAAGGCGACGACCAATGAGACGATCGGCTTCGTCGGCCGGCGCGAAGGCATCGCGGCGATCGCCACGGCGACCGTCGTCTATCGCGGGAGGAAATGATGAGCCTTTTTCCCGACGATATCCTTTCGGCGGCGGAGACGATCATCCGTGACTTCACGGCCGCAGGGCTGATGGTCTCGACCGCCGAATCCTGCACCGGCGGGCTGATCGCCGGGGCGCTGACGGAGATTTCGGGTTCGTCCGCCGTCGTCGACCGCGGCTTCGTCACCTATACGAATAGCGCGAAGATCGAGATGCTTGGCGTGCAGACAGAAACGCTGCTGCGCTTCGGGGCGGTCTCCGAGGAAACGGCGCGGCAGATGGTGCAGGGCGCCCTCTTCCGCTCGCGCGCCGAGATCGCCGTTGCCGTCACAGGCATTGCCGGCCCCGGCGGCGGATCGGCAGAAAAGCCGATCGGCCTCGTGCATCTCGCCGCCAAATCGCGCGACGGCGCGCTCATCCATCGAAAGATGCTCTATGGCGATATCGGCCGCAGCGAGGTTCGGCTGGCGACGATCAGGACGGCGCTGGAAATGGTGCGCTCGCTCCTTGCCGCCTGACGCGGGTTCGCCCATCAAACCGGCGTGTAGATCCTGTTTGCGCGCGTCTCGAAGGCTTCGGTGAACATGCGGAAGGCGCGATCGAACATCGAGCCCATCAGCGCGCCCAGGATGCGGCTCTTGAACTCGTAATCGATGAAGAAATCGACGGTGCAGCCGCCAGACGGCGTCTCGGCAAAGTGCCAGCGATTGTCGAGATATTTGAACGGGCCATCGATATATTTGACCTCGATGACGTGTTCGGCCCGGTTCAGCAGCACCTGTGTCGTGAAGGTCTCGCGGATCGCCTTGTAGCCGACCGTCATGTCGGCGACGAGCAGGATCTTGCCGTCGCGCTCCTTGCGGCTCCTGATGGCGAGCGCTTCGCAGAGCGGCAGGAATTCCGGATAGCGCTCGACATCGGCGACGAGGTCGAACATCTGCTCGGGAGTGTGCGGGACGGGACGGTGCGTTTCGAATTGCGGCATAAGCGGCAATTAATCGGGCGGGCCGAGAAGATCAAGAAGCTCGCGCATCTGGCGGCGGGATTTTAGTTGAAGAACCGGCACTTCGGGGCCATGTGCCGCGATGCCCGCGACGAGGCGCGGCGCGAATTTCTCCTCGAAGGTCCAGATGAAGCGGAGGAATTCCAAATCGATCTTCTCGATACAGCCCGGCGCCATTTCAGGGCGAGTGCGGCCGATCCATTTTGCCCACCGGCTGATTGCCCCCGAGATACAGAGACGCCGCGGCATGCGGACCCAGACGACGAAATCGGTGCGCGGCAACCGAATGTCCAAGGAAGACGGGTTCGTGCCGTCCATGATCCAACGTTGTTCGAGGATCCGGCTGGCGATGATCTTTCTCTGCTCGACCCTGTCGCGCGTGACCCAGCCTGGAAGCCAATAAACGTCGCGGTCGACCGAAATGTAGGAAAGCCCGAAGCGCTTGGCGATCTTCAGCGACAGCGTCGATTTACCGCCGCCCGAGCAACCGATGACGAGGATCCGGCGGGCTGCACGGATATGCTCTGCAGCCTTTTTAAGATCGGTGAGCTGCTGACGCGGCGGCAGCTCTACTTTGTGATCCATCATGGAACTCCCCTCGAGCCAGACGTGCGCTTCGCCGGCATGCTCCTAAGCGCCAGGAGCGGTGAACCGGCTAGCTGCTTTGCGCGATCTTATGATGACGGTGGAATTTGCAAGGCCGAACTCATGCAATGCGGCCTCGATCTTCGGGGCGGCACGCCTTTCGAAATTCCAGATATAGCCGACCATGTCGGACGTCAGCCGCTCCGGGCAGCCTTCGGGCATTTCAGGGCGGCTACGACCGAAATACCGAATCGCGCGCGAGATCGCTCCCAACAGGCAGGCCATTCTTGGAAGCCTGAGCCAGATCACCAGATCCGCCCTCGGAAGGCGCAGACGAAACGAGCCGAGGCCAGTTCCATCCATGATCCACCTCTCCTGCGCCACGACCTCCAATATCAGCCGATCGATGTCGCTGCGATCTCGCTTCCTCCAGCCGGGAAGCCAATAGAAATCGCGATCCATCGAGATATAGGGAAGATCGAGCGAGGTCGACAGCGCCCGTGCAAGCACGCTCTTTCCACCACCGGGGCAGCCAATCACCAGAATGCGTTTGGCATGCCGGAGCATTGCTCCGTCGACGGGCATGGCCGCACCTCCCATGAAAACGCTGCGAAAATCCCCGCGGCTCAGACTGCTTATAAAATCGGCCATTCCTCTTTCGTCATGCTCGGGCTTGTCCCGAGCATCTGCAACCGGCGCAGCAGATCCTCGGCACAAGGCCGAGGATGACGTCGAGTAAAGATCGAGGTTTGCCGACAAACTGAACTGCGGCGAAAATCGCCGCGGTTCGATCAAAAAGCAAGTGCCGGCTCTTACTCGGCAGCCATCAACAGCTTCTTCTCGCGCGCAGCTCTCAGCCGGGCAAAGTCGTCGCCGGCATGGTGGGAGGAGCGGGTCAGGGGGCTGGAGGCGACCATCAGGAAGCCCTTGCTGTAGGCGACAGTCTCGTAGGACTTGAACTCGTCTGGGGTGACGAAGCTTTCGACCTTGTGGTGCTTGCGGGTCGGCTGCAGGTACTGGCCGATCGTCAGGAAATCGACATCGGCGGTGCGCAGATCGTCCATCAGCTGCAGCACTTCGTTTCGCTCTTCGCCGAGACCGACCATGATGCCCGATTTGGTGAACATCGTCGGATCGAGTTCCTTCACCCGCTGCAGCAGGCGGACGGAATGGAAGTAGCGGGCGCCGGGGCGAACCGTCAGATAGTTGCCGGGCACCGTTTCCATATTGTGGTTGAAGACGTCGGGCTTGGCGGCGACGACGCGTTCCAGCGCCCCTGGCTTCTTCAGGAAGTCTGGCGTCAGGATCTCGATCGTCGTCATCGGCGAGGCGGCACGGATCGCCCAGATCACCTTTTCGAAGTGCTCGGCGCCGCCGTCCTCCAGGTCGTCACGGTCGACCGAGGTGATGACGACGTGGCTGAGGCCCATCTCCTTGACCGCCTTGGCGACATTCTCCGGCTCGGCCATGTCGAGCGCATTCGGCTTGCCGGTGGCGACATTGCAGAAGGCGCAGGCGCGGGTACAGATCTCGCCCATGATCATGAAGGTCGCGTGCTTCTTGTCCCAGCACTCGCCGATATTCGGGCAGCCGGCCTCCTCGCAGACGGTGACGAGCTTGTGCTCCTTCACGATCGCGCGCGTCTCGGCATAACCCTTGGAGGTCGGCGCCTTGACGCGAATCCAGTCCGGCTTGCGCATGACTTCCGTGTCCGGCCGATGCGCCTTCTCGGGATGCCGCACGCGCTTGGCGTCGGGATTGATCGTATCGAGGATCGTCACCATTGCAGTTTCAGCTTTCTACCGCCCCTATGCGGCAAATCAATCGGATCTAGCGCCGCACCAGCCGCGCAAGGAATATCAACAAGCAGGCGCCGAGGAAACCCGTCACGAAGTAACCGAGCCGCCCGCCGACCACCTCAAGGTGAAACTGCGCGAGGATGGCGCTTGCGACGACCGAGCCGACGATGCCGAGCACGATGTTCAGGAAAATCCCGTATCGCGCTTCCATCAGCTTGCCGGCGAGCCAGCCTGCAAGCCCGCCGATGATGATTGCCGAAATCCAGCCGACGCTTTCCATGCCTTCCCCTACCCTCAAGTTGGCCCTCAGTTGCTCTTCAAGCGACCGCTCTCGCGATCAGAACCACGATAATGGCGCCGACGGTGGCGTGGATGATCTGCACCACCAGCGCGTTTTCAATGCCCAGCGAAATGCCGAGCGCGCTGAACAGATAGCCGCCGACGAAGGCGCCGATGATGCCGCTCAGCAGGCACCTTATCAGCCCGCCGCCACCGACGACCAGGCTTGCGAGGAAGCCTGCAACCAGGCCGATCAGCAAAAACACCAGCAACGCCTGCGTCTCCATAGACATGATGATTTCCTTTCTTGTTTTCCACCCCGCGGGATGGCTTTGCCACCCCGTGATACAGGGCGGCATTGGAAATTATCAAGCGTTCAGCACGCGGCCGTAAGCATCGAGCACCGCTTCCTTCATCGATTCCGACACGGTTGGATGCGGGAAGATCGTGTGCATCAGCTCTTCCTCGGTCGTCTCGAGATTCATCGCGACGACGAAGCCCTGGATGAGCTCGGTAACTTCAGCGCCGACCATGTGGGCGCCGAGCAGTTCGCCGGTCTTCTTGTCGAAGATCACCTTCACCATGCCCTGGTCTTCGCCGAGCGCGATCGCCTTGCCGTTCGCTGCGAAGGAGAAGCGGCCGACGCGGATGTCGCGGCCCTGCTCCTTGGCTTTGGCTTCGGTGATGCCGACGGAGGCGACCTGCGGATTGCAATAGGTGCAGCCCGGGACCTTGCCCTTGTCTGTGGGATGAACATTCGGCAGGCCGGCGATCTTTTCGACGCAGACGACGCCCTCATGCTCTGCCTTGTGCGCCAGCATCGGCGGGCCGGCGACATCGCCGATCGCATAGATGCCGGCGACATTGGTCTTGCCGTAACCGTCGATGACGACGCAGCCGCGGTCGGTCTTGACGCCGAGCGCCTCGAGACCGAGGTTTTCGATATTGCCCTGAACACCGACGGCCGAAATCAGCCGGTCGGCAGTGATCTGCTGCACCTTGCCATCGGCCGTCTCGACATGGGCGGTAACGCTGTTCGTGGCCTTGTCGACCTTCGAGACCTTGGCGCTGGTGAAGATCTTGAGGCCGCGCTTTTCAAGCTGCTTGCGGGCGATCGCCGTGATCTCGGCATCCTCGACCGGCATGATGGTCGGCATGACTTCGACGACCGTCACGTCGACGCCCATCGAACGATAGAAGCTGGCGAATTCGATGCCGATCGCGCCCGAGCCCATGACGATCAGCGACTTCGGCAGAAGATCCGGCTTCAGCGCCTCGAAATAGGTCCAGATCAGCTTGCCATCCGGCTCGATGCCGGGCAGAGCGCGCGGGCGGGCGCCGGTGGCGATGATGATATGCTTGGCGGTATAGGTGCCCTCGCCGCTCTTGACGTTCTTCGGCAGCGGATGCTGCGGCTCGACGACCGGCTTCGACGACTTGCCGACGACGATCTCGCCGGGCTTGGTGATCTTCGCTTCGCCCCAGATGATGTCGATCTTGTTCTTCTTCATCAGGAAGCCGACGCCGGCGTTCAGGCGGGCGGAGACGGCGCGCGAGCGGCCGACGACGGCCTTGGCATCCGGCTTGACCGTGCCTTCGAGAACGAGGCCGAAGTCCTTGAAGTGATTGGCGTGATCGAGCACCTCGGCCGAGCGCAGCAGCGCCTTGGTCGGGATGCAACCCCAGTTCAGGCAGATGCCGCCCATATGCTCGCGCTCGACGATCGCAGTCTTGAGGCCGAGCTGGCTGGCGCGGATGGCAGCGACATAGCCGCCGGGACCCGAGCCGATGATGATGACGTCGTAGGATTCAGCCATGTGTTTCCTGCCTTTGTTACGCTGCGCTGCGGGTCATGAGCACCCACGCATGTCTCTTGCTGTTGTCGAAGAGCGGCACGGCATCGGCGCGCGCAGCCTCCAGGAATCCGTTTCTTCCATAAAGCGACAAAGCCGCTTCGTTGTCGCTGGCGGTGATCAGGCTGACGGGCCGGCTATCCGCCCTTTCGATCTGATCGTCCAGCAGCCTGCGTCCGATGCCGATGCCCCGCAGGTGGCGATAGACGCCGAGACTGCCAATGAACCAACTTCCGACCACCGTCTTCTGCAAGGCAACCATCGGTGCGGTCGCCGGAATCGTCGCCTCGATATCACCTATCCCCTCACCCAGCGCATGGCCAATCGCCACACCAGCGACCTCGCCATAGGCCTCTGCAATGACGGCATCCCGCCAACTGCCGACAGCCTCCTCCTCGCCCATTTTCAGCCGCCCCCGCTCCAGCGGCGTGTCGCTCACGCCGTTTTCCACGCCGGCAAACCAGAGCCAGGAGGCAAAACCGCGCGATGCGATATCCGCCAGAATCGCCAGCTCCGAGGCATCCCGCCGTGAGGCCTGCCGGAGGGCGATGAAGGAGGTCATGCTCAGATCCCCAGCATCATCCGCACGATCGATTCCAGCCCGCGGCCGAGCGCACGCGTATTCTCCGCATCGAGGTGAATGCCGTCGATCGGTGTGGTCTTGGCGACGGAATTGCCGTCGAAAAAGCCACAACCGAGTTCGTCGGCAAGATCACGATAAAGCGTTGCTAGCTTTGACGATTCCTCGATGCCGCCGGGAAACGATGCGGCGAAGGGCACATTGCCCGTCGCGCGGATCGCCGGCGGCGCCACGATCAGGATCTCCGGCCCATCGAATTCGAAGGGCCAGGCATGATTGCGGATCAGCCGCACGAGCCGGCTGATGCCCTGGCATGCGGCAAAGGCCGAGCCTGCCACGACCGGCTTCATGTCATTGGTGCCGAGCAGAAGGATGACGAGGTCGAGCGGCGCATGCGTCTGCAGGATCGTCGGCAGGATGCGCGCACCGTTGCGGTCGCAATCGGCGAGATGGTCGTCGAAAGCGGTGGTGCGACCGTTCAAGCCTTCGGCGATGATACGCGCGTCACCGCCGAGCGCTGCCTGAAGCACGCTCGGCCAGCGATTCTTGTAATCATGACGGCCGATCGTCTCGGCGTCATAACCCCAGGTCAGCGAGTCACCATAGCAAAGAACGGTCTTGGTCATTTCCGCCTCGTGCCGCTATCAGACAAGCATGCCCATCGGGTTTTCGATGTAGCCCTTGAAGGCCTGGAGCAGCTCGGCGCCGAGCGCGCCGTCGACGCAGCGATGGTCGGTCGAGAGCGTGACTGACATCACGGTGGCAATCGCCATTTCGCCCTTCTTGACGACGACCCGCTGTTCACCGGCGCCGACCGCGAGGATCGTCGCATGCGGCGGGTTGACGACGGCTGCGAAGTTCTTCACGCCCATCATGCCCATGTTCGAGACCGAGCTGGTGCCGCCCTGATATTCCTCGGGCTTCAGCTTGCGGTCCTTGGCCCGCTTGCCGAGATCGCGCATCTCGTTGGAGATCGTCGACAGCGTCTTTTCCTCGGCCTTGCGGATGATCGGGGTGATCAGGCCGCCGGGGATCGAGACGGCGACGCCGACATCGGCGTGCTTGTGCTTGACCATGTTGCTGTCGGTCCAGGAGACGTTGGCATCCGGAACGTCGCGCAGCGACAGCGCCATGGCCTTGATGACCATGTCGTTGACCGAGAGCTTGTAGGCCGGAGCGTTGTCCTTGCGCGGAGCCGCATCGTTCAGTTGGGCGCGCAGCGCCAGCAGCGCATCGAGCTCGCAATCGACGCTGACGTAGAAATGCGGGATCGTCTGCTTGGATTCGACCAGGCGCCTGGCGATCGTCTTGCGCATGCCGTCATGCGGCACGAGCTCGTAGGAACCAGGCTCGAAGAGCTTGAGCACGGCTTCTTCGGATGCGCCCTTCGGCGCGGCGGCCGGAGCCGCCGAGGCTTGCGGAGCGGAGGCAGCGGCGGCGGGTGCTGCGGCCTTGGCGGCGCCACCGGCAACGGCGGCTTCAATGTCGCTCTTGACGACGCGGCCGTGCGGGCCGGTGCCTGCGACTGCCGAAAGATCGATACCGGCTTCCTTGGCCAGTCTGCGGGCAAGCGGCGAAGAGAAGGTGCGGTTGCCATCAGCCGAAACCGATGCGGGTGCGGCGGCGGGTGCTGGCGCTGCAGCCGGAGTGGACTGCGCCGGAGCCGGTGCAGCTTCGGCCTTCGGCGCGGCCGCACCGTCTGCCTTCGGCGCTGGGGCGGCGGAACCCGCAGCGCTTGCGGCAGCAGCGACGTCCTCGCCATCGGCGGCGAGAACCGCGATCAGCGCATTGACCTTGACGCCTTCGGTGCCGGCCGCAACGACGAGCTTGGCGACCGTGCCTTCATCGACGGCTTCGACTTCCATCGTCGCCTTGTCGGTCTCGATCTCGGCGATGACGTCGCCAGATTTGACCTTGTCGCCTTCCTTGACCAGCCATTTGGAAAGATTGCCTTCCTCCATGGTCGGAGAGAGGGCGGGCATCGTGATATTGATCGGCATCGAAACACCCTCCCCTTATTTGTAGCAAACAGCCTTCACCGCATCGACCACTTCGCCGACGTTCGGAAGGGCGAGCTTTTCGAGATTGGCGGCGTAAGGCATCGGAACGTCCTTGCCTGCGATCGTCAGGATCGGCGCATCGAGATAGTCGAAGGCCTGCTGCATGACGCGGGTGGCGATTTCGGTGCCGACGGATGATTGCGGATAACCTTCCTCGACGGTCACCAGACGTCCGGTTTTCTTCACCGATTCGATCACAGCCGGCAGGTCCATCGGGCGGATAGTGCGAAGGTCGATCAGTTCGACATCGATGCCGAGCTTTTCGAGTTCGGCGACAGCCTTGATCGCATAGGTCATGCCGATGCCGAAGGAGACCACGGTGACGTCCTTGCCCGGACGATGGATGCGCGCCTTGCCGATCGGCAGGACGAAATTGTCAAGCTTCGGCACATCGAAGTGCTGGCCGTAGAGAATTTCGTTTTCGAGGAAGATGACCGGGTTCGGATCGCGGATCGCAGCCTTCAGTAGGCCCTTGGCATCGGATGCCGTGTAGGGCATGACGACCTTCAGGCCGGGAATGGCGCTGTACCAGGCTGCATAATCCTGGCTGTGCTGGGCGCCGACACGGGCCGCTGCACCATTCGGGCCGCGGAAGACGATCGGAGCGCCCATCTGGCCGCCGGACATGTAGAGCGTCTTGGCAGCGGAGTTGATGATCTGGTCGATCGCCTGCATGGCGAAGTTGAAGGTCATGAACTCGACGATCGGCCGAAGGCCGGCCATGGCGGCACCGACGCCGACGCCGGCAAAGCCATGCTCGGTGATCGGCGTATCGACGACGCGGCGGGGGCCGAATTCCTGCAGCAGCCCCTGCGTGACCTTGTAGGCGCCCTGGTATTCGGCGACTTCCTCGCCCATGACGAAGACGTTTTCGTCGGCGCGCATTTCCTCGGCCATGGCGTCGCGCAGCGCTTCGCGCACGGTCGTCGACACCATTTCGGTGCCGGCCGGGATTTCGGGGTCGTTCTGCACCTGGGCTTTCGGCTCGGCCGGAACGGGTGCGGATGCCGGAGTTGCGGCAGCCGGCTTTTCCTCCTGCGCGGCCTGCGGTGCAGCAGCCGGCGCTGCTGCCGGAGCGGACGCAGACATGTCGGATGCGGATTCACCGTCCTGCAGGAGAACGGCGATCTTGGCGTTCACCTTGACGCCTTCGGTTCCAGCAGGAACCAGAAGCTTGCCGATGACGCCTTCGTCGACGGCTTCGACTTCCATCGTCGCCTTGTCGGTTTCGATTTCGGCGATCACGTCGCCTGAAGTGACCTTGTCACCTTCCTGCTTCAGCCATTTGGACAGTGTGCCTTCTTCCATGGTCGGAGAGAGGGCGGGCATGAGGATATCGATAGGCATGGGTTCCCTCCCCGATTAGAGCAGAATGTCGGTATAGAGCTCGGATACATCCGGCTCCGGATCGGCCTGGGCGAAGTCGGCGCTGTCGGCGACGATGTCGCGGACATCCTTGTCGATCGCCTTCAGATCGTCTTCAGAAGCCCAGCCCTTTTCGACGAGGCGTGCCTTGACCTGTTCGATCGGGTCGTGCTCGGAGCGCATCTTCTGCACCTCGTCCTTGGAGCGATACTTCGCCGGGTCGGACATGGAGTGACCGCGATAACGATAGGTCAGCATTTCGAGAATGATCGGGCCCTTGCCGGAACGGCAATGTTCGAGCGCCTCGTCGGCCGCAGCCTTGACGGCGCGGACGTCCATGCCGTCGACCTGAATGCCGGGGATGCCGAAGCCGGATCCGCGCAGCGAATAATTCGACTGCGCGGTGGCGCGGGCGGTCGAGGTGCCCATGGCGTACCGGTTGTTCTCGACGATATAGACGATCGGCAGCTTCCAGAGAGCAGCCATGTTGAAGCTCTCGTAGACCTGGCCCTGGTTGGCAGCGCCGTCGCCGAAATAGGCGATGGAGACGCTGTCGTTGCCGCGGTAGCGGTTTGCGAAGGCAAGGCCCGTTCCGAGCGAGACCTGGGCGCCGACGATGCCATGACCGCCGTAGAAATGCTTCTCTTTCGAGAACATGTGCATCGAGCCGCCCTTGCCGTGGGAATAGCCGCTGCGACGCCCGGTCAGTTCCGCCATGACGCCGCGCGCTTCCATGCCGGTTGCCAGCATATGGCCGTGGTCGCGATAGGCGGTGATGACCTGGTCGCCATCCTTCTGCGCCATCTGCATGCCGACGACGACAGCTTCCTGACCGATGTAGAGGTGACAAAAGCCGCCGATGAAGCCCATGCCGTAAAGCTGGCCGGCCTTCTCCTCGAAGCGGCGGATCAGCAGCATCTCGCGATAGGCCTTGAGCTCTTCATTGCGATCGAAGTCGGCTACCGGGCCTCCGTTCGATGCTTTGGCTGCCGGTTTTGCTGCAGTTTTGCGGCTGGAAACGGTCGCGGTCTTTCGCGGCGCCATTCAACCCTCCCTATGGGTTTGTCGTTTCTTGGTGGCGCGTACCATAGGGAAGAAATATGACCACAGCAATGCCATAATTGCATGGCTCGTATTCGGCGCTAAATTATTGGAAAAACAATGAAAATTCCAATTAACTTGTTTCCGGTTAATTGGAATAATGGTTGAATATGACGATCTCGTCCGCGCGCGACATGTTGAGCTGATAACGCGCTTTTTCGTCCAACATATCCTTATCGAGCGAGCCGTCACTCAAAAGCGCGACCTGGTTTTCCAGATGTTCGCGCTTCGTCTTCAAGACCGCAAGCTCTTTTTCACGGGCGACACGCTGACGCTCGAACGTCTCCGTCGCGCGCAGGCCGTAATCGCCATGGATGCAATGATAACCGAAATAGGAGAGGAAGGCGACCGTCATGGCCGGAATGACGAAGCGACCGATCTTTCTCTTCTTATGATGCTTTGTCCACATACACGCATGCTCTTGAACGCATTACCAATTCATTCAATCTAGCGCGCAGAGATTAACCGTTCGTTGACTCTAAAAAACGGGCAACAAAAAACCCGCGCCGGGAAGGCGCGGGTCAAGCCGTTGGAAATCAGGTCCGATCAGCCGCGAATGATCGAGCGGCCGGCATACTGGGCCTGGGGGCCGAGGCCTTCTTCGATGCGGATCAGCTGGTTGTACTTGGCAAGACGGTCGGAACGCGACAGCGAGCCGGTCTTGATCTGACCGCAGTTAGTGGCGACCGCGAGATCGGCGATGGTCGAATCTTCGGTCTCGCCGGAGCGGTGGGACATGACGGCGGTATAGGCCGCCTTGTGCGCCGTGTTGACGGCATCGAGTGTTTCCGTCAGCGTGCCGATCTGGTTGACTTTCACCAGGATCGAGTTGGCGACGCCCATGCGGATGCCGTCGCGAAGACGGGCGGAGTTGGTGACGAAGAGATCGTCGCCGACGAGCTGGGTCTTCTTGCCGGCCAGGTCGGTCAGCGTCTTCCAGCCATCCCAGTCGTCTTCGGCCATGCCGTCCTCGATCGAGATGATCGGATAGTTGGCAGCGAGTTCGGCCAGATATTCGGCCATGGCGCCCGATTCCAGCGTGCGGCCTTCCCCTTCGAGAACGTATTTGCCGTCCTTGAAGAATTCGGTCGAGGCGCAGTCGAGGCCGAGGCACATGTCGTCGCCCGGCTTGTAGCCGGCTTTCTCGATCGACTTCATGATGAAGTCGAGGGCCTCAGGCGCGCTCTTCAGGCCGGGTGCGAAACCGCCTTCATCGCCGACATTGGTGTTGTGGCCCTGCGCGGCAAGTTCCTTGCGCAGCGTGTGGAAGACTTCAGAACCCATGCGCACGGCTTCGGCGATCGAATCGGCGCCGACCGGCAGGATCATGAACTCCTGGAAATCGATCGGGTTATCGGCATGGGCGCCACCATTGATGATGTTCATCATGGGCACCGGCAGCAGGCAGGCGGAAGCGCCGCCGACATAACGGTAGAGCGGCAGGCCGGACGCCTGGGCGGCAGCCTTGGCGACGGCGAGCGACACACCGAGGATGGCGTTGGCGCCGAGACGCGACTTGTTCGGCGTGCCGTCCAGCTCGATCATGATGTTGTCGATCTGGATCTGATTTTCGGCGTCGATGCCGCCGATCGCGTCGAAGATCTCAGTGTTGGCGGCTTCAACCGCCTTTTCGACGCCCTTGCCCAGATAGCGCTTGCCGCCGTCACGCAGTTCGACCGCCTCATGCGCGCCCGTCGAGGCGCCCGAGGGAACGGCCGCGCGGCCCATGCTGCCATCTTCGAGATAGACATCGACTTCGACGGTGGGGTTGCCACGGCTATCGAGAATCTCGCGGGCGATGATATCGGTGATTGCAGTCATGGGTTCTTCCTGCTCGGTGGGTGATAAACGGTTCGAAACCTGTCTTAGTCGAAGGCGTGCAAATTACAATGCTGCAATAGCCTTCGGACCAGCGTTCGGATGTGGCCTATAGCACGATCATGTCAGACTGTTGAACGTCAAGCCTTGGCGACCGCATCGAAGGCGAGCAGCTTTTCGAGAAGCCGCGGCATGTCCTTGAGATAGACCATGTTCGGGCCGTCCGAAGGGGCATTGTCGGGGTCCTGATGGGTTTCGACGAAGACACCGGCGATACCGGCAGCCACCGCTGCGCGCGCCAGGGTTTCCACGAATTCCCGCTGACCGCCGGAGGATTCGCCCTGCCCGCCCGGCTGCGCCACGGAATGGGTCGCATCGAAGACAACGGGGGCGCCCATCGCCGCCATGATCGGCAGCGAGCGCATGTCGGAAACCAGCGTATTGTAGCCGAAGGAGGCGCCGCGCTCGCACAGCAGCACGTTCGGATTGCCGCTGGCGTTGAGCTTCTTCAGGACGTTCTTCATATCCCAGGGAGCGAGGAACTGGCCCTTCTTGACATTGACGACGCGGCCGGTCTTGGCGGCGGCGATGAGAAGGTCGGTCTGGCGGCAGAGGAAGGCAGGGATCTGCAGGACGTCGACGACCTTTGCCACCTCCTCGCATTGCTCGGCGGTATGAACATCGGTCAGGACGGGAAAGCCGAATTCCTTCTTGAGGTCGGCAAAGACCTCCATGCCCTTCTCGATCCCGATACCGCGTTCAGCCGACAGCGAGGTCCGGTTCGCCTTGTCGAAGGAACTCTTGTAAACGAGGCCGATGCCGAGCTTTCCGCAAAGCTCTTTCAGCGTGCCGGCAACCATGAAGGCGTGGTCGCGGCTCTCCATCTGGCAGGGACCGGCAATCAGCGACAGGCGGCCGGCATTGGAAAAGGTGACCTGGCCTTGGCCTTCGCCGATCCTGACTTCGGAATTCGTATCAGTGCTCATCGTGTTTCCTCGAAGGCGAAGTGCGTGCCCTGCCCGGGCGCGGGCTTCACCAGAATGCGATTGTTCTTGCGCGTGTGTGTCACCCCGTTAGCAGCCAAATGCGCTTCTGTCACGGCAAGATCGGCGACAGCGAAGAGGATTGCCCGGCCGCGCAGGCCGTGATCTACGGATGAGCCGGCGATGTCGAAATAGGCCTCCAGCCCTTCCGGAGTCATCAGGCTGATTTTCGCATTCGATGCCGCGATATTGACGCCGAAACCGGTTTTCTCGACTGCCGATTGCGCCACGGCAAGGCCGACGAAGGCAGCGAAGGCGGCAGCATCAGGCGCGCAAAGCGCGATCTCCGTTATGCCTGTCACGCCATTGGCATGCGTCTCCAGCGCGGCGCGTGCGGCCGGTAGCGGATTGACGCGCTCGACAGCGAAAAGCAGGAGATCCGGCGCGCGCAGGTCGCCGGCGAAGGCCAGCTTGAAGCCGGCAATCGTCTCGGAACCGTCCGGCATCGTCATCGGCCGGGTGAACTGCAGCATCTCGCCGGCGCTCGATCCGTTGCCGACGAAATTCTGATGATCGATGCCGGCGTCCTTGCTGCCGAAAGCCAGCCCCGAAAGCCCCTCCTCGCCACAGCGGAAACGGAAGGCCTGGTTGCGGGCAGTGAAGACATTGCCTTGGCGCGCTGATGCCTCGCTCTCCTCGACGCTCGCAATCCCGAGTGGCTCCAGATAGGTCTTGCCGGCAAAAAAAACGCAGGCGTTTTCCGTTCCGAAGGGATGGCGCGCATCGGCGGCAACGGTGAAACCGAGCTTGCCGAGCCTCTCGCGCGCCAGATCGATATTGACGACCGGCAGCACGACATGATCCAGCGGGCGCGGTTTGGCGGAATGCTCGTTCATCATATCCCTCCCGGAACGGCAAGAGACGTGCGACGGCGCGCCCCTCAATGCAAGAGATGTGTCCCAATCCGGCGAATGAAAATAAAAATCTCAACGAGTTGGCGCCAAGTTTTACGGAAATTTAGCTACTTGCGGAACACATATGGAACATATAGTGTCTGTTCTGGATTTGTTTCAATCACGAGGTCACAACGTCGATGCTCACGCGCAAACAACAGGAGCTTCTCCTTTTCATTCATGAGCGCATGAAGGAATCCGGCGTTCCGCCATCTTTCGACGAAATGAAGGATGCCCTGGACCTCGCCTCGAAGTCCGGGATTCATCGCTTGATTACAGCGCTCGAGGAGCGTGGCTTCATTCGCCGCCTACCGAACCGCGCCCGCGCGCTCGAGGTCATCAAGCTTCCGGAGGCCTACAGCCCCAGCATCCAACCCCGGCGCGGCTTTTCGCCGAGCGTCATCGAGGGCAGCCTCGGCAAACCTCAGCCGGTCGCCACCCCTGCTCCCGCAAAATCCGTCGCCGACAACGGCAACTCGGTCTCTGTGCCGGTCATGGGCCGAATCGCCGCCGGTGTGCCGATCTCGGCGATCCAGAACAACACCCACGACATCGTCGTTCCGGCCGATATGCTCGGTTCCGGTGAACATTATGCGCTCGAGGTCAAGGGCGATTCGATGATCGACGCCGGCATCTTCGACGGCGACACCGTGATCATCCGCAATGGCAGCACCGCAAGTCCTGGCGACATCGTCGTTGCTCTGGTCGACGACGAAGAAGCGACACTCAAGCGCTTCCGCCGCAAGGGCGCCTCGATCGCGCTGGAGGCCGCCAACCCGGCTTACGAGACCCGGATTTTCGGGCCGGACCGTGTCAAGGTTCAGGGCAAACTCGTCGGCCTCATTCGCCGCTATCACTGACATTGGCCAGGCTGGATTCGGTAAAACTGTTGCTGCGCCAGTCATAGGCGCGATGGCGCATCCATGGCCGCGACAATGCATCGAATGCGGTTGCGACCTCCAGGCCGGTGTCCGTGAAGCGCAACTCGATGGAACCGGTCCTGCGCAGCGTCTCGCCCGTGAAGAGCGTCGCACCTGAGCGGCAGCTGTTGAAGCGAAGGCGGACCGACGTCACGACGATATCGGCCGCGTCGCATGCCGGACCGAGATAGGCGGCATTGTCGATGACGGTTACCACCTGACCATTGCCAAGCCTTGATATGCACCAGGCCTTCTTGACGCAGGAAAAGCGGTTTGTGTCACCGGCCGCTGTGGCCGTCCGCATCGCGGTCCTCGCTTCGTTCTGCTGATCGCGGGAAAGCCTGACGCGGCGATCTTCTCCCTCAGGCGAGATAGCAGGACCATCCAGCATTTTCGGCGGATCATGCCTCGGCAGGACCAGCGCTCTCTGCCACTGGTCGAAGATGAAGTCCGGCGGTCTTTCACGGTTGGAAGCCATTGCCGCCGCCTCGACGACCGCGACGAGACTACCATCCTCCGAAATCACCAGATCCGGCGGACGGGGACCCGGCAGAAGCAACAGGATGAGCGTTGCGACCGCGATGATCGATGTGCCGACATGGCGCAACCGGGTGCGGAGCAGCGTCAGCAGCAGAAAGCCTGCCACGGCGACCGCGAAATACCAGGCGGGCAAGCGGCCGACGTCTATATTGCCATCCCAGCCGGACACCGTCTTTGCGACCGCGATCACCAGATCGAGGCCGAATCCGACGACCTTCCAGGGCAAAACATCCAGACCGAAAGGCATGAGCAGCATCGCCAGCAGGCCGGCCGGCATGATGATGAAGGAGATGATCGGCATTGTCGCGAGATTTGCCGGCAGGCCGTAGGCGGTCAGGCGATGAAAATGCTCGATCGAAAACAGCGCGGTGGAAAGACCGCCGATCAGCGAGGTCAGGAAGACGCCGCCGAAGAAGCCCGCAACCGTAACGAACGGCCTGATGACCGGCAGCTTCAGGAAGGCGTTTTCGCGGACGCGCCGGTCCTTCCACAACTGATAGCCCGAGACCAGCGCCAATGTCGCGGCAAAGGACATCTGGAAGCTCGGACCCAAGACTTCGGACGGCGAAATGGCGATGATGACGAGAGCGGAGAGCGCGACATTGCGCAGGCTGATCGACGGCCGGTCGAAGAAGACGGCAATCAACATGATGGCCATCATGATGAAGGCGCGTTCGGCCGAGACCGCAAAGCCCGAGATCAGGAAATAGGCGGTCACGGCGATGAGCGCGCCGGCGGCAGCGATTTTCTTCGTCGGGTAGGCCTCAGCGATGCCGGGAATGAGGCTGAGCAGCATCCGGAAGCCGACGAAAAAGATGCCGGCCGACAGCGCCATGTTGAGACCGGAGATGGCGATGATATGAGCCAGACCGGACTGGCGTAGCGCCTCCGTCGTTTCATTCGAGATGGCACGCCGCTCGTCCGTCACCAGAGCAGCGGCGAAAGCGCCGGTGTCGCCGGGCAGGATCGACCTTATGCGGTCACCAATGCCGCTGCGCAGCCGGTAGAGCCCTTCGAGGAGCGTTTCCGCCGTCGATCTGGCCGCCTGGGGACCAACCTGCGCATCGACCTTCGTCGGTGCACCGTAGAAGAAGCCGTTGGCGCCGATGCCATCGAAATAGGCACCGAAGGAGAAGTCGTTGAGCTCGGGAAGTGCTGGGCCCGCCGGCGGCGTCAGTCGCGCCCTGCCGGTGATGATATCGCCGATCTCGAAGGCCGCGTCCGCGCCGCGGGCGATCGCGGTGATGCGTTCCGGCGGCCGCTTCACCTGTGGCGCCTCAGTACCGGTGACGGTAAGAATGTAGCGCCACCGCCCGCGACCGTCGCCTTCGCGCCGCTCGACGCGGCCGGTCACCGTCGTCGTCACTGCGGAATCGAGGATCACGGTCGAAGCCCGCCGGCTCTCGAACTGCGCCGTGACCATGCCGCAGGCCACGAGCGAAAGGCCCAGCAGCGTTGCCCGCACTGCCGCCCGGCTGCGGCTGGCGATGAGAACCGCCACGGTCAGCGCCGACAGGCAGAGCAGTGATGCAACGAGAGGAAAATCCGATGCCGCGAGAAACCAGACGGCTGACCCGGCGCCGAGGAAGACCGGCGAGAACAGCAGCAGGCGGCCGTGGTCCGCCTCCTCGCCCAGCATGCGCATGCCGGCACGCAGCAATTGCGAGGCTGCGGCCGGCAGCCGGTGGCGCAATGGTGTCGCCGACTGCGTCCGTGTCGGTCGCGTCACCACGACAGGTGGTGAAAAACGGGAGGAGCCGGCAAGGCCTTCGCCTGCTTCCGGCCGCAATTCGACTGTCGTCAACTCCTGCATGAACCGCCCAAGCCCGGCTGCGAAGGCGGCCAGAATGCAACCTCCAATCAAATCCGGCAAGAATAATCGATTGAAATATGAGGGAAAATCGCGAGCGCCAAAAGACCAGTCGAATCATCGGCTTCCGATATGCGTGCGGCTCATCGCTGCAGTGCCTAAAAGGTGATACCGCAATGCACAAAATGCCATCACGGTAACTTGGCATTAGCTTCACGATCATATAGCTATCGGTGAGGACGCTTAACCCCTATGGCGCTTTTATGGCGCCACCGCCATTTCGGAGGATCAGCATGACGGATCAAAGCGCTACAATAAAAATCGGTGACAAGTCTGTCGACCTTGCTGTCAAAAGCGGCACGATCGGCCCGAGCGTCATCGATATCGGTGCCCTCTACAAGAACACGGCTTCCTTCACCTACGATCCGGGTTTTACCTCGACCGCATCCTGTGAATCGAAAATCACCTACATCGACGGCGACGAAGGTGTCCTGCTGCATCGCGGCTATCCGATCGAGCAGCTCGCCGAGCACGGCGACTTCCTCGAAGTCTGCTACCTCCTGCTTTACGGCGAACTGCCGACCACCGTGCAGAAGAAGGATTTCGATTACCGCGTCACGCACCACACCATGGTGCACGAGCAGATGAGCCGCTTCTTCACCGGCTTCCGCCGCGATGCGCATCCGATGGCCGTCATGTGCGGCTGCGTCGGCGCGCTGTCGGCCTTCTATCACGACTCCACCGACATCACCGATCCGCACCAGCGCATGGTCGCCAGCCTGCGCATGATCGCCAAGATGCCGACGCTTGCCGCCATGGCCTACAAGTACCATATCGGCCAACCCTTCGTTTATCCGAAGAACGACCTCGACTATGCCTCGAACTTCCTGCGCATGTGCTTTGCCGTGCCTTGCGAGGAATATGTGGTCAATCCGGTGCTTGCCCGCGCCATGGACCGCATCTTCATCCTGCATGCCGATCACGAGCAGAACGCCTCGACCTCGACCGTCCGTCTCGCCGGTTCGTCGGGCGCCAACCCGTTCGCCTGCATCGCCGCCGGCATCGCCTGCCTCTGGGGCCCCGCTCACGGCGGCGCCAACGAAGCAGCGCTCAACATGCTGAACGAAATTGGCACGGTCGACCGCATTCCGGAATATGTCGCCCGCGCCAAAGACAAGAACGATCCGTTCCGCCTGATGGGCTTCGGTCACCGCGTCTACAAGAACTACGATCCGCGCGCCAAGATCATGCAGAAGACGACGCATGAAGTGCTCGGCGAACTCGGCATCAAGGACGATCCGTTGCTCGAAGTGGCGATGGAGCTGGAGCGTATCGCCCTCACCGACGAATATTTCATCGAGAAGAAGCTCTATCCGAACATCGACTTCTATTCCGGCATCACGCTGAAGGCGCTGGGCTTCCCCACGACCATGTTCACCGTGCTCTTCGCGCTTGCCCGCACCGTCGGCTGGATCGCGCAGTGGAACGAGATGATTGAGGATCCGGAACAGCGCATCGGCCGTCCGCGCCAGCTCTATGTCGGCGAACCGAAGCGCGATTACATCCCGGTTTCGAAGCGCTGATCGCTTCCAAGGAACCCAAAAGAAAACCCGGTCAGAAACGACCGGGTTTTTTCTTTTTCAGCACGTCGAGAAGTATCTCGGCGGCATGCTCGCCGGGCGGCTTTTCGGTCTGCATGCGTTGCCAGACGAGATCGTAGCCCTCGTTCATCGCCTTCAATTGGAACGTGTCGGCCGACAGCCGCTCCATCCAGCGCGCAAGGCTGGCGCCGCGGACGATCTCGTTCAGATATTCCGGCACGACGGCATAATCAGCGATGATATTGGGCAATGCGCCCGTCCACACCTTAATGCGCCGGGCGAGCAGCCGGATAATCCAATCCGTCTTGTAAACGGACACCGTCGGCACGCCGGCAAGGGCGAGTTCGAGGATCACCGTGCCGGAAGCTGCCATCGCCGCATCCGCCTCGGCAAAGGCCTTCCATTTCTGCGCCCGCCCGACCGCCACCTCCGGCGGCGTGACCCAGCCGGCGACGAGCCCCTTCACCAGCGCTTCGTTGTGCGGCACGGTCGGCAGCAGGAAGCGCATCGGGCCGTTGCGGGCGACGAGTTCCTTGGCCGCATCCTCGAAGAACGGCAGCAGTTTGGCGATTTCGGAGGATCTTGACCCAGGAAGCATCAGGATCGCCTTGCCAGCTCCCTCGACGGGTGCGCGCATGGCGCGCTGCCGCCGCGCTTCAAGCAGCGCCGGATCGGCGGTCAGGCGATGGCCGACATAGGTGGTCTCAGGCCCGCCGAGCGCACGCATTGTTGCCGGCTCGAAGGGCAGGACGGCGAGCACATGATCGACATAGGCGAGCATGCGCGTGGCGCGATATTCCTTCCAGGCCCAGACGCTCGGACAGACATAATTGACGACAGGCAGGTCGGGCAGCGCGGCGCGGACACGCTTGGCGACGCGATGGGTAAAATCCGGGCTGTCGATGATAAGAAGAATATCCGGCCTTGCGGCGATGATGGCAGCCGTCGTCTGGCGGATCAGGGTATAGAGCTTCGGCAGCCGGCTCAGTACCTGGGTGATGCCCATAATCGACAGCTCGGAGAAATCGAACAGGGATCTCAAGCCTTCGGCCTGCAGCCCCTCGCCGCCGACGCCGACGAGTTCCACCGGTCCGCTATGAATCCGCTTCAGGGCGGCGATGAGATCGGCACCGAGCAGATCCCCCGACACCTCACCGGCAATGACGGCGATCTTCAACGGCGCCCCGTTCATTCGAGCCCCCATGCCGGCAGGCCGCGATCGATGCCGCAGACGAAAAGCCCAGCCTCATCGGCGGCTTTGATGACGGCGGCCCGATCGAGCACCAGCGAGCGGCCGGCCTCAACGGCGACGCCGGCAAGGCCGGCCTTCCTTGCGTTCAGGACCGTGGAAACGCCGATCGCCGGCAGGTCGGCGCGAATATCCTGCTGCGGTTTGCAGAGCTTGACCAGCGCGCCGCGGCGGCGCGGCGAGATGCGCCCGGCGGCTCTAAGATCCGCGACACGCTCCAGCATCTCGTCCGTGCCCTCAAGACCCTCCAGCGCGACGATACGCCCGCCGATGGCGACGGCGCCCTGCCCGACATCGAGCCGGCCGAGCATTTCGGCAGCTTCCGCCGCGCGGCTGATATCGCGCCGGTCTTCTTCGCCCGGTATCGCCGTGCCGAGCGGGCCGACGGCGGCAAGAAGGTCGGGGGCGATCTCATGGGCACCGACGACACGCCGGCCGTTTCCCTCGATCAGCCGGATCACCATCTGCAGCACCCTATCGTCGCCGCCGGACAGCAAGGTGCGGATCGTGGCCGGCATCTTCATCAGAGTGCGCAGCGTCGGCCGCACCTCGCGCCATTCCGGCCGGCGCCGCACGCTGCCGGACATGACGACACGGCCGATGCCGTAGCGGTTCAAGAGGCCCTCGAGAGCTGCAAAATCGCCGATACCGATGACGGCATGGTCATACCCTTCCCAACGCCGGTCGCTTTCGTCCTTCAGCGCGACGATCACGGGATTTTCGCCCGCCGCGCGCGCAGCTTCGGCGACATAGGAAGGCAGAAAGCCGCCGCCGGCGATGATCGCCAGCCGGCCCGCAGCGGTATCGCCGGAAAAAGTCACGGACTAGCCCTTCTGCCCCCGGGTCGGCGAGGACAACGCGCGGTCGCTGTCGGCGGCGATGAAGTCGAGGATGTGGACCGCCTGCTCGCAATCAGCATATTCTTCGCGGATGGCGGCGGCGTTTTCGCGGACGGAGCCCGGTCCTTCGAAGATCGATTTGTAGGCGCGCCGCACCCTGTGAATGACGGCGCGGTCGACGCCGGCGCGCGTCATGCCGACGACGTTGAGGCCGCTCAGCAGCCCGGGATTGCCGTTCAGCATGCCGTAGGGAATGACGTCGTAGCTCACTGCCGAGAGCCCGCCGACGAAGGCCTGACGGCCGACGCGGGTAAACTGGTGAACGGCCGAGCCGCCGCCCAGGATGACGCGATCCTCGATGACGACATGGCCGGCAAGCATGACGTTGTTCGACATGATCACGTGATTGCCGACCCGGCAGTCATGCGCGACATGGGAATTGGCAAGGAAGAGATTGTTGTCGCCGACGATCGTCTGGCCGCCGAAATCGGCCGTGCCGGTGTTCATGGTCACGCCTTCGCGGATCGTGCAGTTGGCGCCGACCGTCAGCGTCGTCTCCTCGCCACCGTGATGCACGCTCTGCGGATCGCCGCCGACCACCGCCATCGGGAAGATGCGCGTGCCCTTGCCGATCACGGTGCGTCCGGTGACGATCGCATGCGACAAAAGCTCGACATTCGCATGCAGGACGACGTGCGGCCCGACATGGCAGAAGGGACCGATCTTGACGCCCTCACCGATGGTCGCGCCGTCTTCGACGACAGCCATCGGATGAATGCGGGCGCTTTCGGCGATAGTGCTCATGCCTGATCCTTACGAACGATCATCGCGCCGATATCGGCTTCGGCGACAAGCGCGCCGTCAACCTTGGCATCGCAATGGAATTTCCAGATATTGCCGCGCTGCTTGTGCTTCCTGACATGGAATTCAACACGATCGCCGGGCACGACGGGCTTGCGGAAGCGCGCATTCTCGATGGTCATGAAATAGACGAGGTTGCCTGGCTGGCCATCCTTCTTGGCACAGATCGCACCCGCGGTCTGAGCCATGCCCTCGATCAAGAGAACGCCTGGCATGATCGGAGATTCCGGAAAATGGCCGGTGAAATGCGGTTCGTTCACTGTGACGTTCTTGATGCCGATCGCCGTGTTGTCGCCGTCGATCTCGATGATCTTGTCGACCATGAGAAACGGGTAACGATGTGGCAGCAGTTTCATGATCTCGATGATGTCAGCCGAAGAAAGCGTTGTCGTGGCTTCCTCAGTCATTTTGCTCGCCTCCAGGTTTCTTCCCGCGCAGCTTCGTCTTTGACATCTGTTGCGCGACATCTCTCAGATAGTCATTCAGCGGACGCCCAGGTGTACCACCATATTGTCCGCCGGCGGCAAGATCGGTCATGATACCGCTTTGGGCGGCGATCTGCACGCCATCGCCGATCGTCACATGCCCCTTGATACCGACCTGGCCGCCGATCTGAACGCCATTGCCGATCTTCGCGCTGCCGGCGATGCCGACCAGCGCAACGATGGCGCAATGGCGGCCGATCTGAACGTTGTGGCCGATCTGTACCTGGTTGTCGATCTTGGTGCCTTCGCCGATCACCGTATCGTCCATGGCGCCACGGTCGATCGTGGTGTTGGCGCCGATCTCGACATTATCCTGGATGATCACCCGGCCGATCTGGACGATCTTGATCATGCCGCGCGGGCCCGGCGCATAACCGAAACCATCCTGGCCGATGCGTGCGCCGTTGTGGATGATGACGCCATTGCCGAGCAGAGCGCAGATAATGCTCGCGCCGGCCGCAATCGAACAATCCCGGCCAATCTTGACATTCGGGCCGATGATGCTGTGCGCGCCGATGCGCGTCCCTTCGCCGATCTCGGCATGCGCACCGATGACGGCCATCGGCTCGACGATCACACCCTTTTCAAGCCTGGCGCTCGGATCGATCACCGCGCTTGGCGCGATCTCGCTTTCACCGGAAAAAGCGACCGGGCGCAGTGCCGCGGGATAGAACAGGCCGCCTGCCATCGCGAAGGCCGCGTGCGGATTGGACGACAGCATGACCGGCAGATGTTGGGGGACGAGATCGGCGAGCGCCTTGTCGCAGATCACCGCCGAGGCTTCGCATGTCGCCAGCTCATCGCGGCTGCGGCGCGACAGGATATAACAGACATCGCCCGCCCGGGCCCGGCTGATGGGGGCAACGGACCTGACGATAACATCGGCATAGTCGGAGTTAACAAGTTCCGCCCCAAGAAACTCTGCCAGCTCAGCGAGCTTCAGACCTTCATGGGGCAGAAAGAAAACGTTTTGCTCCATCGGCAATGCTCCAGAACGGAATTGAGTCTTACAGTTCCGGACTGCCGATATCAGAATTGGTTGTTGATGCCAAACTTGAAGTTCTGCGTCTTGTCGAAGTCTTCCTTGAGGACCGGGATCGCGTAATCCAGACGCAATGCACCGAAGGGAGACTGCCAGACGACGCCGACACCGACGGAGGCGCGCAGCGAAGCGCTGGTACCGTCGGCCTGGTCTGACCCAAGAAGCTCGACGTCATTGCCGAACAGCGTACCGGCATCGGCAAAGACTGCGCCGCGCAGGTTGAAGTCACGCGGGAAGCCCGGCATCGGGAAGGTCGCTTCTGCAGACGCCGTGAAATAGGTCGTGCCACCGAGCGGGTCATCGTTGTCCCCGCGGATGCGCGGGCCGATACCCTTGTTCTCGAAGCCGCGAATGTCGCCGTTGGTCAGCGTGAACTGGTCGAAGACATTCAGATGGTCACCCAAGGGAACGACATAACCAGCCGAAGCGGAGAGCGAGCCGATGATATCGGCATCGTCCGCGAGCAAGTGGTAATAACGGGCCTTACCGTAGATCTTGTAGAACTGCGAGTCGCCGCCAAGGCCGGCAAGTTCATGCGTCGCCGTCGCATAGATGCCTTCACGCGGCAGTACGGTGTCGTCAAGCGTGTTGTAGGTCAGCGTCTGCGAGACGGAAGAGCGTGTCCACGGGCTCTCGTCGACCAGATTTGCGTAGGTCGCCGAAAGATCAGAGGTATCGCCGTCATACTTCATCTGCTTGTAGTTATAACGGAAGGTTGTCGCCAGATCTTCGGTGATCGGCGCAGTCACACGCAGGACGACGCTGGTTTCTTCGTAATCGTAATCGTCGTTGCTCGACGTTTCGCTGCGGTTGACGTCGAAGCCTGCCGCCAGACGGTAGCCGAGGAAATAGGGTTCGGTGAAGCTGACGCCGTAGGCGCGCGAGCCTTCCTGGCCGCCACCAGCCGAGATGCGGATGTACTGGCCACGGCCGAGGAAGTTCTTTTCCTCAATAGACGCTTCGAGCAGCAGACCATCGCCGCCGGCGGCATAACCCGCGCCGACACCGAACGAACCGGTCGACTGATCCTGCACGTCGACGACCACCACGACACGATCGGGCGAACTGCCCGGCTGGGTGGAAATGTTGACCGAGGAGAAATAACCGAGCGCTTCGAGGCGACGCTTGGCCTTGGTGATCATCTGCTGGTTGAAGGCGTCGCCTTCACTCATGTCGAATTCGCGGCGGATGACGTAGTCGCGCGTGCGGCTGTTGCCGCGGATCTCGATGCGCTCGACATAGGCGCGCTCGCCCTGGTCGACCAGATATTCGACACCGATCGTGTTGTTGTTAAGGTCGCGGTTACCGCGCGGCGTGACGCGCGCAAAGGGATAACCGGCAGACGCCACCTGATCGGAGATCGCCTCGATCGACTTCTGCACTTCCTTGGCGTTGTAGACTTGGCCTTCGCGGGTGCGCACGAGCGGCTGCAGCTGCTCTGAGCCGACGCCTTCGACGGTCGACTGGACTGTCACCGGTCCGAAGTCATAACGCTGGCCTTCCTCGATGTTGAAGGTGAGCGTGTATTTGTTGGTCGCGTCGTCGAAGGTGGCATCGGAAGAGACGATGCGCATGTCGGCATAGCCGCGATTGTAATAGAACTGGCGCAGCGCTTCTTCGTCGGCGTGGAGCTTGTCTTCGTTGTAGACGTCCTTGCGGGTCAGGAACGACAGGAAGTTCGAACGCTTGGTGGCGATGACGGCAGCCAGACGGCCGGCGCTGTAGGCATTGTTGCCAACGAAGTTGATCGAATCGATCTTGGTACGGTCACCCTCGTTGATGACGAAGGCAAGGTTGACGCGGCCTTCGCCGAGCGGCACCACCTGCGTCGTGACTTCGACCTCGCTGCGGCCGGTGGCAGCGTAAGCTTCCTTGATCGACTGGATGTCAGCCTGAATCTGGGTGTCGCTGTAGGGACCGGCAGCGTGGGTCTGGACGATCGTCGCGAGCTTGTCGTCCTTGATCTTCCGGTTGCCGTTGAAGACGACCTGATTGACCAACTGGGCTTCCTGAACGTTGACGACCAGCGTGCTGCCGGAGACCGAGATCTTGACGTCGGAGAAGTAACCCGTGCCATAGAGCTGCTTGACCGAGGCATCGATATCGCTGTTCGAAAAACTCTTTCCGGGAGCGATGGTGAGGTTCGACCGGACGGCTTCGGCGCCGACACGGCTTGCGCCGCGCACATCGATGCGCTGGATAACCGCGGCCTCAGCGGCCGTAGCGGAAACGAACGTCAAAGCACCTGCGCCCGAAGCAACAACACTAGCAGACAGCGCAACCGCCGATACTGCGTTCAAAAACTTTGAACCAGCCTTCATTTCACCCATTACCTTTTGTTTCCCTCGTCCCCGGCTCCAGGAGAACCCGATTCCGGTCACGTGTGTCGTTTTACCCGCTTTTGACATACAAGCAAGGCAGGTCGTTAATTTCTGTTTACTTCATTTGCAAGCGTGACCCATTCGCCACTACAGCCTTGAAACATCGTAAATAAATAGTAATTACCGTAGCCTTGCTCGTTTACCCTCTCAACGAGCCAATGTCGTTCCAGGTCGTGAAAACCATCAATGTCAGTATCATCGCCAGGCCGATGCGAAATGCAATTTCCTGGGCCGAAGAGCCGAGCGGTTTCCCCCTCACCGCTTCCACCGCATAGAACATCAGGTGGCCGCCATCAAGTACCGGAACCGGCATCAGGTTAAGCAATCCTATCGAAACAGAAAGCACCGCCGCAAGCTGCAACACTGCGCCTATTCCAAGCGACGCCATCTGGCCCGAAGCTTGCGCCACGCGGATCGGCCCGCCCAATTGATCGGCGCGCATCGTTCCGCTGAAGATGTTGCCGATATATTTGAAGGTACCGGTGACAATGTCGCGGGTCTCGATCACAGCCTCGCGCAACGACTCCAGCGGCGTATAGGTCTTCAGACGGAAGTTGCCGGCCTCCCGGCTGGTGACGATGCCGATCTGGCCGAGCTCGACCTTGTTGCCGAACTGGTCGGTCTGGTCTACGCGCTGCGGCACCATCGGCACATCGAGCTTCTGGCCGGCGCGCTCGATCGTCACGACGATCTTCTGGCTCGGGCGGATGCCGACATAGCGGCGCACGTCGTCGAAGGTCTCGACCTTGCCGCCATCGATGGCGACCAGCAGATCGCCGGGAAGGATGCCGGCGGCAGCGGCGGCGCCGTCTGGCTTGACCTCGGCAACGACGGGATCGGCGATCGTGCGGCCATAGACCGAGAAAAGAATTGTGAAGATGGCGATCGCCAGCAGAAAATTGGCGATCGGGCCAGCCGCGACGGTTGCGGCGCGTTTCCACAGCTTGGCGCCGGCAAAGGAGCGCGCCCTGTCCTCCTCGGACATGGCGGCGATCTTGTCGGTATCGGGCTTGCTCGAGGCATCCTCGTCGCCGAAGAACCGGACGTAGCCGCCAAGCGGGATCACCGAAATCTTCCAGCGCGTTCCGTGGCGGTCGGTGAAGCCGAAGATCTCCGGACCGAAGCCGACGGAAAAGGCAAGGATGCGAATGCCGCTCCAGCGCCCGACGAGGTAATGGCCCATCTCATGCACGAAGACGAGCAGTGACAGCACGAGGATGAAGGTAACGATGTTCCCCATCAGAAATGCGTATATGCCGCTCATCGTTTCCATGAGTCCCTTCCGTCAGACTGCAGCGTTGTCAGAGTCCGAACAATGCCGCGCCGAGCGACGTCATTCCGGCCCCCTTTATCAGGGAAAAAAGCCCAGCAAGCAAGAACGCCGAAAAACAGGCGAAAATCAGTCCGTCGACACGGTCCATGACGCCGCCATGGCCCGGAATGAGACGGCTCGAATCCTTGACGCCGAATTTCCGCTTGATGAACGATTCGAAAAGATCGCCCGACTGGCTGCAAACCGAGAGAACGAACGCCACGCCGGCGGCGATGATTTCAGCGCCCGGAAGGAGAAAATGGACGAGAACGACGCCGGCTACGACCGCCGAAACGGCGCCGCCGATTGCACCCGACCAGGTCTTTCCGGGCGAGATCGAAGGGGCAAGCTTCGGCCCGCCAAGCGCCCTGCCGACGAAATAGGCAAGGATATCGGTTGCCCAGACGACCGCAAAGACGAAGAGCATGGCGTAAAGGCCAGCCCGGTCATCGCTTCTGATCGCGGCAAGCGCCAGGCCGGTGGCGCCGGCATAAAACAGGCCCACTGGCAACCAGCGGCTCGTGCCCTGCAGGATGATCAGAGCGATGCCGACGGCGGTGACGCCGGCCAGCATGCCGGCGGCGAATTCGAAATTGCCGACAAGCACGAGGAAGGCAATCGCCGCCTCGCCGATCCAGCCGACGGCATTGGCGACCCAATCCCGCGCGATGCCTGTCATTTTCGACCATTCATAGTAGATCAGCAGGCCGATCACGACCGCCAGGATACGGAAGGCAAGGCCGCCATACCAGGTGGCGGCAAGAACGATGGCCGCAAGAATCACTCCTGAAACGATACGGAGCTTCAATTCCCTCTGCATCAGGTGCCGACCGCGGCCGCCTGCGACGACAGGCCGCCGAAGCGCCGGTCACGAGAGGCGAATGTCTCGAGCGCCGAGCGGAAGATCTCGGGGCTGAAATCCGGCCAATACTCCGGAAGGAAGATGAATTCCGAATAGGCGGCCTGCCAGAGAAGGAAGTTGGAAAGCCGCTCTTCGCCGCTGGTGCGGATAATGAGATCCGGATCGGGAATGCCGGCCGTGTCGAGACGGGCGTTGATCAGCGCCGGTGTAATATCCTGCGCCCTCAGGCGGCCAGCCTCGACGTCCCTGGCGAGACTAACGACGGCGCGGGCAATCTCATCACGCGAACCGTAGTTGAAGGCGATGACGAGTGTCAGTGACGTGTTGTCCTTGGTCGTCTCCTCCGCCTCCAGCAAGAGGCCCAGAATATCGCTGCGCAGGCTGTGGCGGTCGCCGATCACCTTGATCCGCACGTTCTGGCGATGAAGCTCGGCGAGGTCGCGCCGGATAAAAGCCTTGAGCAGGCCGAGCAGATCGGAGACCTCTGCTTCGGGCCGGCGCCAGTTCTCCGAAGAGAAGGCAAAGAGGGTCAGATATTTTATGCCGGCCGCACCGGCGGCGCGGACTGTCTCGCGCACCGCCTCGACGCCCTTGCGATGGCCCATCGTGCGCGGCAGGCCACGTTGCTTGGCCCAACGGCCATTGCCGTCCATGATGATGGCAACATGCTCTGGCACAGTCAAAAATACAGATTCCGACATTTCCCGTCCGGTCTTTCCAGGCAAAGGCACAGATCCACTAGACCTGCATGATTTCCTTTTCCTTCTCGCCAAGCAAGCGGTCGATTTCGGAAATCGTCTCGTCCGTCATCTTCTGTACACGTTCCGACTGCGCCCGGCTCTCGTCCTGGCCGATTACGCCGTCCTTTTCGGCTTTCTTAAGGCCGTCCATGCCGTCGCGGCGGACATGGCGAATCGCCACTTTGCTCTTTTCGGCATAGTCGTGCGCCACCTTGACGAGCGACTTGCGGCGCTCCTCGTTCAGCTCCGGCAGCGGAATGCGCAGGTTCTGGCCGTCGATGATCGGGTTGAGGCCGAGATTGGATTCGCGGATGCCGCGCTCAACGGCGCTGACCATCGACTTGTCCCAGACGGAAACCGACAGCATGCGCGGCTCAGGCACGGTGATGTTGGCGACCTGGTTCAGCGGCATGCGCGAACCATAGGCCTCGACCGTGACCGGGTCGAGAATGTTGGCCGAAGCACGGCCGGTGCGCAGCGATGCGATGTCGCCCTTGAATACGGAAATCGCACCGTCCATGCGGCGCTTCAGTTCCTTGATGTCGATACCTTCACTCATGTCGATGCTCCCGTCCAGAGCATGATGCCGAAAAGTGTCAGTGGTTTTCGGGCGACATCATGCTCTAACTATTTAATGTAGAACATGATTCAGATTTAGGCCCACCGGGCCTAAAATCATCATGTTCTAGCGAGGGCTGCGCCGAAACCGCGGCGCAGCTTATATCAGTTGTCGGAGACGATGGTCTTGAGGCCACCGCCCGTCAAGATTTCAGCAAAACCACCCTTCTCGTGGATCGAGAAGACGATGATCGGAATGGAATTCTCCCTGGCGAGCGCCACGGCGGCAACGTCCATCACCGCCAGCCCTCTGTCCAGCACTTCCTGGTGCGTCAGCCGGTCGAGGCGGGTCGCATCGGGATATTTCTTCGGGTCGGCGGTGTAGATGCCGTCGACCTGCGTGCCCTTGAAGATCGCTTCCGCACCCATTTCGGCGGCGCGAAGTGCTGCGGCGGAATCGGTGGTGAAGAAGGGGTTGCCGGTGCCGCCGGCAAAAATCACCACGCGTCCCATCGACAAATGATAAAGGGTCGCGCGCTGCGAAAAGCTCTCGCAGATCTCGGGCATGGAGATGGCCGAAAGCACCACCGTATCGATGTTCAGCTTGCGCAGCGAGGTCGCCAGCGCCAGCGCATTGATGATGGTGCCGAGCATGCCCATATGGTCGCCGGTCACCCGGTCGCCGCCCTTGGACGCCACCGCGACACCGCGGAAGATATTGCCGCCACCGACGACGACGCCGACTTCCACGCCCATATGCCGTGCCTCGGCGATGTCCGATGCAATGCGGTCCGCCACCGTCACATCGATCCCGAAACCCTGGCCACCCATGAGCGCTTCGCCGGAAGCCTTGAGTAGAACACGTTTATAGACAGGCTCTAAAGACATCTTGGCTCCTCGTAAATTGCCGTGAATGCCCGATACACGAAGGGCACCGCGTTGTCACGCGATGCCCTTCGTGTTTTCCCAATTATGGCTGGAAGATCAACCCTTGACGGCAGCAGCGACTTCGGCCGCGAAGTCGGTTTCTTCCTTCTCGACGCCTTCGCCGAGCAGCAGACGGGCCATGCCGGCAACCTCGATCGGCGCGCCGACGGCCTTTTCAGCTTCCTTGATGGCGGCTGCGACCGTCAGATCCGGATTGATGACGAAAGCCTGCGAGAGAAGGGCCACTTCCTCGAAGAACTTGCGCATGCGGCCGTCGACCATCTTCTCGATGATATTGTCCGGCTTGCCGGAAGCGCGCGACTGCTCGATGAAGACGTTGCGCTCGCGCTCGGCGACGGCGGCATCGACTTCTTCCGGGCGGATTGCCAGCGGCGCGGTGGCGGCGATGTGCATGGCGACCTGACGGCCGATCGCGTTCAGGGCTTCCTTGTCGCCGGTCGACTTCAGCGCAACGAGAACGCCGAGCTTGCCGAGGCCGTCGGAAACAGCATTGTGGATATAGGTGGCGACGACGCCGTCCTCGACCGAGAGGGCGACCGAACGGCGCAGGTTCATGTTCTCGCCGATCGTTGCGATCGCATCCTTGATCGTGTCGGACACGGACTTGCCTGATGCCGGGTAGGTCGCAGCGGCAACGGCGTCGACGGTGCCGTCGGTCGAGACGGCGACCTTGGCGATGCCGCGGACGAGTTCCTGGAAGGCATCGTTACGGGCGACGAAGTCGGTTTCGGAATTGACTTCGACGACGACGGCCTTGGTGCCCTGGCTCGAAACGCCAATGAGGCCTTCAGCAGCGGTGCGGCCGGACTTCTTGTCGGCCTTGGCGATGCCCTTGGCACGCAGCCAGTCGATCGCCGCTTCCATGTCGCCAGCGGTTTCAGCAAGAGCCTTCTTGCAGTCCATCATGCCTGCGCCGGTCTTTTCGCGCAGTTCCTTCACCATTGCAGCCGTAATCTCGCTCATTAGCTTCCTCTTGTCGGTTCATACGGTGGACCGCAAAGCGCGGCTCGGCACCGGATTGAGGCACGAAATGTACCTGTATGTATGACAGCGTGATGAAGACGCGTCATAACGAAACTTATCGGGCGGAGAGCCTGACGCCCTCCCCTTGAAACTGGCAAGGCCGCCGAACTTCGATGAGTCGCGAGCGGCCTTTCCCAGTCTCTGCAAGCATTGGCGGACCTTTTCGATCCGCCCGCCTTCATCAGCCTTCGGCTGCTTCCTCGAGGGCCGGCTCGACCGGAACTTCGGAGGATGCGCCGAGATCGCGGCCGGAAGAGCCCTGCTGACGCGCGATGCCGTCGATCGCGGCGCGGGAGATCAGCTCGCAGTAAAGAGCGATCGCACGCGATGCGTCGTCGTTACCCGGGATCGGATAGTCGATCAGGTCCGGATCGCAGTTCGAGTCGATGATGGCGACAACCGGGATGCCGAGGCGCTTGGCTTCGTCGATCGCGATCTTTTCCTTGTTGGTGTCGATGATGAACATCAGGTCGGGCGTGCCGCCCATATCGCGAATACCGCCAAGAGCCTTGTCCAGCTTTTCACGTTCGCGCTCGAGGTTCAGGCGTTCCTTCTTGGTGAAGCCCTGGGCTTCGCCGTTCAGGATCTCGTCGAGCTTGCGCAGACGCTGGATCGAGTTGGAGATCGTCTTCCAGTTCGTCATCATGCCGCCGAGCCAGCGCGAATTGACGTAGTACTGGGCCGAGCGCTTGGCGCTGTCGGCAATGATCTCGGACGCCTGGCGCTTGGTGCCGACGAAGAGAACGCGGCCGCCGCGGGCAACGGTGTCGCTGACGACCTGAAGGGCGCGCGACAGCATCGGAACGGTCTGGGCCAGATCGATGATGTGAATGTTGTTGCGATCGCCGAAGATGTACGGCTTCATCTTCGGGTTCCAGCGATGCGTCTGGTGGCCGAAGTGGACGCCTGCCTCAAGAAGCTGGCGCATAGAAAAATCAGGCAATGCCATGCCTTGTTACTCCTTTTCCGGTTGAACCTCCGCAAGGCGAACAGCACCCTCTTCGAGGATGCCACCGGGCGGAACAGCCCGGATTTCTCCCGGACGATCCCATGCCTTACGTGTGGAATGCGGGTGCCCATACATTCGATTTGGCGCAAAAGCAAGGCTTATGCCGAAAAAACCTGGCTCACGCACCCCCACGGCGCATGGATCTGCAATAAAGGAGACGAAGGCGACTGCCTGCCCTTGGAATGCTGCGCTCAGCCTGCCACCGTCTGCAGCAACATAGACAGGATGAATATCAGTCTCAGGGGCTGGAGAAGGCAACGAGACCTACTTGCAAACTTCGGCCTTGCGGTCGAGCAGCTCCAGCTTGGCGAGCTTGCCGGTCAGGACGAAATCGCCGTAATCCATCGTCAGGTCGCGGGTGATGCCGTTCTCATAGAGCTTGAAGGACATGCGGTAGACCGGCACAGCATCCGATTTCGCATTCTCGTTGAAATAGGCGATCGTCACCGGCCAGAAGGCGGTCTTGGAGAAGGCGCCGGCGTTGCCGGCATCGGCTTCCTCGGCGATCGGCGTCTCCTGCTTGCCGACGATCGTCGTCGTCGCCAGCGACTTGTCGCCGTCGTCCGAACCGTCGAAGACACGCGCCTCGAAGAAGCGCTTGCCGTCCTTGGCATGCTGGATCACATCGAGCATATGTTCCGTGGGAAAACGGCTTTCTAAAAGCTGCAGCTCGCGGCTCGCCGGCTGCTTGAGATCAACCTTGACGCCATCAGGCTGGTCCTGCGCCGCACCGTTGACCTCTTTGTCGAGCTGCTCGTCGGTGAAGGATTTAGTGTCGAAGGTGAACTTGCCGTCCTTCAGGTTCTCGAAGGTCTTGGTCTGCTGGTCGCTGACACGCACGCTGTCGCCGGTGTCGATCTGTGTCACGAAGCGGAAGTTGGTGGTGAAGCCCTGGCAATAGCTGCCGTCGAACTCATAGACCATGCGACCGTACATGCCGGCGATGCCGGAGCGGTCCGAAGCGTCCTTCAGTTCCAGATCGTAGACCGCGCGATGGGCGACGAGGCCGGTCGCGATCGCAGCGCTCACCGCGGGCGCAGCCGCCCATGCATTGGCGGAAACGCTGGCGAGAAGCAGAGCGACAAGACTCGATCGGAACATTCATTAACTCCTGTTGGACTCGGTCGCGATGTTATAAGAACGCTTTCGGCCAAATCGAGGCTCGAAACTGTCATATTAAAGATTCTAGTCTTGATGCATAATTTTTGAAGAATTGACAACAAAAGCGGAGACGAAAATGTCCGATGAAATTGCAGCGCGCCTGATTGAGATGGGGATAACCCTGCCCGAAGCCGCAGCACCTGCTGCAAATTACGTTCCCTATGTCATCAGCGGCAATCTTCTCTACATCTCCGGCCAGCTGCCGCTCGAAGGCGGCAAGGTCACCGTCTCAGGCCATCTCGGCAAGACCGTCGACGTTGCAACGGGCCAGCGCGGCGCCGAACTCTGCGCCATCAACATCCTTGCCCAGGCGAAGGCGGCACTTGGCGGCGATCTCGGCCGTATCCGGCGCGTCATCAAGCTGAACGGCTTCGTCGCCTCGGCGCCCGACTTCGTCGAGCAGCATCTCGTCATCAACGGCGCTTCGAACCTGATTGCCGGCGTGCTTGGCGAAGCCGGCAAACATGCGCGTGCCGCCGTCGGCATGGCGGCCTTGCCGCTGAATGCCGCCGTCGAGATAGACGCTATCATGGAAATCGCAGAATGACCAATGTTGCCTGGATCAGGGACCTGCCGGTCGCCCATCGCGGCTATCACGACCTCAACACACATGTCTGGGAAAACACGCTTTCGGCCTTCTCACGCGCCGTCGAAGCGGGCTTTGCGATCGAATGCGACCTGCACTACGCCTCCGACGGCGTACCGGTCATCTTTCACGACGAGGACCTGCAGCGCCTGTGCAATCTCAACGGCGACATCCGCGAGCGCACCTCCAGGGAACTCGGACTGATCGCCGTGGGCGGCACAAGCGACAAGGTGCCGACGCTGCGCCAGCTTCTCGATCTCGTCAAGGGCAAGGTGCCTTTGGTGCTGGAGCTGAAGGGGCGCGAGGCCGATGACGAAGGTTTCGCCGAAGCCGTGCTCGAGGTCCTCGAAGGCTATGAGGGCCAGGTGGCGCTGATGAGCTTCGACCACTGGCTGCTGCGCGACCTGAAGGCGCTTGGCTCACCCTACCCGCTCGGGCTGACCGCCAACGGCAACACGCCGGAAGAGTTCAATACGCATGCGAAGGCGATGGAAATCGGTCTCGATTTCATCTCCTATTATTATGACGACCTGCCGAATGCCTTCATCACAGGCGAACGCGAAAAGGGCATTCCCGTCATCACCTGGACGGTGCGTGACGAAGAGGCGCGCCGACGCACATTCGCCAATGCAGACCAGATGACCTTCGAAGGCTTCGATCCGCGTGTGGCTGCTTGACGCTCGCTTTTTGGCCAAGATCATGCGCAGACTGCTGCATAACTCCTTAAATCGGATCGATTTGAGGATAAATTATGCAGCAACTCAAAGTGTTACAGCGTCCTTTGCGCGTCTGAAAAGACGCGCGGCGCTGTAAGGCAGAGCCGAGACCATCCTCCCACAGGCTTCGCATTTGTCCCATGACTGATGAATTATCCATTCGCGTCGAACGCTCCTTCACCGCGATTTCCCCGGAGAGCTGGTCCAGGCTTTCCGGGGCGTCGAAGACCTGTGCTACGATTGCCTACAACCCTTTCGTTTCGCACGCCTTTTTATCGTCGCTGGAAGACTCCGGCTCGGCCGACGCCGAGACCGGATGGCTCGGCCACCATCTACTGCTCGAGACCGGGCGCGGCGAACTGATCGGTGCCCTGCCCGGCTATCTCAAGAACCACAGCCAGGGCGAATATGTCTTCGACCATGGCTGGGCCGACGCCTTCGAGCGAGCCGGCGGCCGTTACTATCCCAAACTTCAGTGCTCGATCCCGTTCACCCCGGCGACGGGCCCGCGGCTTCTTGTCGCCGAGGGGCTGCAGCGGCTGCCGATCCAGAGCGCGATCGCCGAAAGCCTGAAGGAGGTGGTGCGCCGGCTCGGCATCTCCTCGGCCCACATCACCTTCGTGCCGGACGAAGAGATCGGCGTCTTCGAGATGGACGGCTATCTGCACCGCACCGACCAGCAGTTCCATTTCATCAATGACGGCTATGCCAATCACGAGGAATTTCTCGAAACGCTTGCCTCGCGCAAACGCAAGGCGTTGCGCAAAGAGCGCCGCGCCGCCCTCGAAAACGGGATCAGCATCGACTGGCTGACCGGCCGCGACCTGACGGAACGCATCTGGGACCAGTTCTTCAAGTTTTACATGGATACTGGCGGGCGCAAGTGGGGCCGGCCCTACCTCACCCGCAAGTTCTATTCGCTGATCGGCGAACGCATGGCCGACGATATCCTGCTCGTCATGGCCAAGCGCGAGGGGCGCTATATTGCCGGCGCGATCAACTTCATCGGCGGCGATACGCTCTACGGCCGTCACTGGGGCTGTATCGAGGATCATCCCTTCCTGCATTTCGAGGTCTGCTATCATCAGGCGATCGACTTCGCGCTTTCGAAAGGGCTGAAACGGGTCGAGGCCGGAGCGCAGGGCGAACACAAGCTCGCACGTGGTTACCTGCCGGTGACGACGCATTCCGCCCATTATGTCGCTCATGCCGGCCTTCGCCGGGCGATCGGCGACTATCTCGCCCGCGAGCGCGCCGATGTCGAACAGATGAGCGAGTTGCTGACCGAGCACAGTCCTTTCCGCAAGGGCGAGCGTCAGCAGGAGGATTGACGCCGCCGCACCGGCCGCGTTACCCGATCAACGCATAATTCCCTAAATCGGAATCGATTTTGGGGATAAAATTATGCAGTAGTTCAAAGTGCTACAGCGTCCTTTGCGCGTTTGAAAAGACGCACGGCGCTGTGAAAAACGAGGAGATTTCGTGATGACCAGCCCGGCCGCTTATGACGACAACAACATCTTCGCCAAGATCCTCCGCGGCGAAATCCCTTCGCACCGGGTTTACGAGGACGAGCATACCATCGCCATCATGGATGTGATGCCACAGGCGCCGGGCCACGTTCTCGTCCTTCCGAAGGCGGCATCGCGCAATATTCTCGACGCCGATCCAGCCACCCTCACCCGCGCGATATCAGTCGTCCAGAAGATCGCCAATGCGGTGAAGGACGTCTTCGACGCCGATGGCGTGTTCATCGCCCAGTTCAACGAGCCGGCCGCCGGGCAAACGGTGTTCCACCTGCATTTCCACGTCATCCCGCGCCATGAGGGCATGGCCCTCAAGCCGCATTCCGGCAAGATGGAGGACGGTGCCGTGCTGGCCGGCAATGCCGAAAAGATCAGGGCCGCACTGGCGTAGGGTCAACACCCGTCGATTTCAGAGAATTCAATCCAGACAACCATTTGGAACACGATCATGATCCGCCATACTGTCGCATTCCGCCTGAAGCACGAAGTTGGCTCGGCGGAAGAAACGTCGTTCCTCGCCGACGCGCTGGTGCTTGCCAAGATCCCGAGCGTGCGGAACTTCGAGCAGCTTCGGCAGACGAGTCCAAAGAACGATTTTACCGTCGGCTTTTCGATGGAATTCGACGATCAGGCTGGCTACGACACGTACAATCTCCATCCGCTGCATGTCGCCTTCGTGCGTGACCGCTGGATGCCCGAGGTCGCCGATTTTCTCGAGATCGACTACACCAGGCTCTAAAAAGGGCGCATGCAGATCCGGAAACGCAAAAGGCCGCGAGTGACGCGGCCTTTTCCAATTCGGTGACGGTATCTTACTTCTTGCGTGGAACCTTCGGAACCGCGCTTCCCTTCTTCGGGGCGTCGCGGACCTCAGGCTCGGCCTGCGGCACCGCTTTGGCGCGGGTCTTGCGGGCTGCCTTCGTCTTCAGCTCGCCGTCATCCCCATCATCGCCTTCGGGATGCACGACCTCGGCTTCGGGCTTCGGCTTGATCGGCGCCGTTTCCGAAATGGCTTCCAGCACGATGCCGGGTTTGCCGTCTTCCTTCGGGCCGACGGTGACATTTACGACGCCGCCCTTCTTCAGCTTGCCGAAGAGGATCTCGTTGGCGAGCGGCTTCTTGATCGTATCCTGAATGACGCGAGCAAGCGGGCGGGCGCCCATCTTCTCGTCGTAACCCTTTTCCGCCAGCCAGGCGATCGCGTCCTCATGCAGGTCGAAGGTGACGTTCCTTTCGGAAAGCTGGGCCTCCAACTGCATGATGAACTTCTGCACGACCTTGTGGATGACAGCCGTCGGCAACGCCGCGAAAGGAATGATCGCGTCGAGACGGTTGCGGAATTCCGGTGTGAACAGGCGGGTAAGCGCCTCCTCGTCCTCGCCGGTGCGCTTGGACGAGCCGAAGCCGATCGCCGCCTTGGCCATCTCCGACGCACCCGCATTGGTCGTCATGATCAGGATGACGTTGCGGAAGTCGATCTTCTTGCCGTTGTGGTCGGTCAGCGTGCCGTGGTCCATGACCTGCAAGAGGATATTGTAGATGTCGGGATGCGCCTTCTCGATTTCGTCGAGCAGGACCACGCAATGCGGGTGCTGGTCGACGCCATCAGTCAGAAGACCGCCCTGGTCGAAGCCGACATAGCCGGGAGGTGCGCCGAGCAAACGCGAAACCGTGTGCCGCTCCATATACTCCGACATGTCGAAGCGCAGGAGTTCGACGCCGAGCGACGATGCCAACTGCTTTGCCACCTCGGTCTTGCCGACGCCGGTCGGACCGGAGAAGACATAGGCGCCAATCGGCTTGTTCGGCTCGCGAAGACCGGCACGCGCCAGCTTGATCGAGGTCGAAAGGGCTTCGATCGCGATATCCTGGCCGTAGACCACCGAACGCAGTTCCTGCTCGAGATTGGCGAGCACCGCTTCGTCGTCCTTGGAGACGGTCTTCGGCGGAATGCGCGCCATCGTGGCGACCGTTGCCTCGATCTCCTTTTCGGTGATCAGCTTGCGGCGCTTCGACGGCGGCAGCAGCATCTGGGCGGCACCGGTTTCGTCGATCACGTCGATCGCCTTGTCGGGCAGCTTGCGGTCGGAGATGTAGCGGGCCGACAATTCGACGGCCGACTTGATGGCGTCGTTCGAATAACGCAGGTGGTGATACTCTTCGAAATAGGGCTTCAGGCCCTTCATGATCTCGATCGCATCATCGATCGACGGTTCGCTGACGTCGATCTTCTGGAAGCGACGGACCAGCGCCCGGTCCTTCTCGAAGAACTGGCGGTATTCCTTGTAGGTGGTCGAACCGATGCAGCGAATGGCACCCGATGACAGGGCCGGCTTCAGGAGGTTCGATGCATCCATCGCGCCGCCCGAGGTGGCGCCGGCGCCGATCACCGTGTGGATCTCATCGATGAAGAGCACGGCGCCTGGATATTCTTCCAGTTCCTTGACGACCTGCTTCAGGCGCTCCTCGAAATCGCCGCGGTAGCGCGTGCCGGCGAGCAGCGTGCCCATGTCGAGCGAGAAGATCGTCGCGTCGGCGAGTGCTTCGGGAACCTTGCCTTCGACGATACGCTTGGCAAGGCCTTCGGCGATCGCCGTCTTGCCGACGCCGGGATCACCGACATAGAGCGGATTGTTCTTCGAACGGCGGCACAGGATCTGGATCGTGCGGCTCACCTCGGCGTGACGGCCGATCAGCGGATCGATCTTGCCGCCCTTGGCCTTCTCATTGAGATTGACGCAATAGGCCTTGAGCGCATCCTGCTGCTTCTTGGGGCCGCCCTCTTCCTCGCCGCCGCGCGCCGTCGGCTTGCTGCTTTCGGCTTCGTCCTCAGCACCGCGCGGGGGACGCACATCCGAAGCACCCGGCCGCTTGCCGATGCCGTGGGAGATATAGTTGACGGCATCGTAGCGGGTCATTTCCTGCTCCTGCAGGAAATAAGCGGCATGGCTCTCGCGCTCGGCGAAGATCGCGACGAGCACGTTGGCGCCGGTCACCTCTTCGCGGCCGGACGATTGCACGTGGATGACGGCACGCTGGATGACACGCTGGAAGCCGGAGGTCGGCTTCGAATCCTCGTCATATCCGGTGATCAGGTTGGAAAGTTCGTTGTCGACATATTCGACGAGCGTCTTGCGCAACGCGTCGAGATCGACATTGCAGGCACCCATGACCGCGGCCGCATCGGCATCGTCGATCAGGGCGAGCAGCAGATGCTCGAGCGTCGCATATTCGTGGTGCCGCTCGTTGGCAAAGGTCAGTGCCTGATGGAGCGCCTTCTCTAAACTAGGCGAAAATGTTGGCACGTTCAGATCCTCACTTCTTTTCCATGACGCATTGCAGCGGATGCTGGTGTTGCCGGGCGAAGTCCATCACCTGGCTGACCTTCGTTTCCGCTACCTCGTATGTGAATATTCCGCATTCGCCGACGCCGTGGTTATGGACATGGAGCATGATGCGGGTGGCACTTTCACGATCCTTCTGAAAAAAACGCTCCAGAATATGGATGACGAATTCCATGGGAGTGTAGTCGTCATTCAAAAGCAGCACACGATAAAGATTGGGCTTCTTGGTCTTCGGCTTGGTGCGTGTGATGACCGAGGTTCGATTTGCGTTGTCCCCGTTCCTTTCGCTGTCGTTCTGCATCCGGATCGGCTTTGCGATCATTGTCATTCATTCCTCAAGCAATCCGGCGGAGCATGGGAGGGTGCTTTTCCCACCGAATATCTGAAACACTAACTTAGTTCATAATAGGCTGATTTTAAGCCCCCTGTCAGACACTGCAATCAAGAAATGGCCGGCATGCACGGGAAAGACCAAAAAAGTCCCTGGTCGATCCCATGCGGGCGCTGCAGCGAAAGCGGAAACAAAAAGACCGGCCACAGATGCGTAGCCGGTCCTCGTTTTTCAATATGTAGCGCAGGTTGCGCCGTCAAAATCACGTCATGCGGCAGCAGGTGTCGCCGAAGCGACCGACTTGGGGGTCTTGCCGACGGCAGCGGCGATCGGCGCTTCATAGGGCTTGTAGGCTGATTTGGCGAGATCGGCATACATCTCACTGAGCTTCGTCGTCTCGGAGACAAAGCCTTCAAAATACGCCTTGACGTAGCTCGTCTGCAGCTCGAAAGCGGCCTCGAAGCTCTTGACGCCGGCCAGCGTTTCGAAATGCGTCACCGCCTCCTGAAAGGATTTTTTCGAATATTCAGTGGCTTCGGCGGCGATTGCCTGAAAGCCCTTGGACGTGTCGGTATAGGTCTTCAGGGCCGTGTCGACGGCTTCCTTGCTCTTCTTGTTGGCGTCTTCAAAGTTGAACATGAGCCATCCTCCGTTGGGCTGTTGGTGGCCGCAGGGTAGCTGCAATGCACAAATAGTCAAGTAGTCTTGTGCGTTGCAAAACATCCAAAGGTTGTATTGCAATAACATAACAAAGGCAGCGCGCCGGGGCACGTACGTCTTTAACTGATTTTGCTAAAATATATCAGAATGCCGCAACCGGAAGTTTTGAATAAATTCTCGTTGCGAATCGAAAAAACGAAAAAAGGACCGAACGGATCGCGCGTTCGGTCCTTTTGAAGCTTTCGAACGCGATCAGAGATCGACGTCGAGGATCGCCATCGAAAAGTTGTAGGAGCGGTCGCCGTCCTCGTCATCGATATAGACGACACCCAGAAATTCTTCGCCGAGATAGACTTCCGCAGAATCATCCTTGCGCGGACGCGCCTTGACGATCATCTGCGGGTTGAACATGCGCTTGAAATAGGCGTCGAGCTTCTTGATTTCTTCTGGCTTCACTCTGTCATCTCCGTAAGCGGTCTTGATTGGCCGCTTCTTGCACAGGAAATGCAGCGGTGTAAAGGCAAGGTTGCCGTTTGCTCATGGCCCTCCCCGCTCGGATCCCGCCGACTTTTCCTATCCTTGTTTCCAATGGGCGCTCAGATATCGGCGCCAATCACCTGGTCCATGTTGCGCGACGGCTCGGAACAACCGGCCTCACCGACGACCTTGGCCGGCACGCCCGCCACCGTCTTCTTGGGCGGCACCGCCTTCAATACGACGGAGCCTGCGGCGACTCGTGAGCAGTAGCCGATCTCGATATTGCCGAGGATCTTGGCGCCGGCGCCGATCATGACGCCGGAGCCGATCTTGGGATGGCGGTCAGCGCCCTCCTTGCCGGTGCCTCCGAGTGTGACGCCGTGCAGGATCGAAACGTTGTCGCCGATGACGGCCGTCTCGCCGACGACGAGGCCGGTGGCGTGATCGAGGAAGATGCCCTTGCCGATACGGGCGGCCGGATTGATGTCGGTCTGAAAGACGCTGGAGGAGCGGCTCTGCAGATAGAGCGCAAAATCACGCCGGCCGCGGTTCAGCAGCCAATGGGCGAGACGATGTGTCTGCAGCGCGTGGAAGCCCTTGAAATAAAGCACCGCCTCCATGAAGCGCAGGCAGGCGGGATCGCGGTCATAGATCGCCTGGATATCGACGCGCAGGATGGAGCTCCAGTCCGGCCAGTCGAGGAGCATTTCCTCGAAGGTCTGGCGAAGCAGGTTCGCCTGCATGTCGGGGTGATCGAGACGCTCGCAGATGCGGTGGATGACGCATTCCTCGAGCGAGTGGTAGTTGATCACGGTCGAATAGAGGAAGGCCGCGAGAACCGGGTCCCGTTCGGCGGCGAGCCGGGCTTCCTCGCGCAGGCTGTCCCAGATGGGATCCATCACCTTCAGCGGATGGCCTGTCTCAAAAGCACGGATGTCAGTCTTTGCGACCATCGCCGCTCTCCTCGTTGCCGGAAGGAATGCCGTTTTCGGAATGCCAATATATAGAGGAAAACGCCAATAACATATATGGGTGCCGTCGCCATGGTTTTTTAGCATGGATTTTCGGCATCAGGATGTTGTCAGCGATGGGCGACCCTTGCATAGAAGGCCAGCACCGCCTGCTTGAAAACCTTGTCGCCGACGGCGAGCATATGATCGCGGCCCGGAATATCGAGCGCTTCGGCATTTTGCATCAGCGCCGCCAATTCCTGCGGCGAGCCGGCGATATCATCCTTGGTGCCGACGCCGATCAGCGTCGGCATATCGAGCTTGGCCATATCGGAGCGGGCGACGAGATCGCGCGAGCCGCGGATGCAGACGGCAAGGGCGACGTGGTCGCTCTTCGTCTGCTCGGCGAAGGCGCGGAACATGCGGCCGCGGGTATGCGTCACCGCCTCCAGCGAGGGCGCCAGAAGTGCATCGGCAATCGGGTCCCAGTCACCGACGCCGTCGGTCATGCCGATGCCGAGGCCGCCGAGCACCAGTGAACGGACGCGATGCGGATTGGCAAGCGCGGCAAAAACGGAAATGCGCGCGCCCATCGAATAGCCCATGACATTGGCCTCTGGGATGCCAAGATGGTCGAGCAGTGCGATCGCATCGCCGGCCATGACCCAGGGACGATAGGCTTCGGCATCATGCGGCTTGTCGCTTGCGCCGTGGCCGCGATTGTCCATGGCGATCACCCGGTAGCCGGCATCGCCGAGCGTCTTCAGCCAGCCAGGATGCACCCAATTGACGTTTGCGGTCGAGGCAAAGCCGTGGATCAACAACACGGGGACGCCGGCCGGATCGCCCTCATCGAAGAAGGCGAGCTGCAATCCGTCATGGGTGAAGCTCGAAAATGTGGGCGTATTCAGGTTCATCGGGCCTTCCTTTTTGGCGCGACCATAATCGAGCGGCCTTTCGTCGTGAAGCCAAAAACTGTGGCTAAAAACTGTGCTTGGCGAGGCGGTTTGGCTCTACACATTTGCGGCGAAGGCTTATAAGGTTCGCGCACATTTCAAAGTATTCGGAGAGCGACATGGCCGGCCACAACATTCCCCACTTCCAGAACGACGGCGGTCACCGCGTTATCGAAGTCGGCGTCAAGGAATTCATGTGCACCGGCGCTTCGGCTCCCTTCGATCATCCGCATATCTTCATCGACATGGGCGACGACAACGAGAAGGTCTGTTCCTACTGCTCGACGCTCTATCGCTTCAATTCCGCTCTCAAGCCGAGCCAGACCAATCCGGCCGGTTGCGTTTTCCACGTAAAGGCGGCGTAGTCAGTCCAGATCCGGACCGGACGGACAATGCCGATCGAACATGCCGCCATCGTCGGCGCCGGGATATCAGGACTGACTGCTGCCCTCGCGCTTTCGCGCCGGGGTATCAGCTCGGAGATCTTCGAGCAGGCGGGCGAACTCACCGACATCGGCGCCGGATTGCAGGTTTCGCCGAACGCTTCCCGCATCCTTGCCGAACTTGGTATCCTTGAGGGACTGTCTAAGGTCTGGCTCGAGCCGGACGCGATCCGGCTGAGATCGGGTGGGTCGCTCCGCCAGCTCGCGGCGGTGCCGGCCGGCAAATTCGCGCGAGAACGCTGGGGCGCTCCCTATGGCGTCCTGCACCGCACCACATTGCAGAAAGCCCTTTTGGCTGCGGTTGCGGCCGATCCGCTCTGCCGGCTTCACCTTGGTGTGCGGATAGATTCGACCCTACCGCTTTTCGAGCGGGCGGCCGATGTCGTCATCGGCGCCGACGGCGTCTGGTCGAAGCTTCGGCAATCCGTGCCGGGCAGCCCCTCGCCGCGCTTTTCCGGCAATATCGCCTACCGTTTTACGATTGCCGAAACGGAGGCGCCCGCTTTCCTCGACCGGGCAAGCGTTTCGGCTTTTCTCGGCGGTTCGGCGCATCTCGTCTGCTATCCGCTGAGGGAGACCGGCAGCTTCAACGTAGTGGCGATCACCGCCGGCAATATCGCGTCGCAGGCCTGGCAAAGCGAGCCGACGGCTGAACAGCGCGCCGAGTTGCGGGCACGCCTTTCCGGCTGGAATGCCGCGATCGTCTCGCTGCTCGACAGACAGAAGAAGCTGACGTTCTGGCCGCTGTTCGAAACCACATCGGGCGTATGGCAGGACGGCCGCAGGACAGTTCTGATCGGCGACGCAGCGCATGCGATGATGCCGTTTGCCGCCCAGGGAGCGGCGATGGCGATCGAAGACGCCTATGAACTGGCCACGTTTCTTTCGAACCACCCCGTGGCGGAAGCGCTGGCGCTCTTCGAACGACATCGGGCGCCACGCATTGCGAGGCTTCGCCAGCGCGGCGCCTTCAACCGGTTCGCCTATCATGCAAAAGGGCCGATCCGGATCGGCCGCGATCTCGTGCTCGGCCTCAAGCCGCCGCTGAGCCTCGCGGCAGATCTCGACTGGATCTACGGCTATCGGGCTGTCGATCTGCCGTGAGGCGGGACCACGACGGCAAAATGTGTCTGATCAGACCGCGCTTGCCGCCGCAAAACCCCGTTCGATATCGGCCTTCAGGTCGGCCACGTCCTCGATGCCGATCTGCAGGCGGATGACCGGACCGTCCGTCGGAGCCTTGGCGACCGTGCGATCGTTGAGATAGGCGTGCAAGGCGAGGCTTTCAAAGCCACCCCAGGAATAGCCGAGACCGAAAATCCTCAGCGCATCGAGGAAGGCATGCGCCTTTGCTCTGGACTTCTCGGGACCGTCTGCGGCCAGCACGAAGGAGAAGATGCCGCTGGCGCCTTTGAAATCGCGCTTCCAGAGATGGTGCGAGGGGAAACTCGGCAGGGCCGGATGCAGCACGCGGGCGACGTCGTCCCTGCCCTCCAGCCATTTCGCGATATCGAGCGCGCTTTCATAGTGCCGCTCGAGGCGCAGGCCCATGGTGCGCAATCCGCGCAGGATCTGGTAGGCATCATCGGGTGCGCCGCAGATGCCGAGCACACCGTTTGCCTCCTTCAGCCGCTCCCAATGCTCGGCATTGGCCGAAACCGTCCCGAGCAGGATGTCGGAATGGCCGGACGGATATTTCGTCGATGCGTGGATCGAGATGTCGACGCCGTGATCGAGCGGCCTGAAATAGACCGGCGTCGCCCAGGTATTGTCCATCATGACGACGGCGCCGTGGCGGTGCGCAACCGCCGAGATCGCCGGAATATCCTGCATCTCGAAGGTGTTGGAGCCAGGAGCCTCGGTGTGGACGAGTTTCGTGTTCGACCGGAACAGTGTCTCGATGCCGGCGCCGATCTCCGGATGGTAATATTCCACCTCGACGCCCAGGCGCTTCAACATCGTGTCGCAGAAATGACGCGTCGGGCCATAGACCGAATCGACCACCAGCGCATGATCGCCGGCTGCGACGAAACCCAGAAACGGAATGGTGACGGCCGCAAGGCCCGACGGCACAAGGATTGTTCCGGCCGAGCCTTCGAGTGCGTCGATCGCCTCGCAGAGCGCATCCGTCGTCGGGGTGCCGCGCGTCCCGTAAGTGTATTTCTGCGTGCGCGTCTCCATCGCCCGCGCGTTCGGAAACAGCACTGTCGAGGCATGCACGACCGGCGGATTGATGAAGCCGTGATAATCGAAGGGGTCGTTGCCGATATGGGTCAGGCGGGTGTTGATGCCGGCATTTTGCAGCAAGCTGTCTTTGTCTTTCATGTCGGGAATAGCCTTTGGCGAAGGGTCGCGAAACCAGACTTTTGGACGCCCCGCCGTTTCCGGTCAACCCCTTGAAGATCGGTTGAGGCGACGATCCGAAATCATGGAAATTTCGATTTTCGCGTTATTTTTCCGCAACCGGACGCCTATTTCCTAGTCAACCGCCCATGAATGCAGCGCTATCTGCCAAAATGTTGCATTTCGCCGCAATTATTGGGCGTGACACTTGACCATAGTGACATTTGCGACTGTGATAGGGTCACTCGCGCCGGGAGGGTGTCGAGACAATGGGGAGGCGGCACGGATTGTCGGCACGCACTCCCCACAAGAAAAGATAAGACAACGGAAAAGGTTGGGAAAATGAAAAATAAGCTCCTGTCCGCCGCCATCGGCGCAGCAGTTTTGGCAGTTGGCGCCTCGGCCGCCTCCGCCACCACTCTGTCAGACGTCAAGGCAAAGGGTTTCGTTCAGTGCGGCGTCAATACCGGCCTTACCGGCTTTGCCGCACCTGACGCTTCCGGCAATTGGGCCGGCTTCGACGTCGACTTCTGCAAGGCCGTCGCTTCGGCGGTGTTCGGCGACCCCACCAAGGTCAAGTACACGCCGACAAATGCGAAGGAACGCTTCACCGCTCTGCAGTCCGGTGAAATCGACGTTCTCTCGCGCAATACGACCTGGACGATCAACCGCGACACCGCACTCGGCTTCAACTTCCGTCCCGTCACCTATTATGACGGCCAGGGCTTCATGGTGCGCAAGGGCCTGAACGTGAAGTCGGCTCTCGAACTCTCCGGCGCAGCAATCTGCGTGCAGTCGGGGACGACCACGGAACTGAACCTCGCCGATTATTTCAAGACGAACAATCTGCAGTACAATCCGGTCGTCTTCGAAAATCTTCCTGAGGTCAACGCGGCCTACGACGCCGGTCGTTGCGACGTTTACACGACCGACCAGTCCGGTCTCTATTCGTTGCGTCTGACGCTGAAGAATCCCGACGAACACATCATCCTTCCTGAGATCATCTCCAAGGAGCCGCTTGGCCCGGCCGTCCGTCAGGGCGATGATCAGTGGTTCGATATCGTTTCCTGGACGGCTTATGCGCTGATCAATGCCGAAGAGTTCGGCATCACCCAGGCAAATGTCGACGAGATGAAGAACTCGCCGAACCCTGATATCAAGCGCTTCCTCGGCAGCGAGACCGACACCAAGATCGGCACCGATCTCGGCCTGACCAATGATTGGGCCGCCAACGTCATCAAGGGCGTCGGCAATTATGGCGAAATCTTCGAGCGTAACATCGGCCAGGGCAGCCCCCTCAAGATCGCACGCGGCTTGAATGCTCTGTGGAACAAGGGCGGCATCCAGTACGCACCGCCGGTTCGTTAATCGAGCACCGGCAGTGAAATACCGGGAAGGCGGCCAAGCCGCCTTCCCACTCCAAAAAGTAAAAAGAAAGCCCGAAAACGGGCACAAGGGGATTGGCGCGGCATGACGCATGAGGCTGTGGATACGACACCTTTGCATGGCACCGGCTGGAGTTTCCGGTCGGCAATGTACGACCCGAAATACCGGAGCATATTTTACCAGATTCTAACAATCGTTATTCTCGTGGGTTTTGTGTGGTGGGTGGCCCACAACACGGCCGTGAACCTTGCCCGCAGCAATACGGCATCGGGTTTCGGCTTTCTTCGCGGCCGCGCCGGTTTCGAAATCGGCCAGTCGCTGATCACCTTTTCGAGTGACTCGACTTATGCGCGCGCACTTCTCGTCGGTATTTTGAATACCTTGCTGGTGGCGGTGACTGGTATCTTCACGGCGACCATCATCGGCTTCCTGATCGGGATCGGCCGGCTGTCGCGCAATTGGCTGATTGCCAAGCTCTGCACGGTCTATGTCGAGGTTTTCCGCAACATTCCGCCGCTGCTCGTCATCTTTTTCTGGTATCTCGGCGTTCTCTCCGTTTTGCCGCAGCCGCGAGAGTCGGTGGGTCTGCCGTTCAGCATGTACCTCAACAACAGAGGACTGGCCTTCCCGAAGCCGATCTTCGACACGGGCATGATAGCAGTCGGCATCGCCCTGGTGATTGCGATTGTCGCCAGCATCATCATCGCGCGCTGGGCCCACAAACGCCAAGCCGCAACCGGCCAGCCGTTCCACACCGTGTGGACTGCGATCGCGCTGATCGTCGGCTTGCCATTGCTGGTCTTCGTTGTCTCTGGCTTTCCGCTAACCTTCGACGTTCCGGTTGCCGGAAAATTCAACCTAACGGGCGGCTCCGTCGTCGGCCCCGAATTCATGTCGCTGTTTCTCGCTCTGTCCTTCTATACCGCCTCGTTCATCGCCGAGATCGTTCGCGGCGGCATTCGCGGCGTTCCAAAGGGACAATCCGAAGCAGCCGGAGCGCTGGGGCTGCATCCGTCGAGCGTGACGAGACTTGTCGTGGTGCCGCAGGCGCTGCGCATCATCATCCCGCCGCTGACGAGCCAGTACCTGAACCTGACCAAGAACTCCTCACTCGCCATCGCGATCGGCTTCTCGGATCTCGTTGCCGTCGGTGGCACGATCCTCAATCAGAGCGGTCAAGCGATCGAGATCGTCTGCATCTGGGGTATCGTCTATCTCAGCTTGAGCATTCTCACGTCGCTGTTCATGAATTGGTTCAATGCCAAGATGGCACTGGTGGAGAGATAAGATGTCGGTCGCCGATAAACCCTTTGTCAGAACGTCCATCCTTGCAGCCGAACCGCCGCCCCCCGGCGAGAGGGGAGCCGTCGCCTGGATACGTCGCAATCTCCTGGCAACTCCGAAGGACGTGATCCTGACGATCCTCGCTCTTGCGCTCATCGCATGGGCCGTGCCGCATCTCGTCAACTGGCTGTTCATCCAGGCCGTATGGTCCGGCCCGGACCGCACATTCTGCGCGACGACGCTCCAGGGCGGCATCCAGCCTGACGGCTGGAGTGGTGCATGCTGGGCCTTCATCAGCGCCAAGTACGATCAGTTTATCTTCGGCCGCTACCCGCTCGGCGAGCGTTGGCGGCCGGCGATCGTCGGGATCCTGTTCATTCTGCTGCTGGTTCCGATGTTGATCCCGTCGGCGCCGCGCAAGGGCCTGAACGCCATTCTTCTGTTCGCCGTCCTGCCGGTCATCGCCTTCTGGCTTCTTCACGGCGGCTTCGGCCTTGAAGTGGTGGAGACTCCGCTCTGGGGCGGGTTGATGGTGACGCTCGTCCTGTCCTTTGTCGGTATTGCCGTGTCCCTACCCGTCGGCATTCTGCTTGCGCTGGGACGCCGCTCGAGGATGCCCGTCATCCGGATGCTCTGCGTTACCTTCATCGAGGTCATTCGAGGCGTTCCGCTGATCACCGTTCTGTTCATGGCAAGTGTCATGCTGCCGCTCTTTCTTCCGACAGGCTGGAACGTGGACAAATTGCTTCGGGCGCTGATCGGTGTGTCGATCTTCACGTCGGCCTATATGGCTGAAGTGATCCGCGGCGGCCTTCAGGCGATCCCGAAGGGACAGTTCGAAGGCGCCGATTCACTCGGCCTCGGCTATTGGCAGAAGACCCGGCTGATCATCATGCCGCAGGCCATCAAGCTGGTCATCCCGAGCATCGTGAACACCTTCATCGGAACGTTCAAGGACACGTCGCTGGTCACCATTATCGGCATGTTCGATCTGCTTGGCATCGTCAAGCTGAACTTCTCCGATGCCAATTGGGCAAGCGCCGTCACGCCGATCACGGGCCTGATCTTCGCGGGCTTCATCTTCTGGCTGTTCTGCTTCGGCATGTCGCGCTATTCAGGTTTCATGGAACGCCATCTTGATACCGGCCACAAACGATAAGAACGCTACAACGATAAGAATGAGGGAAAATAGTCATGGCTGAAGCTCCAGCGAAAAAGCTCACCGTTTCCGCAACGGAAGTGGCGGTCGAGATCGTCAACATGAACAAGTGGTACGGCGATTTCCACGTGCTGCGCGACATCAACCTGAAGGTCATGCGCGGCGAGCGCATCGTCATTGCCGGCCCGTCGGGTTCGGGCAAGTCAACGATGATCCGCTGCATCAACCGCCTTGAAGAGCATCAGAAAGGCAAGATCGTCGTCGACGGCACCGAGCTCACCAACGATCTGAAAAAGATCGACGAGGTGCGGCGCGAAGTCGGCATGGTGTTCCAGCACTTCAACCTCTTCCCGCATCTGACGATCCTCGAAAACTGCACGCTGGCGCCGATCTGGGTCCGCAAGATGCCGAAGAAGCAGGCCGAAGAAGTGGCCATGCACTTCCTGAAGCGGGTCAAGATCCCGGAGCAGGCCAACAAATATCCGGGCCAGCTCTCCGGCGGCCAGCAACAGCGCGTGGCGATCGCCCGGTCGCTGTGCATGAACCCGAAGATCATGCTGTTCGACGAGCCGACCTCGGCGCTCGATCCCGAAATGATCAAGGAAGTGCTCGACACCATGGTGGGTCTCGCCGAGGAAGGCATGACCATGCTCTGCGTCACGCATGAAATGGGCTTTGCCCGCCAGGTGGCCAACCGGGTCATCTTCATGGACCAGGGCCAAATCGTCGAACAGAACGAACCGGCCGCCTTCTTCGATAACCCGCAGCACGAACGCACCAAGCTGTTCCTCAGCCAGATCCTGCACTAAAGCGCGGTTGCGATCTTTCAGATTCGCGTGCCGCGCTTTAGGCCTTTGTTTTTCCGCATGTCTTTGTCGCAAAACCGCTGCACACTTTTGCGAGACATGCTTTAGGAAGTATCCTTTGAAAAGACCCGCCGAACCCTGTGGTTCGGCGGGTCTTTTCACGTTCAGCGGGAGGCTGTCGCCTGCAGCAGACTGCAGAGACCGGCAAGACCGGAATCACCGCCGGAGGCGGAGATATCGGCGCAACGGACGAGCATCTTGCGCTGCTCATTGACAGGCCTCGCCTGGAAGGCCGCCAGGGTGCGGATCTGGGACGCGCTGAGGCTGCGCTCGCCCGCGGGTCTGCCGCTGCTGCCTGCCCCGTCTACCCTGCCGATGGCGAGATCGGCATCGACGCCATTACCGCTGCCAACCGAGGCCGTGGCGTTGGCATCGATTCCATCGGAACCGCCGGTGCGTGCATTGAGATCGGCATTGACGCCCCGCCCGATCCTGGCGTTGACGTCTGCGTCGAGACCGCGGCCGCCGCCGGCACTGGCGGTCGCATCGGCATTGACGCCGTTCGAGCCGCCAACGGAAGCATTGGCATCGGCGCTGATGCCGCGCCCGCCGCCAATCGAAGCCCCGACATCGGCGCTGACGGCATTGCCTGCATTCACCGACACGCCGACATCGATCGCACGCGCATTGCTTGCCGGCATGGCAAGGAGGGCGCAGGTGGATGCGAGCACTGCAAAGAACAGTCTATTGTGGTTATGGGTCATGTCTTCCTCCGTTTCCATTCCGCCGGACGATCTGCCCGGCAGTCGAAAATCGAGGAACGCGCGTACCTTCGATCGATCGGACGCCTGCAACTTCAGGACGTCCATGGCAAGGCAACGTGAAGGGATGACGAATGTTTCACGACATGGCGCAGCAAGTCGGTTCGGCGGCGTATAATGATGTTTCGCGGTTATTGAATTGCGAATCGCCCGACCGACTGTGCCAAAAGCGGGCATGTCTGCTGACAGTCGGAGGGCTGCTGAAGTATTCGCTCCGATGGCGCCAGCAATCTTCAGCCGGCGGCGAATAATCCGATGACAGCTTTTCCTTGATATCGACCACAGCTGTCGCGGGCATTGGCTTTTCCACCAGCGATTGAACATGCTAAAAATAACTCCCTTTCCGCCTGGATATATCAAGCGGGAAGTCCATGTTTCAGAATGTTCTCATCTGATGGAACTGGAGGTTTAGAATGGGCATTTTCGACAAGATCAAACATGCAATCTTCGGAGAGGCGAAAGCAGCCGAACCCGTTGCTGCCGGCGCACCGACGACAGAGCCGGCGCAAGCGCCTGCCTCACCGTCGGCAGCCCCCAGTCCGGCGCCTGCGGCCCCTGCCCCGCAGAGCAAGCCGGTCGCCACGGCCACCGCACCAGGCACAGCGACAGTCGATATCGTCCCGATCCTTGACGCGGCGGTGAAGAAGAGCGGTCAGAAACTCGATTGGCGCCGCTCGATCGTAGACCTGATGAAAGCCGTCGGGATGGATGCGAGCCTGCCCGAGCGCAAGGAACTTGCCGCCGAACTCGGCTATACCGGCGACACCAACGATTCCGCAAAAATGAACATGTGGCTGCACAAGGCACTGATGAAGCGGCTTTCGGAAAACGGCGGCAAGGTACCGGCCGACCTCCTGGATTGATCGACGACGGACAGCTGCCGCCATTTCTGTGGCGGCAGCGATGCGGGCAACGTCTCCGGCAGATGCGGATCCCCTTGCCCGCAGGCGCTGGAACCAATAACGTTTGGCTCGATACTTGGTAATCGATCAGGGGAGAATTAAATCCGATGAGATTGATGGCAGTCGTTGGTGTTGCACTTAGCCTGGGCTGTATATCGGCCGCAGAATCTCCGTCAAACTATCAATCCTACAGCGGCATTCGGGTCGATACCGACCCGGTTCTCCTGGCTCGATACGACAAGGCACTCCAACACTGCCTGCAGGAGGCAAGCTCATGGCGACGAGGCTCGCCGGACCCACAAAGCCTGCACTACAACGCGGCTCTCAGAAATTGCCTCTATAGGCGCAGCTTCGTCGACAGAGGCGTCTACGCCTACCCCATCCCCAAGGTCTACTTCGATCATTTCCTGGATCGCTGAGAAGAACCGCGCCCTTCAGAGGCCTGTCAAACAGAAACCCCGCCATTTTGGCGGGGCTGTCTTCAATCGCGATTCTGCTTCTCCTGCATAACTCCTTAAATCGGATCCGATTTAAGGATAAAAGATGCAGCCATTCAAAGTGCTGCAGCGTCCTTGCGTGTCTCAAAAGACGCGCGGCGCCACAGTCAGCGTTTGCCGCCAGCTGGTGGCCGGCCCTTGCCTGCCGGGCGGTTGCCGCTTCCGGACGCAGTCTTGGCGTCATTGCCCTGACCGAAATTGGTGCCGCCGAGATGGCCACCGCCGCTGGTATTGGCAACCTGGCGCTGCGCTTTGCGCAACAGTGCCTCTGCATTGGTCTTGCTCATGAAATTCTCCTCAATGGCTGGAAACCCAGCCGGAATGCCGGCACTGACTTCCGCGGTCAAAGACCGAAGGCATATCAGGCAGCGACGATGTGCGTTTGCTGGAGGCTTGCGTCGATCAAAGACTTGCCTGCATTCATGACGATTCCCCCTCAACCGGCATGACAATCACCCTCCGGCGGCTGCCGGACGGCGCAGAAATCGATTTTGAAAGGAAAGATCAGCCGGGACGCCAGAGCGCAAACCAAGCTCGACAAGCAATTTCGATAGATGAATCAATATGACGGCAATGTGTTTAAAACAAGTTCCCGGCTTCCTGCCTGGAGAAGCGTTGCCGACTGCTTTTGCCGATTCATAGAAGATAATCATCCTGCGGCGTCAGTTGGAACGCTTCTTGCAGAGTTACTAATATGTTTATGATGCAAGGACCAAATGTCATGAATCGGTACACATCGCATCAGTTTCCCGCGCTGAGGATCCTCATGAGCGGCCAGGAAAAATACAGCGTCGTCAGGACCCTCGGAGATGCAGCGACCATGCTCATTTCCGAATGGCCGGGCGATGATGGCGAGGAGTATGTCGTGGCGGTGAGGACATGCCTCGACGCCATCCGCGGAACCACGCCCCCGGGCGCCGCGCGGGAAGCGTTGATGAGAGCGGCTGATGAAGCCGGCATCCGCTACCTCTCGGTCGTTCACTGAGATCGCTCGAGCAGATTACAGAGAAGAATTTGCGGAAACGCTCGAGCAGTGCAAATCCGCCGCGACTTTGGTTTCTGCCCAGCTCATGGCCTGTCCTGGCGTTTCTCCCGTGACATCAGTTGGCTAACCGCATCCTCAGCCATTTGTTTTTGCCAGATTTTTTGACGCCCTCCGAGCCCACCACTCTAACCTTGTTTCGAGGGACTTACAGACCGGTTCGCCGCCTTGGGCTAAACCTCAACCACGGGGGCGTCGTCGTCTGTAGTCGGAGCGCTATTTTCTGCGATCTGGGCTCGGCCTGTCGCGATGGCGGCTTTTTTCTGAGCGGCGATCGACTTAACCGCCGCCAACCGTTGCTCGCGCTTGTGTCGTGCGACATACCACTCGTCAAAAAGCATCTCGATCAGTTCAATTAAGGCCTGAGCTTCGCCGGGATCGACATCAACGATCAGGTTGATGTCCTTCTCCATGTGTGCGCCAATATTACCGATGTCGCGCACCGCGTCGATTGCTTCGACACTCTCAGGCTCAACGCCGCGGGGAGCCGTTCCTTCATTAAGGCGCTTGTTCAATTCCTTGATCTCATCGATCAGCCGGCCTTTGGCGATACCGCAGAAATCACGGATCATACCCTGCAGGCATCGACGCGCGAGCGTCGCAGAGGCCTTGGGGCTTTTGTCCCGAATGAGGCAAGCCTCGTCATAGTCCTCAAGCAACACAGCAGGAATGAAATCTGGCTGAACCTTCGAAGCGCTTTCCGGTCTTAGGCGCCAAGCTTGCACGCTGCCGAAGACCTCGTAGTCCTGAATTTGGTGCCTGAACCGTGTGCTCCCGTAATCGAGCGTTAGCGCGACCTCGTTGCAATCAGAATTTGCGCACCGAATCGCCGTGATTTCGAAGCCGACGTTTCCATACCTCGACTCGCCCACATTCAAGAGCCGCGCGAAATGGTCGGCGTTTTGCTCGACAACGACCTGATCTCTATCACAAAAAGGACAGGTCCATTGGAAGGGGTCCATGAATTCCTCGCGACTCGTGTTGCAACTGTAGGAGCGTCGCAGAGGCCGCGATTGACAACAATAGGCTGTCGATTTAGCGCTTGTGGATAAGAGAGCGCGAGTTTCGCCCGGTCCCAGTCGCTGTCGAAGACAGCTGCTCCGCTCGCTGAAGAACAAAACGGCACTTTGTCCGGGACAATTCCGGGACTTTCAGCGTCCATTCCGGTAATTTGGAGCCTTTTTGTTGCCTAAACTGCCGCTGCGGCGCAAATCGGTGATTACGCGGCCTTGGTTTGTCCATTTTGCAAACACGTCCATTGAAATCACTTGGGAATTTTGTGACCTTCCAAACAGATGCGGGCATTCCGTGGCGTTTGATTTGGGCACATTTCCAAATGGGGCGCAAAAAAGCCCGCCGGAGCGGGCTTCAAAAATGAAAATGTGAGGCTTCGCTAGAGCGGAATGCCAGCTTGGATTAGGTCCGCCCTTCTATAGAAACGGGCGATGAAGCCTTCGGGTTCGAAGATCGGCGCGAGGCCCGCAATCTCCAATTCGACCTTGATGGCGGCCCTGTAGCCTTGACGAGACTCCGCGATCTCGGTCAGGGAAACGTGTGCGGCCTGAAACTCCGCCAGGGACTGCCGCTCGATGAACTTTACCTTCCGCCTGGTCTCACGACGGATGGTTCGCTCGCGAAGATAACCGCGCTTGATCAAGTCCGCGATTGTGATGGTTGTGGTACCGAGCGCCAGCTCAGCTTCCTTGAGACGCATAAGTTCGTCGTCGCCTCCACTCAACGGATTCACATCCAGCCTCAATGCGGAAGATGCGAGGCGGACCCGTGGCAAAATCGGTGTGGAACCTGGCACGACAAAGGCTTCCATGCTCCCATCAAGGATCATCTCCACGAGTTTGTGAAAGGGACGACGCCACGACCGAGCGGCTGAGGTGAGCGTCATAAGTCCATCATCGCTTGTTGGCTTCAACGTTTCTGTCAGCCGGCGCGTCAGTCCATCCACCTCTCCCCTGGTGAGACGGGAGTACATCCGCTCGTCACCGGTTTTCGTCTCGACGGGTTCCAGAATGCCGGCGTTAAGAAGATCGTGCACCCGCTCCTCCCGCACTCCCAACAGACCGCCAGCCTCGGTGCTTGTCATTGTCTCCGCCGCAGCCACTAGAATTGGCCGCAAAGCTTCGGCGTCGAAGTAAGTGCTGCCGTCGGGAAGCCCATCTCGAAACGCAGGATCATTTGCTTTCATCAACGACCTGATCCGGTTATGAGTGAGGCCATACTCAGCGTGGGCGGAGCCGACGGAGTAAAGGTAGCGGGTCCGCACTGGTCTCACGATGGTCTGGTCTTCCCCGAAAGGCATATTTCGTTCGAGGATATCCTGCATGAGATCGATCACCGGAACGTATGCGTTGTTTGCGGCGTTGCGCCGAAGCCATTTGATCATCGGACCCACGACGGACTCAACATACTGCGTTGTTGGCCGTTTGCGGTCGATTACCTCCACAACAACCCGTCGGATTTCATCCTCGCCCCTTACTGCTAGGTTGAAGCCCCATTCGCGCGGATCGGTCTCTTCCCGCATCCTCGCCTTGAGGTCGTGAAGGACCAAAAATTCACCGAGATAGCGAGAGAACTCAGCAGCGACGTGGGCATCCAGCCTATCGAGGAAGCCGTCTCCCACATCCCGGAATACGCGGTCGCGAAGATACCGATCAAGCTTCGGTTGACGGTTTGGGAGGGGAGCCGCTGCCGCCTGCTCGATCAATGTAAGGTTGGCCTCTACAAATAGCGGGAAGTCGTGGACATCGCCGTCGGCGGCTACCGCCACTTCCGTAAGTCGACAGGCGTGATCGGGACACCCGTCGATGCCGCGGATCGACCACCAACCACGGCGATAGGCGCGCGATACCATGCGCCCCGCCTCCCTTTCCCGATCTTCCAGCACGCATCCGGCGCAAAATCGATGCCGCCTGCCAGGTCGCATGTCCTTGCTGAGGGTCGCGCAACCCATGCGCCACGTGCCGCCAGCACCAGATGCTGCGATGGCCAGGCGTCCGAGCCGCGATACCTCCACGCCGGACCACAAGCTAACCATCGGCAGGGCCTCTGCCTCACCATGAGCGATGGCATTTGCAGTGACGTCCGTGTGGCCGAGGAACGACCGCAGCGACGAGAATCCGTTCGCTGCGGCAAGCCGGGCAACGAGATCGATTGCCGTCTCGTCGTCGTGATGTTGCAGGGTTACAGGCAGAACCATCACTTGCGTCCCTTCTTTTCGGGGGTCCAAAGATCGGCCACGGAGTTATCGGGATCGATTTCACTCCACCGGGCGGCGGTGTAGATATTGTCACTCGGCAGGCAACCACTGGTCCGTGAGTAGTTGAATGCGAAGGCGCGGAGATCGACCGTGTCCTTGCCCTTACTCATGGCCAAGAAGCAGGCCGCCTGAACTGCCTTGACGATCTCGCCGAAGCTGCCGTTGTTGGCCCAGCACAGCCGCCCGAGGAAGTCATCGGTGCGGAGTTCTTCGGGAAGCATCAAGCCACACTTTCCTTCGACGATGTCGGTCAGCACCCGCTGGATGTCGGCTCGGTCCTTGGGAAGCTTCAACGGTACGAAGCGCATGATCAACGAGCGGTTCTTAACCTGGCCGTCTCCACCCTTCAGCAGATCGGCAAGGTCCGGAACCCCCGAGAAGATCATATGCAACGGCCAGTCAGCGATCTGCATCAACGTCTTGATGCGGTCTTGCACGTCGAGGATCGCTTGGCTGCTCGAGTGACGGCGCAGATGCTGGGCTTCGTCCACGTGCAGGAAGATGATCCCGCGTTCGCGGAACTGGGTCTTCACAGTCGCGTAGAGTTCTCCTTCCGTCTGCCTGGCCTTCGACGGCACCCCGATAGCATCCAGGATCGCCACCGCGAAATCCTTCGTCCCACAGGGCTTGGGTGCCTCCAAACTCAGAAGCGGCCGCACCGTCTCGCCATACTCGTTCACCCGCGGCTGGAATTCCGGCATCCGGCGGAAGTGATGAAGCAACGCGGTCGACTTTCCGGTGCCAGAGCCCCCCATCAGGAACAGAGCGCGACGTCGGGACCCAATACCGCGGCGGCAGAGTTCAACGTTGTCGATCAGCTCCTGCAGCATCTCGGTCAACATCTTGTCGCCCGGATTCTCGATGTAGTCGTAGACGTCCGGACGGTTGTCGCCGTTGGTATCGTGTTCGATGTTCAAGGTGACCATACTCAGTACTCCTCGTAGTAGTTGTCAGAGATTTCGACCGTCACAGCCGCGGCAGTTTCAACCACGGCATTCTCGGCCGCGGCTTCGCGCTTTTTCTTCCTTGCGTCGCGCTCGCGCTCTGCGTGGTAATCGGGGATCAGGCGGGAAGCGGAGACCGATCCAATGCGCAGCGGATCATCAGGAAGCGCGTAAGCCTGCGTAACGGCAGGCGTGTCGGCTGACTTGACCGCGACCCATGCTCCAAACAGCTCCGCATCGACGACGTCGTAGTGTTCCGCCGTCAGGTTGCGAGGCGTCAGGTTCGCTCGCAGAGCCGCTGCCCTACCGCTTTCGGCAAGGCGGTTGATGGTACGGTTCATCGCCGCAAGACCGGCTTCCGCCTCCACGGCGTGCTGTGTCCGAAGATCGTGACGAGCAACGATCCACTCAGCCAGGGACAGATTACGCACGATGTCGACCTGGTTCTCGACGACGAACCAGCCCTTGTCGCCGCGGACAGCGACATGCCCGAGGTTCTCGGTATCGACCTTGATCTCGAATTCCATCTGACCGTACTTCGTGCGCTGGCGGTGCAGCTCCTCGTTGGCGTACGGGATGCCCATGAAGGGGATGCCGTACTGCCCGATGCGGCGTTTGAACTTCGTTCCGAAGACGTGCAGCATGAATTCGGGGTCCTGGCTCGGGAACTCGATGTCGTGTTCCTGAGTGGCTCGAACCCATGCGTTGTGTGGAGACGCCCCACCAAGGCCGCTGTGCGGTTTGTTGTGATAGATGTCGCAGACGCCCAGCGTGAAGAGCTGGATCATCTCGTCGACCTGCAGGCTGAGCTGATGCTCCGGGTTATAGTCGCCCTTCTCGGCGATCGAACCGAACGTCCTGCCCGCGAAGAACGACGCGATCAGCGGACCGATGGAGTGGAAGAGGCTTTCGATGAAGGGGCGCGCCTTAGGATTTCCCGCTTGCGGCCGGTTGAACGTGATCTTGGCCGCCCGCATGATGCCTTCGACCAGCGCGTTAGCGAATTCCTTGCCATTGTCACTGAAGATATTCCGCGGATGGACCATCCCGATCCAAGGGGTCTCCGCGCCGACAAAGTCGGAGATGTGCCGCTTGTCCGACATGATCATGCGGATGGCAGCCGCCGCCGATACGGCGTTCGGGTTCGTGCTCGCCCTGAAGGCAAGGATGTAACGCGTGGCGACATCGATAGCCGCTGCGAACCAGATGCGCTTACCGACCACCGCCTCCTTGTACGAGGGCGGAAGGATGTCCCACATCCCGGTCTCAACGAACAACGTCATGAGATCGACGTTCCAGAAGTCGATCTCAATGCGCTCGCCCACGGTCAACGCATTGATGCCGCGCTTGAACATCCCGAAACGCTTGAGCGCCGAGGCGCGACCGTGGCGGCCGTCCCATTTGTCGAACTCGTCGAACTTCGAGATCATCGCCTCGAACTTGTGACGGGTGACCTTCAGGAGCGGCGTGGCACGTTCTGCATTCACCTTCCCGAGCGCGGCGAGATACTCTTGATAGAGCTTCGCCATCGTGGGCTTTCGGTCCGTCATGTAATTGAGCGCGTGTTTATAGGCGAAGGCCGTCGAATCCGCGTCGACCTTGCGAAGGTGGAGGCCTGGACCATGATGGCGGTGGACGATCCCAAGCACCTCGCCGCCGCAGGCGTGGTAGCGTTTATAGTCGCGTCGGAACGTCTTCATCGACGGAGTGCCGAACGCTTGGACCTCGATCATCGCGTCGGCACGGGCGTCCGTCTCTTCTTCGTCGAGGCCGAGCATCTCGGCGATGATTTCCTTACGCCAGCCGCGAAGCTTTGCCTCGAACTTTTCCTTCGACCACCGCGGCTTCTTTCCCAGAGCAAGCCATTCCTTGTCGAAGCGGTCGATCAGCTTCTCGCGGAAGAGTGCGAGCTGACGGCGCTTGCCGGTGATGTCCTCGAAGGTGTCGTCGCCGAAGATCGCGCGCAGACGCTGGTTTTCAGGATCGTTGTATCCGTAGCGGAGCTTGGCCCCGCCGCTGACGAGCTTCGAATACATTTCGCCATGCGCCACGAAACGCTCGTCATTCGCGTTGGCCTCGTTGGTGAAGGTCCAGCCCTCTTTGTCCTGCTTTTTGGGCTTCCAGTTCACGTCGTTCTCCGTGAAGCGGTCAGCGACACGCATCTTGACGATGGAGTGATGGAAGAGGCTCGGCTTTTGGAAGTCAGTCAGCATCGGAGGCTCCTTGAAGGGCGATCGGAACACGGGAGTGGTTGGGATTATCGGCGGACCATCAACATGGTCAGGTCATCGATACGGCCAGGCGTCTCGGGTACGAGAACGCACTCGTCGATCAGCAACAGGAGCGCCGTGCGGCGAGCCCCGCGGTTCTCGCATCCGCGAAGGAGTTCGCCGAAACGGAATGGACCCTGGAACTTCTGGACGGCTTCAAACGCGCGGTCATACTCCGCATCGATACGCATCCGGCGGGCACGGAGGATGCGTTCGGCGTTCTCATATGCACCGTATGTCGCCTCGCGCTCGGTCATGAGGCGGATGCTGTGGACCGCGCCGGGTGTCATCGAGCCATTCTGGTTCTTTCGGAGGAAGCCTTCAGCCTCGATGCGCTTCAGCAGATCGCTCATCACATCGGACTTGCGGGCGTGCTTCACCGCGACGGCGACAACCTCACCATCGTCGAAAACCACACAGAAGTCGCAGATATGTTCGCGCCACTCGCCCTCGGCATCCCGATACAAAAGCACCGGAAACTGCGAGTAGATGGCCTTCACGTCCTTGCGAAGCTGGATGACCATGGATACGCGGCGTTCGAGATCGCTCTCGTGGTAGACCACCGTCTCCTGGAAGATCGAGAAACCGCGCAGCGTCTTGGCGTGCGTAGCCGGCGGCTTGCGCACGGCACGTTCGGCAACCGGCTCATTCCAGAACTTGGTCTCAGTCGTCGTTCCTACGACGATTCCGCGTTATTCCGCTTTCCCCGGCCTCGGTGGGGCCGTTCTCGGTCATGCGGTTGGCCTGACCGAAGGTGCGCGGGCTGATAGCCGGCATGCTCAAGAAGCCGAGGCCGGCCTTGTGAAGCGCGATGTGTTTGGAAACCTGACGTGCGAAATGCATGGAGCCCTCCTTTAGGCCTGAACACGACGACGACATACGGTGGCACCAGACGGATTAATCCGCCCGATGATTCACTTTGCTCGTATGCCTATCCTGTTCATTGCCTGGCTCCTCGGTCAGCGACCGTCTCTGTACATGTTTGCTCGGCAGATAAAAGGGGGGCAGATGCCGAAACGGGTCGAAAACGACTGCAATGTGCCCCTGATCGGTGCACTTAGTTATGATTTGGTTAGCGAATGGTTGACAACCGGTTCTTGCATCAAACTTGCCTCAACTTAGCTACAGGCTACGATGTGGCAACCCCAGGCGTCGCGCCGCGTGATGGAAAAGACTGGTCTGAGCGATGCTCGCACACGACGTCGATTGGTCTGATCCAATTCCGGGCAGAGAGCACGGCGAAGTTTGGGAAGGGTTGATGCGCTGGGGATCGAGCGGCAGTTAGACGCCGCAGATGGCGAAAGTGAATAGGGTCACGACCTCGTCGACCTGCAGGCTGCTCTCGTCCTCAGTTTTGGTTCAGCGCTTCGCGAGCCCCTGGTTCCAGTTCCTGCGTTATGATTGCTATCACAAACCCTCGATGCGCTTCGTCCACGCTATGTTTCGCAAACCAGCCCTGGTCCGCGATCAAGGCCATGCTCGAACTGCTCCACGTCCAACCTCGACAGGTTTGCATATGCACGCTCCGCCCGAACTCACCCGCATTGTAGAGCGTGTCTGGACCATGTCCGCGGCGCGATCGACGGACATATCGAAGACCCCAGAGTTTCGCGAACTGGACCACGTTTGCGGTGGCCTCTACGGAAAGGGAAAATGCACATACGCACTCGGGAACGCCCTCCGCTCACTAGGCTTGCCGTGTACGTTGCCAGCCGACAGCCAATTTTTGGCAATCGCCCCAACTGCGGCAGCGGAGGCGCTGCACGAAGCGTTTGTTCGAACGACTGTCAACCGTCGTTATCTCTGCCCACTCGATCAAGCTGACGACCTGCCGCATATCACGTTCGGCGCGAACCGAGTTGGGGAGTTCACAAGTTACGAATTGGCCGTTCTGATGGACGCCCAACGGCTGCGCAGGCATTTCCCAACCTACCAACTTCCTGTGAAGGAGTACGCGCAATTTCGATGGCTGGTCGTTGAGGAAGAAGTTGCCGTAACCGCGAGTCCCTTGGGCCGGGCGCTTCCTTTTCTCACCGTGGATTTCAGCACGGATTTCGGGGAGATCGATCCTCACCTGGGGCGCTTCCCAAAAGTCGTCGAGGCCGCCTTGTTTTTCCTGCTCCTCGCGCCGTGGGAGGATTGGGTTCAATCCCAAGAGGTGAACTGGCGCGCCTTCCACCTGCCCTGGATACACACGATTGATGACGACCTGTTCGTCTGGCCTAAAGTACCGCAAAGTCCAAGCACACTGTCGCGCGAACCAGACGTCGTCTATGAGCGGCACGGCAAAGAGATCGACCTGGGGGAGAAGCCCAAGGTCCTGCCGCTCAACGATGAGTTCGAAACACAGTTGCTGCAATTTGGCGAGGCAGCATGGGTGGCCGTCGAAACGGCAAGAGCAACCCCCTTATTTGAAACCCCTGTCGTTCACTTCCTCGTCCGCGCATTCGTGGCAGACGGCATGGACGAGATCATGGCTCACATGACCGCGATCGAGGCTGGGCTTGGACTGATCAGTGACCACAAGAAGGCGCAGCGGCCAAAGCCCGACCCACACAAGAACGTGACGCCGACAAACAGGGTCGCGGCGAGACTCGCGGCGCTTTTGCAGGACCCGGGTTGCGTAGCCACTTATCAGGAACTGTTCGAACTCCGAAGCGCCTTTGTTCATGGCAGAGGCGGGCTTTCGCTGATCTCCACTTCTCAGCGTGTGAGCGCGCGCAACCTCGCTCGACGTGCGGCCCAGAGCCTCGTCAATGAGGGCGCGAGGTTTTCGGGAACCCGAGAGGGCAAGTTGGAGCAACTCCTCGATGCCGGCGTGCGGTTTCTCTGACCTTACCCAGCGGGCGAGCCGACGCCGAACGCTGTGCGGACGGCCACGATAGCAGATTCAGTCGTCTTCATTCTTCCCGATCTGCTCGGGTTCTCTGACCTTGACCTTGAGCCCTTTGTGATCATGCCGTGGGCCAACAATGATGCTTTTCGTGTGCGGTTCAAAGTCCGCACCCAACCCAGCTCCGAACGAAGCTAGTCCATCTAATTGGATTTCCAGGGGCGGAACGGCCTTTGGCAAATCGACCTCTCTACAGTTGGCTACACCCTATCAGAGGCGACGCTGTTCTGTCGAGAAACAGCCGATCCTGTCAAATCAACGCTTTCCCATAAGGTCCCCTTAACGACGTTCGATCAACGCGATCCACCGTTGCCATTTTGCCTCCGCTGGTACAGAAAACATGCTCACCTTCTGCTGGAACTTTTATCGCTAAATGCCAGACTTTTATCCATATATTTGAAACACACTTGAAAGCATAGAAATTCCAGCATGTGTGATCGCGCAGAAAATCGACGCAACATAGGCGTCTCGGTAACGATGGACGTTGCGCAGAACGCCGTCACTGACTAAGTGGGCGATAGTTCAACCATCCGTGCCAAGCGGATGGTTCACTGGGGGTGCCGTATGGAAGAATCTGTATCGCAGTCGCGTCGGCCCCGAGCGGAAGCCGCTTTTCTCATACCCAGATCGATAGCCGAGGCGAAACGCCTCGATCTGGGGTTTGAAAGGAAAAAAGATGGCTTCCAAGCAATCCAAAACGTCCGCGTCGAAAATTGGTAGCGCTTTCGATGAAGAGCATTGCCGCCGCCGCCTCGCGGCTATCGCAGTCGTAGCAGAGTTGTTGTTGCGTCTTCAGCACGAAGACCCCGACCGCGACCTGACTGAGATGGCCTTGTTTGTTAGCGCGGATCAGGCACGGCTGGTGCCGAAGGACACTGCGAGCAAACACAACACAGCCGTCATCCCGATGCCTGCTCGGGCCTGTGCGCGCCACCTCCTTAACGCGCTGCTGGTCGATGATGGAGATGCTCCGATCGCGGTGAAGCTGATGTCATATCGCTTCGCCGCCGCCGCTCGTGAGGGCAAGCGGCTGGAGATGTACGAGCACGAGGAAATCGGCCGTCCGGCGGTCGCACTCCACCTCGCGGTCCGCTCGGAAGTATAATCGGGTCCTTGCCGCTCCTAACCGAGCCGCGCTGCCATCTTTTTCCGAGATGGCAGCGCGAATATTAGGCGCGGTCCTGGAAATTCGGCCCGCAAATGCTCGCCGTTCAAAATCGTCCGCGCAAGCAGCGAACCCAATTTACAAGGTTCCGCTGCTCATCCAGAGTTACGAGAAACCAGCGATCCTGTTAAATCGCCGCCTCCTGAAAGTTCGGAGTAGGCGTATTTTTTGTTCTTGACTTTTCCTCGCGGCATCCCACATTTTGTTCGGTGTGGCGGCATGGTAAATGCTTCCTTGCCGGCACTCGGTGCTTATGTTGTGTCTTATTGCGTTTTATGACACAACATGTAGTATCAAGTGAGTTTAATCGTGAGGGCCTCATCGCTGGACACGACCCACGCCGGAGAGAGTGAGCACTATGGATTCCATTGTCGAGAATACGCTGTTGCCGCGCAAAGACTTCGGCGAAGCCTGGGACGCGATCAAAGTGGAAGGTTCTGTCAAGCAGCGCCTTTTGGCCCAGTCGGTGCTCTCGCTGCAACTTCGGGAACGATACTCGTTCGAATTGATGCCCGTCCACGGGTTGATCGTCTTGACCGGTCCTCCCGGCACGGGGAAAACCACGCTCGCCCGTGGTCTCGCGAACCAGGTCGCGAAAGCGCTGGGATCAGTGCGCTATATCCAGCTCGACCCACATGCTCTCGGCAGTTCCTCCCTCGGCAAGAGCCAGAAGGAGGTTTCGAAGATTTTCCAGCAGACGATTCCCGAGTTTGCCGCCAACGAACCGACCATCGTTCTTCTCGATGAGGTCGAGACCTTGGCGGCGGACCGCCAGAAAATGAGCCTCGATGCGAATCCTATCGACGCACACCGGGCGACGGACGCCGCGCTGGCGGGAATCGACCTTCTGTGCCGAACCCACCGAAACACCCTTCTCATCGCGACCACCAACTACCCAAAGGCAGTCGACCGCGCCTTGCTCTCGCGAGCGGACTGGATCGAGGACATCGGCCCGCCCAATGCCGAGGCGCGCCGCGAGATCATTCACGACGTACTGGGCCTACTCGCCAAGCACTGGCCCCAGGTCGGCGACCTGAAGAAGGATATCGCCTCCTTCGTCACTGCCTCGGACGGCATGGACGGCCGCAGGCTCCGGAAAGCGATCACGGCCGCCGGCGCGATTTCGATCGAGATCGCCAAGGACCTCAACAAACTCAAGGCCGACCACGTGCTGGCGACGCTCAAGCGGGCGGCGGCGCAGGCGGACGTTCAGGGAGACGCAGCATGAAGGTGAAGCGCACCATTGCATCCATTCCCAAACGATCCGCGGCCGAGACCTGGCGGACGATCAGGGAGCTTATCACTAGCACCGGTTCTGTCGACGTCGACAAGCTCGTCGCGGCGGCCAGCGTAATGGAATCGCTGATCGCCGACGAGCACCCCGGTGCCGTTCCGATCGTCGTCAAGGGTGTCGGCTCCCGGCTCGTGATCTACTGCCTCTACGGCGAAGACGCCATGGAAGCGGACCTCGAGGTTGAGAAGCTCACATGGAATCCGACGGCAGGTAACTGGGCCATGACCGCCCCCACCGACGCCGACGACGTCAAGTGGATGAACGACACTCTTGCGAAGCGTTGCTCGCGAATCACGGTCCACGACGTGAATGCGGCACCTCAAGAGGAAGAGGAAGACTCTGCGGCAACGGCGAAGTCGCTGACCGTCAACTGGGGAGCGATCGAATAAGATGGCTGTCAGCACGCACAATTACACGAGGACGAACACGGCCATCTATGTTTCGGACAAGGTCCGCAACCTGATGCGCCTTCTCATTATCAACTACAACCTTGACCCGACCAAGCTGGTCGATGCCTGGTCGGATTGGGTTCAGGACGCCGCCCGCCAATGGATGGAGGATGGTGATCTGAAAAGCTTCATCATCGAGTTCTACAAACCGGGCGCGTCCGTCGCCTCCGCGCGATGGGACTTTCCGATCCGTTATGACGGCTCTGACATCGATCAGATGTGGATCGACACCGATTTCCTCAAAGGCACGTTCGCGAAAGCGCCGTCGCCTCCGGCCGGATGCACCTATCGGATTCTGCTCCAGCCGACCGCCACCGCCCGACCGCTACCCGGCATGAGCAGCGCATCGTACCTCAGCTTGGCGGGCCTTACGGCTCGCGAGGCGGGCACGGTGATTGGAACCCCTGACATCATGGCATCAGCGAAGTATTACCGATGATCACGACGGAAGAAGCATTCGAGAAGTTTCGCCAGCGTCTCGAGCTGAGCGAGGCCGAGCGTAAAGACACCATCAAGCGTCACGAGGAGGTGCGGGGCGTGATCAAGGCAGACTTTGCCGTCGATCGTGACGTCCTCACCGGCTCGTACAAGCGCCATACCAAGACCAAGCCGCTGAAGGACGTCGACGTGTTCTTCGTGCTCAGCAAGAAGGAGCGCGACAAGTACAGGGACAAGCCACCCGCGGACCTGATCAACGCCTTCGTGAAAAGCTTGCGCGGCACGTACGGTTACGACGCCGTCGAGCCGGGACGTCGCTGCGCCACCGTCGAGTTCGAGAAGAACACGAAGGACGAGGAAGGCAAGGTCCTATCGATCGACGCCGTTCCAGCCTTCGACATCGGTGACTGCTACGAAATCCCTGACCGGGTTCGGGGCGACTGGGTCAAAACCGACCCGGAAATCCACATGGAGCAGGCGACCAAAAAGAACAAGGAGCTCGGCGGGAAGTGGATTCCGCTGGTGAAGATGATCAAGCGGTGGAACCGGTCTGCCGGGAAGCCGATCAGGCCCGCGTTCCTGATCGAGGTGATGATGCAGGACCTCGTCGACCCGCCGTTCACGACCTATCCCAGCGAGGTACGGCGCTTCTTCGCGGCCGCGCAGGAGGCCATCGAACAAGTGTGGCCTGATCCCGCCGGATATGGCCCTCCGGTTTCGGAACAGATGACGCCTGAACTCGTCAAGGCGGCCAAAGAAGCGTTGCGTCAGGCCGACATCAAAGCGGCTCTGGCCGTCCGCCTTGAGAAACAGGGCAAGCAGGGGGAAGCGATCGCACTCTGGCGCGAGATCATGGGGCGTTACTTCCCGACAAAGTGAGGTGCTGCAATGGCAGAGGCGGTGTTGGCCCGACAGCAGGGCGATGATTTCCAGGCCCGGATGTTCTGGCTCAACGCCGCGCTTCTTTTGCGTGACGACGGAGCCGTGACAAAGGTCTTTTTCGAAACCGGTCCCAAGGCCTTCGACGACGTGGTGATTGACTACGCTCCCGACAAAGCCCCGCTCGACCACCATGGCAAACGGTATTTCCGACTGCACAAACAATGCAAATGGCATGTGAAACCGGGTGAATTCGGAGCCAGCGATCTGGGTGATCCTGGGTTCATCGGCGCGGAGGCGAATTCCTTTCTGGGGCGCGCTCGCGATGCCCAGCTTGCGTTTGCGCCGACGGGCGAAGGTGCCATGTTCGAGCTTCTGACGAACTGGAACATGCGGCCCCGCGATCCTCTCTGGAAGCTGACTCGCACGCAATGGAATGCGCTTGACCTGGAGGTGCTCTTTAAGGGCGGGCCGACCAGCGAGATGGGCAAACTTCGTGCGGCTTGGGCCGGCCACCTCGGAATCGACGAAGATGAATTGCGAATGCTCGCCAGGACTCTGATGATGCACACCCGCATGCAGTCGGGCGCACAGCTTCGCGAGCAATTGAACGACAGGTTCGCTTCGGTGGGCATGCGGCAGATCGGTTCCGACGAAACGGGCTTTGCCTATGACGACCTGATCCGGAAGCTTCACCTCCAAGGACGCAAGGAATTCGACCGCAAAAGCTTCAAGGACCTTGTGCGTGAAGAGAATCTCCTGGAGGGGCCGCCGGAACCTCAGAGGACGACGGTTGGCGTTCGATCATTCATGCATCCGATCGACAACCTCTCGATCCGCGTTTCCGACGTGCTTGACCTCGTCGAGGAATTTGATGGGCGCTATCTCAGAGAGGGCCGCTCGTGGAACGAGGACCTCCTTCCGCGGCTGCGCGAATTCGTCCTAGATGCCGCGCGACAGGGCGACCACATGCGGCTAGTGCTGGACGCCCATGTGTCGTTGGCGTTCGCGGTCGGGTCGATCCTCAACGTAAAGGCCGGAAAGTCGATCGAGATCGAGCAACGGACAAACGGCAAGCGTTTCTGGAGTGCTGCCGACGTTCCGATTGACAGTGTATGGCCGACGATAGTGACCGCCCGCACCGAAATGGAGAGTGGTGGCAGCGATCTCGCTGTAGCGATCGGGCTGACGCATGACATCGTGCCCATGGTCCATGACTATCTGAAATCGCGACCGGACATCGGAGCGCTGCTTACGGTGACTCTCGACAAAGGTTCTGCCTCCGGGGCGAGTGTCAAATCCGGGTCACATGCAATGATGCTCGCGGAGGCCGTGGCGGCTGCGGTGCGCAAGGAAAGACGCGGATCGACCCTGCATGTCTTCATAGCTGCGCCGAACGGGTTCACGTTCTTCCTCGGGCAGCAGCAACAGGCGCTTGGTCGAACGGCCGTATATGAATGGGACCACGATGGCCCTAAGGGCAATGGCTATTCCGAGGGTATCATCGTGGGCTGAAAAGCATCGCCGGGCGCGTGGGCCTCAGCGCCCTCTTCGCGCAAAAAACTGGGTATAGGCGTCGCCAGCTTCCTCCGGCTCCGCTTGGTATGCAGGCCCCTTGCCGTCGAAATGCAGGAGGGTGAGTTCGAAATCATACCGGTCAGTGCGCATACACATCTCAATCACGCTCTCGGGAAACCAGACCCCGGCGGCTTGGCGAACTCCGGCAAGAGCCTCTTCAGCGTCAACTTTTCTGACTGCGAGGCTGGAGGCGGGCATCTCGTACATCTCGTTCCGGGTCCGGATGAAGCGCCCCGATTTCAATGCCGCTTCGCTCGGCTTGGCCCAGTGGGCGTAGCCCTCCGTCGAAGATATGAGCATCGCTCTAGTTGTCGTGTAGCTCAGCCACCGAAGGGTCGCGGCGGTGAGAGAGACCCCATATCTTTGGGCAGCCTGGCCGAGCCGTTCAAGATCGGCTAGCTCGTTCGCGGGAATTATGCGGCGGAAGTCGTCTAGCGGCATCAGAAGCGTCGCCGCGAACTCATTTGCTTCCTTTTCAATATCCTTACCCGACCCGTGTTCGACCGCCTCTTTCGAACACCGGAATCCGCCATCGAAATCCGGGTCCTCATCCACGAGACGTCGGTGGAGCATGAAGTGACCGAATTCGTGAGCAATGGTGTAAGCGCGTCGCCCGCGGTTCTGACGTCGGTCGTAGATGATGCCCCATCTGCGCGGCTTAGTTTCGCCCGGCACCAACGCACCCTCGCATCCGTCGAGATCATCCGCCACGATCCGCTCTATGTACTCTCCTTGTGACCCCGCCGTACGCCGGGTGTACTCGACAGCCAGGCTCTCGACGTCAACGGGTCCTCTGTCGAAGCGGTCTTCGCCTATCACCGCGTTCAGCATCAGTGTGAGGTCATTGGCGGCACGCCTGGGCGACCTGGTCATTCCTTGGCGTCACTCCCAAGCAATCTTGCCATCGCCCTGATCTTCTCGCGTGTCGCCTGAGGCATGTTGCTGTATTCCCGAAAAAACGCCTTATCTTCCGCCGTCTCCAAGGTAGTTTCTCGTCCAATCAGATAATCGGTCGTCACCTCGAGTACGGCCGCTATCTCCGATAGCTTCTCGGCCGACGGACGCGGCGGATTCTTGTTCTCGAGCTCCCAGATGTAACTTTTCGACGAACCGGTTGCACCTGCGAGATCATCGAGGGTCATGCCCTTCTTCGTCCGCAACTCTTTTATTCTTTTGCCGAAAATCGCGGTCGCCATATCCCAGCTCTCCTTCCTGAAGGTTCGGAGTAGGCGAATCCTAACTCCCTTCGTAGACGACTTCAACCATTCGGAACCTTAACGTGACCTTACGCCGCTACGCGAGGACTTAGAATTCCTCTGCAAAATTTGCAGAACGGGCAGCATGATCGTGGTGTCCTAGATGTCGATCACCAGCCGCGGATCGAACTTGGACTCCTCGCCAGGATATCCCCGCGGATTTGAGACCACCCTACTCTCTCCGATCATGTAATCGTTCCGGCGATGAACATGACCATGCACCCACAAAGCCGGCCGTGTTGTTATGATCAGGCTGTCCAGATCAGAGGCGTAACATGCAGAGAAGCGGTCGTCTCGGAGATCAGGTTCGATTGAAAGGATTGAAGGCGCGTGATGGGTCACGACCACCGTCTGTCGCCCTTCGCCGTCTCGAAGTTCGGAGGCGAGAAAATTCCGTGTTTCCTGGTGCTTTCGATAAGCATGGATCGGTCGGAATTTCCGGAAGGGACGCTTCTCAAATTTGATGCGCCTGTAGTCGTTCATCCCCGCCTGGGCGGCTACCATCGCAAGTTCTGGATCGCCGCCGAGGACGCGGAAGTCGGTCCACAGTGTTCCGCCTACAAATCTGACGCCCCCGATGTCCACCGTGTCATTCTCGAGATAGTGGATATTAGGGTGCCGATCTGCGACGGCACGCGCATCCCTGATACTCTCCTGCATCGATGCGCCATAGAATTCGTGGTTGCCGGCGACAAAGACGACGGGCATCGCCTCGGCGATGTTCGCCGCCAGCCATGAAATGCTCGGACCGATGCCCCGTGTCAGAAGATCACCGGCGCAAACGAAGATATCGGCACCGTCGGGCACGGTCTGCGAAAAGGGTTGGCCGAACTCGAGATGCAAATCTGACGCGACCCAGAGTTTCATAGCCCAGTCTCCTGCCCATAGCCATCTTCCCGACTGGCTAAGCACGCGTCTCGCACGTCCTCTCCGCTGAGTTCGAGGGTCTCTGCCAAGCGCGACGCCAGTCGTTCCAACTCGTTTCGCCTTGCCGTCAAGATATCCGTTGCTCTCTGGAACTCCGCGTCCAGGCGCTGCCGGACCAAAGCCTGAAGATGCCGATCAACAATTCTGAGGCTTTCCAGTGGTCGCCTACCTGATCCCAGGTCGGTCAGAAGCCCGTCGCCGAAACCGAAGGTTCGCTCCATCATGGTCGCAAGATCGTTTGCGATGCAAAGATCGGCCCCCTCGTCGCCTCCCGCCCCAGTGGAATGATCGCCGAACACAATTCGTTCTGCCGCCATACCGGCTAGCATGATGGCAATTCTGTCTACCAAGTAGTTCGCCGTTGCAATGACCGGTAGCGGATCGTCAAACGTGGTCTTGCCGAGCGCCCCCGAACCGATTCCGACACGCCGGCCACTACTAATGGCCACTTTGACGAGCGATGTCGGCCAAAGCGTAGTCCCGACGATCGCGTGGCCGACCTCATGAACAGCCAGACGAAACCGCTCATCTGCGTTGAAAGTCCTGATCGGCGGCATGGCCTCCAACAATTCCGCTTCAGTCACGCTGGAGCCGTTGCGCTTGCGTGTCGTCCGGCGGGCGTCACGAGCGGCCTTCTCAATATCCGCGCCAGAAAATCCTTCCGAGGCCTTGGCAAACTGATCGAGGTCACCCAATGACGCGTCGGGCAAATGATAACGGACGATCGCTTTGCGCGCCTCCGCGTCAGGCAGCGGAATTTCGATAACCTTTTCGAGCCGACCAGGTCTGAGCAACGCAGGGTCAACTGCGCTCACGTTATTGGTGGCACCGATCACAACGACTCCCTCACGACCGTCGGCAGGGTCAAGGCATTCAAGCAGCCCGTTGATGACCTGCCGATTGTAGTCGTGGTTCGAAGTGTCGGCGATTGATCCGCGATCACCGAAGCTATCGAACTCGTCCAGGAACAAAATGGCAGGCTTTTCAGCCTCGGCATCACGGAACGTTTTCCGCATCGCCTTGAGCATGTCGCCAAGATGCCCTTTTGCCTGCCAAACAGCCGCCGAGCCCAGAACTAAAGGAATGCCGCAGGTAGTCGCAAGGGCGCGGGCATAGGTCGTCTTTCCTGTGCCGGGTGGCCCCGAGAGAATGATGCCGCGATCAACATCAGCCCACGTGATCGTCCCGCGCTTCCACGAAGCAATATCCTCGGCCAGTTGTAGCCCCCAGCTTTTCGCTTCTCCGTATCCTGCCAATTCCTCGAGCCGGACCGAGCCATGCTCGCGCGCCTTCGGAGGCGGCTCATCGTCAGGTCTACAAGCCGCCTTCAGATGTCGGACCACTCTGCGAATGGGTCGGTCGCGCCGGATTGCCAACCAGACTGCCGTCAAACCCAGCGAGGCCAGGTAATCTGCGTCAGTATCTGTGAGGTGCTGCCCCAGTCTCATCGCAGCAGCCTTGAAGTGGACCGGACGAGTCGGAGCCATCACCACACGATGGTCGATGATGAGTCCGAGATCGGCGGAGATTTCCGTCGCATCGGTGTAGAAAATGACGCCTCGACGAACGTGGTCGAATCTCGCGAGCAGATGCCAGCCGCTCTGGGAGATGTCGGATGCTTGGTCAACGACAACCGTCCGTTTTCCATCGACATCGATATGTCGATCGGCATTAAGCAACTGTCGGGCAGCCATTTCGTAGAGCTGTACATCTGCCGCATTCGGAAGCTGAATAGCGACAACAAAGCTCGACGCCGAGAGGAATGGGCGGATGGTGCTCTTGAGTACCATAGCGGCGACGATTGTCGCCAGATTCTGCGCGGGTTTGGCCCGCGTGGGCAGGAATGTCATGATGAGCCTCGGAGATTGATGGGACGACGAGAAGACTCAGGCTCGTATTCGTCGCACCATCGTTTCCGGGCCGATGAGGGCTTCGTCCAGCTCTACTTCGAGGAGACCCTGTAGGATCAGAGATGCAAGCGCCGGGACGGGTTGCGTTTCCCGGACCACGCGAAGGCAATCGGCAAGCGAAAGCGGTCCATGTTCGTCGAGAACGGAGAGAAGGCGTACGCGGTCGCCAAGAGGTACATTGTGACCGACGTATCGGAGAAGGTCCTTGGCGTTCTGCAGCCGGAAGCCTTCGTAGATTTCCGATCGGTCGACAACTCGGTAACGATGCGAATGCGCTCTCGCCGCCTCCACGACGATCCCCAGTTCGAACGGCACCTTTCGATCGGGCGCATCCAGAAGCCAGGATGTGCCGTCCGTGTCCTCCATGTGCAAATCAGGTGTATATCCCCCTCGCCCAACGGCCAGCGGCGGCGGAGGGCAGCTCCATGAACGAACACCTGGATTCACATCCAGGATGCAAACCATGTCTCGCACAGTTTTGGACCGGAAAACCGGTCGCGACGGACCTTTGAAACGGGCACGATTGCTTGAAAGCTGAGAAGCTTCTGTGGGTTCATGACGCGTCTGCTGAACACGATCTTCGGATGCCATACCTGACCTCAATACAAACCGAATGGACACTCCGCTTGCGCGGCGGTGTTCAACGTATTCGTATTGGAAACAGGGCGATCTTGATCATGATGTGAACATATAGAGAACAACAAAACTGGAGTCAACGGGGTCGCACCGTCTAAAATTGAGACGAAAACGCATAGCTCGATTTACGCTCCGTTAACCACAAACGGGCAAACGTCAACGAATCTCTCCTGCGAACGCTCGGATCGCAAGCATGACTGACGATATCTTTCTGCTCGACACGAATATCATCAGCAATTCCAGCAAGCGGCGGCCGCATCCAAAGGTCTCAGAATGGTTAATGGCGCAGTCCCGCGTCGCCATTCCATTCGCGGTCATGCTCGAAGTCGAAACGGGGATAGCAGAGAAGCACCGATCCGATCCGGAAAAAGCCGAGGCGCTCTGGGAATGGATGGACCAACTTCTCGACACTGAGTTCGAGTATCCCGCCCCCACCCCACAAGTGGCCCGGCTGCTTGCGAAGCTTATTTGCTGCCGTCCATTGACGCAACTTTGGCTCGCCAATCCAAAGGCCGACAACAAAAAGCCAGGACAAGACCTCTTCATTGCTGCAACGTCGATCGTATACGATATGCCGATCGCCACGCTCAATGCCAGGGACTTCGAACTGATCGACGGCTTCTTTCCGTTGCCAGGCGTCTACAATCCCGCATTTGAGGTCTGGGCGGTGGCGAGATGCAAAGTTGCGGCACGGGCAGACAGGACGTTGGCGGTCAAGGTTGCATGACGTATCAGAGGCATAGCCATGAGTCCCGCCATGCAAGGTGCCATGGTATCAGGCTGGTCCTATGATGCTCGGGGAATATCCCTTCAATACACCTTGAACATGGGTGACATTCAGGCTATGTAGGTTGTGGCTAGTGAGTCCACAGTCTCAACCGGACGCCTGAGAACACTTCTCGGGTATCCTAAGCGCGGTGTAAACGCGCGGCAACTTGGCATAGCCAACAATTTCCATGGCCCTCGCTTTGCGGGGGCCATTTTCGTTGGTGGATATTCATTGTCAAACGCGCTTGTTCTTCTCGACGAAAGTGGCGACTTAGGATGGCAACTTAACCTCCCCTATCGCCAAGGGGGTTCCAGTCGGTATTTCACCGTCGGTGCAATAGTTGGGATAAACGATAACCACCGAGTCCCGGGCAAAGTCGTGAAAGCTCTCAAGAAGGAGTTCGACTGGACCTCCAACAACGAGAAGAAATGGATCGGCATCGGCTCAGGCGTCCGGCGATCATTCGCCCATCGAGCCGTTAAAATGGTCAAGGAGAATCCCCGAGTTCATTTGCTCGTCGCGGTGATCGACAAGCAAAAGGTGCCGAAGCATATCCAGGGACACTTCCATCTTTTCTATTCTTGGATGGCATCCTCCTTGATTGGCCCGACGGTTCGTCACCTGCGCCAAGTGTCGATATGTCCTGACGAGCTCAATGCAGGTCTAGGATACGACGTTCTTATCGAGAGCATCCTTCGCAAAGATTTGTGGTTTCACATGCGGTCGCAGACCGAGGTTAGCAGGATCATCAGATCGAAGCCTCTAGAGGATGGCCTGGCATTCTGTGACTACCTAGCCGGAACGTTTCAGAGCCATTTCGAGGATGGTGATTCCGAGGCGTACAATATCCTAAAGGATCATGTCTATCTGCATATGCCGTGGTCATAGGTCAGCGATCGATCAACCGGACGCGCGGTCAGCCAGTGTTGAAGCGGGACTTTCCTTGGCGGCTTGCCTGAGTTCGCCTTCAAACGTCACCTCTTCGGCTGTGAGTTGGTCGTTGCCACGCGAAACGGAAAAAGCTGGCAGAGGAAATTCCATTCTTGGAAGTCCATAACGCGTCGTCTGGACTCCCGCCTTCGGCGCTATTCACCGTCCGGACCGCCACGCGCGAGTACTTTGCCGGCTGGTTCCTTTCCCGAGATCGCGATAAATCGAATTTCGAATGACCCGCCAACATCTCGGATAATTTGAAGATTGCCAGCCTTGGCTCCGTCAAGAACCTCTGGGATGCGCCGTTCGGCCTCGATCCTGCTCCACTCTCGCACGTGACTCATCAGATCGAATCCTTTGTTACTCAACACAAATGCTAACGCGTCGAACGTTGGGTGAAAAGAAGACGTCGACGCAAACCCGTCCCGAGTTTCCTCGACTTCGTCAGATGGAACATAAAAAGAACATCCCGCCCGTGTCAATCAAATAGAACATATCATCTCGAAACCTCAACGAAAGCTGCGGCTGCAATGCACGACCGACGCTATCTATGGGAGAAAATCCTCCGCGACAGAAGGTGGACGAAAATTCCGGCGTTCGAACGGATACCAAGGACTAGATGAGCATTCGGAGCGTTCGGGGATCAACGTCGACTCGCGGAGAATGGCGGCGTTGAAGCCCCTGAGCCATCTATCATCATCCAACGTCACAACAACTTCCTTTCCCTTTTGGGGATGACACAGGCCACCACGTCAGGTGCGGTTGGAAGCCACACTTTGACGCCAGTTCCCCCAGGTGGGTCTCCTCCGGCGGCGTCAGTTTAGCGACAACCTTACTGCAAATGACGAAGCGCTTGTCGGGTTTGCGCATAACGGCGACGCCGATCCAAATTTTTCAGGACAGTTCGAAACATTGCGCCCGGCTCATCGATTGCTTTCACCCGCGCACTCTCACTAAGACGCTTCTTGCCGGGTGATATTCAGCTTAACGAGGAGCGCGCCTGACTTCAGCCTGCATAACCATCATGTGCGGCGTGCGTCGATGGCACTCGTGTCCCGCGGCATCCCGAAAGCCATTGATCAGACTACAACGCATTAAAAGCCCGCTGAATGAACTTGATATCGCTTGGCCCAAAAATGTCGACGTCCCTTCCCTAAACCGACCGACTCGCAGAACGAGCATGGCCTATGGGTTATTCGTAGACCAACGTCGCTTTACGAAACACGACTAAATTGCAAAAATGGAACAGACACACTCGACATCACCCGAAAATAAATTAACAATACAAAAAGGCATCATCTCTAAGGGGCGGAGTAGTTGCAATGTATGCCAAGGCTTGGCTTGGGGTCATGTTACTTGCTAGCGGCTGCGCCCTCCATCCAGTTCCTGAAAACTACATGCGCATATCTACGCTTAATATTGTCAAGCAGGTGCGCTGTGAAACTCGTAACGCGATCATGGAAAGCGCGATTGGCTGGCTCACGCATGACAAGGACGTCGATGGCGTATCGAGGCAGGTGGGCTTTTCTTTACAGGCTGACCCCGACAAATACACCAAGCTGACGCCCGCTCTCTTCAAGGGCAGAGTTCACGAGCTCTTTTCCCTTTTCTGGCAAACCGGCATCGCGTTTGACTATGTCCTGGACATGACCGAAATCAACAACGTCAGCACCGAATTCAATCTGCTCAGTGTTTTCACTGGCTCAACACGCACGCTAGGTTTCAGCGCGGGCTTAGATCGGCAGCGCGAGAGCGAGCGCATTTTCACAACCACGGACACCTTCGGCAATCTGATCCACGGCGTCAGAGACGATTTTTGCGAGGAACATATCGCGAAAGAGAACATGATTTATCCAATAGCGGGCAAAATCGGGATCGCTGGAGTAATTCAAGACTTTATGCGGTTGACGCTCTTCGGAAATCTGGCGGGCAGAGCTGAAAACCGAAGCGGGCCGCCGACCTTGGCAGAGAGACTTCAGTTTACGACGACGATTACCGGGTCGATCTCGCCGAAAATAGTGTTCGCGGGACCTGGCGGACCAAGCTGGCGTTTGGCCGATGCCTCTTTGTCCAGCGCTGTTGCAACGAGAACAGACAACCATCAGGTCACAATTGGACTAGCGATCGCGTCAAGCGATGCCGGGGCCGTCGGACCACTCCGCGGCACGCTTTACGGTCCCCTGCTCACTGCGACGGGCAACCCGACTGAGCTATTGGCCGCTTCTGCAGCCCAGCAGTCGATTTCCCGCGACTTGGCCAAGCAGAGAACAACCGTGGTTATTTCCCCATAGATGGAGAGGAGCAGTCTCATGGAAAAGAAGCCAGCACCAAAGGCTAAGAACCGGAAGAAGGCAGTCTCGGCGGCGGCCGATTTGGAAACGGGACACCCGCCTCAGCCAACCTACTTGACTGGCGAGGACCCCATCAACGTCGACCTCCATGTCGTAGCGCAAGTCATGAAGCTCATAGCCAATCACGAGCAAACGTCGGCTTTTTGCGCGGAGGCCAAGAAACTCGGAGCTTTCGTGACCGTCTCACCTCAGACTATCAACTTTGTCAAGGACTTCATCGCCGCACACGAGGAAATGCGATTGCATCCGACCGGTGTGAGCGTCGTAAACCCTCGGGGCGTCTCAAGGGACTATGACTGCGATTTCGGGGGCTGAGGCAAGTCGATCAGCGGCTGCTCGGGAGGAGCAAATGACAGACAAGGTTCTAAAAGTTCTGGGAGTGCATGGTCTGGGAGACCAAAGGGCCTCGGGATGGGCAGAGGTTTGGACCGGGGCGCTGGAGTCAGCGTTTCCAAATGTGCCCGGCCTCGCGATCACACCAGAATTCATGTCGTATGATGATATCTTCGAAACCACTGAGATTTCGTTCGCCGAGAGTGTCTCAGCGATCTGGAAGCTGGCGAAGAGCGGCGTGTCGGAGATCGGCAGAAGAGACCGAGGGTTTGTTTCCGACATCTCTGACCGCATCAAATGGACTGCAGGATATGTCGTAGCGTGGGCCGAGGACGAGAAGTTCCAGCAAAAAACGCGGAATCGGGTCTTCGCTGCCATTCGCGAACATCAGCCGGACATCGTTCTCGCCCACAGCTTGGGATCACTCATAACATACAACGCCTTCACCCATTCAGATGCGAAAAAGGCGGACATGCCCGAGTTGCTGTCAAAAGTACGCTATGTGACGTTTGGCTCGCAGATCGCCAATCCATTCGTGATCCGGAACCTCACCAACGGCCGTATCCAGCCTCTAGACGTGAAATTTTGGTACCACCTCTACAACGTCCACGATGACGTCTTCACCGCACCTATCAGACTCCCCGACGCGAACAACTTCAGCCAAACCGAGACGCCATTCGATGATGCCGGCATGGCTGACCATTCGGCAGCCGGTTATCTGACCAATCCCGCCACCGTGGCGAATGTCTGGCGTTCGATTGCCGCTGAATCCACCAACGCAAGGACGTTTGCTCCTTCGATTGTCGCTCAAAGTCGTTCGGTCGTCGGCAAGCCTCGGAAAAAGCAAAAGGCCCTGTTGGTAGGGATCAACGACTATCCCGAGGCAGCTAACCGTCTCGAGGGTTGTGTCAATGATGTCTTCACGATGAGTGCAGTACTCCAAGACTGCGGGCTGCCTCCGGAGTCGATCCGCACCTGCCTCGACGCCCGCGCGACGGCCGATGGCATCGTAACGCGGCTCAAATGGCTACTCGACGACCCCGAACCCGGGGACGAGTTGGTATTTTATTACAGCGGCCATGGCGCTCGTGCCCCGGAGTACGGCGAGAATTTCGAACCTGACCACTATGTCGAGACGCTGGTTCCTTGGGATTTCGATTGGTCGCAGGAAAAGTACATCGCGGACGACCAAATCTATGACCTCTACAGCCAGCTTCCCTACGATTGTCGCCTAGTAATGATTTTTGATTGCTGTCACTCAGGTGGCATTCACCGTGACGGTGGTGCACGGCCGCGTGGGATAACCCCGCCTGACGATATTCGCCATCGGGAGCTGAAGTGGGACGGCAAGACGCAAATGTGGGTCAGCCGGGATTTCACGCGGATCAATGACAAGTTCACACCGAAGAAGGATGTCGCAACTGGCTATTTTGGAAAGGAAGGAACGACCCAGCGGATCGGACGTGCCTCCATGCTTCGCGGCACCTCGTCAACCGAATACAGCCGCCTCAAAAAGCAGGACCCCGCTCTGGCTGCTGGTCCCTATCTCCCCGTCATCATCGAAGCCTGTGGCGAAGATCAACTGTCGTATGAGTACCGGCACGGTGCGACAAGCCACGGGGCCTTCACATACAGCCTTGCTAATATCCTGAGGCGCGAAAAGAAGATCAGTTTTGAACAGTTGATCGAAAAGACACGCAGTCAGTTGCAAGAACTGCAATACAATCAAAAACCCCAAATCCTGGGCCCGACCGCAATCCTGCAACACGAGGTTCCCTGGAGCGCCACCTGACATCTAATTTCGCGACGAACGACGTCGTCGATTGTGGTTTGCCTGGCTGCCTTTGGGCTGGTGCAAGGAGCCGGGGACTCCCGTGAAGTGCAACCGGGGCCACATGGCCAAACGCCGTAGCTTTGTATGCCTATTGCGCTGAACTGATCTGAGAGGTGAGATCGACCGTCATGAAGGGCACTTGGCTCTCGCAACCCCAGAATGGCACCGTGGTGATCTTTGTTCACGGCGTAATGTCCGACGCCGAGGCTTGGCGGAACGCCAACGGCACGTACTGGCCAAGCCTGCTCACTCAAGACCCTCGTACGCGCGGTGTCGGAGTCTACATCTTCGAATACGAAACCGGGCTTTTTTCCGGGACCTATCGCATCAACGACGCGGTTGATGCCCTGACAAACCATCTGCGTCTGGACAAAGTCCTGACCGCCCAACGGCTCATCTTCGTCTGCCACAGCATGGGCGGTATCGTGGCCCGGCGATACCTGCTGCGCGAAGAGCGCGATCTCCTGGAAGCCAAAATCGAGATTGGCCTCTTTCTGGTAGCATCACCCTCTCTTGGGTCCGAGTACGCCACCCTTCTTAGCCCTTTATCCTCCGTGTTGTTCCGACACGCACAAATCGACATCTTGAGAAGCTCGGCCATGAACGCCTGGCTCCTTGACCTGGACCATGATTTCAAGGCCCTGCTCAACGCAAAGCGGTTAAAGATCATCGGCAAGGAGCTGTTTGAAGACAAGTTCATTGCAAAGAAGTTCTTCCTCATGCGAGCCGTCGTCGATCCCATCTCAGCCGCCCGATATTTTCCTGAACCTTACCGGGTGCCGCTCTCCACGCACTTCACGATCGCCACGCCCGAGGATCGGAACGCGATCCAACATCGTCTGCTCGTGGAGTTCCTCGGCACACTGGACCCCCATGTGCAGGCGGGTATCGAAGCCGTTGGGAAGGACGGCCGAATCAAGGTGGGATTCCCGGACGGAGTCCGCGCCGATGTCGTGAAGTGTCAGGTTGCACTGAAAGAGGTTGAAGGGCAGCTTCCGGGTGTCCTCTCGGTCTGGCCGGAAAGCACGCTGGCATTGGAGAAGCTGGTCGCCGGTCTTCTGGTTGAGGCTGCGGAGCACGAGAAGCCCACGTCAAGATTTCATGGTCAGCCCACGGAAACCATACGCGCGTTCCTTGATCGCGGGTATGGAAGCACCAAGAACGTGGCACGCATCCGCGCAGGGGTCGACAAGCGCGCGGAGCTGATGGTGGCCCGGATGCAGGGTTACTGGCTGCCAGTGTTTGACAATATCGTTGCCAGGAGCCTTTCGAACTTCCTCACGCTTTGTCATTTGAGCGCGTTGCAGGACCTCTCGCAGCTGCTTGCGAGCATAGACTTTCTCCGAGAGCTGATACCGGCCGACATTGAGCCGTGGATTTATCAGTCCTATTCGCGCGATGCATACCGGCAAGCCTTCGCGATCCAGCAGCCGCTTGCGTATGCCAAAGTCGATGCCCTGTCCGGCGTCACGCTAGACCACTATCGGTTCTATTGGGGGCCGGAGAGCGAGGTGATAGAGTCCGCAAGGCGGCGCGATGGTGATCCTGTGACGGGAACTTGGATCGACAAGTACCTGTACGCCCAGAACGAGCTGCAGCTGCTGAGAGGAGATTCCGCAGAAAAGTTCCGATACACGGAGGACGTCTCCATCATCAAGGTAACGGATTCGTCGGGACAAGAGCGCTTCTGACTGCCCGGCTGGTGCCGCTCGCACGAACTACATGTGCTCGTTGAAGGTCGCGCCGCCGCTGCCTCGTGTGGGAGCGCTAACGAAGGCTAATGTCGGCTTTTGGCGCTTTGCGGACCATGACCACAGGCTTCGCGTAGGCCCAAAGCTGTCAGCGCCGCAGTGCTTTCGGTTGGTGGCATTTGCTACATCATTCCGTGAAAAAGTATCGCGCGAAGAAGACGACGGTGATGGGAACTACCAGAACACATAGCGCGCAGGCACCCTTCTTTGCCTGATAGATAGTTGCTGAATTCATCGCTATTCCCGTTCTGCATGTCTAAGCTCGGTTGAATAGTGCATACCAAACGACGGCCTTGGCTGACGCGTAGGCCGATTCCAGCGACCGTGCTCGCTTGTCGCACGAGACCTCGGGCTTCATTCGGCGAAGCTCAATCACTTACCACGGCAGTGAGAGGGCAATGATCCGACAGACTGAGCAGTGGGTTCGGATGCTCCGCCGACGCTGATAGGGTCCTACCTTGCCTCCCCAAAGCTACCTTCTCGGCAGGGTGCGGGCTCGAGAATCCTGCGCCGATCATTATATGATCGAGGCCGACGGGGTTCCGACACCCGAGGTTCTCGCTGCGCTTCAGTAGCTTCTCGTCATCTGACATCTTCGCGGATTTGAGCCTCTTGCAGGCCTCATCCGAGGCCGTGTTGATGGGGCATGCTTCATCCAGAAGCGTGAGCTTGCTGCCTTCTGGTGCGCCGTCATTCACCTCGTCGATCAGCTTCCGGACCTTAACCGTCGACGGCAGCTCACTCTTGGGATCGGAGCCATCCGTCCGTGTCTTCCCAGGTTCATGGGTCTCGTGCCAGACGTTGCGATTGAAGTCGCCCAGCACGACCACCCTGTTGGTATCGGCCGACTTGCGCTCAATCCATTTTTCCAATGGAACCACTTGCTGTTGGAGAGTTATGCAAGGGTCGTCATCTCCCGCGTTGCCGTCGAGCGCATCGGGCGGATTGTCGAACGGAGAGACGCAGCCTGATTTCAAATGGACGTCGAGAAATCGGGTAAGCTTTCCATCGATCGTCAACGCCAACGCCAAGCCTGGCCGCACGCGATCCTTCTCCGCCAGCGACGACGACAAACTGAGCGCGTCCTCGACTTCGCATTCGACCGCCGGCCCGAACTCCTTCTTCCACGCGAATGCCAACCGCTGAACCTTATGGCTCCCGAAGGAGCAGACGAGGTAATCCGCCCCGTCATTTGGCAAGACATCACGCACCGCCTGTTCGCCGCTTACCTCCTGGAAGGCGATGACATCGGGCGCGATTTTATTTTCGATGAAGGTAGTCAGTTGTCCCGAGCGCTTAACGTACGCCGCCTCTGTCACCGGCACGGTGTCGAATCCCGGTGTTTTGAAAACGTCGCATGGCGGCAGGACAGATATGTTCCAGGAGATCGGTGCGTTCCGACCCCAAGGCAACTCCCAGCCTGGAGTACCGCTTTCGGCCGGCTCCCAGAGACCAGTAGCCCCATTCAACTGGAAAGGCGCGCTGCATTTGGCGATCCACGTGGTCGCCTCGGCCTTGGAAACATGCCAGCCGAGGTTCCATGTGGCGACCTTCAATTCCCTGGCATAAGCGCCTGGGCACAGAAGCAAGAATATCGAGAAAATGGTTGAAATGCGCATCATCGATCAGGCCCCCTTAGATCGAACACACCCTCAAATTGATTTCCTGACTTTATAGACAATCAACCACAATTCAATCGGTGGTGGAGCGCAGATTCAATTTTGGATATGCAAGAAAGCACTCGAGCCGAGATGCCGATTTATCTCCGTCCTGATGGAAATTCTTTGCGCCAGGCCTTCATTGTCCGAGGTCGGCGGGCGCGATCTGGAACGTCATTCACAAGTCGTCGTCGCGTAGTCAGCCAAATGGGCGACGCGGCGGATGCTGGCCACCGATCGCGTACGAGTTACCAGCCAGCGGCTTTTCTGGGCCGCCGAGTTGAGCGCCGGTCGCGACAATTATAGGATGGACAGGGTACTTCCCTCGTCACTACCTCCGACAGCCTCCCCATCAAATCAAACGGTTGTCTCGACGTAATTTCGGCAAGATTGCGTTGCTTCCTCACATATCCGCCCCTACGACCTCGAACGGACCCCAATATAGTGGGTGGGCGAATCGTCCCGCGTCTACCGCCCTCAGGTCGCGCATCGCATCGCCAAGAGCCGATGCATACGATTTGTTCGCGGCCTTGGCTCTGTTTTCGAACATTTGGGTGGTAAGCGCCGCCGTGGCCGTGGAGTCGACCGCCCAATGCGAGACGACAAGGTTACGGGCTCCCGCGAAGAAAAACGCCTTCGCAAGTCCCGACAGTCCCTCGGCACCCACCTGCTCCGGCGCGGCGGTGTTGCAGGCGGAAAGAAGAACGACATCAGTGTTCAGGTTCAATGCTGCGATATCGCTGGCCGAAAGATATCCGTCATCGATCGCCGTCGCGGCGGCGGGAGGCGTCATGATGAGGCCTGCCTCCTGAAGACCGCTGATTTCGCCCGCGAGCAGGCCGTGCGTCGCGAATGCCAATGTCTGGAAACGGGTAAGGTCTTCTGCCTTGAGCACCGTCTCCGTTGCATTCTGCCCGAGCAGCAATGAATCATCGGACACGAAGGGCATCGGGCGGTTGGTGGACGCCGACATGGAAAACACCGCCGCGAAATTGAAAGCGCTGGAGGCTCAGCAGCAGCTCGCGGTCCAGTCGCTCAACATTGCCAACGAGGCTCCCGGCAAACTCATTTCCTTGTTCCAGTGATCACTGGCACCGCATGCGCTCGATATGTCTTGCTAGAGTCCGGGGGTGCACTCGATACCGCTTTGCGACATCCGTCGCATTTTCGCCGTCGATGATGACTGCATGGTAGGCCGCGACGCGTTCATCATTGTTTAGCCGTGGCCGGCGGCCGAGCCGAGTACCTCGCGCACGTGCTGCCTCGATTCCCGCCAGCGTCCGCTCTCGAATCAACTGCCGCTCGAACTCGGCCATCGCGGCTAGCAAATGAAAAACGAGCCGGCCGCCGGCCGAGCCCGTGTCGATATGCTCCGTGAGCGACTGGAATTCCACTCCCCTCTTCCGAAGCCTTTCAATAATCCGAAGGAGATCATGTATCGATCTGCCCAGGCGATCCAACCTCCACACGACCAAGGTGTCCCCTCGCCTCACGAAACGCAGGATCGCATTCAGCCCCGGCCTGCTGGATTTTGCCCCTGAGATGCCATGGTCTTCGAAAACTCGGCAACAGACGCCGCGCAATGCAAGCATCTGAAGGTCGATGTTCTGATCATGCGTCGAAACGCGAGCGTAGCCGACTTTCGCCATTGAGGTCTTTCCATCCCGCGGCTTGACAGAAACCACCGTTTTCGACGGGCGGATACGCGGAAATGCACGATTACAATCCGGGAATAGTTGCAATGATTTAGGCAAGGGACAAAAACACGGACGACCGATGACAAAAACGGTCGTTTCTGGCCACGCCTGTAGACATTTTACGGGACACCATCCGCCGATGAGGTTCGTTTCCTTCGGCGAGTTTGCCCAGCAGCTGATCGACGTCTGGATTTCCCGGGATGATATCGAGGACCCGCTTTCCCTCTATCAGGGGGTCAGAGAGCGTCTGGCAACAAACATGGTCCTCGCCGTCATCGATTTTCCCGTCGGCCGACTCTCTAAATTTCGGGTCAACGTCGTCCGCGACTACAGCATTCCGACGAGCTATGAAGAAGTCCCTGAACTCCTCAAGACCCGGCTTCCCCTATTGCCAAGGGGGCATCTCCATCCATCGGTTGAGAAGGCGATTGCCACCCGGCGGCCATCGCTAATCGCAGAAACCGTACGCCACGGCGATTTGCAGACAAATTTCGAAATGCTAGCGCTGCCGCATCAACTCGAGAAGCATGGGGTGGATTGGTGTCTTGTCTTCGGCGTCATCCATTACCTTCTGAAATCCGCCCCGCTACGCAAGGACCTCGATGACATCGACTTGGCAATCCTCCAGCTCTTGCGCGAAGGACTTCAGATGAGGCAGATCGGGCTTCGAGTCCAACTGTCCCCACGCACGGTTGAACACCGCGTCGAACGCCTCAAAAGTCTGGCAAATGCGAGAACGCTCCACGACCTCGTCGCCCGTACCTTGTAAGCGCCGTTCGGACAGATTTAGCAGTCGGTAACGTTGCTACCTTTTGTGGCGTCTTAATTTCCCGCAGAGGGTGAAATCCCCGTCGAAAATTGCCGAAAACAAAACTCGGATGAGGGAACGTGTTCACATTCGGGCGCGCATTGATGCGACCGATTTCAGACCTCAACAGACACCGGGGACATCATGAAAATCACGTTTCTCACCGCCGTTGCCGCGCTATTCCTCGGAGGAGTCGCTGCGACGCAGGCGGCCGAAATCGACATCAATGGAATGGCTCTGGGTATGAGCGCCGACCAGATCATCGCGAAATTCCAGGAAGCCAGGCCGGAAGCTCAGTACGAGTTTGTGCGCTGGAAGCTCCCGGAAGGCACTGAATGGGTCGCAAATGGGAGGACCCTGTATAACGACCTCGCCAATCCGGATGATATGGAACACGAGCGGATGCAATTCGCGTTCACAGGATTGGGGTCGGGAAACAAGCTGTTTGCGGTCCGCCGAGAGTTGAAGTTCAGGCCGTCGCAACGCCCGACTACCGAGTCGGTGTTTGCAGCAGCCATTCAGAAATTCGGCGAGCCTTCAGTAATGGGTAAGAGTTCCACCGGCGGCATCTGGGCAGCGTGGAAATTCGGTGCCGAGCGCGCAACGGCCGAAAAACTGGAATCGCCATTGGGCTGCATCGGCATCAGTGACTTCCCAGTCGGCCTTGACGAATTCACGGTCAAGAAAGCAAAGCAATCCGCAAGCATGTGCGGCATCTATATCGACTTTGACGTCCGGGGAGATGATACGGGCCTAGCGACTGAACTCGACATGAAGATGATGAACCAGCTGCATCTGGCGCAGGATTTCGACGCCGACAATTCCGACGCGAGGAAACGGATCGATGCGGCGAAAGCCAGGAACACCCTCACTGCGGCACCCGCCCCAAAGCTCTAGCGTTGGATGCCCATGGACGATGACCGTCATCGCGCCTTCGTATCTTCAGGAAATGGCGTACTTGCCAGCTTGCGCCGGCTGTTTTCTCATTCGAAACTGATTGAGAATGAGGTGCAAAATGTATCAGATCGCGATCAATAGAGTGGCGGGCGGTTTACGCTTGTTGCGTTCTCTTATCGATATGGGAGATGTCGCTATTCTTCGTGGTGTCTTCCATCGTAATGAGGCATACATCGAGCGCCATGCAACGGAAACGGAGCGCCTCGTGCTGGCATCGGTTCGGAAGATCATGGATTCGATGATCGAGGAAGAACGCAATCTGGGCGTCGGGGCATGTCTAAATCTTTCTCATCCATCCGTCGCTGAGGCATATCAGCGCCCAGTGAAGCGGATAGTCGATATCGTCGATGCCCGCGGGGGCCTCAAACTCCAGGGAGGCTGAGGCCGTTTTCGGGATCAGCCGCTGCGGCTAGCTCTGCGACAGTCGTAAACGTATTTGCGGCGAGAAATTCAGGGTCACCGGAGGCGATCTCCCAAATTTCCTTCTGCTTGCGAAAGAAGACTTCGGCTCTTTCCAAATTCAGATTTCCCAGTTCTTCAAGAAGCGCGGCAAGCTTGGCGAATACGGCATCTTCCAGAGCGTCGACTGCTGCGCGCAGTCTATTCTCTCCTTCTGGTCCTATATCCCGGAGGCTCACGCCATCGACTAAAACCCAGTATTCTTGGTTTAGGCTGGACAGTTCAGATGATGGCAGGTCTCGAACCTTGCCAACTCCCGGCCTCACCACTTCGATTATGCGACAATCCATTGAGACGGCTCCTATTTCGGCCGTCTTACCTTTCAGGAATTAATGAAGTCTGATGGGTGGAATTCAATTACTCGCGGTTTTCTGCATTCCATCGCCACGAATTTAAAACCTGGGCCGGCGCGTCCGTCTCCTCATGAGATGAGCGTCGAAATCCGGCAATGGCGATCTCCGAGGCGGAGCCTGCATTGGTCTTGCAAAACCTTGGATAGGCGTGCCGGCTAACAAGTGGTCAACCACGCTCTGGCGGCGAACGGGGGTCACGATCACGCGCTCGCGTCGAAGGTAATTCAGCAGCCAAAGCACTCCCATGGCAGGCAGCCAAGGCAGCGGAAATTCAGCCTCACCGAAATCCAGAAACAAAGGGCGGCTCCCTCCTCGCCAACGCTCAATGATCGCCGAGGCACCATGGCTGGGCTCTGACACGAGGAGTATCGATCAGCGCGCGGGCGCTTTGATCATCTTTCGCTCAAGCTCCAAATCGCCCATCGTCGGTCCTTTGGATGAGCCCGCAAGACGCGCCGAGTGCCAGCATCGTGTATAATCGGTCAGCAGTCGGGACGAAATTGCCGGTCGCACGCTTCCGGACTCGCATCCAGCCAGCTTCTTCAAGGGCTATCCGCAATCGTTGATTTCCGTCCCCGCCCCTGACGGCCGACCAATGAACGTGTTGTCCGATCACCCAGCCTTGAATGATCTCAGCCCACATGGAAGCACGCGGTCTTTCCGAAATTGCTTCGAGCCGGGTCGACATCAGACTCATCGGCAACCGGTCTGGACGTCCGTCAATGACCCTTTGTGACGTCTGAGGAAGATCGGTTAGCTTTAGCGCATCGTTCACTGCCTTTACGACGGCGAAACTACGAGCGGCCAGACCGGGTATTTGCGTCGGGTCTTTCTGCTGAGCCTCACGTAGGGAAACCATAAGGTCAACAACAGCAGTCCCGGGTTCCGCGGCGCTTTCTGGCCACCCCGTGTCCCCACCCATCGAAACGATGGACGCGAGATAGCCGCCCACCGTTACCGATGCCCGGTAAGAGTCATCCAGGCTGGCTGCGGCAGCATCTGCTCGGTCAACCAACTCCTCAGTAGATATTGACCGAGCCGCTCCCCCGACGCTCTCCTCGGTGAGAACTCGCTCAGTCCACAGCAGCATCGCCTCGGTCGCCAGCCTCTGAAGCTGTCGGGCCTGAAGATACGCCAGCATAATCGCGGAGTGGGTAACGTGTTCGACAGCGCCGCCGATGTCTGCCGGGAGTCTGTTCGCGACGAAGCGCTTGCGTATATCGTCCTGTGTAGAGGGACCTAGCTCTTTGAGCACCCCGATCAGGTAGTCGATAGTGCCTTTGCGGCGGCGCATCGCCGGGGAGGCCAATTCATCGGAACCGATTTCGTGGAACATCAACCGGAAGACCGCGCGCTCCACATCGGACGGGTCCTCGACAGAGAGCCTCGTGGCGAAACTTTCGATCTCGGAAGCTTTGATCGAAGGCGGCGCGACGGCGAGGAGATGCGGAGACAGCACCTCCTGAACGCGTGCCTCGAAATCCATGACAGCGGGCATCACCTGCTTTGTCACGATGGCCTCATCGAGACTGAGGTAACGGAGGGCTTTGATAGAAGGACCGTATTCGGTTGGAGCCATGATGTTCGTGCGGGTCCGCTTATACTTTTCCCAAACCTCGCCCTCGAAACGGAAGGCCTGCCCCTCGGGCGTCCGCGCGATCGTCTGCCTCAGCGAAGTTGCACCCCTGAAGGGTCGACCGTCGAGGAGATGCGACCATGCATACAGGGCTTCAAATCTTTCCATGAGGTCGGCGATGACCTGCGGATCATCGACACCCTCCATGGCTGCCTGTGTCGACGCCTTCCAAGCCGCCCACGCGACGAATGTGTAATAGCGAACGTGCTGAGTGACGTTATTGATCCCCGGCGCAACGTTGTCCATGAGGTCGAGGTTGATTTGCCGGAGACCGATCGGATCGACGCCGCTCTCTCGCACTTCCAGCGCCGCGACAACCCGCACGCCACCGGCGTCGTCGAAGAGCTTGTCTATGTCGGCAAGTTTCATAGAGCCCTCCTATAGGGACACGTCAATGACGACCCGGCCGCACCTGTAGTTTTCGCATGTCGCGATCCTGTGCCGCCTGAATTTCGATGCCTTTACGCCGGGGAAGCCATGGCCGCATTTCGGGCAACCTGGCCTTTTGTCGTACTTGGTTGCCATCCAGACGATGCGGTCGTCACGGCCTTGCCTGGTGGAGTACCGCGAGATGGTGACCTCCTCGTCAATGGTCGCGCCGGCTGGTGTGACGTATGGTCCGTCTTTCGTGGCAAGCGCTTTCCGAAGATCATTCATCTTGTTCCACGGCGTTTTAGTCTCGAGAATAGATGACCATGTCTGCGTCCACTGGCTTTGCGTCATTCCGGGCGCGAGAGCCTCTTCGTTCAGCTTTCCGGCTTGAGGTTCACAAGGAACTGCGAACTCCTCTGGTACCTCCCCTCCGGTCCAGGCCTGGAGGAATTCGTGCATAGCCTGGGCCTTGCCCGGATCACCGATAACGAGCCTGGACACCGTTGCGGCAACACATTCATCCAGTCCAGTCGGATCTACATCAACGGGCCTCGAACCGGCCGCTGTCTGTAGCCACTTTGCCAGTAAGCGCGGGGTCAACTCTTCGCCGAGTGAACTGCGAGGCGCGATCTTGGCGATCATATCGAAGACTAGGAATAGTCCTGGCGCGCGGGCCGGACCAGGAGGCACTCTCACCAGTTCCTCGAAGAGTCGGCTGAAGGCCGTCTCCATGATCTGGGGCTTCACCCTCTGGGTCTGCCCCCCACTCTTTGGCTCTTTGCCGCCCCCGTGCTTACGTTTATCGCTTCCTTCCTGAGGAGAAAGGTCGTCCTCTTCCTCGTCATCGCCGCTATCGTCGTTTTCTTGCGCAGCGGCGGTCGCAAGCATACGAACAAGTGCGTCGATCAGTTCATCGCCATTGCTGACGATGCCCGATCCTCTGGCTCCATCGTGGGACAGTTCAAAAGCGTCACCCGCAGCGAAAGGTCGAATAACCTTCAGGCCCGCCGTCTGCTCACGATCTGATCTCCCTCCCCCAGTCCGCTGAGCGGCATCGATAAATGCCCGCGGTTCTCGCGACACGTATTCCATGATAGCCGTGAGGTCATTGAGCGTTTCGATACCTGCGATCATCCGCCCCAGCGAGCGAGCGATCGGCCCCCGCCTGTTCATCGCGTCGATGAAGCCGCGAAGGATAAGCCACCCGCGAAGCTCGACCGCGTCCCGCAGCAGAATTAGCTGGACCGACGATGCAACCCTCATCGGATCGAACGAGCTCGGTGGCTTGAATGCGAAGTAGCCATCTTCGTCGATGACAACATCCGGTCCAGCTTCCCTCCTCGCGCCCCAAGCGATGCTGACTGTCCAAGTCCCGGTGGTCACGCCGCCTCCCATGACACGTCCTCTGATGACCCCTCCGTCGTAGTCGACGGCAAGCGAGGAACGCTCCTCCTCTTGCGGGGCCTCTTCTCCGGTCGTATGGCATCGCAGCGCATTGGCCGATATCCAGCCGAACATCGGCGCGCGGTCGTGGATACGGGCGACGACTGCTTCGACGTTTGCTCTCCCGAGTGCCTGAACCGTCGCATTGGCGCTTCCGCTGACTATCAATCGCCCCCGGCGACAACCGATGTCGAACACCTTCGAGTGAAGCGAGCGGCTGTCGTTGAATTCGTCACAGGAAACCGGGCGAATATTAAGACCGGTGGCAGAAGCAGCCGCGAAATCGAAAACCGATGGCGCTCGTGGTGGCACCGCGATCCGGATGTTGTCGCATCCGATCGCTTCCGAGAGGGCGGCGATCCCGTGATGCGCAGAGAAGAACGGCGACACCACTGTCAGCTCCTCAGCGCCTCCCAACTCTTCTACCAGGCCCGCGATCTGCGAAGTCAAGGTGCCGGCCATAGTGTGTAGGAGACGGCCGGTTCCGCTGCCTGGCACCAAGGAGGATCGACGGGCCAGCGACACGTAGTTATGGAGGTCGGGAGAGCGTAGGCAATCGAGGAACCCTTCGGGACGAGCCTCGCGCTGAATTGCTTCGATAAGATCGGCCAATCCTGAAAAGCATGCGGAGTCCCTGCCGGGGCGAAGGACTTCCAAAACCTCGTTGTTGTAGCCCCATCCACCGAAGGAGAGATTTCCCGACCCTACGGTTGCTCTGACCTCGCCGTCTTGATCGGCGAACAGACCGATTTTCGGATGGAATACCCCGGTCGCGCAGTGAACGGGGACGAGATTGTAATCGCGACCGATACCTACCGCGCCGACATCCGCCAGCGACGAACGGTAACCTGCGATGTCGGTTACGACGGTGAAATCGCGATAGCTTCGACTGACCGCCGCCAAGGGAATGGCTTCGAGAAACGAGAGGCTGAGCGAGTAGGTCGTAAAGAACACAGATGTCCAAGCGTGCGATGCTAGCAACGCGCGCGGCGAAAAAGACAATTCCGACAACAGATTACGGCCCTCCACCACTCCCGCGAGTAGGGATATACATCGGCACGTTGAGCGCCGGAAGAGCCTTCGTTAAAAATCACACGCGAGATTGTCGTAATACTAGCAAATCGAAATCTGGACCAGGATCGAAGAGAACGGCCTATGACCGTAGGTCATAGGCCAGTCACAGTGAGTGCGTGCACGTGGTTCTCTTCGTCGCCCGAAGCGGCAGACGGGAGATCGGTTGCGCTCGAGCGCCGCCGACCGTGCGTCATGGCGAGATGCCATGCGGCAAACAAGGGATCAGCTCGTCCGCCGCGACGAGCACATATGAAGAACAAGATCGCTTGTCAACGGGATTTAATCAATGAATTCCGGAGCATGAAAAGACCTCGCGGATCGTATTGCCTTGCAGGAACCCGCATACGATACTTTTACGAGATTCTAGTAAAAGTCGTGCCAATCAACAGATGGGGGACACGTGACGCGGGTTTGGAGACAGATGCTGGAGCTGAAGCTTCGCAAAAGCCACGGCACGGCGTTCCAGGACTTCCTCGGCGAGTTCATGGGCCGCATCTATCCGGGGGACTTTGTCCCGATAAGAGCGCACGGACGTCTGGGGGACGGAGGAATGGACGGCTACCACAAGAGCACCGACACGCTCTATCAATGCTACGGTGCGCGAAATGGGGCCGTGGTTGACGTGGCAAGCGTCCGCGAGAAGATGGTTGAGGACTTCTACACCGCGCGCCGCACCACGCCGCAAATGAGAAAATGGATGTTCACTCACAATCTCATCGATCTGCCGCGGCCGATGTACGACACGCTCCGCGAGATTGATGTCATCGCCGCCCAGCACGGCATCGAGTCGGGCTTCTTCGACATACACATGTTCGGCAGTTTGCTACCTCGCCTTAGCGAGGACGATCTTGAAGACCTCATAGGAATACGCGTGTTCAACGATGCTGATCGGGATCGACTTCCTGAGACGGTCTCAAACATATTCGCAGGCATCGTTGCCGCGATGGATCAGAAGTTGCCCGACCCCTCGGAGATCGGCGAGGTGCCGCTGGATAAGATGGATTACAACCTGATCCCAACGCGATGGCGGAACAATCTCACCCTGTTTTATAGTTACTCCCCGATCGTCACAGAGATTTTGGCGGCTTATCCAGAGGAACTCGCCACCGAGACTATTCCGGCGTATCTGCGTTCCGAGTACAAAAAGCTCAAGGCGCAAGGTAATGATGCCGGATCAATCCTCAAGCATCTGCACGAAGGTCTCGCGGGTTATGTGAACGAAAGCGACGGCCGCCACGAGGCTTCGATGGCTATTCTCGCGACCATGTTTGAGTCGTGCATTATCTTCGAGGATAAAGAGGATATCCTGGTCCCGGAACTCGTCGATGATCCTGCCTAGCAAATTCCTGCCGGCTGAGCGCTCGCTGATTGTTGTCGGCGGCGAGGTCCTCAATGTCATCAAGGACAGTCCCAAGTCCGTGAGCGAGGTGTGGGAGCATGTTCGTGGTGACCGCAACAAGCGTGGGCTGACGCTGGGCTTCGATTGGTTTACCCTCGCCCTGACCTTCCTCTACACCGTCCATATGATCGACATGAAAGACGGCCTTTTGACCATCCAAAGGGCGCGCGGGCAATGATCCACGAAATCGGCAGTTCAATCCCCACATTTCGCACGCTGACATTTCGGGCCGGGTTGAACATCCTGCTCGCCGACCAGAGCAGCGAAGCCACCGACAAAGACAGTCGCAACAGCCTCGGCAAGTCGAGCATGCTCGAGATTGTTCACTTTCTGCTGGGATCGAGCATCTCTGCGGACTCTCCCTTTAAGGCCAAGGCGCTTCGCGCATCAAGCTACTGGGGGCGGTTCACGATCGGCGGCACGCGACTGCGCGTGGAAAGGCGTGTCCACAGCCCCGACAAGGTGTTCGTTTCATTTGAAAGCCCGCCGGCAAAGCGGCTCATGCAAGAAGATGACCTCCTGGACCCCTACACCTCGATCAAAGACTGGACGGCATGGCTGGGGAACCAAATTTTCGACCTGCCGCTTATCCGCGAGGGCACCGACTTCGAAAATGGCGGCCCGTCTTTTCGGAGCCTGTTCGGCTATTTCGCCCGCCGTCGATCCGACCAGGGATTTATCGATCCAGTCAAATATGCCAACGCGATCCCCGACAACGACGCGCAGGTCGCTCTTTGCTACCTGTTCGGCCTGGATTGGACGATAGCCCGCGCCTTCGAGGAACTGAAGCAGACGCAGAAGAATCTCGCATCGGAAGTTAGGTCTAAGGGACGCGCCAACCCGGAGCTAAAGACGCTGGCGGCGGTCACTGCCGAACATCTAGTTATCGAGCAGCGCGCGTCGATCCAGCGCGACGCGCTTTCGAACCTACAGGTGGCGGAGCACTACGACGAGCTGGTCAATGAGTCTGCGGCGGCAAAGAGAGAAGCGGAAACCCTGAGTTTGAGTCTTGCCGAAGTCACGAACGTGATCAATCACATCGAGGCGAGTTTCAACTCTGAAACTACCGCCAGCCTGGCTGATGTCGAAAAGCTTTATCAAGCCGTTGGCTTCCAGTTGCCGGAGAGTGCTCGACGGGGAATTGAGCGGGTCGAGGCCTTCCATGAGTCGGTGATCAGCAATCGACGTCACCATCTGTCCGAGGAGCTGAACCGGAATATCCAGCGCCGCGACAAACTCGAGGGCGAGCGACGCGCACAGACGAAGCGCCGCACGGAAATCCTGTCCTATCTCTCCGACAAGGGTGCGTTCAGCGATCTCGGGGTCATGCAACGCCGCCTCGCCGAGTTGGACGCCAAGGTTGCTTCGCTGGCGGCTCAAAAAGATGCTCTCCAGGAGCTTGAAGACAGTAAGTCGCAGAACCGCATCAGCCGCATCAAGCTCAAGGGGCGGTTCGAAGCAGACATGGGGGAGCGAAAGTTGGCAGTGCGGGCAGCCATCCTCGCCGTCGACGATGCGTTGAACGCGCTTTACACCGATGGGCGTCAAAAGTTCCTCAGGATCGAGAGCACCGAAACCGGGCCGAAATTCATCATCTGGATTGCGGGTGACCGCAGCGGTGGAATTGCCAACATGGAAGTCTTCTCCATGGACTACGGGCTCTACAAGGTGGTGTCGGGTAAAATGAACGGACCGCGCTTTCTCGTCCACGACAGCCACCTTTTCGACGGCGTCGACCCGCGTCAGACCAGCACCGCTATTGAGCTTGGCTCCAATCTGGCCGACAAGGTGGGCGGCCAGTACATTGTGACGTTGAACAGCGACAAGTTCGACAAGCTCGCGTTCTCCCAGGGGTTTGACGCCTTGAGCAAGGTGATGCCCGTCAGGTTGGAAGACAGCGAGACCGGTGGATTATTCGGATTCCGTTTCGAGTAGCGAGGCCCGCTGTGTCGGGATTGGACACAGACGAAAGGTGGCGGTGTTGCTGACAGCGAGGCGCTTTAGGAAGTGATGCCAATTATGTAGGGTGCGCTCGAAACAGACGGGAGGGCGCGTGTGGCAAGGTTTCTGGCCTGCTCGGACATTCACAACGACGTCATCGCTGTCCGCCAGCTTAGGGCTCGGGAGGCCAACGATTACGACGCGGTGATCGTGGCGGGCGATATCGGCAGCGAAAGGCCCGACGAGGTTTTCGATATCCTGCGAAGCTTCGAGTGCCCGGTTCTTTACGTCTTCGGCAATTGGGACCGGCGTCTCGAGCGCAATCGGAACTTCGGCGCGGATTGCCATCGTCTGCATCTGACGCCCTTCTCTATCGGCGGTCTCTCCCTCGTCGGCGAAAGCATTGACGGCATAGACCCAGACTGGGAGGCATCCTTAGCCGCGGCGGCGGCCGACCGTGCCCTCGCCTGCCAAGCTCATCTCGCGGAAGAGCGAGCCAAGCTCCGCACGATCATCGCGGCCCAAGCGCCTGAACGCACCATTGTCGTCAGCCACTACAGGCTGACCAAGACCAAGACATTTCTCCCCGGGGTACCACTTTTCCTCTTCGGCCATATCCATCGGTTCGAGGATGTCACCTATCGGGGACAGCGCTTCGTCAATGTCAGCGCTCTCGACAAGAAGGTGATGGTTTCCAGGAAAGGCGAGCGCGTGAAGCCAGGCGGCTACCGGTATCTGAATGACGGCAGCTATGTCGTCATCTCGCACAGCGAGCATGCGGGGTTCACCGTCGAGCCCCGCCGCTTCGATCCCGACTTCTCTGGCTGGGAGCGGATCGACGGCATATTCCATTCGTCGGCCACCGAAGTGGAGTAACTCCACATCGAGAGGCCGCCGGGAACCTTCCAAAGACACGAGGCGCAATGTCCGCGAGACTTACTATCGGCCTATCCGACGCTTTCGCGGAGAGGCTCGCACTCAAGATTTCCACGGCCGACGTTCGGCTTGTCGACGCGGTCGAGCAGCTGTTGACTGAGACCTTCATCCGCAACCACGGGCCAACAACAATCATTGCGTTACCGGAGTAGCCATGTGATGGATGATCGAGTTATTTCCCCGCCCTTAGCCCAATTGGCAAAGCTTAGACAGCCATTGACGGCGGGAGAACGCGCCGTCCTTCAGCTTTTTCGTCAGCACCTGCCCAAAGACTGGGAAATTTACTTACAGCCTCATCTGAACGGCCTGCGTCCAGATTTTGTCCTCTTAAACCCGAACGGTGGTATCGCAGTCTTTGAGGTGAAGGATTGGGACCTAAAGGCCATGCGATACTTCACCAAAAAGGGGCGATACGGACATGAGCTTTGGGCCGAGAGAAATGGCGAAGAGTTTTGCATTCAGAATCAGAATCCAGTCACCAAGGTCAATCTCTACAAGAAGGAAATTTTTGACCTCTATTGTCCACGGCTGAAAGCGAATACGGGATGGGCTGCAATCACCGCAGGCGTGATCTTTCCCTTTGCTGATGTCGACGCCGTGAAAAGCCTCCTATCTCCCTTCTTGAAAACTCAGGACGGTGAAAAGTTTGCGCAATACCAACCTGTCAGCGGGATAGTTGAGGTCACGGCCGGCAAAATCCTAGATGTCTTCCCAGAAGCAAATCGTACCAACTCCAAGATAATGTCGAAAGGCTACGCTGACGATTTGCGAGGATGGCTCCTGGAGCCAGACCTCTCGTCAACTCAGCGGACGCCGTTGGTTCTTGATCGGAACCAATTGTCGCTTGCAGAATCCAGAACCGAAAGCGGTTATCGCCGCATCAAAGGGCCTGCGGGGTCAGGAAAATCGCTGGTTCTTGCAGCCAGAGCCGCTCGCCTTGCGAACGAGGGAAAATCCGTTCTGGTGGCAACCTTCAACATTACGCTCTGGCACTACCTGCGGGACCTCATCGTTCGAGGTCTCGATGCGCCTGAGAAGTTGAAAAATGTCCGGTTCACTCACTTCCACCTATGGTGCAAGCACGTCTGTTACGACGCAGGGTGGGATAAAGGATATGAAAGGCTTTGGCACTCGAACGATCCTCGGGAGGTATTGAACACAACGCTGCCTCTCCTCGCAGATGAAGCTGTGACGCTTCCCAATATCGAACGGTACGATGCAATTTTTGTCGACGAGGGCCAGGATTACCTTCCGCTGTGGTGGAGCGTTCTTCGCAAGGCGTGCAACCCAGGTGGAGAAATGCTCTTGGTCGCCGATGCGACACAGGACGTTTATGGAACTGCCTCATCTTGGACGGATGAGGCGATGAAAGGTGCGGGTTTCGGCGGGCGATGGGCGCAGCTCGCGACCAGCTATCGGCTCCCTCCAGAGGCACTCGGGCTCGCTCGCAACTTCGCGGAAGCGTTTCTCCCAAAAGATGCCATTGATCTTCCAGAAGCGGAGCAAGGATCGCTCGACCTTTACCCATGCCGCTTACGGTGGGTCCAATGTTCTCCCGACACTGCCGGTGCGGTCTGTTCCAACGAGATACTATCGTTGATGCGTCAGACCGGAAAGCGCGGGCTAGCGAATGCTGACATCACAATGCTCACCGGAGATATGCAATCCGGAATGAACGTGGTCAACCGTCTCGATGAATACGACATCAACGTCGTAAATACGTTTGGCGACGACCATCGGCGGAGAAAGATGGGCTTCTATATGGGGGACACCAGAATCAAAGCGACCACACTGCACAGCTTCAAAGGATGGGAGTCTCGTCTGCTCGTCATATATGTGCCCGACGCGGCCCATGCCCAGAGCTTGGCTTTGGTGTATGCAGGCTTGACGCGATTGAAGCGAAGCCAAGAAGGCAGCTGGCTTACAGTCGTGTGCTCGGCCCCAGAACTGCATGAATTTGGCAGAAGCTTCCCCGACTACGCCGACGGTGCCTCGGCTACTGTGGTTTAAACACGAAGTACCTGGAAGTCGTCGACGTATCTCTACCACGTCTTGAACTTCCTCTACGGCGATCTGGACGGCAAGGAGTTGGTCCATACACTCCTCGAAATCCTTCTTTGCAATTGTCGGCTGTTTGGGATCAGTCCGGTCAAGCCTTGACCGAATGCGGCGCTTGATCGATTTCATTTGCCGATAAGCCGGAAGCGCCGTCCCTGTCACACCTTGACCAAGAAGCTTGCTACCAACTCCAGTGCTGCCGCCATGACGGGGACGGCAGCTTCGCGTCGCCAATTGCGATCGGATTAATGGCTTCTTTACGTTGGGATAAGGGAAAGCAGCTCAGCCATTCCCTTGCTTCTGGATGGCTTGTAAAACGCCTCGTATGTTGGAGCTATTGACTAGCGCGCATGAGAGCATCAATTTTTCCATCAGGGTCGTGCTCGGCATAGACGTTGCGATCTTCGTTGCCGGTGGCATGTATCACTTGATCATGAACGAGCGCCTTGCTGCCAAGGCTTCGAAATTCGGCAACATTACCTACACAACTCCGTTCACGATCCACACCGGGATCGCTTGGGGCTCTCCGGAGTGTCCGCAAGAGATCAGAGACGAGTATTTACATCTTCGCAGTCAAAGGCTGAAGCATAGCGCTGTCGTTGCGATCCCCATGTTGTTCTACCTCATTTTCCTTCGGCCTTATTATCAGTAGCGACACGAAGACCGCTTCTCTAATCGGGCATTTCGTCGCTTCTTCCTGGAATGTCCGCTGGATGGGCGATGGGAACTTCGGTGTCTCGCGGCCGTTTGGTTGCAGATGCGGCGTATCGGGCGGACATCCTGCGCCTCGGGCGGCAAAAGAGATCGTCATGGCAAGGGATGCCGACATAACCATATTAAGAAAGCGCGGAATGCTGGCGACCGTGCGCGGCGTCGTTGCGCATAGCGTGGGCGGGGCCGAAGTCGAGACTGCGCCCTGCGATATGCTACTGGGTAATGCAATTCTGCATGTCGCGAGACTGGACGTTTCGGTTTGCACGACCGCCGCCGCGAGTGTCGTTGCGGAGGGCATTATGTTGAATTGCGAGGACTGCCGTCGGCTCGCCTTGAAATATGGCGACAAGCTTGAAGTTCGTGAGTAGGAAGCAAGAGCACTGAGCACTGGCCGACCAGCTTGCTGGGGCCCAAGGAACCTCAATCGGATATCAACACGACAACCGGCCTCGGAGCCACGAGAGAATTCAGTTCGATGCTGGTGTTCGGGAGTTTCATGGTTGAGACGTGGGGCATTGGACCGCCTCGGCTGATGGTCTTTCGTCCACCATTCTTCACCTTTGAGTTCTCGTAATCGAGCAGCGTTGTGAAGCAGATGGGGATTGCGTTCATGTCGGCCTCCGATGACGGACGCCGCATGACGTAGAAAAATATCTCCTGCCATTCAGTGCGACGTGATCGCACGACCGCTGGACGCGAGATGCTCAGTAATGGCGCGCCGGATTTCGGTAACCGTGTCGAAGAGCCTGTTGTCCAAGTCGATGACATTGAAGCGGACAGCGATGAATTTGAGGCGGTTTTCGACAGGGACCGCGATCCCGACTTCCTGACCGTTGAATACGACAGCTTGCTTTTGCATAACAAACCTCGGGCGCGCCACACGGGAGCACCATCTTAGAAAAGTGGAACAAAGGGTTTACGACGCGTCAAATTGCCGTCGTAGTTCGGTATCGGATAGAGACGAGATCACGCACTCGCTGCACCATTGCGAAGAAACGAAGTCGGGCAAACAACGTCATCATCCTCCTCAAGCAAGGTCAAACGACCGCTGAGTATCGCCGGCGAGGGCCGGTTATTTCGGAACTATTCTGTAAAAAACGTAGTCGAGAAACTTCGAGTAAGCAACTGATTTTTGTTATTAATTAGCGTTTTGAATCGTATGACAATTACCGCAGGTGCGAAGTAACAAATGATGTACGTTCGTCCGACCCATCGTCGAAGGCCGTCAACGGCTTTACTGTATCGTTTGATTGTCCCGAGTCCGAAAGAGGCTGAAAGACGGTCACTTCTACTTTTAGACCTAGATAGCCTTTGTTGCACGTCGCTCTCATCGAAAGGACCACGGACTTGAGATGTTTAGGGACCGAGAAACTCGAGCGTTTCGCAAGTTGCGTCGGGATGTCTAATTGCTTTAAAATCAAAATCGACGCCCCCGGCTCTCGTCAGATACGCATCAAACCCCGGCAATGGCGATCTTGGCGATGGAGCGGGCATTGGCCTCGCAAACCCCTGGATCGACGTTCCCGAAAGCAGGTGGTCGATCAAGCTCTGCCGGACAACGGGGGTCACGATCACTCGCTCGCGTGGAACGTAATCAGCAGCCAGAGCACTCCAGTCGCCGGAAGCCAACGCATCGGAAAATCAACGTCACCAAAATCAAGGAATGAGGGGCGCTTCCCGATTGCCGAGGCGCGCTCCCATAGGACCCATGCTCGAGTTTTAGTCTCGGCCGATGGGGCGCATGTGGTGCTTTCCTCGCGGAACGACGACAGGTCTCGTTTAAGACGTAAACTCAGGGCGGCAGGCACTTATATTGGATGAGATTGTTCATTTAGACGTGCGCGGCGCATTGCTTGGCGCTCCGACATTCTGGGCGAACCAATGCCTCATGAAAGGACTCCCGGGTCGACTGCGGGCCGCCCACAGACTTCTCGGACCTAAGTCCCTATAGCGAACCAAATTACCTGTCCGCTGTTTCCTTCCTATCACGAAGGAGGTGGCATGAAAGAGGCCGCGCCCGTTGAGAGAACGGATCACTGAGATGCAGATGATGATCGAGGGACAGTCACACTTCCAGCCTTTCGGCTTATCCTATTGGGGTTTCGAAGATCTCAATAAGGGAGTTGGAAGCATGACTGCCTCTTATGAATACCATATCGGGGTCGACTACCACAAATCCTACAGCCACCTGGTGGTTCAGGACAGCAGCGGCAAGACGCTGAGATCCGGCCGGGTGAAGAACGACCGACAGTCGCTCGGCGGGTTTCTCGAACGCTATCGGGAGAACTCGCATGCGGTTGTCGAAGCGACGCGCAACTGGATGGTGATGTACGACTGGCTCGACGACATTTGTGATGATGTCGTTCTCGCTCATCCGCTGAAGGTTAAGGCGATCGCCGACGCCAAGATCAAGACCGACAAGATCGACGCGACGGTGCTGGCACATCTGCTCAGAGCCGATCTGGTACCCGAAGCCTGGGCGCCAAGCGAGAGATCGCGGGACCTTCGCGTCGCGCTGCGCGAGCGGATGTTTTACGTGCGGCTGCGCACGATGACCAAGAACCGCATCGTCACGGTGTTCGACCGCTATCCGGAGCAGACGGCGCAATTGAAGAAGCTTGGCGACCTGTTTGGCAAGGCCGGCCGCGTCCAGCTGGCTCAAGTGAACGTCTCTGAGATCGACCGCATCCAGATTGACCGTGGTCTCGCCTTCATCGGCGACATCGACATGCGGATCAAACAGTCGGAAGCAACGATCCGGGCGATGACCAAGGCCAATGCCAACGTCAAGCTGTTGAAGACGATCCCCGGCATCGGCGAGTTCTTCGCCCGGCTGATCGATGCGGAGATCGACGACATATCGCGGTTCCGCCACTCGAAGAAGCTTGCCGCCTATGCCGGGCTTGTGCCGTCGACCCATTCCTCCGGCGGCAAGACCTTCCACGGCAAGATCATCAAGCAGGGCAACAAGTGGCTGCGCTGGGCCTTCGTCGAAGCCGTCGCTCCTGCCATCGCCAGCGATCCACAGCTGCGCGCCCAATACGAGCATCTGAAGATCAAAGGAATAAACAAGGCGCGGGTGGCGATTGCGCGCAAGCTTTTGACGATCACCTTCCAGATCCTGCGTGACCAGCGCGCCTACGAGCCGCGCGGCGAAAGCACCATGGAAGGCGCGTCGACGATATCCCGGTTGTCCTGATGGCAGTCTAGCGAGCCCGGTAGAACTGGGTTGCGCTTCTCAAGGAGAATGGGAAACCGGGAGCCGAACGCCACTCTGTGACCGAAGCCCCAGGCATCAGGTCACGCATTGGAGACTGGTTCAAGAACCGAAGGACAGCAAAGCGATCTGTCCGGCGGAAAGAGAGACTTTGCCGATCGGTGCGAATGCCGGTCAAAACTTAACCGAACCCAAGGAAAAGCCGCCAAATGGTGGTGTTCTGCCCCTTGCGTTCTTTCATTGGAGGACTGCCATGACCTTTGAGCCGGAAAGCCTAGCCTACGATCAGCTTGCGAGCGTGCAGGCCGCGGTGTCCGCGGAACCAGAACTGAAAGGCGCGTCCATTTCTGTAAGCATGGTGGGCAGAAGCGTCCTGTTGGAGGGCTATGGTGGCAGGCTACGGTAATCGGGAGAAGGCGACGGCGATCGCCGCTTTGATCGCGGGTCCGGAGAACGTGCATGATAGGATGCAGGACCGCGACTCGACGACAGATAGCTAGCCACACGCCGGGAATAATGACAGAACTGGCTCCTAGTGCACAGTCCGCGTTGCGGGCACTTCGATCCGATCACCAAAGTCCTCATGGATCAATGGCAGCATGCCCACGGTCAGGGAGTCTCGCGAACTCCACCCTAAGACTTTGAAGGATTTCCTCCCGGGAGTGACCTTGGGAGCGCAGGTCTACGACCCGCGCCACGAAGCCCTGATGGTCTGGAGTAATCTTCAGCTCATTGCATGCATCGACGAGGATCGCCTGGAGGAATTCGAGGTCGTCAATGTCAATCGCGAAATCAGAAAGCAGGCCCAATTCCCCTCCCCGCAGACAGAGGCAGAGAGCGTCAACATCTCCCAAGCTGGCCCCCAAAGACCAACCGAATCATCATAGCGCGAATGCATCCGCAATCCAGCGAAATTCCGATCGTCTCCAACTAAACAAAATCGTAGAGCGCCCACTCCTTTTCAGCCGCATGCCTTCACACCCGGTCACTCCAGGTAATCAATCGTCAATTACGAATTGGGAATACACGCGTATATTACCCCTCGGGGATTGCGATCCCTGCCCTGAGGTCGACGATAATGGACTGGGACGCAACCTCTGCATTCACACCCGTCGGGCTGGCTCTGCGCGGTCAGCCAGCTCACAGGATCGTCCGCACCCTCGGCGACGCGGCATACATGCTGCTCAAGGACTGGCCCTCCGATGACGGCGAAGAATACGTCACTGCGGTGAAGGCTTGCGTCGATGCGATCAGCGGTGAAATCACTCCACAGCAATTTTGGGACGCGTTCCTGCGTGCGGCCGATGAAGCGGGCATCGCTGCTCTGACTATCGTTCACCGATGACAGCGAGTAAAAGAGGCGGATGGTTGGAAAGAGCTGTCAGCTCCGCCTCGATCCTCGCAGGCCCTCCTGCGATAGCATCGTCCTGAAGCCGCCTGGCCTTCCGGTATGCCTTTTCCATAGGTTCGGGACCGATCGTAAGGAGCAGGTTGGCAACCTCTCTCTGATGGGTCTGGAGATATCTGGATTCGGCTTCGTCGAGATTGCGTGCTTTATCGGATAGTGCCAGCGCCGCTGCGCCACGCTCCGCTTTGGCTGCCCAGTTTCTTATTGTCCAGCCGAGAACGAACGCCGTCGCAATGCCAAGATATTCCCACGTGTGCCCTCCCGGTGCCCGACGACCTATGGTTGCCACGCCGAACATCGGAAGGCGAGCCCTGCTGCCATAATTGTCCATTCATTATCGCCCTATTCGATTGCGCTCGACTTTTTGAAGGCCTTCCGGCACGAAGGGTTGGGAAGTGATTGAATGGACGTACCCCCTTGGGCAATCATGGCAGGGCTTGGCGCGCTCGAGCGCCGCGAATTGGCGGACCTCCTGGCAAACTTCGAAGCGACGACGTTCCTGAACATCTCACGGGATAAAATCGCGGACATTCTCGACCGTCTCCAGAACGGAAGCCGTGATAAAGAAGTGGCTTCCTTTACACGCCGCTTGCGTGACCTCTCCGACAAGACCGTCGCATCAGAGGCTTCGACATCCACGTTGCGTCTGCGACTCTGGACGATTGTCATGCAATCACTTGAACTCGACCCCAAATTTCCGCTCTCAACGAGGACGTCCGCCGCGACATGCGCGAGCCTGGCAAACGCCGCCGCGACCGTGATCGCGCAGCCTCTTCCAGAAGAGGGTGATGCGGCCGGCAAATCGCTTGTTGGGAGCACCATTCGGCGGATGACAACGATATCGACCGGAGGAAATGTCGCGGATTTCGATTTTCTGTTGAATGAGAAGGCCAAACTCATAGCCGATACCGTCGTCAGGGCTACTCAAACCGGCGAACTGAAGGCTGAGGATACGGCCGAGATCGAAAGTAGGGTGCGCGCTTATATCGAGACGCTACCCCCGGAAGCCCAGGATGCAGCGGTACGGGACGCACTGAAGAGGGGCGACAATGCGGCCCTTCTCATGGCTGTGTCAGGAACATCTGCTCTCGCGGTAGGGGTTGGCGTGAATCTCGCTGGCTTCAGTGCCTACGTCTTAGCCGCTCAAGCGTCCGCTTTCATTCCCTTCGTGAGCGGCCCGGCAGCAGCCTCAACGCTGTTCATGCTCGCGAACCCACTGTTCAGCGTTCCTGCTGTCGCTGGTATCGGGTATTTGGCAAGCCGACATGTCGATGGCCAGAGCGCCAGCCGACTAGCGGCGAATGTCGTCGTTCACCTCGGCCTTAGGGGGTTGTCTTTAGGGGCCGATGGACTCGCGTCTGTTCTCGATCAGTTTCGGATGGCACACTCCGGCGATCTGACCGATCTCTCCGTCGTTGATCGCCAGGCATTTCAGACGAAGATGGTTTCGGTATCAAAAACGGTTGGCGGCCATCTCCCGAAAGCACCTCGAGGTTTTCCCGGCCAACAAAGTGCCAACGGTTTTGCCAAATACTTCGAGGGTGTGGTATCCGCGGGCCGAGGCGACGCCTTGGAGATCTCAGCCGTTGGCGCAGCGACCGCGGCAGACATTCTATTCAATGCCGCGTCAATCGATCCGATGGTTGTATCCGCAGCGGACTTCTCAAGGATCGAGGACATCAGCAACATATTCAAGTTCGGGCAGTTCGCGGATCGTATTACCTCAATGACCGGCGTAGCGGCCGTTGGAGCGGGCAACAACCTTCGTGGATACGTGTCTGAACAGATCGTAGCTGCGCGGTTGGCAGAGCACGGATATGTGGTGGAATTCCCTGAGACATCGAATAACCCGGGGTTCGATCTGTTGGTCGACGGAAATCCCTTCCAGGTAAAGTGCTTGCTCGGCCTGGACGGTTTGCGCGAACACTTCTCAAAGTATCCAGACATGCCCGTGTACGCAAACGGCGAGCTTGCCGATGCGGTCCTGGCGAGCGGCGAGGCATGGGCGTCAAAGGTCTTCTATATAGATGGCTTTGATCACGAGATTGCCGACCTGATAACGCGAACTTCTCTAGAGGCTGGCGAAGCGCTCGGCGACCTTTATGTTCCCTATTTCGCGATGGCCGCGTCAACGGGTCGAAATTTGTATCGCTGGTGGCGCGGTCGTATGCCGCTGTCCGAGCTGCCGTTGTCAATTCTTGTCGACAATGCGTTAAAGGGCGGGTTGGCGACTGTAGGTGGGCTATCCGGAAAAACGATAGGGCTTCTGGCATTCGGTCCGGCTGGAGCGCTGGTACTCGGCGGTGTAGGTGGCCTCGGAGCGCTGTTTGGCACAGGATGGACCCGGGAGCAAACAACCCGGCTTCTGTCCTCTGAATGGCTTGCAGAGCTTGATGAGGCGACAGAGCGGTTTCGAGTGGTGCTCGGCGCGGCAATTCGATCAAAGATCGAACTGCTCGGGGAGAAACGAACCAAGCTTCCCGAAGGCGAACATCCGGTGCGCGATTGGGTCGACGCCCGATTTTCGGACGAGATCGTCTCGCTCGGAGAAGCTCGCTACGATCTTGAGCACGGTTTCCGTAACCTGCGTCAGCCGACGAGGGCAAGGGCATGCCTTGAGGTCATGAGGGAAGCGGCCGTACACCCTGTCGCGGTCGAAGCCGAACTGACGGGCCTGCTCAAGGTATTAGCCTCGGAGCCGTCAAAGACGAAGGCAGCGGGAAAGAAGGCTACTCAGGTGTGGAACAGTTTGGCTTCCAATATGCCAATCAAACGCAAATCCAGAGATGCTTAGACCGCCACTTGGCCTGGAATCGTGCCCGAAAGAAGGAACCTGAGACATGGACGTCAAGTATCCAGCAGCACGGGCAAACTTGTTCGACGCATTCAAGCGCAGTATGCCGGCTGGAACAAAAGCCCGTGGACGCTCAAGTTCCGATGCACGTAGTGCGACGGCCTGAAAATGAAGATCACGTGCTAACTCTTTGATCCCGATCTGCGCAGCCGGTCATCTGGAAGCCGGTGCAGGTGAAGTACGCGACGGTCCAAGTCCCCCGTCGGGTTCATGAGGTATCGCCACCCTGTACGCACAGCAGAAATAAAGGGGCGCAGGATAAACGGTGCATCCTTAGGTCATTGCCTAAGGACGGGTGCCGAGCAACTCCTACCAAGGCGATTGGCTCCGTCTACCTCGGCGTCGTCTATTCACGATAAACGACGACGGCGGAATCAATGCACAGCGTCGGAAGATGGCGCGTTGATGCGAGTGGCGGCCAGGCCGACGTAGGTCCCGATCAACGTCGTCGCCATCTCGTCTACCGATCGGCAGCCTTGGTCATAGAGCTCGATCGCGACATCGCAGAGAAACGACGACGCCTGGTCGTCCCACTCGACCTCGTAGTACCTGTACCATTCTCGGACAGCTTGCGACATGATGCGATGGTCAGTGTCCCTTGTCATTGAAGACCTCAGAAAGGCTCCTGCTTCGACTTGGCGAAGTAAGAGATCGCCGGGTTGATCGACCTTGCGAGCTTGAATTGGCCCACGGATCAATGCCGGCCGATCTCGGCTTCGACCTTCTTGCGGGAGTTTCCGGCGCTCTTGACGGCTTTTTTGACGGTGTCCTTGGAGACGCCTTCCTTCTCCGCTTCGTATTTCACCTCGTGATCCTGGCCACCGGCGACGCTGGCGCGATCCTGTACGCGGCCTCGAGATGTCTGTGTCTTTGGCATCGGGTTTCTCCTTCGAATGTACGTCCGCAGTAGAAACTCACAACGATTCCGGTGGTTCCCGAGAGATAGTGGATGATGATGCTGCGCTTGAAGCGGCTGCGGAATTCCCTAAGCGGTGCCCGGCATTGTGCTGGAGGAAGGAGGTTGCTGTGGCTGTCGAACTGAACATATCTCCACCGCTTTCCACTACTGCCGGGCGCAATTCGACTAGCGGAGACGGCGGAATCAATTTGAGAGAGAATTTCCGTAAAGTATTGAAAAATGATTCGTTTTGAGTCGGAACGAATCACCCTGACACGTCTTTGAGTCGCGTATTAATGATTCGGAGTATTTGTCATGCCGTCAGGACAGCGCGCACAATGGAAAGGCTTTCTGAAGTTCGGCGAGGTAAGCTGCGGCGTCGCTCTCTACACGGCAGCCTCGACTAGCGAGCGCATCACCTTCAACACCATCAACAAGGCCACGGGCAACCGCGTCAACCGGATCTTCATAGACAGCGAGACCGAGGATCCGGTGCCGAAGGAAGCCCAGACCAAGGGCTTCGAGATCGAGAACGGCCAGTACATCATCATCGATCCTGAGGAAGTTTCCGCCGCGATCCCTGAGAGCAACAAGACGCTCGAGATTGAGGCGTTCATCCCCTGCTCCGACGTCGACGACGTCTACTTCGACAAGCCGTACTACCTCACGCCCGACAAGATGGGCGGAGACGCGTTCGCGGCTCTCCGCGATGCGATGAAGAAGTCGATGGTCGCGGCCATCGCCCGCACCGTCCTATTTCGTCGAATGCGTACGGTGCTGATACGGCCGCACGGCAAGGGCCTGATCGCCAGCACGCTCAACTACGATTACGAGGTTCGTTCCTCCGAAAAGGCTTTCGAGGAGATGCCCAAGCTCAAGATCCAGGGCGAGATGCTCGATCTCGCCAAGCATATCATCAGCACCAAGAAGGGCGAGTTCGATCCGGCGACCTTCGACGACCGCTACGAAGCCGCCCTCGCGGATCTGGTCAAGGCGAAGCTGGAAGGCAAGTCTCTTCCGAAGCCGAAGAAGGTGCAGGTCTCGAAGCCCAACGATCTGCTGGCCGCGCTCCGCGAGAGCGCAGGCATGATGAAGGCCGCTGCGGACAAACCGAAACGCACTGCCGCCAACGCTAACGCTGGCACTGGGAGGCAGCGCGCCACGCGCGGCGCGGCAGCGAAGTCCGCCGCTTCAAAGGCTGCCCCGCAGCGCAAAGCCAGCTAGGGAGATAGACGATGGCTCCGAAATATTACTGGAAAGGCTATCTCAAACTTTCCCTGGTCACCTGCCCCGTGGCTATGACCCCGGCTACGAGCGAAAGCGAGAAGGTTCGCTTCCATACACTCAACAAGGAGACGGGCAACCGCGTCGTCTCCCGGTACATCGATTCCGTCACGGGCAAGCCCGTCAAGGACGAGAACGAAGTCAAGGGCTACGCTCGCGGGGAGAACGACTACGTTATCCTCACCGAGGACGATCTGGATGCCGTTGCGCTCGACACGGTGAAGACGATCGACATCGACAAGTTCGTCCCGGCCGACAGCATCGAGTGGATCTACCTTGAGAAGCCGCATTACCTGATGCCGGACGACGCCGTCGGCAACGAGGCATTTGCGGTGATCAGGGATGCGATGAAGGCCGACGAGGTTTTCGGCGTGTCGAAGCTCGTGATGGGCCGCCGAGAGCGGGCGGTCGTCCTGGAACCGCGCGGCGAAGGCATCGTGCTCTGGACGCTGCGTTTCGGCGACGAGGTTCGACCGGAGGAGAATTACTTCGAGGAAATCGACGAGAAAGCAGATCCGGATCTTATTCCGCTCGTCCAGAAGCTCATCAAGCAGAAGACCGCGCGCTGGTCGCCGGACATGGTCAGCGACCCGATCCAGGAAAGCCTGCTGCGGCTCATCGAGGAGAAGAAGAAGCTCCTCAAGCCGAAGAAGGCCGCCAAGGGTAGGAAGGAGGAAGCCGCTCCTGCTTCGAACGTGGTGAACATCATGGAGGCACTTCGCAAGTCGGTCGAAACAGATCTCAAGAACAAGAAGGCGGGATGACATGCATCTGGCGGATACGAGGATCGAGCACGACGCCGGCGGTTGGAAGATCGATTTCATCGGAGATGACGGCGACGCCGTCTCTGTGAAGGTCGCCGACGAGCACGCAGTCAGCGCTGATGAAGCCCTCGAAAGAGCGAAGGCCGTGATGGTGCAGTTGACCGCATACGGAACCCGAGGTGGGGGCCGTAGCCTCAACTCATACGACGCCGTCAGCAATGGCAATTTCGACGATGACGAACCGCTTCTGGACAGTACGCGGTGTTCTGATCGCACCTTCCGGATCAGTGCTCGATTGACGATGTTCGGTCCATCGATTTTCAGCTTACGCTCGAACCCCAAGAGCCGGTGCGCCGGGTTGACGTCTTTACCAGCGGGCGGCGGTTCGAGTGGAGCGACGAGCAAAAGTTGCAGATCGTTGCCGAGAGTTATGAGGCGGATGACTTGTTTGGCGGCTTCCAGCCCAATTCAGCCATGACGAGGCCATCATACCGCTCGCTTATGACGGCGCGTCTCATATTCTGCGCAAGCGGATCGTGGAATATTTCGAGCGCTCTTTGAGACTCTTCAGCCGAGAGCCAACCGTCGGATAGTCGCCAGCGTCGATAAAACATCCAGTCGAGTTTGCCTGACCGGCTATGCTCGACGCCAGCACGCGCGCGCGCCAGCTCAATTTCCGACGGGACAATCTCGGGAGGCGCGACGTCCTGCCCTCGTCGCTTGGCGTTGCCATAGTTTGAGTCTCTGACCTCGCCGCTGAGTATCACCCTCTTTTCCACATCGTCGTCAGTGATCGTCACGAGGCGGTCCATTTCGTCGTTGATGTCATCAGGCATTGTCTCGCAGGCAATTTTGACTGCTTCCACAAAGCGAACGTCTTGGACGTTTGAAGGCTTCCAGCCGTCCGCACCTCGCCAGTGGATCGTCTCTGAAGCTTCTGTCCATCGCCCGGTCTCCGTGAGACCGAGGATGGCGAGCAGCGGTAAAATGTCTGTGCTAGCCTGTGCCGCGTCCGCTGTCTTGTAGGCAGCGATACTCGCATCTGGGGCTGTCCGAGCCGGTTGATATCTCCCGGGTGGGGTGGGCGCTCCCGGATGCAAGAACGTCACATCCGCCAGTCCCAGGACAGTCACGCATAGGTCATCCCAGCGCGGTAGAATTTCGGGTAGTTTTGGACAGTCCTTCGCCAGCGCGCCTGGCCCGAAGCGCTCTGCCTGTCCCAACGCCACCAACGCATCACACCCCAACTGATAAGCTGTCATGCTGCCATCGGACCATCTCAGCGGTGATCGACTGTCCACCGGCAGACTTTCCCTCAGGAATTCGATGACAGCCCTTGGCCAATCGTCGTTCGGTCCATTCGCACTCATTCGCTTCTCGCCACTTTGCCGGGATGATGCAACTATTGCATGTCGTCGGCAGAGCGTCATGGATTTTGGCGTTGTGCGATGGATGTTGGTCAACAATCTCCTTCGAAACCAATCAGTGCCAACGAGACAGCTACAGTCAGCTCCATCGAAAGTGCCTATCGCAAGTTATTCAGACGTCTTCACGATGGAGCGTCGAGCCAGCGATCGATGTTATCTTGCTAGGCAATTCCACGGCAGCAGTTCTTCGACGCGGCTTTGTTTGTGACCGTTGACGACGGCGCTGAGCGTGGCGGTCAGATAGGCCAGCGGATCGACGGCATTTAGTTTGCAGGTCTCAACCAGCGAGGCGATAGTTGCCCAGTTCTCTGCTCCAGCGTCGTGCCCGGCGAAGAGAGCATTCTTCCTGTTCAAGGCAATCCCCCGTTCATTCTGCCCATGTCGGCGACGAAGTCGAAGTCCATTATCGCTGGCATCCGTATTTCGGCCAAAAGGTGTCTGTTCGGCGCGTCGAAGAACGAGCGACAGGTCGGTTTTTGAAGGTTTTGGGACCGACAGGTGTCGTGATCGCGATTTCGGGGTGGATGATAGATCCTGTGGTGTGCAGCGGCATGACCATGGGAACGGCACGCGTCGATCTTGCGGCGCTGATCGAACTGAACAGACTGGTCTCAGGCGGTGCGAAGGCGGCACTCTTCCGAGGTGAACATAGAATCACTCAGGAGGAAGATGATGAGATCCCGCAACACGCTGGTGCCGGCGTCGGGCCGGCAGCTCGACCTGATATTCAAAACCCGCACGCTCGACGGACTGAGCGACAAGGATCGCAAGAAGGCGATATCAACACTGGCTTGCCTGCTGATGCAGGCGGCCGGTCTGGCCGTCGAGGAGCTCAACGATGATCAGCACTGATCTGATTCCGACAGTGCTGCTTGAACGCAAGGCCGTCGTTTACGTTCGGCAGTCCACTCAGTCACAGGTGATGACCAATCTGGAAAGCCAGCGACGGCAGTATGACCTTGTTGACGTCGCACGACAGCGCGGCTTTCTCGACGTTGAGGTCATCGACGATGACCTCGGACGCTCCGCCAGCGGAACGGTCGCGCGCCCCGGCTTCGATCGTCTCGTCGCCCTGCTGTGCGCCGGCAAAGTTGGTGCCGTTTTATGCTTCGACGCCTCACGGCTCGCACGTAACGGCCGCGACTGGCACCATCTGCTCGAACTATGTGGCCTCGTTGAAGCCCGCGTCATAGATCACGATGGTGTCTACAATCCATGTCGGCCCAATGATCGTCTGCTGCTGGGGATGAAGGGCAGTATCAGCGAGTTCGAACTTGGCGTGCTGAGAGCCCGCATGCTCGATGCCGCCAGATCGAAAGCGCGCCGTGGCGAATTGCGACTTTCCGTTCCGTTCGGCTACATTTGGCATCGGGAGGCGGGGCTTGGACTGGACCCCGATCTGCGTCTGCAAGACGTAATCCGATCTATATTCGCACGCTTCCACGAGCTTGGAAGCGCGCGTCAGGTGCTGCTGTCGATGACGAAAGATCAAATCCACTTTCCGCGGCCTTCGGATGAAAGGCGCATGACCAACTTCGTCTGGACGCCGGTCCGTTATCGCAATGTAATCGGCATCCTCAAAAACCCCTTCTACGCCGGCGTCTACGTCTATGGGAAGAGCGAGAAGCGGACTGCCATCGTTGATGGACGAGCGCGTCGCAGCTATGGGCATGGCAAGCCTGTCGGCACCTGGGAGGTGATGATCCGGGATCATCACGAAGGTTACATCAGTTGGGACGAGTACGAGCGCAACCAACAGCAATTGGCGCTCAATAATTATGGCCGCTCGGGCGGGACTAAATCGGGCCGTGGCGGCAAAGCGTTATTATCGGGACTCCTGACCTGCGGACGGTGTGGGCGGCGGCTGAGTGTTGCTTATACGGGCAATCCACACAATCCTGTCTATCGCTGCGACAAGCAGAATCTAATGATGGGCTTGCCCCGGTGCATGACGTTCGGTGGCCCGAAGGTCGATGCGGCGGTTGCGCGCGAGTTGTTGCGCGCGGTAGAACCGTTAGCGATCGAAGCGACCTTTGAAGCAGAGCGGATGCACCGGGAGCGGCAAGAAGACCAGCGGCACATTCACGACCTGGAGCTACAACAGGCTCGCTACGAGGCCAGCCTGGCTGAGCGTCGCTATGCGGCATGCGATCCCGACAATCGTCTCATCGCCGCGCAGCTTGAGAAGAATTGGGAAACTGCATTACGCCGCGTGCGGGATCTGGAGGAGCGCAAGCCTGCCGACAGTCCTTCGACAATAGCGGTCGATCCAGGCACTTTCGCGAACTTGGCCGACAATCTCTTAGCTGCCTGGGAGTCGCCCGATGTGACCATGCGCGTGCGCCAGCAACTGCTGCGTACACTCATCGCCGACATTGTCGTTGATGTCGACGATGCGGTGCGTGACGTCGTGCTGACGATCCATTGGAAGGGCGGCCAGCATTCGGAACTCAAGGTCCGTAAGCCTCAGACCGGTGAACACGGTTGTGCCACCACTGAGGATGCCCTGGCGGTGATGCGCAGCATGGCTGGTCGCTGGTCCGATGAACATATCGCCGCGTCGCTGAATCGAATGGGCATGCCAACGGGGCAAGGAAAAACCTGGACCGCCCATCGGGTCGCTTCTGTAAGGCGGGTACGTGCGATCCACGCGTACAAATCAGCCGACAAAGACGGCGAATGGCTGACCATGACTGAGGCTGCGGCGGCATTAGGCGTAACTAACCATCGAATACGCCATCTGATAAAGATGAAGGTGTTGTCCGCCGAACAGGTGGTTCGCGGTGCGCCGTATCAAATCAGGGTCAGCGACCTGGCTTCTGCGACGGTCCAAGCCGCGATAGCCCTGAAGGGCCGCCCGTGTCGCATTGCTGACACGGAGACGCTTCCAATGTTTACAGATACTTAGAGAAGGAGCGCACAATGACTCAGGTCCGGCTATTGGCCGAATGGTTCGCTCGACGCTGTTGCTGTCGATCTCGATGCGGCCGTCGGTGAGGAAGAGCTTCAGACCCTCCCAGTATTTGGCCATATAGGCCAAAGCCTCGCCGAGTGGGGACTTCGTACCGACACGGGCACGGTGACTGACAAGCCAGGCCTGCATGTCAGTGATCAGTGGCGCTGATCGTTCCTGCCGTCCAGCAAGGCGAGCCTGCGGATCAAGGCCACGCAATTCGGCCTCGATACTATATAGTTCTCCGATCCGTCTGACGCCGTCATCTGCAATCGGCGCTGTTGCGTTGCGGGTGATCTCCACCAGCTTGCGACGAGCGTGCGCCCAGCAATAGGCAAGCCGGATCTCCAAGCCGACACGCTCAGGTGCGACCAGTCTGTTATATCCGGCATAGCCATCGACCTGCAGGATGCCCGAGAAGTCCTGCAATATGCGCTCGGCATGAACGCCCCCGCGACCCGGAGCGTAGGTGAAGGCAACGCCCGGTGGAGCGCCGCCGCCCCATGGGCGATCATCCCGCGCCAGCGCCCAGAAGTAGCCGGTCTTGGTCTTGCGCGAGCCGGGATCGAGAACCGGGGCACGGGTCTCGTCCATGAAGAGCTTGGTCGAGCGCTTCAGGTCCGTGATCAATGCATCGAAGACGGGGCGCAATTCGAACGCTGCTCGCCCGACCCAGTCGGCAAGCGTGGATCGGTCGAGATCGATGCCCTGGCGGCTCATGATCTGGGCCTGGCGGTAAAGCGGAAGATGATCGGCATATTTGGAGACCAGCACATGGGCGACGGACGCTTCCGTCGGCAGGCCAGCCTGGATCAGGCGTGCCGGAGCCGGAGCCTGAACCACACCGTCGGTGCAGGCACGGCATGCATATTTGGGGCGGCGAGTGACGATGACGCGGTACTGCGCCGGGACGACATCCAGCCGTTCGGACACATCCTCGCCGATGCGATGTAGGCAACCGCCGCAGGCGCAGACCAGGCTTTCCGGCTCGATCACCTCCACCACACGGGGAAGATGTTTTGGAAGAGAGCCGCGATTGATCGCGCGTGGCTTGGCAATCCTATTTCCAGTAGGAACGTCCGCCTCATCCTCGGCATGGATCGTGGCAATTGCCGTTTCCAGGTCTTCCAGTGCCAGATCGAACTGGTCGGGATCGGTCTTCTCGGACTTGCGCCCGAAGGCTGCCTGCTTGAAGGCCGCGACCAGCTTCTCAAGCCGTTCGATCCGCTCGTCCTTGCGGGCAATCTGGGCGTCTTTGCCTGACTCGCGTGCCTGGGCTGCAATCAGCATCGCCTTCAGGGCGGCAACATCATCGGGAAGATCGGCGGTATCAAGCATGGCCAGAATTTACCAAATCCCGCGCCGATTTGCCCTTGGAATCTGTCGTGCTGAGTCACAGTGCCGCAGCTATTCGATAGCCTCCGGCGTTCTCGTCTGGACGGCATGAACCCGCCGCCAGTCGAGGCCCGCAAAGAGGGCTTCGAACTGGGCGTGGGTCAGCGTCATCAGTCCATCCCGTATGCCGGGCCAGGTGAAGGTGTGATCTTCCAGCCGCTTGTAGGCCAGCACAATCCCGCTGCCATCCCAGTAGATCAGCTTCAACCGGTCCGCCTTGCGCGACCGGAACACGAAGACTGTTCCGGTGAACGGGTCCTTGTGCAACTCGTTCTTCACAAGCGCCGCCAGTCCGTCATGCCCCTTGCGGAAGTCGACTGGTTTGGTCGCGACCATGATCCGAACGCGGTTCGATGGAAAGATCATGTCGCCGCCGCCAGGGCACGCGCGATGGCGGCGATCCGGGCAGCAGGCGCACCTTCCTCAAGACGGATGGTGACAAGGCCGACGACAATCTCGGCGCGGGACACTGCTTTGGGGGTCGGCGGCTCCGGTGCGGGCATCTCGACAACCATGGCCGCGAATTCGACTGCGTCTTCCGGCTCCGGTAAAACCAGCTTCCCCTGCCGCGCCAGCGTTCGCCAGGACGACAGATGATTGGCTTTCAACCCGTGACGTTCCGCGACCTCGTTCACCGTCACGCCCGGACGCAAGCTCTCCGAAACGATCCGTGCCTTCACCTCGTCCGACCATTGGCGGTGAGCCTCCCGTCGGCTCCGTCGCTTCGTGAGAACCTCCAATGTAGTCTCCATGGAGAAACTCCTTGTCGCTCGTCCATGGAACGTCGATCACAGATCAGGCGACAACGGGCAATGTGGGGCCAGAACACCGGTTACTCTGGACACCCGGCATTAGCTGCCAAAGCTTCGTCCCCGACGCCCCTGGCCAAAATAAAAAAGGCCGGGGCGAAATCGCACCGACCTTTCCAACATCGCTCTTCACACCAGTGCCAGTACATCCGTGGTCAAAAGAGATAAGCGACTTCGGCAGTCGCGAACGCTCGCATGGAGCACTCACCAGCAACGCCGATGACCGTCAAATAGTGTCGGATTGCGTTCAATTCAAGTTGCCCGGCAAGAAGCGCCGCCAATCCGACGGAGCGCCATTGAGTGATGGCTGCCCGGGGTAAGCAACAATCGCCGAGCGACCGTAAATACGGAATTGTGTGGCAACTGGCACAAGACGTACTATGGTGGCTTGTTGCAAGCGTCGTCCGCGAGTCCCGTGATGCCAAGGCAAACCTCTTTAGACCCACATGACCGAGAACGCAAAGCAACCGCCGCGCGGCTTCGCTTTGAGAAAGCTACCGTCGAGATAGCCGCTGAGCACCGTTTTGGCGACCCTTGTGTTCGATCCACTGAGATCGAAATGTTGGAAGAAGCAAGTCGGCTCGTCAAAGACGCTCGACCGAACAGCTGACGATCCTATCGGTTGTGGTATTTGCGACATAACTCCGCGAATTTCCGGACGTCATGATTTCGTTCATGAGGTTCTCTACTCACGCGACAGGAATTAGCGCGCGGCGAGCCCCGTAGCATGCTCGGCCGAGGGAACTCCTTCCAATGGAACGTCGATCACCAGATTTATCGGGATATCTTCTCAACCACCGCCTTCCGGATTAGGCTGCCGAGCAGGATTTCAATCTCCTCGCCTTCTTCCGTGTCTATCACGCCCTTCGCCAACGGCGCTGACTGGTTCACGATCCCACGCTCCGGTTGGCTTGGCTCCTTTACGATCTTGAACTGGTAGGTTTCCTGGTTTCTGTCGAGGTAGCGCAGACGGATGGTGTCCCCTAGCCTTGCGGTAATTGTCTTTGGAGCCGCCGATCGTGCGATGGGCTCGGGTTTGGGCTCGGGTAGCGTCAGCTTTGCCTGCCTGTCGTCCTCATGTGGACGTGGTTGGGCTGGCGACGCCGTCGATTGGGTGGGCGCAATCACGATCGGCTGCTGGGACAGCGGGCGGGTCGCGCGTGCCTTGAGCTCCGTCAAGCGGGCGGTGATCGCCGTGCGAAGGCGTTCGGCTTCCCTACGTGGATTGTCGAACCAGTCCGTGCTCCAAACACGGTGAATTTTCCAACCGAGGTTTTCGAGGACTTCCTGGCGATGACGGTCGCGATCGCGCGCCGATTTGGAAGAATGATATGTCGCGCCGTCGCACTCGACGCCCATGATGAATCCATTAGGCCATTCCGGGTGCCGAAGGCCGAGATCGATGGAGTAGCCAACGACCCCTACCTGCGGAACCGCGGTGCATCCCATGGCTTCGATCTGCTGGGCGATGTACTGCTCAAGCGGTGAATCAAATGCACCGTGCGTTCCTGTGGAAGATTCAAGGAGCCCGCCGGCGCTGTATTCGAGCCAACGCTTGAGCATCAGCGCCCCTTCGTTGCCTCCCTCTTCCGCCATGATGTCACCGCTTGTCATGGACGTAAATGTGCGGACCTGCTCCTTGGCGCGGCTGAAGAGAACGTTGAGACGACGCTTACCGGTCGCCCCGTTTAGCGGACCGAAAGCCTGGCGGATGCGTTCGCCGGGTGCAGGTGGACCATATACGGTCGATATGAAAATCACATCGCGTTCGTCGCCCTGCACGTTTTCTAGGTTCTTGACGAAGAACTCCTCGAGGCCGCCTCTCTCCGCGTTCCAGCGCTCGACATAGTCGGTCGCCTTCTTGTCTCTGGCGATAGCGTATTGAAGGCGCTCGTTTATGAAGTCCGATTGTGACTTGTTCATCGCTACGATCCCGAGCGACCGATTGGGATCGGTTTTCATGAAATTCAGAGCGGCCTCGACAACTGCCTCACCCTCGATGGGGTTTAGGCCAGCTTTGTAGATGCCCGACGTGAACGTCGAGAAGACGCCCATGGACGGATCGTCCTCGTTCGATGATGGGAAAACGACCAGATCGTCGTCGTACATCATCCTATTCGAGAATCTGATCAACGCAGAATGACGCGAGCGGTAATGCCAACGCAGCATCCTACGCGGCCGGAAAGCGCTGTTTGCCATTTCCAAAACCGATTCCTGTGTGACCGCGTCGGGGTTCTCGTCATCCTCGTCGTCGCCCGCGTAAATCTTATGGAAGAAGTTCGTTGGCGGTAACTGTTTCGTGTCACCGACGATCATGGCCTGATAGGCCCTATACAACGCGCCGATGGCATCCTCGGGAGGCATCTGGGATGCTTCGTCGATCACACAGATGTCAAAGTGGATCGACCCCTTCGGAATGAACTGCGCGACGGCAAGTGGCGACATGATCCAGCAAGGCTTGAGTTCAAGCAGTGCCCGGCCCGCGCGACGCGTGATATCTCGCAGTGGAACGCGAATTCGCCGCTGGCCCGCCAGGTGCTCAAGCAGCCCCATTTCAGCATAATCGGCAACGCGGCCGCGCGAGTTTCCCGTCGCTGGCCTTGCCTTCGAGATGAGTTCCGACCTGAGGGCCTTGCGTGACAGCTTCCTGACGTTGTCGTCGGCATGCTTGAATTCCGCTCGGATATCTTCGATCTGCTTGCCGGAATAGCCGGACAACTCCGACCCATATGTCCCGTATACGCGCTCTGCGGCTGCTCGACGCACGAGCGATTCGACCATTTTAGGAAGGTTATCCGATGCGGGGACCTGCCTTTGCAGCAGATCAACTGTTTCCTGCATCCCGTAGCGGGCAACATCAGTTCTGGCCTTCGAGAGCAGGATCGCTGTCTCCAGCCCTTCTCTATCTTCCGCCGCCTCAGACAGGAAAGCACTCATGGCAAATGCATCCGGGTGGATGGCGTTAACTTTGAGGTCGCACGCGGCCTCCAGCGACGCTTCGGCCAATGCAGCACTCGCTGCCTCCCCGGCGGCCACGACAGCATTTATCTCTGCGACCAGACGTGGGAATACTTGGTCCTGGAGAGATTTGCGAAGGATTTCACCGGATTTGCCTGCCTCTTCAAGCAGAACGCCAATCGCAACAAGCGGCCTCGCTGCGGGAACATCGGTTTTCCAGCCTGCGAAGCGTCGCCCGAGTTTCGCTGCCTCAGGGAAAGAATCCAGTTGGACAAGCGTTGTCCGTAGGCGATCAACGTCGGCCGACAGCGACCGCATCGCCGACGGCGGAAGTACCTTTCCCGCTGGCCGCAAGTGGGCCTCCAGACGCGACAGCTCCTCGTGGACCTCACGCAGTCTCGCGAGAACCGCAGACGAGTCCCTGCTGAATCCCTCGACCGCCCCGAGCTTCGTCTCGGGAAGCAAGTCGCCAACGGCTGGCATGCTCTCGACGAGATCGGCGTCTGCAGTCTTCAGGAAAGACCTGATCTCGCGATGTTCGAATCCCGGTAGCGCCTTGTCGATGGCCTCGTAGAAGCGGATCAGTTCTTCAAAGGTCTGGAAATCAGTATCCCGCCCCTCGAAGCTCGGGCCGAACACTCCGCTTCGGATCGCCCGTTCGTTGAACGTTTCCTCATCTTCCAGGAAGGTTTGCAGTTGTTGGAGATCAGCGATTGCTGTGTTCTTATCGAAGGTGCCCCGCTTTGAAATCGACAGGTAAAACGCCTTCGCCTGCTTAAAAGCCCCTGAAAGAAAGCTGAATGCTCCGGCTTGTCTGATTGCAGAGAGAGGGCCTTCGATCTCGGACGCCTTCAGACGATTTTTAACCGTCACGGTCGCACTCAATTCCGTGTGCCGTTGGCGGATAACAATCGCGCGTTCCAACAGGCCTTTTAGGGTCTCGATCGAGGCAGGGTCGATCAAGCTGGCGCGGCGTTGCGCGACAACGCGTTTGCTTGTTTCCGACCATATCCGGACAGCGTTGCGAACATCTCCGACTGTCCACTCCCCGGCTCCCGAAATTCGGTGTACGAAAGCCGAGACACCGGTAACAAGCCTTTCTGCCGCAGCCGTTGCGCTCAGATGGAACTCTATTTGCAGCAACCGATCGGATGCGTCCAATTTTCCGATTCCGTTGTCCTTGCAGACATCTGCGATGCGGGCGAGCGCCTCTGCGAGGTGCGGCATCTGAGGATCGTTGACCACTTTTCCAAGGTCTGCCGCCTTCGTTTGGGCGACCACACATCGATCCAGGAATTCCGAGATCGTTGAGGCGGAGTCCATGACGGCGACCACGATATCGTCGTCCGACAGGAATTGAGGATTCCGTTCGGCGAGACGATTTGCCCACTGCGCCAGGTCGGCAATGTCGACGAGCGTGAAAGCCGGAATACCAGTCCGTTCGCCCAGCGCGGTGCATGCTTCACCAAGCGTCCGATAGGCCGCCGCGGCCTTTTCGGTTCGGGCGATGATTGAGTTCATTTTGAATGGACTTGTGTCGAGAGAAGTAGTCCCGCGCCAATATGAGCGCTTGGCGGCATCCGTGGATGATATCTGTGCAAGCCTTCGGACTGACTCAACCAGGCTGCTGATCTCGTGCTCCTTGAGGTCGGCTGTTGGCAGCCGATGCTCTGAAACGGCGGTCGGAGCGAGACTCATCAAGGCGTCTTGCGTCGCTATCGCCGCGCCCAAAACCGAGTGAACCGATCTGCCGCTTCCGTTCCATTCTTCGGAAAGGATGCTGACGTAGCGTGCGAGACGGTCCCGCGCCGCTGTGTACCTTTCTCGTTCTTGTTGCAGATAACGGGGAGACGGCTCGACTACATCAAGGCGGGAGCGGAGCGAGTCCATGAACTCCTCGCGACTCCCCTTGCCCGCGAGAAGCGGCAGGACGAATTCTCCCAACCCGACCTCTTCGAGGCGAGAATGGACCACCTTGAGAGCTGCGGACTTCTCCGCGACGAAGAGCACCTTCTTACCCTTCGCCAGCGCCGCGGCGATCGAGTTGACGATCGTGTCTGATTTCCCGGTCCCAGGCGGACCTTCGACGGCGATGTTGTTGCCTTTTACGAGATCGACCAGAACGCTGAACTGAGAAACGTCCGCCTTCTTCACCAGGTACGGCACCTGGACCTCAACATCCGGCGCATCGACTTCATATTCGTTCGCGATCGCGCCGGTCTTTCCAACCTCGGAGCCAACAAGCAGGTTCTCGATGACACTGTTTTCGGAGAAATCCGATACCGCCGTATCAAGGTCCTCGTACATCGCCATACGTGCCGCCGGAAACACACCGAACACGATCCACCGACGAACCCGCCAGGCAACCTTGGTCTGCTCGACCGCTGACACTTCTTCGAAATAGGCCTCAAGAGAGCCTCCGCCGAAAACTGGCAGTTCGATGTCGAATTCGCGTCGAAGCTTCTCGCGCAGCACGAGGTTGGTCTCAGCTTCCTCCCCTGCTCCTTCAACGGTGAACAGCGGACCTGCTGCAGTCTTCTGTCGCGACATCGTCGTTGGCAACAGAACCAGTGGCGAATAATAAACCCGGTTGTCGCCGCGCTTCGGGTCCTTCCACTCAAGGAAGCCAAATGCGCCTCGAAGCAGGTTCAGGCCCGTTTCCTGTTGCCAGGTTTTGCCCTTAGCCATAAGGCCGTTGAGCTTGCGCTCCAAATCCGGTCCCAGAAGCAACGTCTGGATGTGATCGTCGTCGTGTTTCGGGTCGATATGTTCACTCGGTGCGGGCAAATCGAACCCGGGATTGATGTCGTGATTGCGTGCATGCTGCGTGAGAGACTCGTCCTTCCGCACAATCCGCTTGGGCATTCCAAGGTTCTCGCGGATACGGTCCTTTAGGTCCCGCTCCAACTGACGCACGAGATCAGGATACTCGACGGCATCCGCGTTAAGCTTCGATTGTTGCTCCAGGTAGAAGGCATCTGTCACGAGCCCTATAGCGAACGCCTCGAGAAATGGTGCACTCTGTTCGTCCGGGGGCCCATCCTCGAGCGGTGGCAGAGCACGAAAATTAAACGAGCCGTCGGTAGACAGCGTAAAGAACACCCTGTCAGGAAGTTCGTCGATAACGCGAACGTACCCAGCAGAGCGCGAACCAAAACTCAACGAGACCAAGGGGTTTTTTGCGGACAGATCAAGTAGTCGCGGTCTGATCTCATCGATCTTCGACCGCACCAACTGGCTAAAATCCTGCGTTCTGGAAGAGATCGCGTCGGACATGGGGGACTCGCATTGCATTAGTATTTGCGAGGTGTCTCATGCGAAGGCTGTGCAAATCAAGCGAGAATCCCGTTGTTCACATTGCTACTCATAGATTGCGATAATGACGTGATCGTAAAGCCTCAGTCTTGGCGCAACTGTTCTCGCTAGGTCAGTTACCCTCATTCGGAACGAGCAACGCCTTCCATTTTCCTCCGAAAGTCGCTTCCTTTATGTCCGTGAGAAAATCCTCGTGCTTCTGCGACAGATCGACCTTGTGAAGTACGAGGTGGGCTAGATTCCATGCAATGTAGTGGATGTTGTTCAGCTCTAGTTGGGCGACACTACGATGCCCAGTGTGGACGATGCGCGACCGCAATCCGTACAGCTTCTTGAGGGCCGTATAGAAGGCAAACCGCGTCGTTTCATTTGAGGTCCACATGACGCCGGCAGCCCGAGCAATGGTATCAGTGATCGGGGCGTCCTTGTCGCCTCCAGTGAGGAGGGATTCGATAGCGGTGAAGAACAGGAGGACTCGCTCGGCTGGCTCCTTCGCCTGCCTCGCCCTTGTCATCCAACCCAACATCTGCTGGAAACGCTCGGCGACCGATTTGTTGTCTGGATTGAAGACTTTCCTGGCCACTTCGACCACTGACGCACTTTCAAATATTGTCGCGATGCCCTCGTCGACTTCATACCACGTGGGGGCTGTTCCACCGCCGAAGCTCGGCCCCTCTGGCCCAAGAGTAAGGCCTTCCATACTCCATTGATACGGATTGATTGGATGTGGCTCGACATCAGCCAATTTTGGAAACAGGCCTGGCTGCGTCTTGTATTGCAGCCTGATAAACGAGACTGCCACATCGATGAGCCATTGCGCCTGTACATCGAGAATTTTCGGCATCCCTCGCACAGAGACATCCCAACATACCTCGGGTAGATGTATAAGAGCCTCGCGGTCCCCATCCTCCTCTGTATAAGTGAATGCATTATTTCCCTTCGTTTGTTCGGAAATGCGGATTGCATCGTATTTGGCCGCTACCTCTTCAGCCAACAGCCTTCTGCTTACGATACGAACCGGGCCAACACGCACATCTTCTATCTCACCGCTAAAACGAAAGAGCTGGTTCGGGCGGATTTTCCTGTACTCGTGGTTGGCGGCATCCCTGATCGCAGCGACAACAGCAGCAGCCACTGTTTTCGAAGGTACTGTGACGTCGCTATCAAAGACCGTGTTTCGCGCGACCTCGTCCACAGTCTTGTCATGAATGCTCGAAGAACCGAAATCTTTGATCGCTCGATCCGAGAGCGCGCGAGCTGCCGCCAGAAGTTCATCGGTAAATTCGACAACGCCATGTGCCCCGCTGCTGAAGCCCCTTCCTCGCCCTTGCAATAACTCGCGAAAATCCTTGTCACTTTTCACGATCGCGGCTCGAAAGGCTTCTACATAGGCTTGAGCTGCATGCAGTATCTGCTGGTTGGTCATTTTTCGAACTCGTCAACGGGGAAGAGAAACTACGAAGTTCCATATTTTCTCGTCCAGATAGTTCTCGGCCGCGCTCTCGGCACTGAGGCAGATCAACTGGATAGGATCATCGTTGGAAAGTAATATGATAAGTTTTCCGGCTTCTCTCATCGTGCCCTGTGCTGCTCTCTTCCAATGTCCCGACCGTGCCGTACCGCTCCCACGAGATGTCTTCCATCTACCTTCGCTCCGTTCTCAGGTGATGGAAAACCATGTCCCGCAGAAATGCCAGCAACAAGTCAGGGTTCTGCGAATGTTATCTCGAGTTTCCTCGAAATGAGCCGTTTCGCACGCGCGCAGAACGCGATGACGGCTTCCTTCGAGGTCATCTGGGCAAGCGGCACGTCGAGCTGGGAGGCGGCAAGGACGCCTTCCTCCATGGTGATAAGGCCGTCTTCGTCCGGGTCCTCGATATCCTCGGGCCACGGGGCGTTTCCCCACACGTGGTGAAACCAGTTTTGCCACTCCGGAACCTCCTCGACGCACTTGAACACCATGATCGAAAGCTTGCTGTCGGCGGTCTCCACGGGAGCGAACCGCGAGGCGTCGGGCTCGATGCGTCTGTCCTGCATCTCCCAACCGGTGTCCGTGAGAATCCTGACCTCGACCAGCCAATCGCCGACACCCGGACGCGATCCTCCTCCGTCTCTCGGAACGAGAAGGAGGGATGACCTGTAGAGGGGCAGAAAATGCCAACCCCAGTGGTTGCGCGGGTCGGTCCTGGCGACCGGGACAGCCGTGAGCTCACCAGGCTTCCAGTTATAGAATTCGGTTTCGGGAAATCGCTGGCCGATCAGTGTCAGCATGTCGAGGCAGCGCCGCTGATAATCGGCGAGGAGGCGATAAGCGTGCCGGACGTCAACGAGCGCCGCGGCGAATGATTGTTCGTCGATGGACATGAGATCGCCTCTTATTTGAAATCTCTGAGGGCCGCTGATGCGGACGGGTTCCACGGACGGGCATTCCTGGCCATTGCTCCCGGGAGCTTGAGGTGCTGGTAGTCGGCGAGGCCGAGTGCCGCGACGACATCGTCGATGATCCTCGTCGTTGCGCGGGGCATCGGCTTTAGACGTTCCTCTTCGAGGGCGTCCAGGAGATTGTCCCAGCCGGCGGCGGCAACCTTGATCTCATGTCCCAGCGCCGAGACTTCGGCGGCGATCCGCTCAACGGTCACGTCTATCTTCCCTCCCAGGCCCCCGATGGCGCAGAGGAAGACGGCGTGACCGTCGTCGCCGTTGGCGTCATGATAAGCAACCCATTCCCTGGCCCATTGGCGCGCCGCTTGCGACGGATATTTCCAGAGCTTCGCTTCCACGATCAGCCGCACGGGCGTGGCAGGGTCGCCCAGCTTGAAATCGAGGAAGACATCGGGTTCCACCTTACCGTCGTCCTCGATCGCGTCACTCCATTTCGGCCAGAAGGCAATGTCCTCGAGTTCGGCGACCCTTAGGTCCGGCAGCGGCGCACCGAAAGTGCGCCGCATGATGCGCCACAGCACCTCGTCATCGAGATAGGCCAGCCGTCCGAACACGGAGGCGGTTAACAAGTCCTCCGAAATGCGGAAAGCCTTGCGCCATGAAACGCTTTCCTCGCCATTGGCCACCGGAAACCGGCCGGCTTTGCTACTGATGACCGCCTGTAGCATCCGTCCTCCTTGCGCTCGCGAGTGTCACAGGTGGCGCAAACCGGAAGCAAAGGCAAGCCCGAGTTGTGATTGCGGTTCCTACGTGATCCTTATAGTCTTCCCCCCAATGAGTTTGAATCTGCGGTAACACAGACGACGTAGAACTCGCCTCGGATCACGACCGCCCATTGTCGGCGACCACTTGCACGGCACTGGGCCGAACGAGCATCCCGAAATCTCGCATTCGCTTCAATTCTGGGAAAGCAAAGGCGCAAACCGAAGTGTGGTGCTCTTTGGCTGTAACGAGTGTTCAAGGGCCTTGATGTTCAGTTTAAGAGGCATCTGTCCTGCCATCCCGCTGAATATGCAGGTTCCCGTCGGGAGGGTTGGTATCGACTCCTCGGTCAGTTTATCGATGTAGGATACCGCACTAGCAATGGACTGCAGGTCTTTTTGATTGATCAGCCTGTGAATGAAGTAGTTGTGGGCCTGTGAGGTGATGGTCGGTGAGATGTCGTTCGGTCGCTGGCTGGCGATGGTTACGAAGACTCCGAATTTACGGCCTTCCTTGATGATCTCCTCGAACGTTTCGAGGCGATAGTCCTTCCAGCTCTCCGTCTCCCGCGAGGACTCGGTCGATAGGATATTGTGCGCTTCGTCGATGACGATGTTCAGGGTCTTGCCCTGGAAAGACGTCTTGTGTTCCTGATAGATGCGACGACACAGCAGCAGCGGGATCGTCTTCTTCATTTCCAGATTGACGTCGTTCAAATTGACGACGACCACGTTACTCGCAAAGACATCGCCTTGAATCGCCGGATTGAAAACCTTTCGAATGTCGTTCTGCTTGCTTCGCAGCTTATGGATAACAGGCGCGATATGTTCATTCTGGGCACGGTTTGCGAGAACGTCATAAATAAGCTGAACATACGAGAAGGTCACGAAGTCCGCGATAATGTCGTCCTCGAACACTAAACTTGCGACGTGCCCATAGACTGCCGTATTCTGGATCGCCGGCAAATTGCCACGGAGCCATTCCTGTCCGCACTTGTACTGGGCCGTAGTGTTGTGCCATTCGAGGTCCGAAGCGAGTTCAACCATGTTTCCGTTCTGGTCGTGCTCGGGAAGAACCTGCCGCAAGTAGTCGAACAGCAAATCCGCCCTGACCTTGTCCGACATTTGAAGTATCTGCGTAATCTGCTGCCGAACGATGTTTCTGAGATGCTCGGTCGGATCATTATGTGATGGAGCTACGCGGCCTGGTAGGCAAGTGCTTACTTATGGTTCCGAGTTGGAGCGAGCTTGTGCTGACGCCGACGTAATCAAATATATCGTGCCGCAAGTATGTGCCGGTGCACAACGTCGACGAAGATGGAGCAGTCGACGGAAATACCTGACAGGCGCTATGCTTGGCGAACCTTCCGGAATCACTAAATGGGAGCATCAGCATGCCAAGCCTCACCCAAATGACCGGATCATTGCATATTCATCAGTTCTATATCGGCAAGTTGAAAGCTAAACAGGAACAGCTTTTTGATAGCGATCCCGAATTGGCGATGCTTCTCGATAATGTGGCTGCCGTTCTGTCCGAGCACGCTGAAGTCCTGGCTTGCGACATCGCTGACATGGAATGCGATGATTGATAGGGCGTGGCAGCCATTGAGCCACTCAGTCTCTTGAATAGAATATGGACACAGACGCGAAAGGCCAGAGCCTCGTCCTGCGCCACAGCACGTCGGAAGGATCAATTTTCGATGATCAAGCCTGAACTCGCGTTCGCCATCATACTTATGAGCAACTTCGCAGCTCCGATCTTGGCTTTTATCGCTGGCCGCACATGGCCACGTTGCCGGAAGACATTGCATTTTTTGGCGGTGATCTGGGTGGTTCTGTCAGTATACGTATGCGACAGAGTGACGTTCACGCCAGATATCGCCGATGTGGGCGACGCCTCTTATGACGGACTAGATCAGTTTATATTCGTCGTCGCGATCTTCTTGCAGCAGCTGGCCATTCTAGTGACCTATATAGCTTGGTATGTGTGCAGCGCATTCGTTAAGCGGCAGCGGGCATCCCAATGACCAGACTGCCATATGGGATCGAGGCGGAGAGCAGTGCGCTCCTTGTGAATCGAAGCAGAAGTATCGTCGCCAAATGGCAAATGTCATCGCCTTCGTCGCGTGTTTGACTACTTTTCCGAGTTATCGCCGCTGTCTACGATGTCTCCCCATCCGTCAGCCGACAAATTTCAGAATGCCGTCTCCTGGCGCATTCCGGAATATGTCGGCCCAAACCGACGAATCGACTAGTTTCAGGCAGGACGTCGTTGAGGTGTTTGGTTCTGTGGCAGCCGCGGCCGTGACTGCGTGTCGCACCGCTGGCAGCGTGGGTTTAGGCGAGCGTCTGGTGGCGTTGAGAGCCAACTGATGTTATCTCTACGCCAGCAAGGAAATTCTCGTCGACAGCGCGACTTGCCGGCCAAGTCCGCATGTCTGCGATCAACGGCGCTGACCGTGCGGGTGCGATTGAAGCCCCCTTGCTATCGTCCTGACACGATAGACATCACGGCTGCCGTGGTTGCAAAGCGAGGCGAGATTTCTGTCTTCGACGATGACCAGCCATTTAGTACGGCGGATTTTGAATCGTCGCAAAGTTAAAAGTATCAACCATGGTAGCAATGGGGTCTGGGAAATACCGGTAAGTCGCAACGCGCTTTCCATGCACAATGTAGTCTTTTTGCTCGACGTCTCCCATCACGATCAGGGAAACCGTCACCCTGGAAGTTCCAAGCATCTTGAGGGCAACGATTTTTTCCTGGGGGTTCGGGCATTTTTCCCCGACGTCACACAGCCTGCCAATCAACCTCATTTGAGCGAAAGGCTCGAAACCTTGGAAAGACGAACCGCCTATGAACTTAACCATATCCTTGAAGGCCGACCATTCTGTTCCGGCGGTAATCCTCTCAAACATCGCGGCGGCATTTTTGAAGGTGAAGTCCTTTGCACCGAAAGGTGCGACCGAAGAGATCAAAAGCGTGACATGCTTTTCGCCGATCCAGCAGTCGATCCACAGATGGTTGTCGTCAGGCGCGTTGCGCTCGATGTCGCGACCTTTACAGGCTGGGTCGGCAGCCATGCTAGTGTTGGCTGGCCCCCTTATCAGCCACATGGCTGCGGATGATTTCTCAGCGGAGACAGCCCAAAGCGCCACAAGACATATGATTGCATTTAAAAATCTTGGCATCAAATTTCCTTTTCAGGCCCGTTGTGAAACTCATCCAGCGCCTACCTGTCAGACCCATTTTCCGAACCATCAAAGTCGCCACGCCGCCGAACGTTTCGGGGCGAGGCTCGATGGCGTGTTGCGCCACCGTATGCGTGTGCGCGATGGACAACCTCGCTCAGCCCCGTTGTGAGCTTTCAAAATACCGATTCACAATGACCTTGACCTCGCTTGAACTGTATCCTGGAACCCTGTGCGGTATCCCGAATGTCCTGTTTCGAAATGGCTGCCACTTGTACAGGTGTTTAAGTATCTCCGGATCAGCGTCCTTGCGCACGGTCAGATAGATCAGCCCCGCCCGCCCCGCCTGAGGAGTTTCAACGCGCTCGATCATCGACCATGGGATGAGCTTTGGCAGTTTTTGACCAGTGATGCCGTTGGGACCGATCACCATTACGGGTTTCGTGTAGTCCAATCGCCGGGCCTTCAGCGACACAATAATGATGCCGAAGAATAGCAGGATCGCGATCAGCCCATGCCCGACCCCGCTGGTGGGTCTGCTCATTTCGATCCACCCAACGGCGACGAGTGAGGTGTAGACGAATAAGAGCGCCAAGACGCAGATGACACTGATGACGGCCCTGATGCTTGGTCGCAATACGAGGACCGGCTGCGTAGCGCTCTGGTCGCGATTGGCAATAGAAGAATGGCCATCAGTCATCTTTATATCATCTCATTCGAGTGAGGGTGCGTCCCGACAGTATCCGCCAGCCGCGCACCCCTGTGACCCGAACGCCAATGCCGGGCGTCAAGTGCGGTACATGTAAAACAGCACGAGGGTGATGAGCATGATTACCATCGCGATAAATACGCGCTCCACCCAACGCATAAACACCGATTTCGATGAATTGCCCGTTAGCCACTCGCTCAGGATGTCTCCAAGGAAGAAAAGCAAACTGTCCATTTTTTTCCTGTAACCAGCTCCCAATTAACATTCACGGCTCCTCCTCACAGAGTGCTGAAGCCCGTCAGCACCCACAGCAACTGCTTACCGTCCTTCGACCACGTCGCATCCACCGACATGCTATATGGTATCGATCTGAAGGCCCGCCGAATGATGCCCGTGGTCGGGAATTTCGGACCGTCCTTGCGTATCGAGTGCACGCCGGTAACTCGCAACGTGCCATCCAGCTCTACATAAGGGCGAGCGCTACTGAAGTTCGGGTGCACGTAGAAACCTTGGGCTTCGAACCAGTCGGTTGCGTAGGATAGATTCTCGAAGGAGCCCAGCAGTCTGAACACACAGACCTCGGCTTCGTCCGCGTTATCGATCCGACCCCAGTCCATCTCCTTTAGGCGATCTGTCGACAACTCATTCGTTTCTGCCTTTTTGAGACAGGAAGATGGATCAGGGAAATCCATCATGGCGACCTTCTTGGACGCGGTCATTTCTCGTTCGAATCTGACATGAAATGGAGGCGTTCCGGGGTCAGGTTCGGGACCAGAACTGACCCAGAGCAGCTTGCCGCCATAATAGACATAGCCGGAAAGTTGGTAACCGAGATATGCCAGGACGACGTAGGCGGCATAGTTCAGCAGTTTACGGCAAGCATTGGGTTCCCGTGTCCGCCAGGCCTGCAGCCAATCACCTGCGGATTTTCCGGCGAGAAGCCAGTAGAGACACCCAGTTGCAGCAGACGCAAGCAGCGCGGCTGAAAGCCGTAAGGGATCAGTGATGGGGAAACCCGTTGCCAAAAGCCCGGCGATGATCCAGATGGTGAGATACCATCTCCAACTCTTCGCCGATTTCCATTCTGTCACCGCCAGAACGATCAGCAACGGGATTGTGCCATTGAAGAGATAGCCAGGCGCACGGAATACCACTCCCCACACGAGCGCATCGAAGACCAGCGGACCTCTCGGATTTGTGAGGCCTGCCTGAGGATGATCTGGGAGAGAAAGATGTGTCGGGATGGCGTTCAGAAACTCGAACAATGCCGCGAAAGCGACGATGCATAGGATTGTGACGAACGCGATCCTCGGCAATCGAACGAGGATTGTCATGTCAAATGTCCACGAAAGTCATCGCGCTTCGAGAGTGCGGGAAAGAAAAGGCTGCGCCCATTCGGCGGGCTTGTCGGCGGAATGATCATGATTGCTGCCCGCACCAGGGTCGAGGCGTTCTCGGACAGCGGTTTCCTTCACAGATGAACGGGACGGCAAGGCCCTCCCCGATCAGGATTTGTCCGACGTCGCGGCCGTCGACCTTTAAGACGCCGCAGCTACGTCCATGATTGCAGGCGTCCGTTCCTTCAGAACCGGCCGGACAAGCACACGGCACTTTTGTAAGCTGAAGGTTGGGGGATTTGACCAATTCCCTCAGCCGGGACGATGCACGCTCTCCCAGCTTGCGTTCATATTCACATTGGGGCGAGAACTTCTCCGGTGTGTTGAAACCAACTAGCCGTGTCCCTGCCCGCTCTCCTGCAACGTGGACCGTATCGCCGTCCGTGACGGTGAATGCTTGGTCGACCGGCCCCATTACATGCGACGACTTGCCGACCGTGCCAAGAAAGGATTGCACCGGTCCAGTTTCGAATACTGAGTAGAGAAGACCGACCATCACGATGAGCGCCACGACCACCGCGTCCCGGGCAAGCCGCCTGCGCGACCACCTGATCTGTCGTGACAGGAAGGAAGGAGAGCGGAAGCGCGGGCGACGTGTGTGCCGGGTCGTACGGGACGTCGTGACCCGATCTTGACGCGGCGTTCCATTGCCTCCGAGGATTTCATTCAGCTTCAGGAGTTGTTTATGGCTCAACCGTGCACGGTTGCCATATCTCTCCAATTTGGAGAGCACATCCGAGAGAAAGGTCCGCTGCCACGGGCTCAGAACCGCTTCCACCAATGCCCTGCGAATATTGGCTTTGAGATGTTCCGTCTCAAAGAGCGCGAACGTTGCGCCGCCTGGCTTCGAATCCGAATAGCTCTGCATCTAGCGAGACGATCCGATGCACCGAGTCGACTTTTTATAGTGAACCCAAATGGCAGCAAGAAAGGCGAGCATCGCGAAACAATACCAGCTGAAAATCAAAACAAGGAGCCATAGATGCTCGCCGTCGCGAAGGGCTACAGCCCCTGCGACCAGCGCAATATGAGCAAGGAGAAATCCAATCGTAATGAAGAGCACCCAGTGCAACCCTTGTTAGTAATTGATTGTACGCAAAACAACCGCCGCTTCCAAGATGGGGCTGCTCCCGGTTTAAAACCTGGTAAATGCCGAATTACGAAATGGGTCTGGCCTGCTGGGCAAGTGGTCGAGGATCGTTGCTAAAGAATGACCGCGCCCCGGAAAAGACGGCGCGATTGTGATGCCCATTGCCTAGAGAAGAGTCGGCTGGGACACCTGCTCCCCGGACGTGGTCACGATGGTCGAACCATAGGGCTCCCGTGAAGTCACCACGATCTGGTCATTCGGAAGCGGCCGGGCGAGCGCCTTCGCCTCCTCCCAGGGTGCACGCATCCATACGTCCACCTCTTCCTGCGTCAGCAAGAGGACCGGCATTGCCTTCGGGTGAATCGGTTTGACGACGTCGTTGGGATCGGTCGTCAGGAACGCATAGAGGTCGTCTGTGGTCAGGCCGTCTTTCACCTTCCGAACGCTTTGCCACTGGGGAACGTGAACACCCGCAAAAAACATCAGGGGCTTGCTTTCATCACGCGCGAACCATGCATTCGGCGTGCTTCCACCGTCCTGTTTGCTGGCGGGGTCGGGTTCGGCAAAGCTGGTTACCGGCACGATGCAACGGCTCTGCACACCGAACCATTTCTTCCAGTGGGGAACATTGAGGTTCCGGATGTTGGTGACGCCCTTGTCCGGCTCCATCCGGATGAGCATGTCCATGTCGACGGGTTTGCCCTTCTGGCGCAACTTCTCTGCCCGGGCCTCGGCCGCCTGCTTGATCACGAAAAATGGCGACGGCAAGCCCCATCTCGCATGGGCCAGTTGCTTGCGTCCGTCAGTTGTGTTGCGAACGATTGGCCCAGCTTGGTCCGGGTTCATCTGGTAGGCAGGCATGAGGTTGATCAGGCTCTCGGCATCCTGAGCCCATTTGCTAACCCAGTCTTTATCCTCCATGCGGTAGAGATTGCACATTGATCGCAACGACCTCCATTTCGCCTGGCCGATAGCCTAATCGTTCCGATCAGGACGTCAAATATTAGCCCATCACGCGATATTGGTGGGTTGCGATGCTTAGGGCTCCGGCCAAGAACCTGACGGGCACCGGCGCGTCGGAATGTTTTCGCCGAATAACGGCGACGTTGCCCCTCATGCTGGCAGTTGGTAGACGTGGATGCCGTTGCTGGAGCACAAAAGAATGCGACCTGATCCCGCCAATGCAGAAGAGACTGTCAAGGTTCTTGAGGCCAACGACCGCCTAAAGCGTGTTTGGATCGTCCAGCGATCTGATGGGGTGTACGTTCTCCGACCGGAAGAATGGTATCAAGACGTGTTCGAAGGGGAGATCGTCGCAGAAGGGTGGAAACCCATATATGGGAATTTCGGACTATTCGGAAGCGCCGACTTAGCCGGGAGTGAAGCGATCGCCAGTTTTGAATGGCTATTGCACTCTTCACGTACGAATATCTAGCATGCGGCAGAGATCGCACATTGATTGCAACGACCTCCATTACCCGGGAGCCAATGCGTTCGTACAGGACGTCAAACTCTCGGGTGAGAGCCCATATCATCGCCAGTGATATCGTCCGTCGGATAAAACTGACTTTCATGCGCCGATTCGGCCTCGGCTTCTTCAAGCTCGTTCGGGGAAAAGTGGTAGATGACGAGCTTGTCGAGAACATCGTCCACGTCCTGCACCATTCCGAGCAGGTCCATCGTCTTGCCCATATGGCCACGCTCACCGAACCTATCGAAGCACATGCCAGAGACCATATTGTGGAGGTCGAGCACCTTCTTCGTCGTCTCCGGCGAGAGATATGGTTCGTTCCCAAAATCGAGGGAATCGGACACGGCCTGCGCTCGACGGGACAGACCTTCCGACCGAGAGCTCGAACCATCTTCCGCGAAAACGTCATAGCACTGTCTGCCAACATGCTCCGCGTAGATCGCGATCTTCATGACATCGGAGGGCGAGATATTCTGATTGTGTCTGTACAAAATAGTGGGCATGCCAAATCCTCCACTCAGAAATGGGAATATCAGTTGCCGCATGGATGTTCCCATTTTGTTCTTTTTGACGGAGGAGTCAAGGGCGTTTTTTGTTGAGGACATCAGCGCAGCTTTTATCATTTGTAGCAACGATCCGTGAGAGTATGGACCGTTCTTGGACGGGCGGCGATGACCGCTTATGGCGCGAAGCAGTCGTCCCGTCGTGGCCACAGTCTTCGAAACTGCTTAAAGCATCTTGGTCAAGGCGGCCGGGACACCGCTTACGCCAAAAACTGGGCCTGAACGTTTTCTTGGTCCGGCCGCGAGCGGACAGCTGCTCCTACCTCCGATGGTAGGGTGATCCGATCTTGTGTCATTGCAGCAGTGAACGTTGAACGCCTATTGCTACCTTTCCTTCTGGCAAAGATTGATGATGCCCCGGGGACTGTACGGCGGAGCGCCTTGCCGCGCATAGCGAATGAACGTTCATGGTTTGAGAGAATTGAAGATCGCTCGGGCATTGGCCGCGACGACCACCGACTGTTTTATGAAAAGCTCGGCTGTGGTTCTGAATTCGTACGAGATGGCGAGCTGTTCTGATAACTCCTCTGTTGCCGTGCAGGAGAGCCAAGGTTGGCTTTTGGATCGATGGTCGTGGCATCGAGCGAAATATCCGTCCGGCCGCTGCAGATAGAAGTCGTTTTGGGAGCGATAGGTTCTGAGGCCATCGGACGCCACAATGGCCTGGTTCTTCAACATGACCTCACGTTCGCGGACCGAGGGATCGAAGCCCGGAGCCTTGACGGAAACCGTCATTTGGACAGGCTTGTCGGGAATAACGTCGGTCGGGATCAGGTGGCAAGCCATCTCGGCCCAGGGATACTCCGGTTGAGGACGTGAGCAGAACGGTCGTTTGGTCTCCATTTCTCGCCGCGCCGGACTGCCATCCAGCATGAAGACCACGGACTTCAAGGTCGCGTTGCCTCCATCCGCCTCGCCACAGAAGGCGCGGGCATCTGGATTGCTCCAGAGAATGTAATGCTCGTCACTCATTCCATTGCCGAAGAGCAAGATACCAGGCGCGACCGGAATCGCGACAGCGACATCGGCAATCCGGGCCGGATGCAGGTTGTCGAGACATGCGGCAGCAGGCGGCGCATAGCGAGCCTCCCTGATTTTCTGCTGGGTCCAGGTGACTGCGAAATAACTTCCGAAACCTAAGATGAAGACGGCAGGAAGCACGTATACGGCCCGTAGCGCCCGCAGTCGGGTCATACGGCCGATCAACACAACTCCACTTGCTATAAAACCGCTGGCGGCACCAATCATCGCGAATACCACGAGGATGATCCCGAATGCCACGCCGGCCCCGTCCGAGGCATTGACACTGGCGTATTCTGTTTTGACCAGACCTGCCGCCACGAGCCCAGCGGGTACGAGCAACCACCAACGCCGCCAGAAACATAAGGCAAGGAAGCCAATGGCGTAGGGTACGCCTACGAAACTGAGAAAGTGCCCGAGGTAGTGCATGAAGTCATCGTGTTCCGCGCTGGATGATGCTTCTATCGCATCAACCTAAAGACGAACCATGAATAGCTTCGGTTAAATTGCACGCAAAAGAGAGTTCGCGGCGATGATGAGTGGCGAGGCCTGTTAAAAAGTAGGCGCGGGCGGAATAGCCGTTTGGCGACAGGCAAGGCATTGAAAGCCGCGACATTTTATGATCAGCGCAGGCCCAAATGGCATTATTCGGCCCAAGGCGAACATAGAAAGATACGTGTACTCGGCACAGCGAAAGTAATTTTAGCTTGCATCACAAGAGAAATAGTGCATTAATCTTTAGTTATACACACTGTTTCATGTGCCGTTTCAGCGCGTCAGGCATGTAGTCGACCTACACTGCCTTGCCAGTGCACGAGGGTCGAAATGCGCAATGTTACAGCTCTCACCGCAATGTTGTTATTTGCTGCGGCGCTTGTACCTCAAGCAAGCATGGCACAAGATGCGATTGAGGTTCGCGCAGCCAAGGTATGCGCTGGCATTGGTAGTCTGGTGAGTAAATCTCAAGGTGAGGTGACTGTTGATAACCTTGAACTATCTACCACTGGTAACGGAACCGTTTCCATTAGCCGAGACGGCGTTGACCTCGGAAAGGTAAACCAGGCCGAATATAAGGACTATGTAAGCTGCCTGACCACAGTGATCGGCCTTCTATCTCCTCAGCCTAAGCCTCCTCCGCCAACCGTGACTTATCGCGTATGCTCTGGCGAGTATGAACGTGCATGCAAACCCCACGATGTTTATCTTTATTGCTATGCGGATGTAAAGTCATGGGCCGCAGCACGCTGCGAGAGCAGTATTGTACAGCGCATGAACACGTATGCCGGAAATAAATGTGGGTATTCAATAGACACAGTCGTATGCACTTCACCAAAGTAGGAAACATACCGTGCAAACGAAACTTATATTAATTATTGCCTCCGTTGGAATGGCAATAATAGGAATAATATCAATAAGTATAGTCGGTGCCGTGATATATTCATCTATTACGTATGGAAAGCCGCCAGAAATTCTTAGCAATTGGGGCGGATTGATTATAGGATTTTTTATTGGCTCATTTTTTAATTTTGTTCGCGTGGCTCTAGGAGTTGGTGATCCTAAGGGATAAACAAATCCTAGCCTTTCATCTGATTAGCAATGATCGGTATTGGTGCGATGCTGCCAATCGAAAGCAGTGAGCACCAGGGCGGGACACCGAAGTGCCATCTAATGAAAATTCCGGCTCTTCAGTCTTAGCTGATCGATATGCAAATCAGGAATGAAAATATCCCGAGACTTCATTCCCGTTGACCGCTTGCGTGAATCCGGCCTACCAGGCGTGCCGTGGCTGAATTCATCTCCCTTCCCCGTCGGCAGCCGGAATTCCAGATCGCGATCTGCAAGGCCTGTCAGGCTTCCCGAGAGATCGAACAGCTGCTGTGCAACCAGGTGAACGACATCGCCTTCGCGCTGAATGCGACCGTTGATCGCCATCATCGACGCTCCGAGCGCCACCCGCCTCGACCGCTCGAACAGCTTGGGCCAGATGACGACGTTGGCGACGCCTGACTCGTCTTCAATGGTCATGAAGATCACGCCCTTTGCCGACCCCGGCCGCTGACGCACGAGAACCAGACCAGCCGCCATTAGCCAGCGGCCGTCACGGGCCGACATCGCCTCCGTGCAGGTGACGATCCGGCGTTCCGCGAGTTCTCGACGCAGAAAGCTGACAGGGTGTTCGCGCAACGTCAGGCCGGCATGCCCGTAATCCAGGACCACGTTGTGCCCCTGCGTCATCTGTCGCAGTTCGACCGCTGGCTCCTGCTGCTCGGCAATGGTTTTTGCCTCCCGCTCTGCCGCCGCCGCAAACAGCGGCAAAGGCTCGTCTCGCAATGCTTTGATCGCCCAGAGCGCATCGCGGCGCTCCAGCCCGAGAGATGGATGAAAGGCGTCCGCTTCGGCCAGTTCTACCAGCGATGCAGCAGGAACGCCGGACCGCCGCCACATGTCGTCGACGCTGTCGAACGCTTGATCCGCTCGTGCGGCCACGATACGGGCAGCATCCGCCGTTGCCAGACCTCGCACCATCCGCATTCCAAGCCGCACAGCATGTCGGTCGGTGTCCCCGACTGGTTCCAGCGTGCAATCCCAACGGGACTGGTTGACGCATACCGGGCGAATCTCGACGCCATGCTCGCGGGCATCGCGCACGATTTGGGCCGGAGCATAGAAGCCCATCGGCTGCGAGTTTAGGAGCGCTGCGCAGAAGACATCAGGGAAATGGCATTTGATGTAGCTGCTTGCGTAGGCGATCAGGGCGAAACTCGCGGCGTGACTCTCGGGAAAGCCATAAGAACCGAAGCCTTCGAGTTGGCTGAAAGTCTTCTCCGCGAACTCCGACGTATAGCCATTGCGGACCATCCCGTTCACAAGCTTGTCCTTGAAGCGGCTCACGCCTCCGGTGAACTTGAAGGTCGCCATGCTCTTTCTGAGCTGATCCGCCTCCCCGCCCGTGAAGCCGGCGCAGACCATGGCCACCTTCATGGCCGACTCCTGAAACAGCGGCACGCCAAGCGTCTTGTGCAGGACCGCCTCCAGTTCGGGTGTTGGGTATTCGACCTTCTCCTTGCCCTCCCGGCGACGGAGATAGGGGTGCACCATGTCGCCCTGGATCGGACCCGGCCGGACGATAGCCACCTGGATGACAAGGTCGTAGAAGGTCCGAGGCTTTAGACGCGGCAGCATCGACATCTGCGCTCGGCTCTCGATCTGGAATGTGCCGAGCGTGTCGGCCTTCCGGATCATCGCATAGGTCTTGGCCTCCTCTTGCGGGATTGTCGCGAGATCGAGATCGACGTCCTTCTCCTGGTTAAGGAACGCAAAGCTCTTGGCCATGCAGGTCAGCATACCGAGCGCCAACACGTCCACCTTCATGAACTTCAGGGCTTCAACATCGTCTTTGTCCCATTCGATGACCTGGCGATCTACCATCGAGGCCGGTTCGATTGGCACCAGGTCGTCGAGCCGGTCATGGGTAAGTACGAAGCCGCCCGGGTGCTGACCGAGATGGCGTGGGGCTCCCATCAGTTGTTGCGCCAGTTGAAGCGTCAATGCGAGACGGCGGTCGTCAGGATTGAGATTGAGTTCCCTGACCTGCTTCTCTCCCACTTCCTCGGTCCACGCCCAGACCCCGGACGACAATGCCTTGATCAAGTCCTCCGGAAGGCCGAGCGCCTTGCCGACATCACGTATCGCCCCTTTTGTGCGATAGCGCGTCACGGTCGCGCAGAGTGCGGCCTTGTTGCGGCCATAGGTCTCGTAAATCCATTGGATGACCTCCTCGCGGCGTTCGTGCTCGAAGTCAACGTCGATGTCCGGAGGTTCGTCGCGTTCCTGGCTGACGAAACGCTCGAAGAGCAGATCGTTGGTTTCCGGGTCTATGGACGTGACGCCAAGGACAAAGCAGACGGCGGAGTTGGCGGCCGAACCGCGCCCCTGGCAGAGGATTCCTTGGGACCGGGCAAAGCGGACGATCGAAAAAACCGTCAAAAAATAGGGGGCATAACGCATGATCTCGATGAGCGCGAGTTCATGGCGGATCGTTTTCTCGACGTGGGCCGGCAGACCATCCGGATACCGATTTGGCACACATTCCCAAACATACTGCTCAAGCGATGCTTGAGCCGTTTTGCCGGGTACAACGATCTCTTCGGGATACTGGTAGGTCAGTTCCTCGAGACTGAAGCGGCAGCGGTCGACGATCTCCATCGTCCGTGTGAGCGCTTCCGGAAAGCGCGAGAAAAGCCGCTCCATCTCCGTCGCCGGCTTGAGATAACGGTCGGCATGACGCTCACGCTCGAAACCGACATCGTCGATTGTAGTCCGATTTCGGACGCAGGTGACGACATCCTGGAGCTGGCGGCGGGACGGATCATGGAACAGGACATCATTGGTCACGACGGTCTTCACTTTGTGCCGGACCGCCAAGTTGGACATCTCGTGCAGTCGCATCTGATCGTTTGGCCGGCGGCGCAGGCAGAGCGAGAGGTAAGCCAGGTCGCCAAAGACCTCGGCCATCTTCCGAAGCTGGATCGCGCAGGTCTCATCCGGCAGGTCCGGCAACAGGATTCCGATCAGTCCCTCAGAATAAAGTGCAACGTCGTCGAGATGCAGGATGCAGTTCGCTTTCCCGCCCCTGCTCTTCCCAAGCGTCAGCAGCCGAGTAAGCCGAGAGTATGCCGCGCGGTCGGTCGGATAGACCAGGATAGACATGCCGTCCTGAAGATCGAGACGGCAGCCGACGACCAGCCGCAAGCCAGTCGCGCGCGATGCCTCCAACGCCCGCACGATGCCGGCCAGCGAATTGCGGTCGACAATGCCGAGTGCCTCGATGCCCAGCCGCTTTGCCGTCGCGAACAATTCTTCCGCCGAGGATGCCCCGCGCAGGAAACTGAAATGCGTCGTGACCTGGAGCTCGGCGTACCTCATGCGAAGGTCCCGTGGATGAACCAGCGATGAGAACCGGTCTCCGGATCGACGCCGTCGCCGGATCGGTAAATCCAGTAGCGTTCGCCGGTTTCGTCCTCGACCGTGAAATAGTCACGAACGGCGGCCCATTCGGATGTTCGTTGCCACCATTCTCCGAAAATGCGCTCAGGCCCGTCGGCACGTTTCACCCGCCGCCGTTTTCCGCGCCAGGTAAACCAAACCGGCGGATGGTCAGGCAGTAGAGCCATCACGTCGATCAGCTCCGGGTGATCCATCAATCGCACCGGGCGCGGCCAGATCATCGGCCAGCTCTGTCCGTTCTCGTCGGCAACTGGCGAAATCCGCTGGACAGAGCGTTCGGGCACGTCGCTGGCGACAGGGGCCAGGCGGTAGATGCGTTGCGTACCGCGGTTCCCAAGGATATCGATTAGCGACGTGACGTCGACCTCGGCGGCATCGACCAGTCCGGAGACGGTCTGCTTCTCGTCCAGCGGCTCGACCATGATGGCTACGAGGCTGAGCTTTTCGATGCCGAAGCCGGGGTCAATACGTTCGATGCGGTCATGCAGGAGCTTCGTCAACCAGGGAATGTCCCGAACAGGTTTGGCTGTCCCCGCCCGCAACGCCTGAACGGTATTGTCGACGCGATGGACGATCAGGTCGGCGCGACGAACTCCGAGACCCTTTTCTTGCAAGGCGTGGCAGAGCCTGCGGACGAGTTGCGCGACATACTTGGCGATGGTTTCCGGTGCTCCGATGGGTTCCGCGAAGGAACGATGGACTTCGACGAATTCGGGCGAGCGGATCGAATCGATGGGTTCGGCCACTCTTCCGAACATCTGGTCGAGCTTGCGGGCGATTTCCGGTCCAAAACGTAGCGTCAGCGGTGCCCTCGGGGTTGCTGCCAGTTCGCCGACGGTTCGAAAACCGAGGGTGCGCAGGCTCTTCACGATCTCCCCATCGAGACGAAGCGAGGAGATCGGCAGCCGGGCCACGGTATCCGTCGTCTGCCCTGGCGGGACGATGCGCGTTTCGCCGGCGGCCGACCGCGCCAACGCATGGGCCGCTCCCCAGGTGTCGGCCACAACCGCACGGACCGGAAGTCCTTTGGCGCGGAAGCTGTTGACCAGGCGCGAAAGCATCGGTTCCTCGCCGCCCTGCAGGTGATCGGCTCCTTCGGTGTCCATGACGATCCCGTCCGGGGGGTCCATTGCCACGATGGGCGAATATTGGGTGAGCATCCACAAGGTCAGCCGTTCAAGCGCCGCGAGATCGGCAGCCGGATCGGCGTCGACCATATGCAACCCCTGGACAAGCGCCTGGGCCTTGGCCGCGGGCATGCCCGGATGCAGCCCGAGCCGAGCGGCATTGGCGTCGACCGCGAAGAGCCACCGTTTCGATCCGCTCCTGGCGACAATGACAAGCGGCGCTTCAACCGGAATAGATGGATCGGCGCGTCTGACCCGATCCGTCGGCAGCGTCGGAAGAAATACTGATACGACCCTGGCCATCACATGCACCTACTACGAAATCCGCGCTCTCTCCTGCCTTGACCCTGATCAGCTCCGCCAGCCACCGCGCCCGGCCGATCCCGGGAACCGGCAACGGTTCCGAGGGCAGGACCGATATGCGCCAGCGCGAGGCGGCCGCGGTCGGGTGTCCGAAATCCCCTGCCTCGGTCGGCCTTCGCCATCGTCGGACGATCAAGCCAATGGTGCCGGAGCTTTCGGCGGCAAGCTGCAGGCGTCGCGAGGCGACCATGGGTAACCGCACCAACTCGGCGACGACGGCCCCAAGCCCGCCGAACCGCAAGGCCTCCTCGAAACTTTCGAGCACATACTCTTCACGGACCGCCTCGACGTAGATGACACGATCCGGATGGAGTCCGACTTGGGCCAGTGCGGGCGCGAAAAGGTCGGGCCGCGCCAGACACCAGACGACCTTGCCCTTTGTCCGCGCCGCCACTCCCGCGGCAAACAGGGCAGCGGCCGCTCCGTCGATGGCCCCTGCCCCACCTCCGGCGAATTCATGGACCGCACCGTAGGCGAGCCCGCCACTCGGAAGCCGCTCATCGATCTCTCGCACCCCAAACGGAAGAACAGCTTTCGGACGGACTACAGGTCCTTCGAGATGCTGGATGCGATCTCGGAGTTCGGAGATGATCGGGTTCGCGCTGATCTGCGCCATGTAGGGCTTCATCAAAATTGGTTTCCATTACCCGCGAAAGCGAGTATGTTCCCTATTTGTTCCCAATCCAAATGTGAGTCAACGCGCATATATCGGGCGGGCATTTCGGAGATCGGTCATCCACACCGCTGCTGGATCGGAAGATCGAACGAATTCAAATCGGTAAGTGCCTACCGTCCACAGGCTTAGAAAATGTCATCGATAAGAAAAAATACCTATGGCGAACCGACGACGCTCCGAGACTATCGCGGGAGTGTCATTACGGTCGAGTGCAGGGCATATGATCGGAATGCAAAGCTGGATCGAAAGATGTTGGTCAAGCAATACGGTGCGAGTTTCACCTTCCTTCAGCTTCGCCGGCGACTGACCCTCGGCTGCTCCCGGATGAATACTGACGATGGCATCGACCGCTGCCAGACCCGCTTTCCCTGCCTGCTCGCCGCCGGTCTTTCATTTAACAAGGAGGATATCCCATGACGGAAAATGTGGTCTCGTTCGAGGAAAAGCGGTTTGAATTGTTAGCTGGCACGATCTTCGGTAGGTCGGCGGAGGAGCTGAATGCGGCAGCGATCCGTTCGAACATCGAGTTTGCCAGAAACGAGCTGAAGCTCGTTCAGAGCTATATCGATCTCGCCTATGGCGCAGAGATCGCCATTACGATGATTGACGGCAGCGGGCCGCCACTGCAAGCCCTTGCGCATCTTGGCAACGTTCTTTCCAACTACGAGCAGGTGCTGTTCGATCAGATCGCCAGCCTTGAACACCAGCTGGAAATGCTGGACTCTCCGCCTGACGAGGATGAGGATTGAGGCGATCGGGAAGCATGTGCAATCCCCTGCCCTGATGACCAACCAGACCGCGATCCGTTCCTATGTGCCATGACATTACCGAGACGTCGACCGCCGAGCCCCGACCTGTTCGCGCGATGACTGAACTTGAACCTTCGCCACAAGACCGGCCGCGAAAGATCATCCATATTGACATGGATGCCTTCTACGCCTCGGTGGAACAGCGCGACAATCCGGAGCTTCGGGGCAAACCGGTCGCCGTCGGGGGATCGGAGGCGCGTGGCGTCGTTGCCGCCGCGAGCTACGAAGCCCGCAAGTTCGGCGTTCACTCTGCCATGCCATCGGTCACGGCCAGGCGCAAATGTCCCGACCTGATCTTCGTCAGGCCGCGTGTTGACGTCTACAAATCAATCTCGCTGCAGATCAGGGCTTTTCGATCGCCTTTCCGGATTCATCGAGCTTGGTTTCGATGCGCTTCTTCCCCGACTTGAACGAGAGTTTCGAGCTCTCGCGTATCGGTGCCTCCAGACTTTCCTCCTCGGCCCCGGCCCCGGCAGAAGACATGTTGGCGAAACACGTTGATGGTATACTACATTAATCTAAGCGAAACAGACGTTGCCATTCGTCACTGTCGCCGTCGCCGCGAGGCACTACCTCGCATCGTCGTCACGCAACCGCCGTAGGGTTTCGCTTACCTCAGCCCATGTTCGCGAGCTTTGTCTCGGTTTCTTTGACGACTGTCGCGATCACACCGCGCTTGTTCATGGTGGCGATGGAGGTCTTCAGCACCTTAATCGCCTCCTTTTTGTCGCCTGACTTCTCCAGCGCCTCGGCCAGCCGGGCCAGGTCGGCGAAGTAGTCGATGTGGCCCATGGTATCCGCTGCCGCGTCTGGTGTCTTGAGCAGCGTCTCTATCTGCATCTTCGCCGCCTCTGCGACTTTGGCCGCCGTGCCTTTGACTGTCAGCGTCGCATCGGGACCGGCCGCCAGCAGCTTGTAGTTACGGAGCATCGGTGAGGAGACGGCCACCGCCGCGTGGGTCGCGGCCGGGTTGTTAGGGCAGCGCTTCACAACGTCCCGCAGCGTGTCGGTGGCCTTCGCCAGCTCCGGCGCTCCTTCGAAGGCGATGACACGGGCCACGTCCTCAGTGAAGTAGTCCGGTGCCAGCTTGCTCTCCGCGTCCGAGGCGGGCGGCGCGACGTAGATGCGCAGGACGTTTGAGATGACGATCTCCCCGTTCATGTCGACCGCCGCCTGCAACGTATAGAAGCCCGGCTCGTCGATCAGCCACCCGTTGGTCGAGATTCCGATCATGTGCGCGCCATAGATCGACGCGCCCGGTGCGATGGTGTCATGGTGCATCTCGTGGCAACGCGTCACAAACGGGCTCCAACGCTTCGTTAGCCCGCCTTCGCGCCCGACATAGACCGCAATGTGCTTGCCGTCGTCCAGCATGTCGGCCTCCACCTCTTTTGGTCCGCTCGACGCGTTGGTTAGCTTCAGCTCCAGTTTCACCGGCTCCATGAACGCATACTCGTTGACGGCGCGGTTCGGCCGAATCTCCAGCCTCCAGTTGCGTGGGAAATCGAGCGCCGTCGTGTCCTCAAACGCGTGGTTCACGAACCAATCGGAGTTGCCCATCTGTACGAAGCGCCGCGGCGCATGGCGCATGAAGATCAGTTCCTGGTCGCTGAAGCGGAACCGAAAGTCCGAGAAGAAGCTCGCCTGGCCACCTGCAACGTTGAACGGGTAGTTCATAAAGCTGCGAGCCTCCGGCTCGTTGGCGAGCGGAATCCACGGGTTGCCAAGCGCCTTCTGCCAGCTGTGCGCGAGATTGAAAGCGTGGCCCATCTCGTGAATCGCCGTCCAGAACACCATTCGGTTACGCCATGCCGCGGGGTTTGGATCGCCCGCGGGCACGGTCTGGATGAAGCTGTCGGTGAAGATGGCTGTGCCCTGTCGGTGGTTCGGGCCGATGTCGTCGAACATTATCCCGCCGAGCGAGAAGCCCTGGTCGTGTTGGCGCGCGAACAGCACCCACATCGCCCATAGCGGCTTGTCCGCGAAGCGCGACCAGAAGGCCACCATAGCGTTGTGCATCTCGCCGTCGGACCACGTGCTGTTGGACCCTGCCCCTGTGATGGGGACGAGGGACGAGTTGGGTGACATCGTCACCTCGAAGCCCGCGCGCTGATAAACCGTCGCCATCGAGATCGTCTCGTTAGGCAGGTCAGCCGGGCGGTTGGGATGGCTCTGGGTGGCGTGCGTCGTGGTAGGCGCTGCCGCGTCTGCAACGCGGTCCACCTCGAACTCCACCGCATCGAAGTAGATCGACTGGAACGCGAGGCTGTGCGTCGCGACGGTCGTTCCGCCATTGCGTAGCGTCAGCGTGTAGGTGCCGTAGCCGCGGCCTCCAGCCCGCTTGGCCTCGAAGATCAGGTTGTCGCCGGGGATCAGTGCCGCTGGACCGTCCCTATAAGTGATCCGCGCAGCGATGCGGCGCTTGAAATAGCCGATGCAGGCGTCCGACGTCACCTCGGCGATCAGGTGCGAGGTTTGGTTCGGGAACAGGCGGCGCGCCTCGACCGAGATGCGGCGCTGGGGGAAGAACCGGTCGACATCCACACGCACCGTGATGAAAGTGGGCGGAAACAGTGTCGGCGGCTGGGTCGGCGGCACCGGAAAGCCCGGCAGCAGCGGCAGTGGCGCGATCTGTCCCGGCGGCGGCACCAGCACCCGCGCGTAGCGACCGCTCACCGGCCCGCAGATGTTCAGCGGCAGCGGCACCAGCGGTCCCGGGAGCGGTGTTGGCGGCAGCGGCAGGGGGAACGGTCCAGGATTTGGCTGCAGCGGGAACTCGTCTATGGCGGCCATCGCGGCCAGGTCGTCCGGATCGCTGATCATGCCATCGGCGTAGTCGGGATGCTGGTCATCCGGAATCATCACCGCGGGCTCGGGCGTGTCGTCGGGAGTCGGTTTCTTGGCCATGGTGAAGCTCTCCTCCAAAAGTGTGGGCCGGGCCGGTCTGAACGACCGAGGCAAGCAGGCTGCTCCTACAGATATCCGGGCGTGGTCTCGGTGGCCTCGATGCGCAGCGCGCCGTTTTTCAATGTCACTTGGATGAAAGGCCGGCCGGCGACGACTCGGTGCTCGGCGGACAGGCTCAGGTCTGGCAGGCGCACGACCACCGTTTGACCCGGCTTCAGCCGCAGTTTCTCGATATGGGCAAGACCGGTCTGCATGCGGGTGCGGGCCTCGACCCGCGCAATCTCCACACCGTCCACCTCGATCACGACGGTCTCGCCGTCGAAACCTTCCTGAAGGTGCAACTCGAAGTCGATGGCCATCGCGCGATCCACGGCTTGCGTCGGCAGGGCGAGATTAGGGCACGGTCATGACGATTTCCTTCCCCGGGTGTAAAACGGCAAGAAGGACTCCGGGAACAGACGTCGCACGACCATAAAAGGCGCTTCTGCGCCAAATAACGAACTACTCTTAAAGAGAGATACTATGCAGTTTTGCAACCTGTGTCAATGACGATGCTCTCTCTGAAGTGATTTTATTAGGTATGTCTTTGAGTCTACTGAGGATAGACCAAGTGATTATGGAGATGGCAATAAGGCAGAAGAATTTCCAAGTTGACGTTTTTATCGTCTCAGCCCGCCTACACATTGGCGTTCGCCGTTATCCTGGACGCGTACAGCCATTCTACATCAGGACGCTAGTAATTCCAAAACCATGGATTTGGGTTTGGTGGGCTTCACCCTCGCTGGCTGCCGAATAAGACCGAATGATGACCGATCTCTTGTGGTCGTAACTCCCGAAGCAACGCTCCGTGAACGGAAAAATGAGGCTGCAATTTTACATAGAAATCAAGGAAATCAAACAAGATTACGGAACCGACAATCTCGATCTTGTTTTGGCAACTGGATATATAGCCCGCCTGTTTAGCAACGCTCGGATTGTCGGCATCTCGTCCGATTCTATCTAGATGTTTTGTCGGAATTTTAGAAAATTACTGATATGCGCAAGGCTGCTTGACGAACAAATGGAATGATCTGAAATTCGATATTTCAACATAGGAACAAAGCCCACGGAACGGGCTCGGGGAGTCTTCAGTCCAGGTTTCTGGTGACGTGTACCGGTTGTCCTAAATTGCAGAATTATGTAGCAAATGCCACCAGACTTGCGCCTCTGAACTCGTAGGCTCTTCCGCTAGGCACGATACAGGTCAGCGTCCGTTCGCGGCCGCAACCCGAAGGTTAGGCTGATAGAAGCGTTCAAGCGTCAATCAGCTCGGCCTAACATTGTGATACATTAAATCGCAGCAGGAGGGCGTGATCGGTTGGCTCGGGGATGCAAAGCTCAAAGTCATAGATGCGGCGGCCTGCCAAGCGGGCTTTTCTCATTTGCCTCCTTCTGCTGGTTTGCGATTGTCGCGGTTGAAAGCGGTGCCATCGGCACTAGGCCGGCCTGATTTCCAAATCCCTTGAGTACGGTCGTGCCGAGATAATCGCCGACCAGGCGCTCCGAAAAGCCAGCAAAAAACGCAACGATAAATGCAAAGTGCACCATCTCTGGTCCCTTTGCGGCGATATCAAATTTGTTCTCGCCGAGCGCAAACGATATGAGTTTGCTCTTAAACAGGGCAAACAACACAACAGCCGAGATCGCGCCAATTACAATTCTAAGGGTGGCATCAACAATATTATCTCGAGTTCTGAGATCGGTATGGATCGTGCGGCTCCGGATTCCAATTGCAATTGAAAACAGTGCGCCAAGACAGCCGATACCAGTCGCCAGCCACAAACTGTCTTCCGCCGTGAGTACGCCGAAGGCCGTGCTGTCATCGACACTTTCCCCACTGCTCAGCAAGGCAAAGATGGAGAAGATGAGGATGGAGCAAATCGTCGCATAGATGATGTAACTCGAGCGCCCAATCGACGTGCGCTCTTCAACAAGATCGACCTTCACAGCCCTAAGCAACGCCTCAGCAGACATTTGGTCGCCTTGCAGAGCGACCACCATTGCGTCGGCAGTGCGACGGTCATACCGTTTCGCCTTAGATGTATGGGTCCACGGCCAAGGCAATTGGCTTTTGCGCCAGCCGTCAATGATACCGTTTATTTCTCCCCGCAGGGGCGCAAGATGGGCTAGGGCCAGACGTTGTTCGCTGCCAAGTCCCGCATCATCGGCAAATTGAACCATGACACGCTCGGGATTGCAGTAAACGGCGTAAACGTTGCTGACTTTGCTATAGACGGCTGTTATCGGCAATCCAGTGTAGTCTTTCTCACCGACGACGATACTCGCAACGGTTTCTCCGCTCATGTGGAATCCCCCAAACCTTGTCTCCATTAGAATATACTAAACTACCAATGGTTGATGCAAGTATTTCCACTTCGACTGAATTAAACAGCAGCTGTTGATATCGGGATTCCTGCCACGCCTTGCCCAACAGCCTGAATCTTGGGATTTCCGTCTGCCGAATTGGCGTTTTGTGTACCAATGTGATGCCAGAGCTGTTTTGGCTCGCCCGACCTCCGAGACGATGGAAGAGCTCGCCGAGCGGCATCCGGAAAACGGTCACGCGGTTGATGGGAGTAGCTTAGTTTGCGCGTGTCGATCTGTGCATTGCGCTCTTTGGTTGATGATTGCTCCATTGCGAAATGCTAAAATGTCCGAGTGGACACTTGGACCCGATTCGTGATGCCGATTTATCCCGAACTTCAATTCAGCATACAGGAAGTACGAGCGGCCGGGAAAAGGCTGAAAGACGAACTGAGCCTATATTCCGATGTTGACTGGCGGGATGCGCATCATGTTTTTGCCGTCGCGAATTCGTGGCGCGACAGCCATTTCTTCCCTATGCGCTCCGTCTATCTCTCTGCCGCATATCGCATGCGCAAAATTGGCATCAAGGGTGATATGGCCGCTCGACCGAAGCGCATGCCCAGCATTCGACGGAAGCTCCGCGAGTCCGACATTCACCTCGACCGCATGCAGGATATCGGAGGCTGTCGCGCCATCCTCGATGATATCAAGGGTGTTCGATCCTTGCTTGCTGAGATCAATGAAGGATTTCCTCATCATGACCGGCGGCAATGGCCTTATATCGATGCGCCGAAAGACGACGGGTATCGTAGCCATCATATCTCTTTCGAGTTTTGCCCTCGGAAGAAGGAACAATCGGTCTTTGCCGGTCGCCGGGTAGAGTTCCAAATTCGCACACGCCTCCAACACTCATGGGCGACCGCAGTCGAAGCGGTAAGCCTGTTCAACGGCGAGGATTTGAAACATCATCACGGCAATGCCGACTGGCTCCGTCTCTTCAAGCTTATGTCGGGGGAGTTCGCCTATGTCGAGGGTTGCCCGGCTGCGCCCGGCGTGCCCGACCGGTCGCTTCGAATTGCCGAAATCAAAGCTTTAGAAACGAAGCTGGACGCGATTTCCACTTTGGAGAATATTCGCACAGCGACCACCTATGCCGAGACATACCTCTACGGTGATGGGAAGTTCTTCTTAATCGTTTACAACAACGATGACCACACCGTCACAGTCCAGCGATACTCGGAAATATTGCAGCTTCAGGCTCGCCTCGCAATCATCGAACGGCAGATCGAGGATGGCCTCACACGTTCGAAAGTCGTGACCGTCGAAGTCTCACGCGTTAACAACCTCGTGCGAACATACCCGAATTATTTCGGCGACGTGGGTGTCTTCTTGAACAACCTGAGAAGGATTGTTCAAGGTCAGGATGCTCTGGAATTCACTCTGATTCAGCAAGAGCGCGTGAAAATTCCGAAACCGCAGCCCCAAGGGGATGTGCGCAATCTGAACCGGCACTATACACGCTGGTATCCAAGCTGAAACTCCTGAGACGATAGCGGCGGCTCGAAGCGCGCCACCGCAGCACCGCCTTTGTGGCACAGGTGAAAGTAAGCGAACTTGTTTGAATTCGAGCTCACCTGGGTGCACCCAGGCGCGGGCCGGACCTTCAAATGCAGCTGGATTTGAAAAAAGAAGGTTTAAGGCATGCACGAGGATGATTGGAGGGACATCGATGGCCAGAATGTCTTTGAAATGCTCGTTGCCAACGGTGGGCCGGGGTTCTGGATACGCCGGACCACCTGGGGCGGGACCCTGGCACGCATCATCCGCGCTGGTATGTTTACCAAACATGCTCCTTACTTCGGCAATCCATCGGTCCTTATGGATGTGTACGGCCTTGAGGGCGGTCTGAAGGAAGGCCTTGCGATGGTCCCGGTCCCCGGTACCTACAAGACCTGGCGAAGAATTGAAGCACCGCCATGGGCGGAGCAGGCTAAGTTGCGACCGCGCGACGATCCCGCAATCGACGTAGCCTTGGCGGCCCTCGACCGAAGACGTGGCAAGGGAGGCCGCAAAACGCCGCACATGGAATCTGCTCCGGATACGATACGAGTCCCCCTTTCGGTCCCATACGCGCGTAAGGACCAAGCTAAGGGCATCGGGGCGCGCTGGTCTCTGACCGACAAGAGTTGGTGGTTGCCGGCGGACGACAGCTCCGCACTCTCCAAGGCGCGGGCACTCGGCTTTCTTGACGTTTAAGCGTGGGAGAGCGGGCGGGCGGACAAGTCGCGCTAATGATCGGACCACCCGAATTTGACCAAAAGGAGCTTCTTCACCCGTTTCCCCTGTCGAATCATGAGCGTTCGAGATGCCGCACCCGCGGCGCGTACTCACGTAATTGAAATCAGATACACAAATGCGTCCCCGGACGAGCATCGATAGTACAACACGCCATCGCGGCCCGTTGAGGCATGACACCAAAGCGAACGACAGGCCGCCCAACTCACCAGACGCCTAACTCTCCAGGAACCGATGCGTGGGCGAGGCGGAACGGCCAACCAACCTTTACTCAACGTTCGTGTTTTTTCAGAATCTGTTCCGCACCACGCAGTTCCAACAACAGCACTCGATCGACCACGTCGAGCAACCGCTTTCTGAGCTCAGGTTCCTGCTCCGAATTAGCGTATTCAAGGTTGATGAGTTCGTGAAGTTGGTGCCAGGCCATGTCATGTTTTTCGGGACCGTCGGCCGACGTGGTTGCATCGGCTAGTAGCTTCTCCGCGCTTGCGATAACCAGATCAGCCACATTGCCCTGCACTTCCTCCAGTAGATGTAAAAAGGCGAAGGAATCTTCATAGAAGGCTCTGCTATCCAGGAAGTGTTTGGCCAAATCGGTCAAAAGATCGAACTGATCGCGTGGGATGTGTCGGAACGTCTGAGCCGCTTTCTTTCGGACGCCATCGTCTTCGTCATCGAAGTAGCGCCGAACCTTGTCGACCGATCGCGCTCTTAGCGTCGCCTCTGCGATTGCCTGCGAGGCGATATCCGCGGAGAGCCGTCTCGCATCCAGATGAGATCGTTCCAAGCTCTCGGCCCAATCTACGTAGGTCGAATCATGGTAACTCGCGCGCATGACATGCCACGCCGCCACAAGACGAGTTCGCTCGTCTTCAGAGACGGCCATTCGGTTTAGCAGACGATTTCCGGTATCGGGAACCTGATGAATGAAATACGGCAGCAAGGCCGTAGCAGGACGCGTGATCAGGGGTGACAAGGCATTATCGGGAACCAGGCTTTGCTCTACCAGCCGTTCGAGCAGACACGCACAACGTATCTTGTCCACATTGAACATCGGTGTCAGCGGACCTGTCAGGCAGCATCGAACGCTCAGGTCCGTCTCTGTGCCAACGCGACTTTCCAACAGCTCCCACGCCTGGGAACGACGCTGCGGAATATGCCACAAAACCTGGGTGAGAGCTTCCAAGGCCCATCCACGTACGCTGTTGATCCCTCGGATGTGTAGCTTGCTTCCTCTCTCGACGAGGTACTCGATCGTCACGAGCTCCTGCCCAGCAAACGAATCGCTGAGCTCCCGGCTGTCGGTGGCGTGACCGAATTGAATATACCACAGCAGTGCGGTCCAGCACGGCTCATCCTCGCATAGGTCAGGGTAATTGTGGAAAGCACGACATATGATCTCGCCGAAAGGCCGCCCAACCCTTTCATGTGCATTCAGTATTGCTACGCGTAATGTGTCCAAGTCGACGCTCACGGCCTCCACCAGCCCCTGAAGCAATTGGCCGGCATAGACATGATTGGCATTGCTCGGAATTCGGGGAAGTAAACGAGCGAAGCGAACTGGATGCGCTTTGGTGACGCTGTTTAAAACCAAAGCTAGCTGTCTGGCTCCTCCGGTCCGTCGATCTCCGCGATCCCGTCTACTATCGCTGTGATATTCTTCAATCGCCTCGAGCCAGTTCTCGTCACTCATATGCTTGGCTCTGCTGTCCGAAATTGGAGAGCGGACCAAGGTCATCTGAAACTGGTTTGGCTGCCCGACATCCTCCTCTTGGAACTTCCTCCCGAGTTCAGCGAGGCGGCTCCGAGCTGCGCGCCCCAAGGTTTCCGGACCGATCGTGTGCAAGATGCAAAACTGCTCGTAACCGGACCGCGCCAGGTTTCCCAGACAGTAACGTCGACCTTCTGCCGTGGAATCCGCTGCGAACTCCTTGGCGTAGGCGATCTCTGGCCAATGCGTGAGGACGACGTCCTCGACAGCGCACCGGTCGACCTCTGCCAGATGCGGTAATGTTCCTCGGGCTGCGTCTGCGAAAGACTTCCACCGCGCTCCTTCCCATCCGGCCTCGAAAACCTCCGGAAACTCAAGAACGGCGAGGAAATAAATCGAAAGTGCGCTTGGATTCGCGGCAACGGTTTCAAGGTGCAGGTGGATCGCCGCCACATTCTTCCGAGGATCAATGCGATCGAGGAGGCCTCCTGCAACGTCGGGGTTCTCCAGTGCGACTCGTTGGAGCGCGCTCCGGATGAACTGCAGAAAGCGATCTGATCCTGTAGTTACTTCGCCCAAGGGCCTATAATGAAAGGTGTAGTCGACAGCACCCGAGATCGTTTTCTCCTCGATGATTTGAAAGGTGCGTGCCAAAGCGTCGACTGTCCCCTCCAGCAATGCCCTTGGTGATTTCTTGCCAAGCTCGGACAGAGAATGCAGGTCGAGTTCCTTGATTGCATCGCGCGCGAACGGGTGGTCGTCTGGGTGATGCTCGAACCACGCGTTGAAATAGGTTTTCAAAATCGATGACGAGCCGTCCACGTTTTCGCTCGCTATCCACGTCGCTATGAGCAGCTCACGGCGGAGATCATTCCCTGCAAATAGGATTGATGGCTGCGAAGCCATCAAGCGGGTGCAAAGCTCAATAAGGGCGGTGTCAGTCTTCTGTCGCCGGATGTAACCAAACCACTGAAACAAATCCGTGGCCCTCTTATCGTCGCCGCGCCACCAAGCGTCGAGGATAGCCGCAACGCGCTCCGGCCGATCGCCCGCAACACTCTCCAGCCACCACAAGAGTACACGTCTTCGTTGCTCCACCGGGCTTTCTAGCTGTTGAGCCAACCATCCGTTTTCTACGAGTATATCGAACCAGCCAGCCGTCCCCTGGATTGCGGTTCGCACAACAATGGAAAAAGGCTGACTGTGATCGTCAAGCGCGAGGACGATATTGCGCTCGGAGATGGTAGGAGAACCCAAAGCCGCTAACCATTTTGCGAGTGCGATCTTTATGTGAAACCGCACGTCCGATGAATTCAAAACTTCCTTCAATTCGCACAGGTAACGAGAGTGATCACTCTGTCGTAGACTTTCCAAAATCTGGCGCACTTGGGTGCGCCTAAACAGGTGCTGTTCGGTGGAAGTCAGCAGATCGACAACGCTTTGTTTTCCCGCAGCGAATGAACGCGCAAACACATAGTCGAAAAAACTTTCGTGGAAGAAACTGACCGTATTTCGTGATCTCACAATGAGGTGTTCGGATGCGAGGATATCAACGCCTCGATGAAAGTCGTCGAGAACGCTGGCAGGTGCGTCCAGTTTCTGGCGCGAGCTCATCCATTCGCTAAGTCGCGTCAACGGAGCCATTAGCGCCCAGCCCGGCGGCGCGCGGTTTTCCACGATGGAACTCTGCTTTTTCCTAAGCAGTTTTTCGAAGAGGTCGTTGCGGCTGGCGAACTGCGTGTCGCCAGCCCCGCCGATCTCGGCGAAAACGGCGAGATTGAGTGGCAGGCGGAGTAATTCCTGTTGCGTCGTGTCTAGCGCTTCGGCGTTGACTTGAAGTTTGGCGAGCAACGGAGCAACATCGTCCTCCCACTCCAACAGTGGAATATTCACTTGATTGAAGTCGCTGCTCTGCTTGAGCAGCTTGATGCGTTCGTCGTTCTCTATGTCGAACGTGCGGCAAACTAAAACGACGCGCACCGTCGCATATCGGCGTGCTTCGTCGATCATGCGGAGAACCGCGTTCTTGGAGGTTCCGTTGCGGCCGGATATCTCGCTGATGGCATCGAGCTGATCCACAACGAGCACAGCCGTCTGCGTCGGGGACAGCCCCTTCAGGACAGTTACCGGACTCTCTTCTGAACCGAGGAGCGCCTTGCCGAAATCCAAGGAAGACTTGCATTCCAAATGTTGATCAACCCGGAATGCCAGGTGCACAACCTCACGATCATCGAGGTCTTTCAATACCTCGCGGACGACTCCCGATTTGCCGCAGCCGGCGACACCGCTAACCATGACCACACGAGGCCCGGATGGGTTCTTGAGTAGTGAGATAATCTCGTCAGCCTGCGAACGTTCGAGGATGTGTCCTGATGCGCCGAACGGTGTGAAAGAGTTCAGATAGCCTTCGGTTTCGTCTTGCAGTTTCGAACGAAGGGTTGGCTTCAGGGACCATTCTTTGATCCGCAGCTCGGTATCGGAAGGGATTTCCGCTCGGACGGTTTCAGTGGTGAGGTCGCGATTGAGCCTGCCTTCCAAGTAGGCCCGCAATGCAGGATACGCTGCATCCGCTTTATTCTCGAAGAGTAGACTGGCGAAGTCCTCGACCGTCGCCATGATCTCGTCTTGGGGTAAGGTTCGAAATTCGCAGCGGCGAAGCCAGTCGAAAGCGACCGCCGGCTCCACCTCCACGGTGGAATAGAAACTGACGAACTTTTCTCTGGGGGTCGGTAGCAGGCCTCGATCGAAATCGGCGAAGTCGCTTGCGTACGAGGCCTTGCTCGACAGATCGGCGAGATCGACGGCAGGACTCTGCGAAACGAACACGCAGCGGTCGCGCGTTGTTGCAGAAAGACGCGCTGCAAATGCGTCCAAAACCCCTTCCCGTTCCAACGCGCGAATGGTCCAGTTCTGGCTCTGAGCATTTATCTTCGTCTGATGCCAAGACTTGAAGTCGCCCTCGTCGATTGCGAACTCAAATCCCTTGAACTCCTTGCTGATGCCCTCAAGGCGGATCGCTCTTTTCCGACCGTAGAGCACATCCAACAGTTGACGGACCGCCCAAAGGGATTCGTATATATTCCCGAATTTGTCAGAAACGCCGCCGCCAAACAAAAGCCCCTCCGAATCTCTTCATAGCCTCTGCCAGTAATTCTTTAGCTGGGAGTCGACAGCGTTGTCACTGCTCGACCCATCCGTTTGCGCTGTGCTGGTCCTATTTTGTCCGGAGAATACCGAAGCTTGCGATTATCGGCCTGCCCCGCCCCTCCCCGCCGATGAAAATACGGATTCATCCGAACAGATACCGAGGTCGAAAGCGTAACGATCTAGGCAGACGGTTGTGACGCAGTACGAGTGAAAACCAAATATGGACAAACCATAAGCCGCAAAATGCCCAGATCAGCCAGCGCAGGGACAAACCAATCCCGCGAAAACAATCGGATGATTCAAAAACAGATTTAAAATCAATTAGTTGAGTGGCGACCCCTGCAGGAATCGAACCTGCGACAACCTGCTTAGAAGGCAGGTGCTCTATCCAGCTGAGCTAAGGGGCCGTCCGGCGGCCGCGTCTCACGAGCGCGACCGGATGCGGCATATCTGGACCAGAAATCTCAATGCGTCCAGGGCTGCGTGCGGGTATAGCGGAAATTGTCCGGATAGGCGACGACTTGGCGGACCGGATCCTTCGGTGCGATGACGCGGTATTCGATGCCGTTGCGCTGGGCGTAGGCTTCGGCGAGTTCCTGCGTTTCGAAGGTGAGCTTCACCTGCTGGCGCATATCACCCGAGGAAGTGTAGCCCATGATCGGATCGATCTTGCGCGCCGACTCCTGATCGTATTCAAGCACCCAGAGATGGGTCTTGGCCTTGCCGGACTGCATGGCGGTCTTGGCTGGACGATAGATCTTGGCAGACATGACTGCAGCGTCTCCGACTATGCGGGCAGCGCCCGCCTTTCATGGTCTCAATCCCGTTGCCGGCCCGTTCTCGGGCCTTGGCATCATCGCTGAGGATAATGCCAAGAGATGAATTTTGCTTAGCCGCGAATCCCCGCTTTTTCAAGAAAAAAGGCGGTGCGCGACACGGCTGCCGACTCCGTTCGCATGACGGCCGACACCGCCTCCCTGCAAATCCGGTGATTGCCGGCCGGATTTCGCAATATTTCCGCTTGTCTCACCTTGTGATCACAACCTGATTGCCGCTGCCTTCCCTCGGCACTAGTTTGCGGCTCAATCGATTCAGTGGATTTGCAGCTCATGATCAAACGTTCGGCGGAGTTCAATGCCATTGTCATAGGTGCTAGCATCACGGCGTTCTTCTACGTTGTCATCAGCTACGCCCAATATATCGGCCTGATCGCCCACGGCTAAGGTAGCCTTGTGCTGACGTACAATTGCGCCAGGCACACCGAACTCGTGCGCCCGGCAAGCAGGCTGGCGGCCTATCAAGATTTTTCTGTCTTGCATCCACAGGTCCGGCGAGGAATCTTCGGCCAGAGCTGGATTTATGGGTTGCGACGGCGAAGTGAACCGTGTATCTCCCCTGCCATTCACGGCACGGAGTGTAGCGCAGCCTGGTAGCGCATCTGGTTTGGGACCAGAGGGTCGGGAGTTCGAATCTCTCCACTCCGACCATTCAAATATCCCGATATTGTTGAATTCCTTGACAGCCGCGTCGCGGCTCGCATGCGCCGTCACTTCGCCTTCTTCGTCGTCGTGGCGCTGACGATCCTGTCGCCGGGCTTGATTCCGAGTTTGGCAACGATGCCGGCATTGAGTTCGACGACGTATTTCACCGCAACCATCGAATCGATGATGTCGCGCGAATAGGGCACTGCCTTTTCCTTGACGTGGCGGATCGTGCCGGTGTCGTCGGCAAAAAGCATGTCGAGCGGCAGGATGGTGTTTTCCATCCACATGGTGACGCGCCGCGGCTGGTCGAAATCGAAGATCATGCCGGCATCATCGGCCATCGTCTTGCGAAACATCAGTCCGCGGGCGCGCTGATCCGGGGTCGCGGCGATCTCGACGGTGAAATGCAGCACCTTGCCCGCAGCGGTCTGGATGAGCAGCGGCTCCTTGTCGAACCGCATCTCCTCGTCAGCCAAGGCCGGCAGCGCAACCATGAAAAAAAGCGCCAATAAGGCGCTTCTGATGGCATCAAATAGGATTAGGCCGCGCATGTTCAGTGCGACCGGCTTGCCGGGCTCGGAACGTCGGGATGGATCTCTGCGGCCATCAGGCCCTTTTCGCCGTCGCCGAAGCGGACGAGAACCACCTGGCCGGGGCGGAGCTCCGTCAGGCCGAAGCGGCGGAGCGTCTCCATATGCACGAAGATATCTTCGGTGCCCTCGCCGCGCGTCAGGAAGCCGAAGCCCTTGGTGCGGTTGAACCACTTGACCAGCGCACGCTCGAGGCCGCTCGTCGCGGTAACCTGCACATGGGTGCGTACCGGCGGCAGCTGCGAGGGATGAACCGCGGTCGACTGGTCCATCGAGAGGATCTTGAAAGCCTGGTAGCCGCGCTCGCGGCGCTGGATGAGGGCAACGATGCGCGTTCCCTCAAGGATCGTCTGGTAACCGTCGCGGCGCAGGCAGGTCACGTGCAGGAGAACATCCTGCAAGCCGTTGTCGGGTACGATGAAGCCGAAACCCTTGGCGACATCGAACCACTTGACGACGCCGGTGATTTCAACAAGATCGACCGCCTCTCCTGATAGCTCGTCGAGGTCGGAGTATTCGTTCGATGAAATCCTGTCAGCCATTGTCGCCAGCCCCTCGAATACGCGTCACACTGTTACGGTTAACTGATTCTTGAAATCAAGATTAACATCTTGGTAACGGATAAGCGCAAGTCCTAGTTTTCGGTTATTCCCAGGTGCACATTTTATAAAGTTGACTTGCCCGAAGCTGACCTCGGTTCGCCGAAAAAAGCCAGCCCCAATAAAGGAGTAAATAGAATGCGTTATCTACATACAATGGTTCGTGTCAAAGACCTGGACACGTCGCTTGCCTTTTACACCACGCTGTTCGGACTGGAGGAAATTCGCCGCCACGAAAACGAGAAGGGCCGCTTCACCCTGGTTTTCCTGGCTGCTCGCGACGATCTCGACCGTGCGCGCAGCGAAAAAGCCCCCTGCCTCGAGCTTACCTACAATTGGGACACGGAAGATTATAGCGGAGGTCGCAATTTCGGCCACCTCGCCTATGAGGTCGACGATATTTACGCCACCTGCCAGAATCTGATGGACAACGGCATCACCATCAACCGGCCGCCGCGCGACGGGAACATGGCCTTCGTGCGCTCGCCCGACGGCATCTCGATCGAAATCCTGCAGAAGGGCAACCCGCTTCCGGCCACTGAGCCCTGGGCCTCGATGGGCAATACCGGCGCCTGGTAAGGGTTTTTGCCGCAAGGCTTTTGCGAGGCTTGCGGCTTTTTCGATTTCGGGTCCGGCCGGCGCCTCGGCGCTTGCCGCGATCCGACGCCGCAGGCAATCTCCTGGCGACTCGAAGCGGATAGAGAAGCGTTTTTCGCTTATTTTCCGCATCAACTGGAGACTGTCGCTTGCGTAAGATGCAGATGCGGATGCCCGTGACGGGCGCTTTGCTGATCGCCACCTCGGTGCTGGTGCTGTCCGGTTGCGCGTCGGACAAGAAGGCGCTGGATTCGGCGGCGGTGGTTCCGGCTGTGCCGGCCGCAGCACCGCAGCTGGCCACGGCAGCGCCTGCAAGCCCTGCCCCACGTTCGGTCTATACCGATCCCCGGCTCGTCAACGTCTCCGGCGTCCAGGGTGCGCCTCAGGTGGTGGCACAAGATCCGAATGCAGCAGTCCCCCCCGCCGGCTCGGCGACGGCGGCGCCCGCCAATATCGGCGGGCTCGTCCTGCAGTCGACCCGGATCAACGCGCAGGCGATGAGCATCTTTTCCGATCACCAGCCGGCGCCGCAGAACAACAGCACGTCCACCGTCATTCAGCCGCAAGCCTATGTGCCGGTGGAAGGTGCAGCACCTGCGCGAAGCAGCGTCTACAGCCAGCCGCCCGTGCCCCAACAGCCGGCGGAGCCGGTGCTGCCGCAGCAATCATCGCAGAATAGCAGCACGCAGCTTGCGCCCGTGCAGACGGCGTCGCTGGCGACGGGCAGCATTCCGACCGCGACGATGAACGCGCTCTACAGCGCGCCGAAGCAAAACCTGCTCGGCAGCCTCTCGGGCCTGCTGCACAAGGCGGCCCTGCCCGGCATGACGCGCATCGCGCCGAACGGGCTGCATCTCCAGAACGACAAGGTCGAGGTCGGCTGCTTCAAGCCCGACCTGCTGAAAGTGATCAAGATTGTCGAAAGTCATTTCGGCCGGCCGGTTATCGTCACCTCCGGCTACCGTGACGAAGAGCATAACCGCCTCGTCGGCGGCGCCGACGAATCGATGCACAAGAGCTGCGAGGCTGCCGACATCCAGATCGACGGCGTGACGAAATGGGATATCGCCGCCTATATCCGCTCGTTGCCCGACCGCGGCGGCGTCGGCACCTACTGCCACACGGATTCGGTTCACCTCGACACTGGCAAAACCCGCGATTGGAACTGGGGCTGCGGCGGCAAGCGCCCACCGATAACGACGGCAAGAGCGATCTGACGGCCGCGCGATTTCCACATTACGTTAGGGCAGCGCCGCCTCGTCTCGTTAAAGCAACAACCGGCAGCTTATTGATTCAGCTTCAATAATCGGCTTCCCGAACGCACTCGGATTTCCTGTCATTTTTTTGAAAGAAAACCGCAATTCCGCTTGCGGGATTCAAAACGCCTGACTATAAGGGCGCCACCACGAAGGAAGCGCCCTTCGTCTATCGGTTAGGACACCAGATTTTCATTCTGGGAAGAGGGGTTCGACTCCCCTAGGGCGTACCACTTTCTCTCCATAAAGAAGCCATCACTTCCGCTTGCAGAAGCCGGCGTGCGCTCCTATTTTAACGAGGCTGCCTGCGCCCTTCGTCTATCGGTTAGGACGACAGATTCTCATTCTGTAAAGAGGGGTTCGACTCCCCTAGGGCGTACCACTGTTGATGATAGGCCATCGTCATCCGTTTCGATCGACCTTGGCCGGCCCTATGAGTCCCCTTGAGGAGAACCCTTCGGGTTCGCGCAACGCGGCCCATCCTAGCCCACCGGCTCGATTTTTCTCCACTCCGCCGTAACCAACGCCGCGATTTTCCACAGCAGCAAAAAAATCGGCGAAAACGATGATTTTTTCGTGCCTTGGCGCTTGCGGCCTTCGAAGGTGCTGACTATAAGGGCGCCACCACGAAGGAAGCGCCCTTCGTCTATCGGTTAGGACACCAGATTTTCATTCTGGGAAGAGGGGTTCGACTCCCCTAGGGCGTACCACTTTCTCCCCTTGGCACTTCCCATCGTCAGCGCTCTTGCGCGACTGCTCTATTTCGCCGGCGCAGCATCGCAGACGCGGAGCTGGATGCGGCGTGCACCCTGGTAGTGGTCGGCACCGAGCGAACCGGCGACATGCAGGCTGGCGCCGCGTGAATTGATGAGAAGATTGCCAAGCGGCGTGTCGGCGGCGCGGAAGGCGATGCCGTCGAGTCGCGATCCGTCCATGGCCTCCAGCGTCACCTTCACATGTTTCTCACCGACCAGGCGGGCGTCGCGCAAACGATGCGCCGGCACGGCAAAGAGCGGCTGTGCGTGGCCAGAGCCATAGGGGCCGGCGGCCTCCAGGCGGTCGATGAGTTCGAGGGTGGCCCCGCTTGCGCCGATCGCACCATCGATCTTCAGCGTCTCGTTGGCGACGAGGCCGGCCACCGTCCTCTCGGCTTTCTCCGTGAAGAAGGTTCTCAGCCTGCCGAGATTGGCGCGCTCGACCGTCAGCCCCGCGGCCATGGCGTGACCGCCGCCCTTGACGAGCAGTCCCTCGTCGACAGCAGCCCGCACCATTCTGCCCATGTCGAAGCCGTTGATGGAGCGGCCCGAGCCGGTGCCCCGGCCGGAGGGATCGAAGGCGATCGCGAAGGCAGGCCGTTTGAACTTCTCCTTCAGCCGCGCCGCGATCAGCCCGACGATGCCGGGATGCCATTTCTCATGGGCGGTGACGATGACGGAGGCGCCCTCGCCGTCGCCATATTCGGCAAGCGCCTCGGCTTCGGCCTCCTGCAGCATGATCGCCTCCATCGCCTGGCGTTCGCGATTGAGCTCGTCAAGGCGCTGCGCGATCACATCAGCCTCTCCGGCGTCATCAAGCGTCAGCAGCCGGCTTCCGAGTGCCGCGTCGCCGATCCGCCCGCCGGCATTGATGCGCGGGCCGATCAGGAAGCCGAAATGATAAGGCGTCACGGGACCCGCGAGCCCCGCCTTGCGCAATAGTGCGGCAAGCCCGGCATTGCTCTGGTGGCGGGCAGCGACCAGCCCCTTCACCACATAGGCGCGGTTGAGGCCCTTCAGCGGCACCACATCGCAGACCGTCGCAAGAGCCACGATATCCAGCCATTGCAGCAGGTCGATCGCCAGGATGCGCTTGTTACCGGCCGCGCGCAGCAGCCGGAGCGTCGCGACCAGCACCATGAAGACGACGCCGGCCGCGCAAAGATGCCCCTGCCCCGAGAGATCGTCCTCACGGTTCGGGTTGACCAGCGCATGGCAGGGCGGCAGCTCATGTGTCACCTGGTGGTGATCGATGACGACGACATCGATATTGCGCGCGGCAGCGGCGGCCAGCGCCTCGTGGCTGGTGGAGCCGCAATCGACGGTGACGATCAGCTGAGCGCCATTGTCGACCAACTGATTGATCGCCGCCGGATTGGGGCCGTAACCTTCGAAGACTCGGTCGGGGATATAGATGGTCGCCCTGACGCCGAAATGGCTGAGAAAGCGGAACATCAGGGCCGAGGAGGCTGCGCCGTCGACGTCGTAGTCGCCGAAGATAGCGACGCTCTCGCCGCGCTCGATCGCGCGCAGGAGGCGGGTCGCGGCCTTTTCGCAGTCTGTCAGCTTATGGGGATCGGGCATCAGGCTGCGGATCGTCGGGTCGAGGAATTCGATCGCCTCGTCTACCGTCACGCCGCGCCCGGCGAGCACCCGGGCGATCAGATCCGGCAGTCCGTGGATTTGCGACATGGCCAGCGCACGGTTCTGCCCGGCCTGGTCGAGCCGCGCGACCCAGCGATTGTCGAGCGCGGATTTCTCCACGCCGAGAAACGCGCGCTGTATCGGATCGACGAGATCTGCCATGCCATACTCCGCTGACTTCATCTGCTCTTTCTACAGGAGCAGCGGAGATAACATAGCGGTGGATTTGCAGACACGCATTTTTACCAAAACACCGCCCAGATGATCATGGCGATGCCGGCGAACTGCACCAGCACGAACGAAAACAGCGTCAGCAGAATGGCCCAGTTACGGCCTTCCGTGTTTTCCTCGTCATCAGCCTCATCAGAGACCTCTTGACGAATTTCACGGTAGGCCGGCTTGAGGATTTCCTCAAGCATATCAGTATGGTCCGGCGGCACCTCGCTCGGGCAGCCATACCCCTTCCCGGCGTGGCTGTCCTTGCTCATGAAATTCTCCACGCAGACGACTCACCATCTATGGTTTAGTTATATCAATATTTCGGTATCTGTTAATATAGACTTCTGTAACGGAGGGTTGAACGAAAAGCAGAAAAACCGCCCTGCAGAGACAGGGCGGCTCAACGTCCTCCGGCAAGGGAAAAAGGTTCAGCCTTCTTCCTTGGGCCGCTCGATGCGAATGACCTGCGGCTCACCGAAGAGATAACCTTCCGACTTGATCGAGGCGACCGCCTTGCGCACCGATTCTTCCGTCGTCGCGTGGGTGACGAGGATGATCGTCTGGTGGTGCGATGGCGCCAGATGCTGTTTGGAGCGCTGGACGATCGATTCCAGCGATATGTTGTTTTCGGCCATGCGGGTTGCGACGCTGGCAAAGACGCCGGTGCGGTCGAGCACGGTCAGGCGGATGAAATAGCCGCCCTCGTGGCTCTGCATCTGCGCCTTGCGGTAGGGCTCCAGCGTCGCTGCGGGATGGCCGAGCACCGGCACGCGCTGGGCGCCCGGCTGGCTCTTGGCGATATCGGCGATATCGCCAAGCACCGACGAGGCCGTGGCGTTGCCGCCAGCGCCCGGGCCGACCATCAGCAGTTCGCCGAGCACGTCGGATTCGATCGCCACCGCATTGGTGACGCCGTCGACCTGGGCGATGACCGAATCGACCGGCACCATTGTGGGGTGGACGCGCTGTTCGATGCCGGTATCGGTGCGCTGGGCAACGCCCAAGAGCTTGATGCGATAACCGAGCTCGGCAGCGGCGTGGATATCCTCGATCGAGATGTTGGTGATGCCTTCGAGATAGATGTCGTCGGCGGCGATCTGATTGCCGAAGGCGAGGGTCGTGAGGATGGAAAGCTTGTGGGCCGTGTCGTTGCCCTCGATATCGAAGGCCGGATCGGCCTCGGCATAGCCCAGCCGCTGCGCTTCCTTGAGGCATTCGGCGAAGGAAAGCCCCTCCTTCTCCATCTTGGTCAGGATGTAATTGCAGGTGCCGTTCATGATGCCATAGATGCGCGAGACGGAATTGCCCGTCAGCGATTCGCGTAGCGCCTTGATGACCGGGATGCCGCCGGCGACTGCTGCCTCGAAGTTCAGCAACGAACCCTTCTCCTCGGCAATCGTCGCAAGCTCGACGCCGTGATAGGCAAGCAGCGCCTTGTTGGCTGTCACCACATGGAGACCACGCTGGAGCGCCGTGCGCACGGAGACGTTGGCAGCCCCTTCGGCGCCGCCCATCAACTCGACGAAGACGTCGATATCGCCTTTTTCGGCAAGGTCTTCCGGCCGGTCGAACCAGGTAACAGTGGAAAGATCGATGCCGCGGTCCCTCGCCTTGTCACGTGCCGAAACGGCCGTGATGGTGATCGGACGCCCGCAGGTAACGGCAAGCTCGTTGCTTTTCTGCTGAATGATGCGGACAAGCGAGGCGCCAACGGTGCCCAAGCCCGCAATGCCGATTTTGAGGGCATCTGCCATGGATCGATCCTGAAATGTCTCTCGTGAGAGACAGCCGCAGATCTGCGGCTGTCTTCAAGGTTGGAATTAACGGTGGGCGTTGAGCGAGATGACGTTGTGCATCGTCTCGTCCGCCGTCGACATGAACTTTTTGATGTTGCGCGCAGCCTGGCGGATGCGGTGTTCGTTCTCGACAAGTGCCAGACGGACGTAGTCGTCGCCCATTTCGCCGAAGCCGATGCCCGGGGCAACGGCGACGTCGGCCTTCTCGACCAGCAGCTTGGAGAATTCCAGCGAACCGAGATCACGGAACTTTTCCGGGATCTTCGCCCAGGCGAACATCGTCGCAGCCGGCGGCGGCACGTCGAACCCGGCCTTGCCGAAGCTTTCGACCATGACGTCGCGACGGCGTTTATAGACGTTGCGGACTTCCGCAATGTCGGAACCGTCGCCGTTCAGCGCATGCGTCGCCGCCACCTGGATCGGCGTGAAGGCGCCGTAGTCGAGATAGGACTTGACGCGGGTGAGCGCCGCGATCAGTCGCTCGTTGCCGACGGCAAAGCCCATGCGCCAGCCCGGCATGGAGAAGGTTTTCGACATCGAGGTGAACTCGACGGTCACGTCCATCGCGCCCGGCACTTCGAGAACCGACGGCGGCGGGGCGCCGTCGAAGTAGATTTCCGAATAGGCAAGGTCGGAGAGCACGATGATGTCGTGCTTTTTCGCAAAGGCGATGACGTCCTTGTAGAAATCGAGCGTCGCGACAAAAGCCGTCGGGTTCGAGGGATAGTTGAGGATCAGCGCCAAGGGCTTCGGGATCGAATGCCGGACGGCACGTTCGAGCGGTTCGAAGAAGCTCGCATCCGGCTCCACCGACATGGAACGGATCACGCCGCCCGCCATCAGAAAGCCGAAGGCGTGGATCGGATAGGTGGGGTTCGGGCAGAGGATCACGTCGCCGGGCGCGGTGATTGCCTGCGCCATGTTGGCGAAGCCTTCTTTGGAGCCCAAGGTGGCGACCACCTGGGTATCCGGGTTGAGCTTGACGCCGAAACGGCGGGCATAATAGGCGGCCTGGGCGCGGCGCAGGCCCGGAATACCTTTGGAAGAGGAATAACGGTGCGTGCGCGGATCCTGCACGACCTCGCACAGCTTGTCGACGATCGACTGAGGAGTGGGAAGGTCGGGGTTTCCCATGCCGAGATCGATGATATCGGCGCCGCCCGCTCGCGCGCTTGCCTTCAAACGGTTGACCTGTTCGAAAACATAAGGCGGCAAACGCCGGACTTTGTGAAACTCTTCCATCTCATTCCCCATGGAAAGGCGGCATTTCGGGCCGCAGTCGAAGTTCGTTCCGTCTCCCGGCGGCTGCGACACGAACTTCAGAATCGCAACGCCGTATTCATCAGACCCAAGCGACGCGGCGAATCTTTGACGGAAAGGCCGCGAAACGCGCTTTATCGGGAAAATCGTATCTTCCGATCCTTGCCGAAGGCTTTGCGTCCAAATTGCCTGAAAGGCAAGGTCTATTTGGAGATTTCAGACAGCGTATCAGTGCCGTGTTCGGCGGCGAGACGCCGCATTTCGGCGACCTTGGCCTGATATTCGGCTTCCGAAAGCGCGCCTGCCTTGCGCCGGGCGGCAAGTGCCGTCAGCTGATGCTGCAGTTCGGCCGCCTGCTCGTCGCTCATCTGGACATTGGCGGCGGTCAGCGGCGCGCCGAAATTCGGATAGCCGTCCTGGTATTTTGCAAGGCCGCCCTCGGCCGCCTCGCCCTTGGTGGCCGGCATGACGACGGCGGTCGGCGCCGCTCGCTTGGCGGCGGCTGCAGCTTTTTGTTCCGCCGTCAGATTGCATCCGGCAAGGGCCATCGCCGCCGCGGCGCAGATCAGTGCGGTGCGGTTGAAGGTTGCGATGTGCCGAATGCCGTTCTTCGTCATGCCTCAAAAATCCAGTTTTGACTGCTTCGACTGTTAAATTTGTCGCAGCCACAAAGCAATAGCATGAGCCGATGCGGGTGGAACTTGTTTTCTCGTTCGATCACGATGTACAACGAATGGATAAAAAGAGTGGTGCTGCCGCCGGAGGAAATGGTGACCGACAGCAAGCAGGAGAATGGCGGCAAGGCCGGCTTCGACGCGACCGATCTCGATCCCTATCTATTGAAGGATCCTGAGGCCATGGCGATGAATTTCGCCCGGGCGCTCGAAAATCTCGGACAAGCAGCCTCTGCCTGGCTTGCGCCGCGCGAACGCGGCGAGATCACCGAAAGCGCCGCCGATCCGATGACCGACATGGTCAAGACGCTTTCCAAGGTCACCGAATACTGGATTTCCGATCCGCGCCGCACCTTCGAGGCACAGACGCAACTGATGTCCTCGTTCTTCGGCATCTGGATGCGCTCGATGCAGCGCATGCAGGGCGATCCCACGCCACCCGAGCCGGACACCCGCAAGGACAAGCGCTTTTCGGACGAGGACTGGCAGAAGAATCCGTTCTTCGATTTTCTCCGCCAAGTCTATTTCGTCACGACCGACTGGGTGGAAAAGATGGTGTCGGAGACCGAAGGACTCGACGAGCACACCAAACACAAGGCCGGCTTCTACGTGAAGCAGATCACGGCAGCGCTTTCGCCGACCAACTTCATCGCCACCAATCCGCAGCTCTACCGCGAGACGATCGCGACCAGCGGCGCCAATCTGGTGCGGGGGATGAAGATGCTGGCCGAGGATATCGCTGCCGGACATGGCGATCTTCGCCTTCGCCAGACCGACATGACGAAATTCGCCGTCGGTCGTGACATGGCGCTGACGCCAGGCAAGGTGATCGCCCAGAACGACATTTGCCAGATCATCCAGTACGAGGCATCGACCGAAACGGTGCTGAAGCGGCCGCTGTTGATCTGCCCGCCCTGGATCAACAAGTTCTATATTCTCGACCTCAATCCGCAAAAATCCTTCATCAAATGGTGCGTCGACCAGGGTCAGACGGTCTTCGTCATTTCCTGGGTCAACCCGGATGCGCGCCACGCCGACAAGGACTGGGCGGCCTATGCCCGCGAGGGCATCGATTTCGCGCTTGATACAATCGAGAAGGCGACCGGCGAGAAGGACGTCAACACCGTCGGCTACTGCGTCGGCGGCACGCTGCTTGCCGCGACACTGGCGCTACATGCCAAGGAGAAGAACAAGCGCATCAAAACCGCGACACTCTTCACCACCCAGGTCGACTTCACCCATGCCGGCGACCTCAAGGTCTTCGTCGACGAGGAGCAGCTTGAATCGCTTGAAGAGCATATGCAGGCGGCCGGCTATCTGGACGGCACGAAGATGTCGATGGCCTTCAACATGTTGCGCGCCTCCGAGCTGATCTGGCCTTATTTCGTCAACAACTACCTCAAGGGCCAGGATCCCCTGCCCTTCGACCTGTTGTTCTGGAACGCCGATTCGACCCGCATGGCAGCGGCAAACCATGCCTTCTACCTGCGCAATTGCTATCTCAAGAATGCACTGACGCAGAACGAGATGATCCTCGACGGCAAGTCCGTGTCGCTGAAGGACGTAAAGATCCCGATCTATAATCTCGCCACCCGCGAGGATCACATCGCACCCGCCAAGTCCGTCTTCTTCGGCAGCCAGTTCTTCGGCGGCAAGGTGGAATTCGTCGTGACCGGCTCCGGACATATCGCCGGCGTCGTCAACCCGCCCGACAGGAAGAAATATCAATACTGGACGGGCGGCCCCGCCAAGGGGGACTACGAGACCTGGCTCGAGCAGGCGACCGAGACGCCAGGATCATGGTGGCCACATTGGCAGGCCTGGATCGAGACGCATGACGGCAGACGCGTGCCGGCACGCAAACCCGGCGGCGATGCGTTGAACGCGATCGAGGAAGCGCCGGGAAGTTATGTGATGGAGCGCGCCTGAGAAGGCCCAACGCATCTCTTTTTGAGACGTCGAAAGAAAGAGCGACGCAGCGTAAACAAATTAGAAACCATAATTCGTCATCCTTGCGAGACAGTCGGACGTCGTGGGTGGTCTAAATTCGGCCCATTTACGCCTGTACCGGCCCCGGCGAAGTGTAGTCAGTCAGTGCCGCCGGCCTGCGTAGCGAGTTTGAAAGACGAGTGTAGTATGGCGTGTGCGGTCGGGACGTTCGATGACGTCACCCCTCTTGGCGGATCTGCTTTCCGTTGGCGCAGATCTCGCGGTTTCCTTTACGGTGTTGTCGGCGCCGGATTTCTGACCTCGACATGGCTGATCGCGACCTTCGCGACGATGCACTCGATAGCCGCTCCCTATTCTCCGTCCGATCGCCTGGCACAGCTCGGCGCTGCGCCGAAGGTGGCTCCGTCAACGCGCCATGAGAGGCTGATCCATGTCGGCAAGGCCGACCGGCTGGCCGCCTTCGATGCGAAGCCGAAGGTCCCGCTGACGGCGAGCCTCATTCAATCCCATGCCGAAAAGACCGCCGCCGCTGCAACGGCGCTTGCGGTTCTCGCTAAAAACAATCGGCTCGCCATGGCTGCCGAACAGCCGGTCGTGGCGGCGATCTCCGACAGCGCCAAATTCCGCAAGGACGACGTGATCGCGGCGGCGCCAGTCGAGGTCGCCTCGGCAGAGACGGCCGAAGACGACGGTGACCGGATCATTGTTCCCTCGAAGGAGGCGGTCGCCGCAGCCGAACTCCCGACCTTGCTTGCTCTTGCCGATGCCGGATCCCGGCAAATCGCGCCGACCCCGGTCGAGCCAACCACACCTCCTGTCAGAACCGCCTCCATTCCCGCCTCGGCACCCACACCGGTGGCCGTCGCCGCGGCGGACGACGCGCCCCCCTTCGATCTCGTGCTGGCGCCGGATGAAGGTTCGGTGCCGCTGCCGATGGCACGTCCCGATGGCCTCATCGGCAAACCGACACCGGCCTCCAAGGGTTCGCAGCGCTCAGCCGAGCCTGTGCTTGCCTACGCCCAGCCAAACTCGCCGATCGAGGATGACGAGGACGATGCAGTGCCGCGCTACGACAAGCCGGTCTTCTCGCCGAAGCTGCGCGCGGGCGTGGCGATCTACGATATCGAAAACAGCATCGTCTATCTGCCGAACGGCGAGCGGCTCGAGGCCCATTCCGGGCTCGGTAAGATGCGCGACAACCCGCGTTTCGCAAATAAGAAGATGCGCGGACCGACGCCGCCGCACACCTATGTTCTTACCATGCGCGAGAGCCTTTTTCACGGCGTCGAGGCGCTGCGGCTGACGCCGGTCGAGGGTTCGGACGCCATCTTTGACCGTGTCGGCCTGCTCGCCCACACCTACATGCTCGGCAAGAACGGCGATTCCAACGGCTGCGTCTCGTTCAAGGATTACCGCCGCTTCCTCGCCGCCTACAAGCGCGGCGACATCAAGCAGCTCGTGGTGGTGCCGCGGCTGAACAACAAACCGTCTTCGACGCTTGCCTCGCTGTTTTCGCGGCGTAGCTGAGGATTGGAGTGCGCACCGCCGCTTGCCCGGCAGCGGACGTTACTTCAACCAGGCTGCGATTCGCTCCACCGCCTCGGCGATCTCCGCCTCCGAACCCGCATAGGACAGACGCAGCGTTCGATTTCCCTCCAGCGGATCGAAATCGAGACCGGGCGTTGCGGCGACGTCGATTTCCGCGAGCATGCGTTTGGCAAAGCCCATGCTGTCATTGGTGAAGCGGGTGACGTCGAGATAGGCGTAAAAGGCGCCGTCCATCGGCGAGGCGATCGAAAGCCCGATCTGCGGCAGTCGTCGCATCAGCAAATCGCGGTTGGCGGCGTAACTGGCCTTGTAACGATCGAGCTCGGCGCCGGCGCTTAGAGCGGCCGTGGCGGCGATCTGAGAAAGTTCGGGCGGGGATATATAGAGGCTCTGCGCCACCCGCTCGATCGGCCGAACCAGGCGCTCGGGAAGCACCATCCAGCCGATTCGCCAGCCGGTCATGCAATAATATTTGGAGAAGGAGTTGATGACGATCGCCTCGTCGGTCAGCTCCAGTGCGCTCGCCTCTTCGCCGGCGAAGGTCAGCCCGTGGTAGATTTCATCGGAGATGAAGGCGATGGAATGGGCCGCGCAGTAATCCGAAAGCGCCTTCAGCCCCTCGCGGTCGGTCACTGTGCCAGTCGGGTTGGCGGGGCTTGCGAGCAGCACGCCTTTCAGCGTGATGCCGCTTTCCTTCTGCGCCGCTTCGAGGCTTTGCGGCGTCAGGGTGAAGTGGGTCTCGGCCGTTACAGGCACTTCGAGAACCTTCAGGCCCAGCGCGCCGAGGATATTGCGATAGGCGGGATAACCGGGTCTTGCGATCGCCACCGCATCGCCGGCATCGAAGAGCGACAGGAAGGCGAGATTGAAGCCGGCCGAGGAACCGGTGGTGATGGCGATGCGCTTGGGATCGATCTCCAGGCCGTGGCGATCCTTGTAGTGCCAGGCGAGCGCCGATTTCAGCCGTGCCGTCCCCAGCGCATCGGTATAACCGATCCGGCCTTCGGCAAGGGCTGCGCGCGCCGCTTCGAGGGCCCCTAGAGGTGCCGCATGCGAGGGCTGGCCAACCGCCATCGAGATGACGGGATGGCCGGCCGCACGCCGCTTCGTCGCCTCCGCCAGGACGTCCATGGCGTGAAAAGACTCGACTTCGCTGCGTTTCGATATGGAAAACAAGATCGTTTCTCGCTCAGCTTCTGAAATCACGGCCCGACAATTGCCGCATTAATCGGCTCATCACAATCCCGCGAGGGCCGCGCGCGGACGAAAAATTCTGGTTTGAGCAGAACCGAACGCACCGTACCTTGACGCGACGCATTCAAGTCCATTAACCCGGCGACGGTCTTCTCGATGAAGAGACGACCATATCGCCGATGACGAGGATATCATGGCATTCTTCCCGAAGACCTTCACCGCACTGGCGCTTGCCGCATCGATCGCCCTTCCGCTTCCGGCGGCAGCGCTCGACGACCAGCAGAAGAAGGAGTTCGGCGAATTCATCAAGCAATACCTGATCGAGAACCCCGAGATCATGCTCGAAGTCCAGGATGCGCTGCAGAAGAAGCAGGAGGCCCAGCGGTCGGTGAAGGCCAATATGGCGATCGAAGAGAACAGCACCGACATCTTCGAATCGAAGAATGACGTTACGCTCGGCAATCCCAAGGGTGATGTCACTGTCGTCGAATTCTTCGATTATAATTGCAGCTATTGCCGCCATGCGCTTCCCGACATGCAGGCGATGCTGAAGAAGGACAAGAACGTCCGTTTCGTCCTCAAGGAATTCCCGATCCTCGGGCCGGATTCAGTCGCCGCCCACAAGGTGGCCGACGCCTTCCGCAAGCTCGCACCGGAGAAATATGCCGATTTCCATGTCGCCCTTCTCGGCACCGAAGGCCGCGCCTCTGACGAAACGGCGGTCGCGGTCGCCGCTTCGCTCGGCGTCAGTGAGGACAAGATCCGCGCCGAGATGGCAAAAAGCCCGAATGACGGTATAGTCCAGGCGACCTACCAGCTCGCCTCCAGTCTCGGCATCAGCGGCACGCCCTCCTATGTGATAGGCAACGAACTGGTGCCCGGCGCCGTCGGGCTCGACGATCTCGAAGCCAAGGTCAAGAACATGCGCAGCTGCGGCAAGACCGCCTGCTGAGCAAACCAGTCGCCAGCCGTCAGCCCATCAAATCGCCAAAATCGAAGTGTTTCAACCATGTGGACAAATGTGGCACGATTGCCGCTGGCCAATCCGTAAGGGCTTTCATTCAGCCTTCGCGGAGTCTATAGGTTGCCGTCGTACATTTTACGGAACATTCGATGACGCAAACGATTTTTGTCCTGAACGGCCCCAACCTCAACATGCTGGGTAAACGAGAGCCCGGCATTTATGGCGGCAAGACGCTCAAGGACATCGAGGCGGACTGCAAGGCCGCGGGCCGCGAACTCGGCCTCGATATCGACTTCCGTCAGAGCAACCACGAAGGCACGCTCGTCGACTGGTTCCATGAGGCCGACGAAAAGGCCGTCGGCGTTGCCATCAATGCAGGCGCCTATACGCATACATCGGTCGCGCTGCATGATGCGATCCGCGCTATTTCCATTCCCGTCGTCGAGCTCCACATATCCAACGTGCATGCACGGGAAGAATTCCGCCACAAGTCGATGATCGCGCCCGCATGCAAAGGCGTGATCTGCGGCTTCGGGCCTCACAGCTACATCCTGGCGCTCCACGCGCTGAAGAACATCACGGCATAAGAAGAAGACAGGGCAACACCATGGCTGAAAAGAAATCGGGTATCGACCAGGCACTGATCCGCGATCTCGCCAATATTCTGAACGAAACGGATCTGACGGAGATCGAGGTTGAGCAGGACGACCTGCGCATCCGCGTTTCGCGCGCCGGCACGCCGCAATATGTCCAGGCGCCGATCGCAGCACCTGGTTATGCCGCGCCCGCAGCCGCCGCTGCGTCAGCCGTTGCTGCGCCTGCCGCAGCTCCCAGCCGCAACCCGGCCAATGTCGTCAATGCACCGATGGTGGGTACCGTCTACATGGCGCCGGCTCCGGGCGCGCGGCCGTTCATCGAAGTCGGCGCAACCGTCAAGGAAGGCCAGACGTTGATCATCATCGAAGCGATGAAGACGATGAACCAGATCCCCTCGCCGAAGTCAGGCAAGGTGACCGAGATCCTCGTCGATGACGGACATCCCGTCGAATACGGCCAAGCCCTCGTCGTCATCGAATAGGCCGATGCCCATGATTTCGAAAATCCTCATCGCCAATCGCGGGGAAATCGCCCTTCGCGTGCTCCGGGCCTGCAAGGAGCTGGGTATCGCCTGCGTCGCGGTTCATTCCACCGCCGACGCCGATGCCATGCATGTGCGCCTTGCCGACGAAAGTGTGTGCATCGGCCCGCCCTCCTCGCGCGAGAGCTATCTCAACATCCACCAGATCGTCGCCGCCTGCGAGATCACCGGCGCTGACGCCGTGCATCCGGGCTACGGCTTTCTGTCGGAGAATGCCAAGTTCGCCGATATCCTCGAAGCCCACGGCATTACCTTCATCGGGCCGACGGCCGACCATATCCGCATCATGGGCGACAAGATCACCGCCAAGACGACGGCGCTCGAGCTCGGCATTCCCGTCGTTCCGGGCTCGGACGGCGAAGTGAAGACCGAAGAGGATGCGCTGAAGACGGCGGCTGAAATCGGCTATCCCGTGCTGATCAAGGCCACGGCCGGCGGCGGCGGACGCGGCATGAAGGTCGCCAAGAGCGAGGCCGACCTGATCGAGGCCTGGTCGACGGCGCGCACGGAAGCGGCAGCCGCCTTCGGCAACGATGCCGTTTACATGGAAAAATATCTCGGCAAGCCGCGCCACATCGAAATCCAGGTGTTCGGCGACGGCGAAGGCAATGCCATCCATCTCGGCGAGCGCGACTGCTCGCTGCAGCGGCGCCATCAGAAGGTCTGGGAAGAGGCGAATTCGCCGGCACTCAACGTCGAGCAGCGCATGAAGATCGGCCAGGTCTGCGCCGACGCCATGAAGAAGCTGAAATATCGCGGCGCCGGCACGATCGAATTCCTCTACGAAAACGGCGAGTTCTATTTCATCGAAATGAACACCCGCCTGCAGGTGGAGCATCCGATCACCGAAGCGATCACCGGCATCGACCTGGTGCACGAGCAGATCCGCGTCGCTTCCGGCGGCGGTCTCTCGGTGACGCAGGATGAAGTACATTTTTCCGGTCACGCCATCGAATGCCGTATCAATGCCGAGCACCCGCGCACCTTCGTGCCTTCGCCCGGTACGATCACGCATTTCCACGCGCCGGGCGGCCTCGGCGTGCGCATCGATTCCGGCGCCTATCAGGGCTACAAGATCCCGCCCTATTACGACAGCCTCATCGGCAAGCTGATCGTGCACGGCCGTACCCGCGTCGAATGCATGATGCGCCTGCGCCGGGCGCTCGACGAATTCGTCGTCGACGGCATCAATACGACGCTGCCGCTGTTCCAGGATCTCGTCTCCAACCAGGATATCGCCAACGGCGATTACGACATCCACTGGCTGGAAGAATACCTCGCCAATACACCGGCGGCATAGGACAGGAATGGCAGGATCGCGCAGGAAGTCACCAGGCATAACCCCTGACATTCTCCTGCGCGCCTATTCCATCGGCCTCTTCCCGATGGCCGAATCCGCCGACGACCCGGAAATCTTCTGGGTCGAACCGGAACTGCGCGGCGTGCTGCCGTTCGACCATTTCCATGTGTCGAAAAGCCTTGCCAAGACGGTGCGCAAGAAACCCTTCGAGATCCGTTTCGATCACGCTTTCGATCAGGTCATCGCTGCCTGTGCGGAGGAGACATCCGGGCGCCCGAGCACCTGGATCAACAGGACGATCAGATCGCTTTATTCGACGCTCTTCGACATGGGCCATGCCCATACCGTCGAAGCCTGGGAGGGCAATGAGCTGGTCGGCGGCCTCTACGGCGTCTCGCTCGGCTCGGCCTTCTTCGGCGAAAGCATGTTCTCGCGCCGAACGGATGCCTCGAAGATCTGCCTCGTTCATCTGGTCGACCGGCTGCGGGAAAGGGGCTTCACCCTGCTCGACACCCAGTTCACCACCGAGCACCTGAAGACATTCGGAGCGATCGACGTTCCGAAGGCCGATTATGCCGCGATGCTTACCGCGGCGATGGAATCGCCGCACCTTAAGTTTTAACCCAAACGCTGCCTGCTTCGGGCGGCACGCGCCAAAGCATGTCGCGCAAAAGTGTGTAGCGGTTTTTCGATGACGACATGCGGAAAACAAAGACAAGCGCGAGGAGCGAATCTGAAAGATTGCGATGCGCTTTAGCGGGCTGTCGCCTTGGTGCCGTCAGGAGCCGGGACGTCCGAGCTTGTCTTGCAGTCCTTCAGCCAGACGTCGTAGATCGGGTGCTCGACGGCGTTGAGGCCGGGGCTGGCGGCGAACATCCAGCCGGTGAAGATGCGGCGGATTTTGCGGTCGAGGGTGATCTCGTCGACCTCGACGAAACCGTCGATCTTCTGTGCTTCCGACTGGTCGCGCGAATAACAGGCCTTCGGCGTTACCTGCAGCGCACCGAACTGTACCGTCTCATTGACGTAGACGTCGAAGGTCGTGATGCGGCCGGTGATCTTGTCGAGGCCGGAAAAGACGGCAACCGGATTTTCGATGCGTGCGGCATTTGCCGCAACTGGTGGAAGCAGGGCCGAGAGCGCCAGCAGCGATCCGGCGGCACGCAGGACCATGTTCCGCGTGAAGAGCTTCATATGTACCCGTCTCCAGACATTTTCAGTTCGCGGCCGCGGTCAAGCGCGGCCAACCTGCGGGTAAAGGTCAATTGTGGCCAAAAGCCGGGTCTTTGGATCGCCCGGTCGAGCCGTCTCAGTTGCCCGGCGTCCAGGCATCGTAATCGCCGGTGACGCGCGGACGTTCACCCGGAACGGCGATGGAGCCCGCCGGACGATAGGCCTGCGGCGAACCGGTATGGTTGGGCCGGTGCGGCTTCTGCCAATCCTTGGCGACGTAGTTTTCCTTGGACGGGGGAACATCGGTGCGATGATGCATCCAGCCATGCCAGCCCGGCGGAATGGCGGAGGCTTCGGCATAACCCTTGTAGATCACCCAACGCTTCGGCAGGCCGTAGGAGGACATGCCGCCTTCGTAGTAGACGTTGCCGAATTCATCCTCGCCGACGCGCTTGCCAAAACGCCAGGTCGCAAAACGCGTGCCCATCGTCTGACCGTTCCACCAGGTAAAGGTCTGAACCAGAAGATTCCACATGTCTTTTCCTTGTGCCCGCCAGATGCGAGCCAAACCAGAATTCGTTTCCTCGCTTATGCCGTCGCCAAGCCGAATTGTCCAGCGATTCCGCGACAGTCACGGGTCATTTCAAAGCCATCTTGAAGCCGAGATGCGAGGGCTTGAAGCCCAGCCTTTCATAGAAACGATGGGCATCCTTGCGTATCGCATTCGAGGTCAACGCTACCCGCCCGATACCGCGGCCTTTTGCCTCGGCAATGGCGAATTCGATCATCAGTCCGCCGACCCCCTGCCCGCGCATATCGGCGCGTGTCTGCACCGCCTCGATAATCATCGCCGAGGAGCCTCGGCCGGTGAGCGACGTCGTCACCATCGTCTGGAACGTGCCGACGACCTCGCCGCCGCGCTCTGCGACGTAAAGCGTCTGGTCGGGCGAAGCCTCGATGACGGCGAAGGCCCTGAGATAATCCGGGAAGGCTTCAGCTTCCGTGGTATCGCCGTGACCGCCGAGTGCGTCGGCCGAAAACATGGCCACCAGCGCCGGCAGGTCTTCCCGGCGCGCCGGACGAATGAGAATGTCGGGCAACTCGGCCGCCACAGTCTCAATGCCCTTCGAGTGGTTTTTCGAAGATCAGCGCCGGAATGCCGGATTGTCCGGCTCCGCTATTCTCGTTGCGGCCGATCTCGGTGAAGCCGTGCGTGCGATAGAAGGCGATCGCGGCAGCGTTTTGCGGTTCGACTTCGAGGCGCATGATCTCGGCATCGGGAAAGCAGGTTTCGAGCTCGGCGAAGATATCGCGGCCGATACCTTGGCGCTGCAGCGCCGGCCTGACATAGAGGAGATGCAGCATGACAGTCTTCGTCAATTGCTGCGACATTGCCGCATAACCCATGCCGCCAATATTGCGGCCGTCATCGGCAACGAGGAATTCGGCATCCTTTCGCACGAGGCGCGTCTTCAGCGCCGCCGGCGAAAAGAGATGGGCGATCAGATCCGCCACCTTGGCTTTGCCATGCAGGCTGTCATAGGTGGCATGAAAGCTCTCCACCAAGAGGGCGCGCACCTTCTCCAGGTCGCGCTCGCCGGCGGTGCGGACGAAATACACCGCTTACTCCTCGATGCCGAGCTTCGCCTTGACGAGGGCCTGAACAGCCTGCGGATTGGCCTTGCCGCCGGTCGCCTTCATCACCTGGCCGACGAACCATGCTGCCATGGTCGGTTTCGCCTTGACCTTTTCGACCTGATCGGGATTGGCCGCGATGATCTCGTCCACGGCCTTTTCGATCGCGCCGGTATCCGTCACCTGCTTCATGCCGCGCGCCTCGACGATCTCGGCGGGATCGCCGCCCTCGGCGAGCACGATCTCGAAGAGATCCTTGGCGATCTTGCCGGATATGGTTCCCGCCTTGATGAGATCGATGATGGCGCCGAGCTGGGCCGGCGAAACCGGCGTCTGCTCGATGTCCTTGCCGGTGCGGTTCAGTGCGCCGAGCAGATCGTTGATCACCCAGTTGGCGGCCGTCTTGCCGTCACGGCCTGCGGCGACGGCTTCGAAATAATCGGCGATCGCTTTTTCGGAAACGAGCACCGAGGCGTCGTAGATCGACAGGCCGAGCTCGCGCACGAAGCGCTCCTTCTTGTCGTCAGGCAGTTCCGGCAGATCGGCTTCGAGCGCCTTGATGAAGGCGTCGTCGAATTCGAGCGGCAGCAGATCCGGATCGGGGAAATAACGATAGTCGTGCGCATCCTCCTTGGAGCGCATCGAGCGCGTTTCGCCCTTGTTCGGGTCGAAGAGGCGAGTCTCTTGATCGATCTTGCCACCGTCCTCCAGAATGCCGATCTGGCGACGGGCTTCATATTCGATCGCCTGGCCGATGAAACGGATGGAGTTGACGTTCTTGATCTCGCAACGCGTGCCGAAATCCTCGCCCGGACGGCGGACGGAGACGTTGACGTCGGCGCGCATCGAGCCCTCGTCCATGTTGCCGTCGCAGGTGCCGAGATAACGCACGATCGAGCGCAGCTTGGTCATATAGGCCTTGGCCTCGTCGGACGAGCGCATATCGGGCTTGGAGACGATCTCCATCAGGGCAACGCCGGAACGGTTGAGATCGACATAGGACATGGTCGCGTGCTGGTCATGCATCGACTTGCCGGCATCCTGTTCCAGATGCAGGCGCTCGATGCCGATCTCGATATCTTCGAACTGGCCCTGGCGATCCGGCCCGAGCGAAATGACGATCTTGCCCTCGCCGACGATCGGATCCTTGAACTGCGAGATCTGATAGCCCTGCGGCAGGTCGGGATAGAAATAGTTCTTGCGATCAAACAGGGAGCGCTTGTTGATCTGGGCTTTCAGGCCGAGGCCGGTGCGAACAGCCTGCTTGACGCATTCCTCGTTGATCACAGGCAGCATGCCGGGCATGGCGGCGTCGACCATCGAGACGTTCGAATTCTGCGGCTTGCCGAATTCCGTCGAGGCGCCGGAGAAGAGCTTCGAATTGGACAGCACCTGGGCATGGACTTCCATGCCGACGATGACTTCCCAGTCGCCGGTGGCGCCGGGGATGAAGCGTTTCGGATCAGGCGTGCGGACGTCGACAAGGGTCATCTGATGCTCTTTGCAGGCTGTTCTTTTCCACTGGTGAGGTAAAGGAAATGGCGTGCCGGTGCAAGGCTTTCGCCATGGCGCGCATTGCGGTTTTGCCGTCCATTAACGGAGCCGCGGTAGGGTTCCCCTATGACGATGATCGATATTATCAAATGGGCCATACTGTTTCTGGCGCTGAACCTCTTGGTGTTCTCGATCTATTTCTTTGACAAGCAGGCGGCACGTCACGGCAGGCGGCGCATCAGCGAGCGCACACTTCTCATCCTTGCGTTGATCGGCGGCAGCCTTGGCGCGCTGGCTGCACAGCAGCTGCTGCGGCACAAGACGAGAAAGGAGCCGTTCCGGTCAATCCTGGCGGCGATCCTGATCCTGCACGGCGCACTGATTGCTGTGCTCGCCTTCTTGCCGCAATGGAGCCCTCTCCTTCTTCAGGATTTTTGAAGCATCAGAATTCCAGCCCATACGCGCCTTGGCTATCCGAAACGAGCTGTTTCGTCAGTCCAACGGAGGGTACGTCGCGATCAAGCTTCGGATTGTAGGCGACCGACAGCCAATGGATGCTGTAGCCGTGCTTCCGGAAGAAGCCGATCGCCTCGCTATTGCCGGAATGGGTCTGCATCGCCGCCTTCTCGAGGCCCTGATCGGCGATCTCCTTTTCGATGCGGACGAGAAGGGCCGAACCGAGGCCCTGGCGGGTGAAGACGGGATCGATCCAGAAATCCGAGATGGTTTCGTCCAATCCCTCGCGCGCCGCCCAGCCTGCGACCTGGCCGTTCTGCTCGACGACGGTGATGGTCAGCCAGTCGTTTTCCACGAAGTTCCGAAAGGCGTTGCGCGCTGCATCGATCATCGCGTCCGATTCGCCGATCGACGCCATCGCATTTTGCCAGGCCCTCAGCCCGATCTCGCTCAATAGCTCCGCTTCACCGTCGCGGGCATTGCGAATGTGGATCAACGACACCTCCGCGTTACACCTCAACTAGACCATTGAGTCGCGGAATTTACCAGTACCTCCAAAGGGATGATCGGGCAAAAGTGAGGTTTTCGACTGGTTTTGAGCTGAGAACACGCTCTTGACCGAATTTTCCGGGCTGAATAATAAACCCTATCGAGGTGTTTTATGTTGAGCCTGCCTGAGACCCGGTAAAGGCCCTGCCCGCAAGTTCGCTTGCGCGCATGGGCCCGAAAAAAACGAAGCCCTGACGTTCGAATGAGCGCCAGATCGTTTTTGTGCGCCCTGCCGGGCGCGATACCGGATCTCACACATGGACATTTCTCGCACGGAGCAGCGCATCCTGCATCTCATGGCCCAAGGCGGCCGCATTGAAATTACCCGCGACGACGACAGGAAGATTGAGGCGGTCAGTTGCTTCACCCGCGACGGCTGGCTCTATCCCGGCGTCGACCTTGATCTCTTCCGCAGGCTGAAGCGCCTGAGGGCAATCAAGTCCTCAGGCGGTCAGCCCTACCGGATCACCGAAAGAGGGCTGAGATTGGTCAGGTCGCAGCTGAACAACAGGTAATAGTGGCACTCCTGATCGCGTCTCGAACGGGCGCGATCGGGATATCGCCTCAAGCCTTTGCAGAGAGTTCCGTCCGCATCGCCGACCACTCGTCGGCCATCGTGCCCGTGCCACGCGCCTTGCCGGCGCGGCGATACCAGTAGTCGGCGTTCCAGTCATCGCCCTCGATGCGATGGCAAAGGGCGTGCCCCCAGTCGAACGGCTGTTCGCCTTCGTGGCGCTGGCAGATGTCGTGGACCGCCTGCCACTCCGCGCCCATGGTGAAACCGCTGGCAGCGAGGCGATCAACTGCCTCGATCAATTGCGCAAGATCACTGTTCGCCATAAGACCTCCTTGCTGGTTCCCGCTATCGGTCAGCCAACCGCTTCTCCAGATGCACCTTTTCAAGCGAGACGCCCATGCTCTTGGAAAATTCGCGGCCACGCCAGAAGATGGTGAAGCCGCAGCGTTCGTAGAGCCGGATTGCGCCCTTATTCCCGGCGTGCGTGTCGAGCCTGGCCGTCGCCAACCCCTCTGCAGCCATCAAGTCGCACAAATGAAGCAGGAGAGCCCGGCCGACGCCGTTGCCCTGGTGATCGGGATGCACCCAGAGGTCGGACATATAGTTCGATTGATTTTCACGCGCGCCCCAGCCGACGATCGTCTCGTCCCGTTCGGCAACGAAGACCTCGCCTTTCGCTTCCTTAGGAAAGATGGCGAACTCGTGCCGCACCCTGGCGATCACATCGGGATCGAGATAGCTGTCCTCGAAGGCATCGCTGGCGGCCCATGCGGCAAAACCGACGGCGCCGACCGCTTCGTGGTCGGCAGCCGCTATTCTTCGGATCGTTAGATCCGTTACCACCACTTGGCCGGCGTAAACCGGCCGGCTGCCTGCTCGATGACATGGGCGGTCTTGAAGAGGGTTTCCTCGTCAAAGGGTTTGCCGATCAGCTGCAGGCCAAGCGGCAGGCCCTTGTGGTCGAGGCCGGCGGGCACGGCGATGCCGGGCAGGCCCGCCATGTTGACCGTCACCGTGAAGATGTCGTTCAGATACATTTTCACCGGATCGGCGGCGAGGTTCTCATCGGCAACGCCAAAGGCCGACGACGGCGTTGCCGGCGTCAGGATGGCATCGACACCGGCGTCGAAGGCGAGTTCGAAATCGCGCTTGATCAGCGTGCGCACCTTCTGCGCGCGGATGTAATAGGCATCGTAATAACCGGCCGACAGCACGTAGGTGCCGATCATGATGCGGCGCTTGACTTCCTTGCCGAAGCCCGCAGCACGCGTCTTCTCATACATGTCGACGATATCCTTGCCGTCGACACGCAGGCCGTAGCGCACGCCGTCGTAGCGCGCGAGGTTCGAAGATGCCTCGGCGGGAGCGACGATGTAATAGGCTGGAAGAGCGTATTTGGTATGCGGCAGCGAGATGTCGACGATTTCGGCACCGGCTTCCTTCAGCCAGGCGATGCCCTGGCGCCAAAGCGTCTCGATCTCATCCGGCATGCCGTCGACACGATATTCGTTCGGGATGCCGATCTTCATGCCTTTCAGCGATTGGCCGAGAGCTGCTTCGTAATCCGGCACCGGCAGATCGACCGATGTCGTGTCCTTTGCGTCGACGCTTGCCATCGACTTCAAAAGGATCGCGGCATCGCGTACGTCGCGGGCGATCGGGCCTGCCTGGTCGAGCGAAGAGGCGAAGGCGACGGTGCCCCAGCGCGAGCAACGGCCATAGGTCGGCTTGATGCCGACGGTGCCGGTGAAGGCGGCCGGCTGGCGGATCGAGCCGCCGGTATCGGTTGCGGTGGCGCCGGCGCAAAGATGCGCAGCGACGGCTGCGGCCGAACCGCCCGACGAGCCGCCGGGCACGAGCTGCTGGTTGGAGCCTGCGGCGCGCCAGGGATTGATCACTGGGCCGTAATAGGATGTTTCATTCGACGAGCCCATGGCGAATTCGTCCATGTTGAGCTTGCCGAGCATGACGGCGCCGTCATCCCAGAGGTTCTGCGTGACGGTCGATTCATAACGCGGCTCGAAACCATCGAGTATATGGCTGCAGGCCTGGGTGTGGACACCCACGGTGGCAAAGAGATCCTTGATGCCGAGCGGAATGCCTTCGAGTTCGCCTGCCTTGCCGGCGGCGATGCGCTCGTCGGAGTTCTTCGCCATGACGCGGGCGAGATCCGGCGTGACCTTGATATAGGCGTTAAGCCGGCCATTGGCCGCATCTATCGCCGAGATATAGGCTTCGGTCAGTTCGATCGCGGTGATTTCCTTGGCGCGCAGCTTCTGGCGGGCTTCGGCAATGGTCAGGCTGGTGAGTTCGCTCATCGTGTTTTCGCTTCAGATCTGGAATGGCAACAGGGTCGGAAAGAGACTTCGAAGCCTTATTCGACGACTTTCGGCACCAGGAAAAAATTGTGGTCGGTGACGGGCGCATTGGCGACGATATCGGCTGCTTTGCTGCCGTCGGTCACCTCATCGGTCCGCTTCTTCATCGCCGTCGGGGTCACCGACGTCATCGCCTCGACGCCGTCGACATTCACTTCGGAGAGTTGCTCGACGAAGCCAAGGATGCCGTTCAGCTCGCCGACCATGCGATTTGCCTCGTCCTCGGAGACGGCAATACGAGCAAGGCGGGCGACGCGCTTCACGGTGGCAAGATCGACGGACATGGCATTCTCCGGATAGGATTTTTCCTACCCGCTATAAAGGCCATGTCCGCCGTGTGCAACGGGATTTCGTCAGATCGACAGGCTCTCGGAAGGCCTGATCGCCTTCACATCCGTCTTCGATCCGTCCATGCCGGCAACGAATTTTTCGGCCGTCTGGTCGATGATCGGAAAGGTGCCGTAGTGGCAGGGGATCGCGGTCTTGAAGTTGAAATAGCGCCGGCAGGCAAGTGCTGCCACAGCGCCGCCCATGGTGAAGCGGTCGCCGACCGGCACGAAACCGATATCGGGCTGGTGCAATTCATTGATCAGCGCCATGTCGGAGAAGATGTCGGTATCGCCCATGGCAAGGATCGAGGCTTCGTCGTCGAAATGCAGCATCAGGCCGTTGGCGTTGCCGAGTGCGTGCGAGACGCCGTCCTCGGTGATCTGGGCGGAGGAGTGCAGCGCATTGGTGAAGGTTGCCGAGAAGCTGCCGAGCGCGATCGTGCCGCCGGTATTGCCCATCTCGATCTTGTCGACGCCCTTGGAGCCGAGCCAAGCGGCGAGATCGGCATTGGCGAGAACGACAGCGCCGGTTTCCTTGGCGAGTGCCACGGTATCGCCGACATGATCGCCATGGCCGTGCGTCAACAGGATGTGAGTGATGCCTGCAGAAACATCCTTGATATCCTGGCCGGAAAAGGAGGCGTTATAGCTGAGGAATGGATCGAGCAGGATCTTCGCCTTTGATGTCTCGATGCGGAAGGCGGAATGGCCGAGCCAGGTGATCTTCATGAAATGTCTCCTTATTACGTGATGCAAAGCCGGTTTCGATGCCACATCAAAGAATGAGAGCATGATGTCGTCCGAAAACCGCTCACACTTTTCGGCGTCATGCCCTAAAACGCGTCGCAATCTTTCAGATTCGCTCCAGCATTTTAGATCTTTGTTTTTGCGCATGTCGTTATCGCAAAACCGCGGCACACTTTTGCGCGACATGCTTTAAGGACATATCTTATGCGGCCGCAAAGAAAAGCGGCGGCGACTTCAATTTGTTTTGACGGGATGAAACGGCGATGACGGTGCTGACGATCGAGGAAATGGCCGAAACGCTCGCTCCGCGACAGGCAATTGCCGGCCTCGATCTCGGCACCAAAACGATCGGGCTGTCGATGTCCGATCTCGGACGGCGCTTCGCCACGCCGCGCACGGTGATCCGCCGCGTCAAGTTCGCCATCGATGCGCAGGCGCTGCTCGACTTCGCACAATCGGAAAAGGTCGCAGGCTTTGTTATCGGCCTACCCATGAACATGGATGGATCAGCAGGTCCGCGCGTGCAGGCGACACGCGCCTTCGTGCGTAATATGGAGCAGAAGACGGCGCTGCCCTTCGTCTATTGGGATGAGCGGCTTTCGACGGTTGCGGCCGAACGGACGCTGCTCGAAATGGACGTCTCCCGCGCCAAGCGGGCCGAACGGATCGATTCGGCCGCGGCAAGCTTCATCCTTCAGGGCGCGCTCGACAGGCTTTCCTTGCTGGCAAGGTCTGATGGAGACGAATTCAGCGCCTGACGCGCCTTCCACCAGGCAATGATCGACTTGCGCTTCCGGAAGGCCAGGATGGCGAAGACGACGAGGCTGTCCACCGCGATCGCGCGGGCAACGAGCGGCGGGATGGTCTCCGGCGGAATGCCGAGCGCCTCGCCGTAAAGTTCGAACGTCAGGTCATGGACCTGCCGGCTCAGCATGAAGATGCCGAAACTCATGTCGTAATAGGAAAGCCAGTACCATCCGCCCAGAAAGACGATGGGGCCGGCCCAGAAGATCAGAAACCACTTCATGCGGCCTCTCCTCCATGCTTGCGCGCCAGGGGCAGATCGAGGGAGACCAACCAGGTCGACAATGCCATGATGCAAAGCACTAGCGTCGGAATTGCGATATCCAGCGCCAGGACTGCGAAAAACATCATCGCCGTCACCAGAAACGCGGCTTTAGCGATCTTGGTTCCCATGGGCGTCACTCGGGGCTTCTACTCATACCATCTCTGCTCGCCGCCAGACTGTCGCGTTAAGCACCCCCACGCAACGTAAACCATTTGTTAAGGTTAACACGGCGCCCGCCCCCTGTGGATAGGGCAGGTATCAGCCGTAGACGCCACGCACGATGCGCTTCAGCGCCGTTGCCGCCTTCTCCCAGTCCTTGGGTGTTTTCAGCGACAGGCCGGCGCACTGCCCGCCGGCCGCAGCGGCAAGCACGAGGTGCTGGATCGCGGCGATGACGACGGCGTTGACGGCTGCGGCATCCACGGCCTTCGGCGGCGCCAGCGAGCCGCGCATGCGTTCTAGCCAGAGAGCGAGCGCCTTCGAACGCGCCTCGGACAAGCGCCTCACCTGCTCGGTGTTTTCCGATATCTCCCAGGCGAGGATGCGGCGCATCAGCGGATCGCTTCTCAAGGCGTCGAGGAGAAGAAGCGACAGCCGCTCCATCAGGTCGCCATAGGTGAGCAGGAACATGCCGCCGGCGTCTTCCGGGATGCGATCCTTCACCCACGTGCCGAGATCGGCGCCGATCGCCTCGACCAGGCCGTCGAGGCCGCCATAGTAACGATAGATCAGCTGCTTGTCGCAACTGGCGCGGCGGGCGACCGCATTGATGCCGAAATTCTGGAAGCCTTCCTCGGCGAGCAGCCCCTTGGCGGCGGCAAGGATGGCGCGCTCGGTGGCGCCGCGATCACGCACGCGCCGTTCCGGCCCCTCGCCGGTCCCGGGTGAATTTTCAAGATTTACGGCTTCATTCAGCATGATCGACCCTTCCCCGCTGTCACCAATCGGTGAGTAACGGGGAGACTTCACGCAATCAATCCTATCCCTTTGGGAAGATTGTGGATATTCCAGCCGGACCGAGGATTGTCCGTCGAACGGATGTGGAAGACTGCACGTTGGGCGATCGGATCCGCTCAGAAATCTCGTCCGGGCGGTTGATCGTGATGGACGAACCCGGCATAGCTGCATTATGAACAAATCTAACAATCTCCGCTAAGGCCCTGCAATGGTGAACTATATCGAAGCCTCTACTGCGCCCCCGAAGAATACGGGCGCCATCCGGCTTTATGACGCGCAAGCATTCGAGGGCATGCGAAGGGCATGCCAGCTGACCGCTCGCTGCCTCGATGCGCTTGCCGACATCGTCAAGCCCGGCCTGCTGACCGATGAGATCGACAGGTTCGTCTTCGATTTCGGCATGGATCACGGCGCCTATCCGGCGACGCTGAACTATCGCGGTTATACCAAATCGACCTGCACCTCGATCAACCACGTCGTCTGCCACGGCATTCCGAACGACAAGCCGCTGCGTGACGGCGATATCGTCAATATCGACGTCACCTTCGTGCTCGACGGCTGGCATGGCGATTCCAGCCGGATGTATCCCGTCGGCGTCGTCAAGCGTGCTGCCGAGCGGCTGCTCGAGGTCACCTATGAATCGCTGATGCGCGGCATTGCCGCCGTCAGGCCTGGCGCCCGCACCGGCGCGATCGGCGAGGCGATCCAGACCTATGCAGAGGCCGAGCGCTGTTCGGTGGTGCGCGATTTCTGTGGCCACGGTGTCGGCCGGCTGTTCCACGATTCGCCGAATATCCTGCATTACGGCCGCGCCAATGAGGGGCCGGAACTGCGCGAAGGCATGATCTTCACCATCGAGCCGATGATCAACCTCGGCCGGCCGCATGTGAAGGTGTTGGCCGACGGTTGGACGGCAGTCACCCGCGACCGCTCGCTGTCGGCGCAGTACGAACATACCGTCGGCGTCACCTCCGATGGCTGCGAGATCTTCACACTGTCGCCGGGTGGGCTCGACCGCCCCGGTCTGCCGTCGCACAACGGGTGACGATCCGATGGCGAAGGGGCCTGTTTCGACATCTTCCGACGACGAGCTGCCTTTCGAGACGCAAGAACCGATTGCCGCCGATGAACGTTCGTTTTTTGGCGGACAGCCGCAGAAACCGTCCGCACCAAATGCCAGGGCCGCCCTACCCGCCTCGCTTGCCGGCCAAGAGCATTATCACGGCCATCGCGAGCGGTTGCGTGACCGCTTCCGGGAGCAAGGCGATGCGGCGCTGGCCGACTACGAAATCCTCGAGCTCTTGCTTTTCCGTCTGATCCCGCGGCGCGACACCAAGCCGATCGCCAAGGCGCTGATCGAACGGTTCGGCTCGCTCGCCGGCGTTTTCGGTGCGCCTCAGGCGCTGCTGATGGAAGTCAAGGGCGTCGGCGAGGCCGTGGCGCTCGACCTGAAGCTGATCTCGACTGTCGCCCATCGGACCCTGAAGAGCGAGCTCAGGACCAAACAGGTCCTGTCCTCGTGGTCTTCTGTCATCCAGTATTGCCATGCCGCCATGGCGCATGAGACTCGCGAACAGTTCCGCATCCTCTTCCTCGACAAGCGCAATGTGCTGATCGCCGACGAGGTGCAGGGCCGCGGCACGGTCGACCATACGCCGGTCTATCCGCGCGAGGTGGTCAAACGCGCGCTCGAGCTTTCGGCAACGGCGATGGTCCTGGTGCACAACCACCCCTCGGGCGATCCCACGCCATCGCGTGCCGACATCGACATGACGAAGGTGATCATCGATGCGGCCAAGGCGCTCGATATCACCGTCCATGACCACATCATCATCGGCAAGGATGGCCATGTCAGCCTGAAGGGGCTGAAGCTGATCTGAACAAACACTGCGGCTGATCGCCGACGAGACGCAGAGCCCCGGCGCGTCGACCATGCCCTGGTCCATCCCGCGAGAAGACTGAGGGATGCCGGAGTTGACAGCACTCGGTGGTGCGCGATTGTATGCAGTCCGGCACCACCACAGCCTGGACAATGCCCGCCCGAAATACCGAGAAGATGAAGCTCCATGACGATCCGCAGCGGCAACACCGATCGATCGACCCGGCTCTGCCGCGACGTGCTCTGCCTCGATGACTTTGAAATAAAGGCGCGGCGACATCTGCCAAAGCCGCTGTTCGGTTACATCGCAGGCGCAACAGAGACCAATGCGTCGCTGCGGCATAATGCAGAGGCTTTCCAGGCCTATGCCTTCCAGCCTCGTGTCCTTCGGGACGTCTCGAAACGCAGCACCGAGACGAGCCTCTTCGGCAAGACCCATGCCGCACCATTCGGCATCGCGCCGATGGGTATCAGCGCGCTGATGGCCTATCGAGGTGACATCGTGCTTGCGCAGGGAGCGGATCAATCGGGAATCCCGATGATCATAAGCGGTTCATCGCTTATCCCCTTGGAAGAGATCGCTGCAGTTTCGCCGCAAGCATGGTTTCAGGCCTATCTCCCCGGCGAACCCGACCGTATCGATGCTCTCATCGATCGCGTCGGCGCGGCCGGCTTGCGCACGCTTCTGCTGACCGTGGATACAGCCACGCTGCCAAACCGTGAAAACAATGTAAGGGCCGGATTTTCGACGCCTCTGCGTCCCGGTCTCCGCCTGGCATGGCAGGGCATCTCGCACCCGCGCTGGACCACCGGCACATTCCTGCGCACGATCGCCCGGCACGGCATTCCACATTTTGAAAATTCCTATGCCACAAGGGGCGCGCCGATCATCTCCTCGAATGTCACGCGCGATTTCGGCAGGCGCGACCATCTCAACTGGAACCATCTGGAGCGGATACGCAACAGATGGTCCGGCAAACTCGTGGTGAAGGGGATCATGCATCCTGACGACGCGGCGCGGGCTGTCGACACCGGGGCGGATGGCGTGATCGTCTCCAACCATGGCGGCCGCCAGCTCGACGGTACCGCATCTCCCCTTCAGGTCCTTCCGGAGATTGCATCCCGTGTTGGAGACAGCGTTGCCGTCATGGTCGATGGCGGTTTCAGGCGTGGGACGGACATCATGAAGGCCCTCGCGCTCGGGGCCCGTTTCGTGTTCGTGGGCAGGCCGTTCCTTTATGCCGCTGCCGTCGCGGGCCTGCCGGGCGTGCTTAAGGCGGCCGATATCCTGAAGACGGAACTGCATAGCAATATGGCGTTGCTCGGCGTCACCAAGGTCGGCGATATTTCCGCGGACTACATCACCCGTGCATGAAAAGCCGTCGAGCCACCGAGCATGCCAAGCGCCCATGCCGTTCTTCGTCGGCTACGACCCATGGCGTAAAGCTGTTTCTCGCAGGGCTCACTTGCCCGAAAAAACACCCGTCAGGACCAATCAGGTGGCCGTAAAACAATCTGTAACATTGACCGGCTAACGATGGACGGGCGACATTTTGCGTCGCAATATGATTCCTTTCCAATCCGGGGCTTGATGATGCTTCAGTACGATCTCGTTGTGGTGGGCAGCGGTCCCGCAGGGCGCCGCGGCGCGATCCAGGCGGCAAAACTCGGCAAGAAAGTGCTTGTCATCGAGCAAGGCAAACGCGTCGGCGGCGTGTCAGTGCATACCGGCACCATCCCTTCCAAAACGCTGCGCGAGACTGCGCTTAATCTTTCCGGCTGGCGCGAACGCGGCTTCTACGGCCGGTCTTACCGCGTCAAGGAAGAGATCAGTGCAGATGACCTGCGCCGGCGCCTGCTGATTACGCTCAACCACGAGGTCGAGGTGCTGGAACACCAGTTCGCCCGCAACCGCGTGCAGCATATTCGCGGCAAGGCGAGCTTCATCAATGCCTCGACGCTGCAGGTAATCAAGGATGACGGCGAGACCACGCAGGTCACCGCCGCCAGCGTGCTGCTCGCCGTCGGCACAAAACCGTTCCGCCCCAATTACATGCCCTTCGACGGCAAGTCCGTTCTCGACAGCGACGAACTGCTCGACATCCAGGATCTGCCGCGATCGATGGTGGTCATCGGCGCCGGCGTCATCGGAATCGAATATGCGACGATCTTCAGCGCGCTCGACACCGCCGTCACCGTCATCGACCCGAAGGCGACAATGCTCGACTTCATCGACAAGGAAATCATTGAGGATTTTACCTACCAGCTGCGCGACCGCAATATGAAGCTGTTGCTCGGCCAGAAGGCCGACAAGGTGGAGAGGCTCGAAAACGGCAAGGTCGAGCTGACGCTCGACAGCGGCCGGCGCCTGACGACCGACATGGTGCTTTTCGCCGCCGGCCGCATGGGGGCGACTGATGCGCTGAACCTTCAGGCCATCGGCCTCGAAGCCGACAGCCGCGGCCGTCTCAAGGTCAATCCGGAAACCTTCCAGACATCGGTTGCCAACATCTATGCCGCCGGCGACGTCGTCGGCTTTCCGAGCCTTGCCTCGACCTCGATGGAACAGGGCCGCATCGCCGCCCGCGTCGCGGTCGGCGCGGTCGCCAAGGAGCCGCCGAAATATTTCCCTTACGGCATCTATGCCGTGCCCGAGATTTCGACCTGCGGCCTGACCGAAGAAGAGATGAAGGAGCGAGGTATTCCCTATGAATGCGGCATCGCCCGCTTCCGCGAGACGTCGCGCGGTCATATCATGGGCCTCGACACCGGGCTTTTGAAGCTGATCTTCTCGCTGAAGACCCGCCGCCTGCTCGGCGTGCATATCGTCGGCGAAGGCGCCACCGAGCTGGTGCATATCGGCCAGGCGGTGCTCAATCTCAAAGGGACCGTCGAATATTTCGTCGAGAACACCTTCAACTATCCGACGCTCGCCGAAGCCTACAAGATCGCCGGCCTCGATGCCTGGAACCGAATGGGCGACATCAAGTCGGAACTCTAAAATCCGTCGCGTCGCCGAGGGAACGGCCGTCTAAGTCCGGCCACCAAAACGGAGCCGAATCACATTGCGCATCATTTCCTTGAACGCATGGGGCGGCAGGCTTCATGAGGCGCTGATTGAATATGTGACGGCGGCCGATCCCGACGTGCTGTGCCTGCAGGAGGTTTTGCGCGCACCCGGCACCCGCTCGGGCTCGTCGGTCTATCGGGACGGCGACGTCGAGCTGCTGCAGCGCTTCAATCTCTTTACCGAGATCAGCACCGCCCTGCCCGGCCACGACGGTTTCTTCTGCCCGACATCGAGAGGCGAACTCTTCGACGGCGATACCGTCATTGTCGCCGAATTCGGGCTGGCGACCTTCGTGCACAAAACGCATTCCGTCATCGCCCAAGGGCTGGACTTCGTGCACGGCAGTTTTTCCGCTGATGGCTGGGGCGAACATCCTCGGCCGCGAAACGCCCATTGCATCCGTCTCTTCAGCCATGAGCACGCTTCTACCGTGACCATCGCCCACATGCATGGCCTGCGCGATCCCGCAGGCAAGGGCGACACGGCGGCGCGTGAAAAGCAGGCCGCGGCGCTAGTGGGGCTCATCGAGCGGGTCTGGCCCGGCGACGAAGGGCTCATCGTCTGCGGCGATTTCAACGTGCTGCCTGATAGCGCAACCTTTGCGATTCTCGGCAGACTCGGGCTTTCCGACCTGGTCACCGGAAGCGGCCTTGTAGACACGCGAACCTCCTACTATCTGAAGCAGGGCCGCTTTGCCGACTACATGCTGGTGACGCCAGGGGTGAAGGTTGCCAAATTCGAGGTGGTCAAGGCGCCCGAAGTCTCCGACCATCGCGCATTGCTGCTCGATATCGGGTAGTATATTGAGGAATGATACACTTCGCGAAGCGTTTGCGCGCCGTGCGGATTTTTACGCCTTAGTTTGACCTCCTAAATCGCATTGATACGTCGTGCTTGTATGTGTCTTCAACGCCATTTTGCCTTCGGGCAAAGGTTCTAAAGAAAGATAGATACTCTTGTCCCATGTCTTGGAAGCTGCACGCAGACGTTTTCAGCTGATCCTGATCAAGCCGTCGCATTATGACGACGACGGCTACGTCATCCGCTGGTGGCGGGCGATGATCCCCTCCAATTCGCTGGCGGCGCTCTACGGCATTGCCGCCGAATGCGCCGAGCGCAGGGTGCTCGGGGACGATACGGCGATCGATATCACCGTGATCGACGAGACCAATACACGGATCGATATCGCCGGACTGCTGGCGCAGTTCAAGCGTCACGACAATTTCGGCATGATCGCGCTCGTCGGCGTCCAGACTAACCAATATCCGCGCGCCCTCGATATCGCCCGTCCCTTCCGCGATGCCGGCCTGCCGGTTTCGATCGGCGGCTTCCACGTTTCCGGCTGCCTGTCGATGCTGGATGGCAAGGCTGTCGGGCTCGACGCCTGCCGCGACATGGGCATCTCGATGTTTGCCGGCGAAGCCGAGGGCCGGCTCGACATGGTGCTGCGCGATGCCGCCGCCGGCGAGCTGAAGCCGCTCTACAATTTCATGAACGACCTTCCCGGCATCGGCGGCACACCGGTTCCCTTCCTGCCGAAAGACAATATCCAGCGCACGCTCGGGCTCAGCACCAGTTTCGATGCCGGACGTGGCTGTCCCTATCAGTGCTCGTTCTGCACCATCATCAACGTACAGGGACGCAAGTCGCGCTTCCGCTCGGCCGACGACGTCGAAAAGCTGGTGCGGATGAACTGGGCGCAGGGCATCCACAAATTCTTCATCACCGACGACAATTTCGCCCGCAACAAGGATTGGGAAGCGATCTTCGACCGGTTGATCGAACTCAAGGAACGGGACGGCATTCCGCTCGGCCTGATGATCCAGGTCGACACGCTCTGCCACAAGATCCCCAATTTCATCGAGAAATCCAGGCGCGCGGGCGTCACCCGCGTCTTCATCGGCCTCGAAAACGTCAATCCTGACAATCTGACCGCCGCCAAGAAGAACCAGAACAAGATCACCGAATACCGCAAGATGCTGCTCGCCTGGAAGGCACAGGGCATCATGACGCTTGCCGGTTATATCCTGGGCTTCCCCGCCGATACGCCGGAATCGATCCGCCGCGACATCACGATCATCCAGGAAGAGTTGCCGCTCGACGTCATCGAATTCTTCATCCTGACGCCGCTGCCCGGCTCCGAGGACCATCAGGTCCTGTGGAAGAAGGGCGTCGAGATGGATGCCGATCTCAACATCTACGATGTCGAGCATGTCTGCACCGCGCATCCGAAGATGAGCAAGCAGGAATGGGAAGACATCTACCACGAGGCCTGGGCGCTCTATTATTCGCCTGATCATATGAAGACGCTGCTGCGCCGCGCCGTGGCAACCGGCGTGCCGCTCGCAAGGCTCGTCAAGGTTCTCGTCTCCTTCGCGACCACCGTGCCGCTGGAAAACGTGCACCCGCTGCAAAGCGGCCTGCTGCGCCTGAAGACGCCGGGCGAGCGGCGCCCTGACCTGCCGCGCGAGAATCCTCTCGTCTTCTGGCCGCGCTTTGCCTGGGAAACCTTCCGCAAACATGCCTCGCTCGCCGGCACGATCATTGGCCTGACGATTTCGGCGTTCCTGATTTCAAGGGACGCGAAGTCAAAGACCTATATGGATCAGGCTCTGACGCCGGTCGCCGACGACGAAGAGGAAACGCTCCACCTCTTCACACAGACCGCCGGAGGCGCCGCAGCCGTGAGCCATGTCAGGAAAGTCGCGCAACTGACAGCGCATTGAGCGGTAATTCTTGAACGGCGGCTGAGCCCGAAAACATGGGCAGCATCAAACTCTAAGCCAACGCATGTTGCTAAAGCGCGCCGCATGAATCAAGTTTGACAACGCGCTTTGAAGGCTCCGACTTTGTTGGCCGTTTAAGCGACTTGGATCATCTTGGTCGTCTCGGCTACTTGCAGCGTGTCTACGAATTCGACGATCTTGACCGGTTTCCCATCTCGGAAATGGATCTTGTCGACGAATTCCGTATGGAAGCTCACGCCCGATGGGATGTGCCTGACCTCGCCTTCGCGGTGGGCAAAGACCATCTGCTCATCTTCGTCCACATAGATGCCGGCTGTCCTGATATTCGATAGATCCCACACTGTGATAAGCTGGGTTATCGCTTGGCGAAAAGAATCCCCGCTTGCTTCAGTCGAAAAAGGCGCCAGCCGGGTATTGCCGACCATGCGAAAGGTGCAATTCTCGCCGATCAGCGCCAGCGTAGCTTCGACATCGCCACGGTCACGCACAGCATAAATTTCCTCCACGAGCTTCTTCATGTCGTGCTTTGCAGTCATTTTCAGGTCCCTCCCACCATCAGCGAAATCTGCATCTAATTATACTTTAATGCAACTCTTTGTTGTTCCGGATGAATAAACACAATGGAGTAGGCGGCGAGAATGAACTGCCCTGGATAACAGAAAAAGGCCCCGCACGATGGCGAGGCCTTCAAAACTTCTGAACCGAAAAGCGATTATTCGGCGCTTTCGTCAGCCGCCTTCTTCTTCGGAGCAGCCTTCTTCTTCGGTGCGGCTTCTTCGCCTTCACCGGCGTCAGCTGCTTCGGCCTTGGCGGCAGCCTTCTTCTTCGGCGCGGCCTTCTTGGTTTCGGCCTTCGCTTCGCCTTCTTCCTCGGCGAGCAGCTCTTCCTTCGTCACCTTCTTGTCGGTGACGTCGATTTCGGTCAGCAGGTGATCGATGACCTTCTCTTCGAAGATCGGTGCACGGATCGAAGCGGCGGCACCCGGCTGGCTGCGGAAGAATTCGAGGATCTGCTTTTCCTGGCCCGGATACTGGCGCAGCTGATCGTAGATGGCGCGCTGCATCTCATCTTCGCTGACTTCGACGCCGGCCTTTTCGCCGATTTCAGAGAGAACGAGGCCGAGGCGAACGCGACGCTCGGCGAGCGTCTTGTATTCCTCGCGAGCCTTCTCCTCGGTCGTGTCTTCGTCCTCGAAGGTCTTGCCGGACTGGGCGAGGTCGTTGTTCACCTGGCTCCAGATGCCGTTATATTCGGCGTCGACGAGCGAGTTCGGGGTCTCGAACTTGTACATCTCGTCGAGCTGGTCGAGAATCTGACGCTTCAGCTTCTGGCGGGTCAGCGAACCGTACTGCGATTCGATCTGGCCACGGACGATTTCCTTCAGGCGGTCGGCGGATTCGATGCCGAGCTTGGAGGCGAGTTCGTCGTTGATCTCGACATCAGCAGGTGCGGCGACTTCCTTGACAGTGACGTCAAAGGTCGCTTCCTTGCCAGCGAGGTTCTTGGCCGGGTAGTCGGCCGGGAAGGTCACGGTGATAGTCTTCTCGGCGCCGGCCTTGACGCCGACGAGCTGGTCTTCGAAGCCCGGAATGAAGCGGCCGGAGCCGAGCACCAGTTCGGCGCCCTGGTCGGTGCCGCCTTCGAAGGCTTCGCCGTCGACCTTGCCGACGTAATCCATGGTGATGCGGTCGCCATTCGCGGCCTTGCCGGTCTTGGTCTCGTATGCGCGGGCGCTTTCGGCGACCTTCAGGACCTGCTCGTTGACTTCGTCGTCCGAGATGTCGATGACTTCGCGCGTGACCTTGATGCCCTTGACCGACTTCAGTTCGATCGGCGGCAGCACTTCATAGGAGAGCGTGAATTCGAAGTCCTGCTCGGCGGCGAGGATCTTGTCGGCTTCGTCCTTGTCTTCCGTCATGGCGATTTCCGGCTGCGTGGCCGACTTCTCGCCGCGGCTGGACAGGATGGCGGCCGGCTGCTCGCGGACGATCTCGTTGACGAGGTCGGCCATGATCGACTTGCCGTAGACCTTCTTCAGGTGAGCAGCGGGCACCTTGCCCGGACGGAAGCCGTTGATGCGAACCTTGTCCTTCACATCGGCAAGACGCTCATTCATCTTGTCTTGCATGTCCTTGGCCGGGATAACGACCTTGATTTCGCGCTTCAGCCCTTCAGCGAGCGTTTCGATAACCTGCATGTCTTCCTACCTTCATTTCGTGGCGGCCGTGCCCAGACGCCGTTCGTTTCGATGAGCACGACGCCGGCGATCCTGCCGCGCGTGGCTTTTCCCAATTCCATATCATTCCGCCCAAAGCGGAATGGCACTCGCGGGCTATTCGGGACAACTCTCAATTGTTCTGGAACAACCGATTCTTAGTCTCCCGCCTGCAAACAGCTTGGTGCGGGTAGAGAGACTTGAACTCCCACGCCTTGCGGCACCAGAACCTAAATCTGGCGTGTCTACCAATTTCACCATACCCGCGTTCACAAAACCGCATGCCTATGCCTGCGCATGAGGCCTTCCGGAGCGCGGCGTCTCTATATCACCCGATTTGGTCGAGGCAAAGGAAAAATGAACGGTCAATGACAGGGGATTTGCGGCCCTGGAGCCGACCTGCCCCGAAGTGCGACGAGATCAGTAAAGCGGCTCGTCGTAAACCGGCTTGCCGTCAACGAGCAGGCTGCGGATCTGTGCGCTTCCACCAGGCGAGACACGCACTGCGATGGCGACGTTGCCGTCATTGCGGGCCTCCTCGATCGGCTTGCCCTCGCCTTCGGGAACATAGTAGCGCTCGATGCCGTATTCGACACGCATGCTGTCGCCGGCGGCAAGTCCACTACTATAAAATGGCTGGCTGCGCAGGATCACGGTCTCCGGCTGCGGAGGCAGTTCGCGAAAGGACGATTCGGTCACCGTCCAGAAACCGTCCTCCTGCTTCTTCAACCGGACCCATAACACCCGTTCGCCGGCCTCGGCCGGAATGCCGCCGGAAACCGTCTGCACCGGCACCGAGGAAATGTCGTAGTTCAAGACGACATAGTCGCCGCGCAGGAAATCGCGCGGATCGACGGGCGCCGTCTTCAGCAGCACCTCGGCGCCATCGCTGAGGATCGACGCCCGGCTCTGGATGATCGTGCCGAGGATAAGGGTCTGCAGACCGGCGACGATGATGGCCGAAAGCAGATAGCCCTTACCGGATTGCAGCTTTGCGATGAACGAGTTCATGCCCGCTCCCCCTGTGCATTCGCCGAAAAACGCCGTTCGAGACGGATGACCATCCAGGCGACCAGCGCGACCACGAGACCGGAGAAGAGGAAGAGGCTCGACGTGCCGAGGATCGAGCCGACGGTGACGGAGGCGAGATAGAGCATCTCCGCGGCAAAGGTCGCGTAGGCGAGATATCGCACCGCGCCATTATCCCTGCCACGCAGGACGATCGCCAGCACGGAAGCGGCAAGCGTCACCACTCCGAGCACCACCAGCCCCCAGCCATCCTCGATCTCGATATGCAGCAGCAGGAAGCCGATTACGGCGACGAGGAAGCTGTAGAAGGCAGGAGCCGCACCGGCGCTTCTGACCAAGGAGGCAATAGGCCGGAGCGGCAACGCCGTCAGTACGAAGGCCGCCATGCCGCCGACTGCAAAGGCAAGCGCCACGGCGATCTCCTCATAAAGAGTATAGAGCCAGGCGAGCCAGCCGATCAGCAGCAGGTAGGCCAGATGGCGGGCTCGCTCGGCGCCGGTATACCGCACCAGCCCGATGACGATCATTGCCATGACAGGCGCCATCCAGGGGTCGAACCCTATCCAATGCGTGTCGTTATTCTCAAGACAGACGGCGAAGGATGCCCAGGAGAGGAAGCCGGCGACGACGGTCACGGCGGCTGAACGGAACAGGATCGCCGAGATCGTCGCGATCGCGAACCACAGATACATCACCGTCTGCTCGTCTCCGGAGAGGTGATACATCTGCCCGACCAGCGAGATGGCGCCGCCGAAACTCATTGCGCCGATGACCAGCAAGCCGCCTGCGGCCGCTGTCGCACCGCGGGCAAGCATCCGGGCGGCGGCGATATGCACGAACCAGATCAGGGCAAGGATGCCGCCCACGCGCACCAGGCGCGGGATGGCCTCCCAGTTGGAGGCGACGACCAGCAGGATGGCAGCTGCAAGCAGCACCGCTGCCAGCGCCATCAGCACCCTGCCGAGGCTGAAGCTTGCCGGGCGGCTGTCATATTCGGCGAGAAGCGCACCTGCCGTTTCCTGCCCGAGCAGGCCCTTGCCCACCCAGAGCGAGAGATCCCGCTCCAATCTGCCGCGATACATGCTCAACCCCTCGATTTCCGCAACGTCGACTGCGGCGCTGCAGCTCACGCCGTTATAGACGCAGCACGGGTGTTCGCAAACGCTCTTGCGACAAATATACAAGTTCCTCATTGGTCTAAATAGTATCGAGTGTTAACCGGCCGCTAACGTCAGAGGCACTAATATAAGCCTATGGACGGAGAGGTATGCGATCTATGCATACCTCTCATGAAATTATTGCACTGCACAATACTCATTAGTCATACTATTGATCAACACATCGAAGCACGGGGATGGCGCCCCGGCCCGGCATTAGCCGGAGGCCTGCGGATGCTTTGTCCGTGACGAGATTCGTAGCCGCGCACTCCTCCTCCCAGCGCGCTGCGATAGACTGGCAACACTCCTCCTCCCAGTTGTCAGTCACCATAACGCGCCCGCCGGATCCTCCCCCGGCGGGCGTTTTTGTTTAGCCAAAGCTTCATTAAAACCTTGGCGGCGAGAGGATTTTCGTCCCAGGGCGCCGTCATGCCACATTGTCGTCACGCCGCCCCACCAACCCCGCGAAGGGGTGGGCGACTTCCAATCCGAAACGGAACGCCTCTTTGCAGCGGAAGCACGGGCGGAATCACCGGAGGAAGCAGCGTTTTCTGTTATGGCAACCCATTCGCCTCTCCCAATCGAACTGCTTTCCCAAAAGTCATTCTGCCTATTCGTTGACCAAAAAATGGTAAGTCTGCGTCAAATACCCTTTGAGCATTGCATAACTCGCATAGGTGATCTGAAAACTTGTCTGTTTTAGTCTTTCGCGTCGCAACATATATTCCAGTCATCAAATAGAGGTCAGCGCCGATCGGTGGCTGCTGGCGGATGAAACCCTCGGAAAGGGGCTTAACATGAACTTCTCTCGCTCTTTCAATAACTGGCGCAAGTATCGTCAGACCGTCACGGAACTCGGCCGCATGACCAACCGCGAATTGCACGATCTCGGCATCGACCGTTCGGACATCCATCGCGTTGCCCGTGAGGCTTCTCACCGCTAATTCCAGGCGATCGCTGCTCCTCCCAAGCACGATTGTTCTCGATCGAAACGCCCGCTGTACCCACAGCGGGCGTTTTCTTTTGTCTGCACGTGGTGGCCGCGGCGGTTGCAGGTTTTTCCCACTCGTTAGCCCGCTCAAAAAATATCCTCTGCTCAATTGAAGAGCATCATAGTGCACAATTGCATGGCAGACGCCTTTTATTTGCACTGCACAATCGGACGGTTCTCGCCTATATAAACATCAACCGCAGAGAGACAGGCGATCCCGCCGTCCCGCGGACATAGGAAGAAGACAATGAACCCGATCCGCATTGCAAGAAGCTGGCTCAGCTACCGTCGTACGCTCAATGAACTCGGCGGCCTTTCGAACCAGACCCTGTCCGATATCGGCGTTAGCCGCTATGACATCCGGAATATCGCATCCCGCTCGTTCCGCTAATAGCGAGTACGATGCTTCCAAGACGGCGCCCAAGGGCGCCGTTTTTGATTCCGGGGTGTTGGATCGCACCTTCCGACATGATATCAGCCCGGAATGAACACGATCTCTTCCCATTCCCCTATCCACGTCGTCGGCGGCGGGCTTGCCGGTTCGGAAGCCGCCTGGCAGATCGCCAGTTCCGGCGTTCCGGTCATCCTGCATGAAATGCGCGGGGTGCGCGGCACGGATGCGCACAAGACCGACGGTCTTGCCGAACTCGTCTGCTCCAATTCCTTCCGGTCCGACGATGCGACCAGCAATGCCGTCGGCGTCATCCATGCCGAGATGCGGATGGCGGGCTCGCTGATCATGGCCGCTGCCGACCGGTGCCAGGTACCGGCCGGTGGTGCGCTCGCCGTCGATCGTGATGGCTTCTCCGAGGCGGTGACCAAAGCGGTCCATGACCACCCGCTCATCACCGTCGTGCGTGAAGAGGTCACCGGCCTGCCGCCGAGGGACTGGGATCTTGCCATCGTCGCCACCGGACCGTTGACGGCGCCGTCGCTCGCGAGCGCCATCCAGACGGAAACCGGCGAGGATTCGCTCGCCTTCTTCGACGCCATCGCGCCGATCGTCTATCGCGAGAGCATCGACATGGATATCTGCTGGTATCAGTCGCGCTACGACAAGGTCGGCCCCGGCGGCACCGGCAAGGATTACATCAACTGCCCGATGGACGAAGCGCAGTACAATGCCTTCGTCGACGCGCTGATATTAGGCGACACGGTCGGTTTCAAGGAATGGGAGGGCACGCCTTATTTCGACGGTTGCCTGCCGATCGAGGTGATGGCCGAACGCGGCCGTGAGACGCTGCGCCACGGACCGATGAAGCCGATGGGGCTGACGAACGCGCATAATCCGACGGTCAAGGCCTATGCCGTCGTGCAGCTGCGGCAGGACAATGCGCTCGGCACGCTCTACAATATGGTCGGCTTCCAGACGAAGCTGAAATATGGCGCGCAGGCGGATATCTTCCGGATGATCCCGGGTCTGGAAAATGCGGAATTTGCCCGTCTCGGCGGTCTGCACCGCAACACCTATATCAACTCCCCCACCCTGCTCGATCCGTCGCTGACGCTGAAATCGCGGCCCGGCCTGCGCTTTGCCGGCCAGATCACCGGCTGTGAGGGTTATGTGGAAAGCGCCAGCGTCGGGCTGATGGCCGGGCGTTTCGCCGCCGCCGAACGCAAGGGCGAGGCGATTTCGCTACCGCCGGCGACGACGGCGCTCGGCTCGCTGCTCGGTCATATCACCGGTGGGCACCTCGTCACCGACGAGGAGCCCGGCAAACGATCGTTCCAGCCGATGAACATCAATTTCGGGCTGTTTCCGGAGCTCCAGCCGGGGTCGATCGTCAAACCCGAAGGCGTCAAGCGCTTTCGTGGCAAGGACAAGACGATCATGAAGCGGCAGCTGATCGCACGCCGCGCGCTTGCCGACTGCGCGACCTGGCTCGGTCAAGAATCGACGCTTGCCGAAAGCGCCTGACCGGCGCTTTTCAAGCGCGTCGCCTCGAAACTGGCTCGTGCGACCCGCTTGACGTCTTTGCTGTTATGCATGTCGTCCCCCCAAAACCGATGCACACTTTTGGGCGACATGCATTATTGCTTATTCGCCGCCGAAATATTGCCGGGTGGCAGGTCCTTATCCGGCTCGGCGATATAATTGCCGAGCAGCCAGAGCGAAACCTCCGAGGCTTCCTTGGCAGAAGCGAATTCGAAATTGCCGTTGTGATGGGGTGCATCGAGGAAGTCGATCACCAGTCCCCTGCCCGTTTCCGAGCCGATGACGCGCACCCGACCCGGCTCGATCAGGTGGCAGGAGAAATGGCGCGACATGTTGCGCATGAAGCCGGCCTTGTTGTCGTGCAGGCGCACAAAGACGGCTTGGCCGTTTTCCGTCGCCTGCAGCTGACGGATCGCCTCGTTCGGAAAGGCACGGCCGAACTCGATGATGGCGAGGCCCGTGTCATGCAGGCCATCTTCCTTGTTCTGCGCCGCCATGCGCGTTGCCACGAAAGCAAAGAAAATGACGATGGCGAAAAGGACGCACCAGACGATAATGCCCACGCCGAGTCTCCGTTCAAAGGGTAGCGGTGGAAGCCTTGTAACGCGCGAGACTTGCGCGAATTTGACCGATATCAGATTTTTCGCCGTGCAGCAGCCAGCCCCATCCGCAGCTGGCGGCGCCATTGCGGCGGCTGCAGCGGCCGGTCGAGCAGCAAGGCGCCGCGTTTCTGCGCCTTGATAAGCACCGGTTCGGCAAGCGTCGCCGGCAGGAAGGCTGGAAAAACGGCCGGCGCAATCGGCCCCGCCGCCCTCGCCTTTGCCAGATGTTCGCGACCGAGGCCGGCAAAGGCCTCGATGGCGGCAGAGATGCGCGGCCTGTCTTCGCCAGCGAGGAAGGCATCGCGGTCGAGACCGGTGGCCGAAAGGATCTGCAGCGGAATATAGATCTGGCCGCGGCGGCGATGCAGCGGCATCAGCAACAACAGCCCGGCGACCGCCTGGGCGACGCCGGCATGGCCGGCGGCGTCGGCCGAGCGTGCGGCTTCCTCCGGCGAAAGCACCAGGCTTGCGAGCTGAATCAGCGCCGATGCCGTTTCGCCGGCATAGCCTTCAAGCGAAAGACGCGTTTCCATCGGATCGTCATAGAGATCGAAGGTACGGGCCTCGATCATGTCGATCAGCGTCTTGCGCGGCAGGCGGTGCGTTTCGATGGCGATCAGAAGGGCAGCGGCGACGGGATTGGCCGCCGTCGAGCCGTGTGCGCTGCCCTCCAGAAGATCGTGCCAATATTGCAGCCGCACCTCACCGGGCAGCGGCTCGTGGACGAGATCGCGGATGCGGGCAAGCTCGGCATTGAAGGCGTAAAGAGCTGCGAGAGCGCCGCGCTTTTCCTCCGGCGACAGCAGACAGGCGAGATAGCGGTCGCGATCGCTGTCACGCAGCATCGCCAGGCAGATCTCCTGGTTGGTCGCCATATGCGCTTCAGTCATCGTCAGACCGCAATCAACGCCGCGGCGACGGCACGTTGCTCGGCGAGCATGATATTGAAGGTGCGCACTGCAGCCCCCGTGCTCATCGGATCGGAGGAGATGCCACGCGACTTCAGCGCCAGCCTCAATTCCTCGGGCAGACGGCGAAGCTCGGTTCCGGTACCGACGAGCAGAACCTCGATATCGGCGGCCTCATCCAGCACCCGGCGAAAATTTTCAGGCGACAGCGGTTTCGACATGTCCATGTCCCAGCCATGAATGCCGGTGGGCAGGCAAAGGATCGAGCCGCGATGCGACATGTCGGCAAAACGAAAGCCGCCATTGCCGTATGCATCGATCGGAGCGCGCCCGGGGAAATGCGCGGCGCGGATTTCTATGCCTTTTGCCATGTTTTCAAACCACCGTGCCGGATTTTACACCAGCATCCGTCTTGTTGCTCTCTTCCCCGTCGGGAGCCTCCGGCCGCAGCCGGAAGACGATCAAGACAGGAGCGGCGATATAGATCGAAGAGAAGGTGCCGAGAGCGACGCCGAAGAGCATCGCAAAGGTGAAGGAACGGATGACTTCACCGCCGAAGAGAAAGAGCGCCAGCAAGGCGATCAGCGTCGTCGCCGCGGTCAGAACGGTGCGCGACAGCGTCTGGTTGATCGAAGCATCGATCAGGATCGGCAGCGGCATCTTCTTGTATCGCTTCAGATTCTCGCGCATTCGGTCGTAGACCACGACCGTATCGTTCAGGGAATAACCGACGATGGTCAGCACGGCGGCGACGCTCGTCAGGTTGAACTCGATGCCGGTCAGCACGAAGAGGCCGAGCATGATGATGACGTCGTGCAGCGTTGCGACGATGGCGCCGACCGCGAATTGCCATTCGAAGCGGATCCAGATGTAGATGAGGATAGCCGCAAGTGCCGCAAGCACGCCGAGCGTCGCCATCATCGTCAATTCGCCCGAGATGGCGGGGCCGACGACCTCGACGCGGCGAAAATCATAATCTTCCTGGAGCTCGCCGCGCACCAGCGTCGCCGCCGACTGCTCGGCATTTTCGCCGCCGCCCTGGGAAGCGATACGGATCCGCGCGTTCGCCGGCCCGCCCGTGCGCTCGACACTGATCTCACCGAGATTGAGATCATTGAGGCGCGCGTTGAGATCGGCGATGTCGGCATTGCCCTGCTTTGCCGTCACCTCGATGAGCGAGCCGCCGGTGAAATCAATGCCGAGATGCAGGCCGACGGTGGCAAAGGCGGCCATGGCGATCAGCGAGATGACCGCCGACGCCGTAAAGACATAACGGCGGATCCCCATGAAGCGAATATTGGCGTGCTCGAAAAGATGGGTCAGCACGCTCTTCGGCAGATGCCGGGGGTGGCGCTTTCTCACCCAGACGGCAACAATCGAGCGTGTCAGCGTGAAAGCCGTGAAAACGGTCGTCAGGATGCCGACCGCAAGCGTTACCGCGAAACCGCGAATGGATTCGCTGCCGAGGAAGAAGAGGATGATGGCGGCGATGAAGATCGTCACATTGGCGTCGACGATCGTGGCGAATGCGCGCGAGAAACCGCGGCCGACCGCCTCCGCAAAGGAATGGGTGGTTTTTTCCTCTTCGCGGATTCGCTCATAGATCAGAACATTCGAGTCGACCGCCATGCCGACGATCAACACGATGCCGGCAATCCCCGGCAAGGTGAGCGTCGCGCCGGCAAGGCTGAGCACCGCGACGATGAGGATCAGGTTGAGGAAGAGCGAGGCGACGGCGATGAGGCCGAGGATGCGATAGAGCGCGATCATCAATGCCGCGACCAATACGACGGCGACGAGCCCGGCAACGAGACCGTTGAAGATGGAATCGGCGCCGAATCTCGGGCTGACGCTGCGTTCCTCAACGCTGGTCAGCGTCGCCGGCAAGGCGCCGGCGCGCAACATGATCGCAAGGTCGCGGACGCCATCCTCGGAGAAGTTTGCCGAAATCTGGCCCTCGCCGCCGGTGATCGCCGCATCGATGGCCGGTGACGACATCACCTGGCCGTCGAAGACGATGGCAAGGTGTTTGCCGATATTCTGCCCCGTCGCCTGCGCCAGCCGCTGCGTGCCTTCGGCATCGAGATCGTAGGCGATCGAGGTATCCTGCGTCTGTGGATCGACGACAGGCTCGATATCGACCATGTTGCCGCCGGTGATGAAAGCCGTGCGGTCGACGAGATACGGTACCGGCGGATCGTCAAGCGAATAGAGCACCTGCGATGTCGCCGGCCAGCGGCCGTTCAGCGCCTCCTGCCCCGACATGCTTTCGTCGATCAGATGAAAGGAAAGCTTGGCCGGCTGGTTCAGGATATTCTTCAGCCGCTCCGCATCGACCGATCCCAGCACCTGCACGACGATGCGGTCGGCGCCATCGGGGCGAACGAGGAAATTATCATTGCCCAATCCGGCGATGCGGCGGCCAACGATATCGAGCGAGCGGGTCCGGGCGGAAGCGACGGCGGCAGTAATGCCGGCGTCGGAAATCTGCAGCGAGAGCTGCCCCTGGTCACCCTGCTGCAGGGCGACCTCAGGTCCCGAATGTCCGCCAGCCGTCGTCAAAGGCTTCAAGAGATCGACCGCTGCCTGTGTCTGGGCCGCATCGGTGATGCGGACGGTGACGGTCTGGTCATTGCCGGTCAGCCCGGTATAGCGGATGCCGGCGCCGCGCAGCGCGTTGCGCACATTGGCGACCACCTCTTCCAGGCGGTCCCTGACGATATCGGAACGCTCGACCTTCAGAACGATATGCGAGCCGCCCTGCAGGTCGAGACCAAGCACTACGCGGTCGTGCCGCAACCAGTCCGGCAGGGAGGATCGCTGCGCCTCGGTCAACAGATTGGGCGCAGCGATGACGATGGCCGCAAACGCGGCCAGCCAAATCAGAAGTGTTTTCCAGCGGGAAAAATGCAACATTCTCTCGACGATCTTCCGATCCGGCAGTCCTGCCGTTATCGCTTGTTACGCTGCGTCGGCCTTGACCGGTTCACCCTTAACGCGAATTTCGGAGATGCCGCTGCGGACGATGCGCACGCGCACGCCGTCGGCGATCTCGACTTCGACTTCCTTTTCGTCGATCACCTTGGTGACCTTGCCGACGAGGCCGCCACCGGTGACGACCTGGTCGCCGCGACGGATCGCCTTCAGGGTTTCCTCACGCTTTTTCGCCTGTGCGCGCTGCGGACGGATCAGCAGGAAGTACCAGACGACCATCAGCGGCACGAACAGGATGATCATTTCGAAACCGGAGCCGCCGAATCCCGTTGCGGTATCGGTCGCGCTCTGGGCGAATGCCGGGGTGATGAACATGCTAAACTCCTCAGGCTTGGGCGGCGGAACTCCGCCTCTCTTTTCAGGTTGCCGGACTATAGTTACGGCTTCGATGAATGCAACAGAAACAGCCGGAAACAGTACCGATTCCGCTGCCTCATAACCTTTCCGCCGTCAAAACGCCATGCTAAAGCGCGTCGCATCGCACTTGATCGATGCGACGCGCTTTGGCTCTTTTGTTTTCAAGCATGTCGTTATCCCGGAACCGCTCCACACTTCCGGGCGACATGCATTAGCGGCATCGAAAGATCAAAGCGGATTGCCGCAGTGAGACATCAGGAGGCCACCGATGACCGAGGAAACCAACACAGCCCTGCTTGCCGAGCTGAAGCGGCTCGCAGACGCCGTCGAGCGTCTTGCCGGACCGGCACCCGCCCTCAACGATTGGGATGCTGCCGACTGTTTCGTCTGGGCGCCATTGCGCCAGCATCTGCAGCCGGTCAGGAGGCCGAACCGGGTGGCGTTGACGCTCATCCGCGGCGTCGATCACGTGCGCGACATCCTGCACGAGAATACGGTGCGTTTCGCCGAGGGTTATGCCGCCAACAATGTGCTGCTCTGGGGCGCGCGCGGCATGGGCAAATCCTCTCTGGTCAAGGCCGTGCACGAGGATGTCAGGCGCGAAAGCAGCGCTTCGCTGAAACTGGTCGAAGTCCATCGGGAGGATATCGCCAGCCTTCCCAATCTGCTCGACCTCCTGAAGGACACGCCGTACCGCGTGATCGTCTTCTGCGACGACCTCTCCTTCGATCACGACGATACCGCCTACAAGTCGCTGAAGGCGGCACTCGACGGCGGCATCGAAGGACGGCCGGACAATGTGCTCTTCTACGCCACCTCCAACCGGCGCCATCTCCTGCCGCGCCACATGATGGAAAACGAGCAGTCGACGGCGATCAATCCGTCGGAAGCGGTCGAGGAGAAGGTTTCGCTTTCCGACCGCTTCGGCCTCTGGCTCGGCTTCCACAAATGCAGCCAGGAGGATTATCTCGGCATGATCGACGGCTATGCCGATCACTTCAAGCTCGGGCTCGAACGCGACAAGATGCATGCCGAAGCGCTGGAATGGGCAACGACGCGCGGCGCACGCTCCGGCCGCGTCGCCTGGCAGTATATTCAAGACTTGGCCGGACGAATGCAGGTTCACATCGACCGGGACTAAACATCTAAAGTACGTCGCATCGAACTTGATCCATGCAACGCATTTTCGGTCTTTGCTCTGTGCAGGTCGTCCTCCCAAAAGCGCTGCACATTTTTGGGCGGCATCCATTAAATGACAAAAGCCCGGCTGGCGGCCGGGCTTTTGCGTTTCCTGGTACGCTGTACCTATTCCAGGAAAGTCATCGGGTTGACCGGGGACGCATCCTTGCGCACCTCGAAATGGACCTGTGGCTGCTTGACGTCGCCGCTCATGCCGGAGACGGCGACGGTCTGGCCGCGCTGGATCTTCTGGCCGCGGGCAACGCTCAGCGTATCGGCGTTGCCGTAGACGGTGACGGTACCGTCGTCGTGACGGACGAGAACCGTGTTGCCGAGTTCCTTCAGGCCGTTGCCGGCATAGATGACGACGCCGTTTTCGGCAGCCTTGATCGGCGTGCCCTGCGGTACCGAAATGTCGATGCCGTCATTGCGGTTGCCGTTGACGTTGGCGCCGTATGAAGCAATGACCTGGCCGCGAACCGGCCAGCGATATTTGCCGATGCCGGTCGATTCAGGCGCGGCGGAGCTGACGTCCGACTTCTTCTCGACATCGTCGACGGTCTGCGTGGCGGCCGGCGCCTTATAGGGTGCTGGCTGAACGGAAGCCGTCTGCTGTGCAGCCGCCGGCTGAGCCGGCTTCGGATCGACCTTCTCAGCCGGGATCGAGGCGGTCTTGATATTGTCGGCGGTGCCGTTCGGGATTTTCAGAGCCTGACCGATGCGGAGCGAGCTGGCCGAAAGATTGTTGGCGGCCTTGAGGTCGTCGACATTGCTACCGGTCGCCTTGGCAATCTTTGCCAGGGAATCGCCTTGCTTGACGACATAGGTGCCGGCAGGCGCCTTCGGATCCTTGCCGGTGCCGGCGGGAAGTTTGCCGGTGACATCGCCACTCGCCAGCGTCTTGTCGCGGGCGGAATTAGCGCCCGGAACGACAGCGACGTTCTGCTCAGGCGCCTTCGGCGCCGGCATCTTGCCGGGCTTGGAAAGGTCAGCCGCCTGCGATGCCGCCTTGGCGGCATTGCCGCCGTTGAAGGTCGGGATCAGGATCGCCTGGCCGGGCTGAGCGGCAGATGCCGTCTTCAGAGCATTGACGCGCAGGATTTCCTTTTCCGGTACGCCGAAACGCCTGGAGAGCGTGGCGATGCTTTCACCCGGACGCAGCGTCACCGAAGGAGCGTTGGTCGCGGACCAGCCGGAAACCTTCGGCGTCGTGCCTGTTGTCAGCGTATCGGGCGTCACCTTGGGTGCCGCCGGCGCTACCAATCTGGGCTTTTCGGCCTGCGGCGCAGATGGGAAAGGCTGGGCGAGCGCGACATCCTTATCTCGCTGCCGGGACGGAGCAACGGCCGTCGGCGCGGCCAGCTCTGAACGCTGCACTGAGACCGGCGCGGAAGCGAGACGTGCGCTCGAGCTCGACGTGCGGGTCGGATCGTAACCCTGGCGTGAGGGATAAGGCTGGTTCACCGCATCATTGCCGCCGCCGTACCCCGACTGGCTGGCAACGGCCGAACTGCTAAGATCGGCGCGCGGCACCGGATCGCCCTGAGGACCGTTCATATTCCTGCGCGGAATGGAACTTGTGGTGATCTGGTCCTGCCCGGAGGAGGAAAACAAGCCGCCAAACCGTGTCACATCGGAACTGCAGCCCGTTGCGGCACTTGCCAGCAGGCTAACAACCAGAAGATTACCGGCCGACTTCCCGAACTTTGGCGAAAGACTGAAACGCATGACTCGACCCACTGAGAACGCAACCATTTGTGAGTCTATTAAAACGCGTTAGTATTACCACGCAGTTAAGATGCTGGAATCAGTGCGATTTTTTTGAGAAGTTGATAACCATAGTTTACGGGTGAAAAATCGCAGTGTGCTGAGCGTGATGCCGAAAAGTCTCAGCGGTTCTCGGACGAGACCATGCGCGCTCTTTTCTGATGGCAAATCTCAGGCCTGTCCGGCCTGAAATCATCCACGTCTACAGCAGCGAGGCAAGACGCGGAACGATCGGCAAATAGGGCGCTTCGAACAGTTCCTCGCGTTCGAAACGGCTGCCGGTTTTCGTCAACCGCACCATCCGACACTCGTTCTCGGAAATCATCAGCGGCGCGATCATCGAGCCGCCGGAAACGAGCTGGTCGGTATAAAAGCGCGGCATCGCGTTGAAGGCGGCTGTCACCAGGATGCGGTCGAAGGTGCCCTCACCCTGCATGCCGGCGCTGCCGTCGGCCTGGCGGATGACGACGCTGCGCAGACCAAGCGATTCCATGCGCCGCTGCGCGGCTGATGTCAGCGTCTTATAGCGGTCGATGGACAGAACACGCTCGGCCAGGCGGCCCATCACGGCGGCGGTAAAGCCGCTTCCAGTGCCGATCTCCAGGACGCGCTGGCCGGGCTTGAGCTTCAGGTGATGCAGGATGCGGACGGCAAAATCGATGCCTTCGAGGAAGGAACCGCATTCGATCGGGATCGTCCGGCTCGAATAGGCGTCGTCGGCGAATTGCGGCGGCACGAACAACGAACGCTGCGTCTGCTCGACCGCCGTCAGCAGGTCGAGGTCCGAGATGCCTTCGGCACGCAATCTGAGGACGAGCGCCGCAAAGCCCTCCTTCTCCGCCAGTCTTGCCGTCAAACTTGTGCTCCGTATCCCAAGGCCCGCGCCACGCGGTCCGTCACGGAATAATCGGTCAGATCCAGTTTCAAAGGCGTTACCGAGATCTTATTATGCTTCAGAGCGTGAATATCGGTGCCTTCGACGAAGGCGCCGGCGCGCTCGCCGAACTTCAGCCAGTAGTAGGGAAAGCCCCGGCCGTCGGAGCGGGCATCGACCTGCAGATTGAAGGCGAGCTTGCCCTGCATGGTCACCTCGGCGCCGTCGACCTCGTCGGGACGGCAGTTCGGGAAGTTGAGATTGAGGAACGTGCCCTCCGGCAGGTCCAGGACCATCAGCTTTTCCAGAAGAGCCGGCGCATGCTTCTCGCAGACCTCCCAGGGCACGATGCGTGCACCGTCCTCATAGAGATAGGCCTGGCTCAACGCGAAGGAGCGCACGCCCTGCATCGTGCCCTCGATGGCGCCGGCGATCGTGCCGGAATAGGTCACGTCGTCGGCAACGTTCGAACCTGAATTGACGCCTGACAGGACGAGATCCGGCTTGATGTCCATCACCTGCCTGATGCCCATGATGACGCAATCGGTCGGCGTGCCGCGCAGGGCGAAATGCTTGTCGGAAATCTTGCGCAGCCGTAAAGGTTCGGAGAGGCTCAGCGAATGGGCCAGGCCGCTCTGGTCGGTCTCGGGCGCCACGATCCAGACATCGTCGGACAGCGTGCGCGCGATCCGCTCCAGCGCGGCAAGACCTTCGGCGTGAATGCCGTCGTCATTCGTAAGCAGGATGCGCATCGCCTCAAGCCGCCCGTTCGATTTTGGTCAATCCGCCCATATAGGGCAGCAAAACGTCCGGAATCGTGACCGAACCGTCCTCGTTCAGATAATTTTCAAGGACGGCGATCAGGCAGCGGCCGACCGCCGTGCCGGAACCGTTCAGCGTGTGGACGAACTTGTTGCTCTTGTCGTCCTTGCCGCGGTAGCGCGCATTCATCCGCCGACCCTGAAAATCGCCGCAGACCGAGCAGGAAGAGATTTCACGGAAGGCATTCTGCCCCGGCAGCCAGACTTCGAGATCGTAGGTCTTGCGCGAGCCGAAGCCCATGTCGCCGGTGCAAAGCGTCATCGTGCGGAAATGCAGGCCGAGGCGCTTCAGCACTTCCTCGGCGCAGGCGGTCATGCGCTCATGCTCGGCAACGGCGCTCTCGGCATCGGTGATCGAGACGAGCTCGCATTTCCAGAACTGATGCTGGCGCAGCATGCCGCGCGTATCGCGGCCGGCAGAGCCTGCTTCCGAGCGGAAGGACGGCGTCAGCGCGGTAAAGCGGAGCGGCAGCTTTTCCTGATCGAGGATTTCCTCGCGCACCAGATTGGTCAGCGTCACTTCGGCCGTCGGAATCAACCAGCGTCCATCCGTCGTCCTGAAGAGATCCTCGGCGAATTTCGGCAGCTGGGCGGTGCCATAGACGGCCTCGTCGCGCACCATCAGCGGCGAGCTGACTTCGATATAGCCGTGCTCACTGGTGTGGAGATCGATCATGAACTGGCCGAGCGCACGCTCGAGCCTGGCGAGCGGCCCGGTCAGAACCGTGAAGCGCGAGCCGGAGAGCTTGGCGGCGCGCTCGAAATCCATATAGCCGAGCGCCTCGCCGATTTCGAAGTGCTCCTTCGGTGCGTGGTTCCAGCGCGGCTTTTCGCCGACGGTGCGGGTGACGATATTGTCATGCTCGTCCTTGCCGACCGGGACGTCGTCGAAGGGGATGTTCGGGATGCGCGACAGCGCGTCATTGAGTTCGGCTGTCAGTTGGCGATCCTCTTCCTCGATCGCCGGCAGCAGGGTCTTAAGTTCGGAGACCTCCGCCTTCAGCTTCTCGGCCAGCTCGCTATTCTTCTGGGCCATCGCCGCGCCAATCTCCTTGGAGGCGAGGTTGCGGCGGGACAGCAGGTCCTGCGCCTTCTGCACAGCGGAGCGGCGCTTTTCATCGAGGGCAACGAGACTTTGGGCCAGAGGCTCCGCGCCGCGCTTGGCTAGGGCGGCATCGAGCGCTTCGGGATTCTCACGGATCCATTTGATATCGAGCATCGTCGTTCCAGGTCGTTGCAACAGAGGTGGCCCGGCCAAAGCCTGATCGGGCCTCGACCGGATGTTACGGCGCCGCCCTGTCTTTTCAGACGCGCAAAGGACACCGCAACACTTTGAATTGCTGCCTAAATCCTTAAACCGATTCCGATTTAAGGATTACGCAGTCGACGGCGTTCATGAAGGGATTCCGGGATCGCCGCTTAGACGCTGTCCGTCTTGGCAACGTCTGCGGATCCGGTTTCCTTTTCGACCGCCTGCCGGGCACGCTGGCGCTCCACGAGTCGCGCCGCATAGATGGAAATCTCGTAGAGAAGGATCGTCGGTATCGCAAGGCCGATCTGGGACATCGGGTCCGGCGGCGTCAGCACGGCGGCGACGACGAAGGCGAGGACGATGGCAAACTTGCGCTTTTCGGCGAGCCATTGCGACGTCAGAAGACCGACACGGGCGAGCAGCGTGGTGATGACAGGCAGCTGGAAGACTAGGCCGAAGGAGAAGACCAGCGTCATGATCAGGCTCAGATATTCCGAGACCTTCGGCATCAGCGAGATCGCTATCTCGTCATGACCCGGCGCCTGCTGCATCGACAGGAAGAACCACATGACCATCGGCGTGAAGAAGAAATAGACGAGCGCGCCGCCCATCAGGAACAGAACCGGCGAGGCGACCAGGAACGGCAGGAAAGCCTGACGCTCGTTCTTGTAGAGGCCGGGCGCCACGAACTTGTAGACTTGGGCGGCGATGATCGGGAAAGCGACCACAAGGCCGCCGAACATCGCCACCTTGACCTGGGTGAAGAAGAATTCCTGCGGCGCGGTGTAGATGAGCTGGGCCTTCTCGACGTCGAGATTAGCCCACTGGACCGCTGTCTTGTATGGGATGACCAGATAATTGAAGAGATTCTTGGCAAAAAAGAAGCATGCGATGAAGGCGACGAAAAACGCGCCGATCGACCACATCAGCCGCGTGCGCAGCTCCATCAGGTGCTCGATCAACGGCTGCGGCTTGTCTTCGATATCACCGCTCATGCCTCGTCCTTCTTTGTCTGCGCAGGCTTCTTCAGCGTTGCAGGCTTCCTGACTGCCGTCGTGCGTTTCGGCTTTTCCACAGGCACGGCAACGGCAGCCGCAGCATCGACCTTGTCAGCAATCTTGCCGCGCGGCTTACGCACGGCCTTCGGCTTGGCGGCAACCGTATCGGCTTGCACAACCGCTGCGGCGACCGGTTCCGACGGCGCAGGTGTCGCTACCAATGGCGGCGTTTCCGGCAAGCTCATCGACGGCGTCGGGGCTGCGACAGCATCTGGAGGCACCTCGGTCTTGTTTTCCGTGACTGTGGTCGCCTTCTGCAGGTCGGCCTTGATCTCATTGCCCATCTGGCGGAGCGGGTTCATCGCCTCGCGCAGGCTGTTGACCGGGTTGAGCTTCTGGGCGTCGCTGATCGTCTGGCGGACATCATCAAGCTCGGCTTCGCGCAACGCTTCATCGAACTGCGCACGGAAATCACCCGCAACCTTGCGGGCACGCTGCGTCATCTTGCCGAAAGCGCGCAGCATCGGCGGCAAATCCTTGGGACCGACGACCACGATCAGTACGACCGCGATGACCAAAAGCTCGGTCCAGCCAATATCGAACATGCAAGGCTCCTGGACGGGAAGCGCGGGGGCTGCGCTTTTCCCGGACTTGGTTACTTCGTTTCGTCGGCCTTGTGATCGACGGTCTTTGCCGTATCCGGCGCGTCTTCGTCCGTCATGCCCTTCTTGAAGCTCTTGATGCCCTTGGCAACGTCGCCCATCAGTTCCGGGATCTTGCCGCGACCGAACAACAACAGCACGATGACCAGAACGATCAGCCAGTGCCACATGCTAAAAGAACCCATTACGCTAACTCCCTGTTTCTATGTTCCCACGATGTAAGGATTTCCCACACCGTTTCCAACATCAAGCCCTTTGGATTGAGCTTAATGTCACGGTATCGCCCTTTGTGACAAGCCGTTGACCCATCGAAAAGTGGTGGCCACCATTGTTTTCGCCATGCATGGCAAAAGCAAGACGCAGGCCCCTCAATCTTCAGGGGTGCCGCGCGGTGCGAGCAACCCCAGTTCCTCGAGGTCCATCTGGGTGATCGGGTCTTCGTCCTCGGTCAGTTCGTCGTTCATCAACGGCGAGGGAATGTTGAAGTTTGCCGGAATGCGGCCCGACAGCAAGCCCGCTCCCTTCAACTCTTCGAGACCGGGCAGGTCACGCAGCTCTTCGAGACCGAAATGATCGAGGAAATCGCGTGTGGTGCCCAATGTCACCGGCCGGCCAGGCGTGCGCCGGCGACCACGAAACCGAACCCAGCCAGCTTCCATCAGCACGTCAAGCGTGCCGCGCGAGGTCTGGACGCCGCGGATATCCTCGATTTCGGCACGCGTCACCGGCTGGTGATAGGCGATGATCGCCAGCACTTCCAGTGCGGCGCGCGAAAGCTTCTTCACCTCATTGTCATCACGGCGGATGACGAAGGACAGGTCGGCGGCGGTGCGGAAGGCCCAGGCGCCTTCGACCTGCACGAGATTGACGCCGCGCGGCGCATATTGCTCCTTCAGGCGCAGCATGATCGCATGCACGTCGGTCTTCTCAGGCAGGCGCTCGGCGAGGAAGCCTTCGGAGACCGGTTGCGAGGAAGCGAAGACCAGCGCCTCGGCGATGCGCTCGGCCTCAATCTCGGCCTGCAGGTCGCGGCTCCTGTCTTCGAAATTACCTTCGAAATCTTCTTCGCCCTTCAGATCGATCAAGCCGGCCGCTCCTGTTCGACCACCTGCAGCGTGGCATGTTTCGGACCGCGGCGCATGTATATCGGCTGAAAGGCGCCGTCCTGGCGGATTTCGAGCTTGCCCTCGCGCACCAGCTCCAACGAGGCGGCAAAGGCGCTGGCGATTGCCGTGACGCGTTCTTCGGGCGCGGCGAGATACCGCAGCAGATAATGCTCCATCGCCGTCCAGTCGGCGACCTCGCCGATCATCTGGGTCAGCAGCTCGCGGGCATCGGTCAGCGACCAGACGGTACGCCGCTCGATCGTCACCTGGGTGACGGCATGGCGCTGGCGCAGCGCCGCATAGGCGGTCAGGAGATCGTAAAGGCTCGCCGCATAAGCGGATTGCTGGCGATCGGGAATATGCTCGGGCGCGCCGCGCACGAAGATATCGCGGCCGAGGCGATTGCGGTTGACGAGGCCGTCTGCCGCCTGGCGCATGGCTTCGAGGCGTTTCAGGCGGAAGGCGAGCGTTGCCGCCAGCTCTTCGCCGGAAGGGCCGTCATCCTTGACCTGCTGGGGAATGAGCAGCTTCGACTTGAGATAGGCAAGCCAGGCTGCCATGACGAGGTAATCGGCGGCAAGCTCGATGCGGATACGCCGGGCGCTTTCGATGAACAGCAGATATTGCTCGGCGAGCGCCAGCACCGAAATGCGCGACAGATCGACCTTCTGGTTGCGGGCGAGATAGAGCAACAGGTCGAGCGGGCCTTCGAAGCCGGCGACGTCGATCACCAGCGCCGGCTCGTGGCTGGCGCGCTCGGCACCGTTATCCTGCCACAGCTTGTCCATCGGCGTTGCCGACTGCGGACGTTCCGTGCCCTTGACCGTGTTCACCTAGTTGCTCCCTTACGATCAGACCGTCGCAAACATCGCCTCGAATTCCGACCTCAATTCCGCTTCATCGGCGGTATCCGGCGCCGCAAAGCCTGCTTCCACCGCTTTTGCGCGAGCAAGCGATATGCCGGCGAGCGGCGGAACATTTGCCACAACCTCCCGCATCTCGTCCATATTGCCATTGCAATGCAGCACGATATCGCATCCGCCTGCAATGATATTCGCCGCACGTTCACCGATCGTGCCGGAAAGAGCGTTCATCGAGCTGTCGTCGGAGAGCAGCAGACCGTTAAAGCCGATGTGCTCGCGGATGATGCCGTCGATCACCTTGCGCGAGGTCGTCGCCGGATTGTCCGGGTCGATGGCGGCGAAAACGACGTGGCAGGTCATGGCCATCAACTCGTCCTTCATCGCGACAAAGGGCGGGAAGTCATGGAGCTCCAGCTCATCGCGCGAGACGGTGACGACGGGCAGTTCCAGATGTGAATCGGCAAAGCCGCGACCGTGGCCGGGCATATGCTTCATCACCGGCAACAGGCCACCGGCCTTCAGCCCCTCGGCAGCCGCCCGGCCCATCGCGATGACGGTCTCCGGATCGCCGCCATAGGCGCGGTCGCCGATGACGTTACTGCTGCCCTCAACCGGCACATCGAGCACCGGCAGGCAGTCGACATCGATGCCGAGGCTCGAAAGGTCGAAGGCGTGCAACCGCGACATCAGCCAGGCGGCGCGCAGGCCGAGTGCGCGATCGCGGCGATAGAGATCGCCGAGCACCTGGCCGGAAGGATAACGCGCCAGAACGGGTGGGCGGATGCGCTGGACCCGGCCGCCCTCCTGGTCGATCAGCACCGGCGCATGCCAGCCGACGCTATCGCGCAGTTCGGCGACGAGATGGGCGATCTGCCGTGCTTCGGAGATGTTGCGCCCGAAGAGGATGAAGCCCCAGGGTCGCTCGCCCCGGTAAAAGGCTTTCTCTTCGGATGTGAGGGCAAGGCCGCTACAGCCAAGGATCATCGCTTTTGATTCGGTCATGTAAGAATCATAGACGGCGCCCGGCCAAATGCGAGCAAGGTCGGGCGCGATGCACAAAAAAGAGCGGCGGACCGATCCGGCCCGCCGCTCTTATATTCCATTCAAAAAACCCGATCCTACCTGGAGATCAGGCAGCTTCCACCCGCCGCGCGATACTGTTCGCAGAGTGCTGCGGCCTCATCCTTGGAACCGGCCGGTATGCGGACACGGTAGAAAGTGCCCTTGCCGGCGATATCGGCCCTGCGGATCTCGTGGCTGCGGCCGCCGAGCACGCTGGCGAATTTCTTCGACAGGTTGGCATAAGATTTGGTCGCCTCGTCTTCCGAAGGCAGCGAGGCGATCTGGATGCCGTAGCCGCCGGCGGATGCGGCCTGCTGCGGCTTTGCGGCAGCTGGTGCTGCGGCCGCGACCTCAGTCGTCTTCGGCTGCTGTGCGGTCGGGCGGACATTGCCCTTCTCGGTCACGGTGCCGACAACGTTGACGGGCTGATCGACCGGACGGGCGGTCGGAATCGGAGCGGTATCGGCAACCGCCGCGGTCTTGACCGGGCGCACCGGCGGAGCGACCGGAGCGGGATTTGCGGCCTGCGCGTCGGCACTGCCGGCGAGCGGCGGCTGTACCGGCGCGGTTTCGACAGGGGCTGCAGAACGCGCATCGGCGGAAGCAACCTCGGCGCTTGCCGGGAAGCTTGCGGCCGTTCCACCGACGGGAGGTACAGGCGGGGTCGATTGCCCGGACGGGGTCGACGGAGCCGTCAACGCCGGCTGAGCTGGCGGCATCGGCTGGGCCGACGGCGTCGCCTGGGCAGACTGTGTCGCCTGGTCAGACTGCGTCGGCTCGTCGACGGGCGCCAGTTCCTCGCGGGCGACCAACGTACCGTCAGGCTTGACGATCATCGTGCGGACCTTGCGCGGCGAAACGGACGGAGTCTTGTCGGCGTCGGTTGCCGAAGCGTTGTCGGCGCTGTCCTGGGTTGGCAGTAGACGCGGATCCTCCGTCTCACCGACCGCAGTCGGCGTGACCTGATCGTCGACGCTGGCGTTGTCGTCGTCCTCGGGCAGCGCTTCGGGTGTCAGCGTGCGCTGGACCACATCGACGGGCGCCTCATCGGAAGAAACGAGCGCCTTCTGCTTCGGCTCTTCGGCAGAACCCGCAACGCGGTCGTAGACGGCCTTATCCTGGTTCGGCACGGTCTTGCCGCCAGGATTTTCCGGAACGACCTTGACCGGTTCCTTGTCGGCGGTGATCACGCGCGGCTCGCCGGACGCGACAATGCCGAGCCCCTCGCCGTTCCAGACGGAGGAATAGACGCCATAACCGACGCCGGCAAAGACCACGAGCACCACGGCCCCGGCAAGCAGCTGGCGCATCGATCGAGCGCGGCTGAAATCAGCGGCCTGGCTTGCCGATTCGATGCGGACCTCGGAGGTCTCGCGGCGCTCGACCGGCTCGCGCACGCTGCGGCGGAAATCTTCCTCCAGCGCCCGTTCGAAATCATCGAGGCCATCGGCGATGGTGGGCTTGACCGGCTGTGCAGCGGCGGCGGCCGTATCCCGGACCGGCGTCGGTGTTTGCCGCGGTTTGGCCGGTTCAAAGAAGCTGGCAATCTCGGCGTCGAGATCGAAATCGAAATCCGCAGATTTCGCGACCGGCGCGGGCTGCTCGACCGGCGGCAGCGCAGGCACGTGCATGTCGTCGACGGCCTCCGGACGATCCTCCGGATCGGAGATCATCGCCGGATCGAATGGCAGGTCTTCGGTCGATTCGGAGACAGGCGTCCAGTTGAAAGCCGGAGCTGGAGCTTGAGCCTGAACCTGCGGCTCGGGAACGAAGGCCGGAGCGGACCGTGCAGGAGCGGCAGCAGCCTGCTCAAAAGCAGGAGCCGGCGGCTCAGGAGCAAAAACTGGAGCGGGCCGAGGAGCGGCGGCGGCCTGCTGGGGAGCAGGGGCTGGCGGCTCAGGCTGCTGTGCTGGTTCGGACGGCTCGGAGAAATCGAGATCGGTCAGTTCCAGCTCAATGCCGGCAAGATCCAGCTCGAAATCATGGCCGGCGAAGGGGTCGTCGGCTTCCGGCGCCGGCTGCGGCGCCGGCGAATATGCCGCTGCGGCAGGCTGAGGCGTAACGCCACCAGCAAGCTGCGGCGCGATCGGTCTTGCGGCTTCGGCCGCATAGACCGGAGCCGGCTCGACCGGGGCAGACCGGACGGGTGCTGCGGCGAGCGGTGCGGGCGCGATCACCTCGGACTGAACAGGTGCGGCGGCCACGGGAGTGGCCGGGACGGGCGCTGCCTCGATCGATGCGGGTTGCGGCGAGACGGGCGCCGGATTGGCACGTTGCGGCACCGGATAACGCGAGACGTCGGCGAGCAGATCGTCGAGATCGAATGTGCCGGCGGTGTGCGGAACATCGGGCACGACCTCGGTCAGCGCGGCATCGGCCTGGATCTCGCCGTCGACGGCGGCGGCGATGAGATCGAAACCGGCGTCGGACCCGAAATCCTCCAGCTCTTCCTCGATTTCGACGAATTCTTCGGCCTCGGCGGTCTCTTCCGGCGCGATCACTTCATCATGGCGATCGAGCTCGGCGGGAAAGCCAAGTGACGGAGAAGCGGATTCGAATTCCTCGGAAGGCTCGACCGCGGCGACAAGCGGCGAAGGCTCGATGACAGGTTGAGGCTCGACCACAGGAAGATCGACGGATGGCGCTTCAGCAACCGGTGCGGCGACCGTTTCGGCCACAGGCTCCGGCAAAACAACCGGTTCCTCGCGCCTCGGTGCATGGAAATTGGCAAGCGGCAGCCTGATGCTGGCAGCCGACCATTGCGGCGCCTTGGTGGGCTGCGCCAGCGAAGAGACCGGTGCTGCGCCGATCGACAGCTCAAGCTCCTCGATCAGGTCGCGCGCACCGCCGAAGGCCGATTGCACCGACGCATCGGGCTCGGGGGAAAGCTGCTCCGCCCAGTCGGCGGCAGATGCGTCCCCATTCCCTGCGGCGGGCAAAGCTACTTCTTCTTCAGCCTCGACGGGGGCGACGGAAACCGGCTCGAGGGCCTCCGCATGTTCGACAGCGGGAGAAGCGTCGAGAACGGGCTCGACGTAATCTTCAGGAGTGACATCATCAAAGATCGGCTCGGCGGGCCGGTCGAGCTCTGCAAGCGGACGTGGCGAATCGTAGCGGTCGAACTCGCGCCCAAGCTCGTCCTCGAGATCGAGGGCAGGCTCGCGGCGTGCGGTCTCCGTCACCGTATTCGCTGCAACACGCGGCTCGAAGCCGACGATCCGGGCCAGTTCAGCCAACGGATCATCGTCGGCAAACAGATCGTTTTTTCCGCGCGTATCATACGCAAGTTGTTTATCAGCCATGCCTATTCCCACTCGCAAACGCCAACGCTCAAATGCCAGCGCATTGTGGGGAAATGGTGACGTTATCGCATTTCGTCCGGTGCGGCAGTGCCTGTAATGGCAAGTCCCGACTTCAAAACCGACGCGACGGCGTACACCAGCCCAAGTCTGGCAATACTTGATTCTCGGTTTTTATCATTAACAAATCGTAATTCCGGCTGATCTTTACCTTTGTTCCAGTGCGCGTGGAACGAACTTGCGACATCGTAGAGGTAAAAAGCGACGCGATGCGGCTCCTGCGATTGAGCCGCCGCCTCGACGATACGCGGGAATTCAGCGAGCTTGGCGACAAGCTGCAATTCGGCCGGATCACCAATGCCTGCAACGGTTTTCGCGAGATTCTCGGGCGAAACATCGAGGTCGGGAAAAGCCTCCCTCGCCTGCCGGAAGACCGACATGCAGCGAGCATGCGCATACTGCACATAAAAAACAGGATTATCTTTCGACTGTTCCGTCACTTTGGCGAAATCGAAGTCGAGCGGCTCGGAATTCTTGCGGTAAAGCATCATAAACCGGACCGAATCACGGCCGACTTCTTCGACGACGTCCCGAAGCGTGACGAAATCGCCCGAGCGTTTCGACATCTTCACCGGCTCGCCGTTGCGATAGAGCTTGACGAGCTGGCAGAGCAGTACCGTCAGCTTCGCCTTACCGTCCGAAACACCGCGTGCAACCGCTTCCAGGCGCTTGACGTAGCCGCCGTGGTCGGCGCCGAGCACATAGATCATCTCGTCGAAACCACGGTCGAACTTGTTCTTGAAGTAAGCGACGTCGGCGGCGAAATAGGTGTAGGAGCCGTCCGACTTGATCAGCGGCCGGTCGATATCGTCGCCCACCTCGGTCGAACGGAACAGTGTCTGTTCGCGATCTTCCCAGTCCTCGGGAAGCTGGCCCTTCGGCGGCGGCAGCGTGCCCTTGTAGACATAGCCCTTGAAGGTCAGGTCGTTGATCGCCGTGCGGATCGCGGCCGCACCATTGGCATGCAGGGTGCGTTCGGAGAAGAAGACGTCGTGATGGACGTTCAGAGCCGCCAGATCCTCGCGGATCATCACCATCATCGCATCGATGGTGCGATCCTTGACGATCGGCATCCATTGGTCTTCCGGCATGTTGTGCAGCCGCACGCCGTAATCGGCGGCAAGCGACTGGCCGACGGGCACGAGATAGTCGCCGGGATAGAGACCCGAGGGGATTTCGCCGATCTTTTCGCCGAGCGCTTCGCGATAGCGCAGGAAGACGGAACGGGCGAGCACGTCGATCTGCGAGCCGGCATCGTTGATGTAATATTCCTTCTCGACGCCGTAACCGGCAAAAGCGAGCAGGTTGGCAAGCGCGTCGCCGACGACGGCGCCCCGGCAATGGCCGACATGCATCGGGCCGGTCGGATTGGCCGAGACATATTCGACATTGACCTTCTTGCCCTCGCCGAGCGTCGAGCGGCCGTAATCGGTGCCGGCGCCGATCATCGAGGCGAGCAGCCGCTGCCAGTAGCCGACGGCGAGACGGATGTTGATGAAGCCCGGACCCGCGACCGAGACATCGGCGACGTCGGCATCTTCCTTGAGCTTGGCGATGATAACGTCGGCCAGCGCGCGCGGGTTGGTTCCGAGCGGTTTAGCCAGCACCATTGCGGCATTGGTCGCGACATCGCCATGGCTCGCGTCACGCGGCGGCTCGACGGTGATGCGGCCGAAATCGAGCTCGGATCGCTTTTCCCTGACCAAATCGATCTGTTCAAGGGCGGTTTTGATCCTGGCTTCGAAGTCGGTAAAAAGGTTCATCGCACTCTTCCATGCATAGGCTGTGCCAAAGGCTCAAATCGGCCCTCGGCGTGGGCGACCGCTGCCTATCGCAAATCCGGAGTGTGGTCAAACAACCGCCTGTGGGCGCTGATGGCATAGGTGTCGGTCATGCCGGCGAGATAATCGCCGACATGGCGGGCCTTCGGCGCATCGGATAGACCGGCGATATGATCGACCCAGTAGTGGCTCTGCATCTCCTTGGGATTGGCCATGTACGCGGCAAAGAGATCGGTGACGATCTGGGCGGCACCGGCACGGATGCGCATGATATCGGGATTGCGGTAGATGCGCTTGAAGAGCATGGCCTTGATCTGCCTGTCGGTCTCGGCCATTCCCTCGGAAAAGGTGGCAATAACCCGGTCGGCAGCGCGGATGTCGGCCGCACTCTCAGGGCGCAGCAGCGACAGGCGCTGCTGTGCCACGCCAATCACGTCCTCGACCATGCGGGTAATCTGGCGGCGCATGATCTCATGGGTGAAGCGGCTCGGCTCCAGATGCGGATATCGCGCCCTCACCTCGGCCATCAGCCCGGCAAGAAACGGGATTTCCTCCAGCATGTCGAAAGTCAGGTAACCGGAGCGCAGGCCGTCGTCGATATCGTGGGTATTATAGGCGATGTCGTCGGCGATCGCCGCGACCTGGGCTTCAAGGCTGGCATAGGTTGCAAGCTCGAGATCGTGCAGCTCGCAATAATCGAGGATCGGCTGCGGAACGGGACCGCGAGTGCCTACTCCATCAGCCGTCAGAAGCGGACCATTGTGCTTGACAAGACCTTCGAGGCTTTCCCAGGTCAGGTTGATGCCGTCGAATTCGGCATAACGCCTCTCCAGTTTGGTCACGATGCGCAGCGATTGGGCATTGTGATCGAAGCCGCCATAGGGCAGCAGCACCTCGTGCAACGCGTCCTCGCCGGTATGACCGAACGGCGTATGGCCGAAATCGTGCACGAGCGCCACGCCTTCGGCCAGATCCTCGTCGAGCTTCAGGGCGCGGGCAAGCGCGCGGGCGATCTGGGCCACCTCGATCGTGTGCGTCAGCCGGGTGCGGTAATGATCGCCGTCCTGGGCGATGAAGACCTGGGTCTTGTGCTTCAGCCGGCGGAAGGCGGTGGTGTGGACGATGCGGTCGCGGTCGCGCTGGAAATCGGAGCGCGTCGGGCTTCCATCCTCCTGATAGAGCCGCCCGCGCGTCGTCCAGGGGTCGGCCGCATAAACCGCCCTCTCACTGCTGCCGAAACCCAAAGCACGCGTATCGATCGTCATTCTTCACCGTCATCCTGCATGTTGCCGCATCTGCCCATTGACGCCGCCTAACGCTCTTCATACCTATAGCCCGATGAAACGGCAAAGAGGCGCTTTCCTAACCGCTTCGGCGCATCATCGCCTTTTCGCAGATATCATGGTAAGTTTCTTTGATATCAGGTATTTGAACATTCAAGTGCCAAAACCCATTCTCTCCGGATCTTGACCCCGGCAGGAGGAAACATGACGGATACGAGTGTAACCCTTTCAGATGCCGCGGCAAAGCGCATCGCTGCGATCGTCGGCGCCGAAGCCGGCAAGAGCGCCTTGCGCGTTTCTGTCGAAGGCGGCGGCTGTTCGGGCTTTTCCTACAAGTTCGATCTTGCCGACAGCGCTGACGACGACGACATCATCGTCGAAAAGAACGATGCCAAGGTGCTGATCGACAGCCTTTCGCTCGTCTATATGGCGGGCTCGGAAATCGACTTCGTCGACAATCTGCTTGGCCAATCCTTCCAGATCAAGAACCCGAACGCGGTGGCAAGCTGCGGCTGCGGCACCAGTTTCTCGATCTGAGCGTCTAAACGCACATACGCCCCATCAAACCGGCCGAAGAATTGCTTCCGGCCGGTCTATCGTCTTGTCCGGGGATGAAAGACCGCGATAAAAGAAGCGCACGCAGCGAACAGGGGAAGAGATGAAGATCGCGACTTGGAACATTAACGGCGTCAAGGCGCGCATCGACAATCTCACGCAATGGCTGAAGGATTCCAATCCGGATATCGTCTGCCTGCAGGAGATCAAGACGGTCGACGAAGGTTTCCCGCGGCTGGAGATCGAGGCGCTCGGCTATCATGTCGAGACGCACGGCCAGAAGGGCTTCAATGGCGTCGCGATCCTCTCCAAGAGTTCCCCTTTCGAAGTGAACCGCGGCCTGCCCGGCGATCCGCTGGACGAACAGGCGCGTTTCCTCGAAGCGGCGTTCACCCTGTCCGACATGAGAATCCTGCGCGTCTGCTGCATCTACCTGCCCAACGGCAATCCTGTCGAAACGGAGAAATATCCCTACAAGCTCGCCTGGATGGAGCGCCTGCAGACGTTCGCCGCCGAACGGCTGGCCTATGAGGAAATGCTGATCCTTGCCGGCGATTACAACGTCATCCCGGAACCGCACGACTGCTTCGATCCCAGGGTTTGGGAAAACGATGCACTGTTTCTGCCACAGACGCGGGAGGCGTTCCGCAGGCTCGAAAATCTCGGCCTGACGGATGCTGTGCGCGCGACGACGGATGCGACGCAGTTTTATTCCTTCTGGGATTATCAGGCCGGCGCCTGGCCGAAGAACAACGGCATCCGCATCGACCATCTGCTGCTGTCGCCGGAAGCTGCCGACCGGATGACGTCGGCTGCGATCGAAAAACATGTGCGGGCCTGGGAAAAGCCGTCCGACCACGTGCCTGTCATCGCCTATTTCGATTTCGTGGGCTGAGGCTTTCCGCCTGCAGCTTCACGCCTCCGAATAGACGTGGGGGCTTAGTCGTCGGTACCGCTCGCGATGGTGTGCGACAGCGATACCGCTGTGCGGCGGTCGGCCTCGTTGGCAACCGAGAAGGCCTGCTCCTGCAGCGCTTCCATCCAGCCGCAGTCCTTAGGCTTGCAGCGGTCGAGTGCTGCCGTCATCAGCGCCAGACCGCGGGCCGTCTGGCCTTCGTCGAACAGAATATTGCCGAAGACCGCCATGGCGCCGGGATGGCCGCTCTTGCGGGCCTGGTTCAGCCATTTCTTCGCCTGCTGCGGGCTGGCATTGCCGCCCTCGCCGGCCAGCATCATCTGCGCCAGCTGGAACTGCGCCTCGGGGACGCCAAAGGTGGAAGCCACCTGAAAATAAAGCTGGCGGGCCTGGCTGAGGTCGATCCTGACTGGACTGCCGGCAATGCCATGCCTGTAATAACTGGCGAGCGAAAGCAGCGCGTTGACGAAGAAGCCGGTATCTTCCGAGCCGGGTTCGACGCCCTGCTGGGCGATCTCGCTGTAGATCTTGAAGGCTTCGAAATCATCCTGCGTGACACCGTCGCCATCGGCATACATGTTGGCGAGCGCCCAGCGCGAGCCGGTGTGGCCCTTTTCGGCAGCGTATTTATAGGCTTCGACCGCTTCTTCCTTCTGGCCATTCTTATAGGCTTTGAAGCCGAACTTGAAGAGATCGAAGGGTCCGGATTCCTTGCTGACGCCACCTTTGATGTCGAATGCACGGCACGGACCGGACAGCGCCAGCGCTACGGCTATCGACATGCCCATCAGCATGAATTTGAACAGTTTGAACTCGGACGTCACCATTTCAACCGATTTCTTTCGCTCATCCCAGGCAGGCGGCAACGGCGCTCATGCCGTGCATCCCGCGGATGTATTCCTTCGAGGCGAGCGATCCCGCGGCGAGCTCCATGGCTCCTTTACCCGCGTCGCATCCAGCCCACTGGCCTTTTCTCAAAGGCGATATTCTCAGCCCATCCTTCAGAACCACCCGGCTCCCGGCATGGCTCGACTGCAATCTCCGTGGCACTCTTTCGGCAGGTGCGGCATCCGCCTTCCCGCCTCTATCCCATTCGTAAACAGTAAATGTGACGAAACCGGTATCGACCTTTCCGGCAAAGCAGGGCTGCTCATTCGAGCAGGTCGAAAATAACGATAATGAATTAATCGACGACCTCATCGCGAGGCCGGATCGGCGACCGGAATAGCCTTGTTCGGAAAGCGAAACGACCGCAATCAAACGATTGTCGCCAATCGCGCCGTACGATTTGATGTACCCGGAAAAAAATCGACCCATACTACTATTTACACGCACCGTATGCCTGCCATCACCTCGCCCGCAAATATCGCTGCGCCCTCTTTGTGGCGGGAAATGGACAAATTCGTCCCACCACCACCATACGCCAAACGTCGTAAAAATGTGTTGCTGAATCGTCACAAAATGGGATCGGGAAATGGCATGATTAACGGGCGCGAATAAAGAAGAGCCCGGCAGTGCCGGGCTCCTCAATTCTTCAAATGTGAGAATTAGAACTTGATCTTTAGGCTCGTCGACAGGGCAGCGACCATATCGTTGTCAAAGGAGTAGGAGACATCATCTCCAAACGTGACGCCATTCTGGGTCACGACGCCGGACGAACCGCTCGTCAAAACGCCCACGGCACCGGCAACGCGCCATTCGATATGTTCGGTCGGCGTGAAGGCTGCACCGAGCCCCAGCGTCCAGCTATCGGTTTGCGCACCATAGCCCTGGCTGGTGCCGCGATCCCAGGTGAGGCTGACTGCACCTGCCCACTGTTCATTGAATTTGTGGCCAACACCACCGGTGATCGTCCAACCGTCCTGGTAAAGAAGGTCGAGCGAGGTCAGCTCCGTCGCACCGCCGGAGGTGCAGGCGACCAAGCCCTTGGTCGATTTTGGGCAGAAAGGCACGGACTGCAGGACACTCCAGTTTGTCCACTTTACCGATCCGAAGGCGAGCCAATCCGGAGCGATACCGCTTTGCAACTTAAGCTCAAGCGAATCCGGCGCTTCGGCAGAGCCGAAGACATCCGTGACCCTTCCATAAGGAGCGCCATTCAGCGGTGCAAATGGTGCAGTCACCTGAGTCAGATCGACCGTACCGGTCAGATTGTCGTATTTTACGCGGCTGTTATAGACGAGGCTCGCCCGCATTGCATATTCCGGAATCTCGTAGGCGAGACCGGCGCGCCAGCCCCAGCCACTATCTTCGAGATCGAGGCGGCCAACGCCGTTGCCGGTACCGACCAGAAGCGGAACGGTTGAAACCAGACGTTCCTTGAAGCCCTCGACTTCCTGATAGAAAGCGCCGCCGATGAAGCGAAGCTGCCCAGGGCCGACATCAAAACGATAGGAGCAGGTGCCGCCATAGTTGCGGGTTTTGATCTCCGTCTCAATGTTATTGTTGGCACCGGCCCAGTTCAGACCGGGGTCGGTATGCCCGCCGAAGGGCTCTGAATAGTCGACCAGGCAGTCGATTGCATCGCCAAAACCAGCCTTAAAGCCAATATAAGGGATGGTGTAATTTGAGCTATCGTCAGCGGTGTTTGGACGGCTGTTCAGATTGCCACCGCCTGGAGATGTCGACGTATCCGTGTCACGGACGTCCTTCAGCTTGCGCTGCGGCGTGACGTAGGTAACGCCCGACTGAAACGAGAAAGGCGACGTATCGAACAGCTGATCGATGTTATAGCCGCCACGCTCCAGGCCGCCGGCAAAGGACGGCGATGCAAGCGACGAAAGAAGAACGAGCGACGTTACGCCCTTGGAAAACCTACGCGATGCCATTGTGTCTCCCCCACTACAGCAGTTGATGTGACGACACAGTGTAAGTGTTCGCCGGAAATGGCAACGCGCCCCACGGCAGCGCCTCTAACCATTGCGACTGTCAATTTACGTAAAGAAATTGACGGACACGTCAAAAAACCTGGTTAATAAAATTTTATTCCAGGCTTGTTGAATCTCAGGTGGGCTTTTGGGTTTTCATTCCAAACATTGCAGAAGCTGTATCAATCCGACAACAGTGGCAGTTTTCGCCCACTGGATGCCCATTCAGCCACAATCCACAGGCTCCGCGCCTGAAACCAGCCGTTTTCATGACCGAATCGCATGCGCCGGAACGACAAAAAGACGCGCCGGCAGAGGCGCGTCTTTGAAATAACTTACCAAAATGGGTCGGTGAAACTTACCCGGCTTCGCTCACCCTGGAAAGAGCGATCCCCAGGCTCGCGATCTGACCCTTCAGTTCCTCGAGGCGATCACGCTCGGCCTCGACCACTTCGGGATTGGCGTTGGCGACGAACTTCTCGTTGGAGAGCTTGCCGTCGATGCGGGAGATCTCGCCCTCCATCTTGGCAATCGCTTTTTCCAGACGAGCCTTTTCGGCGGAAAGGTCGATCAGCTTGCCGAGCGGCAGGCAGATGGTGGCCTCGGCGATGACGATCTGAGCGGCACCCTTGGGCGCATCGTCAGCCAGCGATATCGCCTCGACGCGCGCAAGGCGCTTGATGGCGGCGTCGTGGCGGAACAGCCGTTCACGCGTCAGGTTGTTGGCCTTGACGACGACGAGCGGAGCTGTCGCCGATGGCGGCACATTCATTTCAGCGCGCACCGAGCGGATTCCGGAAACCAGGTCGATCAGCCAGTTGATCTCGTCGGCGGCCCCATCATCGGCGTAGGACGGCGCCGGCCAATCGGCGTGGCAGACCAATGTGTCGCGCTCTTTGCCTTCGCCTGCCGTATGGGCCCAAAGCTCTTCGGTCATGAAGGGCATGAAGGGATGCAGCAGCTTGTAGATCTCTTCGAGAATATAAGCGCTGCAGGCCTGGGCTTCGGCCTTGGCGCCCTCGTCCTCACCATTGAAGACCGGCTTCAACAGTTCGAGATACCAGTCGCAGACCTCGTTCCAGACGAAGCGGTAGAGCGCGCCGGCGGCGTCGTTGAAGCGGAAGGCCTCAAGTGCTTCCGTAACGTCACGTTCCGTACGGGCAAGTTCCGTCAGGATCCAGCGGTTGATGGTGAGCTCGGCTGCCTCGGGCACGAAATGCGGGTCGCTCTTTGCGCCGTTCATCTCGGCGAAGCGTGTGGCGTTCCAGAGCTTGGTGCCGAAATTGCGGTAGCCGGCGATGCGGGCAGGATCGAGCTTCACGTCGCGGCCTTGCGCCGCCATGATCGCCAGGGTGAACCGCAGCGCGTCGGCGCCGTATTCGTCGATCAGTTCCAAGGGATCGATGACGTTGCCCTTTGACTTCGACATCTTCTGCCCATTCTTGTCGCGCACCAGCGCGTGGACATAGACGGTCTGGAAGGGCTCGACCGGTTCGCCGTCCTCGTCCTTCATGAAGTGCAGGCCCATCATCATCATGCGGGCAACCCAGAAGAAGATGATATCGAAGCCGGTGACCAGAACGTTGGTCGGGTAATAACGCGCCAGTTCCGGCGTCTCGTCCGGCCAGCCGAGCGTCGAGAAGGGCCAGAGTGCTGAGGAGAACCAGGTGTCGAGCACGTCCTCGTCACGCGTCAGGATCTCGCCCGGCTTGAAGTTTTCAAGCAGGTCCTCGACATAGGCCTTCATCGGCCCCTCGTGCGAAAGGTAATGCTGGATCGCCGCCTGCAGCGCCTCTTCCTCGGTCTTTTCGACGAAGACCTGGCCGTCCGGGCCGTACCAGGCGGGGATCTGGTGACCCCACCAGAGCTGACGGGAGATACACCAGGGCTGGATGTTTTCCATCCATTCGTAATAGGTCTTGTCCCAGCTCTTCGGCACCATCCTGGTGCGACCTTCGCGGACCGAGGCGATCGCCGGTTCGGCGAGCGTCTTCGCATCCACATACCACTGTTCGGTCAGCCGCGGCTCGATCGGCACGCCGCCGCGGTCGCCGTGCGGAACCATGTGCTTGTGCGGCTCGATCTTGTCGACGAGGCCCGCCTCTTCGAAAATCTCGACGATGACCTTGCGCGCATAGAAGCGGTCCTGGCCTTCCAGGCGGTCCCAGGCGCCGTGCAGCGCCGCCGGATTGCCGAGACCTTCAAGAAAGTCCTCATTGTCCTTGATGGTGATCGTGCCGTCGCCGTTCATAATATTGATGACGCGAAGACCTGCGCGCTTGCCGACGTCGAAGTCGTTGAAATCGTGCGCGGGCGTTATCTTCACCGCGCCGGTGCCGGCAGCCGGATCGGCATAATCGTCAGCAACGATCGGAATTCTGCGGCCGACGATCGGCAGAATGACATGCTTGCCGACAATGCCCTGATAGCGTTCGTCCTTCGGATTGACGGCAACACCGGTATCGCCCAGCATGGTCTCCGGTCGTGTCGTTGCGACGACCACATAATCGCGCGTCTCGAATTCGGTCGGCTTGCCTTCCTCATCGAATGCAATCGGGTATTGGTAGGTTACGCCCTTTTCCAGCGGATAGCGCAGGTGCCAGAGATTGCCCTTGACCTCGTGCTGCTCGACTTCGATATCGGAAATCGCCGTCAGCAACTTCGGATCCCAATTGACCAGACGCTTGTCCTTGTAGATCAGCCCTTCCTTGTAGAGCGTGACGAAAACCTCGAGCACGGCCTTTGAGAGGCCTTCGTCCATGGTGAAACGTTCACGCGACCAGTCGCATGACGCCCCCAGGCGCTTCAGCTGGTTGAAGATCAGGCCGCCTGATTCAGCCTTCCATTCCCAGACCTTGTCGATAAAGGCTTCGCGGCCCATGTCGCGGCGGCCCGGCAGCTGCTGTTCCATCAGCTTGCGCTCGACGACCATCTGCGTAGCTATGCCGGCGTGGTCCATGCCCGGCTGCCAGAGCACGTCCTTGCCGCGCATGCGCTCGAAGCGGACCAGGATGTCCTGCAGCGTATTGTTCAGCGCGTGGCCCATGTGCAGCGAACCCGTGACATTCGGCGGCGGGATCACGATGGTGAAGGTCTCGGCTCCGGGCCTGGCGTTCGCGCCGGCGCGGAAAGCGTCCGCCTCATCCCATATCGCGGCGATTTTCGGTTCGACGGCAGCGGAATCATAGGTCTTGTCGAGCATTTTTTGACCAATTTCGAGGTTCGAGGGTGGCGTTTGTAAATAGGATGGTCACGGCCAAGTCAATAAAAAAGCCGCCCCGGAGACCGGAGCGGCTTTTCAGGAAAAAGCAATCCGATCAGCGGCGCGGGCCGCGCGCCACGCGCTCGATTTCCTCGCGCACCAACCGCTCGACCAGTGTCGGCAGATTATCATCAAGCCATTCGCGCAGCATCGGGCGAAGCATGTCCTCTGCGATCTCGTCCAGCGAGCGGCGCTCGGCACCGTCGATCGCGGCTGCGAGCTCCTCGAAGGAGCGGCTGATCTGCAGGCCGGCATCCTCCGAAAGCAGCGTCGGCTGGACCTCGTCCATAACGCTCGGCAGGAAACGCTCGGTCGACGACTGAGTGGCTTCCATAGCCGGCAGCGCTGTTTCGACAGCAGGCGCCGGCTCGGCGACGGCAACCCTTTGCATTTCCGTGAACACCGGCTCAGCCGGCTGCTGGATCGCAACATGCTGGATGGACGCTGCGGCATCCGGGAAAACAGGCTGTGCCGGCTGCGGCTGCGGCTGGGGTTGCGGTGCCGCGGCGCGCGGCGGTTCCGGCATTACGGCCGGCTGCGGCTCGGGCTGACGGAAGCCGCTCGGAATTTCGCGCAGGGCCTGACCGGCCTGCACGGCGCTGCGCTCGGAGGCGGCGCGCACGCGGGCGGCGACATCGGCAAGCGACAGAGCGCGGGCCGGAACGTCTGCTTCGGGGGCGGTGCCGGCCGAATTGGCGGCGACGAAACGCGGATCGGAGGAGCGCATGACCGGTTCGGGGAATTCCACGCCGGCATAGGTATCGTCGACCGTCAGATGAATTTCGGAGCCATTGTCATCCTCATCGGCGCCGTAGACCGGCGGCAGGGATGCAGAAATCGCCTTGCCGGCGCCGGGCTCATTGCTTTCGATGATCTGGCGGATGGACGCCAGAATTTCTTCCATGGACGGTTCACGCGCTACGCTTGGCTGAGCCATTTCTATCCCCGTTATCCCAAAACAACGACCGGATGGTGTGGAGCATTCATCCGAATCACCACGACCTTAGAATACCCCAGACGTGAAAAAAATCATCGCGAATCAAATGAATGTGGCCATGCACAGTTTTGTTACCTGATGTTTGCCACCCGCAAAGCCTGTCGCGATTTTGCGGCGGAAACATCCCATGAAACCGAAGTTGAAGCGCATAACATCCGTCCGATCCGCCGTGGCGGCGTCAGCCTAGATGATGTTTGTGAAGGCTTTCGAGCGGCGTTGACAAAAAACGGGCGCCAATGGCGCCCGTTGCTGAATGTCATCGATAAGAACGATGTCAGAAAACGAATTCGCGCGCCTTGGCGAAACCCGGCAGCGGCTTGACCGAGGCGTTGAAGAAGACGTTTTCCGAAATGGCGCCGCGCTCGGCGACGAAGACCTTGGCGCGGGCGGCATTGCCGTAACCCTCGACGGTGATCAGACGGCCACCATCGCGCAATTGACCGAGAAGGGCGGCCGGAACCTCTTCGACCGCGCCGTTGATGAAGATCAGATCATAGGGAGCGCCGGCAGCGTAGCCCTTTTCGAGCGGGCCGGTCACGACTTCGACCTTGGCGTAGCCGGCAAGCTGCGCCTTCGCTTCAGTGGCCAGCGTCTCGTCGCATTCGAGCGCGATGACGGAGCCGGCAATGATCGACAGCAGCGCCGAAGTGTAACCCGTACCGCAACCAACCTCGAGCACGAAGTCGTCTTTGGTGATCGCTGCCAGCTGCAGCAGCTTGGCAAGCGGCGATGCTTCCATCAGGAAGCGGGCCGGCTTTCCCGGTGCAGCTGCGGAGATCTCGACGTCGTTGTCGATATAAGCCAGCAGCTTCGCCTTCTCCGGCACGAAAGCCTCACGCGGCACCGTGAGAAACGCCGTCAGCACGGAATGCGAGGTAACGTCCGTCGTGCGAACCTGGGTATCGACCATCTTTACGCGCGCTGCTTCGAAATCCATCATGTCCTCTCGCTCTTGAAAAGCGGTTCCTGTCCCTCGTCTCTTAATCCCCGCCACGGATGCTTTCAAGGCTTGGCAGGCGCCGGCGAAAAGAATCCGGCAGGCGCCTCTTCCGCGCCACAGGGGCAGGATGGACGCTGCAACTCCAGCGTGGAATCTTTTTGCCCCTCATGTTATGATCTGTAGCGGAGGAAATAGGAGGAGCAGGCCATGTCTGCGATTTTCGAATATTTCACGCTGTTCGACTTTTTCATCGTCGCAGCGCTCATCGGCATATTCTGCTGCGGGCTGCTGGACGGCGAAACGACTTGGAGGCGATAAGCGCACTCGGAGGTATCCCCGCATCGCGTCTGCGGCAATACATGTCGGCGAGCGCTGGTCTGGCATGCGTTCTTTTCCTTTGAAGTCCAGCCCTCGACAGCCGCACGCGCATTAACGTTACGTCAACCATTTTGTTGCGGCGCCCTCGCCTTCCGCTATGGGAGTGCGCATGCAAACCTTCTTGATCCAATCGCGCGGCATAGAAGCGCTTCACTACAACGCCGATGCCCGACTGCTGCTGATCAAATACAGCAAAGGGGACATTCGCAGCTTCACCCGCATTTCGCCGCAAGGCATGCGGCGGCTGCTCGGCGCCGGTCCCGACATCGATGAGGGGCCTGAATTGAGCGATCTGCAATATCAGGCGCAAATCCGGAAAGGCGGCCTGAAGGCGCTCTACCGCCTCACGGGAATCAATCCGTTGCAGTTCGATTTTTCGCCCGGCCAGCGGGTCTGGTAGCATCGCAAACGCCAATGCCGTGCCACTGAGCCAGCCGCGTTTCACATAGATTATGTCATGTGGAAGATGTTGGAGGCCTCGCCCGGAATTGAACCGGGGTACAAGGATTTGCAGTCCTCTGCGTCACCACTCCGCCACGAGGCCTCACCTGTGACCGACATCGAAAAATATCGTGTGGTGGCCGCGATTTAGACCAGCTCTAGAATGAGCGCAAGACTTTTCATTCTGAATGCAGTCCTTTTTTCATTCTGAATAGCCGTTTGCTGAACGTTCCGGAAACACCCCTACCCGATCTCGTAAACTGCCGCGTTGTCGGACGCGGCAGCGGGCCTTAGCCGGTCGACTGTTGAACAACTGAACGCTTGGTAACCAATATCACAAAAGTCCAGAAATAATGCTTGCGTAATTACTCGCGTGAGCTGTAGCTAATTACTTGGGGCGGGGAGATTCATGAATATAATTAATCACGCAGGCATGTCCTCTGCGGCTGCCATAGCGTCGCCGGACGAAGAAGTTATACAGCTTCTGTATGTGACAGCGAAGGAAGTTGATCTCTGTTGTCTCATGACTGATGGGGAATGGGAAGATTACGACAAGACCGTTGTAAATCGCGCATGCGATCTCGGCTTGGTCACTATTCATAGTCCCGGTGGCGGGTGGAGTTACGTGACCGGCTGGCGGCTCACAAAGCTCGGCAAAGAAACAATAGGAATTCCGGCAAAGCTCGGCATCCTCTCGCGTCTTCTGGCACTCACCCGCTTTGAACGCTAGTCGATCTCATGAGCCGCCGCATTGTTCTGAACCTCGCGCAGCCCCTTATATGATGCATGCCGGGCCTTGCCGTCATGCGCCCACGCCCGGTATTTCAACCTCGGCCACCAACGCCGGCTTGATCCAGACGACATTTTACGCCGGCCGGAATATTTCGCCGCCGGCGCCTTGATCTTGTCCATCGCTTCGCGGAGCTGTGCCTCGCTGCGTTCATTGAAGCCGGTCCCAACCGAGCCGACGTAGACCAGCTCGCCAGCCTTACGTGCCGCCAGCAATAGCGAGCCGATTTTCCCGAAAGCAGATCCTGACTTCTCGTAGCCGACGATCATGAAGCCGTCGCTCTGGACGCATTTAATTGTGAGCCAATTGCCGCCCCGGCCGGAGCGATAGGGCGCGCGCCGCCGCTTCGAAAAAACGCCTGAAATCGCGTTCTTGTTCAGAACGCCCATTGCTTTTGCTCAGCTTGCGGGGATTTGCAATCCTCTGCGTCACCACTACGCCACGAGGCCTCACGCGCTCGTATCTAAGCCGTGGAGAGCGTTTAGAATGATCGTAAGAGGGCATTTCGGAAAAACGCTATTCCGCAGTTGCTGAAACGACCATTTTTCCATCCCGAAACGGAGCGGGCGCGGGCTGGAATTTCCACCGCGGTTACGATGCCCCATTTCCTGCCAATGATGGCATTTGAAACAAATTCTTGACTTGACTTCGATCACCGTCCGGGACTCAATTACCCGCGGGAGGGTATAGGAGCTTGAGATGGATTGGGCTGCCCTCAAATCGAAGCGCGTGCATGCAGCATACGACGCCGAAACCCGGGATCTGCATGTAAAGTTTCCTGGTTCTTCGCCGGTGAAACATGCGGATATTCCGCCGCACGTCCACCAGAACCTGCTGGAAACGGATGATCCATACTTCTATTACCAGTACTATATAGCGCCGTCTCGCGTATCACCAGGCCCTCGACAACCGGCCTCCGTGGCGTCCCACGCAGTGAAGCTCGTCCTCCTCCTTGCCGCCTGCAGCCTGCTGATGACGACCGGCCTCGATCCGGACCATGGCGGAACTTTTGAAGAAAGCGAACTCAGATCCAACTAGACCCGAATGTGGATGAGCTGCGCGCCCAGCCCAATCTCAGGGCCTGCGACAAGGCGGCTGGTTCCGGCGTCGAAATTGTTGTCGCTCCTGTTCTGAGAACGGTAGCGCCGATTGTCCCGCTCGCGGTCGTTCCTCCCATCGCGATCATTCCGGCCGTTGAAATTGCGATAGTTGCGAGGCCCGTTGTAGCTGCCGCCCTGACCGTGGTCGACCACGCAGCCTTCAGGACGGCGACAGATGCCGCGAGCGTCAAAACCGCGGCTGTCTACTTGGGCCTCGGCGGAAACGCCTGAGAGAAGCGCCGCTGCCGACAGGACGACAACAAAAGATACTTTCATTTCCTCACCTGGACCATTGTGACGCGATTTTGCGTTTTACATTCCATAAACCACGAATGCGAAAAGCGACCCACAGTTCCACGCCCTCCTTGCCGATCAGCCAGCCGGTTTTCGCCGCCTGTGCCACCAGACAGCCAGCCGCCGCCGAAGCCGGCGCGCGAACGGCAGATCGTGCGAGAGCACGAGGAAGCCGAGCGGCAGCATCCAGAAGCCGAGGATGGGCAGGAAACCCAACACGCCGCAGAAAATGAGGGCCATGCCGAGTGCCATCCGCGCGATGCGCGAGCGTGGCATGCCGATGCTGAAGGAGCCGAGCACGAGCCTGCCGCTTGCATGATCGATGCCGAAGCGCCCTGCCCGCGCCTTGCGCTTTTCGTCGCCACTTGTCTCACTGCGATCATTCACATTTGCCATTCCCCAGAGATGGGCGCAGGCATCCCAAATACAAGTTCATTTCATTTTTTTGAAAAAACCGCTTGGCAAATCGGGAAAGCGTTTGTATTAGCCCACTCACACCGCGCCAAGCAGTGATCCCTGGTAGCTCAGCGGTAGAGCATTCGACTGTTAATCGACAGGTCGCCGGTTCGAATCCGGCCCGGGGAGCCATTTTTCAAGTTAAGCGCCTGTTTCGTTGATAACTCCGAATGCAGGCGCTTTCTTCCCCACTTTCCCTCCCGCTTTTTGAAATCGATTTGTTGAAATTGGGGGTCAATAAATTTTCTTGATAATTTCTTCTGAATCTTGAATTCGCTATGACACTAAGGTTTTGCGGTCGCCCCGATGATCGACTGGACGGATCGGCCAAGCAACTATCGCCCTCAGAGCGCGTGTCGTATTTCTCGTCGTACCGTGGTTATTGCGCCTCCCTCACCTAGCCCTAAATCGGCACCCCCCTAATCCTTGCGAAAATTCACGAGGCGCATAGATTCAATCTATCAGATGGCTTTTGCTGGTGACCACGGATGTACTGGCACCCTGCTGATGCAATCAAAGAAGGGTCGGCGCTACCATTCGCCCGACCCTTTCTTTTTATCCAGACCGTTTTGTGGCTACTGCCGATAATCCCCATCCCTGGCCGACACCCCCCCTTAATCTCCTGGCAGCGCAGCTGGTCAGACCCGGACAGGTAGCGACGTAGATTGCCAAGCCGCATGTCCTTGTGCCGTGGGCAGTTGCCCTCGGTCTTATGAGGCTTGCACAGCCCGCACGACGCCTTGCGAGGACGCTTTCTCTTGTGATGCATGTCCATCTCCGAACGAAATCGGTGCGCCCCGATGGCGCACGCGTATGTTTCGGAGATGAAAAAGCGATTGCGTTGTCATGGTGCCGTTATATCACGGCTTGGGAGCGAGAGAAGACCGTCGGCGCCGCCCTTGGCCCACCGCGTTTTGAACGTAGACTGTGAATAGAAAACGGGATCAGCTCGGCGCCTATGATTGCAATCTTCATCAACGGTCTCCCAAGCTATGGAATATACCGCCATCCGCGCGCACTTCGCCGTCAAGCCGGCAGCCATGCGCTGTTACGATGGGTAGGCAACCGCTGGCCAAAAAACTGCCGGCGGTGTACAGCAAACGCCATGGCGCTAGATCCTGAAAAAGCATTTTTAGATTACAGTGCGGCGGACTGCAGCGTGCAGTTCTGGACCGCTAACGCACCAGCCGTGCAATTCACCTCTTTGGAAGCCGCCGTCAGGTTCGCAAAAGAGCATGGCGGCAGGTGGGAAGAGATTGAGATAACAGTCCACCTGCCGCGCGAGGACATCGTGTTCGCTACCGGAAAAGTGCATCAACTCATTGATGCTTTGCCAAGTGACCTCCGGAAGAAACGGTAATGAGGCGGATCGGCAGTCAATAGAACGGGCCGGCTCGCCTAGGAACGACGCTCCTCCCCGGTGCGGCCGGTTGGAGATATGGACAAGGTGAAGCCAGAGCTACCCTCGATTGCGATCATCACATACTATCGCCGCAGCACCTGGATAGGGTCACGGCCATGGCTCTGGGTATGGCGATAGGAATCGGAATAGGCGCCGCAGTCGGCCCGATGCTGTTCGATGACACCGCGATCGGCATCACGTTCGGTGTCGCGATCGGCGCTGCCGTCGGGGCTGTCATCAAACTGAAATGACCGCTTATGGAGCGCCGCCTGACGCTCCTCACGATCCCGCTTCTTGTACCAGCAAAGAGACGGCCACCTTTAATAGCTGCACGAACGGCCATCACCGGGTCGGAATCCATCGGCGCAAGCCGGGTTCATCGAATCTCCCGGCTGATAGCCTGATGCCGAGCCATATGAATTCGGCGGTGTCGAGCAGGCCGAAGTCATGGCGGCAAGACTGATTGCTCCGGCTGCTACAAATGCTCGAAATTTGTTCATCGATGCCTCTCCAGTTTAGGCTGTGACCGAGTGACGAGAGCTTCTGCTCTCTCCTGCCAAGATCACCTTGTCCCTCAAGATATGGCGCTCTCTTCGCCGGACGTCAGCTCCGAACGCACAAGATTCTTATCAATCTCGATCAGCTCCGCATGAAGAGCGTCGACGACCAAGCCGGCCGGGAACAAAGACCGTGGTTCAAAGTTGAGTGGCATCAACCACGTAACGTCAGTTTCTGACAGGAGGTCTTTCATGGGTCGCGGTATTCTGCTTTGGCTGCTTGGTGTTCCACTGCCGATCATCATCCTTCTTGCTCTGTTTATGCGATAGGGACAGATCATGTCGGTTTCAATGACAGGTTCCGGAGAGATTGCTACTCCGGTCGAATCCTCCAAATCCGCCATGACATGGGGGCCCATCTTCGGAGGCGCCGCTGCTGCCATCGGCGTGACCCTCATTCTTTTGCTGCTTGGATCCGGGGTTGGGTTGACGATGGTGTCGCCCTGGTCGGGGCAAAGCAGTTCGCTCGGCACGGTCGGGGTGACGGCGGCGATCTGGCTCGTTGTCGTGCAATGGCTCTCCTCTGGGCTCGGAGGTTATATCACCGGCCGGCTGCGCACCAAATGGGCGGCTGTCCACACCGACGAGGTGTTCTTTCGTGACACTGCGCATGGCTTCATCAGCTGGGCGCTGGCAACGATCTTCGTTGCCGGATTTCTCGCCTCGTCGCTGACCTCGCTTGCCGGTGCGGGTGCACAAGCCGTGGGTTCGGCGGCCACCGCGGCAGGTACGGCGGCGTCATCGACGGCATCGGCCGCGGATCTGCCTACCGCCTATTTTACCGATGCTTTGCTGCGTCCTGAGCAGGCCCGTGCAGGAGCAACATCCGATGATGCTGCTGCAACAGCTGAGGTTTCCCGTATCCTCCTCAACGGTGCCGCCGCCGGCCAGATCCCGGACGACGACAAGGCCTACCTTGCCACCATCGTCTCTGCTCGTACCGGTCTTTCCGAGGCCGATGCACGCACCCGCGTCGACACTGTGCTGAAACGCATCGACGACGCCAAGGTCGCCGCCCAGAAAACCGCCGATGAGGCACGCAAGGCTGCCTCCACCACGGCATTGTTGGGCGCATTGTCACTTCTGATCGGGGCTTTCATCGCTGCTGCCGCCGCAGCCTTTGGCGGGTCGCAACGCGACGAAGAGGAAGATCTCATCGTTACACCCCGGATCTAAGGCCCGGGGCTCAGGATCAACGGAAACCGGGGGCGCGGGGTCGACAGGCCACGCGCCCCATTTATGTCGGGCCATCCCCGGTTCTGCTGTGGTTGGATCATCGTCCGCCCCCAGACCTTTTTCTCAGTGGCGGTTTATTTGGCATCAAGCGGAACATGTGGCCGTCGTTGAGCTTCGGTTAGGTAAACCCTTTCCGGAGAATGTAGATGGCCAAGAAGACCTCCCAAACCTCGCCCTCGGACAACGCAACGATCCACGATCAGAAACTGCACCGGGGTGCAGGCGGCGAGCTTCATCAGTTTGCCGAAGACGGGATGCCGGTGCTGACCACAGCGCAAGGCGGCCCCGTTTCCGACGATCAAAACACGCTGCGTCTCGGCGCCCGCGGCCCTGCTCTCATCGATGACTTCCATTTCCGCGAGAAAATCTTTCATTTCGACCACGAGCGTATCCCCGAGCGGGTCGTGCATGCGCGTGGCTATGGAGCCCATGGCTACTTCGAAACATATGAGTCCCTGGCCGCCTATACCCGGGCCGATCTTTTCCAACGGCCCGGCGAAAAGACGCCGGCTTTCGTCCGGTTTTCGACTGTCGCCGGCAGCAAGGGTTCCTTCGATCTGGCGCGCGACGTGCGCGGTTTCGCCGTGAAGATCTACACTCAGCAGGGAAATTGGGATCTGGTCGGCAATAACATCCCGGTCTTCTTCATTCAGGACGCGATCAAATTTCCCGACGTCATTCATTCCGTAAAGCCGGAACCCGACAGGCAATTTCCGCAGGCGCAGTCGGCGCATGACAATTTCTGGGATTTCATCACCCTCACGCCTGAAAGCATGCACATGATCATGTGGGTGATGTCGGACCGCGCCATTCCGCGGTCGTTCCGCTTCATGGAGGGTTTCGGCGTTCACACCTTCCGCTTCGTCAATGCAGCGGATGAATCGACCTTCGTCAAATTCCATTGGAAACCGAAGCTCGGCCTGCAGTCCGTCGCCTGGAACGAGGCAGTCAAGATCAATGGTGCGGATCCGGATTTCCATCGACGCGACCTCTGGCAGGCGATCCAGTCGGGAAACTTTCCGGAATGGGAACTCTGCGTGCAACTTTTCGATCAGGACTTCGCCGACACGTTCGACTTCGACATCCTCGATCCGACGAAGCTCATCCCCGAGGAGATACTTCCGGTCAAACCGATCGGCCGTCTTGTTCTCGACCGAATGCCCGACAACTTTTTTGCTGAGACCGAGCAGGTCGCCTTCATGACGCAGAACGTTCCCCCCGGCATCGACTTCAGCAACGATCCACTGCTGCAGGGACGGAATTTCTCTTATCTCGACACACAGCTAAAACGTCTGGGCGGTCCGAATTTCACACATCTGCCGATCAACGCGCCGAAGTGTCCCTTCCACAATTTTCAGCAGGATGGCCATATGGCGATGCGCAATCCTGTCGGACGCGTCAATTACCAGCCGAATTCCTGGAATCAGGGGCCGCGGGAATCGCCGGTTCAAGGCTACCGGCACTTCCCGGCCGAGGAGCAGGGTCCCAAGGTTCGGCTGCGGCCGGAAAGCTTTGCCGATCATTACAGCCAGGCCCGACAGTTCTACATCAGCCAGACTCCGCCGGAACAACGCCATATAGCCGCAGCGCTGATCTTTGAATTGAGCAAGGTCGAAACGCCGGTCATTCGTGAGCGTATGGTCTCGCATCTCTCGAACATCGATGAGACGCTGGCCAGTAAAGTCGGCCATGCCCTCGGCTTCAAATCGATGCCGAAGCCTGCCGATGCCGCCATGCCGACGCGACAGGATCTCGAGCCGTCGCCGGCGCTCAGCATCGTCGAGCAAGGTCCGAAGCGGTTCGAAGGACGCAAGCTCGGCATTCTTGTCAGCGATGGCACCGACGCCGCTATCTTCAAGGCGCTGCTTGCCGAGATCACCGAGCAGAAGGCAACGTTCGAAGTGATCGCACCAAAGATCGGCGGCGTGACGCTCTCGGACGGCAACTGGATCGAGGCACATCAGATGATCGACGGCGGACCTTCAGTACTTTACGACGCCGTCGCCCTCCTCCCCTCAGCCGAGGGAACCGGCGATCTGCTGAAGGAGGCAACGGCCCGCGATTTCGTGGCCGACGCCTTCGTGCACTGCAAGTTCATCGGCTATGTGGAAACAGCGCTGCCGCTGATGCAGAAGGCCGGAATTGCCGATTCACTGGATGAGGGCGTGATTGCGCTCGGAGCGGCTAGGGATGTTATGACTTTTATCAAGGCGCTTGGCAAACTGCGTGTCTGGGGCCGGGAGCCATCGGTCAAATTGAATTGACCGTCTCGTCGCCATAACGGCACGAGAGTGACGGGTCAGAATGAAACCCGCGGAAACGCGGGTTTTATGTCGTTTGCCGCCCCTATTCATTGAGCCAAGGGGATGGAAGCTACTCCATCCCCAGTTTTACGCGCTGGTGGAGAGCCGTTCGCGCTGGCTCTTTCGACAGATCTCTGACTTGGCCGTCTTATCGAAAAACATTGTGCACCGCAGCAACCTTTTCGTAGGCTGACGCGTTTAGTTCAGCATCACCGCCATCCCGGCTGCTGATTGGCGGAGACTTTCATGAGATCTATGTCGGACACTCTCGCACGCCTTGCTGCGCTGCGAGGAACCCTTCGCGCCCAACCGACGCAGGACAACCCTGATCTTGTCACCTTGGACGCATTTGGCTCAAACCCAGGCGCCTTGGGGGGCTACACCTATTTACCGTCGAAGCGCGGGAAAGACATGGCCCTGGTCGTCGTCCTGCACGGCTGTACCCAGACTGCCGCAGGGTATGATATCGGATCGGGGTGGTCACGATTGGCCGAGGACTATGGCTTCGCGCTGCTGTTTCCCGAGCAACGAAGGGCAAACAATCCAAATTTCTGCTTCAATTGGTTTAACCCGGAGGACATAAGCCGGGATCACGGCGAGGTCTTTTCCATTCGCCAGATGATCGTAAAGGTCGTTGCGGAACACGGTATCGACGGCAGGCGCGTGTTTGTGACCGGGCTTTCGGCGGGCGGCGCCATGGCCGCCGCCATGCTCGCTACCTATCCCGAGGTTTTTGCCGGCGGCGCGATCATTGCGGGCCTGCCATATGCAAGCGCCGCGACCATTCCCGAGGCGTTCGATCGAATGCGCGGTCACGGCGGCCCAACTGCCAAAGAGCTTGAACGGCGATTGAAAAGCGCTTCAGGGCACAAAGGCCCGTGGCCGACATTATCACTCTGGCAGGGAACCGCGGACAGAACCGTCGTGCCATCCAATGCGAATGCGATCGTGGAGCAATGGAAAAATATCCACGGCGTCGACGCATCGCCGGGCCGCGTCGAAGATATCGGAAGACACCAGCGAAAGGTCTGGACCGATGCTCACGGTGTCGACGTGATCGAACTCTATACGATTGCCGGGATGGATCACGGCACGCCGCTCGATGTCGGCACCGGCTACGGGACAAGCGGCCCCTTCATGCTTGACGTCGGAATTTCATCGACCGTCGAAATTGCCAGGTCCTGGGGTGTGGTCCCCTCATTTGAAAAACGGCACGATGCAAAACCCTCTGCTGCGCAACCGGAAAACGCCGCAGGCCCATTCGGCGCGGGCAGCGACCGAGGCGGCATTCAGAAGGTCATTGAAGATGCCCTCCGGTCCGCCGGGCTGATGCGGTAGTCATATCTAATTAAAGTGGAGATTTGTAGACAAGAATAAATACGCGGAATAGGAATGGCGCTCATCGTCATACGGGGAGACACCATGGTTCCGCTTTCGCTTTTTATCACAACTGCTTCGCGCCGCCGCATGGCGGCTGCACTTGCCGCCATGCTGTTTGCACCGGCAGCTTTTGCCGAAGTGATCGTCTTCAAGGATCAGGGGAACCGCGAGGTGCGGCTGGCAAAGGCTGCCGAACGTGTCGTCTCGATCGTCATCCCGATGGCTTCCACCGTCATCGCGCTGGATGGCAGCACCCGGAAGCTCATTGGCATGAACCCGACGGCAAAGAGCGCCGTGGTCGAAGGGATTCTCGGAAAGATCTTCCCCGAGGCCAAGGATATTCCGTCTGATGTGACGGCGCCGAACTTCGTGCCGAACGTCGAGGCGCTCACCGCCGCCAATCCCGACCTCGTCATTCAGTGGGGTGATCGCGGCGCCGATATCGTCGCACCCATCACCAATGCCGGCCTCACCACGATGCTGATCCTTTACGGCACGGAAGAGCTGACCCGCGATTATATGACCATGGCTGCGAAGGCGATAGGCAAGCCGGAGCGGATCGGTGAACTGGTGGAGTGGCGCGACCGCGTCCAGAAGGATATCGAAGCCAAGGCGACTGCTATCCCCGACGAAAAGAAGCCGAACGTTCTCTACCTCGGCCGTGCGCTCTCCGATATCAGCGCCTCCGGCACGAAGGGCAATTACAACGCCTGGTCCATCCAGCTTGCGGGCGGCAGGAACGCCTCGGTCGAACTCAACGGCACCGTCTCTGTGAACAAGGAGCAGATCGCCGCGTGGAACCCAGACGTCATCTTCCTGAATGCATTCGAGGCAAAGCTGAATGTCGACTGGGTCTATAATGATCCGATCCTGTCTCTCACCAATGCCGCCAAATCAAAGCGGGTCTACAAGATGCCGCTCGGCGGCTATCGCTGGGATCCGCCGAGCCAGGAATCGCCGTTGTCCTGGATGTGGACGGCCAACCTGCTCCATCCCGAGATCTTCAAATACGATCTGCGCGCAGAAATGAAGACGGCCTACAAGACGCTTTACAACTACGACCTGGCCGACAGCGATATCGATAATATCCTTTGGCTTAAGGAACAGGGCGCTGCCGCCGACTACGCGCAGTTCGAGGCAAAGTGACGTCATGGCGACGATGACGCAGGAGGAAACGGCGCCGGCTGTCCGTCGGATTCAGCTCGCCAGACAGACGCTGGTCTTCGCCTTGCTGCTGATGCTGCTGGTGGTCGCCTTCACCGTCAGCCTCTGCGTCGGGCGGTTCTCGGTGCCGGCTGGACGCGCGCTGGAACTGATCTGGCAGGGGATCAGCGATCCGTCGCGGGAGCTTACCGCGATCGACGAACGCATCGTGCTGCTGGTGCGTGCGCCGCGCGTCGTGCTTGCTGCGCTTGCCGGCGCCGGGCTTGCCATCTCGGGCGCCGGCCTTCAGGGCGTGTTTCGAAATCCGCTGGTTTCGCCCGACATACTGGGCATTTCCCACGTGCAGCCTTTGGCGGCGCGCTGGCGATCATGCTCGGCATCTGGGGATTTCCGCTGATTGCCATGGTGTTCCTCTGCGGCATGGCGGCCGTCATCCTCGTGGGGCTGCTGTCGCGCATCAACGGCCGGTCGGAAACGGTCACCGTGATCCTGTCGGGGCTGGTCATCAGCTCGATGTTCTCGGCGGTCGTCTCCCTGCTGCAATTCATCGCCGATCCCAATACATCCCTTCCCGCCATCGTCTACTGGCTGATGGGATCCTTTGCGACGGCCACATGGGAACGCACGCTGGTGGCGGCACCCGGCCTCATCCTCGGAAGCTGCTTCCTGTGGATGCTCCGCTTCCGGCTCAACATCCTGTCGCTCGACGAAGCCGAAGCCCGCAGCCTCGGCGCCAATACGATACGCGAGAGATGGCTGGTCTTCTGCCTCATCGCCGTCATCGTCGGCAGCCAAGTCGCAGTCTCCGGCATCATCGGCTGGATCGGCATCGTCATTCCCCACGCCGCCCGTCTGCTGGTCGGCCATGATCACCGCGCGTTACTGCCGGCAGCCGCCGTGCTCGGCGCAGGATTCATGGTCTGCATCGACACCCTCGCCCGCACGGCGACGGCGGCGGAAATCCCGCTCGGCGTCATTACCGCCCTCGTCGGTGCGCCGATCTTCGCAGCTCTCCTGCGCCATCACTATCGTGAAAGGACCGGATCATGATCGGATTGACGGATGCGGTCGTCAGGTTCGGGGCGCGCACCATCCTCGATCGCCTGAGTTTCTCGGTTCCCGTCGGGCGGTCGCTCGCCATTCTCGGCCCCAACGGACGTGGTAAGACGACCACACTGAAAGCCATGCTGGGCTTTCAGCGGCTGGACGAAGGCAGCCGGGTGGCGCCCGCCATTGTCGGCTACGTCCCGCAGACCGGAAGCAGCAACCAGCGCTACCGCGCCATCGACGTCGCCGTCATGGGGCGGGCAGCGCATCTCGGCCTGTTCGGGCAACCGGGACCTTCCGATTTCGAGATTGCCCATGCCGCGCTCGAGCGGGCGGGAGCGGCCCGCTTTGCCGATCATTTCTTCGACCGGCTTTCCGGCGGCGAACGGCAACTCGTGCTTCTGGCGCGGGCGCTCGCCACCGGGTCGAAGTCGATCGTCCTCGACGAGCCGGCTGCCGCCCTCGACCTTCGCAACCAGGAGCGGTTGCTGAACCTGCTCAAAAGCCTGCGCGAACCGCGCGACAAGGCAATCGCCTTCACGACGCATGATCCGAACCATGCGCTTGCCGCCGCCGACGATGCGCTGCTGATGATGCCGGATAGTCAATCGCTGTTCGGTCCGGTCGCGGAGACGATCACGCCGGAACACCTCGAACGGCTTTACGGTGTCCCGATGCGGGTGGTCGAGCTTATCGGCCCGACAGGCGACAGGCATCAGGCGGTTCTGCCAGCCTTTGCAGGAATTTGCGCCGCATGAGCATCCTTCTGATCCAGTCGCATTATCAAGATCCTTTCGGCATGAGCCCGCCGGCTTTCGCCGAGGCGACCGCGCAAGGCAAGCTGATCACCGTACGCGAGATGGAGCTGACCGAGGCGCATTTCGCTGCCGCAAGCGGCCTCATCACCACGACCCATCTCGATCAGGTCGGCTTCCTCAGATACGCGCCGGCGGTGGCGTCCTTGCTCGACCGAGGCGGCCGGTGGATCTTCAACGGCCACATGCTTCGGCCGATCCTGCCGGAACTCGGCGCCTATATCCCGATGCCGCAGCCGAAAAGAGCCGACTTCGTACAGGTCAGGCAATTCGATCATCCTGTTTTTACCGGCATCGACCAGAGGATGCTGGAAACGAACCGCGGCGTCGCCGGTTTCTACGGCCGCGGACACAATCCAATGCCATCAGGCGCCGTTGCGATCAATACATTGGGACCGGCTGCGGTTCCCGTCGACTGGATCTGGGCGCGGCCGGCGGGCGGAGAAATATTGTCGCATGCCGGAAACGAGTTCTGGGGTTGCGGAGACGATCCCGACATCAAAAAGCAACTGGCCGGCCGTGTTATCGCCTGGCTGGCGGGGGACCTGAACCGATGAGCGTGCTCGCGATCCATCCCGGCGCCTACTACCACATCGAGACGCTGGAAGCGCCGCGTTACCGGAATCATTTCGACAGACTGGTGCGCCCGGAGGAGCTGCCCTCGACCGAACTCAGCGAACACCAGGTGCTGTTCATTCCCTGCCGGACGCCGGCGGACCGGATGGCGCCGCATGCGGCGCAACTGCGCGCCTATCTCGACCGGGGCGGCACGATCGTTGCGACCGGCGAGACGGCATGGGAAGCGTTCCTGCCGGCGATCCATTTCACGCCGCAACCGACAAACTGGTGGTGGTGGCTGACCGAGGGCGCCGATCTCGGCGTCAGGATCGCAGCACCCGGCCATTCGCTGTTCGAACATCTCGGACAGGCCGACCTGACCTGGCACCTTCACGGCTGGTTCGACCCACCCGAGGGCGTCGAGGTTCTGGCGGTGAACGAGGGAGGCAAGCCGATCCTCTATGTGGACGAGGTCACGACGGCGGGGCGCATGGTGATCACCAGCCTCGACCCCTGCTTCCACCACGGATCGCATTTTATGCCGGCGACGACGCGCTTCCTGGATGGTTTCCTTCCGTGGATGCGCAAGGTACTGGACAAGGGAAAATCGGAATGAACGAAACAAAGATCGAAGTGCTCGAAGACGGCAAACCGCTTGCCTACGGCTTCACCGACATCATGCATTATCACGGCTATGGTTTCCCTGGCGGCGTCGCCCATGCCTTCAAGGTGATGGAGCGCGCCTTTCCGCTGCTCAGCACCGACGGACCGCCGGAGCGCCGCGAAATCTCGATCCGCACGGCCTTTCGCGGCCCGGGCGGGCGTGACGCCTTCGAAATGGTGACACGCGCATTGACGGAAGGACGCTATAGCGTCGACCCCTTGCTCGATCGGCCGGAGCGCGGCGACATTCTCGCCCGCTACGTCTTCGAGCTCAGCTATCGCGGCCGCACCGTCACCCTGCAACTGTGCGACGGTCATGTCCGCGAGGAATTCATCATGCTCGGCCGCAAGCCCGACAGGACACCCCAGGAAGAGGAGCGTCTCGCCTGGCTAAAGCAGGAGATGGCGGACCGCCTGCTGGCGCTGCCGCCGGAGGCGGTTTACGAAGAGGCATAGGACGACCACTCAGATTCGGCAGACCTCCCCGAAGATCGCCACTATCGGTTTTGAGACTTGGGCAGTGGTCCGTTTTGGTGGCTGAAGACCAGTTCGCTCTGGACATCTTGCTGAAACTGCAGCACCCGCTGACCGATATCGCTCTCCGGCATCCCGGCCGCCAGAAGCTGATCGGCAAGCCTGCGGCATTCGGCCTTCCAGAATTCTATCGCATCTGTGCCGTGCCGCCGGCCGAGTTCACGCGCGCAGCGCTCGACATTGGCAGTTCCGGTTCCAGCGGGAAAGGCAATAATTCTGCCTTCATTGGCGCCGGCAGGCCGGCGGGTCGTTTCAGTAGCCATCGAACACAGGTTCCTTTGATCCTGTTCGTTGTCTACGGGACTATGGTTAACGCTTTCTATTTGTTGCGGTAAGAAGATCAATCAGGTGGGATTTTGGCGGGCCGCGATGTCACCAGACAATCGGATGGGTTTTGCCGGTGAGCACGTTCACGAACCCATCCGGCGCCAGCTCCGACGGCGCGACCAGGACCCAGCGCCAGGGTGAACAGGTCAGCGTCGCAAACGACAGACGCTCAGGAAAGCCCGGCCACCATCGAGGCGAAAAGGTCGGCTCGTACATCCAGTCGATCCCGGCGCCGGCGGCATAAAGAGCCTGCATCTCCGCATCGAGCGCTTCGGCCGAACGCGCCGTCATCAGGCCGCCGACCTCGTAGCGGACGCGGGCGAGAATCTTGCCACCGGATACCAGCACCCAGCCGCCCTGCTGCTCGTTCAGAGCATTGACTGATATCGCCATCGCCTCGTCGGATGAGCCGACCGTCCAGATATTGTGCTTGTCGTGCCCGAGCGTGGAGGCGAGCGCCGTCTCCGGCGTGCGCGGTCCGGTGCCCAGCCAGAACATCCTGGAGACCCTGGCCTCTCCGGAAAACCGATCGACAATGGAGAACTTGGTGACATTGCGCGCGGCATCCCGCTGCACGGCGCCCTCTTCCACCGGCAATTCCATGGTGATGAAATCGTCGTGCCAGTGAAACGGCCGCAAAAGTGCTGCGTTGACCGTGGTCCGGTTCGGCGGCGCCTCGATGCGGAAATCGTCAGCCGTGACCGTCCTGTCTATTTTCACGGTCCGCGTCGCCCATTGCGGCCAGTCGATTTCAGGGCGCACGCCAATGAATGTCGCGCCCTCGGACGCAGGGCGCCCGTCCGCCCATACCTTTTCGATCGACAGGCTGGCGACGTCGCTGAGAAGAACAATATCGGCGAAGCGGCCCGGCGCGATCGATCCGACCCACGGCGTCAGCCGCATATGGCGTGCCGGATTGAGGGTGACGCACTGGATGGCGGTCTCCGGTGCAAGGCCGTTTTCAATGGCAAGCCGGACATTGTGGTCGGTCGCACCGATTTTCAGTGTGTCCGAGGCGCTGCGGTCGTCGGTCACCAAGGCGATCTGCGACCAGTCCGTCAGCCCCTTGTCGATCAGACCGCGGATGACTTCCGGCAGGGAATGCGGCCTGAGCTCGATGAAAAGCCCGTGGAGCAGCTTCTGCCAGATTTCATCGAGAAACCAGCCCTCATGATCGGAGGCGAGACCTGCCGCGGCAAAGGCATTGATCGAGGCCATGTCGCGCAGTCCGGCGCCGTGGCCTTCGACCACGCCGCGCTGCTCGAAGGTCGCGCCGATCATGCCCCACAGCCGATCGTAGGAGGGATTGCCAGGATCGGATATGGACGGCCAGTCCATGACCTCGTCGAGCCCGGCGACCATCAGGCTTTCGGAAAGGAAGGCCTTCTGTTCGTCGTAGCCGAACCAGCCGCCACCCCATTCATAGGCGGTCGGCGGCACGGCAGAGCCAGGCAGGGGAAAGATTTTCATCGGCGATCCGCGCCGGCGCGCTTCCAGCCAGAATTCCAGATTGCGGGCGCCGTTGACGTTGGAAAATTCGTGGCTCGCCTCGCATGTCCAGGTCACGCCATGCGGCATCACCAGAGCCGCCTCCCATTCCGGCGTCAGATGGGAGCTTTCGATATGTTTGTGCGCCTCGCCGAAGCCCGGCACGGCCGCAAGATCGGGCTCCGAGAACCGCTCGTTCACTTCGCCTGCGTAACTGCCGGCCGGGCCGACATAGGCGATGCGGCGGCCCTTGATGACGATCTCCTGATCGTCAAGCCATGTCCTCGAATGGACATCGAGCAACCTTCCCACGCGCAACAGCCTGTCGGCGGGCCGGCGTCCGAGCGCCGTCAGCACGAGATCCTGGCGTGTCAGAACCTCGTCGGACGCGTTAATCAGCAGATCATCAGGAAGAACAGTGCGCGAAGTGGCCATGAATGGAATGCCCGTGAGAAGCTGGAACCGCCGGACCGTAGAGACCATGCCCGGATGTGTAAAGCGCTGATGAACCACACGTTTTGTGAGCAACGACGAGACCCCATCAACCGGGAGTTAACCGATGGTCCGATCCCGGAAAATTCTCCGCACAAGAGCGTATTTGCCCAATTATTGAGCTTGCGGCCCGATCGATCAAAAAATAGTATCCCTCAAATCCTGGGGGTATGATCCCGATTGCCAACGCCGCTTTTCACAGAAGGACATTGCTCATGAAGGCCAGACGTTTTGCCCAAATCCTGTCTCTTGCGTTGCTTGCCGCCGTCGGCAACACCGCCGCGGCCCATGCGCAATCGAAGACGCTGACCATCTCCTGGTGGGGCTATAACGGCGAGAAGATGAATGCGAACATCATCACGCCGTTCAAGAAGATCTGCGGCTGCGAGATCGTGTTCGAAACCGGCAACAATGCCGACCGGCTCAACAAGCTGAAATTGCGCGATGGCAAGGGCGTCGATGTCATCTATCTCACAGACAGCTTCTCGCAGCTCGGCATCGAACAGGGACTGTTCCAGGAAGTCGATCCGTCGAAGATCCCCAACCTCGCGGATAGCTACGAGCTGGGCAAGGCGCCTCAGGGCAAGTACGGCCCCGCCTATACGATCGGTCGCGTCGGCATCGTCTATGATTCCGCCAAGGTCAACCCGCCGATCACCGCCTGGGGCGACCTGTGGCGCGACGACCTGAGGAGCTCCGTCTCCTTGCCCGGAATCACCACCACGGCCGGCCCGCTGGTCGTTCTGGAAGCCGGCAAGCATGGTGGCGCAGATGCCTATGAAGACACCGACAAGGCCTTCGCGGAAATCGAGGCGCTGAAGCCCAATGTCGTCAAGAACTACAACACCGGCTCGGAGCTGGTGAACCTGATATCAACAGGCGAAGTGCGCGTTGCGCTGGCCCAGGACTTTACCTTGGCATCGATGCAGGCGGCCGTTCCGACGATGACATGGGCCAAGCTCAAGGACGGCGATATCGCCACGCTGAACACCGTGAACATCCCGAAGGGTTCGGAAAATGTCGAACTCGCGCATCAGTTCATCAACTTCATCCTGTCGAAGGACGTCCAGCAGGCTGAAGCCGAACAAGGCGTCGATGCGCCGATCTCGACCAAGGTCAGCCTGACGCCGGACCAGGCGAAGATCTGGACCTATGGCCCGGATATGGTGGCAGGCCTCACCCGCATCGACTATGCCAAGATGAACGCTGCCAAGGCCGACTGGATCGACCGCTGGAACGAAGTCTTCGGCCAGTAAGCTGCCCCGATATCCCGGCCTGCGGCCGGTTTATTGCCAGACCTGGAAGCGCCGCACATGATGCGGCGCTCCTGATATCAGGACATGCCACGAGTTTCGAGATGAAGCATTTTGCCAGATGGGGATTGACGATGCCGGCAACGATTGCCGTCGTTGTGCTTCTCATCATTCCCGTCGCCATCACCATTGCGGCGACGTTTGCAGAGCCGAAGGGCATATTTGCGCCCTATGTGACATTCTTCAGCAGCGGCTTTCGACGGGCGGTTCTTAATCGGACGCTGGAGGTCGCCCTTGTCACGACGGCGATTTCACTCACTGTGGGTTTCATCACGGCCTATGTGATCGCGCAGATGCCCGGTCGCGCAAAGAGCATCATGATCGTCGCAGCGGTTTTTCCGCTGCTGACGGGTGTCGTCGTCCGATCCTTCGCATGGCTGATCATTCTCGGGAAGAACGGCATCCTGAACGCCATGCTGATCTCGACCGGCATTATCGGGGAGCCGCTTTCGATGCTTTATACCGAAGGCTCGGTGATCGTCGCCATGGTCTATCTCTTCGTTCCCCTGATGATCCTGACGCTTGTTGGCGTGCTTGAAGGCATCCCGCGCGATCTGATCGATGCCTCCGCCTCGCTCGGCGCGAGGCCGTTAATGACATTCTTTCAGGTGATCCTGCCGCTTGCGACACCCGGCCTCATCGTCGGCGCGGTCCTGGTCTTCACCGGCAGCTTCACCTCCTATGCGACACCGCAACTGCTCGGCGGAGAAAAGCAGATGATGATGGGGACCTTCCTCTACCAGCGCGCCATGGTGACCTTCGATTGGGTGGGCGCATCGACGATCGCCGCCATCATGGTGGTACTGACGCTCGGCGTCGTCCTCATCATGAGCCGCATCGCACGCCGGCTCAATCCGATGGCGGTGTGATGGAGAGGCGCATTCACCCGATCCTCGCCGCCTTTGCGGCCTGCGTTTTCTTCTTCCTGCTCGCACCGCTCGTCATCATCGTCGGTGCGGCCGTCAGCGACACGACCTATCTGACCTTCCCGCCGCAGGGCCTGACATTGCGGTGGTTCGTCAATATCTTCGAAATCGAGGCCTTCCGCACGACCGCGATCACCAGCCTGCAGGTCGCCTTTCTCGGCACGGCGCTCTCCCTGCTGATCGGCGTCCCGGCGGCCTATGCGATCAACCGCTATCGGGTGGAATTGCCGCGCTGGCTTTCCACCATCTTCGTGCTGCCGATCCTGGTGCCGGAGATCGTCTTCGGATTTTCGCTGATGAAATCCGTCACGATCGGCCTCGGGCTGCCGATCTTCATCAGCCTGCTGGTCGGCCATGCGCTGCTGATCCTGCCCTATTCGGTGCGTGTCGTCGGCGCCAGCCTGGCGGCCTTCGATTTTTCCGTCGAAGAGGCGGCGATCAGCCTCGGCTGCCCACCATTGAAGACCTTCCTGACCGTGGTCCTGCCGAATATCCGCGCCGGGGTCATTGCCGCCTTCATCCTCGCCTTCATCACTTCGATCAACGACGTGTCGGTTTCGGTCTTCCTGACCGGGCCGGGCATCTCGACGCTGCCGATCCAGATCCTTGCGCATATGGAGCAGTTTTTCGATCCGACGATCGCATCGGTCTCGGTGCTGCTGATGTTCGTGACAGTCGGCGTCATGGCCGTCGTCGAGGCCACGCTCGGCCTCACCTTCCTGACAAAGTAGAACGCTCTTGACCGTATCCCTTACCATCGATTCCATCTCCGCCCATTACGGCAGCACGCAAGTGCTCAAGGATCTGTCGATCTCAATCATGGCCGGGGAACTGGTCTCCCTGCTCGGCTCCAGCGGCTGCGGAAAGACGACGACATTGCGCCTCGTGGCCGGTTTTCTGCAGCCGAGCAGTGGCAGCATCAAGCTCGGCGAGCGCGACCTGACCGGACTTCCCGCGCATGCGCGCGACATCGGCCTGGTCTTTCAGAACTATGCGCTTTTTCCTCATCTGAGCGTCCAGGACAATGTCGCCTTCGGCCTGAGGCAGCGTCGTATTCCCCAGCCGGAACGGGCGAAAAGAACGATGGCGATGCTAGACCGCGTCGGTCTGTCGGCCTTCGCCGACCGTCTGCCGTCGGCCCTGTCAGGCGGCCAGAAACAGCGTGTGGCGCTCGCCCGGGCGCTGGTCATCGAGCCGCCGCTTCTGATGTTCGACGAGCCGCTTTCCAATCTGGATGCAAAGCTCAGAATCGACATGCGCGTCGAAATCAGGCAGCTCCAGCGCGCCAATGGCACGACGTCGCTTTACGTCACCCACGACCAGGAGGAGGCATTCTCGATCTCCGACAGGGTGGCGATCATGAATGCCGGGCGCATCATGCAGCTCGACGCGCCGGAGGTGCTGTACCGCCAGCCGGCCAATGCCTTCGTCGCCCGTTTCGTCGGTTTCGAGAACCTTGTCCGCATGAAAGTGACCGGGCGCAGCGGCGCGCTGGTGACGGCCGAAACGAAGGGCGGAGCACGGCTGCAGCTGTCGCAGGACACATTCGGGCCGATCAAGGACGACTTCGTGCTGGCTTGCCGCGCAGACGGTCTTGCCGTCAGCCGTGATGGCGATGGCATCGCGGCCGTGCTCGGCACGCGCACCTATCTCGGCCGGGCCTATCAGTACAAATGCATGACATCAGCTGGAGAGATCACCGCCAATGGCGCGCTGTCCGACCCGCTGGAAACAGGGGCGTCAGCAGTGCTGACGCCTGTAGCAGAGCAATGCTGCATTCTCGATCCGGAAGATTGAAACGCTGAGGAGAGACGATGACTAGTGCCATGGACCAAGATATCGATGCCGTTCTTGCCCATGTGGACAAAAGCCTCGATGGCAGCCTGGCGCGGCTTTTCGACCTGATCCGCATTCCGAGCGTCTCGACCGACCCGGCCTATCGCGATCACTGCCGCACTGCTGCCGAATGGCTGAGCCGGGATCTGGCTGCCATCGGCTTCGAAGCATCGGTACGCAAAACGACCGGCCATCCGATGGTCGTCGCCCATGAAAAGGCGGCATCCGGACCGCATCTGCTGTTTTACGGTCATTACGATGTCCAGCCGGTCGATCCGCTGGCACTGTGGACGAGCGATCCGTTCGAGCCGCGCATGGAAGCCTTGCCGAATGGCGATACGGCGATCGTCGCGCGCGGCGCGTCCGACGACAAGGGACAATTGATGACCTTCGTCGAAGCCTGCCGCGCCTGGAAGAGCGTCACCGGGAAGCTGCCTGTGCAGGTGAGCGTGCTGTTCGAAGGCGAGGAAGAGGCCGGCAGTCCGAGCCTCGCGCCCTTTCTGGATGCCACGGCAGACGAGTTGAAGGCCGATGCGGTTTTTGTCTGCGACACGGATATGTGGGATCGCGAAACGCCTGCCGTCACGACGATGCTGCGCGGTATCTTCAGCACGGAAATCGAGGTCACCTGCGCCGATCAAGACCTGCATTCCGGCATGTTCGGCAATGCCGCGCGCAATCCGCTGCAGGTGCTGTCGGACATCGTTTCGAGCCTGCGGCGCGCCGATGGCGGCGTCGCGGTCGAGGGTTTTTATGATGGCGTGAAAGAGCTCCCGGACGCCATCAAGGCGCTGTGGAAAAGGCTGCCCTTCGACGAGGAGGCCTTTCTCGGCGATATCGGCCTGAAAGATCCGGCCGGCGAGGCAGGCCGTTCCGTCCTCGAACAGATCTGGGCGCGGCCGAGCTGCGAGATCAATGGCATGAATGGTGGTTATACAGGCGAAGGCTTCAAGACGGTCATTCCGGCGAAGGCAAGCGCCAAGATTTCGTTTCGCCTGGTGGAAGGACAGGATCCCCAGGCGATCCGCGATGCCTTCCAGCGGCACGTGCGCGCACGTATCTCTCAGGATTGTTCGGTCAGCTTCAGGGATTACGGGCTTTCGCCGGCAACGGTCATGCCGATCGACAGTCCGTTTCTCACCAGAACGCTTCAGGCGCTTTCGACAGAATGGCAATGCGAAGCGGCCCTTGCCGGCACCGGAGGCTCGATCCCGATCATCGGGGAATTCAAACACCGGCTCGGATGCGATGCCCTGCTGGTCGGCTTCGCCCGCTTCGACAACCGCGTCCACAGCCCGAACGAAAAATATGATCTCTCGAGCTTTCATAAAGGAATACGATCCTGGGTCCGCATCCTGGCGGCCCTCGCCGACTGACGCGAGTGTGCCGCGCCGCGCAGCTTTTCGGGAGCCGCAAATGACGCTGTAACACTTTGAATTGCTGCAGTATGCAGTAGGTATGGTGCAGCAAAGCCCCACATCACCATCGATACCGAGGCAGCAGAGACCACCGATGACGATAACCGCTCCCCGCGATTTCCTGAAAGCCCTGTTTGACGCAGCGGTTCGCGCCGCCGATCCGCTGACCGGCATCAAGGCGCATCTGCCTGAAAGGCCGAAGGGAAGGACCATGGTGATCGGCGCCGGCAAGGGCGCGGCGCAGATGGCGCGGGCGCTCGAAAGCGTCTGGGACGGAGCGCTCGAAGGTGTGGTGGTCACCCGCTACGGCTATGGCTGCGAGACCCGCGGCATCGAGATTATCGAGGCCGCCCATCCGGTACCTGATGCGGCTGGCCTTGCCGCCGCGAAGCGGCTGACGGAGACGGTGAACGGGCTGACGGAAGACGATCTGGTGATCGCGCTGATCTGCGGCGGCGGCTCGGCGCTGCTGCCCGCCCCACCGGACGGGCTGACCCTTGAAGACGAGATCGCGCTCAACGAAATGCTGCTTGCCTCGGGCGCGCCGATCTCGGCGATGAATGTCGTGCGCAAGCATCTCTCCACCATCAAGGGCGGCAGACTTGCGGCAGCGACCGAAGCGAGGGTCGTCAGCCTGATCGTCTCGGATATTCCCGGCGACAACCCAGCCCATGTCGCCTCGGGGCCGACGGTGCCTGATGGTTCGACACGACACGATGCGCTCGAGATCATCAGGCAATACGGATTGCAGCTGCCGCAGGCCGCATTCGACCATCTCAACTCGCCGAAGGCCGATGCACCGCGGCCGGACGATCCGGTCTTCTTGCGGCACGCGCATCACATCATCGCCTCCGCCGGTGTCTCGCTGGCGGCGGCTGCCGCCCTGGCAAAATCGCAGGGGATCGAGCCGGCTATCCTTTCCGATGCGATCGAGGGGGAATCGCGCGACGTGGCGCTGGTGCATGCGGCCATCGCCCGCGAAGTGTCGGGCCGGAACAGGCCGTTTCCAAAGCCGGTCGTCATCCTTTCCGGCGGCGAGACGACGGTGACGCTGAGAGCCAAGGGTGGCAAGGGCGGACGCAACGGCGAATTCGCGCTCGCCATGGCGCTTGCGATCGACGGACAGGAGGGCATTCATATCCTCGCTGCCGACACCGACGGGATCGACGGCTCGGAGGATAATGCCGGCGCCTTTGCCGATGGCGGCACCGTGAGGCGCCTGCGCGCCGCCGGGCTCGATCCGCGCCGGTTGCTCGACGGCAACAACAGCTATTCGGGCTTTGCGGCCACCAGCGATCTCTTCGAAACCGGCCCGACCGGAACCAATGTCAATGATTTCAGGGCGATCCTGATCCGTTAGAGCAATTTCAGGCAAAGTGCGAGGCGGTTTTCCGTCCGGAATTGCGTAAACAAAAGCAGCCGGCCGCCGGCGGCGCTCGCGGATCACGTCTCGATCCGCCCCTGCCCGACCAGCCAACCCACGGATTCCTGCACCGCCTGCAGGGAGGTGTATCTCGGAGTGTAACCGAGCAGGCGTCCGGCTTTTGCGATCGAACAATTCGGGCTACGGGCAATATGTTCCCAGGTCGCCTTTGCATCCTCAGCCGTCTGACTTTCGGCCCAGGCGTCGAATGGGGCGAAGCTGAGATTCGGCTCGTGCCCGAACCAGCGAGACATGGATTCGGCATAACCGCGAAGGGTCAATGCCTGCTCCGAAACCGCGTGGAAACTTTCGCCGGTCGACGCATTCCAGTTGGCGATCGCATCCATGAACATCGCCGCCACGTCATCGGCATGGACGTGATGAACGGTCTCCAAGCCGAAATGGGGCAGCGCCAGGGTCTCTCCGCGGGCAAGGGTTGAAAAGACCTGCAGGTTGAAATTGCCGGCCGGATTGAGCGGCGTCCAGCCGGGACCGACAATGTGCCCGGGATGGATGATGGTTGCCGGAAATCCGCGAAGCCTTGCCTGCTGCAGCAGATAGGTTTCGATAGCCGCCTTCTGCGTCCCGTAATCGCCGAAGGGAAATTTCGGCGTCTCCTCCAGCGTCGGTACGACCGTCGAATGGCCATGCGTCCAGATCGTGCCGGTATGCAGGAAGTGACCGACATGCCCCGACAGCGCCGTCACCAGATGCTCGGCACTTTCCAGCGAGAAGCAGATCATGTCGATGACGATGTCGGCTTTCACACCACGCACGGCCGGGCCGAAATCACCCGTCTGCTCCATGGCTGCCCGATCCATCTGACGCTGATCGACGGCAGCCCAGGCGTGGTTTGCCGTATAAGGCTTTGCCGTGCCGCGGCTGATCGTGACGACGTCATGACCGGCATCCACCAGACGGGGAACGAGATAGGTTCCGACATGGCCCGTTGCCCCGATTACCAAAACCCGCATCATCGTTCCTCCCTTGGTATTTCCGTGTCGAATATGCTGCGCCCTCAGGTGATCCTGCAAGCAGACTTTTCGTGATCAAAGGGCTGGACCGCGCCCCCTATCGATTCCTGAACACTAGGCAGGTGCCGCCATGTTTGCGGATCTGGCTGCAGAGGTTGTTGGCTTCCATGCGCGTCTGCCGGCCGATGCGGGCGGCATAACGTGGGCGAAAACCGAAGCTGCGATCGCGCTGGCGCAGGATCAGCGGCTGCTCCGCATTCAGGGGCGCGGGCAGATCCTGCACGGCATCAAGAAACATGCGCCGGGCCACCGCGACATTCGCATTCGCCGCAAGCTGGACGCCCCAGGGCGCCCATTCACCCTCCTGACGCCAGGGCGTGTCCTTCAAGGTCCGTCTCTCCGCAAGCGTCACGCAGCCATCGAGGAAGGACTTGTCCTTGTCGAGCGGGGCGGCCGCATCTTCCGGCGGGTTATCCTTCCATTCCTCGACTGTATGCGCGGTGATTGCCAGGACGTAGCCGCGCGTCTCGTAAGGTAATCTCCCTGACGTTAGGTAAGAGGAAAGTCCGTTTTCGCCGGTATTATAGGCGGCGGCGGCAAGGCCGAGATTGCCGAAACGATTGCGCAATTCGTCGAGATACTGCGCCGATTTCCGCAGAGCTTCCAATACCTGGTAGCTGTCTTCAAGACCGCGCAGTTTCGCCGTTCCGGGCATGAACTGCGCAATCCCCTGCGCTCCTTTGAAGCTGACTGCATCGGGACGAAAGGTGCTTTCTCGCCAGATGAGACGGGCGAAATAATCCGCTGGCAAGCGATTGGCGTGGGCGAAATGCTCGATCGCGACGCAAAGGTCGTAGTTGAAACTGTCTTTCCGGATGCAGAGTGTCTCACCCGATCCCGCCGCCGAAGGTCCCGAATACAAGCAGGCCGGCGACCCGGCGCTCCCCTCAGGCTGGGCCTTTACTGTGTCCATGGCGGGAAACAGAAGACAGAGCGAAAGCAAGGCCTTCGTCGATCTCCTCGCAATGTCGGACTGACGCTTTCGACGTATCATCGGATCTCGGCGGGTTCGAACTTCCATCGCGACGCTGGATTCTAGATACCATTGATAAAGGCGCGACGCTTCCCCCCCATTTCCATACCTGCACCCGAATTGGTGCCGGGACGGTCACAGGTTTCTATTTTCGCCACCGATTTTGGAACAAACAAATTCGACCTGCCATGGTCGTAGCGTCATCCTGATTGCCAGGAAATCCCGAGCGAACGAGGATAAGCAGATGATTGATCTCCACTACTGGCCGACGCCGAACGGCAAGAAGGTTTCGATCTTCCTGGAGGAAACCGGCACGCCCTATCGGCTGGTGCCGGTCAATATCGGCCGGGGCGACCAGTTCAAACCCGATTATCTCAGACTCAACCCCAATCACCGCATGCCTGCCATCGTCGATCACGCGCCTGCCGATGGCGGCGGTCCGTTGAGCGTCTTCGAATCCGGCGCCATCCTCTTCTACCTCGCCGAGAAGAGCGGCAAATTCTGGCCGCAGGATCTGCGCGGCAAATACGAGGTCACGCATTGGGTGATCTGGCAGATGGCGAACCAGGGGCCGAAACTCGGCGAGGCCGGTCATTTCCGTCGCCTTGGTGATCGCGAAGGCGACCAGTCTTATGCAGTGCGGCGCTTCACCGACGAAGCCAACCGCCTTTATGGCGTTCTCAACATGCGGCTTCGCGACCGGCGCTATCTGGCCGGTGACGAATTCACCATCGCCGACATCGTCAGCTATCCCTGGACCGTCAACTGGCAGGCACAGGGTCAGGACATCGACGAGTTCAAACACTTCAAGCGGTGGTTCGAGGAGGTCGGCGCAAGACCCGGCGTCCAGCGCGGCCTTGCGGTCGGCGCCGATCTTAGCACCGACAACAGCAAGCTCTCCGAAGAGGAACAGGCACGCATCCGCAAGATCCTCTACAACCAGCGCGCCCTTCCCGTTCCGGATTGAGCACCGGCCCGGCCAAGGAAATTCGCTTCTCCGAGCTTCGCCTTGTTCAGGCTTTTAACGGACCTGCCTTGGCGGTCGCAAAAGCTCTTGCACCTGCATCGCGACCAAGGATAACCATATAGTCACAACCGAGCGGCAGTCAGCCAGAGGCCGGTTCCGGTTTCGCGGCGTTGCAAATCACCTGCCCGAGGGGCCAGGCGGCTTGGGTAGCAGCTGGCGTTGCGACTTGGGGTGTGAGAAGCAATGGCAAGACCTGTAATCGGCATCATCGGGAACGCCCGCATCATCGAAAGCCGCTTTTCGACCCAGCTTGTCGGAGAAAACAATTTGCGGGCCGTGGCCGATGTCGCCGAAGCGTTGCCGCTGATGTTTGCCGGCAATCCTAAACTGGCCGATATCGCGGATCTGCTGGCTGTTGTCGACGGCATTCTGCTGACGGGTGCCAGAGCCAATGTCCATCCCAGCCGATTCAACATGGTGCCGGATCCCAAGCATGAGCCTTATGATGAGGATCGTGACGGGCTGGCACTGCCATTGATCGAAGCCTGTGTCGCGCAAGGCGTTCCTGTTTTCGGCATATGCCGCGGTTTTCAGGAAATGAATGTCGCCGCCGGCGGCTCGCTGCATCCCGAAATCCGGGAATTGCCCGGACGCATGAACCACCGAATGCCGCGCCTGGAGACCGGTGAGATCCATCCCGACCCTACCATCGTTTTCGGCGATCGACACGACGTTCAGCTCATTGCGGATGGGATGTTTGCGCGGATCCTCGGCCGGGAGACGATCCGGGTGAATTCCCTGCATGGACAGGGCATCCTCGAACTCGGCGAGAGGGTCGTTGCCGAAGGCATTGCCGAGGACGGGACGATCGAGGCGATACGGTTCAAGGACGCGCCGGGATTTGCGCTCGGTGTGCAATGGCATGCCGAATACGATCCACAAACCAACCCTGTTAATCGTGCGCTGTTTCAGGCATTCGGCGATGCGGTGAGAGCCCATAAAGCCATCGCTTAGTCTGATCGGTAAAAAGCCGCCGCGAAGTGCTTTCGCGGCGGCTTTTGGAATGGCTTGAGAGCAGTAGTCAGGCCGTCGGCTGCTTGGTCTTCCTGAGATAGGGCAGAACCGTATCGAAGGAGCCGAAACGCGTGATTGCGTCTTCGTTGGAAACCGCGGCGGTGATGATGACGTCCTCGCCCTGGTTCCAGTTCGCCGGTGTGGCCACCTGGTGCTTGGCCGTCAGCTGGATGGAATCGATGGCGCGCAGGATCTCATTGAAATTGCGACCGGTAGTCATCGGATAGGTCAGGATCAGCTTGATCTTCTTATCCGGACCGATGATGAAGACCGAACGCACGGTGGCGTTGTCGGCAGGCGTGCGGCCTTCCGAGCTCTCGCCGGCGCCGGCCGGCAGCATGTCGTAGAGCTTGGCGACCTTGAGGTCCTTGTCACCGATCAGCGGATATTCGACGTCGAAGCCGGTGGCGGTTTTGATGTCGTTCTTCCACTTGGCATGGCTTTCCACAGGATCGACGGAGATGCCGATGACCTTGGCGCCACGCTTGGAAAATTCCGCGGCCAGGCCGGCCATGGCGCCGAGCTCGGTCGTGCAAACCGGCGTGAAATTCTTCGGATGCGAGAACAGGACGGCCCAGCCGCTGCCGATCCACTCATGGAAGCTGATCGGTCCCTGCGTGGTGTCGGCGGTAAAATCGGGGGCAATATCGTTGATGCGTAAGCTCATGGTCGGCCCTCCAAAGCCTTGTGTTCAATTTTGTTTATCTCAAATCGAGGCCATGGGATCCGTCCGCCGGAAGCGGTCGCGACATTGCGGTCAACAGGATCGCACCGGCCGAAGGTAAAAACTTCCCATTCCAGGATTTTAAGTAAGTTATATACCACGATCACCGAAGGCATGCTCTTTCGATTTCCGGCCTGCTCCGGCATTATTTTTCCGGCAAGTGCGCGCGATGAAGAGACCGATGGTTTTTCCATCGGTCTCAGACCGCTGACAAACCCGTCGATTTTTCGGCGGGTTTTGTTTTTGCGGATTGGATTTTTTTGGCGGCATTGTTTTGGCGGAGGTGAAGAAGGATGTATCGGCTCACGCCATGGCTGGTTTTGGCGCTTTGGTGAGCGCCATTGCGATCTTCTTGATGTTTTGGGCGGCCGCAGCCAACAGGCACTGGCATGAGACGCGGGTGAGACTTCGGAAGCGGGCATAGCGATGCCCGTGAAGCTGCTTGGCATCGGCGAAGGAACGTTCGACCGTCTCCTTTCGCCGCTTGTAGATTGCCTTGCCCCAAGGGGTCAGGCGGTTGGCATCGGTGCGCTGGCGGGCATCGGCCCAGACATGGCGGGTGATGGTACGTGTCGCCGTGGCGTTATTGGTGCAGGAGGCCAACAACGGACAATCGCGGCAGATGGCAGGATCCGAACGATAGTGGCGATAACCGTTGCGGTCGGTGGTGGCATAGGCGAGCAGTTGGCCTTCGGGGCAGCGGTAACCGTCTGTCTCGGGCTCATAGCCGAATTTCGACTTGCGCATCATGCCGGCTCTGGGCGGGGTCGGATTACGATAGCCGGTGACACCGAGGATGGTGCGGTCTTCAAGACCCTTGGCGATGCCGGATGTCGCATAGCCGGCATCCAGCCCGACAGCACCGACCTCGAAGCCGAACCGCTCACGCTGCCGGTCCAGCCGGTGGAGATAGACGATACTGTCATGCACATTGGCGGGCGTGACATGGGTGTCGGTGATGATCGCCAGCTTGCCATCCACCGTGCGGTGATCGAGGTAGAAGAAGCCCTTCGGCTTGCCGTCGCGCACCATGTAGCCGCTGTCGGGATCGGTGCGCGACACCTTGGTTTCCTTCACCTCCGCCTCGCGCTCTTTTTCCTTCAAGGGCTTCTGGCCGTGGAGTGCCCGCTCGGCCTCAATCGCTCGGTCGAGGTCGGCCCAGTAATCGGAACGCGACTTTTCGATCATCGCAAGATCATATTTGCCCTTGTTGGCATTCGCCTTCAGATGCGTTGAATCCGTATAAAGCACCGTGCCATCCACCAGGCCATGACGGATCGCCTGCTCAACGATATGATCAAAGATGTCCTGTGCAACCGAGGTGTCGTTGAAGCGCCGGCGGCGGTTCTGCGACAGCGTCGAGGCGTCAAACACACCATCCGTCAGCTTCATCTGCAGAAACCAGCGATAGGCGACGTTGACCTCGATCTCGCGCACCAGCTGACGCTCCGAGCGGATGCCGAACAGGTAGCCAAGGAACAGCGCCTTGAACATCAAGGTCGGATCAAGCGGCGGGCGGCCGTTGTCGGCGCAATAAAGCCCCGCAACCCGGCCATGGATGAAGGAAAAGTCGATCACCGCATCGATCTTGCGAAGCAAGTGATCCTTTGGCACCAGGCTGTCGAGCGTCACCATCTCAAGAGCCGTCTGGGCGGGGGCAGGTTTCTTCAACATGTCCCAATGAATCACAAACCCCTGGACGGTGCCAGGGGTTTGTCAGCAGTCTGAGACCGATGGTTTTTCCATCGGTCTCTTCAAAATCTGCAGGCGACCGCCCTGCCTCTCGCTCAGGCGGCCTGGACCGATTTGATCCTGTCGATGCCGCCGACAACAGGCGCGAAATCGTCCCACACACCCTGGGCGCCCTTCTGCCATTCGTCGAAGGCTTCCGGCTTCAAGAGCTTTCCGCCATGGCCGAGCGCCGTCTCGACGGATTTGGACTCGTCGTCAACGATTAGCTGGTTGAAATAGGTGGCCCCTTCGCTGGAAGCCTGCTGGAACACCGCCTTCTGCTCGTCATTGAGGCCGGTCCAGAAGGTTGAGGCATAATAGATGACGCCGGATGCCCAAATGTGACCGGTCTCGGTCATGTCAGGCACGACCTCATAGAGCTTGAAGCCGGCATAGGCCGACTTGGTCAGGTCCATCGCGTCGGCGACGCCGGTTGCAAGCGCATTATAGGTCTCGGTGATCGGAATGCCGATCGGCGTCGTGCCGAATGCGCTCCAGAGCTTTGTGTGCAGCGGGCTCTGGATGACACGAATGCGCTTGCCCTTGAGCTGCTCCGGCCGCGTCACCGGTTCCTTGGTCAGGAGATGGCGGGCGCCGTAATTGATGAAATCGCCGACGACGAAATTCTGCGCCTGCAGTTTCTGCTTGAGATCGGCGCCGACATCGCCGCCAACGGTCCTGCGGACATGGTCGGCATCGCGGAAGAGGAAGGGCAGATCGAGGATCTGCAGTTCCGGCGCCCAGCCGGAGAGCGACGAGACCGTTGAAAGGCTGGCCTGGATGGAGCCGAGGCGCACGCCTTCGGCCACTTCCTTCTCGCCGCCGAGCGCACCGTTCCTGACGATATTGAACTTGAACTGGCCGGGAAGCTTCGCTTCGACCAGTTCGCCGATCTTCACCCAGATCATCGTCTCCGGCTTGTCGTCGCCGAGCAGCGAGGCGATCGTGATCGTCGTCGTGCGGGCAGCGGCCGTGCGGACGAAGGCGGGCGCAGCAAGAGCCGTTCCAGCGAGAGCTGTGGTCTTCAGGAAATCGCGTCGGTTGAGACTGTCCATGGGGTTGTCCTGTTTATGAGAAGATGATGGCCCAGACGCAGAGGATTGCGAGCGAGACCAGGAGAGCGAACAGATAGGGAAGGACCGCCCGAAAGAGCTCCGAGGCGGGAATGCGCGTGACGCCGCTGACGACGAAGATCAGCATGCCGAGCGGCGGCGTCAGTCCGTGGATCATCAGGTTGACGACGATGATCACCCCGAACTGAATGGGATCGATGCCGGCGGCAACCGCTGCCGGCAGCAGGATCGGGCCGAAGAGCAGGATCGCGGCGCCGATGTCGAGAACGAGGCCGACGACCAGCAGAATGACGTTCGACAGCAGGATGACCGCAAGCGCGCTGCCACCGAGCACGGTCGTCAGATGCGAGATCAACCCGGATACGTCGTCGACCGCCAGCAGGAAGGCAAAGGGGCCGGCCGTGCCGATGAGAAGGCCGATCGCTGCCGCCTCCACAGCCGCCTGACGAAAAGCGGCATAAAGTGAAATAATGCCGAGGCGCGCGCCGAGGCCGAGCAGCAACGTGTAGAAAGCAGCAAGTGCCGCGGCTTCCGTGGTGGTGACGATACCGATGCGGATGCCGACGACGACGATGACGCCGAGCCCGAAGGCCGGGATTGCCTGGACCGCCGATTGCCAGCGCTGTCTCGCGTTTGCGCGCGGCAAGGGCACTTGCTCACCTACGGTCAGATGAATGGCGACCGCCAGGCATATGGCCATCAGGCCGCCGGCAAAGAAGCCGCCGACAAGCAGCGAACCGACGGAGAGATTGGTCGCGGTCGCAAGGATCAGGAAGGCGATCGACGGCGGGATGACATTGTCGAGAACCGATGTCGAGGCGATGATTGCCGCCGCCTGCGCCGGCCGATAGCCGTGTTTGACCAGCTCGGGCTGGAAGGTCGATGCGCCGAAAGCGGCATTTGCGACCGACGAGCCGGAGGCGCCGGAAAAGAGAACGCTGGTGAGCAACGTCGTCTGCGCCAGTCCGGCCCTGCGATGGCCGACCATGGCGGCTGCGAAGCGCACAAGCTGATTGGCGACGCCGGAGGCAGTGAGAAGACCGCCGGCGAGCAGAAAGAAGGGAATGGCCAGCAGCAGGAATTTCGATATGCCGGTGACGGTCGAGGAGACGATCGCCGGCTCCGGCAGGCTGCTGCCGAAGGCGATGACGACATAGGCCGCAGCAAGAAAGGCGTGCGGCAGCGGTGCGGCGAGCGCGAGACCGACCGCGGCGATCAGTCCGAGGAAGATGCTCGGCGGCCAGTCGAGATCGAGCGAGACATGCGGGATGCCGGCATAGAGCCCGACACCCACGGCAAGCGAGAACAAAAACGGCAGGATCTTGCCTTCGGCGATGCGCTGCAGAAGCAGCACGACGAGGATCAGCGCGCCGCCGGCGCCGAGAAAACCGAAGCGGATCCATTCCGGCACGCCGAGCGTCGGCGAGACGCCGCCAAGCATCGTCATGATCTCGCTGCCGCCGAAGCTCAGGATCAGCGCCGAAAGCACGGTGAAGACGTCGGCGCCGATCCGCGTCACCTTCTGCAGGTTTTCCGGCAGCATCTTGACGAAGACGTCGAGGCGCATGGCAAGCGCACTGTTGAGACTGAGCGGCGCGCCGAGCGCAATCAGGCTGACATGCAGCCAGATACCGAGATCCTCGGCACCGATGAAGCCGGCGCTGAAGAAATAGCGCAGGCAGACTGTGACGAGGACCATGAAGAGCAGCACGGCGAGAACGACTGCCGCGGCAACGCCGAGAATCGCCTCGATCGCCCTCAAGGCGCGCGCAGCAAGTCCATCATCCAGAGCGGTCCGTTCGATCGAATGAAATTCGCTGGTGGCCACAAAACGTACCTTCTGACTTCCCTGCTGACATGGAACCGCGGCAGCTCCTTTTCGCCGAAACGATAGGTTTCCTCAAGCAGCGGATGCTGGAAAAGATGAAAGTATCGACAGCGGCCGATCAGGCCGGCTTCTGGCGGCCGTAGAGCAGGAGCATGCCGATGATGACGGCGCCGTAAATGAGCTGGCGGCCGGCTTCCTCGATCTGCATCACCGAGAGGATGGATTGCAGCAGGGTGATCAGGATGACGCCCGCCACCGTTCCGAGGTAGGAACCTTTGCCGCCGAGCACATGCGTGCCGCCGAGAACGACGGCCGCGATCGACGGCAGCAGGTAGGCGTCCCCCATGGATTGCGACGCCTTTGACGCGTAACCCGCCAGCAGAACGCCGCCGAGCGCGCTGAGCCCTCCCGAAATAACAAAAGCCAGAAGCGTAATGCGACGAGTATTGATGCCGGACATGTAGGCGGCGCGCTCCCGGTTTCCGATGGCGTAGAGCGACCGGCCGAAGGTCGTCCGCGTCAGCATGAAAACCGCGGCCAAACCCACGCATAGCCAGACGAGAACCCCGTTAGGGAGTCCCGGGATTGTGTAGCCGGTTGCCAGGAACCGCATGGCCGGCGTGGCCGAATCCTGCGGGGAGAAGCCGCCGGTGTAGACGACCATCAGTCCTTGCGCGACGGCATTGGTCGCCAGCGTGATGATCATCGAGGGAATGCGGAGATAGGCGACCGCCAGGCCGTTGACGAGACCGATCGCAGCGCCGCAGAAAATGCCGAAGGGGATCGCTAGAACCGAGCCGGTCGTACCGTAAGCCGTCGCGGCGCAGGCCATCATCGCACCTGTCGTCACGACCCATGGCACCGAAAGGTCGATCTGGCCGAGCAGGATGACCGCCATCATGCCGGTGGCGATGACGCCGAGGAACGAGGCCACCTTCAGCTGCTGCAGCAGATAATCCGGCGACAGGAAATTCGGCGAATAGATCGATCCGGCGAGCAGAAGCAGGATGATGCATCCGAAGGCGGTCGCCACCGCCGGATCGACACCGCGCAGGCGTGTGGGCACTCGAAGCTGCCGCATGAGGGACGCTTCCTCGCTCATTGAAACCACTCCAGCCGATTGCGGACCCTGGCAATCCCGATGCAGCCGATACTGATCGCCAGCATCAACACCACGCCCTGGAACAGCGGCTGCCAAAGCGGATCGAAATCGAAGACGAAGAGGAGGTCGCCGATCGTGCGAAAGGCCAGGGCTCCGAAGACAGCGCCGACGGCGCTTCCCTTGCCCCCCGCAAGGGAAACGCCGCCGAGCACCACCGCCGCGATCGAATAGAGCGTGTAGGCGTTGCCGCTCGCAAACGCCGCTTCGCCGGTATAGGAGAAAAAGGTGAGATAGAGCCCGCCGATCGCCGAAAGCAGTCCCGCCAATGCATAGGCGGTGAATTTCGCCCGCTTGACCGGCATTGCCGACATATAGGCGGCGTTCTCGGCCGAACCCACCGCATAGGCCGCCCTGCCGATCGCCGAGCGGCTGAACGGAACCCAGATGACGACAATGACGGCGAGGAGAACCACGAGGCTTGCCGGAACGATCCCAAAGAGCTTCGAGGTGAAGGCATCGGCCAAATCCTCGTTGACCGAGCCGCCGGGCGTCGGTCGCAGCAACAGCGCCAGCCCATAGAAGATCGCGCTGGTCGCGATCGTCGCCACGATCGGCTGCAGCCGGCCGAAGATGATGATGAGCCCGTTCAGCATGCCGCAGCCCAGCCCGGCGAGCAGCACCACGACGATGCCAGTTCCCGTCTGCAGCGGCGTGCCGACGACCAGCCAGGAGGCGAGGCAATTGCAGAGGACCAGAACCATGCCGGCCGAGAGATCGATGCCGGCGGTGATGACGACCAGGCATTGCGCCATGGCGACGAAGGCAAGCAGCGTCGCCTTGTTCGAAGCCGTCTGCACGACGTTGGGCGTGAAGCCCGCCGGGTGGTTCGAGACGTAGAGGGCGAACATGGCGACGAAGAGGAGTGCGGCAAACAGCGTTCCCTTCTGCTGCGCATACCAGAACCGCCGGTCGCCGGAAGCATGCTTGTTCATGGGGCAATCCTTTGCGCTGCGTGGTCGCCGGCGATGTTGAGAGCAGCGCCGATCAGCTCGTGCTCGTTGATCTCGGCGCCTTCGAGCTGGCGGATGATGCTGCCGTCATACATGACGAGCACGCGGTCGCAGCAGCCGATCAGTTCGTCGTAGTCTGTCGAATAGAAGATGATCGCCGCTCCCGCATCGGCAAGCTTGCGCAGCAACAGATAGATTTCCTGCTTGGTGCCGACATCGATGCCGCGTGTCGGATCGTTGAGCAGGATGATGCGCGGCCGGTTCATCAGCCATTTAGCGATGACCACCTTCTGCTGGTTGCCGCCGGACAGGGCGGCGACGGGCATGTCGATCGTCGCGGCCTTGATCGCCAACAGCTTGAACAGGTCGTCGATCTCGCGACGCTCGGCCGCCCGGTCGATCACGCCGTTGCGCGAGACGCGGTCGAGGGCTGCAATCGACAGGTTCTCGCGCACGGTCATCGGCAGCATCAGCCCTTCGGTCTTCCGATCCTCGGGGATCAGCGCCATGGATATGCCGCCGGACTTGGCATCGCGGGGGCTTTTCAGCGTCACCGGCCTGCCGTCGATTACGACTTCACCCTTCACATCGCGCAGCACGCCGAAGAGGGCCAGCAGCAATTCGCGCTGTCCCTGCCCGTCCAGGCCGCCGACGCCGATGATCTCGCCGGGCCTGATATCGAAGGTGATGCCGGAAAGCCTATCGCCCCAGGAAAGGTCGCGGCAGGAAAGGACCGGCATTACCTCTCCGCGATGCGCCGGTTTCGGCGGAAAGACATTGCTGTATTCGCGGCCAATCATCAGTTCCACCACCTGCTGGTCGGTCTTCGTGCCGGCCGGATAGGATTCGATGCTGCGGCCGTTGCGGAAGACCGTGCACTCATCCGCCAGCTGGGCGATCTCGTGCATGCGGTGGGAGATGTAGATTAGCGCCATTCCCTCGGCGCGCAGGCGCTTCAGCATGGTAAAGACCTTTTCGACATCCGACTGCGTCAGCGCCGAGGTCGCCTCGTCGAGGATCATCAGCCGCGGCTTGCGGGCAAGCGCCTTGGCGATCTCGACCATTTGCCGCCGGGACAGAGGGAGGTCCTTGACCAAGGCGGACGGATGAATGTCGGAGGCGCCGGCGCGCGCCAACGCTTCCTCGGCGATCCGCCGCTGCCTGCGCCGGTCTATCATGCCGAATTTCAGCGGTGGATTGCTGATGACGATGTTGTCGGCGACCGAGAGGTCGGGGATCAGCGAAAGCTCCTGGAAAACGCAGACGATGCCCGCCGCATTGGCGGCGGCCGGCGAGGCGAAGGCGATCTCCTTACCGTCGAGCAGCATGCGTCCTTCATCAGGCGCCACGACGCCCGCCATGATCTTGATCAGCGTTGATTTGCCGGCGCCGTTCTCGCCGAGGACGGCATGGATCGCGCCCGGCCGGATGGCGATATCGGCATCCTTAAGCGCGACGGCACCGCCATAGCGTTTCGATATGCCTTCCATGCGGAAAAGCGGTTCGGGCAAGGTCATGCATCCAGCCTCCATTCGGTCTATCACCTTCGAGATTGCGGGTGCGAACACCCGCAATCAGATCCGGAGGACGGCTGCTATTGGTTCTCTTTGGACTGCCCCATGATTTCCTGAGCGCTGAAATTAATGCCACAGGTGGGGAAGGAATTGCCGACGAAGAAGTTGTCGGACTGGGTGGGATAATAATCCTCGCCTTCCTTGAAATCAGGATCCGAAACAATCGCGGTCGGCAGCTTGACGGCCTGCGGCACGACCTGACCCTCAAGGGCTGCAATCGCCGTCTTGATGGCGACGGCGACCTGGGCCGGGCCGGTGCCGGCGGACGAGCACTTCAGGCCGTCGGCGGCATGGGCAGCGCAGAATTTGCGGAAGCCATTTTCCGTCTCACCGCCGAAGGGCACGAAGGGATGTTTGGCATCGATCATCGCCTGCACGACGCCGGTATCGCCGCCCTGGGCAGTGATGCCGTCGAACGGGCCGTTGGTGGCGATCGCGTCAGCGGTTGCCTTCTGGGCAACGCCGTCATCCCATTTTCCGACGACCTCGGTTACCGTGAACTTCTTGCCCGAGGCGTCCAAGGTTTCGTGGATGCCGTTGTGGCGATCCGTATCGACCGAGGTGCCGGCGACGCCACGCACTTCCAACACCTTGCCGCCGTTCGGCAGATGCTTCACCAGCCAGTCGGCCCAGAGGACACCGAGCCCCTTCTGGTCGACGTTGACATTGATAGCGTCCTTGGTGTCCAGGATATTGTCGAAAGCGACGAGGACGACCCCGGCCTCCTTGGCGCGCTTGATCACCGGCCCGAAGGCGGTCGGGTTCTGCGCGTTGACGACGATGGCATCATAACCGGCATCGATGAAGTTGTTGATGGCGGAAATTTGCGCCGGCACATCCTCGCCTGTGGAAACGACCTTGAACTCCTTCAGCTTGGCCGCGACATCGGGCTGGGCGGCGTAGGCCTTGGCCGTCTGCACCATCTGGATACGCCAGGTGTTGGCGATATAGCCGTTGGCGAGCGCGATGCGATAGGGGCCGTCCTTCTTCGGATATTGCAGGAACTGTGTGTCGGCTGCCCACGGCACCATGCAGCCGGGCTCGGCGGCCGGACCGGACACGACCTTCGGTTCCGCGCTGGCCGCGCCGCAGAGCAGGGCAAGCGCGGATACGGAAAACGCGGCAATGCGAGCCAATTTGGCTTCTTTCACCTTAAACATGAATGTTCTCCTCCTCAGGCGGACCGAGCCGCCTCTCCTATGCTTTGATTTGCATACTTGGTCCCGGAAGGCTCCACCCCGTCCCTTTCCGGTACAATTTTAGGTTAACATAGTTGACAGCGCTGTCAAATCGTATCTGCTAGCGCTGTCAACTACAACAACGAGAAAATATTCTCTATTTTTGAAGAATATGAGAATCAATATTATGGGTCGAATGGCGGGACTTGCATGCGGCGGATAACACTTGATGACGTGGCAAATCTTGCCGGCGTCAGCCCGATCACGGTTTCGAGGGTGCTGCGCAAGCCCGATGCGGTCTCGCCAGGCCTGCGGCTGCGCGTCGATGCCGCGGTCAAGGAACTCGGCTATGTGCCGAATATTGCCGCGAGCCGCCTCGCCTCCTCGCGCACGCATGCGATCGGCGTCATCGTTCCGACCCTCTACAACGTTATCTTCGCGGAATATCTGTTTGCGCTTCACGAGGTGCTGGTCGCCGCCGGCTTCCAGGTGATCGTCGTCAACAGCCGCTATTCCGAGATCGAGGAGGAAAACGCCATCAAGGCACTACTCGGGCAAAGGGTGGAGGCGATCATCATCGCCGGCACTCATCACACGCCGCTCTCGCGTCAGCTTCTCACCCAGGCTCGTCTGCCCGTTGTCGAGACCTTCGAGCTTTCTCCAAACCCGATCGACCTCAACATCGGCATGTCGCAGGAGCATGCCGGGCAGACGGCGACGCAGCACCTGATCGAACGGGGTTTCCGCCGAATCGCCTTCCTGACCGGCAATCTCGACCACCGCGCCCAGTCGCGTTTCGACGGCTACCGGCTGGCGATGCAGGAGGCGGAGCTGCCGAATCTGGAGATCATCGCCGAGAGGCCACGCCATAGCTCCGTGGCACTCGGCTCCGACCTCTTCGCCATGACGCATGAACGTGGCGACGTGCCCGAGGCGATCTTCTGCACTGACGACAATCTGGCGCTCGGCGCCATGCAGGAATGCCGCAAACGCGGCCTCCGTGTGCCCGATGACATCTCGATCATCGGATTTCACGACCTGGAATTCGCCGCCTGCGCCGCACCCTCCCTCTCCTCGATCGCGACTCGGCGTTTCGAAACCGGGAAACTCGCGGCCGAAAGGGTGCTTGCCGCGTTGAATTCCTCCGTGGTATCGAGGGCCGAGCAGATCGACCTCGCTTTTGCCTTGATTCCGCGCGAAAGCACGGCAATCTGATCATATATTGTGCATACTTAGTTTTTGCACACTTTTCAGGCTGGCGCGCTTGCCAAATTTGCTGCACTGCGCCATGAATATAGCCATGACGCATCTCGATCTGACAATTCTGGTGATCGACGAAAATGCCATTCGCGCCTCCATCATCGAAGAAGGCCTGCGCGAGGCAGGGCATGTGCGCGTCACCGTGGTCCACGAGGTCAACGGCATCGCGCGAATCATCGAAACGCTGATGCCCGACGTGATCATCATCGATATCGAGAATCCCAACCGTGACATGATGGAGCATCTGTTCCAGCTGACACGCACGGTCAGCCGTCCGATCGCGATGTTCGTCGATCGCTCCGACACGGCCTCGATCGAGGCTGCCGTCGATGCCGGCGTCTCGGCCTATATCGTCGACGGATTGAAGAAGGAACGCGTCAAACCGATCCTCGACATGGCCGTCAGCCGCTTCAATGCGTTTAACCGGCTACGGCGGGAGCTTGCCGATGCCCGCTCCGCGCTGGAGGAACGCAAGTTGGTCGAGCGCGCCAAGGGCATATTGATGAAGATGCGCGGCCTGTCGGAGGAAGAGGCTTTCGCCCTGCTGCGCCAGACAGCGATGAACGAAAAGAAGAAGATGTCGGAAATCGCCCAGAGCGTCGTCACTGCCGCGGGGCTGTTGATGTAATGGCCGACCTGATGAATTTCCGGAGGAAACCGGAGTGGATATGATGACAACGACCTCCAACTCCGGCGGCGAGCTGCCCTCGCCGGTGCGGGTGAACAACGAAGGACCGAAAGTACTGCGGGCCGGTTTCATTCCGCTCGTCGATGCATCGGTGCTGATTGCGGCGGCGGAATTCGGCTTCGCACGGAAGGAAGGCCTGACACTCGATCTCGTCAAGGACGTCTCCTGGGCGAATGTGCGCGACCGCCTGGCATTCCGCCAGTTCGACATCGCCCACATGCTGTCACCGATGCCCGTCGCCTCCATGCTCGGTCTCGGCTCCAATCCCTCACCGACCATCACGCCATTTTCGCTGGGGCGCGGCGGCAACGCAATTACGCTGTCGACGCGGCTCTTCGACAGGATGCGGAATGACGTGGGATTGCCGGAAACGGCAAGCGCGCTCGACAATGCCCGCGCCCTGGCAAAAACATTGGTAGCAATGAAGGCCCGCGGCGAGCCGCTGCCGACTTTCGGGGTCACCTACCCCTTCTCCTCGCACAATTACGAATTCCGCTACTGGCTGGCAGCCGGCGGCATCGATCCCGACAAGGATGTCAAGCTCGTGGTCGTGCCGCCGCCCATGACTTCGGATGCGCTGGCGGCCGGTGCGATCGACGGTTTCTGCGTCGGTGCGCCGTGGAACATGGTCGCTTCGGAGCGCGGCGTCGGCCGCATCGTCGCCGCCAAACAGGATATCTGGCCGTCGGCACCGGAAAAGGTGATCGGCATGCGGCCGGACTGGGCGGAAAGCCATCCGGAAACCGTTTCCCGGCTGATCGTGGCGCTCGACGCGGCAGCCCAATGGTGCGACCGGCCGGAAAATCACGATGCGCTGGCGGCAGCTCTTGCCGACCCGCGCTATATCGCTGCCCCCGTCGAAATCATTCGCCGTGTGCTCGCCGGCGAATTCAGCCTCGACGCAAAGGGTAACCGTCGCATCATCGCCGATTATTTCATGTTCCATTCCGGCTTCGCCAATTATCCCCGGCCTAGCCAGGCGCTGTGGATCTACAGCCAGATGATCCGCTGGGGACAGGCTGAGATAAGCCTTAACATGGCAAGGGCCGCAGCATCCGCTTACCGCCCGGATCTCTATCGCACGGCTCTCGGTGAGGGCAACGCACCTGAAGATGCCGATATCCGCATCGAGGGCAGTGACGAGCGCGACCGTTTCATGGACGGCCACGTCTTCGACCCGGCGAGACTGCCGGACTATGTCGCAGGTTTTGCCGTCAAAAGCGCCCTCGCCTTCGTTCCCGACGACGAGGTCTAACCGATGCCGGCCTGCACAAAACGCCAGCAAGCATCTGCCCGCCTCACGACAAGCGCACAAAATATTTGCATGAGCGGGTGGCGGCCCGAAAAACAAGCAGGCGACGCGTTTCGTAAAATATCATTTTTATTCAGTGACTTGAATGCAAATCACCAAACTGGCACGCAGCTTGCATGACCATTATAGCGCCGGTCAATGACGATCAGCGCAGAATGAGCGCGCAATAGACGCTCACGGAAGACACAGAGATTGCTCTTCGGATTGAAGAGGTAGGTTTTAGCTTGGGCAATCCGGCCAACGGATTGCCTCCAGGCAACTGGGCCAGAAGGCCCAAGAATTCGGCGTCCAACGGCGGGCGCCACCAGCAAAGCCGCTGATCAGGATATTTCGCGCGCCTCGGGTATGCGCGTCCTGACCAGCGGCTTTTTGTTTTAACCCTCAGCGATGGATCGGCACGACCTTGTCGGGCCTCGGAGAAGTTATGTCTGTCATCGAGAAAGCACAGCCAATGTCTGCCGGCGAACCAGCCAAGGCATTGTGGATCTCCACTGTAGCCTTCACCCTCTGTTTTGCCGTCTGGACGATCTTCGCGATCATCGGCATTCGCATCAAGCAGGATCTCGGCCTGAACGAGGCCGAGTTCGGATTGCTGGTCGGCACCCCCGTGCTCACCGGTTCGCTGGTGCGCATCGTCCTTGGCATCTGGACGGGCCGTTACGGCGGCCGTCTCGTCTACACGCTCACCATGCTGGCCGCCGCATTGGCAACCTTTCTGCTCTCTTACGCCCAGACCTATACGCAGATGCTGATCGCCGGCCTCGGCGTCGGCCTCGCCGGCGGCTCCTTCGCGGTCGGTGTCGCCTATGTCTCGCCTTTCTTCCCGGCGGAGAAGCAGGGGACCGCGCTCGGCATCTTCGGCGCCGGCAATGTTGGCGCGGCCGTAACCAAATTCGCAGCCCCCTTCGTGCTGATCGCATGGGGCTGGCAGGCGGTTGCGGAGATCTGGGCCGTCGGCCTGGCGCTGATGGCAATCGTCTTCTGGTTCACCACGACCGATGATCCGGCCTTCCGTCTCCGCCGCGAACGCCGCGTCGCCACCAAGAGTTTCGTCGAAGAATTCGCGCCGCTGCAGAACGTTCAGGTCTGGCGCTTCTCGCTCTACTATTTCTTCGCCTTCGGCGGCTTCGTCGCCCTGTCGCTGTGGCTGCCGCGCTACCTGGTCGGCGTCTACGGCTTCAATCTGGAAACCGCCGGCATGGTCGCCGCCGCCTACTCCATCCCGGGCAGCATCTTCCGCGCCTTCGGCGGCGTGCTGTCGGACAAGAAGGGCGCGCGCAGCGTGATGTATACGATGCTTACCGTGTCGGCCGTCGCCACCCTCATCCTTTCGCTGCCGGCTGCTTCTGGGTCCGGGACGGGTCCGGCGTTCGGCATCACCCCCGTCATCTTCATCGTCGTCATTTTCGTGCTCGGCTTCTTCATGAGCCTCGGCAAGGCTGCCGTCTACAAGCACATCCCGGCCTACTACCCCGAAAACGTCGGCGCAGTCGGCGGCGTCGTCGGGATGATGGGCGGCCTTGGCGGCTTCATCCTTCCGATCGCCTTTGGCCTCCTCAAGGACATGACTGGCCTTTGGTCCAGCTGTTTCCTGCTGCTCTTTGCGATCGTCGTGATCTCTCTCATCTGGATGCACCTGTCCGTCAAGCAACTGTCGCGCCAAGGGCACTCGGCGCCCGTGGCTGCAACCTGATCTAAGGACCTGGAAATATGACCGAAAAACTTGTCATCATCGGCAATGGCATGGCGCCCGGGCGCATGCTGGAGCACCTCTTCGAGCAGGCGCCGGGTCGCTATGAAGTTACGATCTTCAATGCCGAGCCGCGCGTCAATTACGACCGCATCATGCTGTCGCCGGTTCTCTCCGGAGAAAAGGACTACGAGCAGATCATCATTCACGGTGACGGCTGGTATATCAAGCACGGCATCATGCTCTATAAGGGCCACAAGATCGTCAATATCGATCGCGCCGCCAAGACCGTCACCTCCGACCACGGCGTCACCGAAAGCTATGATAAGCTGGTGATCGCAACCGGGTCCGTGCCTTTCATCATCCCCGTTCCCGGCAAGGATCTGCCCGGAGTCATCACCTATCGCGATCTCGACGACGTGCAGGCGATGCTGCTTGCCGCCCAGTCGCGCGAAAAGGCCGTCGTCATCGGCGGCGGCCTGCTTGGCCTGGAAGCAGCGGCCGGCCTTGCCCAGCGCGGCATGGACGTCACCGTGCTGCATGTCATGCCAACGCTGATGGAACGCCAGCTCGACCCGGCCGCCGGTTATCTGCTGCAGAAGGCGGTCGAGGAACGCGGCATCAAGGTCATCTGCAAGGCCAATACCAAGGCGATCGTCGGCAATGGCAAGGTCGAGGGCATCGAACTTGACGACGGCCGCATCATCCCGGCAACGCTGGTCGTGATGGCCGTCGGCATTCGTCCGAGTGTGGGCCTGGCGAAGGACGCCGGCATTGCGGTCAATCGCGGCATCGTCGTCGATGCCGGCATGCAGACCTCGGACGGCGATATTCTCGCGCTCGGCGAATGCGCCGAGGTGGGCGGCATGGTCTATGGCCTCGTTGCGCCACTCTATGAAATGGCCCGTATCGCCGCCTCGCATCTTTCCGGCGATCGCTCGCCCGCCTTCGTTCATGCGGATACGCCGACCAAGCTCAAGGTCACCGGCATCGAGCTTTATTCACTCGGCGATTTCGCCGACGGCGACGACCGCGAGGAGATCGTGCTGCGCGATGCCAGCGCCGGCGTCTACAAGCGCCTGGTGCTGAAGGACAATAAGATCATCGGCACCGTGCTTTACGGCGAAACCGCCGATGGTGCCTGGTTCAACGACCTGAAGAAGAAGGCAACCGATATTTCGGAGATGCGCGAGACGCTGATCTTCGGACAGGCCTATCAGGGAGGGTCGCCGCTGGACCCTATGGCGGCCGTTGCAGCCTTGCCGGATGACGCGGAGATTTGTGGCTGCAACGGCGTATGCAAGGGCAAGATCACCTCGACGATTTCAGGCAAGGGGCTGACGTCGCTCGACGATGTACGCGCCCACACAAAGGCATCCGCCTCGTGCGGCTCCTGCACCGGCCTCGTCGAACAACTCATGGCGCTGACGCTCGGCGACAGCTACAATCCGACTGCCGTACAGCCGATGTGCACCTGCACCGAACTCGGCCATGACGACGTTCGCCGGCTGATCAAGGCCAAGGGTCTGAAGAGCATCCCTGCCGTCATGCAGGAGCTCGAATGGAAGACCTCCTGCGGCTGCGCCAAATGTCGGCCGGCGCTCAACTATTACCTGGTCTGCGACTGGCCGGACGAATATGCCGACGACTACCAGTCGCGTTTCATCAATGAACGCGTGCATGCCAACATCCAGAAGGACGGCACCTACTCCGTCGTTCCGCGCATGTGGGGCGGCGTCACCAATTCGAACGAACTGCGCGCCATCGCCGATGTCGTCGACAAGTTCGAGATCCCGATGGTGAAGGTCACCGGCGGCCAGCGTATCGACCTGCTCGGCATCGAGAAGGAAGACCTGCCCGCCGTCTGGGCCGATCTCGGCAAGGCCGGCTTCGTCTCCGGCCAAGCTTATGCCAAGGGCCTGCGCACCGTAAAGACCTGCGTCGGTTCGGACTGGTGTCGCTTCGGCACGCAGGATTCCACCGGCCTCGGTATCCGCATCGAAAGGTTCATGTGGGGCTCCTGGACGCCGGCCAAGCTGAAGATGGCCGTCTCCGGCTGCCCGCGCAACTGCGCGGAAGCAACCTGCAAGGATATCGGCGTGATCTGCGTGGATTCCGGTTTCGAGATCCATTTCGCCGGTGCGGCCGGTCTCGACATCAAGGGCACGGAGGTCCTTGGTCTTGTCCGCACCGAGGACGAGGCGCTGGAGTATATCGTGGCCCTGACGCAGATGTACCGCGAGCAGGCCCGCTATCTCGAGCGCATCTACAAATGGGCCAAGCGCATCGGCCTGGAGGAAATCCGCCGCCAGATCATGGGCGATGCCGAAAAGCGCAAAGCCTATTACGAGCGCTTCGTCTTCTCCCAGAAATTTGCCCAGGTCGATCCCTGGTCGGAGCGTGTTTCCGGCAAGGACAAGCATGAGTTCAAGCCGATGGCGACGATCGGCTATCCGCAGGCTGCAGAATAAGGAGATGGACATGAACTGGATCGCAATCGGTGACATCTCCGACATCCCGCTGCGCGGGGCGCGCTGCGTGAAGACGCCGCAGGGCAAGATCGCCGTCTTCCGCACGGCCGAAAACGAGGTCTTCGCCATCGAGGATCACTGCCCGCACAAGGGCGGCCCGCTCTCCCAGGGCATCGTCCACGCCAAGTCAGTCACCTGCCCGCTGCACAACTGGGTTATCTCGCTGGAAACAGGCAAGGCGCTCGGCGCCGACGACGGCGAGGTCCGGACGATACCGGTGCTGAACGAAGACGGCAGGCTGTTCGTCGCCCTGGAAAGCCTGATGATGGCGGCGGAATAGATGGCGGCTGAGGTCAAGACCACCTGTCCCTATTGCGGTGTCGGCTGCGGCGTTCTCGCCACGGTCGACGAGGCCGGCGCAGTCAGCGTCAAAGGAGATCCGGAGCATCCTTCGAATTTCGGCCGGCTCTGCTCGAAGGGTTCAGCCCTCGCCGAAACTATCGATCTCGATGGCCGCCTTCTCCATCCCGAGATCGAAGGCAAACAGAGCGGCTGGGACGAGGCGCTTGATCTGGTCGCCCGCCGTTTTTCTGAAACGATCGCCGAACACGGGCCTGACGCCGTTGCCTTCTACGTCTCGGGCCAGTTGCTGACCGAGGATTACTATGTCGCCAATAAGCTGATGAAGGGCTTCATCGGCTCCGGCAATATCGACACCAATTCAAGGCTTTGCATGTCCTCCTCCGTGGCGGGGCATCGCCGTGCCTTCGGCGCCGATACGGTGCCCGGTACCTATGAGGATATCGAACTCGCGGATCTGGTGATCCTGACCGGCTCCAACCTCGCCTGGTGTCATCCCGTCATCTACCAGCGGCTTGCCGCCGCAAAGACGGCTCGGCCAAACATGCGGATCGTCGTCATCGATCCGCGCCGGACGATGACCTGCGACATCGCCGACCTGCATCTCGCCATCCGTCCGGACGGCGACGTTGCGCTGTTTATGGGACTGCTTGCCCATCTCGCGACCAGTCCGGCAATCGACCAGAATTATATCGGCGCCCATACCGAAGGTTTCGGCGACGCTTTTGCCGCCGCCGCCGCGCTCGATATCAACGATCTCCTGGAACGGACCGGCCTGCCGGCCATGCAGATCAGGGAGTTCTTCCGGCTGTTCGAGACGACGCCGAAGGTCGTGACCTGCTACAGCCAGGGCGTCAACCAATCTTCCTCCGGCACCGACAAGGTCAATGCCATCCTCAACTGCCATCTGGCGACCGGCCGCATCGGCCGCCCCGGCATGGGACCGTTTTCGCTGACCGGCCAGCCGAACGCCATGGGTGGGCGCGAGGTCGGCGGTCTCGCCAATATGCTTGCCGCCCATATGGCGATCGAAAATTCCGAAGACCGGGACCGTGTGCAGCGCTTCTGGAACTCGCCCGTGATCGCCGCAAAGCCCGGCCTGAAGGCGGTCGACATGTTCCAAGCCGTGGCCGACGGGCGCATCAAGGCGCTGTGGATCATGGCCACCAATCCCGTCGTCTCGATGCCGGATGCCGACAGCGTCGAAAGCGCGATCGCCGCCTGTCCCTTCGTCGTCGTGTCGGACATCCTCAAAGAAACGGATACGACCCGGCACGCAAATGTGCTTCTGCCCTCGCTCGGCTGGGGCGAGAAGGATGGCACCGTCACCAATTCCGAACGGCGCATTTCAAGGCAGCGGCCGTTTCTCGATGTCCCCGGCGATGCAAGGGCCGACTGGTGGCAGCTTGCGGAGGTCGGACGCCGCATGGGATTTGCCGCCGCCTTCGATTTTGATGCGCCGGCCGCAATCTTCGACGAACACGCCGCGCTTTCCGCCTTCGAAAATAACGGCAGCCGCGACTTCGACATCGGCGCGCGGGCCGGCTTGAGCGGCGGCGCCTATGATGAACTGTCGCCTTTCCAATGGCCGCAGGCGGCAGGGACAGAACCGAGCATCACCCGCTTCTTCGCCGAAGGTGGTTTCTTCCACCCCGATCGCAAGGCGCGCTTCGTCGCGGTCAAGCCGCCCGCAACCGATCGTACCAATGCCGAGTACCCCTTTACCCTGAATACCGGGCGCATCCGCGACCAGTGGCACACGATGACGCGAACAGGAAAGAGCGCGCGGCTTTCCGCCCATATCGCCGAACCCTTTGCCGAGATCCATCCACGCGACGCGATCGAGACCGGTATAGCAAGCGCGGGCCTCGTCGAGATCGACAGCCCGCACGGCAAGGCAATCGTCAGGGCACTGGTGACCGATCGCCAAGCCCGCGGTGGCATCTTTGCGCCGATGCACTGGAACGACCAGTTCGCCGCAAGAGCGCGAATCGACGCCGTGGTCGCGCCGATAACCGATCCCATTTCCGGTCAGCCGGCATCGAAGAACGTTGCCGTCGCCGTTCGGCCCTTTCGCGCCACCCATTACGGTTTCGCCGTCTCCGCCACAAAACCCGCCACGCCCGACGCCGCCTATTGGGCGCTGGCAAAAGCCGCCGGCGGCTGGCGGTTGGAGCTTGCTTTCGGCGAAACCGTCGAAGACTGGACGGCCTGGTGCCGGGCGGTTTTCGCCATTCCGGCCGAGATCGAACCGCTTGGTTATGCCGACCGGCAATCCGGCGACCTCAGGCTCGCCTTCTTCGATGGCGAGGTCCTGCTTGCGGCGCTGTTTCTGGCCCGCGAGCCCGTCGCAGTCGCGCGCAACTGGGCGATTTCGCAGCTCTCCGCCTCACATGGCGACCTCAGGAAACGCTTTGCGCTCGTCGCGGGTCGACCGGGAGCAGGCAGGCCGGATCCGGGCGCAACCGTCTGCTCCTGCTTCAGCGTCGGGGTTAACCAGATCGCTGCTGCCGTACGCGGCGGATGTCACAGCGTCGAGGCGGTCGGCAAGGAAACCAGCGCTGGAACCAATTGCGGCTCCTGCCGCAGCGAAATCGGCAGCATCATCGATCGCTGTCTTGCCGCAGCGGCGGAGTGAACCGCACAAAAGCAAGCAGAACGCAGCCGGAGCACTGTCAGGCCGCGTTCGGGACGATCAGCATCCTGTGATCGGAGGAGATGCGGACCGAGATCTCGTCATAGGATGAAAGCGTCGGGTGCGGCGTCTCCATCTTTTGGTGATGTGTTGTCGTGATGACCATGACATCGGCACCCGCTGCCTCGCCGGCGGTAATGCCGGCTGCGACATCCTCGAACACCAGGCAATCCTGGGTGCTGACGCCGAGGCGCTCGGCGCCGAGAATATAACATTGCGGGTCGGGCTTTCCGACCTTCACGTCCTCCGCCGTCACCATGAATTTCGGCACCGGCAAGCCTGCCGCCTCCAGCCGCCGGTGAGCAAGGCGCAACGGCGAGGAGGTGACGATCGCCCAACGATCCGGGGGCAGTGAACTCAGAAAGGTCGCGGCGCCGGGAACGGCCACGACGTCGCTGACATCGGCGATTTCGGCCTCGGTCACCAGCTTCGATTCATGTTCGGGATCGACTCCCGGCAGGTTCAGCCGGGTTATCGTGTCAATGCCGCGCGATCCATGCATCTTCGGCAAAAAGGTGGCGACATCGAGCCCGTGACGCCTTGCCCAGTCGCTCCATACACGCTCGGCCGCGCGGATCGAATTGAGGATGGTGCCGTCCATATCGAACAGGAAAGCGGCATAGGGCTTCTCGAAGCCGCGGGGCATCGGCATGGACAAAAGGCTGATCCTTCAGGGAAAGAGTCGGACGGTGGTTACTATCGCGATGAAACGGCAAATCATCGGGTTTTGCAAGCTTTCGGGGATGAGTGACGCCTCCCGACCGCCTTCACCTAAAAAGCCGCAGTACCAGAGGTGACGATCAAGTCGCAGGAAAGCCGGAGGCCGATCGGGTCGTTGCAGAGGTCGTCGGCACCATCGGCGAGTTCCAATGCGGCCGAAGCATCGGCGCGCAGGTAGGCTTGCGTAGCTGGATCGACGCGCATCGGAGCGGCGGTCCAGAGCGAGGGACGGCTGACGTCGATCGCTGAAATTTTGGCCTTGTCGTTCCTGACGGAGTAGGAGGCGACCGCCATGCCACTCAGCGTCAGGGTGAGTGCAAGTACGATCTGGAGACCCAGATCTGCGGCTTCGCGAAAGGAGATGAACATAGCGGCCTCATGCCACGGTTTTTTAGTATCTCCGCATGCAAGTAGGACATGTGCTGGCGCCGATCCAGCGACATCGCCCGTTAAGGTTTACGCATAACCATGCGGGTATGCCGTGAGGCTTGAATGCAGGTTTCGGCAAATTTCGGAACAATGATTCCATCAGGCAGTTACCGCTGGGTCATCCAAGATGAAAATCCAAGGAGGATATCCCACGTCTACGTGCCTTATCGCCGCTTCGCTGCTTGCAATCGGCATGGCGTCGTCAGCCTTTGCGCAGTCGAACCCCGATCCAATCGGGCCGACGAATGGCGGCTCGACTGATCCGAGTTCGAGGTACCTATTCATCCGACTACACCAACGATGACAACGGCATTCGTCCGGTACCCGTCTCGCCGGTCGATCCGATGACGACACAGAGCATCGGCCGACCGCAGACGATGGAGTGCCCCGGCATGCCGCAACAGATGTCCGGCGTCGACACGCGCGGCGGCCAGAGCGGCGCATCGATCAGCGAAGCCTGCCGCGAATACGACAACTAAGCGAGACCGCCGCTCTCAGAAAGGTCGGTTTACACCGGCCTTTTTTCATGCCGCCGACAGCCAGCTTTTTTCCGCCGGATGAAACTTTTGATCCGGGCGTTCCGTATATCCGTAACGGGTTGAAAAGAACACAAGCGGGGAACGGTTTCATTGGCAAAGGACGCGGCAAAACCGGTCATCCTCTGGTTTCGCAAGGACTTGCGCCTTGACGACAATCAGGCACTCACCGCCGCCCATCGCTCCGGGCGGCCGATCATCCCGCTCTATATTGGAGAACCGGCAGCAGCAGGCACCGGTCCACTGGGTGCTGCACAAGCCTGGTGGCTGCATCATTCACTGGAAGCGCTCAACAGGTCACTGCAAAAGCGGCATGGACGGCTGGTGCTGGCAAGCGGCGAGGCGCTCGAAGTGCTCCGCGCCTTTATCAAGGAAAGCGGTGCCGAAGCCGTCTTCTGGAACCGGCGCTACGATCCAGCCGGAATCTCCATCGACGCCCGTATCAAGCACGAACTGGAAAAGCAGGCGATCGAGGCAAGAAGCTTTGGCGGCCAGCTGCTGCACGAACCTTCCCGGCTGATGACCGGCAACGGCACGCCCTATCGCGTCTACACGCCATTCTGGCGCGCGCTGGAGGGCGGCGACGAACCGGAGCCGCCGCTGGAGGCGCCGGCGGAGCTGCGGCTGACATCGCAACTTCCGACATCGGAAACGTTGGAGAGCTGGAAGCTGCTTCCGACGAAGCCGGACTGGGCAGGCGATTTCGTTGATCTCTGGACACCCGGCGAAGAGGGTGCCCAGCAGAGGCTCCATGCCTTCGTTGAAGACGCGCTCGAGGGCTACAAGGAAAACCGAGACTATCCAGCGAGGCCGGCGACGTCGATGCTGTCGCCGCATCTGGCGCTGGGCGAGATATCCCCTGCCCGCATCTGGGATGCCACACGCGGCCTGTCGCAACGCGTGCCGGCAGCCGACATCGTGCATTTTCGCAAGGAGATCGCCTGGCGCGAATTTTCCTATCACCTGCTTTTCCATTTTCCGCGTCTTGCCTCTGCCAACTGGAACGATCGTTTCGACGGCCTCGAATGGTGCAACGACAGCGACGATTTCGAGGCGTGGCGCCGCGGCATGACCGGCTATCCGATCGTCGATGCCGGCATGCGCCAGCTCTGGCGCCATGGCTGGATGCACAATCGCGTGCGTATGATCGTCGCCTCCTTCCTCATCAAGGATCTGATGATCGATTGGCGGCGAGGCGAGGCCTGGTTCCGGGATACGCTTGTTGATGCCGATCCCGCCAACAATGCCGCAAGCTGGCAATGGGTGGCGGGATCGGGAGCCGATGCCTCGCCATTTTTCCGCATCTTCAATCCGGTGCTGCAGGGCGAAAAATTCGATCCCAACGGCGACTATGTCAAAACCTACGTGCCGGAGCTTCGAGAGCTCGGGGCAAAATACATCCACCGGCCGTTCGAGGCGCCGAAGAGCATGCTCGACGAGGCTGGCATCACGCTTGGCCAAACCTATCCAAGACCGATCGTCGATCACGCGAGCGCCCGCAACCGAGCGCTCGCCGCTTACAGCGCAACAAGGGATGCCGCATGAACGCACACTTCCGTCCCGCTCCACGCCGGCTGAGGATCGTCGTGATCGGCTCCGGCATTTCGGGCGCCTCCGCAGCCTGGGCACTGTGTCAGGTACATGACGTTACGCTGTATGAAAGCCAGGCGCAGGCCGGAGGCCATACGGCGACGGTCGACGTGGATTACGACGGGGTTCAAATTGCGGTCGATACCGGCTTCATCGTCTATAACGAGCAGAATTATCCCAATCTGACGGCGCTGTTTGCCGAACTCGACATCGCGACGCATGCAAGCGATATGAGCTTTTCACTCTCGCTCGACCGCGGCAGACTGGAATGGAGCGGCGGCGGATTGTCCTCGATCTTCGCGCAGAAGCGCAACCTGCTGCGGCCTTCGTTCTTGTGGATGATCCGCGAGATCCTCCGCTTCAACCGCACCTGCCTCGAAGACCGCACCGCCGGTCACCTCGCCTCGCGCTCGATCGGCGATTATCTCGACTGGCGCGGCTTCTCGCCCGGTTTCACCAACAACTATCTCGTGCCGATGGCGGCGGCGATCTGGTCGACACCATCAGCCCGCATGCTGCAGTTTCCCGCTGAGCAGTTCGTCAATTTCTTCGACAATCACCGGCTGATCTATCGCCGCCAGCACCAGTGGCGCACAGTGACCGGCGGCAGCCGCAACTATCTCGACCAACTGCTTCGGCCGCTCGGCGAACGCGTGAAACTCTCCTGCGGCGTGCGCGGGGTCATGCGCTCCGAGCGCGGCGTCACGATCATAGACGAAACGGGCGGCGAACAGTCGTTCGACAAGGTAATCTTCGCCTGCCACAGCGATCAGACAGCTCGCCTGCTCGTCGATGCCACCGATCGGGAAAGCAGGCTGTTTGCTGCCATTCCCTACCAGCCGAACCGCGTCGTCCTGCATCGCGACCAATCGCTGATGCCGCAGCGGCGCAAGGTTTGGGCCTCATGGAACTATCTGCGTTCGAGCCGTGAAGGCGGAAACGCGGACGTCGCGGTGACTTACTGGATGAACCGGCTGCAGGGCATCGACGAGAAATTCCCGCTGTTCGTCACCCTCAATCCCGACCGCGAGCCGGCCCCCCATAAGGTTTTTGCCGAATTCACCTATGAACATCCGCAATTTTCGGCGGAAGCCATGGGCGCGCAACAAGCGCTCACGACCATCCAAGGACAGAATAATTGCCATTTCGCGGGCGCCTGGACTGGGTACGGATTCCACGAAGATGGTCTCGCTTCCGGTCTGGCGGCGGCAGAGGCCTTGGGCGGGATCATACCCTGGCGAACGGCCCGAACCTCCCGACAACCTCAACCGGATGCGGCGGCATGACAGGGCGCGGCGAAAAACGTGGCATGAACGCGGTGGCCAACGGTGCGCCACCGAATGCTGCGGCGGCGCTCTATGTCGGCGAGATCATGCATCAACGCATGAAGCCGTTCGGCCATCGCTTCCGCTACCGTGTCTTCTCGCTGCTTGTCGATCTCGACAGGCTGGACGAGGCCGGCGGGCTGTCGGTGCTGTTTTCCGTCAACAGGCGCAATCTCGTCTCGTTTCACGAGAAGGACCATGCCGACATCGGGGACACGTCGCTGAGCGCCTATGCCGACCGGCTGCTCGCCGAGGCAGGGCTCGACCGCGCGGACAGGATCCTGCTCGTCTGCTATCCCCGAATTCTCGGCTATGTCTTCAACCCGCTTTCCGTTTATCACGCCTATGATGCCGCTGGCACGCTCGTCGCGATGATCTACGAAGTGCGCAATACTTTCGGCGAGCGGCACAGCTATATCTGTCCGGTCGGCCATGGCGAGATGTCGGAAAGCGGGCTTCGCCAGAGCTGCGACAAGCTCTTCCATGTCTCGCCCTTCATCGGTATGGCGGCGCATTATCATTTCCGCATGCTGCCGCCCGGCGCCGAAATCCGTTGGCGCATCCTGGAAAACGACAGCGAAGGCCCGCTTCTCTCGGCGACATTTTCCGGACGGCAGGTGCCGTTGACCAGCGCCTCGCTGCTGGGGTTGACGGCGCGCATCCCCTTCCTCACCTTCAAGATCATCGCCTGCATTCATTGGGAAGCGCTGAAATTGTGGCTGAAAGGCGCGCGCTACGTCAGGCGTCCGGCGCCTCCGCCAGAAGTCAGCATCCGGCAACCCCTCCCGCTTGCGGACGCGGCGGAATGACATTACAGCGCTGCGCGTCTTTTCAGACGCGCAAAGGACGCTGTAACGCTTTGAACTGCTGCATAATTTTATCCGCAAATCGGTTCCGATTTACGGAATTATGCAGTAGCCTTCGGTGCAATAGCCGGGGGTCGGTCGAGCGCATCGTCGCGGATGTGTAAGCATCTCTAACCGGCAAGAGAATACTGGAGGAGGAGAGATGAGCAAGGCGCAGGACTGGAATCTGCTGGCCCGCGACGCGGTGACGCTGACGGGGGAAAACATATCTCGTCTGGTGAAGGGCCTGCCCTTCAAGGCGAAGTTGGCGTTGCGCGGGCTTCTGCGCATGCAGCACGGCTCGCTTGCCGTTACTCTCCCCGACGGTCGCAAGCTGCTGGTGGAGGGCAAGCAGCCTGGGCCGAAGGCGGCGCTCAGCCTCAACAACTGGAATCTTGCCTATCGGGCGCTGACGAGCGGAACGATCGGGGTCGCCGAAACCTATATGGACGGCGACTGGGACAGCCCCGACATCACCGCCTTCCTCGAACTCTTCCTCGTCAACGGCGAGGCCGCGCACAGCTATGCCAATGGCAAGGGCGGCCTTGGCCGCCTCTTTGAGCGCCTCCGCCATTGGATGAACACCAATACCAAGACGGGCTCGAAGCGCAACATTTCCGCCCATTACGATCTCGGTAACGATTTCTACAAGGAATGGCTCGATCCGAGCATGACCTATTCCTCAGCGCTCTATTCCACGGGCGCCAACGATCTTCAATCGGCCCAGAACGCCAAATACCGGGCGCTCGCCGAGGCAACCGGCATCGGGCCTGGCGATCACGTGCTGGAGATCGGTTGCGGTTGGGGCGGTTTTGCCGAATTTGCCGCAAGTGAGCTGAACTGCAAGGTGACCGGGCTGACGATTAGCCGCGAGCAGCTCGCCTTTGCCCAAGAACGTATCCACAAGGCCGGCCTCGACGACCGCGTGGAATTCCGCTTCCAGGATTACCGCGATGAAGCAGGGCTCTATGACCGGATCGTCTCGATCGAGATGTTCGAAGCGGTCGGCGAGAAATACTGGCCGTCCTATTTCTCCAAACTCAGGCAATGTCTGAAGCCGGGCGGCAAGGCTGGGCTGCAGATCATCACGATCAAGGATGAGTCCTTCGACCAGTATCGCAGCAACCCCGACTTCATCCAGAAATACGTCTTTCCCGGCGGCATGCTGCCGACGCGCAACCATCTGGCCGAACTCGCCAGCAAGGTCGATCTGTCGCTGGTCAAGGATTTCGGCTTCGGGCTCGACTACGCCCGCACGCTTGCCGAATGGCGCGAACGTTTCTGGTCGGTCTGGGAACGCATCCGCCCGATGGGCTTCGACGAGCGTTTCAAGCGGCTCTGGGAATTCTATCTGTTCTATTGCGAGGCCGGCTTCCGTGCCCGCAATATCGATGTGCGCCAGGTCGTGTTCTCGCGCCGTTGATCATTCCGCGGCATGCGGTGTCACCGGGTGGCGACCAGCCGATGGCGGCCGCTCCCGCCAGCCGGTCACGCGATTCACCAGTGTGAAATAAACGCTGTAGGGGAGCAGGCGCGCGAGCTTCAGCATGGTGGTGAAGCGCTTCGGAAACGTGATCTCGAATGTCTGCGATTTCAACCCGGCGGCAATCTCCCGGGCGGCCTCCTCGACCGATACCAGAGACGGCATCGGAAAGGCATTCTTCCTCGTTGCCGGCGTATCGACGAAGCCCGGGCAGACCAGCTGGATGCGGATGCCCATCTTGTCGAGATCGAATTTCAGACTTTCGGCCATATTGATCAGCGCCGCCTTGGTGGCGCCATAGGCGGCCCCCGTCGGCAGGCCACCATAGCCGGTGACGGAGGAAACGATGGCGATCTGTCCCTGCCCTTTCGCCTTCATATGGCGGATCGCCGGCAGCAGGCAGTTGACGACGCCGGAGAGGTTGACGGCAAAGCTCTTCTCGAAATCGGCGCGGTTCAGATCCTCGGCATGAACAGGCAGGTAGACGCCGGCATTGAGGATCGCCATGGCGAGCGTGCCGTGCTCATATTCGATCGAGGCCATGACATGCTCCATGTCCTCGGCATCGGTGACGTCGCCGTCGAGCACAATGATACTGCCCGAAAGGCCATTGGCCTCGGCTTGCAGTTCGACCAGCTTTTCGTGGCTTCTGGCGGTGACGGCGACCTTGTATCCTTCGCCGGCGAGCTTTAACGCAAGCGCCCGGCCGATGCCTGAACTTGCGCCCGAAATCCAGACGATTCCATGTTCGGGATGGGCAATGAAATCACGCATGACATGTTCCTCCGGGCTGCCTGATCAAATGCGAAAACAGGTCCGGAAGTTCCTCAACCCCTCCGGATTTACGGCTCTATCACACCATTGTGGCTGCTTTCAGCCGAGCAGGTCGCCGATCATCTGACGAAAGGATCCGGTGAGCTTGACCGGTCCGTCCGAGACGGCAAAGGCGATGCAAGGCCTGTCCTTTTCGGCAACCGGCCGGTGGTCGACCGTCTCGTCGGCGATGGAGATGTCGCCGGGGCCGAAACGGCCGCGTACATCGTTGAAGGCGCCGTCGAGAATGAGGATCAGCTCCATGCCTTTATGGGTGTGCGCCGGCAAGGCGCGGCCAGCCCGGATCCACATCAGGCTGACCTCGCAGCCGTCCATGTCGAGCGAATATTCCTTGAAACCGGGCAACCGCCGGCGCCAGGGCACATCGTCGGCCTCGAAGCCCAAGAGGGCGCGCAACGCTTGCGGAAACAGCGCGTTTTCCGGTCGCGCGACCGTCCGTGGCGCCGGGACGAGAGACGCAGAGGAAAAGATCGCCGCAAGCCGCCCGTTGCGATCGGCAATGGCGGCTTCAGGCGCGTTTTCCAGAGCTTCGCCTGCCAGCAGCTCGAGGCTGTTCACCAGGCTGCGATTGTCCGGTTTCATTTCGAGATGAGACTGCACCAGCACACGCGCCGGCTCGGGCAAGGAGCCGGCAACATAATGCGCCATCAATGCATCGATCGTGTCGATCTGCTCGTGAACCATGTCGGTTTCGGTCACGCCCTGTTGCCGCGTTCCGTTTTCGCTTTGTCGTCATCCGTACGGGGAAAGTCAATCTTCGGATCACCCCTCACACGGCGGGATTGCGGGCCATGCGTCATTTCGGAGGAGGAAAGCCAAATTTTATCGCGGCCGACAGAGGTGTGGAATAGCTTTTCTTGCCAACTCAGCCTTGTGAAGGGAAAAGACCGTTCCTAAAGTAAGAGTTCGAATAGAGGCAGATTCTATGACCTTCCACCCCTCCGTCCTTGAAGCCATCGGCAACACGCCCCTGATCAAACTCAAGGGTGCCTCAGAGGCGACCGGCTGCACCATTCTCGGCAAGGCGGAGTTCCTGAACCCCGGCCAGTCGGTCAAGGATCGCGCCGCGCTCTACATCATCCGCGACGCAGAGCGGAAGGGATTGCTTCGTCCGGGCGGCGTCATCGTCGAGGGCACGGCCGGCAATACCGGCATCGGGCTGACGCTGGTCGCCAAGGCGCTCGGTTATCGCACCGTCATCGTCATCCCGGAAACGCAGAGCCAGGAAAAGAAGGACGCGCTGAAGCTGCTCGGCGCCGAACTCGTCGAAGTGCCCGCCGTTCCCTACAAGAACCCGAACAACTACGTGAAGGTGTCCGGGCGGTTGGCAGAGCAATTGGCGAAGACCGAGCCGAACGGGGCGATCTGGGCAAACCAGTTCGACAACGTCGCCAACCGCCAGGCGCATGTCGAAACGACGGCAAAAGAAATCTGGCAAGACACCGACGGCAAGGTCGACGGCTTTATCTGCTCGGTCGGTTCCGGCGGCACACTGGCAGGGGTGGCTGCGGGCCTCAAGGCTTTCAAGGCAGACGTCAAGATCGGCATCGCCGATCCCGACGGCGCCGCACTCTATGAATTCTACCAGAACGGCGCGCTGAAATCCGAGGGATCCTCGATCACCGAGGGCATCGGCCAGGGCCGCATCACCGCCAATCTCGAGGGTTTCACGCCTGACTATGCCTATCGGATTCCGGATGCCGAAGCGCTTCCCTATCTCTTCGACCTCGTCGAGAACGAGGGCCTCTGCCTCGGCGGCTCGACGGCGATCAACATTGCCGGCGCGGTCAACCTCGCCCGGGATCTCGGACCTGGTCACACGGTGGTGACGATCCTCTGCGATTACGGCAACCGCTATCAGTCGAAGCTCTTCAACCCGGATTTCCTGACGTCGAAGGGGCTGCCCGTTCCGGGCTGGATGGCCAAATCATCAGATATCCACGTTCCCTACGAGCCCGTGTGAGACGCCATGCCCGTCAATGCCCTTTATCGTGACGACTTCTATCTCTCGACGTGCGAGGCGGTCGTCACCGCCGTTCACGAAGACGGGGGCATCGAACTGGACCAGACCTGCTTCTATGCCACATCAGGCGGCCAGCCCGGCGACACCGGAGAGCTCGAGCGCGCCGACGGCAGCAAGATCGCGCTCGGCCAGACGAAACATGGTCCGAGCAAGGATGTCATCATCCACGTGCCGCTCGAAGGTGCGCCACGGCCCGTGCTCGGCGAGACGCTGGTGCTGCATGTCGACTGGCCGCGCCGCTACAGGTTGATGCGCATGCACACGGCCTGCCACCTGCTTTCCGTCGTCTGCTCCTATCCGATCACCGGGGCTGCCGTCGGCGAGGAAGAAAGCCGCGTCGACTTCGACATGATCGAGACGATCGACAAGGACGAGGTGACGGCCAAGCTGATGGAACTGGTCGAGCAGAACCATCCTGTCACTCTGCAATGGATCACCGACGAGGAGCTTGTGGTCAATCCCGATATCGTCAAGTCGAAAAACGTCCGCCCGCCGATGGGGCTCGGGCGCGTCAGCCTCGTGTGCATCGGCGAGAACTCCTCGATTGACAGCCAACCCTGCGGCGGCACACATGTCTCCGAGACTCAGGAAGTCGGCCGGATCCTTATCGCCAAGATCGAGAAGAAGGGCAAAGAGAACCGGCGCTTCCGCATCCGCTTCGGCACGCCCGGCGACGAAGCTTGACCATCAAGGGAGACCATCATGAGTGAGACCAAGAGCCGTTTCGTCGTTTCGGCCGACTGGCTGCAGTCCGAGCTTGGCAAAGCTGACCTGCGGGTGCTGGACGCCTCCTTTTATCTGCCGGCGCAGAAGCGCGATGCCGATGCCGAATATGCGGCCGGCCATATTCCCGGCGCCATCCGTTTCGACCAAGACAAGATCGCCGACCATTCGACGTCGCTGCCGCACACGATCCCCTCGCCCGACTATTTCGCCGCCGAAGTCGGCCGGCTCGGCATCAACGAGAATGATCGGATCGTCGTTTATGATGGCATCGGCCTGTTCGCCTCGCCGCGCGTCTGGTGGCTGTTCCGGGTGATGGGCGCGAAAAATGTCTTCGTGCTCGATGGCGGTCTCGACGGCTGGAAGGCCGAGGGCCGTCCGCTTGAAACCACGGCGCCCAATCCTGCGCCGGCGACCTTCACGCCGCATTTCGATGAAAGCCGCGTGGTGACGCTTGATACGATGCGCGACATCGTCTCCAGCGGCGCGATGCAGATCGCCGATGCCCGCAGCGCCGGCCGCTTCGCAGCCGCCGAACCCGAACCGCGTGCCGGCATGCGCTCCGGCCATATGCCTGGCGCCCGCAGCCTGCCCTCCGGCGCCTTCGCCAGCCAGGGCCGATTCAAGTCGCTGCCCGAACTCAGGCAGACGATCGAGGATGCCGGCATCGATCTGTCCAAGCCTGTCGTCACCTCCTGCGGCTCGGGAATCACCGCCGCGATCATCACGCTGGCGCTGGAATCGCTCGGCCATCACGACAACAAGCTTTATGACGGCTCGTGGAGCGAATGGGGCAGTCGTGACGATACGCCCATCGTCACCGGTCCGCCGACGCCGGTCAAAGTCTGATCGCCATGGGAAAGGCACCCGCTTCGCTGAAAGCTCACATCACCCGGCTCGAAATGACGGCGCCGCCGAAGGCGAGCATGCCGGTGCCCGTCAATATCCAGACGGCGATCATGCGCACTCCCGAGATCCCATTGCCGTTCTACCGCTATCTCTACCGGCAGGTGGGTGCGCGCTGGCAATGGGTGGACCGGTTGCGCATGAGCGACGAGCAGCTTGCCGAGACGCTGAACGACAAGCGCAACAATATCAGCGTTCTTTACGTGAACGGCGCGCCCGCCGGCTTCTACGAATATTTCTGCGAAGACGAGGATATGATCGAGCTCAGCCATTTCGGCCTGATCGAACATGCGCTCGGTCTCGGCATCGGCAAATGGTTCCTGCTGCAGGCGCTCTATGCCATCTGGTCGCTCAATCCGAAGCGGGTCACCACCACCACCAACAACCTCGACCATCCGCGCGCGCTGCAGCTCTACCAGATGTACGGCTTCTCCCCCGTCTCGACCGGCACCGGCATCGTCCGGCCGCTCAGCGACAAGGAGCTTCTGGAGATTGCGCGGAAAAGCTGACGGCTTCTTTCCCGACGTAAGTGGAGGCGACTAACGCTGCGTCAGGCTGTTCGGGCGGCGCGGATCGTTGCGGCGCTCGAAATCGAGCGTGCGGCCCGACTGTTCCTTCAGTTCCGCCACTTCCCGCCGCAGAGCCCTGAGCTCTTCCAGTATTTCCGCATTCTGTTGCGCCAGCAGCGCGAGATCGACATCGGGCATGGGCTTTTTCCTTTTCGTCATGCAGTTTTGCGGAATCCGATAGCAAATGCCAGCCATGTCGGCTTAGCCCAAAGCCGAGATTCACGCTGAGCGGAAATCACCAATAAAGCACGGGGGACTGTCGCCGTACCGGCCGCCGGTGATCAGCCATGCGCGCGAATCGAATTGAACTCCGTGGGGCGTCTGGTGCGCCTCCAGCATGTCGAGCAGCCGCGCTCGTATTTCGGCTGTCGTGGCGGGACGATCGAGGGCGTTCTTCACATTTTCAAATGTCTGAATCGTCACCAATGCAGTCTCGGGATCCGGACCGTAGAACACAGGCTCGTTGATTTCACGAAACTCGATGGCAGTGAATCCTGCCGTTTCGAGCAGTCCGGACGTTACCGAGGTTTCGCTCAGCGAAAAGGCTTTGCCGGCCGCAACCGGACCGGTTGAATCCGGATCAAGCGCCTCATGTATAGCGGTCGCCCACTCATTGTGGTCTCTGCCCTGCCAGACCATGAAAATGAAACGCCCGCCCGGGCGTACGGCGTTGGCGATATTGGCGAAAGCCACCGCCGGATCGGCGAAGAACATGACGCCAAATCGACTGATGCAAAGGTCGAATTCCCCTTTTGCGAAGTGATAGTTCTGTGCATCCGCCAGTTCGAACGTCGCATTGGGTAATCCCTCCTCGGCGCTGCGCCGGCGGGCAATCTCCAGCATCGTGGCGGACAGGTCTATCCCGTGCGCCCGTCCTGCTTCCGCAGCGCGAGCGGCGTCACGTGTGGTTTGTCCGGCGCCGCAACCGACATCGAGAACACGATCAGACCGCCCGACCGCGGCGGTGACCCGAAAATGCGCGTTGTGAAGAGCAAGCTCGGCATCATAGAAGTCCGCGAAGTTCAATGCTGCTTCTTCAGCCACCATCTGTCCCTCCAAACCGAAATTCGTGATGGGTTAGCCACCCAGGCAGCGTACCCTCTCAAAACCGAGCAGCGGCCCGACCATGTGCCACCCGATCGTGTACCACGGTATGAAGACGGCAAACATACCCGGCGCCGCGACGAGAGACACGATCGAGGCGACGACAGGCTGCCGCGAGAAGAAAGCTGGTCCATGACAGGCCTCGACCCGCTTGGGGGTGACCCGTGGTGACCTGCTTTTGGCGAATTCCCGCAGTGTCTGAGTTTACGAGGAGCGTGGGAGCGTGCGGCTGCGAAAGTGGCATATTCCGCGTTTCGCTCGATCGCCCAATGCCTGCGGCGCGCAAGAATCGGGTGGCTTGCACGCTCGTCCGGGTGCATTTCATGGCAATCACAAAGGAGGTGGCATGAAAGAGGCCGCGCCCGTTGAGAGAACGGATCACTGAGATGCAGATGATGATCGAGGGACAGTCACACTTCCAGCCTTTCGGCTTATCCTATTGGGGTTTCGAAGATCTCAATAAGGGAGTTGGAAGCATGACTGCCTCTTATGAATACCATATCGGGGTCGACTACCACAAATCCTACAGCCACCTGGTGGTTCAGGACAGCAGCGGCAAGACGCTGAGATCCGGCCGGGTGAAGAACGACCGACAGTCGCTCGGCGGGTTTCTCGAACGCTATCGGGAGAACTCGCATGCGGTTGTCGAAGCGACGCGCAACTGGATGGTGATGTACGACTGGCTCGACGACATTTGTGATGATGTCGTTCTCGCTCATCCGCTGAAGGTTAAGGCGATCGCCGACGCCAAGATCAAGACCGACAAGATCGACGCGACGGTGCTGGCACATCTGCTCAGAGCCGATCTGGTACCCGAAGCCTGGGCGCCAAGCGAGAGATCGCGGGACCTTCGCGTCGCGCTGCGCGAGCGGATGTTTTACGTGCGGCTGCGCACGATGACCAAGAACCGCATCGTCACGGTGTTCGACCGCTATCCGGAGCAGACGGCGCAATTGAAGAAGCTTGGCGACCTGTTTGGCAAGGCCGGCCGCGTCCAGCTGGCTCAAGTGAACGTCTCTGAGATCGACCGCATCCAGATTGACCGTGGTCTCGCCTTCATCGGCGACATCGACATGCGGATCAAACAGTCGGAAGCAACGATCCGGGCGATGACCAAGGCCAATGCCAACGTCAAGCTGTTGAAGACGATCCCCGGCATCGGCGAGTTCTTCGCCCGGCTGATCGATGCGGAGATCGACGACATATCGCGGTTCCGCCACTCGAAGAAGCTTGCCGCCTATGCCGGGCTTGTGCCGTCGACCCATTCCTCCGGCGGCAAGACCTTCCACGGCAAGATCATCAAGCAGGGCAACAAGTGGCTGCGCTGGGCCTTCGTCGAAGCCGTCGCTCCTGCCATCGCCAGCGATCCACAGCTGCGCGCCCAATACGAGCATCTGAAGATCAAAGGAATAAACAAGGCGCGGGTGGCGATTGCGCGCAAGCTTTTGACGATCACCTTCCAGATCCTGCGTGACCAGCGCGCCTACGAGCCGCGCGGCGAAAGCACCATGGAAGGCGCGTCGACGATATCCCGGTTGTCCTGATGGCAGTCTAGCGAGCCCGGTAGAACTGGGTTGCGCTTCTCAAGGAGAATGGGAAACCGGGAGCCGAACGCCACTCTGTGACCGAAGCCCCAGGCATCAGGTCACGCATTGGAGACTGGTTCAAGAACCGAAGGACAGCAAAGCGATCTGTCCGGCGGAAAGAGAGACTTTGCCGATCGGTGCGAATGCCGGTCAAAACTTAACCGAACCCAAGGAAAAGCCGCCAAATGGTGGTGTTCTGCCCCTTGCGTTCTTTCATTGGAGATCTGCCATGACCGCCACTCGTTTTGTTGCCATGCCGACGACCGACGCCGAACACCTCTGGAACGGCGGCCGCGACGCCTATGACAGGCCGCCCGAGACGATCGTTTCCGATGGCCCCGGTCATCCCTGCCGCCATTGCCTCGAAAATATCGATGCGGGCGAGGCGTTGCTGGTCTTCGCTTACCGGCCCTTCCCCGAGCTGCAGCCCTATGCCGAAACCGGCCCGGTCTTCCTGCACAAGCAACCTTGTGCACGCTATGCCGCCGAAGAGATCATGCCGCCGGTGCTGACGACGAGCCGTGACTTCATCGTCCGCGGCTATAGCGAAAATGACCGCATCGTCTACGGCACCGGCGCGGTGACTGCTATCGGCGATATTTCAGCCTATGGCGAAGAGCTGCTGGGACGATCGGATATCGCCTATGTGCATGTGCGTTCCGCGCGCAACAACTGCTTCCAATGCCGGATCGACAAGGTAAAGGCGCCGGCCCTGGTGGAGGCCGGCGCCTGATAGGCGGAACAGGAAGTCGTCAATCTGTCGGGATCGCGCGCCTTCTAATGTTCTTAAACGCCGCGCAAGGCAATGATCCGCGAACCTGCGGCAGCCTGCCGTTGGTGTGCGAGCGGCGCATATTCGGGCGATGCAAAGAGACCACGGATGGCATCCATATCGAGAAACTCGATGATCAGCATATTGGTCGCCTGCCAGCCTTCGAGTTCGAGCGGCGCGTCATCAAGAGCAATGAGACGGCCGCCGGCCTTTGCCACCAACGGCAGAGCCCTCGAGCGGTAATCGGCAATGGCTTCGGGGTCGTGGATGTCGAGATCGACAACGAGGTAGGCGGACATGCTCATATCCTTTCAATCAATGTGAAGTTCAGGGGGTGTGTGTTTTGCGTGCGGCGGCGCGCCTTAGGGCAAATGCCGCCACTTAACCATGCGCTTGCGGAGATCGAGCGTGCCGCCATCGACGGTGAAGCTGCCGTCACCGCGATGATGCATGGTCCGTCGTTCCTTGCTGGTCTCGTCGATCCAGATCCTCTTCGCTTCGAGGATGAAGAGATTGTATCGATCGACGAGGCTCGGATCGGCAACACGGCATTCGATATTGGCAAGGCAGTCCACCAGTAACGGTGCTGCAACATCCTTTGCTGGACGAGTCCTCAAGCTGAACCGCTCGAACTTGTCCACCGTGTCGCCGGAGCAGTTGCCGATGTCCACCACGGTTTCGGCGAGGTCGACAGCTGGAATCGCAATCACGCATTCGCCGGTCTTCTTCAGGGTGTGGTGGCTGAAGTCCCAGGGGCCGATGACGCACCCGATCAGCGGCGGCGCATGCTGGATCATCATGTGAAAACCCATCGTCATCACATTCTGCGTACCCTCAAGGCTCGTCGTCACAAGAACGATCGGGCCAGGTTCGAGCAAGCGATAGGCCTGGGAAGCGGAAATCTCTTTCATCCTGCGCTCCTTCGCGGGTCTCTTCCCCGCACCTATGCGGGGAAGCTGACAGACGTTCTGGCGTGGTTACCAGCCCTGTTCGACCGGCAGAACGAAGAGTTCCGCGACATTCACATGCGCAGGCGCCTGCGCAGCGAAGACGATGGTGTCGCCGATGTCTGCGCCCTGCAGGAACGTCATCTGCTTGGCAAGGTCGTCCATCTGCTTGATATAGTCAGGCTCCGTGATGTGATCGTACAGCTCGGTCGCCACGGCGCCCGGCTGGATGCAGGTCACCCGGATATTGTGCTTCTGGCCCACTTCCATGCGCAGGCCGTCGGAGAATGCGGCGACCGCATGTTTGGTGGCGCAATAGACCGACAGGCCCTTGAAGACCTTGCGGCCAGCAATCGACGACATGTTGAAGATATGGCCCGAATGCTGGTTGATCATCTGCGGCAGAACGGCAGCCGTGGTGTTCAGCAGGCCTTTTACATTGACGTCGACCATCCGGTGCCATTCGTCGACTTTGAACTGATCGACATCCGAAAGCGGCATCAGGCCAGCATTGTTGACGAGAATGTCGATCGAACCGTAGGCACCCACCAGCTTTTTGACGCCGGCTTCGACGGAGGCTGGATCGACCACGTCCATTTCGATAACGAGGGCCTCACCGCCCTTCGAGACGATCTCCTTTTTGAGGTCTGCAAGCTTTTCGGTGCGACGGGCGGCGATACCGACCTTTGCGCCGGCCTCCGCGAGCTTCAATGCGGTTGCGGCACCGATGCCGCTCGAGGCGCCGGTGACCAGCGCGACTTTTCCATTGATATTCGTCATGGTTTATCTCCTTGTCTTGGCGTCCTTCCAACTGAAAGGGCGGTCGTGTTCGACAAGGAGGAACATAAGGAGGAGGGCCTGATCCCTCTCTCGGGACCTTGCGGGATCTGTCGGGATCTTGCTCAAATCAGCAATTCTAAAATCGCGACGCGCTTCAGCTGCGACGGTAGTCGCTGGGGGAGACGCCAGCCTCACGGCGAAAAATCTGAGCAAAATGGCTAGGGCTCGAATACCCCACGGACATGCCGATCTCGATGATGCTGGTACTGGTTTCCTGCAGAAGTTGCTGGGCTTTGGCTATGCGTTGGCGAATGAAATAATGGGATGGAGAAAGGCCGGTGGCCTTCTTGAAGAGGCGGCTGAAGTGAAACGCACTCATGCCGGCCGTTTGCGCCAGACGTGCGAGATCAAACGGCTCCTGGAGGTTGGCTTCCATGAATGCGATGGCCCGCCGTAGCTTTGCGCCGGGGAGGGCATTTGACGGCCGTGCCTCTGCGTCAAATGTTGCGTATTGCCGGATAAGATGAACGGCGAGCGTCTGTGCCAATCCCTCAACGAAGAGCCGACTTCCCTCCCCTTCTGCCGTCAGTTCGGCATGGATCAGTTCCAGCATGCTTGAAAGATGTTGGTCGCGGCCGCCCGATATGTCGCGCAGGCGCAAGGCGCTGGCAGCCTTGCCGAGAACCGCTTCCGCCACCCGCTCAAACAACGGAACGGAGAGATAGAGATGCATCACCTGGAAAGGTTCGTCTCCCTCGGCACGCCAGCGCATTTCGTATGGCGTGGGCGACCGCGTCAGAAAAAAGTCTCCGACTCTGACTGTGTTGGCCTCCCACTCCCCATCCAGATCGCGTTCTTCCACGCGTGCCTGACCTGAGATCACCCAAACAACGAGAGGTTCGGCGACCGCCGGAACAAGAAAGGGGCGTTGCACCGTCAGGCGGGAAAACACCTGCACGAATATATCCGTCCAGGCCGGTCCATCTCCGCTGACGAGTGTTCTGCCGGCAATATATGTTTCGAGGCCGGCAGGTGACGTTCGAAGCGGGACCGGCGATATTTCCTCTCGACTATCGACCTTCATTGCTGCTCCGTTTAGATGCGACTGCCCATCGGCATGATACGATAGGCACTGGTCGGCGGGACACAACTCATCGCTCTGATTGACAGGGAAAAGCATACCTGCAACGTCGTCGAAGGTCGCGGTTCAATTACAGCTACGCCGTCATACAAAGAAGGCGGCATCCCCTCGGATACCGCCCTCCCCGCCGAAAAATAGAGCTGTAAGCCGTCACCTGGAGTCAGTTAGCTTACGCTACGTTCAGCACGCTTTCCGGCGCGAAGGCCTCGTAGCCCAGCGCTTCGGCGACCGGCTTGCTGGTGATGCGGCCCTTGTGGACGTTGAGGCCATTCCTCAGATGCCTGTCTTCGGCGATGGCGCGCAGGCCGCGATCGGCAAGCGCCAGGCCATGAACCAATGTGGCATTGTTCAGCGCGTGTGCCGAGGTGACCGGCACGGCGCCCGGCATGTTGGCAACGCAATAATGCACGACGCCATCGACTTCATAGGTCGGATCGGAATGGGTCGTCGCATGCGAGGTCTCGAAGCAGCCGCCCTGGTCGATGGCAACGTCGACGATGACGGAGCCCTTCTTCATGCCGGACAGCATCTCGCGGGTGACGAGCTTCGGGGCGGCAGCGCCCGGGATCAGCACGGCGCCGATAATGAGATCGGCCGAGAAGACTTCCTCCTCCAGCGCCTGGATGCTGGAATAACGGGTGTGGATGCGGCCTGCAAAGATATCGTCGAGCTGGCGCAGACGCGGCAGCGACTTGTCAAGGATGCTGACATCGGCGCCAAGGCCGGCGGCCATCCTGGCCGCATGCAGGCCGACGACGCCGCCGCCGATGACTGCGACCTTGGCCGGCAGCACGCCGGGCACGCCGCCGAGGAGGACGCCGAGGCCGCCATTGGCCTTCTGCAGGGCGGTCGCTCCTGCCTGGATCGACAGGCGACCGGCGACCTCCGACATCGGCGCCAGCAACGGCAGGCCGCCGCGCTCGTCGGTCACCGTCTCATAGGCGATCGCGGTGACGCCGGAGGCGATGAGGCCTTTGGTCTGTTCGGGATCCGGCGCCAGATGCAGATAGGTGTAGAGAAGCTGACCGTCGCGGAGCTGCGCCCATTCGGCAGGCTGCGGCTCCTTCACCTTGACGATCATGTCGCACTTTTCGAAGATATCCTTGGCGGAGGCGGCGATCTTGGCGCCAGCCGCGGCATAGGCGGCATCATCAGCGCCGATACCGACGCCCGCCTTGGTCTCCACCCAGACCTCGTGGCCGTGGGCAACATATTCGCGCACCGAAGCCGGCGTCAGGCCGACGCGATATTCATGATTCTTGATTTCCTTCGGGCAACCGACACGCATGCGCGTTCCTCTCATTTTATCTCCGCGGCCGCGGATTTTTTCAGATGAGGAATCCAACCATCAAGACAGTGAAATGTCCTTGCAAAGACGATTTGCGAAGACGCGATTTTTCGGCGATTATTGCGCTACTTCTATCTTTCTTCGAAGGTTCTTCGAATGGCCGATCTCGATACCATCGATCTTGCGATTCTCCGGGTATTGCAGGCCAATGCCCGCATCACCAACGCCGAGCTTGCCGAAAGGATCGGATTGTCGCCTTCGGCCTGTTCGCGCCGGCTCGACATCTTGGAAAGAAGCGGCGTCATCGGCGGCTACCATGCGCGGCTTTCACACAAGGCGCTCGACTATAAGATGATCGCCATCGTGCATATCTCGCTTTCCGGCCAGTTCGCCAAGACGCTGGCGGAATTCGAGGCAGCGGTGAAGCTCTGCCCGAACGTGCTCGTCTGTTACCTGATGTCGGGCGAATACGACTACATCTTGCGCGTCGCCGCCCGCGACCTGGAGGACTATGAGCGCATCCACCGCGACTGGCTGTCGGCCCTACCCCACGTCGTCAAGATCAATTCGAGCTTCGCGCTCAGAGAAATCATCGACAAGCCGAATGTCGGCCTTTGAGGCCTTGCATCTTTGCCGAAAGCCTGCCCAGACTTTCGTCGCGCGCACGCGTTTCCCCACTACAGCGCCGCGCGTCTTTTCAGACGCGCAGAGGACGCTGTAACACTTTGGACTTCTGCATAATTTCACGCTTAAATCGGAATCAATTTAAGCGTGAAATTATGCAGTAATGGCAAGTCATGACATCGAAGACCCAAGGCTATATTTTCGCGCTGCTGGCGATCACCATCTTCTCCCTGCAGGATGCCATCTCGAAACATCTGGCGACGGCCTATCCGCCAATCTTCGTGACGATGATCCGTTACTGGGCCTTTGCGCTTTTCACGATCATCCTCGCTGCGAAGATGCGCGGCGGCATCAAGGCGACGGCCCGCACCAAACGCCCTCTCCTGCAGGTGACCCGCGGCGTGCTGCTTGCCGTTCAGGTGGTCCTCGCCATCACCTGCTTTGCGATGATCGGCCTTGCCCGTTCACAGGCGATCTTTTCCGCGACGCCGATCCTGATCGCACTGCTGGCGATGCCGATCCTCGGCGAGCGGGTCGGGTGGCGGCGGTGGGCAGCGATCGGCGCCGGACTTTTCGGGGTGCTGTTGATCCTCAAACCGGAAGGCGAATTTTTCGACGTGAAGCTGCTTCTCGCCGTCATTTCCTGCTTCAACTTCGCCTTCTACGTTATCGCCACCCGTCTGGTCAGCCGCGACGATTCGTCGATGACCAGCTTCTTCTATACCGGCGTCGTCGGCGGCGTCACGATGACGCTGGTCGGACCGTTCTACTGGAGTTGGATGTCGTCGGGCGACTGGGTCTGGATGGCGCTCGTCTGCGTCACCAGCATTTCCAGCCATTATTTCCTGATCCGCGCCTATGATGTTCTCGATGCCGCCGCCGTCCAGCCGCTGACCTATCTGTCACTTGTCTACGCCTCGGTCATCGGCATGGCGGTCTATGACGAAACGCTCAGTCTCAACACGATCATCGGTTCGATCATCGTGGTTGCCGCCGGGATTTTTACGGTCTGGCGCGAGCATGTGGTCGGAAGCAGGGCCACTGCGGCCAATTGATTGTTTCACTGCAATTTTAGCCAAGCCCCTAAAACCATTTCAATTTTCCGACGCTATGCTCCCTCGCTATATCAAGGGAGACAGTATGACCCGCAACTTGAAAATCACGGCCCGGAAGACTGATCGGAAAAACTGCCGCGTTTTCGGCCATGTCAAATATCTGAACAGCCAGGTGGATGCCCGCATCCTCGACCTATCACTGACCGGTGCCGCCCTGGAGATGAAGGGGCCGCTCCATGCCGCCTCAGGCAGCAAGGTGCGCATCGAGGCCGAAAACCTCGGGCTGCTCGAAGGCATCATCCGCTGGAAGCACAATGGCCGCGTCGGCATCCAGTTCGACGTGAATTCGAATGCGCGGGCGCAGATTTCCTCCTATTTCCGCTTTTTCCATAAGGAGATGCGGCCGGTGCTGGCGGTACGCCAACTGGCCAAAGCCGGCGCCAATAGCGACCGGATGCCTCATTTGGCAACGTCGACGCTGAAATCGTAAGGCTGCACGGCCTTGGCGCCGAATGACCGGCTGAGATCGTTCCAGTAGCTGCGGTTGACGTTGACGTCGAGGGTGACCGAGCCTTGCGTCTGCGGCAGCCTGGCGCCGAGGTCCCTGATGTTAACCGTGGCGGTATTGGCGTTGGCGCCGGACAGCAGGATCGTTTCCGTGCCAAGCGGCACGTTGACTGCGCCAGGCGCCTGGCTGCTGGAGAGCGGCTCGCTTGATATGATCTGGCCGTCTCCACCCAGGAACTTGATATCGCAGGTCTGGCATTCGCCCTGCGTCCAGCCGGGATTAACTTTCAACTCGACCCGCGGCGGCAGCGAGCGAGTGCCATCCTGAGCAAGGGCGACGCCGACGATGCCGAACAGGCTGGCGGCCGAGCTGACCTCGATCGGCCTCGGGTTGGCTGCACTCCCCTGCGCAGCGGCCATGATGAGGGCCGGTGCGCCGATGCCAAGAAGAAGCGCCTTCTGCAACTGCTGTTCGCGATAGATCAGGGCGATGGCGCCGCCGATAATGAAGAAGACGACGATGGCGGCAAGCGCGCAGGCAACCGAGATCCAAGGGTTTGCCGTCGTCGTCAGCCATTTCTCCACATCGCCGCTGTAGAGCGCCTGCGCCTTGTCGACCAGACTGGGTGCGATGCCTCCGAAACCTCCGACCAAAGCGATAACAACCTTGTTCATAATCCCATCTCCCCCAATGGTTCCAGCTGTTACCACTGTACCATAAATTGCATTTCACGACCACGCCGCTTTTCCGACGGATTGTTTTGCCGTTCTGTCATTTTCACGGTGTACTCCTCGGCAAATCGTCCTAATTCTGACGGGCCGGACGATGCATGACCCCTATTAGGAGAATTTCCATGTCTTCCATTTTCGATGTTGGCGTGATGAGCCGCCGTTCCCTGCTCGGCGGCCTCGCCGCCACTTCCGCCCTGGTGCTGCTGCACCCTTTCAGCGCGCGCGCCAGCGCCAACCAGGCCCATCTCAGGCTGATGGAAACGACCGACATTCACGTCAACGTCTTCCCCTATGACTATTATGCCGACAAGCCGAACGACACGATGGGCCTGTCGCGCACCGGGACGATCATCGACGCGATCCGCGCGGAGGCCGTCAACTCGCTGCTGATCGACAATGGCGACGTGCTGCAGGGCAATCCGATGGGCGATTACATGGCCTATCAGCACGGCATGAAGGACGGCGACGTCCATCCGGTGATCAAGGCGATGAACACGCTCGGCTATACGGTCGGCACGCTCGGCAATCACGAGTTCAACTACGGCCTCGACTTCATGTTCAAGGTCCTGGCAGGCGCGAACTTCCCCTTCGTCTGCGCCAACCTGACCAAGGGCCAGCTCGCCTCGGACCCGAAGCAGGACGATCTCTTCTTCAAGCCCTACATCATCGTCGAAAAGCAGATCAAGGACGGCGCCGGCAATGAGAGCCCCGTCAAGATCGGCTTCATCGGCTTCGTGCCGCCGCAGATCATGCTGTGGGATATCAAGAACCTCGAAGGCAAGGCGCAGACGCGCGACATCGTCGAGGCCGCCAAGGCCTGGGTTCCCGCCATGAAGGAAGCCGGCGCCGATATCGTCATTGCGCTCTCGCATTCCGGCATCGACGGCAGCGCACCGTCCGAAAAGATGGAAAACGCCTCGCTGCATCTCGCCGCCGTCGACGGGATCGACGCGATCTTCACCGGCCACCAGCACCTCGTCTTCCCCGGTCCGAAGAGCTGGGACGGTGTGTCCAATGCCGACCCCGTCAAGGGCACGCTGCACGGCAAGCCCGCCGTGATGGCCGGCTTCTGGGGCTCACATCTCGGCCTTATCGACCTGCTGCTCGAAAAGGACGGCAATAGCTGGAAGATCGTCGATTTCACCTCGGAGGCACGGCCGATCTTCCATCGCGACGACAAGAAGAAGGTGGTTGCCGACTATGCCGACAAGAAGGACGTGGTCGAGGCCGCCAAGGCCGAGCACGAGGCAACGCTTGCCTATGTCCGCACCCCGGTCGGCAAGACCTCCGCACCGCTCTACTCCTATTTCGCGCTGGTTGCCGATGACCCCTCGGTGCAGGTCGTCAGCCAAGCCCAGACCTGGTACATCAAGCAGATGCTCGCCGACACCGAATTCAAGGATCTGCCGGTGCTTTCGGCGGCGGCCCCCTTCAAGGCCGGCGGTCGCGGCGGTGCCGACTACTATACCGACGTGCCGGCCGGCGACATCGCCATCAAGAACGTCGCCGACCTCTATCTCTACCCGAACACGGTGCAGGCTGTCGCCATTACCGGTGCCCAGGTGAAGAACTGGCTCGAAATGTCGGCCGGCATGTTCAATCACATCGAGGCCGGCTCGAAGGATGGCGCGCTGCTCAACAATGATTTTCCGTCCTACAATTTCGACGTGATCGACGGCGTGACCTACCAGATCGACCTGTCGCAGCCGCCGAAATATGATTCGTCCGGCAAGCCGATCCATCCGGACGCCAACCGCATCCAGAACCTCGCCTTCAACGGCAAGCCGATCGATCCGGCCCAGAAGTTCGTCGTCGTCTCGAACAACTACCGCGCCGGCGGCGGCGGCAATTTCCCTGAGATCACCGCAGACAAGGTAATCTTCCAGGCGCCGGATACCAACCGCGACGTCATCGTCCGCTATATCCATGATCAGGGCACGATCAATCCGTCGGCCGACGCCAACTGGACCTTCAAGCCGCTTCCGGGCACGACCGCGACCTTCGAAAGCGGCCCGAAGGCGAAACAGTTCCTCGCCGAGGTCAAGAGCGTCAAGATCGAGGATGCCGGCGAAGGGGCCGACGGTTTCTCGAAATTCAGGCTGGTTCTTTAGGCGGAAGACAATATCAGCGAAGGCGCGGCACCCGCGCCTTCGTCATTCGGCCGCGAGCGCCGTACCAGCGTCCTGCAGTTCCGCTATCTGAGCATGGAAATCGGCTTGGCTCGGACAGGCGGAAAGCCGCGTGCGGAACGCGTCGATCATCCAGGTGGCGGCAGGTCCGGGCGGGTTGGCGAGCTGACGGACCGAATATATCGGATATTCCCCCTGTTCGTAGGCATCCAGATCGAGATGAACGAGCCTGCCGCTCGTCAGATCGTCATGAATCACGGAAGCCGGGAGGCCGCCCCAGCCAAGGCCGGCCTTGATGAGCTGGTGTTTCGTCGCAATATCGCTGACGCGCCATGTCTTGTAGGAGAGAACGTTGAAATCGCGCCCCTTCGTCCGTCCCGATGCATCGGTGACGACGAGTTGCACTTCCTCGCGCACGTCGCCGAGCGTCAGCGGTCGGCCGATCCCAGCAAGCGGGTGGTTATGCGCGGCAACCGGCAACATGAAGGAATGACCGATACGCTCCGTGACGATCGAATCGTCCTGCTTGACGACCGCGCCGCCAATCCCGATCGTCGCCTTGCCGCTGAGGACGAGATCCATGACCATTCCGAGCTCACCTACATTGAGGCTTAACGAAACGGATGGAAACATCTCCCGGAATTCGCGGAGGACGTCCACCAGGGCTCGCGAAGGCACCATGACACTGATGGCGACGGAAACCTCCGCTTCGAGCCCTTCCCTCAGGCTCTTGACGCGCGCCCGCATGACTTGCAGATCGCCCAGAATGCGCCGCGCATCCTCCAGCATCGCCTTGCCCGCCTCCGTCAGCTTCGGCTGACGCGCGCCGGAACGCTCGAAAAGCGGGACTTCGAGCTGCGCCTCCAGATTGGCGATCGTATAGCTGACGACCGACTGCGCCCGGTTCAGCGCCCGCGAAGCGGCCGAGAAGCTACCGGTCTCGGCAACGGTCAGAAACACCTGCAATTGGTCCAGAGTGGGGTTTGGCAGCATCTTCTATCCATTCCATCGATAGTTTCGATCTACATTATCACCGTTTTTTCGATAGCAGGCCAGACCTATTTTCCTCATCGAGACTGCGGCTCACCTCCCAGCAACGGGCCGTCAAATCCCATTCGAAAGGAAATGCACCATGTCGTCCATCCTGCTTCTGACGTCCAGCCCGCGTGCCGATTCTCTCTCGACGCCGATCGCCGTCGATCTCGCCGAAAAGCTGAAGAGCCAGAATCCGGGCAGCGTCGTCGTTCGCCGCGACCTTGCCGCCAACCCGCTGCCGCATATCGATGACCTCTTCACCGGCGCGATCCGCAAGCCGCCCGAGGCCCGCACCGCTGAGGAAACCGTGGCCGTCAAGACCTCCGACGAGCTTGTCAACGAACTGCTCGCCGCCGACACGATCGTCATCAGCACCGGCCTCATCAACTTCAACATCTATTCGTCGCTGAAGACCTGGATCGACAACGTTGCCCGCGCCGGCCTGACCTTCAAGTACACGGAAAGCGGCCCGGTTGGCCTCGCAACCGGCAAGAAGGTCTATGTGGTGCTCGCCTCGGGTGGCGTCTACTCGCAGGGACCGGCCGCCCCCTTGAACCATGCCGTGCCGTATCTGAAGTCGGTTCTCGGCTTCCTCGGCATCAGCGATATCGAGACCATCTATGTCGAAGGCCTGGCCTTTGGTCCGGAAGCTGCCGAAAAGGCGATCGACGCCGCCAAGTCACGCGTCCAGGAAATCGCACTGGCGGCCTGATCGGCTCCCAAATGCTTCACGGACGGCCGGCGTTTGCCGGCCGTTTTTCATTTGTCGATATCGGCGACAGAATCCCGGACCGTCGCCAGGATTTCGGCCGAGAGTTCTTCATCGGACGAAATCCTGGCAAGGCCGACGCCGCCGGCCATCATCGCGAAGGCCATGATCGCCTTGCGCCGCCGTTCCCTATCGTCCGCTCCCGCAGCCTTGCCCGCCAATGACGCGAAATTGCGCCGGAGCCCGTCCGTGGCGATCCCCCGCGCCTTCTCGCCGCTGCGGGATATGTCGGAGGTCAGCGCTGCGAAAGGGCAACCCTCGCCAGGATTGTCGCGATGATAGGCGCTCACATAACGATCGGCGACATCGGCAGCCGTCATCTCCGCCGGGTTCACCCCCTCGGCCTCCAGCTTGCGCCCCCATGAATCGAAAGCGGACTGGATCGCTTCGGCAACCAGATCGTCACGGGAGGCGAAATGTTTGTAGAAGCCGCCGACGGTCAGTCCGGCCTCCTTCATCAGGTCGGCGACGCCAATACCTTCGAGCCCCTCCTCGCGCAGCCGCTTCGACGCGATCTCGACAATCTTCTCGTGCGTCTTCTGTTTCTCCAACTGCGAACGCCCCATCGGACATCTCCCCGGCACCAATCGAATGAACATGATGTCGGCCGAAAACCGCTTACACTTTTCGGCATCATGCTTCTCTTGACTCATGTGGATTATCATCATAATCCTTGTAGATAACGATCATAATCCAGATCGTTGCCAATTCCAAGAGGAGCATGAATCATGCGTCTAAGAAACAAGGTCGCCCTGATTACCGGCGGAAACAGCGGCATCGGTCTTGCGACCGCCAGGGTCTTCATCGACGAGGGTGCCAGGGTGGTGATCACCGGTCGCAACCCGGAAACGCTCGCGGCTGCCGAAAAGGCGCTCGGCGCCGGCGTGCTGGCGCTGAAGGTCGACGTCACCGATGCCGCCGCCACCGAGAAGGCGTTTGCGGAAGCCGCCGGAAAGGTCGGCAAGTTCGACATCGTCTTCGCCAATGCCGGCATCGGCGGCGCGACGCCGCTTGGCGAGACATCGCCAGAGCAGTTCAACCAGATCATCAGCACCAATCTCACGGCGGTTTTCTTCACGGTGCAAGCGGCCTTGCCGCATCTCCATGACAGCGCTTCGGTAATCCTCAACGGTTCGGTGCATGCCGTGCTCGGCGCTCCCGGATGGACGGCCTATGCGGCAACCAAGGCAGCGGTCCGGGCAATGACGCGCAATATGGCATCCGAGCTTGCGCCGCGCGGCATCCGCGTCAATCAGGTAACGCCCGGCGGCACCAAGACGCCGATCTGGTCGCCGATGGCCCAGACAGAAGACGCCATGTCGGCGCTCGAGGCCCGAATCGGCGGCATGAGCCCGCTCGGCCGCATGAGCGAAGCCGACGAAATCGCCAAGGCGGCGCTCTATCTGGCCTCGGATGATTCGGCCAATGTCACCGGCATCGAGATCACCGTCGACGGCGGCATGACGAGCGCCCCATCCGGCGCCAAGATCTTCCGCGCTGCCTGAGTAAGCCGGGCTGGGCAGTTCAAATTTGCCCGGCCCCCTCGCCGACCTCGGTCACCCGTCATAGAGTGCTTGTATTGTCTCTTACGGATGCTTTGTTTCGTTCTTGCGTCGCACGGTGGGCAACACGAAAGAGGACGATTGCCAAATTCAGGACGGCAAGCAGGAGCAAAACACAGAGCATGGTCTGGATACCGGCGGAAACGATCAGATTGCCGGCGATCAATGGAAAGCCGAAGACGCCGATGGAATAGGCGAGCGAGAATAACAAAAGCGACTGCGGCATAAGGCCGGCGGGAGCCTCATTGGCCGCCAGACCGTTGATGACGGAATAAGTCAAGCCATAACCCACCCCCAGCATCGCCGCGCCTCCCAGATAGGCAAGCTGATTTGATGTCAGCATCAGGAACAGCAGGATCGATGCCAGCGTCAGGCTTGTCAGGACCAAAAGCGAATAGAGTGGGTCTTTCTTGACCACATATCCCGCCACGAACAGCCGACTCAGAATCGCGGCGGACATGAAGCCGATGAAGAACAGGGAGTAGTCGAACCCATGCGCCTTGGCGTAGCTGGTCTGAAAGCTGGACAACCCGCCGAAAATCGCGCCGCCGATGCCGACCATAATGATGGAATAGATGGCCCTCGAGCCGATCACCTCACGCGCTGAGCCAAATGAGATCTTGTTGACATGAGGCAAAATCTTGCCGGCATTGGTCAGCCGGATATGGAGCAAAAAGTAAAGCGCACCGCCGGCAAGACTGGCAAGGAACGCAAATGCGAAGGCCGCCTCGATCGGCATCGACCAGATGGTAGCAACGCGGCCAATGATCGGTCCGGCGCCGATGCCCGACATCATCGATCCCGAAAGCAGGGCAAAAAACCTGATCCGATGTTCGGGTTCGACGATCGCGGCGACCAGAATAGGGCCGAGCGCATAGAAGGTGCCCCAGCCTACGCCGAGGATGAAACCGACCGCCATCAGGCTCAGCCCAACTGAGGGAACCATGGCGAATCCGAGCGCTGACGCGGCAAGAAACAATCCCGAAACAGCCACCGCCCGCGCCGAGCCAATGGCATCCGCGATGTGGCCGGACAGGATCACGAGAATGACGGTGCTGACAGTCGCAGCCGAAATGATCAGGCCGGCCAGCGCCTCGTCGCCGCCGCGCTCACCCACCAGCACCGGGATCAGAAAGGTCACGCCATAGGCGATCGAAAGAAGAAACCCGCCGATACACAAAACGGCAAACTCGCCGCCATCGACTTTCTGTGCTGCAACTGAATCACTCATGTCCACGCCCCTCGCAGGAAAGCTCATCGGAATGCTGCGGCAATGGAGATCATGTTTGCGTTATGCTAACAAGCCGTTTTTATGGTTCTCATAACCTGTTGAAAATACGTAAATATATGGGATCATGTTTCTGTTTACGCAACATCCTAAACACCCGCGGCCGACGGCGCTGCGCTGATCGACGAGCCCACCGGGCCTAACTGAGTTTCACCACGCCGGAGCGGCCGACGACGCAGTTGCGGCCGCTCTTCTTTGCTGCGTAGAGCCTGCCGTCGGCAGCCGTCAGCACGGCGGTGAAATCGATACCGTCCTCGTCGGCAGTCGCAACGCCGATGCTGACCGTGATCGGACTGTCATCCGGCGTCTTGACGCTGGTTGCGATTGTCCAGCGCAGGCGCTCGGCAAGCAGCAGGCCTTCTTCGTGGCCCGTGCCTGGACAAACGGCAACGAATTCCTCGCCGCCGAAGCGGAAGACGCGATCGCTCGAGCGCAACGTCGTGCCCAATCGGGCGGCGATCGCCTTCAGCACCTCGTCGCCCTGGAGATGGCCGTAGCCGTCGTTGACATCCTTGAAGTGATCGGCGTCGATAATGAGGACGGTGGCGAATGACCCCTGCTTCAGTGCCTCGAGCAGCATCAGCGGCGCTTCCATTTCCATGCGCGTCCGATCGTAGACACCAGTGAGCATGTCGCGGCCGGTGCGCTCCAGCAGATCGTTGTAGCGCTCGCGGAACGTCAGGTCACCGAATACGTCGCTGATCGAACGTGCGGACCCGGCTGCGCCGATACGGCGAATACGATATTCATAGAATGCGAACATCGCCGCGTAGAGGCAGACGGCAAGCATTTTCGCCTTCCATCCGCCCCAGAATGCGGCGATCGGCACATCCAGGAAGTAATGCAGCGCCGCGAAGAAGCCGATCTGGTCGAATGTCAGCAGCACGAAGCCCGAAATCAGGAAACGCAGGACGACGCGGCGGCGGAAGAAATCGCCGAGTTTTTCGTAAAGCAGGATGATGCCGAGCGAATCGACATAGAGCAGCGCCGTGCCCCAGACCATCAGCCAGCCCATCTCCTTGAGGAAGTCGACGTCGGGTGTGTGGTTGGTCGATATCTGCAGCGGCTGGTGCAACTGCAGCACCCAGGCGATGCCGACAGTGAGCAGGTTGCCGAGGAACAGGCCGTAGATCGGCTGGCGCACCGTCGCTGCATCCTCCTGCAGGTAAAGCATCAGGATCATCATCAGCTTGCCGGAGAAGAAGACGGATGAGCCCGGCGACACATCCCCGAACGGCAGCGAGACATAGAAGACCGCGGCCAGATAGGTCTCCATGAAATGCATGACGCCGAGCGCCGTCAGGAAAACCCCGAGACCGAGCCGGTGACGGAAATGCAGAAGCGTCACCATCAGCACGAAATAGGCGATGGCTTCGACGACGAAGAGAAGGAGGTTGAGTGTCTCCATCATGAGACCTCGGCTCCGGACGTTCGGCCTCCTGCTGGCGCGGTGATCGCGACAGCGAATCCTTTGGTCAATCGTCCGAAACAGTCAAACACGGGGGTGTCCTGCAAATCCTGCAGGCGATACCTTTCACCGCAATCCTTTAAGATTGCGTGAGCGAGAACGCACTCGCTGGAGCGCAGCCGGGTCACATACAGGAATAGTTGCAGCCGGTATCTGGGACCTATGCCCGGATGCCGTTTCAGACCTGACGAAGCTTCTCGCCGTCGCCAAAGAGCGACGAACCATGCTGATCGATAATCTGCTGCGCCTTGCGCACCGTGCATTCGAGCGCGTCATCGGAGGAGGAAAACAGATCGGCGCGTATGAAATTGCGCACCAGTACCTCGTCGCCAACCTTCTTTTCGATGCGGCCGGCAAGGCGATACTGGCCGCCTTCCTTGCGCGGCTCGGCATAGATCGTGCAATCGCCGTAAAGCTGCGGCTCGCCGGAAGGGCCTGCCGCCTCCGAAGCCGGTTTGCCGCCACCGGAGAACATCGAAAAGATATTTGAAATGAACGAAGCCATGCTCCGCCTTTAGCACGACCGTATCGCTGTCGCCAAGTCAAATGATCAGATTGGCGAGGATCTCGTTTTCGGTAATATCCTCGTAACCCATGCCGGCTGCTTCGAAATTTCCGATCAGCCGAGCGAAATTCTCAGGCGCCTTGGTTTCGATGCCAATCAGGATCGAGCCGAAGTTACGTGCCGATTTCTTCAGATACTCGAAGCGGGCGATATCGTCGTCGGGGCCGAGCAGATTGAGGAAATCCCGGAGCGCACCGGGGCGCTGGGCGAGCCGCAGGATGAAGTATTTCTTCAGCCCTGCGTAACGCATGGCTCTTTCCTTCACGTCAGGCAGACGCTCGAAATCGAAATTGCCGCCGGAGACGACGGCAACGATGGTCTTGCCGCGGATCGCTTGGCCGTCCATCGCGGCGATCGCCGTCAGCGACAGGGCGCCGGCCGGCTCCAGCACGACGCCCTCGACATTCAGCATCTCCTGAATGGTGACGCAGATGGCGTTCTCCGGTATGAGTTGCACCTGCTCGGCCGGAAAATCGCGAAGAGCGGCGAAATTCAGGTCGCCGATCCGGGCGACTGCAGCGCCATCGACGAAATTGTCGACCTTGGCAAGCGTCGTCACCTTGCCCGCTTCGATGCTGCGCTTAAGGCTCGGCGCGCCGGCCGGCTCAGTGAAGACGAAAGCCGATTTCGGCACCGTGCCGTCGAGATAACTGGTGATGCCGGCGGCAAGTCCGCCGCCGCCAACCGGCAGGACGACCATGTCCGGCACTGTTCCCTCCGGCAGCTGCTGCATGATTTCGGCGGCGACGGTCGCCTGGCCTTCGATGATGTCGGCATGGTCGAAGGGCGGCACCATGACGCCGCCAATCGCCTCCACATGTTCGCGGGCGGCTTGGTAGCACTGGTCGAAGAAGTCGCCGAACAGCCGGATGGTGATGAATTCGGCGCCGAACATGCGGGTCTTGTCGATCTTCTGCTGCGGTGTCGTCACCGGCATGAAGACGACGCCCGGCACGCCGAAATGGCGGCAGACGAAGGCAAAGCCCTGGGCGTGGTTGCCGGCTGAGGCGCAGACGAAGGTCTTGCCGGCAGCACCCTGCCCGATCGCCTTGCGGAAGAAATTGAAGGCGCCGCGGATCTTGTAGGAGCGCACCGGCGACAGATCCTCGCGCTTCAGCCAGATATCGGCACCGTAGCGGGCCGACAGATGATCGTTGAGCTGCAGCGGCGTTGCCGGAAAAAGGCTGCGCATCGCCTCTTCGGCGCTTTCGACATCAAGTCTCGTCACGGGCGTGGTCCATTCTCTCAATTAGCCACCGCCGCTATGGCACAGGCCGGCCGGCAAAGGAAAGCTCGTTTGGGCCGTTTCCGGTTCGCTCCCGGACCGTTTCGCTCCGAGGAAGGCTTTCTTAAGCCAATCGCGAAATTGGCGGCACATGAACTGATTTTAACTGTCAATGAAAAGGGCGGCCACTTATATGAAGCTATGATGATCTTCAAATTCGCAAAACCGCTCGCCTGGCTGCTGCTCGCCCTCATCCTCTTCGTCACGGTTTCGCCGATCGGAGAGAGGCCGGATACGGTCACCACGGTCGATGTCGACCGTGCCGCCGCCTATCTTCTCGTCGGCTTCGCCTTTGCGCTTGCCTATCCAAAGCAGTGGAAAACCGTAGCGGTGCTGCTGATCGTCGGCGCATTCGCCATCGAATGGCTGCAATATTTCGCGCCGACCCGCCATCCGCGCCTGCATGACGCGAGCATCAAGGCCATGGGTACAGCCCTCGGGCTGCTGGCCGGCTGGGTGATCAACAAATGGCGCGATACGAAGGCGCCAAACGCCCTTCCGTTCGCAGAACGCTGATTATCGGCGGGATCGACTAGAAAGCGCGCAATTGCACTGCCCAGAAGAACAGTGGTATCGCGGCCATCGCAGTCGCGAGAACGAGCGCGACACTGGCCTTGAAGACCCGGATGCGCCTAGTCCTTGCCCCACTCCAATCGTAAACCATCGTCTTACTCCCACAAGACAACACTTACTCAACCGCCGCGGCGCAATCCTTGCTCCGAAAATGCCAAATGCAAGCAATAGCGCGCTTTTATCCACAATATACAGGCATAATACAAGCATATTCGAACAGGATTATGAAGGTGGTGCGGGCGACGGGGGTCGAACCCGTACAGCCAAGGCCGAGGGATTTTAAGTCCCTTGCGTCTACCAGTTTCGCCACGCCCGCTTGCGGCATTTTCAATATCTTGCGTCATGGGCGATGGGAAGAGCCGCGAGGCGTAAAAATTATGCTTGGTTTTCCGGCAGCACCGACGAATGATCGGCCAGGCATTTCCCTCCCGAATGCCCTCGCCGATGAAGGCTGCCAGTCTCTCGTGGGAAAAAACAGAAGAGGCGCGGCGAGCCCCATGCCCGCCGCGCCTTCTTTATTTCAGCGTCAAAGATCAGGCGAGCTTGGCAGCAAGCTTGGCGACGTGGGCGCCCTGGTATTTCGCGCCTTCCAGTTCGATCTCGGAAGGCTGGCGCGAGCCGTCGCCGTTGGTGATGGTGGAGGCACCGTAGGGCGAGCCGCCCTTGACTTCCTCGGTGCCCATCTGGCCCTGGAAGGCATAAGGCAGGCCGGCAACGACCATGCCCTGGTGCAGGAAGGTCGGGATGAAGCCGAGGATGGTCGATTCCTGGCCGCCGTGCTGGGTGGCCGAAGAGGTGAAGACCGAACCGAGCTTGCCGACGAGTTTGCCGGCGAACCAGAGGCCGCCCGTCTGATCCCAGAAATTGCGCATCTGCGAGGCGACCGTGCCGAAGCGGGTGCCGGCGCCGACGATGATCGCGTCATAGTCCGCCAGTTCGTCGACGGTGGCGATGGGAGCCGCCTGGTCGACCTTGTAATAGGAAGCCTTGGCGACGTCTTCCGGAACCAGTTCCGGAACGCGCTTGACGGTGACCTCGGCGCCGGCCGACTTCGCGCCTTCGGCGACCGCATAGGCCATGGTTTCGATATGGCCGTAAGCCGAATAATAAAGGACGAGAACCTTCGCCATCTTCTATCTTCCTTGAAACATCGGGTTGAATTTCGTGTCCGACGCGATTTCTATCAGCGCGTCTGGGCGAACACAGCCCTTCCGTCAAGAACTCAGTGTTCACCACCCGGAGACGAAAATTCGCTTGCGGTTTTCATTTCGGCAAAATGACGCATCGCCCGAATTAGAGAGTTGGCGCATGATGTCGTCCAAAAACCGCCTGCACTTTTCGGCATCATGCTCTGGTGTTTGCAAAGCGAGCGAACGGCGCTACCTATTCCCCAGCCTCACATCACGGAACATCCCATGAGCCAAGACATCGTCGTCACCGCCGCCATGCTCGCCATCGGCGACGAACTTCTCTCCGGCCGCACCAAGGATAAAAATATCGGCCACCTCGCCGATTTGCTGACGCTTTCCGGCATCGACCTCAAGGAAGTGCGGATCGTCGCCGACGACGAGGACGCGATTGTCGAGGCACTGAACGCGCTTCGCGGCAAGTATGATTACGTCTTCACCTCGGGCGGCATCGGGCCGACGCATGACGACATAACCGCCGATGCCATCTCCAAGGCTTTCGGCGTGCCCTGCGAATACGACGAAACAGCAATGACGCTGCTTGCCGAGATGTACCGGCGCCGCGAGATGGAATTCACCGAGGCGCGCCAGCGTATGGCGCGCATGCCGCGCGGCGCTGTGCACATCGCCAATCCAGTCTCGACAGCGCCAGGCTTCATCATCGGCAATGTCCATGTCATGGCCGGCGTGCCGCAGGTCTTCCAGGCGATGGTCGACAATGTGCTGCCGACGCTTCGAACCGGCACGCCGGTGCTTTCGCTCGCCATCGCTTGCCCTTACGGCGAAGGCGAGATCGGCACGCCACTGACCGCGATCCAGAAGGCACATCCGGAAACCAGCATCGGTTCCTACCCACGCTATATCGGCCAGAAATTTTCGACCGAGATCGTCGTACGCGGCCGCTCGCAGGCGGCAATCGATGCGGCCGGCGCCGAGGTGCAGGCGATGATCGACGCCATCCGCCAAAGGAAGGACATCGCCGAAAACCATTCCGCCGAGGCTTGAGGGCAACGCCGGAACTGGAGGCCATCCTTGATCCCGTTCAAGGAACAGTAGAACGGTCCGGCGCATTCCTTCCCTCGCGCAAGCCATTTCAGCGCAAGGAGAATTGATATGTCTTACAAAACCATTCTCGCCATTCTCGATACATCAGACAATAGCGGGGCGGTTGCCGATTTCGCCTTTGCCATCGCTGCTGAAAGCGGCGCCCATGTGATCGGCCTGCATGCCGAAATCATTTCCGCCGTGCCGCTGGTCGCGCCGATGGAAATCCCCGATCCCGTTGCCGTGCAGGCGCTGCAGGATATGGCGCATAGCGAAACGATTGCCGTCGAGCGCATCTTCAGGGCGAAAGCGGAGGCGGCTGGAGCCTCCTTCGAATGGCGCAGCTTTGCCACATCAACCGGATACGGCTCCGCACCGCTGATCGAAAGTGCGCGCAGCGCCGATCTCCTGATCGCCTCGCAGGCCGACCCGGCCAGACCTTCCGACAGCCACGTCGACGTCGACAGTTTCCTTTTCGAAACCGGCCGGCCGGTGCTGATGATCCCCTATATCATTCGCCAGCCGAAGCCGATCAAGCGGGTGCTGATCGCCTGGAACGGATCGAAAGAGGCGGCGCGCGCAACCTTCGACGCACTGCCGATCCTGAAGGCGGCTGACGATGTGGAGATCTTTTCCGTCGATCCGGCCGACACGGCGCTGCAATCGCCGCTGACCGCCGGCGCCGACATCGCCGCGACACTTGCGCGTCATGGCGTGAAGGCGACGCTTTCCACGGCCCAGAGTGTGGATAAGAGCGCATCGCATGTCATCGAGAACCGGCTTTCGGACAGCAGCATCGATCTTCTCGTCATGGGCGCCTATACGCATTCCTGGCTCTGGCAGATGATCTTCGGCGGCACGACGAAAACCTTGCTGCAATCGATGACGGCGCTGACCCTGTTATCGCGTTGATTGGCTGCTCTTGCCTTTTGCCGGCAAATCCCGCTAATTGCGGCGACCGATGACAGCTTCGAGCCTCGGCCCCATCTCGCGCAGTTCCGACTGCGCGATTTGCGTTTTGCCAATCGCCGCTTCAAGCCCATCCGGTCGCCGGCAAACGGCGTGTCGTTTTTTCATGCCGCGGAGCAGCCCGATGTCCCTTCCCGATAAAGCCTTTCCCGTTTCCTGGGATCAGTTCCACCGCGATGCGCGCGCCCTTGCCTGGCGGCTTGCCGGCTTGAATCAGACGTTCAAGGCGATCGTCTGCATCACCCGCGGGGGCCTCGTTCCGGCTGCGATCATCTCGCGCGAGCTGAACATCCGGCTGATCGAGACCGTCTGTGTCGCTTCCTATCATGACTATGTGAACCAGGGCGACATGGTGCTGCTCAAGGGAATAGCGCCCGAACTTATGGAGAATGGCGGCGAAACCGTGCTGGTCGTCGACGATCTGACCGATACCGGCAAGACCGCCGCACAGGTGCGCACCATGCTGCCGAGAGCACATTTCGCCTGCGTCTACGCCAAGCCGAAGGGCGTGCCGACCGTCGATACCTTCATCACCGAGGTGAGCCAGGACACCTGGATCTACTTCCCCTGGGACATGGGCTTCACCTATCAGGAGCCGATCGCCAAGGGTGCGGGCTGATCGCCACCGATCAAAGCGCGCGACCCGCGGATTTACCACTTTAAATTGTTCCAGATTTTGTCGGCGAGGTTTCCTGAATCCGCTATCGGGATCTGCACATCTATTTTATCTTTTGCTCATAGACTGCTGTCTAATTCCTTCAATCGGAATCGATTCAAGGATGAAATTATGCAGCAATTCAAAATGTTACAGCGTCCTTTGCGGCTCTCGAAAAGACGCGCGGCGCTGTAGGGCGTGCGAATCGTGTCAAATTGCGCTTAAAGCGTGCAATGATCGGTACGGTACAAGGAAACGAGATGGCGCGGTGGGGGCATATAAGAGCGGTTGTGACCGTCGGGCTGGCGGCCTTTCTGTTGCCGCTGGCGCCTGTCCGCGCTGAACCTGCCTATATTCCCCTCGTGCGCGACTATGTTGAGAAACGAATCCGGCCGATAGTGGAAACGCCGTTGGTGCTGAAAGCCATTGCCGAGCAGAACGCAAAATTCGGCAATGTCAGCGAAATGGATATGCGGGTGCTCGACGAGACCTACCGGTCTGAGGTCGATCAGCACCACCTGCAGATGGTCAAGCTGCTGCTCGACAAATCCGTGTCGCATTACCTGAGGGAAAAGCAGGACGCCTCGCAGGGCGCGATTCTCGAATTTTTCGTCACCGACTCGCATGGGCTGAATGTCGGGCAGAGCACCATCACCGCAGACTATTGGCAGGGCGACGAGGAGAAATACCTCAGAACCTTCGCCAACGGCTCCCGCGAGATCTTCATCGACCGGGCGGAACGCAACGAATCCAGCCAAAATCTCGAGACGCAGGCGAGCTTCGTCGTCATGGACAAAGAGAACAGGCCGATCGGCGTCGCCATCGTCACCATCGCCATCGATGCGATTTAAGACCATGTCGCGCAAAAGTTTGCGGTTTTGCGATAAGGACGCGCTTTAGGAGCGCTGATTTCACCGGCGAATCGGCATGCCCATTTGCGCCGGAAATGCCATCACAAGATTTGCCGCAGGACGCTTTTTTGCCATTCTAAGGTTTTCCTTAGCCGGCAATGCCTGCAAGCCATTGTAATTTCAGCGCTCCCCGGCTTTCCCCAATCTCCACAGGCGCATCCACAACATGTTGTGGTTAGCAATCAATTAAAAGCCAGCCCTTGACGGAATCAGCTGTTTCAAACTTTACTGATCCTGATGTTGCGGCGGCGACAGGACCGGAGGTAACGAGCCCGGTTCCCTTTTGAAAATTAGGACGCGGAATCAGGGCGATGGACCGGGAACGGTTCAGGCCAGACAGGATTTCTGCGCGGTTTTCAGCCTCCAAAAAAAGTGACATCGGGGCTGGCGATAATAAGCTGTTAATACTATATTTAGTGTTTGCAGCCACCATCACCACAAGATACAGGAAGGACATCTCCGGATGACACCCCTGTCACAATACGGAAACGAGACTGGCTGCGCGACGACAAAGTGCCGCCGGATAGGAATTTTGCGCCTGAGGTCGTGGGGACCGGGCGCCAACGCGAGGTCAAGACTATGCGCATCGAACGTCGTTTCACGAAGGCCGGCCAAGGCGCCTATGCGGATATCGAATTCCGCAAGGCGACGAGCGAGATCAAGAACCCTGACGGTTCGATCGTGTTCCGCCTCGAGAACATCGACGTTCCCGCGCAGTTCTCCCAGGTCGCGACCGACGTTCTGGCGCAGAAGTATTTCCGCAAGGCCGGCGTTCCCACCCGGCTGAAGAAGGTCGAGGAAAACGATGTTCCTTCCTTCCTGTGGCGCTCCGTTCCCGACGATGCTGCGCTGAAGACCCTGTCCAAGGACGAGCAGACCGGCTCCGAAATCGATGCGCGCCAGGTCTTCGACCGTCTTGCCGGCACCTGGACCTATTGGGGTTGGAAGGGCGGCTATTTCTCCTCCGAGGAAGATGCATCGGCCTTCAAGGACGAGCTTGCCTATATGCTCGCCACCCAGCGCGTCGCCCCGAACTCGCCGCAGTGGTTCAACACCGGCCTGCATTGGGCCTACGGCATCGATGGTCCCGGCCAGGGCCATTTCTATGTCGATCCCTTCACCGGCAAGCTGACCAAGTCCAAGTCGGCCTACGAACATCCGCAGCCGCATGCTTGCTTCATCCAGTCTGTCGAGGACGATCTCGTCAACGAAGGCGGCATCATGGACCTCTGGGTGCGTGAAGCGCGCCTGTTCAAATACGGCTCCGGCACCGGCTCCAACTTCTCGATGCTGCGCGGCGAAGGCGAAAAGCTTTCCGGCGGCGGCCGCTCCTCCGGCCTGATGAGCTTCCTGAAGATCGGCGACCGCGCCGCAGGCGCCATCAAATCGGGCGGCACGACGCGCCGCGCCGCCAAGATGGTGGTCGTCGACATCGACCATCCGGATATCGAGGAATACATCAACTGGAAGGTCAAGGAAGAGCAGAAGGTTGCGGCTCTCGTGACCGGCTCGAAGGTCGTCGCCAAGCATCTGAAGGCGATCATGAAGGCCTGCTTCAACTGCGAAGGCGGCGACAACGGCGATTGCTACGATCCCAACAAGAACCCTGCCCTGAAGCGCGAAATCCGCGCCGCCAAGAAGGACCAGGTTCCGGAGAACTACGTCCAGCGCGTCATCCAGTTCGCCCGCCAGGGCTACAAGGATCTCCAATTCAAGACCTACGACACGGATTGGGATTCGGAAGCCTACCTCACGGTATCCGGCCAGAACTCCAACAATTCCGTCTCGATCAAGGACGACTTCCTGCGCGCCGTCGAAAATGATGGCGAATGGAACCTGACCGCCCGCAAGGACGGCCGGGTGATGAAGACGCTCAAGGCCCGCGATCTCTGGGAAACGATTTCCTACGCTGCCTGGGCTTCGGCCGATCCGGGCATCCATTTCAACACGACGATGAACGACTGGCACACTTCGCCGGCCGGCGGCCCGATCCGCGGCTCGAACCCGTGCTCGGAATACATGTTCCTCGACGATACGGCCTGCAACCTTGCCTCGCTGAACCTGCTGCAGTTCAAGGACAAGGCCACCAAGCGCATCAACATCGCCGATTACGAACATGCGGTTCGCCTGTGGACCGTCGTGCTCGAAGTCTCGGTGATGATGGCGCAGTTCCCGTCGAAGCGCATCGCCGAACTCTCCTACGAATACCGCACGCTCGGCCTTGGCTACGCCAATATCGGCGGCCTGCTTATGTCGTCGGGCATTCCCTATGACTCCACGGAGGCCCGCGCGATTGCAGGGTCGCTGACCGCGATCATGACCGGCATCTGCTATGCGACCTCGGCCGAAATGGCCGCCGAGCTCGGCCCGTTTCCGAATTTCGCGCCGAACCGCGAGAGCATGCTCAAGGTCATTCGCAACCATCGCCGTGCGGCGCATGGCGAGAGCTCCGGCTATGAAGCGCTGTCGATCAACCCGGTCGCGCTGATCCATTCGGAAAACCCGGACCAGGATCTCGTCGCCCACGCCAAATCGGCCTGGGACAAGGCGCTCGAGCTTGGTGAACAGCATGGCTACCGCAATGCCCAGGTCTCGGTCATCGCGCCCACCGGCACGATCGGTTTGGTCATGGATTGCGACACGACGGGCATCGAGCCCGACTTCGCCCTCGTCAAGTTCAAGAAGCTCGCCGGCGGCGGCTACTTCAAGATCATCAACCGCGCCGTGCCCGACGCGCTGCGCACACTCGGCTATTCGGAAAGCCAGATCGCCGAGATCGAGGCCTATGCCGTCGGCCACGGCAACCTGAACCAGGCGCCGGCTGTCAATCCGTCGACGCTGAAGACCAGGGGCTTCACCGACGAGAAGGTCGAAGCCGTCAACGCCGCGCTGAAGAGCGCCTTCGACATCAAATTCGTCTTCAACCAGTGGACGCTCGGCGCCGACTTCCTGAAGGAGACGCTGAAGGTTTCCGACGAACAGCTCGCCGACATGAGCTTCAGCCTGCTTGACCATATCGGCTTCTCGAAGAAGGACATCGAAGCTGCCAACATCCACGTCTGCGGTGCGATGACGCTGGAAGGCGCACCCTTCCTGAAGAATGAACACCTGCCGGTCTTCGATTGCGCCAATCCCTGCGGCAAGATCGGCAAGCGCTACCTCTCCGTGGAAAGCCATATCCGCATGATGGCGGCGGCCCAGCCGTTCATCTCGGGTGCGATTTCCAAGACGATCAACATGCCGAACGAGGCGACCGTCGAGGATTGCAAGAACGCCTACATGCTCTCCTGGAAGCTTGGCCTCAAGGCCAACGCGCTCTATCGCGACGGCTCGAAGCTGTCGCAGCCGCTCAATTCCTCGCTGATCGAGGACGAGGACGACGAGGATGCGCTGGAGGACCTGCTGCAGGCGCCGCTCGCCGCCCAGGCGGTCACCATCACCGAGAAGATCATCGAGCGGGTGGTCGAGCGTGTTTCCCGCGAACGCGAGAAGCTGCCGAACCGCCGCCAGGGCTATACCCAGAAGGCCGCCGTCGGCGGACACAAGGTCTATCTGCGCACCGGCGAATTCGGCGACGGCCGCATCGGCGAGATCTTCATCGACATGCACAAGGAAGGCGCTGCCTTCCGTGCGATGATGAACAATTTCGCCATCGCCATCTCGCTCGGCCTGCAATATGGCGTGCCGCTCGAGGAATATGTCGAGGCCTTCACCTTCACCAAGTTCGAGCCCGCCGGCATGGTCATCGGCAATGACGCGATCAAGAACGCCACCTCGATCCTCGACTATGTCTTCCGCGAGCTTGCCGTCTCCTATCTCGGCCGCCATGACCTGGCGCATGTCGATACCTCGGACTTCTCGAACACCGCGCTCGGCAAGGGCATCCAGGAAGGCAAGACCAACCTGCTCTCCACCGGCTGGACCCGCGGCTACAAGCCGACACTGGTGTCCGGCACCGGCGGCGAACGCCAGGCGGGCGAACCCAAGGGTGCGGCCACCGCCGCCCCTGCCCGCGCCGCTTCCACCGGCACAGTGACCGCCTTTGCCGGCGCCGCTGCCCGCAAGCTGGAACCGACGATTGCCGTCTCCACCTCCGAAATCGTCGCCTTCAAGCGCGATTACGAGGAGCGCGCCAAGGAATTGGCGGAAGAGATCGCCGAAGAGGTGACCGAGGAACTCTCCAGCGACGCAACGGCCCTGTTCTCCGACAAGGCGGCAGCCGACGCGGCCACGGCGAAATCCGAAGCCAAGAAGCGTGAAGCCGAACGTCGCCAGCGCTCGATCATGCAGGGCTATACCGGCAACATGTGCTCGGAGTGCCAGAACTTCACGATGGTGCGGAATGGGACCTGCGAGAAGTGCGACACGTGTGGTGCGACGAGCGGGTGCAGCTGAGCGGGCTAGGCGCTTATAGGTGTAGGCAGCCAGCGATTATGACGGCTGGCCACTTAAACGACGCAGTAATGATGAGGCCGCAACAACGTTGCGGCCTCCATAGAATGAAAAGGACTACCGCACAGGCACCGCTGGAAAGATCTTAGTAACTAGGTCGAACTTCACGATGCCAGCATATCAAGCAACCCTACCGTCTCCGGGAAAGTAACGATTGACTTCGACTGAGCTGAACGCAGGATAGACTTTCTTGGTCCACAGACAAACGGCAGATGGATGAAATTCTCACGCCGATACTGTTGGGTTTAGGATATTATCCCTGCAACCTTCGGCCGCTGGAAGCGAGGACATGTAAGCCATGTCGGATGAAGCTGATGCCGTTGAAGACCGACCTGCGCCACAGGCGAACGCCAGGCGCCGCCCCTCCCTGCCTCAAAACGTAAAAGCAATTGTCTGGGCACGAGCCGCCGGACGCTGCGAGTTCCGCGGATGCAATAAGGCGTTGGTGGGCGACCTGCTTACTGGGAGAGACGATCTCAACACCGCCTACATCGCGCACATCGTTTCAGATGCTCCCGGCGGTCCGCGCGGCGATGACATTCTTTCGCCAAAGCTCTCGACAGATCCATCGAACCTGATGCTGCTCTGCGATCCGCATCACCGGCTAATCGACGGCAAGGCAACGTGGAGGGATTATCCCGATCAACTACTGCTGGAGATGAAGGCCGAACATGAGGATCGCATCGAGGCAGTCACGTCTATCGTTCGGGATCGCGGATGCCACGTCATCCGGTTCGCAGCAGGCATTGGCAAGAACGAGTCTCCCGTGAACGTGGATGCCGTCAAGGAGGCGTTGCTTCCGGAGTTCTATCCCGTCCGAAACGGAATGATAGATCTTGATGTCCCCGACCTCGGAATCCCGGATAGCGATGCGGGCTACTGGCCGCTGCATCAGCGTCTCCTACGCGAGAAATACCAAGAGCGGGTCAAGGGCAGGCTCGAGCGGAATGAGATCAACCGCCTCGCAGTCTTCGCCCTCGCCCCAATGCCGCTCCTGATCGAGCTTGGCCGCCTTTTATCGGACATCTCGGAAGCTCACGTCCGGCAGCGTGTTCGCGAGCCGACAACTTGGGAGTGGCAGAGTGAACCTGGAGAAATGGAGCTCGTTCGAGAGGAGCCCGCTTCCAAGGGACCGGTAGTCGCATTGAAACTGGGCGTCAGCGGACCGATCGATGACGACCGCATCACGTCCGTTCTCGGGGACGACGTGTCTATATGGTCGCTCTCGGCGAACGGCGCCCACAACGACATCCTTCGCACCCCGAGCGATCTCACACTGTGGCGAAAGGAACTCCGGGCCATCTTTGAAGCCATCAAGGACAACCATGGTCGCACAGACATCGTCCACATCTTTCCGGCGGTGCCCGTCTCCGCGGCGGTCGAACTTGGCCGGGTCTGGATGCCGAAGGCCCATCTGCCGATGCGCATTTACGACCACAACTGGGCGCTCGGCGGCTTCCGCCAGACGCTCGACATCGTTCATCAAGCATAGGAGCCATCCGATGAACTATACGGATCCCGTCCTTCGCGAGATCGCCGCCTTCAGTCCGCTGGACGTCCTGCTCGCAGACATCGCTGTCCGCATTCAACTTACACCGACAGACCATCGTCTTGCCGTCGGCCACTACCATGCGATCCATCAATGGTTGGAACGAGACGGCAGTCCGCTCGCGGGCCTCATCGCGTCTTTTTACGCTCAAGGTGGGTTCTCGATCGGCGCGACGACGGCCCGACATGCGGAAGACGCCGACTTCGATATCGACGCAATGGTTCAAGTGACCATGCATCACGATACTGACCCTGAGGATGTTCTTTCGACGCTTCATACCGCTATCCGTGGCGAGCCTGGTTCGCGCTACTACGACAAGACGGAACGGAAGAGCCGTTGCGTCACGGTGAAGTACGACGGCCTACATCTGGACTTAACGCCTGCGGTTCTCATCCCGTCGCTCGAAGAAAGGACCAGCTTTATCTTCCACTCCAAGAAGACGGCGACCGGCTTCGACAAGGCACGGCTCGTCGCCAACCCGTGGGGCTTCGCCGAATGGTTTCTGAGGCAGACGCCGCCGGAAGCCGCGTTCGGCCAGTTCTTCGAACGGCAGTCCTTGGAGTACGAACGGCTCCGCTTCACGAAGGCGGAATCGGACGCCGATCCGGTCCCCGACCAGGATCCGGCTTACCGCAAGTCTCGGGCTGTGATCGCGCTCCAGCTCATGAAACGTTGGAGAAACCTCGCGTACGACGCACGCCATGCCACGCTGCGCCTGCCCCCGTCCGTCGTTCTCGCCCACTCCGTCGCCGTGAACGCGAACAGGACGTCGAGCCTGTCTGAGGAGTTGCTCCATCAGGTCGTCTCCCTGGTCTCGGCACTCGAAGCGGCCGAACGCAGGGGAATGACCTACAAGGCAGTCAATCCTGCATGTGACCCCTACGACGTCCTGACAGACCGATGGCCAGAGGATCTGAATTCTCAACGCATCCTCATCGACGAGCTGCGCGCCTTCGCGGTCGACATCCAGCGGCTGCGTAGCGGCCTGTCCATGCCGGAAATGCGCAAGACGCTGGAAAAGCTGTTCGGCGAACGGCCGGCAGCAGATTCAGTCCGCAAGTTTATGGACAATCAGGTGTCTGCAGATCGCGGCGGCGTTGCCGCACATATCCCGTCGACGGGTACCGTGGCCGCGGTGACGTCCATAGCGACCCCGACCTATGCCCGTCCCACCCCAAGAACCTCTCCCTGGGGAGACTGACAACTGGCGTGGTATTCGATCGCAGAGCAGGACACCCGTCTCCGTTCCGTCTATCCGGGATTTCGGTTGACGTTCGACGGTGGGTGGTTTGCGACCTGGGAAGGAACCCTCACCCCGATCGCTCAGTCCTATCGGATCTGGATCAGGTACTTCCCGGAGCTTCAGTGGGACGAAGTGACGTTGTCCCACCGCTATGCGACGGTAAAGGTTCTTGATCCACTAATCGCGCCCGACGTTCGAGGTACGGGCGAACTGACCCCGCATGTCTACAGGCATCGGCAGCCGCCGCACAGTCCCGCTCTGTGTGCGTGGGACCCGGTCGACGAACCATTCAATCCGACTGTCTACCTAGCAGACCATGTCATCCCTGCCGTTATCCGTTGGCTTGTCTTCTACGAGGACTGGCTCGACACGGGAGTCTGGAGAGGCGGCGGGAAACATCCCGATCCCGATGCCGGGATGTTAAGTCGGTCGAGTTTCTCGTCGGGCGGCGCGTCTCTGGAACCTCGACGTCTCGATGCCGTCCTCGAGCGTCGCGTGACCAAGGAAGCCGGTTCGGCGACTTCGGCTATGTCGATCAGCCGGGCGAGCTGGGGATTGTTCCCGAGCACCCTGGAACTTGTGCGCTATCGTTACCACCGCATCTTCGTTAACCGGTCGCCAGCACCCTTGATATGACGCCCAATCGTTAACAAATGGCGTCGTTTTTCCGGCCGGAGAGATCTACGACGATGATCATTTGGAATCGACCTTCAGAGACTATTGCTGGCTGGACGCGGATCTCGCTCACGCTCTTCAGCATAGTCACGGTTTCGGCTCGCCCGGCGTCGGCGGACGCCACGACGTCGGACGTGGCTCAAGGGAGCCGCTGCCTACGCGGGAGGAGGCCCTTTTGGATGTTTTCCATCTTGGCTTCAAGCCTGGCTGCTTCGGCGAGCGCAGCCGCAGCAAGGGCTTCAAGCCTCTCCTCATCGCGAACCCTGTTTATCTCTTCTACTTTTGCTCGATGAAAATTATAAAGGAGGCTTCCGGGTGGGTCTTCAGCGAAGCGGTTATGATTGCCAATCGCGAGAACGACGACGTGGTCATCGAACTGCATCAGGAACAGGAGTTCACTCGAACTCTTCTTTCCAAGATGCAAATGCATGATGCCGTAACGAGAAAGAACCGTGTCAGGTGGGTAGTTGTCGTCGATGCCGCTTCGATACGCCCACTTTGGCAGCGGCCTGCCCTCAGCGATCGCATCAACGATGTCGAGCACGTGGTCCTCCAGGTGAGGCTTTCCACGATAGTAGGATTTAGAATCGTAAAGGGGGGAGATAATAACTTCTAGTGGCTTCCTCTGGATGCGGGGAAGCTTCAGTGCGTCATTCATGTGAACACTTTAACGTCCGAAAAGAACTTTTCTACGTTCTTCACGGGTCATTTTCGTAATGTTAATTCCCCCACCCAACTTCGCGTCTTTCGCACTCGCTGCGATACGAAGCAGACGGTCGGTGTGGGTCTCTTTCTCTTCCTGAACATCGACAGGCATCTTAAGAAGAGCTGCTACCATTTCAACCACCTCATAATTCACGACAATTCATAACCGATTAGCGCGATCATTTCAATGCATTTCGAGGATCGCAGCCACCACACGGACCGAACGTGTAGATGCGCCTTAAGGTTCGAGCCGACAACCGAAAAACAGGTCGATATGAATTACCCATGTATGCATGCGTTCTCTTGACGTCAATGACGGCGCCACTCAATTCACCCGACCGCACAGGCTCCCTGTCGCCGGCTCCCTACACTCTGCCTGTGATCGCCCCGGAGCAGCATCTGGCTTTCAAAGGGTTCCGCCGTAATGCTTTCGTGATGACGACGAGATTTCGGGCCTTGACAACGTATTCGTAGATTCCGGTGCACAACTAAGGATTGGAGCTTTAATATGTGACGAGACTATTGCATCCATGACGCGATCATATTGAACTTTCGTGACTTATGGATGAGGGGCTATGAGTTACCGAGTTATACAACTTGACGATATGCTGGTTAACCGAGCCAACGATCGGCATGGTGAATTGGAAAACGAGACCGCCGCCATCGGATGGCTGTTTTCGCACCACCTCGGCCAGATGCGAAAGTTGGCCGAAGACATAGTTCGTTCTAAAGGACTGTACGAGCCGCCCCTTGTCTACCAGGAGGGATCGCATTTCGTCGTATACGACGGCAATCGTCGAACCACCTGCCTGAAGCTGCTCGCCGATTCAAAGCGAGCGCCAAATGCGGAACTACGCGAGTTCTTCGTCAACCTTCGAGTCGAGTGGACAGGCGCCTTCCCTGATCGGATCATGTGCCGCGTCGAAACCGACCGCGATGAGATCGACGAAATCCTCTACCGACGTCACACCGGAAGCCAGGGTGGGGTCGGCCAGAGCACTTGGGACGACCGGCAGAAGGCCACGTTCGTCAACAGGACCGGCAAAGGGGGGAAGCTCAACGTCGCCGACGAGATCGAGACCAGGCTGAAAGCCGCGGGCCTTCTCCCCAAAAAAGGGCGCATCCCTCGCAGCAACTTGAACCGGCTGCTATCGGGCGAAGCATTTAGAAACCGCGTCGGGATTTCCACGGCGAAGGGACGTTTCGAGTTTATCCGGACGGAAGAAGCCTCCTTGAAGGCACTCGCCCGTATTGCCGACGATCTTGCTCACCGCCGAAAGACGCTCGACGATGTGTGGGATGTCGACAAGAAGTCCGAGTACCTCAACGAACTCGACACGGAAGGCGTCCTGCCGACTGCGGCTGACCTTTTGACATCGGGACCGCTAAAATCGGCGAAGGCGGTGAAGACGGTAGGCCCTGCAACTGTTCCTTTGGCAAGTTCCGCACCGGGCAACGTGGTCTCCTTGGGAGCCTCACGTTCATCCAAACCTCCAAGACGAACCAAGCTGATACTGCATCACGACTACGGCATCGCGTGGACCGGACGCCTCCAGCGGCAGAGGTCCATCTGGGAGGAGCTTCAGTTCAAGCTGGACCTGAACGAACACCCGAATGCCATCGCGGTTCTGTGCCGAGTGCTGCTCGAGCTGTCCGTTGACAATTACATCAAGCAGACGAAGCTGACGACGGCGGCCGAAAACGACGCCCTCGTGAAGAAGCTAGTGGCATGCGCGGAAGATCTCAACACCCGTGGCAAGGTGGACAAGCGCTACGTCGAAGTCGTGAGAAAAGCGCGTACGATGGACGCTATTGTGTCCGTCGACACTCTCAACAAGTATGTTCATTCGTCGAACCTTGCGCCCACCGGCGAGCATCTTTGCGCACTCTGGGACACATTCTCAGAACTGGTCGTGAACTGCCTCAATGAATAGGCGGTAAAGATTCATGAAGCGCCGGCGCGGACACCATCGCCCTATCTTCCTAGGCAGCCTTTTCAAGATCGCGTTCGTCGAATAGGCCCGTAGACAACCATTGGACGGCACGTCTGACGGCGCGCTCGTACGAAAGACGTTGCCCCTCACCGATCCTCATGCCGAAATTCCATTCCGCATCGTCACAGATGAACTGCGTACCTTCTCCACGGTATCTGTTGATCGTCAATGTCCAACCGTCGTCACTTCCGGGACCGCTCAGCACGACGTCCCGCCTTGCGCCAGCTTCGGCGTAGGTGGCTACGTATCGCCAGAGATTGCCGGGACCGAAAGAAACATCGAACTCCTCCATTGCTTTTGCAACGAGAACACCGAACGACTCTTCGGCGACGTCCAAGAGTGACAGCGATATCGGTTCCACATGGTTGGAGGTCATGTCTGTCATCGCTTCGGTATCCCTCAAATTCGCTTGGTCGGTGCCGCCAACCTTTAATTGACACTCGTTGCGAAAAGCGCCGTGGTTTCATTAAAAGTCACCGAATATGCCAGCAAGTCAGTTTCAATTTGAGGCACGACATTCGCGCGCCGGAAACTTTTCGGCGCTATTGCTTGCCCTCAAGACCGAGAGGATGCCCTTTGAAGACCTATGTCATAGGCGATGTCCATGGCCGCGCCGACCTATTGAAAGCGCTGCCTTCCCATATCGAAGAAAACGATCCGAATGGCTGCGGCTACCGGGTCATCTTCCTAGGTGACATCATCGACCGCGGTCCGGATAGCATGAAGGCGATGGAGATGGTGGTGAGAGAACTCAACCAGAATCCGGAGAGCCGCCTGATCCTCGGTAACCACGAGGAATTCATGCTCCTCTTCCTGGACCGGCCAGACAAGCGCGAGATCGTCTTCGACCACTGGATGAGGAACGGCGGCCTGGCTGCCGCGGCGTCCTACGGACTGAACGTCGGCGGGCGATACGGCCGCATTGAGGAGGCTCACGAGTCCTTACTGGAACTTCTCCATCGGAGGCAGAACCACATAGACGCGATGCGACGGGCCGCTTCTCTGATCAACGACGGCGCCAACGTCTTCGTCCATGCCGGCCTTCGGCCGGGCGTCCCTTTCGAGCAGCAGACTACGAAGGATTTGCGCACCATCCGCTCGGGTTTCCTGGACAACGATTTCGACTTCGGCGCGATGGTTGTCCACGGTCACACGGTGACGAGCTCTGGTCTGCCGGAGATTCGCCGAAGCAGGATCGCACTCGATACCGGTGCGGGTGCAGGTGGATGCCTATCGATGATGATGGTCGACGACGACGGAGCGAGGACCTTCTTTCAGTCGGGTTCGGCCCGCGAGGTCGTGAAGGTCGAACTTTCCCAACGGCCGGACGAACCTTGACGCTTTTGCAGGATTCACGTGCCACGAAACGCCAATCTAACAGAGGGACAGGGACACCGCCCGCATGGTCGCCGTCTTCGCGATGACGGCCTTGATGTCCATCGCAGCGAACTGGACGGCGGACACCCCAGCGACGAAACGGCAGAGGGAGTGGTTCGTCCATGTGCGTGCTCGCGATCCTGAAGCTCCGGAATCTAGAAAACTTGCCCGACATGTCCCTAGGGACGTACTGGCCTGCCGCTGGATGCGCTAAACGTATCTTCACCCGCTCAGCGAAGCGCTGGTGGGCATCCTCATGATCGCAGGTCCTCTTGGCGTATGGTCGACGCTTGGCTCGATTTCCAGCTCGCCTCCGAGACCCGCCGCCCCGAGCTTCGCGTTGGCAACGTCGAAGGGAAGCAGGCTGTACACGAATCCTGCCGTACATGTGAACCAAGCGCGCGCCTGCTTTGTAGAGCGCGGCACGGTTCGGAGCGAAGGCCGGCGTCTCGTTCCAAGACGCGCCATGCTTCTAACAACCCACATCCCCTAAAATTCGGCTGCTTTTCCAAAAGCATTAAAAGTGCGAATACAACTGTCGCACTTCATGGATTCGGAGCCGCTCAACTTGTCATTCCGAACTGAGAATAAGAACGCGTTTCGCAAGATCGTCGATCTGCACACTATGGTCGAACGGCTGGAGGGAGACGGCAGGCACGCGATAAACGTCCACCTGGGCATCTATTGCGACGAGATTGAGCTTGAGGGGGCGGTTGTGGAGGTCGGCCTTAAAACAGCGTTCGTTTCGGTTGAGGCAGAAGGACTGGAGATCGATCAAGGTTCGAAATACGGCGAGATGGCTTTCCCTGCGAAGATCGGCGTCGATCACACGGTCATGGAGACATTGAGCCGGGCCATCGAAGATTCGGCCGCCGTCGAGGCGACGATCCAGGGAAGTCTTTCGCCCCTCAAGGCCGGGGTAGAGGTATCCGCGAAGGGGCAGTTGTCCGGTAAGCAAACCGCTGGCTACACCCTCTCGGATTCCCGCGTCGAGACCCGATCCTTTCAATTCGTCGAAGCTATCGGAGAAGATCGCTGGAAGCTTCATCCCGAGAAGGAATTGCTTCACGGAAAGTTTCTCCATGGGCAGACCCTATGCGAGACAACGGTTGCGCAAGGCAGGCCTAACCGTCGGGGCGTTGCAGTCTCGGTCAATGTCAGGAAACGCGACGTCGAGGTGAACCTTGTGACGGATACGCGGGTTGTGAAGTTCCCGAAGACGAATCGTGAGAAGATGATCGCTCTGCTTATAGCGAAGAGCCTGTCACGCGCGTCCCCGTCGTCGAGGGCAGAGAGCATTCTCCTGTCCTCGTCGGAGAGCTATGATGAAGAGTAGCGTGTTCCTGACGGACGACCTGTCGGCGGCAGACCTCGCGGCGATCGAGACGATGGCCACAACAGCCGATTCCAGCTTTGCAAACCTCGTGAAAATCGGGGGCTTCGACCCCAAGGTAGACTTCAGATATGGGAACTTCCGCGGCATGGACCTCGGCGATGCCGATCTTCGAGGCTTCGACTTCACGGGCGCCGACCTACGGGAGGTTTCCGGCGAATGCACCATCGATAGCACCACGATTTTGGACAGCGCCTTGCTGGACGGCGCCTCTTTCCTCACTCCCCCCCTTGCCCAGAAAGGCTTGGACATAGAAATCTATGAAGCCCTCAGGGGTTCTTATTGGACGGATCAGATCATAGTCCTCGAGCGAGAACTTAAGCGACAAGATTTGCCGGCGTCCAGCAAGCTTGCCACTGCATCCGCTCTCTACGCGCTGGGCAAGGACAGCTTCATCCGGCGCACGGCGATGAGGGCAATGTCGAAAATGATGACCGCCGGACAATTTCTCCAGTTCGTGCGCGATGAGCTAAAGAAGGGGAGCCACAGCCCGATCGAGGTGTTGAGTTCGGCTCTTCATATCGTAGATGAACTTTACGAAGCGGCGCCTTCCGATTGTTTGCGGTTTCTGATGCAACTTCTTGACGGAGGGGAGGCGTTCGAGACGATCGCGGCGGCGGCTATCGCACGGAACATTCGAACACAGGATATTCCCCGGATGGCGGCGGTGATCAAGCGAAGGAGTAGTGCGGTCATGAGGAAGTCTTTCATCGCCGCCTTGGCTGCGAGGCTAAGTCCGGTGCATGCGATGATGGTCCGGAACCCTATCACAAACGACACTTTCGATTTTGATACGAGACTGTCGGACGACGAGTTCAAGAGTGTCACGCGTGCCGTGACCCGTCGCGTCAGATCGGAGTCGCTTGATCGTTCTGGCGCACCAAAACCGTTCTGTGAAATCTTGGGCTACCCGAGCAAGGAGGCGGTCGTCGCCATCCGTCTCATGGAATTCTATGAAGGGCTCGCTCTGACGGGAATTTCCGTCTCGGTACCATAGTGACAGGGCCGTAATCAGGCGCTCACAGTTAATACCAACCGATGGGACTAATAGGCAAAATTTTCCCTGAGAAAATCAGCATCCACCAGCGGAGCCGGAATGGGAGAGGCGGATGGCGCAAGTAGGTTACGACAGTCTTGAAGGCGTCCTTAGGCTCACCAGCGCCGGAGAAAGAGAACTCGACCCATTCGTGGTCGAAGTGCTGACCTATCACGCCGCGCTCGAACTCGAGATGGACCATCTCATCGCGAGGATGCTTCCACGTCCGGACCGCCTCCAAGGTGGCGGGCTCGGGTTCAAGCACAAAATCTCGGTCATCAATGCGGCATGGCGTGGGCGACCCGAAGATGGAGATCTGCTCGCCGACGCGCTCACCAGGTACAACGACCTGCGCAACGCGGTCGCTCACGCAGATCAACACAAAGGAGTCGAACGGATATTCTCGGCCTTGAGCGCGGCCGGCACACTCATCAACCCCGACCAGGCCGTGAACCCTACCCCGTACGACGTCGCCGTCAGCATCTGCGCGTTCATGGGTGAGGATCCGGGCGGGCGGCGACTTCTTCGAACCCTGGGCGAGTTCGACGACGTGATTAACTCCCATCTTCCGACGGCTTTTGAAAGGAGCGCTGATGACGATACCTAGCGTTCAGCGAAACGACAACTCATGCTTCCTGGCAATTTCCGCCGTCGTCTTCTCGATGCCGGGGTATATCGTGCTCGACTTGATATTGAGCTTGGCGAGGTCCTGCAGGATCGCGCCCTTATTCCTTATCGTCATGCGCTGCACGTTAAGGGAGCTGTAGCCGGTCTCGGGCAGAACTGAATCCTTCCCAAACAGCAGGAAGGCGCCGGATTGAGACGTGATCCTTTCGTTCGTGCTGCGCCCTCGGACGAACATGATCCTCTCGAGGTCCGTCGGCTCGATCCGAGCCTCGAAATACGGCTTGTCCCGTCGGATGAAATGCAGGAGCTTCTTGCATTCGTCGGTCTTGTTGAATGCCCTCGCCTTCGCGGTCGTGTCCAGCGCCTCCTTCTCTGCCTCGGTCATCAGAGCAAGGTTTGCGATGCAGCTCACGGTGTCGGAATCGAAGAAGCGGACTTCGCGAGTCTTCGTTGAAAGCACGATGACTTCGCCGTCGACCTCGTGACCGTCTGCGTCTACCTTAGCGTCCGCGCAGCAGAAGTAGAGGGCAACCAAAGGATTCGAGGTAACGTCGAGCAGTCGCGTAGGAAGCCCGTAGTGCTGCATCCTCACGAGCTTGTCCAACATGTACTCGTCGCTCGAGAAGGCCGTAGCCTGAGCTGTAAGGAGTTCCCGGACGATGGTCTCCTCCTTCCTAAGATAGCGCCAGTCGCCGCCGTCGTTCTTTCGGAAGAGCGACGGGATCAACTTGTAGCGCCGGTCCGAATGTCCCCGATAGAAGATCTCTTCGTCAGCTTCGGATGGAAGGCCAAGCACGTGCTGCATGAACTCGATAAGGTTCGTGATGATGGGTAGCGCCGGCTCGTCTTCCGGAAGATCGGGCGACTCCGGCGGCGGAGTGCCTGGCGGAGGCTCGGCGTCACCTGCGGCCGGCTCAAGAAGGCCAGCGTCACGCAACGATAACTCCAAGTTCCCCGACTTGACCGCCCAGTGCGTTCGAGAGATCTCCCAGTTCCCTAGGTCAAATAGCTGCTCGAAGAGGGAGCGGTTCGCGACGTCGACCTCGCCGAAGTTCTGATCGATGCGAAACTGATAGGCGATGTCCCTGCCGACGATCCTGATGCCCCAGACCCGACCGACACGGATCCTGACGAACTGGCGCTTTTGCGGACCGGTCTGGAGTTCGCTCATGAACACGGTCGGTAGCTCGGAGAGAAACGATACGACGGCGGACCCGATAGGTTTCAACCGCTGCTCGACCTCATCCTCGGTATACTCAAGGTAACGGGAGAGCGGAAATGTAGCTTCGTGGTCGGACCCCACATCCACGTCCCAGTCGTCGTCGTTGCCGGCCATCAGCAGGTTGTACAAATCGCGCATCCTTATTCGATCTCGCGGTTGTAGACGCCGCAAAAACGCGACGCAATAAGCGCTAATCGTGAGATTTGGACGACCGCCAATAATTTGAGGTTGTAAACAATTTTAATGACACGCTTGCCGGTTCGGCAACGAATGTCCCGATATGACACGTGGGAATTTCACATGCGAGACATTGCGGATGAAGGATTTGAGAAGCGAAGCCCTCAGCAAGGCGAAGAAGGCGATCCGGAGCCTTCAACAGCAGATGTCCGACCGCCTGTTCAAGATGGCCCACGAAGTCGAAGGACTGCTTGAGCATCTGTCGCCGAAGGATGTGGTACACTTTCTTCATGCCGGCTGCGAAATGGATGTCGCCGAGGCAGGCACATATGTGAAGGTGACGAAGACTTTGAAGAGCTCCGAGGAGTTGCTTCGCGAAGCACGCATCCAGTTTCCAGTCCTGAAAGCTTTGGCGGCATCGGACGACGAAGCGCGGAGCGAGGCCATTTCCCGGATTGCCGGTGGCGCAACATTGGGTGTGAGGGATGTGTCCGCCATCCGGGCCAATCTTCGGAATAGGAAAAAGACGTTCGCGGAGCAGTATGCCACGGCCGGCTTCCAGAGCTCGTCGAAGGCGGCGCGTCGAAGAGCGGTCGATAACGTGCGCGTAGTCGACAAGGCTGCCACGGAACTCCTTGCCCTCCTCCACGCATACCGCCCGAAGAGTATGACCGACGAGCAACGCTCGGACGCCCATGCGAACATCCGAGCGTCAGCAGCAGCTCTTCTTCCGAACTTCATCTCTGCCTATGGCACGTATGACATTCCTATCGCGGACATTCTCAGGATGCCAATGCACGCGAGCGAACGCTACCTGGCTCTCGCCAATGCCGCGATCGACGCTCTGGCCAAAGGACGCTTCGGTGGCGAGTTCGGGCTTGCGCTCGACAGATCCAGCCTTGAAGCGCAATGGTCGACCAACTTCCAGGAGTGCATCCAGCCGATCACGTCGACCGTCGCGCCCGACATATTCGACATCGTGACGGAAGAGCCGGCTCCGCTGACTAGCCTTCCCACCCAGAAGCTGAACGTCGTCGAGTTATGCGCAGGTGCGGGTGGAATATCTCTTGGCCTCGAAGACGCAGGGTATCATCCTCTCGCCCTCTTCGAGTTCGACAAGCATGCCGTCGCGACGCTGCGGTTGAATCGGCCGCTCTGGAACGTGGTCGAAGGCGACATCCGCCAAGTGGACTTTACGGCCTATAGGTCTGTGGGAGTCGATCTCCTCGTCGGAGGCCCGCCTTGTCAGGGCTATTCCATAGATGGCAAAGGCCTCGGCAAGGACGACCCCAGGGATCTGTTACTCGAATGTGCGCGGGCGGTGCGCGAGATGCTACCTCGGGCATTCGTCTTCGAGAACGTGGTCGGGCTCCTGAATGCTAGACACGCAGACCATCTTGGCAACTTCCTCAAACAGTTGAAGAAATCTGGCTACGCCGTTCAAATCGTTCGCATGGAAGCGGAAGACTACGGCGTGGCCCAAGAACGGACCCGGATGCTCTTCGTGGGATTGCGTCAGGGGGCCATGAGCGCCTTCCGCGCTCCACCGACGTTCCCTCACTGGCGCTCGAACCTGGGCGATGTCCTCGGAGACCTCATGGCCGCCAACGGCTGGACGGGCGCCAAGGATTGGGCGGAAGCGCGCCGCAACCATTTGGTCGTTCGCAACGGCATCGAACTACGAGGCGCGCTGGCCTCGACAGTGGTCGGGCGAAAGGGAGGCTCTCGAGAGAAGGAAGCCGCGCGGTGGGCAAAGAAGGGCATCGACATCGCCACCGTCGCCGACGCCGCGCCGACACAGGAGGAAGCTGACAAGTGCGGCGCAGGGTTCCTGCCTCAACTTACGCTTCGGATGCGTGCCCGGCTTCAGGGCTTCCCGGATTACTGGGACTTCGTGGGCGGTAAGGATTCGACCGCACGCCAGGTCGGAAATGCGGTTCCTCCTGTGATCGGTCAGGCAATCGGGCTTGCGGTGCGCTCGGCTTTGACCGGGAAGCGATTTGACTATTCGGTCATGCTGCGGGAGCGAGGCTGCATCGAAGAGCCATTTGGACAGCGCTTCATCGATGCTCCTCCTATCGCCCCGGATTTTCGATCGACGGACGTCGCGGAGTTAGGCGTATCAGCGTCCGCTGAGATCAGCGCGTGACACGACCCATTACCTCCGCCAGAGTTGGCGGAGGATCGGCCAGGATATCCAGAAGATCATCGAACGAAATCAGGCAGATTTCACCCTCTCCGTATACGTCGATAAACCGTGGCGTACCGGAGAGGGCGTCGACGGACATCGTGAGCAGTGCTCTCCTCGCCTGTCGGATCGGCGCGGCGTCGCCACCGACGTCCTTCAGCACTTGGGCGATCAACTCCTTGCGGCCTGCCAGCACCTTGCTCTTCAGGCCTTTGACGACGAGCTTCCAGGAAGATTCCTTCGCCCCTGTCATGACGACCTCTCCCGCAGCTTCGCCGACATCATCTGCTCGACGTCCTTCCCATCGAGACGGCCCTTGGCGGCCAGTTGCGACGCCACCAATTCAATGACGCCGACATGTTCCTCGACGATGGTTCGCGCGCGCTTCCACTGCTTCAGGAGAACCTTTTCCACCCGCTCGCGCACGGCAGGAATTCGGCGGCGAAGTTCCTCAAGGTCGGCAGACGAGCTTGCCCGGAAATACCCCAGCGATTCACCCATCCCGAGCTGAACCTCCATAACCGTCGCGAGGTCCGTAGCCTTGTGGATATCCGAGCCCTCGCCGCCCGATCCTTCGAACGCCGATCCAAGAATGACCTCTTCCGCAAGTCTTCCTCCCAGCAGCATCGCGATCTGGCTCAGGAAAGTCTGTCGATTTCGCTCGACGTCGCCGTCGAGAACGAAGTGCGCAAAACCGGCGGCGGATCCGGTCCTTGGGACGTCGCGGGCGATCACGATGGAATCCAACCTTCCGACCGCAACGCGAATGCCGACGATCGCGTGGCCGGCCTCGTGCACGGCCACCGTTCGCCGCCGCTCTCCCTCGATTTTCAGCGCGGGCGGCAAGACCTGCAGCGCAAGCGAGGCCGTGATCTCCGATCGTTCCCTCCTCGCCCGCCGACGGATATCGCGTCCAATCCGTTCAAAATCGGCGCCGCTGAGGCCGGAAGTGGCGCGGACGATCGTTTCAATTTCGCCCTCGGGCATATCGTTGCGGATGTATCGACGGCAGAGAGATCTTCTGGTTTCCGCGTCCGGCAAGGGAATCGCGATGTGTCGGTCCAGCCGGCCGGCCCTAAGGAGGGCCGGGTCGATTTTCTCCGGGAAGTTGGTTGCTCCGACCAGCACGACGCCTTCGAGGCGATCATACCCATCGACCAGTTCGAGCAGTCCGTTCACCACCTGGCTGGAGTACTGGGCGTTGTCGCCCTTGAAGGTGGCCCTGTCACCAACGCTGTCGAGTTCGTCCAGAAAAAGGATGCATGGCTTCTTTGCAGTGGCCTCCTGAAAACTCTTGCGCATGGCGCCCAGCATGTCGCCGAGATGCCCCGCTGATTGCCACCGGCTTACGGAGGTCGCGACCACCTCGACGCCGCAGCTACGTGCGAGCGCCGAGGCGAACAGCGTCTTACCCGATCCCGGAGGCCCGCTGATGAGAATTCCGCGATCGACCTCCGACCATGGGATATCTGCGCTCTGCCACGCACGGATATCCTCCGCCAACGCCAATCCCCACTCGCGGGCTTCGCCATAGCCTTCCAGCTCGTCGAGGCCGGGACCTGCTGTGGGGATGTCGGACGAGAGATGCGCAGCCTGGAGCCGCTTCAGAACGAGCTCGGTCGAACGTCCTGCGCGCATCGAAGCGAACACGGAGGCAAGGGGATATTCGAGGAGCCTGGTCGCCTCGCCGATATCCAGCAGCCTCCCTTCGACTTCCTTGGCGGCCGAAACGAGATGGAAGGGCCGCACCGATCGCACGTCGACAATTCTGTCTGCGGCCGCAACGATATGGATCGGCACCTTAATACCCAGAGGCCAGAGAATGACGAGTGGACGCCCCAGAACAAGAGCGTCGTCCAGCGTCTTGACGTCCAGTAGGCCCCTCCGGGTGACGTCGGCTCTGATAACCAGAAAACCAAGAAGATTGGGGTTGCTTTTTACTAGCCGGCCTGCCGCGGCTTCATAGGCTCTTTCGTCTGCCTGCGGAGGCAGTTTCAAGATGATGACCGTTTGGCGAGTGGTAGCCCCATTCAAGAAAGCGCCCGCGAGCCGCATCGCGGCCTTCAAGGCGACGCCGTAGGTCGCCGAGGCGATGGTGACCTTGGAGGTAGTGCGCCCGAGGTTCATCGCGCCACCTCGTTGCTGGAGCGACGGATCAAGGTGTCAGGTCCGATCGGCGCCTCGTCCAGATCCATAGAGATGAACCGATGAAGGGTCATCCATGCGATCGCCGTCAGAGGAGGCACTTCCCGGAAAAGGTTGAACGTTTCGCCGACCGTAATAGAACCGGCCTCGCTAAGGGCGGCCATCAGTCTCACTCTGTCGTTCAGTGGCGTTCGAAACCGCGCGTAACGGAGCAAGTCCTTCGCATTCTGGAGGCGATGTCCCGAATAGATTTCCCCCAGGGTGACGAAGCGGTGCCGGCGCTTCATGCAAGCGATCGTCTCCGTCACCGCGGGATCACCAAGGAACTCTGCGACGTCAAGGAACTCGCGCGTTCCGTCGAAGTGGTCGACCATGAAATCAACCACATGCACTCGATCATCGACGTGAGCGCCGAAGCAGAGGCAGGACCAGGCGACGACGGTTTCGTCGACGTCCAGCAGACAACCAAGGTCTCGCGCGATCTGGCTTCTGAAAGCGGGGCGATCCGGGCAGCGGACGGTGGCTAGGGGGAAGTAGGTGTTCTGTGACGCTTCGCGAAACGCGGCGTCGAGAATGGAGTGGTCAGCAGCACGCTTTTCCATGTTCGAAAATCCAACACACGATGATACCAGCCGCGGGAACGGCGTTCAGTGTCAACCAGTGGTGGATATTCGAAGATCGTGTTCCATATGGGAACATATAGAGAACACCATGATCGATGTCAACAGAGATCAGTGTCGGCTGATTTCCGCCTCGACCTTCTTGCGAGAGTTCCCAGCACTCTTGACGGCCTTCTTGACCGTTTCCTTTGAAACGCCTTCCTTCTTCGCTTCGTAGCGGACCTCGTGATCCTGTCCGCCAGCGACCTTCGCGCGATCCAGAGCACGGCCTCGGGAAGTGGTTGCCATCTTCATTTCTCCTAATGATATCGATCACCGGGAAACGGACGTCGATTCGAGAAGTTCCGGGAGCGATGAAAGGCCCCTCTTCTACCAGTTGACCCTCAACCCGAGCTTGCCGTTCCACGCGTAGTTGTCTCCATCGAAGGACGTGCTGAAGTTGACGTTCCCATACAGGGACGTGTTGTTCGACACCTGTCGGGTCGCTCCGAGGCCGAGCTCGATCCACGTCTCGTCGAGGTTCGACGAGAACGGGACGAACCCATCGGACGAAGAGACTTCCGTCTGTGCTTTCGCCGTAAACTCATGCCAGACATTGACCCTGCCCCAGACCGTCGCCAGCCGGGCCGGGTCCGTCGCGGTCGCCTCCTCCGCCTGCCATGTCCGGGCAACGCGAGCGCCGATCCGGCCGACAAGCGAGTTCAGATTGTCGTAGCGGACGTCGGCGGCGCCGTCGTTGAAGTCGTCCATCCGGATCGTCTGCCATATGATCTGCGCCTGCGGCTCGAACTGCCAGCCGTCGCCCAGGTCGAAGGGATATCCGCCTTCGATAGAAGCGGCGAAACCGAAACCGTCGATGCTCTGGTCGGGGAAGCCGATCTGGGTCGGCCGGTTGGAATGCGTCGTCACGTCGTACCAGGTTGCCTGGAGCACGCCATCGAGATACCAGCCGTTCTCGCCGAACCGCGTCCAGTAGCCCCCAACCGAGAAGGCGTTGAAGTCGCTGTCGCCCGCGTCGCGCTCCGTCGTCAGCAGGTTCTGCGTGACGTCCATTCGACCGTGGCCGTACGCCAGATACATGCCGGCGTGGTCGGTGATCCCATCCTCCTCCTCGCGGTAGAAATCCATTCCGCCCTGCATGGCACCAAACCTGTAGTCGAACTCCGGCGCGCCGTCGTAGACGCCTCTGGCGTCGCCGTCGCGATGACCCCACTGGCCGATGCCTCGCAGCCAGACGCCGTTGAAGTTCTCGTCCTCGCGTATATCCGTGCGTCCCTTGAGCTGCTCCTCCTCGCCGACGCGCTCATGAAGGGTGTCGATGATGTGTCTGCCGTAAATCGCGGCCATGGATGGAATTGCCGCATAGAGCGAGACTTCCGGGCGATAGATCGGCGTTGGATCCGGTGGGCCGTCGAGCTCGGAACGAAGATACCAGTTCTCCGAACCTGAGCCGTCGACGCTGCTCCGGAAGAGCAGGTAGTCGTAAGGCCCTGCGGCTGCGGGCGCGGCGAGATAAAACGCCGTCGGGTCGGTCACGCCTCCGTTGATCGCGTCGACGACGAGAATGCCGTTGCCCGTCGTCAACGCTCCGCCGCCGGTCGTGTTGGAGATGATGAGGCCACTGGAACCGGTGGCCGATCCGCCGTCGATGACGAGGCGGTCCGACGGGGAACCGTCCGTGTCCAGATAGGTGTTCAACCCGATGTTGCCATCCTCGCCGACGTAATCGACGACAGTCAGCGTCATGTAGCTGGCGAGCAGCGTGGGATCGCCCGTCGGGGCGGAGAATTGGATCAGACTAGGGTCGTTCAGCAGCGTCGTGAGGTTTGAGCTGCCCGTCATGTTCCAGAGGCTGTCGTCCTCAAGAACAAGATTGGATACGCTTCCCGGCGCTGTGAACGCTGCGCCCGTCACTACGGAGCGAGACAGCGTCACGTTGGCGAGGCCGGGCACCACCGGCAGGGCCGCCGGGGGGGTGAACACCGGGGAAGTTTCCAGTCCTTCCGGGTCGGTTACGCCCCCGAGACCAGCGTCGGGCACGGTCAGGGGCTGGAAATCGGCGATCGTCCCGACGCTTAGCCACTGCCCGCTCGACGAAACGACGGAGCCGGTCAGCGAGACGACGCCCTCCCCGCCTATCGCGATCGCCGGGCCGTCGGCGTTGCTCAGCCGGCTCGCGTCGAACCGGGCCTCGGAGACAAAGCCCGCGGCTCCGGCGACATATAGCGCGTAGGAGTCACTCCCTTTCGCCTCCACCGAGGTCCGCAACCCGTTCACAAGCCCGCCACCCTCGGCGAGAGCCCCGTGCGACGCCGTACCCTCGGTAGTCACAGTGGTGTCGATAAGGTTGATCTCGCTGCCGTTGTCTCTCGAGTGCAGTCCAGACGACCGGTCGCCTTGGGTCAGAATGACCGAATTGCGAGCGTCGATGCTGGCCGACATGATCGATCGGAGACCGGAGGCGAGGTCTCCATGGGTGGTGAGCAGCGAGTCGTCGAGCAAGATGGTCGAATCGGCAGGAAGAAAGTGCTCGACCGCCATCGCCCCGTGCGCCCCCGTTCCGAAGGTCTCGACGACGAGGCGCTCGCCGACGATGCCTGCTGGAAACTGTGGCCCCGACTGCTCGACCGTGGAATAGAGGCCAATGCTCGTCGTCCCAAGGGTGGTGATCGAGTTGCGGTCCAACAAGATGACTCCGCCATCGTCTGCGACCACTCCCATGGCGGTCAGGCCTTCAGTCCGTACGGAAGTTCCGTTGGCTCTCACGATCCCTCCTGGATTGCGGGCTGCAATGCCATGTGGGTAGGCGCTCAGGCGCACGGAGTCTCCAGTCGTAACGATCGAACCGCCGTTCAGGGTTATGTTGCCCCCTAGGTCGGCAAGGACACCCATCGCGTTGTCCGGCCCGGCAGTCGAGAAGGTCACGTTGTTGGCGACGACCGTGGCGTTTCCGGCCGCAAGCGCGGGAGCGTCCCGCCCCGTCGTCGTCGAGGATCCTCCCGTCATCGTCACCGTTCCGCCATCTCCGACACGAAGACCATATCCAATCGCACCACCACTCCTGACATTGCTGTCCGTGAGGTCGATGGAAGACCCTGCTCCCTGGACATTGACCGCTGTCGAGTTCGCTGAAAACAGGCTGCTGTCGGAAAACGAGGCTTCCCCGCCGTCGAACACGAAGGCAGCGTTCGCGCGGGTTCCGGAGACCGATATGGCCGTGCCTGTCACAGTGGCCGTCGAACCCGCGTCCTGAACGGAGAGACCGTTCCCCCTCTGCCCCGTGGTGTCCACCGTGCTGTTCGTCAGACGGAGGCTCCCGCCCGATAGGACTCGGGTGGCGGACGAAGGATCGCTGTCGGCCTGCGAATTGCTGCTGGTGTTGATGGTCGCGCCCGTAAGTGCGACGACGCCCCCATTCTCGGCGCGGGCGGCACTTGCAAACAGGCCCGACGTGCCGAGCGTGACATTTGCACCGTCGATCCGGCTGCCCGATCCGGTCGCGATGAGCGCATGGCTGCCGGTGACGGGCGTCGTAGTTAGATCCTGCACGCCCGTTGTCGTTACCTGCGTGCCGCCGCCGATCACGACACGTCCACCGTCCGCCGCCTGGACGCCAAAGGAGCCACGGGAGGCGGTCGAGACCGTGCCGCCCGTGAGCGTGACGGTGCTTCCTGATCCCGTCGCGGTGACGGCATGGTTCGCGATGCCGTTGGCTGCGCCCCTCGTCGAAATGGCGGAGTTCGTGAAGTTCGCCATGCCACCGTTCTGTGCGAGCACGGCAAGATTGTCGTTGACCGTCGTCGCCCCGGTTCCGAGCGTGATCGTCAAGCCGGTGGCGCTGATGTTGCTTCCGAAACCGTCGGAAATCACGCCTCTTTGGCCCGTCCCTGCCTGAGACGTGATGATGGTACTGCCGCTCAGCTCGACGGCAGCTCCGGACAACGCCTGCGCGCCGACGAAGGTCCTCGGTACGACACCGGGACCGAGCTGCACCGTTATACCTTGGGCGGTAATGGTCGCACCAGCATTTCGGGCGTCCAGCCCCGGCACGGCCGCCTGCGATACCGTGATGCTGGAGCCCGCCGTCACGGTGCAGGAGGTTCCGTCGACGAAGACCGGTCCGGCCGCGCACGTCTGCGCGGCGGCGCCGTAGGCGTCGAGGAACAACGCCATCCCCGCAAATAGTGTCGCCAGTCCGACGTGGCGCCCGACCGACGCCGACAACCATCGGTAAATGCGCATCGCTGCTCCCCTCCCATGATTCGCGCAAAGCTTGCCAATCGGCACGCAGGGAGGGAAGCATGTAACAGTAACAACTCAGGCTACATCAGCCATCCGGCCGCGGTTGGCGACCGCCAGCAAGAAAGGCGGAATCCGCCTGTTGCGATCGGCCGCCCTTACTGCTGGAATTGATGCACCCTGGCGAACACCTCTCTTTCAGGGCCGGGCATCCTAAGGGTGAGGTACTCGTCCTTCCGGCGCGAAGCCAGTTCGAGGTGTCGGCAGCTTCTCATCCTGGAACCAGGATCGCCAGCGACCGCACGGATCGGTTTTCAGCGCGTCTGCAGTCCTGCTGTGCGGCCGCAGTCGTTCTCCCCGAACAGCGTGTCGGAGGCTTAAACGCCCTGTTCCGGAAGACCGAGATGGGAGGATGTCCGCCCCGGTCGGCGGCGCAACTTTCTACGGCAGCCTGAATTCGATCGGACGGCGTAGACATCGAGGAGAGAAAACTCCCTGACCGTGCTCCACCAGCGCTGTCAACATGAGATCAGTTCAAAGCCGTGAGATCGGGAAAACTCCACTGGCCGTTCAGGATGGAATCCCGCGGCCGATACAGTCGCACCGTGTAATTCCAACCGGCCATGATCGGGAGGCAGTTTGGAATTTTCCCATCGCAACCACCAAATTGAACGTTGATCGAACCATCGGCGTTCTTCCGCGCGGTGAAATCGTTCAGCGAATAAGCCCCGTATGGGTTTTTCTCGAAGTAGCCTTTTGAATTATAGAGACTGATCGACCAGAATCCATCGACGGGAACGTCCCTGACGTCGAGCTTGTAGATCGTCTTGCCGTCGTTTTTCTCAGGGGTGACGTTCAGATAAGTGGCGTCCTTGTCTGGGTTCCCACCCCACGCCGCAGCGCTGGAGACGAGATGACGTATGGGGTCGACACTTTCCTTCGACCCGAAGGACTTGTTGAAGTCTGACATGGTCGTAGCGAGGATTAGGAGGGCGTCGCGCACTTTCTTTTGACTGGCGGCGTCCCAGTCGGGGGTCTCGAACTTGCCGGGTCCGCCGGGCTGGTCGACCTTGATGGCGTCCTGCAGCACGTGGACCTGTTCCACGTCCTTCGGATTGGAAGGATCGACGAACGTCCGGATGGCGATCACCAAGTAACGCGTGCCCGCTGTCTCCTTGGTGAAGGTCGAGGTGCCACCATACGACACGGTCGTGACATAGTGGTCCTCGTTGATGGCCAGCAGCGACATGAAGCGCTTTCCGGCCTCTGGCAGCGTGATCGTAACCGGCCCCGCATCGAGATCGAAAACCGCGCCCGAATAGAGCGTGTCGCGGTTCAGTCTTATGATGGTCTGGTTTTCGATTGTCGCCGGCTCGCGGCGATGAAAGAACTTCCCGAAGCCTCCGTCCTTTGCGACATTGCCGAAATACAGATCGCTTTCGGCACGGACAAAGTTGTCGATGGTGACCTGCTCGGCCGCCGATGGCGCCGTGGAAGAGGCGACGAGGGCCGTGATTGCGGTTGCGGCGGCGATGGCAAGAGGTGTCGTGTGCATGTATCTCTCCAATTCGCTGTGTTCCCTCGCACGAACGGTAGATTTCCGCGGTTGCCGAGGTCGGAAATTCGTTCCTACTGAACCTTTTCAAAGTCTCCGGGCTTCCAGCTTTTGTCGAACCACGGTTCCAACGGCGCGTAGAGCCGCAGGATCGTGTTCCATCCCTTGCCGGGCATGGTCTGCACCCAGTTCGTCTGATGGCCTTCGGGGGCGTTGGGAGAGAACCAGATCGTCACCGACCCGTCCTCGTTCTTCTTGATGTCCGGCTGATTGCTGTCGATGCCCGCGAGCTTCTGGTCTGTCTCCAGCATCGAGCGCGTCTGGTTGTCGTACACCGTGAACGACCAGAACTGCCCGGCCGGTATCGGCGACGGCAAAGTGATCTTGTAGGTCTTGCCTCCGTCGAGATACTCCCCGGCCCCGTCCCTGACGGCGAATGCGTAGGCCGAGCCGGTCCCCGGTTTCGCGTCCGCCATCGCCGGAGTGATCCCGGTCGCCGCGTAATGGAACATCGTACGGGCGTCAAGCATGCGTTCGCCCTCGTTCAGGAACTGGTAGCTGTTGCCGATGAAGCCGTTGTTCCACTGGCGGTCGGGGTAGAACTTCGCGCGGGGTTCGCGGGGTGCGAACACCATCGAGCGGGCGGTCGCGTTGCCGACTGCAACGGCGTCCGTCAGGATCGTCTTCATGCGGGCGTCGGGTGCGAACTGCTGTCCTTTCTTGATGCCGATCGAAGCGAACAGCCCGACGATCTCTGGATCGAATGCATCGGCGGGCTCGCTCTGAACGACGTTGTAGAGCTCCTCGTAGAAGTGAAAGTCGTTGGCATGGATCGTGTTGAGCTGCTTGCCAGAGAGGTTGACGAACGTGGTTTCCGGCGCGGGCGTCGCCTCAGACAACGGGTAGATTCTGGCATGATCCTTGACGCCCTTGACCGCTGCCGCGATGTCGCCGTCCTTTACGAAGGCCCGGTAGAGGACGAGGTTCGTGTTGGTCGAAGACTTCGTGACGAAGTAGCCGTCCGCGGGCAGTCCGCCCGAGTACCCCGGCGGCACGAACAGATACTTTCCTCCCTTGCCCTTGTCGGGGCCGATGATGCCGACGTCCGTGACATAGCGGAAAAAGGCATCGTCCACCGGTCCGAGAACGCCCGGCGGGACTTGTGCAACCACGGGACCGTTCGACAGATCTACGCAGAAGAAAACGTAAACGGTGGTGGTGTTGGCGGTCAGAAACAACGAGCGCGCGTCCAGGAGGTTCTCCGTGATGCCAATGCCCTTGTTCTTCACGGCGCCCGCGTCAGCGAGCCCCTCGCACATCGCATAGACGGACGCGGCCGGCATTCCTGATAGGAACGCTTCGACGCCCCTCGAAAAGTCGATGTTGTCGTATACCTTCTGCACTGCAGCCTGATCGGGGAGACCGTCGGCAAAATTGAGCGTGCCGATTCGGGTCTGGACAGTGCTCGGCGTCTGGATGCTTGCCGGAACTTCGGCTTTGAACTGCGGTGCCGACTGATTGGCTGCGGCAGTCGCCGCTGAAAGCAACGATGACATCACTACTGCTTGGATTCGGGCATATCGGTTCATCTGTCTCTCCGGATTTTCTGCTGATCAGCAACTGGACGGTTGCCAGGAAGAAGTCGGCGGCTGGAAATCGTCCTCCAAGATGGCGGCGCTAGACGGTGCGCGACACCAATCGCTCGCGAGAATGTGCGTACGCTCGCGTATCTTACCTTTCTGCGGCGACCATCAGCGACCGACCGGAAACTGGAAATTCACTCCAGCGAAGATCTGCCAGCGCGGCGCACCGGCTCCGTCGTGCCAGACGGTGTACTGGGGCTCGACGAAGGCGTTCATCGTCACGCCCTTGTCGAGTTGGAAGACCTTGCCGACGCCTGCGCCCACCGGGATGTACGAGTTGCCGCTCTCGAGGTTGAAGTTCCATGTCGCGGAGGACCGCAGGTACCAGCCGTCCGACAGGTTTATATTGAGGATCGGCTGGACGGTCAGCAGGTTGACGTCCTCGCGGTCCTCGACGCCCGCGAACGAAGTCTGATAGGTAACGAGACCCCCGAGCAGACCCCAGCTTTGCGGAGCGACGACGACGCCGGCCGCGCCGATCTGCCACTTGCCGCTTCCAAGGGATTCGTCGGTCGCCGTCGGCACGACCAGCAACGGCCCAATTCCGAGAGTGACGTCGCCCTGCTTCGGCAGGATGAAGAGATCCATCAGGGTGAGGTCACCGAGCCCCGTGACATATCCGCTTGGAACATCGGGGGATGTCGCGATCGGGAGTGTAAAGCGAAAAAGCTGCGGCAGTCCGAACATGTCCGACGGAATGAGGCCCCTGAGCAGGAACTGGTTCGCCTCCGGATCTCCGGGCGTGTCGATGAAGCTTGGGATGTAGTAGTCATGGAAGTTGATGGTGATCTTCGGGGTCAGTGGGTTGTTCGCCTCGTTGACTGTGTCATGCGCCTCCTGCGCGACCGCGGGTGCGGCGACCGCCAGCATCAGGACTGCCAGGATTCGAGTGAAATTCAATTGCACGAAGGATCTCCCGTTTCGGTGAAGGCAATCCAGCACGAAAGGTTTCGGGTGCACAGATTGTTACAGTAACAAGGCGATGCCCCGTCCCGGCGACATCGAATGTAACTGTAACAATCTCGCTTTTTTCGATTGGCCCAGGCGAGAATGGCCGATGCGTATCCGCGCTCCTCGCACGCCTCCTGCTCGAAAGGATCGCCTGCTCGCCATGGACACTCCCAGAGATGCAGCCCATCGCGGATTGCTGAAGCTGATGCTGAGACTTCCGTCTCTGCGTGGCGAGCTTCAACTTCTCTGGCCAAACGACGCTTCGTTCGAGGCTCTATGCGAGGCCTACGAGGACGCGACGGCCACGCTTGACCGTCTCCTGACGTCCCCGAGAGACGGCGAGGACGAACTGATCGACGAGTACCGCAACTTGTGTCGGGCCTTGGAATCGGACGTGGTAGCTCGATGCCGCACACGGACAGCGCGATCACGATTTTAAATTCTCCGCATTTGCCGCTTTATGGTTGCAACAGGAAATACGCCAGCATACATTCTCCACTGCTTATGGACGGACGGGCGCGAGGTGCGGAATGGCAGCGAACGGCGTGAGCAGTGGGGCATGCGCAGTTTCCGAGGAGGAGGCGCGTTCGGAAGCGGAGCGGCTGCTGGCCGATCCACGGCTTCACGTATCCGACCGCCACCGAGCTTTCTTGCGGTACATCGTCGACGCCCGGTTCGAAGGCCGGAGCGACACCATCAAGGCCTATTCGATAGCGATCGACGTCTTCAAACGGCCAGCTTCATTCGATCCCTCCTCGGATCCGATCGTCCGCATCGAGGCCACCCGTCTGCGGGAATCCCTTCAAAAATACTACGCGCAGCTTGCCGACGAGCCGGGTGCCCGCCTCGACATCCCGCGCGGGCGCTACGTCCCCGTGTTCGTCGAACGCGATAACCCGCCCTGCCCCGAGGAGGACGGCGAACTTGAGGACGTCGGCCTGCCGACGGAGGAGCCGACTCAAGCTGCTTCGCGGCCCGAGGGCAGAAACTGGCGTCACGCCATCATGGGAGGAGCAGCCCTCGCCGCCGTCAGCTTGACGGGGAGCCTTGCATATTTAGCCGCCAGCGCGGCGCATCTGAACACGCAGAAGCCCTTCGTCGCGCTGTCGATAAACGCCTCGCAAAACGACAAGGCGGCCGGCGAAGCGGTCATGGAAGACCTCGCCGTGTCGCTCGCACGTTTTGGCACCGTCCGTCTGAAGTCCGGTGCCTCCGGCTCGAGAGTGCCTAGCGATGCGATGGAGCAGAGTCTCTACGAAATCAACATGCGTTACGCCGAGAATGAAAGTTCGGTCTCACTGTGGTGGCAGGTTTCCGACGCCGCCAATGGCGAGGCCGTCTGGACCGACGAGGAGCGACGTCCGGTCGCAGCAGGATCACGCGAGGAGGCGATGCGCGACCTGGTCTTCGCAGTCTCCCGAAGGCTGGCAAGACCGGCCGGAATCATCAATACGATCGAGCTTAGGCGCAACCTGCCCTCATCAACGATCGGCAACGTGTGTGTCCTCCGAGGCGAGTTCGCAGTCGAGCAACGCGACGCCGCCGGCCTGGAGGCCGCCCGCTCGTGCCTGGCGGCCACGATCGCCTCGGATCCCACGGATGCCGACGCAATGGCCACGCTTGCGCGCGTCTATGTCTGGATCGGCCGCGCGACCGGCGACGACAGCTATTTCGGCCGTGGCCTGGAACTGGCCAACCGGGCAGCCACCCTCTCGCCTTCCTCGCCAAGAGCGGCGCTGGCGCAATTAGGCGTGCAGTATCAGCTCGGACAGAACGAGATCTCGATAGCGGCCGGCCGCCGTGGCGTCGCGCTAAACCCTGAAAACGCTGACCTGCTCGCCAAGCTTTCCATGGTCGTGTTCCTCACAGGACACTGGGACGAGGGCGTGCAGCTTGCCAGACAGGCGACGGAGATCGCCGGGCAGCCCATACGCGATGCAAGCTTCGTCATGATCCTCAACGACTATCGCCAGGAACGTTACGCGCAAGCCGTGTTCCTCGCACGGCAGGTTCCGGCACCGGACGCGCCGACGACGGTTTTGAAGCTTGCCGCGATCGCTCGCCTCGGCGACCGGCCGGTGACGCAGCAGGAGATAGCCGCAGCCCGTTTGCAGCATCCCGATCTCGAGCGGACGGTCACAGCAATGTTCTCCGGAGCGCGCTACGACAGCAATCTCAGAGACGCGCTGCGCGCAGGCATTCTGGAAGCCGGCCTGAAAATGCCGGAACTCGCCAGCAACGGTGCAATGTAACAGTAACATTCTTGTCCGAAAGGCTCCGATGGCATTCCTTCGACCGGTCCGCAGATCGCGGGCGATGACGTCGAAGGGCCGCCATGATGCGCAAGCTGCTTGTCCTCTCAGTCGCTTCCACCTTTCTCGCAGGCAACGTACTGGCCGATCCCGCGGTCATGACCGCGGCCGTCAATCTGCGTTCGGGACCGGGCACGGGGTTCGCGGCGGTCGGAAACGTTCCGGAAGGCGCGCAGGTCGACCTCAAGGAATGCGACGCGAGCGGCGCATGGTGCGCGGTTGATTTCGGGGGCGAAAACGGCTTCGTCAGCGGGCGCTATCTCAGCCAGGTTTCAGCCGAAACCCCGACCTGGCCGAAGACGTTCACGGCGGATAGCGGGGCGACGCTCACTCTATTTCAGCCGCAGGTGATCGACTGGCCGAACTTCACCAAGCTCGACGCGCTGATCGCAGCGGAACTGAAGCTCTCGAAGGACTCGCAGCCGGTCTATGGCGTGATCGGCGTCACAGCGAAGACAGTTGCCGATGACGAGACCGACAACATTGCTCTGACAGACTTCCAGACGACCGCGGTGTACTTCTCGACGCTTGACAAGGAGCAGCTTTCGAAACTGGCGCTCGGCGTTGGCAGGATCATGCCGACGGATCCCATAATGGTCTCGCAGGACCGCCTTGCGGCGAGCCTCGCCGATTACAAGCGGCTGAACGATATCTCGGGGCTCAAGGCTGATCCTCCGCCGATCTTCACGAGTGAAACCTCCGCCATTCTCGTGCAGACCGACGGCAAGGCGGTTCTCTCTCCGGTCAAGGGCGTGCAGGGCCTCTCCTTCGTCGTCAACACCAACTGGGACATTTTCCAGACCGATGCCGACAAGGCATTTTATCTCAGGAGCGAGAAGAACTGGCTGACGGCGTCGAGCCTTGACAGCGAATGGACGGAATCAGATGCGCTGCCACCCGAGATATCCAGCCTGCCCGACGACGACGCCTGGAAGGACGTGAAGGCCGCCCTGCCCGCGATGCAGTTCGGTGAAAGCGGCGTCCCCAGGGTCTTCTATTCGGACGTGCCGGCCGAACTCCTCTTGTTCGAAGGAAAGCCCGCACTGCAGAAGGTGCCCGGCACGGGACTGGAATGGGCCTCGAACACGACCAGCGACGTCTTCTATCGCCCGTTCGACACGACATGGTACGTGCTGCTTTCGGGTCGCTGGTTCTCGGCGCCGTCGCTCGACGGGCCCTGGACGTTTGCGACGCCGAACCTGCCTGCCGACTTCCAGAACATTCCGCAGGATGCGCCCTACTACGCGGTTCGGGCGTCGGTGCCGGGAACGTCGGAAAGCGCCGAGGCGCGCCTGAAGGCGAGCATCCCTCAGATGGCCCGCGTCGCGACCGACGGAACCGTCAAGGTCGACGTCGCCTACAGCGGCGATCCGAAGTTCGAGACAATCGACGGCACCAGTCTCTCCTATGCGGTGAACTCGAACGAACAGGTGATCAAGGTCGGCGAGAAGTACTTCGTGCTGAAGGATGGGGTCTGGTTCGTCGGCGACACGCCGATCGGACCCTTTGAAGTGGCGAAAGCCGTTCCGGACGAAGTCTACAAAATCCCGGCCTCCTCTCCCGTCTACAACGTCACCTATGTCAGGGTCTACGACACGGAGCCTGACGCCGTCTGGTACGGCTATACCGCGGGGTATCTCGGGGTCTACCTCGCATGGGACGCCCTCGTCTGGGGAACCGGATGGGCCTACCGTCCCTGGTGGGACTTCGGCTGGGCGGGCGGTTACTGGCCCTATTATCCCAGGCCCGTCACCTACGGCGTCGGTGCCTTCTACAATCCTGCCTTCGGCACCTTCGGCCGCTACGGCTACGCCTACGGTCCCTATCGTGGCATCGCCGGCGGGGCGGCCTACAATCCTCGCACCGGCACCTACGTCAGAGGCGGCGCCGTCTCCGGCCCGGCGGGTTCGCGTGGCTTCGTCGCCGCGTTCAATCCACGTACCGGAAACGCCGTCGCGGCGCGCGGCGGCACCAACGTCTATGGGTCGTGGGGCACGGCTGCCGTCAAGCACGGCGGCGAGTTCGCCCGCGTCAGCGGCGGTTCGACGGGCAACGCCGCCGGCCTCCACTGGCACAGCTCCTCGGGCGACCGCGGCTTCATCGCCGGCGGCAAGGGTGGCGACATCTATGCGGGGCACGACGGCAACGTCTATCGCCGCGAGAACGGCGAATGGCAGAAGCACACGCCCGACGGCTGGGATCCTGTCAATCGTCCTTCGACCGAAGGCTTGAAGAACGTCGGCGAGCAGTTTGCTTCCAAGCATGCGGAAGCCGCCGACCGCATCCGCCAGAATGCTCCCGAGCGTGCGCAGAACATCCAGGACCGGGTGGAGAAAAATCCCGCAGCCAAGGACCGTGTCCAGAACCGCGTGCAGAACGGTCAGAACGCTGCTCCTCGCCAGCAGGTCCGCGAACAGGCTCCGGACAATCTCGGCCTCGACCGCGTCGCCCGCCACCTCGGCAACCAGCGCGACCTCTCGCGCAGCTACGGACGCCGCGACATCGGACAGTTCGGCGGCGGACGGCAGATCGGCGGCGGCGGGGGCCGTGAATTTAGCGGCTCCCGCGGCGGCGGTGGCGGCTTCCACGGCGGTGGCGGCGGACATTTCCGCAGACGTTGAGCCTCGTAGAAATCTTGGAGATTGAGAACTTCGATGACCTCTGAATTTGGCAGACGCCTGGCATTAGTAGCAGCGACAACGTTGCTTCCTTCGCTTGCACTGGCGGCCGAGGGCGGCGCGGGCTTCTATCTGCTTGGCGCGAAGCTTCCCGCAAGTGCGATCACGCCGCCTCCCGGCGTGTTCTTCTCGAACGACATCTACATGTACACGGGCGATCTCGGGGGCGGACGGGCGCTGCCATCAGGTGGACGACTGGCGGTCGGCGTCGAAGGCTCGGCCGTCATCGAGGTGCCTACCGTGCTCTGGATCCTTCCGGAGGATGTTGCCGGTGGTCACCTCGGACTGTCGCTCACCGTCCCTGTCGGCTGGAAGAATACCGACGCCGACGTAACGTTGGCGGGACCACGAGGTGGAACGGCGTCAGGATCGATCTCCGATCCGGTCTTCACCGTCGGCGATCCGGTCCTTGGCGCCCTGCTTGGCTGGGAAGCCGGCAACTTCCATTGGCAGACCAGCCTTCTGGTCAATGTGCCGATCGGTGATTATCAGGACGGCGAGATATCGAACATAGCCTTCCACCACTGGGGCGCCGACGTTTCGGCCGGCGTGACCTGGCTCGATCCGACGATCGGCCTCGACCTGTCGGCGGTGGTCGGCATGACGTTCAATGCCGAAAACCCCGCCACCGACTACCGCACGGGCAACGAGTTCCATGTCGAGTGGGCGGCCGTCCAGCACTTCAACGAGCAGTTCGACGCCGGTCTCGTTGGGTACTACTACGACCAGGTGAGCGGCGACAGCGGCGCCGGCGCGTCCAGCGACTTCAAGGGGCGCGTCGCGGCCATCGGCGCGACCATCGGCTGGACGTTCAAAGCGGGCGAAGTGCCGATATCGACCCGCATCAAGTATTTCCACGAGTTCGCCGCCGAAAACCGCGCCGAGGGAGATGTCGTCTATCTGACGATCTCGATGCCCTTGTCGATCACCAAGCCCATGAACATAGCGGCGCAGTAAATGAAGCATTTGCAACTGAAACTCCTTGCCGCTTTGATCGGCTTCCTCCCGGCGCTAACCGGCTGTGGGCACCCGAGCGGCGTCATGCAGCCTGTTCCGCTGGCGGCAGGAACGAGCACGGCGCAGGTGGACATGCTGGTGGCGACGACCAGGCAGCCTTCTGGCGACGCGAGGACGCTGTTCAATGGCGAGCGTAGCCCGAAGCCCTCCATGACCGACGTTGCGGTTTCCATTCCGCCGAAGCGCGAGGCGGGCACCGTCCAGTGGCCGCAGCGGCTGCCGCCCAATCCCGCCACGGACTTTGCCGTCACGCGGGTGAAGCAGATCGACACCATTCCGGAAGGGCGGGCATGGTTCCGCCAGCATATCCAGGGCGGGCATGCGCTCGTCTTCATCCACGGGTTCAACAACACATACGAGGACTCGGTCTTCCGCCTAGCCCAGATCGTCCACGACAGCGGCATGCAGGCGACGCCGATCCTATTCACCTGGCCGTCACGCGCGCAACTCACCGGATACGAATACGACAAGGAGAGCACGAACTATTCGCGCACGGCGCTCGAACAATCCCTGCGCGTCCTCGCAGCCGATCCTGAAGTGAAAGACATCACCATCCTCGCGCATTCCATGGGCACGTGGCTGGCGATGGAATCGCTGCGGCAGATGGGCATCCGCGACGGCCATGTCAACGCCAAGATACACAACGTTATCCTCGCCTCGCCCGACATCGACATCCAGGTGTTCGCTAAGCAGTTCGTCGAGTTGGGCGATCCGAAACCGCAGTTCACGATCTTCGTCTCCCAGGACGACAGGGCGCTCGCAGCGTCGAGCTTCATCACCGGCAACGTGTCGCGTCTCGGCGCAATCGATCCGTCGAAGGAGCCATATCGCTCGCGGCTGGAGAAAGCCGGAATCACGGCCATCGATCTTACGAAGGTCAAGACCGAAGACAGCCTGCACCACGGCAAGTTCGCTGAGAGCCCGGAGATCGTCCAGCTCATCGGGCAGAGGCTGATGACCGGGCAGACGCTGACGGATTCCAACGTCTCTCTCGGTCAAGGCGTCGCCGCAGTCGTGGGCGGGACGGCGCGCACGGTGGGCACGGTCGCGGGCGCGGCCGTCGCCGCCCCGCTGACGATCGTCGAACAGCCTGTGAGGACGCGGCGGCCGTCCGGCAGGGAGGTGGGAGAAGACCTCGAAAGCGATCGAAAGTCGAAGCCGTTGACCCAGTAGACCCGCAGCCTGGACCGATTGTTACCCCCGGCTGCCTGCAATGTAACTGTTACAAGCTTACCCCCTTGCTGCGCCTGAAGCACAGTATCGCGGCGCATAGGAACCCGACGAAAACTACGCACTCCGCCTGACAAGCCAGACGCATTCGCTAGTAGAAAGGAATCTCGTGATGAGTACGCCCACCCATCGAAGACTTCTTGCAGCCTCGGCCGCGGTCGTGATGACCATGACCTCGGCCGTCATCGTCGCGCCGGCCTTCGCACAGCAGCCCGCGCCAGCGGCGACCACTCCGTCGGCCACCACGGAAAATTCAAAGCCGAACATTCTCGTCATCTTTGGCGACGACGTCGGACAGACCAACATCAGCGCCTATTCATTCGGCGTCGTCGGATACAAGACACCGAACATCGACAGCATCGCCAAGGCCGGCATCATGTTCACCGACTACTATGCCGAGAACAGTTGCACGGCGGGCCGCTCGACCTTCATCACCGGCCAGACATGCCTGCGCACCGGTCTCTGCAAGGTTGGCGCACCCGGTGCTCCGGTCGGCCTGCAGGCCGGCGACATCACGATCGCCCAGGCGCTGAAGCCGCTTGGATATGCGACCGGCCAGTTCGGCAAAAACCATCTTGGCGACCGCGATGAGTACCTGCCGACCAAGCACGGTTTCGACGAATTCTTCGGCAACCTCTACCATCTGAACGCCGAAGAGGAGCCGGAAGCCCCTTATTGGCCCAAGGATGACCAGGAGTTTCTGAAAGCTTATTCTCCGCGCGGCGTCATCAAGGCGTCGGCCGACGGCAAGATCGAGGATAGCGGCCCGCTGACCAAGAAGCGGATGGAAACCATCGACGACGAGACCAGCGCCGCGGCTATGGACTTCATGGACCGCCAGGTGAAGGCGAAGAAGCCGTTCTTTACCTGGATGAACGCGACTCGCATGCACGTCTTCACGCACGTGCGGGAGTCGATGCGGGGCCAGAGCGGCATGGTCGGAAACGAATATGCCGATGGCATGGTCGAGCACGACCAGATGGTCGGAAAGATTTTGAAAAAGCTCGACGAACTCGGGATCGCCGACAACACCATCGTCGTCTACAGCACCGACAACGGGCCGAACCAGTGGTCCTGGCCGGACGCTGCAACAACTCCATTCAGGAGCGAGAAGGATACCAACTGGGAAGGCGCGTTCCGCGTGCCCGCCATGATCAAATGGCCGGGGCGCATTCAACCGGGCCAGGTTTCGAATGGAATGATGTCCGGCCTCGACTGGTTCCCGACGCTGCTTGCGGCCGCCGGTGATTCCGACGTTAAAAGCCGCCTCCTGAGCGGCTGGAAGCCGGAGGGCAGCGCCACCAGCTTCCGCAACCATCTCGACGGCTATAATCAGCTCGACTACCTCACCGGCAAGACCGATAAGAGCGCCCGCAGCGACTTCTACTACTTCGACGACGACGGCGAATTGGTTGCGACGCGTTACGACGACTGGAAGGTGGTGTTCAAAGAGCAGCAGCTCCCCGGCGGATTCGCGGTCTGGCAGAACCCGCTCGTCACCTGGCGGATCCCGAAGCTGTTCAATCTGCGCATGGATCCCTACGAACGGGCGGACGTCGTGTCGGATCAATATAACGACTTCGTCGTTCGTAACGACTACCTGCTTGTGAAGGGTCAGTTGCAGGGCGCTGCCTTCCTCGAGACCTTCGTCAAGTATCCACCGAGCCAGCGCGTCGCCAGCTTCAACATCGAAGGAGTGCGCGACCAGGTCGACAAGGCGATCAACCAGTCCTTCAAGGATCGCGGCATCGAGAAGTAGCCCGATATGGACGCGCCGGGTCCCGGCGCGCCTATCCCTCAATCATAGAGAGTGCCATGTCAGCTCGTGAAGACGTCCTTCAGCTCGGCCAGCGCATCGGCAAGTCGATCATCGGCCAGGAGGCGATGGTCGAGCGGCTCTTGCTCGGCCTACTTGCCAATGGGCATCTACTCGTCGAAGGGCTGCCTGGCCTCGCAAAAACCAGAGCAATCAAGAGCCTGGCGAAAAACCTTGATTCAGAGCTTTCACGCGTTCAATTCACGCCCGACCTTCTGCCGGCCGACATTACCGGCTCCGAGATCTACTTCAGCGAGGGCGGCAAGGGCGAATTCAAGTTCCAGCAGGGGCCGATCTTCGCCAATCTCATTCTGGCGGACGAGATCAACCGCGCGCCGGCCAAGGTGCAGTCCGCTCTGCTCGAGGCCATGGAGGAACGGCAGGTCACCGTTGGCGGCAAGAGCTATCCGCTGCCGCCACTCTTCATGGTGATGGCAACGCAAAACCCCATCGAGCAGGAAGGCACCTACCCTCTCCCCGAAGCCCAGCTCGACCGCTTCCTGATGCATGTCGAGGTCGGTTATCCCGACGAGACGTCGGAGGCGGCCATTATGCGGCTCAACCGCGACGAGGAAAACCAGACGCATGGCGGCACGAAGCCGCCGTTGCCGGAGAAGCTGAACCCACAGGCCATCTTCGACGCCCGGAAGGAAATCGGCGCTGTTACCGTTTCAGAGCCCGTCGAGAAGTACATGGTAGCGCTCGTCTTCGCCACGCGTTATCCCGACCGCTACGACAAGGATCTCGCGAGGTTGCTGCAGGTGGGTGCCAGCCCTCGCGGTGTGATCGGCCTCGACAAGGTTTCGCGATCCTATGCCTGGCTGAAGGGGCGCGATTATGTGACCCCTGACGACGTCAAGGCGATCGTCCACGACGTTTTTCGCCACAGGCTGATCCTGTCCTACGAGGCGCATGCGTCAAATACCACGCCGGACAAGGTGATCGACCGCATCGTCGAACTGGTGGCGGTCTCATGAGCGATGCGGGCGTCTATGTTTCGACGGACGAACTGGTCGCGCTCGAAGCGAGAGCCCGAGATCTGAGCTTCGTCCAGAAGGCGCGCAGCCACCAGCAGCTTGCGGGCCGCATGCAGTCGGCGATGCGCGGCCGGGGACTGATCTTCGAAGAACTTCGCGACTATCTACCCGGCGACGACATCCGCTCCATCGACTGGCGCGTCACGGCGCGAACCAGCAGACCGGTGGTCCGCGTCTATTCCGAAGAGAAGGAACGCCCGGCTCTGATCATCATCGACCAGCGCATCAATATGTTCTTCGGCAGCAGGCGCTCGATGAAATCGGTCACGGCAGCGGAAGCCGCGATGCTCTGCGCCTGGCGTATCCTTGGTTCCGGCGACCGGGTCGGCGGATTCGTCTTCGGCGACGGTGGGACCAGCGAGGTGAAGCCGCATCGCAGTCGCAACGCCGTGATCGCCTTCGCGAACCGGATCGCCGAAAAGAACAAGGAACTGAGGGCCGATGCGGCCTCGGCGGCGGCGTCCGGACAGCTCGACGCCGTGCTCGAAACCGTCTCGAACATCGCGCATCACGACCACCTCGTGGTGGTGATCTCCGACTTCGACGGACATACGGAGCTTACCCGAGACCTTCTCCTGCGCCTCTCCTCCCGCAACGATGTCGTCTGCATTCTCGTCTACGATCCCTTCCTGTTGGAGCTGCCGGTCTCCGGCGACATCGTCGTCAGCGGCGGCGGTCCGCAGGCGGAGCTGGCGCTTCGAACAGCAAGCGTCCGCACCTCGATAGACGCCTTCGCGCGGAAACGTGGGCGGGAACTTCGTGCATGGCAGCACGAACTCGGACTGGCGATGCTGCCGGTCTCTGCCGCCGAGGAGACTGCGCCTCAGCTTCGGCGACTTCTCGAGCAGTCCGCCTGGCGACAGAGGAGACGCTGATGGAGCCGACGGCGAAACCTGATCCGATAACGGAAGCGGCACTGCGATCACTGCACGACATCGCGACGCTCGAACCGGTGTCATGGATGCCGCAGACATGGGGGTGGGGCGTTCTCGCGGGCGCCCTGCTCGTGATGTTGGCTCTGACCGGCATCCGATGGATCTTGCGTTATCGTGCAGACGCATACCGGCGCGAAGCCTTGGCCCTCCTGACCGTCATCGACGAGCAGCTTCGAAACTCTGCGACCCGGCGCGATGGCATTCGAGACCTTTGCGAGGTCCTGAAGCGAACGGCGCTGGCGGCCTGGCCCCGTACTGAAGTCGCCTCGCTTTCGGCCAACGCCTGGACCCGCTTTCTTGAGGAGCATGATCTGGATGGTGCCGGGCATGCCCTCGAGCGGCTGCTGGACGACTTCGAATACCATGGTGCGGAGGTCGTCGCCGACCTTCCATCGAACGTCTGCAGCGACCTGGTGGCCGCCGCCCGCAACTGGATCGAGCGTCACCATGTACCAGCTTGATCTCCCATGGCTATTGTTGACGCTCCCCGTTCCCCTGCTGGTCTGGTGGCTGCTCCCGCCGCATCGGGAAACGTCCGCGTCGATCAGACTGCCCTTTTTCACCGAAGTGGCCGAGGCGGCCGGGGTGCGACCGACCGAAGGTTCGGTGATCGCCCGCAGGACATGGCCACAGATCCTGTGCGAAGGAGCCGCGTGGTGCCTCGTGGTGGTGGCGCTCGCCCGTCCTCAATTCGTCGAGCCGCCGATCGAGAAGGTCGAACCGCAGCGCGACATTCTTCTGGCGCTCGACCTTTCGCAGTCGATGGACACGAAGGATTTCCCCGGCGCGGATGGGAAGCCGCTTGCCCGTGTCGACGCGGTCAAGCAGGTCGTCGCCGACTTCGTCGGCAGGCGGCCCGGCGATCGGATCGGCCTTGTCGCCTTCGGTGATGCCCCCTACCCGCTCGCGCCCTTCACCATGGACCACGCACTGGTCGAGACGATGATCGCCGACGCCGTGCCGGGGATGGCAGGACCGCGGACGTCGCTCGGGGACGCGTTGGGGCTGGCGGTCAAGATGTTCGAGAAGACGACCGTTCCGGAGAAGGTGCTGATCGTTCTGACGGACGGCAACGACACCGCAAGCCGGATGCCGCCGCTGAAGGCTGCCGAGATTGCGAAGTCGAAAGGCGTCGTCGTCCATGCCGTCGGTATCGGCGACCCGCTAGCAACAGGCGAGGACAAGCTCGACACGGCGACGCTGCAGAAGATCGCGGAGAAGACCGGCGGTCGATACTTCTTCGGCGGCGACCAGGCGCAGCTCGCGTCCATCTACCAGGTGCTCGACCAGATCACGCCGGGAGACCAGAAAAAGCTGTCGTGGAGGCCGCGGGTCGAGCTATTTCAATGGCCGCTGCTGGCAGCCGTTCTGCTGCTGGCAGGATTTCATGCGTCTGCCGGCGCAGTCGGCTTCGTTCGCCGTAGAGCCATTGCATGATCGCCGACTTTCACTTCATTCGCCCCTGGCTGCTGCTCCTGCTTTTGTTGCCGGCACTGATATTGTGGCTGGCGTCCCGCTCGGGCGACGTCCGGTCGCAGTGGAAGAGCATGATCGCGCCGCATCTGCTCGACAATCTGATGGTCGACGGGTCGGCAGGCTCGAGGATCCGGCCGTCATGGGTCCTGGCAGGGGTACTCGTCGCCGGGATCGTCGGCGCGGCAGGCCCGACGTGGCAGCGTGAACCGCCGCCGTTCGTCGAGGACACCGCGCCTCTCGTCATCGCGGTTGATCTGTCGCAGACGATGGATGCCATTGACGTGACCCCGTCGCGGATCGAGCGCGCCAAGCTGAAGATCAAGGACTTGATCGATACGAGGCAAGGTGCCCGGACTGCGATCGTCGCCTATGCGGGCACCGCCCATCTCGTCCTGCCGCCGACAGAGGACGCTGCCTTGCTCGAAAGTTACTCCGATGCTCTGGCGACGCGGCTGATGCCGAGGCCCGGCAAGGACACGGCAGCCGCCCTGTCGCTCGCGGACAAGCTCCTCGAAAAGGAAAAGGCGTCGGGCACGATCCTGCTGCTGACCGACGGAGTCGAAGACGCGGCTTCGAAGGCGATCGAATCCAATTCGAACGGCATCATCATCCTTGGTGTCGGCACGTCGGCCGGCGGTCCGGTGAAGACGCACGACGGAGGATTCGCTTCCGACGCTTCCGGATCACGCCTGTTCTCGAAGCTCGACCTCGCCGGGCTGGAGGAAACCGAAAAGGAGACCGGAGCCGACGTCGCGACGGTGACCGATGACGACACGGACGTGCGGTGGATAGCGGAGCGGGTGCGTGCGAACTTTACGCAGAAGCAGGCCAAAGATGGCGACCGCTGGCGCGACCTGGGCTGGTGGCTGATCTTGCCCTTGTCGGTCGCAATGGCGTTCTCCTTCCGCAAGGGGTGGGTGGTGCGAACCAGCGCCGTGCTGTTGGCGGTCCATATGTTCTCGCCAGACAGCGCACGTGCCGACGGTCTGATGGACATGTGGCTGACGCAGGACCAGCAGGGGCGGATCGCCTTCGAACGCGGCGACTTCGACGCCGCTGCTGGGCACTTCGCCGACCCGATGTGGAGGGGCGTCGCGCTCTATCGAGCCGGCAAGTTTCAGGAGGCGGTCGACGCGTTTGCTTCCGTCGATACCGCCGAGAGCTGGTACGACCAGGGCAACTCCCTTCTTCATCTCGGAAAGTTCGACGAAGCCGTCGCCGCCTACGGCAAGGCGCTTCAGAAGCGAAAGGACTGGGGGGACGCGATTGCGAACCTCGCCGTCGCGCAGCAGCTCCTCGAGGCCCAGAAGGAAAAGCACGAAGAGCAGCCGGAGCAGCCGAGCGAAGCGCCCGACAGCATCCAGTTCGACGACAAGGGAAAGCAGGGCAAGGAAGGCACCATCAACGTCGCCGAACAGACCTCCGAGATGTGGATGAAGAACATCAACGTCAGCCCGGCCGACCTGATGGCCCGCAAGTTCTCGATCGAGGCGGGAAGGAATTCGCAATGAGATTGCTCATGCTCCTGATCGGCCTTCTGACTTCTACATACGTCTTCGCAGCCGAGCCGTTCGGGCGCGCGTCGATCGAAGGCGCCGAAGGCATCGTTCCCGGCCTGCAGGTGCACGTCGTCGTCGACGTGTTCGCGCCGGAATTCTTCACATCGCCGCCGCAGTTTCCGCTCTTCGATGTGCCGGATGCGCTTGTAACGCTGTCCACCGACCGCGCTCAGAACCTGGTGCAGACGATCGACGGCACGCAATATGCCGGGATCCGTAGAAGCTATGCGGTCGTTCCGGAAAAGGCGGGGTCCTTCCAGCTTCCGGTGGTCGAGATCGATCTCGGCTTCTCGTCCAATGGCAATTCGACGAAGGCGATTGTGAAGGTCGCCCTTCCCTCCTTCGAGGTCGGCGCTTCGTCCCACCAGGCCGCTACTCCCTTCGCCGCACGCGGCCTGACGATGACGCAGTTCTTCGACAGGGACCCGGCGAGCCTGAAGGTAGGCGACGCTTTGGTGAGGACGGTCGTCGTCTTTGCCGAGGACACACAGGCGATGCTGATACCTCCGGTCGAATTCGGCACGACTGCGGGGATGTCGCTGTACGAAAAGCCTCCGGTACTTGCAGACGGCATCGAGCAGCGGGGGATCGGCCGCAGCGTCGAAACTGGCAGCATGCGGACCGAGACGGTCGTCTATACGGCCCCTAGCACGGGGCGCTTTCCGCTTCCTGCGATTTCGTATCCGTGGTTCGACGTTGACGGGCACGTCCTTTCGGCCGCGGCCCTTCCCGCTACCGACGTCGTCGTCGCGCAGGCTGCAGTGACGGAACGCATCCAGCCCGAGCTTCAAGGCGACGTGAATGCCCATGCGAGCCGCGCCCGGAGAGGTTGGCTTTTGGTCCTCTCGCTGTGCGCCATCGATTTGGCGGTCGCCGCTTTCGCATGGCGGCGGTTACCGGCCATTCGCACCTGGGTGGCGGATGCGCGCGCGCGGGGCCGGAATTCTCCGCGGCGTAGGCTGGGCCGGATACGAACGATCATTGGAGTAGGTGACGACCTCGCGGTCTACCGGGGGCTTCAGGACTGGAGCCGCAAGCTGGGATACCGGACAACGTCGGAGTGGGTGGAAGCGGAGGCCTGTCCGCGCCTCACGGTTCAGTTGGCTATCCTCGAGCGGCGGCTCTTCAGGTCGCGCGACGTGCAGTGGGACCGGGCGGCGCTGGCGTCGGCGATTACCTTGCCGACCGCCGATCGTCGGCCAGCCAAGCCAGCCTTGCCCGACCTGAATCCAACGGAAGGCCCATTGTAACGGTAACAAGGTTCTCTTGGTGCGCGGACGCGTAGCGGCAATCTGCGTCTACGTTGCCTGATCTCCGACTGGATTCACATCGCTGATCCGCCAATCGCGTCGAGCGGCGACGCCACGGCTTCCCACGACGCGAAGTTGTTACTGTAACACCCCGTCAGGTTTACAGTAACGTGCTTCCCTCATTTTGACGTGTCGCTAGCCTGAGGGCCTAGGTTCCACCTGCCTTGCCGGGAGACACGCCAATGGTCAATGAAATGAAGAATCGAGCGCCTAGTGGAATTCGGCAGGGGATTAGTAGACGGGATCTGCTGGCGGCAGGTACTGCCCTCGCTGCAGGTGCGGTGTCATTGTCAGCGCCCGGTCTTGCGATAGCGCAACAGGCCTCGTCGTCAGGGGGTGGGCGCAAGCCGAACATCCTCATGATCATGGCGGATGACATAGGCTGGTTCAATGCGAGCATCTACAATCACGGCATGATGGGCTACCGCACACCGAACATCGACCGTATCGGGACCGAAGGCGCGATGTTCACGGACTGGTACGGCGAACAGAGCTGCACTGCCGGTCGCGCCGCATTCATCACTGGGCAATCTCCCATTCGCACGGGTCTGACGAAAGTCGGGCTCCCCGGCGCGGATATCGGTCTGCGGGCAGAGGATCCGAGCGTCGCCGAGTTTCTCAAACCACTCGGCTATGCAACCGGGCAATTCGGCAAGAACCACTTGGGTGACAAGGACGAGTTCCTTCCGACCAACCATGGCTTCGACGAATTCTTTGGCAACCTCTATCATCTCAATGCGGAGGAAGAACCTGAGAACCCCGACTACCCGAAGAATCCCGATTTCGCCAAACGCTTCGGGCCGCGCGGCGTCATCAAGGCGTCTGCCGACGGACGGATCGAAGACACCGGACCGCTCACCACCAAGAGAATGGAGACGGTGGATCAGGAATTTCTGGGCGCTGCGATGGACTTCATCGACAGGCAGCAGAAGGCCGACAAGCCGTGGTTCTGCTACTTCAATCCAACCCGGATGCACGTCTGGACTCACCTGAAGCCGGAATCCGAGGGCAAGACGGGTTTGGGACCTTACCCGGACGGCATGGTGGAATTGGACGGCTATGTCGGGCAGTTGCTCCAGAAGCTCGAAGAGCTCGGAGTGGCTGACAACACCATCGTCGTCTTTACGACGGACAACGGCGCGGAAGTGATGTCTTGGCCGGATGGCGGCAACACGCCGTTTCGCGGGGAGAAGGCGACCAACTGGGAAGGCGGCTACCGGGTTCCCATGCTGATCCGCTGGCCTGGCACCATCAAGCCCGGAACCGTTTTCAACGAAACCTTCGCGCATTACGACCTGGTGCCGACTTTCGCAGCCGCAGGCGGTGATCCCGATATCGTCGAGAAGTGCCTCAAGGGCGGCCAGTTCGGCACCAAGACCTTCAAGGTCCATCTCGACGGCTACAATCTCATTCCCTTCTTCAAGGGTGAGGTGAAGGACGCGCCGCGGCGCGAATTCATCTACTGGAACGATGACGGCCAGCTTGTCTCGCTTCGCTACGATGATTGGAAGGCAGTCTTCATGGAGCAGAACCATGAGGGCATCGGCGTCTGGATGCGCGGTTTTGAAGAGCTGCGCATTCCGAAGCTGTTCAACTTGCGCGCCGATCCCTTCGAACGGGGAGATGAGTCAATTCTTTACGACAAATGGTTGGCGGACCACGCTTTTGTTCAGGTTCCCTTGCAAGCACTGGCGGCAAATTGGCTGAGCAGTTTCAAGGACTTTCCGCCGAGGCAAAAACCCGCAAGCTTCAATCTCGACAAGGTCGTGGAACAGTTGTCCTCTCCGGCGTCGAGATAGAGATCGAGGCCGCTAGTCGCGAAGCTAGATGAAGCTTGGTAATGCTCCGGTGTGGCCGGGACACTGCTTCGCGAGAGCTAAGGTCAGCCCATCAGTTCTGGAGACAGCGATGGCTTTAGCATTCGACAACATGACGGAACGGGACCGATTCATCTGGATACCCGGTCGTACCTTCACGGTGGGATCCGACAAGCATTATCCGGAAGAGGCCCCGGCCCATCCCGTGACCGTCGACGGCTTCTGGATGGCCGAAACGCCGGTCACCAACAGGCAATTCAAGCAATTCGCCGAGGCGACGGGATATGTCACCGTCGCGGAGAAAGCTCCCGATCCGAGGGACTATCCCGGCGCGAAGCCTGAGATGCTGAGGGCGGGATCGCTGGTGTTCACGCAGCCGAAAACGGTCAGCGGCGCTGACATCTCCCAGTGGTGGACATTCAAGTTCGGTGCGAACTGGCGCCGCCCCCTCGGCGGTCTCAGCGATCTGCGCGGCAAGCTCGACCATCCGGTCGTGCATGTCGCCTACGCGGACGCCGCTGCCTATGCGCACTGGGCGGGGCTCGATTTGCCGACGGAAGCCGAATGGGAGCTTGCCGCCCGCGGCGGGCTGGATGATGCGGAATATGCATGGGGCGACGAGTTCGCGCCGGGCGGTGTGCCGATGGCAAACACCTGGAGCGGCACGTTCCCTATCCACTCGACGAAGCCGAAAGGACACGAACGCACCTCGCCTGTGCGATCGTTCCCGCCGAATGGCTTCGGCCTCTACGACATGATCGGCAACGTCTGGGAATGGACCAGCGACTACTGGTCGACCCGGCATCCCGAACCGGCGAAGCACTCGTGCTGCATTCCGAGCAACCCACGCGGGCGCGACGCCGAGGCGAGCTACGATCCGCGCCAGCCGGAAATCCGGATAGCGCGGCGGGTGCTGAAGGGCGGCTCCCATCTCTGCGCCCCAAACTACTGCAGACGCTACCGTCCTGCCGCCCGCCACGCCGAGCCCGAGGATACGTCCACCAGCCATGTCGGCTTCCGCTGCGTCAGGCGCACCGAAGGAGAAGCGAAATGAGAAGACGTTTCCAGGCTTCCGATACCGTGCTTGCATCATTTCTCGTCGCCGCGCTGCTACTCGTCAGTGGCGTCGTCGGAACGGCCATGGCGCAGGAGGTCCTGCCGTCCTGGAACGATACCGCGGCGAAGACCAGGATCATGGATTTCGTCAAGGCAACGACAGCCGAGGGCGGCGAGGGATACGTCGTTCCCGAAGACCGGATCGCGGTCTTCGACAATGACGGCACCCTCTGGTCGGAGCAACCCATCTACTTCCAGTTTGCTTTTATGCTCGACCGTGTGAAGACGCTCGCACCGGAGCACCCTGAATGGCAGGCCAAGGAGCCGTTCAAGTCGGTGCTGGCAGGCGATCCGATGGGCGTGATGAAAGGCGGCGAGAAAGGGATCATGGATCTCGCGATGACGACGCATGCCGGGATGACGACGGACCAGTTCTCGAAGATCGTCACCGACTGGTTTGCGAGCGCCAAGCACCCGAAAACCGCAAAACCATACGACGAGATGACCTTCGTGCCGATGCGCGAACTCCTCGACTACCTCAGGGCCAACGGCTTCAAGACCTACATCGTCTCCGGCGGCGGCGTCGAATTCATGCGACCGATGACCGAGAAAATGTACGGCATCCCGCCGGAACAGGTGGTCGGCAGCACCATTACGACGGAATATGCCATTGTCGGCGACGAGCCCGTGCTCAACAGGCTGCCGAAGATCGACTTCGTCGACGATGGCGCCGGCAAGCCTTCCGGCATCAACAAGTTCATCGGGCGCAAGCCGATCTTCGTGGCCGGGAATTCTGACGGCGACTACGAGATGCTGCGATGGGTCACCGCCAAGGGTCCGAGCTTTGCGATGATCGTCCATCACACGGATGCGGAACGGGAGGTCGCCTACGATCGAAACAGCGAAATCGGCAAGCTCGACAAGGCGCTCGACGAAGCGGAGCGCCGCAACTGGCTGGTTGTCGATATGAAGGCGGACTGGAAGAAGGTCTTCTCATTCGAGAAATAGAAGGACATGCGCATGAAATGGATCGGCGGACTCCTCCTGTTCGTGTTGATGTCCGTCGTCGCCACTGCCCAGGAAGCGCCGCGGCCGCAGAAGGTCGACGACCTCGTGCGGCTACTGCAGGATCCCGAGGTCCGGGCATGGCTGGAGAAAGCGCCCGGCCCGGCACTTACGACTGTCCAGCAAGCGGACTCCGGGCTGGCCACATGGGAGGCTGCCACCCGGAGCCGGATCGATGGTGTCGTTCAGGCAATGCCAAGGATTCCCGCCGAGGTGATGGCCGCCGCTGCTCGCACGAGAGAAGATGCGCTGTCCCATGGCCGGCTGCCTGTCTTCGTCGCATTCCTTGGGCTGATGGCAGTCGGACTTTTCGCCGAACGTCTTTTTGCGCGATCAAGAAGGCGCATGGAAGGGCTGCAGGAGCGCCTGCTGGCCATTGGCATCTCTGCGGTGGCGATGGCCGCCGTCTACTTTGCCTTCGATTGGCCTGCACTCCCACGCATCGTACTCCTCGTCTCGCTGCTGGCGCTCTCGGCATATCGGGCGATCTCGGCGCTGCTCGACACGGCCGTACTGACAATTTCCGCTCGCAGGCGGACGAAGATTTTCGCGGGGGCCGCGATCGTCGGGATCGCAGCGGCAAGCCTCGGCCGGCCTTTGTCGGTCGACCCCTCGGTGACGGCGGCGATCTCGTTCTGCTTCTCGATCGTTCTTCTCGCCCTGGCCGTTGAGGGCGTCGTCTCCTCGTCCGAGAGGCCCCTTCGCATGCGCATCGCGCTCTGCCTTGCCTTCGTGATCATCTGGGCACTCTGGTGCGTCGGTCTCCGCGGTCTGTTCTGGCTGGGCGTCTACGCGATGACGCTGCCCTCGGCGCTTCGGTTCGCCGGTCAGACGGCAGCCGACACGATTCGCTCGGAACCCGATAGCACCAAGCGCGTCCTGCTTGTCCGCGGCAGCCGGGCCGTCGTTGTCGCCATCGCCGTCGCATGGGTGGCGATCGTGTGGAGGGTCGATCCCAACTCGCTTGTTCACAGCGATCCTGCCGTGGCCTCGGTGGCCTACGGACTTCTGAAGAGCGTCGTCGTCCTGCTGCTTGCCGATCTCGCATGGCACCTGGCGAAGTCGTGGATCGACCGGCGCCTCTCGGTGCAGGCCGAAGCTGGAAACGATCCTTCGCAGGCTGCCCGGCGGGGGCGGCTTCGCACCCTGCTGCCGATCTTCCGGAACGTGCTGGCCGTGATGGTGGCGGCTATCGCCGGGCTGATCGTGCTTGCGGAGCTCGGCGTCGAAATCGGGCCGCTGATCGCAGGTGCGGGCATCTTCGGCGTGGCGCTCGGCTTCGGATCGCAGACGCTGGTGAAGGACGTCATCAGCGGGGTCTTCTATATGCTCGACGACGCCTTCCGTGTCGGCGAATACATTCAGGCGAAGAGCTACAAAGGGACCGTCGAGGGATTCAGCCTCCGGTCGGTGCGGCTTCGTCATCACCGCGGCCCGGTGTTCACCGTTCCGTTCGGCGAGCTCGGCGCCGTCGAGAACATGAGCCGCGACTGGGTCATCGACAAATTCCGGGTCAATGTCAGCTACGACACCGACATAGAGAAGGCGCGCAAGCTCGCGAAAAAGATCGGCGCCGAGCTGCAGGCCGATTCGGAACTGGGGCCGATGTTTATCCAGCCGCTGAAGATGAAGGGTGTCGAGGAGTTCGGCGATTATGGCATCGTTCTCAGCTTTGCGATGACGACAGTGCCCGGAATGCAAACCTATATCCGGCGCAAGGCCTATGCGAAAATTCGAGAGGCTTTCCAGGCGAACGGCATCGAATTCGCGACGCCGTCGGTGCAGGTCGGCGGCGACGATAGGGACGGCGCTGCCGCTGCGGCGGCCGCGATACGCACGCAGCAAGCCAAGGTGGTGGCCGCGGAGGGGTAGAATGGCCAGCGACGACGATCGCCTGCGGATCATGCATGGCGGGCCGTTCTACGAGCTGATGACCCGGCTTGGCATACGCAAGCGCGGATGGCGGGCATTCGTCTTCGCAGGCCTATGCTGGACAATCCCGGTGCTGCTTCTGCTGGCGACCAGCGGCGGACACGGGGCCGGCCTCTTCCTTCACGACTGGGGAGCGTGGGCAAAGTTCCTGATCGCGCCGGTCCTGCTGACGCTGGCGGAAAAGCCCATCGGTTTCGCCCTCGACGAGTGCGTTTCAATCCTCTTTAGGATTCCGCTCGTGTCGTCGCAATCCATCCCAGACACCCGGAAGGCCCTGCGTGATGCAGGCGCTCGAACAACTGCCGGCTTTCCGGAACTCATCTGCTTAGGTTTGGCGCTCGCCGCGACGGTCTTCAATGCGTCCACGTTCCTTGGCGGATCCGCGCCCCCATGGGCGGTCGGCGACGGAAGCATTTCGATGACAGGCTTCTGGTGCCTGGCAGTCGGCAACACCGTCTACTGGTTCCTGCTGACGCGTCTCGTATGGAAGCATGTGATCTGGTGCCTATTCCTGTCGAGCGTCGCAAGGTGCCATCTCCGTCTCGTGGTCACGCATCCCGACGGCCATGGCGGCCTCGGCTTCCTCAGCTATTACCAAGCCGGCTATGGCCTCTTCACGCTTGCGGTGAGTTCCGTCTTCGCGGCCGGCGTCGGCCATGTGATGCAGCGCGAGACCGTGACACCCGGTCTGTTCACCGCCGTCTGCGGGGCGTGGCTGGTGGTGGTCGTGATCTACTATGCTGTTCCACTCGTCGGCGTCGCCATGCAAGTCTCCCGTCTGAAAAGGAAGACGATCCTGCTGTCTCTCTCGAAGGTGACGGATTTCGAGCGATGGAGCGAACGTGCGACGCTCGGAGATAATGTCGTCGGTGATGAAAGAGAGCCAGAGGTGGCGGAATTCCGCGATGTGAAACCGGTCTACCTCGCATCAATGAAGACGTCCGCGATGCTGATCAACAAGGGGAACGTCCTGCCTGTTCTGGTGCCGGCACTGCTGCCGATGTTAGTGGTCGGCGCATCGTACCTGCCGTATTCCCAGCTCGGTCCGATCGTGAAAAGACTTTTGCTACTTTGAAGGTGGGCGAGCCGGCGGAAGAGCTTTGATCTCCTCAGATCGTCATACCAGTTCGTCAATTTTGAACGCGCCTGTTCGACATCTTGTCGAAGATTTCCGGCACGATCCACTCTGCCGCCATGTGGCGAGAGAACAACTTAAGCAAACGTTGGCGAGAAAGCGAAATCGTGAGGCCCCCTTCCCGGCAGAACTCGTGCCCTGAGCAGGCACTGCCTCTCGAGTGACGCCAAGCACGCCGGCATCGAACGTCTCGCCTGCGCCGACCGTATCGACGACGGTCCTAACTTGGTCGCGTAGCCGTTCGCCGCAGCTATTGGAAAAGACGGGGTTCCTGCGATCCGAGCCGCGCTGCGTGGCGGATACGTGAACATCCTGGTGACGGATAAGATCACCGCGGAGATGCTGTTGGACGAGGCGTGATAACAACCAGTTGCGATGGCTCGAAGCCGATCGCAAGACCGCGGGGATTTCGGCGGGATCGGGCAGTCGACCTGTCTGTCAGTAAATTTTAAGCTGCCGATCTCGAAGGCACCCAATCACCGCTTGGCGCCGTAGCGCCTGCTGACAAATTTGTCGGCACTTCTGGTAACGTGGCCTCAAGCTTGGAACGTAGTTAACGAATCCTTGCCGTGGGGGCGCCGAAATCTAGCCCTTGGGACGCAACTTCAACAGAGAATCGGCGGCATCCGGCTTACTGAAGTCATCTTCGATCTTGAGCACATAAATACCCGTCTCGTCGCGAATCCGTTGCGGACCAACGGTTCTTGCCTGTTCCAGCACCCGCGCAAGATTTCTCTCGAGGTCCTTGGCCGTCCAGACCGGGTTCATTCCATTCCACCGCCAACAAAGATTCGAACGGTAACATTTTAACAGGCGCAAAGCAGTTAGCATACCTTCGTTTAGACGGGACCAACAATTGGAAGCGGCGAGCCGGTGGGGCAGATTCTCGTTGATACCAACATAATCAGCGTGGCCTATCTTCCCGAGCCTCCGGACTGGGTTTGGGAATGGCTGGCGGAACTGCCTCGCGGATCGCTCGCCGTCTCGTGGATCACCATCTATGAGACTGAATATGGCATCCGCAACGTGCAGCGGCACAATTCGAAGAAGGCGATCGAACTGCTCGCCTGGTTCGAGGAGTTTCTCGCCAGTCGTATGGTTCAGCCTGAAATGGACGTGGCCGCGGCCCGTGTGCTCGGGGCGATGGCCGCGCACCCCCCTCTCAAGCACTTCTTCTTCACTCCGGAAAAGAAGGACAGGTATGGCAGGACGATCAAACAGGACCGGGTCAACCTGGGCTGCGACACAATGTTGGCGGCCCTCTCCATCGCCCACCAGCTCCCAATCGCCACCCTCAACGCCGCCGACTTCTGCCTGATCCATCAGCATTTCCCACTCCCCGGCGTCTACGATCCTCGTGCGGACGTCTGGCATGTGGAGCCGCCCGTCGGCTGGTATGTCGGAGAGGCAGCAAACGACGACGTGATCCAGTCGAGCTGGCCTGTTCCCGACCGCCGATCCTAGTCACCGGGGGACGGCGAAAGGCGTTGTACCTTGCGACATGTGAAGAGACGGTGGGGCGTACGCTCACCAGGAGATTCCCATGTCGATCAGGCTCATGATGGCGCCGAACAACTATCCCTACACCCACGGGTGGGGAGTGTATCCCCAGCTCGCGACAGAACTCGGGAAGCGGCGTCGCAGTGCGAAGACCATGCTCGGCTTCATCGACGGGACGCCCGGAGTAAAACCCAGCGACTGGCGGTATTCAGCGCTCATTCTTGAGGGCGCCTTCAAATCCGTCGCCGGGGAAAGTTCACGTGACTGGTTCACCCTCTGCAATCATCTTGGTCAGCCTTCACGGGCTCTCGCTCACGAAATCTTCGAACATCTTCGGACCTTGAAGGAGCTCGATCCGCGGTCAAGCGAGGCGGGGCGGACTTTTGACCTGCTGGAAGATCTCGCCCTGCCGGACATGCTGCAGTACTTCCGCGAAACGACCTCCGCCGAGGACCCGCGGCCGGTCGACGTCCGCGAGGGCTGGTGCCACGTCCTCTGGACGCACGAGACGCCGGACCGCCTGCTCGTCGGCGCCGTGCACGGTACTTCCGTCGAAGTCGTGTCCATGCTTGACCACCGGTCTCCCGGAGTGCGCCACGGCGTCCTGGCCGCGTGGCACGTCGAAGATCCCGACTGGGCCGCGTCGCAAATTGTAAGAACGTTCGGAAAGTCGCTCGACCAGCTCGGCCTCATGCAGCTTCCGGCGGCGGAAGGGATACCCGCGATCAAGCTGCTCACCGAGAACGCGATCTGGAAGACGATCGTCAAGTCGCCATGGCATGTCGAAGCCGTGGAACCGCCCTGCGGCGAAGCGGCGGACACCTATTCCGATGTGGTCTCTGACTTGTCCCTATAAATGCGAATCCTTGCGCGCTTTAGTTGAATCCTTGCGTGCGCGTCTCCAGTCCCAAATCGGGACAGGATTCGAGAGAGTTGACAGTTTGTTAAGCGTATGACGTCGTAACATACTGAAAGGGCGTCGCGATTGAAAATTGATCAAAAGACGCACGCCCGCATGCCATCGGAAAATACTCTTGCATTGCGTGTATTGTCGAATTATGGTGCAGCCCGGCCGTAAGGTCCGTCATGTCGGCGGACCGGCCTTGAGGAGCATGCCATGACTGCAGTCATGTCGATAATAGCCGGGCCCCCTGCCCGCTTGGCCCCGTAGGCGTCGACAGAGCTGCGCCGTGCCCGCGATGAGGGCTCGGCCGTCCCGAAGTTCTTCCCACCGATTTTTGGAATGAGGGTTCGAAATGTCTGGTTACGAGAATACAGCCTTCTCGGCATTCGCTCGCAACGTTTCCCGGAACAACGCGGAATTTCCGCAGATAGCCTGACGCGACATTCGTCGTCGTCTCGTTCATCCTGTCCGTCGCGTGCCATGAGGCCCGGCGGCTCCTTCCGGAGGTTGCCTGTGATTGAGCTGTTCTCCCGCGGTCCTATGACCGCCATCGCCGCCACCGCCCTGCTCGCACGCGTCGCGAAGCCGATAGGCTGACGTCCGAGCGGCCGTAGCGCGGCCAATTTCCCCGTCGTGCCTACCAGGACTGCATCGCAGGCCTAGGACTCGCGCGCTCTTTCGAGCGCCGAGCCGGCTGCGCCGTCGTCCTGCCGAACCGAGAGTTTGTCGCAGCACAAGGAGTACGTAGTCATGCGCGACCTGATCGAGTCCATCCTGCCCCGCACCTATCTTTCCGAACTCGACGAGGAGTACGGCGTCGTCGACGTGGAGGAGATCGTCGAAGCCCTCGACCTCGAGGCCGACAAGCATTGCTTCTCCGCGACCAACGTCGCGCTTCAGAAGAAGCACGCGATGATGCACGTCGAAGGGGCGCTCGGCATGTTTGCCGCCTATTCCGCCATGCAGTCCGAGATCGAGGACCTCAACGACTGGAGACCGGCCGGACACGAGCTGCGACCGTGCTCGTTGCGCACCTTCAGCAACCGCATCGCCTCGTTTCAGTACCGCCTGGCGGAGGCTGAAGGGCATGACATCGCCCTGCTGAGCGACGCCGCCTGGCGGAGGCTGAAGGGCATGACATCGCCCTGCTGAGCGACGCCGCCTGACGGCGCCAGACCATCACGAGGCACGCCGGCGTTCGTCTCCGGCATGTCTTCCCTAAAGGTACGCCAGGATAGGATCCACGACCATGCTCGCCGCACTCATCGATATGATGCACTCACGTCACCAGGGCTTCGACATCCTCGAACGTCCCATCGCAAACGAGACCAACTTCGCGAATTCGACCGTCACGAGAAAGGTAGGAGGCTTCGAAATATAACGAAGAACTGGGTGTGCGGACTGGAACGCCGCCTCAGCGCGGCGAGTTTGACCGCGAGATCCCGTTCAAGGGGACGCTCGGCGATGAGGTCGAGGAAGAGGAGTTCGTCAAGACTATCGCGTCGTGTCGTGTTGTGATCCTTGATCGCTCCACGAACACCTACCATCGTCTGGAGAGCAACCTAGAAGCGGGTCTCGTGAAGATCCTGCTCGCCCGTCACGACACGCTCGCGATCAAGGGGCAAGACGGACCTTATAGCGTGATCGTCGAGGGCAAGACTATCCTTCACATCGTCGACGTCCGGCGAACCGCGGTGGGTGGCGCGATTACGTATTTCGTCGTCAAGGCGGAGGGCAGCACCGCTCGCGCCACTGCAGGTTTGGTTAAACTCCTCAATAACCAACTTCCCAAAAACAGTGGTGATCGGTTCGTTCTCGTCACCAACAGGGACATCACGAAAGGTCGTGTTAACGCGGCCGAGAACATTCTCCACACCCGCGAGGTCCGGAACAACTCCGAGACGTCGCGCGTGCATGATGCACTGCTGGAGCACGGCGGACGCGCTAAGGTCTGGCATCTCGCCCAACTCCTGCCCGATCTCCCTATGGCGAACATCTGGACTGCCGTTTGGGACCTGATCGACAGGCAACTTGCCATTTTCGACCACCCGACCCCCGAGAACGTCATCATGTCGGAGGGATCGTGGATCGGTGCGATTTCGAAGGATTGAACCGATGCCAGTGACCGCGTCCGTGCTCGACTACACCAGATACACGTTTACCCAGGACGACCTCATTCGGTACCAAGCCCGTGACTGGTGCCTGAAATCCAAGAAGACCGGCAACGACGGTTCAGAGTGGGAAGATGGCGTCCTCATCGAAACCTGCGACGGGAAGGACCCGCCGAGGACGGAGGCACTCGAATATTCAGATATCTCCGAGCTCTTCCGTCACAAGCAGATCGAATGGGAAGAAGGATACTTCAGCGCCAAGAATGCGATCGCCAGACGTAAGGGGATCAAGATCTTCGACATGTCGGCGGCGACGATCTTCCGGGTGCGGATGGTAGCCGAATTCCTCGAACTCGAGCTCGACCGATACGAGACCGGAGAATACTACCCGCGATCCGACGCCGGCTACGCGAAATTCATCGCGGCGTTCAAGGCGGAGAACGAGTTTCTCATTCCTCCGAAGACCGGCAAGCGCGCCGTCATTCCCGGTCCTCGGCAATTCGGAAGGCTCGTCGAGCGTTTCGAGGACAACGAACTTGAGCCGACATCTCTCGCTCCCCGTCATCGGGGCCGGGTCGGCCAGGAGTCGCGCTTCACCACCGACGAGCTGCGTTTCCACGCCGAATATGCTCAGAAGTTTCAAAGCAAGGACAGGCCGACCAAGCTCGACTGCTATGTACAAATGTCGGAGGCTAACGATGCACGCGAGGCAAGTGAAATGCCCCGGTTCGATGTCCCGTCACTTAGAACGTTTCAACGGATCATCGACGACCTAGGAAATTTCAGCAATGAGGTGGCCCGTGCCGGCGATCCCATGAGGGTGATCCGGAAATTCGGCATGTCCCGTCGCGGATACCAGCCACAGCGACCGCTGGAAGTCGTCGAAATGGACGAACACAAGCTCGACGTCATCCGACTGCTCGTGAGGAATGGAATCTGGGACTATCTCCATCCGGAGGTGCAGCGCCGCATCGAAGAGAAGATCGGCGAAAAGAACGACGGCAGAGTGTGGCTCTCCGTTGCTCTCGATGCTTGCTCCCGATCGGTTTGCGGCATGAAACTTCTATGGGGCGGGCCAGACGGAGCGTCGGCCGTCGCTACACTTGCGATGGTCGCCCGTTCGAAGGAGTTCGAGACCCAGCTCTACGGAACGACGACCTCGTGGGTGCAGCAAGGAACCGCGGAGAGCGTTCACGTCGACGCGGGGACGAGCTACACATCGAATGAATTCCAACAGGCGGTAATGTCATATACCGGGAACGTGACAATCCCTCCGTCAAAGCATCCGCACCTGCGAGGTAGAGTGGAGCGCTTTTTCCGGACGATCAACCAGCGCTACATCCATCTTCTCTCCGGCCAGACGTTCAGCAACGTCCTGCTTCGGGATAAATACGATGCCAAGAAGCACAGGCACATCACGGACGACCAGCTTGCCGATCTGATCGTGATGTTGATCGTTGATTGCTACCACAATACGAAGCATCGCGGCCTTCAGGGAATGACCCCGCTCCAGGCGTGGCGCTTCTTCAGCCAGAATGGCAAGGGCGGTGTGAAGCCGGTTCCGAGCGAAGAGAAATATGCCGAGGCTTTCAGCATCGTCGCCAAGTACAAGCTGGGGAACTACGGCATCCAAATTTTGGGTCTTCCTTATTCGAATCGGAGGCTCCAGGCTCTACGTCTGCGTCGCCACGATCTCGAACTGTCTGTCCGCGTCAACGAGATCGACCTCTCCAAAATCCATGTCAAGGACCCCTTTTCCAAAAAACCGGCCGGCGATTGGTTCGAGGTGGAGTGTGCGATGGATGGTCTGAAGGGCGTCAGGGTGATGCACTGGCTGGATCAGATGAAATACCTGCAGTCGCAATTCGGGCGGGACGCCAAGGTCGCCGCCAAGGTCGCGGCAAAAAACCTTGCCGACGCGAGAGTGTTCGCCAACGCCAGCAAGGCGGCTGCGGGCATCGCTTCGCCAATCGCAACCCCGGAAATGATGTATCATTGGTCTAAAATGGTCGTAGCCGGATTCACGATCGTCGACGAGGCGGCGACCGACTACGGGGACGGCACCTATAGTCCTAGCGGAAGTACCGACGGGACCGATCCGTTTGCGCCACTACCCGCCAGCGTCGGCCACGACGTCGACGCCAGTGTCGAAGAGCCCCCTGAAACGGACGGCGTGCTCACATGGGCGCAGATCATGGAAAGCTACAATACCGACTCGGCCAATGTTGGTGAGTCTGAAGAGGACGAATCGTGATTGAGCAGCCCGCTACGAGCATGATGGAGCACCTGCTCCGAACGGCGTCGCGCAAGACGGTCGATCGTGCGGCAATAATCAAAAAAATCCAGGACATTCATGTTCCCACGACAGTGGACGACGAACTCGCGAAAGAGATCGAGATCATGTTGGCCCATATCATGTCGGGGAACGCAACGAGCGGGTACGCACTTACAATTTTGGGTAAGAGCGGCGCCGGAAAGTCGAAGGCGTTGGACCATCTTCTGGACAACCATCCGTCATTCGCCAGTTTCGATGGCCTTTACAATAGGATGTCGTTGAGCCTTCGTGCAGTCACGCCGCCGAGCTGTACCTGGAAGAAGCTGGGAGCGCGCCTCGCCGCTCAGAGCGGCTTGCCCGTTCACGGCGAGACCAACGAAGACGTCGTCTGGAACGATATCCTCCTCGATCGAATGAGGAAGATGGGCACGCGTGTGATCGTGCTTGATGAATTTCAGCATGTGCTGGAGGCCCCGACCAGCCACGCGTACACTCATCTGAGCAACTCGATCAAAAACTTGATGCAGACCCCGTCATATCCGATTTGGGTCATCGTGTCGGGTGTTCCGGAGATCGAGGGTATCTTGGATCGCGACGAGCACAAGCAGTTGGATCGGCGCGTACCGATCATCCGCGTAAAGGACATGCCCAACGACGAGACCACAGTCGGGAAAGTGGTCGAGACGGTGCAGAAGCTTGCTGACGCAAGCGACATCAGGATCGGCTTTCCTTTGATTCACGAATTTGTGCAGCGGCTCATGCACGGCGGAATTTGGCGGTTCGGCATGACCGTGCAAATTATCAAGAATTCGCTGGAAAAGTGCATCTGGGACGACAAGGCCGGCGGCGTCCTGCTTCCAAACCATTTTGCGCAGGGGTACGCACGCCTCGCCAGGGATTGCCCTGACGAACAGAACGTATTCAAGTCAGCGGACTGGCAGAAGATCCAGCGCGAGGTGGATGACAAGGGCTACCTGGTCGATCCGGCTTCGGCTCCTAAGCGTCGGAGAAAGAAAGGGTGAGCGCTCTTTTCGACGTCCCGCTCTTCGAGCACGAGCCTCTTACAAGTTGGTTCGCACGCCTCGCGCGGGCTAATTCCGCGCCGAACTCGCGGGTCCTCTTCCGGTATCTCGGCATCGATCGGGCGGCCTTCCTCAGGGGCGATCGGGATGAAATTGCAAGAGTCGCCGGACAAGTTGGACGTTCCGAAGACGAACTTTTCGCCCGCGCCGTCGTCACCAACGATAACGCGAGCGTGACCGTCGCGGGGGCGACTTTCGGGAAGAGAATGGTCGTCGGGCCACGCCGGTTGCGTTTCTGCCCGCATTGCATCCTTTCAGACGATCAGGATGAAGGTCTTATGCCCGGTGCCCGGCGACGCCTTCGGCCGCATTGGATGTTTCTTTCGGTGCAGACCTGTCCAGTCCACCTGACACAAATCGTTGAGGCCGAACACGTTGGCCTCCAGCGTCATCCATATGACCTGATCAGTCAGCTAGAGGTCGTCGCGGAGTCGATGCCTGAATTGATTCTGGAGAGCGTACCAAGACAGATGACAGCGTTCGAACGTTTCGTCTGCGATCGGCTCGAAGGACGGCGAAACCACGGGGACTTCCTGGATACCGTCACACCGGCGGTCGGCATCACCGCCTGCGAACTACTCGGCACTGCCTACGTCTACGGACGAGATACGGCATTCGCTGGTTTGTCAAACGAAGCTATGGTCGAGGCGCGAAACACTGCTTTCGACTTCATCGTCCGTGGGAGCCACGGCTTCACCGAACTGCTGGATTACATCCGATCAAATGGTCGGGCTTCTTATGCTGGTGGACAGGCCCTCTACGGGAAACTGTACTCCGCCCTTCTGATCAATTTCAAGGAACCAGAATACGGCGTGTTAAGAGAACGCATTCGCTCGCACACGCTCAAAACAGTGCGAGTAATCAATGGCTCCGAGTTCTTCGGAAAAGTGACGGACAGCGAATGGACGACCGTCTCCGCGTTGGTCGATGCGACTGGCTCAAGCGACCAGACGCTGCGCCGCCTGCTAGTCGAAATGGGCCATCTGGACTCGGTTCGTCAGAAGGACGGCGAACAAACCATTCCCGTCGCGGTCGTTGAAAACGCGCTCGGGAAGCTTCGGGACATGATCGATTTGGAAGAGGTCGCCGCTATCCTCGGCATCAATCGCATGCACGCTTGGTACCTGCTCAAAGGAGGACTGATCGAACCGGTCGTGAAGCGTGACGGAGGCAGTGAAAGAAGCTATCGGCTTCAGAACCGCTATTCGAAGACCGCGGTGCTCAGACTTCGTGACTGCATCATGAAAAATACGATCACGCCATGTTCGAAGGCCTTGGTGCCGATCTCCAAGGCGGTGAAGCTTGCGAATACCAGTTATGTAGGCATCCTAGAAGCTGTGATCGAAGGACGTTTTAAGCGTTGCGGACGCGCGGAAGACGAAGGGATCGCCGGCCTTCGATTTGACCCAGCGGAAATTGAAAGTCTGTATTGGAAGGCGCCCGGCTCGGCTCTTGATCGTGCCGAGGTTCGCAAGCGGATGCTGCTGACGTCCAAGGCATTCACCTACCTCGTGAGCGAGGGCTACCTTCGCGCCGAAAGGATCCATCTCCATCAAAGTCGCGCACCGGTCTGGATAGTGGCCGAGAGTGACTTCGAAGATTTCAGTTCAAAGTACGTCACGTTCGCACTGATCGCTCAACAGACACGCTGCAGTACGCGTGGTCTGGGTCGACGCAGGCAGGACCGTGGCATCCCTTTGGCGTTTCCTGAAGACAAGGTCGATCAGTGCATCGTGGAACGGATCTACTTACCGATCTGAAGGAACTAAGATCGAGCGGTCGCCCCCTCCATCGCGCGCTCAAAACCGCATTGTGAAACCCGCGTTCAGCTCAAATCCAGGTTCCGAAAAGAGGATCTGTAGGACGTCGCGCATCGCGGTCAAGGCCTCTCCTGACTGTCGCTGCGTCGCATCATTCCCTTTGTGCATCAGCTTATTACGAGCGTTCCTCAAATTTTCCATCCGCTCGTAAAGATAGCCGCTGAAAACGCCGCAATCACGCAGCGCCGAGGCCATGGTCTGCTGGGTCATGCTTCTAACTTCATTCCTAGATTTTGATCCTAGAAATTGCGTCGGGAAAACGGCGCCGAGAGTTTTGGTGGTGTTATTCACGATTCCACTCGCCCATATCGTCCCTTGGCTAGCTGCTTCGACGACCACCGCCGACAATGCCAGGCTCGCGGAAGCATGCTGCGCAGCGTGCAGAACGACTGCTTGATAGGCCATAGCGAGGAGCTGTATCGGATCCGCGTTGTTGAAATCGTGCGCAAGTAGCCGATCAGCCAGTTCGAGACCTTGAGCTACCGTTGCTAGTGGAATTGGCATCTTTCGCAAAGCATCTCCGCCCCCCGGCGTCCGCAGACGGTCAATGTCTTCAGGTCTGGATATGAACTTGCCATCCGCGATGGTTATCCACGCCATGTCTCCCAGACTTGGATATCTCATACCTGAAAGAGCCGAATGGCTGTTTCGTCCGTGTGTCCCGTAGATGCAAGCTGCGACATACACAGCGAACGTCATCCGCCGCCGCTGGATATCAAAGACGTGGTCGTTGCTGGCCGTCACTTCGTCTGGAACAGCACCCTGCCCTTGGAAAACCAACCGCTCAACGCTGCCTAGGTCACTGTTTGTGCAATCGAACACAAGCAATCCGTCAGGTGTGCATCGAACATCGACGCCATTCGACAACGTCGCTCCGCTCACCGCCGTAAGGTTGTTCCTCTCGATCGCAGGCTCCTCGCCGAAATAGTAGCTATTGCTGAAATTCAAAGCGACGCCTTGGGGAAGTGGCTGTCTCAAAATCACGGAAAAGAACCTCTCAAAATTGAAAGGCGAGGACTATCCGGTTCAGCACAGACCGGCAAGAATTCCGGTTTGCCAGAGCCGTCAAATTCATCTGGCTGTTGCGTCGAAATCAATTGGCTGTGACGATATCGAAGTTATTGAAATTCCGAGACCCTGTGCGTCAAAATCAGCGACTGCCTACAATAGGCAGCCATTCATTTTGTCCGGCAGCCACTTAAGTGACGCAGTATACATCCCGCTCGACGGCAACTTCGAGCGGGATGCCAGACGAAGAAAGCACTGACAGCGCTTGATTTGGAAGATGATCCGAAATCCCAAAGTTCTCACAATGCAAGACGAAGTGATACGTTATGTTTCGGGCCTGCAATGGTCGCGTTGATGCGATAATTTATTTGTCAGAGGCCAAGATATAGCTGCGACGCAGCACGTAGCTCCAGCTAGAGACAAAAGACTTGGGCTATTTCGTATCCGCTGACTGCGCAATCGGCAGACCATCAGAGGTTTGCGACTTATTAGCGGGCTCAGCCGTCAGATCGGTCCAGGCGCAAGTCGGGACGGACGGCAGGATGAGAGAAGCGGCATTGTTTGCGAGCCGTCTGTAGGACGAGAGAATACTCCGAGTGCGAGCCCCAGGCACGCGCTCGCAAGCAACGGACGCCCTCGCCCCGATAGGCGGGCTTCTTCGAGCCGTCGGCATTCTCGCGGGTCGGACTCTTGCGCGGAATGTCGGGCTGCTGCGACTCGTCGCCATTGCGCAGGCTGGAGCCGTGAAGCGGCTGGGAGGCGTCGCCGACGTAGTGCGCGAGGGTTCCTGCGGCGGCGACGAATTTCGCCGGATCCGTGGCGGCATAAGCCTTCAGCCTCTCGATTGGGCCACTGAAAAAGCTCTCAGGACGAACCTTGAGGAAGCGCCATACGTGTTCCTGGACGTCCGCCCGCGGAAGGGCTGACGTCGCGATCGATCAAGCCATGTCGAGCTGCCGCTCACGAAGCGGGAGAGGTGCAGAGCGCCGCCCAGAGATCGTGCTTCCAGTCGGTTCCCGGCCGCGCCGACACGTCAACCGTATAGTTAGCGGAATTGATCCGCACCACGGCGGGCGAAACGCAGCGCACACTCGCCTCGTGTCTTCCTCCGTCCCGATAGAGCACGATGCCGCTACCGTCGAATTCTGAGAGCGTGATGACGACGTCGAAATCAAAGGCGAGATCGCGGGCGGGCCCGCCCTCGGCCAGACCGAGACTGACCGACCGGCTGCTGCCGAACGAAGCGGTGTGGAAGATGGCAAGCCCCGACGCTGCCGACATCGATGCGGACTGCGCGCAAAGGATCAGAGACAGAAGGACTCGGCGCATTTCCCCCTCCCGTGGTCAATGCATCGCCAATCTTATCATATCCACGGAGGCTCCGCGACTATTCGCGGAGTCTCCGAAGTTGGATCCCTTCGGCCCCGCTACGGCCGCATGAACGCCTGCATCTCCTCGGTCGTGACCTTGCCGTCCTTGTTCGCGTCCACGCTGTCGAAGATCCGCTTGTGGATCGCCGTCACCTCCTCGAAGGACAGCCCGCCGTCTCCGTCAGCGTCGGCGATCGCGAACATGATCTTCATCATGTGTCCGCGCATCGCCATCATCGGCATGCCGCCCATCATGCCGGACGGCATCATCATGTTCCGCCCCATCATTCCGTCGGGCATCATGCCGGAACCGCCGGGCATGGCTCCCTGGCCCTGGCCCGTCGTTCCGTCGTCCGCATCGGACGGCGGGGTTGCCTGCGCCGATGTCGCAGGATGATGCGGATCGGCGTCGTTCGTCTGCGCGAGCGCGAGGCCGGCTCCGCCGACCGCGATCAGCGAGGCCAGCATGGCTGCATGTGGCAATCTTGTCGTCGTCATGTCCATTCTCCTTTTGCGTGATCCTCTTCCACCTGCATCTTTTATCCTGCGCAGGACAGGCATTCGCACATCGTGCACCAACCGGCGCTGGCCTAATCCAACGGCGAGCGTCGCAGCCGCAGCGAGTTGCCGATGACACTGACGGAGGACAGCGCCATGGCGGCGGCGGCGATGATCGGCGAGAGCAGTAACCCGAAGGCCGGATAGAGCACCCCCGCCGCGACGGGGATGCCCGCCGCGTTGTAGATGAAGGCGAAGAACAGGTTCTGGCGGATGTTGCTCATCGTCGCATGGCTGAGCTTGCGGGCTCTTGCGATGCCCTGCAGGTCGCCCTTCAACAGCGTGACGCCGGCGCTCTCGATCGCGACGTCCGTTCCCGTGCCCATGGCGATGCCGACGTCGGCGGCGGCAAGCGCCGGGGCGTCGTTGACCCCGTCGCCGGCCATCGCGACGACGCGTCCTTCGCTTCGAAGCCGGGCGACCACCTTTCCCTTGTCCTCCGGCAGGATCTCCGCCTCGACCTCATCGATGCCGAGCCGGCGGGCCACCGCCTGTGCCGTCGTCTTATTGTCGCCAGTCAGCATCACGACTCGGATGTTCTCCTCCTTGAGCGAGCGCAGCGCCGCGGCCGTCGTCGCCTTGATCGGATCGGCGATGGCGACAAGACCGCCCACCTTGCCGTCGACGGCGACATAGATCACCGTCGCTCCCTCGCCGCGAAGCGCTTCGGCCTCGGCCATGAGAGCCGCAAGGTCGACGCCCGCCTCGGCCATGATCCGGTGGCTGCCGATGACCAGCTTCCTGCCGTCGACCGTACCGGTGACGCCCTTGCCGACGGGACTGTCGAATTCGCGGGCCTCGCCCAGGGCAAGGCCCCTCTCCTGGGCTGCTGCGACGATGGCGGCGGCAAGGGGATGTTCGCTGGCCCGCTCGAGCGTGGCTGCCAGCCTGAGTAGGTCGGCCTCGTCGAATCCCCCGACGGCTTTCAGGGCTGTGACCTTGGGTTTGCCTTCGGTCAGCGTTCCGGTCTTGTCGACAACCAGGGTGTCGATCTTTTCGAAGCGTTCCAGCGCCTCGGCATTCTTGATGAGGACGCCCATCCGGGCGCCGCGTCCGACGCCCACCATGATCGACATCGGCGTCGCCAGTCCGAGGGCGCATGGGCAGGCGATGATCAGCACGGCGACTGCGGCGACGAGACCATGAGCGAAGCGTGGGTCCGGACCCCAAATCCCCCAGGCGACGAAGGCGACGATCGCGATGAGGATTACGACCGGAACGAACCAGCCGGAGACCTGATCGGCCAGACGCTGGATCGGCGCGCGGGAACGCTGAGCGTCCGCGACCATGCGCACGATCTGCGAGAGCATCGTGTCGCGGCCGACCTTGCCAGCCTTCATGACGAAGCCGCCGCTCTGGTTCATCGTGCCGCCGATCAGCCTGGCGCCGACCTCCTTGGTAACCGGCATGGATTCGCCGGTGATCATGGATTCGTCGACGGAGCTGCGCCCCTCCAGCAACTCCCCGTCGACAGGGACCTTCTCGCCCGGCCGGACGCGCAGACGGTCCCCGACCGCAACGACGTCCAGCCCGACGTCTTCGTCCGAATCATCCTCCTTGATGCGGCGGGCCGTCTTCGGCGCAAGGTCGAGCAGCGCCCGGATGGCGCCGCCGGTCTGCTCCCTCGCACGGAGTTCGAGAACCTGGCCGAGCAGCACCAGCACGGTGATGACCGCAGCCGCCTCGAAGTAGATCGCGACCGAGCCGTTGGCGGCGCGGAACGTGGCAGGAAAGATGTCCGGCGCAGCCGTGGCGACGACGCTGTAGATCCAGGCGACGCCCGTTCCCATCGCGATCAGTGTGAACATGTTGAGGCTGCGGTTGAGGAGCGAGGCCCAGGCCCGCTCGAAGAACGGCCATCCGGCCCAGAGCACGACGGGCGTCGCAAGCACGAGCTGGATCCAGTTGGCGAGCTGCGCGCCGAGCAGCATGTGCAGGTTGGTGAGATGGCCGCCCATCTCGAGCGCGAGAACGGGCAACGACAAGGCGAGTCCGATCCGGAACCGCCGGGTCATATCGACAAGTTCGGCACTCGGCCCGGTCTCCTTCGTCGTGACCTCCGGCTCGAGCGTCATGCCGCATATCGGACAGGTGCCGGGCCCCACCTGCCGGATCTGCGGATGCATCGGGCAGGTATAGATCACGCCCTCCGGCGCCTCCGGCGGCCTGGTGGCCGCTGGCGTGACCAGCCGCCCTTCTTCGTGATGGCGATGGCCGCCATGGGCATGGCCTTCATGGACGTTGTGGTCAGTCATGGACAGCTCCTCCGCGATGGCTTCCAGCGGCATCCGTTCCGCGGCCGAACCTCGGGAGGAACCGGGGAACCGCTCGGGCATAGGCGTCCCATGCAGCTCCGAACTCGGCCCGCGAAGCCTCCTCCTCCCGCTTCGCAAGGTGCACGTAAACCCAGACAAGCACCGGGAACATGGCTAGCGTCACCAGGGTCGGCCACTGTAGCAGGAATCCGATCATGATGACGACGAAGGCGTCGTATTGCGGGTGCCGGACCCGCGCGTATGGCCCGGTGGTCGCCAGGCGATGGTTCTGCTGGGCGGCGTAGAGCACATGCCAGCTCAAGGCGAGCAACCAGAAGCCGGCCATGATCAGGACGCTGCTTGCGAGGTGAAACAGCCCGAAATGCGGGTTGACACGCCAGCCGAACATCATTTCCAGCAGGTGGCCGGCGTCGTGGGACCAGAAGTCGACGCCTCGAAACTGTCGGCCAAGCCAGCCGGACAGCAGATAGATGGTCAGCGGGAAGCCGTACATCTCCGTGAAGAGCGCCACGACGAAGGCGGAGAAAGCGCCGAGCGATCGCCAGTCGCGCTTGGTCTCGAGCCGGGTGAAGCTCGCGGCGAAGACGATGAACACCACGGAGTTGATGATCACGAGGCTCCAGAGTCCATAGGCGGGAGTGTCAGACATCTTCCTTCTCCTTCGGCTTGTGCGGTGTCATGCGCGCATCGTGACGCGAATGATCATGACCGGAATGACCGCCGTGCCCGTGATGCATGAACATGTGCATGAGCGGACAGGCGAGGATGAGAAGCCAGGGCAGGATACCGAGCACATGCACGCGGTGCTCGTAAGCGATGAGCGCCAGGGCGACCGCGGCAAAGGCGATGAAAACGGTACGGCTGTAAGTGCTCCAGGCCGACGGAGGGTGGTTGTCGTTCATGAGGATGCCTCGTTCGAATAAGTTCGGGGAAGCCGTCGCGGTCTCTTGATCCGCGTTCAGCCGATGCCGTCGTAGGTCACGTAGGCCATCATGCCCGTCGCCATGTGATAGAGATGGTGACAGTGAAGCGGCCAGCGGCCGGGATTGTCGGCGTCGAAGGCCAGGACGACGCTCGCCATCGGCGGCACCAGGACGGTGTCTCGCACCGCGCCGGCGACCGGCGCTCCATTGACGCCGACCACCTGGAAATGATGCCCGTGCAAGTGCATGGGATGCGCCATCATCGACATATTGTTGATCGCGACCTCGATCCGCTCGCCGCGCTTGACGACGAGACCGTCCGCGCCGTCGATGCCCCAGCTATAGGCGGCCATGTCGCCTCTCAGCGAAAGCCCGAAGCGGCGGTCTGCCGCACGGGCGGCAATGGGAGCGACGGGACGCAGGCGCTGTTCCAGATCGAGCCCAAGGACCGGTCCCTTCATATCGCCCGCGACCTGAATTCTGCGGATGTCCGACGGGGTAGTGGCCAGGATGACGCCTGCGCGCTCGACGGCCCCTTCGCGAAGGGCAAGGATGGGAAAGGCGCCGCCCTCCCTGGGCAGGCTCAGGCGGATGTCGAGGCGCTGGCCCATGGCGATGGGGAAGGAGGTCCCGCCAACCGGTTCGACACCCTGCCCGTCGACGGCGACCAGCTCTCCGGAAAGGCGGCCGGTGTCGACGGTGAAGGCGGTCGCCGTTGCGCCGTTGATGATGCGCAGACGGACGCGGCCGCCCTTGTCGACCCTCACGATCTCGGGATCGTCGAGCGTGCGGTCATTGGCGAGATAGGCGTCGTAGTCGATGTCGTTGAGGTCCATGGTCGCCATTCCCGGCATCGCCATGCCCGCCATGTCGTTGCCGGTCATCATCTGCTGCATGCCGGCCATGCCCTGCATCGAGCCGTGTTCCATCGGCATCGCGCCAGGCGCGGCATTCCCCTTCAGCTTCGCCAGCAGTTCCTCCGCCGACAGGAAGGAGAAGTCGTGCAGCAGGACGACGACCTCCTGCTCGTCCCGCTTCAGGTCGTCGGCGGTCCGCACGATCAGCGGGGCGGCGAGCAGGTTCTGCTCCTGCAGCGTATGGGCGTGCATCCAGTGCGTGCCACCCGCGCCGACGGGAAAGGCGTAGCGGCGGGTTTCCGTCGGCCGCAGGAGCGCGGCCGGATTGTCGGGCACACCGTCGGCCGCCCAGGGCGGCGTCAGACCGTGCCAATGGATCAGCGTCGGCTCGTCGATGACGCTCGATAGAGCGACGTCAAATTGGGTTCCGGCGTCCAGCACCAGTCCCGGTCTCCCGTCCGCCTGGACGAGGCCGAAGGCTCGGGCGGACTTGCCGTTGACGTCGATGGTCCTGTAGCCGACCGACAAGGCGCGCGGCGCAGGAGACGTTTTGGCGGTAGCGGCCTGTGCAAAGGCGCGTATGGGGCTGAGGATGGCCGATGTGCCGAGCGCGGCTGCGCCGACCATCAGGTCGTTGAGAAATTCACGGCGATTCATTGTAGTTGGTCCTGGCTTCCGGGTCGGCTGTGCCGACCATTGGGTCATGGGCGTCCGGAGGGAAGCCCGTCGAAGCAACCGGATGCCGCGACGAGGCAGCCTCCGGCATCCTCAGACCGGAAGACGAGGCGGACCGAGCGTCGGTGGAAGCGCCAGACCGCTGCCGGTCTGATCGCCCCATGCGAAACGGAGGAACGAACCCGTTGCGGCGGGAGCTTGCGTCCTGTCGAGGCTGGCGAGGACGACGCAGAAGCCGCACGGGACTGCGCAGCAGCCCTTGTGATCGGGCGTGTGAAGGCCGCCTTGGAGCGAGACGTGGGCGTCCATTGTCAGCACGGAGGAATGCTCGAGCCCCGAGTGTCCGTGAGCCGGACGTTCATGGCACTGCATCGCCTGCGCGCCTGCCGCGGGCGCAATTAGAAGTGCGAGTGCGACCAGAAAGGTCAGCACTGCGTTCACCCATGGGAACCTGCGGCGGTCGGCGGCCATATGCGCGGCTCCACTCGCTGCTCAGCCGAAGCGCCGGCTGATGAAGTTGAAGATCGCAGCGATCAATGCTCCTGCATAGCCACCAAAGATGACGCTTTGAAGGAGGCCCAGCGCCAGGCTTCGAAGATCGAAGCCCGTGAGGCCGAGATAGAACTGCAGCCATGGTCGGTGCAGGCCCCATTCAGGGGCGACGAAGCCGAGCAGCATGCACAGTAGGAACGAGATGGTGGCGAAGGCGGCGAGCGTCGCGCCAAGCACCGGAACCGAAACATGAGCCGACGTCGCCGGGGATGTGTCGGAACGGGCATACAGGGTTGTGTTCGCCATTGAACGATCCTCCGCCTGGCTGTGTGTTCAGCCGCCTTCACAATCGAAGAATGAACCTGCCAGCCGCGTCCTTCTTTGACTCAAATCAAGAATGCGGAAATATCACCCCGCTGTTGCATTCGAGCCGGCCAGAACCACTTGAGACGGCCCGCCCGGCAGTAGTGGCCGCCAAGTGGTCCGGTCTTCCAGCAGTCGGTCGACCGAGCATGTGATGCCCACGCAAGTCGTTGAAATTCAAGCAACCGCTGTGTCATAATCATTGGCTGCCTATAGCGCTGGTTGTCTAGCTGTCGAATCGAACGGCGTGGTCGTCGTGCCTTCCTCACAAATCCGCACACATGGATCTTGCGGTGACTGGTGCGACGGCACGTCAACCGATGAATGAGATACGGATAGCCGTGAATAGGCGAAGATGACCGGGCTATCCCGTTAAAATGTCGTCGAACCGCGCGTCGCCGAGTGCAGACATGTTTGATCGTCAAAGCTTGTGGCGACGGATGACTTCGATCGCTTCGTCGGCGATGACCTGTTCCTCGTCGGTCGGAATGACGAGGGCGACGATTTCGCTTTCCCTCGCGCTGATTACGGTCGCGTTCATCTTGTTCGCGGGCTCGCTCAACGAGAGACCCAGCCAACCCAGATGGTGGGCGACGCCATTGCGTATCTCCGGCTGATGCTCGCCGACGCCGGCGGTGAAGACGATGGCGTCCACCCCGCCCAGAGAGACGGCGAGCCTTCCTATCTCGCCGGCGATCCTGAAGCAGAAGAGATCGAGGGCTTCCCTGGAGGCCGGATGGAAGTCCTCCAGCAGGACGCGGACGTCGCCGCTTTTCCCGGAGACGCCGAGCAACCCGCAACGGTTATAGAGGAAATCCTCGAGACGATCTGCGTCGTGACAATTGTTGCGCAGGAGATGGACGACGGCGCCGGGGTCGAGCGAACCCGGCCGGGTCGACATCGGAATTCCGTCAAGCGGGGAGAAGCCCATACTGGTGTCAATACTCACGCCGTCGACCATTGCGCAAAGGCTCGCGCCGCTTCCAAGATGCGCGCAGACGACACGGCCAGCGGCCAGGTCGGGATCGTGTTTCCTGAGTTCGCCGGCGACGTACTTATAGGAAAGACCGTGGAAGCCGTATCTCCGGACACCCGCATCATGCAGCGCCCTTGGAATGGCAAGCCGTACGGCAAGACTGCTCTGCGACGAATGGAATGCGGTATCGAAGGACACCGTCTGCGGTATGTCCGGATATGCGCTCCAGACTGCGTGGACGATCGCAAGCGCTGGAGGAAGGTGCACCGGCGCGAGATGCGTCAGATCTTCCAATTTAAGGACCACCTCGGGCTCCAGCAGAACGGGGCCATCGAAGACCTGTCCGCCGTGGACGATGCGATGGCCGGCCACGACGGGGTCGAATCCTCTGCCGACGATGCAATCGACGACCTGCGAAACTAGCCGCGCGTCGATCGCTGTCCCGGACGGAAGATCGACGGCCTCGTCCCCGCCAGAAAATCGGAAGGTGAACCTTGGCTGGTCCCCGAGCGTGGCAATGCCGCCTCCCAGCCGGAGTGCTCGACCGTCCTTCAGCTTGAAGACGCCGACCTTGAGGCTGGAGGATCCGGCGTTGAAGCTGACCGCGACCCTATCCATGGCCCGAAGCCCTGGAGCGTGCCGTTTCAGCGGACTTCGCAGCCACCTTCGTTGCAGCCTGCCTGCCTGCCTCCTTGCTTGCCTCTTCGAAGAACTCGCATGCGTACTCGAGGACGGACGTCTCGTCTTCCGACGAAAGACCGAACGGCACGCACTGCTCCTTCATGGCCCGCAGGACCTTTTTCTTTAACGCAGCGACCGCAAAGGCATTCTTCGAAGCGAGAACCTCCCGCAGGCAGGTTATAGCGACGACCTCCAGGACGGTAAGCTTGCCTTGCACCTCACCCTGGGTCGGTATCGCGAAGCGTTCTCCGCCGCGCTTGCAGTCACGATCCATGATTAACATTGCCGTCTCTCCTCCCTTCGACCGCCGAAACATCGTCCGGGTCCAGTGCGCGTCGAAGCCTGCGCAGCACGACCGCGCGGCCCTTCTCGTCGGCGACGGATTTCAGACGATCGGACAGGTCCAGAACGAACCGCTGATAGTCGTTGTTCCAGTCAGGCCTGCCGGGCACGACCGGCTTGATACGTGCGGGCGTCCTGTCTTCGATGAGGCGTGCACCCGCCGGTGAAAGCTCGTAGGCGTCGTCCAGCGACGGGCAGACGACCTTTGCGGAAACTTGCTTCGGGAGCCGGGCGGACATCGCTTCACGAGCGCGCTCCTCTCCATGGACAAGGAAGATCGCCTTCCGGATCGGTTCCCGGCCAGCAACCCACGCATCCAGTTCGCTCGCATCCGCATGTCCGCTGTAGGCGTCGAGCGTGGCCATCCTGGCGCAGACGTGGATCTCCTCGCCCTGGATGCGGACGTCGGTCGCGCCCTCCTGCAGGATGCGGCCGAGCGTCCCCGCCGCCTGAAACCCGACGAACAGCACGGTGCACTCCTGCCGCCAGAGCCAGTTCTTCAGGCGGTGGCGGATCCGCCCCGCCTCGCACATTCCACTTGCCGCGATGATGATGTGAAAGCCCCGGACGAGATCGAGGGCCTTCGACTGCTCGGCCGTCTCGGTGAAACGGACGTTCGGCGCGTTCAGAGCGCGAAGGAACGCCTTGCCGTGACCGAGGTCGGCCGCATGCTTCTTGAATGCCTCGGTCGCTCGCGATGCAAGCGGCGAGTCAATCATGATAGGGCACCGCGGCACCTCTCCTTCGTCCATGAGGGCGACGAGATCGGTCAGCACTTCCTGCGTCCTCTCGACGGCGAAGGAGGGAATGAGAAGGACCCCGCCGGGGCTGTTCGAACTCGCCACCACTTCGCGCAGCCGGTCCCGTCGATCCTTCAGAGCGTACTCTTCCCGTTCCCGGTCTCCGTATGTGCTTTCGCAGATGAGGTAGTCGACCCCGGAAGGCGCCAGAGGAAGATTTTCAAACAGCTTGTTGCTCGCCCCGACGTCGCCCGAGAACAAAATTCTTGTCGCCCCGTCGGCGCCCGCCGTCTCCACTTCGATCGATGCGGAACCCATCAGGTGTCCGGCATTCCAGTAACGGAACCTTAAGCCGCCAACGGTCTCCCGCCACTCGCCGTACTCGACCGCGATGAACTGCGGCAGCATGCTGCGGGCGTCGTCGGCGGTATAGATGGGCTCCACCGTCTCTCGCGCCCTTCGGCGATTCCTTCGGTTGAGCTGTCGGACCTCCGACTCCTGGATATGACCGGAATCCTGGAGCATGATCGTGCAAAGGTCGATCGTTGCCGGCGTTGCATAGATCGGCCCGCCATATCCCGCCTTCGCAAGCTTCGGAAGCAGCCCCGAGTGGTCGATGTGCGCGTGTGTGAGCAACACCGCGTCGATCCGCGATGTTACAAATGGGAATGGCTTGTAGTTGAGCTCCTTCTCCGACTTCGAGCCTTGGAACATTCCGCAGTCGATCAGTATGCGCGCGCCACCGGTCTCTAGAAGGAAGCTCGACCCGGTGACCGACCCCGCGGCGCCGTGGAAGTGAAGGATCGGATTGGCCATGACAACTCCTGTGTGTTGTCGGGCACTCTATGGCAGCTCGGACGACCGCACGTTGACGAAGGTCAAAGACATGTTCGGTGCGCGCCTGACGTTCGGTCGATTGGGAAGATGCAGGTCGTCGCCGGTTCAATTGACCGAGCGCAACGCCGGAAATTTTGGACGGCGCATCATACTCCGCGAGGCCAACGGGGTTCGGAACCCAACAGGAGGCAGAAATGACGGACTTAGGAATCCAACAGGACATACTCGACGAGCTGGCGTTCGAACCCAGCATCGACGCCGCCCATATCGGCGTCTCGGTGGAAGATGGCATTGCGACCCTCTCCGGTCATGTGTCGACCTATGCCGAAAAGCTGACAGCGGAAGACGTTGCAACGCGGGTGAAGGGCGTCCGGGCGGTGGCTGTGGAGATCGAGGTGCGGTGCGTAGGTCACAAGCAGCATGCGGACGACCAGATCGCATCGAGGGCGATCGACATCATCGCCTGGACCACGGCGCTTCCGGAGGGACCGGTTCATGTAAAGGTCGAGAGCGGCTGGGTGACGTTGTCGGGCGAAGTGCGCTGGCAGTTCCAGAAAGCTGCCGCCGAGCATGCCGTCAGGAAGCTCGGTGGCGTGGTCGGCGTCCTCAATCTGCTGACGATACGGCCGTGCCCGACGGTGCCGGACGTCCGCCGGCGGATCGAGGAAGCGCTGAAACGGAGCGCTGAAGTCGACGCTGGCGGCATTTCGGTCAAGGTTCAGGATGACAAGGTCGTTCTCGAAGGCGGCGTGCGCGCCTGGCACGAGCGCGGCGTCGCCGAACGGACGGCTTGGTCTGTTCCAGGTGTTGCCACCGTCGAGAACCACATCCGCATCAACTGAAAAAGAGGGAGGGGTCACCCCCTCCGTCTCTCCGCGCCCACCGTACGCCACCCCCTCGGCGTAGCGGAGGAATGGCTGTCAGGCCGCCTTGACCGTAATCTTCTTGCCGTTCTGCTGCCGCTCGGGCGTCTTCGGCAGCGAGACCTTGAGAACCCCGTTGGAAAAGTTCGCCTCGATCTTCTCGCTGTCCACGCCGCGCGGCAATTCCAGGCTTCGATGGAACGATCCGTAGCGCCGTTCGGAAAGGTAATAGTCCTTTTCCTTTTCCTCCTTGGTCTCGTTCTTCTCACCCTTGATGGTGAGCACACCGTCGGCGAGCGTGACGTCAAGATCCTTGGCGTCGACGCCCGGAAGCTCGGCCGACAGCTCGAAGGCTTTTTCGGATTCTACGAGATCGACGGCGAGCATGCCGCGCGAGAACGCGGCCGGCATCCTGCCGAAGGCCCGGTCGAAAATCGACGGACTGCCGAAGTCGTTGAGCACGCGGTCGATCTCGGACCGAAGGCTGTCGAGGGGCCGCCAGCGGTCGACTGGCGCCGCCGGCTTTGCTTCTGTCTCTACGGAAAGTTTCGTTGGAGAGTCTGCCATTGTCATTCTCCTTCTCTCAAGAATGCCGTCGTTCACAGGCGGCGACGCGCACATAGAACAGTCCATTGCATCCTCAGTCTTTGATCACCGTCAAATCACCCTGGCTTTTGTCATTCGAGTTTCCCCGGACTGAGGATTGACCTGGGACAAGGCCCCAACTGCCGGACCATGCGAACCTCTCCTCTCGATCGAAGAGGAAAACCACCATGACGTCGGGATATTGCGTCCGCCTGCTCCACATGGACGATGCACTGCACGCCTACAGCCTGATCCAGGTGGCGGCTCCTTGCTTTTCTGCCGATGATTGGGCGCAAGTCGTGGCCAGCGCCGATCAGTGGACGCTCGTCTCGTTAAAGGATCCAGCAGGGTATCTGCGTGGGCTGGCCGTCTACCGGATCGGCACGCATCCGATCGCCGGACGATTGATGGACGTTCCGATCTTCGTGGCGGCGAGCGTCATTGACGACGTGACCATCGCGGATGTCCTGTTCACCTCGTTGAGAAAGCGATCGGCAGGATGCAACTTCATGCGGTTCTGGGCGCGGTGTCCAAGCGATCTCACAGAGATGGAAAGCAAGGGCAGATTTCGTCGGTGGGATCATGGCCTGATGGTCAGGGTTGACCAGAAGCCGTCTCCAGCCTTGCTGTAAAGAGATATCCGACGCCGCGGACCGACTTGATCAGGCGGGGGCTTGCCGGATCCGTTTCGATCTTGCGACGGAGCCTGACGATCAGCGCGTCGATCGTGCGATCGAAGCCGTCGCGGCCTCGCTTGCGCGTCAGATCCATCAGCATGTCGCGCGTAAGGACCCGGCCGGCATGAGCGGCAAACACGTGCAGCATGTCGAACTCCCCCGTCGACATCGCCACTTCGTCTCCGGCAGGGTTGGTCACCGCCCGCCGTTCCACATCCAGCTTCCACCCCTCGAAGCGGAAAACGTCACCCTCAATCCTGACCGGGTCGCCTGCAGGGCTCCTGCGCCTTAGCACGGTCTTGACCCGAGCCAGCACCTCCCTCAGATGAAAAGGCTTGCCGATGTAGTCGTCCGCACCAACCTCGAGTCCGACGACGCGATCCATGACGTCGTCGCGGCCGGACAGCATGATGATGGGAACGTCCGAACCTGAGCGGATTTCCCTTGCGAGCTGGAGCCCGTCGCAGTCTCCCGGCAGAACGAGATCGAGCAGGACAGCATCGAATTTCGCCCCCGCCATTCTGGCGCGCATTTGCGAGCTGCCGCCCGCTACGTCGACGTCGAACCCCTCCTCGCCGAGATACTGCGCGAGCATTCTTTGGATCCGGACGTCGTCGTCCACGACAAGTATGCGGGTCCGCCTGACAGTTCCGCTCGTCATCCCAGCATTCTCAAGTTGTTACGGATTGTTACACGATCGCATCAATTCTTACGCTTCTCGCATCCCTGTGTCATCAGGCTCCTGTTAAATCCAGGCCACGCAACGGCAGAGGGAGGCACGACATGCAAGCGGTATCAAACATTCACTCACTCGAACGCCCACGGGCGCACGGGATGATCGACTTCGCGCCGCTGTTCATGCGCCAGACCGTCGAGACAGCACAGTCGGGAACCACGATCTTCTTCGAAGGCGACGCCGCCCGCCATGTGTTTCGCATCGTGCGCGGGAACGTCCGCATATGCCGGTTCCTTCCTGACGGCCGCCGCATCATCATCGGTTTTCTTGGTGCGGGCGACCTGGTCGGACTGTCTTTTCGCAACCGCTACTTGTTTGCAGGCGAAGCTATCGACGAGGTGGCCTTCTCCCGGATGAACAAGCGGACGCTGGAAGAGGAACTGCAACTCGTGCCTGATTTCCGGCTTCAGCTTCTGTCGCAACTTCGCGACGAAATTTCCGCAGCGCAGGACCACATGCTCCTACTGTCCCACAAGAACGCCGAGCAGCGCGTCTGCACCTTCCTGCTGCATCGGCTGGAACGGAACGAGGGGCGGGACGGCCGGACGATCAGTCTGCCGATGGTCCGCGCCGACATCGCCGACCATCTCGGCATGACGATCGAGACCGTGTCGAGGACGCTTACCAAGCTGGTCGCCAAAGGCATACTATTGCCTGCGGACAAGCATCAGTTCAAGGTTGCGAGCCGGTTGGCACTGGCCCGCACCGCCGACGAAGACCCGGACGACCTGTTCGAGGACGTAGACGCAGGAGCACGCTGTGGTGGAACACGCTACCAGTGAGACAGACCTGGACCGGATCGTGCGCATGTTCGACGGCGCCAACCTGATCGTCCACGGCTTCGACGGCGTCATCCAGCGCTGGACCTCGGGCTGCGAGCAGCTCTATGGATGGTCCGCCTCGGAGGCCGTGGGAAATGTGGTCCACGATCTTTTGGACACGCAATTTCCGGCCGGCGTGGAAGAGCTTCGGACCGAAGTGCGTGACAAGGGGTTCTGGACCGGACAGGTGGGGCACCGGCGAAAGGACGGGGTCAGACTGGCGATTGTGACGCGGTGGACCGTTCTCGAACTTGGCGATCCGGATACGCTCATCATCCAGTCCAACAACGACGTGACCCTCATGCAGCAGGTGGGGGACGAGCTGCGGGAGCGGCAGGCACACCTGCAGTCCATCCTAGCCACGGTCCCCGACGCAATGATCGTGATAGACGACAAGGGTTGCATCGCCTCGTTCAGCACCGCGGCGGAAAAGCTCTTCGGTTACTCCGCCGACGAGGCCATCGGGCAGAACGTCTCGATGCTGATGCCGTCGCCCGACAGGGAGGCGCACGACGGATATCTGGATTCATACATCCGGACCGGACGCCGCCGGATCATCGGCTACGGGCGCGTGGTTGTCGGCCTCAGGAAGCACGGGACCACCTTTCCGATGGAGCTCTCGGTCGGCGAGGCGGTCGCCGGCGGCAAGCGGACGTTCACGGGCTTCGTCAGGGATCTGACGAGCCGCCACCGCATCGAGGCCGAGCTGCGGCAGTCGCAGAAAATGGAGGCGGTCGGACAGTTGACCGGAGGGCTCGCGCACGATTTCAACAATCTGCTCGCCGTCATTATTGGAAATCTCGAAATGCTGGAGGCCCGTCTTGCCGAGCCGGGGCAGTTGTCCCTGCTGCGAGAGGCGCAGTCCGCGGCCGACGACGGCGCCAGACTGACCTCGCAGCTTCTGGCGTTCGGAAGGCGGCAGGCTCTCGCACCGACGGTGCTGGACGTCGGCGCCCTCCTTGGAGAATTTTCAGACCTCGTCCAGCGAACGCTCGGCGATTCCGTCGAGCTCCGGACGATCATTCCTGGACGGCGGCTGAGCGCAATGGCAGACAAGGCGCAGCTTCAAAGCGCGCTTCTCAACCTTTCGATCAACGCCAGGGACGCGATGCCTGCCGGGGGCCGTCTGACGATCGAGATATCCGGCGTCGAGATCGACGCCGACTACGTCGGGATGTACCCGGCGATCCGCCCCGGCAGATACGTCCTCATTTCGGTCACCGATACGGGCACCGGAATGACATCCGAGGTGATGGAGAGAGCTTTCGAACCGTTCTTCACCACGAAACCGACGGGCTCGGGAACGGGGCTTGGGCTCAGCATGGTCTACGGTTTCGCAAAGCAATCCGCAGGGCACCTGCAGCTCTACAGCGAACCTGGCGAGGGGACGACTGTGCGCCTCTTCCTTCCGCGCGCCGATGGTGGAAGGGATTCCCATCCGGACGAGCAGCAGGTCAAGGACGCCCCCTCTCCTGGCACCGAAACCATCCTGGTCGTCGAAGACGACGCGAGAGTTCGCCGAGTGACGATCAGCCGTCTGCAGACGCTTGGCTACTCGGTGATCGAAGCCACGAACGGGATCGACGCGTTGAAGGAGCTGGAGGCGGGGCACGACGTTGCATTGCTGTTTTCAGACGTCGCCATGCCCGGCATGAACGGCGACGAACTGGCCCGCAAGGTTCGCGAGCGCTGGCCGAGGGTGAAAATCCTTCTCACGTCCGGCTTTTCGGAACCCCATGCTGCGGAGAAGGAGATCGAAGCAGGCGCCGGCTGGCTAAAGAAGCCATACACGGCGTCGGAGATGTCGACCCGTCTCAGGCTGTTGCTCGACGCGAGGCATGGTAGCGATTCTGCTTGACGGCGGGATTCCAAGTCGGAGAAATGGGAAAGTTCTCGTTCGCGCTGTCGCCGTTCGGATACGAACATCGAACTCGGTATCCGTCCTGGCGGCTGATCCAGTCAACATCCCTGATCGGCCTTTCTGGGCAACAAGCTTTTCCTGATGCTCGCGACGAAGGCTCAGCATCGGCAGGTCCAGAATTTCGTTTCGAAGACGAGAGCGACACCGCAGTCGGGCAAAGCGGAAGAGACGGTCTGATCTTCGATCTTGGCATTGGTGGCGTATGCGAGGGCGCTCGCAGCGGCGCCCTCGCTGCCGAGTGGGCGGAGCGGTTAACGTCCAGCCGCTCCGGCTAATTCGATCAACCGACCGTCAGCCGGTCGTCGAGAGTGCTGATCCCCGGAGCAGACCATGCAGCGCGCTCCGCTGCCTGCCGTTCCGACCAGGTCTTCACATTGCCGGATAGGGTGACCTTTCTGCCTTGGACGTCGATTCTGATTGCACCGGCCTCCAGAGCGGCGTCGCGCTGGAACGCATCTTCTATGCGTTTCTTGACGTCCACGGCCGTAATGCGCGGCTTCAGCTCCACGAGATTGGATACCCCTACAACGCCGGCGAGATCGCGCACCGCGTCGTAGGTTGCGTTCTTTTGATATTGCCACTCGACCTGGCCCCGCAGGGTGATCCACCCCTTGAGGACCCGCACCTGCACCGAATCCTTTGGCACGGAGACGTTCCAGTCGAGCATCTTGACAGCCCGACGGGCGATGTCGTCGTCGTCTGTTTCCTTCGGGCCGAAAATCTGGACCTCTATGTCGGCAGCTATTCCGCGTACGCCCTTGACGCGACGAACCACCCGCTCTGCGGCCTCTTTCTCCGCGTAGGTACGCACGTGGCCTGTCAGGGTTACGATCCCGCTGTGGACCGCGACGCCGATACCAGCCGCGTCGATACTGGGCTCGAATTCCATTTCGTCGAGAATGCTCTGTCTGAGATGAATGTCGTTCATAATAACCTCCTTCAGGTTTGTGACTTGCCGACCGTGCCAGCGCCGCAGAATTTCGTCGTTGATCTTCATCAAGCACGAGAGCGGCCTTGATATTTCAGCGGACTGAACACCGTCTGCGGGGCTGCTACTGGGTCTGCACGTCGGCGGCCACGAAGAGGCGATGGCCGTTCCTCACGACGGTGACGAGAGCGCGGGCATGCTCCTTCATGAGAATTGCAAGCACTTGCCCGACGTCCGTCACCGGCTGCTGGTCGAGAGCGACGATAACGTCGTCCAGTTGCAGACCGGCCTGTGCCGCGACCGAACCCTCGGCGACGACGACGACGCGCGCGCCGAGACCGTCGGGGGAGTTCGCCATCTCGACGTCAGCGAGAGGGCCGCGAGCGATATGGATGGTGCGGGGAGCGGCCGGTTCGGCGACCGGTGCGGCGGACACCGCGGGAAACGCCTCTATCCTTCGGCTGGCGCGATCGATCTGGAAGGACGGCCTGGACTGCAATGGTAGCGATCCCACAAGCCTGCGTACGTCGGACGCGCCGCGCACCGTCCTTCCGTCGACCATTCGGATGACGTCGCCCGGCTGAATTCCTGCATTCGCCGCCGGCGAACCGGGCCGGACTTCGCTGATGAGCGCCCCCGGCCCTTCATTGACGCCGAACGCCCTTGCAAGACCGGGCGTCAGGTCCTGAGTGACAACTCCGACCTCGCCGCGTACCATCTTGCCGGTTAGGATGAGCTGCCGCATCACGATACCGACAGTCTCGGCGGGCACTGCAAAACCAATGCCGATGCTTCCGCCGGCGGGGCCGATGATCGCGCTGTTGATCCCGACGACGACACCGTTCTCGTTTACAAGTGCGCCGCCCGAGTTGCCGGGATTGGTCGAAGCATCCGTCTGAATGAACCCTTCGTAACCCTCCGATCCTACGGCGCGGCGTCCAAGCGCGCTGACGATGCCCATCGTCGCAGTCTGGCCCAGCCCGAAGGGATTCCCGATCGCCACGACGACGTCGCCGACATGCAGGGAGGACGCGCTTCCAAAATCGGCCTGAACAAGATGATCGGGCGGAATTTGAACGACAGCGACATCCGTCTCGGGATCGGCGCCGACGAGTTTCGCTTTGAAGCGTCGGCCATCGGAAAGCACCACCTCGATTTTTGAGGCGCTTGCTATGACATGCTGGTTGGTGACGATGTAGCCGTGGACCTCGTCGATGACGACACCCGAGCCGGCTGATTGGAAGCCGTGCTCTGCCGGCGCGGCGTCGTCAGGGAGTCCGAAAAACTTTCTGTAGAAGGGATCGGCGAGCGTCGCATCCGCGTCGTCGAGTTCCTTGCCCTGCACCGAGATGCTGACGACGCTCGGCACGACCCTCTGGAGCATCGGCGCGAGCGACAGGCTGTTTGCTACGGCTGGAGCCGACAACAGGCTCTCACCTGCGATGAAGAGCGCCACCAAGGCTAGCAACGAACGCGACATGTCTGATCTCCTCGCGAAAGCGCCGCCGCTTGTCGACGGACGTCTTGACCAAGAAGCTTCCGTTTTCCCCGAACGATCCGCATTGATCCTCGTCAACGAGGATGGCGGCTACGGAACGATGACGGCTGCGCCGGTGAGGCGGCCTGCTCGCAGGTCGTCGAGGGCATCGTTCGCGTGCTCGAGAGCGTAGACGCTGGTGACGCATCGGACGCCGGCCGCCTTCGCGATCGAGAAGAATTCGGTTCCGTCGTTCCGGGTCAGATTCGCCACCGAGACCACTCGCCGCTCACCCCAGAGCAGACGGTAGGGCATGCTTGGGATGTCCGACATGTGGATGCCGCCGCAGACCACCGTTCCGCCCTTCCGCACTATGTCGAGCGCCATCGGCACGAGTTCGCCGGCCGGCGCGAAGATGATGGCGGCGTCGAGCGGCACCGGCGGCCTTTCACCGGAGAACCCGGCCCAGACGGCGCCAAGGTCAAGCGCGAACTTCCGCCCGGCCTCGTCTCCGGCACGCACGAATGCATAGACGCTCTGGCCTCGATGCTTGCATACCTGCACGAGGATGTGGGCGGCCGCGCCGAACCCGTAGATGCCGATCGTCCTCCCCTCGCCCGCCATCTTCAGGGATCGCCACCCGATGAGGCCCGCGCACAGAAGAGGAGCGGTCGCCACAGGGTCCGTATCGTCAGGCAGTTCGAACGCGTAGCCCGCCTCGACAACCGCATGCGTCGCGAAGCCGCCGTCGATGGTGTACCCAGTGAAGCCAGGCTCGTCGCACAGGTTCTCGCGACCCTCGCGGCAATATTCGCAGTGCCCGCAGGTGTGGCCCAGCCAGGGTACTCCGATTTTTCGACCGACAAGACGACCGGGAGCGCCCTCGCCGGTTGCGATCACGGTTCCCACAATCTCATGCCCAGGAACGAGAGGAAGCTTTGGCTGGGAGAGGTCTCCGTCGCAGACGTGAAGGTCCGTCCGGCAGACGCCGCAGGCCTCCACCTTGACGACGACCTGGCCGGGCGGCGCTGGCGGGTCAGGCAGCTCCACGAGACGAAGCGGACGTCGCACCTGTTCAAGTACCATCGCCCTCACGTTTCCCTCCATCGGCACGTGCCACCGCTATGATCGTATCACTACCTTCCCGACCTCGACTTGATCCCGGTCAAACATCCGGATTGACGCTCGTCAAAGACGGAACGCCGCGGGGCAGATAGGCTTCTGGACACGGCGCCACGACCTCATCCAAAGGAGACGGACATGCGCGAACAAGAAAAGGCACGCAAGACAGCAACCGACGTAGCCACGACCATTCCTCCGGTCGAGCGAGTGTCCGCAGACCTTGTTCTCGGACGTCGAGACGAGGATCGCTGGGAGGTGACGGCGGCGACGCCGCGAGGCCAGGCATGGGCGAGAGACCATTTCTGCTGCGCGCTCCGGCAATCCTTCCCTGGCACCATGTGTCTCGACATCATGAGCGCCGATCGGCTTCTCAAGGAAGCGCATGGCGATGGACTGACCACCGAGTTCGTCAGCCTGTCTGGAAAAGACATATACTGAGATATTCGCCACAGTCGTCTGCGTCATCGCCAGAGGATCCCGGCAACGCATGCTCCAGCTCGCCCCCAACGGAAGCCTCCACCTCGTTCACGCGGTAGACGGCCTGCCCTCGCCGGCCTCGCCGGACGATTGGGCGGTCGAGGTGATGGCCGCCGCCGAGACCAGACTTTCGGAAGCTCTGCGGTCGACCGACACTCCTGCTTCGATACACGTCCGCGCGGGCACCCGTCTGCGGGCACCCGTCTCAGGTCATCGTCGCCGTCGTGAAGGAGACCATCGCAGATCTCGTCGTGATCGCCTTTCACCGGGATGACGTGCTCGACCGGGTCTTCGGCTCGGTCGTGGACCATGTCGTGCAGCGCGCACCATGCTCCGTGCTCGTCTTGCGAGCGACCCGGTGACCGCCGCACGTTTCACACGACCGTCTTCGCTTCAGCCTCCCCGACCTGACCGGCCGCGACGTCACGATACAGTTCGGCCGAGTGTGCCAACAGTCGTGACCCTGTCTCAAAGAACCGCGCCACCTCCACAGGATATACCTCCAGCTCGCTCTCGACGAAGTCCGAAAGAACCGCGACTGTATCGCCGTTGTCGATACTGCAGGCGAGTCGCGCCAGGAATTCAGAGCATCGAAGCCCGCGTCGAGCAGCGGACGCCGTCAAATCCGTGGTTACACTGGCCGACGCGGCGAAGATCTCGTCTTGAATCAGGAACCCCGTGCGAACGATGGGTGCGAGGTTGGAGGTGAATATGGCGCTCGGATGGAGACTGGGAAAATATAGCATGTGGTGCTCCGTTTGTAGGATGTGGTTTCGGCTCGAGCATTGACGGTCATTCCGTTCTGATTGCGCACCGTCCCGACACGGCCGTGACGGCAATGCCGTAGAAGACGTGAGGAGAACCGTCGGGCATGGGGACCTCATGAGGCTTCATTGAGCCGATCTCCCACCAGTCCGAATACTTTTGGAGAAGCGACCACGCATGGAGCCTTTCGCTTGGTCGCGCGTCGCTGTCAGGAAACTCCTCGAACCTGCCTTCGACGACGACGCTCGTCCACCCGCCGGCGCTCGAACGCTGCTCGACGTGAAGGCAGACCTTGTCGTTTCCCCGCATCCAGTCGAGCTTCTTGCCGGGCATGGTGAAGCTATAGGCGACGCCGCTGGAAAAGGCGAAATAGATCGCTGCCACGTAAGGCTGTCCATCCTTGCAGCATGCCAGATGACCGAAGCGCTCGTTCTCAAGGATTCGGTAGCACTCACCGGGGTTGATCTCCGTCAGCTTGATCGTCATGGCCGTGTCCTCCAGCTCTAATGAAGACACGATCATAGGAGCTTCGTTGCGCCGCGGCCTTGACAAAGCTCAATGCGAACTCTCTCTGCGGCATGCATCATGACGGAAGTTTAATCTCAGGAGGCCAGCATGAAGCCGCAGTTCCATCTCCCGTTATCGACCTATCCCGACCCGAGTTCCTTTACCATAGTCGACAACGCGATCGACCTCGCTCGGCAGAACGACGCCGATCTCGTCGCCAGCATCCCGCAAGTCCGGATCCCCCAGGTCCATCAGCCCTTTCCCACTTTTATCGATGTCGACACATGGCGGGGACAAGCAGAGGGGTATAGCCGGGACAGCGGGAATTCGCTGCGGGAACACGTCACCGACGCTATTTCGGAAACTGGCTTCGAGGTGCGAATCCACGGATTCGAGGTCCGGGAACCGTTCGTCTATGAACGCTTTTCCGAAATTGCCAGGTGCCACGACCTCTCCATCGTCGAGGCTTCGGAACTGTCCCGACAGCTTTCCGAGACGCTGCTGTTCGGAAGCGGCCGCCCCCTAGTACTATTTCCTGCGACCAGCGTCTGCTCTCGTGTGGACACGATCGCCGTTGCCTGGGACGGCAGCGCCACCGCGGCGCGCGCCCTTTCCTGCGCACGCATCTTCATCGAGCGCGCGACCAAGGTGCAGGTCATCTCGATCACCGACGACAAGGAGATCGACGAGGCGAACCGCGCGCTCCTGATCGCCTCGTTGAAACACTCGGGATTCGACGTGGAAGACGTTTCGATCCAGGCAGGCGGCGAGACCGCGACAGCCGCCATCCAATCGGCCGCGCGGGAACGAAAGGCGGACCTTCTGGTCGCGGGCGGGTTTGGCCATTCGCGGCTTCGTGAATTCATCCTTGGCGGCGTTACTCGGGAACTGCTCGTCAAGGCCGATCTGCCGGTGCTTCTCGCCCATTAGAGAGCGCGAAGGGCGTTGAGAATGACCGCCACGTCGATGGCCTCCTGAAGCAATGCCCCGCCGACTGGCGGAAGGTATCCCGCTCCCGCGAACCCCATCGCGAGGAGCGAGAGACCTATGCCGGCATAGATGCTTTGAAGCGCGATCTTGCGCGAACGACGCGCGATGCCGATCGCCGTCGCTATCTTGGTGAGGTCGTCCCGGACGAGCACGATATCCGCGGCCTCCGCGGCCGCCGCAAGGTTCTCGACGCCTACCGCGATTCCTACATCGGCTGCCGCCAGCGCTGGCGCGTCGTTCACGCCGTCGCCGACCATCAGCACTTTCCCGTGGACGCGTTCCTTTTCGATGACTGCGACTTTGTCTGCGGGAGCGAGCCTCGCCGCGACGTCGTCCAAGCCCAGCGAGCGAGCTATGGCTGTCGCGATAGCCAACTCGTCGCCAGAAGCCAGGACTACTCGAGAGATTCCTGACGCCCTGAGCTGGGTGACGAGTTGGACAGCGTCTTTGCGAAGCCGGTCTTCGAGCGTGATCGTCCCAGCCAGCGTGCCGTCAAACAGCACCATCACACGCATCGCGCTGCCTGACCCGTTAAGCCCGGACGGCGGCGCCTCTCCGAAATACGTGTCTCCTCCGACGCCGACACGCACCCCATCGACGATCCCGGAGATTCCGAATCCCGCGGTCTCGGTCACCTCCGATGGGCGACTCAGTACCAACCCACGTCTATGCGCCTCGTCCACCAGCGCGCGTCCGACCACATGGCCCGACGCCTGGTCCAGCGAGGCGGCCAGCCGCAGGATCCTGTCGGGATGCTCCGGGCCTGCTATCACGCCGACTTCCGGCTGTCCCGCGGTGAGCGTCCCCGTCTTGTCGAACACCGCCACAGTGGCCTGTGCGAGGGCTTCGAGAGGTCCCGCGCCCTTCACCAGAACGCCCTCCTTGGCGGCTTTTGAAGTGCCAGCCGCAAGTGCGACGGGCACGGCCAGGATCAAAGGACAGGGCGTGGCGACGACCAGCACGGCCACGATGCGCGACATGTCGCCTGACATAATTGCCGAGACTCCTGCAATGGCGATGGTTGCGACCAGGAACCAGAGCGAGAACCGGTCGGCGAGACGCATCAGCTTCGCCTTGGAGCGCCTCGATGCTTCCACGAGCCTGACTATTCCGGCATAGGTGCTGTCCTCTGCACGGCTCACAACACGAATTTCAATCGCGTCCCCCTCGTTCGTTGCGCCGCTCGAAATGTTGCCCCCCTTGGCGATGCGCACCGGGAAAGGCTCTCCGGTCAGCACCGCCTGGTCGATCGTCGCGACTTCGCCGACGAGGGCTCCGTCGGTCGGTACAACGTCGCCCTTGCGTATTAGGAGCACGTCGCCGACTGCGACCTTCTCGATCGGAATTTCTTCGAAACCGGTTCCGGCAAGCCGCAGGGCCGTCCGCGGTACTTGCGCCAGCAAAGCCGACATGCCCTCGTCGGCGCGACGATGTGCGTATGCCTCCAGAAACTGACCGCCGGAATACATGAGACCGACGATCGCTCCGGCAAGATATTCGCCGAACCACAAGGACGATCCCATGGCCATCGCCGCGATCAGATCCAGGCCGTATTCCTGCTTCCGCAGCTTCTTGGCGATCTCAATGCAAAGAGACAGCAGAATCAGGCTGGTGCAGCCCACCAGGATTAATCGATACCCAAGGCCGTGACCCGCGAGATAGAAGGCGAATGCGGCCGCGAGCGCAAGGAGCGACGACAGTACCAGAAGACCCGACCGGGAGCCCGCTTTCCTCAGTCGCAACATCCCGCCCTGATGCCACATCCACTTACCACCCCACCATGCCGCCGCTGTAGCCACCTCTCACCCTCCCATCAATCCAGAAGTCTCAGCGGAACGATTTTGCGCAATCGATGCAGAACGGCGTATAGGGGACCGCAGTTAGCCGCTCCTTGCCGATCCGATTGTGGCATTTGACGCATTTCCCATATGTATCGTCGTTCAGCCTGCCGATCGCCGCGTCGATGGCCGCGATCTGGTTGTGCCCCTCGGCTTGCATCTCGCGAAGAACCTCATCGTTTTCAACCTGGGTCGCGCGCTCCTCGCTGTCCTTCTCAAGCGCGACGCTGAGATCCGCACCGATCGCTCCGAGACGACGGGCAAGGTCATCCTTCATTGTCTGCAACACGGTCTGTACTGAGCTTTTGTTCATTTTAGTGCCTTCCAATCCTGCCTAACCAATGCTGGCCCCCACACGGCATCGTCGGAAACCGATCCAAGCGCAGCGTCTTCGAAACGCATTGGCCGCATAAGCCGCGGTCCACAAATCATCCGCAGCATATCTCAGTCCGATCGGAGCTCCTTGATCCCGGTCAATGCCCCGCGCGCGGGTGCACATAGGCTGTCGCGCGAGCTTTCAATGAAATCGTTGCGACAAGTCCGGAGACCATGATGAATCTTACGGCGCAGACACCCGCCCCCACGACGCCCAAGACGAACGGACTGACGAGCGTCGAGGCCGAGGCACGCCTCGCCGAGCTCGGACCTAACACGCTGCCCGAGCCTGAGCCCCCATCGCCGCTGAAGGTCTTCCTCATTCAATTTCGCAACCCGATCATCTATATTCTTTTGCTGGCATCGGCGCTCTCGTTTGCGACCGGCAGGATCGAAGACGCCCTGTTCATTTTCGTCGTGCTTCTGATCAATGCCTCCATCGGCACCTACCAGGAGTATTCGGCGGATCGAGCGGCTGCAGCCCTTAGAAAGCTTGAGCAGCCGTCGGCCAAGGTCATCCGGGACGGCGTGGCTAGTAGGATCGAGGCCAAACGGCTGGTCGTCGGCGATCTCGTCCTTCTGGAATCCGGCGACCGAATCCCTGCCGATCTGAGGCTTGTCGATGCAAGTGACCTCCGGTGCGACGAGTCACTTCTGACCGGCGAGTCGAAGCCGGTCCCCAAAGGGCCTATTGTCGAAGGCTCGTCGGATGTAACCCGCAATTCCTTGCTGCTGCTCGCGGGTTCCCTTGTGACACGCGGGCGAGCCAAAGGCGTCGTGACCGCTACGGGTACCGCGACCATGCTTGGCGGCATCGCCGTCGAGTTGGGAAGAGCCACTTCGTCGCAGCCCCCGCTCGTCGCCCGTCTGGCGAAGTTCACGAACGCGCTCGCGGTTTTCGTAGGATTGGCTGCATTGGTGCTGGTCCTCGCGGGCTTCATGCGGGGCCTTGCTCTGCACGATCTAGTCATGATGTCCGTAGGTCTGGCGGTGAGCGCTGTTCCGGAAGGCCTTCCGATCGCCATCTCCATCGCGCTTGCCGTCAGCATGCGGCGGATGGCCGCCCGCAACGTCATCGTCCGAAGCATGCCGGCCGTGGAGGCCCTGGGTTCGACCACGATGATCGCCACGGACAAGACAGGGACCTTGACCAGCAACGTACAGACAGTGACCGAAATTCGCCTGCCGGACGGAACGGACATTGCCCTGGACGCCCACGCCGATCTCGACAAGTGCGAGATCAGGGCGAGCGGCCTGCACAGCGACCTTGTCCGCGAGAGGGCGCGCAGGCTGCTACGCGCTGCACTGCTCGCAAACGAAGGAACCCTGGCTCGCCATGACGATCTCTGGGTCGCTGCCGGCGACACGGTCGACGTGGCGCTTCTTGCAGCAGGCCGAAAGGCGGGGCTGGGACAGGAAGAGCTGAACGACCGATACCCGCTGGCGGCAAGGATCGCCTACGAGCCCGAGCACAAATACGCTGCATCCTTCCACCACGGCAGCGATCGGATCCATCTCTTCGTCAAGGGGGCGTCGGAGGTCCTCATAGAAATGTCTGATCGCATGGACTCCGCAGGAAACGTAGTCGAAATCGACCGTGCATCGCTTTTGGCGCAGAAGGAAGAAATGGCCGCTCGGGGCCTCAGGGTGCTCGCGTTCGCCGAAGGGGAAGTCGGCGCGACGCTCGCCGGAAGCCTCGGACACGGTCACCTTGTCGATCTCGTGTTCTTGGGCCTGGCCGGACTACAGGACCCGGTTCGACCTGAAGTGCCGAACGCTATGAAAGATTGCCACGCGGCCGGTGTGCAGGTCGTGATGGTGACCGGGGACGACCCGCGGACCGCTGCCGCGATTGCCAGAGATTGCGGCTTGAGCTTTCACGCGGGCCAGGTCGTCTCTGGCAGCGACATCGATGAAGCCGCCCGAGCGGGCGACCAACGGCTGGACGAGATTACGAGAGAGGCCCGCATCTACGCCCGCGTGCAGCCGGCGCAGAAATCGGCGATCGTCGGATCCCTGATCCGCAATGGCCACATCGTCGCCGTGACCGGAGACGGTGTGAACGACGGTCCAGCGTTGAAGAAGGCGCATGTCGGTGTCGCAATGGGGCTCAGGGGAACCGAGGTAGCAAAGGAAAGTGCCGATCTCGTCGTCACGGACGATAACTTCGCATCCATCGTCGCGGGGATCGCCGAGGGGCGGGCAGCCTATCGCAACATCCGCAAGGTGGTGCTGATGTCGGTCGCAACAGGCGCCGCCGAGGTCCTGCTCTTCATGCTCGCGCTGCCATTCGGCCTGCCCATGCCACTCCTCGCTGTTCAGCTTCTATGGCTCAATCTCGTGACAAACGGCATCCAGGACGTCGCCCTTGCAGGCGGAAATCCGGAAGGAGACGAGCTGGCGGGGCCGCCACGTTCTCCGCTCGAGCCTCTCCTCGACCGGTTGATGATCCGGCGCGTCGTCCAATCGACGCTCGTCATCGGCGCGGGCGCCTTCCTCGCCTTCCAGTGGATGCTCGCGCACGGATATGGCGTTCCCGAAGCCCGCAACATAACACTTCTCATCTTCGTGATGTTCGAGAACGTCCAGACCCTGGCAAGTTCCTCCGAAAGACGATCGATATTCTCCGTCGATATCCTTCGGAACCGCTTCCTGCTCCTCTGCGTGCTCGCCGCCCAGATGATCCACATCTCCGCGATGTACATACCGTGGCTCAGCAGAACGCTCGGCCTTTCGCCGATCACGCCTCTTGAATGGGGCCTCAGCATGCTGATCGCTAGCTCCCTCGTTCTGGTGACCGAGGTCGACAAGCTCGTCTCCCGGCGACGCCGCGATCGTTCATCCCACGTTGCTTGACGAAGATCAAAGACGTCGCCGCAAGTGCCGTTATCCTCTCGATATTCAACAAGAGAGGTGATCGAAATGTCCATTCGCACGGTAATGAGCATCCTGACTTCCAAATATTTCGACGAAGATCTGAAGGCCGCCGTGGAGTTTTGCGGAGCCTCCGGAGCGCATCTCAGCGCGGTCGTGATCTGCATGGGCGCATCGCCGATGATGGGAGAATACAACTCCCTGTCGACCGTCTGGCTGGAAGAACGCCAGCGCGAAATCGAGGAACTCGTCAAGAAAGCCGAAGAGATCAAGGCGTATCTCTCGCGCACCGAACTGTCCTACGATGTGCAGGACGTCTATACGGAATATGCCTTTGCGCGGGAGGACGTTGCAGAACGGGCGCTCTATGCCGACGTCGTCCTCGTCGGCCGCCAAGCGTGCCAGGACGAGGAACTCCAGAAACGGGTCATGGATGGCGCTCTGTTCCGGACGCCGACGCCGGTCATCATCAACCGCGGACGGCGGCCGCTCTCTTCAACTTCAAAATCGATCGTACTGGCATGGGATTCGAGCGACGAGGCATCGCGTGCCGCAAGGCAGGCCCTAGACCTGTTGAAGGCGGCGGACTGCGTCTACGTGACCATGATCGATCCAGTCTCGCGAGAGCGGGTGAATGGAGAGGAGCCAGGCGCTGACATCGCGAGCTTCCTCTCCCGCCACGGGGTCAAGGTTCAGGTGGATCGTGTGGCCAGCGGCGGAAACAGGGCTGACGAGATTCTGAGGCAGCATGCGATGGATGTGAACGCCGATTTGATCGTCATGGGCGCATACAATCACCCCCGCTGGCAGCAGACGCTTTTCGGAGGCGTGACGCGCAACATGATCGAGCAAAGCAGCATGCCGATATTCATGGCTCATTGACGGCAGGGAGAACACGGCCGCGCTCCGTGCGCGGCCTTGCCGGAGTGGCAGCATGCCGATGGCGACGTGCGGCTGCGTCATCCCCACCACAAGGCACTTGACGGCTGCTAAGCCCCGTCTTCGCTTTTACGTCAGTCACCGCAATGACCGCCTCACCTTCCTTTAGGCAAACGGCCGCTTCTCGCCCGCGGACCGGCGATCCTTAATCTCCATACCGACGGGAGTTGGCATCGCATTTGTGCCACTCCCAGTTTATTCCGGCTTCGTCCTTATGGCCATAACACCAGTCCGCGCGATTGAGCAGCGGACCGAGTTCGTCGCGCCGTTTGCATGCCCGTAGCGTCTCAGGCCCCTCGCGATCGACACCCGTGCGGCAGATATCGTCCAATCCTGTCCACTGATGGATCAACCGATCCGGTGCCTTGGCCCCCTTGTCCGTGGCGAGCACCTTTCCGGTCTCGGACTCAATCTGCAGAGAGGCCGTGTTCCACACCAAAGAGAATTCCGCCATCCCGGAGGACGTCTTACCCGTGTCCCTGTTTCCGGCAAACCACTCGACAATTCCCGACATTTCGCATTTTCCGGCACAGCTGGCAGTCACGGAGCCCGGCTTGACGCTGTAGATGCGCTTCGGCCAGCGTTGGGCGAAGGCTGCCTTTTCCTTCAGGACGGCGTCTTTGTCGACCGAGTTTCCGAAGAAGGAGACCTCGTCGGCATAGACGCCCTTCATAAAGGCCAACGCCGAGGCACTGTCTTTCGACCATTCGTCATTGTATCGGTTGACGAAATCAACCGCCTCCGTGGTCAGGTCGCCGGGTTCGGAGGCGCCCACCTCCTCGGAAGCGCTGAGGTCTGACGGCATGTCGGCGGGTGTTGCGCTCTCCTGCGGTGCGGCGCCGGGCGGGGGCGGCGCGCTTTCCTGTGCCGAGGGCATATCCTCGGGCGTGTTGATGTTCCAGTCTCGCATTTCCGCAGCGGTGAGATACCGTATATCGGTGCTGTCGATCGACAGGCTGAGCTGCAGCAGATTGGGGCTTACTCCCATGTCGGTGAGATAGCCGATGATCTCGCCGGTCATCAATTGAACGGTCGAGACAGCCAATTTGTTGTCCATGGGGACATCGTCGGATAGGGAAATCCGATGCACGCCGATGGAGCCCGGCTCGGCGAACCTTTCGACGCCACCGACGAAGGCGAAGGCGCAAGCCGATGCACATTCCATGGCTCTGATCTGGAGCGTTCTTGCATTCAGTGCGCGGATGGCGCGGCCGAACCTGATCGCGGTGACCACGTTTCCACCGGGCGAGTCAAAGCTGAGGTAGTCCGCTTGGTACTGCGTGTATTCGTCGACAAGCTGCGTCGGATCGTCGGAGAATTCAAACACGCCCTTTATGACCAGACCACGTCCCGGGGCGCCGTCCAGACGTTGGTAGGAAATTGCTGCATGCCCCTCTCCTGCCATGGCGACGAACGCAAGCAGCATCGATATGAACGAGACGGATTTCCGCATTCTTCTCCAGCCTTCGAGCACGTATATCTCTCCTGTCGTCACTCGCAGCATATCTTGCCCACCTATTGCCGGGCGATCATCGAATCCTTGCGATGAGACCGTCAGCTTTCAATGCGACTAAACCCGTGTCCATCACGAGTTTGAAGATCAACAGCTTTAACGAGAACATTTCAGACCTACCCCAATCATCTGATCAATGCACAAGGGGCAATCTTCTGGCAAGCGGCACAATCAGAAGTGTTGATACAAGGTAAACGTCGGTTCCTCGCCGCGATCGTGAGATCCCAGTCCACGCGATCTGATGCGTGCCGGCCACGGATGCGAGAGCCGCAGGAAGAAGGGAACGCTTCTTCGGATTCCGTCCCGGCTGGTCTGCCGTTACGGTTTCACGCGGTCGGGATGCGCCGCCTGGAAGGCCGGCAGGTCTGCGCATCTGCCGTCGATGTCGACGATGCGTTTGAAAGCGGTCATATCAACGCCCCAGCGGCGGGCGTTGTAGACCTGGGGAACAAGGCAGAGGTCCGCCATGGTCGGCGTGTCTCCAACGCTGAACGCGCCGTCGGCTTTGCCGATCATCGCTTCCAGTTTGCGCAGTCCGTCTGAGATGAAATGCTTCATCCATTCCTCGCGAGCATCGGGCTTCTCGGTCATGCTCATCAGATGCGACACGACATGCATGTTGCAGATCGGATGGATGTCCATGGCGACCGCATATGCGAGGGCGCGGACTTTCTGGCGATCGGCGATATCCGATGGCAGCAATCCGCATCCCGGCTGAAGCTCGGCAAGATATTCGATGATTGCCAGCGACTGCGTCAGTGTTTTCCCGTCGATCACCAATGTCGGCACCAGTCCCTGCGGGTTGAGCGTGATGTAGTCGGGGGTCTTGTGCGCCCCTTCCAACAGGTTGATGGACACCGTCTGATAATCGACGCCCAAGAGATTGAGCGCGATGCGGACGCGATAGCTCGCCGATGATCTCCAGTAGTCGTAAAGAACGACCTCGTTCATTGCGGGTCGGCTCCCCGGTATTTTTCGACCGTCTGCTCGATCGCCCCGAAGATCGAATGGCCGGCATGATCCTTCATCTCGATGCGGACCTGATCCCCGAACTTCATGAAGGGGGTTCTCGGCGAGCCGGCCTCGATCGTCTCGATCATCCTGAGTTCGGCGATGCAGGAGTAGCCGTCTCCTCCCTCTTCCACCGGTTTGCCCGGGCCGCCGTCCAGCTTGTTGGACACCGTTCCCGAGCCGATGATCGTGCCGGCCGCGAGATTGCGGGTTTTGGCGGCGTGGGCGATCAGTTGGCCAAAATCGAACGTCATGTCGATGCCGGCGTTGGCTTTGCCGAACGGCTTGCCGTTCAGGCTGACGAGCAGCGGGAGATGCAGCTTGCCGCCGTCCCAGGCATCTCCGAGTTCGTCCGGCGTCACCGCGACCGGAGAAAATGCCGATGCCGGCTTCGACTGGAAGAAACCAAATCCCTTTGCCAATTCGTCCGGGATCAGACCGCGCAGCGACACGTCGTTGACCAGCATCAGCAGGCGGATGGCGCCGCGCGTGGCCTGCGGGCTGGACCCCATGGCAACGTCGCCGGTGATGACGGCCACCTCGCCCTCCATGTCGATCCCGTAAGCCTCGTCGGCCATCGCGATCGGGTCACGCGGTGCCAGGAAAGCGTCCGAACCGCCTTGATAGATCAGCGGATCGGTCCAGAAGCTCGCCGGCATCTCGGCGCCGCGCGCCTTGCGCACCAGTTCGACATGGTTGACGTAGGCAGAACCGTCGGCCCATTGATAGGCCCGCGGCAAAGGTGACGTTGCGTCATGTTCGTGAAACCGGATCGTCGGCTGAGCGCCCGTCTCGACACCTTCGGCGATGAGCGCGAGCCTCGGAGCCACATGCTCCCAGTCATCGAGTGCTGCCTGCAATGTGCGTGCGATATGACCGACCTCGGAACAGCGGGTCAGGTCGCGGGAAACGACGGCGAGCCGGCCGTCCCGCGTGGAGTCTTTTAACGTCGCAAGCTTCATGTCCGAGATCCCGTGCCGGAGGATGGCTTCACTTGATGCATCACTTGATACCGGGGGTTCCGTCGAACTTGCGTTCCAGCCCATCCCAGCATTCCAGGTAATTATCCTGCAGCGTTTCAAGCTCGGCTGCGTATTTCGTCAGTTGCTGCGCGTACCTGGTCTCGAACATGAAGGCCATGGTGTGATCGAGCTTCACCGGTTTGAGCTCGGTATTGGATGCCTTTTCGAAGGCGAGCGCATCCGGCCCGTGGGGAAGCATCATGTTGTGCAGGCTGATGCCGCCCGGCACGAAACCCTCCTCCTTGGCGTCATACTGGCCGTGGATCAGGCCCATGAATTCGCTCATGATGTTGCGGTGGTACCAGGGCGGACGGAACGTGTGCTCGGCGACCAGCCAGCGCGGCGGAAAGATCACGAAATCGACATTCGCCGTACCCGCATCTTCGCTCGGCGCGGTCAGCACCGAAAAGATCGACGGATCGGGATGATCGAAGCGGATCGCGCCGACCGGAGAAAATGTCCGCAGATCGTATTTGAACGGGGCATAGTTGCCGTGCCAGGCCACCACGTCCAGCGGCGAATGGCCGATCTCCGTGACATAGAACTTTCCGCACCATTTCACATGCACACGGCAGGGCGTTTCCTTGTCCTCGAATGCGGCGACAGGCGTCTTGAAGTCGCGCGGGTTTGCCAGGCAGTTGGCGCCGATCGGCCCGCGGTCCGGCAGCGTGAATTTGGCGCCGTAGTTCTCGCAGATATAGCCACGCCAGACCGTCTGTTCGCCGCTCTTCAGAATCTTGAACATCATGCCGCGCGGGATGAGGCATATTTCCAAGGGCTCGACATCCATGATCCCCATCTCTGTGAACACTCTGATGGCGCCGAGCTGCGGCACGATCAGCAATTCACCATCGGCATTGAAGAAGTAATCGTCGACCATGTCCTCATTGAAGACGTAGGCATGGGCTGACATGCCCACCTGGGTGGCGGCATCGCCTGCCGTCGTGATGGTCCGCACCCCTTCGAGGAATGTCAGTCTCTCCGCGGGCGCAGGGATGGGATCCCAGCGAAGCTGGCCGAGAGGAAGCGAATGTTCGTCGAGGCACGGCGCGGTTTTCCAGAGCGGATAGGAAGCATTGGAGAAGCGGCGGGTGTGACGCACGCTCGGGCGGATGCGGTAAAGCCAGGACCTTTCGTTGGTTCCGCGCGGCGCGGTGAACGGCGAGCCGGAAAGCTGCTCCGCATAAAGACCATAGTTGCACTTCTGCGGGCTGTTCTGGCCTTGTGGCAAGGCGCCGGGGAGCGACTCGGTTTCGAAGTCATTGCCGAACCCCGGCATGTATTTCAGCGTGTTTGCTGTCGCGGCTTCACCATCCGACGTCTGGATCGATGTCTGGTCCATGCTCACTCCTCCCCGAACACTCCAGCGCCGCGCGTCCGACAGATGCGCGGCGCTAGTGAGTTTACTCCGCTGCAGTCCCGATGACACCACGCTTGATCTGATCGGCCTCGATCGACTCGAAAAGAGCCCGGAAGTTGCCTTCGCCGAAGCCTTCGTCGCCCTTGCGCTGGATGAATTCGAAGAAGATCGGGCCGATGACGGTCTTGGAGAAGATCTGCAGCAGGATTTTCGTCATGCCTCCATTCACCACACCTTCGCCATCGATGAGGATGCCGTGCTTCTTCATGCGTTCGACAGGTTCACTATGGCCGTTCACGCGTTCATAGGACATGTCGTAATAGGTCTCCGGCGGACCCGGCATGAAGCGCAGGCCGTTGTCGGCCAGCCTGTCGGTGGCGTCGTAAATATCCTCCGTTCCAACGGCGATGTGCTGAATGCCCTCGCCCTTGTACTTCTTCAGATATTCCTCGATCTGGCTGGTATCGTCCTTCGATTCATTCAGCGGAATGCGGATTTTGCCGCAGGGCGAGGTGATGGCGCGGCTGACCAGACCGGTGATCCGCCCATCGATGTCGAAGAAGTGGATCTGCTTGAAATTGAACAGGTTGCGGTAAAAATCCCACCACTTGTCCATGTTGCCGCGGAAGACGTTGTGCGTCAGATGGTCGAGGTAATAAAAGCCGATCCCCTGGGGATGCGGGTCACTCTCGCCGAGCCAATCGAACTCGGCATCGTAAGCCGATCCCCTGGCACCATAGGTCTCGACGAAATAGAGCAGCGAGCCGCCAATGCCGACGATAGCCGGAACGTCGAGCGCCTTGTCATCCCCTTCATAGGGAACGGCGCCTTTTGACACGGCATGCTTGAACGCGTGCTGGGCGTCGACGACGCGCCAGGCCATCGATGGGGCGCAGGGACCATGACTTGCAACGAAACGCGCGGCATGACTGCCGGGCTCGGCGTTCAGCACATAGTTGATGTCGCCTTGTCGCCAGACGGTGATGTCTTTCGTCTTGTGCCTGGCGACCGCAACATAGCCCATGCGTGTGAAGAGCTCGCGCAGCGTCTCGGGCTCGGGATGGGCGAATTCGACGAATTCGAAGCCGTCGGTGCCGGCCGGATTGTCGGCGGTGATTTCCGAGGGCGGCGCATCATGCGGGAAAGGACCCATTTTCTTTCCTCCAGAGGAGATTGCATTTGATATGCAAAGTGTGGCCCAAAACGCGTGCAAAGTTCTTGCATTCTTTATGCTCCGAGAAGAAATTATGCACGATCCGTGAGTGTATTGGAGATTTCGCGCAATGGATGAGCCGCTCGACAAATTGGATTTGCGCCTGCTTCAGGAACTTCAGAAGGACGGCAGGCTGACGAACAACGAGTTGGGGGAGCGGATTGCGCTTTCACCGTCGCAATGCTCGCGCCGGCGGACGAGACTGGAGGCTGAAGGATATATCCGCAGCTACCGGGCTCACCTCGATCGGCAGAAGTTGGGGCTCGATATGCTGGTGGTCATCTCCGTGACGCTTGCGACCCACAACAGAGACAATGCCCGCCGATTTTCGCAGCTGATCAACGGACTGCCTGAAGTTCTCGAAGCCTATGCTTTGACCGGTGAAATGGACTATCACCTGACGGTCGCGACCCGCGGCCTCGCCGACCTCTCCAAATTCGTCAACGACGTTCTGTTGCCCCACGAGTCGGTGCAGCACGTGAAGACGTCGATCGTCCTCGACACGCTGAAGACATTCGAAGGCTTTCCGGTGCCGATGCCGGCTCACTGACATGGCGACAGAACGCGATGATTCCGCTGCCTCGTTCGGGGACAGGCATTAGAGCGGTAGTTCAGTCGAGAATTTCAGCTCGCGCAGCACGAAGCTCGAGACGACGGTACGCACATGCGGGTTGCGCATGAGATAGCGGGTCATGAAGGCTTCGTAGCTTTCCACATCGCTTGCCCGGATCTTCAGCATGTAATCGAAGGCGCCTGATAGGGCGTAGCACTCCATGATCTCCGGCCGCTCCAGCACCATCGAAGCGAAAGATGCGACCGCCTCTTCGTGGTGATCCTCCAGCGTGACATGCGCAATAACGCAGAGCTTGAGATCGAGTTTTCCAGGATCGAGCAGCGTCACCCGCTTACGGATGACGCCGTCGGCTTCCAGTTCCTGGATCTTCCGCCATGCCGAGCTCTGCGACATGCCGGCCTTTTCCGCTAGGTCGGCCAACGACAGACTGCCGTCGGCCTGGACGAGCTGCAGAAGCTTACGGCGGAAATTCCCATGTTCTTTCATTTTTGGCGTCACTTTCGGGAATATTTGCCACCATTATGGCGATAGCCAGCATGAAAGAAAAGAAAATCCTCCAAACTCGGATCATAATGGCAGGAATAGCGCCGTGCCTGGGAGGATCAGCACATGACCAAGGAAAGCAGCTACACCGCCAAATTGCCCGGCCCGGATGGTCTCTATGACTACACCCCGGATGAAGATGCGATCTGGGGTGAACTCTATCGGCGTCAGATGAAATTGCTTTCCGATACCGCCTGCCGCGAATATCTGGATGGCGTCAAAATGCTGGGGCTGAAGCCCGATAAGGTGCCTCAGCTTCTCGACGTCAACAGACGCCTGAACGAGACCACCGGCTTTGGTGTGGAAGGCGTGCCGGCGCTCATTCCGCCCTCGCGCTTTTACGAGCTTCTGTCGCAAGGCAAATTCCCGCTAGCAACTTTCCTCCGCCGTCGCGAGCATATCGACTATATCGAGGAACCGGACCTGTTCCACGAGGTTTTCGGCCATTGCCCCATGCTCACCAACCAAAGCTATGCCAATTTCGTCCGGCATTTCGGCGAAACGGCCGTCCGCCTCGGCAAGGGCTATTCATGGCACCTGTTCCGGATCTTCTGGTTCACCGTCGAATTCGGCCTGATCAATACGCCGCAAGGTCGCCGCTGCTTCGGCGCGGGCATCGTCTCATCTCCCAGTGAAGCGAAGGCGGCAATGGAAGGCAAGGCATGCGAATTCCGGCCGTTCGATCTGCTGAGCGTGCTCCGCACGCCCTACCGGATCGATATCCTCCAGCCGATCTACTATGTCATCGACAGCTTCGCCGATCTTGAAGCGATCGTGGAGCAGGATATCGAGGCCACGATCCTCAAGGCAAAATCACTGGGTGATTTCGCCCCCGCTTTCGAAGCCAAGGCTTCGTAAATCGCGGATGATATGGCGGTTTGCCTCGCCGCGGTGCGGCGAGGCAACAGTCTTACCTGCACTACTGCATAACCGCCGCGAACCGCATCCACTTGGCGATCGAGTCGATCGGCGTGTTGTCCGGCATCTTGAGAGGGCTCTGACTGGGCGTGAACCCACGCGAAAGAGCCGAGTCCGGATCCGCTAGCAGCACGCCCACGAAGGTCGACGCCACGAGACAACTCCCGACTTCGCCCAATCGATTTCCGCCCGCAGCCTCGGCTTCGGCCAGAATGTAGAACCAGAGCGGCGTACGTTCGTGGAAACGCGATGCAGTGCCGGCGAGGAAGTTCTTCAGATCGGGCTTTGCGGCGAACAGCGCCGAGACATCTTGGATCGGCGAGGACTGTACCGCGCCAGTTTGCTTGAGATGCTTGTGTAAAGCCTGACCCGTCGGGAGCCTGAGATTGTAGCCCCGACGAAGGTTCCTCCTTGCCAGGTTCTTGAACAACTCCTTGAGCTGTTGGTCGGCCTGGTCTTCACCCTCCTTGAACAGCGTATGCAATGGAGGAGCCAGTTCCGTATCGATCCTCCTGGCAAGACGGGCCGGCTCTCCATCGCCCGCATCATGGGGATCGGCTCCGGTAAAGCGCGTCCAGTCGATTATCCAGTTCTTGGGCAGCTTCTTCGCGTTATCCAGCCTGCCGCCGCCGCCAGTGAATTCGAAAAGCAACTGCAAGGTGGCGCGCGGTAGAAAACCTGTGCCCGGCCGCCCGAAGTTCTTGTTGTAGTCGTAGAAGGCTCTGACCATGGAATGACCGAACCGATAGGCTGCGGTGGAGAACTCCAATGGCAGAGCATTGCCGAGCCGGGTATTCTGTCTCCGGGCATCGAACTCGGCTCTGAATTTGAAGAAATGAGATGCCCGATCCTTGACGACGCGGTCCACCACAACCGGATCGCAAACGCCCTTGAGATATCCTTCTACAATCAACCACTGATAGTGAAGTCTTGTCAGAGCCTGCGCTGAGCTGAAATCGGCGATCCAGCCGGTGTCATGCGATGCGAGATAATCGACGGCCTTGTTATGGAACCGGAGAAAGCTCAGATGGAACTGCGCGACGACGAGATTTTCATCGTTGCGATTATCCCCGATTATCGCGCGCTGGGGCAAGCTATCAGAGAATTTCTGAAACGCCTCGGGAGTCATCGCGGCCTGAGCCAGACGTAAAGCCGCCTCCCGGACAGACGACTGGACCTGGCCGTAGCGAGGGAGGTCGCGATGTTCGTCGAGGTTGTCTGGAAGTGGCCCCGGATCGACGGCTGTCCCGACGCGCATTTTGTTTTTCAGCGTGGGGTGGCGAAGGCCGGAGATCACTTTGACAACATCCGCATCTATTCCCTCGCCGACGGCAGATCCGCCGTAGACACTATCCAGATCGAAACGGGGCGAGCGAGCATTCCTGAACTGACTCTCCACTGTCGACGAGGCGACAGGCGGGTGTGCATTGACCATGCTCGAGATCGCCCCTTCGCGATCAGTTCGGGCCGTCAGCTCGTGATCCAGGAATTGTCCCCAATATGTAAAAACAGGCGGGAGCGTGGAATCTTCCGTCGGATCCTCGCTCGTCGGCGTCGCGACAACATCGATCATCATTTCGCCGAGTTCATCGAGCTCCCCAAGCGTCTCCGCCGTGTTGGGAAGGTAATTCTCTGGCGCATCTAATGGCGGCACGAAATAACCGAAGTCAGCTTCTTCATCGACCGCGACGTCACCCGTCGCTGGCCGCCCGGCCCGAACGCTCGGCCCTGGAACTGCACGCTTTTTCTCCGCACCCCCGTGCGATTGAAAAACGATTGCCATTGGCAACACCCTCCGTTTTCCAGCCCGCGGGATAATTCATACACCTAGAACGCGAAGTCAACTAATCATATTGGGCTATTATTCATCTTAAAGTTGGTAAATTACCCGTAAACCCAGTCGATATCTGTCCGGATTCAGCGCACTCGTTTTGTGCGCATCGTACCCCCTACCCGCGGTTGGCGCCTCGCTGTAAGCGGTGCCACAGCCGGCATCGCCAGCGCTTTTCGCGACAAGTCCGTTATTGCACTTCGGTATCGATAATCGGAAAGAGCCTCCTCAGGCACAAAAATAACGAGGAAATCCAATGGAGAGGAGTGCAGAAGTATAGGTTACCTGCAAAGCAATGAAATACCGGCGAACGACCACTAGAATTTTCATTTGCTAACTCAACAATAAGATGTATATTTGCCGCCGAGATTTCGGCTAGGGAAGTACATCCCGAAATCGACCTACAAGGTACAATTTATTATGCTTGCTTGCCGAATGCTCCAATTTTCGGTCGGCGAAGCTTTGTGTTCTCGTGGCAAGTCAGCGGAAATAAACATCTAGTCAATCCGCATCGATCTACCTTTAGGGCCGCCGCTGTCCCGAACGCGAGTTTCGGCTCGATTAACGGGTATGCCGCGTCAAGCTTGCGGCTTTTGTATTGCTTTCAAACCGCGAATGATGGGGGAGAGTTGATATCATGGCGAAATCAACACGAGGCAGGGTCAACGCACCGGGCGACGGCACATCGGGTCTTGGCATGGTCGTGCGATTTACACCCAAAGCAAGGAGCGAGGGTGTACAGCAACTCGAAAAAGGCGGCTTCCGTGTCGCGTCGTCCAAAGATTTTCGCAGCGCAGTGGCGGTGCCAAATGATTTCGAAGGCGCTGATGTTCAGTACTTCGAACGTTTCGGAATCGCAATTGTGCGCCGGGACGGCGAGAGACTGAAACCCATGTTGCAAAATGCCATGCAGCGGAAGGTCGTCAGCGCGGCTCGGCCGGAGCGATCCTATCGTGCCCTCGGCGGGCCGCTGACGAAACGGCTAGACCTCGCGCAGGCAACGGCGGGCGGCGTTGCAGCCCCCTTGGACCGTGATTACCTGCTCGGCTATCGGGACGCTGTGAACGAACTGGTCGATCGCTTATTGGGCAAAAAGGGGGCAGAAGGGCTTGTCGCCCGGGCCGCCTTTGACGAGACCAGCAACACCTGGGGACTGCAGGCTATCAGGGCTATCGAAAGTGACCTCAGCGGGGCCGGCATCAAGGTGGCAATTCTGGATACCGGATTTGATGAAACTCATCAGGATTTTGTCGGCCGTTCTGTCACCAAAAAGCTCTTTGCAACACGTAGTTCCGAAGGCGACGTTCACGGTCACGGAACGCATTGCATCGGTACGGCATGCGGTCCATTGCGACCGACCAGCGGCCCACGCTATGGCATCGCCCATGAGGCGGAAATCTACGCTGGAAAGGTGCTGGGCGACGATGGCTTCGGCACTGACCGGTCGATCATTGCCGGCATGGAATGGGCGCTGGATGAAGGTTGCCATGTTATTTCGATGTCGCTGGGCGCTGCAACGCAAATTGGAGATGCGCCGAGTGACGACTACGAGCAAATTGGGCAGGTATGTTTAGACGCGGGAACTTTAGTTGTTGCCGCCGCTGGGAACGAAAGTTCTCGTCCTCAACAGATTGCGCCAGTTGGTTCTCCGGCGAACGCGTCCACGATCCTGGGAGTTGGCGCCGTGGATCGCTCCTTCGTGCCGGCTTCGTTCTCATGCGGCGGTTTGAATCCTGGTCAGGAAGTGGACATTGCCGCTCCTGGCGTCGACATATTTTCGAGCTTGCCCGATGACAAGTATGACCGGTGGGATGGCACCAGCATGGCGACCCCACATGTTGCCGGCGTTGCCGCTCTTATTGCTCAGTCTGATCCGAAGTTTCGCGGATGGGCGCTATGGGCCCGCTTGATTCAGCTTACAAAGCCTCTATCTTCCCCTGGTAGGGATGTCGGCAAGGGCCTGCTCCAGGCAAGAGGAAGCGGCGAGGTATGACGACCGATAAGATTGAAGTTACCATTCGGGTCGACAAAAACGAGGCCCGCAGTTTGGGAGAGGTAGTCGGCGACTTGAAGTCGCAAGGCCTCGAACAGGTGCAAAGCCACGAGCGCTTCATGATTGTCAACGGTACTGTCAATCCTGACGCGCTCGATGCGCTTCGCGCGGTAAAGGGAGTCGCTTCCGTTCGGAAAGATGTCGCATACAAGACTCAACCGAACTGATCATGCAGGCGGCACGGCCTATGCGCAGGCGCTGAGTAGGAAGTCCCGTTTGCGACTACGCATCCTGAGTTTGTCAGCTGTCCACGCTGTGACTCATGCTGCACTCGAACCGAGAGAAGACGGCTGGGCAAGCAGTTTGACCAGGGCTTGCGCACCGGCAGTCGAAGAGGCCGGGTTCTGTCCGGTGATCAACCGGCCGTCGGTGATGGCAAAGCTCTGCCAGTTCGGCGCTTTTTCATAAAGTCCGCCGAGCCGCTTCAATTCATCTTCGACCAGGAACGGCACGACGTCGGTGAGTTGAACCTCTTCCTCTTCGCTATTCGCGAACCCTGTGACGCGTTTTCCTTTGACGATCGGCGCGCCCTTATATGTCACCAGATGCAGCACGGCAGGTGCATGGCAGACGGCGGCAACCGGCTTGCCGGAATTGTAGAAGGACTCGATCAGAGAGATCGAATCCGGGTTGTCGACCAGATCCCACATCGGTCCGTGGCCGCCCGGATAGAACACTGCGTCGAAATTCTCCGAGCGCATGTCCGCCAGCTTCAAGGTGCTGGCGAAATCCTTCTGCGCCGCTGCGTCTTGTTTGAAGCGCGTCATCGCCTCCGTCTGGTTTTCCGGCAGATCGCTCTTCGGATCGACCGGCGGCTGGCCGCCCTTGGGCGAGGCGAGGACGAGTTCAACGCCGGCATCGCGAAAGACATAATAGGGCGCAGCTCCTTCTTCGAGCCAGAAGCCCGTCTTTCGGCCGGTGCTGCCAAGAATGTCATGGGACGTAAACACCATCAGGATCTTCATCTGTCGACTCCTTCTTGTTCGACCGCAGTCAGAACCGGCTGCGTGAAGAGAAGTATGACAAGCTTCCGCTCGCACCACAGTTACACCTTGGTATCGGCGATACCTTGGTATTGGCTGCCTTTGGCCCTGCCCCCAAAGATCAAACGTTGGTAGTCCGCAAGCATCTTGGGGTCTTCGACGGAACCGTGGTGGTGGAGTTGCCGCCAGGCGTCGTTCATTCGAACGAACCAGCGTGTCGTGCGAAAGGCTACATCGAGCCTCTCCTCGGGTGTCTCGCATCGCCCCCTTTCGCGACCGACAAAGAGGTGCCAGTCTTCTCCGCCCTGGCTCGTGAAGTCGTGGAACGCCACCTGCACCTTCGCCGGACCTTCGAAAAGCCTGGAATACCCTTCGGCAATTGCGCCCCAGCCGCGTCGGATTCCGCCGATGGGATTGTCCATGCTCGGAGCTTCGCCCTCGACCCAGATGGCTTCCAGCGCCGTCATGTCGGCAGCGTTGAACGCCCTGTAGAACTCTTTCAGCGCGTCTAGAGGACCCTCGCCGGTCTTCGCCTCGTTTCCCGTTATCGCTCGTAGATGCGTCTGCATGTCAGAACCTCTTTCCGCTTGGTTTCAAAGGAGCGCCGGCCCGGGCCGGCTTGCTGAGCATGCGGAAAGGAAAAAGCGGATTCCATTAGACGATGGTGTCGTCAACGCGCGGATTCGGCTTCCTCCGGTGATCGGCGCTCGGTCCCGCCATCCCACCCAAAGGTATCGGCGACACCTTCGTACAATAGGCGGCAACCGTTTTTGGCGAGATGTTCCTGGCAGAACGGCAACGGAGACGTCGAAACCGTTCCCGGCTGAAGGCCGGATCAGCACACAAGCTCGCGATCGAGGCAGCACCCAACCGTTGGCGGCGGGCGGCTGGTCGATGCGTACCAGTAACGGAGGCGGAAATGAGCCTGCACAAGACAGTGGTGATCACCGGCGCATCCCAAGGGATCGGCGCCGGCCTCGTGAAGACCTTCCTCGATAAGGGATACAATGTCGTCGGGACATCGAGACGCATCAGCGAGACGACCGCGTTCGAGCGCAATGACAGGCTGGCGTTGATCGACGGCGACGTCGCCGATCCGGAGACCGCCGAGCGTGCTGCGCAGCGAGCCGTCGAGCGGTTCGGGTCGATCGACGCGCTGGTCAACAACGCCGGCATCTTCGTCACAAAGCCTTTCCTCGACTACACGATCGATGACTTTCGGCGCCTGACGGCGACCAACGTCGAAGGCTTCCTTCACTTCACCAAGTGCGGTGTGTCGCAGATGCTTCGTCAGAAGTCGGGCGGAAGCGTCGTCACCATCACGTCGTCGCTGACGGATCATCCCATCGCCGGCGTGACGGCGTCCGTGCCGATGATCACGAAAGGCGGCCTCAATGCCATCACCAAGAGCCTGGCGCTGGAATTCGCCCGGGATAACATCAGGGTCAATGCAGTGTCGCCGGGTGTGGTCGACACACCGCTGCATACGACGAACCCAAAAGATTATCTCAAATCGCTTTCGCCAATGGGAACGATCACGGCCGTCCAGGAGATCGTCGACGGCGTCGTGTATCTGACCGAGTCAGCGAATATCACCGGGGAGGTGCTGCACGTCGACAACGGCGCACATTTGGGAAAATGGTAGGCCGCGACCCGGAGGGGCGCCTGCAGGAACTGGGCATCGTGCTGCCTCCCCCGCCGACGCCTTTCGGCGCCTATGTCGAGGCGATCCAGTCAGGGCCGCTGCTGTTCCTGAGCGGCATGCTTCCGGTGGTCGGCCACGATCCTGTCTACTTCGGGCGGGTCGGCGAGGAGCTTTCGGTCCTTGAAGGCTATGATGCCGCGCGCACCGCCTGCCTCAGCGGCATCGCGGCCGCGAGGTCGCACCTGGGATCGTTGAACTCCGTTCGTCGCATTTCCAAGCTCGGCGTTTATATCGCGACATCCCACACGTTCCGCGAACATCCGAAGGTGGCAGACGGCGCCTCCGAGCTTCTGCTCGACATTTTCGGAGCGGAAAGGATTCCGCCGCGCATCGTTCTCGGCGTCACCAGCATCCCGCTCGGAATGCCCGTCGAAATCGAGCTCATTCTTGAAATCGAGCGGAAGGATTTCGCTGACCAACCCCAGACATGGAGACAATCATGACACTCACATCATCGAAAAGGTTGCGGTCCCGGCTTGCTCTCGCCGTCGTCGCGTCATCCACGTTTCTGACAGCCGCGACGGTCCTGATGCTGCCGGCGCTTGCGCTCTCAGGCCAGTCGCCGGTCAAGCCGGACAGCACGGTACAGTCAAAGCCCGGGTCCGAAACGCCACACGAATCCCAGATCAAAGTGAACAGGCGGACACCGGCCTATTGGCGGGTGACATTTGACAACCCTCCGTTCAATATTTTCGGTCCGGAGACCATTCCGCAGCTCGAGAAGGTTATCGCCGACATCGAGACCGATCAGAACCTCAGGGTCGTCGTGTTCGACAGCGACGTGCCGGGTTTTTTCCTGACCCACTACAATTTCACGCCCCCTTTGGAGGAGTCGACGAGCCTTCCCTCAGGGCGCACCGGTCTTCATCCGCTTCCCGACATGCTGGTGCGATTGAGCAAGGCGCCGGTCGTATCGATCGCCTTGATCCGTGGACGCGCCACGGGGGTCGGAAGCGAGCTCGCCCTGGCGAGCGACATGCGTTTTGCGAGCCGGGAAAAGGCCATACTGTCACAATGGGAGGTCGGTGCCGGCTTCGTGCCGGGCGGTGGCCCTATGGCACGGCTTCCCAGACTGATGGGCCGAGGGCGTGCGCTCGAAGTCCTGCTCGGATCCGACGACATCAACGGCGAACTGGCGGAGCAATATGGTTACGTGAACCGTTCGTTCGCAGACGACAAGCTTGATCCCTTCGTCGACGCCCTTGCCGCGCGCATCTCGGGATTTGACCGGAGAGCCATCGCGGATACGAAAGGGCTGGTCGATTTCGCCAGCCTGCCGACCGACCCGGAAATCGGTGCCGGCTGGGACGCCTTCATCTCCTCGGTCCAGCGCCCCGTCGCGCAAAAGAACATCGGCAGGTTGATGGAGATGGGCCTGCAGACGAAGCCCGACATCGAGTCGAGGCTCGGCCACTACACGCGGACTTTGGCCGATAACTAGGCTGAAGAGGCGCCCCATGTGAACCGGCAGGTCGAACGGGCACTACCGCATATTCGACGGCGTCTTTGTGATGCCGGAGAATCCAGATCGCGGTACAGCAGGCTCTGGTCTGGCAGCCCGCGCCCTATCCCTTATGAACAATGGAGAGATGACATGCACAGCGTTGAGAACCAGATCGTCGATTCAAGCTTTTCCGCCATCATCAATGCGCCGATCGAGCAGATCGACATCCCCGGTTGGTGCTTCACATTGCCCGAGAAGGACTACCAGGAATGCTCTCCAGCCCACATCGCCGCCGGCTTCACCACGGCGCCGGACGGCAGGCGGATGTCGATCAATGTCGAGACCATCGGCGGTAGTCTGATGGTCCAGCATTACGTCGAGACGCTCGGCGAGAAGGATCACCTGATCCTTGACTCCCACTCGGACGTTTTCACCCCATCGGGGCGCACGACCATCCATGTGACCTGGGAGCTGAGCGCCAAGCGGATCGACGAGGCGAGATGCGAGTTCACCAACCGCGTCAGGTCCTACGCGACTGACGAGATGCTCGCCTTCCTCGACCGCCAGGGGATTCCATTCGACATCTTCCGGACGCAGCGCCAGCCGATGTCCATTGCCCATAACAAGGGCGAGACGCCGCTCTTCGCCGCGAATATCGAGCGCGCCGCGCTCCGCAACGGCTGACCGTCTAAATCTAGTTGCCGTACGGAGAGCACCATGAAACGCCTGTCCTATGATCCGAACAACACCGGCCTGGTGGTTGTCGACCCCTATAATGATTTCATTTCCGAGGGCGGAAAAATCTGGCCTCGGATCAAGGAGGTGGCGGAAGCCAACAACTGCGTGCCACACATGCAGCAGGTTTTGACCGCAGCGCGTGCTGCAAAGCTTCGCGTCTTTTTCGCCATGCATCACCGGTACCGAGAAGGCGATTATGAGAACTGGAAATTTGTGGCGCCGATCCAGCGCGCGGCGTGGCACCGCAGAAGTTTCGAATGCGGAACCTGGGGCGGAGAATTCCGTGCCGAGTTCGTTCCGGCCGCAGGCGAGATCGTCGCGTCCGAACACTGGTGCTCAAGCGGATTTGCCAACACCGATCTCGATTTACAGCTGAAGCGGCTCGGCATCGAGAGGATAATCGTCATTGGACTGGTCGCTCACACCTGCATCGAAGCCACGGTCCGCTTTGCCGCCGAACTGGGCTACGACGTCACGGTGGTGAGGGACGCCGTTGCGGACTACTCGGACGAGATGATGCACGCAGCGTTGGAAATCAACATGCCCAACTATGCCAGTGCTATCGTGACCACAAGCGATCTCGTTGAAGCGCTTGCAGCGTGACAAGCGCGTCGCGCGGCGCCAAAGCGGCCCTCTGCGGAGACATTCCCCCGGGGGGCGAGCGCACGCCTTTAAGGGTGAACAAAGCTTCTTGGTCTGCTCTGTCGGACAAAGGAGGCGTTTCTTGCGTGCGGGCGTCACAGGCGTCCGGCGCGGTCTTCATCGACCATCGCCGATTATCGCCGCATCCATCGAACCGACACCATGGGACAATGGACGGCCGCACTGGGCCGACGCATCGTTCACAGCGCTACGGGCAGTGCCCATCACGCACATTACGGGAGAATTGAAAATGTCCATCCAGGAACGTAACAGGACAGCCGCAGAGAAGGTGCATGACGTCGACATGAAGCTCGAAGTCGTGGTTATTCCGGTTTCCGACGTCGATCGCGCAAGGGCCTTCTACACCCGGCTTGGCTGGAGGCTGGACGCCGACGTTTCCGGCGCGAACGGGTTCCGGGTGGTGCAGGTGACGCCGCCTGGCTCGCCGTGCTCGGTGATCTTCGGCAGCGGCGTCACCTCCGCCAAGCCGGGTTCCGCGCAAGGACTTCATCTCATCGTTTCCAACATCGAGACGGCTCACGCGGCGGTGGCCGCCCGAGGCGCCGCGATGAGCGGTGTCTTTCATGATGTCGGCGGCGTTTTCCATCATCAGGACGACGAGGGTCGTCTTGCGGGTCCGCATCCAACCCGCGGGAGTTACTCATCTTTCGCATCGTTCAGCGATCCTGATGGAAACGGTTGGCTCTTTCAGGAGGTGACAGCCAGGCTGCCAGGCCGGATCGACGCAACGGGCGCGGCATTCTCGACGGAGAGCGATCTTGCGAGCGCGTTGCGCCGCGCCGCTGCCGCCCATGGCGACCATGAAACGCGCACCGGCGGCAATCATGATGAGAACTGGCCGGACTGGTATGCGCAGTACATGATCGCCGAGCGCTCAGGACGGCCGTTGCCCGACTGACGGCTCATTTGCACTGCCGGCATGTGCCATGGGAGTTTTGGAAGAGTGCTTCCGGCGCTGCTCACAGGCAAGGCCGCTGCAACTGTTGCGATCGAACCTGGATCTGGCCGCCATCTGCGATGATGGTGGCCTTCTCTTTTGGCATGATCGAGCTCCCCCGTTCCAACGGAACATCGGCTGCGGCCTCGCCCAGTTCGATCGGATTTTAGCCGACTGGACGAGCGAGAGATCCCCGCTTTGGCCACGACATCAATGATCTCGCCCTCACGCCCTTCGCACCTTGAGACAAGAACCTGCCGCTTTCAATCGAGCCGGCCTCGTTGCTCCCCCAATGTCGACCTGTTCGAAACCCTCCAAAGGCCCTCTCTGCCATCCGTATTCGGAACCGATCCAATGGTATCGGCGACACCTTGGTGCAATAGAAGCTCGCCTCAGCACATGGGAGCTTTGGCGCGTCGAAATTCTGAACCCCGGAGACCCCCATGTCATCCATCTCATCCTCAGTCACTCGCCGCACTCTTTTGGCAACCGCCGCGGCCGCGGGCGCGCTCAGCGTCCTTCCAGCCTCGATCGCCCTGGCCAAAGCCAGTGGCGAGGAAATTCGTCCCTTCAAATACAAGGCGACCGATGCCCAACTCGACGATCTCCGCCGCCGCATCGAAGCAACGCGCTTTCCGGAGCGCGAGATCGTCGATGACAATACTCAGGGCGTTCAGTCCGCGACCATCGAAAAGCTCGCCAGCTATTGGGCCAAGGACTATGACTGGCGAAAGGTCGAAGCGAGACTGAACGCCCTGCCCCAGTTCAAGACCAAGATCGACGGCGTCGACATCCACTTCATCCATGTGAAGGCCAAGCGCGACGGAGCCCTGCCCATCATCGTGACACACGGATGGCCGGGGTCGATCATCGAGCAGATGAAGATTATCGAGCCCCTTACCAATCCGACCGCCCATGGCGGCTCGGCGTCAGATGCTTTCGACGTCGTCATCCCTTCGATCCCTGGCTACGCCTTCTCCGGAAAGCCGACCGAGAAGGGCTGGGATCCCATCCGGATCGCGCATGCCTGGATCGAACTCATGAAACGCCTCGGCTACTCGAAATATGTCGCCCAGGGCGGCGACTGGGGCGACGCCGTGACTGAGCAGATGGCACTGATCGCCCCGCCGGAACTGGTCGGCATCCACGTCAATATGCCGGCCACCGTTCCGGACAACATCGCCGCCGCGCTGCGGCCGGGAGGCACCAAGCCTGCAGGACTGTCGGCCGACGAGGAACACGCCTACAACCAGCTCGACGACTTCTACAAGCATGGCCTCGGCTACGCGATCGAAATGGCAAACCGCCCGCAGACCTTGGTCGGCATTGCGGATTCACCCGTTGGCCTTGCCGCCTGGATGATCGATCACGACATCCGGAGCTACGAGCTGATCGCCCGCGTCTTCGACGGCGAGACGGAAGGCCTGACACGAGAGGATATCCTTGACAATGTGACCCTCTACTGGCTCACGAACACGGCCGTCTCGTCGGCACGCCTTTACTGGGAGAACAAGCTTGAATTCTTCGCTGTGAAGAATGTCAAGATTCCGGTGGCGGTCAGCGTATTTCCCGACGAAATCTATGCGGCACCCCGGAGCTGGACGGAGCGGGCCTACCCGAACCTGATACACTACAACAGGCTCGCGAAGGGCGGGCACTTCGCGGCATGGGAGCAGACGACGGTGTTCTGCGAAGAACTCCGCACTGCGTTCCGTTCGGTCAGAACGTAAACGCATTTCGGACGCGGGCCTGGTCGCCGGTTTTCCGGCGGCCTTGCTCCATGTGTTGAACATGGACGCGGGTCCATATCTGATTTCGGTTGCGACGCGGGACTGTCGTCCAGCGATTTTCGGCATTCTTTTCAGCCCAGACCGTCGATCAGCATCTTTGCTCGTGACACTTTGACGCTGGAAAATCCTTCCGTGAACTGCTGGTAGATCGGAAGGAGGATATTGCGGGCCGATCCGCCTCCACCATTGCGATCAAGGAATTCGACGAGGCTGGTTCCTGCAGAAATCTGCCAGTAAATTCCGCCTTGCGCGGAGGCCTGCTGCATTGCCTGTTGGTACAAGTTTTGGACATCAGAGGCGTCGCTGATGTTCTGAGTGGCCAATATCTCGCCCTTCTTTCTCAAAATCTCTGGCACCATCCACCGGTAGCCTTTTTGCTCTGAGAAATGCAGAGCATTTCCGATTTCCTGAAGCGCCTCATTAAAACGACCGGCCGCCTGCAACGCAGACGCAAGCTCGCATAAGAAAAAAGGGTAAAAAAGCAGGTACGCTGCTTCACGCATCTCACCAATGCCGGATCGAAGCGCGTCGATTCCATTCATAGGATTGCCTGATCTGGACGCCAGACTTCCCTTCACGCACAAGCCTACCGCGTGAAAAGGGCGCAGGCCATGCTGGAATGCGTGGTCGAGCAACTCCTCGCCGTATTCTTTGGCTCGATGCATTTCTTCAAGGCTTAGTGAAACGAAGACAGCCGACCATGCGAGAGCAACACATAACACGAATGGCTGCCTTGTTTCGCGTGCTTCCCGGATCGACTCCTCGGCCGTTCGAACCGCCGCGTCCAACTGACCGCGTGAGATCAGGTTCACCGTGTTGTGGGCCATGGAGGACGTCCGAACGTCGGCACCCAGCCTCAGCATATCTTTGCGGCGATTATCGGAGGGGAAATGCCTCGCCGCCCAATCAAGCCGCTCGCCAGCTTCCAGGTGCTCCGCCTGATAGGTTTGAGGAATTCCCACGAGCCATGCGGCCGTAGCCCGGGACTGTATGTCTCTTCCCTTGACGACTTGCTCGTATTCACGCGCAAACACCAGCGCGTCTTCCAATTCCATCGACCGGGCGGAGAACAGCCAAAGTGCGCATGTCACGCGCTGCTGGTAGTCAAAGTCATCGAATGCCTTTGCCAGCGACAAGGCACCGGTCAGCACGTCCCTGCCGCGATGGCTCATGCCTTGGGTGTAAATCAGCGCAAACCCGAGAGCGCATCGCAAGACCATCTCGGTGCGGCTTCCGCTCTCCTCGCCGATCTGTTCGAGCGCTTTTTCCGCCCAGTCGCCCGCCTCGGAAACGAGCGACATGGCAGTCCAGAAGTCGCTCGTGGTGGCGGCGAGCCTTGCGCCCAGAATTCCGTCCCCATCGGGCGAGAGAGCCCATCTCAACGCGGCACGCAGATTGTCGACCTCCCGGCGATAGTGACCAATTTCTTCGATCGCAGCCTGAAGATCGCGCTCCTCCGAAAACGGCCGAAAGAACGACAGAAAGTACTCCGCCAGCCGACGCATAGCGCGTTGGTAGTGGTCGCGGACCCCGAGTTTTTCGCGTGCGTAGACTCGAACAGTTTCGAGGAGACGCCAGCGAGGACCTGTTTCCGCCCCTTCGAATGTCACCAGAGACTTCGAGACGAGATTAGAAATAGCGAGAGCCGTTTCCGCCTCGGTTTCCCCACTCACCGCCACGGCGGCATCTAGTGTAAAGCCGGCAGGGAAGATCGCCAGATTGCGAAGCAGTTGACGTTCGGCTTCCGGCAACAATTCATAGCTCCAATCCAGCGCCGCGCGGAGCGTCTGATGACGAGGCAAAGCCGTCCTACGGCCGCCGGTCAGCAGGACAAAGCGATCGTCCAGTCGGCCGGCGATCTGTTGGAGACCGAGGGTCGCAGCGCGGGCGGCGGCAAATTCGATGGCAAGCGGAATTCCATCGAGATGCCGACATATCGTCGCTATGGCAGACAGCTTTTCCTGGGTTGGCGAAAAATCCCATAGCAAGGCCCGAGTGCGAGCGATGAAGAGCTGGACTGCACTATGCTCCAGGGCGTTGCCGAAATCCTCGCTCGCCGGAACCTCGAGCGGGGGCACGCGGTAAGCGAATTCGCCCTCGATACGGAGAAGCTCTCGGCTTGTCGCGAGCACCGATACATTCTGGCAAGCGCGCACGATCGCCTCGACCATCGCGGCGGCTGCGTCGATGACTTGTTCGCAGTTGTCGATCACCAACAACATCTTCCTCGTTCCGATGGCGCGCGCCACCAACTCTGCGGAAATGTCGTCTCCCTGAAGATGCAAATCGAGGGCTTGAGCTAGCGTTGTGGGAACAAGGCCAGGATCCGACAGGGATACAAGTTCTACGAAGAAGGCGTCGCCGTCCAGCGATGGCAGCAAACGGCGGGCGATTTCCGATGCAAGCACGGTCTTTCCGATACCGCCGGGGCCGGTCAGCGTAACAACTCGGTAGGCAGACGTCAGGTCCAGGACTTGGGTAATCGTCGTCTCGCGGCCTACCAAATCAGACATTGAGGCCGGAATATTCGTAAAAAACAAATTCTCAGTCGACCGTGGGTGGATGGGAGGCGTCAGCGCCGGCGCGTGTGCTGGTTTACGATGGCACGTCCACTCGCCAAGAATACGATAGCCTCGACCAGAAATGGTCTTCAGCAAATTCCTATCTTTTCCGAGCGCCTTACGAATTGCCGATATGTGAACCTGAATCGTATTGTCTTCGACGACGAGTCCGGGCCAGACGCGCTTCATAAGGTCGTCTTTGGATACAATATCGCCTTCCGAAACCACAAGTGTTTCCAGAATTTCAAATGCCCGACTGCCGATGGGTACTGGCGCTCCCATGGCACGCAGCTCTCGTTTCGCGAGGTCAAGCTCCCAACCGCAGAACTCGAAAAGGCCTAACTCGATCTGTCCCAAAGCACTCTCTCATCCGTCCAGGCAATGGTATTTAGGGCCATAAAACCATAGGAACGCCCCCTATTCCAAGGGTACGGGGCCGCGCTCCAAAGCAGCGATTCAGAATTTTTCAGAATCTCTCATAGCACTTAAGTGCCATTTTTAATCGCTATCCGCTAAAAGAATTTCCAGCAGCGATCGCGACAATCAACAGTCGGACGCGAGTACAATTCATTTCCAAGATCTTTGCCCACAGAATTCTCAACACAATTTAAAAGGAGAATGGCAATGTACACTGGCAACCACCCTCATGCTACAACGCGCAAAGCGCAGAAACTCTCACCAGAAGACGCAATCGTCATCATATTGAGTGACGACGATACTATTCGTTCGGCTTTGGACGCAAACATTCACTTGCAAGGTAGGCGGTCGCACCTATGCAAATCGAGAACGGATTTTCTGATAAGCCCTGAGGCGGACTTAGTCGGCTGCGTTGTTCTTGACGCGAGGCTGCCTGACCTGACCGCGTCTGATCTGACACATCTAATATGTGCGCATGCTATCCGCTGCCCGGTGATCGTCCTCACCGGCCATGGCGGTCAAGCGATGACCGTAAACGCAACGAAATTTCATGTCAGCTTCATACCACAGCCGTTCGACTTGAACGCTCTCGCGGAAAAGATACATGCGGCCATTCGGACCACCATGGAGATAGGTCGCCTGGAGGGAAACTACCGTACGCTTACGCCGCGAGAGCGGGAAGTCATGAAGTTCGTCGCCGAGGGGCTACTGAACAAGCAGGTGGCGTTCAAATTGAACATCAGCGAGATCACAGTGAAGGCTCATCGCGGTCAGGTCATGAGGAAGATGAATGCCCGAACGTTGCCGCATCTGGTGAACATGGCAGCGAAGCTCGATATCGGTGTGGCATTCCTGCATTAGTTTGTGGTCTGACAGACGGTCGGAGATGCCGGGAAGCGCCCGACATCCTATCGGCAGCAAGCCCGAGAAGGGATCGGAATAGAAATAATTCCGTCTCACTTCGGGGCGGCTGGACTGCCTGTGACGAAGTCCACCACGACCCCTGGCTTGACCATAGCCGCCAACTCTTCGGCATCCCAGTTCGTCAGCCGCACGCAGCCATGCGATCCCACCTTGTCGATGAGCTTCGGCTCCGGTGTGCCGTGTATCCCATAGGTCGGCTCGGTCAGGTCTATCCAGACCGTACCAACAGGACCGTTCGGCCCTTTCGGGATCGTCAGGACCTTGTCGTTCTTTCCCTGCTTGAAGTTGCGCTTCGGGTCATATCTGTAGACCGGCATCCGCGCGACACCCTTGACCTTGTGCTTGCCTGACGGCGCCGGATTGTCTTCGCTTCCGATCGTTGCGGGATAGACTGCAAGCAGGGATCCGTCCGCCGCATAGGCGAGCACCTGCCCCGTCTTCCTGTCAGCCTCGATCCTCTTGACCTTTCCTCCTCTTGGAGGACCCGGGTTCACCACCCACACCGTGTCGCCAGGAGCAAATTGCGAAGCCGGGTTGAGCGCATGCACGAGATCGATCCCCATGTGGAACCGCTCGGATAGTTTCTCGGCAACGCTCGTATATCCCAGGCTTTGCATCTTTGCCTTCTCGCCATAGTCTTCAGGGATCTTGTCAACGAGACCCGCGGCATCCTCTGCCGAGACGACATAGCTTTCAACGATCGGGGCAACGATAGGGGCATTGCCTTCCAGGCGGGAGGCGACCTCTGGATCCAGCCTCCCATCGACAGGAAGATTGTTCATAGCCTCGAAGCCGGCCACGGCCTTGTCGACGTTTTCGCCGGAGAGTCCGTCAATCACGCCGGGAGACGAGCCTGCACGGTCGAGCAGCACCTGAAGGCGGACGATCGCCGGGTCGGGATCTCCCGGCGCAGGCTTCTCAGTCCCGATGGACGCAATCGACGCGGTGTTGATTTCTTCAGGCCGGAGTTCCCGCGCGGCGGCACCGCCAACGGAGAAGGCCAGAGCGAGCAGCGACATCGTCAGGGCTGTTTTCATGGACGACAAATGGGCGGCGCCGCAACTTGTTCCAGTGCGAACCGAACCAGGCAGGTGTTCACGATGATTTCAATGTCCAGTCTCTGCAAATTCAGTACAACCGCCATTTGATCCGAAGGAGCTCGTGAATGCCACGCGAGAGCGTCAACGACCTGATGGCCTTTCTGGCGGTCGCCCGGGAGAAGAATTTTACGCGGGCGGCTGCGAAGCTGGGCGTCTCTCAATCGGCGCTCAGCCACACTGTCCGCCAGCTCGAGACGCGCCTTGGAATCCGGCTTCTGACCCGTACCACGCGGGCAGTTTCACTCACCGACGCCGGGGAGCGGTTGTTCCAAGGCGTGGGACCCCACTTCGACGAGATCGATGCTCAACTCGACGCTCTCACCGAGCTCCGGGACAGGCCAGCGGGGAACATTCGCATCACGGCATCCGATCATGCGATCAACTGGATCATCTGGCCGAAACTCCAGCGCTTCCTACCGAACAAGCCTGACATCAAGGTGGAGCTGATACGCGAGAATGGGCTGTCCGACATCGTGACCGAGCGCTTCGACGGCGGCGTTCGGATGGGCGAGCAGGTGGCGAAAGACATGATCTCGACACGCATCGGGCCTGATTTCCCTTTTGCCGTCGTCGGCGCACCCTCATATTTCGAGGGCAAGGGGGTTCCGGAGCATCCGCAGGACCTCGTCCGCCACAACTGCATCAACGAGCGCCTGCCCACATATGGCGGCTTCTGGGCATGGGAGTTCGAAGACAACGGGAAAGAGATCAGGATCAGGGTAGAGGGACAGCTTGCCTTCAATAACTCCTATCAGAGTGTGGAAGCGGCGCTGGACGGACTTGGCTTGGCATACGTACCAGAAGACGTCGCGCTACCTCATATCGCGGAAGGCCGTCTGAGACGCGTGCTGGAAGCCTTTTCCCCATACTGGGATGGCTACCATCTCTACTATCCCAGCAGAAGGCAGTCCTCTCCGGCATTCGTGGCGCTCGTCGACGCCCTGCGCCATCGAGCCTGACGAGGTGACCCTCTCAATGAATTGTTTTCGACCGCTTCTCGGCATGCGAAATGTCATCGAGCGTAGCCATAAGCTTTTCGAACTCGCTCAAGACGCGATTGAACTCGGCGTCCTGCATGTTGGCGATTTCGGAAATCGTCGAGGACACGGACGCGATCAGCCTGTCGATCCAAACGCAGCGCTCGGCCGGCACATGTCCGAGAACCTCCCGCCGATGCGTCTTCAGCTCACGGAGGATGCGAACGATAAGGGCTCCCCGATCCGCCCGGCTCAAGAGCGGAAGCCTTGTCTGTGCCTGCTGGATTTCCGTTATCAGCGTCGTCGCCATCCCCGATCTCCAACCCTCGTGCAACCAGGTATCACAACCGTAGCGTTTGCAACACGGACTTTAGTCCGGTTGGCCAGGTCGTGCAATCGGGTAGGCACCGCGCCACCCCATCAGTTGCTCACTGCTACGAGATCCGACACATCGCAGCTGCGCCGGGGTCCGTCCCATGGTTGATAGGTATTGTCTTGCGGTCGATACGACTTGTAGCGAGCGGCGCACCGGGCTGCCGCCTGTGCATTCACTTTCGTGCCAACGCCTTCATCGGCCCCGGCGACGATCCGCTGGAACGGCGAAGCGCACTCGCGGGTCTCGCCGCTATAGGATCGATAGCTGTTGGTCGCGGGATCGAAAGAGCGGTACCGGTCCGCACACCAGGCAAGATGCTCGACCGAAAATTCTGGCTGGGGTGTCTGACGTTCGGCCGTCGGGCGAACGGGTTCCGGCCTCGCCCTTGCGGTGATGACGGGCGATGCCTCGGTGACATAGCTGGAATAGAGAGGCGGAATTCGTTCATAGCGCTGCTGCCGAGGATCGACTTTCACCGGCGTCGTCGTCCAGAGATCGGGCGCTGCAAGGTCATTGAATGCGTGGGACTCGGAATCCGCCACGACTTGGGACGCGACAGACACAGCAGCCATGCAAACCCCGACCGAGCTTAAGATTCCAAAGGCAACGGATGCGATGGCTTTCATTGTCCCGACCCCTGCTGGTGAGCCTGTGGAACCCAGACGCGGCCGGCAGTACTGTCATGTCGGTCGCCAGTGGCGACAAGCACGCCGAGAATACCGGTCATTGCCAGCAGGATGACGATCAGCGGCAAGGCCAGACCACCGGATTTTTCTTCGGAATAGATCATGTTCCTCTCCTCGGCCCCGGCGGCGGAGATCGCCGCCGGGCACCGCTCGTTATGCCGAAATGATGTAGACGATCGTGAATGCGGAAGGATCGACGATGACGATCCGGCCATCCGCGAGAAGGAAGAAACGGTAGGCCTTGTACTGCGGTACAATTTCCACGATCCGCGGCGGCAGCGGCTCGAGCCTGATCTTCTTCGGGATAGTGGTGCCGACGGAGACCGTGAAGTCCGCCTCCCGCACCGGCTCGACATGAACCTCCTTCACAACGCTGCGGATTTCCGTCTGCTGCTCGACGGAGATGTTCACGTTGGTCGTGTTGCTCGTCTCGGTCTTCGTGGTGTTCTCGGTGTTGCTGTCGACGGATGTGTTGTTGTTCTCCACCTTCGTCTTGCTGTTCGACTGGGTCTCAGTCGAGCCGCTGGAAGACTTGACGTCGCCGGACTTCTGGGTTTCACCGGAGCCGGTCGACGTGCCAGTGTCCTGGCTGCCGGCGGGCTTCTGGCTTTCCGTCGAGGACTGTCCCGACTTGGAAGATTTCGAACTGTCCGGGTCTCCGCCTGAGGCGTCTGTACCTGCAGCACCGGAGCCGGTTTCGGTCGAGCTTCCGGACTGCGTCTTAGCACCGGGCTGGGTTGTCGTCTGATCGGAAGATCTATCCGTGGAGGTTCCGCTCGACGCACCCGACGAGCTTCCGTCGGAGCCAGAAGGCTGCGTGGCTTGCTCGCTCGATGCTCCCGCGCCGCCCGAGGAGGCACCGCCCGCATCCGGTTGCTGGGTCGCGCCACCGCTGGATTGGTCGTTTTGAGCAGCACCCTTCTTGGGAAGAATCGGTGCATCCTGCGCCGTAGCGGACATGATACCGACCGGCGAAACGCCGATCGAGAGTGCCGTCATCAGTACGGCGAGTGTCTTGGTCTTCATAACAATCTCTCTGCTTTTTGGCCGCACGACGACGCTATCGTCCGTCGTGCGGCGGTTCTCAGGTTCTGACGATGATATTGGGAGGCAAGACGCGGCAGAGACCGCGTAGGATCAGGTCACTTGATGACCTGGATCACCTTGCGGGACGACGGCTCGACGATGACACGTTCATCGTTGACCACTGCATAAGCATAGGTCGGGTCATCCGGAATAGGCGTCACGACGACCGTCTCCGGCAGGGGCTGGCCGACGACAACCTTCTCCTTGACGACCACGCGCGCCGACGGGGCCGGAGCCTCGCGGACATAGGTGATGACCTTTTGCGGCGGCGGATCAATCGCCGTGCCAACGACTGCGCCGGCAACGCCGCCGACAGCAGCGCCAACGGGCCCGCCGACGATCGCACCGGTAACCGCCCCACCGGCGGCACCATTGACGGTCGAGGACTGGGCGAATGCGACGCCCGACATCAGGGTCGTGGCAGCTACTGCACCGACGATAAGCTTGGAGAGCATTTTCTCCTCCTTCTGTTTCGAGGCGGCCTTCGTGACCGCTGCCGAACCAACTTGCTGGAGGCAGGGTCGTTCCACGCCCCGGACCTCAGTCCGATGGGTCCCGGCCTTTGGTCCTAAAACCCATGTCAATGCCCGTTGCCGGCGCTATTTCAGGATTAAAAGGGCCCCGCACACACGGGCATAGGCAGGAGACTGAAGGAGATGGCACGATCCAATCGCCGCGAAGCTGGACGCCGGCGCCTGGCGATGCGTTTGCCGCATATGCGGAAGCTGATCATGGCAGCCTGCGACCCGTTGCAGCTCGAACTCTTCGAGGCCTACCAGATGGCAGTCGAAGCGCGCGACGCAGTGCGCCGGCGACGGTTCAATCCAAATCTGGTACGGGAATACGACGAGACTTGTTCTGACATCGAGCGGCACGTCATCCGCGCAATAGAAGAACCTTCCTTCGCGCAGCGCACTCGCTGAGGTCCGGTGAGACTTCATACCGGCAGACGAAACTTTTGGGCATTCGATCCGGGGGGAATCGCGTGATTGGCAGGCCAGCCTGCGTCAGAGAGCGTTATGGAGCGCGGCCGGCGACGATGAGCGCGCTCATGCCGCCGCAAGGACGGGCCCCGTGGCGCGATCCCACCCGCTCAGCCACCTCATCGACTATCTCGGAAATGTGCTCGGGCGCCCGCCATTCGATCTCTCTCCTGAGCGGAGTGCCTTGGCAGAAGGCCGCAGCGACGTCGTGCGCGGTGGCAGCGACGGAGGTCAACTTGACCCGATCGCAGGAAACTGCCTCAAATCCCGCCGAAGCCACGTCTGCCTTGATGAGGCGGGGGTCGACGTAGGAATATGGCAAGCGCCTTAGAAAATCCGGTGGGTCCGACGGGAAAAGGCTCGCCAGACATTCGTCCACACATCTTGCGAAGTCGTTGGCCGAGAGTGAGCCCCACGTTGAAAACAGAAAACGACCTCCGCTCCGCAACACTCTTTTAGCCTCGCCATAGGCCTTCAACTTATCCGGAAAGAACATCACGCCGAACTGGCAGACGACGAGGTCGAACATCGAAGGCGCGAACGGCAGATTTTGTGCATCGGCGTGCATCCAGTGAGTCCGCGACATCGTCAGCGATGGCGCGCCAACGTCAATCATCGCCTGGCTGAGATCGGTGGCAACGATCTCCGTTGCCGGATCAAGCGTCGCCCGCAGAGCGCGTGTCAAGGCGCCGGTCCCCGCAGCGACCTCGAGAACGCTGCCGGGTTTGGACCGGTCGGCGACGATTGCCATCTCCGAGGCATAGGGTTCGAAAAGGATCGGCACGAGAAGGGTCTCGTAAAGCTCGGCGACGCCTTCCTCGAACGGCGCGATAGAAGAGCCCGATGCGGCGCGGGTGGCGCCTTCGATATCCATGGAAATCTCCACTCAAAGCCTCCAAACCCGGGTCGTCGGTCAAGAAATATGCCTGAATCTACTGATGTCTACTGGGGTCAGACCTTGGTCCCAACCCTGTCGGACCGAAGTCCCTGAGGTGGAACGTGCGTCGGACTCGCGCCGTTTCGAACGATATTGAAGGAGATCCAAACATGAACCAGAGTCATAGATCCCGAGTGAATGACGCCTGTAACGCGTCCGTCTTCGCACTTGTTATCGTTCTGGCCACTCTTCTCTACATCTTCGGCGCAGCCATATCCGGCGATACCGTCGGGTTGACACAGAGCATAAGAGGCGCCGAGGTGTTCGACACCAGGAATGTGCCCTGATGCTGTTTGGAAAACTCTAAAGACGCGGTAGGTTAATTAGGCAGTCTCTTACCGGTATCAAAATGAATTGGCTTCGCCGCTGGAATGCCCGCTCACTCGCCTCCCAGTTCTTCATCGCGGGTGGACTCATATCGATTGCCGCCATGTTCGTGGTCGGCTTTTTTGTGAGCCATCTCATCGAGGAGACCGTCATCCACAATTCGGGCGCGGCGACGGCGCTTTATGTGGACAGCGTGATCGCGCCGCTCCTTCCCAATATGCAAACCGAGTCGCTGCTGGACGACGCGAGTGCTCAGGCTCTGGACGAGACGCTCGGTCAAGGTGCACTCGGCAAACGCCTTGTTTCGTTCAAGCTGTGGCGAAGCGACGGCACCATCCTCTATTCGAACGAGAAGGAGCTGGTAGGCAAGACGTTTGCGGTCAGCGACAAGCTGCAGAGGGCATTCGCAGGATCTCTCGTCGCGCGCTACGAAATCGCCAGCGATCCGGAAAGCGACAAGGAGCGCGCGCTCGGCAAGCCGCTGATGGAGATCTATAATCCGGTGCTCCAGCCTTGGTCCGGACAGGCGGTCGCCGTCCTTGAGTTCTACGAGACAGCAGAAGGACTGGGCGATAGTCTGGCGCATGCCAGGCTCAGGAGCTGGGGCGCCGTCGCCGCTCTGACGGCGACCTTTTTCCTTGTTCTTTCCGTTCTGGTGTTCCGGGGTAGCCGCACGATCGAGGCACAGCGCAAGGATCTCAAAGAACGGGTCACCGAACTGTCTGCGCTGCTGGCGGAAAACCGCGGACTTCAGCGGCGCCTGCAGCGCGCCTCCCAGCGTGCGGCAGCGCTGAACGAAACATATTTGCGCAGCATCGGTGCCGATCTGCACGACGGTCCGGCCCAGCACATCGCCTATGCCTCATTGCGCCTGGACAGCGACGTGTTGATCAATGCGTCCACCCAGCCCGAAGCGCGTGAGAAGGAACTTGCGTGGATACGCTCGAGCCTTGCCGAAGCGATGACGGAGATCCGCAATATCTGCAGCGGACTGGTGCTTCCGCAGATCGAGAAGTCCTCGATCACCGAGATCGTCACGCGGGTCGTCGACGTGCATCAACACAAGACCGAAAGCCATGTCGAAACTGTTATCGACGAGGATGGACCGGAACTTCCCCCCGCCGTGAAGATCTGTATCTATCGTTTCGTTCAGGAAGCCTTGAACAACGCTTATCGCCACGGCGGCGGCGTTCAGCAGACGGTCAGGGCCGTCTCGCACAAGGGTCATGTCCGTGTCGAGGTCAGCGATCGCGGCGACGGCTTCGATCCGACCGAAGTGAGACCAACGAGCCTCGGCCTCGTGGGGTTGCGGGAGCGCATCGACAGCCTGGGAGGATCCTTCGATATCAAGACAGGCGAAGGAGGAACGACCGTGACCATGATCTTCGAGCCAATGGAAGTGGGAGAGTAGGGATGACAGCAATCACCATCGGCGTCGTGGACGATCATCCGCTTTTTCGCGAGGGCGTAACGCGCAGCCTCTCCGAGATCAGCGGCTTTATCGTGGTTGGCGAGGGGGCCAGCAGCGATGACGCGGCGATGATCGCTTCGGACAACCATCCCGACATCATGCTCCTCGATGTCTCGATGCCCGGCGGCGGGCTGTCTGCGATCAGTGACGTCCTGGCGCGGAGCCCTACAACGAAAGTGCTGATGTTGACCGTATCCGAGGAGGTGGACACGTTACTGGGAGCTCTGCAACGGGGCGCGATGGGTTATGTTCTGAAAGGTGTTGGTTCGCGTGGCCTCGCCGAAGCAATCCAAACCGTCCTGCGTGGCTCGCGATATATCTCGCCGACGATGTCGGCGAAAGTCATGGAGAATTCGCTGCATGGCGGAACCCCCGAAAAAAACAGCCTGACGCCACGGGAACGCGAGGTGATGGATCTTGTCGCTCAAGGCTTGTCAAACAAGCATATCGGCTTGCGTCTCAGCCTGCAGGAAAAGACTGTGAAGCACCACATGACCCAGATTCTGAGCAAGCTAGGCGCCTCGAACAGGACTGAAGCGGCTCTACAATGGCGCGAACGCCGCTGAAAAAGCTTATCGCCCGACTATCACGCTTCAGCGAAGAAAGCGGCTCAGCCGGCGAGCATCGTTGGCCGTCGCCTGTCGATTTATAATCGTCCGGCCCTTCGAGTCCTTCATAATGTAGCGACCGCGCTGCAGGACTTCAGTGATGCCATTCGAATGACGGACGTCGATCGAGCCATCGGACGCTGATGTCGCTCTCGCTCCCGATCCTGCTGACGATCCTGTGCTCGAGGTAGAAGATCCTCCACCACCGGAGGAATTCCCCCCATTGCCATTCCCGGAACCGCTGTTGCCGTTGCCGCCACCGTTGCCATTCCCTCCCCCGTTGCCATTACCGCCGCCGTTGCCGTTGCCATTCCCTCCTCCATTGCCATTGCCATTCCCGTTGTTGCCGTCCTTTGCCAGCGCAATGTCCAACGCCAGAACAGGAAGGGAACCGCCGAAATTCAAACCGGCTGGCAATACGGCAGCGACGAGGGCGACCGCGGCGCCGCTGCCCAATCTTAGAAAATCGCGTTTCCGGATACTCATGCCATAGCCTCGTTCGTGCGTTCCTCGCGGTTCAATATATGACGTATGAGATTTCTCGCTGTTCCGCGTAAAGAATGCAACCGACCTAGGTAGTAGGCGCCGGCAAGACTTTGGTCCGGCGTGCCCCGATTGCAATGCTCGTCATCGGAAAAGGCCGTACAATGTCATCGTAAGCGCGAGTTTGCTGACCTCTGTTCAATCCTTTCGGTGTTAAGCGCGGCAGCATCTATGGAACTTCTTTGCCTGTCGTCGCTTTGATTGTGGAAGTGCAACAGAGGAAACCCCAATGGCAAATCCCAATGACTCCCCCGCAGTCCAGTCGATGCGACAAGAGCAGGCAGAGCAGCGGAAGCAGGCGCGAAAAGGCGAACTCGACAAAGCAATCGAGGATACCTTTCCGGCGTCCGACCCGGTGTCAGCCACCCACACCTCCATTCCCGCCGGCCGCAGCGACGTCGAGGCGGCCGAGCGTGTGAAGCGGGAGCCAGATGCCACCAGGCTGGACGAGGAGTTTCCACTTGTGGATCAAGCCCTGCGCTCAAGCGGCGAAACCGCACACTCCTCAGAGAGATTTGATGTGGATCGCGAAGAAATGCGCGCGCTTCAGAAGGAAGCCGGTCGGATGGCTGAATCTGCTTCGGAGCTGGCTTCTGGAACAGCCCGCCTGGCAAAGGCGGAAGCACGCACATTCATCCATGACCTCGAGGATCGCATACGCCGGCAGCCGCTGACAGCCGCAGCCATCGTCGCCGGCATCGCCTTCGTCTTCGGCGCGACGCGTTGAGGAGCCAAGTGACTGTCGGCTCGCTCGATCACCCCGAGAGGATTCGACCGGCGCACCATTACGGTGTGGAGAACCGCCTCCACTAGGACGATTGCGGGCGGGATTTCCTGAGGAGGAAACTCGGGAGCGTTTCTAGAGCCTGTCCGTGCTTCGACTTCCGGGGGTCTCATGAAAATCGCAACCTACAACGTCAACGGGATCAATGGACGGTTGGACATCCTGTCGCGCTGGCTCAAGGAGGATACCCCTGATGTGGTCTGCCTCCAGGAACTGAAGACAGACGATGCCAGGTTTCCGCGAAAGGAGATCGAACGAGCCGGCTACGGCGCCATCTGGCACGGGCAGAGATCCTGGAATGGGGTTGCGATCCTGGCAAAAGGCAAGATACCGATCCTGACGCGGCGCGGTCTTCCCGGCGATCCTGACGATACTCACAGCCGGTATATCGAAGGCGCCGTCGACGGCATCCTGGTCGGATGCCTGTATCTTCCCAACGGCAATCCGTTCCCAGGAGCAAAGTTCGATTACAAGCTTCGTTGGTTTCGTCGCCTGCACGAATACGCCGCCGAACTCCTCGAGCTCGAGGTGCCTTCCATCCTGGCCGGCGACTTCAACGTCATGCCGACGGAGATCGACGTCTACAAGCCGGAACGCTGGCTGGACGACGCCCTCTTCAGGCCGGAAGTGCGCAGGGCCTATGCTGATCTCGTCGCTCAGGGCTGGACCGATGCCGTCAGACATCTGCATCCAGAGGAGCGCATCTATACCTTCTGGAAATACTGGCGGAACAGCTTCGAACGTGATGCAGGGCTTCGGATCGACCACTTCCTGCTCAGTCCGGCAGTCGCCCCATGGCTTCGATCGGCGACCGTCCGGAAAAAACCGCGCGGCTGGGAGCATACCAGCGACCACGCCCCCGTCATGATCGAGCTCGACGTTTCCAAAGCCGGAGCCGACCTGTGAGCCGTAGGCCGCTCGGGAGCGAGGGAACCTGTCACCTCGCCGAGAGTTAGCCCAAAGCGCGGGACGGCATCCCTGCCCCGCAATTTTCCAACCGGAAGTAACGCCATGGGCGAAAGCAAGAACTACCTGAACACCGACGAGATCCAGGCCGACGACCAGTTGTCGCCGAAGCCGGTCGAAGGCAAGGATCCGCCAAGGCGGGTGCGCAGAAGCGAGGAAGCTATCGCCGAAGGCTCTGACGACACCGAGCGCATCCGAGTTCCGCCCCCGGTTTCGAATCCCGATTGATCAGCCGCACGGCTCCGTCTCGAAGTGACGCCTACCGGCATCGCCTCATTTGTCCGCGCCCAGATCGTAGATGCGGCCTGTCAACCAGGCTGGCCAGTCTCGCTCGAAGAAGGACTTGGCGCTTTCATCCAGCATGCGGTTCGGACGGGTTGAAAGCCTGATCTCATCGCCATCAAGCCGAACGACGATCTGTTCCTTGCGATGCGCCTCGCGTTCCTTCCGGAAGCGATAATCCTGCAACGGTCCTGAGCGCGCCAGCGGAAGCGATTCGCCCTCCGCATCGCATATCGCCCGCGCCCCACGGCTGCCGCCTCCATTGCGAATGAAGAAATCGAGCGCGCTGAGCACGGCTTCCGACGCGAGCGCCATATGCCGCCATTGCACGCCTCGAACCGCCTCCGCTGCGCGACCGTAGGCAATGCCGTTCGCATGGATTTCAGCGTTCAGTTTGCGCGCTTCGATCAAGGCTCGGCCTACGCTTTCTTGATCACAGATGATGCCAGCCTTGTCGCTCATTCGCGCCTGTACTTGCGAACGGATAGATTTGACGGTGAGCGGGCTCTCGGTCCGAAGGACCGCGAGGAGGTCGGCGATGCCCGCCTCTGCGACATCGGTTATGTGCTCTGCTGCTGACCGCTTTGCCTTGCCGCTGGCGCTGATGTGCTCTGCCGCGCGCGTACCGAAGACTTGCCCGGCATTGAGCGCCGCTCCACCCGGCCTCGTCACGCCGTGTGTGCCCGCTGCTTCTCCAACCGCGTAACAGCCGCCGAGACTGCTGCGGCCCCAGGTATCGACCATGATGCCGCCGTTCATGTGCTGGTTGTTGACGGCAAATTCCAGCGGCTCCTCGGCGATATCGATCTTGTAGCGGCGGTAGAGCTCGATCGCGAGGGGGTTCATATGCTTCAATCGATCGATCGGCATGTCCTGGTCGGCGCCGGCCTTGCCGAGATATTCGCGGACGTCTTCATCCAGTCTTTCCAGGCTGAACGGCAGATCGCCCGGCACGGATAGGGGATTGCGATTGAAATCCATGAAGACGCGCCGCCCTGCGGCGGTTTCGCTAGAGATGGCAAGGTCGACCAAGCTCGAGCCGAAATCGAGCATGCGCGTCGCGTGAAAGGGCCACTGATAGCCTTTGCGGAAGATGTTCGACGCCAGCTCCTGCGTGCTGCGGTAATATTCTGCCAGGAAATGGCGCTCGGCGCCGTCTGAATCGAGCGAGTAGATATGCGGGATCGCCTGGACGTAGGTGCCCGACAGATTCCACGGGAAGCCTTCCCGGCGCGTTCCGATACCAAACTGGCTTTCGGTCAGGTTGACGAGTTCGACGCCTGCCTCGAGCGCCAATCCGAGGGAGCCGAAGCAGCCGTTTGGATAAACGCTGTCACGATAAAGTTCGCCCGGCCCGCCGGCGGCGAGCACGATCACGCCACCGACGAACAGCGCGATGCCCAGCGGGTTATCCTGCGTGCGGTCGGTAGCGCGCATGGCGATTATCCCGACGACGTGGCGGTCAGCACCATCGCCCTCATTGAGGATCTTTACCGCCGTGGTCTGGTTGTAGAACGGCACTCCAAGCCGGATCGCCTCTTCGGCCAGCACCTTGACCATCAGGCGGGAGGTGCGGGGGCCACAACTGGTGGCGCGGCCGACCTCGTCATGGTCGGTCTGATATCTGAGCGTCCCGCCCAGCGGATCCTGCGGCAGCGGCAGGCCTAAGAACTGGAGCGATGCCATCATCCGCGACGAGCCCACAGCCTCGACATAGGCCGTGTCCTCGTCCATCGCACCGCCGCTGCGGATGGCTCGGGCCATTGCCTTGTAATTGTCGCCCTGATCCGCCGTATTTGCCGTGTGAAGGGTTTGCTTGTCGGATCCAGAACAGGCCGAGGTTCCACCCCACGCGCTTTGGCTGACGATAACGACGTCGTCGCCGCGCCGCTTCATTTCCACTGCGGCTCGCAGACCTGCCGCGCCGGATCCGACGACGACGCAACCGGCTCGATAGATCGGCGCCTCGACGCCGGCGAGCCGGACTACGTCCGAAGGGCCGGGCTCGGTTGGGAGCCGCGGCATGTCGACATCGGTCAGTGCGTCAAGAATTTCCTGCGGAACATCTATGGTCATCGGCGTTCAACCCAACGGGATGTCGACCCAACGCTTTTGCCGGGAGGACTCCATGCATGCGTCGACAATCTGGCAGAGGTGATGGCCTGTATCGAATGTCGGCCACATCGGCCTGTTTGCAACGATTGAGCGGATCACCTCGGCCACCTCGATGATCTTGCTTTCATTGTAGCCCAGGCCGAAATTCGGCAGAGGAAGGAAAGCCCTGAAGGTGGGGTTCTCCGGACCCACGTCGATCTCCCGGAAGCCGCGCCGCCCCGTCCGGTCGTCGTTGGAGTAGAAGCGCAGCCGGTTTATCTCGTCATAGGTATAGGCGATGCTGCCTTTCGTTCCATAAATTTCGTAGGTCTGCATGAACTTGCGGCCGGTCGCGACACGGCTGAAATCGACGACCCCGCCGGCGCCGTTCTCGAACCGGCACAGCAGGTTCGTTGCATCAGGATTGGTGATATCAGCCCAGGACTCGTTGCCTGAGAGTTTCACCTGCTCGCCATAGGCAAGGCCCTCGACGACAGGCCGACGCGGCGTCACGATGAGATTGTCGGCGATCAGGGAACTGACGCGGCCGACCAGGAAATCCATGAAGCTGAAGATGTGCGAGCCGGTATCACCGACGATCCCGGTCGGCGCGAGCTTTCCGTCGGCCCGCCACATGAAGGGCGCGTTCGGATCGCCATACATGTCGACGTGCTGGCAGCCGCGGAACAGCTTGATCTCGCCGATTTCGCCGGACTGAATGATGTCTTTCGCCAGATCATGGACGGGGTTCCGGGGAAAGGCGTGTCCGACGCGGGTAATGACACCCTTTTCCCTGGCGATGTCGGCCAGTTCCCGCGCTTCGGAGGCGGTGTTTGCCAACGGCTTCTCGCAATAGACATGTTTGCCGGCCAGCAAGGCCGCCTTGGCCACCTGGTAATGAAGGTGGTCAGGCAGGCAGATATCGATCAGATCGACATCCGGATCAGCGACCGCGAGATTCCAATCCTGAAGAATTCTTGCACCCGGCGCCCTGTGAGAAAGATCCCCGGCTGTCTTCGAGGGACCTTCGACGAGAGCGACGATCCGTGCCGTTCCGTCCGACACTCCGAAGAAGTGCGGAAAGGTCTGGTAGGCCATCGTGTGGACCTTTCCCATCCAGCCCGAGGCGCCAAGCACTGCAACTCTGACTTCAGACATTGTCGTCTCTCCTCTGGATGTGGCTTACCGGATTTCGGCGCGGGCCCGAGGCCTCGCATCGTTGCGTTCGTAGGCGAAGATGATGGGGGCAAGTGCCGGCAAGTCCCGAATGAGGTCCGAGCCTTTTTCGCCGACCATGATCGTCGGAGCGTTGGTATTGCATGACGGCACGCGCGGCATGACGGATGAGTCGCAGACCCTGAGGCCTTCCAGGCCATGGACCTTGAGATCAAGCCCGACAACCGCGTCGGGTCCTCTTCCCATTTTGCAGGTGCCAACCGGATGATGGTCGGTCTTTGCGTTGGCGCAGCCGTAGTCGAAAAGCTGCTCGTCGGTCATCACCTTCGGTCCGGGAAGCCTTTCGGCCATGACATAAGGCTTCAGCGCCGCCTGCTGCATGATCTCGCGTGCGATCTTGAGCCCCTCCAGGGACATTGTCCTGTCGTGCGGATCGGACCAGTAGTTGGGGTCGATCAATGGAGCGGCAGCCGGGTCGGAGGATGACAGACGCACCGTCCCCCGCGAGCGCGGATGCAGATAGGCGGAGTTGAGCGTCACGCCCGCATTCTTGAGCCGTTCGACACCCGCTTCGATGCCCGAACCCAGACCGAGGTGGAACTGGATATCGGGAGAACGGGCTTCAGGATCGGCATACCAGAAGCCGCCGGTCTCGAAGAGCGAAGAGGCGACCGGACCGGTCCGGAACAGGACGTATTGAATCCCGGCCCAAAGTGTCCGGTGGAATTTTGCAACGCCATCATAGGTGTGATCGCCGGTGCATTCGGCGATGACGAAAAGATCCAGGTGATCCTGCAGGTTGCCGCCGACACCCGGCAGATCGTGGAGCACCTTGACGCCCACCGAGCGCAGATGGTCGGCCGGTCCTATGCCGGACTGCAAAAGCAGCTTCGGCGATCCGATGGCGCCCGACGAAATCAATACTTCGCGGTTGGCGCGCACGATCTCCAAGCCGCGCGCGGTCACGATCTCGACGCCTGTCGCACGGGCTCCCTCCAGAACGATGCGTGCGACGCGTGCGCCTGTCCTGACCGTCAGGTTCTTCCGGTCCTTGATCGGCGAGAGATAGGCGAGCGATGCCGACGACCGGCGGCGGTTGCGCTGCGTCAGCTGATAAAATCCCACGCCCGCCTGCTGGCGTCCGTTGAAGTCGTGATTATAGGGAATGCCGAGCTCCTGCCCTGCACGGATATAGGCGTCGCAGATCGGCAGCGGCGCAGCCGGCATCGAGATGCCCAGCGGACCGCCATAGGAGTGATAGTCGTCAGCGAAGCGCTGATTATCCTCCGCGCGTTTGAAATAGGGAAGGATCGAACGATAGTCCCAGCCCTCGCAGCCGTCTTCACGAGCCCAGAGGTCATAATCCACCGCGTTTCCGCGCGTATAGAGCTGTGCGTTGATGGACGAGCCGCCACCGATGACCTTTGCCTGCGTATAACGAAGCACCCGGCCTTTCATGTGCTTCTGGGGAACAGTTTCCCATCCCCAGCTGGCGACGCCTTTGGTCATCTTGGCGAAGCCCGCGGGCATGTGAAAAAGAGGATTCCAGTCGCCTCCACCCGCCTCGAGCAGGAGTACGCTGACATCGGGATCTTCGCTCAGCCGATTTGCAAGCACGCATCCTGCAGGGCCGGCGCCGGTGATGATATAGTCGAAACCCATCTTACTGTCCTATTTTGTCCGTTCGGTCTGCCAGCGCGTGTCTCATGCCTGCAAGTCCTTCGATGCGATGTGATCTGCCACTCTCAGCGCCTGGGCGGCGATGGTGAGCGCAGGATTCACCGCGGCCGAGGTGGGGAGGAAACCGGCGTCGACGACGAAGAGATTTTCGTGATCATAAGACCGGCAGTACGCGTCGAGCGGCGCAGTCGCGGGATCGTTTCCGATGCGGATCGTTCCGCATTGATGGGAAGGCGTGCGCTTGTCGAAGGGCCTCGCCAGCACGATCGGAAATCCGATCGATTTCAGGATCGCCTTCAGCCTGGCGACAAGTGCGAGATGAGCGTCCCAGTTGGTTCGCTGCCATTGGAGAATAATCCGGTCTCCATCCACCATGACGCGGCTTTCAGGGTTTGGAACGTCCTCGCTCATCGCATAGAAATCGATGGCATGACCTGTGATGAAGCGCAGAAGCCATTCCGGAGCCTGCGGCAGAGAGCCCTTGAGAACCTTTTCGGAGATGCGCCCCAGGAGCTGCACGTTGCCGAGGGGCGGCCCTCCCTCCCCGTCGGAGAGATAGAAGTCATTGAAGGCAAAGGTCTTCTGGTAGATGGAGGTGTTGCTGAACCGCGGTGAGACCCCGATGACGGCGGACGCATTATGATTCATGAAGTTGCGGCCCACCTGGTCGGAAGAGTTCGCCAGCCCCCTTGGGAAGCGGTCGTTTTTCGAGCGCAGCAAAAGCACGGACGACTGCACCGCTCCGGCAGAAAGGATCACGATCTCTGGCGAAACAGTCACCGTCTGCCCATTCTTGACATAGGTCACCCGGTCGATCCGGCTCCCCGCTCCCGTGTCGAGCCTCGTCACACGCGCATTGGTTTCGAGCCGGACGTTCTCGTGTCTCAGCGCCACTGCGAGGGCTGCGGTCTCGGCGTCCATCTTGCCGTCGCGGGCGTTCGGATGCGCATCCCACGGCGTGCGTGCTTTGGAGAGCCAGGCGTCAAGATCGAGGCCGAGCGGCAGGGAAAATGGATGCAGGCCTTTCTGCTTGAGGCGCGCCCTGATATCGGCAATCGGCGCCTCGTCCGGGACGGGCGGGTACTCGTAGGCAGCCGAGTGGTGCGGTTCGGTGGGATCTTCACCCAGACTGCCGCGAACCTGATAGATGCGTTCCGCCTGGCAGTACCACGGCTCCAGGGCTTCATACGGAAACGGCCAGGCCGGCGACACGCCCTCCCGGTGCTGGATGACCTCGAAATCTTGCTGGCGATAACGTGACAACACGGCGCCGTAGAACTTCGAATTCCCGCCGACATTGTAGTAGTTGCCGGGATTGAACCCCTTGCCGTTCGCCTCGTACCAGGTTTCTTTCGGTCGAAAATGTCCCCGCTGGAAGATCGCGCGTTGGTCGCGGTTGACCGGAAGATCGGCGATATGATCGCCGGCTTCGAGGATCAATATCTTCGCACCGGTCACGGCCAGGCCGGCCGCGACCGTGGCGCCGCCGACGCCTGAACCGATGATGACGATATCTGGTGAACCGCTCATGTTAGCACCTGGCCCTCACGCGATCCGCGCCTGTGTTTCCGGATCGAAGAAGACGGCCTTGTCGAGGTTGAATGCGAGGCGGGTGTTTTGTCCTGGAGCGATGCCGGTATCGGCACGAAGGCGGGCGACGACGGATTTGCCGCCGAGCTTGGTGACGGCGAAGGTGTCGGAGCCGGCCGGTTCGACCACCTCGATCAGACAATCGCCCTCGGTCAGCGAGCGCGCCTTGCGGTCGGCGCCATCGGGATCGGTCAGCGCCTCCGGGCGGATGCCGAAGATCACCTGTTTGCCGGTATAGGCGGTCAGGCCGTCATTGCCTGATATGACTGGCAGTCGGAGCGGGGCGGCATTCGGCCGCTCCAGCGAGACTTCCAGCCCGCCGGCGCCGTTTTCGACGGTGGCGTTGAGCAGGTTCATCGCCGGCGATCCCATGAAGTCGGCGACGAAGATGTTGGAAGGGCTGTTATAGATCTCGGCCGGCGTGCCGAACTGCTGCAGCACGCCGTCCTTCAGCACGGCGATCTTGGTCGCCAGCGTCATCGCCTCGATCTGGTCATGGGTGACATAGACGAAGGTGGTGCCCATGCGCTGATGCAGCCGCTTGATCTCGGTGCGCATGTCGACCCGCAGCTTGGCGTCAAGATTGGAGAGCGGCTCGTCGAACAGGAAGACCTGCGGATTGCGCACCAGCGCCCTCCCCATGGCGACACGCTGGCGCTGGCCGCCGGAGAGCTGGCTCGGCTTGCGGTCGAGCAGATGGCCGATCTGCAGCATGTCGGAGACTTGGGCGATCGCCCTGGCACGCTCCTCCTTCGGAACGCCGCGGATCTCCATGCCGAAGGCGATGTTGCCCGCCACCGTCATGTTCGGATAGAGCGCATAGGACTGGAACACCATGGCGATGTCGCGCTTGGAGGGATGCAGGCCGCTGATGTCGCGTCCGTCGATCTTGATATCGCCTGAGGTGATCGTCTCCAGCCCGGCAATGGTGTTGAGCAGCGTGGACTTGCCGCAGCCGGACGGGCCGACCAGCACGAGAAAGCCGCCCTTTTCGAGTTCGAGGTCGATCCCCTTGAGAATGTCGACGGCGCCGAAGCGCTTTTTGAGACCGGAGATTTCGAGGAAGGCCATGGATTACCCTTTGACAGCGCCCGCCATCAGACCGCGCACGAAGTAGCGGCCGGCGAGGATATAGACGATGAGCGTCGGCACGGCTGCGATCATCGCCGCCGCCATGTTGACATTGTATTCGACGACGCCCGTCGAGGTGTTGACGACATTGTTCAGCGCCACCGTCATCGGCATGGTGTCACCGGTGCCGGCGTAAGCCGAGGCAAACAGGAAGTCGTTCCAGATATTGGTGAACTGGTAGATGACGGTGACGACGATGATCGGCAGCGAGTTCGGCAGCATGATGCGCCGGAAGATCTGGAAGAAGCTGGCGCCATCGACCTGGGCGGCCCTGACCAGTTCGGTCGGAAAGGCCTCGTAGAAATTGCGGAAGAACAGTGTCGTGAAGCCCAGGCCATAGACGACATGGACGAAGACCAGATTGATCGTCGGATTGCCGAAGCCGAAGTTCCACCCCGTGGCATTCTGCAGCGTCATCCCGAAGCGGCCGAGCGAGCCGAGGATCGTTGCCATCGGCAACAGCACCGACTGGAACGGGATGAAGCAGGCAAACAGCATCAGCCCGAACACCAGTGTGTGGCCGGGAAAGCGCCATTTGGTCAGCACATAACCGTTCAGCGCCCCCATGATGGTGGAGATCGCGACGGCCGGAACGACCATCTTGATCGAGTTCCAGAAGTAGCCCTTGATGCCGGCGCAGGTCAGCCCGACGCAGGTCTCGCCCCAGGCCTTGATCCAGGGGTCGAAGGTCGGCGATTGCGGCAGCGCCAGCATGTTGCCGTTCTGGATCTCGTCCATGGTCTTGAACGAGGTCGTCAGCATGACGAAGAGCGGCATCAGATAGAGGACGGCGAAGATCAGCAGCAGGCCGTAGATGACGGTGCGGCCGATCCAGCGGGTGTTGTTGCTGTTCTGCGCCCTGTCGGTTGTCGGTGAGATGATCGTGCTCATCGCGCCTTCTCCTTCAGTTCGGAATAGAGATAGGGAACGATGATCGCCGAGATCGTCATCAGCATGATGATGGCGCTGGCCGAGCCGACGGCCATCTCGTTACGCTTGAAGGTGTATTCATACATGAAGTTGGACGGCAGCCAGGCCGAGCCGCCGGGGCCGCCCGAGGTCAGCGCCACCACAAGGTCGTAGGACTTGATCGCCATATGGGCGAGCACGATGAAGGCCGACAGAAAGATCGGCCGCAGCAGCGGAATGACGATGCGCCGATAGAGCTGGAATGGGGAAGCGCCATCGATCTGGGCCGCCTTCATGATCTCGCCGTCGATGCCGCGCAAGCCCGCCAGGAACATCGCCATGACGAAGCCCGACGCCTGCCAGACGCCGGCGATGACGACGGTGTAGATGACGAAGTCCTTGTTCTTGATCCAGTCGAAGTGGAAGCTCGTCCAGCCGAAGTGGTGCAGCGTCTGTTCCAGCCCGAGGCCGGGATCGAGGAACCATTTCCAGGCAACGCCTGTCACGATGAAGGAAAGCGCCATCGGATAGAGGAAGATCGGCCGCAACACGCTCTCGCCGCGGATCTTCTGGTCGAGCAGGATGGCGAGGAAGAGGCCAAGTGCCAGGCAGATGCCGACATAGAGAAAGCCGAAGATCGCCATGTTGGTGATCGAGGTGTACCAGGAAGACGGCGGATCGCTCTCGAAGGTCCAGCGCCACAGCCGCTGATAAGCGCGTGGCCCCGTCAGCGCATAGGAGGGGAATGTCTTGGAATTGGTGAACGACAGATAGGCCGTCCAGACGATGAAGCCGTAGACGAAGATGATAGTGATGACGAAGCTCGGCGCCAGCACGATCTTCGGCAGCGCATCCTGCAGCCGGCCCCTCAACGAGATCCCCGTCGATTGCCTCGGCGTCAGAACCGGATCGGTGGTCGCAACAGTGCTCATGGAATGTCATCTCCTGCCTGCATAATCGTCCGGGCAATCGGCCCCGCATGATCATCCCTGCATGATCGGCGCGAAGCCTGAAGCTTCCCCGCCAGCAGGCGGGAAAGCATTTTTGGTCGACAGTGGTCTCAGCGGGCGTCGTCGATCGCCTGGACGAGCTGCTTGACGGCTTCGTCGGAGGTCTTGATCTGGCCGTGGACGAACTTCGAGACGACATCCTTATAGGCATTGGCGATCGCCGGAGGAGCGCCGTACCCTTGCGCCAGCGAGCCGAACAGCGTGCCGCCTTCGTTGGCTGCCTTCAGGTCGGCGATGCCCTTCTTGCCGCAGGCGTCGAAGTCGGTGTCGGGAACGTCGGTGCGAGCCGGCACCGAACCCTTGACGACGTTGAAGGCCGACTGGAAGCTCTTCGACAGCGTTGCCGTTGCCAGCGCCACCTGAGCGGCCTTGCGGTCGTCGGGAACGTTGAACATGCCGAACATGTCGGAGTTGTAGACCACGCTGCCGTCGGTGCCGGGGAAACGGTAGCACAGGAAGTCGGTATCAGGCGTCTTCTTGGCGGCGACGAATTCGCCCTTGGCCCAGTCGCCCATCACCTGCACCAGCGCATCACCCTTGATGACCATGGCGGTCGCCAGATTCCAGTCGCGGCCCGAGAAGTTCGGGTCGACATACTTGATGATCGTGGCGAGGTTATCGAACGACTTCTTCATCGTGTCGGACTTCAGCGATTCCTCGTCGAGGTCGTTGAAGGCCTTCTTGTAGAACTCCGGACCGCCGGTCGACAGCACGATGGAATCGAACATCGTCGCTTCCTGCCAGTTCTGACCACCGAGCGCCAGCGGGATGACGCCTGCGGCCTTCGCCTTGTCGAGCAGGGCGATCAGCTCGTCGAAGGTCTTCGGCTGGGTGCCGCCGATCTTGTCCATCACAGCCTTGTTGATCCACAGCCAGTTGACCGAGTGGACGTTGACCGGGGCTGCGACCCATTTGCCGTCATAGACCGAGAACTTCTGCAGGGCTGCCGGAACCGACTTGTCCCAGCCTTCCTTCTTCGCCGTCTCCGTCAGATCGCCCATGACGCCGGCCTGGGCATAATCGAGTACGGTATAGCCCAGCATCTGCGAGGCTGTCGGATAGGTGCCGGCCGCAACCATCGCCTTCAGCGCCGTCATCGCCGCATCGCCGCCACCACCGGCAACAGGCACGTCCTTCCAGGCAAACCCTTCCTTCGAAAGATCCTGCTTCAAGACGTTCAGCGCCGCCGCCTCGCCACCAGACGTCCACCAGTGCAGCATCTGCACTTCCTTGACGTCAGCGGCGTGGGCGGAGACGCTGGCGCCGGCCAGAGCCAATGCGATCATTGCAGTCGTGGTCAAAAACTTGTTCATCGAAAGACCTCCCAGTCTTACATTGGACGATGCGGGACCCATTCCCGCACCAATCACCCGCCCTCCTCGAGCGTAGTTTGGCCGCCGTTGCAGCGCCGCGCGTCTTTTCAGACGCGCAAAGGACGCTGCAACACTTTGAATCGACGCATCGTGCTTTCCGAAAATCGATTCCGATTTTCGGGCCGATGCGCTAAGCCAGCTTTTCTGTCTGCGGCATCCACCAGCTGGTGCGTTTGCCGATATGCATGTTGAGCGTCTTGGTCTCGGTGTAGTCTTCAACCGCATGGCGGCCGAGCTCACGGCCGAGGCCGCTTTGCTTGTAACCGCCAAAGGGAAGTTCCGAGGCGCCGTCCATGAAGGTGTTCATCCAGACCGTGCCCGCCCGCACCGACCGGCCGATCGTCAGGCACGTGTCGAAATCGCGGCTCCAGACACCGGCCGACAGGCCGTAGTCGATGGAATTCGCAATCCTGATCGCTTCGGCGGATGTCTCGAATGTCAGGACCGAAAGCACCGGACCAAAGACCTCCTCGCGCGCCACGGCCATATCGGGGGTGACCTCTTCGAGGATCGTCGGCGACATGAACTGCCCCATGCCGAGATCGAGCGTCTCGCCGCCATGGGCAAGCCGGGCACCGCTGCCCCTCGCGCCGGCGACGTATCCTGATATCTTCTCCAGATGCTCAGGCGTAATGATGGCGCCGACCTGCGTCGAAGGATCGAGCGGGTCGCCGACCTTCACCGCCTTCGACAACTCGGCGATCCGCTTGACGACATCGGAAGCGATTGATTTGTGAAGGATCAGCCGCGAGCCGGCATTGCAGCACTCGCCGGCATTGAAGTATGCGCCGAAGACCGCGGCATCGATGAAGGCATCGAGATCGGCATCCGGAAACACGATCTGCGGGTTCTTCCCACCCAGTTCCAGCGAGACCTTCTTCAGCGTCTGTGCGGCATTCGACATCGTCAGCTTTCCGACCCCGGTCGAGCCGGTGAAGGACACCATGTCGACGTCGGGATGGGACGTCATGACCGCGCCGACCTCGGGTCCCGTACCGGTGACAATGTTGACGACGCCATCCGGAATGCCTGCCTCTTCCAGGATCTCTCCCAGCACCAGCGTCGATCCCGAGGTCAGTTCCGAAGGCTTGACGACAGTCGTGCAGCCAGCAGCCAAGGCAAATGGCAGCTTCTGGCCGACGATCAGGAACGGGAAGTTCCAGGGCGTGATGATCGACACCACCCCGATCGCTTCGCGCAAGACGACACCCAGGGTGCCATCGCCGAGCGTGTTATAGCTCTCTCCATGGAGGTCGCGGGCAAGAGCCGCCGCGTAGCGCCATATGTCAACCGAGCCGGCAATTTCTCCCCGTACCTGCGTGATCGGTTTTCCTGCCTCGATAGCATCGAGAAATGCCAGCTCCTCTGCACGCGCCGCGATCAAATCGGCAGCCTTGAGCAGGATGGCGGAACGTTCGGAAGCGGTCATCCGGGGCCACGGCCCGAGGTCGAACGCCTTGCGCGCCGCAGCGATCGCACGTTCGGCGTCCTTCTTGCTGCCGGTCGGGAACCGGCTGACCACGACACCATGGCTCGGCGCGACACGCTCGATCGGATCGGAGCTGCCTGCCTCCCATCTGCCATCGATGAACATCTTGAAATCACGCGCTTTGTGGTCGCTGAGCGCGGTGGGGTTGACGAGAACCGTCATTACCATTCTCCCTTGAACGTTGCCGGGCGCTTCTCGCTGAATGATGCGACGCCCTCCTTCAGATCGCCGGTCTTCGCAGCAAGGATCGAGCCCAAGGCTTCGACCGCGGTTCCGTTGTCTTCGCCGTTTGCCGATGCGATCATCAACTTCGCGATCTCGGTCGCAGCCGGCCCCCTTGCGGCGATCCGCCCAGCATATTCCCTGGCAGCAGTGAGCGCGTTTCCTGTGGGAACAACCGCGTCGACGATCCCGAGCAGGCGTGCCTCCTCGGCGGTGAATATCTCGCCGCCCAAGGCCATGCGCCGGACCGCCTGCGCCCCGAACCGGCGTACAAGACGCTGGGTCCCGGACCAGCCCGGCACCATTCCAAGACCGGTTTCCGGCAGGCCGATCTTGATGTGCTGCTCGGCGAGGCGAATGTCCGCGACGCCTGCAAGTTCAAGCCCTCCTCCGAGTGCGTGGCCATTCAGAGCCGCGATCAGCGGCATCCGGAGCGTCGCCAGTCTTTCGAAGATACGGTGGCCGTGGCGAACCCAGAGATGACCGAACTCCTGAGGCAACATTCCGCCCCAGGCCTTGATATCGCCTCCGGCGGAAAAGCCCTTTCCTTCGCCTGTGAGAATGGCAGCGCGCACATTGGCGTTCGCCTCCACCTGGTCGGCCGCGTCCGCCAACGCCTTGAGCATGTCCAGGTCGAGCGCGTTCAGCTTCTCCGGACGAGAAATCGTCAGCGTCGCAACATGTCCATCGACATCAATTTTGATTGTTCCGCTAGCCATGGAAGCGGCCCTCCAGTGTCCGTGCCCCTTTTTCTGAAAGCGACAGGCCGATGTTTGCCTCCCCGAAGAGCGCGGCGTCCATGACCTTCAGTTCGGGCGCCACGATCAACGGAAACTCCGACTGATCGAGGATGTGGGACTGGAGATCGACGCCTGGGGCAATCTCGGTGAGGACGACGCCATCGGGCGTCAGCTTCATCACGCACCGCTCGGTGATATAGGTGATCTCCTGCCCCTGCTCGATCGCGCGCCTGCCGCTGAAGGTGACATGTTCGACCTCGTTCACGAGCTTCTTCAACTTGCCTTCCCTCTCGATGAGAAGAGCGCCATCGGCGATCGAAAGCTTCGCTCCGGCGTTGAACATGCCTGAGAAGACGATCTTCTTCGCCCGCGCCGTGATGTCGACGAAGCCTCCGGCGCCAGCCGTCACATGCGGTCGGAAGGAAAGCTTGGAGACGTTGACCGAACCGTCTTTGCCGATCTCGAGGAAGGACAGCAGCGATGCGTCGAAGCCTGCCCCCTGGAAGTAAGTGAACTGATAGGGGGACGGCATGTAGGCGTCGGCGTTGGAGGCGCAGCCAAAGGCGAAGTCGAGCAGCGGCACGCCACCGACCGCCCCTTGCTCGATGACCCAGGTGACTGCGCCGTGGAGCCCTTCCTCCAGCAGAATTCGCGGAACGTTGGCCGATATGCCGAAGCCGAGATTGACGCAGCTTCCCAATTGCAGTTCCTGCGCGACACGGCGCGCGATGACTTTCTGAACATTGAACTCCGGAACGCTGAAGCTATCGAGCGGGCGGAAGATCTCCCCCGAAATCGCGGGATCGTATTGCGTCTGCGTCGTCTGCTTCTGCGCCGGATCGACGACCACGTAGTCGACCAGCATTCCAGGCACCCGAACGTCATGGGGCTTCAGCGAGCCTTCCTTGGTGATCCGCTTGACCTGCGCGATGACGATGCCGCCGTTGTTGCGTGTGGCCAGCGCCTGATCGAGGCCGCCGAGATAGGCGCCTTCATGCTCGTATGTCAGGTTGCCGCGCTCGTCGGCGGTGGTGGCGCGGATGATGGCGACCTCTGGGACGATCGAGGGAAAGAACAGCCAATCGTCGCCCTCGAAGCTCACGCGCTTGACCACCGCATGTTCCGACGCCAGGCCGTTCATCGCGCAACCCTGCCGCTCGGGATCGACGAATGTATCGATTCCGATCTTGGTCAGGACGCCCGGCCGCTTCGCGGCGGCCTCGCGATGAATGTCGAAGAGGATACCCGAGGGAATGTTGTAGGCCGGGATTTCGTTGTTGGTGATCATTTGCCAGATGAGCGGCGGCTCAGACGACGATGGACCGGACGGATAGGAGCCACCGATGATGCGCTTGAGCAGACCCTTCTTGGCGATATGGTCGACGCCCTTGATGCCGCTCATATCGCCGGCAGCGATGGGGTGAAGGGTCGTAATGTCACGAGGATGGCCGGTCGCATCAAAGCGTTCGCCAATCGCCTTCAGCATGAGGTCCGGGCAACCGAGACCGCTCGAGGAAGACACCGTTACAACAGCGCCATCCGGGATCAACGCGGCCGCTTCGGCCGGGGTGAGATGCTTCTTCATTGGCATTACGCAAAGTCCTGTTTGATTTTTACCCTCATACCGGCCCCACAGCTCTCGCGAACGACCAACCGAACCGCTGTTGTCACCGTCTCCGCCTCGGCCTTGCCCGCGTTGATCTGCTTGAGAAGCATCTGCGCGGCGCGCCGCCCAATGCCCTGCGGATCAACCGAGACGGTCGTGAGCGCGGGAACCGCCGCCTGAGCCTCGATGACGTCGTCGAAACCCACGACCGCGAAGTCGGCGCCGGGCTCCAGACGGCGCGCGCGCAATCCGTCGCAAACACCGAAGGCGACGGCATCGTTGAAGCAGACGGCTGCAGTGGGCCGATCGGCAAGAACGAGCGCTTTTCCGATCGCCTCGACCCCGCCGGCTCGCGAAGGCGCGGACGAGATGACAAGTTCTTGGTGATAGTCGAGCCCGGCTGCCTCCATGCCGCTTCGGTAACCGGCAAGGCGGTCGTCGAATACGGCGGTGTCGGGAAAGCCGCCGAGAAAAGCGATGCGCTTGTGACCGAGTTCCGCCAGGTGTTTAACCGCGGACATCATGCCCGCCCGGTTGTCGGAGACGATAGACGAGACTTTGGCGCCAGGCAGGTTTCGCACGACGACCACCACCGGAATCCCCGCGGCGACAAGCGGCTTGAAGTCTGTGGCATCGGTGGCGCGCGCCGGCGACACGATGAGCCCCGAAATGCCATGTTCCCGCATCGATGCGACAACCTCGCGCTGCCTGTCGATGCTCTCGCTGGTGTTCGACAGGAATTGCACGAACCCGGCCGACTGAACGACCATATCGACGCCGACCGCCAGTTCCGCGAAGAAGCTGTTCGTCAGGTCGTTCACGACGACCCCGATGATCCTCGACTTGGCGCCGGCCTGCCGAAGATTGGCTGCGCCGCGATTGTAGACGTAGCCCAGCTCGCGCATCACCGCATTGACCTTGGCACGCGTCCCCTCATTGACCAGGGAGGAACTCTGAAGCACCAACGAAACCGTCGATTTCGAGACGCCGGCGGCTTTCGCGATGTCGATGACGGTTACCCGCGCCTTTGTCATTTCCCCTCCCGACACCAACGTCGACTGATTGCTTAATATTTGGAACGTTCCAATTGTGTCAAGCGAAATTCGCGATTCCTGTCCTCAATGCGTCTATTTGCTATAATTATTTATATTCTTCTCGTCGAAGCCAGAGCCAAAAATTTGGAACGATCTAAAAAGCAACTACGACTGGGCGGGCATATGTCAACAAGGACGACTATCTGCTGCTCAGCTTGGATCGGCGTCTTCGTGTTTCCGCGCTGATGTTTTCGAAGAGGCCGAACTGACCGTTGGTCTGCGGGCCGGACAGCAGCCTTTTCATAACCACGCCGGCCAGAACAAACTCTTTCGATTCCATGCTGCTCATAGCGATCATCCTAATTAGAATTTCCAGGTTTCGCTCCCACACGATCGTTGCCGAGGCGCTATCACCGGCAAACTAACATGAGCCATTGTCGAACAATAAAGCCCGTACAGGCCGTGCTCCGGCGACCCGTTCTCTCTTCCAGGTTTCCGTCGAGGAATTCCCGACGATAGACATTAGGGAAACTTTATCGTTTCTGACGAATGCTACGAATACGTGCAACGCGCCAAATCTGACGCAGGGCGGGATGATGTCACACTCGTTTGAATCCATTCTGGAGAGCCTGCCTCAGGGCATCGTTCTGCTTGATCCTGCCGGTACGGTGACGGCTTTCAATTCCCGTACACTTGATATTCTCGGCCTTCCGCAAGGAGCCATCCGCAAAGGCATGAATATCGACGGATTGCCGGGCACTGCAGACTGCCGTGCAGTGGCATCCCGGCGGGCGATGACCGGTGGAGCGCCGACGTCTCAGTTTGCCCTTTCCGACGGAGGGATGGTCTCATTGACCTGCGCCCCATCGAGGGATGGGGGCTGGATCCTCAGTTATGAAGACATCTCGACTCTCATTCGCGTCGAAGACAGCCTGACCGAACAACATCGCCGGTTCGACGCCGCCCTCAGCAACATGCCGCATGGGCTGTGCATGTTCGATTCGACCAAGAACCTGATATTGTGCAACGCCTCCTACGCGCGGATGTACAATCTGCCGGACCTGCTGACGCAACCGGGAACGCCGCTTGTGGATATCCTGGCCTATCGCAGCCGGGAGGGAAATGGCCCCGCCGATACCACGACCTATTTTGACGTGGTCTTTGAAGCGACAGTCCGCGGTGCGCCGGCCAGCCAGAACATCGTCCTGGCCGATGGGCGCGTTATCAAGATCACTCACAATCCGATGCAAAACGGGGGATACGTCGCCACCCATGAGGACGTCACCAAGACCGTCCGGCTGGCGGAAGATCTGCGCCGGCATCACGATCAGCTCGAAGCGACGGTTAAGAGCCGCACGGCGGAAGTCGAGCGGCAGGCGCGGGAACTCGAGCGCATGCTGGCGCAAGAGCGCAACATCAACGAATTGCAGCGGCAGTTCGTGGCGATGGCATCCCATGAATTCAGGACCCCGCTGGCAATCATCGACGCTGCTGCCCAGCGGCTGTTGCGCAAAAGAGGGGCGGTCGAGCCCGAATTTCTCAGCGACAAGGTCGATCAAATCCGCGCATCGGTGACCCGGATTGTCGATCTCATGGAGAGCATCCTGTCAGCCGGACGCCTTGATACCGGCAAAATCGACATCAACTACGACGCCTGCGCATTGAGATCATTGATAAAAACCTGTTGCGAGCGGCAGTCGACGATCGCAAAGTCGCACAGCTTTGTGTTGGATATCGATGGGCTGCCGGAGTCCATCGATGCCGATCCCCGCACTTTGGCACAGGTCTTTACCAACCTGCTTTCCAACGCCGTCAAATACGCGCCCGGAACCTCCGAAGTTCGCGTCACGGCATGGGCGGAGACGGGAAACGTCAAGGTTTCGATCAGCGATGATGGCGTGGGGATCGATGCCGAAGACGTGCCACGGCTGTTCCAGCGCTATTTTCGGGCCCGGACGTCGACCGGGATTGCCGGAACCGGGATCGGCCTCAACCTGGTGAAGCAGATCATCGAATTGCACAACGGCTCGATAGAGGTTCGAAGCGCAAGAGGATGCGGTTCGACGTTTACCGTAACTCTTCCAATCAAGAGAAGTGGTAACGCTTCCGCGACCAATGACGCTGCCTGACGTTTCAGGATTGCTGTCCTGCATATCTACCCTATCCTTCTCACAATAGAGGAGGATCATGCCATGGCTTTCATTCACACCCCCAATGCATCCGCCAGCGAGAAGACGACGTCGATGTATGCGTCGGCCGAGGCGAATTATGGTTATCTGCCGAACATGTATCGGGCCTTCGGCCATCGACCGGAGGTGATGGAGAGCTGGGCGGCGCTGCTTTCGAGCATTCGCGGCCATATGAGCTTGCGGCGCTACGAGTTGGTGACGCTGGCGGCGGCCAAAGAGCTCAAATCCTCGTATTGCATGCTGGCGCACGGCTCGGTGCTGCTGCGCGAGGGTTTCACCAGCGACGGGCTGACGGCTGTTGTCAACGAGACGGAGAAGGCGCCGATCGATGCCGGCGAACGCGCGATCATGGCTTTTGCCGCCAAGGTGGCGCGCGATGCGACGTCGGTGACGCAGCAGGACATCGATGGCCTGAAGAAACATGGTCTGAGTGATGCCGATGTCTTCGACGTCACGGCTGCGGCAGCGGCCCGGTGTTTCTTCTCGAAAATGCTGGATGCGCTGGGCGCAGCACCCGACCATGCTTATATCGAGCGGCTGGAGCCGAATGTGCGAAAGGCGCTCAGCGTCGGCCGAGAGGTCGAGCGGCCTCTGGCGCCGTCACCGTCTCGCGCGCAATGACGCGATGACGGAGGCGCGTGGACCCTTGGTCCTGCGGCCCCTACTCCTGCGGTTTGTCGGCGAAATGCCGGATCGCAAATTCGGCGATATTCTGGCTCGACCGATCGGCATCGTCGAGCAGCGAGGGAAACAGCTGCCACTGGTGGGGCATACCCGGCCAAACTTCGGTGGTGACATCCACGCCCGCCTGGCGCGCCTTGTCGGCGAGCCGTAGCGTATCGTCCAGCAGGACTTCGCCGGAGCCGACCTGCAGCAACAGCGGCGGAAAGCCGGTCATGTCGGCGTAGAGCGGCGACGCCTGGGGATCGGTCGGAGACCGGCTGCGGAGATAGGTCTTGCGCAAGGTCTCGATCCAGTCCTTGCCGACCAGCGGATCGCTTCCGGCGTTTGATGACATCGAGCCGCCTGTCGCAGCAAGATCGGTGATGGGGCTGAGCGCAATCACAGCCGCCGGCAACGGCTTTGCCGCCTGCATCTGCCTCAGCACCGTCTCGATCGCGATATTGCCGCCGGCGCCGTCTCCGGCCACGATGACATTCTCGCTCCGATAGCCGTTGTCGAGAAGCCAGCGATAGGCGGTCAGCGCGTCGTTGATCTGCGCGGGATAGCCATATTCGGGCATCAGCCGATAATCAATGAGAAGAATGTCGCTGGATGCGGCCTTGGCGAGCGAGCCGGCAAGCAGGCTATGTGTGCGGATGGAGCCGCTGGAAAAGCCGCCGCCATGAATATAGAGGATTACCCTTTGGCCGATCGGGTGATGAAGACGAGCAGGCCACATCAGCTCGGCGTCGACGCCGTCGGCATCGACCTGCCGCACCTGTATGCGCGTCGGCCCCGGCATCGTCTCCATCAGCGTCCTGAAGGCTGTCCGCCGCTGCTGCAGGCTATCGGCGCCGGCAAAGTGATCTTTCCAGAGGCCGACGAGTTTTTCGACCTGCTCGCGCGAGGCCGGGCTTTGCGGCCCAATGTCCCGCCCGACCGCCGCCGAGGCGAGCAGCATCAGCGCAGCCACCGCGGGGAACAGACATTTGAGCCGCTTTGGGGCTCTTCGGATACCAACTGGCAAAATCCGACCGTTCATCAACCTCTCCCGACGATGCTGGCCATGCGGCATCTTTGGCCGGTTCGTCCACCGGAGTCAAAAGGGTAACAGGCGCGAATCCCAAGCTTTTTCATTCCGCGAACATCGCCGCCCCCATCCGGGCCTGGGTGCGGTCGATGGCCGCCTTGAGGGCGGTCCACATCAGGCGGCGACTCGATGACGGAGATAGGGCGGATCCTCTGGACGTCCCTCCGCTCTGCCCGGAATGAAAGTCGGCAGTTGCCCGTTCACTGTGGATTCGTCAGACTGCTCTTTAAAAATTGAACAATGCCTGCCTGCACGGCTTGCCATTTGCCGCGCTTCCGTCGGAAATGGACGACGTGCCTGGCTGTCCCCTACCCCCGGCGCCTCATCTTGCTTGTGAGTGAAGGATACCGATGACCACCATTTACCTTGCCGGCCCGGAAGTCTTTCTTCCGGATGCCATGCCCATCATGGCCGAAAAGCGCCGATTGGCGCGCCAGTTCGGCTTCGAGCCGACCGGTCCCGGCAGCGACGAAAACCAGACGCCGGTGAAGCGGACGGCCGCAGAGATCTATGCACGCAACGACGACGCCATGCGTCGAGCCGAGATCTGCCTTGCCAACATCACTCCCTTTCGAGGCGTCAGCGCCGATCCGGGTACGGTCTACGAGATCGGCTTTATGATTGCGCTGGGAAAAGCGGTCTTCGCCTACACCAATCACCCCGACGACTATGGTCTGCGTGTTCGCTCGATCTGGTATGCGGGACTCGATATCGATGAGACGAGCGGGCGCCCACGCGGACCGGATGGCATTGCGATCGAAAATCACGGGATGGCCGACAACCTGATGATCGACGGAGGGGTTGAGGCGACGGGAGGCAAGGTGTTTCGTGCGGCCGCACTCCCGGCGGATCCTGCCCGCGAGCTGGCGGTTTACTTCGAGGCGCTTCAGACCATCGCCGGCATGCTGGCCTCTTTTACTCCGCCTTCATCGCGTCGATGAGCGCCCTGAAGCCCGCCGACATATGGCGGCGGCTCGGATAGTAGAGATAGAGCGGTTCCTCCGGCTGGCACCAGTCGTCCAGCACCTGGATCAACTCGCCGCTGGCGATCGCCTTCTCCACGCGCGGCTCCCAGACATAGGCAAGGCCGACGCCGCCGAGCGCTGCCTGCATCATCAGCTCGTGATCGTCGAGCGACAGCGGTCCGGTCGGCTGAAAGCTCACCGCCTGGCCGTCCTTCTCGAATTCCCAGGCGTAACGCGCGCCTGAAGGAAACATGTTCTGGATGCAGAGATGGCGCTTGAGTTCGTGCGGCGTCGCCGGTTTCGGCCGAGTCTCGAAATAGGCGGGCGAGCCGACGACGACCAAGCGGATGCGCGGCTTGATACGCAACGCGATCATGCCCTCGGTGACGCGTTCGCCGAAGCGGATGCCGGCATCGAAGCCCTCTTCGACGATATCGACCAGCCTGTCCGTGGCGTTGATCTCCAGCTGCAAATTGGGATTCTTTTTGAGCAACGGGCCGATGACACGACCGATGACGAAGGGGCCGATCGAGTTCGGCACATTAATCCTCACCTTGCCGAACGGCGTGTCGCGGTAGCGGTTCAGAGCATCGAGCGCTGCTGCCATCTCGCCGAAGGCCGGATCGAGATGCGAGATCAACAGTTCGCCGGCTTCCGTCAGCGAGACGCTGCGCGTCGTGCGGTTGAGCAGGCGAATACCGATCCGGTCTTCGAGATTGAGCACGGCATGACTGATTGCGGAAGCGGTGACGCCCCGTTCCTCACCCGCCTTGCGAAAGCTCTTATGCCGCGCGACAGCCGCAAAGGCCGCAAGTTCGGACAGTTCGGTGGCTCGCATTGCTGAACTGCGCTCATCATAGTTTCAAGAATAACAAATCTTATACAGCAACGGATTTTCGGTCAAATTCAACCCGTCAGCACAGAGATGCGACGCCAACCGAACAGTTATCGAGAGGAATTCGTCATGAAAGTCTGGTTTATCACTGGTGCATCCCGCGGCTTCGGTGCGCTGATGACCAAGGAAGCCCTTGCATCAGGCGATGCCGTCATCGCCACCGCCCGCAACCCGAAGACCGTGACCGACCGGTTCGGCGATCATCCGAACCTGCTTGCCGTCGCCCTCGACGTCACCAACGAGACGCAGGCGAAAGAGGCTGCGGCTGCCGGCATCGCCCGCTTTGGCCGCATCGATGTTCTCGCCAACAATGCCGGCTACGGCTTGCTCGGCGCTGTCGAGGAAGCCACGGCCGAAGAGATCGAAAGGCTCTATGCCACGAACGTCTTCGGACTCCTGAAGGTGACGCGAGCCGTGCTGCCCTATATGCGCCGCCAGCGCTCCGGCCACATCCTGAACTTTTCCTCGATCGGCGGTTACTTCGGCTATCCCGGCTGGGGCGTCTACGGCTCGACGAAGTTCGCTGTCGAAGGCTTGTCCGAATCGATGGCCGCCGAACTCGAACCTTTCGGCATCAAGGTGACGATCGTCGAGCCCGGCTTCTTCCGCACCGACTTCCTCGCCGACACCTCGCTGGCGATCAGCCCGGCCTCCATCGCCGATTACGAAGGCACGCCGGCCGGCAACATGCGCAATTTCGCAGCCGAAGCCAACCATGCCCAGCCCGGCAATCCCGCCAGGCTCGCCGCCGGCATCATGACGCTCGCCAATTCGCCCAATCCGCCGCTGCGCATGCCGTTCGGCAGCGATACGGTAGCCGTGATCGAGGAGCAGCATGCCAGCGTCGAACAGGAACTTGCCGTCTGGCGCCAGCTCGCTTTGTCCACGGATTTTCCAAGCGAGGCAACGGCCTCGGCCTGAAGGGCACTGCCCGCAGGAAAACGCATGATGCGGCAAATTAGCATTCGCCTCACTTCTGGAATGACCTAGATCTAGGTTCGATCACCACCATGAAGAGGCGAGCATGTCCATCAAGTCCATCTGCATCTATGGCGCTGGCGCACTCGGCGGCGCTATCGCCGTCAAGCTTGCAAGCCAAGCCGGAAACGACGCCATCATCTCCGTCATCGCGCGTGGGGCGCATCTCGACGCCATCCGCGACAACGGTCTCAGCCTGCGCGAAGCCGATGCGGAAAGGCCGCTCAATGTCCGCCTCACCGCGACCGACGATCCCAGGACATTGCCGCCGCAGGATCTCGTCATCACCGGCCTCAAGGGGCATCAGCTGGCACCCGCTGCCGAAGGCATTGCAGGCCTTCTCAAGGAGGGCACCCGCGTCGTCATGATCCTCAACGGCATCCCGTGGTGGTATTTTCACCGCGATGCCCAGAGTCGGCATGCCGAGCTGCAGTTCGACGAGCTCGATCCCGGCGGCAGGCTCTGGCGGCTGATCGGGCCGGAACGGGTCATCGGCTGCGTCGCTTATCAGGGTGCCGAGGTGATCAACCCCGGCGAGATCCAGCTTTCCCACAACGGCCGCTTCGTGCTCGGCGAGCCCTCCGGCGACATCTCGCCCGATCTCGAAGCGATCGCCGCGGTGCTGACCGGCGCCGGCCTCAGCATTACGACGACACCTGATATCCGCGGCGAGATCTGGAGCAAGCTGATGGGCAACGCCGCCTTCAACCCGATCAGCGCGCTGACCAGGGCGCTGATGACCGACATCATGGCGGATCCCGCCCTTTCGGCTACGGTCGGCAGGGTGATGAGTGAGGTCCGCGCCGTCGGCGAGGCCTTGGGTGCGCGGTTCAGCATGACCGTCGAGCAGCGGTTGGAACAATCGCGCCATATCGGCGGCGTGCGCACATCGATGCTGCAGGATCTGATCGGCGGCAAGGCGCTCGAAATCACGCCGCTGGTCGGCATGGTGGTGGCGCTCGGACGCCTGAGCGCCGTGCCGACGCCGGTTTCGGAAACGATCCTGGCGCTGGTGACCCAGTTGGATCGGGAAAACCAGCGCGGCTGATTGCAGAGAAAATGGCGGCCGGGCAAAACCCAGCCGCCTTCGCTTACTTTCCAACCTGCTCGGCCCAGTTCGGCGCCTTGCCGCCGCCATCGAGGAAGGTCATCGTCATATTCGCCATCAGGGGCGAGGCGAAGGTCTCGTAGTGGGTGAGATCGGGCAGGATCGCCAGCCGGTTCTTCGACATGTTTTCCCGCATCCAGCCCGCATCGCGCAGACCGCCGCCGAGCTTGTGGTAGAAGTCGATCATATGCTCGGGCCGGATCATGTCGGCATCGCCATATATCAGCATGACCGGCATGGTGAGCTTGGCGACGGCATCGCTATAGTCGATGGGTTCGCGCATCAGCGCGCCCATGGCGTCGAGCAGCTTCGGAAATTCCGAAACGTCAGGCGCCACCGCCTTGTAGGAGAGGAACATCGGCGTGTCCTTCATCATGTCGGCCATACCGGCGCCGACGGCCGCCTGCTGCGGCAGCATCTCCGGGAAGAAGCCGTTCTGCGCATAGGGTGCCGAGAGGATCACCAGCCGGCGCACCTGGTCGGGAGCGTTCGCCGCCATGTTCAACGCCACCCCGCCGCCGAAGGAATAGCCGAAGACGTCGAGCTTGTCGTAACCGAGCTGCTTCACCAGAATTGCGAGATCGGCGCCGATGGCCGGAAGCTCGATCGGCCGCTTGCCGAGCGGAGTGCGGCCATGGCCCTGCAGATCGACGGCGATCACCTGCCGGTGGTCGGTGAAAACAGGCATGACCGGCGCGAACATCTCGATCTGCCCGAGGCCGCCGTGAAGCAGGAGCAGCGGCTCGCCCTCGCCGCGAATCTCGTAATAATAATCGATGCCGTTGACCGGCAGACTTCCCTTCCTGACAATAGGCGCTGCAGCCTTCTTCTCCTCGATAACAGGCGTGCTGCTGTCGGCGCCTGATATACCGGGCGCTGCCAGGAATGCGGCAGCCGTTGCGATCATCGAAATCAGCGTCATCTTCGACATGTCCTTGCTCCGTGTTTGCATCGATACCGCAAGGACGGCAGCGCTCATGTCTTTCCGACACTCCGCTTCGAAATTTCTCGCATCGGCCTTTATGCCGTTCCTATATTTTCGTGCCCCGCTCCGAATGGATTTCCTATCGCGCCCAACAGTAGGCTTTCGCCATCACTGCAAAGGTCAAATGCCATGCGAAATGTCATGTCCTCAGGTTTTCAGTTCCCTCGTCCACACAGGATCAAACGCGGCAGCCGGCAGATGCGCGAAAAGCGCACCGCCCAGGCGCTGATCGTCTTTGGCGTGGTGCTCGCCTGCGTCGAACTCTACGTCATTTTCGGCGCGCTCTGAGCACCGCCATGGAAATGGCGAGAATGCCGCGTCTTGGCGGCGCGATTACCGCTCTTGTCACGCCGTTTCGCCATGGCGGCCTCGACAGGCCGGCGCTTCGGGCACTTGCAGAGTGGCAGATCCTTAGCGGCGTCGACGGGCTTGCGGTCTGCTCCGTCACCGGAGAGGGCCCGACGCTTTCGCCGCAGGAGCGCGCTGAGGTGATCGACCTCAGCATCCAATCGGTCACCGGCCGGGTGCCCGTCATCGCCGCCACCGGCACCAACTCCACCGAAAGCACGATCGCGCTCACCCGCGAGGCCGAAGCGCTCGGCGCCGCCGCCGCACTCGTCACCGTGCCCTATTATTCCAAGCCCGGGCAGAAAGGCATCATCCACCACTTCGAACAGGTGGTAGCGGCGAGCGGCCTGCCCGTCATCGTCGACCATGCGCCGGCGCAAACGGCGAGCGATCTTTCGACAAAAACGCTCGGCAGCCTGGCCGCCATCCCGGGGATTGTCGGCATTCGCGACGCGACGGGCGACATCGCTCGCTTCGCCGGCCTTTCGCCGATCCTGCGGCAGCGCTTCCGCTTCTTTTCCGGCCATGACCCTTCCGCGCTCGCCTTCACCATCGCTGGCGGCGACGGCGCGATCTCGCCGGGCGCCAACGTTCTGCCAAGGCTCTTCACCTCGATGCAGCAGGCAGCACGGGCCGGAAACCTTTCGGCCGCGCGTTCTCTGCAGGATCGGCTGCTGCCGCTGATATCGGCACTCGGGCCGGAGGGCGATCCGGCGAGGATCAAACACGCGCTGCAGCTGATGCGCGGCCTGGAGGCCGAGCTTCGCCTTCCACTTGTCGCTGTCGAGCCGGAGATGCGTTTCGCCATCGGCAAGGCGCTAGCGCCCTTCCTTGACGAAAGCAGCGCGGGGATGGGGTTATCCCTATGAGATTTTTATATTTTCGTTTTCGCCGCCAAATGGAAACCCTATCCACCCGAGCTTATTTTTGAAGTGTGACACCGCCGCTCGATCAAGCGGCGGTTGAGACTTCGAAAGGACAAACCGATGTCACGCCTGACTGAACCGAGTGCCGAGAGCGACCCGCTGCAACGCAGCCACCTCAACACACTCGCCGCCGATCCCTCCCATTCGATGCTCTCCGGCCTTGCCGCGATTGCGCCCCGCCTTGCGATGACGCTGGCCTTTGCTGGCCTGGTCCAGATGATGTTCGACCTCATCTCCCGGTGAAGCATCAGGACCGAAGGATCACCACAATGGCAAACGCACAGCAACGCCGCAGCCTTCCCGCTGCAGCACCCTCGCCTTCCGCCCGCTTCACCGTCGGCCGCGACAGAAGCGGCCGCTGGATTGTCCACGACCGCGAAGGCCTCGTCGGCGGGCTCTTCATCAATGAAGCGGCCGCCCTCCATTTCGCAGCTGGGGAATGCAACTGCCCCTCCGCCGATATCCATAGGGCGGCCGCAGGAATGGTGCTCGAATTTGCGCCCTTTGCGCGCGGCACCACGAACATCCACTAAATCTTATCGTACTCCCGCTGTTTTCATGCAGCGGGAGTACGAAGACATAAGCTGAACGGCCGATTTCCAACTTTTCCTTAACCCACATTCTGGTAAAATCCTGGCGCAGAGACTTCAGACGCCACGAGACCGATGCCGAAACCGAATTTCCGCTTCACCCATTACGATCTCAAGGAACAACGCGCCGGAACGATCATCGAGGTGTCGTTGAATGCTGTGAACAATGTCCGCCTGATGACGGCCCCGAATTTCCAGCGGTTCACCGAGGTTCTCGATTTCAAATATATCGGTGGCGTGGCACGCAAATCGCCGATCAAGATCGCCGTTCCGGAAAGCGGTCACTGGCATGTCATCGTCGATATGGAAGGTCATCACGGGCTTGCGGAATCGTCCGTCAAGGTGATCGCCGCGCCGGCAAATCAGAAGACGCCGCGCGCCTCCTGAGGTTCGCCGGGCTTCAGCGCGGATTACGCTCCTTGCGAAGCTTCGCCCACCATTCCAGCCGCTTGCGGATATCGCGCTCGAAGCCGCGCTCCGGCGGATCGTAGAAGATCTGGCGTCCCATCTTCTCCGGGAAATAATCCTGGCCAGAAAAGGCGTCCGGCTCATCGTGGTCGTAGCGATACCCGTCGCCGTACCCCTCGCCCTTCATCAGCTTGGTCGGCGCGTTGAGAATATGCTTCGGCGGCAGCAGCGAGCCGTTCTGCTTTGCCGCCTGGCTTGCCGCCTTGAAGGCGGTGTAAACGGCATTCGATTTCGGAGCGGTGGCGAGATAGACGCAGGCCTGGGCCAGCGCCAGTTCGCCTTCCGGCGAGCCGAGATACTCATAGGCATCCTTGGCGGCATTGCAGATCACCAGCGCCTGCGGATCGGCAAGACCGATATCCTCCACCGCCATGCGCACCAGCCGCCGGCCAAGATAGAGCGGATCCTCGCCGGCATCGAACATGCGGGCAAGATAATAGAGCGCGGCATCGGGATCCGAGCCGCGCACGGATTTATGCAGCGCCGAGATCAGATTGTAGTGGCCGTCCTGCGCCTTATCGTAGACCGGGGCACGGCGCTGGACGATGCGCGTCAGGCCTTCGGTATCGAAGCTCTCGCCTTCGCGCGCCGCGCGCCAGACTTCTTCGGCGAGCGTCAGCACCGCGCGGCCGTCGCCATCGGCCATGCGGATCAGGCTGGCGCGGGCATCCTCCGTCAGCGGCAGCGACTTCTGCTCGATCGCCTCGGCACGCTTCAACAGTTCCTCGAGGCTCTCCTCGTCATGCGACTTGAAGGTGAGCACACGGGCACGCGACAGCAGAGCGGCGTTGAGTTCGAAGGAGGGGTTCTCGGTGGTGGCGCCGACGAGGATGACCGTGCCATCCTCCATGACGGGCAGGAAACTGTCCTGCTGGGCGCGGTTGAAACGATGGATCTCATCGACGAAGAGCAGTGTCTGACGGCCGTCCATACGCCGCAAACGGGCTGTCTCGAACACCTTCTTCAGATCGGCGACGCCGGAGAAGATCGCCGATATCTGCTCGAAGGCCAGGCCCGCCTCGCCCGAAAGCAGACGTGCCACCGTCGTCTTGCCGGTGCCGGGCGGCCCCCAGAAAATCATCGAGCCGAGCGAGCCGCTTTCGATCATCCTCTTCAGCACGCCATCCTCACCGGTCAGGTGTTCCTGACCGGTGACATCGGCAAGCGTCTTCGGCCGCAGCCGGTCGGCAAGCGGCCGCCTGGCTGCGACCTCCTCCGGAACGCGCGGCGCGAAGAGATCGTTGCTCATCGGAAGAATTGCCGGATGCGCTGGCCGTCGCGCTCGATCTCGACCCGCCAGAAGCCGGGGTCGCTATCGGCGATCTCGGACAGTTCGCTGGTCGACTTCACATCGGTGCCGTTGATCGAGACGATGATATCCTTCGGTTCGAAACCGAGACGGGCGGCGGGCGAATCCTCCTTCACCTCGGATACGACGACGCCCGCCGATTCCGGCGGCATGCGCAGTTCGTCAGCGACACGCGGCGACAGGTTCTCGACGACGGCACCGGTAAACGGCGTATGTCCGCCGATCGTGCGCTGGTCGCGCGGCGAGGTTTCCGGGGCGCGGGCGAGCGTCAGCGGCAGTTGCTCCTCGCGGCCGTTCTCGATGACAGTGAGCTTGACCGAATTGCCGAGACCGGCCGTCGTCAAGCGGTAGAGCAGCGCATCCGGATGCTCGACGGAAACTCCGTCGACGGCGGTGACGATTTCGCCGGCCTTCAGCCCGGCCTTGGCGGCCGGCCCACCTTCCGAAACCTTGACGACGAGCGCGCCGCGGGCCTTGTTCAGCCCCAGCGCCTCGGCCACTTCCGAGGTCACGGCATCGAAACTTGCGCCGACATAGGGCCGCTCGAAGGATTTGACGCCGGCATCGGCCGACGCGAGGAAGACCTTGACCAGATTGGCAGGGATGGCGAAACCGATGCCGTTCGAGCCGCCGCCGCGCGAGAAGATCGCCGTGTTGATGCCGATCAGCTCGCCCTTCATGTTCATCAAGGCGCCGCCGGAATTGCCGGGATTGATCGAGGCATCGGTCTGAATGAAAAAGCCGAACTCGTTCTTGATCACCTGGTTGCGGGCAAGCGCCGAGACGATCCCGCTCGTCACCGTCTGGCCGACACCGAAGGGATTGCCGATCGCCAGCACGAGATCACCGACCTCGACCGTATCGGAATTGCCGATCGGCAATGTCGGAAAGCTTTCCTTGGTGTCGATCTTCAGCACGGCAAGATCGATACGGTCGTCGCGCAGCACCACCTTGCAGGGGAATTCGCGGCCGTCCGAGAGCGCTACCTTGATATCGTCGGCGCCCTCGATGACGTGATTGTTGGTCACGACTGTGCCGTTCGCCTCGACGATGACGCCGGAGCCGAGCGAAGACTGCTTCTCCGAACGGTTCGGCATCTGCTGGCCGAAAAATTGCTCGAAGAAAGGGTCGCCGGCAAAGGGCGACTGCCGCCGGACGGTCTTTTCCGCATAAACATTGACGACGGCGCCTGACGTCTGTTTGACGAGCGGCGCGAAGGAGAGCTGCATCTGCATCTGGCTCTCGGGTACGGTCTTTGCCGTCTGCGCATGGGCCGCAGCCGGCAGAACGAGCATGAGAGCGAATAGCGAGACGGAGGCGCGCTTGAACAGGCCGTGCATGGGTATCCCTTTTGAATCCTCTTGAGGAACGTTTTAGAGCATGATGCCGAAAAGTGTGAGCGGTTTTCGGACCACATCATGCTCTAACTATTTAGTTGCGAACAGGATTCAGATTTTAGGCCGAACCGACCTGAATCATCCTGTTCTGCGGCCCGACGCTAGAAAGGAAAGAGGGCGGAAGCATGGAAGAACAAGGCGGGAGGGCGTCTTGGAAACCGGTTGAAGTCATTGTCAATTTGATTCAGGAAGCTTGGCCATGCAACTGATATCAAAAGCCAAAAACTGGGCGAAGTCACTGAAGCGTGACATCGTGGCCCTATGGCTTGCCGCCCGCGATCCCCGCGTACCGTGGCATGCCAAAGCGGTGGCCGGCGCGGTTGCCGCCTACGCGCTGTCGCCCATCGATCTCATCCCCGATTTCATCCCCATCCTCGGCTATCTCGACGATCTTCTCATCGTGCCGCTCGGTATCATGCTGGCGATCCGGCTCGTTCCGGCAGAGGTGATGAACGAGCTTCGTACGGAGGCGACAGGGCGCATCGAGCGTCCCTCCAGCCGGGTCGGACTGATCTTCATCCTTGCCGTCTGGCTCATCTGCATCATCTTCCTGGCTCTGGCACTGCGGAAGCTAGCCTGACCGGCAGCAATAGGAACATTTGAATGATCACGACAAGAACGACGACAGCGGCCCTCGGTTTTGCGATCCTGCTCATTGGATCGAACCTGGCACAGGCAGCAAGCTTCGATTGCGATGCGAAAGAATTGAAGGCGGATGAAAAAGCGATCTGCGACAACCGCGCACTCAACGACGCCGATGTGAAGATGGTGACGACTTTCGAGCTGCTCTCCGGCCTGCTGGCGATGGGTTCGCGCGGAACATTGCAGGACGAACAGACGGCCTGGCTGAAGAAACGGCAGGAATGCGGGGCAGATGCAACTTGCATCAAGGCTGCCTATGACGAGCGGCTGAAGCAGCTCGGCGAGTCCTATAAAAACATCAACCGGCCGCTCTAGAACAGGATGATTTTAGGCCGGGTCGGCCTAAAATCTGAATCCTGTTCTACATTATATAGTCGGAGCATGATGTTGTCCGAAAACCGCTCACACTTTTCGGCATCATGCTCTGAAGCGACCGGTTGGAAGAGCAGCTGACTCTTAATCAGCGGCTCGTAGGTGCGATGACCTACCGCACGTTCAGATCCCGCACGGCGCCGCGATCGGCGCTCGTTGCGAAGGCCGCGTAGGCCTTCAGCGCGGTCGTGACGTTGCGCTTGCGCACTTCTGTGGGATACCAGCCCTTGGCGTCCTGCTCGGCGCGGCGGGCGGCGAGTTCGGTCTCGCTGACACGCAGGCTGATCGTGCGGTTGGGGATGTCGATGTCGATCATGTCACCTTCGCGCACCAGGCCGATCGTGCCGCCATTTGCCGCTTCCGGCGAAGCGTGGCCGATCGAGAGGCCGGAGGTGCCGCCGGAGAAGCGGCCGTCGGTGATCAGCGCGCAGGCCTTGCCGAGGCCCTTCGACTTCAGGTAGCTCGTCGGATAGAGCATTTCCTGCATGCCGGGGCCGCCCTTCGGGCCTTCGTAGCGGATGACGACGACGTCGCCGGCCTTGACCTCGTTGGCAAGGATCGCCTTGACGGAGGCATCCTGGCTTTCGAAGACGCGGGCCGGGCCGGAGAATTTCAAGATCGATTCATCGACGCCGGCAGTCTTGACGATGCAGCCGTCGATCGCAAGGTTGCCCTTGAGCACGGCAAGACCACCATCCTTGGAGAAGGGATGTTCGACCGAGCGGATGACGCCGTTCTCGCGGTCGGTGTCGAGTTCGTCCCAGCGGGCCTCCTGGCTGAAGGCGACCTGGGTGGGAATGCCACCCGGAGCGGCACGATAGAATTTACGGACAGTTTCGCTGTTGGTGCGGGTGATATCCCAGCGATCGATCGCGTCGCCCAGCGTTTCTGCATGCACGGTCGGGCAATCGCGGTTCAAGAGACCGCCCTTGTCGAGTTCGCCGAGGATCGACATGATGCCGCCGGCGCGATGGACGTCTTCCATATGAACATCGCTCTTGGCGGGGGCGACCTTCGACAGGCACGGCACGCGGCGCGACAGCGCGTCGATATCGGCCATAGTGAAATCGATCTCGCCTTCATGGGCGGCGGCAAGAATGTGCAGGACCGTATTGGTGGAACCGCCCATGGCGATATCGAGCGTCATGGCATTCTCAAACGCCTGTTTGGAAGCGATGGTGCGCGGCAGCGCCTTGACGTCATCCTGCTCGTAATAACGGCGGGCGAGATCGACGATCAGGTGGCCGGCCTCGACGAAGAGGCGCTTGCGGTCGAGATGGGTGGCAAGCGTCGAGCCGTTGCCGGGCAGCGACAGGCCGAGGGCTTCCGTCAGGCAGTTCATCGAATTGGCCGTGAACATGCCGGAGCAGGAACCACAGGTCGGACAGGCCGAACGCTCGATGGTCTGGACGTCCTCGTCGCTGATCTTGTCATCGGCAGCGGCAACCATGGCGTCGACGAGGTCGAGTGCATGCGTCTTGCCGTGCATCACGACCTTACCGGCTTCCATCGGACCGCCCGAGACGAAGACCGTCGGGATATTGAGGCGCAGCGATGCCATCAGCATGCCGGGAGTGATCTTGTCGCAGTTGGAAATACAGACCATGGCGTCGGCGCAATGGGCATTGACCATGTATTCGACGCTGTCGGCGATGAGCTCGCGCGAGGGCAGCGAATAAAGCATGCCGTCATGGCCCATGGCGATGCCATCATCGACGGCGATCGTGTTGAATTCCTTGGCGACACCGCCGGCCGCCTCGATCTCGCGGGCAACGAGCTGGCCGAGGTCCTTCAGGTGCACGTGACCGGGCACGAACTGGGTGAAGGAATTCACCACCGCGATGATCGGCTTGCCGAAATCCGAATCCTTCATGCCCGTGGCGCGCCAAAGGCCGCGGGCGCCCGCCATGTTGCGGCCATGGGTCGTGGTTCTGGAACGGTAAACTGGCATCGGTGTCTTCCTCAACGTGGCGGAATTATCAGGCGAAGCTGGGCGGCATGGAGCCTGCAGGCCGGGCAAACGCTGCTTTTTGGAATTGTCCTAATCCAATCGACGGGGGCTGTCACTACCGGGAAGCCCAAATCCGGTACGCCGGGGAGAAGCGCCATCAGACCCATCGATGATATACGGTTCGACGCGACGTTTTGTTACAGCCTATTCCATCACGGCCGAACACAAAAAATTGGCTTCCTGTCAGCAATATTCAAGGCTTAGACACTAATCTAGACATGCCGGCGGTTCGTTTAAGGGCTATATTTCAAGATATCCGCCGAGGAGGTTTCGACATGCCAACCTATCGCCCACCGAAGATCGCGTCATCGGAGATCACGCCGCGCCAGATCTATGTGCGCCGTCGTGAATTTCTGGGCGCGGCGGCGCTTGGCGCCATGGCGCTCTACAGCGGCGGCAAGGCGAGCGCTGCGGCCCTCTCTGCCGTAGAGAGCAAGTACAAGGTCGATGAGAAGCCGACGCCGATCAAGGACGTCACGACCTACAATAATTTCTATGAGTTCGGCCTCGACAAGGGCGATCCCGCAGCACTTTCCGGCGATTTCAAGCCGCTGCCCTGGACGATCAAGGTCGACGGCATGGTCAACAAGCCAGGCACCTTCGACCTCGAGGCGCTGATGAAGGAATTCCCGATCGAGGAGCGCACCTACCGGATGCGCTGCGTCGAGGCCTGGTCGATGGTCATCCCCTGGGACGGCTTTCCGCTGGCATCACTGCTCGACAAGGTGGAGCCACTCGGCAGCGCCAAATATGTCGCCTTCGAAACCGTCGTGCGGCCGGAGGAGATGCCGGGGCAGAAGGGTTTCTTCCAGTCGCTCGACTGGCCCTATGTCGAGGGTCTGCGCCTGGATGAGGCGCGCCATCCGCTGACGCTGCTGGCCGTCGGGCTCTATGGCGAAACGCTGCCGAACCAGAACGGGGCGCCGATCCGGCTCGTCGTGCCGTGGAAATACGGCTTCAAGGGCATCAAGTCGATCGTCAGGATCACGCTCACCGACCAGCAGCCGAAGAATACCTGGCAGGTCACCAATGCGCAGGAGTATGGCTTCTACGCCAACGTCAACCCTGAGGTCGACCATCCGCGCTGGAGCCAGGCCAGCGAACGGCGCATCGGCGAGAACGGCTTCTTCGGCGCGAGCCGCCACCCCACCCTGCCCTTCAACGGTTATGCCGACGAGGTGGCAAGCCTTTATGCCGGCATGGATCTGAAGGCGAATTTCTGATGGCGGAACTGTCGCTCGCCATCCCGAAGCGCTGGCAACCCGCCTCCGTCTGGCTGCTTTATGTCGTCGGGCTCGTGCCTGCAGCCTGGACTTTCTATCTCGGCGCGACCGATCAGCTCGGCGCCGATCCGGTCAAGACCTTCGAGCTTTTCCTCGGCATCTGGACGATCCGTTTCCTGATCGCAACACTTGCCGTTTCCCCTGCCCGTGAGCTCTTCGGCTGGAACTATCTGCGCTATCGCCGGGCGCTTGGCCTGCTGACCTTCTATTACGCGCTGATGCATTTCACCGTATACATGGTGCTCGACCAGGCGATGGATATTTCCGCCGTCATCAACGACGTGTTGAAGCGCCCCTTCATCATGTTCGGCATGGCAGCCCTTGCGATGCTCATTCCGCTGGCACTGACATCCAACAATCTATCGATCCGCCGCCTCGGCAAGAACTGGATCTGGCTGCATCGCCTTGTCTATATCATCGCCGCCTGCGGGGCGCTGCACTTCGCGCTCTCGACCAAGATCCTCGATCTCGAGCAGTATATCTATGTCGGGCTGATCATCGCGCTCATACTCTATCGCTCCTACCGGCCGATCGCACGCAACAGGCAGAAGGGCAAAGGGCTGACGCGCAATCGCGCAGTGGCGTCGACCTCGTGAGGTTTAGCGGCGAGGACGCAACGCAGTCCGGCGTGCCGGATCGAAGGCGCAGGCCGCACCTATGCCGATTGCATAAGCCAGCATGTTCCAAAGCGAAAAGACCCGGCCAAGCAGCAGGGCGCCTGCCGTAGTCAGCCGAAACGCATCAAGCCAGGGCGTGTGATAGAGCCGGAACATTTCCACCGAGATCGCTATGAACAGCGCTGTGACAGCAATTGCTACCGGCCGTGACCTTGCCGCAATGAGCGCCACGAGCAGATAGACCATTGCTCCCCAGAGTGCCGATCCATCATATTTGACGACAATGAAAGGCAGATCGGCCGCATAGCCAAACGTGCGGAGCACCAGCCCGAGAACGATAACAAGAAACAGCGCGGCCAGTCGAAGAAACTGCGGAGAGCGAGTCCGAATGATTTTGCGCAATGGAGCCGGTCCCCTCACTACATCAGAAACAAAAACAGCCGGGCTTTGCAGCCCGGCTGTTCTGTTTCCGCCGGAGCGGAAGATTAAGCGGCGACGGCCTGCTCTTCAGCAGCGACGCGAGCCTTGTCGGCAGCGCCCTTGGCATAGGCATCGCGGTCCACAAATTCGATCACGGCCATGGCGGCATTGTCGCCCTGGCGGAAGCCGGCCTTCATGATGCGCAGGTAGCCGCCGTTGCGGGTGGCGTAGCGCGTCGCGATCGTATCGAACAGCTTCGAGACGACAGCGGCATCGCGGATCTGCGAGATCGCCTGACGGCGAGCATGCAGGTCGCCGCGCTTGCCGAGCGTGACGAGTTTCTCGACGATCGGACGGATTTCCTTGGCCTTCGGCAGGGTCGTGACGATCTGCTCGTGGGTAATCAGCGAAGCCGCCATGTTGGCGAACATCGCCTTGCGGTGGCTTGCAGTTCTATTCAGCTTGCGGCCGGCTTTACCATGGCGCATTGCTATTCTCCTTTAATGCAGGTGCCCTTACGCTAAGTGGGCCTGCCGTTTCCTGGCACATGCAGGCGATCGGCCTGCTGTTTGACGGGGAAAGGCAGCCGAAAGAGCCTGCCTTTTGTTTTCTCAGTATTGATCTTCGTAACGCTTGGCGAGATCTTCGATGTTCTCGGGCGGCCATGCCGGCACTTCCATGCCGAGGTGCAGGCCCATGGAAGCGAGAACTTCCTTGATTTCGTTCAGCGACTTGCGACCAAAATTCGGTGTGCGGAGCATTTCTGCTTCGGTCTTCTGAATGAGGTCGCCGATGTAGACGATGTTGTCGTTCTTCAAGCAGTTTGCCGAACGGACCGACAGTTCGAGTTCGTCCACCTTCTTCAGGAGAGCCGGGTTGAAAGCGAGTTCGGTGACTGCTTCCTCTTCGGTTTCCTTCTGCGGCTCGTCGAAGTTGACGAAGACGCCAAGCTGATCCTGGAGGATGCGCGCCGCAAAAGCGACGGCGTCTTCACCGGTGATCGAGCCATCGGTTTCGATGGTCATGTTCAGCTTGTCGTAGTCGAGAACCTGTCCTTCGCGGGTATTTTCAACCTTGTAGGACACCTTCTTGACCGGCGAATAGAGGCTGTCGACCGGGATGAGACCGATCGGAGCATCTTCCGCACGATTGCGTTCGGCCGGAACGTAGCCCTTGCCGTTATTGACGGTGAATTCCATGCGGATCTCGGCACCCTCGTCGAGCGTGCAGATGACATGCTCGGGGTTGAGGATTTCGATATCGCCGACCGTCTGAATGTCGCCAGCCGTGACAACGCCCGGACCCTGCTTACGCACGACCATGCGCTTTGCATCGTCGCCATCCATCTTGATGGCGATTTCCTTGATGTTGAGCACGATATCCGTGACGTCTTCGCGGACGCCCGGAATCGAGGAGAATTCATGCAGCACGCCATCGATCTGCACCGCCGTGACGGCAGCACCGCGCAGCGAGGAGAGCAGAACGCGGCGAAGCGCGTTGCCGAGGGTGAGGCCGAAGCCGCGCTCCAGCGGTTCGGCAACAAGCGTCGCCCTGGTGCGCGAGCTCGAAGAGAACTCCACCTTGTTCGGCTTGATCAATTCCTGCCAGTTCTTCTGAATCATGAGTTTGCCTTCCGTTCGTTGCCACCATCCAATCGTGGCAACCGAGCTTGAAAACCACCGGGAGCGCGCAGGCGCTCACCGGTGACGAGAGCGATGATCAGACGCGGCGCTTCTTGCGCGGACGGCAGCCATTGTGCGGGATCGGGGTCACGTCGCGGATGGACGTGATCATGAAACCTGCAGCCTGGAGCGCGCGCAAAGCCGATTCACGACCCGAACCCGGACCGCAGACTTCGACTTCCAGCGACTTCATGCCGTGCTCCTGGGCCTTCTTGGCGCAGTCTTCGGCAGCGATCTGGGCAGCGAACGGGGTCGACTTGCGCGAGCCCTTGAAGCCCTTGGCGCCAGCCGACGACCAGGCGATCGCATTGCCCTGCGCATCGGTGATGGTGATCATCGTGTTGTTGAAGGTCGAGTTGACGTGAGCGACACCCGACGAGATGTTCTTGCGCTCGCGACGGCGAACGCGGACGGCTTCCTTAGCCATGGTATTCCTTTCGTTGATCTCTTCACCGCCGTAATGCCAGCGGCTACACCGGAACGGCGCCTATATGGTCCCGCTCCAAACTCAAAAGAGGCCGGCGCAGACCGCCAGCCTCCCCACCCCGGTTTCCCGGAAATTACTTCTTCTTGCCAGCGATTGCCTTTGCCGGGCCCTTGCGGGTGCGGGCATTGGTGTGCGTGCGCTGACCGCGGACCGGAAGGCCGCGGCGATGACGCAGGCCGCGGTAGCAGCCGAGGTCCATCAGGCGCTTGATGTTCATCGCGGTATCGCGACGAAGATCGCCTTCGACCTGATAGTCGCGGTCGATGGCTTCGCGGATCTGAAGGACTTCTGCGTCCGTCAGCTGATGCACACGACGCTCAGCCGGGATACCGACCTTTGCGACGATTTCCTGTGCGAATTTCGGACCGATCCCGTGAATGTAGGTCAGCGCAATAACAACGCGCTTCGCAGTCGGGATGTTGACGCCAGCGATACGTGCCACGCCTGTTCTCCTTGCATTCCAGTTGCCATCCGGCAAGTGGGCTTCGTTATGCGGCTCTTGAGAACCGCCCGTTCAGATTTACGTCCGTAACATGTCAAAACGACCGCACCCGGACTTCCCTGGGAAATCCGCGCCGATCGCATGGAATGTCGCGAGTTGGCGCGGTGTTTAGCGGAATCACTGCTGAAAAGCAACCGTTCCGCCAAGTTTATTTTCAAAGCCTTAAAGCTTGGAAAGAATGCTTTCGACCTCGGCCGTCACCTGATCGATTTCTGCCATGCCGTCCACGGACTTGAGCTTGCCCTTGGCGTGGTAATAGCCGATCAGCGGCGAGGTCTCCTTGTAGTAGACCTGCAGCCGAGCCGTCATGGTCTCCGGGGTGTCATCAGGACGGCGCTTGAAGTGCGTCGAACCGCACTTGTCGCACACGCCCTCAGCAGCCGGAACCTTATCTGTATCGTGATAGACGCTGCCGCACTGTGCACAGGAGTAGCGACCGGCAACGCGACGAACCAACTCGTCGTCATTGACACGGAATTCGATGACGACCGAAAGGTCGAGACCCTTTGCCTTCAGCATCGCCTCGGTGGCGTCCGCCTGGACGAGCGTCCTGGGGAAGCCGTCGAGGATGAAGCCGTTGGCGCAATCGGGTTGATCGATACGCTCGGAAACGATGGCGATAACGATCTCATCCGAGACGAGCTTGCCGGCGTCCATGACCGCCTTCGCGCGCTTGCCGACATCGGTGCCGGCGTTAACCGCTGCACGCAGCATGTCCCCCGTGGAAAGCTGCGGAATGCCGTGCTTTTCCACGATCCGCTGGGCCTGGGTTCCCTTACCCGCGCCCGGCGGCCCCAAAAGGATAAGTCTCATCGCCCCCTCTTTCCTCCACGCAACTTCGATTTCTTGATCAGGCCTTCGTATTGCTGCGCGATCAGGTGACCCTGGATCTGTGCAACCGTATCAAGAGTTACGCTAACCACGATCAAAAGCGAAGTCCCACCAAGGGCTAATGGAATGCCGGTTTGCGACACCAATATCTCCGGAAGGATGCAGACGAAGACGAGATAGAGCGCGCCGATCACCGTGATTCGGGTCAGCACGTAGTCGATATATTCGGCGGTGCGGTCGCCCGGACGGATGCCGGGAATGAAGCCGCCATGCTTCTTCAGATTATCAGCCGTGTCCTTCGGATTGAAAACGATGGCCGTATAGAAGAAGGCGAAGAAGGCGATCAGCGCCGCATAGAGCACCATATAGAGTGGCTGGCCATGACCGAGGGCCGCGACGATCGATGTCGCCCAGGAGGGCATTGCCGTGGTGCTGGCGAAACCCGCAATCGTTGCCGGCAGAAGCAGCAGCGACGATGCGAAGATTGCCGGAATGACACCTGATGTATTGAGTTTCAACGGCAGGTGGGACGTATCGCCCTGGAACATCCGGTTGCCGACCTGGCGCTTCGGATACTGGATCAGCAGCCGGCGCTGGGCGCGCTCGACGAAGACGATGATGGCGATGACGGCGATCGCGACGATGATCACCAGCAGGATCAGCGGGGTCGACAGCGCGCCTGTGCGGCCGAGTTCGAGCGTGCCGGCAAGAGCTGTGGGAAGGCCAGCGGCGATGCCGGCGAAGATGATCAGCGAGATGCCGTTGCCAATGCCGCGCGAGGTGATCTGCTCGCCCAGCCACATCAGGAACATCGTGCCGCCGAGCAGCGTCAGAACGGTGGAGACGCGGAAGAACCAGCCCGGGTCGACGACCAAGCCCTGGCCGCTTTCAAGGCCGGCGGCAATGCCATAGGCCTGGAGCGCACCGAGGATAACGGTACCGTAGCGGGTATACTGGTTGATGATCTTACGGCCCTGCTCACCTTCCTTCTTGAGGTTTTCGAGCGCCGGCACGACCGAAGTCATCAGCTGCACGATGATCGAGGCGGAGATATAGGGCATGATGCCGAGCGCGAAGATCGCCATACGCTCAACGGCGCCGCCCGAAAACATGTTGAAAAGGCCGAGAATGCCGCCTGCCTGGCCGCGGAAAGCCTGGGCATAGGCTTCGGGATTGAGGCCTGGAAGCGGAATATGCGTGCCGAGTCGGTAGACGAGGAGAGCTGCCAGTGTGAACCACAAGCGCTTCTTCAAATCCTCGGCTTTGGCGAAGGTCGAAAAATTGAGGTTGGATGCCAATTGTTCCGCTGCAGAAGCCATGCGTTTCTCCGCGCTACCAATTCCGGCGTCTCTGGGGGACAGACCGGACCCGGAATCAGTATGAAATTATTCAAAACCGGGCTTAGGACGGATTGCGACGCAACCCCATGCCTCACCCTTGTTTTCGAGTCTTACCGGCATGACGCGGGCGCGCCAGCCAAGTTTTTGTGAGGCCCACATATGGGAGCAAAATCGCCCGGTGTGAAGCACCCCGGGCGATATATCATCAGATTATTATTCGGCTGCAGCAGGAGCCGAAAGCAGCGTCACGGTGCCGCCGGCCTTTTCGATCTTCTCGACGGCAGGCTTGGAGGCGCCTGCAACGACGATGGTGATCTTGGCCTTGATCTCGCCGTCGGCGAGAACGCGAACGCCATCCTTGACGCGGCGGATGACACCAGCAGCCTTGAGGGCCGCTGCGTCAACGGTCGTCTTGGCATCGAGCTTGCCGGCGTCGATCGCCGTCTGGATGCGGGCCAGCGACACGACAACAAAATCGGAAGCGAAAATGTTGTTGAAGCCGCGCTTCGGCAGGCGACGATAGATCGGCATCTGGCCGCCCTCGAAGCCGTTGATGGCGACGCCCGAACGGGACTTCTGACCCTTCACGCCGCGACCGCCAGTCTTGCCAGAACCCGAGCCGATACCGCGGCCGAGGCGCTTGCGGCTGTGGGTCGAGCCTTCGTTGTCTTTAATTTCATTGAGTTTCATGAGCGTTTCCTCCGTCTCACTTCTCGTCGACGACGCGAACGAGATGCTGGACAGCACGGATCATGCCACGAACGGAAGGGGTATCCTCCAGCGTGCGGCGACGGTGCATCTTGTTCAGTCCGAGACCGATCAGCGTGCGCTGCTGGACATCCGGACGGCGAATCGGGCTGCCGATCTGTTCGATCGTGACAGTCTTCGCTTCAGCCTTCTTGGTAGCCTTGGCCATCTGTCAAACTCCTCTTATTCTTCAGAGGCGTTGCCGGAGGCGCTACGACGAGCCTGCAGCGTTGCATACTTGATGCCGCGCTGAGCTGCGATGTCCTTCGGGTGAACCTGGTGCTTCAGAGCGTCGAAGGTGGCGCGAACCATGTTGTAGGGGTTCGACGAACCGGTCGACTTGGCGACGACGTCGTGCATGCCGAGTGTTTCGAATACGGCGCGCATCGGGCCGCCGGCGATGATGCCGGTACCGACCTTGGCCGAGCGCAGCAGAACCTTGCCGGCGCCATGACGGCCATGAACGTCGTGATGCAGCGTACGGCCGTCACGCAGCGGTACGAAGATCAGTTCGCGCTTGGCGGCTTCGGTTGCCTTGCGGATGGCTTCCGGCACTTCACGTGCCTTGCCATGGCCGAAGCCGACGCGGCCCTTCTGGTCGCCGACGACGACGAGTGCTGCGAAACCGAAACGACGGCCGCCCTTGACGACCTTGGCGACGCGGTTGATCGCGACAAGCTTGTCGACGAATTCGCTATCGCGCTCTTCACGGCTCTGGCGGTCGTCCCGCTGCGGCCTTCTTTCCTGTGCCATTGTCCTCTTCCTTTTTCTTTTCCGGGTGCAATCGGCAAACAAATGTGGACCGCATCAGCCTCCCCTTTCGGAGAGTGCCTGCGGTCCGGCGAAAATCCGGCCGGCGCTTGAGGCGTCCGGCCGGAAACTGATCAGAAGGTGAGACCGCCTTCGCGGGCCGCTTCGGCGAGAGCCTTGATGCGGCCGTGATAGATGAAGGCGCCACGGTCGAACACGACTTCCGTAACACCGGCCTTGGAGGCGCGCTCTGCGAGGAGCTTGCCCACAACGGTAGCGGCGGCGGTATCGGCACCGGTCTTCAGAGAACCGCGCAGATCCTTCTCGAGGGTGGAGGCAGACGCAAGCGTCTTGCCGGCCACATCATCGATGACCTGGGCGTAGATGTTCTTCGAGGAGCGATGAACCGACAGGCGCGGACGGCCATTGGCCACCGACTTGAGATGACGGCGCACGCGGTTGGCACGACGTGCAAGTGCTTCTTTCCTGCTAGCCATTTCGCGTGATCCTTACTTCTTCTTGCCTTCTTTGCGGACGATCCGCTCGTCAGCGTACTTGACGCCCTTGCCCTTGTAGGGCTCGGGACCGCGATATTCGCGGATTTCGGCGGCAACCTGACCGACCTGCTGCTTGTTGATGCCGCTGACGACGATTTCCGTCGGCTTCGGAACAACGATCGAGATACCGACCGGCGGCTCGTAGATCACGTCATGGCTGAAACCGAGGGCCAGCTGCAGGTTCTTGCCCTGCATGGCGGCGCGGTAACCGACGCCGTTGATTTCAAGCTTGCGCTCGAAACCGTCCTTGACGCCCTTGAAGATGCCTTCGATCATCGTGCGGGACATGCCCCACTTTGAGCGCGCATCCTTGGTCTGGTTCACCGGCGTCACGACGACGGCGTTATTTTCAAGCTTGAGGCTGATTTCGTCGTTAGCAACGAAAAACAGCTCGCCCTTCGGGCCCTTTGCAGTCACCTTCTGGCCATCGACCGTAGCCGTGATCCCAGCAGGCACCTGAACGGGCTTTTTACCGATACGAGACATGTTTCAATCCTGTCTGTTCGCTATGGAGATCCCTGCCCGATCTTAGAAGACCGAGCAAAGAACCTCGCCACCAACGTTCTGTTCGCGAGCCTGGTGATCGGCCATCACACCCTTCGGAGTCGAAAGGATGGTGATGCCGAGACCGTTCGCGACCTGCGGAATGGACTTGACCGAGACATAAACCCGGCGGCCCGGCTTGGACACACGGCCGATCTCACGGATCACCGATGCGCCTTCATAATATTTCAGCTCGATGCTGAGTTCCGACTTGCCATTGCCGAAATCGACAACGGAGTAGCCACGGATGTAGCCTTCGGACTGCAGAACATCGAGAACACGTGCACGGAGCTTCGAAGCAGGCGTCGAGACCGACGACTTGCGGCGGGAAGCGCCGTTACGGATGCGAGTGAGCATATCGCCCAACGGATCAGTCATTGTCATGTAACCTGCTCCTTACCAGCTCGACTTGACGATACCCGGCACCTTGCCGAGATTGCCGAGTTCACGCAGCGCAATACGCGACATGCGCAGTTTGCGGTAATATGCGCGCGGACGCCCCGAAACTTCGCAACGGTTGCGAATACGGGTCTTCGATCCATCACGCGGCAGGGATGCCAGCTTGATCGAGGCCTTGAACCGCTCTTCGATCGGAAGAGCCTGGTTCATGATGATCGCCTTCAACCCAGCCCGCTTAGCGGCCTGGTTAGCGACCGTAGTACGGCGGCGCTTGTTCTTTTCAACTGCGCTTGTCTTCGCCATGTCAGGTTCCTTTTCTACGCTCGTCGTTACGGTTATTGACGGAACGGGAAGCTGAACTCTTTCAGAAGAGCCCGTGCTTCGTCGTCGGTCGTCGCCGTCGTGCAAACGATGATGTCCATGCCCCACATCTGATCAACCTTGTCGTAGTTGATCTCAGGGAACACAATGTGCTCCTTGATGCCCATGGCGAAGTTGCCACGGCCGTCAAAGCTTTTCGGGTTCAGGCCGCGGAAGTCGCGAACGCGCGGGAGCGCGATGTTCACGAGACGGTCCATGAACTCGTACATGCGGGCGCCGCGCAGGGTGACCTTCGCACCGATCGGCATCTGTTCGCGGACCTTGAAGCCTGCGATAGAGTTGCGTGCGCGGGTGATGACCGGCTTCTGGCCGGCGATCGCTGCGAGGTCGGCGGCAGCTACCGTCGGCTTCTTCGAGTCAGCGGTCGCTTCGCCGACACCCATGTTGATCACGATCTTGTCGAGCTTCGGGATCATCATCTCGTTGGCGTAGGAGAACTGCTCCTGCAACGCCTTGCGGATGCGCTCGACATATTCCTTCTTGAGCCGCGGCTCATATTTTGCCTCAGCCATCGATCACTTCTCCAGAACGCTTGGCCACACGGACCTTCTTGCCGTCAACGACCTTGAAACCGACGCGGGTCGGCTTGCCGTCCTTGTCGATGATTGCAACGTTGGACAGGTGAACCGGGGCTTCCTTGTTGATGATGCCGGCTTCCTGGGTCTGCGTCTGGCGCTGGTGGCGCTTGACGACGTTGACGCCACGAACAACGGCACGATCTTCCTTCGGCATGACCTGGACAACTTCGCCGGTACGGCCCTTGTCCTTGCCAGCGAGCATGACGACCTTGTCGCCTTTACGAATCTTCTGCATCGCTTCGCTCCTTACAGTACTTCGGGAGCCAGCGAGATGATCTTCATGTGGTTCTTGGCGCGAAGTTCGCGCGGAACCGGTCCGAAGATACGGGTGCCGATCGGCTCTTTCTTGTTGTCGATGAGGACTGCTGCGTTGGTGTCGAAGCGGATGACGGAGCCATCTGCACGACGGATGTCCTTGGCGGTGCGAACGACAACCGCCTTCATCACGTCACCCTTCTTCACACGGCCGCGCGGGATCGCTTCCTTGATCGAAACGACGATGACGTCGCCGATCGAGGCATACTTACGCTTCGAGCCGCCCAGCACCTTGATGCACATGACACGACGTGCGCCGGAATTATCCGCGACGTCGAGGTTTGTTTGCATCTGAATCATATCAGGTCGCCTTCTTGGTTTACCGGAATGGTTGGGCTAGCCCCCTACTCCGGCTTATGAAAATTTTCGCCGGCCGAGCTGCCGTGAGGCAGCACAGACGCGGCAATAGCTGAATAGCGCGGGATCGATCGTGCCAGGGTGGTTTCCCGAACGGGACCTTCCGTGCGCTCAAAGCAAAAGAACGCCCGGCATTCGAGCGTTCTGACGCTGCTTCATACAGATATTTCGGCGAGACGCAAGGCCTCGCGCAAAATTCTGTTACTTGCCCTGGGCGGAAATCACCGTCCAGCGCTTGTCCTTGGAGATCGGCGCGCATTCCTCGATGGATACGGTATCGCCAATCTTGTACTGATTGTTCTCGTCGTGGGCCTTGTACTTCTTGGAACGACGAACGGTCTTCTGGAGCAGCGGGTGAGCGAAACGACGCTCGACACGAACCACTACCGTCTTCTCGTTCTTGTCGCCAACGACGACGCCCTGCAGGATGCGCTTCGGCATATTTTTCTTCCTTTAGGCCTTAACTTCTGCCGCCTTCTGGCGGGCAATGGTTTTCACGCGGGCGATGTCCTTGCGGACTTCGTTGATGCGCGAGGACTTTTCGAGCTGGCCGGTCGCCTTCTGGAAGCGCAGGTTGAACTGCTCCTTCTTCAGCTTGGCAAGCTCGTCCTTGAGTTGGTCGGCGGTGAACGCGCGAACGTCTGAGGCTTTCATGAGCTCATTCCTTACTCTGCAATGCGCTGAACGAAGCGCGTCTTGACCGAGAGCTTGGCAGAGCCGAGGCGAAGCGCCTCACGGGCGATTTCTTCGCTGACACCGTCGATCTCGAACATCATACGGCCGGGCTTGACCTTGCATGCCCAGTATTCAACGGAGCCCTTACCCTTACCCATACGGACTTCGGTCGGCTTTTTGGTTACCGGAACGTCCGGGAACACGCGGATCCATACACGGCCGGCGCGCTTCATATAACGCGTGATCGCGCGGCGGGCCGCTTCGATCTCGCGCGCGTTGACGCGGTTGGGTTCCTGTGCCTTCAGGCCGAATTCGCCGAATGCCAGGTCAGAACCGCCCTTGGCGACGCCCTTGATGCGGCCCTTGAACTGCTTGCGGTACTTGGTACGCTTTGGCTGCAACATTTTCTTATTCTCCGAACTTCTCTGCCACGCGCGCTATCAAGCGTTGTCGCGGCGACGGTCTCTGTCGCGGTCACGATCACGGCTTGCCGGACCCTGGGCGTCACCTTCCATCGCGCGGCGCTCGGAAGCCATCGGATCATGCTCAAGGATTTCGCCCTTGAAGATCCAGACCTTGATGCCGCAGATGCCGAACGCGGTTTCTGCTTCAGCCGTGCCGTAGTCGATGTCGGCGCGCAGGGTGTGCAACGGCACACGACCTTCGCGGTACCATTCCGTACGGGCGATTTCAGCGCCGCCGAGACGGCCAGCGCAGGTGATCTTGATGCCTTCGGCGCCAAGACGCATCGCGGACTGAACGGCGCGCTTCATGGCGCGACGGAAAGCCACGCGACGCTCGAGCTGCTGGGCGATCGACTGAGCGACCAGCGTCGCATCGACTTCGGGCTTGCGCACTTCGACGATGTTGAGGTGCGTTTCCGAATTCGTCATCTCCGACAGCTTCTTGCGGAGCTTGTCGATGTCTGCGCCCTTGCGGCCGATGATCAGGCCCGGACGTGCCGAGTGGATCGTGACGCGGCACTTCTTGTGCGGACGCTCGATGACCACCTTGGAAATCCCGGCCTGCTTCAGTTCGCTCATGACGAACTTGCGCATCTTCAGGTCTTCGTGCAGCAGCTGACCGTACTCGGCATTGTCCGCAAACCAGCGGCTATCCCAGGTACGGTTGATGCCGAGGCGGAAACCGATTGGATTGATTTTCTGACCCATTATGCGGCCTCCTCTGCTGCCTGCACTTCACGAACGACGATCGTCAGGTGCGCGAAGGGCTTTTCAATGCGCGACGCGCGACCGCGGCCACGAGCGTGAAAACGCTTCATGACGATCGACTTGCCGACATAGGCCTCGGCGACAACCAGCGAGTCGACGTCGAGATCGTGGTTGTTCTCGGCGTTGGCGATCGCAGATTCAAGCGTCTTCTTGACGGCGCCCGCGATGCGCTTGCGGGAGAACTCCAGCTCAGCGAGTGCGCGCTCGACCTTCTTGCCGCGGATAGCCGCAGCAACCAGGTTGAGCTTCTGGGGGCTGACGCGGAGCGTGCGGGCGACTGCTTGCGCCTCGTTGTCCTTCAGCCGGCGTTCGGCTTTTGCCTTGCCCATTGTTACTTCCTCTTCGCCTTCTTGTCCGCGCCGTGACCGTAGTAGGTGCGGGTCGGAGAGAATTCACCGAATTTGTGACCGACCATGTCTTCATTGACGCTGACCGGGATATGCTTGCTGCCGTTGTAGACGCCGAAGGTGAGACCGACGAACTGCGGCAGGATCGTGGAGCGACGGCTCCAGATCTTGATCACTTCACTGCGACCGCCTTCACGAACCTTCTCAGCCTTCTTGAGAAGATAGCCGTCAACGAACGGACCTTTCCATACTGAACGAGCCATTGGAGACTTCCTCTCTTACTTCTTACGCTGATGACGCGAGCGCATGATCATCTTGTCGGTCGACTTGTTCGACCGGGTGCGCTTGCCCTTGGTCGGCTTGCCCCACGGTGTCACTGGATGGCGACCGCCGGAGGTGCGGCCTTCACCACCGCCGTGCGGATGGTCGACCGGGTTCATGACGACACCGCGGTTATGCGGACGCTTGCCGCGCCAAACGGTACGACCGGCCTTGCCGTCGTTGATGTTGGCGTGGTCAGGGTTGGAGACGGCGCCGATCGAAGCAAGGCAGGAGCCATGAACGAGACGCTGTTCACCGGAGTTCAGGCGAAGGATCGCCATGCCCTGGTCGCGGCCGACGAGCTGTGCGTAGCCACCGGCGGAGCGAGCGATCTGACCACCCTTGCCCGGCTTCATTTCCACATTGTGGATGATGGAGCCGACCGGGATGAACTGCAGCGGCATGGTGTTGCCGGGCTTGACGTCGACAGCCTTCTCGGAAGCGATGACCTTGTCACCGGCAGCGAGGCGCTGAGGAGCGAGGATATAAGCCTTCTCGCCGTCAGCATAGTTCACCAGCGCGATGAAAGCCGTGCGGTTCGGATCGTATTCGATACGCTCGACCGTGCCTTCGACGTCGAATTTGCGACGCTTGAAGTCGATCAAACGATAGGTACGCTTGTGACCGCCGCCGATGAAGCGGGCGGTGATGCGACCGAGGTTGTTACGACCGCCGCTCTTGGTCAGACCTTCCGTCAGCGCCTTGACCGGCTTGCCCTTGTAGAGGGCCGAACGGTCGACGATGACCAGCTGGCGCTGGCTCGGGGTGATCGGATTGAAAGTTTTCAATGCCATTTTCTTATACCTCAGAGACCGGTGGAGACGTCGATCGTCTGGCCTTCAGCCAGCGTCACAACAGCCTTCTTCACGTCCTTCTGCTTGCCGACGAAACCGCGGAACCGCTTGGTCTTGCCTTTGCGCAGCAGAGTGTTGACAGCCGTGACCTTGACGCCGAACAGCGCCTCGACCGCAGCCTTGATTTCCGGCTTAGTCGCCTGCTTGGCGACATTGAAAACAACCTGGTTGTTTTCGGATACCAGCGTGGACTTTTCGGTGATCGCCGGAGAGACGATCACATCGTAGTGGCGAAGATCGGTCACTTGAATCGCTCCTCTAGCGCTTCAACCGCAGCCTTGGAAAGCACGAGCTTGCCGCGGCGCACGATGTCGTAAACGTTGATGCCCTGGATCGGCAGAACATCGATGTTGGGGATGTTCTGAGCTGCGAGCTTGAAGTTGCCGTCAAGCTCTGCGCCGCCGATGAAGAGGGCGTTGGTCAGGCCGAGCGTCTCGAAAACGGACGCGAGCGACTTGGTCTTGGCTTCAGCGGCAACCAGGTTGTCGATGACGATGACGTCATCGGCCTTGATCTTGGCCGAAAGGGCGTGGCGAAGGCCGAGTGCGCGAACCTTCTTCGGAAGATCGTGCTCGTGGCTGCGGACAACCGGGCCGTGAGCCTTGCCGCCGCCGCGGAACTGCGGAGCGCGAGCCGAATGGTGGCGGGCGCGGCCCGTACCCTTCTGCTTGTACATCTTGGCGCCGGTGCGCGAAACTTCCGCGCGGCCCTTAGCCTTGTGCGTGCCCTGCTGCTTCTTGGCAAGCTGCCAGCGGATGACGCGGGCGAGAATGTCTTCGCGGGGCTCGAGGCCGAAAATCGCGTCCGAAAGGGAAACCTTCCCGGCGTCTTTTCCCTCGAGGGTCTTGACGTTGAATTCCATTGATCTGGCTCCCTTACTTCGCGGCCGACTTGACGGCGTCGCGCACGATGATCCAGGCACCCTTGGAACCAGGGACAGCACCCTTGATCAGGATCAGACCGCGATCTTCGTCGGTCGAAACCACTTCCAGGTTCTGCGTCGTGACGCGCGTCTGGCCCATGTGACCAGCCATCTTCTTGTTCTTGAAAACCTTGCCCGGATCCTGGCGCGAGCCGGTCGAACCGTGCGAGCGGTGAGACACCGACACACCGTGCGTGGCACGCAGACCGCCGAAACCGTGGCGCTTCATGGCGCCGGCAAAACCCTTGCCGATCGTCGTACCCGTCACGTCGACCAGCTGGCCAGCTGCAAAGTGACCCGCCTTGATCTCAGTGCCGACCTCGAGCAGTTGATCTTCCGACACGCGGAATTCCGTCAGCTTGGCCTTCGGCTCGACATTGGCGATGGCAAAGTTGCCGCGCATCGCCTTCGACGTGTTCTTCACCTTCGCCTGGCCGGCACCGAGCTGAACTGCGGTATAGCCATTCTTTTCGACAGTGCGCGTGGCTACGACCTGGCAGCCTTCCATACGCAGTACCGTTACCGGGACATGCTCGCCGGCGTCGTTATAGACGCGGGTCATTCCCACCTTCTGTGCAATCACACCTGAACGCATCGGTTCAATCCTTCTCACTCAGCCCGAAGACCCGAGGTCTCAGAGCTTGATCTCAACATCGACACCGGCGGCGAGATCGAGCTTCATCAGCGCGTCTACCGTCTGCGGGGTCGGGTCAACGATATCGAGAAGGCGCTTATGCGTGCGCATCTCGAACTGTTCGCGGCTCTTCTTGTCGATGTGCGGGGACCGGTTGACCGTAAACTTCTCGATGCGGGTCGGAAGCGGAACGGGGCCCCGGACGCTTGCACCGGTGCGCTTAGCCGTCGATACGATCTCGCGCGTGGAGGCATCGAGAATCCGGTGATCGAACGCCTTCAGGCGGATGCGGATATTCTGGCCGTTCATTCGACTTTATCCTTGTGTCTGTTATCCGCGTGTCGCCACTTAGGGACACGGCTTACCTTCAGTTACGTTAGCGGGCCACCGGTTTCAAAGATCGAGAGGGACACCGAGATCGGCGTCCCTATCCTTTCCTTGGGCCAGGTGGCCCAGCCGCTAATTACTCGACGATCGACGCGACGATACCGGCGCCGACGGTGCGGCCGCCTTCGCGGATCGCGAAGCGCAGCTTTTCTTCCATCGCGATCGGAACGATCAGCTCGACCGATACCGTGACGTTGTCGCCCGGCATGACCATCTCCGTGCCTTCCGGCAGCGTCACGATGCCCGTCACGTCGGTCGTGCGGAAGTAGAACTGCGGACGGTAGTTGGTGAAGAACGGCGTATGACGACCACCCTCTTCCTTCGTCAGGATGTAGGCTTCTGCCATGAACTTCTTGTGCGGCTTGACCGAACCCGGCTTGCACAGAATCTGGCCACGCTCAACGCCGTCACGGGTGACGCCGCGGATCAGCGCGCCGATGTTGTCGCCAGCCTGGCCCTGATCGAGCAGCTTGCGGAACATTTCAACGCCGGTCACCGTCGTCTTCGTCGTCGGGCGGATGCCGACGATCTCGACTTCTTCGCCAACCTTGACAATGCCACGCTCGACGCGGCCGGTCACAACCGTGCCGCGGCCCGAGATCGAGAACACGTCTTCGATCGGCAGCAGGAACGGCAGGTTGATCGGACGCTCAGGCGTCGGGATGTAGGCGTCAACCGCAGCCATCAGCTCGCGGATCGCGTCTTCGCCGATCTTCTTGTCCGAATCTTCAAGGGCAGCAAGTGCGGAACCCTTGATGATCGGAATATCGTCGCCCGGGAAGTCGTAGGACGACAGCAGTTCGCGAACTTCGAGCTCGACCAGTTCGAGAAGCTCGGCGTCGTCGACCTGGTCGACCTTGTTCAGGAACACCACGATTGCCGGAACGCCAACCTGGCGAGCCAGCAGAATGTGTTCGCGCGTCTGCGGCATCGGGCCGTCAGCGGCCGAGCACACAAGGATCGCGCCGTCCATCTGGGCAGCACCGGTGATCATGTTCTTGACGTAGTCGGCGTGGCCGGGGCAGTCGACGTGGGCGTAGTGGCGGGCCGGCGTCTCGTATTCAACGTGGGCCGTCGAAATCGTGATGCCACGCGCCTTTTCTTCCGGAGCCGCGTCGATCTGGTCGTACGCCTTGTACTCACCGAAGTACTTCGTGATCGCTGCCGTCAGAGACGTCTTACCGTGGTCAACGTGGCCAATCGTGCCAATGTTGACGTGCGGCTTGTTGCGCTCAAACTTACTCTTTCCCATTTTCGGGTCTCCGTTTTGCTAGTCCCCGAAGGGATCTAATTCTTGTTATCGGTCAATTGGTATTCCGGTCACTTCTGACCGGAATACTTTGCCTGGATTTCAGTTGCGACGTTCGACGGGACCGGCGAATAGTGATCGAAGGTCATCGTGTACTGGGCGCGGCCCTGGGACATGGAGCGCAGGTTGTCGACGTACTTGAACATGTTCGCGAGCGGGACGTTCGCGTTGATGACGACGGCGATACCACGGCTTTCCTGGCCCTGGATCTGACCGCGACGGGAGTTCAGGTCGCCGATGACGTCGCCGACGTAATCTTCCGGGGTGACGACTTCGACCTTCATCATCGGCTCGAGCAGCTGAGCGCCGGCCTTCTTGGCTGCTTCACGGAAGCAGGCACGCGATGCGATTTCGAAGGCGAGAACCGAGGAGTCGACGTCGTGGAATGCGCCGTCGATGAGGGTCGCCTTGACGCCAAGCATCGGGAAGCCTGCGAGCGGACCCGAAGACAGAACGCTTTCGATGCCCTTCTGGACGCCGGGGATGTATTCCTTCGGAACGGAACCGCCGACGATCTTCGATTCGAACTTGAATTCGTCGCCTTCCGGGTTCGGTTCGAAGACGATCTTGACGCGCGCGAACTGACCGGTACCACCGGACTGCTTCTTGTGCGTGTAGTCTTCTTCATGCGTCCTGGTGATGGTTTCGCGGTAGGCAACCTGCGGCGCGCCGACGGTTGCTTCGACCTTGAATTCACGACGCATGCGGTCGACGATGATGTCGAGATGCAGTTCGCCCATGCCGGCGATGATGGTCTGGCCGGATTCCTGGTCGGTCTTGACGCGGAAGGACGGATCTTCAGCAGCCAGGCGGTTGAGCGCGAGGCCCATCTTTTCCTGGTCGCCCTTGGTCTTCGGCTCGATGGCGATCTGGATGACCGGCTCCGGGAATTCCATGCGCTCGAGGATAACCGGCTTCAGCGGATCGCAGAGCGTGTCGCCCGTCGTGGTTTCCTTGAGGCCGGCGAGAGCGACGATGTCGCCTGCGAAAGCTTCTTCGATGTCTTCACGCGAGTTGGAGTGCATCTGCAGCATGCGGCCGACGCGCTCGCGCTTGTCCTTGACCGTGTTGATGACCGACGCGCCCTTTTCGAGCTTGCCGGAGTAGATGCGGGCAAAAGTCAGCGAACCGACGAAGGGGTCGTTCATGATCTTGAAGGCGAGCATGGAGAGCGGCTCGCTGTCATCGGCATGACGCTCGATTTCGGCTTCCGTCTTGAAGTCGATGCCCTTGATCGCCGGGATGTCCATCGGCGACGGCAGGTAGTCGACGACGGCGTCGAGCAGCGGTTGCACGCCCTTGTTCTTGAAGGCGGTGCCGCAGAACATCGGGTGGAACTTGACATCGATCGTGCCGCGACGAACCAGCGCACGGATCTGCTCGTTGTCGGGCAGAATGCCTTCGAGGTAAGCTTCGGTGGCGGCCTCGTCGATGTCGACGACCGTCTCGATCAGCTTTTCGCGATATTCTTCGGCCTTGGCCTTCATGTCCTCGGGGATCTCGACGACATCCCACTGGGCGCCGAGCGACTCGTCACGCCAGATAAGTGCGTTCATCTCGACCAGGTCGATGACGCCCTTGAATTCGGTTTCTGCACCGATCGGCAGCTGCATGACGACAGCCGTTGCACCGAGACGGGTCTTGATCATCTCGACGGAGCGGTAGAAGTCCGCGCCGGTCTTGTCCATCTTGTTGCAGAAGATCATCCGCGGGACATTGTACTTCTCGGCCTGACGCCAGACGGTTTCCGTCTGCGGCTCAACACCGGCGTTGGCGTCGAGCAGCGCGATGGCGCCGTCGAGAACGCGCAGCGAACGCTCGACTTCGATGGTGAAGTCGACGTGGCCGGGGGTGTCGATGATGTTGAAGCGGCGCATTTTGCCGTCACGGCCCTTCCAGAAGGTCGTGGTGGCAGCAGAGGTGATCGTGATGCCACGCTCCTGCTCCTGCTCCATCCAATCCATCGTGGCTGCGCCGTCGTGGACTTCGCCGATCTTGTGCGACTTGCCGGTGTAATAAAGAATACGCTCGGTGGTCGTGGTCTTGCCGGCGTCGATATGCGCCATGATACCGAAATTGCGGTAGTCTTCGATCTTATATTCGCGAGCCATTGTGGACTGCCTTTCGATACCGTTCGGAATTACCAGCGATAGTGCGAGAACGCGCGGTTGGCATCAGCCATCTTGTGCGTGTCTTCGCGCTTCTTGACGGCGGAGCCGCGGTTGTTGGACGCATCGAGCAGTTCGCCGGAAAGGCGGTCAACCATAGTCGTTTCATTGCGCTTGCGGGCAGCAGCGATCAGCCAGCGAATAGCAAGAGCCTGGCGGCGCTCCGGACGAACATCGACGGGGACCTGATAGGTCGCACCACCGACACGACGCGAGCGAACTTCAACGTGCGGGGCAATGTTCTCAAGCGCAGAATGGAAAACCGTGAGCGGCTCCTGCTTGGCCTTGCCCTGGACAACGTCGAACGCACCGTAGACAATGTTTTCAGCAACGGACTTCTTGCCGTCGAGCATGATGGCATTCATGAACTTGGTGACGACGAGATCGCCGAACTTCGGGTCCGGATTGATCTCGCGCTTTTCTGCTTTATGACGTCTGGACATAGTTTTGTCTCTTCAACCGTTAAGGCGCTTCATGACGCGGAGGACCTCGCGCAGCGCCGGATTATTCAAAACCCGAATTACTTCGGACGCTTCGCGCCGTACTTGGAGCGGCGCTGCTTGCGGTTCTTGACACCCTGGGTATCGAGAACGCCGCGGATGATGTGATAACGGACACCCGGAAGGTCCTTGACGCGGCCGCCACGGATCATGACGACGGAGTGTTCCTGAAGGTTGTGGCCTTCGCCGGGGATGTAACCAATGACTTCGAAGCCGTTGGTCAGGCGGATCTTTGCGACCTTACGCAGAGCCGAGTTCGGCTTCCTCGGCGTCGTCGTGTAGACGCGCGTGCAAACGCCGCGCTTCTGCGGGTTCTCCTGGAGTGCGGGAACCTTGTTACGCTTTACGTTCGCCTGGCGAGGCTTGCGGATCAGCTGGTTTACGGTAGGCATTCAACCATCCCTTACGTTTTATCTCAGTACCCTTGCGGGCTTGAACTCGAGCCGTCTCCGGCAGTGACGTACGCTTTCCGTCAATGCGCAAAATATGGCCCGATCCGCTTCCGCAGATGGACCACAAGGAGCAGAGGACGCATAAATATGCGTCGTGCGTGCAGCATCATGACTTCAACGTGCGTTTAGAACCTTGTTTGAGGTGAACTTCAGGGCGAGTCGCCCCGAACAGCCAAGCCTCACATGGGATCTGATGGCCGGGGTACTACTGGTTTCCACCCGTCTCGTCAAGGCCGGTTAAGAAATAAACTCGCCGTATCGCCTTGATATGCCGGCCGAACGCCCTGTTTCATCCTTCTAGACGAATTCACGGCTGTGCCCCAAGATAAAAACTTGGGCATTGCAGCAAAAGCAGTTAAGGAATCAGCAATTGCGGCGTTCGGCCCTCAGAGCAGGATTCGAGCGACCGAATCGTCAAAGAGCCGAAGGACAGGCGATGATCACGACACCTGATAACGACAATAATTTCGACGGCCCGATGATCTTCATCATCATCGGCAAGGGCTACGAGTCCGACGCCAGCGAAGGCATCGACCTGCACATCATGCTAAAGGCGCCTGACGACGACACTGCCGTACGAGAGGCCTTGAACGCCCTTGCCGAGGAAGGCTTCATCGAGGCCGATCTCGACCAGATCGGCATGCTGACCGAAATCCCGGCCGAAGAGCCCCACGCATCTGCCTACCAGGGCGCCGTCGAAGGCGAAGTCGCGATCATCCGGTTCAACTGAAGGGAGCCGCCGCTCACGCGGTCAACGCAGCATAAGCGGAAGCAGCCGCCCTCCCCGCCCGCCCAATCAGAGCAACCTAAATATGAAAAACCGCCCGGATCGCTCCGAGCGGTTTTTTCAATTCGTCGACTTCAACCGCGGATTATTCCGCAGCCGGAGCCTTTTCGGCCATGTCCTGCAGCATCGGCGTGGCGACGGCAGCACCCGTGCCCTTGCGGCGTTCTTCGAGGATCATCTCGTCGCGCGACGTGGCGATGCGGCGGATCTGGGTCATGGTGCCGCCGGTACCGGCCGGGATAAGACGGCCGACGATGACGTTTTCCTTCAGACCCTGCAAGCCGTCGGTCTTGCCGGCGATTGCAGCTTCCGTCAGCACCTTGGTCGTTTCCTGGAAGGACGCGGCCGAGATGAAGGACGGGGTCTGCAGCGACGCCTTGGTGATGCCGAGAAGAACCGGATCGCCGTAGGCTGGCTTCTTGCCCTGCTCGATCAGGTGATCGTTGACGTCTTCGAGCTCGATCCGGTCGACATTGTCGCCGACGATATAGGTCGAGTCGCCTGCATCGGTGATTTCCACCTTCTGCAGCATCTGACGGACAATCACCTCGATGTGCTTGTCGTTGATGACGACGCCCTGCAGGCGGTAGACTTCCTGGATCTCGTTGACGAGGTAGGAGGCCAGAGCCTCCACGCCCTTGATTGCCAGGATGTCGTGCGGAGCCGGGTTACCGTCGAGGATGTAGTCACCCTTTTCGATATAGTCGCCTTCCTGAAGGTGGAAGGGCTTGCCCTTCGGGATCAGGTATTCGACAGGCTCGACACCGTCTTCCGCCGGCTCGATGATGACGCGACGCTTGTTCTTGTAGTCGCGGCCGAGACGGATCGTACCATCGATCTCTGCGATGATGGCGTGGTCCTTCGGACGGCGGGCTTCGAACAGCTCGGCAACACGCGGCAGACCGCCGGTGATGTCCTTGGTCTTGGCGCTTTCGAGCGGCGAACGGGCGAGAACGTCACCCTGGGAGACCTTCGTGCCCGGCTCGACCGACAGGATCGCATCGACCGAGAGGAAGAAGCGGGCGTCACCACCACGAGACAGCTTCGCGATATTGCCGCTGGCATCCTTGATGACGATCGCCGGCTTGAGGTCCGAGCCGCGCGGGGTCGAACGCCAGTCGATAACCTGACGCTTGGTGATGCCGGTCGATTCGTCGGTCGCTTCCAGAACGGAGAGACCGTCGACCAGATCTTCAAACTGAACGGTACCGGCCACTTCCGTCATCATCGGACGGGTGTAGGGGTCCCACTCCGCCAGGCGCTGGCCGCGCTTGACCTTGTCGCCTTCGTCGACATGCAGCTTCGAACCATAGGCCACACGCTGCGACGACCGCTCGACACCACGTTCGTCCAGGATCTGGACGGTCATGTTGCGGCCCATGGCAACGAGGTTGCCATCGGAGTTGCGCAGGATGTTGCGGTTCTTGATCTGCACCGTACCTTCGTACGACGCTTCGAGGAACGACTGGTCGACCACGGTTGCCGTACCGCCAAGGTGGAAGGTACGCATGGTGAGCTGGGTGCCCGGCTCGCCGATCGACTGAGCAGCGATGACGCCGACGGCTTCGCCCATATTGACCGGCGTACCGCGCGCGAGGTCGCGGCCGTAACAGACCGAGCAGACGCCCGTCTGGATTTCGCAGGTCAGTGCCGAGCGGATGCGGATCGACTGGATGCCGGCCTTCTCGATTTCGACGACGTCGGGCTCAAGGATCATCTTGCCGGCATCGACGATGCGCTCACCCGTGACCGGATGATCGATGTCGTCGAGCGCCGTGCGGCCGAGGATGCGGGCGCCGATCGAGGCAACCACCTGGCCGGCATCGACGATGGCGGTCATGGTGAGGCCCGTCTGCGTTCCGCAATCGACATGCGTGACGATGCAATCCTGCGCGACGTCGACGAGACGGCGGGTCAGGTAGCCGGAGTTGGCGGTCTTCAGGGCGGTGTCTGCCAGACCCTTGCGGGCGCCGTGCGTCGAGTTGAAGTACTCGTTGACGGTCAGGCCTTCCTTGAAGTTCGAGATGATCGGGGTCTCGATGATTTCGCCCGACGGCTTGGCCATGAGGCCACGCATGCCGCCCAACTGGCGCATCTGGTTCGGAGAACCGCGGGCACCAGAGTGGCTCATCATATAGATCGAGTTCATCGGCTTCTGGCGACCGGTCTTCTCGTCGAATTCGACCGCCTTGATGCGCGCCATCATCTCTTCGGCGACCTTTTCGGTCGCCTTGCCCCAGGCGTCGACAACCTTGTTGTACTTCTCGCCCTGGGTGATGAGGCCGTCATTGTACTGCTGCTCGTATTCCTTCACCAGATTTTCGGTGTCGGCAACGATCTTGGCCTTGGCATCCGGAATGACCATGTCGTCCTTGCCGAACGAAATGCCGGCGCGGCAGGCGTGGGCGAAGCCGAGCTGCATGATGCGGTCGCAGAAAATGACCGTGTCCTTCTGACCGCAATGGCGATAGACCGTGTCGATCATCTTGGAGATGTTCTTCTTGGTCATTTCCTGGTTGCAGATATCGAACGGCACCTTGCCGTTCTTCGGCAGCAGTTCGCCGATGAGCAGACGGCCAGGCGTCGTCTCATAGATCTTCGAGTAAGGCTTGCCATCCTCGTCGACCGACTTGAAGCGGCCGCGGATCTTGGTGTGCAGCGTAACGACCTTGCTTTCGAGGGCGTGATGCAGCTCGCCGAGATCGGAGAAGGCCATGCCTTCGCCCGGCTCGTTCTGGTTGAGGATCGACAGATAGTAGAGGCCGAGAACCATGTCCTGCGAGGGAACGATGATCGGCGCGCCGTTGGCCGGATGCAGGATGTTGTTGGTCGACATCATCAGCACGCGGGCTTCGAGCTGAGCTTCGAGCGACAGCGGCACGTGAACGGCCATCTGGTCGCCGTCGAAGTCGGCGTTGAAGGCCGTGCAGACGAGCGGATGCAGCTGGATCGCCTTGCCTTCGACCAGGATAGGTTCGAAGGCCTGGATGCCCAGGCGGTGCAACGTCGGTGCGCGGTTCAAGAGAACCGGATGCTCGCGGATGACCTCGTCGAGGATATCCCAGACTTCCGGCTTTTCCTTCTCGACCAGCTTCTTGGCCTGCTTGACGGTCGAGGAGTAACCCTTGGCATCGAGACGGGCATAGATGAACGGCTTGAAGAGCTCGAGCGCCATCTTCTTCGGCAGACCGCACTGGTGCAGCTTCAGTTCCGGACCGGTGACGATGACCGAACGGCCGGAATAGTCGACGCGCTTGCCGAGCAGGTTCTGGCGGAAGCGGCCCTGCTTGCCCTTCAGCATATCGGAGAGCGACTTCAGCGGACGCTTGTTGGCGCCGGTGATGACACGGCCGCGACGGCCGTTGTCGAACAGCGCGTCAACGGATTCCTGCAGCATGCGCTTTTCGTTGCGGATGATGATGCCAGGCGCACGAAGCTCGATCAGACGCTTCAGACGGTTGTTACGGTTGATGACGCGGCGGTAGAGATCGTTCAGATCCGACGTCGCGAAACGGCCGCCGTCGAGCGGAACCAGCGGACGCAGATCCGGCGGAATGACCGGAACGACCTTCATGATCATCCATTCCGGACGGTTGCCCGACTCCATGAAGTTCTCGACGATCTTCAGGCGCTTCATCAGCTTCTTCTGCTTGAGATCCGACGTGGTGTCGGCAAGCTCGGCGCGCAGGTCGCCAGCGATCTTTTCGAGGTTCATCGAGGCCAGCATCTCGTAGATCGCCTCGGCGCCGATCATCGCGGTGAACTGGTCTTCGCCGTATTCGTCGACAGCGAGCATGTACTCTTCTTCCGAGAGAAGCTGGTGCTCCTTCAGGGCGGTCAGGCCCGGCTCGGTGACGATGTAGTTTTCGAAGTAGAGGACGCGCTCGACATCCTTCAGCGTCATGTCGAGCAGCGTCGAAATGCGTGATGGCAGCGACTTCAGGAACCAGATGTGGGCAACGGGAGCGGCGAGCTCGATATGGCCCATGCGCTCACGGCGAACGCGCGACAGCGTGACTTCGACGCCGCACTTTTCGCAGATGATGCCCTTGTACTTCATGCGCTTGTACTTGCCGCACAGGCATTCGTAGTCCTTGATCGGCCCGAAGATGCGCGCGCAGAACAGACCGTCACGTTCCGGCTTGAACGTACGGTAGTTGATGGTTTCCGGCTTCTTGATCTCACCGTAAGACCAGGAGAGGATCTTCTCCGGAGACGCGATCGAAATCCGAATGGAATCGAAATTCTGTGCAGGCACCTGCGGATTGAAAAGATTCATGACCTCTTGGTTCATGCCTGTCTCCTTCATGGGCTAAAGCGCCCTCAAAATGCAATGGTCGGCGGCAAATTCCCGGGAGCCGCCTCCCTCGCTTAAACGAGAATAACCGCTGGATGCGGCGAAACTTCCCTTCCGGGCCGACACGGATACGGCGCCCGGTGGGACCGGCGTGCGCCGCATTGGCAGCGCACGCCCTATCAAGTGCTTACTCGGCCGCGTCGGGCAGTTGAGCTGCCTGCGCCTCGTCAAGCTTGGTGTTCTCGAGCTCGACGCTGAGGCCCAGTGAGCGCATTTCCTTGACGAGAACGTTGAAGCTTTCCGGAATACCGGCTTCGAACGTGTCGTCTCCTCGGACGATGGCTTCGTAGACCTTCGTGCGGCCGGCGACGTCGTCCGACTTCACCGTCAGCATTTCCTGCAGCGTGTAGGCCGCGCCGTATGCTTCGAGCGCCCAGACTTCCATTTCGCCGAAGCGCTGGCCGCCGAACTGCGCCTTGCCGCCCAGCGGCTGCTGGGTCACGAGCGAGTAAGGACCGATCGAACGGGCATGGATCTTGTCGTCGACTAGGTGGTTGAGCTTCAGCATGTAGATGTAGCCCACGGTCACCTGGCGGTCGAACTGCTCACCGGTACGGCCGTCATAGAGCGTCGACTGACCGCTATCCTTGAGACCTGCCAGACGCAGCATGTCGTTGACGTCGGCTTCGTTCGCGCCGTCGAAAACAGGCGTCGCAATCGAAACGCCGCGCTTCCACTGGTCGGCGAGACGCAGAACTGAGTCATCGTCGAACTCGTGGACCTGTTCGGCCTTCGGGCCGTCTCCGACAACATCGCCGATGGTCTTGCGCAGCGGCTCAATGTTGCCATTGGCCTTGTATGCTTCGATCAGTTCGCCGATCTGGCGACCCATGCCGGCGCAAGCCCAACCCAGATGGGTTTCCAGGATCTGACCGACGTTCATGCGCGAAGGCACGCCGAGCGGGTTCAGAACGACGTCAACATGCGTGCCGTCTTCGAGGAACGGCATGTCCTCCACCGGCACAATGCGCGAGACGACGCCCTTGTTCCCGTGACGGCCGGCCATCTTGTCGCCCGGCTGGATCTTGCGCTTTACGGCGACGAAGACCTTGACCATCTTCATGACGCCAGGGGGCATTTCATCGCCGCGCTGGACCTTTTCGACCTTGTCCATGAAGCGCTGTTCGAGGCGCGACTTGGATTCGTCGTACTGGCCGCGGAGCGCTTCGAGTTCGCTCTGGACCTTTTCGTCTTCGACCGCGAACATCCACCACTGCGAACGGGGATATTCGGAGACGACGGCGTTCGAAAGTTCGCTGCCCTTCTTGAAGCCCTTCGGGCCGGCAATGGAGGCCTGGCCGCGCAGCATCTCGATCAGACGGCCGTAGACGTTACGGTCGAGGATCGCCTGCTCGTCGTCACGGTCCTTTGCCAGACGCTCGATCTCTTCGCGCTCGATCGCCATCGCACGCTCGTCCTTTTCAACGCCGTGGCGGTTGAAGACGCGGACTTCGACGATGGTCCCGTAGGTGCCGGGCGGCATGCGCATGGAGGTGTCGCGCACGTCGGAGGCCTTTTCGCCGAAGATGGCGCGCAGAAGCTTTTCTTCCGGCGTCATCGGGCTTTCGCCCTTCGGCGTGATCTTGCCGACGAGGATATCGCCCGGCTGAACTTCGGCGCCGATATAGACGATGCCGGCTTCGTCGAGGTTCTTCAGCGCTTCTTCCGAAACGTTCGGAATATCGCGGGTGATTTCTTCCGGACCAAGCTTGGTGTCGCGCGCCATCACTTCGAATTCCTCGATGTGGATGGAGGTGAACACGTCGTCGGCAACGATACGCTCGGAGAGCAGGATCGAGTCTTCGTAGTTGTAGCCGTTCCAGGGCATGAACGCGACGAGTGCGTTGCGGCCGAGCGCCAGGTCGCCGAGATCAGTCGACGGGCCGTCGGCGAGGATGTCGCCGCGGTTGACCTCGTCACCGACGGTGACCAGCGGGCGCTGGTTGACGCAGGTGTTCTGGTTCGAACGCTGGAACTTCTGCAGGCGGTAGATATCGACGCCGGACTTGCCGGCCTCGAGGTCTTCCGTGGCGCGGATAACGATACGCGTCGCGTCGACCTGGTCGACCACGCCGCCGCGGCGGGCGCCGATGGCAGCACCTGAGTCACGGGCGACGACCGGCTCCATGCCGGTCCCGACGAACGGAGCTTCGGCACGCAGCAGCGGCACTGCCTGACGCTGCATGTTCGAGCCCATGAGCGCGCGGTTGGCGTCGTCGTTTTCCAGGAACGGGATGAGCGCGGCTGCGACCGAAACGACCTGCTTCGGCGAGACGTCCATCAGGTTCATGCTGTCGCGCGGGGCGAGCATGACTTCGCCGGCATGACGGCAGACGACGAATTCGTCGACGAAGGAACCGTCAGCGTTCATCTCGGCATTGGCCTGGGCGACGTAGTACTTCGCCTCTTCCATGGCGGAGAGGTAGAGCACGTCGCTCGTCACCTTGCCGTCGACGATACGGCGGTACGGGCTTTCGATGAAGCCGTACTTGTTGACGCGGGCAAAGGTCGCAAGCGAGTTGATCAGACCGATGTTCGGGCCTTCCGGCGTTTCGATCGGGCAGATGCGGCCATAGTGGGTCGGATGCACGTCGCGGACTTCGAAGCCGGCGCGCTCACGGGTCAGACCGCCCGGGCCAAGAGCCGAAAGACGGCGCTTGTGGGTGATTTCCGAGAGCGGATTGACCTGGTCCATGAACTGCGAGAGCTGCGAGGAACCGAAGAACTCGCGCACGGCAGCGGCTGCCGGCTTGGCGTTGATCAGATCCTGCGGCATGACCGTGTCGATCTCGATCGAGGACATGCGTTCCTTGATCGCGCGCTCCATGCGCAGCAGGCCGAGACGGTACTGGTTTTCCATCAGCTCGCCGACCGAACGGACGCGGCGGTTGCCGAGATTGTCGATATCGTCGATCTCGCCCTTGCCGTCGCGCAGTTCGACCAGCATCCTGACCACGGCCAGAATGTCGTCCTTGCGCAGGATGCGGACGGTGTCTTCGACGGTCAGGTCGAGGCGCATGTTCATCTTGACGCGGCCAACGGCGGAGAGGTCGTAACGCTCCGCATCGAAGAACAGCGAGTTGAACATGGCTTCGGCCGATTCCATGGTCGGCGGCTCACCCGGACGCATGACGCGGTAGATGTCGAACAGAGCGTCCTGACGGTTCTCGTTCTTGTCGGCTGTCAGCGTGTTGCGGATATAGGCGCCGACATTGATGTGGTCGATGCCGAGAACCGGGATCTCGTCGAAGCCGTTCGCCAGGATGATGCCAAGCGTCTTCTCGTCGATTTCGTCGCCGGCCTCGAGGTAGATTTCACCGGTCGAGTAGTTGACGATATCGCCGGCAAGGTAGTTGCCGTAAAGATCGTCGTCGGCGGCCTTGAGGGCCTTCAGACCCTTGTCGGACAGCGTGCGCAGCAGGCGCGGGGTCAGCTTCTTGCCGGCTTCCACGACGACTTCGCCGGTATCGGCGTCGACCATCTCGGTGATTGCCTTGGCACCCTTCAGCGTTTCCGGCTTGAAGGGAATGCGCCAGCCTTCGCCGTCGCGCTTGTAGAGCGACTTCGTGTAGAAGGTGTCGAGGATTTCCTCGCCGTCCATGCCGAGCGCCATCAGCAGCGACGTCACAGGGATCTTGCGGCGGCGGTCGATACGGGCGTAGACGATGTCCTTGGCGTCGAATTCGATATCGAGCCAGGAACCGCGATAGGGGATGACGCGCGCAGCAAAGAGCAGCTTGCCGGACGAATGGCTCTTGCCCTTGTCGTGATCGAAAAAGACGCCCGGCGAACGGTGCATCTGGGAGACGATGACGCGCTCGGTGCCGTTGACGATGAACGTACCGTTGTTGGTCATGAGCGGCATGTCGCCCATGTAAACGGACTGTTCCTTGATGTCCTTGATCGACTTCGCGCCGGTATCCTCGTCGATATCGAACACGATGAGGCGCAGCGTCACCTTCAGCGGCGCTGCATAGGTCAGGTCGCGCTGACGGCATTCGTCAACGTCGAACTTCGGCGGTTCGAACTCGTAGGACACGAATTCCAGCATGGATGCGCCGGAGAAATCGGTGATCGGGAAAACCGACTTGAAGACGGCCTGAAGACCCTCGTCGGGTCGGCCGCCCTTCGGCTCTTCAACCATCAGAAACTGGTCGTAGGACGCCTTCTGAACCTCGATGAGGTTCGGCATTTCTGCGACTTCGGGGATCTTACCAAAAAACTTGCGTACGCGCCTGCGACCGTTGAACGAAAGGGTCTGAGCCATCGTCGCTCCTTCAAAATCTTGCACCCGGGCCTGCAACGGACGGGAACCGATGGCCAGTCGATCCCGTCAATCAATGAGTAGTTCAATCTCGTCCGACCCCAGAAAACGCTCAGCTCGGATTGCTGTGCTGCCCTCGGTGCGAGACCATCCTTTTGAAGAACCCATTACCCAAAAGCCGTTTCGACGCGGCTTTTGGGTAATTCGTTCAGAAAAACGGCAAATGGGAGGCAGTAGAGATACTGCCTCCCAAAAGCAGTTCAAGATTACTTGACGTCGGCCTTGGCGCCAGCGTCTTCAAGCTTCTTCTTGATGTCAGCGGCTTCAGCCTTGTTGACGCCTTCCTTGACAGCCTTCGGAGCGGCTTCAACGAGATCCTTGGCTTCCTTGAGGCCGAGACCAGTGATGGCGCGGACTTCCTTGATGACGTTGATCTTGTTGGCACCAGCTTCGACGAGGATGACGTCGAATTCGGTCTTTTCTTCTTCAACGACAGCAGCAGCAGCACCGCCGGCAGCGGCAGCAACAGCTACCGGAGCAGCAGCGGAAACGCCCCACTTTTCTTCGAGAAGCTTCGACAGTTCTGCAGCTTCCAGAACGGTCAGCGAGGAGAGGTCGTCAACGATCTTTGCGAGATCAGCCATTTTACTAGTTCCTTTTGTTCGGTTCGAACCGGTTGATTATAAACAGCGAAAAACCGCCTTACGCGGCTTCGTCCTTCTTGGCGTAGGCCGCAAACACGCGGGCAAGCTGGCTTGCCGGTGCTGCAACAACCCCAGCGATGCGGGTAGCCGGTGTCTGGATCATGCCCAGCAGCTTCGCACGCAGCTCATCGAGCGAAGGCAGGGTCGCAAGCGACTTGACTGCATCGGCGTTGAGCGTGGTTGTTCCCATGGCGCCGCCCAGAACAATGATCTTGTCATTGGTCTTGGCGAAATCCATGACGACCTTCGGAGCGGTGATCGGATCGGTGCTGTATGCAATCAGCGTCTGACCCTTGAAGAGATTGGACATCCCTTCCGCTTCCGTACCCTGAAGGGCAATCTTGGCCAGGCGGTTCTTCGCGACTTTGACGGTACCGCCAGCTGCGCGCATCTTCGAACGAAAATCGTTCATCTGCGCGACTGTGGCACCAGCATAGTGGGCCACGACAACTGAGCCCGAAGCCTTGAAGACTTCGTTCAGTTCCGTGACGAATTCGCGTTTTTCCGCTCTTTCCACTGCCTATCTCCAGTTGGCGGGACCGAAAATGGGCCCGCCGGTTGCCTTTTGCCTCCTGGGATCATGCGAGATCCCAAGCGACGCTTGAGGATCCTGTCCCCCCGCGCTCTCGCGCCAATCAAGGCTAAAGAGGCACAAGGCATCCAAGGCTCGAACCGAGTTCCTAGAAGCGAACTTCTTGCAATTCGGGTCTTACCCGTCTCATGCAGGCACAGTGATTAAGGGAAAACCACCTGCAATCTCGGACAGGATTCCGGATTTCTCCGGAATATTCCGGCCCCTTGCGAGGCCGGAAATTCAGTCGCCGGACTTAAAGCCCGACCATAAACTTACGCAGCCGGAGCACCGGTGACCGAGCCGGGCTCGATCTTGACGCCCGGGCCCATGGTCGAGGAAATCGCCACGCGCTTGACGTAGTTGCCCTTGGCGCCAGCCGGCTTCGCCTTGATGACGGCGTCAGCAAAGGCGCGGATGTTTTCTTCCAGAGCCTTGGCGTCGAACGAGGCCTTGCCGATACCGGCATGGACGATGCCAGCCTTCTCGACGCGGAACTCGACAGCGCCGCCCTTGGAAGCCTTGACGGCTCCGGCGACGTCCATGGTGACGGTGCCGACCTTCGGGTTCGGCATCATGCCGCGGGGGCCGAGAACCTTACCGAGACGGCCGACGAGCGGCATCATGTCGGGGGTGGCGATGCAGCGATCGAATTCGATCTTGCCGCCCTGGACGATTTCGACGAGGTCTTCGGCGCCGACGATATCGGCACCAGCGGCCTTGGCTTCGTCAGCCTTGGCGCCACGAGCGAAGACGGCGACGCGAACCGTGCGGCCCGTGCCGTTCGGCAGATTGACGACGCCACGAACCATCTGGTCCGCATGGCGCGGGTCGACGCCGAGGTTCATCGAGACTTCGATGGTTTCGTCGAACTTGGCGACAGCCCGTTCCTTGACCATGCCGATGGCCAGGGTCAGAGCGTAGAGCTTGGTGGGATCAACACCTTCGTTGATCTTCTGCGTGCGCTTACCAGCCATGATCTTAACCCACCACTTCCAGGCCCATGGCGCGGGCAGAGCCCTCGATCATCGCCATTGCACCTTCGATATCCGCTGCGTTCAGATCCTTCATCTTGGCTTCTGCGATCGACTTGATCTGAGCCTTGGTGAGGGAGCCGGCCTTGGCGCCCTTGCCGGGCGTCTTGGAACCGGACGTGATCTTCGCTTCCTTCTTCAGCCAGTAGCTGACCGGCGGCTGCTTCATCGCGAAGGTGAAGGACTTGTCCTGGTAATAGGTGATGACGACCGGAATCGGCATGCCCTTTTCCATTTCCTGCGTGGCGGCATTGAACGCCTTGCAGAATTCCATGATGTTAATGCCACGCTGACCAAGCGCCGGACCAATCGGCGGGGACGGGTTTGCCGATCCTGCCTTGACCTGAAGCTTGAGCTGGCCTGCAACTTTCTTAGCCATATCTCTCTGCCTTTCATGAACGGCCGGTCGCCCGGCCCGTGATGCCGGATCTCTCCGGCGGCTGCGGTTGCGTGGTGCGGATCCTTAGGGTCCGGCTAAGACCCCTCACCTTCCACGCGGGTGCGGACAAGGTCCGCAGGAAACAGGCCGCAAAGGCCAGCTTCCAGTCTCTCGCAATCAGACCTTCTCGACCTGAGCGTATTCCAGCTCGACCGGCGTTGCGCGGCCGAAGATCGACACTTCCACCTTCAGGCGCGAACGTTCTTCGTCCACATCCTGAACCGTGCCGTTGAACGACGCGAACGGACCGTCGGAAACGCGGACCTGCTCGCCGATCTCGAAGGTAATAGAGGCCTTCGGCCGCTCGACACCTTCCTGGACCTGACCGAGAATGCGCTCGGCTTCATAATCCGGAATCGGAACGGGCTTATTGTCGGAGCCGAGGAAACCTGTGACCTTCGGCGTATTCTTGATCAGGTGGTAGGCTTCGTCGGTCAGATTGGCACGAACCATGACATAGCCCGGGAAAAACTTGCGCTCGGAATCGACCTTGCGGCCGCGACGCACTTCCACCACCTTTTCAGTCGGCACGAGGATCTTCTCGAACAGGTGCTCAAGCCCCTTCTGGCGAGCCTTGTTCTCGATGTCTTCAGCCACCTTCTTTTCAAAATTTGAATATGCGTGGACGATGTACCAACGTGCCGCCATTTTCATTTCCACCCGTATCAGTTGCCGGTATTCAGCACGAAGCTCAGAGCCCAGCCGATCAGCTGGTCAGCGGCAAAGAAAAACAGCGCGGCGAAAACCACCATCACCAGCACCATGACCGTCGAGATCATGGTCTCGCGGCGCGACGGCCATGTAACTTTGGACGTCTCGGAGCGAACCTGCTGCAGAAACGCAAACGGATTGGATTTGGATGCCATCGACTGCCCACGCAATTACGGCGCGTAAAGCTGAAACTATCAGCCCCACGCACCGCGTGTCTGTTGAACCCTAAATAAACACCGATTTCCGAATACACAAGGGGGAAACCGAAGTTTAACGAAATTACTTACCACCAATCAATCCCCGACCGGAAATGCCGCGAGCATGTCCGCGCTGTCCCGCATCCAGGAAAATGGCAGGGGCAGTAGGGCTCGAACCTACGACCTGCGGTTTTGGAGACCGCCGCTCTACCAACTGAGCTATACCCCTTCATACCGATCATTCAGCGCCAGGGCCAAGACCCGCAAATCGCTGCTGAAAAGCATGGCGCTCCCTTTAAGACGACGGCACGGGATTGGCAAGCACGATTTTCGATTTTCAAAGCCATTCTCCTGATATGCGAGCGATCGGCCTTTCAATCGCGGAACGACGGTCCGTTCAGACCTTCACATATTTCCGCCAATCGTGTTCTTCCTTAAAACCCAGCACCTCGCGGATCTTGCGGTTGGAGAGCAGTCCCTCATACTCGCCGATCTCGTGGGTGAAGGGCACGTTCGGAAAGAATCGCTTCGCAAGCTCTTTCGATGGCGTATTGGCAGAGACGGTGTCGTTGGCAGCGTTGAAGACCTGGTAGCCGAGACCGTCCTTCTCGATGCAGAGATGGCATATCTGCCCGAGGTCGCGGGCATCGATATAGCTCCAGGCGATACGCTTGCGCATCTCGGGATGGGCGAAATAGGTCGGAAACTTCTCGTACTCGTCAGGCTCGATGACGTTGCCGATACGCAGCGCATAGATATCGAAGCCCGAACGTTCGGCAAAGGCGCGCGCCGTCTTTTCGTTGACCACCTTGGAAAGGCCGTAGGAATCCATCGGATTGACGTCGTAGTCCTCCTCCAGCGGGAACTGGTGGAAATCGCGATGGCCTTCGGCAAAGCAGACGCCGTAAGTCGTCTCGCTCGATGCGACTATGATCTTGCGGATGCCGAGCTTAACCGCCGCCTCGATGACATTATAGGTGCCCATCGTGTTGATGCGGAAAGTTTCGTTATCGGGCTTGATCAGGATGCGCGGGATGGCCGCGAAATGCACGACGGCGTCGAAGGGCTGTACGCCCCTGCCCGCGTCGAGATCGGGAAAATCGCGATGCATCGAAAGCGCGTTGAAGACCTGACCGCTATCGGTGATGTCGGCGATGAGATTGGTGACGCCAGGGCTATCCAGCGGCACGAGATCGAGGTTGTGAACCTCGTAGCCGGCATTGACGAGCCACGGCACCGCATGGCGACCTGCCTTGCCCGAACCGCCGGTGAATAGAATACGTCTCTTCATGGAATATCCTCCGCGTCATGAAATCGGAGGCATAGATAGACGCTTCCGCGCGAAGAGCAAGCGAGCGTCCTGCAAGGGTTCACCCCCGCGCCGCCAGGAGCATCCTATCCGGGAGCACCTGGCCGATCATTTCCGATCACCGCAAAACCCTGCGATGCCCGGCAAAGGCCGTCACTTGACGACACTTACCTCGCCAATCTGCACGACGGCAGACTGAACAACTTCTTGCGGAATTGCAGCGATGAAAAACATCGTGAAAACATACATCGCGAATATCGTCGCAGCGAATGTGGCCTTTGGAATCATCCGGGCTCTCCTCTTTGCAAGGAGGAGTCTGGACTACAATGGTCCAATCACAAACCGGTTTCTGAACGTGAGATGAACAAAATACTGTGACAGGCCAATTTAACGATATTTTTACAACACCTGTTAAACCTACAGGAAGTCATGAAAATGAAAAACCCCGCTGTTTCCAGCGGGGTCTTCATAATTGCGGATAGCTCGAAAGTTACTCGACGATCGACGCGACGATACCGGCGCCGACGGTGCGGCCGCCTTCGCGGATCGCGAAGCGCAGCTTTTCTTCCATCGCGATCGGAACGATCAGCTCGACCGATACCGTGACGTTGTCGCCCGGCATGACCATCTCCGTGCCTTCCGGCAGCGTCACGATGCCCGTCACGTCGGTCGTGCGGAAGTAGAACTGCGGACGGTAGTTGGTGAAGAACGGCGTATGACGACCACCCTCTTCCTTCGTCAGGATGTAGGCTTCTGCCATGAACTTCTTGTGCGGCTTGACCGAACCCGGCTTGCACAGAATCTGGCCACGCTCAACGCCGTCACGGGTGACGCCGCGGATCAGCGCGCCGATGTTGTCGCCAGCCTGGCCCTGATCGAGCAGCTTGCGGAACATTTCAACGCCGGTCACCGTCGTCTTCGTCGTCGGGCGGATGCCGACGATCTCGACTTCTTCGCCAACCTTGACAATGCCACGCTCGACGCGGCCGGTCACAACCGTGCCGCGGCCCGAGATCGAGAACACGTCTTCGATCGGCAGCAGGAACGGCAGGTTGATCGGACGCTCAGGCGTCGGGATGTAGGCGTCAACCGCAGCCATCAGCTCGCGGATCGCGTCTTCGCCGATCTTCTTGTCCGAATCTTCAAGGGCAGCAAGTGCGGAACCCTTGATGATCGGAATATCGTCGCCCGGGAAGTCGTAGGACGACAGCAGTTCGCGAACTTCGAGCTCGACCAGTTCGAGAAGCTCGGCGTCGTCGACCTGGTCGACCTTGTTCAGGAACACCACGATTGCCGGAACGCCAACCTGGCGAGCCAGCAGAATGTGTTCGCGCGTCTGCGGCATCGGGCCGTCAGCGGCCGAGCACACAAGGATCGCGCCGTCCATCTGGGCAGCACCGGTGATCATGTTCTTGACGTAGTCGGCGTGGCCGGGGCAGTCAACGTGGGCGTAGTGGCGGGCCGGCGTCTCATATTCAACGTGGGCCGTCGAAATCGTGATGCCACGCGCCTTTTCTTCCGGAGCCGCGTCGATCTGGTCGTACGCCTTGTACTCACCGAAGTACTTCGTGATCGCTGCCGTCAGAGACGTCTTACCGTGGTCAACGTGGCCAATCGTGCCAATGTTGACGTGCGGCTTGTTGCGCTCAAACTTACTCTTTCCCATTTGAATGCTTCCTGTGAACGAAAATGGTGGCCCCGGCGAACCGGTTTAGTGCCGCCGTTTAAGGCTTTCGGCGACATTGCGCAAGACTTAATTGCAGACGCCAAACTTGGCCTGACAGCGCATATGGGAGACAATTCGCCGCCTGCAAGGCGATTCGCCAAAGCCCCCTCGAAAATCGCTGAAATCTTAGAGATAGACGTTCGGCGTCGAGCGCCCTTCCCTACCAGTCGATAACCGCAATCGTCAGCTTCTTCGCCAGCGCCGGAGATATCTCGGGGACGATCACAGCAGCGGTCGAATAAAGTAGCGTAACGGAAACTGGAGCGGGTAGCGGGAATCGAACCCGCGTATTCAGCTTGGAAGGCTGCTGCTCTACCATTGAGCTATACCCGCGCGGGTGGTCCGATCCGATGACGAATGGTGGAGAGAGTTGGATTTGAACCAACGTAGGCTGAGCCAACGGATTTACAGTCCGTCCCCTTTAACCACTCGGGCATCTCTCCAGTTTTTTCGTCCGGATCGCAAGACCAAGTTCGTCAGACTTCGAAGCGTTGCCGCCCGTCGTCTGCGCCGCGTATATGACCGGAGCATTTCAGTCTGTCAACACGATGACAACGGAAAAAACACGAAAAATTTCATTCACCACCGAAAGCCGGCATATGAAAGAAAGCCTATGCGGCAGCGAGCGCCATGGCTATAAAGCTGCATGAGCAAAGACAACAAATCCGGCGGCAAGACCGCGACAGACCCATCCGCCAAGGATACGCATTACGCCACTCTGCGCCGCGCCCACCGCGACGCCAAGCGCGAACGCGGGGAGATTCCGACGCCTCAGGCGCAGAAGCGAAAGCGCGGCGGCGAAGACTGGAAGCCGCCGGCGCTTGCGCCGGACCAGGTGCATCTCTACGGCCTGCATACGGTGCGCGCGGCCCTCGACAATCCCGAGCGCAAGAAGATCAAGCTTTTCGTGACTCAGAATGCACTTGCACGCCTCGAAGTCGACGTCGAGGCGCTCGGCATACCGTTCGAGATCGTCTCGCCGCAGGAGATCGACAAGGTGCTCGGCCCCGAGGCGATCCATCAGGGCGTCATGCTGGAAACACGGCCGCTTCCGGTACGCCGGCTCGAAGCGCTGAAGGAAAGCCCTCTCCTGCTCGTCCTCGATCAGGTGACCGATCCGCACAATGTCGGCGCGATCATGCGCTCGGCCGTCGCCTTCAATGCCGGCGCGGTCATCACCACGCAGCGACACAGCCCGACCGAATCGGGCGTGCTCGCCAAGTCCGCCTCCGGCGCGCTGGAACTGATACCTTATATACAGGTCACCAATCTCGCCGATGCGCTCGGTGAATTGCACAAGCTCGGTTTCTCCACCATCGGCCTCGATTCGGAAGGGCCGGCGCCACTCGAAGGCACCTTCTCGGGCGAGAAAGTGGCGCTGGTGCTCGGCTCCGAGGGCAAGGGACTTCGACAGAAGACGCGGGAAACCGTCAACGCACTTGCCCGTCTCGACATGCCGGGCTCGATCAAATCGCTCAACGTCTCGAATGCAGCGGCAATCGCGCTTTATGCGGCACGGCTCCACTTGAAGGCATAGGCTGACCCGCAGCAAGGGCAGCCGGTCGATCCGTCCATCGGCCTGCGCGCCGTATCGCCTGCATAGGCCACTTCGACGGGATAGACGATCATCCGTGACATACAGCGCCGCGCGTTTTTTCAGACGCGCAGTCGATTCGGATTTAAGGAATTATGCAGGAGTTCGATCCGGCACGACAAATGGAAACGGACACGGACAACGCTCGTGCAACGCCCGACCGATGCCGGAAAAATCCACTTTTGCCTTGGAATGACGCCCTGGAGCACTATGATCGGGCGATGACCGGTTGTTGCGACCGGCTCAGAAGCAAGAAGGAACGATCCCTATCATGGCCATTCGACCGCTGATTTTCGGTATCCTCTTCATCGCGGTCTTCGTCGTGATTATCATCAGCATCATTTGGGTGGACACGTCGCACCCCATCCGCCAGCCCGATCCTCTGTCGCCGACGGCGCCCGGCCCCGCGACGCCGGGCCAGGTGCAATAGTACTGGCAGGAACGCGGACGACGATCATGCGTTAATCCCGGAATCGAACGAGGATTGAACGCTTATGCGCATAATGATCGCCGTCGTCGCCTTCATGGTCGCCTCTGTGCTTAGCATCGCAATGATGTCGCCCTCCGGCGCCGGACAGACCGGCAATGGCGACAGGATCGAGGCGAGCGTCAACGAACCCGTAACTCATTAGAACAGGATGATTTCAGGCCGGCTCGGCCTAAAATCTGAATCCTGTTCTAAAATTACATAGTTGGAGCATGATGTCGTCCGAAAACCGATCACACTTTTCGGCATCATGCTCTAAAGTAACGGCCCGGATGATCCGGGCCGTTATCGTCAGCTGCGGTAGAGCCAGAACGGCATGCCGCGATCGCGATGACGCCAGTCGCGGCGTTCCTGCCAACGCTCGGCACGCCACCGCCGCCCGTGACGGCGATCATCGCGCCAGTCGGACCGGCGCCAATCGCGCCCATCGCGCCAGCCACGGTCGTCACGGTCGCGATCACCTCGCCAGCCACCGTCGTCGCGGTCGCGATCACCTCGCCAGCCATCACGGATTTGAACGACATCGCCCTGGGTCGACGCCGCCGGCCGCTCGGCCGGCATAGCGGTGGCCGGTGCGACGGACGCGAAAGCCGCACCGACGGAAATGGTTGCGGCGAGAAAGAGATGAGCGAGCTTCATGGCTGTTTCCTCATTAATGATGAGGCGAAGATAAGCGGGCGCGGCTGAATTGGCGGTGAAGCAGCCCTTCACGCGCGGTTCATCAAGCGATACGTGCTATCTGAAAAGATCTGCCGGTGCAATTGAGCGCAACAGCGTCGAACCCAGACTATGGACTAGCAAACGGTATCGCGCGGAAAAGAATGGTGCCCCCGGCAAGGTTCGAACTCGCGACCCCCTGATTACAAATCAGGTGCTCTACCAACTGAGCTACAAGGGCAATAATTGCCCAACTAACAGATTCTGTGATTCTGTAAAGGGAAAATCCGCGGTCGCGCGGACAGGTCGGCTGCAGCCCAAAACGCTTCGCGATAGAAAACGTCCTTGTCGCACAAGGCCTTTATCCATTAGCTAGGGTAGCATCATAAAGGGCATTGCATGGGCCGTTCATTTCAAACGCTTTCTTTTCTCGCCTCACCAACGACGGAGGCGCTTGCCGCGCGCGAGGAATTGATTGGCATCTATGGTGACGTACCGGCCGAAGAAGCCGACGTCATCGTCGCGCTCGGCGGCGACGGTTTCATGCTGCAGACGCTGCACAACACCATGAACTCCGGCAAGCTGGTTTACGGCATGAATCGCGGCTCGGTCGGCTTCCTGATGAACGATTATCGTACCGACCGGCTTCAGGAGCGCATCTGCGTCGCCGTCGAAAACGTCTTCCGGCCATTGCAGATGACGACCGCCAACGCCGACGGCACCAACTCGACGGCGCTCGCCATCAACGAGGTCTATCTTTTTCGCCAGTCCTATCAAGCCGCGAATCTGAGGGTCATTGTGGACGGGCGCGTCCGTCTGGAGGAACTGATTTGCGACGGGCTGATGGTCGCGACACCTGCCGGATCGACGGCTTATAATCTTTCCGCCCATGGCCCGATCCTACCGCTCGAGGCGCCGCTGCTCGCCATGACGCCGGTCAGCGCTTTCAGGCCGCGGCGCTGGAGGGGCGCTCTGCTGCCGAACAAGGTGACCGTCGATATCGACATTCTCGAGCCGGAGAAGCGGCCGGTGAACGCAGTGGCCGACAATACCGAGGTCAAGTCGGTGCTGCATATCCGCATCGCCCAGTCGGAGCATGTGACGGCGCGCATTCTTTCTGATCCCGACCGCTCCTGGTCCGACCGTATTCTCGCCGAGCAGTTCAAGGATTGAGACGATGGCAATGCGACGGATATTGATAACCAGCCTCCTGCTTGCGGGATGGAGCGCCACAGCGGAGGCAGCGCCGGCGCAGGATGTCCTCCTGCCGGCATCGGTGATTTTCGCGACCAGCACCGGCTACTGGGAGGACGACGGCAACGCACCTGATGTCGAGCGGGCGCCGACGGGCGCCGAGAGTGTTGCCAATCCCGAGGGAGAGGCCGCGCAGCGCCACGGCTACTACAAGCTCTTTGCCGTGCGCCAGCCGGACAGGACTTCGAAAGTCTATCTGCAGCAGATTACCCAGACCGAGACCGGCCCGGCGATCGCCTCGACCATCGAGCTGCAGGAGTTCAGCGACCTGAAGCCTTACGTTACCGATATCCGCCCCGAGAATTCGACCGGCATCATCAAGGAGCCGGGGCTCTTCGCCACGGTCTATCTGAAGACCGACCCCGCCGCGGAGCCGGATGGCTGGACCGTACTGATCGACGAATTCGGCGACATCACCGTGGAGAAGGCGACGAATTGAACGGCGAGGAATTGTTCAGAGGGGCATCCGAGCGATGAAACTCGGCTTTCGCGACGGCGTCCTCTACGACAGCAAAAGGTCGAATTGGGACGCCGCCGGCTCCAGACCCATCAGTTGGTCTCTCTGGTACCCCGCCGCCGACGACGCGCAAAGCGACGTACCGGAAAGAAGCTGGTTCCAGAAGGCGGCCGTCGCCCGCAATGCCCCCATCCGGCCAGGGGCCAGGCCCTATCCCCTGGTGCTGTTATCGCATGGCACCGGCGGATCCGCGGCCGGACTGGAGTGGCTGGCGCGACGCCTGGTCGATCGCGGATTTGCAGCGCTCGGCGTCAGCCACCACGGCAATACCGGCATCGAGCCCTATCGCGCTGAAGGCTTTGCCTGCCTTTGGGAGCGGGCGCCGGATCTAAGCACCATGCTCGACCATTGCGATGCGTGGCTCAGCGATCTCTCGGGCCATATCGATACGAACAGCGTCTTCGCAGCCGGATTTTCGGCCGGAGCCTATAGTGTGATGCTGCTGCTTGGCGCTGTCGCCCAGTTCTCGCAGTTCGAACCGTCCAGGATGAAGCCGGGTGGGGCGCGCGGCCCGAGGGAATTTCCCGACCTTGCCGATCATATCCCGGCATTGCTGCGCACCAGCGATGTGTTTCGCGATTCGTGGTCCCGGATGTCGAAGTCTTACCGAGACGACAGAATCAAGGCCGCCCTCATCTGCGCGCCTGGCCGGTCCATTCTCGGCTTCAGCGAGGAAAGCCTGAAAGCCGTCGATGCGCCTGCCCTCATCCTGGTCGGTGACGCCGACAGGGCCGCACCAGCCGAAGAATGTTCGTCGTGGCTACATGCGCGTCTGCGGCGCAGCGCTCTTAAAATCCTCGGCGGCGGCCTTGGGCATTATGTCTTTGTGCCGGAGGGCACAGCGCTCGGCCTTGCCTTTGCGGCGGAACTCTTTACCGATCCCCCGGGCATTGAGCGCGCAGCCGTTCATGAAGAGATTGCCGATCAGGCGGCTGCGCTGTTTCAAGACAGCGGCATCATCGCGGAAAAGGCGACGAATTGAGGATGCCCCCGGGGAACGAAGACGCATTTGCTCCGCGCAGACCCTGCATGCAAATTCTGTCACCGATCCTGTTCTCTCACAGTGTCGACGGCGAAGGTTTCCTTCATCGCGCGCAGGATTATGACTGCAGAGGCCGCGCCTGGATCGATGTGTCCCAGCGACCTCTCGCCGAGCCGGGCGGCCCTCCCCCGAGTGGCAACCATGGAACGGGTCGAATTCGCGCCGGTTTCGGCGGCCTCCAATATGCTGGTCCACATTTCGAGGCTCCCGGCCGCCCGCGCCCGTGCCGTGACGGCGGCTTCGGTCGCGGGAATCCAGGCATCGAGCATCGTCTTGTCGCCGCGCTGGCCCTTTCCACGCTCCCTGATGCCGGCCGTCATCGCCTCGACGATCGCCGCCTGATCGGCAGCTGAAAGGTGTTCGTCCTCTTTCAGGACCTGAGCGGCCCTGCGAAATGCCGTAGCGTAAAGCGGTCCCGTGGATGCACCGACGGCATTCAGAAAGGCTGTTGCCGCCGACGTGAACACCTCTGATGGAAGCATGTGGTCGAGGTCGAGTTTCGCGAGTTCCCCGTTCACCGCCGTGAAGCCGAGCACCATGGTGATTCCATGATCGGCGTCGCCGATGGCCCCGTCCAGATCCGAGAGACGGTCCTTCTCCGCTGCGATCGCAACGGAGATGCGATGAAACATCCTGCTAAGGTGGCGCGCCGCGCTTTCCGACATCATGATCCTCCCAGTTCGAGCAGGATGCGGCCCGTGTCAGCCGGGCGCATCTCTTATACCTTCAGTTCGCGACCCGCAGGAACGCGGTATCGCAAGGATGATGCAACAACTCCGTCAATTCCTGATCGAGGTGCAAGATCGATATGGATGCACCGACCATGTCGAGCGATGTGCAATAGTGTCCCACCCAATTCGCCTCTATCGCGATGCTTTTCGCACTCAGCCGCTGCTCGACACGCCGGAAGAGAATATAGAGCTCCATCAGCGGCGTTGCGCCGAAGGAATTGACCAATACTGCGACGCGGTCGCCCGATGCCGGCTTCATTTCCGCGAATATGCGATCCATCACCCGATCGGTGATTTCATCGGCGGTCATCATCTTTTCGCGAATGACGCCGGGTTCACCATGGATGCCCATGCCGATCTCGATGTCGTCGGGGCCAATTTCAAAGTTGTGGCGACGGGTCTGGGGAAGCGAGCACGGTTCCAATGCAACGCCCATCGTAAATGTCCGTGCGTTGGCCTTGCGCGTCGCCGTTTCGCAGGCGGCAAGCGACAGGCCGCGGTCACAGGCCGCTCCGGCGACCTTGAAGATGAAGAAATTGCCGGCGACGCCGCGCCGGCCCTCCCTGTCTTCCAGCGGCGATGAGGCGATGTCGTCCGTCGTCACGACCGTGCGGACCGCGATGTTTTCCTCCGCCGCCATCTCGGCTGCCATCTCGAAATTCATGACGTCGCCGGCATAGTTGCCGTAGACGAAAAGCACACCCTCTCCGCCGGACGCCGCCCTGGTGCATTGAAGGATCGGGCCGGGAGGCGGCGACGAGAAGATATTGCCGACAGCAACGGCATCGGCAAGACCCTTCCCGACATAGCCGAAAAACGCAGGCTCGTGTCCCGTGCCGCCGCCGATCACAAGACCGACCTTGCCGGCGCGCGGCCCCGTCCGGGCAACGAGCGCACGGCGAGAACTGTCGACCGGCTCGAGATAGGCAGCATGTGCCTTCACTGCGCCATAGAGCATTTCCTCGACGACCTCGTCGGGATTGTTCAGAAATTTCTTGATGTGAGTGCGAAAACCGGTCGCTGACGGCGGCGTGCCGATTTCGACCCTCGGGCGCTGCAAAAGCTTCTGGTCGACCTCCGTCACACCGTCCGCATGCAGGATGCCGCGGCCCGTCGCGGCATCGGTGATCAGCACGTTGACATAGCCGCCGCGAAGGGCTGCGAGGATTGCCGGCACCTTGTCGAAACCGCCGGCGACAGCGATACGCAGACCGATCTTCTTCAGCATGTCGAGTGATATTCCGATCGTGCGGTCGTCAAGCGGCCCTGCGACCGGGCGTCCCTGCCCGTCGATGAAACGTCCGGCGACGATGCCTGCGGCATCCTTCGCCAGATATTGCTGCAACGATACCGACTCGAAGAATCCGCTGGTATGGATGGTCGAATTCGGGCGCATCGAGGCGATACCGAAAATCACCTTGTTGGCGTGTGAAAGCGCCTCGAACTGACTTTCGATCAATGGCTCTCGCAGCAGGATATTGCGGACATCAGGAGCGGATACGATCGCCGGAGCTGCGATATTGATCAGCCGCGCGTCCACGGCATCGGCAAAGGCCGCGGCGCAAAGTTCGGGTGTATAGGCGAATGTCGCACTGGTTCCGCCGGTTGCCTGGACCACGGTGACGTCCTGCAGGCCGCTTATCGAGGTCTGCTCACCGACCGCCATGACCGTGCGCCCCCAGACGACGGCCAGCGTATCACCGGATTTCAAAAGCCTCTGCAGCGCCTGAGCGCCTGCGCGCCCGAGACGGTCGATGAGCGGGCGGGTATTATCGTCGCTCGGAACGACGAGACAGTCCTGCAGACCGAAATGCCGTTTCAACTCCTGAGCAATCGTCAGCGAACTCAGGCGCGACGGCTCGATGGAGATATTGACGATTCCGCGGGCGCGCGCATCGGCGAGATAGCTGTTCACCGTTGCCCGCGAAATCCCCATGGTATCGGCAATGTCGCCCTGCGTCATGCCGTCCTCATAATAGAGCCAGCAGGCCCAGACATAGGGATCATCGCCAAACCGCAGCGGGATGGGTTCCGACGCATCGTCAGCGCTGTTTCGCACGCTACCGTTCTTCCGCGCTGATGATGTCTTGACGGTCATGCTTCCTGGTTTCCCTGCGAGGTTCAAATCGCCCGCGAAGATGAGCTTAAAGGCTCCGGTTTTCAACATTCTCCCGCACAATGATTTCCGGCCGCCAACGCGGCCGGAAAGGTGATGCTCGGGAGGATCGCCGGCTCTCGCCAAAGCCCGCCGTTTTTCATGCCGATGGCCGAAGCCTTGCCTCGACGCCAAGTGCGAGCGACTGGAGGATCAGCGCGCAGGAGGTGGCGCCCGCATCCAGAACGCCAACCGAACGTTCGCCGAGCCTGCTTGCCCGGCCGATCCTGGCCACCAGATCGCGGGTGCTGTCCCGGCCGGCCTCCGCGGCCGAGACGAGAACATTCAGCGATTCCGCAAACGACTTTCCATCGCTATTGGCCAGATCGAACGCCTCTATGGCGGGCACGAGCGTATCGAGAAGGGTCTTGTCGCCGACTTTCGCGGATCCGATCGCCTGAATGCCTTCAAGACCATTGTGCAGCATTGCGCTGAACATCCCCGCATCGATCTGCGCAGCCTTTTCGATCGTTTCAGCGAACTGAATGAACATGACGCCGTAGAGCGGCCCCATGGACCCGCCGATTTCCGTCATCAGCACCGTGCCGAGCGTGTCGAGAGCTTCTGCGAGCGACATGTCTGCGCCCTTGATCCGTTCGGCTGCCATGCCAAATCCCTTGGCCATGTTAACCCCGTGATCGCCGTCGCCGATCTTGCCGTCGATCTCGCTGAGATAAGCGCGGTTCTCGATGATCCGATCCGCGAGCGAGAAAACGATGTCACCCGAGGAAGCGTTGTCAAATTGCTGCATTCGCTTGGTCTCCCATCAAGGCATTGCCGGGCAGTGGACATCGACGTCGAGTAGCGTCTTTAACTCGTCGTCAAGCGCCATGACGGTCAGCGTCGCACCGACCATTTCCAACGAGGTGAAGTAATTTCCGATATAGGTCTTGCAGATCTTCAGTCCTCGCCCGGTAATCTCGGTTTCGATCGTGTCGTGAAGGATATAAAGCTCGTTCAAAGGTGTCGCGCCGAGGCCGGAGACGATGACGGCCACTTCGGTTCCCGATGCCAGGCCGTGATCGTCCAGAACGATCCTGGCCATTTCGCGTGCGACCTCGGCGGCAGGCTTCAGCGGCTCGACCCGGACCCCCGGCTCGCCGTGATGGCCAATGCCGACTTCCATCGTGCCCGGCGCAATCTGGAAGTTGGGATGCCCGACGGCAGGCAGCGTGCAGGGACCGAGGCCGATGCCGATGGAACGGCAATTGTCGATCGCCCTTTGCGCTGTCGCCTGCACTTCCTCGAGGCTCGCCCCTTGCGAAGCCTTGGCGCCCGCGCATTTCCACATGAATATCTCGCCGGCAACGCCGCGTCGCTTCTCGCGCTCGTCCGGTCCGGCCGAACATACATCGTCATTGGCGACGACGGTCGCGATCGTGATGCCTTCCTTGGCGGCGAGTTTGATCGCCATCTTCACGTTCATGTTGTCACCGGCATAATTGCCGTAGAGGCAGACGACGCCGTTGCCACCATTGGCTTCGCGCGCGGCATCGAGAAAACTCTTGGCTGTCGGCGACGAAAACAGCTCACCCACCGCGACGGCATCCAGCATATTGCGTCCGGCATAGCCGACAAAGGCGGGCTCATGGCCGGAACCGCCACCGGTGATGACCCCGACTTTGCCCGCGACGGGCGCATGGCGCGCAACGATGACGCGCGGATTGCCGTTGCCGAGCCTGACCATATCGGCATGCGCCTTGACGAAGCCCTTGACCGTATCCTCGACGACCTCGTCCGGATTGTTGATAAACCGCTGCATGGTTCCTCCTGTTTTCCGCGTGTCAGACAATGGTATAGCCGCCATCGACCAGAAGATCCGCGCCGTTGATCATCTCGGCGCCGCTCGATGCCAGAAACACCGCCGCCGCAGCAATCTCCTCGGGATAGGCGAAGCGTCCCGTCGGGATGCGCTTCTTCAGCTCCTCTCCGCGCGGGTTATCCCAGGCCTTTCTTCCGAGCTCGGTCAGAACCACTGTCGGCGAAATCGTATTGACGGTTATGCCATGTTTCCCCCACTCGGCGGCGAGCGTCTTGGAAAGCCCGATGACGCCGAATTTGGAGGCGCAATAAGCCACGTGCTGATCGATAGCGACCGTGCCGGCCTGCGAGGCGATATTGATGATCCTGCCGCCCTTGCCGGCCTTGAGCATGACCCGGCCTACAGCCTGAGAGACGAGGAACGTTCCCTTGAGATTGATGTCGATGGTCCTGTCCCAGGCCTCCAGGGTGAGATCCTCGGCGGGGGCGAGCATGGCGACACCGGCGCTGTTGACGACGATGTCGATATGGGCGAAGGCCGCCTGCGCGGCAGCGATGACGGCTTCCACCGATTGCGGGTTGGAAACGTCGCAGACGAAGGATTTCGCGCCATTTCCGAGGGCGTCGGCCTTGGATTTCGCGACCGTTTCATTGATGTCGATCACGCCGACGACCGCACCCTTGGCGGCAAATGCCGATGCGATGGCATCGCCGATGCCGGAGGCGCCGCCCGTTACCAGGGCGACCTTGCCGCCCAGCGAAAAATTCAGATCAATCTGTTTTGAATCGGTCATGGATCTCTTCCCGGCCTGTCTGAGACATGGGGCGGGCGAACCCGCCCCACAGAATGGATTATTTACGTGTCGCGAGCAGCTTGTCGACGTTGTCGGCCGTCACCGGCGTCCAAGGCACATTGTAATTCTTGTCCTTGCCGTCGTTCCACGGCATGTCCTTGTAGGTCGCCCAGATATCGGACTGCGGCTTGTAGTCGCCCTTCCTGGCGTAGAAAATGGCAAGATCGAGAGCGCCCTGGGCCTGTGCACGTGCGTCCTGCAGGATCGACGTCATCTCGCCGGCCTTGACGGCGCGAAGAGCGTCGGTGATGCCGTCGATGCCGGCGATCGCAAAGCTCTTCTCGTCGAGCCCCGCAGCCTTGATCGCCTCGATGGCGCCGAGCGCCATCTCGTCGTTCTGGCCTATCACGCCGTTGATCTGTTTCGGGTGCGCGGTCAGCCAGTTCTCCATCAGCGTCTGCGCTTCGGCACGTGACCAGTTCGCCGTCTGGTCTTCGAGGACCTTCACGTCAGGGCATTCGGCGAGCGCCTTCTTATTGCCTTCCAGGCGCGAGATCTGAGCGGACTGGCCGACCGGGCCTTCAAGGATGACGACATTGCCCTTGCAGCCGAGCTTGTCGAGGACGGTCTTGGCTTCCATGTAGCCCGAGATGGTATCGTCGGAACCGACATAGGAGGTCAGCAGGTCGGAATTGACGCGGGTGTTCGAACCGATCACCGGAATCCCGGCATCCACCGCCGACTGCACGGCTGCTGCGCCTGCATCGACGTCGATCGGTGCAAAGATGATCGCATTGTATTTCTGCGTGACCATCGTCTTGAACTGATCCTGCTGAACCAGCGCGTCATAGCGACCGTCGAAAACAGTCAGCTCGACCTCACCGCTCTTGACGGCCGGGTGCTCCTGCATCGCTGCCGCCCAGATCTGCATGAACTCGGCATTGAGGCCGTAAGGGGCTGCCCCGATCTTGATCTTTTCCTGGGCCACGGCCGACGAGGCCAGCAAGGCAGTTGCCGAAGCAAGCGCAATCATAAGCTTTCTCATTTCAATCTCCTCCACTTTAAGTTTTAGCGGCCGGCATGGCTCGCCTCTGCAACGGGCCGGCAAAGGCCGGCACGGTTTCCGATGGGGCTCAGGCCCCGTAAGTTCGCTTCTGGTCGAGCATCACGGCGCCGACGATCAGGGCACCTTTCAACACCTGCTGGTAGTAGGATTGGATCCCCATCAGATCGAGGCCGTTGTTCATGACGCCGATGATGAGCGCACCGATCAGCGTGCCCGTCACCCGGCCGACACCGCCCGACAGACTTGTGCCGCCGATGACGACCGCCGCAATCGCGTCCAGCTCATAGGCAATGCCCGCCTGCGGCAAGGCCGAGCCCGTACGGGCGCTGAGCAGCATGCCGGCAAGACCGGCAAGACCGCCGGAAATGACATAGACAGTGAAACGGATGCGGCCGATGTCGATACCGGAGGTCTTCGCCGCATGCGGATTGCCTCCGACGGCATAGATGTAGCGGCCGAAGCGCGTCCGGCTGAGGATCCACCACGAAGCCGCGAAAACGACGGCGAGAATGATGACGGGGGCCGGAATGCCGAAGACGTCGCCGGTGCCGATCCACCGGAAGGCCGGCGTCAGCGCGGGAACCGGGCGACCGCCGCCATAGATCAGCGTCAGGCCGCGCGCGGCCGAAAGCATGCCAAGGGTGGCGACGAAGGCCGGAACGGAAAATCGCGAGACGATCGCCCCCGATATCGCGCCGCAGGCAACGCCGACCAGAATGCCGACCGCAAGTCCGATGGCCACCGGATAGGGCGCACCGGCGATCGCCGCCGTGGCGGAGGTCGTCGAGAAGCTGGCGCTGACAATGCCGGCAAGCGCCACGACGGAACCGACCGAAAGATCGATGCCGCGGGTCAGGATCACGAAAGTCATGCCGATGGCAAGCACGCCGTTGATCGAAGTCTGCAGCAGCACATTGGAAATATTGCCGCCGGTCAGGAAGAACTCGTTCGAGAACGAAAGGACCACCACGAGAAGCAGAAAAGCGAGAAAGATACCGTATTCCTGAATCAACAGCCGCCGCCGATCCGAACTGAACCAGCCGCCGGCATTGCTATCGTCGCTCTCTGACACTCTTGCTTGCTCCTCTGGCGCCGTACGGATGACCTGATCCTGATCAGGTCGATAGGTGGACGAGTGATTGGGCATCCGTTTCCTCCCGGCTGTAAATTCCCGCGCTCTTGCCGGCGCGCATCACCATGATACGGTCCGACATGCCCAGAACTTCGTCGATCTCCGATGAGATCATCACGACCGTTCCGCCGGCCGCGGCAAAGTCACAGATGATGCGGTAGATTTCGCGCTTGGCGCCGACATCGACGCCACGTGTCGGCTCATCGAGCAGCAGCACCTTCGGATTGCGAAGAAACCATTTTCCGAGCACCACTTTCTGCTGATTGCCGCCTGACAGGCCCGAGACCGGCATGGTGTCACGGGCGGCCTTGATCTGAAATTGCGCCTGTATCCGGCGGCTGGCCTCGGCCTCGCGACGGCGGCTCATGGCAAAGGAAGGGCTCATCTCCGGTAAGCTTGCCATACAGATGTTGGCACGAACGGAGTCGGAGAGATTGAGGCCCGTGAGTTTGCGATCCTCCGTCACCAGCGCCAGGCCACTTGCCATCGCATCCGCCGGCTTCGACACGGAGATGCGGGTGCCGTCGACGACGATCCTGCCGTCGGAGGATTTTTCGAGGCCAAAAAGGCAATTGAAGATCTCGGTTCGCCCCGAGCCCATCAGCCCGTAGATGCCGAAGATCTCGCCCTTGCGGGCGGAGAAGGAAATGTCCTCGATCTTGTTCGGGCAACTCAGCGCCGTAACCTCGAGGCCGGTTTCGGATGTCGGCGTATTGGTCTTGACATATTCCTCGGCCAGCTCCCGGCCAACGATCATCCGGATGAGATCAGGACGGCTGATCTGCTTGAGGTCTCCGCTGCCGACATAGGCGCCGTCGCGAAACACGGTATAGGAATCGGCGATCTGGAAGATTTCCGAAAGCCGGTGCGAGACATAGACGATACCGCGTCCCTGCCCCTTCAAGCGCCGGATGGCCGCGAAGAGCTGCTGAGCCTCTTTCTCACCGATTGCCGAGGTTGGCTCATCCATGAAGATGACCTCGGCATCGTGGCTTAGCGCCTTGGCGATCTCGACGAGCTGCATCTGCGCAACGGAGAGGTTCATCATGTATTGGGTGGCGCGAATATCGAATTCGAGATCGTCGAGAAGCCCTTGGGCGGAGCGGTTCATCGTCCGGAAATCGATACCGCCGAAACGTGTCGAGGGCTCGCGGCCGAGATAGATGTTTTCCGCCACCGTCATGTGCGGAACCGGACTTAGCTCTTGCTCGATGATGGCAATGCCGGAGGCGAGCGCGTCGGCGGGACCGGCAAAGTCCACGTCCTTGCCACGACGGCGGATCGAGCCAGCATCGCGATTATGGATACCCATGAGGATTTTGAGAAAGGTCGACTTGCCTGCGCCGTTGCCGCCACAAAGTGCGTGGACCGAGCCGGCGCGAAGTTCGAAGCGGCCGTCGCGCAATGCCGCGACACCACCAAAGGACTTCTTCAGCCCTTCCACATCCAGCAAAAGCTCCACCCTCTTCTCCTACACACATGCACCGGCAACCGATTGGCGGGAACCGATCGACATCGTCGACCTCCAGCCCCGATATCGACAATGACATTATTCGACATCGACTCGACAAATGTCAAGTCATGGGTGATCATATAAATGCGAGGGCGGCCTCAGCGACCTTCCGCCATCGTCTCGATGAGGTGAAACGATAAGTTCTTACGCCGAACCAGAGCTATGACCGCCTCGACGATCGAGCCGCTGAAGCGGGCCGGACTGCCAGCCTTCCAAAAACAAAAAAAGCCCCGTCTCCGGGGCTTTGTTACTTCAATCCGTCGTCAATCCGATCAGTCGACATCCTCGACAACCGCGTCGGCGGCGCCGCTGATGCGGTGGGCAAGTGCTGCTTCCATGAACTCGTTCAGGTCGCCGTCGAGAACGTCGTCCGGCGCGCTGCTGGCGACGCCGGTGCGCAAGTCTTTGACCATCTGATAGGGCTGCAACACATAGGAGCGGATCTGGTGGCCCCAGCCGATCTCCGTCTTGGAAGCGGCTTCGGCGCTGGCAGCGTCCTCACGCTTCTTCAATTCGGCTTCATACATGCGGGCACGCAGCATGTCCCAGGCCTTGGCGCGGTTCTTGTGCTGCGAGCGCTCCTGCTGGCACTGCACGACGATGCCCGTCGGGATATGCGTGATGCGTACGGCCGAGTCGGTGGTGTTGACGTGCTGGCCGCCGGCGCCCGACGAACGATAGGTATCGATGCGGCAGTCGCTTTCGTTGATCTCGATCTGGATCGAGTCGTCGACAACCGGATAGACCCAGATCGACGAGAAGGAGGTGTGGCGACGCGCATTGCTGTCGTAGGGCGAGATGCGCACCAGCCGGTGTACGCCCGATTCCGTCTTCAGCCAGCCATAGGCATTATGGCCTTTGACGAGCAGGGTCGCGGACTTGATGCCCGCCTCTTCGCCATCATGGACTTCGAGAAGCTCGACCTTGAAGCGCTGGCGTTCGGCCCAGCGGGTGTACATGCGCAAAAGCATGTTCGCCCAGTCCTGGCTTTCGGTGCCGCCGGCGCCGGAATGGACTTCGAGATAGGTGTCGTTGCCATCGGCTTCGCCAGAGAGCATGGCTTCCACCTGGCGGCGCGCGGCCTCGGCCTTCAAGGCCTTAAGCGTGTCTTCGGCTTCCTTGACGACGCTCTGGTCGCCCTCTTCCTCGCCAAGCTCGATCAGCTCGATATTGTCGTTCAGCTGCTGCTCGAGCTGCTTGACGCCGTTGATGCCGTCATCGAGCTGCTGGCGTTCGCGCATCAGCTTCTGCGCTTCGGAAGCGTCGTTCCAGAGGTTCGGATCCTCTGCCTTGTTGTTCAACCAGTCCAGCCGTCTTATCGCCTGGTCCCAGTCAAAGATGCCTCCTCAGCAGGGTGATAGCCTGCTTGGTTTCATCGACCACGTTTTCGATTTCCGCTCGCATTTTCCTGCTTCTCTGTCTCGGTCTTCTTCAGGTGCTGGTGAGATAGCGCATTTCCGTTTTTCTCCGAGCCACGGAGATGCTCTATCTTTTTGGTTTCGCGCAATTCCCTGGGAAAGTCGCTTTGCGCTTTTCCCAGCAAAACCGCTATGCACTTTTGCTGGAATTGCTCTAGAGACGCCCGCCGCGGATGTAAAGGGCCGCGGCGGGCGTGCAAAATTCAGGCCTCGGTCAGAACAGGCCGGGCGTGCCGGTCTGGACGGCCTGGTTCGCCTGCGGCGAGGTCTTCAGGATTTCCTCCGGCGCCATGGTGCTGTCCATGCCGATCACGGAGAAGCTGTCGGCCGGGCCGGTGCCGGGCTTGAAGGCCTCGACGATGGTGTTCGGATCGCCTTCGCCCGCCGCCATGCCGGTCTTGCGGTCGATCGAAATCAGGTTCATGCCTGATGGAATGACGAACTTCGATTCCGGCGTGTCCTTGACGGCAGCCTGCATGAATTCGTTGAAAATCGGGGCGGACAAGACGCCGCCGGTGCCGCCGCGGCCGAGCGGGCCCGGCGTATCGAAGCCCATATAGAGGCCGGCGACCAGATCCGGGGTGAAGCCAACGAACCAGGCATCCTTCTCGTCATTGGTGGTGCCGGTCTTTCCGGCGACGTCGCGACCGCCGAGATCGATCTTGCCGGCAGCGGTGCCGCGCTGGATGACGCCCTGCATCATCGAGGTGATCTGGTAGGCGGTCATCGGGTCGAGAACGGTTTCGCGATTGTCGACGATATTCGGCTCTTCCTGGTTCTGCCAGTCACCGGCATTGCAGCCCTCGCACAGACGCTCCTCATGCTTGAAGATCGTCTTGCCGTAGCGGTCCTGGATGCGGTCGATCAATGTCGGCTTGATCTGCTTGCCGCCATTGGCGATGACCGAATAGGCCGAGACCATGCGCAGCACCGTCGTGTCGCCGGCGCCGAGCGACATGGAAAGAACCGGCAGCATGTGATCATAGATGCCGAAGCGCTCGGCATATTCGGCGACGATGTTCATGCCGAGATCGTTGGCGAGGCGCACCGTCATCAGATTGCGCGAATGCTCGATGCCCGAACGCAGCGTCGACGGGCCGCCGGATTCGCCGCCGTAGTTTTCCGGCCTCCAGACTTGGCCGCCCGAGACGATTTCGATCGGCGCGTCCATGATGACCGAAGCCGGCGTATAACCATTGTCCATCGCCGCCGCGTAGACGAAAGGCTTGAACGAGGAGCCCGGCTGGCGCATCGCCTGGGTGGCGCGGTTGAATTCGGACTGGGCATAGGAGAAGCCGCCGACCATGGCGAGCACGCGGCCGGTCTTCGGGTCCATGGCGACCAGGCCACCTTGCACCTTCGGCGGCTGCTGCAGGCGATAGGAGGTCGACGCGTCGTCACCGAGCTTTGCGACATAGACAACGTCACCGGGGGACACGGCGCCGACCGGCGATTTCGTGGTCTTGCGGGCGCCGTCGGCCGAACGGAATGCCCATTGCATGTTCTTGGCGTCGATCGTGCCGCGCTGGCGATCGGCCACAACCTTGCCGCTGCCATCCTTGGCCGGCTGCAGGCCGATGTCGACGGTGCTGTCGGACACGGCGAGTACCACGGCAAGCCGCCATTCCGGCACATCTGACAGTGCGGGAATATCGGCAAGCGCCTTGCCCCAATCACCGCTCGCATCGATCTGCTTGATCGGGCCGTGGAAACCGCGGCGCTCGTCGTAAGTGACCAGACCGTCCTGCAGCGCCTTGCGGGCAGCGATCTGCATCTGCGGATCGAGCGACGTGCGCACCGAAAGGCCGCCCTCATAGAGGACCTTTTCGCCGTACTGGTCGATCAGCTGGCGGCGCACGGCTTCGGCGAAATAATCCGAAGCAAAGAGCGAGGGGCCGGTGGTGCGGGCGGTCACGCCGAGCGGCTGCTTCTTGGCTTCCTCGCCGTCAGGCTGGCTGACATAGCCGTTCTCGACCATCCGGTCGATCACCCAGTTGCGACGCTCGAGCGCAGCTTCCGGATGGCGAAAAGGATGATAATTGGCAGGACCCTTCGGCAGCGATGCCAGATAGGCGGCTTCGGCGACGGTCAGTTCGGTGACGGATTTGTTGAAATAGGTGAGTGCTGCGCCGGCGATGCCGTAGGAATTCAGACCGAAGAAGATCTCGTTCAGGTAGAGCTCGAGGATCTTGTCCTTGCTGTAGGCCTGCTCGATACGGAAGGAGAGGATCGCTTCCTTGATCTTGCGGTCGATCGTCTGGTCCGAGCTCAAAAGGAAGTTCTTGGCCACCTGCTGGGTGATTGTGGAGGCACCGACCGGGCGGCGGCCGGAACCGAAATTCTGCAGGTTGACGAGGATTGCGCGGCCGAGACCGGTCAGATCAACGCCCGGGTGATTGTAGAAATTCTTGTCTTCGGCCGACAGGAAAGCGGCCTTTACGCGGTCGGGAACCGCCTGGATCGGCAGGAAGAGACGCTTTTCCTTGGCGTATTCGGCCATCAAAGCGCCGTTGCCGGCATGGACGCGGGTCGTCACCGGCGGCGCGTAGCTGTTCAGAACGGCATAGTCCGGAAGATCCTTCGCGACATTGGCGAGATAGATGGCAATACCCGCCGCCGCGACCAGAAACAGGACGCAGGCCATTCCGAAGAAATATCCAAAAAGTCTAACCATATTTCAGCTACCGGTCTTTTCGATCTTCAATCGGCGCAGCCGCAACGATTGCACAGATCAAGGCAATTTGCACGTTGCGCGGCTTACTCTATGAGCGCCACCGCCACAAGCCGATTCCGCGCTCAAGGCTTACGAAACATAAGCCGGAGTAACGGCGCGAATGTGAGCAAAATAGGGCTGTCTGCGCCGCATTCACCGCCGCGGCCGCGTTTCATTAGAACTGTCACATCCAAGCAACGCCCGTCGCCGCCACCAATCGGAGGTATCTTCCTCAGAATTTGATTCATGCGGCGGACTTAAATATTTGTTTTTATGAATCTTTGTTTTATGCGGGCCGCCGTGCCGCAATCGCTACAGATTTTTGGGCGGCGTGCGTCAGCCGCCATTCGCCATGACGGCGGCACGGTATCGCTTCACGGCGTCGGTCAAGAGACCGGCGATCTTGCCGCGCCAGGCCTCGTCGAGCAGCAGTTTCTCGTCCTCGGCATTCGAGAGGAACCCGATCTCGAGAAGGATCGACGGCACGTCAGGGGCCTGCAGCACGCGGAAGCCGGCATGACGGTGCGGATTGTTGATGGTGCCGACCTGATCCTTGAAGGAATTCAGCACACTCTCGGCCAGCGAGATCGAGAAGGCCTGCGTCTCGCGCCGCGTCAGATCGAGCAGGATGTCGGCAACCTCGGGCGGCTCGGCGACGGTCTCCTTGCCGGCGATCTGGTCGGAAAGGTTTTCGCGTTCGGCAAGGTCGGCGGCGAGCTTGTCGGATGCCTTGTCGGAGATCGTGTAGACGGTCGCGCCGCGGATATCCTTTTGCTTCAGCGTATCGGCATGCAGCGAAATGAACAGGCCGGCATGGTTCTGGCGGGCGATCAGCACACGCTGCGAAAGTGACAGGAACTCGTCGTCCTCGCGCGTCAGGAAAGCCTTGATGCCCGGTTCCTTGTTCAGCCGGTCGGTCAAAGCCTTGGCGAAGGCAAGCGTCACCTGCTTTTCCTCGGTCTTGGTGTCGACGCCGATCGCGCCGGTGTCGATGCCGCCATGGCCGGCGTCGACGGCGATGACGAAATCGCCGGGCGCAGCCTTTTGCGGTGCCGGAATGGCGCTCGTCGTCTGAGCCGCCTCGGTCCGATCGCTCCAGGATTGCGTCTTCACCAATTCGGCAAAGGCCTTCTTGTCGATCATCTCCGCATCGAGCACGAGGCGATGGCCGTTGCCCGTCTCATCGGCCTGCACCTTGGCAAGCGCCAGCTTCACCGGCCCTGCCGTCGTCAGCACGATGCGGGCGCTCTCTTCGTCCATCTTGCCGTAGCGGATATCCTTGAACAGGCCGCGGGCGGCAAGATCCTTCGCCGGAAAACCGAAGGCGGTCGCCGGCAAGTCAACGACGATGCGTTCCGGATTGGCGATATAGTGGACGGAAAAACGCGGCTCGCGATCGAAATCGATGACGATGCGGGTCCTGGCGTCGTCGCCGACGATGCGCGCGCCATAGGCAAGCAGCGGATCCCTGGCCTCGACAGAGCTGGCAGCGGCCGGCAGCAGACTAGCAGCCAAAAGCGCCGCCAGAACCCGCCTTGCGAATGTCGATCGCCGCGCTGCGGATTTCGCCGCGATCCGAGCCCTCTTAAACAATAAACCGCCACACCCTATCTGTATTGCAATGGACCTGACGCGGCCGCGACCAACGTCCTGTGACGAAACACCCGCTGCAGCCTGCCGAATCGCGATCACTTTATCCCCAGTTTGTATGCGTTGCGAAATCCATCAATATTATGGCACATTTGGCTTTTCCCTTGCTATTGTGACACAGAAAACATACAACGAATTTCAGGGTAAAGTGTTGACGGGATAGAGTCGCCGCAAAGGCTGCCAGCCAGATCAGGACCTGGCGCCACACCGGTCATCGTCCGCCGTCTCATGCGCTTAATCCCTAGAACTGGATCCTGATTTTCCGGCTTATTGTCGGAATTCATTGGTGGATCAGCCACCACGCTCTCAGGGAGCAAACTCATCGGACCCGAACGGGTCTTCGTATTTGTCGATCACGCTTGGTTGTTGATGGTTTCGCAGCAGGTTTTATCTGAAGTGTACAGGCCCCGGACCGAAATGGTTCCGGCTGCGGTCTGGCTGCTGCCCTCCCCCTCGCATCAGGCGCGACTTTCATTATCCGGCGCGACCACAGTGGACCGCATTCTTTCTGTTTCAACAGCAGTCGGGAATGCGCTCTCGCGGCCACGCCGAGGAGCACAGCTTACATGGCAGACAAAATGCTTATCGATGCGTCTCACGAGGAAGAGACGCGCGTCGTTGTCGTTCGCGGGAACCGCATAGAAGAATTTGACTTCGAGTCCCAGCACAAGAAGCAGATCCGCGGCAACATCTATCTTGCAAAGGTAACGAGGGTCGAACCCTCGCTGCAGGCCGCCTTCGTCGATTACGGCGGCAACCGGCACGGCTTCCTGGCCTTCGCCGAAATCCATCCCGACTATTATCAGATACCGCTTGCCGACCGTCAGGCACTGCTTCGGGCCGAAGCCGAGGAGCATCGCCGCGACGAAGATGTCGAGCATGTCGAAACCGCGCCGATGGTCGATCTTTCCAAGCAGGATCAGCCGGATGTCGGCATCGTTCCGGCAGAGGCGCCGGAAACGGCTGCCGTAACGGAAGAGACCGCAGCGGTCGAGGCCGCGGCATCACCCGAGGCCACCGAGGAAGCGCCGGCCAAGAAGGCAAGGCCGCGCCGCAGCCGTAAGAAGGTCGTAGAACCGGTTGCCGAAACGACCGCGACCGAGGACGCTGTTCCCACAGACGTAGAAGCCGAAGGCGCTTCGAGCGTCGACAATGAGGATGACGGTTCGACCGGCGGCGCGATGGCTGCGATGGTGGAAACCGACTCGATTTCCGAAGACGTCGATACCAGCAAGCGTCGCCACGATGACGACGACGACGATGACGATCACGGCGAAGAGGAAGTCATCGAATCCGTCGGCGCCGAAGACGCGATGGAAGAAGTGCCGGACCGCGTGCAGCGCAAGCCGCGCAAGCAGTACCGCATTCAGGAAGTCATCAAGCGCCGCCAGATCCTGCTCGTGCAGGTCGCCAAGGAAGAGCGCGGCAACAAGGGTGCAGCCCTTACCACCTATCTCTCGCTCGCCGGCCGCTATTCGGTGCTGATGCCGAACACGGCGCGCGGGGGCGGCATTTCCCGCAAGATCACCAATCCTGCCGACCGCAAGCGCCTGAAGGAAATCGCGCGCCTGCTCGAGGTGCCGCAGGGCATGGGCGTTATCCTTCGCACCGCCGGTGCCAACCGCACCAAGGTCGAGGTCAAGCGCGACTTCGAATATCTGATGCGCCTCTGGGAGAATGTGCGCACGCTGACGCTGGCGTCCACCGCTCCCTGCCTCGTCTATGAGGAAGGCTCGCTGATCAAGCGTTCGATCCGCGACCTCTACAACAAGGATATCAGCGAAGTCATCGTTTCCGGCGAAGAAGGCTATCGTGAAGCGAAAGACTTCATGAAGATGCTGATGCCGAGCCATGCCAAGGTGGTTCAACCCTACCGCGACATCCATCCGATCTTTTCGCGTTCCGGTATCGAGGCTCAGCTCGACCGCATGCTGCAGCCGCAGGTGACGCTTAAGTCTGGCGGCTACTTGATCATGAACCAGACCGAAGCGCTGGTCTCGATCGACGTCAACTCCGGCCGCTCGACCCGCGAACATTCGATCGAGGACACCGCGCTGCAGACGAACCTCGAGGCTGCAGACGAAGTCGCCCGCCAGCTTCGCCTTCGCGACCTTGCCGGCCTGATCGTCATCGACTTCATCGACATGGAAGAGAAGCGCAACAACCGCGCCGTCGAGAAGAAGCTGAAGGAATGCCTGAAGAACGACCGCGCCCGCATCCAGGTCGGCCGGATCTCGCATTTCGGCCTGCTCGAAATGTCGCGCCAGCGCATTCGCGCTTCGGTTCTCGAATCGACCACGCAGGTCTGCTCGCATTGCGGCGGCAGCGGCCATGTGCGTTCGCAGTCCTCCGTCGCGCTGCATGTGCTGCGCGGCATCGAGGAATATCTGCTCAAGAACACTACGCACAACATCACCGTGCGCACCACGCCTGACATCGCGCTCTACCTGCTCAACCACAAGCGCCAGACGATCATCGATTATGAGAGCCGCTTCGGCGTCGCGATCATCATCGATGCGGACGGCTCGGTCGGCGCGCAACATTTCGCGATCGATCGCGGCGAGCCGGTGGAAAACCCGGTCAAGATCGAAACGCTCTTCAACTTCGCAGCCATTCCCGAGGATGACGACGACGACATCGTCATCGAAGTGGATGAGGAGGAAGACGAGGAACTCGAGGAAAAGCCGGCCGTTTCCGAGCGGCCCGTCGCGGCACGCGCGGAAGGCGAAGCTGACGGCAACCGCAAGCGCAAGCGCCGCAGGCGCCGCCGCGGCCGCAACGGCAATGCCGAACAGCCGCTATCTGCGACAGGCGAGGCCGGCGACGAGGATGAGGACGGTGACGACGAGGGCGGCGAAGGTGATGAAAACACCGAGGCCACGCCCGAGACACGCGCTGAAAGCGAGGAATCGCAGCGCCGCAAGCGCCGCCGTCGCGGCAAGCGTGGCGGCCGTCGCAATCGCGCCGAGGATGGTTCCGAACTGACGGCTGGCGAAGCCGGTGAAGACAATGGCGGCGACGAGGACGAAGGCGACGAGGTTTCGAACGACGGCGCTCCGAGCGAAGCCGTAGCGGTCGAGGCGATTGCCGAACAGGCCGACGAAGGCCAGGCCGCGATGGCAGCCGTCGAGAGCGCGCCTGTCATAACCGAAGAGGTAAAGCCCGCCCGTGCCCGCGGCCGCCGCAAACCGGCCGCAGCGCCGGTCGAGGAACCGGTTGCAGAGACGACCCCTGTGGTCGAGGCCGAACCGGAATTGGTGGAAGCCTCCGCCGATCTCGAAACATCCGTTCAGGAAGAAGCAAAGCCGGTTCGCGCCAACCGCGAATCCAATATCTCCTCCTCCGAACCGACGGTGAAATCCACCCGCGTCGAGAATGGCGAAGGCGATGACGGCAAGCCGAAGAAAGCCGGCTGGTGGCAGCGCCGTGGCTTCTTCTGAACGCTGATTTTCGGACGTAAACACTGAAATCCGGCCGCGGCGACGCGGCCGGATTTTTGTTTGTGCCGATGGACATCATCGCCGAACTTGAGCCGCCGTGACGTGGATTTGTATCTTTTATGATGATGATACACATAAGGCGCGGTCATACGCACGAATATCGATATCGATGATGCTTTGCTCGACGCGGCAATGACCGCCGCGGGATTGGCGACGAAAAGGCCACTGTCGAGCAGGCTTTGCGAAACCTTGTCGAGAAACACTGGCGGAAAAATGCGATGGCAAATCTGGCGGGGATAGGCTGGGAAGGCGACCTCGGCGCGATACGTCGCGACCGGCTGGACGATAAACTGTGATCGTCGTCGACAGTTCGATCCGATGGCCGAGCGTCTCGGCCTCGATAGCGCCTAGCCCTGCTTGCGATCAGGCGGCCGGGGGATAGAGCAGGTCGACGATATAGCTGGCGTCGAAGCGGGAATCGAGCATGCCGTAGGTGGAGCGCCAGCCGCCGGCAAGACGCGTCTCGATGAAGGCATCGGCAATGCGCCCTGCCCCAAGGCGATAGAGTTCGGCTGCACCGGCGGCGAGCGCCAGTTGTTCGACGAGCAGGCGCGCGGCGCCCTCATCCTGTTCGCACAGCGCGATTGCGGCGCGCAGCACGTCGATCGTCTTCTTGCCGGCGGGGCCGAGATCGCGGGCAAGGCCGGCAAAGACCGTTTCGAACAGATCCTTGCCGCGGTTGAGCACGCGCAGCACGTCGAGTGCCATGACGTTGCCGGAGCCTTCCCAGATGGCATTGACCGGAGCCTCGCGGTAATGGCGGGCGATCGGGCGTTCTTCGATGTAGCCGTTGCCGCCGATGCATTCCATCGCCTCGTAGATCAGCGCGGGCGCGATCTTGCAGCACCAGTATTTGGCGACCGGCGTCATGACGCGGGCATAGGCCGCTTCCTCGGCATTGCCGCGCGCCTTGTCGAAGGCGTCGGCAAGACGGAAGGACAGTGCCGTCGCGGCGGCGACATCGAGCGCCATGTCGGCGAGCACGCGCGTCATGATCGGCTGGTTGACGAGCATCTTGCCGAAGACGCTGCGGCCGCGGGTGTGGTGCACGGCTTCGGCGAGCGAGGCGCGCATCATGCCTGACGAGGCCAGCGCGCAGTCGAGCCGGGTCAGCGTCACCATGTCGAGGATGGTGCGGATGCCGGCATCCGGACCACCGAGCAGGAAACCGAACGTGTCTGTAAATTCGACCTCGGAAGAGGCGTTGGAGCGGTTGCCGACCTTGTCCTTCAGCCGCTGGAACTGCAGGCCGTTGGCAGAACCATCCTCCAGAAGGCGCGGCACGAGGAAGCAGCCCATGCCCTCCTTCGTCTGCGCCAGCATAATGAAGGCATCGCTCATCGGCGCGGACATGAACCATTTGTGCCCGGACAGCCGATAGATGCCCTCGCTGACCTTTTCGGCAGCGCTCCTGTTGGCGCGCACATCCGTGCCGCCCTGCTTTTCCGTCATGCCCATGCCGATGGTCACGGCGGATTTCTGCATGGCGGGCTTGTTCGACGAATCATATTTGCGCGAGAGAATTTTGGGCGCCCAGTCCTTCTGGACTGCGGGCGAAGCCGAGAGCGCCGCAACGGAGGCGCTCGTCATCGTCAGCGGGCAGAGATGGCCGGATTCCAGCTGTGACGTCAGATAAAACCGCGCGGCGCGAACCTTGTGGGCCTCGTCCTTGGCCTCGGTATCGGCCTGGGGATCCCAGACGGAGGAATGCAGGCCGACCGACATGGAGCGGCGCATCAACGCATGCCAGGCGGGATGGAATTCGACGATATCGAGGCGCTCGCCGCGCGGACCGTGGGTGCGCAGCTGAGGGGCGCCCTGGTTCGCCATGCGCGCCATCTCCTGCGCCTCCGGCGAGGTGACGTAGCGGCCCATGTTTTCCAGGTCTTCGCGGATGCCGCGCGGCAGGGCCGCCGTCAGGTCGACGATCAGCGGATCGGACCGATAGGCGTTGATGCCGGACCACAGGCTCGGCTGGTTGAGTTCTGCGAGTTTGTCGTCAGTCCGGTTGGCGGAGGTCATAATTCGCTTCTAGTGTAAGAACCCGGCAAAGGGAAACCGGAAGTTATGATTCGGTTCATTCTGCTCTATCGGAATTCGGGCGAAAATGCATGGGGACATAAGCCTTTGCCCACAGCACATGCTTGCCCCGGCGGGCCGCACTCTTTATAGACCCGCCAGAGACAGCAAGAGGCAGGGTCATGGTCTTTTTCCCCCACCGCCACCTCATCGGCATCAAGGGCCTCACCGAGCAGGATATCACCTATCTTCTCGACAAGGCGGACGAGGCCGTCAAGATCAGCCGCCAGAGAGAGAAGAAAACGTCGACGCTGCGCGGGCTGACGCAGATCAACCTCTTCTTCGAGGCATCGACCCGCACGCAGGCCTCCTTCGAGCTTGCCGGCAAGCGGCTCGGCGCCGACGTCATGAACATGTCGGTCGGCAATTCCTCTGTGAAGAAAGGCGAAACGCTGATCGACACGGCGATGACGCTGAATGCGATGCGCCCTGATGTGCTGGTGATCCGCCATTCGAGCGCGGGAGCGGCCGCCCTTCTCGCCCAGAAGGTCTCCTGTTCGGTCGTCAATGCCGGCGACGGGCAGCATGAACATCCGACCCAGGCGCTGCTCGACGCGCTGACGATCCGCCGCGCCAAGGGGAAGCTGTCGCGCATCATCGTGGCGATCTGCGGCGACGTGCTGCATTCGCGGGTGGCGCGCTCCAATATTCTGCTGCTCAATGCCATGGGCGCCCGCGTCCGTGTCGTTGCGCCCGCGACCCTCCTGCCGGCCGGCATCGCCGAGATGGGCGTCGAGGTCTTCCATTCGATGCGGGAAGGGCTGAAGGACGCCGACGTGGTGATGATGCTGCGGCTGCAGCGCGAGCGCATGTCCGGCGCCTTCGTGCCTTCGGTGCGCGAATACTATCACTTCTACGGGCTCGACGCCGAAACGCTGAAAGCGGCGAAGGACGACGCGCTGGTCATGCATCCCGGCCCGATGAATCGCGGCGTCGAGATCGCTTCGGAAGTGGCGGACGGACCGCAGAGCGTCATCGCCGAACAGGTGGAAATGGGGGTCGCGGTGCGCATGGCCGTCATGGAGACGCTGCTCGTCTCGCAGAACCAGGGTCCCCGAAGCGATGGAATGATGGCATGAGCAACCCGATCGTCCTCAAGAACGTCCGCATCATCGACCCGTCGCGCAATCTCGACGAGGTTGGGACGATCATTGCCGAAAACGGCGTGATTTTCGCCGCCGGCCACAAGGCGCAGAACCAGGGCGCGCCTGATGGAGCCGTCATCCGCGACTGCACGGGCCTTGTCGCGACGCCCGGCCTCGTCGATGCGCGCGTCCATGTCGGCGAACCCGGCGGCGAACACCGCGAGACGATCGCCTCGGCGAGCCGGGCGGCGGCGGCCGGCGGCGTCACCTCGATCATCATGATGCCGGACACCGATCCTGTTATCGACGACATCGCGCTCGTCGAATTCGTCAAGAAGACGGCACGGGATACGGCCGCCGTCAACGTCTATCCGGCAGCCGCGATCACCAAGGGCCTTGCCGGCGAGGAGATGACGGAGATCGGCCTCTTGATGCAGGCCGGCGCCGTTGCCTTCACCGATGCCCATTCCAGCGTCCACGACACGCAGGTGCTGCGCCGGATCATGACCTATGCGCGCGAATTCGGCGCCGTCGTCTCCTGCGAGACGCGCGACAAATATCTCGGCGCCAACGGCGTCATGCATGAGGGGCTTTTCGCCAGCTGGCTCGGGCTTTCCGGCATTCCAAAAGAAGCCGAACTCATCCCGCTCGAACGCGATCTGAGGATCGCTCAGCTGACGCGCGGCCGTTATCACGCAGCGATGATCTCGGTGCCGGAATCGGTCGAGGCGATCGAGCGTGCCCGCAGCCGCGGCGCCAAGGTGACTTGCGGCATCTCGATCAACAATCTGGCGCTCAACGAAAACGACATCGGCGAATACCGCACCTTCTTCAAGCTCTATCCGCCGCTGCGCCCGGAAGACGACCGGGTGGCCATGGCCGACGCCGTTGCGAGCGGCGCGATCGATATCATCGTGTCCTCGCACGACCCTCAGGACGTCGATACGAAGCGCCTGCCCTTCAGCGAGGCAGAGGATGGCGCGATCGGCCTCGAAACCATGCTGGCGGCAGCGCTCAGACTTCATCATGGCGGCCAGGTGAGCCTGATGCGCCTGATCGACGCCATGTCGACCCGCCCCGCTCAGATTTTCGGCCTGAATGCCGGCACGCTGAAGCCGGGCGCTGCGGCCGATATCGCGCTGATCGATCTCGATGAGCCTTGGCTTGTCGCCAAAGACATGCTTCTCTCCCGCTCGAAGAATACGCCGTTCGAGGATGCGCGCTTCAGTGGGCGGGCGGTCGCGACATACGTCTCGGGAAAGCTTGTCCACGCAATTTAGAACCGACACGATCGCCGTCCATCCCGCAGCGGGAGAAGGCTGACTCGAGGATAGGCCACGGAGAGGCTGAGGGCATATGTTATCCAATCTCATGTCATGGCAGATCACGCTGCCGATCGCGCTTGCCGCCGCCATTATCGGTTATCTTTTCGGCTCGATCCCGTTCGGCCTGATCCTCACGCGCGCCGCCGGCCTCGGCGACGTGCGCAGCATCGGCTCCGGCAATATCGGCGCGACCAATGTGCTGAGAACAGGAAACCGGACGCTCGCCGCGGCGACGCTGCTGCTCGATGCGCTGAAGGCATCGGCCGCGGCCTGGGTCGTCAGCTATTTCCTCGGTGAGGAAGCCGCGATCATCGCCGGCTTCTTCGCCTTTATCGGCCATCTTTTCCCGGTCTGGATCGGCTTCAAGGGCGGCAAGGGTGTCGCCACCTATATCGGCACCCTGCTCGGCGTCGCGCCGATCATGGTCGTACTCTTCGCCGCCGTCTGGCTGGCAGTCGCCTTCACCACCCGCTACTCCTCGCTTTCGGCGCTGGTTGCCATGCTTGTCATTCCAGTTGCGCTGTGGATATTGGGCAACGAAAAGGTTGCGGCTGTCATGGCGATCATGACCCTCATCTCCTACTGGAAGCACAAGGCGAATATTTCGCGGCTGATGGGCGGGACGGAAAGCAAGATCGGGGCAAAGGGATAATGGATGCGCTGAGCGCCGGACCAAAAGGCGTCGTGCTGACCGAGCGGCAAAGAATTGCCTGGCTGCGCCTTATCCGTTCCGACAATATCGGCCCTGCCACCTTTCGTGACCTCATCAATCATTTCGGTTCGGCCGAGGCAGCACTTGCCGCACTGCCGGAGCTTTCGGCGCGTGGCGGCGCCACACGGGCAATCCGCATCGCCAGCGAGGCCGAGGCGCATCGGGAGCTGGAGGCGGCGCGTCGCTTCGGCGCCCGCTTCGTCGGCATCGGTGAGCCGGACTATCCGCAAGCGCTGAAGCAGATCGACGGCGCGCCGCCGCTTCTGGCCGTCAAGGGCGCGCTTGCCGCTGCCAAACGACCGGCCGTCGGCATCGTCGGCTCGCGCAATGCCTCGATCGCAGGCGCGAAATTCGGCGCGATGGTTGCGCGCGACTGCGGCCGGGCGGGTTACACCGTGGTCTCCGGCCTGGCACGCGGCATCGACACCGCCGCCCACCGGGCAAGCCTCGACACGGGCACGATCGCAGCACTCGCCGGCGGCCTCGACCAGCCCTACCCGCCGGAGAATATCGGTCTGCTCGAAGAGATAACCGGTGGCAATGGCCTGGCGGTGAGCGAGATGCCCTTCGGCTGGGAACCCCGCGCCCGCGACTTCCCACGCCGAAACCGGCTGATCGCCGGCATCGGGCTCGGCCTCGTCGTCATCGAAGCGGCGACGCGTTCGGGCTCGCTGATCACGGCGCGGCTTGCCGGCGAGTTCGGCCGCCTGGTGTTTGCCGTGCCCGGCTCGCCGCTCGATCCGCGCTGCCATGGCACCAACGGCCTGCTGAAGGACGGCGCTTCGATCGTCACCGCACCCGCCGATGTCATCGAGGCCCTGGCGCCGCTTGCGCAATTCGACCTGTTCCCATCATCGATGGCGGAGAAACCGGCACCTGACGGCAAGGCAATGTCGGTGCCACCAGGTGATTCCGATCGAAACCGCATCATCGATGCGCTCGGGCCGACGCCGGTCGAGATCGACGACGTCATCCGCCATACCGGCCTGTCGGCATCCGCGGTCTATCTCATCCTTCTGGAACTCGATATATCAGGCAGGCTGCACCGCCATCAGGGCGGCCTCGTCTCGCTTTCCGATTGAACCTGGGTACAAATCGGGCAGCGGCTTTGCGAATTGCCGAACCCTGGGTCGAAAACCTTCGACAACCTATCTTTGATTGTATTTTCTCAATACTCTCCCTTAGGCTGCAGCAGACGCAAGAGGTAAAATTGTAGCAAACCCCTTGACCGCGGCGATTTCCCTGTCCATGTCGGAGGGCCGATATCCATGTTGCGGTGTGTGTCGCGCTGGCTTCAACGCTGGCGTCGTTTCCTTTTTAGAGAATCATCATGAATGTTGTAGTGGTGGAATCGCCTGCCAAGGCCAAGACGATCAATAAGTATCTGGGTCCGGGATACAAAGTGCTCGCCTCCTTCGGCCATGTGCGCGATCTGCCTGCCAAGGACGGCTCAGTTCTTCCTGATCAGGACTTCGAAATGCTTTGGGAGGTCGACAGCGCCTCCGCCAAGCGCATGAAGGACATTGCCGACGCGTTGAAATCCTCGGACGGTCTCATTCTCGCGACCGACCCGGATCGCGAAGGAGAGGCGATTTCCTGGCATGTTCTCGACATGCTGAACAAGAAGCGCGCGCTCACCGGCAAGTCGGTCAAGCGCGTCGTCTTCAACGCGATCACCAAGAAGGCGGTGCTCGACGCGATGGCTGCGCCGCGCGATCTCGATGTGCCTCTGGTCGACGCTTATCTCGCCCGGCGCGCACTCGACTACCTCGTCGGCTTCAACCTTTCACCGGTTCTCTGGCGCAAGCTGCCCGGCGCACGTTCGGCCGGCCGCGTCCAGTCGGTGGCACTGCGCCTCGTTTGCGACCGCGAATCCGAGATCGAGCGCTTCATCTCGGAAGAATACTGGAACATCTCGGCGCTGCTGAAGACGCCGCGCGGCGACGAGTTCGAGGCGAAACTGGTTTCGGCGAGCGGCAAGCGTTTGCAGCCGCGCGCAATCGGCAACGGCGAAGATGCCGGCCGGCTCAAGGCATTGCTCGAAGGTGCGAGCTACGTCGTCGACTCAGTCGAGGCGAAGCCGGTCAAGCGTAATCCCGGACCGCCCTTCACGACCTCGACGCTGCAACAGGCAGCCTCCTCCAACCTCGGCTTCTCGGCCTCGCGCACCATGCAGGTTGCCCAGAAGCTCTATGAGGGCGTCGATATCGGCGGCGAGACGGTCGGTCTCATCACCTATATGCGAACCGACGGCGTGCAGATGGCGCCGGAAGCGATCGATGCGGCGCGCAGCGCCATCGTCGACCAGTTCGGCGAGCGCTACATGCCGGAAAAGCCGCGCTTCTATTCCACCAAGGCGAAGAACGCCCAGGAGGCGCACGAGGCGATCCGTCCGACCGATTTCGACCGCTCGCCTGATCGTGTGCGCAAATTCCTCGATGCCGACCAGATCCGGCTCTACGAGCTGATCTGGAAGCGCGGCATCGCCAGCCAGATGGCGTCGGCCGAGATCGAGCGCACGACGGCTGAAATCACCGCCGACAACAAGGGCGAAAAAGCCGGTCTGCGCGCCGTCGGTTCGGTCATCCGCTTCGATGGTTTCATCGCCGCCTATACCGACCAGAAGGAAGATGGCGAGCAGAGCGACGACGGCGACGAGGATGGCCGCCTGCCGGAGATCAATGCGCGCGAGGCGCTCGCCAAGCAGAAGATCAATTCGACGCAGCATTTCACCGAACCGCCGCCGCGCTATTCGGAAGCCTCGCTGATCAAGAAGATGGAAGAGCTCGGCATCGGCCGCCCCTCCACCTATGCCGCGACGCTCGCGACGCTGCGCGACCGCGACTATGTGACGATCGACAAGCGCAAGCTGATCCCGCAGGCCAAGGGCCGGCTGGTGACCGCTTTCCTCGAGAGCTTCTTCACCAAATATGTCGAATACGACTTCACCGCCGATCTCGAAGAGAAGCTTGACCGGATTTCCGCCGGCGAGTTGAATTGGAAGCAGGTGCTGCGCGATTTCTGGAAGGATTTCTTCGCCCAGATCGAGGACACCAAGGAACTGCGCGTCACCAACGTGCTCGATTCGCTGAACGAGGCGCTGGCACCCCTCGTCTTCCCGAAACGGGAGGACGGTAGCGACCCGCGCATCTGTCAGGTCTGCGGCACCGGCAACCTGTCGCTGAAGCTCGGCAAATATGGCGCCTTCGTCGGCTGCTCCAACTATCCGGACTGCAACTACACCCGCCAGCTCTCCTCCGAAAACGGCGGAGAAGCGGACGGTGCTGCGCTCAACGAGCCGAAGAACCTCGGCACCGATCCGACGACCGGCGAGGAGCTGACGCTGCGTTCCGGCCGCTTCGGCCCCTATATCCAGCGCGGCGACGGCAAGGAAGCCAAACGCGCTTCGCTGCCGAAGGGCTGGAAGCCCGAGGACATCGATTATGAAAAGGCGATGGCGCTGATCTCGCTGCCGCGCGACATCGGCAAACATCCCGAATCGGGCAAGATGATCTCGTCCGGAATCGGCCGCTATGGGCCGTTCCTCCTGCACGACGGCTCGTATGCCAATCTGGAAACCGTCGAGGACGTGTTCTCGGTCGGCCTCAACCGCGCCGTGACTGTTATCGCCGAAAAGGCGAAACAGGCCCCGGGCCGGGGTGCGCGCGGCACTCCGGCAGCGCTGAAGACGCTCGGCGATCATCCTGATGGCGGCGCCATCACCGTTCGCGACGGCAAGTACGGCCCCTATGTCAACTGGGGCAAGGTCAACGCCACACTGCCGAAGGGCAAGGATCCCCAGGCGATCACCGTCGAGGAGGCGCTTGCGCTGATCGCGGAGAAGGCCGGCAAGGCCCCGGCGAGCAAGACGGCCAAGGCGAAAGCCAAGCCGAAGGCCGCCGCCGCCGCGGCCAAGAGCACCAAGACGGCCGCCAAACCGAAGGCAACGAAGGCGAAAGCGCCCGCGAAATCGAAAAAGGGCTGACGTGAGCAGAATACCGCGCGAGAGAACGAACCCTTCGGGCAAGCGCCCGGGCAAGACCGGCCGCACCGGCAAGGACGCTCCCGCCGTCGAGCCGCTGAACATCGTCCACGGCGCGCTGCCTTCGCGCGAGGTGATCCTGCGCTTCATCGCCGATCATCCGCAGAAAGCGTCCAAGCGTGAACTCGCCAAGGCTTTCGGCCTGAAGGGCGACAACCGCGTCGAACTCAAGCACATGCTGCAGGAGCTCGAGCAGGAAGGCATGCTGCAGAAGAACCGCAAGTCGCTGATCCGGCCCGGTGCACTGCCGCCTGTCACCGTCCTCGATATCACCACGCGCGACAAGGACGGCGATCTGATCGGCCGGCCGGCGGAATGGCCGGAGGACCAGGGCGTAGCACCCGCCGTCGCCATCCGCCAGCAATCGCCCGCAGGCCGCCAGGGCAAGGGCAAGGCGCCTGTCGCCGGGCTCGGCGACCGCATCCTGGCGAAGATCTTCCCGGCTGTCGATCGCGGCGGGCCGGCCTATACGGCGCGGATCATCAAAGTGATCGACAAGCGCCGCGGCGCCTCGATGGGGGTTTTCCGCATAGCACCCGGCGGCGGCGGGCGGCTGCTGCCGATCGAACGGCGCGGCGAGGAGATGGTGATCGATCCCGACTTCACCGGCGGCGCCACGGACGGCGATCTGGTCGAAGTCGAAATCGCCCGTCTCGGCCGTTTCGGCCTGCCGCGCGCCAAGGTTCTTTCCGTCGTCGGTTCCGTCGGCTCGGAAAAGGCGATCTCGATGATCGCGATCCATGCGCATGGCATCCCGCATGTCTTCCCGCCGGCTGTCATCGCCGAGGCGGACGCCGCAAAACCGGCCAGCATGTCGCATCGCGAGGATTGGCGCGACGTGCCGCTGATCACCATCGACCCGGCCGATGCCAAGGACCATGACGACGCCGTTTATGCCGAGCTCGACCCCTCGCCCGACAATCCCGGCGGCGTCATCGTCACCGTGGCGATCGCCGACGTCTCCTGGTATGTCCGCCCCAATTCACCGCTCGACCGCGAGGCGCTGAAGCGCGGTAACTCCGTCTATTTTCCCGATCGCGTCGTGCCGATGCTGCCGGAGCGCATCTCCAACGATCTCTGCTCGCTGAAAGAAGGCGTCGACCGCCCGGCACTCGCCGTGCGCATGAGCTTTTCCGGGGAAGGCCGCAAGATCGGCCACACTTTCCATCGCATCATGATGAAGAGTGCCGCCAAGCTCTCCTACCAGCAGGCGCAGGCAGCCATCGACGGGAAACCGGACGATCAGACCGGACCGATGCTCGAGCCGATCCTGAAGCCGCTCTGGCATGCCTATGAGGTGATGAAGCGGGGACGCGACCGGCGCCAGCCACTGGAACTCGATATGCCGGAGCGCAAGATCCTCCTGAAGCCCGACGGCACGGTCGACCGGGTCGTCGTGCCGCCACGGCTCGATGCGCATAAGCTGATCGAAGAGATGATGATCCAGGCGAACGTCTGCGCCGCCGAGACGCTCGAAAAGAAGCGTCAGCCGCTGATCTACCGCATCCATGACGGCCCGACGCTTGCCAAGCAGGAGATCCTGCGCGAGTTCCTGGCCACGCTCGGCATCTCGCTTGCCAAGGGCGGCAACATGCGCGCCAACAACTTCAACGGCATTCTGGCGAAGGCGGACGGCACGCCGCATCAGACCATGGTGAGCGAGATGGTGCTGCGTTCGCAGAGCCAGGCGATCTACGGACCGGAGAATATCGGCCATTTCGGCCTCAACCTGATGAAATACGCCCACTTCACCTCGCCGATCCGCCGTTATGCAGACCTCATCGTGCATCGCGCCCTCGTCGGCTCGCTCGGCTTCGGCGAAGGCGGCATCACGCCCGAAGAAGAGGCCGCGCTCGACGATATCGCTGCCGAAATCTCGACCTTCGAGCGCCGGGCCATGGCAGCCGAGCGCGAGACCGTCGACCGGCTGATCGCGCATCACCTCAGCGGTCGCGTCGGCGAGGAATTTGCCGGGCGGGTTTCGGGCGTGACGAAATCGGGGCTTTTTATCGCCCTGCCGGACTATGGAGCCGACGGTTTCGTCCCTATATCTACGCTCGGCAGCGATTATTTCATCTATGACGAGGCGCATCAGGCACTCTCCGGTGAACGAACAGGACTCGGCTTTCGCCTGGGTGACAGCGTCACCGTCAAACTTGCCGAAGCGATCCCGCTTGCCGGTGCACTGCGTTTCGAGATGATCAGCGAGGGCCGCGAGATGCCGGCGGCGGTGCGTTCCTTCCACAAGGCGGGGCGCCGCGACAGGGGCCAGGTTCGCAAGAAGCCCGGAACGAGGCCGCCGCGCGGACGGCACTAAAGCGCGTCGCAATCTTTCAGATTGACTCCCCGCGCTGTAGGTCCTTGTTTTTACGCGTGTCGTTATCGCGAAACCGCTGCACAGTTTCGCGCGACATGTTTTAGATCCGAAGAGGAACATGCGATGAGCACACCGACCGATCCGGTTGCCCGCTACGGCGATACGCCCGAGGTCGAGCGTCCGCTTGGGCGCTCCGTCATACGCGGGCTGATGAACCGCTGCCCGGCCTGCGGCAACGGCAAGCTCTTTCGCGCCTTCCTGAAGCCGGTCGATCATTGCGCCGCTTGTGGCGAGGCGATGCATCACCAACGCGCCGACGACCTGCCGCCCTATATCGTCATCCTCGTCCTCGGACACGTCGTGGTCGGCGGCTATATGCTGACCGACCTGACTTTCGTGCTGCCGGTCTGGGTCCACCTGGCCATCTGGGCGCCGATCACCGTCATCACGGCGCTTGCCTCGATCCAGCCGATCAAGGGCGGGGTCATCGGCCTGCAATGGGCGCTGCGCATGCACGGCTTCGGTGGCGAGAGCGACGGTCCGGACGATTATGACATCCCCGGCCGGCCGAATTAGCGCCTTCACCTTCCAGACATATTTAACGTGTAGTGCCAGCCCTCCACCGACCACCACCCAAATGCGGGAGCCAACGATCCTCAAGACCTGACATGGTTAGCATTTCTTGCCCGAACGGGCTTTACATTCCGCAGATGGTCACTCACATCGGAAATACTGCGAAGCGGCATCCGTCACCTGGATTTGGCACGTCCGTGTCTATCTATCTGACGGGATCGGCCGATTCGTTCGCGCACCTCTCTAAGGATGGATAAATGTCTCAGCCGAGAACCGGCACACCGGGCGATGTCGAAGAAATCCATTGGCCTTCTCTGGTGGCAGCCATCTCGTCCATATCAGCCGTTGGCATAGCAATCGGCCTCGGCCTGCCCCTCCTCAGCATCATTCTCGAAAAACGCGGCATCTCGTCCACCCTGATTGGGCTCAACACGGCGATGGCCGGGGTCGCGGCGATGGCCGCCGCACCGATCACCACCAAGCTCGCCCATAGATACGGCGTGGCGCCGACGATGATCTGGGCCGTGCTGATTTCGGCGCTGAGCGCGCTGGGTTTCTATTACGCCCAGGATTTCTGGATGTGGTTTCCGCTGCGTTTCGCCTTCCACGGCGCGACGACGACGCTGTTCATCCTCTCCGAATTCTGGATTAACGCCGCTTCGCCGCCTTCCAAGCGCGGCTTTGTGCTCGGCATCTATGCGACGGTGCTTTCCCTTGGCTTCGCGGCCGGACCACTGCTCTTTTCGATCCTCGGCAGCGACGGCATCTTCCCCTTCCTGATCGGCGCTGGCGCCATCCTGCTTGCCGCCATCCCGATCTTCATCGCCCGCGACGAAAGCCCGGTGCTCGAGGAAAAACCCGAGCTGCATTTCATGCGCTACGTTTTTCTAGTGCCAACGGCGACGGCCGCGGTCTTCATCTTCGGCGCGGTCGAAGCGGGCGGGCTGTCACTTTTCCCGATTTTTGCCGTGCGCGCCCATTTCACCGAATCGCAGGCAGCACTTCTGCTCACCATGATGGGTGTCGGCAACGTCATCTTTCAGATCCCGCTCGGCCTGCTTTCCGACCGCATCGCAGACAAGCGGCCGCTTCTGGCCGGCATGGCGCTGATGGGCTTCATCGGCTCGATGATGTTGCCGCTGTTGCTCAACAACTGGCTGCTTATGGCCGGGCTCCTGCTTTTCTGGGGTGGCTGCGTCTCAGGCCTCTATACGGTCGGCCTCAGCCATCTCGGCTCTCGGCTGACAGGCTCCGATCTTGCAGCGGCCAATGCTGCCTTTGTCTTCTGTTATGCGATGGGAACCGTGGCCGGGCCGCAGGCGATCGGCGCGGCGATCGATGTCGCTGGAAATAACGGTTTTGCCTGGGCGATTGCCGCTTTCTTCGGTCTTTACGCCCTACTTTCCGGCATCAGACTGATGTTCATTCGAAAACGGGCTTGACTTTTCGGGCGGGATTCGTAGTTTCGCGCCAGGATTTGCCGTGGAGCCCATCCGGCTTCCACGGCTTTCATTTTCTTAAAGGCAGGACGACCATGGCCAAGGCTACAACAATCAAGATCAAGCTGCTGTCGACGGCCGACACCGGTTTCTTCTACGTCACCACGAAGAACAGCCGTACGATGACGGACAAGATGACGAAGACGAAGTACGACCCGGTTGCGAAGAAGCATGTCGAGTTCAAGGAAACCAAGATCAAGTAATCACTTGGTCTGACGGATTTCAAAAAAGCGCGCGCCCTCGGGTTGCGCGTTTTTTATTGCCCAGATTGATCGTCTTTAAAAAATGATAGCGCAAACAGACAAAACGCCGCCCTTCCATCTTCGGGAAGTGGCGGCGTTTTCTTGAAAGGGGGTCGGCCAGCATGCAAAACGGCACGAGGAACCGCTATAACTTGCCTACTAGCCGACCGACCCCACGACCCAGGAGATGCGGCGGACCTGAGCATCATGGGGTATCGACAGCTCCTCAACGGGAGCGCTTCTCTTATGAGCCGATAATTTGCGCAAAAATGAAAGAAAATCAACAAATTCTTAATGATGAATTTTCTTATCTTGATTCTATGGTTAAAAGTCCAGATTTGGGACATACAAAGATTGATCGGCTCTGCTTGAACTCGAAGCGTAGCGCTTCGCCCTTCGAAGAAATTCGACAATATAACTTAATAACTTACGCCACCCTTCCCCTTACGTGAGGTGACGCCGCCGCAATCTATTTGACCCCGTCGGCGATAGGCATTTTTTATAGTCTTCATTTCATATTGAGCTACGGCCTGACACTCTCAAGACTATCGCGCGGCAACACATTCGCGGCAACGCGGCGAGTCCATTTTTGGGCTATTGGGCTGCAATTTTTTCGCCCCGCAGTGCACAGGCGGAGATTAAAAATCGGTAACAATTCGCTTACCGCAGTGGAAAACCCGCAAATGGCGCCCAATGGCGGCAAATGATTCGTCACGCGGCCGCGGCGACCACGCGGTTGCGGCCGGTATTCTTTGCCTCGTAAAGGGCCAGATCCGCCTGTTTCATCAGTTGGTCCGGGGTCAGCACCGACGTAATGCGCGAGGCGATGCCGAAGGAAGCAGTGACGTTCAGTGCTTCCCCGGCGTGTTTCAGCATGAAGGGAGCGTTTTCGATCGCCGCCCGCAGGCGCTCGGCGACGGCGGCGGCAATTTCCGGCGAGGTGTCGGGCATCACGACAACGAATTCCTCTCCGCCGTAGCGGCAGGCGAGATCGGCACCGCGGATGGTCGACCGGACGCGATTTGAAAATTCCCGTAGCACCTCGTCGCCGCCGTCATGGCCGTAGGTGTCGTTCACATGCTTGAAGCGGTCGATATCGGTGATCAGCACCGAAAGTGGCCGGCCCCGCGCCATCGAACGGTTGAAGAGCACGTTCAGGTGATTGTCGAGATAGCGCCGGTTATAAAGGCCGGTCAGCGGATCGGTCACGGCAAGCTCGATCGTCTGCTTGACGCTGGCGCGCAGGCGGTCGTTGTAGCGCTTGCGGCGGATCTGCGTCAGGCTGCGGGCAACCAGTTCGTTGGGATCGACCGGGCGGATGATGTAGTCGTTGACGCCGAGATCGAGCGCACGCACGACCATTTCGTCAGCGCCCTGCTCGGTAATGATCAGGATCGGCAGAAAGCGGGTGCGCTCCAGCGAGCGCAGCTGCGAGCAGAGACGAAGCGGATCGTAATCGTCGAAGTTGGCGTTGACGATGACGAGATCAAACGCGCTTTCGGCCGCCTCGAACAGGGCGGCCTGCGGATCGGAGAGGGCAAGCACGTCGGCGACGGGCTTCAGCGCCTTGATGATGCGCTCCTGCGAATTGGCGCGGCCGTCGACGAGCAGGACCTGAGCGGTCTCGTCGGCGCGGCCTTCGCCCGCCCGTGTGAGGTCGTCAATGCCCATCGTATGGGCGGTGTCGGCGCGGATGCGCAGCTCATCGCTCAACGTCTTCAGCCGCAGCAGGCTCTTCACCCGGGAGATCAGTTGCAGATCGTTGACCGGCTTGGTGAGAAAATCGTCAGCGCCGGCCTTCAGGCCGCGCACGCGATCGGTCGGCTGGTCGAGCGCGGTGACCATGACGACTGGAATATGGGCGGTCTTCTGGCTGGCCTTCAGTCGCTCGCAGACCTCGAAACCGTCTATGCCGGGCATCATGATGTCGAGCAGGATGAGATCGACCTGGTTGCGCTCGCAGATCGCCAGTGCCGTGTAGCCGTCGGCTGCGGTCATCACGTCGAAATACTCCGCAAGCAGCCGCGCTTCGAGCAGCTTCACGTTGGCCGGAATATCGTCAACCACCAGTATTCGCGCAGTCATAAGCGTCTTTCCGATGCGTCAAGCATCGCCCAGATAGGTCTTGATCGTCTCGATGAATTTCGGAACCGAGATAGGCTTGGAAACATAGGCCTCGCAGCCGCCCTGGCGGATCCGCTCCTCGTCCCCCTTCATCGCGAAAGCCGTAACGGCGATGACGGGAATCACGTGCAACTCGTCGTCTTCCTTCAGCCATTTCGTGACTTCGAGGCCGGAGACTTCGGGAAGCTGAATATCCATCAGGATGAGGTCGGGGCGATGCTTGCGCGCCAGATCGAGCGCCTCCATACCGTTTCTGGTCTGGATCGTCGTATAACCGGACGCCTCGATGAGGTCGCGAAAGAGCTTCATGTTGAGCTCGTTATCTTCTACAATCATCACCTGTTTGGGCATGACAAGCTGTCCCTACGTCCGTTCGCGCAGCGGTTCGTCCCATGAGAAAGGCACATGCGGACAAAAGCTGCGTGAAACCGATAGCGCACGCTACCGGTATTTGGTTGAAGAAAAGGTAACTTACCCAGCGAAATGCAAAGCAACTTCAAGACTTCGAAACAACAGGCCGCCGACCCGCACGAGACGGCGATCGCCGTGCTCGGCTGGCTTGCCGACGATCCCGACATGTTCGGCCGCTTCCTCGCCCTGACGGGGGTGGCGCCCGGCCAGGTGCGCAACGCCGTCAACGATCCGGGATTCCTTGCCGGCTTGATGGATTTCCTGATGAACCACGAACCTACGGCGATGGCCTTCTGCGCGGCGAGCGGGATCAGCCCAGAGACGGTGACGGCGGCCTGGCGGCATTTCTCTTCGCCGGGCCTCGATTCCGGAGAATACTGACCGTGACCTCCGGGGAATTCGACATCTCGCATATCCGCCTCGGCGAACGGCCCTTGATCGTCTGTGACGTCGACGACGTCGTGCTGCAGTTCATCGGTCCCTTCCAGCTTTTCCTTCAGAGCCAGGGCCACGCGTTTCTGCCGCGATCGTTTCGGCTTCACGGCAACATCGTCTCGCAAGCCGACGGCGTGGAGATCGAGGATCAGGAGGTCAGCCGGCTGATCGAGGAGTTCTTCGAGGCCCAAGAACTGTGGCAGACGCCGCTCGACCGCGTCGTCGAAACACTCGACCGGCTTTCGGAAGAGGCCGATGTGCTTTTCCTGACAGCCATGCAGCCACGGTTCCAGAACCAGCGCCGTCGCCTGCTCGATAGGATGGGCCTCGTCTTTCCGCTGCTTGCCACCGAACAACCCAAGGGGCCGATCGTTCACGCATTGCATGCCAGCCGCTCCCTTCCCGTCGTCTTCATTGATGATATGGCGCGCAATCTGCATTCCGTCAGGGATCACGTCGCCGATTGCCTGCTGATTCACCTGATGCCGAACTCGCCCGTCCATCGTTTCGCACCGGCGGTTGCCGACGAGATCACCCGCGCCACCGACTGGACGCATGTGGCCGAGCTGATCGAGGCGCATTTTCTTTCCGGCACCTTCACGCACGCAGTTCCAGCCGCATGAGCGGACGGCCGTCCTTGCGCCGTGCTATCGTCTCGAAACCGGCGGCTTCGAAGACTGCCGTCGAGCCGACGCAGAGCGTCACTGATTTCGACTGCTTCACATGATCGATCGGACAGGCTTCGAGCAGCCGCGCTCCCTGGCGCCGCGCATGGTCGACCGCGCCGGCGAGCAGACGGTGGCCCATTCCCTTGCCGCGCAGTTTGGGCAGCAGGAAGAAGCAACTGACGGCCCAGATGGATGGATCATGAACATCGCCCTCCTCCAGCGGCCGCGAGACGGTGCGCGGCGAATTGAACTGCGGCACGTCGTGGCGCGGCCCGACCTGCACCCAGGCGACCGGCGCGCCGTCGGCATAACAGAGGATGCCAGGCGGCGGACCCGCCTTGATCCGCTCCCGCATATGCGCCTTGCGCTCGTCGGCCGCCATCTTGGTCCTCACCGCATGTGGCAGGCGCAACGCGACGCACCAGCAGTTATAGAAGCCACCCTGCGGCCCGAACACGGTTTCGAAGTCATCCCAGCGTTCTGGCGTTACCGGCTCGAAACGAAGATCGTTATCCAAAGGCAAAGCTTCCACCCTCTCTTGAGACTCGGAAGCTTAAGGCGTAATCTCCGACCGTTCAATCTTTGTTCTCATCATGACGCCTGCGCCTGACAAGACACTCGGCTTCTGTCGCGACTGCCTTGCCGAGCAGAAGGGCGAGGCGCGCCGTTGCGTTTCCTGCGGCAGCCCCCGTGTCGTGCGCCACCGCGAACTCTACGCCTTGACGCTTGCGCATATCGATTGCGACGCCTTTTACGCAGCGGTGGAGAAACGCGACAATCCCGAGCTTGCCGACAAGCCTGTCATTATCGGCGGCGGCAAACGCGGCGTCGTTTCCACCGCCTGCTATATCGCCCGTATCCACGGCGTGCGTTCGGCCATGCCGATGTTCAAGGCGCTGGAGGCATGCCCTCAGGCGATCGTCATCCGCCCCGACATGGAGAAATATGTCCGGGTCGGGCGGCAGGTGCGCGCAATGATGCAGGATCTGACGCCGCTGGTGCAGCCGCTATCGATCGACGAGGCCTTCCTGGAGCTCGGCGGCACGGAGAGGCTGCATCACGATCCGCCGGCACGCACGCTGGCCAAATTCGCCCGTCGCATCGAAAGGGAGATCGGCATCACCGTTTCGGTCGGGCTTTCCTATTGCAAATTCCTCGCCAAGGTCGCCTCCGATCTGCAGAAGCCACGCGGCTTTTCGGTCATCGGCCGCGAGGAAGCGGTCGAGTTCCTGGCGCCGCGTCCCGTCACCACGATCTGGGGCGTCGGCAAGGCCTTTGCGGCGACGCTGGAGGCGGACGGTATCCGCACCATCAGCCAGTTGCAGCAGATGGAAGAAAACGACCTGATGCGCCGCTACGGCAGCATCGGCCAACGGCTCGCACGGCTGTCGCGCGGCATCGACGACCGCGAGGTGCATCTCAACGATGCGGCCAAGAGCGTATCGGCCGAGACCACCTTCTTCGACGACATATCGCGCTACGACGACCTGGTGCCGATCCTGCGCAACCTTTCCGAAAAGGTGTCCTGGCGGCTGAAGAAAAACGGCATTGCCGGCCATACCGTCGTCCTGAAGATGAAGACCGCCGATTTCAAATCGCGCACCCGCAACCGCAAGCTCGAAGACCCGACCCAACTTGCCGACAGGATCTTCCGCACGGGGCTCGAACTTCTCGAAAAGGAAACGGACGGCACGAAATTCCGCTTGCTCGGCATCGGCGTCACCGATCTCGGCGATGCCGGCCGCGCCGATCCGCCCGATCTCATCGACCAGCAATCAGGGCGGCGAGCGGCTGCCGAAGCGGCGATGGACAAGCTGCGCGACAAGTTCGGCAAGAAGACGGTCGAGACCGGCTACACCTTCGGCAGCAAGCGCGATCACTAAGGCGTGAAACCTGCGGGTGATCCAGCCTATAAAATCTTCATTAAACTTCGTCCCATAATGTGCCGGGCAAGTATTGCGTATGGTTGGTATCATGTTCTCGCGTCTCGTCTTCGGCCTCGGCTTGCTGTCGGCCACCGCACTCGTGCACCCCGCTCTTGCCGCGGATGCGCGCACGCTGCAGATCATCGTCTCGAAGGACAAGCAGTCGCTTGCGGTCTATGATGGCACCGAGGTCGTCGCGACCTCGAAGGTCTCGACCGGCAAGGACGGCCACACGACGCCGAGCGGCATCTTTTCGGTGCTGGAAAAGCAGAAATACCACGAATCCAATCTCTATTCCAACGCCCCGATGCCGTTCATGCAAAGGCTGACATGGTCAGGCATCGCGCTCCATGAATCGAATTCGGTGCCGCGTTATCCGGCATCGCATGGCTGCGTGCGTATGCCCGGCGCCTTCGCAAAAATGCTCTATGGGATGACCGACCGCGGTGTACCCGTCATTATCAGCGACGGTGAACTGGCGCCGCAGCCGATCGAGCATCCGACGCTTTTCCATCCGGACGCACCGGCGATGCCGTTGCTGTCAGACGTCGAACTGCGGCCCTCCATGCCCGACAGCCCCGAGAAGCCTGTGCAGGTGGCGATGAACGACACGGCTGCGATGCCGATGCCGGCAGCACCGCCGATTGCAGCGCCCGAACCCGAGCCTCCGTCCGAGCCGATCAGCATGCTCGTTACGCGCCGGACCCTGCGCGAGACGGTGATCGACATCCAGACCCTCCTCAACCAGCTTGGCTTTTCCGCCGGCAATCCGGACGGCTTGCTCGGTCCGTCGACCGTGCAGGCGATCAAGGCTTTCAAGACATTGCGGCCGATGGAATTCGCCGCCGACAGGAGCCTGGTCTCCGACACACTCCTCAGGGAAGTCTATGCCGCGGCTGGCAGAGGCGAGCCGCCGAACGGCGTCATCATGGTGCGGCAGGCCTTCAAGCCCCTCTTCGAAGCGCCGGTGACGATCGCCGATCCGGGACTGGCGCTTGGCACGCATTTCTTCACGTTGCATGCCGTCGATGCAAAGGCCGGCACGGCGGACTGGCTCGGCATCACGCTCACGAACAATCTCTCCCGCGAGACGATGAAGCGGCTCGGCATCACCAATCAGGAAAGCTCGATCATTACAGGCAAGCCGATCGCCCGTTCGCTCAGCCGGATTACCATCCCCGATGAGACCCGCCGCAAGATCGACGCCCTCATCGCACCCGGCTCGACGCTGACGATCTCCGATACAGGCCTCGGCCGGGAGACCGGAGAAGGCACGGATTTCATCACAATCACCCGCGGGTGATGGCCATCACGCTCTTTGTTTTATGCATGTCGTTATCCCGGAACCGCTGCACACTTCCGGGCGACATGCATTAATCAGACAAGCTCGACGTCGACGACGCCGGGAGCGGCGCGAAGGGCGGCGGCGATCTCCGGCGTGATGCGGTATTTCTCCGACAGCGCCACTTCCACCTCGCGTTTGCCATCCTCCTTGATGACGATGAAGGAGACGAGGCCGTCGCCCTTGGCGTTCAGATGGCCGGCGACCATCCTCAGCGGTCCGGAATCGCGGACATAGACGCGCAGCGCCTTCTGCATCTGCAGCGACTTTTCCTCCAGCGACTGGATCGTCTGGATGCGCAGGCCGATGCCCTCCGGCCGCTCCTCGCCCGTCGCGGTCAGCACGAAGGATTTTCCCGATTCGAGCACGTCGCGATACTGGTTCAGCATTTCCGAAAACAGCACCGCTTCGAACTGGCCCGAAGAATCGGAAAAGACGATGATGCCCATCTTGTTGCCGGTGCGGGTCTTGCGCTCCTGCTTCGAGATGACGGTGCCGGCAAGGCGCGCATTGGCCGCGCCCTGTTTGATGGCGGCGGAAAATTCGGCAAAGGTCTGCACCCGCATCTTCTGCAGGATGTTGTTGTAGGAATCGAGCGGGTGAGCTGTCAGATAGAAGCCGAGCACCTGGAATTCCTTGAGCAGCCGCTCGGAGGGGAGCCAGGGCGAGAACGGCGGCAGCGAGATCTTCTCAGGCCCCGACGTCAGCGTGCTGCCGAAAATGTCCGACTGGCCGCTCAGTTTGTTCTCCTGGGCGCGCTGGGCATAACCGAGAACACGGTCGAGGCCAGCTGCCAGCTGGGCGCGGTCCATGTCAAAACAATCGAAGGCGCCGGCATAGATCAGGCTTTCGAGCACACGACGATTGACCTGACGCGGATCGATGCGCAGGCAGAAATCCTCGATGCTGGCAAAGGGCTTGTCGCCGCGCACCTCGACGATATGGTCGACGGCGGATTCGCCGACACCCTTGAGGGCGGCGAGCGCGTAATAGATGCGGTTGTCGCCGGTCTCGAAATGGCGGAAGGAGGTCTGCACCGAGGGTGCGATCACCTCGATGCCGAGGCGCTTGGCATCCTGGCGGAAATCATTGACCTTTTCCGTGTTGGACATGTCGAGCGTCATCGAGGCGGCGAGGAATTCGACCGGATAATGCGCCTTCATGTAGGCCGTCTGGTAGGAGACGATGGCATAGGCGGCGGCATGCGACTTGTTGAAGCCGTAATTGGCGAACTTCGCCAGCAGTTCGAAGATATTGTCGGCCTGCGGTTTCGATACGCCGTTCTTGACCGCGCCGACGACGAAGCGTTCGCGCTGCTGGTCCATCTCCGCCTTGATCTTCTTACCCATGGCGCGACGCAGAAGGTCGGCTTCGCCCAGCGAATAGCCTGATAGTACCTGGGCGATCTGCATCACCTGTTCCTGATAGACGATGACGCCTTGGGTTTCCTTGAGCAGGTGGTCGATCATCGGATGGATCGATTCCAGCTCTTCGTCGCCGTGCTTGCGGGCATTGTAGGTCGGGATATTCTCCATCGGGCCTGGACGATAGAGCGCCACCAGCGCGATGATGTCCTCGATGCAGTCCGGCTTCATGCCGATCAGCGCCTTGCGCATGCCGGCACTTTCCACCTGGAACACGCCGACCGTCTCACCGCGCGACAGCATCTCGTAGGTCTTCTTATCGTCGAGAGGAATGGCTGCGAGATCGATCTTGATGCCGAGCTTGGCGACGAAATCGACCGCGACCTTCAGCACGGTCAGCGTCTTCAGGCCGAGGAAGTCGAACTTGACGAGGCCCGCCTGTTCCACCCATTTCATGTTGAACTGGGTGACCGGCATGTCCGAACGCGGATCGCGATACATCGGCACCAGTTTGGAAAGCGGCCGGTCGCCGATGACGATGCCGGCGGCATGGGTCGAGGCATGGCGGTAAAGCCCCTCGATCTTCTGGGCGATGTCGAGCAGCCGCGCGACAACAGGTTCCTTTGCCGCCTCCTCCTGCAGCTTCGGCTCCTCCTCGATCGCCTTGGACAGCGGCGTCGGATTGGCGGGATTGTTCGGCACGAGTTTGCAGATCTTGTCGACCTGCCCGTAGGGCATTTCCAGCACGCGGCCGACGTCGCGAAGGGCGGCGCGCGCTTGCAACGAACCAAAGGTGATGATCTGCGCCACCTGCTCGCGGCCATATTTGGCCTGGACGTAGCGGATCACCTCTTCACGGCGGTCCTGGCAGAAGTCGATGTCGAAGTCCGGCATCGAGACGCGTTCCGGATTGAGGAAGCGCTCGAAGAGCAGCGAAAAACGCAAGGGATCGACGTCGGTGATCGTCAATGCGTAGGCGACCAGCGAACCAGCGCCCGAACCACGGCCGGGACCGACCGGAATGTCATGCTGCTTGGCCCATTTGATGAAGTCGGCGACGATCAGGAAGTAACCGGGAAAACGCATGCGCTCGATGACGCTGAGCTCGAAATCCAGCCGTTCGCGATAATCCTTCTCCTCGTAACCCGGCGACATGCCGAGCGTCGAAAGCCGCATGTCCAGCCCTTCGACCGCCTGGCGGCGCAGCTCGCTCGCCTCGGCGCGTTCGGCCTCCTCGGCATCGTCGGTGGCGCCGGTGAAGCGTGGCAGGATCGGCTTTCGCGTCTTCAGCACGAAGGAGCAGCGCGTGGCAATCTCGATCGTGTTTTCTAGCGCTTCCGGCAGGTCGGCGAAGAGCTTGACCATCTCGGCCCGGCTCTTCAGATAGTGATCCGGCGTCAGGCGAAATCGGCTGTCGTCGGAGACGATGGCGTTGTGCGCGACCGCCATTAGCGCATCATGGGCGTCGTAATCGTCGCGGGTCGGAAAGAAAGCCTCGTTGGTCGCAACCAGCGGCAGGTCGTGGGCATAGGCGAGCCCGATAATCTTCTGCTCGTGCCGCTTGTCGTAGGTGCCGTGGCGCTGCAGCTCGACATAGAGCCTGTCGCCGAAGAGACGCTTCAGCGTGAGCAGCCGGGCTTCCGCCTGGGTGGGATGGCCTTCCTTGATCGCCACGTCGACCGGCCCGGTCAAGGCGCCGCTCAATGCGATCAGCCCTTCCGTGCCCGCCTCCTCCAGCCAGGAGGCGCTGATATGAACCGCCTGGTTGCTTTCGCCGCCGAGATAGGCCCGGCTGACGAGATCGACCAGCCGTTCGTAACCGGCATCCGTCGCGGCGAGAAGAACGATCGACGGCAGCTTGACCAGGGCCTGCTGGCCGCCGCGCTTTTCCGTTTCCAAGCCGTCTTCCATGTCGATCGAGACCTGGCAGCCGATGATCGGCTGCAGGCCGTCTTCCATCGCCTTCTGGGAGAATTCGAGGGCGACGAACAGATTGTTGGTGTCGGTGATCGCTATCGCCGGCTGGCTGTCGCCGGTCGCCTTGTAGAGGATCTTCTTCAGCGGCAGCGCGCCCTCGAGAAGCGAATAGGCGGAATGGACCCTCAGGTGGATGAAACCCGGCGTGCCGCCGGTCGCCTCACCCGTTGAACCCTTTGCCGTATCCGCCATGACATGCCTTCCCAATCACCCGAATGAATCGGACGCATTGTCGGCATAGAGAGCGATGATGTCCAGAAGAAGTCCCGCGTCCGGACCGCATGATTGCCATGCGGTCCCCTGAAAACTTTAGAGCGCCATGACGATGAGCGAGAAGCTGGCAACGAACATTGCGATGGAGGTGAATGCTGCGATATCACGGATCATGTCAGTCATCGGGCTCTCCTTTACTCGTTATGTTTTCAATTTGTTCCATGTATGTTCCGTTGTCAACAGGAATCTTTTCCTTCTTTCTTGTGTTTGAAAATCCCAGGAAATAGGCGACGAATCGGATAAAGGGCCGGCGCTCGATGTGATCGGCAGCAGCTTGCCCTTTCCCGATCCGCCGCGGATCGGTCATGGGGCCTAGACGGCCAACCTCCTCGGTGGCCCGTTTATTTCCAATCTATGTTCCCTTTTCGTTCTTTACACATCGCAGCATATTTGCCAGCATCAGGCCGAGAGGAGAATGACATGGTCGATATTGCGATGCTGAACCAATTCGTCGTGGAGGCGAAGGCTGCGACCTATGTCGGCGGCGGCGTGGCGCGCGCGCCCTGCCGGCCGGGTGCCCACGATATCGGTTTCGAACGCGGCGACTGGCGCTATCTCGACAGCTATTTCGGCGGGCCCGATTTCGCCGGACAGGAAGTGGTGTGGCTTGCCGACGAGCCCGTCTGGGCGATGAATTATTTCGGCTGCGTGATTGCACCTGATCTCATCGACGGCGCAGCAGCCGGGACGGTGATCAAGACAGCACTTTCGGCGATGTATCGAGAGGGCCGGTTTCTTGGCGGAATGGAATTCGACCATCCGTTCGGCCGCTATATCGACCTCAGCGAAGGCGGCTGCGAGCGGTTCATCGGCCACGAATGCATCATGGTCGATGGCCAAAAAGCCTATATGCTCGACTATCGCGGCGGGCTGGTCATCCCCTGATCGCGGCCCGCTGCACCTCCCCGCTCGCGGGGGTCCGAAGGACGGGTCGAGACGAGTGGCTCGCCCCCGGTAGGTTAGGGTGAGGGGCAGCCATCGGCGCAAACCGGACAGCCATGGATCGCGGTCTCAGAAATCGACGATCTTGCCGTCGGAGATCGTCACGCGCCGATCCATGCGGCGGGCGAGCTCGTGATTGTGGGTGGCGATGAGGGCAGCAAGGCCGGACTGGCGCACCAGCGCCTCCAGCGCGTCGAAGACGTAGCTTGCCGTTTCGGGGTCGAGATTGCCGGTCGGCTCGTCGGCAAGAAGCAGGGTCGGCGCATTGGCGACGGCGCGAGCAATCGCAACGCGCTGCTGCTCACCGCCGGAAAGCTCGCCCGGGCGATGCGAGCCACGATGGCCGATGCGCATATAATCGAGAAGCTGGCCGGCCCGCTCTCCGGCTTCCTTCCAGGAAAGCCCGGCGATCAACTGCGGCATCATGATATTTTCGAGCGCCGAGAATTCCGGCAGCAAGTGGTGGAACTGATAGACGAAGCCGATTTGGCTGCGGCGGATGGCGGTGCGTTTCTCGTCGCTGAGGCCGTCGCAGGCATGGCCGTTGATGTTGACCTCACCGCCGTCCGGATGCTCCAGCAGGCCGGCGACATGCAGCAGTGTTGACTTGCCGGTGCCAGAAGGGGCGACGAGAGCGACAATCTCCCCCTTCGATATTGAAAAATCCGCGCCCTTCAGTATCGAGAGCAGCGTACCGCCCTGCCCGTAATGGCGCTCGACGCCGGTAAGCTGGAGAACGACGTTGCGTTTCATGAAGACGGCATTCCTTATTCGTAGCGTAGGGCCTGCACCGGATCGAGCCTGGAGGCACGCCAGGCCGGGAAGATGGTCGCGATGAAGGAGAGCGTCAGCGCCATGACGACGATCGAGATCGTTTCGCTCAGATCCATCTCGGCCGGCAGCTGGCTGAGGAAATAGACCTGCGGATTGAAGAGTACGGTGCCTGAAATCCAGGAGAAGAACTGGCGGACGGATTCGATGTTGACGCAGACGAGAACGCCGAGCAGCACACCGGCAATGGTGCCGACGATGCCGATCGCCGCCCCGGTCATGAAGAAGATGCGCATAATTGCGCCGGCGCTGGCGCCCATGGTGCGCAGGATGGCGATATCGCTGCCCTTGTCCTTCACCAGCATGATCAGGCCGGAGATGATGTTCAGCGCCGCGACAAGCACGATCAGAGTCAGGATCATGAACATGACGTTGCGCTCGACCTGCAGCGCCGAGAAGAAGGTCTGGTTGCGCTGACGCCAGTCGGTGATGGCGATCTGGCGGCCGGCCGCTTCCTCCACCTTGGGCCTCAGATCGTCGATATCGTCGGGGTTATCGACGAAGAGCTCGATCGACTGCACCAGCCCTTCGGCATTGAAATAGAGCTGCGCTTCCTCGAGCGGCATGAAGATGATCGAGGAGTCATATTCCGACATGCCGATCTCGAAGAGGCCGGAGATTTTGTAGGATTTGATGCGAGGGCTGACGCCCATCGGCGTAATGTCGCCATCCGGTGATGTCAGCGTAATGAGATCGCCGACACGCAGACCAAGCTGATCGGCCATGCGGGTGCCGATCAGCACGCCGTCGCCGGATGCATACCCCACCATATCGCCTGATTTGATGTTGTCGGAGACCGTCTTGAGCTTGGTCAGGTCCTCGGCGCGAGCGCCGCGCACCAGAGCGCCGGTGCTGCCGCCGGCCTGGGCGGAGGCGAGAACCTGGCCTTCCACGAGCGGTAACGCCATCTTGACGCCCGGTACGCCGGCGAGCTTGCTGCTGAGGGCAGGATAATCGGTGAAGGGGCCGTCGACCGGCTGGACGATCATGTGGCCGTTGATGCCGAGGATGCGCGAGACGAGCTCGGTGCGAAAGCCGTTCATCACGGCCATGACGATGATCAGCGTCGCGACGCCGAGCATGATGCCGACGAAGGAGAAGCCGGCGATGACCGATATGAAGGCCTCCTTGCGGCGGGCGCGCAGATAGCGCCACGCCACGAGGCGTTCAAAGGTGGAAAATGGCTTGCCAGCCGGACCCAAGCCGGATTTCGAACTCCGGTCCACTGCTGCCTCTGCCATTTCGCCTCCGTTTCCTTAAGCCACGAACCGATTGATCGCCGCTTCGATGGTCATCGTTTCGCGAGCGCCGGTTTTGCGGTCCTTCACTTCCACTTCGCCGTTTGCGACCGCGCGCGGGCCGGCGATGATCTGGACGGGCACACCGATCAGGTCGGCGGTCGCGAATTTCGTGCCGGCCCGGTCGTCGGTATCGTCATAGAGCACATCCTTGCCGGCCTTGCTCAGCGCGGCATAGATCAGCTCGCAGGTATCGTCACAGGCCTGATCGCCCGCCTTCATGTTGATCACAACGATATCGAAGGGTGCGACCGATGCCGGCCAGATGATTCCGTTATCATCATGCGATGCTTCGATGATGGCGGGAACAAGGCGTGTCGGGCCGATACCGTAGGACCCCATGTGAACGAAGTGTTCCTTGCCATCAGGTCCCTGCACTTTCGCGCCCATCGGCTCGGAATATTTCGTGCCGAAATAGAAAATGTGGCCGACCTCGATGCCGCGCGCCGACAGGCGGTCGCCTTCGGGAACGGCGTTGAAAGCCGCCTCGTCGTGCATTTCCGAGGTCGCCGCATAGAGCGAGGTCCATTTGTCGAAGATCGCCTGCAGCCCCTCGACACTATCGAAATCGGTGTGTTCGCCAGGAACATCGAAATCGACGAAATCCTTGTGACAGAAGACTTCGGATTCGCCGGTATCGGCGAGGATAATGAATTCATGGCTGAGCTTGCCGCCGATCGGGCCGGTATCGGCGCGCATCGGAATGGCGCGCAGGCCGAGCCGGTCGAAGGTTCTGAGATAGGCGGCGAACATCTTGTTATAGGAATGCTCCGCCGCTTCGCGCGTCAGGTCGAAAGAATAGGCATCCTTCATCATGAATTCACGCGAGCGCATGGTGCCGAAGCGCGGACGGATCTCGTCACGGAACTTCAGCTGGATATGATAGAGATTGAGCGGCAGGTCCTTATAGGACTTGACGGAGGAGCGGAAAATATCCGTCACCATCTCTTCGTTGGTGGGGCCGTAGAGCATCGGCCGATCCTGACGGTCCTTGATGCGCAGCATCTCCTTGCCGTAGGCGTCGTAGCGGCCGCTTTCCTGCCAGAGCTCGGCCGATTGCAGGGTCGGCATCGACAGCTCGATGGCGCCGGCGCGGTTCTGCTCGTCGCGGATAATGGCGTTTACCTTATCGAGCACGCGCTTGCCGAGCGGCAACCAGGAATAAATGCCCTGCGACTGCTGACGGATCATGCCGGCGCGCAGCATCAGCCGGTGGGAGACGATTTCCGCCTCCTTGGGATTTTCCTTGAGGATGGGCATGAAAAAGCGGGACAGACGCATGGCGGATTCCGGAGCAGTTGAGATCCCGCAGCAGGCGGAATCGAAAGACCATTGTTAATGTCGGGAGCGTTCATAGCCGCTTCGCGGCAGGAAGGAAACCCGCAACGGATGCCGGCAACCTCCCGGAGGCGCATGTTCGCACCCGCAAAATGCAAGGGCATAAAAAAGCGCGTGTTTATAAGGGCTTGAACGAAAATCTTGTCAACAGAAAAATTTTACTAGAGTGTAGCAAAAATGCAAAAAAAGCTGATGACAAAGCCCAATGTTTGAGCTAGTTTCAGCTCACAAAACAGGCAGGGAGTTAAATTCTTGCCGAATTCGCGGTCAAGTCTTGGGAGGATCAGATCTTAGGCGCGCTCGTCGCAGCCCCGGCAACGGTTACAGATCACGCGATACTTAAAACAGGGCTTTTAGCCTTGTTTTTTTTTGGCTTTTCGGCGTCCATCCTATCCAAAAATCCGGGCGACTTCCGTTAGGGGATGACCGTCATTCCGTTACGAGAGTTCTTTGCCGCAACAGTATGACGCTGTTATGACGAAGTTCGCTTTCCATAGGCTTACATCTGCTCAAAGTTTGAGCAAAAGCCACGTTCAATAGAAGCTGGGGCCGAGTTGCGGCAGGGCGTCGAAGCCCCAGCCGAAATAGGTGTCGCAGAGGTACCAGAGGCCGTAGACCAGAGCCGAAATCAGCGTCGTCAGCGAAAACACGAAAGCGGCGCGAAACCGGGTGGGCGCGCTTGGAACGGTGCCGAGCACGACGTCGTTGTCGTCCGCCTGGGTGCGCAGGCCGATCGGCAGGACGGCGAAAAGCGTCATCCACCAGATGATGAAGTAGACGGCAAATCCCTGAAGAAAGATCTGGAGCATTCTGGTTCCCGTTGGTGTCGCGCTCCTGCATTCCTTAAATCGGAATCGATTTAAGGAATGCAGCAATTTAAATTGTTACAGCGTCCTTATACGGCGGAATGCCGACCAACTCAAAGCGGACGAAGGGTTTAGCGGTCTTCGGGTCACTCTGCCGCAGCAGGGCTATTGCTGCCGCCGCAGGGCTTAGGCCTGTTCGAGTTCGATCAGCGTGCCGAAGAAATCCTTGGGGTGCAGAAAGAGCACCGGCTTGCCATGTGCACCGGTCTTCGGCTGGCCGTCGCCGAGCACCCTTGCTCCCGCCTCGACCAGCCGGTCACGGGCGATAAGAATATCGTCCACCTCGTAGCAGATATGGTGCATGCCGCCGGACGGGTTCTTTTCGAGGAAGGCTGCGATCGGCGAGGTAGCCCCGAGCGGCTGGAGCAATTCGACCTTGGTGTTCGGCAATTCGACGAAAACGACGGTGACGCCGTGTTCCGGCAGAGCCTGCGGCTGCGATACGGCAGCACCCAGCGTATCGCGATAGGCCGCCGTCGCCACGGCCAGATCGGGCACGGCGATGGCGATATGGTTGACCCGGCCGAGCATGGTCAGACCTTGGTCACGAAGGCGGTGACAAGAGGTTTCTTGCCCCAGGTGTTGTTCGCGGCCGAGCGGATGGCGCGGCGCACGGCCTCCTGCAGCATGTCGATATCCTTGCGGCGGGCGCGCGGAATGCTCTCGATGGCGCTGACCGCCGCGTCGAAGAGCGTATCCTCCATATCCTCGCCCTCGTCATCGTAGGTCGGCAGGCCGATCGAAATGAGGTCGGGTTCGCCGACGATGTCATAGCGGGTGTCGAGCACGACGTTGACCGCGACATGGCCGACATAGGAGAGCTTCTTGCGCTCGCCGATACCCATTTCGTCGAAATCGCCGATCAGCGTGCCGTCCTTATAGATCCGGCCATGCGGCGCCTCGCCGATCACCTCGACCGGACCCGGCGCCAGCCGCAGGATATCGCCGTTGCGCACCCGCGGCACCAGCGCGATGCCGGATTGCTCGGCAAGTTCCTTGTGCGCCGTCAGATGCGTTGCCTCACCATGCACCGGCACGACGATCTTCGGCCGTGTCCACTCATACATCCGCTGCAACTCGTTGCGGCGCGGATGGCCGGAAACGTGGACCAATGCCTCGGTATCCGTGATGATGTGCACACCCTGCTCGACGAGGCCGTTCTTGATGTCCTGGATCGCCTTCTCGTTGCCGGGAATGGCGCGCGAGGAAAAGACGACGATATCGCCTGCCGCAAACGCCACATTGCGCATCTCGTCGCGGGAGAGCTTGGCAAGGGCTGCCCGCGCCTCGCCCTGGCTGCCGGTCAGGATGACGACGACCTTATCGCGCGGGATATAGCCGTATTCCTCCTCGGAGATGAAGGGCTTCACGCCTTCCATCAGGCCGACATCCTGGGCAACGTCGACGACGCGCTTCAGCGAACTGCCGAGCAGCAGCACTTCGCGGCCTGCCGCCTCGGCAGCCTCGGCAACGGTGCGGATACGCCCGACATTCGACGAGAAGGTGGTGATCGCCACCCGGCCTTCGGCATTCTCGATGATCTTGCGGAGGCTTTCGGACACATCCTTCTCGGAGGGCGAAACTCCGTCACGCAGCGCATTGGTGGAATCGCACATCAGCGCCAGCACGCCCTCGTCGCCGAGCTGGCGGAAACGTGTCTCGTCGGTCAGGGGCCCCAGCGAAGGCTCGTGGTCGATCTTCCAGTCGCCGGTATGGATGACATTGCCGACCGGCGTGCGGATCATCAGCGACATTGGCTCGGGGATCGAATGGTTGACGGCGACGCCTTCGATACTGAAGGGGCCGACATTGATCGTATCGCCGGCCTTGAAGGGCGTCACCGGCACTTCGCCGATCTTAGCCTTCTCGAAATTGCGCTTGGCTTCCAACAGACCGGCGGTAAAACCAGAGGCATAGACCGGCACGTTGAGGCCGGGCCAGAGGTCGGCGAGCGCACCATAATGGTCTTCATGCGCATGGGTGATGATGATCGCCTTGAGGTTCTTTCGTTCGCTGGCGAGGAAGCGGATATCGGGCAATACGAGGTCGACACCCGGCAGATCGGGCCCGGGAAAAGTGACGCCACAATCGACCATGATCCACTGGCGATGCTCGGGCGGGCCGTAGCCGTAGAGAGCGAGATTCATGCCAATCTCACCGACACCGCCCAGAGGCAGGAATACCAGTTCGTCCTGTTTCGCCATAATTTTCGTTTTTTCCGCTATCCAAAAAACACATCACCGGCAGCAATGGGCATTATCCTGCCAGCGCCGGTATCGAGCATCAACAAGCCATTATCATCAATTCCGGCGAATTGTCCGGAAATCGATCGGTCCGGCAAATTGACCGTAATCTTTTCGCCGATGCCGCAGGCGATGGCGCGCCAGAGCGCGGTGATCTCGCCGATGCCGCGGCCCTCGTCCCATATTTCAAGCACTTCCGCCGTGGCGGCGAAGAGATGCGCGAAGAGTTCTTCCGGCGACGCCGCACTTCCCTGCTGACGCAGGCAGGTGACGGGGTAGAGCGGATTGTCGGGCATGACCGAGATATTGATGCCGATGCCGACGATCAGCGCATAACGGCCGTCCGGCAGCCCCTCGCCTTCGACGAGAATGCCGCAGGTCTTCTTTCGACCGATGAGGATATCGTTCGGCCATTTGACCTCGAGCGGCTCGGCGCGCAGAGGCAGCACCCTGCGGATCGCCTGGTGCACGGCAACGGCGATCGCCAGCGGCAGAGAACCAAGGCGCTCCATCGGCGCCGGATCGATCAGGAGAAGAGAAGCGTAGAGATTGCCGCGTTCGGAAACCCAGAGCCTGCCGCGGCGGCCGCGGCCGCCCGTCTGCCTCTCGGCGGTCACCCAGAGATTGCCGCCACCGCCCGCCCGAGCCCGGGCGAGGCATTCGCTGTTGGTAGACGATGTTTCCGACAGAGCCTCGTGCCTGAAATCGCCGAGCGATATCCGGCGCCGTCCGTCGGAAGCCATCAAAAGAGCGTCGCGGCGGCAAGCTCTGCAGCGCCGCCGATCGGGCCGCCGATGAGGACATAGGCGGTGACGAAGAGACCGGAGAGACCGAAGACCAGACGCAGCGCTCCGGAGACACGGGCGAATTCGCCGGTCGCCTCATCGAACCACATCAGCTTGATGACACGCAAGTAGTAGTAAGCGCCGACGACCGAGGCGAGAACGCCGATGATGGCGAGCGCATAGAGCTTGGCTTCGATGGCGGCAACGAACACGAAGTACTTCGCGAAGAAGCCGGCGAGCGGCGGGATGCCGGCGAGCGAGAACATCAGCGCCGTCAACACCACGGCCATGAACGGGTTGGTTGTGGAGAGGCCGGCCAGATCGTCGACATTCTCGACGACGGTGCCGTCCTTGCGGCGCATCGACATGATGATCGCAAAGGTGCCGAGCGTCATGACCATGTAGATGACCATGTAAAGCATGACACCGGTCACGCCGGTCTGGTTGCCGGCGGCAAGACCGACCAGCGCATAACCCATGTGGCCGATCGAGGAATAGGCCATCAGTCGCTTGATGTTCTTCTGGCCGATCGCGGCAAACGAGCCGAGCAGCATCGAGGCGATCGAGATGAAGACGACGACCTGCTGCCAGTCCGCCAAAACCGGCTGGAAGGCGGTGATGACGATGCGGGTCATCATCGCCATGGCGGCGACCTTGGGTGCTGCGGCCAGGAAGGCGGTGACCGGCGTCGGCGCGCCTTCATAAACATCCGGCGTCCACATATGGAAGGGAACGGCCGAGATCTTGAAGGCGATGCCGGCGAGGATGAAGACCAGGCCGAAGATCAGGCCGAGCGAACGCGCGCCCTCGACGGACAGCGCCTGGGCGATTTCGGAGAAGTGGGTATGGCCGGTGAAGCCGTAGACCAGCGACATGCCATAGAGCAGCATACCGGAGGAAAGCGCCCCGAGGACGAAATATTTCAGGCCGGCTTCGGTCGACTTCAGGCTGTCACGGTTGATCGCGGCGACGACGTAGAGCGCCAGCGACTGCAGTTCCAGCGCCAGATAGAGCGAGATCAGGTCGTTGGCCGAGATCATCAGCAGGATGCCGAGGGTCGCAAGCACCAGGAGAACCGGGAACTCGAACTTGTCGAGCTGATTTTCGCGGGCGTGGCCGATCGACATGAAGATGGCAACCAGCGAACCGATCAGCGCCACCAGCTTCATGAAGCGCGAGAAGCCGTCCGCCATGTAGACCCCGCCATAGGCAAGGCCTTCTGCGGGCACGAAGAGCAGCCACAGGCCGGAGGCCAGCAGCAGGCCGATGGCGAGGCCGGTGACGAGAAGGCCCGACCGCTCGCCGGAGAAGACGCCGACCATCAACAGGACAAGGGCGCCGACCGCGAGGATGAGCTCCGGCGCGGAAAGATGCAGACTGAGGAGAATTGTTTCAGCGGTCATGTCCAATAAGTCCCGTCATCATTTCATAGACAGCGCAACATTCTGCGCTGCGTGCACGGCGGCCGTGTAGTTGTTGACCAGCAGATCCACCGAAGCAGCTGTCGCATCGAAGACCGGAGCCGGATAAACGCCGAAGAAGATGGTCAGCGCGACCAGCGGGTAGAGGATCAGCTGCTCGCGTGGAGAAAGATCGAGCAGCGCCTTCAGCTTTTCCTTTTCCAGCGCACCGAAGATCACCCGGCGATAAAGCCAAAGCGCGTAGGCAGCCGAGAGGATGACGCCGGTGGCGGCAAAGAGCGCTACCCAGGTATTGACCCGGAAGACACCGATCAGCGTCAGGAATTCGCCGACGAAGCCGGACGTGCCGGGAAGCCCGACATTGGCCATGGTGAAGACCATCATCGCCACGGCATATTTCGGCATGTTGTTGACGAGGCCGCCATAGGCGTTGATCTCGCGGGTGTGGGTGCGGTCGTAGACGACGCCGACGCAGAGGAAGAGCGCGCCGGAGACGATACCGTGCGAGAGCATCTGGAAGATCGAGCCCTGAACGCCCTGCATGTTGGCGGCAAAGATGCCCATGGTCACGTAGCCCATGTGGGCCACGGAGGAATAGGCGATCAGCTTCTTGATGTCGTCCTGCATCATCGCCACCAGAGAGGTGTAGATGATCGCGATGACGGACATGGCAAAGACGAGCGGCGCGAAATAATCGGAGGCGACCGGGAACATGCCGAGCGAAAAGCGGATGAGACCGTAGCCGCCGAGCTTCAAAAGCACGCCGGCCAGGATCACAGAGCCAGCCGTCGGCGCCTGAACGTGGGCATCGGGAAGCCAGGTATGGACCGGCCACATCGGCATCTTCACCGCAAAGGAGGCGAAGAAGGCAAGCCATAACCAGGTCTGCAGCGCCGGCGGGAACTTGTAGGCGAGCAGCGCGGTGATATCGGTCGTGCCGGCCTGCCAGTACATCGCCATGATCGCGAGCAGCATCAGCACCGAGCCGAGCAGCGTATAGAGGAAGAACTTGTAGCTCGCATAGACGCGGTCCTTGCCGCCCCAGACACCGATGATTAGGAACATCGGAATGAGGCCCGCCTCGAAGAAGACGTAGAAGAGCACGATATCGAGCGAGACGAAGACGCCGATCATCATCGTTTCGAGGATGAGGAAGGCGATCATGTATTCCTTCAGGCGCTTCTCGATCGAGAGCCAGCTCGCCAGCACACAGAAGGGCATGAGGAAGGTCGACAGGATGACGAACAGCATCGAGATGCCGTCGACGCCGACGTGGTAGCCGATGCCGGTGCCGAGCCAATTATGCTTCTCGACCATCTGGAAGCCCGGATTGGCATTGTCGAAGCCGATCCAGATGACGAGCGAGACGACGAAGGTGAAGACGGTGGTGATCAGCGAGATCCACAGCACGTTCTTCCGGCCAGTTTCGCTCTCGCCGTTCATCAGCAGCAGGAGCACCACGCCGACGAGCGGCAGGAAGGTGACCGTTGAAAGAATAGGCCAATCGGTCATCAGAAGGAACTCCCGAGCATCATCCAGGTAACGAGCGCCGCAATGCCGATCAGCATGGCGAAGGCGTAGTGATAGAGGTAACCGGTCTGCAGGCGGACCACGCGATCGGTGACGGCGACGACACGGGCGGCGACGCCGTTCGGGCCGTAGGTGTCGATGACACCGACATCACCCTTCTTCCACAGGAAGCGGCCGAGCGCCTTGGCGGAGCGGACGAAGAGGAAGTCGTAGAGCTCGTCGAAATACCACTTGTTCAACAGGAACTTGTAGAGCACGCGGTGCTGCTGCGCGAGAATGCGCGGCGTCTCAGGCGAGCGGATATACATGTACCAGGCGGTGACGAAGCCGAGCACCATGGCGATGAACGGGCTCAAAGCCACGAGCGCCGGAACATGGTGGAACTCTTCGACCAGTTCGTTCTCGGCGCCGGTAAAGAGCGCACCCTTCCAGAACTCGGCATATTCCTCGCCGTAGAACCGGCCTTCGAAGATTACGCCAGCAAGCACTGCGCCGATCGCGAGCAGATAGAGCGGCACAAGCATGACCTGCGGCGACTCATGCACGTGGTGCATGACCTCGTGCGAGGCGCGCGGCTTGCCGAAGAAGGTCATGAAGATCAGGCGCCAGGAATAGAAGCTGGTGAACAGAGCCGCGATGACCAGCAGCGCGAAGGCTAAGCCGGAGACCGGCGAATGCGATGCATAGGTCGCTTCGATGATCACGTCCTTGGAGAAGAAGCCGGCGAAGCCGATCGGCGTGAAGGGAATGCCGACGCCGGTGATCGCCAGCGTGCCGATAATCATCATCCAGAACGTCACCTTGATATGCGGCCGCAGGCCGCCCATGTAGCGCATGTCCTGCTCGCCATCGACGGCATGGATGACCGAGCCGGCGCAGAGGAAGAGCAGCGCCTTGAAGAAGGCGTGCGTGAAGAGATGGAAGATCGCCGCGCCATAGGCCCCTACCCCGAGCGCCACGAACATGTAGCCGAGCTGCGAGCAGGTGGAATAGGCAATGACGCGCTTGATATCGTTCTGCACCAGGCCGACGGTTGCCGCGAAGAAGGCGGTGATGGCGCCGATCACGGTGACGACAACCAGCGCATCCGGCGACAGTTCGAAGAGCGGCGACATGCGGGCGACGAGGAAGACGCCGGCGGTGACCATGGTGGCGGCATGGATGAGCGCCGAGACCGGGGTCGGGCCCTCCATGGCGTCCGGCAGCCAGGTGTGCAGCAAGAACTGCGCCGACTTGCCCATCGCGCCCATGAAAAGCAGCAGGCAGATGCCGGTCAGCGCATGCGCCTTGTCGAGGTGCATGCCGAAGAGATTGAGGATCACCTCGCCCGCTTCGCCGCCGCCTTCATGCGGGGCGAAATTCGAGGCATTGGCGAAGATCGTGTCGAGGTTGATCGAGCCGAACAGCACGAAGACGCCGGCAATGCCGAGCACGAAGCCGAAGTCGCCGACGCGGTTGACGATGAAGGCCTTCATCGCGGCGGCCGTCGCCGACGGTTTCTTGAACCAGAAGCCGATCAGCAGATAGGAGGCGAGACCGACGCCTTCCCAGCCGAAGAACATCTGGGCAAGGTTGTCAGCGGTCACCAGCATCAGCATGGCGAAGGTGAAGAGCGAGAGATAGGCGAAGAAGCGCGGGCGATGCGGATCGGCATGCATGTAGCCGATCGAATAGACATGCACCAGCGTCGAGACCGTGTTGACGACAATCAGCATGACTGATGTCAGCGTATCCACACGCAGCGACCAGGAGACGTCAATGCCGCCGGACTGGATCCAGCGCAGCACCTCGACCTTGATCGGACCGACTTCGGCATGGCCCATGCCGACGGTGAAGAAGACGACCCAGGACAGGATGGCGGCGATGATCATCAGGCCGCTGGTGACATATTCCGAAGCCTTGGCGCCGATGGCGCGGCCGAAAAGGCCGGCGACGATCGCACCGATCAAGGGAAGAAAGACGATAGCCTTATAGAGGAACATGAGCCACTCAGCCCTTCATCATATTGACGTCTTCGACCGCGATCGAGCCGCGGTTGCGGTAGAAGACAACGAGAATTGCAAGACCGATCGCCGCTTCGGCAGCCGCGACCGTCAGGATGAACAGCGCGAAGACCTGGCCGACGATGTCGTTCAGGAACGAGGAGAAGGCGACCATGTTGATGTTGACGGCAAGCAGGATCAGTTCGATCGACATCAGGATGACGATGACGTTCTTCCGGTTCAGGAAGATGCCGAAGACGCCGAGCGTGAAGAGGATGGCGCTGACCGTCAGGTAGTGGGAAAGTCCGATGACCATGTTCTTTGTTCCTTGACCTGCCTTTAGACGCCCTGCCCGGGCTTGACCGAAACCACCTCGACGGCGGTGGCGGGCGTGCGGGCAACCTGCCTGGGAATATTCTGCCGCTTGATGTTGGTGCGGTGTCTCAACGTCAACACGATCGCGCCGATCATGGCGACCAGGAGCACCAGACCGGCGATCTGGAAGAAATAGACGTAGTTGGTGTAGAGCACGTCGCCGAGGGCGGCCGTATTGGTGCGCTCGCTCAGCGCCGGGATCGGCATGGCGACAGTCTTGGCGATCTCAGGCGAGATGACGCTGCCTCCGATGACGACGATCAGTTCGGCTGCGAGGATCACCCCGATCAGCCCGCCGATCGGCGCATATTCGAGAACGCCGGCCCTCAGTTCGGTGAAATCGATATCGAGCATCATCACCACAAAGAGGAAGAGGACGGCGACGGCGCCGACATAGACGACAAGCAGGATCATCGCCAGGAATTCGGCACCGAGCAGCAGGAAGAGGCCGGCCGCATTGAAGAACACCAGGATCAGGAAGAGAACCGAGTGAACCGGGTTCTTCGCCCAGATGACCATGAACGCCGACGCCACCGCGACAAAGGCGAAAAGATAGAAAAATAGAGCCTGCAGACCCATGTTGGTGCCTTTTTCATCTTCCCCCGGGCAGCCGGGAGTTTCCCTGCCCGATGGCGCTTTCGCTGGCGCTAACCGGCAAAGCTCCTGTGCATATTGACCGCGACAGGAGCAACTGCGCTCCACCGCGGCATTTCAAAATCTCAATCAGCGGTACGGCGAGTCGATCGCGATGTTGCGGGCGATTTCGCGCTCCCACCGGTCTCCGTTATCCAGAAGCCGTGCCTTGTCGAAATAGAGCTCTTCGCGGGTTTCCGTCGCAAATTCGAAATTCGGGCCTTCGACGATCGCGTCGACCGGGCAGGCTTCCTGGCAGAAGCCGCAATAGATGCACTTCACCATGTCGATGTCGTAGCGCACCGTACGGCGGGTGCCGTCATTGCGGCGCGGACCGGCCTCGATGGTGATCGCCTGGGCAGGACAGATCGCCTCGCAGAGCTTGCAGGCGATGCAGCGTTCTTCGCCGTTCGGATAACGGCGCAACGCATGCTCGCCGCGGAAACGCGGGGAAACCGGACCCTTTTCGAAGGGATAATTGATCGTCGCCTTCTGGCGGAAGAAATAGCGCATCGACAGAAAGAACGCGCCGACGAATTCCTTGAGAAACAGCGAGCTGATGGAGCCGGACAAGCTTGCCATCTTCAACCTCCAATTTTGCCGAAAACGAGAGCGGGCATGATCATGCCCAACCCATCAGTTTCAGCACGAATGCAACGATGACGACCATGGCGAGCGACAGCGGCAGGAAGACCTTCCAGCCGAGACGCATGAGCTGGTCGTAGCGGTAGCGCGGAACGAAGGCCTTGACCATCGCGAACATGAAGAACACGAAGCAGGCCTTCAGCGTGAACCAGATGATGCCTGGGACCCAGTTGAGGATCCAGATATCGACCGGGGGCAGCCAGCCGCCGAGGAAGAGGATCGTCGTCAGCGCGCACATCAGGCAGACGGCCGCATATTCGCCGAGCATGAACATCATGTATGGCGAGGAGCCGTATTCGACCATGAAGCCGGCGACGAGTTCCGATTCGGCTTCCGGAAGGTCGAAGGGCGGACGGTTCGTCTCGGCGAGCGCCGAAATGAAGAAGATGATGAACATCGGGAAGAGCGACAGCCAGTGCCAGTCGAGGAACGACGCTGGCAGGCCGAGCATGGTGCCGAGGCCGGTATGCTGCGCATTGACGATATCGGTCAGGTTCAGCGAGCCGACGCAGAGAAGCACGGTGACGATGACGAAGCCGATCGAGACTTCATAGGACACCATTTGCGCCGCCGAGCGTAGCGCGCCGAGGAACGGATACTTCGAGTTCGAAGCCCAGCCGCCCATGATGATGCCGTAAACCTCGAGCGAGGAGATCGCGAAAATATAGAGGATGCCGACATTGATGTTGGCGATCACCCATCCGTCGGCCAGCGGCACAACCGCCCAGGTGGACAGCGCCAGAAGCACCGTCACCAGCGGGGCAAGCAGGAACACCGCCTTGTTGGCGCCGGCTGGAATGATCGGCTCCTTGAAGACGAACTTCAGAAGGTCGGCGAAGGACTGGAACAGGCCGAAGGGACCGACGACGTTCGGGCCGCGGCGCAGCTGCACGGCCGCCCAGATCTTGCGGTCGGCGAGCAGCACATAGGCGATGAAGACGAGCAGGCAGACGAGAAGCAGCAGCGACTGACCGATCATGATGATCGCCGGCCAGACATAGGTCGAAAAGAAAGAATCCATAGTCCCCTGCCCTTACTCTGCCGCGACTTTGAAGTTGTTGCGGGCCAATGCCGAGCACTCCGCCATGACAGCCGAGGCACGCGCGATCGGGTTCGTCAAATAGAAGTCTTTCACCGGCGACGCAAACCCGGATTTGTTCATCTTGCCGGCTTTTTTCGCAACTGCGGCAATTTGGGCGCTATCGGTTTCGGCGATCTCGTCGATGGCGGCGAAATGCGGGAAAGCGGCATAGAGCCGGACACGCAATTCGCTGAGCGAATCGAAGGGAAGCTTTTTGCCGAGCACGTCGGAAAGGGCGCGGATGATCGCCCAGTCCTCGCGGGCGTCACCTGGCGCAAAGCCTGCGCGGTTGCCCATCTGGACGCGGCCTTCGGTGTTGACCCAGGTGCCGGACTTTTCGGTATAGGCTGCGGCCGGCAGGATGACGTCGGCATGGTGCGCGCCGTTATCGCCATGCGAGCCGATATAGACGGTGAGCTTGGCCTTCTTGGCGGTGAAGTCGAGTTCGTCTGCGCCGAGCAGGAAGAGCACGTCCATCGCCGTCAGCATCTCGGCGGCATTGACGCCCTTGGCGCCCGGCACGAAGCCGAGGTCAAGGCCGCCGACGCGCGAGGCCGCGGTATGGAGGACGGCAAAGCCGTTCCAGCCTTCGGCGACCGCGCCGACCGATCCGGCAAGCTTTGCAGCGCTGGCGAGAACGCCGGCGCCGTCGGTGCGCGAGAGCGCGCCCTGGCCGATGATGATCATCGGCTTGGCGGCATTCTTCAGCACGTCGGCGAAGGCGTGGGTACCGTCGACCAGATCCTTCAGCGTGTCCGGACCGCCGCCGAGGTAATCATAGCTGTAGCGCAGTTCGCCCGGCTCGCCGATCACGCCGATCGGGAACTTGCCGCGGCGCCAGCGCTTGCGGATGCGGGCGTTGAGGATGGCTGCTTCGAAGCGCGGATTGGCGCCGATGATCAACAGCGCGTCGGCCTGGTCGATGCCCGATATGGTCGGGTTGAAGAGGTAGCTTGCACGGCCGAGCGACGGATCGAGTGCCGCCCCATCCTGGCGACAGTCGAGATTGACCGACCCCAGCGACTTCACCAGTTCGGAGAGAGCATACATTTCCTCGACGGAAGCGAGGTCGCCTGATATCGCGCCGATCTTCTCGCCCGAGGTGGCGCCGACGGCGGCCTTGATGGCGCCGAAGGCTTCAGCCCAGGTGGCGGGCTGCAGGCGGCCGTCGCGGCGAACATAAGGCCGGTCGAGGCGCTGGGTCTTCAGGCCGTCCCAGATGAAGCGGCTCTTGTCGGAAATCCACTCCTCGTTGATCGCCTCATTGACGCGCGGCAGGATGCGCATGACCTCACGGCCACGGGTGTCGACGCGGATCGCCGAACCGACGGCATCCATGACGTCGATCGATTCGGTCTTGTTCAGCTCCCAGGGGCGCGCGGTGAAGGCGAAGGGCTTCGAGGTGAGCGCGCCGACCGGGCAAAGGTCGACGACGTTGCCCTGCAGCTCGGAGGTCATCGCCTGTTCGAGATAGGTGGTGATCTCGGCATCCTCGCCGCGGCCGATCAGGCCGAGTTCGGAAATGCCGGCGACCTCGGTGGTGAAGCGGACGCAGCGCGTGCAGTGGATGCAGCGGTTCATCACCGTCTTGACCAGCGGCCCGATATACTTGTCCTCGACGGCGCGCTTGTCTTCCTGATAGCGCGAAGTGTCGATGCCGAAGGCCATCGCCTGGTCCTGCAGGTCGCATTCGCCGCCCTGGTCGCAGATCGGGCAATCGAGCGGATGGTTGATCAGCAGGAATTCCATCACACCTTCGCGGGCCTTCTTGACCATCGGGGTGTTGGTGAAGACCTCAGGCAGTTCGCCGTTCGGGCCGCCGCGGATATCGCGCACGCTCATGGCGCAGGAAGCCTGCGGCTTCGGCGGGCCGCCCTTCACCTCGACAAGGCACATGCGGCAATTGCCGGCAACCGACAGGCGCTCATGGAAGCAGAAGCGCGGAACCTCGGCACCGGCATCCTCACACGCCTGCAATAGCGTGAAATGATCCGGAACTTCGATCTCGTTGCCGTCAATCCTCAGTTTTGCCATCGTCGCTCAGTCCTGTTTCCCGTTTGCCTGATGATGGCAAACAAACCTATTTTTGCAGCACTCTCATTGCCAAGCCGGATCTTTCGTCCTGCCGACATCTGATGTCGCCCAAATTCTCTGTCGCGCGTTCCAGATCCGGAACCCGCACCGGCATCTTGAGGCCCCCGCCCATCCGCCGATCTGCCCATCTTCCCGGCCGATTGACACGGCCGGACAGTTCATTTCTTTCCGCGGCCCCGCCCTGCCAGAACTTTCGCCTGACCGGCCCAGTCGTCACGGCCGATGCGGCCGTTAAAGCCGAGCTCGGCGTCGAACCGGGCGATCTCCTCGTCGGTCCAGGCGGCGATCTCGGCGAAGCTGCGAATGCCCTTGGCGTTCAGCACCTGCTCCAGCTTCGGGCCGATGCCGGCGATCAGCTTGAGATCATCGGTCTTCCCCCGCGCAACCGGTTTTGCCTTCACGGCCGGCTTTGGCTGGCTGGCCTTCGCTTGGCTGGCTGGCTTCGCTTGGGTGACTGGCTTCGCTGGGCTGGCTGGCGTCGGCTCGCTGACCGGCTTGACGACAGTCAGTCTCGGTCCTGCCTTCTGCTCGGCCGGCGGCTTGGTGAACGCCTTCACGACCGGGCGAATATTCTGCTGCCGGATATCGACATCGGGCTTCAGTTCGTCCGGCGGCGTGTCATCGAGGGCGGCCGCGACCTTGCCGGTCGTTTCCAGGGCGCTCTGGAACGCCCCGAAGAAGGCGCCGGCCATCTGGGTCGAGAAACCGAAGCCGATCGCCGTTGCGGCGGCAAAGGCTGCAGCGGGATGCGCCATCAGCGGATGCACCGGCATCGCCCGTGCATTTTCCAGCATCTCGGCGGCAAGACGGCCGAACCCGGCCGCGAAATCGGCGACTTCTTCGTTTTTCCTACCCTTGGATGCATTGTCCGCCATGATTATTCAGCCGCCTCCAGAACCGCGCCGTGATCAAGCGCGCTCGCCGTATACTGGTCGATGCGCTTTTCGATCTCGGGACGGAAGTTACGGATCAGACCCTGCACCGGCCATGCGGCGGCGTCGCCGAGCGCGCAGATGGTGTGGCCTTCGATCTGCTTCGTCACCTGGAACAGCATGTCGATTTCGCGCTTCTGGGCATTGCCCTTGGCCATGCGCTCCATCACGCGCCACATCCAGCCCGTGCCTTCGCGGCAGGGCGTGCACTGGCCGCAGCTCTCGTGCTTGAAGAAGGCGGAGATGCGGGCGATCGCCTTGATGACGTCGGTGGACTTGTCCATGACGATCGCGGCGGCTGTACCGAAGGAAGAGCCGACGCCGCGCAGGCCGTCGAAATCCATCGGGCAATCGATAATGTCCTTGGCCGGAACGATCGGGCAGGATGCCCCGCCCGGAATGACGGCAAGCAGGTTGTCCCAGCCGCCGCGGATGCCGCCGGCATGGCGGTCGACCAGTTCGCGGAAAGTGATGCCCATTTCTTCTTCGACGGTGCACGGCTTGTTGACGTGGCCGGAGAGCATGAACAGCTTGGTGCCGACATTGTTCGGACGGCCGATGGCCGAGAACCAGCCGGCGCCGCGGCGCAGGATCGTCGGCGCGACAGCGATCGATTCGACGTTGTTGACCGTCGTCGGGCAGCCGTAGAGGCCCATATTGGCCGGGAACGGCGGCTTCAGACGCGGCTGACCCTTCTTGCCTTCGAGGCTTTCGAGCAGCGCGGTTTCTTCGCCGCAGATATAGGCGCCGGCGCCGTGATGGACGAAGATATCCATGTCCCAGCCGAGCTTGTTGTTCTTGCCGAGCAGGCCATAATCATAGCATTCGTCGATCGCCGCCTGTAGCGCCTCACGCTCGCGGATATATTCGCCGCGCACGTAGATGTAGGCCGCATTGGCGCCCATGGCGAAGCTCGCGATGACACAGCCTTCGATCAGCGTATGCGGATCGTGACGCATGATGTCGCGGTCCTTGCAGGTGCCGGGCTCGGATTCGTCGGCGTTGACGACGAGGTAGTGCGGCCGACCGTCGCTTTCCTTCGGCATGAAGGACCATTTGAGGCCTGTGGGGAAACCGGCGCCGCCGCGGCCGCGAAGGCCCGACGCCTTCATCTCGTTGATGATCCAGTCGCGGCCCTTTTCGAGGATCTGCTTGGTGCCGTCCCAATGGCCGCGGCTCATCGCGCCCTTCAGGGATTTGTCCTTGAGGCCGTAGATGTTGGTAAAGATGCGGTCTTTATCTTGTAACATGCTTCACCTCTTACCGCGGCTTCTTGCCGAAGACCTTGATATATTCCGCTTCCCCGCCCTTGGCGAGCGCCTTGGCCTGCTTGACCCAGTCATCGCGCTCGATGCGGCCGCGGAAGTTCAGGTAGCCATCGACCCATTCGCGTTCGGCCTTCTTCCAGCCTGCAACCTGCGCGAAGGTGAAGATGCCGATTTCGTTCAACGTCGCCTCGATCTTCGGACCGACACCCGAGATCATCTTCAGATCGTCCGGGGCAGCGGGCTTTTCCACACCGGCCGGCCGGTTCTTGTCAGTCAGGGCAGGCTTTGCCGCCGGGGCAGCCTCGGCCTTGACGGCAGCTTTCGGCGCCGGTTCGGCGGCTGCAGTGCCTGATATCGGCTGCTGCTCGGCAGCCTTTGCGTTTTTTGCAGCCGCCTTCGGTGCCGTTGCCGGCGTCTTCAGAGCAGCATTGGTCTCGGCATCGGTGCTCTTAGGGCGGGCAGCCTCGGAGGGCGGAACCGGCGCGGCGTCGACCGGGGCCGACACGGTTTCGGCATCGGCCTTCTTGGCGCGCGCCCTCACCTTCGGCTCTTCGGTCGTCAAAGAGGTCGGGCCACCTTCAGGCGCCGAAAACACCCGGTCGATCTGGGTGCCGGGCTTGATGCTGGCGCCATTGCCGGCGGCAAAGACGTCGATGATCTCTTCGAGACGCTCAGGCGTCAGGTCTTCATAGGTGTCCTTGCCGATCATCACCATCGGCGCATTGACGCAGGCCCCGAGACATTCGACCTCTTCCCAGGACAGCGTGCCTTCGGCATTGCGCTCGAAGGCATGGGCATGGATCTTGCTCTTGCAGACCGACATCAGCGCTTCCGAGCCGCGCAGCATGCAAGGCGTCGTGCCGCAGACCTGAACATGGGCGCGGGTGCCCACAGGATGCAGCTGGAACTGCGTATAGAAGGTCGCGACCTCAAGCACGCGGATATAGGCCATATCCAGCATGTCGGCGATCTTTTCGATCGCCGCGCGCGTGACCCAGCCATCCTGCTCCTGCGCCCGCATCAACAGCGGGATGACCGCCGATTGCTGGCGGCCGGCGGGGTATTTCTGGATCGTCTTGTCCGCCCAGACCGCATTGTCATCGCTGAAGGCGAATGCGGCAGGCTGGAATTGATCTTCGGCTAATCGACGAACGGACATTCTTCCTCACGCCTTGTCAGTTTAGGGTTCCACACCGCGAAGCGGTCAAAGACTGCATTTCGCAGGCATAGGCCGACTGGTCTTTTTGCATAAACACTACGAATTTGCTGCCGTTCGGAATGGCAGCCTTGATCTGATAGCCCTTGGACAAAAGCTCGCCCATGGACGATTGCTGCGCCGGCGGCGTCTCTTCCTTGTGGCCCAGCGGCGTGCCGAGACTATCGGACTCCTGAGCCGAAACCCCGGATGCCGAAAGAAGGATTGCGACGGCCAGCGGCAGAAGCTGCATCAGCGGTCCACCTCGCCGAAGACGATGTCGAGCGAGCCGAGGACGGCCGCGACGTCGGCAAGCTGGTGGCCGCGGCACATGAAGTCCATCGCCTGCAGATGGGCGTAACCCGGAGCACGGATCTTGCAGCGATAGGGCTTGTTGGTGCCGTCGGAGACGAGATAGACGCCGAACTCGCCTTTCGGCGCTTCGACAGCAGCATAAACCTCGCCAGCCGGCACGTGATAGCCTTCGGTATAGAGTTTGAAGTGGTGGATCAGCGCTTCCATCGAGCGCTTCATCTCGCCGCGCTTCGGCGGCACGACCTTGCCGTCGATCGACGAGAAAGGACCGGTCTTGGCATCCGAGAGCAGGCGGTTGACGCATTGCTTCATGATACGGACCGACTCGCGCATCTCGATCATGCGGATCAGATAGCGGTCGTAGTTGTCGCCATTCTTGCCGATCGGGATGTCGAATTCGAGATCGGAATAACATTCATAGGGCTGGGCGCGACGCAGATCCCAGGCCGCACCCGAACCGCGCACCATGACGCCGGAAAAGCCCCAAGCCCAGCATTCGTCCAGCGAGACGACGCCGATATCGACGTTGCGCTGCTTGAAGATGCGGTTGCCGGTCAACAGGTTGTCGATGTCGTCGAGCGCCTTCAGGAACGGGTCGCACCAAGCGCCGATATCCTGCACGAGCTGTTCGGGCAGGTCCTGGTGGACGCCACCCGGACGGAAATAGGCGGCGTGCATGCGTGAGCCGCTGGCACGCTCATAGAACACCATCAGCTTTTCGCGCTCTTCGAAGCCCCAGAGCGGCGGCGTCAGCGCGCCGACGTCCATGGCCTGTGTCGTGACGTTCAGGAGGTGCGACAGGATGCGGCCAATTTCCGAATAGAGAACGCGGATCAGCTGACCGCGAATCGGGATCTCGATGCCGAGCAGCTTTTCGACGGCCATCGCATAGGCATGTTCCTGGTTCATCGGCGCGACGTAATCGAGGCGATCGAAATAGGGCACGGCCTGAAGATAGGTCTTGGTCTCGATCAGCTTCTCGGTGCCGCGATGCAAAAGGCCGATATGCGGATCGACACGCTCCACAATTTCGCCGTCAAGCTCCAGGACAAGACGAAGAACGCCGTGCGCCGCCGGATGCTGCGGTCCGAAATTGATGTTGAAGTTGCGGACGTTATGTTCGGTCATTTGCAACGCGCTCCGCTATTGCAGGCATAAGCCAGTGGGCAATAGGCAATAGTGTAGTTTTTAGATCCTACTGCTTCGCCTTCTCATCGCCCGGCAGCACATATTCCGTGCCTTCCCAGGGAGACATGAAGTCGAAATTGCGGAATTCCTGTTTCAGTTCCACTGGCTCGTAGACGACGCGCTTCGCAGCATCGTCATAGCGAACCTCGACGAAACCGGTGGTCGGGAAGTCCTTGCGCAGCGGATGGCCTTCGAAACCGTAGTCGGTCAGGATGCGGCGCAGGTCCGGATGGCCGGTGAAGAGCACACCATACATGTCCCAGGTCTCGCGCTCGAACCAGTCGGCGCCGGGATAGACCGGGCAGGCCGACGGAACCGGCGTATCTTCATCCGTTGCGACCTTGACGCGGATGCGCAGGTTCTTCTTCGGCGACAGCAGGTGGTAGACGACGTCGAAACGCAGCTCGCGCTGCGGCCAGTCGACTCCGCAAATATCGATCAGGTTGACGAAACCGCATTTGGCATCGTCGCGCAGGAAGGTCAGCAGTGCGACCAGGTTTTCACCCGTCGTCGTCAGCGTCAGTTCGCCATACTTCATCTGCGATGCGGCGATCAGGTTGCCGCGCGCTTCGCCAAGGTAGGACGCAAGCTCAGTCAGGGCTTCACTCATATGCCTTGTCCTTAACCCTTAGCGTTCGATCGTGCCGGTACGCCGGATCTTCTTCTGCAGCAGAAGCACGCCATAAAGCAGCGCCTCTGCCGTGGGGGGACAGCCCGGCACGTAGATGTCGATCGGCACGATGCGGTCACAGCCGCGCACCACCGAATAGGAATAGTGATAATAGCCGCCGCCATTGGCGCAGGAGCCCATCGAGATGACGTAGCGCGGCTCGGGCATCTGGTCGTAGACCTTGCGCAGAGCGGGCGCCATCTTGTTGGTCAGCGTGCCGGCGACGATCATCACGTCGGACTGGCGCGGCGAGGCGCGTGGCGCAAAGCCGAAGCGCTCGACGTCATAACGCGGCATCGACAGCTGCATCATTTCGACAGCGCAGCAGGCAAGACCGAAGGTCATCCACATCAACGAGCCGGTGCGGGCCCAGTTGATCAGCTCATCGGTCGAGGTGACGAGGAAACCCTTGTCGGCAAGCTCATTGTTGATCTCGCCGAAAAACGGGTCGTTGCTGCCGATCGGCTTGCCGGTCGAGGGATCGATAATCCCCTTCGGCTGCTGGGCAACAAGCGGCTGATTGCTCACAGGGGCTACTCCCATTCCAGGGCTCCCTTCTTCCATTCATAGATAAAGCCGATGGTCAGCACGAGAAGGAAGACCATCATGGACCAGAAGCCGAACCAGCCGATGGCGCCGAAAGACACGGCCCAGGGAAAGAGGAAGGCGACTTCGAGGTCGAAGATGATGAAGAGAATCGACACGAGGTAAAAGCGGATGTCGAACTTCATGCGGGCGTCGTCGAAAGCGTTGAAGCCGCATTCGTAAGCCGAGAGCTTTTCCGAATCAGGCGCTTTGAAAGCCACGGCGAACGGCGCGATGAGCAGCGCCAGGCCGATGACGAGCGCAATAGCAATGAAGATAGCGATCGGAATATAAGAACTGAGCAGTTCAGTCATCATGTTCATCCCTGCTTGCCGGAGACGCCAGGCGGCGCATTTGGGCAAATGCCCGGCAAGCGAACGTGCGTTGCAACAAGCCGTGGTTAGCGCAGCCGAGGCCCCGGCGCAAGACTTTTACAGAGGCAATTCGACGCGTGTCGCGCGGACATTATCAAGCAGATGCAACGATGTCGCGACAAATCCGTGCAAGCCGTTTGAACCTGCATGCCTGACCACTGGAAACTGCATGGCTTTCGGAAGAAATGGCGCGAGTGACGGGGCTCGAACCCGCGACCTCCGGCGTGACAGGCCGGCACTCTAACCGACTGAGCTACACCCGCGCATTGATCGGCCATTTTGCGGCCGCGAGGATAAAGAGAACCGGACAAACGACAAATCGCATTTGCGTTTTACAAGACTTGAAATGGCGCGAGTGACGGGGCTCGAACCCGCGACCTCCGGCGTGACAGGCCGGCACTCTAACCAACTGAGCTACACCCGCAATTCATTTCAAGCAGTCCGGATGCCTTCGCACCCTCTCCAAAACGGCTGCCCGTTTCGATGAGCGGCTAACTACGGGGTTCGCCTTTTAGTGTCAAGCAGGTTTGGAGACAAAACCATGACAGTCTGCGAATTGTTTCGGTGGGTTGGATGCCAGACGAACAAAAGCCGGCACTTCCGTCTTCCGCAGCGATGCTCAGCCGCAGACGCAACGCCTTCGAAACGGGGATGCTCGCCGCCCTCCCCTCACTTTTCCACAGCCGAGCCGAGCCTAAGCGGCATTGCAAGACACGGGACCACCACCAAAAAAATCAAAAAATCTTCACAAACACTCTTGCGGTTTTGCCGCGATCCGCATAAATCACGGCCACCAACGCGGCAGGCCGATCCGGCTTCGTTTGCGATGGGCGATTAGCTCAGTTGGTAGAGCGCCTCGTTTACACCGAGGATGTCGGCGGTTCGAGTCCGTCATCGCCCACCATTTCCAAAGTTTCCCGCTGCTTGTTCATCAGAGTTAGACTCCCGAATTAGCTCGCTAATCCGGTCACGATCTGCGCAAGGTGTTTTATCAGGAGACACCTCATGAAAACCGTTGCTATCATCTCTACGCTGCTTCTCGCCAGCGTGGCTGCGCCGCCGTGCATTGCCAGAGAGCCGGCACTAGAGGTGTTCCTGTCTGCCGGGGATCAGACGATCACGACATCGGGAGAAACTCCAGCGCGTGAAACCAGCACCTATCTGCTCAGAATGCCGTCAGATCTGCCGATTAATTTTTCGGTCGATGCAGACAATTCAGCCTGCAGCCTGGAAATCAAGAAAACCAGCCAGCGCGGCGTCTTAAGCACAATCAGCCGATTCCCTGCTTCTTTCAGAGACAGCGGTCAAAGCGGCGATGAATATACGTTTTCGTTTTTCCAGAACCGCGTTTCGTTTATGAGCGGCGCCCGATGCGCCTTCTCATTTTCTCTGACGCAGATGTGACATCGTGATCGCTATGCGTCGCCTCTTACGAGGCCCTCGCGACAGGTTGGCTCCCACACGGGCATCTAATTTAGATCTGCAGAGACTGTCGACCACGAATTCGAGGCAGCGTTCGGCAACACGTTCCAGCGCAGCAAGGCGTCACGCCGGCAGGTTCAGATGCGGCCCGCCGCCTGAAAGCCAGCGCTCCACCAAAACGGACTACTCCCGGCCGCAGCGCCACCTCCCATTGGGCGAATGGATAGGGGCCGGCGAAAGTGGGAGTATTCGTCGCCCGGAATGTCTCCGCGCTTGAAGGTTCATCACGCCTGGAGGTGTGCCATGAGGACCCTGCGCTCCGTATTGATGTTGTGCATCGCGATTGCCCTTGGCGCGCCAAGTGCCACATACGTCACCCTGCCCGGATATGCATTCAAGACGAATCCGAAATGTCAGCGCCACGAACCAAAGATGAAATTCGACAAAAGATGTGATTGGCCGAGAGTGGGCTTCAAGGACTTTACGCCCCCGCTGGTGACCGTGCTTGGGATCTGAAGATCCTGCTCAGCTTCGCAAATCATTGCAGTCCAGACTCGCTTGGTAGCCTGAGGGCTTCTATGGCTCTGTCACTGAGACAGAGTCTCAGATCGTGGCCACATGCCTTTGCCGGGAACTCCCCACCAAACTCTATACAGCACTTCGGAATCCCGAAATTGGTTGCGGGATTGAAATCATTGCATGTTTTTTCCTATCGACGCCTCGCAAAACGCGACGGATTTCGGAATCCCGAAGCGGCGAATTTCGGGATTCCGAAGCGGCGTTTTTCCCGCGCCTCTGTGGACGGCGCCTGATGCACTTTCTCGTTTTCTCCGAGTCAGATGTGAGAGTCCGATCGGGATAATGAGCATCCCTCTTTCTGGTGGGGCTCATCCCCTACCATTCATCCCTTCGACAGTTCTTTATCCACCGCCGAAACCAGCCGCGAATCGTCGGCCGTCACATCCGGCGCGAATCGGGCGGCGACTTTGCCGTCACGGCCGATCAGGAATTTTTCGAAGTTCCAGAGGATGTCGTCCTCATCGCCGCCAGTCATCCCGTGGGATTTCAGGCGTTCGCGCATCGGGCCGTCACCCGTCGTCTTCACACCCGCCTTGGTCAGCTGCCGGTAAAGCGGATGCTGGGCCTCGCCCCTGACCGAGATCTTCGAGAAGATCGGGAAGGTAACGTCATAGGTGCTGGTGCAGAAATCGAGGATCTCGGCGTCGGTGCCGGGCTCCTGACCCTTGAAGTCGTTGGCGGGAAAGGCGGCGATGACGAAGCCGCGCTCGCGCTTTTCCCCATAGAGCTTTTCCAATCCCTCATATTGGACGGTCAGCCCACATTTCGAGGCGACATTGACGACCAGGAGCACCCTGCCCTTGTATTCGTTGAGCGTGGTCTCACGACCATCCACTGTTTTGACCGGGATATCCAGCACATTGCCCGTCACGGGAACCTCCAGTTTCGTAAGGATATGTTTCGTTCAAGCTTAGCGATATCGCCGCCATTGTCATCGGCGTCGGGATCAACTTGGCTTCCACAGGACGCCAGTGCGGCTTCTGGCCGCACCGGGCCTCAGCACCTCAGGCGGGAGACGTTTCCTTCACGTCGTCGAGCAGGAAGTGCACGACGAGATAATCCGTCTTGTAATGGCGGCCACTGTCCGACACGGAATCGACGCTGCCGCCGTCCTTCGGGTGCCAGGGATGATAGTGGGGGTTGGTGGTGATCAGCGTGATGGCCTTGCCATCTCTTTCGCCAAGCCGGAAGCGCATCTCCGCGAGCGGCCAGATCCGCTCGTAATCCTGCATGGTGATTCGCGCCTTCAGCGCCTTGCGTTGCAGCGGCGCTTCGCCGGCCTCGGCTGGTGTTTCCAACATCACCTCCTCAGCTCCGCTGATGATGGCGTTGAATTCTTCAGGCCACATGCGTCTCATGAAATCGCTCCTCCCGAGGCTTTTTCGTCAGTTCACAGATGGAACTTAGCGGTTTGTTCGAAAGAAGCAAATTCCTGTCATGCGGTTGTCATCGGTGCCGGCTGCTCCTACCTTCCCGTCAAACCGCATCAGGGCCGTCAGTCGCCCGCAATCCCGAGATCAAAGATGAAGACACGTGAAGAAAGGCAGGCGCTCCGGGCGAGCATGCCGCGCACGCCGCTCAGCGCCCATCATATGGAAAACGCCCGCCTGCTGCCGGATCGCGGCGAATTGCTCTACCGGATCCCGAACGGCGGCATCGGCGTCGAGGTCGGGGCAGCCTTCGGCGAATATACGGCGGAGATCCTGGAAAAGAACCGCCCGGCGCAGCTCTACCTCATCGATCCCTGGTCGATGGACCGCTACAGCTCCGGGCTCGACTCCATCCACACGAATTTCGCGGCCGAGATCGAGGCCGGCCGGCTGCACCTGATGCAGGGCACATCGCTCGAGAAGCTTGCCGAATTCGAGGACGATTTCCTCGACTGGGCCTATATCGATACCGATCATTCCTTCGAGCTCACCTGGCAAGAACTCCTGCTCTGCGAAAAGAAGGTGAAGCGGACCGGGCGCATTGCCGGGCATGATTTCTGCACCGGCAATACGGTCAAGCCGATCGTCTATGGTGTCGTCGAGGCGGTTACCAAATTCTGCAAGGATTATGGCTGGCAATTCGAGTTCCTGACGGTCGAATCGCACGCGCATTTTTCCTATTGCCTGAAGCGGCTCTGATCAGTCTAAAGCGCGGCGCGATCTTTCAGATTCGCTTCACGCGCTTTAGGTCTTTGGTCTTGCGCATGTCTTAACCGCAAAACCGCTGCACACTTTTGCGTGACATGCTTTACGCTTGGCCGGAATATTGCGCGTCGCTGACCTTTTCCATCCAGTCGACGTGGTTGCCGTCCAGCGCCTCATGAATGGCGATGTGCGTCATCGCCGTATCCGGGGCAGCACCGTGCCAATGTTTTTCGCCCGGCGCGAACCAGACGGTATCGCCGGGACGAATCTCACGGATGTCCCCACCCCAGCTCTGGGCGAGACCCTTGCCTGATGTCACGATCAGCGTCTGGCCGAGCGGATGCGTATGCCAGGCGGTGCGGGCGCCGGGTTCGAAGGTGACGGAGACCGCCCTCGCCCGTGCCGGCGCCGGTGTTTCCATCAGAGGATCCTGGCGAACGGCGCCGGTGAAATAGTCGGCCGGAGGCTTCGTCGAGGGGCGAGAGCCGGCGGGTTTGATCTCCATGATCTTTCCTTTTCCATCCATGCGGTTGAAGCCTTGTAGCAGAACGATATTTCATCGGAGCGACCAATCAAAGCTGGATCGGCAATTGCCGCGGACTCACCCGACTGATAATTCCAACACCTTTCATCACCTACGGAGGATTTTTCATGAAACACCATGCTTTTGGCCGCATGCCCTTCACCGTCACCAATGTCGGCTTCGGCGCCTGGCAGATCGGCGGCTCCTGGGGCGATATCAGCGAGGCCGACGGACGCGCGGCGCTCAATGCCGCGCTCGATGCCGGCATGACATTCATCGATACCGCGGATGTCTATGGCGACGGCCGCTCTGAAAAGATCATTGCCGACGTGCTGAAGACGCGCGGCGGCGAACGGCCGATGGTCGCCACCAAGGTCGGCCGCCGCCTCAACCCGCATGTCGCCGAAGGCTACACAAAGGCTAATCTCGAAGGCTTTATCGACCGCAGCCTGACGAATCTTGCCGTTGACAGCCTCGACCTCGTGCAACTCCACTGCCCGCCGCGCGACGCGCTTTACCAGCCTGAGATCTTCGAGGGCCTGAACGCGCTGCAGAAGGCCGGCAAGATCAAGGGTTACGGCGTCAGCGTCGAAAAGGTCGAGGACGGGCTGAAGGCGATCGAATATCCCGGCGTCGTCAGCATCCAGATCATCTATAACATCTTCCGCCAGCGCCCCGACCATCTGTTCGTCCAGGAAGCGCGCCGCAGGAATGTGGCGATCATCGCCCGCGTGCCGCTCGCCAGCGGTCTTCTCTCCGGCAAGATCACCCGGGACACACATTTTGCCAGCGACGACCACCGCAATTTCAACCGCAACGGCGAAGCCTTCGATGTCGGCGAGACCTTTGCTGGCGTTCCCTTCGAGGTCGGCCTGCAGGCAGTAGAAGAGGTGCGCAAGCTGGTGCCCGAGGGCGCCAGCATGGCTGCCTTCGCGCTCCGCTGGATCCTGATGAGCGACGCTGTCACCGTCGTCATCCCCGGCGCCCGCAATGCCGAGCAGGCCAGGGCCAACGCGGCTGCCGCCAACCTTGCGCCGCTGTCGACCGATGTCATGGCGGCAACGCGCGAGATCTACGAGCGGCTGATCGCGCCGCATGTGCATCAGCGCTGGTAGGCCATCGACATTCCAAAATGCAAATGGCCGGGTTTTCGCCCGGCCATTTTTATGTCGTGTAACGGTCAGAAGCTCAGTTTGTCGCGCTCAGCTCGACCGGGAAGAACAGGGTCTCGCCGGAGGAGTCGCTGACGCCGTCATTGTCAGTGACCGCGTAGGGCTTACCCGAGGCGTCGAAGGTGAAGCCTTCGAGCTTGTCCAGCACATAGCCGTTGGTGGCAGACTTCAGTTCACCGAGGAAGTCATGGGCTTCGGTTTTCTTGACGACCGGCAGCTCGCCGCCGAGCTTGGCGGGCTTCAGGTCCGATATCGCGACCTTGTAGAGCTTCTTCAGCCTGGCGACGTCGCCGACGAGGTTGTCGCGCTCGATGATGTAGACGCTGTCGCCCTGAGCCGAGATTTCCGACAGACCGACCCAGCCGCTTTCCGTCTTGTCGAGCGGATAGCGAACGGCACCCCATTCCTTCTTCTTCGGATTGTAAGAGACGAGCTTGACGAAGCCCTTCTCGTCGTCGCTCCACTCGCGCTGGACCGCCATCCAGAGCGTGGTGTCGTCACCGGTGCCGACAATGGTCACGCCTTCGAAGCCGTAGCGGATTTCGTTGGCGGCGAGTTCCTTCGGCAGGGCGATCTCGGCCTTGATGTCACCCTTGGCATTGACGTTGTAGAGCGCGTGCGGAACGAGACGTTCGCTGTAGCCTTCCGAGGCGAGCCAGAAGGAGCCATCGGCGGCAGCCGCGATGCCTTCGATGTCGAGCTTCTGGGCCGGAGCGCCGTCACGCTTGACGACGAGGGCGTCGGTGATGACGGCCGGCTTCTTGCTGGCGTCGATCGTGTAGATCGTCGGCTGCGAACCCAGAACGCTGTCGCTGACGGCGTAGAGCATGCCCGGCTTGCCCGGAACGGCTGCGAGACCCGAAAGGGCTGCGAAACCGATCGGATTGCCGTCCTTTTCGGCGGAGACGATCTGCGGATAGGCCTTCTCGCCTTCCGAGCGCTCGTAGATCATCACATGCGAGCGCGTGCCGCCGTCCTTGCCGAGATCGACCTCGTTGGCGGTCGCAAAGAGATTGCGGGCGGGAATGGCGATCGCGCCTTCCGGCGAAATGCCTGATGGCAGCAGCTGGACGAGTTCGGGATCGGCGCCGGTATCCTTGAAAACGCCGACGACCGAGGCACGTTCGGCGAGCAGGAAGAAATACTTGATGTCGCCGAACGTGGCGGCTTCGAGGCCTTCGGGCTCGACGCCCTTCGATCCCGAGCGGCTTTCCGGATAGTGGCCGATATGGGCGACGGCGCGTTCGAAGGATGCGCCCGATTCGTAGAGAAGCTTGCCCGTCTTGTCGAAGATGGTGAAGCCGCGTGAGCCGCCCTGGTAGTCGCCTTCATTGGCGACGACGAGGCGGTTGTCGTCCAGCCACTTCACGGCGTCGGGCTCGCGCAGCACGCCCTTGGCTTCGCCTGAGAATTTCAGGGCGCCGTCACGCTTGGTGTCGATACCGGAGAGATCGACGCTGCCGGCGGAGAAATGCGTCTTCACTTCAGCCGTGTTGGCGTCGATGATGACAATCTCGTTATTTTCCTGCAGTGTCAGGGCAATCTCGTTCAGGCCGTTGAAGGCGACGAATTCCGGCTCCGGATCCTCCGGGGCGACGCCGGTAAGCCCGGTCAGCGCCACGTGCTTGATGGTACCGCAATCGACGGTGCCATTCTTGACCTGGAAGACGACGAGGTCGCCGGCCGGCATCTGTGGGATCTTGCCGTCATTGACGTCTTCGTCGCGCTCATTTTCGATTGCGATGGTGCCGAGCGTCTTGTCCTTGTTGAGGGCGATCGAATCCGGCTGGCCGCCGAGATCGCACGCGTTTTCGATCTTCTTGGTCGCCACGTCGACGATCGCGAGACGGCCCGAGGGCTTGGCCTTGCTTTCGGAAGTGTTGACGGCAACGAGCGCTTTGCCGGCGCTCGAGGTGACCGAAGTCGGCTCGCCGTCCATTATCAGCGCGCCGCCGGCCTTGGGGGCCCTGGCATCGGTAATGTCGATAAAGCCGATCGCGCCGAGCGGGCTGTCGCTATAGATCAGCGTGTTGCCGTCGTCGGTCGCGGTGATGATCTCGGCGGAGCTCGCCGAAAGCTTGTCCTTATCAACAGGCAGGTTCTCTGCGACCGGGAAGGACGCGATGCGGTTGAAAACCGGCTCGGCCGCGGCCGGAAAGGCGACCGATGTGAGAAGCACGGCAGCAAGCGCTGCCTTGCGCGATGAAATTGTCATGAAATCCCCCATGTGTCGAACATTCGAAACAGGAGTTTTCTGCGCGCGCGGCATGACAGAGGCATGACAGATGCGGCATTTTGCACCTGATTACGTCAGGCTGGTTTGCGCTCCCGGCGCATCTCGTTTCGCATGATGAACAGCGAAGCAGACAGGATGAGAGCCGCTCCCAGCCAGAGGTAACCCGCCGGCGCATAGCCGAAGAACAGCCAACCGGCCAGCACATTCAACGGCAGCTTCAGATCGTCGAACGGCTGGACGTAGGCGGCATCGGCTGCGGCATAGGCAAGCGTCAGGAAATACTGCGCTACGGCGGTCAACAGCCCCGCCAGCAGGAACAGGGCAAGGGTTGCGCCCGTCGGCACTGCAAAGCCTGCCGCAAGCGCCAGCCCGCCATTTATCGGCGTCAGCAGAACGAGCAGCCAGACGGTGATCGTCTCCGGTCGTTCGATGCCCGTCAGGCTCTTTGTGATCAGCGACGAGGCGCCCCACAGCAGCGCCGAAAGCACAGGCAAGAGAGCCGCCCAGCCAATGCCGTCAGACCATGGCTGCAGGATGATCATCGCTCCGGTGAAACCCGCAGCCGTCGCAGCCCAGCGGGCCGGGCCGACGCGCTCACCGAGGAAAAGCCGGGCGCCCAGAATGATGAAGAAGGGTGAGGTCATCACCAGTGCAATCGCCTGCCAGATCGGCACCGCGGCAAGGCCGGCGACCCAAGCCTCGACGCCGAGCGCGGCGAGCACGACGCGTGTGAGGTGACGCCAGGGATAGTGCGTGCGCATCGCCGCAAGGCCGAGCCTCTTCAGGAACGGCAGCGAAAACAGGAAGGCGAAGCCATATTGCCAGAAGGCTGCCGACGCCGAGGGAAAGGCAAGCTTCATCGTTAGCCATTGGGTGACGACGTTGAGAAGCGAAAAGGCAATGCCGGCAAGGACCATCCAGAGGGCGCCGACAACGGCGCGGGACGGCTCGACGGCGAGTGAAGTCTGATTCATGTCTTTCATCCGAAACAAGGGACCAACATAAATCAGGACGCATGAACCCCGACAGGCGACACAGGGCAACTCCCTGCCCTTCGCACGGCCGATGCTCATTCTCTTCCATCCGGACTTTAACCGTCGGCTCCGGAATCGCACCGGATCTGCTGACCCCTCCCCCGCTTGGACACGAGGAAAGGCGCTCGCGGGCTCGAGCCGAAACCCTTACCGCCGGTGGGGAGTTTCACCCCGCCCTGAGAACAGAAACGTCGTAGATCAAAGCCCGGGCGACAGCAAGAGCGCTCCTAGATCAAAAAGCAGAGCATGATGTCGTCCGAAAACCGCTCACACTTTTCGGCATCATGCTCTAAAGCAAAAGGGGTCCGGCAAAGCCGAACCCCTCTCAAATCCTGCACAGCCGGTCTCGTTTCCGGCTGGTGGATAATCTCAGATCAGCTGTTGACGGCGTCCTTCAGGCCCTTGCCGGGCGTGAATTTCGGCACGTTGCGAGCCGGAATGTCGACTTCAGCGCCCGTCGACGGGTTACGGCCCTTCGTTGCGGCACGATGAGAAACGGTGAAGCTGCCGAAACCCGCGAGGCGAATGTCGCCCTTGTTCTTGAGTTCAGCCTGGACAACGTCGAAAACCGCGTCAACAGCGGAAGCCGCGTCAGACTTCGTCAGTCCTGCCTTTTCGGCTACTGCGGACACGAGTTCATTCTTGTTCATGTTTCCACCCCTTTCTAAATGGTATGAAACGACTCAAAAGTAAGCTAGGCGCAGAATAGGTTTCATCAGGCCCGCCGAAAACCCAAAAGCCCTGCAAATCAAGGAAAAGCAAGCGTCTACATGACGTTTTCACAAAAAAGGCTGACGTTTCCGCCAGCCTTTTTCCGTGTTTTGCGCCAATGGGGCATAAATGTGGCAAAGGCCACTCAATGCGCTATGGTTGCGCCTGTCTCATCGAGGCCTTCGACCGATGTGATGACCGGCGTTTCCACCGTGCCGTCCCATTCAATCGGCTCCGGCCGCCGGATCAGTGCATGCTTGATCACCTCGCCCATGCGGGATACCGGGATGATCTCCATGTTGTTCTTCACGTTATCAGGAATCTCCGCCAGGTCCTTGGCGTTTTCCTCCGGAATCAGCACCTTCTTGATGCCGCCACGAAGCGCTGCGAGCAGCTTTTCCTTGAGACCGCCGATCGGCAGCACACGGCCGCGAAGGGTGATTTCACCGGTCATGGCCACATGCCTGTCCACAGGGATGCCGGTCATGATCGAGACGATCGCGGTTGCCATTGCGACGCCGGCCGAGGGGCCATCCTTCGGGGTTGCGCCTTCCGGCACGTGCACGTGGATGTCGCTCTTGTCGAAGCGCGGCGGCTCGATGCCGAAATCGACGGCGCGCGAGCGGACATAGGAGGCCGCTGCCGAGATCGATTCCTTCATGACTTCCTTCAGATTGCCGGTGACCGTCATGCGGCCCTTGCCCGGCATCATCACACCTTCGATGGTCAGCAGCTCGCCACCGACTTCCGTCCAGGCAAGACCGGTCACGACGCCGACCTGATCCTCGCCCTCGGCTTCGCCATGGCGGAAGCGCGGGACGCCCAGATAGTCGGAGATGTTGGCAGCCGTCACATGAACGGCCTTCGTCTTGCCCTTGATGATCTCGGTGACCGCCTTGCGGGCGAGTTTCATCAGTTCGCGTTCGAAGTTGCGGACGCCGGCTTCGCGGGTGTACTGCTGGCTGATCGCCATCAGGGCGTCGTCGCTGACCGAGAACTCCTCCGGCTGCAACGCATGTTCCTTGATGGCCTTCGGCAGCAGGTGCCGCTTGGCGATTTCGCGCTTTTCATCCTCGGTGTAGCCGGCGATACGGATGATCTCCATGCGGTCCATCAGAGGCGCTGGAATGTTCAGCGTATTCGCCGTCGTGATGAACATCACATCCGACAGGTCGTATTCGACTTCCAGATAGTGGTCCATGAAGGTCATGTTCTGGGCCGGATCGAGCACTTCGAGCAGGGCCGAGGACGGATCACCGCGATAGTCCTGGCCGAGCTTGTCGATCTCGTCGAGCAGGAAGAGCGGGTTGGACTTCTTCGCCTTCTTCATCGACTGGATGACCTTGCCGGGCATTGAGCCGATATAGGTGCGGCGGTGACCGCGGATTTCGGCTTCGTCACGAACGCCGCCAAGCGCCATGCGGACATACTCGCGGCCGGTCGCCTTGGCGATCGACTGGGCGAGCGAGGTCTTGCCGACGCCCGGAGGGCCGACGAGGCAGAGGATCGGGCCCTTGATCTTGGTGGCGCGGGCCTGCACGGCTAGATATTCGACGATGCGCTCCTTGACCTTGTCGAGACCGAAGTGATCGGCTTCGAGGATCTTCTCGGCATTGTTGAGATCGGCCTTGATCTTCGACTTCTTGCCCCAGGGAATGCCGAGCAGCCAGTCCAGATAATTGCGCACGACCGTGGCTTCCGCCGACATCGGGCTCATCTGGCGCAGCTTCTTCAGTTCCGCATCGGCCTTTTCACGGGCTTCCTTGGACAGCTTGGTCTTGGAGATGCGCTCTTCCAGTTCGCTCATCTCGTCGCGGCCTTCCTCGCCGTCGCCGAGTTCCTTCTGGATCGCCTTCATCTGTTCATTGAGGTAGTATTCGCGCTGGGTCTTCTCCATCTGGCGCTTGACGCGCGAGCGGATGCGCTTTTCGACCTGCAGGACCGAGATCTCGCCTTCCATGAAGCCGAGGGCCTTTTCGAGGCGCTGCTTGACGCTGGTGGTCTCCAGCATCTCCTGCTTCTCGGTGATCTTGATCGACAGATGCGAGGCAACCGTATCGGCGAGCTTGGAATAGTCGTCGATCTGGCTGGCGGCGCCGACCACTTCGGGCGAAATCTTCTTGTTCAGCTTCACGTAGCTCTCGAATTCGGAGACGACCGAACGCGACAGGGCTTCCAGTTCGACCGGATCGTCATGCGGCTCCTCGAGCACATGGCCGAGCGCCTCATAAAAATCCTCGCGGCTGGTATAGGTGTCGATCTCGGCGCGGGCGCGGCCTTCGACCAGAACCTTCACGGTGCCGTCGGGCAGCTTCAGGAGCTGCAGCACGTTCGCCACTGTGCCGACATTGTGAATCGCCGAAGGATCCGGATCGTCGTCGCTGGCGTTGATCTGCGTTACCAGCATGATCTGCTTATCGGAACCCATGACCTCTTCGAGCGCACGGATCGACTTTTCCCGTCCGACGAACAGCGGCACGATCATATGCGGGAAAACCACGATGTCGCGCAGGGGCAGAACAGGGTAGGCAGTGCTGCTCGCTACAGACGTTTTCTTCGTCATTTTATGTCCTTTCCATCGTCCCGTTGCCGGGCTCTCTGCACGGCCGCTTGGGACCGGCCGGCACTCTACTTGTTGCTACAAGTGGAGGTTCTGACTACGCTTTTCAAGCCACGCTAACGCCCGCGTCCCTCGGATGTGACAGCTTTATTACAACGGAACGCCAACACTATGAAGCGCGTGGCTGGACCGGCGCTTACCACTTCCGACCCGGCTAAAATACAAACGCCAGCAAGAGGCTTACGGAATCATAGCATCATTGCCAAGCACGATCCCTTGCGCAACATCGGCAAAGGCAATTTCGGTTCCCACCGGCAAATACTAACAGCGCTTCGCATGGTTTTTCAAATAGAAAGGGGCCTGCCAATGGCAAGCCCCCAAAATAATCACACGAAAGCCGGAAGGGTCACGCCGAAGCGTTGGCCTTTTCTTCCTGGCGATCGGCATAGATGTAAAGCGGACGGGCCGAACCGCGCACCACTTCCTCGGAGATGACGACCTCGCGCACGCCTTCCAGCGTCGGCAGTTCGAACATCGTGTCGAGCAGGATCTTCTCCATGATCGAGCGAAGGCCGCGGGCGCCGGTCTTGCGTACGATCGCCTTGCGGGCGATTTCGCGCAGAGCGTCCTCGTGGAAGTTCAGTTCCACGTCTTCCATCTCGAACAGCCGCTGATACTGCTTGATCAGCGCATTCTTCGGCTCGGACAGGATCTGGATCAGCGCATCCTCGTCAAGGTCCTCGAGCGTCGCCAAAACCGGCAGACGACCGATGAACTCGGGGATGAGGCCGAACTTGACCAGGTCTTCCGGCTCCAGTTCGCGCAGGACCTCGCCGACGCGGCGGTCATCCTGCGACTTGACGCTAGCGCCAAAGCCGATCGAGGTCTTCTCGCCACGGGCAGAGATGATCTTGTCGAGGCCGGCAAAAGCGCCGCCGCAGATGAACAGGATGTTCGTCGTGTCGACCTGCAGGAACTCCTGCTGAGGGTGCTTGCGGCCGCCCTGCGGCGGAACGGAAGCGACCGTGCCTTCCATGATCTTCAGCAGCGCCTGCTGCACGCCCTCGCCCGAGACGTCACGGGTGATCGACGGGTTGTCGGACTTGCGCGAAATCTTGTCGACTTCGTCGATGTAGACGATGCCGCGCTGCGCACGTTCGACGTTGTAGTCGGCCGACTGCAGCAGCTTCAGGATGATGTTTTCGACATCCTCGCCGACATAACCGGCCTCGGTCAGCGTCGTCGCATCAGCCATGGTGAAGGGAACGTCGATGATGCGGGCGAGCGTCTGGGCAAGATAGGTCTTGCCGCAGCCGGTCGGGCCGACGAGCATGATGTTCGACTTCGCCAGCTCGACTTCGCCGTTCTTGGAGGCGTGCGCCAGGCGCTTGTAATGGTTGTGAACGGCAACCGACAGGATCTTCTTCGCCTGCCGCTGGCCGATGACGTATTCGTCGAGGACCTTGATGATGTCCTGGGGCGTCGGAACGCCGTCGCGGGACTTGACCATCGAGGACTTGTTCTCCTCGCGGATGATGTCCATGCACAATTCGACGCATTCATCGCAGATGAAGACGGTCGGTCCGGCAATCAGTTTCCGGACTTCGTGCTGGCTCTTTCCGCAGAACGAACAATAAAGAGTGTTCTTGGAGTCGCCGCCGTTGCTGCCGCTGACCTTGCTCATATCACTTTCCTTCCAGCACGCCGCATTTCAAGGCGAAATCGCGGTCCACTCTATCAGCTCCTGGCGGCACTCCGTTTCCGGAGCCTTTGCCGAGAAGGGCTTCAGGGGGTACGAACCGGGCCCAACCAATCATGTCCTGGCCCCGGCGGCAACGAATTCCCCTTCGAACGCCGAATGCTATGTCATAAAAATTCAACATAGCATTAATAGTTACTATTAGCGTCTTCGTCGCCGGATGAAAGCCCTTGTTCAATCACAAATGGGATAGAACTGTGGCGAGGAAAACACCATCCCTATTAATTACTAGGCCTGTTCGCCTTCCATTTCGAGGCGCGACGTCAGAACCTTGTCGATCACGCCCCAGCTCTGGGCTTCGTCCGCATCCATGAAATGGTCACGATCGAGCGTCTTTTCAACTTCCTCATAGGTGCGGCCGGTGTGCTTGACGTAGACCTCGTTCAGGCGGCGCTTCATCTTGAGGATGTCGCGGGCGTGGCGCTCGATGTCCGAAGCCTGGCCCTGGAAGCCGCCCGAGGGCTGGTGCACCATGATGCGGGAATTCGGCGTGGCAAAGCGCATGTCCTTGTGGCCGGCCGCGAGAAGCAGCGAGCCCATGGATGCGGCCTGGCCGATGCAGAGCGTCGAAACCGCGGGCTTGATGAACTGCATCGTATCGTAGATCGCCATGCCGGCGGTGACGACGCCACCGGGAGAATTGATGTAGAGGGCGATTTCCTTCTTCGGGTTTTCGGCCTCGAGGAAAAGCAGCTGGGCGCAGACGAGCGTCGCCATATGGTCCTCGACAGCACCTGTCAGGAAGATGATGCGTTCCTTCAACAGGCGGGAATAGATGTCGTAGGAGCGTTCACCGCGGTTGGTCTGTTCCACGACCATCGGAACGAGGGCCATTGCGGTATCGACTGGGTTTCTCATGTGCGTCCTTTGTCAGCGTCTCGCCGGCCGGCGCCGGGAATCAAAGAAAAATATCTTACCCCTACATAGAGTGTCCCGGCCCTCCTCTTCAAGACACGCCTGCGGATAACGTTAAGAAGGCGGGCCAAGGCGGCTAAGCTCCTTCTTTTCATGCATGTCGTTATCCCGGAACCGCTGCACACTTCCGGGCGACATGCATTGAGCCTCATTCCCTCAAACGCCTGTTAACGGCGAGCCCTTGGTACGGTCTCCCCCGGCTTTTCTCCATGACAGGATGAAGGAAGGCTTATTCTATTCGACTGTGCTCATACACGTTTACCCGACGGAAAGCCTACCGGCAGATATCGGCCTAAAACAATGCCGCAGCGCAGCGACATTAAGGAAGTGGCGAGCTTCCTCGGCAAGGATGCGAACGGACAGACAAGGGGTTGCTGCCGTGTTCAATTTCGCTACAGGTCTCGCCATCTGGTGTTCCGAGGCCATGACGCTCGCTTTGGTGCTGTTCGTCGCCTGGCGCCACAATGTCAGGAACGAGGCCTATCTCTATTGGGGCCTGGGCTTCCTCCTGACCGGCATCGGCTTTGCGATGGTCGCGCTGCGCGGCGAAATCCCCAGCGTGCTTTCAGTAGAGGCGGGCAATGCCATCGCCCTGCTCGGCCAGAGCGCCTGGGTGGCTGGTTTTCTGGCACTCGACCGCAAGCGGATCGAATGGTGGGCACTGCTGCCGCCGGCAATCTGGCTCGCCGGTGTATTCCTGCCCTGGGTCAACAGCGATTATTCAAACCGGGTGGTGCTCTACAACCTTGCTTCGGCGACGGGTGCGACGGCACTCGCCATGGCGGTCGCCGCCGGCGACATGCGCCGTGAGCGTACCCGCATCAAGCTGATGGGTGTGTTCATCCTCCAGGGCTGCCTGTGCTTCGGCTCGGCGCTGACGATGGCATTGACGATGCCAAGCGATATCGAGGCGACCAATCTTGGCGGCGCCTCCGCCATGGCCAGCGCCTTCCTGCTGACCATCGCCTTCGCGTTCACCTGCCGTCTGATCATGGAGCGCTCCGAACGGCACCTGCGTGCCCTCACCCTGACCGACTCGCTGACCGGCGTGCTCAACCGCCGCGGCCTGCTCGGCTATTTCGACGGCATCCAGGAACGTGCTCATAACGAGCAGCGCCAGGTTGCGGTGATCCTTTTCGATCTTGACCATTTCAAGCGCGTCAACGACCGTTTCGGCCACCAGTCCGGCGATGCCGTGCTGACCGCCTTCGCGCGCATGGCCCGCCAGTATATTCCGAACAACATCTTCGGCCGCATGGGCGGCGAGGAATTCGCCGCCTTCGCCGCCGTCGCGGACCAGACGGAGGCCGAGGCGATCGCCGAAGCGATCCGCACCGAATTCTGCCGTCTTCCCGTCAGCACCGGCGAAGCGATCGTTCCGGTCACCGTCAGCATCGGCATCGCGCTCGCCTCCTCGATCGAAGCCAATATCGACAAGCTGATCTCGGCCGCCGACCGGGCGCTCTATGCGGCAAAGGCCGCCGGCCGCAACTGCACGGTCACATTCGGCGAAGCGGAGGCCGCAGCCCCTGCACCAGCCACGCCGAGCAGCACTGCCGGCGAACTCGTGCCGACGGTCGACGACCAGGTCGAAGCGCTGCGACGCATGCGTACACTGTCACGCGCCGGGTAGTCCGGGATCGCTTGCCCCACATCTTCCCGAGGCCCGGCAAATCCGCTAAGCCTCGGGGCATGATGATCCCATCCTTTCTCTCGATCGACCGCGCCAACCGTCATGTCTCGCTTGATAGCCGCAACCCGGCCTTCTACGGCGACCCGAATGCCGTCTATGCCGCACTTCATGCCCATTGCCCGACCTTCTACTGGAGCGAGCAGAAGCAGTGGTTCTTTACGGGTTACGACCATGTGAACGGCCTGCTCCGCGACCGCCGCTTCGGCCGGCAGATCCTGCATATCGCCAGCCGCGAGGAGCTCGGCCTTGCCGAGCCGATGCCGCATCTTGCCAGTTTCGATCTCTCGGAACGTTATTCCCTGCTCGAACTCGAACCGCCCGAGCACACGCGGCTGCGCACGCTCGTCAACCGCGCCTTCGTTTCCCGCCATGTCGAGAAGATGAAGCCGGAACTTGCCGAACTCGCCAACCGGCTGATCGACGGCTTCGCGGAGAAGCGTGAGGTCGAGCTGCTCTCGGCCTTTGCCGACATCATCCCGGTGACGATGATCGCCCGGATGATCGGCATTCCCGAGGAGATGGGGCCGCAGCTGCTCGCCTGGTCGCACGCCTATGTCCGCATGTACATGTTCGGCCGCACGCGCGAGCAGGAAGAAGAGGCCGAACGGGCGGCCAAGGAATTTTCCGACTACGTCAAGACGGTGATCACGGAACGCCGCGCGACCCCACGCGACGACCTGCTGACCCACATGATCCATACCGAGCACAAGGGCCAGTATCTGACCGAGGAGGAACTCGTCTCGACGACGATCGTGCTGCTCAATGCCGGGCATGAGGCGACCGTGCACCAGATCGGCAACTCCGTGCGCACCATTCTCGACAGCGGCTGCGATCCGGCGGAACTCTTCCGGGACGAGGCGACGACGGAGCGCACCGTCGAGGAAACCCTGCGCATCTGCGCGCCGGTCCATATCTTCCAGCGCTGGGCCCTGGAGCCTGCCGAAATCGACGGCGTCTCCTTCAAGCGCGGCGACAAGGTCAGCCTTATCCTCGCCGCCGCCAATCTCGATCCGGCGAAATTCACCGACCCCCTCACCTTCAAGCCCGACCGCAACGAGGCGGCGAACCTCTCCTTCGGCGCCGGCATCCATTTCTGCATCGGCGCGCCGTTGGCACGGCTCGAGCTCAACGTCGTGCTGCCGATCCTGTTCGAACGGCTGGCCGGCCTCAAGATGGCAAAGACACCCGTGGTCAAGGACGTCTACCATTTCCACGGGCTGGACCGGCTGGATCTGCAATGGTGATCCACTCTTCGCGGATCAGCCATAGCGGCCGGTGATGTAGTCTTCCGTGCGCTTGACCTTCGGCGACTGGAAAATCTCGGCGGTCGGGCCGTATTCCACCAGTTCGCCCAGATACATGAAGGCGGTGTTGTCGGAGATGCGGCTTGCCTGCTGCATGTTGTGGGTGACGATGACGATGGTGAAATCCGTCTTCAGCCGGGCGACCAGCTCTTCCACCTTGGCAGTCGAGATCGGGTCGAGGGCGGAGGTCGGCTCGTCGAGCAGAAGCACCTCGGGGCGAAGTGCTACGGCACGCGCGATGCAGAGACGCTGCTGCTGACCGCCGGAAAGGCCGAGACCACTGCCCTTCAGCTTGTCCTTGACCTCGTCCCAGAGCGCTGCCGAGCGCAGCGCCTGCTCGACGCGGACATCCATCTCGGCCTTGGAGATGCGCTCGTGGTGGCGGATACCGTAGGCGATATTGTCGTAGATCGACATCGGGAACGGCACCGGTTTCTGGAAGACCATGCCGACCCGGGCGCGCAGTTCGTTCATCGAATAGCCGGGGTCAAGGATATTCTGGCCGTCGAGCGTGACGGAGCCGGTGGCACGCATCTTCGGGTAGAGCATGTAGATGCGGTTCAGGATGCGCAACAGCGTGGACTTGCCGCAGCCGGACGGGCCGATGAGGGCCGAGACCTGACGCTCGGGAAAGCTCAGGGTGACGTCGCGGATCGCGTGGGCATCGCCGTAGTAGAAGTTGACGCCGGTCAGCGCCATCTTGTCGACTGTTGGGGCCGAGTGGGCCGGGCGAGGTTCGAAGGCTTTGTTCTCAAGCATCATTTCGCATTCCTGCGGTTGAGGATGGCGCGGGAGCCGACGCTGAGGAGAAGCACGATCGCCGTCATGACGAAGGCGCCTGCCCAGGCAAGATTCTGCCATTGCTCATAGGGGCTCATAGCGAACTGGAAGATGACGACGGGGATATTCGCCATCGGCTGCGACATGTCCAAGCTCCAATACTGGTTGTTCAGAGCCGTAAAAAGGAGTGGCGCGGTTTCGCCCGAAATGCGGGCGATCGCAAGCAGGATACCCGTCAGGATGCCTGCGGAGGCGGCGCGGTAGAGTACGTTGACCGTTACCTTCCAGCGCGGGATGCCGAGCGAAAGTGCTGCCTCCCGCATGACGTCCGGAACCAGCCGCAACATTTCGTCGGTGGTGCGCACCACGACCGGCAGGAAGATGAAGGCGAGCGCGATGCCGCCGGCAAAGCCGGAAAAGCGTGACGTCGGGCGGACGACCAGTTCATAGACAAACAAGCCGATGATGATCGACGGCGCCGAAAGCAGGATATCGTTGACGAAGCGGATCGCCTCGCCGATCTTCTTGCCGCGGCTGAACTCCGACAAAAAGGTGCCGGCCAGCACGCCGATCGGCGTGCCGATGATGACCGCCAGAACGACCATCAGCAGGCTGCCCATGAAGGCGTTGGCGAGACCGCCGCCATCTTCGCCGGGCGGCGGCGTCATCTCCGTGACGAGACTGGGGCTGAGCGCGGACAGTCCGTGTATCAGCGTCGTCCAGAGGATCCAAACCAGAAAGACCAGGCCGACCACGGTCGCGATGCCGCAGAGTGAAAGGGCGATCATGCTGCCGATCTGGCGGCGGCGGTAAATGGAACCCGAATGGGTGGCCATGACTACTCTCCCCTCTGTCTTGCCATGCGCACCAGCATGAGCTTGGCGGCCGCCAGAACGATGAAGGTGACAACGAAGAGGATGAGACCGAGCGCCGAGAGCGACGACCTGTAGAGGTCATCCGAAGCTTCGGCAAACTCGTTGGCGAGCGTCGCAGCGATCGACGTGCCGGGCTCCATCAGCGACACCGCGATGTTATGGGTGTTGCCGAGTACGAAGGTGACCGCCATGGTCTCTCCGAGCGCGCGGCCGAGACCAAGGAAGATGCCGCCGACGACAGCGGTGCGGGTGTGCGGGATGACGATGTCGCGCACCACTTCCCACTTGGTCGAACCAAGCGCATAGGCCGATTCCTTCAGCTGCGCCGGGACGACCAGGAAGACGTCGCGCATGACCGAGGAGACGAAGGGGATGATCATGATCGCCAGCACGATGCCTGACGTCAGCATGCCGATGCCAAGCGGAGCGCCGGAGAACAATGCGCCGACTACCGGGGTCGGGCCCAGCCAGTCGATCAGCACCGGCTGGACGTAGTCCGACATGAAGGGAGCAAAAGTGAAGAGACCCCACATGCCGTAAATGATGCTGGGGATACCGGCGAGAAGCTCGATGGCGCCGCCGATTGGGCCGCGAATGGAGCGCGGCGCAACTTCGGTAATGAAAACGGCGATACCGAGGCTCACGGGAACGCCGATGACCATAGCGAGCGCCGAGGTGACCAGCGTGCCGTAAATCGGTACAAGGCCCGAGAACCGCTGGGCAACCGGATCCCATTCCATGCCGGTCAGGAAGCCAAAGCCGAAGGTCCGGAACGCGAGAAACCCGTCCCAGACCATGGAGAACGCCGCTGCAAACAGTGCGACCAAAACAAACAGGCCGCAGCCCAAAACCATCCAATAAAAAATGCGATCGCCTGCCGCGCCGTCGCGGCGCTTCACGCCCGCGGTTGTGGCGGGCAGCGATGCCATTGCTTCGCTCATATCCGTACGCTCTGCTGCTTTGAGGGGTGTCAAAGGCATTTGAGCATGATGCCGAAAAGTGTAAGCGGTTTTCGGTGACATCATGCTCTAACCCCTTAATTTAGAACAGGATTCAGATTTTAGGCCCAGTCGGCCTAAAATCATCCTGTTCTAGGGCGGAAAGCCAAACTTCCCGCCCCGACCGCAGTTTCGTCAGGATCAGCCCTTGAACGAGGCTGTCCAGTAATCCTCGATCTGCTTCACCAGGGTCTGCGGAAGCGGAACGTAATCGAGGGCAGAGGCTTCCTTCTGGCCGTTTTCAAGCGCCCACTTGAAGAAGGCGAAGGCAGCCTTGGAGCGCGCTGCATCCTTCGGCTCCTTGTACATGATCGCCCAGGTCGTGGCGGTCACCGGCCAGGCCTTTTCGCCCGGAGCATTGGTCATGATCAGGTAGAAGTCCTGAGCCTTGGCCCATTCGGCGCTGGCGGCAGCAGCCGAGAAGCTTTCCGCATTCGGCTTCGGATACTGGCCTGCGGCATTCTGGATCAGAACGTAGGGCAGCTTGTTCTGCAGGGCGTAGGCGTATTCGACGTAGCCGATCGAATCCTTGACGCGGGTGACGTAAGCGGCAACGCCTTCATTGCCCTTGCCGCCGATGCCGACCGGCCAGTTGACGGCAGTTCCTTCGCCAACCTTGCTCTTCCAGTCTTCGTTGACCTTGGAAAAGTAGTTGGTCCAGTTGAAGGAGGTGCCCGAACCGTCCGAACGGTGGACGACGGCGATCTGGCTGTCGGGCAGTTTCAGGCCGGGATTCAGATCGGCGATGGCCTTGTCATTCCACTTGGTGACATTGCCGAGGTAGATGTCGGCGAGAACCTTGCCCGTGAGCTTCAGTTCGCCCGACTTGATGCCTTTGATGTTGATGACGGGCACGATGCCCCCGACGACGAGCGGGAACTGACCGAAGCCGCCAGTCGTCAGGTCTTCCGGCTTCATCGGGGCGTCGGACGCGCCGAAGTCAACCGTTGCAGCCTTGATCTGGGCGATGCCGCCGCCCGAACCGATCGACTGGTAGTTCAGTTTGTCGCCGGTCTGCTTGTTGTAGTCCGCAGACCACTTGGACAGGACGGGATAGACGAAGGTAGAGCCGGCGCCGGTGATATCGGCGGCGGACGCCGAAACCGCCAGAGCGGCAACCAGGCCGGCGCCGAGGCAGGCCGAAAGAAGTTTGTTGGTGAGCATTTGAAGCGCTTCCCTAATGGATTTGAAAAACAACGAGACCAGCGCCATGGAGGGGGTGTCCATTGTCTGGGGCGCTGAAATTCCCGTCACAACAGGCGGGCTAGGCGCGTTTTATTACAGTTTGATGACGGAATTTGACGGTCGCAACCGACCACGAGGCCGTGCCTCAAATGCTACGGTTGCGGTCTTTTGATTGAATCGCGGACTTAACAAAGCCTTAGCAAAAACATTGGGATAGATTGACGCATGGCTGTGGTGGATTGCCGCAGCGATGTCTGCAAATGTCGTTTTCAGGATTTCGAAATACCGGGCCGCTCGTGCCCGTTACCGAATTCCTGCGATGGCCTTTACGAGATCATGCGGCCGACTCTTCTCGCAGCCTGTTGGATATGTCGCATGCCGACATGGGTTTTCCGAGCATATAGCCTTGAAGCTGGTCGCAGCCGGCGTCTCGCAAGATCGCCGCCTGACGGCTATTCTCAATACCTTCGGCGGTCACGGGAATCTGCAGAGCAGTCGCCAGGGAGATGGTTGCCCGAAGAATATCGGCGCCATTTGTGGTTACATCGAGAGCGGACACGAGCGAGCGGTCGATCTTCATGCGATCAAACCCAAACTGCCGCAATGCCCCGATGCTGGCGTAGCCGCAGCCAAAGTCATCAAGAGCAAACTTTATGCCGACGCGCTTGAGTTGGTCTATCGACCGACGGGCCTGATCCGGATTTGTCATCAGAACGCCTTCGGTGATTTCCAGTGTCAGGCGATTAGGATCGAAATCCAGCTCCTGCAGGATCGCGATCACCTGGGCAGCAAATTCCGGATTGCAGAGCTGGATCGGCGAGACATTCACCGACAAAGTCAGACCGGGCCAGCTCTTGGCATGCCCGATCGACGTTCTCAGCATATGGACGCCAAGGGCATCGATGAGGCCGCACCTTTCAGCAAGAGGGATGAATATTTCCGGGCTGACGTTTCCCGTTGCAGTTTTCCAGCGCGCCAGTGCTTCAAGACCGGTGACGGCGCCGGTCGAAGCAGAGACGAGGGGCTGGAAAGCGGCTTCGATTGCGCCGCTGCCGATGGCGTTCTTCAAGAGACCTTCCAGCTCGGCGACCCGTATGCGTTCCCGGTCCAGTTCGGGGTCGTATTCAACCGCCTGACCTTTGCCATTTGCCTTGGCACGATAGAGGGCCATGTCGGCTCTGCGAAGAAGCTCCAAAGGCGATATGTCTCCATCGCGGGCCGCAGCTCCGATGCTTGCGCCAACTTCGATCGTTCGCCCGTCAATTTTGAAGGGCTCGGCAAACAGCGCCAGAATCGCCTCTTCGATCTCTTCGCGTGCAGCGCCTCCAACGTGCACCAGCGCGAATTCGTCGCCTCCCAGCCGGGCCGCGGCCAGGACTTCGGGATGACTGGTCATCAGCGCGTTCGAGACGATCCGGATCAAATCATCCCCAACCGCATGCCCCCAAGCATCGTTGACCGCCTTGAAGCCGTCGAGATCCACCAAGTAAAGCCGCGGTGACGAAGGATCCGGGCTCTCCAGATCCTCCAGCAGGCGGAGAAGCCCCTGTCTGTTCAACAAGCCACTCAAGCTGTCATGGCTCGCTTCAAAGCGAGCTGTCTGCGCCAGTTGGCGCAGGCGCCGCGCTTCGGATGCGCCAACCAACAGAACGCCGATCAAGAATAGCGAAAGGACGACGGTAGACGCTGCAAGATAGGGATAGACTTGCTGAAACACGGCGCTTCCGGGCGCTTTGCTCGGCCAAACGAGATAGCCGATCACAGCTCCCTTCATGTCGGTGATCGGCGTGTTCAAAAATCCCGGCTTGGGCGTCGTCTCGAGGCTCAGCCCCTCGAGTTCATGTTCGTTGGAGAGAGTGTCGAGAACCTCCGACGTAAACGCCTTGTAGAAACTCAGCACGCTGAACTTCGGAACCTCGGCGGCGGCCTCGAACGGCTGGATCGCCTGCGAGGCGATCAGCGCTATACCGCTTTCGGTCTTGATGAAATTGATCACCGGCGCCTTGGCCGGAGCGGCAGCCGCATTGATCTGCTGATAAAAGGCTTCCCCGAAAAACGTGCCCGGCTGGAAGGGCTTGCCTTTGGCATAGGCCGAGACGATCGAAGACCCGTCAGGGCCGGTCACGATCGCGCCGTCATAAAGCGCATAATCCTCGCTGGTTTTTCCCCAATTCTCATAGGCCCAATCCGCAGCGGTCGGAGATGAGACAGCACTATAGGCATCGTCCCATATGGCATTGTCCGTCGTTGTCCCGCTCAAGCGAGCCACAAAGGCTGCAACCGCCGCGCGGGCGGCGCGACTGGCCCTGGCATCGTCGATTTCGTTCGCCGACCGGGTCATGGTGGCGACGACATGTGCCATAAGGCCGGTCAATACGAGAGCGACGACAATGAAGCAGACGGTTGTCGCAATGATGGAAGACGTTTGAGTCCGAACGTGCCTGGCTGCAAGATTCGACGACATGCAAATTCCGCAAAGATTAATTGCAAGGCCATGTCTGTGGGACGGCAGGAGACATCATGTCCGCAATGCGCTGCAGATAAGATATAGCATTTGGCGATGTAGGCCCAATTAATGGGTTTGGTTAAAAGCGTGCTATCCGGGAAAGAGGCGCCGCCATTCGCAGAAAGACGGGCCGTCATCGCCGCAAATCGGGACAGGCCCGCCATCGTCAGCGTCGGTCTGCTGGCCCGCTCAAACCTTGATCACATAGTCTTTGCGAGTCGTTTCAACCACTTCCCATGTTCCCTTGAAGCCGGGTCTGAGGATCATCCGGTCGCCCGCCTTCAGATGCACCGGCTCACCGCCCTCCTCCGTCACGATCGAATGGCCGGCCAGCAGGCTGAAATATTCCCATTCCTCGTAGACGATCCGCCACTTGCCTGGTGTCGCCTCCCAAATGCCGGAATAAAGGCCGCCTTCGGCCTCTTCCAGGTTCCAGGTACGGAAGTGTGGGTCGCCGGAAATGATCCGGTCTGCCTCTGGGGCGCCGAACTCGGGTTCGACGCCGTCGATGGCGAAGGTGATGAAATTTGCCATGGTCACCGTAGATCCCTCTGATATCAGATCTTCGAGAGCGCCTGTTCAAGATCGGCGATGATGTCCTTGACGTCCTCGATGCCGACGGAAAGGCGGACCACGTCAGGCCCGGCGCCGGCGGCGATCCTCTGCTCGTCGGTCAACTGCCGGTGCGTCGTCGAGGCCGGATGAATGACGAGCGAGCGGGTGTCGCCGATATTGGCAAGATGGGAGAAGAGCTCCAGCCCCTCGACCAGTGTCTTGCCCGCCTCGTAGCCGCCCTTGAGGCCGAAGGTGAAGACGGAGCCGGCGCCCTTCGGCGAATAGCGCTGCTGCAGGGCGTAGTTCGGGTCGTCGTCGAGGCCGGCATAATTCACCCAGGCGATCTTGCTGTGCGCCTTCAGCCATTTGGCGACGGCGATCGCATTGTCGCTGTGGCGCTGCATCCTGAGCGGCAGCGTCTCGATACCGGTCAGGATCAGGAAGGCATTGAAGGGCGAGATCGCCGGCCCGAGATCGCGCAGGCCGAGCACGCGAGCAGCGATCGCAAAGGCGAAATTGCCGAAGCTCGCGTGCAGCACCATGCCGTTATATTCCGGCCGCGGGCTCGACAGCATCGGGTAATTGCCGGATTTCGACCAGTCGAAGGTGCCGCCGTCGACGATGAGGCCGCCCATGGAATTGCCGTGGCCGCCGAGAAACTTCGTCAGCGAATGCACGACGATGTCGGCGCCGTGCTCGATCGGGCGGATGAGATAGGGTGTCGCCATCGTATTGTCGACGATCAGCGGCAGGCCGTGGCGATGTGCGACGTCGGCAATCGCAGCGATATCAACGAAGGTGCCGCCGGGATTGGCCAGGCTTTCGATGAAGATGCCGCGCGTCTTGTCGTCGATCTGGCTTTCGAAGCTTGCCGGATCGGCGGCATCGGCCCAACGCACCTGCCAGCCAAAATTCTCGAAGGCATGGCCGAACTGGTTGACCGAGCCGCCATAGAGCTGGCGGGCAGCGATGAAATTCTCGCCGGGGCGCATGATGGTGTGGAAGACGATCATCTGCGCCGCATGGCCGGAGGCAACGGCCAGGGCTGCCGTGCCGCCTTCGAGTGCTGCAACGCGCTCCTCGAGCACGGCCTGTGTCGGGTTCATGATGCGGGTATAGATGTTGCCGAAAGCCTGCAGACCGAAGAGGGCGGCGGCATGATCGGAATCATTGAAGACGAAAGCGGTCGTCTGGTAGATCGGTGTTACCCGCGCGCCCGTCGCCGGGTCGGGCTGCGCACCGGCATGGATCGCCAACGTGTTGAATCCCGGATCGTTCTTGGCCATGTCGTCCTCCAGTTGTTGCTGACGGGCAGGATCATAGCCTGTCGCTTGCGAAAGTTAATCGCGATCCGTTTCAACCCATGGGCGTTCGGTGGAAAATCCGTCTCAGCGGATCGCAACTCAGGCAATAAGACGAGGATACTCGATCGCCGGGCAGCGGTTCATCACCACCTGGATGCCGACGGCCTCCGCCTTTGCCGCAGCCGCATCGTCGCGCACACCAAGTTGAGACCAGATGATCTTCGGCAGCGGCCTCAGCGCCAGCGCCTCCTCGACGACGCCATCCAGATATTCGGAGGCGCGAAATACGTCGACCATGTCGATCGGCACGGGAATGTCGGCGAGCCGGGCATAAACGGTGCGGCCCTGGATCTGTTTGCCCGCCTGCCCCGGATTGACAGGAATGACCTCGTAGCCGCGCGACAGCAGATAACCCATGACGCCGTTGCTCGGCCGGGCCGGATTGGGCGAAGCGCCGGTCAGCGCGATGGTCTTTACCGAATGCAGGATGCCGGCGAGGTAATCATCCGTATAGGCGTCGTGATTCATATCGACTTCTCCACTCCCGAAAGCCCTTCTGCACGGCCGGCATGTTTTTTTGCGTTTCCGTGAAACCGGCTGCGTGTCTTTCCCGTATATATGAATTGGCCCGTATATATGAACTGGATAATCCTTGAGGATGATTCGATGAAAAAATTCGCTCTTGCCCTCATGCTCGTGCTCGCCGCATCGCCGGCGCTGGCGATCTCGCGTTACAATCCGCTCACCATGAGTTGTGCCAGCGTGCGCGCCGCCATCCACAATCAAGGCGCCGTCATCTTCCGCTACCAGTCCCCGCGTGGCTTGCCGCTCTATGATCGCTATGTCCGCAACAGCAATTATTGCGACGCGACCGATTATGCGGAATGGACATATATCCCTTCAAAAGACACTCCCCGCTGCCAGGTACTGAACTGCCAGAGCATCGACAACCTTGACGGGATGCTCTTCGTTCCGCATCATCAGCTTTGATTTTTTCGCCGTCGTGACAGCCGCCGAAACTGTACGTCTTTCGCGTTTGCGAAAGGTTTGAGCTCAATTCCGCGCTGCGATTTCCTGAAGATTGCACAACCAAAAGCTTTAATTTTCCCGTATGTCAAAGCTATAGAATAATATCTATATTTCAGCAGCATAGAATAATCGCTTCCCGAATTCCCGGAGGTATTTTCTCTTTTTGTTCGCGATAATGCTGCCGTTTGTTCCCGTATCCATTAGAAGCATCTCATAGTTGAAAACGTCGCATGGATTGAACGTATGTCGCGCGCACGTAAAAATTGCTCCAATGCCCCACCATTGTTCACATACTGAAAGGATGCTATTCGACATATGAACGCATAAACGACCACAGCCGTACGTTTTCGTGCAAATCCCAGTTGTCTTTTCAGGAATTTGAAACGCCGAAGGCGAGGCGTGTTCCGCCTCCTTTCATCCTTTCCGGATTACTCCCTTGCCTCTCGACGTCATCCTGCTCGTTCTCTTCGGCGCACTGCTGCACGCGACATGGAACGCCATCATCAAGGCGGGGAGCGATAAGTCCCTCGATGCGGCGCTGATCTCGGCCGGCGGCGCGGTTTCGGCACTGCCATTCCTGCCATTCCTGCCGTTGCCGCACGCCTCGGCATGGCCGTTCATCGGCGCCTCTGCCATCCTGCAGTTTGCCTACTTTCAGCTGGTCGCCGCCGCCTACCGGGCTGGCGATATCGGCCTCGTCTATCCGCTGATGCGTGGCTGCGCGCCACTCCTGATCGCCGCGACAAGCGGTTTCATCCTGAAGGAAAATCTTTCCGGCGGCGCTCTTGCCGGTACGATGACGATCTCGGCCGGCGTGCTGACACTCGCCCTCGAGGCGCGGCGCGGCAGCAGCCGCGCCGTCATCCTCTCGCTTGCCAATGCCTGCGTCATCGCCAGCTACACCTATGTCGACGGAATCGGCGCGCGCATCTCCGGCAATGCGATTTCCTACACTTTGTGGATGTCGCTGCTGCCGCCGGTGCTGCTGTTTTCCTGGGCAGCGTCCCAGCGCGGCGCTTTCGCCGTGGTGCGTCACGTTCGCCGCAACTGGTGGCGCGGCCTCATCGGCGGCGCCGGCTCGATCGCTTCCTACGGACTGGCGCTCTGGGCGATGACGAAAGCCCCGGTCGCGACCGTCGCAGCCTTGCGCGAAACCGCGATCCTGTTTGCGCTGGTGATCTCGATCACCGTCTTCAAGGAAAAAGCCAGCATCTGGCGCTACGTCGCCGGCGTCGTCATCGCGATCGGCGGGCTGCTTCTGAAACTGGCGTGATCGCTAGAGCCTTTCCTGGTCAGATTGCAGCATTCTGACCAGGAAAGGCTCTAACCCTTCCATTCCGGCTTGCGCTTGCCGAGGAAGGCGCCGATCCCTTCCTGCGCATCCTCAGTCAGCATGTTCTCGACCATCACCCTGGCGGTATAATCATATGCCGCCTCCACCGGCAGTTCGAGCTGCCGGTTGAAGGCTTCCTTGCCGATCTTCAGCGTCAGCGGCGACTTGCTGGCGATCACTGCCGCATATTTGGAAACCACCTGCGCCAGATACTGCTTCGGCACGATACGGTTGACGAGGCCGAAATCCTTGGCGGTCGAGGCGTCGATCGTCTCGCCGGTCAGCAGCATTTCCATCGCCTGCTTGCGGTGCGCGGCACGGGAAACGGCCACCATCGGCGTCGAACAGAACAGGCCGATGTTGACGCCCGGGGTGCAGAATGTCGAACTATCCGTGCAGATCGCCAGATCGCAGGAGGCAACGAGCTGGCAGCCCGCAGCCGTTGCAAGCCCGTCGATCTCGGCGATGACAGGCTTCGGCAGATGCGTGATCTTCAGCATCAGATCGGCAGCGAGCCGAAAGGTCTTTTCGAAGAAACCGGCACCCTGATCTTCATCGGCGCGACGGGCCGTCAGTTCCTTGAGATCATGCCCGGCGGAAAAGACATTGCCGGTCGAGGCGATGACGACGACGCGCACATCCGGCTCTGCCCCGGCCGTCTCGAGCTCCTCCAGCAGCGCTTCGAGAAGCGCGATCGAAAGCACATTGGCCGGTGGGTTGTTGAGCACGAGCCGCAGCACGCCGTCGCGCAGCGAGCGGGTCAGCAAGCCGCCCTCTTCCGCTCCGGCGGCGTCCTTCCGGAAGGATACGATTTCGGCCATGATGCTCTCCCTGCGCTCGATTCCAGGCAGACGTTTTGCCACAAGGCGCCGGAAATTTCGAGCAGGATCCGCACTCCCGGCAGAGGCCGCTGCTGTCAGGACCAGAACCACGACTTCGATGTCTCGGCGCTTGCCTGCGCACGGGTCAGACCGACATCGCAAAGCTCGTCGTCGGTGAGTTCCAAAAGCTTGCGGCGGCTGCGGCGCTTTTCGAGGTGATGCTCGATCGTCATCAGCAGCCGCAGGCTCCAACGCGCCATGCCGTGAAGTCTCGACCGAACGATATCGCGAGGTGTGTCAAGGATCCCGCTTAATTCCAAGGCCATCTCTTCTTCCTTTCTTCAACGGATGAAAGATGCGCTGGAAGATGCCGCGAAAGAAGCTTATGGATATTATGATATGCATAAGGATTTCTTTTGTATGCCTCTCCACCTCGATCAGCTTGCCGCCTTCGTCAACGTCGCCGATCTCGGAAGCTTTACGGCCGCAGCCGACAAGGAAGGCCTGACGCAACCGGCCGTCAGCCTGCAGGTGAAGGGGCTCGAACAGCGGCTCGGCGTCCGGCTGATCGAGCGTGTCGGGCGGCGGGCGCAGCCGACCGCTGCAGGCCTCGACCTGCTCGTGCATGCAAGGCGGCTGCTCCAGGAATCGGCTGCCGCGGAAGAAGCGATGATGCCGTACAGAGATGGCGCCAGCGGCCGTGTGCGCATCGGCAGCGGCGGCACGGCGTCGATCCATCTGCTTCCACGCGCCATCGCCGTTGCCAGAAAATCCATGCCCGGCCTCGAAATCACCGTGCGCATCGGCGATGCCAACGACATTCTGCGTGATCTGGAAGCCAACCGCCTCGACATCGCCGTCGTCGCCCTGCCGGCATCCGGACGCAACTTCGAGATCGAGCCGTTCTACGAGGAGGAATTGCTGGCCGTCGCGCCTGCGGGCAGCCTGATGCCCGAAGGCGGACCGGACGCGGCCTTCATGCGCGACAGGACGCTGCTGCTTTATGAGGGCGGCAATACCAGGCGGGCAATCGACGCGTGGCTGGCTGCACCGGATACCAGGATCCGACCTGCGATGGAGTTCGGCAGCATCGAGGCGATCAAGGAGCTGGTGGCCGTGGGGCTCGGCTGGTCGATCCTGCCGGGGCTGGCGCTGAAGCGCGACCGCGCCGGCCTTGTGACGACTTCATCGCTGAACCCGCGGCTCACGCGCCGCCTCGGCATGGTTCTGCGCCGGGACAAACATCTGACACGCGGCCTTCGCGAAATGATGAAATGCCTGCGCGCGTTCAAAGGTTGAGAGCTGCTTTCGACCGTCGTAGCGATTTCAAACCGGCAGAAACGACATGAAAAACGTCGGGCGCAGCAGTTCGCGACCGCCGAAATATGAGGTATCAAAATACCACATATCTAAGTATTTGTTTTTACTTCAAAATTTTTCAGATCCTTCGGGATATCGATATTGACCCAATGTCACATTGCCTTTATACACCGCCTCAGAACGCAGCCTGTCCGGGCTGCTTTCTTTTTGGCATGCCTAAAGCCTGCCAATCCAAGCAACAAGAAACGCCCTTCAAGCCCTCGGGCCAAGGGTCCCAAAAGAGAGTATTCACTATGGCAACCTTCTCCCAGAAGCCTGCAGAGGTGGAGAAGAAGTGGGTGATCATCGACGCCGAAGGGCTGGTCGTTGGCCGTCTCGCTTCCATCATCGCTATGCGCCTGCGCGGCAAGCACAAGGCAACCTTCACGCCTCACGTTGACGACGGCGACAACGTCATCGTCATCAATGCCGAAAAGGTCGTTTTCACCGGCAAGAAGTATTCCGACAAGGTCTACTACTGGCACACCGGTTATGCCGGCGGCATCAAGGAACGCAGCGCACGCCAGATCATCGAAGGCCGCTTCCCGGAGCGCGTCCTCGAAAAGGCCGTCGAACGCATGGTTCCGCGTGGCCCGCTCGGCCGTCGCCAGATGAAGAACCTGCGCGTTTACGCCGGCTCCAACCATCCCCATGAAGCCCAGCAGCCGGTCGCCCTCGACGTTGCCGCGCTCAACAAAAAGAACGTAAGGAGCGCCTGATATGGCTGACCTCTCCTCCCTGAAGGATCTCGGCACGGTTTCCGAAGCTGCTGCTCCGGCCCACGTCCGCAAGGTCGACTCGCTCGGCCGCTCCTACGCGACCGGCAAGCGCAAGAACGCTGTCGCCCGCGTCTGGGTCAAGCCGGGCTCCGGCAAGATCACCGTCAACGGCAAGGAATTCGCGGAATATTTCGCACGTCCGGTGCTGCAGATGATCCTGCGCCAGCCGATTGTTGCGGCTGCCCGTGACGGCCAGTTCGACATCGTCGCAACCGTTGCCGGCGGCGGCCTCTCCGGCCAGGCCGGTGCCGTTCGCCATGGCGTGTCCAAGGCGCTCACCTACTTCGAACCGGGCCTGCGCGCGGTACTGAAGAAGGGCGGCTTCCTGACCCGCGACAGCCGCGTCGTCGAACGCAAGAAGTACGGCAAGGCAAAGGCCCGCCGCTCGTTCCAGTTCTCCAAGCGTTAATCGCTTCGGACAGATGGAATTTACGAAGGCCGGGGCAACCCGGCCTTTTTGTTTTGCGCTGTTTAAACCAATCGGAAGCGTGCCGGCATGCCATTGTCGCATTCCCGCTCTGCTGGTAGAAACTTGGCAAAGCGCTTCGGAAATGAGCGAAGCCGCAGTCAGGGTCGCATCATGGGAACAACCAAGTCCGCAGACAAATAAGCCGCAACAACTCAGCCCTGTTGTTGCGGCGTCTGTCCGGTCAATCCCGATACTGATGAAGAGACAGATCGCCGCCGAATGAAATCATTTGAGCGGGTTCTTTCCCATGTCCTATCCCAAAATCCAGCAATGGACCTATTCCCTGCCCGCAGCCTTGCTGCTGATGGCACCGTTCGACATCCTGGCCTCGCTCGCCATGGATATCTATCTGCCGATCGTGCCGGTCATGCCGGAGGCGCTCGGCACTTCGCCGGCCGTCATCCAGCTGACCCTCAGCCTCTACATGCTCGTGCTCGGTGTCGGCCAGATCGTCTTCGGCCCAATTTCCGATATTGTCGGACGACGGCCTGTCCTGCTTGGAGGTGCTGCACTCTTTGCCGCTTCATCCTTCCTGCTTGTCGGCTCCTCGTCGGCGCCGATCTTCGTGGTCTTGAGATTGCTGCAGGCAGTCGGCGCGTCGGCGACCCTCGTCGCAACTTTCGCAACCGTGCGTGACGTCTACGCCGGGCGCCCCGAAAGCAGCACGATCTATAGCCTTCTCGGCTCCATCCTCTCCTTCGTGCCGGCACTCGGCCCGATCATCGGAGCCTTGATCGCGGATCGCTTCGGCTGGCGCGCCATCTTCCTCGTCATCGGCTTCCTTTCGGTTGTCGCCCTTTTCAACGCCGGCATGCGATGGCACGAAACCCGCCCTGCCGTCACCGCGAAGATCGCTCTCCGCCCGATCCTTACAAGCCTTCCCTTCTGGGTTTATACGGGCGGCTTCAGCACGGCGATGGGCGCCTTCTTCGTCTTCTTCTCGACGGCACCCCGTATCCTGATCGACAAAGCCGGTTTTTCCGGCATCGCCTTCAGCTTCATCTTTGCCACGGTGGCGCTGGTGATGATCGTGACGGCGCGTTTCGCCAAGCGTTTCGTCATGCGCTGGGGCATTGCAGGTAGCCTTGCCAGAGGCATGTCAATGCTGCTTCTCGGCGCCGTTCTGCTTGCTTTTGGAGAGTTGTTTCTGCAGCCTTCCCTGGTCAGCTTCGTCGTGCCGATGTGGATTATTGCGATAGGCATCGTCGTTGCGACGGCGGTCACCGCCAACGGCGCGCTCGACGCCTTTGGCGACACGGCAGGAACGGCGGTCGCGCTCTATTTCTGCGTCCAGAGCATCATCGTCGGCTTTGTCGGAACCTCCTTCGTGATTCTGCTCGGCGGCGACAGTGCCAGGCCGCTTGTGGGCTATGTCTCAGCGACCGCGCTGACGACGTTGGCTGGATTGTGGTGCCTGCGGGAGCCGGCCCGATAGGCAGCGGACAAATGACGGTAGCTCGGCGACAACGAGCGGCCGTCGTCCGAACGATTGCTTGAAATCCGTCCGCACCTCGCCTACCCCTTTCTGCGCGCAGGGGATCGGCCAATTCCTTCGCGAGAGACCCGCCGCCCGACGCTCGGCGTCGAGCGGCGATCCTGCAATGCAGTGTCCGTATCGAACGCGACTATGATTTTGCGACCGAAAAAGGAGCCCCCCTTGGCGAACACGACTATCGACCATGCCTTTACGGCGACCAGCCTCAATTCTGCCGCCAGCGACCCGACCTTTGCCGGCGCCCTGTCCTTCATGCGCCGCCGCTTCACCAAGGAGCTCGCCGGCGTCGACGTTGCCGTCTGGGGCATTCCCTTCGATGCTGCGACATCGAACAGGCCGGGCACGCGCTTCGGGCCGCAGGCGATCCGGCGCGCCTCAGCGATCTTCGACAATGATGCGCAGTATCCTTTCAACCGCGAACTCTTCGCCGAAATGGCCGTGATCGACTATGGCGATTGCCTGTTTGACTATGGCAATCATCAGGACACACCGGCCGCTATCGAACGCCAGGCGAATGTCATCCTCGACAGCGGCGCCTTCCTGCTGACGCTTGGCGGCGATCATTACGTCACCTGGCCGCTGCTGAAAGCCCATGTGGCAAAACATGGCCCTCTCGCGCTCGTGCAGTTCGACGCGCACCAGGATACCTGGTTCGACGAGGAACGCCGCATCGACCACGGTTCTTTCGTGGCGCGGGCCGCCCGCGAGGGCATCATCGATCCCGACCGCTCCATTCAGATCGGCATCCGCACCCATGCGCCTGAGGATTGCGGCGTCAATATTCTCTACGGTCATCAGGTCGAGGAGATGAGCGCCAGCGATATCGCCTCGGCGATCATCTCCCATACGCGCGGAGCGCCGGCCTATCTCACCTTCGATATCGATTGCCTCGATCCGGCCTTTGCGCCGGGCACCGGCACGCCGGTTTCAGGCGGACCATCGAGCGCCAAGATCCTCTCGGTGCTGCAGCGTCTGCACCAGCTCGATATCCGCGGCGCCGACGTCGTCGAGGTATCGCCACCCTATGATCATGCCGATATCACCGCCATTGCGGGGGCAACGGTGGCGATGTATATGCTGGGGCTTCATGCCGAGCGACGCGCCATCGCCGTGTCACAAGGCTGACCTATCATCCTCAAACTGAATCCGGAAACCTTCAGAACCCATTGAAAGCGCAGGTTTAACATGGCACCGAAAATCTTCATCGACGGCGAACACGGCACGACGGGTCTGCAGATCCGCACGCGCATGGCCGGCCGCCGCGATGTCGAACTTCTGTCCATACCCGAAGCCGAGCGGCGCAATGCCGCGATGCGCGAGGACATGCTGAACGGCGCCGACATCGCCATTCTCTGCCTGCCCGACGATGCGTCGAAGGAAGCGGTGCAGATGGTTTCGGCCAACAACAATGTGCGCGTCATCGACACCTCGACCGCCTTCCGCGTCAATCCCGGCTGGGCCTATGGTTTTGCCGAAATGGACAAGCAGCAGGCCGACAAGATCGCTGCCGCCCGTTTCGTCGCCAATCCCGGCTGCTATCCCACCGGAGCGATCGGCCTCATCCGGCCGCTGCGCGCCGCCGGCATTCTGCCGGACGGCTATCCGATTACGGTGAACGCGGTCTCCGGCTATACCGGCGGCGGCAAACAGATGATCGCGCAGATGGAAAACCCGGATCACCCGGATGCGATCACCGCGCCGCATTTCCTCTACGGCCTGCCGCTCACCCACAAACACGTGCCCGAGATGACCGTGCACGGCCTGCTCGACCGCGCGCCGATCTTCTCGCCGTCGGTCGGCAAGTTCGCGCAGGGCATGATCGTGCAGGTGCCGCTGCATCTCGACGATCTCGCCGAGGGCACGACGATGGAAAGCATCCATGCCGCCCTCGTCGCCCATTATGCCGGCCAGGATATCGTCAGTGTCGTGCCGTTGGCCGAAAGCAAGGCCCTGCCCCGCGTCAATGCCATCGAGCTCGAAGGCAAGGACACGATGAAGCTCTTCGTCTTCGGCACACCAGGCGCTTCGCAGGTCAATCTGGTGGCGCTGCTCGACAATCTCGGCAAGGGGGCGTCGGGCGCTGCCGTCCAGAACATGGATCTGATGCTCGCTTCGTAAGGCGCAGACGACGGCATCAGCGTGGATGCCGTTCGAGCTTTGTATCGATGTCTTCATGATGATCTTTCCGCGGCCGCTTGCATCGGCGGCCGCAGCATCGCTTTCGCGCTCGATCATCGATGACGATTGGGCTATGAAACCCATCCTTCCTCGCTGCCCATCCCGAATCACGGAGCCGATGTCATGACGCTGGATGCGCTTATCGCTGGCGTCGGCGCATGGTTTGCCGCCGCCTTGCCCGATCATGGCATCTATGCGCTGATGGCATTTGCCTTCATCGCCGGGCTTGCCCGCGGCTTTTCGGGTTTCGGCGCCGCATTGATCTTCATTCCGCTCGGCAGCGCGATCGTCGGGCCGAAGCTGATCTCACCGATCCTGCTCGTCATTGACGGCATTGCCACACTTGGGATGATCCCGCCGGCTTGGCGCGGCGCCAACCGACCCGAGGTTTTCGTCATGGCGGCGGGTGCCGCGCTCGGCGTCCCGGCCGGCACGGCGATGCTGGCGCTGCTCGACCCGATGCTGTTGCGCTGGAGTATCACGATCATCGCTATCTCCTTGCTCGCGCTGCTGGTATCGGGATGGCGCTATCGCGGGGAGGCGTCCGCACCGATCACCAGCGGAGTCGGGCTGATCGCCGGGCTTTTCAGCGGCGCCGCGCAGCTCGGCGGGCCACCGGTCGTCGCCTACTGGCTCGGCGGCAAGAGCGACTTCACCCGCGTCAGGGCGAATGTCGTGCTCTACTTCTCGATCTCGTCCGTCTTCAGCGCCATCAGCTATTATATCGGCGGACTGTTCGTGCCTGCCGTCTTTGCGCTCACCGTCGTCATCCTGCCGAGTTATGTGGTCGGACTCTACGGCGGCTCGAAACTGTTCGGGCTTGCTAAGGAACGAACCTTCCGCATCGCCTGCTATGTCCTGATCGCCGCCGCCGCAATCATCGGCATGCCGCTGCTCGACGGCGTGCTTCGCTAAAACCGTTCGGCGAGCTAAGTTTGCTCGCTTCAATCGCGCTCGGCGATCATAGTCCCGTGCGGATATTCGCCGTAAAAGCCGCGCCAGTTGGCGACGGCGAAGCCGAAAACCACAAGCGCGCCGGCCTGATGCAGCAGGCCCCAGTGAAGCGGCACCTGCATCAGCAGCGTCGCGATGCCGATTGCCGCCTGCAGCGTCACCAGAACGAAAAGCAGGATGGCGCGGCGTGCATGGGTGGTCCAAGGTGCTGCGCGCAGGGCGATCACCATGTTGATCAGCGTCAATGCGAAGAGCGTATAGGCGCCGATGCGGTGAATAAACTGCACCGTCTTCGGGTTCTCGAAGGCATTGATCCAAAAGGGCTGCTGGATCAGCAGATCGGAAGGGATGACGGCGCCATCCATCAGCGGCCAGGTATTGTAGGAAAAACCAGCGTCGAGCCCCGCCACCAGCGCGCCGAGATAGATTTGGAACAGTGAGAAAATGGCGATCGCGGCGGCAAAACCGCGCGAGCTTCTTGTCGGCGGCGGATCGTCGGAATGCCTGGAGAGACCGCGCATGATCCACATGCAGCCGGCAAAGATCAGGCAGGCCATGACGAGATGCGTCGCCAGCCTGTACTGGCTGACGTCGGTGCGAACGGAAAGGCCCGAGGACACCATCCACCAACCGATACCCCCCTGCAGGCCGCCGAGCGCCAGGATGCCGACGAGCGGCCAGCGCAGACGCTTCTCGATCCGCCCCGTCAGCCAGAAATAGATGAGCGGCAGCGCGAAGATCACGCCGATGGCACGCGCGATCAGCCGGTGCGCCCATTCCCACCAGAAGATGCCCTTGAACTCATCGACGGTCATGGAACTGTTCAGCTGCTGAAATTCGGGAATTCGCTGGTAGAGGCGGAATTCCTCCTCCCATTCGGCGGCCGACAGCGGTGGGATGACGCCGTGGATCGGCTTCCACTCGGTGATCGACAGGCCGGAATTGGTCAGCCGCGTGGCGCCGCCGACGAGCACGAGACAGAAGAGCGCCAAAAGCACGAAGCCAAGCCAGAAGCGCAAGGCGCGGCGGTCGCGATTCTGCTTGCGCATTTCGCTCAGGATCGCCTGTTCCGTGGTCGGGTTTGCGACGGCCATGATGTCTCCTTCTATCCGGCAGTTGATTTGCCCCACCGGCTCATGCAAAACAAGCCCCGAACCTTTGCGGCATGCCGTCGCGCCGGTTCGATCCCTGCATTCCGAGAGATAACCGATGCCCGTCCGCCTCCGCAAATTCATCGGCACGATCCTCATCATCGTGCTCGTGGCCGTCTATGCGTTGGTGGCCAATACGATCGCGGTGGCAACGCTCGGCAACGCGCCCTGGTGGGGACATCTGCTCTATTTCCTGCTCACCGGCCTGCTCTGGGTATTGCCGGCGATGGTGATCATCAAATGGATGGCCGGACCACCGCAGCGCTAAAGCGCGTCGCGATCTTTCAGATTTTCTTGTCGCGCTTTAGGTCTTTGTTTTTACGCATGTCGTTGTCGCAAAACCGCGGCACACTTTTGCGCGACATGCTTTAGGGCCATTAACGGCCGAATAACCGTGATCCACGGAAAACCTCGCCCATCACCTGCCGTTAAACCAAATATACGTCTGGCATACCTACTTTCCCGTTCAGCATTCTTGACCGGAGAAAACCGTGCAGACGCAACAGCTCGATGTCCATGAACAGCCGTCCGACGACGTGGCGCTGGCCGATGCGGCCATTTCGCGCCTGCGTCAGCTGAGCATGAAACTCGCCATGGCCCAACTCAACATCGAAGTCTTCGACGCGATGCAGCCGCTGGAGGATGACTGGCGGGCGCTGGAGCGCGACAACCACCAGTCCCTGCATCAGAGCTACGACTGGTGCGCCGCCTGGGTGAGCGCCTTCCAGCGGCCGCTTGCGATCGTCAAAGCCACTCATGCGGGTCAGACCGTCTTCATTCTGCCGGTCGAGATCGTCAAGTCCCGCGGGCTCAGGACGGCGAGATTCATTGCCGCCGATCACAGCAATATCAATACCGGCCTGTTCGCAGAGAGCTTTGCCGAAGCCGGCAGGACCATCGCCCCCCATGAGTTCGCCGGCCAGCTCCGGCATGCGCTGCAGGGCCGCGCCGATCTGCTGCTGCTGCAGAACATTCCGCTGGAATGGCGCGGGCGAGAAAGCCCGCTCGCCGGGCTGCCGATGGTGCAGAACCAGAATCACGCCTATCAGCTGCCGTTCCTTCCCGCTTTCGAGGACACGCTGAAGCAGCTCAACGCCAAGAACCGGCGCAAGAAATTCCGTGTTCAGTCGAAGCGTCTCGAGGCGGCCGGCGGCTTCGAATACGTCATTCCCGAGACATCGGCAGAACAGCACGGCCTGCTCGATATCTTCTTCCGCCTGAAAAGCGCCCGCTTCGCCAGCCTCGGCCTGCCCGACGTCTTTGCCGACAGGGAAACGCAGACCTTCCTGCACGGTCTGATCGACAAGCAGGACGACACCAGGCAGTACTTCGGGCTGCAGATGCATATGATCCGGCTCAAGGGCGAGCATGAGGGTAAGATCGCCGCGATTTCAGGGATTTCGCGCAAGGGCGACCATATCATCTGCCAGTTCGGCGCGATCGATGAAGAGCTCCTGCCGGATACGAGCCCCGGCGAATTCCTCTATTGGCAGACCATCTCGGGACTGCATGGCAAGGGTGTCGCGCTGTTCGATTTCGGCCTCGGCGACCAGACCTACAAGCGTTCCTGGGCGCCGGTCGAGACCGCGCATTACGACGTGGTGCTGCCGGTATCGCCGTTCGGCGTCGTCGCCGGCGCCGCCCACCGGCTCGTCACCCGCGGCAAGGCGCATATCAAGGTGCGCCCGAAGCTCTATAAATTCGCCCAGGGCATCCGGGCACGGATCGGCTGACCGTTCAGGCGGCCCGGCCGAGTGCCTGCTCGGCCCCCTCGCCGCCCGACATCAGCACGACGCGCTCATAGCCGGCAGCCTGGAATTCCGTCATCAGTGCAACGAAAATGGTCTCCTCGACCTCAGGCAGCGAGAGGATGATCTCGACGTCCCGGCTGCGCGTCAGCCGCGAGACGCCGGCGACATCGGCCGAACCGCATTCGACCACCACGAGGTCGTAAGCGGCGGCGAGCGCATCGAGCAGCAACGACAGCCGATCGACACCGCGCATGGCGCGGCGCACGTCACTCTGGCCTTGAGGGATGAGATGGGCGTCGGAAAAGCGGTCGCCGTGGATCGTGTCGCCAAAGGCTGCCTCACCGCAAAGCAGATCGGTGACGCCGAGGGCAGCCTGGTCCTCGGCCATCAGTTCGGTGGGGTAGCCGGAACCGGTCATGTCGATCAGGATGACGCGGCGGCCGGCGTCGGCGAGCATGCGGGTCAACGAAACCGTCGCCGCCGAGCCGCTGTCACCAGTCGGGGATATGGCGATTGCCAGCGGCGCGCGGCTGCCGGTGAGATAATCCGCAACTGAGGCGACGGAGAATTCATTGTCATCCTCCGGCTCGTCCTCTGGCGCCTCCTCGGCAGCTTTCACGTCCTCGATCGTATCCTCTTCGTCCGCGACGACGGCGAGCATGCTCGGCTGGACGGGCCTTCCGCCGGCAGCGGCGATCGGAGCGGCCTGCGGCACATGTTTCTCCTCGACGACTGCTTCTGCCTCGATTGTCTCTGAAGCCGCATCTGTCGGGCGGAGTGCCCGGCCACTGAAGAGTTCGGCCAGCATGATGACGATGGCGCTCATGATCAACGTCGCGACGGCAGCGACGACGACGATCGGTACCACCTTCGGGAAATAGGGATCGACCGGCTCAACGGCCCTGGAAACGATCCGGGCGTCCGCTGGGCTCGAATTGCTGTCGGCGCGGGAGGCGGCCTCGCGATAGCGCACAAGATAGGTTTCGAGCAGCTGGCGCTGGGCGTTTGCCTCACGCTCCAGCGCATTGAGACCGACCTCGTCCTCACCGGCGCGCGCGCTGGTGGCCTGCACAGTCTCGGACTGGCGCTCCAGTTCGCTCGCCCTCAGATCAGCAACCTTGGATTCGTTTTCGATGCTCGCCAGGATCTTCTGCGTCTCCTGGCGGATCTGCGTGCGGATATCGGAGAGCTGGGCGCGCAGGCTTTTCAGCCGCGGATGATTGTTGAGAAGGCTGGTCTGCAGGTCGGAGACCTGTGACTGCAGGCCGGACTCGGTCCCTTTCAGCCTCTGGATTGCCTGTGAGGACATGATGTCTGGCAGCGTATCGGAGGCTTCGCCCGACTTCAGCGCATTGCGCACCGCCTGCGCCCGTGCCTCGGCATTGGCCTTGTCACCCCGCACACGGGTCAGTTCGGCGGAGATGTCGTTCAATTGCTGGGCCGGAAAAGTAGTCGTGCCGTTCGTCTGCAGCAGCCCATGCGAGGTGCGATATTCGGCGACCTTCTTTTCGGCCTCGCTGACCTTCAGGCGCATGCCTTCGATCTCGGGCTCCAGCCAGCGCGTCGCCTCGGAGTTGGAATCGAGTTTGGCGCCGCTCTGGGTCGAAAGATAGACGTTCGCCATGGCGTTCGGGATGGCGGCGGCGAGCTTCGGGTCCTTGGAGGTGAAATTGATGCCGATGACGCGTGAACCCGGCACCTGATAGACCTGCAGGCGTTCGACGAAGGCGTCGATGACGCGCTCTTCCGGCGGATTTTCCAGCGGGTTCTTCTTCAGGTGCAGCTTCACCAGGATACTGCTCATGGCCGAGCCGCTGGCGGCATCGTCGAATTCCGGCAGGTTATAGAGCTTCAGATTGTTGATGACCTTCTTGAGGAGATCGGCCGATTGCAGAAGCTGCACCTGGCTGGCGATGTTCAGTTCATCCATCAGCGGGCCGGCGCTAGTGTCATTGGCCTGCTGCGTACTGGCGAAAGCCGGCGCACGGGGTTCGATGAGGATGCGCGTTTCGCTGCGATATTGCGGCGACATAATTTTGGCGCCGGCAAAGGCGACGCTCGCCCCCACGAGGGTGATTGTTAAAATCCGCAGACGGCGCGCCCAGACCGCACGGACCAACTGGCCGAGGTCGATGTCCACATCCTGATCACGAGCTACGCCGGACATGCTCTTACTCCACAACAAAGGTGCCGTAAGCGTAAACGACCATGGTAACTCAACGGTTAATGGTGATCTCGCCGGGAATGAGCGACGATCGATGAAGGAAACCGGGAATTTGCAGGCGTCCTTTACCGGGCATTAACCCTAACGCATCGATAACGACTGCACCGAGTTCATTTTTGTGAGCACAAGCGGATGTCTGTCGTCCAGCCCAAGATCCTTTTGGCCCTGAGCCTTGCAGCCATGACGGCAGCATTGGGCGGCTGCACGACGTACAGGCCGGCGCCGAAGGCCTTCAACGAGGCCACCATCCAGCCCTATACGCTGGACAGCGGCGATCGGCTGCGCATCACCGTCTTCGACCAGCAGAGCCTGACCAATACCTATACGGTGGATCAGGCCGGCTATGTCGCCTTCCCCCTCATCGGCCAGGTCCCTGCCCGCGGCCGAACCCTGCAGCAACTCTCAGGCCAGATCGCCCAGAAACTGCAGCAGGGCTATCTTCGCGATCCCGACGTCACCATCGATGTCGATCGCTACCGTTCGGTCTTCATCATGGGTGAAGTCGGCCAGCCCGGCCAGTATGCCTATGTTCCCGGCATGACGGTGCAGAATGCCATCGCGGTTGCCGGCGGCTTCACCAGCCGCGCCAACCAGCGCATGGTCGATGTCACCCGGAAGATCAATGGACAGGTGCTGACCGGCCGCATCAACATATCGGGGCCGATCATCGCAGGTGACACGATCTACGTTCGCGAACGGCTTTTCTGAGCGATGGCAGAACAGCAGCCGCTCCGCATCCTTCATTGCTTCAGGTCGCCGGTCGGCGGAATTTTCCGCCATGTCCGCGATCTCGTCGAGGAACACAGCAAGGCCGGCCATGAAATCGGCATCCTCTGCGACAGCTCGACCGGCGGCGAGCACGAGGACAGCCTGTTCGACGATATCCGTCCCTATCTCTCGCTCGGTCTGACACGCGTGCCGATCCGGCGCTCGATCAGCCCGTCCGATATTGCGACGATGTGGGATACATACAAGAAAATCAAAAGTTTGCGGCCGGATGTGCTGCACGGACACGGCGCCAAGGGCGGCGTGCTCGCGCGACTTGCCGGCTCAGCGTTGCGGGTGAACAGGTATCGCGTAGCCCGCCTCTATACCGCGCATGGCGGAAGCCTGCATTATTCGCGCTCCTCGCTCAGTGGACAGTTCGTCCTCAAGATGGAGCGCCTGCAGGAATATTTCACCGATGCGCTGGTCTTCATCTGCGAATATGAGCGCGACACCTATGCGCGGAAGGTCGGACGGCCGCGGACGAAGACGAGACTGATCTATAACGGCATCGGCGAGCGCGATTTCGAACCGATCCCGACCCGCTCGGATGCTGTGCATTTCATCTATGTCGGAATGCTCCGGGACCTCAAGGGTCCCGATCTGTTTGTCGATGCCTTCGCCAAGACCGAACGGCTGCTCGGCAGGCCGCTGTCGGCGCTGATGATCGGCGACGGGCCGGATCGCGACCGTTACCGTGAAATGATGGTCGAACGCGGCCTTGGCAAACGCATCGGCATGCTGCCGGCAATGCGGGTCCACGAAGCCTTCTCCATGGCGCAGAACCTCGTCGTTCCCTCGCGCGCCGAAGCCATGCCCTATATCGTGCTCGAGGGGCTCGGCGCCGGCAAGACGATCATTGCAAGCCGTGTCGGCGGCATTCCCGAGGTGCTCGGCGCGGACAGTGCAGCACTGGTCGAGCCCGGCAATTCCGACGATCTCGCCCGCGTCATGGCGGAAACGCTGAGCACGCCCGACTGGCACGCCAGGACGATGCCGAAGCCGGAGGCGGTGAAGGCGGTGTTTTCCTCCGCCGTCATGGCACGTGATGTCCTGAAACTGTACCATGAGCTCGTCAATCCCACTGCTGGCCCCACTGCCGGCCAAGCAATGCCCGTCGCCTCGTAAATATTTCTTAGGGGCTTTCTGGTATTTCGCTTGGTGACAACGAGCGACTACGCCCCATGAACAAGCTGGGCCCCATGAACAAGCTGGAAAAAGGCGATCAATTCGACGTGGAAGCACTGCGCAAGCAGGTCGCCGACGTCGAGGCGCGCAGCGGCGCGGGTCAGGAGAAGCCTTCCGACCCGACGGAAATCAACCCCTATGCCCGGCAGATCGCCGAACAGTTCCGCGACGGAACCAATTCGCCTGTGATCATCATCGGCCAATTGAGGCTGCTGGAATTCCTGGCGCTCTTCGCGATCGCCCTGATCGTCCACTATTTCTGGCCCGGTGACGGCAGCGATTCCACCTGGATGCGGACGGGCATGGCAGCGATCGCTTCGGCCCTGACCGTCATCGGCCTGCAGCTTGCCGACACCTACACCATTCCCGCCCTTCGGGCGAAGCTGCGGCTGATGCCGCGCATCGTCGCCGCGTGGACGATCGCGCTTCTCCTGACCATCGGCCTGTTCGCGCTCATTCGCGGCACCACATGGGCGATGGTCGATGCCTATATCCCGTGGTTCGCCGCAGGCGCGCTCTTCCTTGCGGCCGAGCGTTTCCTCGTCGCCTACGGCATCCGCAACTGGGCGCGCAACGGCATCATGGAACGCCGCGCCGTCATCGTCGGCGGCGGCGAGCCGGCCAAGGACCTGATCCGCATCCTCGAACAGCAGGCCGACAACGACATCCGCATCTGCGGCATCTTCGACGACCGCGGCGAGAAACGCTCGCCGATCATGGTCGCCGGTTATCCGAAGCTCGGCACCGTGGCCGAACTCGTCGAATTCGTGCGGCTGACGCGCATCGACATGCTGATCATCGCCCTGCCGCTGTCGGCCGAGGCCCGTATCTACGACCTTTTGAAGAAGCTCTGGGTTCTGCCGGTCGATATCCGCCTTGCCGCGCATGCCAACCGGCTGCGCTTCCGGCCGCGCGCCTATTCGCATGTCGGCTCGGTGCCGATGCTCGATATTTTCAAGAAGCCGATCCGCGACTGGGATTCCGTCGCCAAGCGCGGCTTCGACATCTTCTTCACGATCGTCGCACTTGCGCTGCTCTGGCCGATCATGGTCGCGACCGCGATCGCCATCAAGGCGACGTCGGAAGGCCCGGTCTTTTTCATGCAGAAGCGCCACGGCTTCAACAACGAAATCATCAACGTCTTCAAGTTCCGTTCGATGTACACCAACATGGCCGACCCCACCGGCAAGGCAGCGGTGACCAAGGGCGATCCGCGCGTCACCCGCGTCGGCCGCTTCATCCGCAAGACCTCGATCGACGAATTGCCGCAGCTTTTCAACGTCTTGAGGGGCGAGCTCTCGCTGGTCGGCCCACGTCCGCATGCCGTTCTCGCCCAGGCGCGCGATCGCGCCTTCGCCGATGTCGTAGAGGGTTATTTCGCCCGCCACCGCGTCAAGCCCGGTGTCACCGGCTGGGCGCAGATCAACGGCTGGCGCGGCGAAGTGGACAATGACGAGAAGATCAAGTTCCGCACGGCCTACGACCTCTACTACATCGAGAACTGGTCGCTCTGGTTCGATCTCAAGATCCTGTTCCTGACGCCGATCCGACTGCTCAACACGGAAAACGCCTATTGACCGCGATCGAGGCGACATATCCCCGTGTCGCCCAACCGCAGCGGATGACGCTGCGCCTGATCGGCTCGGCCTTCGTCGCCTTCGGCGTCTTCCTTTCCGGTTTCGTGATCGACGAGCCGGCACCTTATGAACTCTGGATGGCGGGGCTGATCGGCCTCTGGTTCATGCTGGGTCTCAGGATTTCGCGCAGCGTGGCGCCGCTGCTTGCCCTGCTGCTGACCTTCAATATCGGCGGCATGCTGTCGCTGACGCAGATGAAGGACCTGGCAACCGCGCCGATGTATATCGCGGTGTCGACCTTCCTGGCGCTGACGGCGGTGTTCTACGCGGCAATCATCGAGGACAGCCACAAGCGGCTGCCGCTGATCTTCAATGCCTGGACCTTTGCCGCCGTTGCCACCTCCGCGCTCGGCATACTCGGCTACTTCCATGCCTTCCCGGGCGCGGAAATCTTCACGCTCTACGACCGTGCCAAGGGCGCCTTCCAGGATCCGAATGTTTTCGGTCCCTTCCTGGTGCCGCCATCGCTCTATCTCGTCCACGGTGTCCTGGCCGGCGACCTGAAGAAATCGCCGCTGAAGGCCGCCGCCCTGCTCGTGCTTGCGCTCGGCATTTTCCTCTCTTTTTCCCGCGCCGCCTGGGGGCTCTTTGCGCTCGGCGTGGTGCTCTTGATCTTCATCATGCTGCTGAAGGAGCGCAGCGGCGCCTTTCGCTTACGCGTCCTGGTCCTGTCGCTGGCGGCGATCATCATGCTGATCGCGTCGCTGCTGGTGGCGCTGCAGATCCCGAAGGTCGCCGAACTGTTTTCGGCGCGCGCCCAGCTGGTACAGCAATATGACGGCGAACATCTCGGCCGCTTCGAGCGCCACCGGATCGGCTTCACCATGATGATGGAGCGTCCGCTCGGCATCGGCCCGCTGGTGTTCGGCACGATGTTTCCCGAGGACGAGCACAATATCTGGCTGAAATCGCTCACCTCCTATGGCTGGCTCGGCTTTGTCAGCTATGTCGGCATGCTTCTCTGGACGCTGGCTCTCGGTTTCCGAAACCTGCTGCTCGACCGGCCGTGGCAGCCCTTCCTGATGATCGCCTGGATCTCGGTTCTCGGCCATGCGACAATCGGCAACGTCATCGATATCGACCACTGGCGCCATGTCTATCTGCTGCTTGGCACGGTCTGGGGCTGCGCGGCGCTGGAAGTGCGCCACAAGCGCGAGCGAAGACTGAGGGGCGCGGCGTGAGGTCTTGCCGCCGACCGCATCGGCTGTCTATTTCGTCGCTCCTGCCGTCAAGCCGGCAATAAACCGCCGCTGGAAAATGAGATAAGTCACGATGAGCGGGAAAATGACAATCACCGCGCCGGCGGTCAGAACCGGCGTGTTGACGGTATAACGCCCTTGGAAAAACAGCATGCCGAGGGGCAGCGTCCGATAGTCGTCGTCGTTAACCAGGATGAACGGAATCAGAAACTCGTTCCAGGTCCATATGAACAGGAACAGCGCTAGTGTCGACATTGCCGGCACCATGAGTGGGATAACGATCTTGCGCAGGATATAGAAGCGTCCGGCGCCATCGAGAACCGCCGCTTCGAGAACCTCTTCCGGCAGTTGCTGCATCGCGCTGGCGAGGAAGATCGTCGAGAACGGTATCGACATCGCGATCTGCGGCAGAATGAGAGCCGCATAGGTGTTGATCAACCCCAGATACCGCATTTCATAATAAAGCGGGATGATGAAGGCTTCGGCCGGCACCATCATGCCGAGCGTCAGGATAGCGAACAGCGTGCGCCGGAACGGAAACGACAGGTAGGCGAAGGCAAAACCGGTCAGCAGGCCTAAAAAGACGCTTGCAGCAACGACGGGTATGACAACGATGATCGAATTCCAGAAGTAAATGTTGAAATGTCCGGCATTCCAAGCATCGACGTAATTTTCGAAATGCGGATATGCCGGCAGCGCGAATGCACCCTGCAGAACGTCCGCCTTGCTCTTTATCGAGGTCAGAAGCAGAAGCAGGAAGGGGATGATCGTTACGAAAGCAAGAAGCCAGAGGACAATGCGAAGGAATAGCGTACCGGCGGAGATGTTAGACCAACGGCTCATCAAGCCCGTCCTTTGTTCTGCGATCCCACAAATCGGTGAATTGCATAGTTGATGACGAATGTGAGTATCGCGCCGACAATGGCGATGGCCGCTGCGGCCCCGAACCGATTAAGCTCGAAGCCGAGCTGGTACATGTAGATGTTCGGCACGAGCGTCGCGTTGGCGGGTCCGCCCCTGGTCATTGTAAAAATCAGGTCGAAGCTCTTGATGGACGCTATCACCGTCAGGAGCAAAACCACCCTTATTTCAGGCAAGAGAAGCGGCAGCGTTATCCAGAAAAAGGTTTTTCGTGCCGAAGCGCCATCGACCTTGGCAGCGTCGAAAAGAGACGGGTCGATGCGCTGAATCCCGGTCAGGAAGATGACCATGCAAAAACCGAAGAAATACCAGGTGGCAACGATCCCGACCGCGGGAAGCACAAAATTGAAATCTCCGAGCCACGGGAGTGCGAAGGCGCCTAAGCCCACTGCTCTCAGAAACTGATTGAAAGGGCCAAATGCAGGATTATAGAGCCATGCCCAGATGATACCCAACACGGCGGTCGGCATGATATAGGGCAGGAACAGGAAGGTCCGGAGCGCAAGTTGTTCGCGCTGCTTCAGATTCCAGACGCACGCAGCAAGAGTTATGCCGAGCACGAGCGGCAGGACACAGTAGAAGATCATAAGCTCGGCATTGTTACGCAAGGCAATATAAAAACGGCTGTCAGAAAAGAGATCGACGTAATTGCCGAGACCAACCCACTTGGGCATGCTCAGGCCGTCCCAACTGGTCAGGCTCAAACCCAAAGCCGCGACGATCGGTCCAAAGACAAAAGCCGCGTAGAACAGCAATCCAGGCAATAAATAGATAAAATTGGTCTGTTGCGAGCCATCAAGTGCGGAGCGTTTCATCCATTACTCCATAAAGCTAAAGCTGTGGTCGTCGCGCAGCATGCCGATCGCAGTGTTCATTTATTTGGATCGACGAGACTGAGGTCACGACCGCAGGGGACGGCCGTGACCAGCGCCTGCAATCTTTTATTTCTTATCCTTCAGGTACGCCTGATAATCCTTGTCCATAGCATCGACAAAGGCTTCGGGCGTGATATTGCCGGACAGAAGAAGCGGCGTGTTGTCGTCTATTGTCTTCAGCATCGTCGGGCTCGACCAGTCGGGGTAATGGCCGAGGGCGTCGTTTGCGTTGAGTGTCTTCCACATTTCGATGCCGGAGCTGAGGAGCGGCGTGAGCTTTGGCTTTGCGTCAGCCGCGAGCGACGTTGCCGGAAGATAGCCAGCATTGGCCCAGGTTTCAGCAGCCTTTTCCGAGACCATATAATCGATATATGCGCCGGCCACGTCCTGTGTCGGCTTCGTTTTGGCAAGGCTCGTTATCGCCCAGGCAAGATCCACGCCCCCGACACTCATGGGCTTGGAAATACCCTTCGGAGCGGGAATCGCCATGAAGCCGATATCCGGATTGTGTTGCATGTCACCGAAATACCAGGTCCCGGAGATCAGGAACGCGCCCTGCCCGGAAATGAAAAGCTGGACGGCGTCGTCACCCGAGATGCCTTCGAAACCGGGGAAAAAATAACCGCCCTGTGCCCATTGCTGCACGAGTTTGGCGGATTCGATGTTCCCCTTGGTGTTCCAGGAGCCGCCCCGGCCGTAAATCAGATCGTCAAGCTCGGCACGATTGCTCGCGTCGATATGCGCCTGCTCGATGGCCCCGATCATGTGCAGGGCCAGATGCTGCTTTGCCGAGCCCATCATGAAGGGCGCAACGCCCTTTTCCTTCAGCTTATCAAGACCGGCCAACAGCTCCTCGAAGGTTTGCGGCAGCGCTACTCCCGCATCGCCGAGGATCTTTTTATTGTAGTAGAGGCCAACGATCTCGCCGAGGCCTGATATGCCGTAGGTCTTACCGACCCCAAATTTTCCATCTTCCCAGCGGTCTCGAGCAAGCACGGAATCCGACTGGCGCTTATCCCAGCCATAGTTTTTGATGTAGTCGTCGACCGGCAGGAGCAATCCTTCCTTGACCATCGCCCCCATGTCACCCGCACCCTGATTGACTTTCGTGATGACAGGGCCATCACCTGCCGAAACCGCAAGCTTCAGCGTCAACTTCATGTCGTCGAAAGTGCGGGCGGTGCGCTTGATCGTGACGCCGGGATGGGCAGCTTCGAACTCCTTGTTGAGCTGCTCTATGACCGCACTCTGACCTTCATAGGTTTGGTCATCCCATACAGCCAGGTCGTCGGCGCGCGTGGCTGTCGAAAGGCCAATACAAAAAAGCGCCGCGCCAGCAAGCGCGACAGCTGCTTTCAATCGGTATGCCGGCAGTATGCTGATCGATTTCACGGTTCTATTCATCTGCTCCACCTCATCTGGTTTATTCTCCACTCCCGTTCAGGCCTTGCGCCAAGCTGCGGCCGAACGTTTTCTTCCCCCAGAGCTTTGCCTGGCTGGCGAATCTGAGGTAATCGTCAATGCATCCGCTCCGCTCGCGACCTAAAAAGACAAAGCGCCACGCTGGAGGTGGCAAAGTGATGGACACCAGCTGCTTCATCCGCCCCGCGATTGAAGCGGATATCGACGCCCTTTTCGACATCTGCCTGAAAACCGCGAATGGCGGTGAGGATGCCAGCGCGCTTTATAGCGACCCGCATCTGCCCGGCTACATCTGGTCGGTACCCTACCTCAAATTCGCCAAGGACTTTGCCTTTGTTCTCGTTCAGGACGGCCGGCCGGTCGGCTATGTCGTAGGGGTGCCGGACACCAGCAGGTTCGACAGAGACTTGCAGACAAACTGGTGGCCGTTCGTCCGCCAGCAGATTGCGGGACTGGCACCCACCCGTCCGCGCGACGCCGACGTGATGGAACGAATTCAAAATCCGCGCAGCGGAACGGCTTGGCTTCAAGACCAGTATCCCGCGCATCTCCATATCAACATCCTTCCCGGACTTCAGGCAAGCGGTTGGGGGCGCAGGATGATCGCCACGGAGCTTCAAGCGCTTCGAAACCACGGGGTCGGAGCCGTGCATCTCGGGGTCGACCCAAACAATGAACGCGCCAGGGGTTTCTACCGTCGCCTCGGCTTTTCCGAATTCGAGCAGGATGGCTCCGTCGCCTTCGCAATGCGGATCGATGAGGGATCGGGTTGAAGCATTTCCTGGTTTCTCCGAGCCATGGAAAGGCCGTGTCTCAGGCTGCTTCGCGATAAGCTGTCCATCAGTCGAGGGCTTCATCATGAGAAAATCCTCGCCAGCCAGGTTCAAGGAGTAGGCGGCACGCAAAAAAGGAAATAGCCAGGCCAGTTCCTCTTTGGGCGATCTTGGCGGGCGCACGGCTAACCGGACGATAGGTATGGCGCATACTTCTCATCGACCCTCTTTATTTCATCGCGCATTTTCATCGCACGTTAATCCAAAGCCTACAGCTGGCCTCCCATTTGTCAAGGACATAGACAAATTACCTGCTTCGATGTATTGAATTCCGGTTAGTCGCGATAGTTGTGACTTAATATCGCGGCCATTAAGTATGCGCTCCGAACTAATTGGACTGAGCTAGCCGGATGGCACTGACATCTTCTGTCGCACAGACCCCGATCGCACGAAAAATTTCAACCAATGCCGTCATCCGAACCGTGTTCGCGAACGGGTCGATCTCTCGCGCCGATATTGCCAAGCTGACCGGCTTGTCAAAGCAGACGATTTCCGATGTCGTGCGCGACCTTGAAGATGAAGGATGGCTGAAACCAGTCGGGCAGACCGATGGTCGCCCGGGCCGGAATGCGATCACCTATGAAATCAATGCCAGGGCGGGACTGGCCGTCTCTATCGATCTCGGGAGCACCAAGATTGCTGCGGCTATTTGCGATCTGTTGGGGAACGTGGTTGCTGAAACCAAAGTACCCACCGACCCGCGCGGCGGAATGCATCTCGTCAATCAGTTCAGCGATCTTATCGTGGAACTCGCGTTTGCGGCCGGAACGACTGGCGACAAACTCCGTCTGGTCGTTCTAGGCAGTCCCGGTGTGCTCGATCCGGCCACCGGACATATCAACGTAGCGCCAAGCATCCCCGGTATCGACGCAATCAATCTGCGGCAAGTCTTCAGCGACAGAATGGGGATACCGGTGATCGTTGAAAATGACGTCAACCTGGCCGCCCAAGGGGAGAGATGGCGGGGACACGGTGTCGAAACCAGCAATTTTGCTTTCGTTGCTCTCGGCACGGGCGTGGGTATGGGCATCATCGCCAACGGAACTCTGTTGCGCGGCGCGCGTGGGGCGGCCGGCGAAATCGCCTATCTTCCGATCGGCGGAGATGCTTTTGATCCTGGTGGATTTACGCTTGGAACCTTTGAGAGTGCGGTCGGCAGCGTCGCCATGTTGCGCCGCTACGTCGGTTTCGGCGGGCGTAACGCATCCACCGTGGCCGATCTTTTCGCCGCGTTTAATGCAGGAGAAACAAGCGCCGCGGCTGCCATCGAAGAGACGGCAAGGCTGGTTGCAGTCGCTATTGCTGCTATCGGAGCGGCTCTCGATCCTGAACTGGTGATTACCGGCGGCAGCATCGGCTCAAGACCGGAACTCGTAAACGCCATCCGCGGTTTCCTGCCGCGTTGTACGCCTTATCCGCCGCGCATCGAGATCAGTCGCTTTGGGAACCGCGCCGCCCTGATGGGAGGAATGGGGATCGCGGTCGAGCGCATGCATGACGATCTATTTGGTGTCAAATTGAGGGAAGTTTGAAGAGCGCGTGCCTTAGAGCCAACGTGCAGCGCCGCCACTTGAGAAGCGCTGGAAATGCGCTAGATTTTCCATCATGATAACAGCAACGCAGATCCGCGGCGCGCGCGCCATGATTGGAATGAGCATCGAAGAGCTCGCCGCCGCCAGCGGCCTGCCGGTCGAGACTGTGATGGCGCTGGAAAATGGCGAATTCGCCGGCGAGCCGCACGCGCTGTTCGACGTACGCAGCACGCTCGAGGCGCACGGCATCATCTTCCTTTCCAGCGGCAATCAGGATGAAGGCGGCCCCGGCATCCGGTTACGCGCACGCACCTCCAGCGATGACGGCATCCGGCCGGAAAACCTCAACGCCGCCAACGACGACTGACGGAACCAATCGCTCGCCCGGACGTTTCACGGTCCCATAACATATCGGGGCTCATAACATATCGGGGCCTATCACATATCGGGGGCAGTCTCTTGAACCGCAGCAATGGTCTCTACGTCATCATCGGCGTTCTTGTCGTCGCCGTCATCGGCCTCGGCGCCTATATCTTCCACGAGGAAAGCAAGCCGCAAGGCATCGAGATGAGCATCGGCAAGAACGGTGTCTCGATCGAGCAGAACTGATCTTTAAAGATAGGTTTTTGCAAGGTCGGCGAGTTTGCTGCCGTCCTTCACGCCTTGCCTGTAGAGCTGAATGATGACCGCACCGATCCGCTCGGCCTCCGGCGTCGTCCTGGCGAGGCCACGTTCGTCGCAGACCTTGTCAAGGACCTGCGAAAGCAGATCGAGATCTTCTGAAAACAGCGGTAAATCATGCGGATGAATTGAGGATCGTAACATCACGCCGCATTTCCTCCGAGGGCAAACGCATCCACGCTTGCATCGCCGGCCGCCCTCCGCAACCGACCATAAAGTCATTATGCGCGAGGGTCCGAACTTTAGCAACTACGCAAATTTCTAGGGAACAAAATTATGGAACAAAATTTTATCCCGCGCGTTCCGGCCGCGTTTGGTAGCAGGAATCAGTGAGTGCAGACGTGAGTGAAAAACGCTTTCCCTCCCCCGTTCGGGTCGTTTCTCGAAACAGCAGCCTGATCGTTTCCACCGTCTGGGAGGCTGTCGAATATCTGAAGCGGTGGCCGAGCAAGCGTGGGCGCGATTATCGCGTTGCGCGCCAGCACTGCCTGGATGCGCTCGACGGACTGCGCAGCCCGCGCGCAGCACAGGCTTCCTTCATCACGGCAGCGAAAACGGCGGGATTGCTGGTGTAAGATCGTTAGCTGTTGCGTCCACCGCCGGCAGCGATGAGCTGAGGATGGACGGAGCCTTCCATGATCACCTTGGCGGTAACCTCAATCACCCGCTCCTCGGCGAGTTCAGCAAGCGCGAGGGCGACATCGCCTTCCGACCAGCCGGTTTTGACGGCCTCGTCCGACAGAGCCTGGAACGCGCTGGCGAGGCTCTGCCTGCAAGTTAGATTGTGCTTCATATCTGCCATGCTCGACTAGGCTATCTGTGACAGGGATAAATGTTAATCTACACATATTCACGAGAATGCGAAGAGGCTTCAGGTTTTTTTCAATCCAAAATTGGGTTGTTAACTTCCAAACTGGGTATAACCTTAATAAAAGGCAACAAATACCACCTCTCCCAACTGAGGCAGTACCAAAAAGAACTAAAGGATTTATTTACGATGCACCTTCAAAGGGTATTTCATCGCGTTATTTAGTTTAAATGGCCGAAACCGGCGGAGCCGGATGCAGCGGCCCTTTGAACCACAAGAATGCGGCAAAGCTGAACGCGGCCCGTTTTCAGCATCTTCAGGGCACCCTGTCAATCAGCTTCGGGATCCGTCGGGCGTGCTGGAGAATGTCTCGCGCTGTCGGTGCTGCCAATCGGCAGTGACGCTTAGTCGCCACGAACGCCTTCGGCGTTAATCACCGTAATACCACAACGACACCACACTCCCGTCAAAGTCCGCCGTACCATTGGCGGCTCACTTCTTCAGGTTTTCAGGAGGTAAAATGTCTATCGAACTGGACGCTACTACCTATATACACGCCAAACCGGCGACCGCCCATTCCTATATTCTGCCGGCCGTTGTCGATGTTCTCGAGAACAGTTTCCAGGAGGCAAAAGAAACGGCAGTCTTCGACCTCGGTTGCGGCACCGGCGGTGCTGCCGCCGTGCTTGCGGAAAAAGGGTATGACGTCGTCGGCGTCGATCCCTCGAAGGACGGCATCGCCAAAGCGAGAACGGCCCACCCCGATCTTCCACTGGAAATCGGTTCCGGTTACGAAGATCTTTCCAGCCGGTATGGGACCTTCGATGCGGTGATCAGCCTTGAAGTGGTGGAACATGTCTATGATCCCAAGGCCTTCTCGACGACCATTTACGACTTGGTGAAGCCTGGCGGTATCGCGGTCGTATCGACGCCTTTTCACGGCTACTGGAAAAATCTGGCTCTGGCCGTGAGCGGAAAAATGGACGACCACTTTATGCCTCTGAAAGACCATGGCCATATCAAATTCTGGTCTCCCGAAACGCTCAGCACGCTGCTCGTCGAAACAGGCTTCGAAGACGTCGACTTCGAATATGTCGGGAGGATTCCGCTGCTGGCGAAATCGATGATCGCGATCGCTCAGAAACCGCACTAAAGGCGGTCGAAGGATCTACCACCCTTTGCAATGGCGGCGCTATAGCTCGCCTGCACCATGAACAAATGACATTTTTGTTCGGGACGTTCGGCTCCCGTTTTAGCATTTCTGCCAATGCCTCGTTCCGTTTTCCGTCGCTAGCGGAACGACGAAAACTAACATTTTGACTGGGATTTCAAGGGGATAAATGGTCGGGGCGACTGGACTCGAACCAGCGACCCCTTGACCCCCAGTCAAGTGCGCTACCGGGCTGCGCTACGCCCCGACCTGCCGAAACGGCTTGCTTCGTTTAGTTTTTCAGCGCGTGCAATGCAAGCGGAAAAACCTTGCCTTCAACAAAAAGGAGGCGGTTTGCGCGATTGGTCAGATCGCCGCGAGCTTCAGCCGGCCTTCGGCGGTCTGGCGGGGCTGCCATGCCTGGTAGTTGGCGATCGAAAAATGCGGTGTTTCGAAGGGCGTGGCGTGGGTTTCGGTGATGACGGTGACGCCCGCGCCGGCAGCTTCGCCGGCGAGAATGCCGGCGACGGCATCTTCGAAGACGAGGCATTTTTTCGGGTCGACGCCGAGGCGGCTTGCACCGAGTAGATAACCTTCGGGGCTGGGCTTGCCTGATTTGACCTCTTGGCCGCTGACGATGACCTTCGGCATCGGGATGCCGGCGGCGGCCATGCGGCGCCTGGCGAGCTCGATCGGCGCCGAGGTGACGATTGCCCATCTGCCCTCAGCGATAGCGGAGAGGAAGCGGACGGCGCCGGGGATCTCGACGATGCCGGAGACATCCTCCATCTCCTCGGCGAGCAGCAGATCCGCCTCATGGGCCGGATCGACGCCGGGCAGTCCGAGCCCGCGGATAACGTCGGAGGCGCGGATGCCATGGATCGTCTTCAGGAAGACTTCCGGCTCGAAGCCGTGACGTCTTGCCCATTCGCTCCAGACGCGTTCGACGACGGCAATGGAATTCAGCAGCGTTCCGTCCATGTCGAAAAGGAAAGCGTCGTAGGACCTGTCGAGGATATCATGGAGAGCGGGCACGAGCGTTTCCTTGCGGGGTCCACAGCGCGCCGCTCGTCTTTGAAGACGCGCAAAGGACGCTGGAGCATTTTGAAGCTACGCAGGCGAGTAACGGAGAGCGGCGGCGGCGTCAACGTCAGTCGTTGACGTCGGGATGCGTGACGTTTCTAACGTCGGCCAGACCGCGCGCAGCATCACGGCTGCCGGTCGCGGCAGCGGCCTCGAAGATGCGGGTCGCATCGCCGTACATTTTCAGATTGAGGTAGCAGTAGCCACGCAGGACCATCAGGTCGATGCGTTCCTGCTGCAGCTGGGCGCGCTGATCGAGATAGATGAGGGTTTCGCGATAACGCCCGGCGTCGAAGGCCGAAAGCGCACGGTCGGCGAGGATCGCCACCTGAAGCTCGGCGGCGCGCTGGCGGTTCTGCGGCGCCTTGGTGGCCGCGACGGCGGCATTGCCAGAGAGGCCGGCGCGCAGATAGGCAAGGCTCTGGCCGTAGGCTGCATCTTCACGGACCTTTCGGGACGGGCTTTGCAATGCCGACTCGAAGGCCGAGATCGCCTCCATCGGCCGGTTGATATCCATCAGGCACCAGCCGCGCGACAGCGCGTCGGCCGGCTTAAGCTGCCCCGCATCGATGGTCGTCGAGCAGCCGCGCGTCTGACGCGGACCGCGTGGGACGTTCACTGTCTCCATAGATGGTCTTGCCGCGCGAACGACCACTTCCGACCCCGGCTGCAGGATCACGCGGCGCTCGGCCGGAAGCGGCTCGGCCGGGGGGTGCTGCGTCGGCTGAGCCGGTTGCTGTGCGGCAAGCGTCCCCTTCGCCGGCGGCGGCGTGACGGCATTCGGCATCAAGGAGGACGTGTCTTCGAGATTGGTGATCCGGCTCGACCGGCCGGCCCAGGCGCGCTGGAGGTCGAGCACGCCCTTGCGGTCGCTCAGTTGCTCGCGGGTGATGACAAGGCCATAGGCGGATGGTTCGTCATCGGGTTTCCAGGCAAGCGCCGTCTCGAACCAGCGCGCCGCGGTCTGGAACTGGTTGAGGGAGCGGGCATACCAGCCGAATTGCTGCGCCGTCGGCACATATTTCCGGGCGATGACCTCGCCAGCGATGCGGTGCAGCACGTCTTCGGCCAGATCGGCCGGCGGCTGCAACGCCATCAGGTTGGCGGTAGCGGCGAGATAGGTCGATGTCGCATCGTCAGAATCGGCGCGCCAGCGGAACATCACGTCCTCGGCTTCCTCAGGCGCCTTGCGGGCGATCAGCGCCAGCGCCAGCCCCTGCGAAGCGGCCGCCGAATCTTGCTTGGCTCGGGCGGCGCGGAACCATTTCTCTGCATCGGCATCATTGTTGCGGCGAAGCTGGTACCAGCCGAGCAGCAGCGCATCAGAGGCAAGCCCCTGCGTCTCGGCGAGTTTTTCGAGGCGGGCAATATAATCGGGCGCGATGGCGAGATTCGGTTCGTCATCGCCCTCGGCCATGAAGCGTCGGGCGAGGTTATCGCGGATCGCATCGAATTCCTTGCTGCCGTCTGCGGCAGGCCTCTCCAGCGCGAGCAGCGCCTGCATCGGCTGGTAGGCAAGCAGCGTCGAAGCCTTCTCGACCGTCGCCTGCCGCTCGGCCGGATTGGTACAGTTCTTCAGGATATAGGTGTAGGCGTCCTGGCCGCGCTGCGCCCTCTCCGTCTGGATGAAGGCTTCGGCGACGCGCCAGAGAACGTCGATCTCGCTGCAGGTTAGCAGGCTCGGTGTTGCAGCAGCGATATCGACCACAGTCGCATATTGCTTGAGGTCCGAAGCATTGACGAGGCGGGCACGGCCCTCGGCGACGTCGAGCCGGTCGAGCAGATCGGCCGGCGGCTGCCATCCGGCATCGGCTGCCTGGCGGTCGGCGACGGCCTTGCGCAGCTCCGCATAGCGGCCATCCGAGTAGAGCTGCCACATGGCCTCGAGCTGCTTGTCGCCATTCTGCGGCACGGCGAGCGGATCGGCCGGGGGAACCCAGTTGGGGTAGAGCGCCTGAAGGCGGGAGATTTCGGCCTGCAGGCGCACCTTGTCGCCGCGGCTGGCGAAATAACGAAGTGCACTTTCATCGACGGCAGGCTGCGGCGCCGCGGCCGCCTGCTGTGGTGCCGGCGGCTCGGAAACGATGGGGGGTGTGACTGGTGCCGGCTGGGCGACCGTCTGAGCCGGCGGAGCAGCCGTCTGAGGTGCAGCAGGCTGCGATGCGGCGGCATCCGGCTCGGACGTGTCCGGTGCTGGCGGCGGGGAAGTGATCGCCTCTATCTTCTCGGCGACGAGTTCCGCATTGAATTCGGGATTGCCGGCAGTACCATCCGTCGGCTTGATGCGGCCCATCATCATCAGCTCCGGCGCCGGCTTGCCGGCAGACGCGAGGCCGAATTTTTCCTGCAGAGCGGCACGATCTTTCAGCCCGGTGACGAGGGTCGCCACCACGATTGCCGCTGAAATCGCCACGAGAGAAGACTTCACAGACACTCCGGATGCTTCTCCCCAATATAGGCCAGCCCCAGCAGCTGAAGCGTGGACGGATAATAGAGTGCGGGCGCAAATTGCAGGGCCGAGCCCGGCAGCTTGGTCCCATCGACTACACAGGCCACAACATCGTTAACAATTCTATAACCGGGATCCGGCAACACGGTCTTCGGCCGGCCGGTGGTCAGATCGATGGTGGCGGGAACGCCGTCTTGCGACATCCCCTCGCGCAGATGGGTCAGCAGCGCCTTGTCGGTGACGCCGCCACGAACGAGATAGAGCGGAATGCGGATGGCATTATAGGCAAATTCCGCATCGAAACCTTCGGCCGGCTGCGGCTGGCCGTTGAGACTCACCCATTCGGCGGGAAGTTTGCGCGGGCCGAACTGCATCGTTTTCAACAGCGTTAGGCCATCGTCCGACAGTTTTTGCCAGGCATCCGACGGCGCGAGCGCCCCCATCACCGGAATCGCCTCGTAAATCCAGTAGGACGGGTTGACGACAGGACCGTCCTCACGGTCGGTAGCGGCAAAACCCTCACTCCCCGGCAACAGGAGTGTGTGGCCGGACGCGTGCACAACGGTTTCGGCAAGCAGCGCCTGCGCCATGCGGGAGGCGGCGAGGATATAGTCGTTGCGTTTCCACGCCGTGCCGGCGAGCGCCAGCGCATAGGCGATCAGCATGTCGCCATCCGAGGCATTGTTGGTGTCGGTGACATGCGGCTTGACGTTCGGATCCCACTTCCAGACAGCCAGGCCATCGTTGCGCAGCAGCAGCTCCGTGCGCGTAAAATACCAGATCTGCTCGAAGTCGGCAGGGCTGGCTGCGAGATAGGCGAGCAGCATGCCATAGCCCTGCCCTTCGCTGTGGCTGATATTGCCGTTGCCGTTATCGATGATACGGCCGGTCGCATCGAGAAACTTCGCCTTGTAGGCCGACCATGCGCCGGCATTGATCATCGCCTGCTGCGCAACGGCGGGCGCTCCCCCGGGAGCGAGCGCGACCGATGCCGCCAACAGGAGTGCGCGCCACCGCCTCATTTCGACCGACCCAGTCTTCTGAGCATGCTTGACGTGGTGACCCCGATCAACAGCACGAAGACGACCAGCAGGGAGGCATAGGAGAGGATATTCGTCGACAGCCAGTTGGCGGCGATCAGGCGGTAATTGGAGATCGACCAGGGTGTGGACGGCACAAAATCGAAACGGGTGACAGGCACGGTCTCGATCTTGCCTGTCTTGCTCGAATAGGTGGTGATGTGGCCTGATATCTGTGGCCAGTTCAGCTGCGCGGTCAGAACCTCCAGCCCTTCGCGCAGGTCCTTCGCCGACGGCGCCGTCACCACCGTCCATGCAGCGGCTCCCGCAGGGCTGGGGCCCTGAGCAACCAAGATCGTGTCGACATTTGACGGCGTGAAAACCTGCTCCGCGCCGGGCACGAATTGCAGCGAACTGCGGGAGATATCGAAATTACGCGACACCCACTCGCGGAAGGCAGTGATCCTGTTGCGCAAGACACCGCCGCTGACCTTGGAATTCCACTCCTCGAAAGCCGTACCGGTATCGACGACGCCCGCCTGCGTATCGGCCACGGGACGCCACGAGGCCTGGCTCGCCGTGGCGATATTGGTCTGCGTCAACGCGGTTGCCGGCATCTGCGAGACGGAGCCGATGAAGATGGCGTCGCGATCGCCGATCGTATTCGGCGAGGCGACGGTTTCGACGTCGATCGGATGGCCGGCGGTGATCGCCATCTGGCCGAGCAGCGTGGCGGCGGCTGAAAGCGTATCGGCATCGACGCGATCGATGAAGAGCGGCGTCGGCTCCGTGGCCCGACCATAGGGATAGGCGGTACCGGCCATTGCCGCCAGATTCGGACGCTGACCGACACGGGCGAAATCCGGAATCTGCAGTTCGGACGTATCGAACAGGGCAAAGCGCGGGGTCGCGCCGGCGGTCGCGCCCGGCGCGCAAGCCGCATCATCCTTGGTCATCAGGATCGCCTCGATCGCCACCGAATTGAGACCGGGCTTGAAGTGCCGCATCGTCACGCGGATCGGCAGATGACGGAGAATGCCGCCTGATGTCGTGGTGATCGGCACGGTGGAGGCGATGTTGTCGTTGACGTAGATATCGATGTGGCTGCCGGGCATCACGTTATCGGTATAGGCGGCGTCGAGCAGCACCTTCGCTTCGCCATAGGCATTGGCATAAAAATCGGCCGGCACGGCAATATTGAAGCTGGTCCGCAACCGCCGCCCGGAGAATTCGGTGGTCTTCACGCCGATCTGAGACAGGGCGATGTTCGTATCGGAAAAGACCAGCGGCGCGTTCGGCGCGCTCCAGCGCTCGGTGGTCAACACGTCGCGGCGGATATCCGAGGGCCGGTCTGTCGGCGAGACGATGGTATCGATCGCCGAGGAGACCGCCTGCCAGGAGGGGCCGCTGATCAGAAGCACCGGCGAGCCGCTGCGCGGATCGGTGGCGAAAGCGGCGAATGCCGCGCTTTCGGCACCGGGCGGCAGGCCGGGAAAGAGCGGCCGCAATTCCGCTGCGGTACCGACCAGCACGCTGAGCTTGCCAGGCCCGGCGGCGGGAAGCGAGGTGGTACTGAAGGCGAAGATCTGGTTCGGCATGCTGCTCAGCACCGACAGGCCCTGCGCCAGTCGCAACAGCGGCTTGGTGGTTCCCGGCTGCTCTAGCGCCGGGACAACGATGTCGAACTCGGTCTTGCCAGCGCCGTCAACGCCGATGGCGCGGATTGCATCGGCGCTCGACAGCTGGGCGGCATCGCTGCCGGCAAAGCTTAGATAGGTTCCGGCCGGATCAATGTTCGACCACAGTTCATAAGTGGACTGGATGCTGCAATCGGTGCGGTGGCGCTGGTTGGCTTCAAAGGTGACAAGATTGGCGCCAGGCTGCAGCAAACCGGACGGAACCTCGAAGGTGATGGCCGACGGGCCATCCGGCGAGCCGACACGCTGCTGGCCGATCGGGCGGTTGTTGAGATAGACAGTCAGCGCCGAGGCCTCAGGCGCGACGACGATCGCATTCTGGTAGGCGAAGGTGAAGCTTGCCTTGGCCGCCGCCTGTTCCGGCGTCAGATAGACCGACCATGACCGGCGATCGTATTCGCCGCCGAGACCAAGTTTCGAAAAGGGCACGACATAGCGACGGACATCGCCGGAGCGGGGCGGCGCAGCGGTATTTGCCGCCGCGGCTGGCTGGAGCGCGGGCGGCGCCGGTTGCGGCTGGACGGTGATCGTCGGAGGAACAGGTGCGGGAGCAGGAGCAGCTGGAGCTGCAGGTGCAGGTCTGACGGAAACCGGAGGCGTGACGGGAACCGGCACAGGGGTTGTCGGCGGCGTGGGTGGCGTCAATCTCGGGGTAACGGATGCCCCGGGCGGCCGCTCGCCGGACATGTCGAAGGGCGCCGTCTGCGCCTGGGCGAAGGCGGAGGCATTCAGCAGGAGAAGCGAGGCAGCGACGATCTTTCTCATCCGGCGTTGACCTTTGCCGCCTTCTGCTGGGCTTCCCGCTCCGGCCGCATGCTGCGGAAGAAGTAAATGAGGCCGCGGCTCGTCTGGTAGAGCGACAGGCCGAGGAACCAGATGGTGCCGCGGATCAAGCCCGGATTGCGACGGCGCGAGGCCTGGAACTCTGTCCACTGATCGGAATTGGCAAACATCAGGTCGGCGATCAGGCGATGGTCGAGCGCGCTTTTCGGCACGTACTGGCAGCCGACATTGCTGATGTCGCCCGACGGCTCGATGTTGCGGACGATGAGCGGCAGAGTTTCCAGTTCCGCGCCGCTATAGGGCCGGAAGCGGATCTCTCCGAGTGCGCCAACCAGCATCTCGTCGAGCTGCTTGTTGAAGATGTGAAGCCTCGCACCGTGGACGGAAACGTCCTCGATCGAGGCCGCGTACCACTTGCCGTTGACGCCGAATTCGCAGCGCCGGTTGACGCGGACGCGGCGGGACAAGGCGCGCTCGCCGCGCTCCGACACGACGCCCAGCGCGCAGCCGGCCATAATCAGGTTGATGACGTTCCATCCGCCGACGACAAGCGTGACGTCGGCCTTATAGGGCTCTGCATAGATCTTGTAGATGGTGATGATGAGCGCGACGATCTGCACTGCAAAGATGACGAAGAACGGACGGCTGATTTCCGACAGACGGCTGACGGCGATCGATTCGTCCTTGGCGGTGACCTTGAAGGTCGGCTTCCTCGGATTGAGCATGACGGAGACGACAGCCGGTAGCAGATGTACGGTCTGGACATATTCGTAGAGCTCGGAAATCCAGGGCCAGCGGAACGACCCGTAGAGATAGTTCTGCATCATCAGATTCACGAGCATATAGGCAAGCGTATAGGCGAGGAACTCGCCGCCCGAGGCGGTGAAGATTTCCAGATCGAAGAACAGGTAGAAGAGCGGCGCAAACAGGAAGATCGTGCGCGGGAACGGGAAAAGCCAGAAAAGCGTGGAGGACATGTAGCAAAAGCGCTGCGGGATCGTCAGGCCGCGTTTCAGAAGCGGAAAGCGGAAGCGCAGAATCTGCATCATGCCCTGGGCCCAGCGGCTGCGCTGGCCAATGAAGCTGGCGAAAGTGGCTGGCTGCAGGCCGGCGATCAGCGGCTTGTCGACATAGATGCTGTTCCAGCCGCTGCCGTGGAGCGCCAGCGCCGTCTCGCAATCCTCGGTGATGCTGATGCCGCTGAAGCCATTCTGCGATTCAAGCGCCTTGCGGCTCAAAACTGCGGCCGAGCCGCAGAAGAAGGCAGCGTTCCATTTGTCGAGGCCGCGCTGGATGATGCCGTAGAACATCTCGTTCTCGCTCGGCATCTTGTCGAAGGTGCGCAGGTTGCGCTCCAGCGGATCGGGATTGATGAAGAAGTGCGGCGTCTGGACGAGGAAGAGCTTCGGATCGTCTTCGAAGTAACCGACGGTCTCCAGCAGGAAATCGCGGGCCGGCGCGTGGTCGGCATCGAAGACGGCGATGAGTTCGCCGGTCGAATGTTTCATGCCGTTGTTGAGATTGCCGGCCTTGGCGTGCTCGTTGCGGTCGCGCGTGAGGTAGTGGACATCGAGATCGTCGCAGAGTTGCTTCAGCTCGATATGGCGGGCAGCCGCCGCCTGGGCTTCGAGCAGCTTGCCGGAATTGCGCTTCTGCAAGGTGCCGCCGTCGTCGAGCAGCCAAACATGCAGCTTCTCGGCCGGATAATCCATGGCCTTGGCGGCGGCCAGCGTGTTTCCCAGCAGGCCTGCATCCTCGTTGTAGGATGGCACGAAGACGTCGACATGAGGAAGGCGCCCGGGATTGGCGGCACGCGAGGGGCGCGACGGCAACGGTGTGGCGACGATGAACAGGCTGAGCGCCAGCATTGCGACGCTATACATTTCGGCAAGATAGAGCAGCAGGCCGGGAATGAAATTCTCAGGCTGGTTCAGGGGCGGTAGCGTATTGGTGGTGCGCCAGTAGACATAGCGCAGCACGATCGACGTGCCGAAGGCGAGCGCCACCAGGCGCCAGGTCCCCTCGCCCTTCAGAATCTTAATCAGCGCCATCACAGTCACGACCGTGATGCTGGTGATGAGCTGGGTCTGCAGGTTAACCGGCAGCGTGATCAGCACGATCATGCAGAGCGAAACCACGGCCCATATGATGACACTGCGGGCTTTGCGCATCGACGTTCCTTCGAAATTGCTCAACCGGGGCACCATCTGGCGCCCGCGGGCATGCTCACTAGAACAGGATGATTTTAGGCCGGGTCGGCCTAAAATCTGAATCCTGTTCTAAATTAAAGAGTTAGAGCATGATGTCGTCCGAAAACCGCTCACACTTTTCGGCATCATGCTCTATCTCCGGCAGGCGGCCGTCATGGCCGCGTCGCCTATGCAGTCCGGCGAAGGCACGGTGACGCCGATCGCCCTTACCGATTGTTCGATTGGCGCAGCGGCCGCAGCCGGCCTTGCGCTCGTCTGTGGCGCCTCGCCCGGCAGCGGCACGCGCGGGCCGATGGGTGCCGGCACCGCTGCCACACCTTGAGCCGGTTGCGCGGTCGAGGCGCTGCGAACGGCAGCTGCCCGCGGCCGGGTGACAATGGCAGGCGCCGGCTCGTAGCCGATCGGCATCGGGCTGGCGCGGTAACCGCCCTCGTCGGGGTAGATCGGCACGCCGGTGCGCCCGAGTGCAGCATCGGCGGGCGGCGGATTGCCGTAAGGGTTCCAGATCTCGCCGTCGAAGGTGCCGGTGACGGTGTAGCCATAGACGATGCCAAGCAGCTGGCGCTCGCTCGCTCTCGCATCGCAAAGGCGCAGGCGCAGCTGGATCATGCCGAAATTACGCGCCTGGGTATTGGCGTTGGTGCTCGAGCGGATCTGCTGCCAGGCATAGAGGCAGGTGTCGCCGGCACGGCTGCGGCCGGAGGCATAGCCGAAGGGGCCATAGGCGTTCTGCAGGAAGGTCGCCGAGCTCGCCATCGGCACGCCCGGGGCCGAACGGGCCACCTCGCGGGCAATGCCGCTCTCGTTGATCACGCTGAAGCCGGCATTGCCGGCGCCGGGATTGGCTCCGGAACCGCCGAAGAACTGGACCTTCAGGGAATTCTGACCGGGCACGGAGGATGAGGTAAACAGCGAAATCGTCTGCTCGACGCCGTTGCCACGCTTGCGCTCGACAACGCTGACGATCGATGGGCCGCCCGGCGGCGGCAGGACCAGCGCCTTTTCAGGGGCTACGGTTTCCGGCGCGGAAGGCTGGCGCACACCGCCTGTCGATGTGCAGCCGGCCATCATGCCCGCCACGGCCACCAACAATATCGTCTTCCGCAAGCGCATGTCTCGAGCCGCCGCAATCGTCTTTCTAGAGATCCATTCGCAAGCCGAAACGCGACGGATCGTCGAATCAACGACCGGTTGGTCGTCCGTTCAGAATAAACGTCCAACATGGTTAGCGAAAAGTAAACAAGCGAGCTCTAACATCACCATCTGGACTCTTTTCGAACGCTGCTCAGACAGATCAACCGTATGATACAAAAATTAATTTAGTAACACCTTAAATTCTCTCATTGCGGCTGTTACTGCTGTCGCGAAAAGCCCGCGGGGAACTATGCCGCATGGCCAGCGTTGCCTTGATGTCTCAGGTAGGAAAAGGAGAAATCCCATGCGCAAGACCATGCTGGCTGCGGCCGCCATTCTGACCATCAGCTCTGCCGCCTTCGCGCAGAGCACCGTCATCGTCACAGATCCCGCACCGACCGGCTCCGTCGTATTGCCCGGCGAGGTGCGCACCTATGTGATGGAGCAAAACACACCTTCCGTCGTCTATGATGGCGATATCGCTGTCGGCGCGACGCTGCCCGATACCGTCGAGGTGCATACCGTGCCTGATATCGACGGCTACGGCTATACGGTCGTCAATGAGCGACGCGTGATCGTCGAGCCGAAGACGCATCGCATAATCCAGGTCCTGGAATAACCCGATCTTGAACTGTGGACGTGCGGCCGTATTTCGGCTTCACGTCCTCTCATCTTCCATCCTCGCCGGTACATTCAGAAGTTCGCGGATCTTGTGGGCGAGCTGCTCCAGGCTGAAGGGCTTGGCAAGCAGGGAAACGCCGTGATCGAGCACACCGTTGTGGACGATGGCATTGCGGGTGTAGCCGGTCGTATAGAGGATCCGGATCGCCGGCCATTTTTCCTGGACGATATCGGCAAGCTGGCGTCCGCTCATCTGCGGCATGACGATATCAGTGAAGATCAGGTCGACTGCCGCATTCTGGTCCAGAAGCATAAGCGCCTCCATGCCACTAGCCGCCTGCAACACGGTGTAACCGAGTTCATGCAGGCTTTCGGCAGTCATGGTGCGGACGTTCTCATCGTCCTCCACCACCAGAATCGTGTCTTTGACGCTGCCGTGAGGAAGCGGCTGGGCGCCAACGACGTTCAACCGGGCATCCGCCGTACCGACATGACGGGGAAGATAGATCTTCAACGTCGTGCCCCTGTCGATCTCTGAATAGATCTTGATGTGGCCGCCGCTCTGCTTGATGTAGCCATAGACCTGGCTGAGGCCGAGACCTGTACCTTTGCCGGGTCCCTTGGTCGTGTAGAACGGGTCGAAGGCGCGTTCGATCACCTCCGGCGACATGCCGGTGCCGGTGTCGGTGATGCTGATCATCACATATTGGCCTGCCTCGACCTCCGAATGCATGCGCGAATATCGCTCGTCGAGTTCGGTATTGGCGGTCTCGATCGTCAGATTTCCGCCGCCTGGCATGGCATCGCGAGCATTGACGGCAAGGTTCAGGATGGCATTCTCGAGCTGGCTCAAATCGGCAAAGCTCGGCCAGAGGCCACCGGCAAGCACGGTCTCGATCCGGATGTGCTCGCCGAGCGTGCGCCGCAGCAGCTCCGACATGCCGCCGACCAGCTTGTTGAGGTCGATCACCTCCGGGGCGAGCGGCTGTTGGCGCGAGAAAGCGAGAAGACGCGCAGTCAGCACCGCCGCCCTCTGCGCGCCATCTCTGGCGTTCTGGATGGAGTATAAAAGGCGGGGATCCTCGTTGCCGGTCAGGCGCCGCTGGGCGAGATCGAGATTGCCGATGATGATTGCCAGCATGTTGTTGAAATCGTGGGCGACACCGCCGGTCAGCTGGCCGATCGTTTCCATCTTTTGCAACTGGCGGACCTGCGCCTGAGCGGCAGCATTCTCTTCCATCTCGTGCCTGAGCTCGGCAGTGCGCTGCACCACTGTCTGTTCGAGGCGCGTGTTGAAGCTGTTGAGCTCGTTGCGAAGGCGGCTCTGCCTGCCATGGGCGATGATGATCATCTCCATCAGGCCGACGATGATCATGGCATTGATGAGATAGGTGGAAAGGCCGACCCATTGGCCGGCGCTGGCCGGCCAGAAAACATTGTGCGGCTCGACAAAAAACTGCTGGACAATGAAACCGGCAACCAAGGTCGCGACAAAGCCCGGCCCGGCGCCACCTATGAAACTCGCGAGCAATATCGCCGGCAGGAAGCTCAGGAAGGGAAATCCGGAGAGAGTGTCGCTGGCGGCAAGCCTCAGAAGAAACGTCAGGCCAACAAAGGCAATGGCCAGCGGATATGTATAACCCGGCCTGTGACGCAGCCAATCCGTGGCACTCAGCAAATCCATTCGACACCCCTTCTTACAGCGCCGCGCGTCTTTTCGAGAGCCGCAAAAGACGCTGTAACACATTGAATTTCTGCATAATTTTGTCCATAAATCGATTCAGATTTAAGGAATTATGCGGGAGCCGTTGCGGAGACGGCATTCCAGCTTTTGCACATCGAATTTCAACCGGCAATATGCTGTTTCTCGCACTGCCGGCTATGACGTCTTGACGAGCCGTGCAAGCAGTCCACATAAACCTCCATGCCTAAAGCGTGTCGCAATCTTTCAGATTCGCTCCTTGCGCTTTAGGTCTTTGTTTTTATGCATGTCGCTATCGCAAAACCGCGGCACACTTTTGCGCGACATGCTTTAGCAAGGGGCAATGGGTGAACGGGATCATGAAAGACATATTCATCGTCGAAGACGACGCGCTGATTGCCATGCTGCTCGAGGACATGCTCGCCGATCTGGGCTACCGGGTCTGCGCCAGCGCGCCCGATCTGGAACGGGCGCTGACGGCCGCCAGGGATACGGAGTTCGACGCGGCAATTCTCGATGTCTCGCTTGCCGGGCAGAGTTCGCTGCCGGTCGCAAAGCTGCTCGACGAACGCGGAAAACCCTATCTCTATGCGACGGGATACGGTACCGCACCTGATGGCAGCAGCCCAAGCACGCTGCCCGTGCTGCAAAAACCCTTCCAGCTCAGCGAACTCGAACAGGCGATGAAGCGGCTTACCGAAGCCTGACTTTCCTATTCAGCGCACCTGATCGAGCAGACGCTTGCATTCCAGGAGGTCGTAGAGCGCCTCCTGCAGCAACGCCCTGTCTTCCTTGCCGACGCTCGATTTGCCGATCGAGACTTCCTGCTCGTCGTCTCCGGCGACAAAATTGAAGAACCGGCGGGTGATCGGCGGCTTGGCGCGGCCGACGATCTGGTCTTCATCGGCCATGCCGACGCGCGGTTCCCCGGCCCCCATGTCCTGCACGCCTGACGCAAGCGCCTCGACGCTGGCGAGATCGCCATGACCGATCGATATGACGAACTTGTTGCCGTTGGTCTTCAGAAGCTTCTGCACACCCTTGATCGTATAGCCATGATCATAGAGCAAATGCCGGATCCCCTTGAGGAGGTCGACATCCTCCGGCCGATAGTAGCGACGGCCGCCGCCGCGCTTCATCGGCTTTATCTGGGGAAAACGCGTCTCCCAGAAGCGCAGCACATGCTGCGGCAGATCAAGATCGTCTGCAACTTCGCTGATGGTGCGAAAGGCATCGGGGCTCTTGTCCAACGTCATACTGCTACGCGACCTCGCGGCTCGATCCTACGGCGACTCATCATATTTCAACGGTTTGGCGCCGACAATTCAAGTCATGTCTTGACGTTGCGCACAAGGATGGAGAGCGCGAGAGAGAAAAAAAGCCGTTTCCGAAACGGGAAGCCGATTATCAGGGAGCCGGATTCAGCGGCTTCAGCTTGATCTTGCGAGCGACATGCGATTTGAGGATGCGTGTCTTCAACACGTTCGACGCCTTGAAGGTCATGACCCGGCGGGGGGAAATCGGAACCTCTTCGCCGGTCTTCGGGTTGCGACCGATCCGCTCGTTCTTGTCGCGTACCTGGAAGGTGGCGAAGGAGGAAAGCTTGACGGTTTCGCCACGCACGATGGCGTTGCAGATCTCGTCGATGACGGTTTCCACAAGTTCGGCAGATTCGGTCCGGGAAAGCCCAACCTTTCGGAAAACGGATTCCGCCAGGTCTGCTCGCGTCACTGTTTTTCCGGTCATGGTTTCCCCGCCCATACAAATATTTTGTGAAATCGCACGAAGAGTATTTGTCTTGCGCCTTACGGTCAAGCTCTTGTTCGCCGCCAGTTTTTTAGGATTTGTGCCTACCTACCAGCGCAGCAGAACCGCACCCCAGGTAAAGCCGCCACCCATTGCTTCGAGCATCACCAGGTCGCCCTTCTTGATGCGGCCGTCGCCGGCAGCGGTCGCAAGCGCCAACGGGATCGAGGCAGCCGATGTATTGCCGTGCAGGTCGACGGTGATGACGACCTTCGCGGCATCGATGTTCAGCTTCTTCGCCGACCCGTCGATGATGCGGCGATTAGCTTGATGTGGCACCAGCCAGTCGAGGTCATCGGCGGTGGTGCCGGTTGAATCGAAAGCCGCCTGGATGACGTCGGTGATCATGCCGACGGCATATTTGAAGACCTCGCGGCCTTCCATGCGCAGCTTGCCGACAGTGCCCGTCGTCGACGGTCCGCCGTCAACATAAAGCTTTTCCTTGTGCGAGCCGTCGGAACGCAGATGTGCGGTCAGCACGCCGCGATCGGCAACGGTACCCTCGCCTTCTGTCGCTTCGAGTATGATCGCGCCGGCGCCGTCGCCGAAAAGCACGCAGGTGGTGCGGTCGTTCCAGTCGAGAATGCGCGAAAAAGTTTCAGCGCCGATGACGAGAACGCGCTTGGCAAGCCCGCCGCGGATATAGGCATCGGCAGTCGTCACCGCATAGACGAAACCGGTGCATACGGCCTGGACGTCGAAGGCGAAGCCGTGGCTCATGCCGAGGCGGTTCTGGATGTTGACCGACGTTGCCGGAAAGGTGTTATCCGGCGTCGAGGTGGCACAGATGACGAGATCGATATCGGCAGGCGTCAGGCCGCCATTGGCAAGGGCTGCGCGTGCGGCGGCCTCGCCGAGTGACGCCGTCGTTTCGTCATCGCCGGCGACATAACGCTGGCGGATGCCGGTGCGCTGGACGATCCATTCGTCTGATGTGTCGACGATGGCCTCCATGTCACGATTGGTCATCACGCGCTTCGGAAGTGCGGCTCCGAACCCGCGAACCACTGAACGGATCATCTTTGATTGAACCCCATCGCTCATGCCGCTTCCGGGCCCATCGGGGGCAGCCGCTTGGCATGATATTTCTTAAGATCGTTTTCTATTTTCTGATTGAGGCCGTTCTTGGCCATGTCGTAGCCGACCTCGATGGCGGCTGCGATGCCTTCGGCATTCGCCCCGCCATGGCTTTTGATGACGATGCCGTTCAGGCCGAGAAACACGCCGCCATTGACCTTGCTCGGATCGAGCTTCTCGCGAAGCATGTCGAAGGCGCTTTTGGCGAAGAGGTAGCCGATGCGGGCGAGCAGCGTGCGCGACATGGCGGCACGCAGATATTCGCCGATCTGCTTGGCGGTGCCTTCGGCGGTCTTGAGCGCGATGTTGCCGGAAAATCCTTCGGTGACGACGACGTCGACCGTGCCCTTGCCAAGGTCGTTGCCCTCGACGAAGCCGGAATATTCGAGCGAATCGATGTTCGCCTCGCGCAACAGCCGGCCGGCCTCCTTGACCTCCTCCTGGCCCTTCATCTCCTCGACGCCGACGTTGAGAAGGCCGACCGTCGGACGTTCGACCTCGAAGAGCGCGCGCGCCATGGCGCCACCCATCAGGGCAAAATCCATCAGTTGCTGCGCATCGGCGCCGATCGTCGCGCCGACATCGAGCACGATGCTCTCACCCTTCAGCGTCGGCCAGATCGCGGCAATCGCCGGACGCTCGATATTGGCCATGGTGCGCAGACAGAATTTCGCCATCGCCATCAGCGCGCCGGTATTGCCGGCCGACACCGCGACATCGGCGTCACCCGTCTTCACCGCCGCGATCGAGCGCCACATGGTGGAGATGTAACGGCCACGGCGCAGCGCCTGGCTCGGCTTCTCATCCATGGCGACGGCAAGCTCGCAGTCGTGAAAGATCGATTTTTCCCTGAGTTTCGGAAACTTGGCGAGAACCGGATCGCACTGTTCCTTGAGACCATAGAGAACGAAGGAAATATCCGGATGCCGATCCAACGCCTTGGCGGCGCCGGGGATGACAACCTGGGGACCAAAGTCGCCACCCATGAGGTCGAGAGATATTCTGATCACGCGTCCCTGATCCTTCTTTTCGCCGAGGGCGAAATTTCGGCCAAAATACCGGTTTTGGCGTCGCTTACAACTGAATTGTGTCAAATGCCAGAGGGGCTTCAGTCCTTTTTCCAGTCCTTGAGGGCTGCGAAGGCAGAGGGCTTTTTATCGTCCTCGCCGCTGTCTTCGACATGGCCGGCGAATTCGATACCCTGCTTGCGCGGATAGGGATCGATCGCCAGAGCGGCGAATTCGGCAACCACCTCGCCGGCGTCGATCGTATCGCCGACAAAGTTCTCGGGCAGGTCAGGACCGTCGGGATCGAGCAGCATCTCGCCGGCGTCGTTGCCGGCTTGGCGGGCAAGCTTGGAGCCTTCCGGCACGAAGATCTGCTCGAAGCTCTCATCGATGGCGGATTCGACCGGTTCCAGCGTCACGACGCAGGACTGGACGATCTTCGCCTGCACGCGGCCCTTGATGCGCACGCCATCGCGCTTCCAGCGGGCAATCTGCAGATCGGCGCTGAGATCGTCGACGGAAACGACGTTCCAGGTCTTGGCGAGCGCCTTCAGTTCGCTGGCGTCGGCCTCGACATGGACCTCGACGGGGTTGGCCGAGATATGGCCGACCTTGACGTGATAGGAGAAGGGAACATCGTCCCGATCATTCTGCATCGTTTCCTCCTTCAACTGACCGGCGGGAGCGTTGCCGAACCGGTGGCGATTACCTCTTCGGCAACGGCGGACAGATGCGATTCTGCGGCCATCATCCATCCGGCAAGGCCGGACATATCGGCCGGCGCCGAGGTTTCGGGGTAGATATTGCGCTGAAGGGCAAGAGCCAGGGCTTCGGCATCGTCTGTGTCCATCGCCTTCGAATAGGCTTCGAGCCGGCCGTAAAACATGCCGGCGAGCTTTTTCATGCGCTTCGGCACGCTGTTGTCGCCGATGCCGAGTTCGCGGATCGAATAGTCGATATCCTGGAAGAAGGCGTCGACGATCTCCTGGGCGATCTCCTGGCCGCTGGTGGCGGAAGCACGGGTGCGGCGAAAAAACAGAATCATGGCGATCGACAGCATCTCGAAACGGCCCATGACCGTATCCGGCACATTGAGCCGCTCGTAGAGTTCCGGCATGCGCGCGGCCGCCGCCAACGCCGCATATTGCCTGTCGACGATCGCCTGATTGTTGTTTTTCTTGCGGAAGAGCCCGAGGATCATTGTTTTTTCCGGAAATGCCTCATTCTTCATGCCGGCTGGCGTATGGCCTTGTTGCATGATTTCGAAAGCTGGTTTACCGAAGCAGGCGCGAATTGCAATGCCGATCATGGCCAGTTTCGGGACGACGCCTTCGATGCGTCAGCGAAGCGAATTCGGGAAATTCGACCCGGAATGGCCACAATGGTTTTGCAGGAGGAAAGCGTGCAAGGCCCCAAATGGCTGCTATCGACACTCAAGGGAGTAGATGTCGTTGAATAAACGGTATTTCAAGTCTGACGTGAAATTCTTCAGCAGTGCGGCCATTGCCTTCATAATTGCCTCCACTACCGCTCTCTCCGGTTGCCAGACCAGCACCGTTCTCAACGGCGGCTACGTCGCCGACCAGCAGTCGCTGAACCTCGTCCCGGAAGGCTCCAGCCGCGAGCAGGTGCTGCTTTCGCTCGGCACCCCGTCAACGACGGCGACTTTCGACGGCGAAGTCTTCTATTACATCTCGCAGCGGCGCACGCGTGCGGTTGCCTTCCAGAAACTGAAGGTCGTCGATCAGAGCGTTCTGGCGATCTATTTCGACAAGGACGGCGTCGTCAACCGCCGCGCCAACTATGCGCTGCAGGACGGCAAGGTGTTCGACACGATCGGACGCGTCACGCCGACCGGCGGCAAGGAACTCACCTTCCTGCAACAGATGCTTTCCGGCGGCAGCGCCGCGAGTGCTGCCCGCAGCCTGTTCGGCGGTGGCGCCGGCGGCACGCCGCAGAACCCAAGCAGCCTGCGCTGATCGGACACGCCTTATACGACGAACCCGCCGGATCGCTCCGGCGGGTTTTTTAATGATCGCTGCGTCAGCTTGAAGTGTGCCAAGCCGGCGCCGTTGTTTATCCGGCGAGAACGGCCAGCAGCAGCAGCGCGACGATATTGGTGATCTTGATCGCCGGGTTGACGGCGGGGCCGGCGGTATCCTTGTAGGGATCGCCGACGGTATCGCCGGTGACGGAAGCCTTGTGTGCATCCGAACCCTTCATGTGACGCACGCCGTCCTTGTCGACGAAACCGTCTTCGAAGCTCTTCTTGGCATTGTCCCAGGCGCCACCACCCGATGTCATCGAGATAGCGACGAATAGGCCGTTGATGATAACGCCGAGCAGCGATGCGCCGAGGGCTGCAAAGGCGGAGGCCTTGGAACCGGAGATGAGAAGCACGCCGAAATAGACGACGATCGGCGCCAGCACCGGCAGCAGCGACGGCACGATCATTTCGCGGATCGCGGCCTTGGTCAGAAGGTCGACCGCCCTGCCGTAATCCGGCTTTTCCGTGCCCTGCATGATGCCGGGCTTTTCCTTGAACTGACGGCGCACTTCCTCGACGATCGCGCTGGCCGCACGGCCGACGGCGGTCATCGCGATGCCACCGAAGAGGTAGGGAATGAGACCTCCGAAGATCAATCCCGCCACCACGTAAGGGTTGGAAAGATCGAAGGAAATTTCACCGATGCCGGCGAAATAAGGGAACTTGTCGCCATTCGCCGCAAAATATTTGAGGTCGTAGGAGTAGGCTGCGAAGAGAACGAGGGCGCCCAGACCGGCGGAGCCGATGGCATAGCCCTTGGTGACGGCCTTGGTCGTATTGCCGACGGCATCGAGCGCATCGGTGGATTTGCGCACCTCCGGCGGCAGGTGTGCCATTTCAGCGATACCGCCGGCATTGTCCGTCACCGGTCCGAACGCGTCGAGCGCGACGATCATTCCAGCGATGCCGAGCATAGCCGTGACCGCAATGCCGGTGCCGAACAGGCCGCCGAGCTGGTAGGTGGCGAGAATGCCGCCAACTATGACGATCGCCGGCAGTGCCGTCGATTCCAGTGAAACCGCCAGGCCCTGGATGACGTTGGTGCCGTGACCGGTGACCGAGGCCTGAGCGATCGAGACGACCGGGCGCTTGCCCGTGCCGGTATAATATTCAGTAATCACCACGATCAGCGCGGTGACGACGAGGCCGATGATGCCGCAGAAGAAGAGGTTCGCGCCTGATATGTCGGCGCCTCCGACCGAGCCGATCGATCCCCAGCCGATGGTGAGCGAGGTGGCAGCGCCAAGGCCGACGATCGACAGCAGGCCGGTGACGATGAGGCCCTTGTAGAGAGCGCCCATGATCGAGCCGTTCGAACCGAGCTTGACGAAGAAGGTGCCGATGATCGAGGTGATGATGCAGGCGCCGCAGATCGCCAGCGGATAGACCATCGCAGACTGGAGGATCGGCGCGCCGGCAAAGAAGATCGCGGCGAGAACCATGGTGGCGACGACCGAGACCGCGTAGGTCTCGAAAAGGTCGGCGGCCATGCCGGCGCAGTCGCCGACATTGTCGCCGACGTTATCGGCAATCGTTGCCGGGTTGCGCGGATCGTCTTCTGGAATGCCGGCTTCCACCTTGCCGACCAGATCGCCGCCGACATCGGCGCCCTTGGTGAAGATGCCGCCGCCGAGACGGGCGAAGATCGAGATCAGCGAAGCGCCGAAGCCGAGCGCCACCAGCGCATCGATAACTTCGCGCGAGCCGCTCTCATGGCCGAGCCCGATGGTCAAGACCGTATAATAGATGGAGACGCCGAGCAGCGCCAGGCCAGCCACCAGCATGCCGGTGATCGCACCCGACTTGAAGGCGATGTCGAGGCCGGCGGAAAGGCTGACGGAAGCTGCCTGAGCGGTGCGCACATTGGCGCGGACGGAGACGTGCATGCCGATGAAGCCAGCAGCACCGGAAAGCACGGCGCCAATCAGGAAGCCGATCGCGGCCTCGCCGGAAAGAAGCAGCCAGGCTAAAATGAAAACAACAACGCCGACAATGGCAATGGTTCTGTACTGGCGCGTCAGATAGGCTTGCGCACCTTCGCGGATATAGCCCGCGATCTCCTGCATGCGGCTGTTGCCCTGATCGGCGGCAAGCACCGACCGGGTTGCCCAGGCGGCATAAACCACCGAGAGCAGACCGCATGCGATTACGCATAAAAGAATCGTCATTTCGCTCTTTCCTCCCATAGGCCGGAGCTCACTCCTTCTCCGGCAGATACGCCGCCGAATCGCCTTCCTCTCCACAGAAATGCCACAGCTAAGCGGTGCGGAGATTGCTTGGTCGATCACGTGGCGTCAAGACCGCAACGGGCGAAAACCATTGCGGTACGAAGAAAGACGTAGGAGGATTATTTGGCGGCTAAAGACTTACTTCTTCGGCTCGCCGCGGACCTGCTTTGCGATGCGGTCGAGCACGGCGTTGACGAGCTTCGGCTCATCGTCATCGAAGAAGGCCTGGGCGATCTCGACATATTCGGTGACGATGACCGCCACCGGAACGTCCTTGCGGTCGGTGATCTCGAAGACGCCGGCGCGCAGGATGGCGCGCACGGTGCTGTCGAGGCGCGACAAGGCCCAATCATCCTGCAGGGCTGCGGCAATCAGCGGATCGAGGCGAACCTGATCACGCACGACACCGGAGACGATGGAACGGAACCAGGCTGCATCGGCTTTCAGATAAGTCTCGCCATCGATTTCCTGACCAAGACGGTGCGCCTCGTATTCAGCCACGATCTCCAGAACGCCCGTGCCGCCGACATCCATCTGATATAGTGCCTGAACGGCAGCAAGACGGGCGGCGCCCCGCTGGTTCGCAGTCTTGACCGGTCGTTCCGTCTTGTCGTCATTCATTCGTTATGCACCCAGTTTCTGCTTCAGCTCGATCATGGTCAGAGCTGCACGAGCGGCAAATCCGCCCTTGTCCTTTTCCGAGCGGCGCACGCGCGTCCAGGCCTGCTCGTCGTTTTCGACGGTCAGGATGCCATTGCCGATGGCAAGGGACTCGCTGACCGCAAGATCCATCAAGGCGCGCGAGGATTCGTTCGACACGATATCGAAGTGATAGGTCTCGCCGCGAATGACCATGCCGAGGGCGACATAGCCGTCATAATGCGTTCCGCCATTGTCGTCTCCATCGAGCGACATGGCAATCGCCGCCGGAATTTCCAGTGCGCCCGGAACGGTGACGACCTCGAAGGTGGCGCCGGCCTCCGTCAATGCGAAGGTCGCGCCTTCGAGCAGGGCGTCGGCCATGTCGTCGTAGAAGCGGGCCTCAACGATCAAAATATGGGGAGCAGTCTCTCTCGACATGGTTCACCTTCGGTTGGCGGGACATTTACCCACGCGGCAGCCCGCGGTCAAAACATGCCTTCGTCCGAATGGCAAGCAATTTCGCCCGATGCCGCAATGGGAAAGAGGAAATATCTGCAAGGGGATAGCAGCACCACAGATGCACAGCTGGGCAAGCCCCTGAAATCAGCTTTCCCGGCCGCCTGGAAAGCGGCAATTCGAAGGCAGCTTTCATGAACAATTCTTAATGGATTTTCAGTGGCTTAACCCATTGAATCGCGAATGAGAGAACGCCAATTCCATGTCGTGACGCAGACGATCCCCTGCAACGACAGCCGACCGTCTAAGCAGATGAAAGGATACAAATCATGCACCGCGTTCTCACCATCACCCTCGCTACCGCCCTCTCCTCCATCGCGTTTGCCGGCGTCAGCCGGGCCGAAAGCCTTGGGATGAACACCCCTCAAGGCATCGAGCAGACGCTCAGGAGCTACCAGGGCAATGACTTCAATGTCCAGGAGGTTTACAACTGGCGCAACTTCGACGACGAGACGAGCGGCCCACACTCCGCACCGCAACGCTCCGGCCAGGCTATCCGCGGCATCCAGGCCTCGATCGACGCCAACAAGTCGCTTGCCCACCGGCTCAACAATGAGGGTGTCAATATTCGCAATGTCGTCAATGCCGAGCAGGCGGCCGATGGGAGCCTCACCTTCTACGTTCGTTGACGGCTCCAGCGTATATTACCGAAAACCTGAATCGATCTTCGTGGTTATGCGTGGATTGAAAGTGATCGAGCGCCTTCACGCGTCCCATTAAAACGCACGGTGCTCAAAGCATGGGCGGCGGTCTCCTCTCCGCCCATGCTGGGGATATCGGAGATAGGCCCAGATAATCATTGAATTTTCCCGGGATGACGGCTTCTCTTCTTGAAACAGGAGGACGTCATGGCAACGGAACCGAAGGCGGTGATCAATACCGCCGATCTCCAGCTCGAGCACTGGACACAGGGCGAGCTCTATGAGAGCACCGACAAATCGTTCGGCACGCTTCTCGGCCTGGCCGGACTGGGCGTCAGCTACAACGAGGTACCTCCAGGCAAATCGGGCTGCCCCTTCCACAACCACCATGTCGAAGACGAGCTCTTCTATGTGATCGCCGGTACCGGCGAATACCGCTTCGGCGACGAGCGCCATGCGATCAAGGCGGGCGACGTGCTCGGCGCGCCGGCGGGCGGACCGGAAACGGCGCACCAGATCATCAACACCGGCACGGCCACACTCATCTATCTCGGCATTTCGACCATGGCGAAGACCGAGATCGTCGAATATCCCGATTCCGGAAAGTTCCTCGCCAAGACGAACAGGGACGGACCAAAAACCGGGCGCTTTCGTCATATCGGACGGCCGGAAGGCGATCTCGACTATTGGGACGGCGAGCCCAGCGCCTGAGAGTGCGATTTCCATAAGGACCCGATGTGACCGACATTCCGACCCTCGAAACGGCGCGGCTGACGCTTCGCCCTCACCGCCTCGACGATTTCGACGCTCATGCGGCATTATGGGCGGACGAGGATGTCGTGCGTTTCATCACCGGCGTGCCGTCGACGCGCGAGCAGAGCTGGAGCCGCATGCTGCGCCTTGCCGGCATGTGGCATCATATGGGCTTCGGCTTTCTGGCGATCGTCGAACAGGAGAGCGGCCGGTTCATCGGCGAAGCGGGCTTCCTGGAAGCCCGCCGCGAGATGGAACCATCAATCGAGGGTACGATGGGCGCTGATGCCTTCGGCGCACGGCCGCGGTTACGCCACCGAGGCGCTGACCGTCCTGATCGGCTGGGCGGAAGCGCATTTTCCCGAAAAACGAATGAGCTGCATAATTAGTCCCGAGAACCAGGCCTCGCTGCGGGTCGCAGCCAAGCTCGGCTTCCGCGAGACCGCGCGCACGCAGTACAACGGCGAGATCATTCAGTTTTCGCGTTAGGGAATTCCACCAAGCGGGCAACCTAGCGCGCGCCATTGCGGGCTTGCTGACATTTGCCGATATCGCCAACAGCAAGTTTAAGCAAAAGGATATCAACGACCTCAGCTTGCGGCACCCGACTTCATCCCCGGATGGGTCCGGACTTGGCACCTGCTACGCGCAAGGAACGCGCTTTAGAGTCGCCGACAAGAGGCAGAAACGCTTGGAATCCTGACGTCCGCCACCTTGACACGACTAAGCATTGACGGCCGAGCCGCGTGGTAATTGCAGCCGGCAGAAACTCCCCATCCATAAGAGGCTGATCACAAATATGACCGTTTTCATTGTTTGCCATAAGGATTTGCCGAGCTACCCTCCTCCCGAGGGCGCGAAAATCATATGGCTCAATTCTAAACCTCCGTTGGAAAACAAGGGAATGGATGTCATTGCCGGCTATGATTTTTTCAGCGAGCCGGAGGAGATTCACGCGAAATTGTCAGGATCGCTGGGAACGATCGTAATCGCGAAAGTCGTTTCCGAAGAATCAGCAAAGCCTCGCAACATTACTATCTGGCAGTATCGTAAATTTTTAACACGGCTAAAAATAGGAACACCCAATCCCGAATATCCCGGGATGAATACAACGAATTCAGAAGAAGTACTGGTCACAAAACCGGAGAATCCGGCGCATTTTACAGAAAATTTTTTCCTGCCTCGGCCGTTGAACCTCCAAAACATATCTCGACACTATGCACGATTCCACAATATTGTCGACTTCCTGAGATATACAGCGTTTTCAATCGAAGCAAACACTTTAACGCAAGCCGAAGCTTTGCACTTTTTTAATTCCAGCACTTTCGTTCCTGGAGGCATTGAACTCGGCACGTATCCGACGGACTGGTGGCTCGATACTTTTGTGCGCCTTGTAGCGCCGTCTTTTGAATTTGCGAAACGATATCAACCGTTTCAAGCCGAAGACCCCGTGCAGAAACGTGCGATCTCATTTTGCCAGGAGCGCCTGGGAAGCTATCTTCTCATCAAACGGATAGCCGAACTCTATGGCAATAACCTACCTGGGTCCTTGTTCGGAGAAATAGCTACCGTATCGAATGATGGGGTCTATAAAAGCGGCGTATAAACCGAGGCGGCCCAATTCCAAACGTAACATCGCAACTCTTTGCGGATACCGGCAGCAGAAGCGGCTGAGCAAATAAAGCTGGCTACTGCATAATTCCTTAAATCGGAATCGATTTAAGGACAAAATTATGCAGTGATTCAAAGTGCTACAGCGTTCTTTGCGCGTTTGAAAAGACGCGCGGCGCTGTAGAGAAAGCTGACCACGGATAGTCGAGCTCCCACACCCCCTTCAGGCTGAGCAGCGAAAGTTCTGCGAACAGTGTGGCGCAAGCTTCACCTCAAATAGTAGCCCCCAAACAGGCTCGAATTGCCGTTCTGCGGATTTCCCATGCAGACGGCAGCCCTTCGCGAAGGACAATACCTTGACGATCAATCAGCCCACGTCTTCTTTGCCGGCCGGTCTTCCTGATCTGGCGCTTCTCACGGAGAAGGCCGCCGGCACGGGATCCGTCATTATCTATCAGCCTTATCTCGATCCGTCGCAGCGCAGCCATCTCGATGCGGCTGCCATGCCGCTCGACATCTCGTTCAATACGCAGGCTACGACCCGCGAATATGAACTCTTCCTCACCCTGCATCAGCATCACGAGGCGATCGGCCTCGGTGACGACGTGTTTTGGGGGCTGCTCTCCAGCAAATTCGAGATGAAGTCGGTGACGAGCTTTCCGTCTTTTGTCGCGGAGGCGGAAAAGGCCAGGGCAGAAGGTGCGGACGCCTATCTTTACAACCCGCTGATCGGCCACGCGGCGATCTACAGCAACGTCTGGGAACATTCGCTGCTTGGCGGCCATCCGGGCATGGACCCGATCTTCCTGCATATCCAGGAGCTCGGCTATCCGATCGCACCGCCGCAAGACAAAACCGCCTTCGCGTTCTGCAACTATTTCTGCGGCAACAGGAAGTTCTGGTCCGGATATTTCGCCTTCTGCGAACGCATTCTGGGATCGTTGGAAAATGAAGCGCGCCTCGGCACGCCGGCGGGCATTGCCTATGCCGGTTCGGCGCAGTATTCACGCGACGCTAACGCGACGATGCGCCCCTTCGTGATCGAGCGTCTGCTCGGGCTCTATGTCCAGCAGGCTGCTGCCAAAGGATTGAAGATCGCCGCCTTCGTGCCGGCGCCTGCCCATTTCGAGTGGAAGTTCGGTGTCCGCCTCGGCCGGATGCTGCATGGTCTCTTCGCCGCCAAGGAGGCTTTTCTTCAGAGCCGCGACCAGGCCCACTTGACCGCCTGGCAGGAGGGCCGTCAACCACTGATCAAGCAGCCGCACCTTATCTGGGGCGCCGATGACCCGCCGGCCTGGATGCCGCGCGGCCAGTTCACGGGTGGCTGCGAACTGATGCCTGCCTATGCTCCGCAGGCTCCCGGCGCCTCCCCGGCGCCGCAGCAGGCTGTGCGTACCGAGATACCCGGCGCCCAGAAGGTCGAGCAGCCGCTTCGCAACGCATTGCAGCCCTTTGCCGGCGGATGGCAGGCCCACAAGGATCGCCATTGCATCTGGATCGTGACGCCCGACAACTACAATCACAGCCACGCCTTCGACGAAGTCGCGCTTGGCCTACAGGGCGCCTTCGAGGAACTCGGCGGCTCGGCACCGATCACCCGGGACATGAACGCATTCGCCGGCCGTGCGCCGATCATCTATGGCGGCAATCTTCTCCCCGCCGAAATCGTCAGCCATCTGCCGAAGGACAGCGTCATCATCAATCTCGAGCAGGTGTCCGAAGAAAGCATCTGGATCAATTCGCGCTACACCTCGATCCTGAAGTCGTTTCCGGTTCTTGACTACAGCCCGCGCAACCGGGAAAATCTCGCGGCCAAGGGCATTGATCATGCCGGCGTGCTCGAAATCGGCTATAGCCGCTGCCTCAGCCAGATACAGCACGCCGTCAAAGATATCGACGTGCTCTTCTACGGCTCGATGAACGAACGCCGCCACCATATCCTGAAAACGCTGAAGGACGGCGGGCTCAAGGTCACGCACCTCTTCAACATCTATGGCGCGGAACGCGATGCGGCGATTGCCCGCGCCAAGATCGTGATCAACATCCATCATTATGCGAGCGGCGTCTTCGAGATCGTCCGCATTTCCTATCTGCTCGCCAATCGCGTTTGCGTGCTGACGGAAGGCGACATCCGCGATCCGGACCTCCAGTCCTTCATCGGCGGCTTGGCAATTGAGCCTTATGACGACATGATCGAGCGCTGCTACAAGCTGATCGCAGATGTCGACGAGCGCGATGCCATTGCCGCGAAGGGCCTTGCGGCCATGCGGAGCCGGTCGCAGGCGGAGATGCTGATGAGCGTCATGAAGGCGGGCGCCTGATGAAGACCGCAGAAAAGGTACGTCATGCGCATTGAGACCGCGGCCATCGAGGGCATCGTTGCAATCACGCCGCCACGCTTCGGCGATCACCGCGGCTACTTCTCCGAGGTATTCAAGGATGCCTGGTTCCGGGAAAATGTGGCCGACGTCACCTTCATCCAGGACAATGAATCGCTTTCGGCGCAGGCCGGCACCGTCCGGGGGCTGCATTTCCAGATACCGCCCTTCGCACAAGGCAAGCTGGTGCGCTGCCTTGCCGGCCGGATCATGGATGTCGTCGTCGATATCCGCGAGGGATCACCGAGCTTCGGCAAATGGCTCTCTCAGGAGCTCTCGCCGGAAACCGGCAAGCAGCTCTGGATACCGGCCGGTTTCGCACACGGATTCGCAACGATCGAGCCGAACAGCGTCATCAGCTACAAGGTAACCGCACCCTACAGCCCGCAGCATGATCGGGGCATCGCGTGGAACGATCCGATGATCGGCATTCGCTGGCCCTTCGATGAGAGAGACATGGTATCATCAGACAAGGACAAGACGCTGCCGCGGCTCGCCGATCTGCCAGGCCATTTTTCCTATTCTACACAGCAACCCAAGGATTGATCGACGATGCGCATCCTGGTCACGGGCGGAGCGGGCTTCATCGGATCGGCATTGGTGCGTCATCTCGTCAGCGAGATCGGCGCCGAGGTGCTGAATGTCGACACGCTGACCTATGCCGGCAATCTGGCGTCACTAAAATCCGTTGAATCGGCGCCGAACTATCAATTTCTGCGTGCCGACATCTGCGACCGCGCCAGGATGCGGGAAGCATTCGCGTCCTTCCGCCCCGATATCGTCATGCATCTCGCAGCCGAGAGCCATGTCGACCGCTCGATCTCGGGCGCGGACGATTTCATTCAGACCAACATCGTCGGCACATTCAGCCTGCTGGATGCCGCACGGCACTATTGGGATGGGCTTGACGCTCGCTACAAGAGCGACTTCCGCTTTCTGCATGTCTCGACGGACGAGGTCTACGGCTCGCTCGGCGACGAGGGCCTCTTCGAGGAGACGACGCCTTACGATCCGTCCTCGCCCTATTCTGCCTCCAAGGCCGCCAGCGACCATCTGGCGATCGCCTGGCACCGCACCTACGGCCTGCCCGTCGTTGTCTCCAATTGCTCCAACAACTACGGCCCGTTCCATTTCCCGGAAAAGCTCATTCCGCTGATGATCCTGAACGCACTCGAGGGCAAGCCTCTTCCGGTTTACGGCAATGGCGCGAATGTCCGCGACTGGCTCTATGTCGAAGACCACGCCCGCGCGCTCTTCACGATCGCATCCAGAGGGCGCCCCGGCGAAAAATACAATGTGGGCGGCCGCAACGAGCGCAGGAATATCGATGTCGTTCATCGCATCTGCGCTATTCTCGACGGCGTCTACGACAACAAGGAACCGCATGCGCGTCTGATCACCAACGTCACGGACCGCCCCGGACACGACGCACGCTATGCGATCGATGCCTCGAAACTCGAAAGCGAACTCGGCTGGAAGGCGCAAGAGACGTTCGAAACCGGCATCGAGAAGACCGTGCACTGGTACTTGGAAAACGAATGGTGGTGGAGGCCGCTGCGCGAAAAGGTCTACTCCGGCGAACGCCTCGGCGTTTTCAAGGGGCGATAAGCGATGCGCATTGCCGTCACCGGCAAACAGGGCCAGGTCGTTCAGTCGCTGCTCAGACGTGGCGCCGAAACGGGCGTCGAGATCAGCGCGGTCGGGCGCCCGGAAATGGACCTCGCGGATCCTGCAAGCATCGCAGCCGCCTTCTCGGCTCTGCGCCCGGATGTGATCGTCTCGGCGGCCGCCTATACGGCGGTCGACAAGGCCGAGAGCGAACCCGAGCTTGCTTTTTCCGTCAACGCGGCAGGCGCCGGGGTGGTTGCCCAGGCTGCTGCGCGGATCGGGGCCCCGGTCATCCACATTTCGACCGACTACGTCTTCAGCGGCGACAAGGTCTCCGCCTATTCCGAAGAGGATGCGACGGCGCCGATCTCCGTCTATGGACGTTCGAAGCTCGCGGGCGAGAAGGCCGTCGCGGCGGCGAACCCGAACCATGTCATCTTACGCACCGCCTGGGTTTATTCGCCCTTTGGCAACAATTTCCTGAAAACGATGCTGCGGCTTTCCGAGACGCGCGATCATCTTCGCGTTGTCGCCGATCAAACGGGATGTCCGACCTCGGCACTCGACATCGCCGACGCGATTCTTGCGATCGCATCCCGTATCGTAGCGGACCCTGAGCCATCGCTCCGCGGCATCTTTCACCTGACCGGCAGCGGCGAAGCAAGCTGGGCGGACTTCGCCGAAGAGATATTCACGGAGCTTTCTAAATCCGGCGGCAGAACCGTCGGCGTCGAGCGCATCCCGACGGCAGACTATCCGACACCGGCGAAGCGTCCCGCCAATTCACGTCTCAACGGTGACAAGCTCGCCAGAACATATGGAATCCGGCTCCCGGAGTGGAAGCAGTCCATGACGATTGTCATGCAAGACCTATTGAATAAGGGTCTTTAAGGAGATGGGCATGAAGGGAATTATTCTCGCCGGCGGCACAGGCACGCGTCTGCATCCGATCACGCAGGCCATCTCGAAACAGTTGATGCCGGTCTACGACAAGCCGATGATCTACTATCCGCTGACGACGCTCATGCTCGCAGGCATCAGGGATTTGCTGATCATCACCACGCCTCACGACGTCGAAGCCTTCAAGCGCCTTCTCGGTGACGGCTCGCAATGGGGAATTTCGCTGACCTATGCCGTACAGCCGAGCCCGGACGGCCTCGCCCAGGCCTTCATCATCGGCGCCGACTTCGTGCACGGCGACAGCTCGGCACTCGTTCTCGGCGACAACATCTTCTACGGGCACGGACTGCCGGAAATCATGAAATCCGGCACGAGTCGGCGGGAAGGCGCCACGGTGTTCGCCTATCACGTTACCGATCCGGAACGCTATGGCGTTGTCGGCTTTGACAAAAAGATGAATGCGCTGTCGATCGAGGAGAAACCGAAGAAACCAAAATCGAACTGGGCGGTGACCGGCCTCTATTTCTACGACCAGCAGGTGGTCGATATCGCCGCCAACCTGAAGCCGTCGCCGCGTGGTGAATTGGAAATCACCGATGTCAACCGCACCTATCTTGAGCGCGGCCAGCTTTTCGTGGAGCTGATGGGCCGGGGCTATGCATGGCTCGACACCGGCACGCCGGACAGCCTGCACGATGCCGCAGGTTTTGTCAGCACGCTGGAGAAACGTCAGGGCTTCAAGATCGCCTGCCCCGAAGAAGTCGCCTGGCGCATGGGTTACATCTCGCAGAACGACCTCGCCAAGCTCGCGGAGAAGCTCGGCAAGAGCGCCTACGGCCAGTATCTGACAAAGCTGTCCCCGGATTGGTGAGCTATCGGGCCGGCGCCGCTTCGCAGACGTGCAGTTGGATGCGCCGACGAGCGCCTGATGTTGTTCCGCGCCCAGCATGCCAGTCGTGGTGTGACCCTGGAAACCGTTACAGGTTTTTGATTCAGGTGCTCGGGAATTCCGCCAGCCGGGCGGCGTAACGCGCCATGGTGTCGACTTCGAAATTGACGAAATCGCCGGCCTTGCGATCGCCCCAGGTGGTAACCTCGAGCGTGTGGCGGATGAGCAGCACGTCGAAATCCGTGCCGTCAACCGCATTGACCGTCAGCGAGGTGCCGTCGAGTGCGATCGAACCCTTGGGGGCGACGAATTTCGCCAGATGTTCGGGCGCGCGCAGGCGGTAGCGCGTGGCGTCGCCCTCTGCTGTCACCGAGAGGATTTCCGCCTTGCCGTCGACATGGCCGGAAACGATGTGGCCGCCGAGTTCATCACCGATCTTCAGCGACCGTTCGAGATTGATGCGGCTGCCTTCCTGCCACGCGCCGATCGTCGTCAGCCGCAACGCCTCTTCCCAGGCCTCGACCTCGAACCAGCGACCATTGCTGCCTTCCTGCGGCAGGCCGGTGACGGTGAGGCAGATGCCGGAGTGAGAGATGGATGCGCCCATATCGATGGTCGCCGGGTCGTAACTCGTCGCAACGCGGAGCTTGATGCCCTCCTTCAGCGGCGAAACGGATTCGATCGTACCGATATCGGTGACTATTCCGGTGAACATCAAAGCCCTCTTTCGTATTCGTCCAGGCGATCTTCGCCGAACAGCAGCGTGCCCGTATGGGCAAAACCCGACGGTATGTCGGTTGCATCAAGCGGGGATTCAATACCGCGCTCGCCGATGACAGCAGGCGCTTGGTAAAGCTGGACGCGGTCGACGAGGCCAGCCTTGAGAAAAAGCCGAGCCGTCTTTGCGCCACCCTCGACCAGGAGCGAGGAAATACCGCGCGTCGCGAGTGCCGGCAACAGGACTTCCGGATGATAGGGATTGCAATGGACGACCTCGACGCCTGCGGCTTCGAGGGCTGCGCGGCGGGAGTCCATGTCGGTGGGATCTGTGGGTGGGATGCCCCCCTCTGCCCTGCCGGGCATCTCCCCCACAGGTGGGGAGATTGGCTGGGAGCTTGCTCCCCGTCCTGAATCTGCCGTCGCTGGTAATGAGGAGTCATCTAGGGAATTCGGGTCACGCTCCTTGCCGATCTCCCCCCTTGTGGGGGGTCCGAAGGACGGGTCGAGACCCGTGGCTCCACCCCGGTAGCCCGGCAGGGCAGAGGGGGGTAACCCCTCCGCATCCGCCGACAACGGCCACACTTCCTCACTCGCCACCACGATGACCGGCACTTGCCGCGCCGTCTCGACGAGCTTGCTGGTCAGCGGCAATGCCAGAAAGGGATCGAGCACGATGCGGATCGGCGATTGCGATTCAAGACCTGGCGAACGCACCGTCAGCAGGGGATCATCCGCAATCGCGGTACCGATGCCGACCAGGATCGCATCGGTTTCGGCGCGCAGCGCCTGCGCCTGGGCGCGGGCGAGCGGGCCTGTTATCGCTACCTGCCCCTCCCCTTCGCGGCCGATCATGCCGTCGGCGGAAACAGCAAGCTTGAGAGTCACATAGGGCCGGTTCTTCGTCTGGCGGGTGAGATAGGCGGCAAGCGAGTGCCGACCCTCCGCCTCCAGCACGCCGGCATCCACCTCTATGCCGGCTTCGCGCAGCATGGCGATTCCGCGGCCGGAAACACGCGGATCGGGATCGGTGACGCTGATCACGACGCGGGCAACGCCATAAGCGATCAGCGCCTCAGAACAGGGCGGAGTCTTGCCGTGATGCGAGCAGGGTTCGAGCGTCACATAAGCGGTGGCGCCGCGGGCGAGCGCGCTGGCCTCAGCGAGCGCTTGCGTCTCGGCATGCGGGCGGCCACTGAGCGCCGTCACCGCACGGCCGACGATGACGCCATCCTTGACGATCAGGCAGCCGACGGAGGGGTTGGTGGCGGTGCGGCCGAGATGCCAGCGCGACAGGCGGATCGCCGCCGCCATGAAACGTTCGTCATGCGGCGTGATGCTCATGGCTCACCTGTCCAGCGGGTCGCGGGCGATCTTGGCGTTGATTTCGGAAATGACCTTTTCGAAATCCTCGGCAAGCGAGAAATCCCGATAGACCGAGGCGTAGCGCACGAAGCCGACATCATCGAGGCTCTTCATGGCTTCCAGCACCTGCAGGCCGATCTGTTCGGAGGAGATCTCGGTCTCGCCGGAGCTTTCAAGCCGCCGGACGATGCCGGAGACGGCGCGCTCGATGCGGTCCCGCTCGACCGGGCGTTTGCGCAGCGCCACCTCGAAGGAGCGCACCAGCTTGTCGCGGTCGAAGGGCACCTTGCGGCCGGTCTTCTTGATGACCATCAGCTCGCGCAGTTGCACGCGCTCGAACGTGGTGAAGCGGCCACCGCAATCCGGGCAGATGCGCCGCCGGCGGATGGACGTGTTGTCCTCCGCCGGGCGCGAATCCTTGACCTGGGTATCTTCCGAACCGCAATAGGGGCAGCGCATCCCTACTCCTTATCCCATGTAGCCGTACATGGGGAAGCGGTCGGTGAGGCTGACCACCTTGCCGCGCACGGCGGCTTCGACCGCGGCGTTGCCTTCATCGGAATTGGCGACCTTCAGACCGTCGAGGACCTCGACGATCAGATTGCCGATCTCGCGGAATTCCGCTTCCTTGAAGCCGCGGGTCGTGCCGGCCGGTGCGCCGAGGCGCACACCCGAGGTGACGAAGGGCTTTTCCGGATCGAAGGGAATGCCGTTCTTGTTGCAGGTGACGTAAGCGCGGCCGAGGGCTGCCTCGGCGCGCTTGCCGGTGGCATTCTTCTTGCGCAGGTCGACCAGCATCAGGTGGTTGTCGGTGCCGCCGGAGACGACGTCGAGGCCGCCCGATATCAGCGTTTCGGCAAGCGCCTTGGCGTTCTTGACCACCTGGGCGGCATAATCCTTGAACTCAGGCTGCAGCGCCTCGCCGAAGGCCACAGCCTTGGCGGCGATAATGTGCATCAGCGGGCCGCCCTGCAGACCGGGGAAGACCGCCGAATTGAACTTCTTCGCCAGATCCTCGTCATTGGTGAGGATGACGCCGCCGCGCGGGCCGCGCAGCGACTTGTGGGTCGTCGTCGTCGCGACATGGCAATGCGGGAATGGCGACGGATGAACACCACCGGCAACGAGGCCGGCGATGTGGGCCATGTCGACCATCAGATAAGCGCCGACGCTGTCGGCGATCTCGCGGAAGCGCTTCCAGTCCCAGATGCGGGAATAGGCAGTGCCGCCGGCGATGATGAGCTTCGGCTTGGTTTCCTCGGCCTTGCGGGCGACTTCATCCATGTCGAGCAGGTTGTCGCCTTCGCGCACGCCGTAGGAGACGACGTTGAACCACTTGCCGGACATGTTGACCGGCGAACCATGCGTGAGGTGGCCGCCTGAATTCAGGTCGAGCCCCATGAAGGTATCGCCGGGCTGCAGCAGCGCCAGGAACACGGCCTGGTTCATCTGCGAACCGGAATTCGGCTGGACGTTGGCGAAATTGACGCCGAACAGCTTCTTGGCGCGCTCGATCGCCAGTTCCTCGGCGATATCGACGAACTGGCAGCCGCCGTAATAACGCTTGCCGGGATAACCCTCGGCATATTTGTTGGTCATGATGGAGCCCTGGGCTTCCAGCACGGCGCGGGAGACGATGTTCTCAGAAGCGATCAGTTCGATCTCGTGCCGTTGGCGACCGAGTTCCTTTCCGATCGCGCCGAAAATATCCGGATCGACGTCCGCAAGCGAGCGATTGAAGAAGGATTCGGTGGAAGCATTGGTCATGGGCGGGCTCCTCAACTGGAATGCGCTGAGGTATTAGCCTTCCGCTGTGGCTAGGGCAATACGAAGAACGACATTTGCTGAGCAAAGCGCGCGCTCACGCTCTTTTGCGGTCGCGCCGCGCCGCATCTCCGACATAAAAAACCGCGCCGGAAAAAGCGCGGTTTTCAAATTGCGATGCAGAGGTCGCCGCTTACTGGACCGGCTGTTCCATTCCCGCCGTGGTGTCGAGCGCCAGCTCGGCATTGCCGTCCATCTGATAGATGTCGTCACGGAACTGGACGATGCCGTCGGGCATGCCCCAGGCAGAGATATAGACGAAATAAACCGGAACTTCCGCGGCAAGTTTGATCGGCGTGTTGACGCCGGTTGCGATCACCTGCTCCATCTGCTGGCGGCTCCAGCCGGGAGTCTCGCGCAGCAGCCAGTTCGTCAGGTCGCGTACGTTCTGGACGCGGACGCAGCCCGACGATTCGAAGCGCATCAGCTTGTTGAACAGACCCTGCTGCGGCGTGTCGTGCATATACTCGCCGTTCTTGTTGTAGAAGTTGATCTTCGTCGACGCCATGGCGTTGATCTTGCCGGGGTCCTGACGGAACATCAGGTTCGGCGCCTCGCCGTTCCAGTCGACGGTCTCGGGGGCGACTTCATTGCCCTTGCCGTCGAGCAGACGAATGGCATTCTTTTCGAGATAGGTCGGATCCTTGCGCATCAGCGGCATGATGTCTTTCTCGACGATCGAGCGCGGCGCAGTCCAATAAGGATTGAGGATGACCTCGTAAATCTTCGAATTGACGAGATGCGTCGGGCGGCTGAGACGGCCGACAACCGCTGTGTGGCGCGTCGCGACGCTGCCGTCTTCAACAGCCTCCACATAGGCGGCCGGGATGTTGACCATCAGGTGACGGCGGCCCAAGTCTTCAGGGAAGGTCTGCAGACGGACGACATTGGTGTTCAGCTGCTGCAGGCGGACATCGGCGGGGATATTCATCGCCTTCAGCGTGAATTCGCCGAGAACGCCATCGGCCGGCAGGCCATGACGCGCCTGGAAACGCTTGACGGCGCCATCGACATAAGAATCGAAGGCGTTGGACAGGCCGGCTTCGCGCGGCAGATCGCCGGTGATCGCAAGGCGCTGGCGCAGCGCCTGGACGGAAGGAGAGCTGACGCCGAGCTGCAGGCGCTGGTCACCGGGGTTGACCTCAGGCCAGCCGCCGGCTGCGGCGATCTGCTGATACTGCATGATTGCCTGCTGGGCGCTCGCAACCGATTGAGGCCCGAGGATCGGCGTGTTGGAAACCATGGCGGTCGCCGTGCGCGACGCCGCCTTGGCGTCGAACTGGTCGTCCCAGTTGCCGCGGCGCGGCGCATTGATCAGCGTATCGAGCGCCGATTGCGCGAATGCCGGCGCGGCAAGCGCGCTGGCGCCAACCGTTGCCGCGGACGCAAGGAAGGCGCGGCGCGAGAGAGCTTCAATTCCGTTTTTCTTCGACATAGTCCCAACCACTGAATGCCGCCATAAGGAGAATCTGCGGCCTTTTGCGATATCACTGCGCTTTAACGCAGATCCCAGTCCATTCGTTGTCCCGGCGCACCGAAAAATTCCGCTTGCCCCATCACAAGATTGCGATGCGGCAGCCTGAACATTCCTGATCGGTCTATTGAAAGCGCCGGTTGTTAAGCCTTCCGCTGCCACACCAATATGGCCAATTCGTGTTGCCGGGCCGGAAGACGGACTTGCCGAATGCCGGAAACAGGACGCAACGAACCATATGACAGGGTAAAGCGTGCCGGTTAATAACGGCTAAAAAACGGCTTGAATACAAGCGAGAACGCTTGACCTGCCCTGCGTTGCAAAGATGCCACGCGGATGCAAACGGCAAATCGAACGTGCAGGGAACACGTCCGATTTTCTGCAACCCTGAAGGAGGTCAGAGGGTCTTAGAGACGATACAGGATCTGGTCGTTCCAGAAACGGTCCAGACGCTGGAGCAGTTTGTTCATCTGCGTGAACTCGTCGGTGCCGATGCCGCCGACCTTGTCGATCGAGGCGATGTGGCGTTCGTAGAGCTTGGCCACCGTTTCGGCGATGTCCTGGCCGGTTTCGGTCAGGCTGATGCGGACCGAGCGGCGGTCGATGCGTGAGCGCTGGTGGTTGATGAAACCGAGATCGACCAGCTTCTTGACGTTGTAGGAGACGTTGGAGCCGAGATAGTAGCCACGCGAGCGCAGCTCGCCGGCGGTCAGCTCGGAATTGCCGATGTTGAAAAGGAGCAGCGCCTGGATGGCGTTGACGTCGCTGCGACCCTGGCGGTCGAATTCGTCCTTGATGACGTCGAGAAGACGACGGTGCAGACGTTCAACGAGATGAAGGGATTCCATGTAAAGATCACGGATGTCGTGGTCCTGCTGGTCACGGAAGGTCGATACCGCCTGCGGCTTGATTTTCGTGTTCATATTGACTGCCTCACTGTTTGGTTGGCGGTGTGTTTTCTTCCCGCCTTGAGTGAGACCCTATCGAATACATATAAAATTCGACTTAAACCGCAGGCTTAACGGAGCCTTACCGGTAACTCCACGTTGTCTCAGGGTAAATCAACACTTACCTGGCGGCGGTGCCGGCGCTTTTCCAGCCACAGCAGCAGGCGGAAAATCAAGTAGACGGCGGCGACCATGACATGCAGCAGGATGATCATCTGGTTGGGGCCGAAAATATCCGGCAGCAGGCCATACATGAGGACTTGTCCACCAGCGGCCAGCACCCAGATGACCGGTCCCCAGGAGACGGTGAGCCACAGGCCGAGGGAGGCGACGGGGAAGAGCACGGCGAGGCTGGTGCTCGCCACCTTCCACGGCAGGCTCAAAAGATCGAAGCGGCCGGCGCCGACCAGCGAATAGCCGACGAGCATTGCCCAATATTGCAGGCCGAACCAGAAGCAGGATATGGCAACCAGTCTCAGGAAGAGAATGAAGAGGATATCCGCCAGTGTGCGTTTCGGTATCGTCGGGGAATCGGTTTCCATAGCGCAGACATCGGTTTGGGGTTGCATCTTCATAAAGAACGCCGCGTGTCTGACAAGACGCGCTGGAGAACGCTTTATCACTTTGAGTTTGCGCGTACCCCCGAAAAATCGATTCCGATTATCGGCATCATGCGCCAGAGGTTCTTCCGCCGCGGCCAATCGTCCGGTTTGGATTTTCCAGGCGCCATGATAATGAGCGCTCCGATAAATGGAATGGGCCAGGGATAGATATCATGCAGGACAGGACGCATCTCGTCGACGACATCACCGGCCATCGCCGCATGCGGCGCAACCGCAAGGCGGATTGGACGCGCCGGCTGGTGCAGGAAAACCGGCTGACGGTCGATGACCTGATCTGGCCGATCTTCATCGTGCCGGGTTCCGGCATCGTCGATCCGATCCCGGCCATGCCCGGCGTCAACCGCATGAGCATCGACAAGGCCGTGGAAGCCGCGCGCGAAGCCGCCGGCCTCGGCATTCCGGCGCTTGCCACCTTTCCGAATATCGAGATGGAGCTGCGCGACGAGACCGGCTCTAACAGCCTCGAAGCCAACAACCTGATCAATCAGGCGACGGCGGCGATCAAGAAGGCGGTGCCTGATATCGGCATCATTACCGATGTCGCGCTCGATCCCTTCACCAGCCACGGCCATGACGGCATTCTCAGAGGCAGCGAGATCGTCAATGACGAGACGGTCGACCAGGTGGCGCGCGCCGCCGTGATGCAGGCGGATGCGGGCGCCGACATCATCGCGCCGTCGGAGATGATGGACGGACGCATCGGCGCGATCCGCATGGCGCTCGATGCGGCCGGCCACCAGAGCGTCGGCATCATGAGCTATGCGACGAAATTCGCCTCCGCCTTCTACGGTCCCTATCGCGAGGCGATCTCGACGGGCGGGCTGCTGAAAGGCGACAAGAAGACCTATTATATCGACCCCGCCAATGGCACCGAGGCGATCCGCGACGCTGCCCTCGACGTCGAGGAAGGCGCCGACATGCTGATGGTCAAGCCCGGCCTGCCCTATCTCGATATCTGCTGGCGGATGAAGGAGGCCTTTGGCCTGCCGACCTTCGCCTACCAGGTTTCCGGCGAATACACGCAAATCAAGGCAGCGGCGATGAATGGCTGGATCGACGGCGAGCGAGCGATGCTCGAAACGCTACTGTCGTTCAAGCGGGCGGGATGCGACGGTGTCCTCACCTATTTCGCGATCGAAGTGGCGAAAATTCTCGCAAAGCGGTGATTGGGCCAAACCGGCCGAAAATCATCCGAATCTAGAGCAAATATTGCATTTTGCCCTGCCGATACCATATCAGCGGCATCGTTTTTCCGCAGGAGATTGAGATGAGCTACAACCCCAATCCGCTTTATGCCGCACCGGAGGACTGGCGCGCCTATAGCGGCGTGTTGAGCCGCCGGGTCTTCGCCTTCATCCTCGACTACGTCATCGTGGCGCTGCTCTGCATTCCCGCGGCGATCGTGCTGTTCTTCCTGTCGATCGTCACGCTGGGGCTCGGCTTCTTTCTCTACCCTGCCCTCTTCGTCATCGTTGCCGGCATTTACTTCGGCCTGACGGTGGGTGGACCGAGCCAGGCCTCGCTCGGCATGCGCGCGATGGGGATCGCAATCGTGCGCGTCGACGGACGGCCGATGGATTTCATGACAGCGATCGTGCATCTGGCATTGTTCTGGATCCTCAACTCGGTGCTGACGCCGCTCATCCTGCTTGCCGGCCTGTTCATCGAACGCAGCCGTCTCATCCACGACCTGCTGGTCGGCACCGTGACGGTGCGTACAGCCTGAGACTTTAGCTGAGAGGCCTAAACTGACGTGGCGGAGACCAAATAAAGTCTCCGCCTTCCCTTTGCCGGTGGGCGCCGGTGCTCCATATCTAAACTTAAAGACTGATATGAAGGGCGAAAAGCGCCCCGCTGTTGACGTTTTTTATTCTTAGGTCATGCTGTCAGGAAACGGCACGGTCTCGACAGGGAAATTTCCGCGACAAATGAATACGCAGACGACGCCATCCCCGCAGTTTTATCTGACGGCCCCGGCTGCGTGTCCTTACCTGCCGCATGAGATGGAGCGCAAGGTGTTCACCCATCTGGTCGGCCCGCGCGCCGCCGAGATGAACGACATCCTCACGCAGGGCGGTTTCCGCCGCTCGCAGAACATCGCTTATCGCCCGGCCTGCGAATCCTGTCGCGCCTGCGTTTCCGTCAGAATTCTCGCCCAGGAATTCGAGCCGACGAAATCGATGAAGCGGGTGCTTGCTGCCAATTCCGACGTCATCGCCACCGAATTCGCAGCCCAGCCTTCCAGCGAACAATATTCGCTCTTCCGACGCTATCTCGATTTTCGCCACCAGCAGGGTGGCATGTCCGACATGACCGTGCTCGACTATGCCATCATGGTGGAAGACACGCATGTGAATACGAGAATCATCGAATACCGCCGGCGTGAGGAAGGTTCAGGACTGGAGCAGCGTCCGAAGGGCGAGCTGCTTGCCGCCGCCCTCACCGATACGATGAGCGACGGGCTGTCGATGGTCTATTCCTATTTCAATCCGGCACTCGAGCAGCGTTCGCTCGGCACCTTCATGATTCTCGATCATGTCAGGCGCACGAAAGCGCTGGGACTGCCGCATGTCTACCTCGGCTACTGGGTGCAAGGGTCGCGGAAAATGGACTACAAGACGCGCTTCCAGCCGCAGGAGCATCTGACCCCGCGCGGCTGGGAACGTTTCGATCCCTCATCCATGCCCGAGAGCACCCACGACTGAATGTTCCCCACCGCTCTTTCCGACCATCGGAAGGGCCTGCTGCTGACGGCGATCGGCGGGTTGGCGCTTTCCGTGGATATCCCGCTGATGCGGCTCGCCGACGGCGAGCTGTGGTCGATCCTGGCCGCGAGAAGCATCGCGACCCTTGGCGTGACGCTGCTGGTGGCAACGGCGCTCAGGATCGCCAAGGGGCGATGGCCAGTGCTGGTGCCGGGCTGGCCGGGCCTCGTCACCGGTCTGCTCTACGGGCTGACGACGGTGGTCTTCCTTCTCGCCGTTTTCAACACGTCGACGGCCAATGTCGTTTTTATCGTCGCCTTCAATCCGATGTTCGCCGCCCTGCTTTCCTGGATTTTTCTCAAGGAGCGGCCAGCGCCGGCAACGCTGATCGCCATGGCGGCGATGATCTTCGGCGTCGGCCTGATCGTGCGGGACGGGCTTTCGGGCGGCCATCTCTTCGGCGACACCATGGCCCTTCTCACCGCCTTCATCATTGCCGCCGCCATCACCATCAGTCGCGCATCCCGCCGGGAGATGGGCTTCGTCTCGCTGCTTTCGACGGTGCTACCGGCGGCGATCGGCCTGATCTCGGTCATGCCGGCAGGCGGTTTTTCGATCGAGCATCCCGCCTGGATTCTCTTCAACGGCGCGGTCATGATGCCGCTCGCCTTCTGGTGTCTGGCGACCGGGCCGCGTTACCTCTCCGCGCCGGAGGTCGGCATGTTCTACCTGCTCGAAACCGTGCTCGCGCCGATCTGGGTCTGGCTGATCTTTGCGGAAACGCCGGCGCCGATGACGCTGGTCGGCGGCGGCATCCTGGTGGCGGCGATCGCAGCCCATTCCGTCTGGATCGTGCGGAGGAAAAGCATCGCTCAAATGGCAGGCTAGGACGTTGTCGCTTGCTCGACCTCGTGTTATAACTCCGTTACCACAGAGGACAAAACGATGAACGTCACGATCCGCAAGATCGGAAATTCCGAGGGTATTATCATCCCTAAGGAAACCCTCGACCGACTTGGATTGAAGACCGGCGATTCACTGGAATTGCAGATGGAAAACGGCGGCATCACTTTGAAGCCGGCCGATGAGGATTTGTCTCGTCAGCTCGAGGCAGCTCGATATTTCATGGACAAGTATAAGGTCGCCTTGAAAAAGCTGGCCGAATAATGGCCTTCAAATTCCTGACGAGACCATTGGTGGAGAGCCTGCAGAAAATGCAGATCGAGCGCTTCGGTGGTCTCGCAGGACTGCGTGACGAAGGCGCGCTGGAATCTGCTCTCGGCCGGCCTGTACACAAGGCAAATTACGGCTGCGACGGCGTCATCGAATTCGCCGCCGCCTATCTTTTTGGCCTTGCCCGCAACCGTGCATTCGTCGACGGCAACAAGCGGATCGCGATCGTAAGCGCCGCTGTGTTCCTTCTCGAAAATGGCTACGAGATCGAAACGACCGATGCCAATCTCTACGCTTTCGTTCTTGCGGTAGCCGCCGGCGAGATCGACGAAGAAGGTGCGACCCGCTTCCTTCGAGATTTCAGCATACCGCTCAACCCGTCGCCTTGAACTGCTGCTGCTCCAGTTCCCTGCCAAGCCCCTCGACCACATGCGCCCAGCCTCGCCGGGTCTTTTCCTCGTGCTCGGCCCATTCGGCGCACATTTCGTGGGTCAGCGTCAAACGGCTGCCGCCGCCAAGAGGCTCGATGTTGATTTCGACACGGTCGCAATTGTGGTCATGCTCCTCGACGGAAAAACTGAAGACCATGCGTTGCGGGCGCTTCAACTCCAGGAAAACGCCCTGATGAAAGGCGTCGCCGGTCGGGCGGCGGTCGACGACGAAGAAACGGCCGCCGACACGCGGATCGATATCGGCGCGGATGACGTGACCGTCATCGGTCGCAAACAGGAAGCGGCGGGCGATTTCGGGATTGAGCCAGGCGTCGTAGACGACGGCGGGCGGCACCCTATAGGTGTGGCTGACATGCAGTTTGATGGTGCTGGCGGGCATCGATTTTCCTCCGGTAACGGCGCGCACACTCCTCCCGTGCGCGGCCTGCGGCCATTCCGTCCGCCTCCGGAGCCGGCCTGCTCATATTTTTGCTAACAGGATTGAAATAGAGGAATTGTCGCGCCCGCCAAGAGTCGGGCGCGGAATTTACTGCATCTAAGTTTTACAATGCCCCTTGCGCGTCTGAAAAGACGCGCGGCGCTGTCGTGCCTCAGCCAGCGAATTTGCCGCTGCGCGGGAAGCCCTTCGGCACGGTGCGACCGGCAGTGGCGCGATCGGCCAGCCACTCGACGAGTTCGTCCTTGCTCTTCGTGAAGGTGCGGCCGGCGCTGTCTTCCCAGACGAGGCCATCTGATATCGCGAAGCAGCGGACGTCGGAAATGCCGCCATCCTTGTAACGCTGGAGACGCACGCCCTTGCCGCGCGACATTTCCGGCACCTGCGCCAGCGGGAAGACCAGCAGCTTGCGGTTTTCGCCGACGACGGCGACATGGTCGCCGCTGACGGGCACGAGCAGCTGCGTTTCCTCGGGCAGCCCGACATTCATGATCTGCTTGCCCTTGCGGGTATTGGCAACCAGCTCGGCCTCCGGAACGACGAAGCCGTTGCCGGCGGTCGAGACGATCAGCTGCTTGCGCGAGGGATCATGGACGAAAGCGGTCAGCACCGCCTGGTCGTTATCCATATCGACGATGATGCGCAGCGGCTCGCCGTGGCCGCGACCGCCCGGCAGCTTGTCACCGCCAAGCGTGAAGGCCTTGCCGCCTGTGGTGACGATCAAGATCTTGTCCGTGGTCTGCGCCGGGAAGGCGATCTTCAAGCCGTCGCCTTCCTTGAAGGTCAGCGCCGCCGTATCGGCGATGTGGCCCTTCAGCGCGCGGATCCAGCCCTTTTCGGAAATGACGACGGTGATCGGTTCCTTCTCGATCATCGCCTGCTGGATTGCTTCCTCGTCGGTCTCGGGCGCGTCGGCGAACTGGGTGCGGCGGCGGCCGACCTCGGTCGCCTTGGCGAATTTCTTCTTCACTTCGCCGATTTCCCAGGCGACCGTCTGCCACTGCTTGTCGTCGGAGGAAAGCAACGCCTCGATCTCGCCCTTCTCCTTGGTGAGTTCGTCGAATTCCTTGCGGATCTCGAACTCTTCCAGCTTGCGCAAGGCGCGCAACCGCATATTGAGGATCGCCTCGACCTGATTGTCGGTGAGATCCCAGCGCGCCATCATCACCGGCTTCGGCTCGTCCTCCTCGCGGATGATGCGGATGACCTCGTCGATGTTGAGGTAGGCGACCAGCAGGCCGCTGAGGATTTCGAGGCGCCTGTCGATCGCCGCCAGACGGAAGCGCGAACGGCGCTGCAGAACTTCGCGCCGGTGGTCCAGCCACTCCTTCAACACCTCGTTCAGCGCCATGACCCGCGGGATGCGGCCCATGGAGAGCACGTTCATGTTGAGCGGGAAGCGGCTTTCGAGCTCCGTCAGCTTGAACATCGATTCCATCAGGATCGTCGGATCGACGCTGCGGGTCTTCGGCACCAGCACGACACGAATGTCTTCGGCCGATTCGTCGCGGATATCTTCCAGCAGCGGCAGCTTGCGGGCGATCAGCAGCTCGGCGATTTTCTCGATCAGCCGCGATTTCTGCACCTGGAAGGGAATTTCGGTGATGACGATCTGGTAACCGCCGCGGCCGAGATCTTCCGTCTGCCATTTCGCCCGCACGCGGAAACCGCCGCGGCCGGTGCGGTAGCTCTCGATGATGCTTTCGCGGTTGTCGATAATAATGCCGCCGGTGGGGAAATCCGGGCCGGGAATGAATTCGACGAGCTTTTCGACGGTCGCGTCGGGATGCTTGATCAGATGCAGGGCGGCGTCGCAAAGCTCGTGGGCATTGTGCGACGGGATCGAGGTCGCCATGCCGACGGCGATGCCGGAGGAGCCGTTGGCGAGCAGGTTCGGGAAGGCGCCGGGAAGGACGACCGGCTCGGAATTCGATTCGTCGTAAGTGTCGCGGAAATCGACGGCATCCTGATCGATGCCTTCGAGCAGCAGTTCGGAGACGGCCGTCATCTTCGATTCGGTGTAACGCATGGCGGCGGGGCTATCGCCGTCGATATTGCCGAAATTGCCCTGGCCGTTGACCAGCGTGTAGCGCTGCGAGAAATCCTGGGCGAGACGGGCAAGCGCGTCGTAAATCGATTGGTCGCCGTGCGGATGGTAGTTACCCATCACCTCGCCGACGATCTTGGCGCATTTCCTGAAGGCCGAGTTCGGCCTCAGCCCCATCTCGTTCATCGCGTAGACAATGCGGCGATGGACAGGCTTCAGCCCGTCGCGCACGTCAGGCAGGGCGCGGTGCATGATGGTCGACAACGCGTAGGCAAGGTAACGCTGCTCGAGCGCCGCCTTGAGGTCGACCGGCTGGATGTGATCATCGTCTCCGCCTGAAGGCGGCAAAATCTCTTGTCCCATAGGTTCTGACTAGCTCAGAAGAGGCCGGCGGGCAAGGAATCGGGGCCATTGCAGCTGTGGATGAAGTCTTCGGACCGACATCAAAGGATGAGACAAACGCTCCGCCGCAATTTGGACTTCGTTTGCCGTTCCTCTCAACAAAAATTTAGCGGTCGGCAAATATAAAGCAGGCCCAATCCGTAGTAGCGTCACTGCAGATTTCCAACCGCCACCACGCCACCAGAGGAATCACCCCATGAACTTTTACCGGACAACGCGGCTGATGCTATCGAGCGCAGCCTTTTTATCGCTTGCCGGCTCGGCTTTCGCTCTCGACGGCGCCGATCTGCTGAAGAAGCTCAATGCCGCCTATGCCGCACAAGGCGGAACGATTTCGGCTGACAGCGTCGATATCGACGGCACGACCGCGACGCTGAAGAATGTCAGCGTCAAATCTGCCGGCGGCGAAAGCCTGGCCGTTGGCGAAGTCACCCTTTCCGGCGTCGAAGAAGACGAGGATGGCGGCTATTACATCGAAGAGGCCGCCTTCCCCGATATCAACACCACGAAAGACGGCGTCACAGTCACGGCGCAGGAGCTGACGCTCGGCGGCATCTCGATCCCGGCAACGCCGGGCGGCGACACGCTCGATACCATGATGCTGTACGAAACCGCCCATACCGGCCCGCTGAAGGTGGTCAAGGATGGGGCGGAATTGTTCTCGGTGCTTGAAAGCAACGTCAACCTGACGCTGCGCGAAGACGAATCCGGCTTCGATTTCGACGGCGCCTTCAAAAGCATGAAGGCCGATCTCAGCAAGGCTGAGGATCCGCAGAGCAAGGACGCGATCGAGAAGCTAGCCCTGCAGCACATCCAGGGCGACATCACCATGAAGGGCGCCTGGGAACTTGCCCCCGGCACGATCGACATTTCGGAATTCGCCTTCGACTTCACCAACATCGGCAAGCTGAACCTTGGCTTCAAGATCTCGGGCTACACGATGCCCTTCGTGAAGTCGCTGCAGGATGCGATGAAGCAATCCGAAGCCAACCCGAACAAGGAAGAATCGCAGCAGGCGCTCGGTCTTGCCATGCTTGGCCTGATGCAGCAGCTGTCCTTCGAGGCCGCGCAGGTGCGCTTCGAAGATGCCTCGATCACCAAGCGCGCGCTCGATTATGCCGGCGCGCAACAGAACATATCCGGCAAGCAGATGGCGGATTCGCTGAAGGCGATGACGCCGATCATGCTGGCACAGCTCAATATTCCGGAACTGCAGAACGCCGTTTCGGCTGCCGTCAACACCTTCCTCGACGATCCGAAGAGCCTGACCGTCAAGGCCGCTCCTGAAAAGCCGGTTCCGTTCCCAACAATCGTGGGCGCCGCCATGGGCGCTCCGAACACGCTTCCGCAAGTGCTTGGCGTCAAGGTTACCGCCAACGACTGATCGCTTCGATCTCGCGACGAAAAGGCCCGGCAGTAGTGAACTGCCCCAAAGGTTGACGTCCAACTTTCGGGGGCAGTTCACGGACTGCCGGGCCTTTTCGTTTTCAGGCGCGATGACGGGCGACCTCGACGATGGCGAGGACTGCGATATCAAGCAATTCCTCCATCGATGCGCCGTCCCTCGCCTGCACCGACATGCCCTGGATGATGGCACCGAGGAACCGTGCCAGCGCGCGCGGGTTCGTCTCTGGCTTCATATCGCCCTCGCGGATGCCACGCTCGATCCTCGCGGTGAAAGCGTCCAGCGACCGACGGCGCATCGCTGCAACATGGTCGGCGATCACGGCGTTCTCACTGGCGCAGTTCAGCACAGCCGTCGAGATCATGCAGCCTTTCGGATGCTCCGGCGCCGAGAAAATCGCCGCCGAGCCCCGCAATATGCGCTCGAAGGCGGAGACGGTGTCGATCGGTTCGCCGAGTGCGGAAAACGTGTCGGAGCCCAGCCCTCGGTATTGCTCCAGCGCGGCGCGATAGAGATCGGCCTTCGAGTTGAAGGCGGCATAGAGGCTTTGCGGCGTGATGCCCATGGCGGCGGTGAGATCGGCGATCGAGGCGCCCTCATATCCATGCGCCCAGAAGGTTTCGCGGGCAGCCGAGAGAACGGTCTCGCGGTCGAAGGCCGGCGGACGGCCGCGGCGGCGGGCGGTAGAATTTTCCACGTCTCGTCTATTTTTCACAATGATCACTCTAGAAATTCGAAACGACCTTCTATATTCAGGAACGGTCATTGTGATTATAGAAGGTTTAATCTGATGAGTCTTCCCCTCGAAACGGCAGACGCCGACAGGAATTCATCGCTTGCAGCAGCAGTCGATGCGGCCATCACAAGCGCTCTCGACGACAATCGGCTTGTGGGAACGGTGGTGCTTATCGCCCGCGACGGAGAGATCGTCCATCGCCGCGCCGCCGGCCTCGCCGACCGCGAAAACGGTCTGCCGATGCGCGAGGACACCATTTTCAGGCTTGCCTCCATCACCAAGCCAATCGTCACCATCGCTGCGATGCGGCTCGTCGAGCAGGGAAGAATCGGACTCGACGACCCGGTGACGAGGTGGCTGCCGGACTTTCAACCGAGGCTGCCTGACGGCAGCGAAGCGATCATTCGCATCCGCCACCTGCTGACCCATACGTCCGGCCTCAGCTACAGCTTCTTCGAAGGGGACGATGCCTATACCCGCGCCGGCGTTTCCGACGGCCTCGACGAACCGGGACTGCCGCTGGCCGAGAACCTGCGGCGGATCGCCAGCGCGCCACTGCGCTTCGCGCCGGGCAGCGACTGGCAATATTCCGTCGCCATGGATGTTCTGGGCGGCGTCATCGAGGCGGAAACCAGCGTGCCGCTGGGCGAGGCCGTTGCTGAACTGGTGACGAAACCGCTTGGCCTTGCCGATACCGCGTTTTCGGTTCGCGACCGCAGCCGGCTGGCAGCGGCCTATATGGACGCTTCACCCGATCCGGCGCTGATGGGCGAGACTGCGCTGGTGATGTCGCTGATGGGTCCCATCCGCTTCGCGCCGAACCGCATCTTCCACCCGGCCTCCTATCATTCGGGCGGCGCCGGCATGGCGGGAACGGCGGGTGATATCCTGGCCATACTCGACACCATCCGTAGGGGCGGCGCACCGCTGCTCTCGACCGAAACCGTAGGGATGATGACGACGGACCAGGCAGACGGCCAGCGCCAGCAGCACGAGCCCGGCTCCGGCTTTGGCTTCGGCTGGTCTGTTATCACCAATCCGGCCGAGGCAGGCGTCCCCTTCCCCAAGGGCACGCTGAAGTGGGGCGGCGTCTACGGCCATAGCTGGTTCATCGATCCGGTCAACGGGTTGACCGTCGTTGCGCTGACCAACACGACGCTGGAGGGCATGTGGGGCAAGTTCACAGTCGATCTTCGCGAGGCGATCTACGCGGCATTGTGAGCGACCGAACCAACAGAAAAGCCCGGCAATTACCGGGCTTTTGCATTTGGGATCAGACGATCTCAGTCTTTCTTGACCGGCGGGATCGGCCGGATCGAGAGTTCGCGCAACTGTGTCGGCGCTGCCGGGCTCGGGGCGCCCATCAACAGGTCCTGGGCCTGCTGGTTCATCGGGAACAGCGAGATTTCGCGCAGGTTCTTCGCGCCGACGAGCAGCATGACGATACGGTCGATACCGAAGGCGGCGCCGCCATGCGGGGGGGCGCCGTACTGGAAGGCGCGGTAGAGGCCGCCGAAACGGTCCTCGACATCCTGCTGGCTGAGGCCGACCTTCTCGAAGGCGGCGACCATGGTTTCCGGCGACTGGTTACGGATCGAGCCCGAGGCGATTTCGAAACCGTTGCAGACGGCGTCATACTGGAACGCCTTGATCGTCAGCGGATCCTGGTTCTGAAGCGCATCGAGGCCGCCCTGCGGCATCGAGAACGGGTTGTGGGCGAAATCGACCTTCTTGTCTTCCTCGCTCCATTCGAAGAACGGGAAGTCGACGATCCAGCAGAGTTCGAAACGGTCGCGATCGACAAGGTTCAGCTCTTCGCCGGCCTTGGTGCGGGCTTCACCGGCAAACTTGTAGAACTTCGCCGGATCGCCCGCAACGAAGAAGCAGGCGTCACCGTCATCGAGGCCGAGCTGGGTACGGATCGCGTCGGTGCGCTCCTCGCCGATGTTCTTTGCAAGCGGGCCGGCGCCCTCGAGCTTGTCACCTTCCTTGCGCCAGAAGATGTAGCCGAGGCCAGGCTGACCGGTCGACTGCGCCCAGGCATTCATGCGATCGCAGAACGCTCTTGAACCGCCGGTCTTGGCCGGAATAGCCCAGATCTCGACCTTCGGGTTGGAGGCGATCATGCCCGCGAAAACCTTGAAGCCCGAGCCGGCAAAATGCTCGGTCACGGCCTGCATGACGATCGGGTTGCGCAGATCGGGCTTGTCGGAGCCATATTTGCGGATCGCTTCGTCATAGGGGATGCGCGGCCATTCCTTAGTGACCGGCTTGCCTTCGGCGAATTCCTCGAAGATCGAGGTCATCAGCGGGCCCATCGTGTTCCAGACGTCTTCCTGGGTGACGAAGCTCATTTCGAGGTCGAGCTGGTAAAATTCGCCCGGCAGGCGATCGGCGCGCGGGTCTTCGTCGCGGAAGCACGGCGCGATCTGGAAGTAGCGGTCGAAGCCGGCAACCATCAGCAACTGCTTGTACTGCTGCGGCGCCTGCGGCAGCGCATAGAAAGTGCCGGGATGGATGCGCGACGGCACGAGGAAGTCGCGCGCGCCTTCCGGCGAGGAGGCCGTCAGGATCGGCGTCGTGTACTCCGTAAAGCCGACATTGCCCATTTCGCGGCGCATGGCCGAGATGACCTGGGTGCGCTTGACGATGTTCCGGTGCAGCGTTTCGCGGCGAAGATCGAGGAAGCGATACTTCAGGCGGACGTCTTCGGGATAGTCCGGCTCGCCGAAGACCGGCAGCGGCAATTCCTTGGCGGCGGAGAGGACTTCGATCTCCTGTGCGTAGAGCTCGATTTCGCCTGTTGCCATGGTCTTGTTGACGGTGTCTTCGGTGCGGGCCTTGACGAGGCCGTCGATACGGATGACCCACTCGCCGCGCACGGTTTCCGCCATCTGGAAGGCCGGGCTGTCGGGATCGGCAACGACCTGGGTGATGCCGTAGTGGTCGCGAAGATCGATGAAGAGAACGCCGCCATGGTCGCGAACGCGGTGAACCCAGCCGGAGATACGGACGGTCGAGCCGACATCCGACTTGCGGAGGGCGGCGCATGTGTGGCTGCGATAGCGATGCATGATCTCAAATCCTGGCATGTGGCTTAAGACGGCAGCAAGGGTTCCAAGACCCTCAAGCGCCGACAAGAAAATCGGGCGGAAAAGCGCATGGACGCTCCGATTTGTCAAGGCTTGGCGCGCGCGGCTCGGCGTTTGACACGCGTTTATGGCGAGGCTGCGACCGGTATGCTGCGGCAGTTTGGCTACGCTTCCTGTATTGATGAAGATGCCGGTCAACTTTAAAAGGATCGGCATTCTCACCGTGGAGCATCCGCATGCCTCTCCTTAGCCGACGCAACCTTCTTAAGGCATCCGCTGTTGCGGGTGCCTATGGCATCGGCATCGGCATTGCCGGTAAATTCGGGTTTGCCGAGGCTGCTCCCGAACCGCAGCTGCTGACGGCGGTGAAGACCGAAGCCATGCTGACCGAGGCGGGACCGACCAGGGATATCATGAGCTGGGGCCATGACGGCATGCCGCCGATTCTCAGGATGAGGAAGGGGCGACCCTATGCGGCGCGGCTGAAAAACGAGCTCGACGAGCCGACGACGATCCATTGGCACGGGCTTCGCATCGACAACAGCATGGACGGCGTGCCGTTCATGACGCAGCCCTACGTCTATACCGGTGACAGCTTCGACTATGCCTTCACACCGCCCGATGCCGGCACCTTCTGGTATCATCCGCATTGCAACACGCTGACGCAGATGGGGCACGGCATGACCGGCGTCATCGTCGTCGAAGATCCGGCCGATCCACAATTCGATGCCGAGGTGGTGTTGAACCTGCGCGACTGGCGGCTCGGCGGCAACGGACAATTCATCGCCCCCTTCCGGCCACGCGACGCTGCCAAGACCGGCACCTACGGCACTGTGCGCACCGCCAACTGGCATCAGGAGCCGCGATACGACGCGCCGGCCGGCGGGCTGGTTCGGCTGCGCATCGCCGTGACCGACGTGACGCGGATCTTCTCACTGAAGATGGAAGGCGCCGAGGCCATCGTCATCGCGATCGACGGCAATCCGGTGCCGAAGCGTTTTTCCCTCGACCTCCTGCAGATCGGACCGGGTCAACGGCTCGATCTTGCCGTGCGCATGCCGGATGGCGAAGGTGCGGTCGCGACGCTCGAGGATATCCGTGGCACGGCGCCGAAGACGATCGCCAGCCTGCGCGCGGTCGGATCATCGTTGAAGCGCGCCATCGGCGATCTTGGGCCGCTTGTCGACAATCCCGTCCCGAAGGCCGATCTAACCACTGCCGAGCAGATCCCGCTGGTGCTGAGCGCCACGGCCGAGAATGCTAGCGTCGAAAGCATCTGCGGCACGCTCGGCTACAGTTTCTGGGCCATCAACAAGGTGCCCTGGCCAGGCGACACGCCCGATCCGACGGCGCCGCTTGCGGAATTGAAACTCGGCAAGAGCTATGTCTTCAATCTGGAGAATACCACGCCGCATGCCCATCCGATCCATCTGCACGGGATGAGCTTCACGGCAATCTCCTCCTCGACGCGGGAGGTAATGCCGCTGGTCGCCGATACCTATCTCATCCAGCCGGACGAGAAGGTGCAGCTTGCCTTCGTCGCCGACAATCCCGGCGACTGGCTGCTGCATTGCCATATCATCGAACACCAGAAGACGGGGATGACGAGCTATCTCAGGGTCAGCTGAGACTGCCTGCACTTTCACCGCGATTGCCGCCGTGCATCGCGCCTTGCCTCAGTTTGGACGTGATTCTTAGCCAGCAATGCTCGAAGCGTATGCTGTTGTATTGACATATCGAACCGAAAGGAGAAGGAAGGTTTAACCGACCTTTTCCTTGCGAATGAAATGATATGATCCAAACCACCGCCGATTTGGCGGCCGCCTGCAAAGAGCTGGCCAAGTCCGACTTCATCACCATCGACACCGAATTCCTGCGCGAAACGACCTTCTGGCCGGAACTCTGCCTGATCCAGATGGCAAGCCCGACGACGGAAGTTCTCGTCGATCCGCTGGCCAAGGGCATCGATCTCGCCCCCTTCTTCGAGCTGATGGCCGATACGAAGGTGCTGAAGGTCTTTCACGCGGCGCGCCAGGACATCGAAATCATCTTCAATCGCGGCAATCTCATTCCGCATCCGATCTTCGACACGCAGGTCGCCGCCATGGTCTGCGGCTTCGGCGACAGCGTCTCCTATGACCAGTTGGTCAGCCGCATCAAGAACGTCCACATCGACAAGTCGTCGCGCTTCACCGACTGGAGCCGCCGGCCGCTGTCGGACAAGCAGCTGGATTATGCGCTGGCTGACGTCACCCACCTGCGCGACGTCTACCTGTCGCTGAAGGCGGAACTCGATCGCGAAGGCCGCAGCTCCTGGCTCTCCGAGGAAATGGACATTCTCGAGTCGCGCGAAACCTACGACATGCATCCAGACGATGCCTGGCAGCGGCTGAAGATGCGCCTGCGCAAGCCGCAGGAGCTGGCGATCCTGAAATATGTCGCCGCCTGGCGCGAACGCGAGGCGCGGGCCCGCAACGTGCCGCGTTCGCGGGTGCTGAAGGATGATGCGATCTACGAGATCGCCCAGCAGCAGCCCAAGGACACCGAGGCGCTCGGCCGTCTGCGCACCGTTCCGAAGGGTTGGGAGCGCTCGACTTCCGGCGCCGCTGTCATCGAAGCCGTCAACACCGCGCTTGCTCTACCGAAGGCCGATATGCCGCATGTGCCACGCCAAGCGCAGGCGCCCGAAGGGGCCGCTGCTGCCGTCGAATTGTTGAAGGTGCTGCTGAAGCTGATTTCGGAAAAACACGGCGTGGCGCCGAAGGTGATCGCCAATAGCGAAGATCTCGACAAGATCGCCGCCGAGGGCGAGAAGGCCGAAGTCGCTGCCCTGCACGGCTGGCGGCGCGATCTTTTCGGCGAGCCGGCACTGCAACTGATCCAGGGCGCGATCGCTCTGCGCTTCGTCGACCGAAAGGTCGAAACCGTCAGCCTCTGAGGCGGCTGCATCACGCCTTAAATCGGCATCGATTTGAGGATAGATTAGGCAGTCAATCAAAGTGCTGCAGCGCCGCGCGTCTGAAAAAGACGCGCGGCGCTGCAATTTCGAAATCGCTTGACGGTTTTTTCCCGCCTGAAACAATGGCAGAGGAAACATCACGGCGCAGAGGCGGCATGCGGGAAATATCTCCGACACAGAATTGGATCCTGATCACGATCGTTCTTGCGGCCAGCGGCGTCGTCTATGATCTGATGTTCTACTCCAATCAGACGCCGATCATCGGGGCGATCTTCGCGCTCTTCATCGGCATGCCGATCCTCGCCTTCGAGCGCAAGGTGCTGTTTCGGACGCTTTACAGGCGCATCCAGAAGCTGCCGACCTTCGCCTTCATCCTCACCGAACTGCTGATCTACGAAATCCTGATGAGCATCGGCTTTGCCTGCGCCGGCCTGCTGCTCTGGTCGCTCGGCATGGTGAAGCCGGTGTCGCTTCTCGACCTCGTCATCATGCCGTTCGAAGTCTTCGTCTATGCGCTGGCGGTCTGCACGATGCTGATCTTCGTCTTGCGTGTGCGAGAACTGCTTGGTCGTGAAGTTTTTCTCAGCATGCTCATCAGCCGCTACCGCAATCCGGTCAAGGAGGAGCGCGTCTTCCTGTTCATCGACCTCGTCGATTCGACGGCTTTTGCCGAAAAGCACGGCGACCTCAGGGCGCAACAGCTGCTGAGCTCGCTGTTTGCAACCTTCGCCGAGCCGGTCAGGCGCCACAAGGGCATGATCAACGACTATGTCGGCGATGCGGCGATCATCACCTGGCCACTTGCCCGCGGCGTCAAGAATGCGCGTTGTGTGCGCTGCATCTTCGATATCCTTGCCGACATCGACGCCAATGCCGCCGGCTGGCGGAAAAATTACGGGCAGGTGCCGAAGCTCCGTGCCGCCCTTCACGGCGGCGAGATCATCACCGCCGAAATCGGTGTCGATCATCATAAGATCAGCTATTTCGGCGATACGGTGAACACCACCGCCCGGTTGGAGACGCTCTGCCGCAGTCTGAACAGATCGATTCTGATTTCCAGCGAGCTTGCCCGGCGCATGAAATTTCCCGACGACATATCCTGCGAGGATCTCGGCACCCATGCCGTGAAGGGACGCGGCCAGGCGCTCGGCGTCATGGCGCTCTCCTCGCGCGCGGTCACCGTGCTGAACACGCAGGCGGTCATACTGCACGGCTGAGCAACGACTACACCGGACGTCACCAAAGCTTCACCCAACCGTCAATTCGCTGACACGGAAGCCCTGCTAAGCGGAAGGCCTTTGCAATCCGTTCCACGGGGATATTATGAAGAACGTCCTTTTTGCTTCCGTATCGCTTTTCATCCTGGTCACGGGCGCCGCTTCGGCCGACCAGCAGCAGTTCCCGGCCAAACTCGCGGGCCAGGCGATCCTGCCTGCCAACACCATGGTTCCGGCGCCGGCCGATGCCCCCGAATTCCTCAAGCATTCCGGCAAGTTTACGACGCCGGACCGCAAGCGCACCGAAGCGCTCGGCACCGTTCCCGGTAAGGACAGCGCCCGCATCACCGATCTGAAGCTTCCTTTCGACGGCCAGCCGATCCAGGGTTTCTCCGGCGTCAAGACGATGGCCGACGGCACCTTCTGGACCCTCTCCGACAACGGCTTCGGCTCGAAGTCCAACTCGTCGGACTCCATGCTCTTCCTGCACCAGATGAAGTTCGACTGGGCCGGCAACAAGGCTGAAGTCGTCAAGAACCTCTTCCTTTCCGATCCGAACAAGATCGCTCCGTTCCCGATCGTTCTCGAAGGCACCGATACGCGTTATCTCACCGGCGCCGACTTCGACATCGAATCGATCCAGCCGGTTGCCGATGGCTTCTGGATCGGCGACGAATTCGGTCCCTACATCCTGAAGTTCGACACATCAGGCCGCCTCACCGACGTCATCCCAACGACGCTCGACGGCAAGCCGGTGCTTTCGCCCGACAATCCGCTTATATCGGTTCCGGCCAACCCGGCTGCGAAGATGCCGGTCTTCAATCTGAAGCGCTCCGGCGGCTTCGAAGGCCTCGCCATGTCGAAGGACGGCGCCAAGCTCTACGGCCTGCTCGAAGGCGCCATCTACAAGGATGACGGCACGGTGGAAACCATCGACGGCCACACCGCCATCCGCGTCATCGAGTTCGATGTCGCTTCGAAGAAGTGGACCGGCCGCAGCTGGCTCTATCCATTCGAGGACAAGGGTGTGTCGATCGGCGACTTCAACATGCTCGACGACACGACCGCTCTCGTCATCGAGCGCGATAACGGCGCCGGCACGACGGACAAGGCCTGCGCCGACCCGAAGCAGCCGAAGCCGGATTGCTTCGAAGCTCCGGCCGTGCTGAAGCGCGTCTACAAGATCAAGTTCAACGATGCCAATGTCGGCATGGCCGTCCGCAAGATCGGCTATATCGATCTCCTGAACATCCAGGACCCCGACAACAAGAAGAAGGCCGGCAGCAAGGACGGCGTTTACGACATGCCCTTCGTGACGATCGAAAACGTCGATCGCGTCGACGCCACGCACATCATCATCGGCAACGACAACAATCTGCCCTTTTCGGCCGGCCGCGCCGTCGACAAGGCCGACAATAACGAGTTCAGTCTGGTTGAGGTTGGCGAGTTTTTGAACGCGAAGTAAGTTCGGAATTCTCGGGTTGAAATGCAGAGGGCGGCGCGAAGGCGGCGCCTTTTTCGTTGACGCTGTGCCGTGTGTGCCCCCTCTGCCCTGCCGGCCCCGGGGTCGAGCCACGCGTCTCGACCCGTCCTTCGGACACCCCACAGGTGGGGAGATTGGCTGGGCGCAGGGGCTTCCCGCATCTTGAACGTCAAGCCGAGCTGAATCGCTGCAGACCTATTCGAACCGAAACGCCAACCGCTTGTTCGTGAGCCTCGACAGCTGTTGCAAGCGGCCGTCCAGGCGTTCGCCGGCGAAATCGCGGTATTCGGGAGGCACGACGAATTCGAGGTCGAGGTCCGGGCTCGACGATTTGCGGAAGGTCAGGTTCTTGACGATGCCTGGCATCGAGGCCGAGAAGAGGTAGACGACGCGCAGCATGCCGCCGAGCACCTTGGCGCGCTCGATGAGCTGGGGCGTGGCGATCTGCGCCAGCGGACCGGTGGCGCCGTCGTCATGCAGGCCTTCGAAACGGTAATAGTTGGAAAGCGCGATGAAGGCGCGGCCGGGATGACTGATACCGACGAAGGAAGAGTGGGCAATGACGTTCAGCGCCTGCAGGCCGCGATAATCAGGATGGGCGCGCCAGCTGATATCGGCCAGCAGACAGGCGGCCTGGCGGTAGCGGCTTTCCTCGTCGGTTTCCTGGATGCCGAAGAGGGGCATCATGCGGCCGGTCCATTCCGCCAGCTCGCGGGCATGCTCCGGCGAACGGGCACGCAGGATCGCCAGTTCGCCAGCGGCGGCAAGCAGCGGATCCAGGCGGCGCTCGGACTCCGACAGCAGCGAATAAAGATATCCCTCGCGCACACCCTGCGCCGAGAAGGAAATCACCGACGGCTTCATCGCACTCAACACCTCCTTCATGGCAATAGCGCCGAAGGGCAGCAGTGAACGGCGGTGCTTGGAAACGGCCTGCAGCGCCGGCTCCCTGGAATCGCGCGCGGTCACCAACTGTTCGAGGAACAGCATCATCGCTTCGAGCGACACCTCATAGCCCTGCATCATGTGCAGCGGATAATGGGTGATTTCCATGTGCAGCTTGGCAATGTTTCGCCAGGTGCCGCCGACGGCGTAGAAGGTCCGCCCCTCGCCTTTCGACAACAGCTTTGCCGTCTTCAGCTGCTTGCGGGCAAAGGTCTGGGCCTTGGAAAGCGAGCCGCCGGCATATTCCGACAGGCGTAGGCCGCCGAGCGGCAGCGTGATGCCCTTGCCGACTTCCTTGCCTTTGATATCGATCAGCTCCAGCGAGCCGCCGCCGAGATCACCGGCAATGCCGTCAGGATTATAGAAACCGCTGATGACGCCGAGCGAGGCGAATTTCGCCTCTTCCTCGCCCGAGAGCACGCGGACCTTGCGGTTCAGGATGGTTTCTGCCTGATGGATGAAATCAGGACCGTTGCTCGCCTCGCGCGCGGCCGCCGTCGCCAGCACATACATGGTGGCAGCCCGCGCCTGGTCGGACAGAGCCTTGAAACGGTGCAGCGCCGCCAGAGCCCGGCTGACGCTGTCTTCATCCATCTTACCGGTAAGGGCTACGCCCTTGCCGAGGCCGCAGAGGACCTTTTCATTGAAGAGGACGGTCGGCGAACGGGACATGCCTTCGTAAACGACAAGACGAATCGAATTCGATCCAATATCGACGACGGAGACCGGGGCGATCCCCGGAAGGCGCCCCTGGGCTTCAGATTCAACCATTTAGGTCCAGTTTTACTTGTTGTTGCGGCCTTCGAGCAGGCCGGCGATCAGCTTCGGCGCACTGGACTTCAGAGCTTCACCACGGCCTGACAGGCTCGGATTGGTCATGAAATACTGCTGCGCATTGAACGGTTCTTCGCCCCTGCGCACTTCCATGCGACGCGACGTACCGTCGGGCAATATCTCGTAGCTTTGTTGATTGTCAATCACGTTGCCGAGCATAATCTGTGACAAGACCTGCTCGTGAACGGTGGGATTTGTCAGCGGAACCATGGTTTCGACGCGACGATCGAGGTTCCTCGGCATCATGTCGGCCGAGCCGATGTAAACCAGTGCCTTGTCGGACGGCAGGCCGTGGCCGTTGCCGAAGCAGAAGATGCGGCTGTGCTCGAGGAAGCGGCCGACGATCGACTTGACGCGGATCTTTTCCGAAAGGCCGGGCACCTGCGGACGCAGGCAGCAAATGCCGCGCACGACGAGATCGATCTCGACGCCGGCGTGGCTGGCGCGATAGAGCGCGTCGATGATATCGGGATCGACAAGCGAATTCATCTTCATCCAGATCGCCGCCGGTGCGCCGTTCCTGGCGTGCTGGACCTCTTCCTCGATGTGACGCAGGATGCGCGAGCGCATCGTATAGGGCGAGATCGCGAGCTGCATGCCCTGTTCCGGCTCGCCGTAACCGGTGATGAAGTTAAAGATGTTCGCCATGTCGTGGGCAATGACGGGATTGCAGGTGAAGTAGGAAAGGTCGGTGTAGATCTTCGCGGTGATCGGGTGATAGTTGCCGGTGCCGAGATGGCAATAGGTGCGCAGTTTGCCATCCTCGCGACGGACGACCAGCGACATCTTGGCGTGGGTCTTGAGCTCGATAAAGCCGAAGACGACCTGGACGCCGGCGCGTTCGAGGTCACGCGCCCAGCGGATGTTCGCCTCTTCGTCGAAGCGGGCCTTGAGCTCGACCAACGCCGTCACCGACTTGCCGGCTTCGGCGGCATCGATCAGCGCGCGAACGATCGGGCTGTCGTTGGAGGTGCGGTAAAGCGTCTGCTTTATCGCCAGGACGTCAGGATCGTGCGCAGCCTGGAGAAGAAACTGGACCACCACGTCGAAGGATTCGTAGGGGTGATGGACGACCATGTCCTTTTCGCGGATGGCGGCAAAGCAATCGCCGGCGTGTTCGCGGACGCGCTCGGGAAATCGCGCATTGTAGGGGGCAAAGCGCAGATCGTCGCGCGGCGCCTTGGTGATCTCCGACAGCGTGTTCAGCGCCAGAAGACCCGGCAGAACGGCGACGCGATTGTCGGGGATGCTCAGCGCCTGGACGACGAACTGGCGCAGCGACGCCGGCATTTCCGAATCGGTCTCGATGCGGATGACCTTGCCGCGGCGGCGGCGTTTCAGCGCCGTTTCGAAGAAGCGGACGAGATCCTCGGCCTCTTCCTCGACTTCGATATCGCTGTCGCGGATGACGCGGAACGTACCGGAGCCCTGCACCTCGTAACCCGGGTAGAGCCGATGGATGAAGATGTTGGCGACGTCTTCCAGCGTGATGTAGCGGATTGTGTTTCCATCATCCGGCAGGCGGACGAAGCGGTCGAGCGCCACCGGCAGGCGCAGCAGCGCCGTCATCGGCTCGCGGCCGTTCTTGCTGACGAGCTGCAGACCGATGGAGAAGCCGAGATTCGGAATGAAGGGGAACGGATGGGCGGGATCGATCGACAGCGGCGTCAGCACCGGGAAGATCGCCTGTTCGAACTCGGCGGCCAGCCACTGGCGGTCGCCCTCGCTCAGGGCGCCGGGGCGCACGATCAGGATGTCTTCCTTGGCGAGATATTGCTGCAGCACGGCGAGCGAGGCCTGTTGCTCCATCTGCAGATGGTCGATCTCCTGCAGGATCGAGTCGAGCTGCTCGGCCGGCGTCTTGCCGTCAGGGCTGCGGATGGCGATATTCTGGCGTACCTGGCCTTCGAGGCCGGCGACACGCACCATGAAGAACTCATCGAGGTTGGCGGCCGAGATCGACAGGAAGCGGACACGCTCGAGCAACGGATGCTCGGTATTCAAAGTTTCTTCCAGGACACGGCGGTTGAACTGCAGCCAGGAGAATTCTCTGTTAATGAAGCGCTCGGGGCTCTTGAGCAGCTCTTCCAGCGGGGGGGTGTTGTCGTTGATTTCCGGAGTGAGTTCCTGATGTTCTGCGACTGCGCTATCCATGGTCCGCTTACCCCGTTTTCAATCGCCAAAGGCAATTATATCAGTTTGACGACGGAACTGTGACAGTCAATCGGCCGGTTCCGAATTTCCCAATTCATTCAATACTTCGGCAGCAAGAGACCGGGTGATTTTCGTGCCCCGCGACAGGGCCAGCCGGTCAAGCCTTTCGACGATTGTCTGGGCCGCGTTCAGCGACCGCTCCATCCTGACAACGATATAGAGCACGAGCTTGTCATCTATATAAAGCTGCCGGTCGGCGAAGAGCTTGACGATCACCTGCGACAACAGCACCTCATCGGGTTCGCCGATCTCGACGACGGTTGCCGCTTTCAGGCGCGAGCGCAGATCGGGCAGCAAAACCGGCCACGACATCGGCCAGAGACGGCTGGTCATCAACAGGCTGGTGCCGTTTTCGCGAACGCTGTTGATGACGTGGAAGAGCGCATTGTCGTCGAAGCCGAGGCGGTCGGCGTCCTCAAACAGCACCGGTCCGGCGGCGGCGGCAACCGCGGCGTCCGAGCCAAGCTCGGGATGGATGTCGACGGCGCCGCTCAATTCCCGCCAGATGCGGGCCAGATGCGATTTTCCCGAGCCGACGGGGCCGGCGAGCACGACGACCGGCGATGGCCATGCCGGCCAGGCATCGACGATCGAAACGGCGGCGGCGAGACGCTCCGAGATCAGGAGGTCGTCGCGCCCGCTTGCGGCATCGTGCGAAAAGACCAGCGGCAGTTGCTCTCCGGCATTGCGCTTCGGATCAGCGTTTTTCACGTCATTCATTGGGAACTGATTTCGTCTTCCGGGCGTGGCCACTGGGCGACCCGCCAAAATAAAGATCGCTCTGAAGGTAGCGTGAAAGCGCGAAACGGACAAGGACGCCGACGGCCGCCGCCGCCGGCACGGCAACCAGAAGCCCGACGAAACCGAAGAGCGCGCCGAAGGCAAAGAGCGCAAACATCAGCCAGACCGGATGCAGGCCGACGCTGGAGCCGACGAGCTTAGGCTGCAGAATGTTGCCTTCCAGGAACTGACCGCTGAAGAAGACGACGAGCACCAGGCCGATCCACGGATAATCGGGCCAGAACTGCACAAGCGCCACGCCGACCGCCAGCACGAGGCCAACCATCGAGCCGACATAGGGAATGAAGCTGATCATGCCGGCGAAGAGGCCGATCAGCAGGCCGAAATTCAGCCCGACGAGAGAGAGGCCGGCGGCGTAATAGATGCCGAGGATGAGGCAGAGCGAGCCCTGGCCGCGGATGAAGCCGGCAATCGCCTGGTCGATCTCCTTGGCGATCTGGCGAACATCGCTGACATAATCGCGCGGGATCCATTGGTCGACCTTGGCAATCATACGGTCCCAATCGAGCAGGATGTAGAAGGCGACGACGGGGGTGACCACGAGCAGCGATATGACGTCGACGATCGCCTTTCCGGAATTCCAGATCTGCGCAAAGAGCCCAGTGAGGAAGCCCATGCCCTCCGACAGGATGCCAGAGAGATTGTCCTTGATCGTGCCCATCTGGTTCTCGACCCAGTCCGGCAGCAGCGAATTCTGCGCCTGCGTGATGAACTGCTGTAATTGGCTGATATAACCCGGCAGACGCTGAGCGAAATCGTTGAACTGGCTGATGAGCACCGGAATGAGGATCATCAGCGCCAGCGTGAAGACGATGACGAAGGCGACGAGAATACCGATGGTCGCCATCATGCGGCTCAGACCCAGGCGTTCCAGCCGGTCAGCCACCGGATCAAGGAAATAGGCAATCGCCATGCCGGCGATGAAGGGCAGCAGGATCGAGCTGAAGACATAAAGGAAGGCGATGAAAAAGACGAGCGCCGCCAGCCAGAAGAAGATCTGACGCTTGAGAATGTTCCCACTGACTTGCTGTGGCATTGCCTTCCCCGCTGATCGCTCGCCGCCGCCCGAACGCAGCATGCGATCCGAAGCGGCCATTCAGCACATAGGATGCAGGCGCAAAGATGGTCAACCCTGTCGCGCCAAATCCCGGAAAGGCCGGAAGAAGACGCGGGAAATTGGGGGCTTTTGCCATGCAGCGCTTGCATAAAAGCCCCTGTCATGCAATTGCGACCGGCAGATGACGCGGCACGTTTGCCGCCTGAAATAGCCATCGGAGACCAGCATGAGCCAGTCTGGGAAAAACGGCCTGACATATAGCGATGCGGGCGTCGACATCGATGCCGGCAACCTCCTCGTCGAGAAGATCAAGCCGGCGGTGCGCTCGACCCGTCGTCCCGGCGCCGACGGCGAGATCGGCGGCTTCGGCGGGCTTTTCGACCTCAAGGCGGCAGGCTTTACCGATCCGGTTCTCGTCGCTGCCAATGACGGCGTCGGCACCAAGCTGAAGATCGCGATCGATGCCGACTATCACGACACCGTCGGCATCGACCTCGTCGCCATGTGCGTCAACGATCTCGTGGTACAGGGCGCCGAGCCGCTTTTCTTCCTCGATTATTTCGCGACCGGCAAGCTCGACCCAGACCAAGGCGCGGCCATCGTCGGGGGCATTGCCGCCGGCTGCCGCGAGGCCGGCTGCGCGCTGATCGGCGGCGAGACGGCCGAGATGCCCGGCATGTATTCCTCCGGCGACTACGATCTCGCCGGTTTTGCCGTCGGTGCAGCCGAACGCGGCAAGCTCCTGCCATCAGGCGATATTGCCGAGGGTGACGTGATCCTCGGCCTCGCCTCCTCCGGCGTCCATTCCAACGGCTTCTCGCTGGTGCGCAAGATCGTCGAATTGTCCGGCCTCGATTGGGATTCACCGGCGCCGTTCACCGAAGACAAGAAGCTCGGCGAAGCCCTGCTCGAGCCGACGCGCATTTATGTGAAGCCGCTTCTGAAGGCGATCCGCGAGACCGGCGCCATCAAGGCGCTGGCGCACATCACCGGCGGCGGCTTCCCGGAAAATATTCCGCGCGTGCTGCCGAAGCATCTAGCGGCCGAGATCGATCTTGCCACCGTCAAGGTGCCGCCGGTGTTTTCATGGCTCGCCAAGACGGGCGGCGTCGAAGCCAAGGAAATGCTGCGCACCTTCAACTGCGGCGTCGGCATGATCGCTGTCGTTGCCGGCGAGAATGTCGCGACGGTTTCCGCGGCACTCGAAGCCGAGGGCGAGACAGTTATCACGCTCGGCCGCATGATTGCCCGCGAAGAAGGCGCTGCCGGCACGGTCTACAAGGGCACGCTTGCCATATGAGCTCGCCGCGCAAACGCGCCGTCGTCTTCATATCAGGCAGCGGCTCCAACATGATGGCGCTGGTTGCGGCGGCAAAGGCAGCCGACTATCCGGCCGAGATCGTCGGGGTGATTTCCGACAAGGCGGATGCCGGCGGGCTTGCCAAGGCCGCCGCCGAAGGCATTGCCACCTTCGCTTTTCCTCGCAAGGACTATGCCAGCAAGGACGCGCATGAGGCGGCGATCTTTTCGGCGCTCGATGAGCTTTCACCCGATATTCTCTGCCTGGCAGGCTATATGCGGCTGCTGACGCCGACCTTCATCCAGCGCTACGAAGGCCGGATGCTCAACATCCACCCTTCCCTGCTGCCGCTGTTTCCCGGCCTGAATACGCATCAGCGTGCGATCGACGCCGGTATGCGGATCGCCGGCTGCACGGTGCATTTCGTCACCGAAGGCATGGATGAGGGGCCGGTGATCGGCCAGGCGGCCGTGCCGGTTCTTTCCGGTGACACGGCCGAAAGCCTTGCCGCGCGTGTGCTCACCATCGAACACCAGATCTATCCGCAAGCCTTGCGGCTCTTTGCCGAAGGCCGTGTGACGATGGAAGACGGCAGGGCCGTCGGCGCGGAGGCCTCGACCGCCGCACCCAAGGCCCAGCTTATTTCGCTGATCGGCGACCGCGCTTAGAGCCGATCGGCTTTAAGCTTTTGATTTTACACAATTCCGGACGGAAAACCGCTTCGCACTTTTCCTGGAATTGCTCTAAGCCGCCAGCGCCCGCAATGGATGCAACGTACCGTCGCTGTAGACGAAGCGGCCGGCGCGGAAGGTGGCGCGGATGCGATTGATATCACCCGGCTCGACCACGACCAGATCGGCGCGTTGGCCGATGGCGATCTCGCCACGATCCGACAGACCGGCGGAACGGGCCGCATTGCCGGTTGCCATGGCGACGGCTGCCGGCAGGCCGCCTTCCACCATGTCGGCGAGCTTGAAGATGCCGGGCACGAAGGCGGCCGGATGATAGTCGGCGGCGATGACGCTGAGCAGGCCGGCCCTTGCAGCATCCAGCGCGCTGAGATTGCCCGACATCGACTGGCCGCGCAGCGCGTTCGGCGCGCCCATCAGGGTCCAGAGGCCGCGACGGCGCGCCTCCTCCGCCGCAGGTGCGGTGACCGGAAACTCGCTGATGGTGACGCCGAGATCGTGCATTTCGGCGACTTTTTCGACGCTGTCATCGTCATGCGAGGCAAGCGACAGCTTGTGCTTCAGCGACAGCGCGACAATCTCCTTCAGCTTGGCCTCGATGTCAGGATTGCTGCGCATGGCGATGCGCTTGGCGACCATCTCCGCCGCCATTTCCTCGGAGATGGCGCGGCGCTCGGAGATGCTCAAGATGTAGCTTTGCAGGTTGTTATACTGGCCCTGACCCGGCGTATGGTCGGTCAGCGAGACCATGTCGATCTGATCGGATTTCAACAGGCGTTCGAGTGCGGGCGCTGCGCCGACATTGGTGATCTCGTAGCGGGCGTGGACGCGGTGGTCGATCAGCAGGTCGTCGCGCAGGCGGTTGATGCCCTCGATTACCGCCGATGTCGTCTCCAGCGAACGGACGTGGCCGTAGACGCTTTCGGTCGCGAAGGAGACGGCGGCAAACGCCGTCGTGACACCGGCGGCGGCAAGCTTCTTGTCGAGTTCGTGGATGCCGAAATCGATCGGCATCGTCGCGTTCGGCCGCGGGGCGATTTCGCGCTCGATCATATCACCGTGGAGATCGACGAATCCCGGCATCAGCAGCCGCCCGCCGCCATCGATCGCAGCACCGGCGACCGGCTCCGGCCTGATCTCGGCGATGGCGCCACCCTCAACACGCACGGAACCTTCACTCACCACCTCGTTTGGGAGAACGAGGGTGAAATTGCTGAGCCACATGGGCTTTCTCCTGACCGCATCCGATGATTGACAAACCGCAGCGGATAGAACCGCTTCGTGACAGTCGTATGAAATTTCGCGCCGTATCATCTTAAAGCGGAAACTTGCGCTTTGGAAATGATCCGACGCGCCCGCCTCGCAGATTCACGCCGTCAGCTTTGCCCTGTTCAACAAGGCCCATTGCAGAAGCACGATCGTTTTGACGTCGAAGACCTCGCCGGTTTCGATCATCGCTGCCGCCTCGTCGAGCGGGATCTCAAGGACTTCGATATCCTCGTGTTCCTCGTCCAGGCCGCCGCCTTCGGCCACGCGGTCGGCGATGTCGACGAGGGCTGCGAAGAAGTGGACGACTTCGGTGACCGCGCCCGGCGAGGTGTAGGATTTGAACAGGAAGCGCGCATCGCGCAGGCGATAGCCGGTCTCCTCCATCGCCTCGCGACGGATTGCCGCTTCGGGATGGTCGTCGTCGAGAAGGCCTGCCGGAACCTCGATTATCCAGGCGGGATCGCCGTTGAGATGAACGGCGAGGCGGAACTGACGGACGAGAACGACGAGGTCGCGCTTCGGATCGTAAAGCAGGATGCAGGCGGCCGGTGTGCGGTGGTAGACTTCCCGCTTCAACCGCTGGGTTGCGCCCTTGCGGTCGATATAGTCGAGGAGGTAGCTGCTCAGCCGCGTCCACCCATTCGACAGGGTTTCCTCGCCGGCGATCTTCACCCGGGATTTCGGCTGGGTCATGCTGCGTCCCTGCGAAGCCAGACCTTGTTGTCGTGCACGGCCGCGCCGCCATAAGGCGCGACAGGGTCGGCGCCAGTCAAGACGTTGATGCCCTCCCCGTCGACATGCGCCTTGTTCGGCCAAAGCCCCTCGGCAATCAGCACGCCGGATTTCACTTCGGTGGTGATGCGGGCGTGGATTCGCAGATCGCCGCGGCTGTTGCCGATGCGGACGAGATCGCCATGGGCGATGCCGTTGGCTTCGGCATCGGCCGGATTGATCATCACCTCGGGGCGGCCTTCTTTCTGGCGAGAGGTCTTGGTCTCGGAGAAGCTCGAATTCAGGAAGTTGCGGGCCGGCGACGTGGCGAGGCGGAAGGGATGCTCGATATCGGCGACTTCGATGACATCGACCTGATCGGGGAAGGCCGGAAGCGCGGCGTGCGGCCCGAGTGCGCCGATCGCCGCCGGTGGCTTGTTCGGCGCCGGCTGATTGATCCAGTCCGGGCGGAAATGGAACTTGCCATCCGGATGGGCAAAGCCGTTCAGGTAATGCGCTTCCTCGAAAGCAGGCTGGCGATCGAACCATTTGTGTTCGAGGAAATGGTCGTAATCCGGCAGGCCGCTCGATTCCAGGATGCGGTCGACCATTTCGCGGGCGGTGAAGCCGAAGCCGGGGCGATCGGCGACGCCGAGGCGTTTGGCCAGTTCCTCGATGACGAAGAGATTGGTGCGCACGGTTGGCGGCGGCTCGACCAACTTCGGTCCCAGCAGGATATGGTTCTGGCCGCCGGCCCGGTAGATGTCGTCGTGCTCGACGAACATCGTCGCGGGAATGACGATATCGGCGATCTCGGCCGTTTCCGTCATGAACTGCTCGTGCACGGCGACGAAGAGGTCGTTGCGGGCAAAGCCGCGTCTGACGAGGCGCTGCTCGGGGGCGATGTTTGCGGGATTGGTGTTCTGGATCAGCATTGACGTCACCGGACCGCGGTGGCGCAGCGCCACGGGATCGCCGGTCAGCACGCGGCCGATCTGCGACTGATCGAGCATGCGGATATCGGCATCCTTCATCGACCGGCCGGTCAGTTCGGCACTGTTCATGCGGAAGATATCGCTGTTCGAATGGAAAGCGCCGCCGCCCTCATATTGCCAGGAGCCGAGAACCGTGGCGATCGAGGCGGCCGCATGCATGGCGACCGCGCCGTTGCGCTGGCGGGTGAAGCCATAACCCAGGCGGAAGAAGGTCTTCTTCGTCGTGCCGACGAGGCTGGCGAAGGCTTCGATTTCCTCGACCGAAAGGCCGGTGATAGCGGCAGCCCATTGCGGCGTCTTGGTTTTCAGATGCGCCTCAAGCCCCTCGGGATCATCTGCATATCTCGCCATGTAAGCGCGGTCGGCGTAACCGTCGCGGAAGGCGATGTGCATGACGGCGCAGGCGAGTGCGGCGTCGGTGCCCGGCCTGACGATCAGCGCCATGTCGGCCTGCTTCATCGTCGGATTGTCGTAAATGTCGATGACGACGATCTTCGCGCCGCGCTCCTTGCGCGACTTGATGGCGTGGGTCATCACGTTGATCTGGGTCGACACCGCGTTGGTGCCCCAGATGACGACGCAATCGGTGCGGCCCATTTCGCGCGGATCGGGACCGCGCAGCGTGCCGGTCGCCATGGTGAAGCCGGTCCAGGCGGGGTTGGTGCAGATCGAGGAGAAGAAGCCGGAGTAACGCTTGGCATGACGCAGGCGATCGATGGAATCGCGCTGCACCCAGCCCATGGTACCGGCGTAGAAATAGGGCCAGATCGCCTCGCTGCCGTCCCTTGCCTCGGACTTCACAAAGGCTTCGGCGATCTCATCCAGCGCATCGTCCCAGGAAATCTGCTGCCACTGCCCTGCCCCCTTGGCGCCGGCGCGGCGTAGAGGATGCATCAGGCGGTCGGGATGGTAGAGCCGCTCGGCATAACGGGCGACCTTGGCGCAGATGACACCCGACGTGTAGGTATGGTCATTGGCGCCGCGCACACGGCCGATGCGGCCATCCTCTGATATATCGACCTCCAGCGCGCAGGTGGAGGGACAGTCATGCGGACAGGCGGTATGGCCTACCCTATTCTCCGGCTTCGATGATTTGGCGTGGATGGGGGTCGCAATGTTCATGGCATTTGTATATTCCAAGGCTTGCACGGCCAAAAGCCACAAAAATTCCCCATGACGCGAATTCATACGGACATCAGCAAAAATGAACTACCGCCACATCTATCACGCGGGCAACTTTGCCGATGTGCTGAAACATGTCGTGCTGACGCGGCTGATCCGCTACATGCAGAAAAAAGATGGCGGATTCCGCGTGCTCGACACGCATGCCGGCATCGGGCTCTACGACCTCTCCTCCGAAGAGGCACAGAAAACCGGCGAATGGATCGATGGAATCGGCAAGCTGATGGAGGCAGAGCTCGGCCCTCAGGTTTCCGAACTGCTGGAGCCCTACCTCTCGGCAATCCGCGAACTCAATCCTCAGGGCGGCATCCGCTTCTATCCCGGCTCGCCGAAACTTGCGCGCATGCTGTTCCGGCCGCAGGACCGGCTGTCGGCGATGGAATTGCATCCCGAGGACTACGTTAGGCTGCACCGGCTGTTCGAGGGTGATCACCACGCCCGCATCACCGAGCTCGACGGCTGGCTGGCGCTCGGCGCACATCTGCCGCCGAAGGAGAAGCGCGGCATCGTGCTCGTCGATCCGCCCTTCGAGGAAGAGGACGAATATCAGCGGCTGGCCGAGGGACTGGAAAAAGCCTACCGCCGCTTTCCCGGCGGCACCTATTGCCTGTGGTATCCGCTGAAGAAGGGTGCGCCGATCAAGGAATTCCACGAGGCGCTGCAGGCGCTCGACATTCCGAAAATGCTCTGCGCCGAACTCGCCGTTCGCAGCGACCGCGGCATTACCGGACTGACGGGCTCAGGCCTCGTCATCGTCAACCCGCCCTTCACGCTGAAGGACGAATTGCACCAGTTGCTGCCCGCATTGAAGGACCATCTAGCGCAAGACCGCTTTGCCTCGAACCGCGCCTTCTGGCTGCGCGGCGAGAACAAGGCGGTCAAGGACGATTGACCGGGCAACCCGCTTCGGGAATAGTCCGCGCCGCAGTTCCACAATCTCATCAGGTGTCCCATGAAGCTCCTTTGTTCGCCCGCCTCGCCCTATTCCAACAAGGTGCGGATGGCCGCGCATTTTCTGGGCCTGGAGGTAAACGCCATCCGGGTCGACACCAATACCGGACCGGCGATCCTGATGGACAACAATCCGCTCGGCAAGATCCCGACGCTGCTGACCGATGACGGGGTCTCGATATATGACAGCGTGGCGATCATGCATTATTTCGACCGGCTGACGAAGGGCGGGCTCTACCCTTCGAAGAAGGGCAAGCGCACGGATGCGGAAATCCTCGAGGCGCTCTGCGACGGCATCTGCGACTGCCTGCTGGCGATCGTCTACGAGCGGCGCTTCCGCGACGCGGAAAAGGTCCATCAGCCGTGGATCGACCGGCAGTGGAAGAAGGCGACGAGCGGGCTCGCTCATCTCAGCGCCAATCCCCCGAAAACAGGCAAGAAGCTCAATGGCGGACATTTCGCGCTGGCCGCGACGCTCGATTATCTCGAACTGCGCTTCAAGGACCAGTGGGAAGCCGATCATGCGCCGCTGATCGACTGGCAGCGGCAGTTCGACAAGAAATTCCCGGCCCATAGCGAGCTCAAGTCTGAGGGTTGAGCGGGCTCAGCGTCTGGAGCAACGAGCAGACAGCAAAAAGCCGGGCGACGTGCCCGGCTTTTCCATGTCAGGATATTCAACCCGCTTAGAACTTGACGCCGATACCGAGCTTGACGCTGTTCTCGTCGTAACCGCGCGAGAAGCTGCCGGAGTCGAGGTCGTAATCCTTGCTCTGGTAGTCGGTGTAGCGATATTCGAGGCGCGTCGTGATGTTGTTGGTCACGAAGGCTTCGACACCGGCGCCGACCGTATAGCCGAAGTTCGTCTTGCTTTCGTCCGAAGTGTCGTCGGAAACCTTGACGTCGCCGATGGCAAGACCGGCCGTGCCGTAGAGCAGGAAGGGGTTCATGTCGTAGCCGACGCGGCCACGGACGGAGCCGTTCCAGCCATACTTGTTCTTGACGCCGCCCGAGGAGACGTCGTCGCCGCTGTAGCCGAGATCGGATTCAACGCCGTAAACGATCTGGCCCTGCTGCCAGTTGTAGCCGGTGAAAACCTGGCCGCCGAAACCGTAGGTGTGGCGGTCGGAACCGAAGTCACCCATGTTGTAGGTGCCGGCGCCGCCGAGATAAAAGCCTTCCCAGTTGCCTGCCGGCTTTACTGGAGCTTCCTGGGCGACCGGTGCTTCCGGAACCTGGTCGACGGCATCGGCCGCCTGAGCTGCCGAGACGCCCGCAATTGCAAAAACGGAGGCCATGAGGCCAGCAATGAGTACACGCATACTTAGTCTCCTTTCAGTCCCGCGCCGCTTGTCATCTGTCTATCAGTGAAGCATTGGCGGGATATTGCCAGATGTCCCTTCCGGATCGAGACTGAAATTGGAACTCAAATGCGGATTTGAAAGAGCCAAATTGTGATATCATTGTGGCTGCCGCATGGCTGAAATTCGATGTTGCTTTGGCGCAACATACACTTCATTAACCATACTGAAGTGTTAAACTGAAAATACTTATTTTAAGAAATCGCATTCTTAAATAATACATAGAATATCCGACCCTCGGACGCAACCGCAACGGCCTATTTATATAATCTCCGCCGGCGCCTATATAGTCTGCAGACAGACTCGCGGGATCAGAAGGCAAGATTTTGAACCACAAAAGACTTCGCTCGGCCCTTATTACAGGGGCTGCTAAGAGAATAGGCCGGGCAATCGCCGAAGACCTTGCTGCAAATGGCTTTTCCGTTGCGATCCACGCGAACGGCTCCATCGGCGAGGCCGAAGAGCTGGTGGCGGAATTGCGGCGAAAGGGATATAGGGCGACCGCCCTGCAGGCCGACCTCACCGATATCGGCGAAACGGGCGAGCTCATTACAAGGGCGTCGGAAGCGCTCGGGCCGCTCGATCTACTCGTCAATAATGCGTCGGTCTTCCAGCATGATTCAGCGCGTAGTTTCAATGCCGCCACATGGGCATTGCACTTCGACCTGCATGTCCGTGCGCCCTCTATTCTTGCGGCGGCCTTCGCGCAGCAGATGCCCGCTGAGGCAGCCGGGCTGATCGTCAATATCATCGATCAGCGGGTCTGGGCGCTGAGGCCCAGCTTCTATTCCTATACCCTCTCCAAATCGGCGCTGTGGACGGCAACGCAAACGCTTGCACAGGCATTGGCGCCACGCATCCGCGTCAATGCCATCGGCCCCGGCCCCTCGATGCCGAGCGAGCGGCAGGCGATGGAGGACTTCCAAGCGCAGGTCTCAGCCCTTATCTTGCAGCGAGGGCCGGCGCTGGAGGAATTCGGACAAGCGATTCGTTTCCTTTACGACACGCCCTCGATCACCGGCCAGATGATTGCCCTCGACGGCGGCCAGCACCTCGCCTGGCAGACGCCCGATGTGGCGGAGATTACGGAATGAACGGACGAAAGCTGCCGGATGGCGGCGTTCTCTACGATGATACGGATGAGAGCGAAGACGATATCGAGGTGGAAGGCGACGCTTCCGTCGCCGCGCCGCTTGCGGCGACGGTCGACTGGAATGCAGGCAGCCTCAATGAAACCGGGCTCCTCGGCGCGGAACTGATCGGCGAATTCGTCAAGCGGCTGCCGAACAGCCCCGGCGTCTACCGCATGTTCAATGCCGAGGGCGACGTGCTCTATGTCGGCAAGGCGCGCAGCCTGAAGAAGCGCGTCAACAATTACGCCGTCGGCCGCGTGCATTCCAACCGCATCGCCCAGATGGTGCGCCAGACGGCGAACATGGAATTCGTGACGACGCGCACGGAAACCGAAGCGCTGCTTCTGGAAGCGAATCTGATCAAGCGCTTGCGGCCGCGCTTTAATGTGCTCTTGCGCGACGACAAGTCCTTTCCCTATATCCTCATCACCGGCGACCACCGGGCGCCTGCCATTTTCAAGCATCGCGGTGCGAGAGCGCGAAAGGGCGACTATTTCGGACCCTTCGCTTCGGCCGGCGCGGTCGGACGGACGATCAACTCGCTGCAGCGCGCCTTCCTGATCCGCACCTGCACCGACAGCGTCTTCGAAACGCGCACCCGGCCCTGCCTGCTCTACCAGATCAAGCGCTGTTCCGGGCCGTGCACCCACGAGGTCAGCGATGGGGGGTACGGCGAGCTGGTGCAGGAGGCGAAGGACTTCCTGTCCGGCAAGAGCCAGAAGGTGAAGTCGCATATGGCCGAGGCGATGAACCAGGCGGCCGAGGACCTCGACTTCGAGCGGGCGGCGATCTATCGCGATCGCCTGGCCGCACTTTCGCATGTGCAGAGCCACCAGGGCATCAATCCGGCCGGCGTCGAGGAGGCTGACGTTTTCGCCATCCATCATGAGGGCGGCATCTCCTGCATCCAGGTGTTTTTCTTCCGCACCGGCCAGAACTGGGGCAACCGCGCCTATTTCCCGAAGGCCGATCCGCAGCTTTCGAGCGCCGAAGTGCTGAATTCCTTCCTCGCGCAGTTCTACGACGACAAGCCGGTGCCGAAGCAGATCATGCTGTCGCAGACGGTGGAGGAGCTGGAGCTGCTCGCGGCCGCACTCAGCGAAAAGGCCGGCCATAAGGTTTCCATGCTAGTGCCGCAGCGCGGCGAGAAGCGGGATCTGGTCGACCATGTCGTCGGCAATGCACGCGAGGCGCATGGGCGAAAGCTTGCCGAGACGGCGTCGCAGTCGCGGCTGCTCGAAGGTTTCAAGGAGACGTTCGGGCTTGCCTATGCACCGCAGCGCATCGAGATCTACGACAATTCGCATATCATGGGCACCAATGCCGTCGGCGGCATGGTGGTCGCGGGGCCGGAAGGTTTCGTCAAGAACCAGTACCGCAAGTTCAACATCAAATCGACCGACATCACGCCCGGCGACGACTTCGGCATGATGAAGGAGGTGATGACGCGGCGGTTCTCACGGCTGATCAAGGAGGAAGGCATTCCCGACCGGACGGCGCAGGTGGCCACGCCCGATGCAGCCGACATGCCCTTCCCGACCTGGCCCGATGTGATCCTCATCGACGGCGGCCAGGGGCAGATGACGGCGGTGCGCGCCATCCTTGCCGAACTCGGCATCACCGACAGCGTCACGGCGATCGGCATCGCCAAGGGCGTCGACCGCGATGCCGGGCGCGAACGCTTCTTCCCGCCGGGACGCGAGAGTTTCACGCTGCCGCCGCGCGATCCGGTGCTCTATTTCATCCAGCGCATGCGCGACGAGGCGCACCGTTTCGCGATCGGCTCGCACCGGGCGCGGCGCAAGAAGGAAATGATCAAGAACCCGCTCGACGAGATCGGCGGCATCGGCCCGTCGCGCAAACGCGCACTGCTCCAGCATTTCGGTACGGCGAAGGCGGTTTCGCGCGCAGCCCTGTCCGACCTGATGGCGGTGGAAGGCATATCGGAAGCGGTCGCCAGGCAGGTCTATAACCATTTCCACGACGACGCCGCGAAATAACCGGCGTCCGTCGCAAATTCCACGCAAAGGCGGTGCAAAGACAGAAAGAATGTTGACGGTCCGCAGCCAAAGCCGTCATCTACCGCATCGGCCCGAGCATGATGCGGAGGTTCTAAAGTGTTACAGTGTCCTTGGCTCGTCTGAAAAGGCGCGCGGCGCTGTAGCGGCGCATCAATTCAGAGAAACGATCCCATGGCATCGCGTGCGTACAGCATTCCCAATCTCCTGACCTACGGCCGCATCCTCGCCGTACCGCTGATCGTTCTCTGCTTCTTCATCGAGGGCAGGCTGTCGATCAGCAATACGGCGCGTTGGGTGGCGCTGTGGATCTTCGTCATCGCCTCGCTCACCGATTTCCTCGACGGTTATCTCGCGCGCATCTGGAACCAGACGTCGAATATCGGCCGCATGCTCGATCCGATCGCCGACAAGCTGCTGGTCGCCTCGATCCTTCTCCTGGTCGCGGCCGACCAGACCATCGCCGGCTGGTCGATCTGGGCGGCGATCACCATTCTCTGCCGCGAGATCCTGGTGTCGGGACTGCGCGAATATCTGGCAGCGCTGAAGGTCAGCGTACCGGTGACGCGGATCGCCAAGTGGAAGACGACGCTGCAGCTCGTCGCCATCGCCTTCCTGCTCGCCGGTCCGGCCGGCGACGAGATTTTCCCCTATACGACGCAGACCGGCATCGCGTTGCTGTGGATCGCCGCGCTGCTGACGATCTATACCGGCTACGACTATTTCCGCGCCGGGGTGAAACATATCGTGGATGACGAGGAATGACCCGGCTTGTCTATTTCGCCTGGGTGCGCGAGCGCATCGGCAAGGGCGAGGAGGAGATCGACCTCCCCTCCTCCGTCGTCACCGTCGCCGATCTCTTGAATCATTTGAAGACGCTGGGCGAAGAATATGAGACCGCACTTCAATATCCCGACGTGATCCGCGTGGCGCTCGACATGGAGCATGTCGAGCATGACGAGCCGATATCGGGGGCGAACGAGATCGGTATATTTCCGCCGATGACGGGGGGATGACTGGGATGAGATCGGATGCGGCATATTCCCCTCCCTTCTCCCCTCGGGGAGAAGGTGCCCGAAGGGCGGATGAGGGGGCCGCGGCCGCAGGTACTGCCCTTCGCTTGAGCTCAGTGCGTTCGCGGCTTTCGCCGCGCACCCCCCTCATCTGTCCTTCGGACATCTTCTCCCCGCTGGGGAGAAGGGGGAGACTGTCGTGACCATCACCCCCACCATCCGCGTCCAGCGTGAGGACTTCGACCTGCAAGCCGAGGTCGATCGCCTCTCCAAGGGCAAAGCCGGCATCGGCGCCGTTGTCACCTTTTCCGGCCTCTGCCGCGATGAAGGCGGGACGCTTGCGGCACTCGAGCTCGAGCATTATCCCGGCATGGCCGAAGCGGAGATGCGGCGCATCGGCGATCTTGCCATCGCGCGTTTCGGACTTCTCGGCCTGACTGCCATCCACCGTTATGGAAAGATCGCAGCCGGCGAGAATATCGTGCTTGTCGTCGCAGCCGCGCCGCACCGGCAGGCGGCGTTCGACGGCGCCAATTTCGTCATGGACTTCCTGAAGACGGCAGCCCCCTTCTGGAAGAAGGAGCACGCCAGGGATGGCGCCACCGGCGACTGGGTCTCGGCGAAAGACGCCGACGACGCAGCCCGCGACAAGTGGAAATAAGTTAGAGAACAACACGCTCCCGGCGGCTCATGACCAAGAGCAGGACGAGTAGCGAGAAGACGACCAGATCCCGCCAGACGAAGGGGCCGTAGGCGCCCCACATGGTTTCGACGACGGCGAGCCCGGCAGCGCCGCCTGCCGAGCGCAGCGGATCGGAATGGCCGCCGACCGCTGCGATCAGCAGCACCTTCAGCCCGAACATCAGGCCAGCGCCGAAATCCATCGAGCCGTAGTAGAAAGTCGCGAGGATGCCGCAGATCGTGGCGACGAGGGCGGCTGCCGCATAGGCGGTGAGAAAGACGCGGTCGGCGCTCGTGCCGCAGAGTTCGGCTGCCAGCGGGTCATCGGTAACGGCGCGCCAGACGCGGCCCCAGGCCGTGCGCCTGAGGATCAGCGTGCCCACAGCGACAATGGCAGACATCAGTACAGTGTTGATCAGCTGGATATGGGTGAGCGTCACTTTGAACAGCCCGTCGCTCCAGAAGACGACTGTGTCGTTCAGGAACGGCGGCAGCCAGATAGAGCGGGTATTGGCGGCAAGCCGGGCGGTCTCCATCAGTACGATCATGATGCCGAGGGCAGCGACGATGACCGTATTCGGCGATTTGTTGACCAGCGGCAGCATGATCGAGCGGCCGATCCATAGGCCCGCCGCCAGCGAATAGACGATGGAAGCACAGGCGCCGACGGCAAGGGCGGCCGGCAGCACCAGCCAAAACCTGGCATAGGCGAGTTCGGTGAAGAGCAGCAGGATCTGGCCCGCGAAGGCAAAGATCGCCCCATAGGTGATGTCGGCCCGCTTCGTCACGCCGAAGGCGACGGCATAACCGAAGGCAAGCGCCGCATAGAGGGCGGCAAGCGGAACCGCATTCGCCAGCTGCTGCAGAAGATAGGCCATTCGAGACACTCCGCGTCACCAAAATTATAACTGGTAAAACCAATTTCACCAGTTATAATTTCATCATGAGCTTTTCCTGGACCCCTCACCGCTTTGCCGGCGGCGCACTGGCGCTCGATGTCGTCAACAGCGTCGTTCTGCGCCACGATGCAACGCGGCGGATCGACCGCTTCGCGATCAGAGATCAGATGCGGAGCTTTCCAAGCGCTGCGGCCGAGTTCTGCGCCGAGCGTGCCCTCTTCGGCGACATCGCGCCGGTGGCGGTGGAAAACGAAGTGGATTTCATCGCGCTGCGGGAAACAATCGACCTCTATTTCCGCAAGCGTATACTGACTGGCGGCGACGACCAATTGCTGGCCGGGTTGCTGGAAGCGCTGGCGAAGGCGTTGCGCGCCGCAAGCCCCGGCAGCCTAGCTGCGGCGACCGCCCATTCGGCACTGCGGCTGATCGCCATGCCCGATCCGGAACGCATGAAGATCTGCGGCAATTGCGGCTGGCTGTTCATCGACCGCAGCAAGAACAGGAGCCGGGCCTGGTGCGACATGGCGGTCTGCGGCAACCGCGCCAAGGCGAACCGTCACTATCGCCGCAAGAAGGAGGAGACGCCATGAGAAACTATTGGATCGTGATGGCGGCAGCCGCCGCCCTTCTGCTTTCCGCCTGTCAACGCCAGGCTGAAAACCTGGTCGAGGTCACCGGCCATCTCTTCGTCTTCAACTATCGGGTGGCGAGCGCCACCTATCTGCTGACGCTGAAGAAGACCGGGCCCATCCCCGACGGTTCGATCATTATCGCCGAATTCGAAAATCCTGAAGGAGGCGATCCGCTGGTGCTGAACCAGAAGATCTATCCGATCGACGACAAGATTGCGCTGCAGAGCGAAAACCTGCACTGCGTGCGCAAGGACCGCCCCTATTCCGTGAGTGTCCGGCTGGTCGACAAGGATGGCAAGGTGCTGCAGGAATTGAAGACGCAGTTCCGGTCCGACCTCGATCAGACCGTCCTGCCGAGCAAGCCGCTCGTCGTCGGCGCGCTTTATGACAAGAACCCCGAGGTCTTCAAGCCTGACGGCAGCGTCGATTTCTCGAATACCGACAAATGCCCGGCATAGAGAAAGGCATGGAAAAAGCCGGAGCAAGGCCCCGGCTTTCGAGAGTCAATTCAAGGTATTGCCGGCGAATGCCGAAGCGTGGCCTCAGCCGACGATTTCGGTATCGGAGAACCAGTACTTGATTTCCTGGGCAGCCGTCTCCGGAGCATCCGAGCCGTGAACGGAATTTTCGCCGATCGACAGAGCGTGGACCTTGCGGATCGTGCCTTCGTCAGCGTTTGCCGGGTTGGTGGCGCCCATGATCTCGCGGTTCTTGAGGATCGCGCCTTCGCCTTCCAGCACCTGGACGATGGTCGGGCCGGAGGTCATGCCTTCGACCAGTTCGCCGAAGAAGGGACGATCCTTGTGAACGGCGTAGAAACCTTCGGCTTCGCGACGGCTCATCCAGACGCGCTTGGAAGCGACGACACGCAGGCCGGCATCTTCGAGCATCTTGGTGATGGCGCCCGTCAGGTTGCGCTTCGTTGCATCCGGCTTGATCATCGAGAAGGTGCGTTCAATCGCCATAGTCAAATCCTCTGTTTTCTCGGGAAAAGTGGGCGGTCTTTACCCGCCCCAACGCCCGAAAACAAGAGGTGGGCGGCAATTTCACGCCGCTGTCACAGTCCGGCCGCGGCTTTGGTGGAGACTGAGGCAGCGTTCGAACCAGGCCATGACGGGATCGTCGGCGGCTAGCATGGCGAGACCGGCGGAGACACGCAGCCATTGCAGCGCGCCGAAGACGATATAGTCGGCAAACAGCGGTGTCTGCCCACCGATGAAGGGTTGGAACTTCAGCATGTGCCGCAGCGGCTCCAGTTTGGCGCCGAAGGCAGCCTTCTCCGCCTCGCTGTCGGCGGCAACCACTTCCAAAGGCTTGCCAAGCCGAGCCTCCCGGCTTTGACGGAAATAGGCCTTGTCTTCCTCGTCGAGGTTCGCATGGATGTCGAGAAGGGCGATGCGCATGATCGCCGGATGGATGATCATCTGCGAATAACCTTCCACCATGCGCGACAGCGCCTTGCCGCCCTCGCCGTTGAACAGTGACGGCCGCTCGGGATAGGCCTCCTCCAGATAGAGGGCGATGTGGAAACTGTCGGGGATCAGCCGGCCATTGTCGTCGAGAACGGGCACGATCGACGAGACACCGCCGCCGATCGCGCGGATGCGGGCATAGGTCGTCGGAATCTCCTCGAAATCGAGCCCCTTATGCGCCAGCGCCATCACCGCTTTCCAGCAATGGGGCGAAAAGAAGCGCCGCTCGTCGGCGCCGCAGAGGGAATAGAGGGCTCTGGTCATGACAGTCCTTTCGAGATCTCAGCTCTATCCATTCCACGACAGAAAGCGCCTGCAATCAAATCAGGAAATTTCATGGCGTCATCACTCGGCTTTCTAAGGAAAAGGGCTAGACTGCCGATACGACACGGGAGGGAACAGGATGCTCAGACATTACAGGATGTTCGCCGCCTATAATCGCTGGGCCAACACGCAAGTCTATGCGGCTGCGGCCGAACTCAGCGATGCAGAGTTCCGCAATGATTGCGGCGCCTTCTTCGGCTCGCTGCATCGCACGCTCAATCATCTGCTCGTCGCCGACCGGATATGGATGAAGCGCTTCAGCGGCATCGGCGAAGCGCCGACGACACTCGATGCCGTGCTCTTCGAAGATCGGGATGCGCTTGCCGCCGCCCGCAAAGCAGAGGACGAGCGGATCATTGCCTGGACGGGCATGCTGGACGAGGCGGCGCTTGCCGCCAACTTCACCTATGTAACGGTGGTGCAGCCGGCCGAGATCACCCAGCCTCTGTCGTCAGCGCTCGCGCATTTCTTCAACCACCAGACCCATCATCGCGGCCAGTGCCACATGACGCTGACGGCGCTCGGCAAGCCGAGCCTCACGCTTGATCTCATCTACTTCCTGCGCAGCGACGGCCGAGAATGGATGTGAGGCCCGATCCAAGTTAAAGTTAGAACATGATGTCATCCGAAAACCGCTCACAATTTTCGGCTTCATGTTCTGGCCATCAAGACTGAATTAACCGCCTTTGCCGGTTCTGCCGCCAATCCAGAGCTTCCCCGTCGAAAATTCAGCCTCTCTTAAACGCTTGCGGGCATAGCGTGATGTGAGAGATGAGGCCGGGTCGCGAGGGATCGTCATGCAGAATGCAAGCGCAAACGCACTGGTGCCGCGCGAGGCTGCGCGCGCCGCGCCGATGGCGGATATTCAGAAGATCGCCCAGCACATGGCGCGTCTCAACGTCGCGGCACTCCCGCGCAATTACGAACTCTTTCATGAGGCGATCATCGGGCTGAATGCCGGCCTTGCGCAGGATATCGCCGCACTAGGGTCCCAGCCGCAGCAGCCGATGCTCGACGAACTCGGCCTGAAATACCGCCTCGCCGGCCATTGCGGGCTGGCGGGCGAGACCTCACGCAACGAGGCGAGCCGGATGCTGCGCGACGTGGCGGAAAGACTTGCTGAAGGGCTGAGGCACAAGAACGCCTTTGCGCGCGCCTGCGGCACGATCCTGAAATCCGTTTCCGGCCAGAACGATCAGAGCCTTGCCGCCTTCCTCAGCGAGATCGACTACCTCACTGCCTCGCTTTCGACCGTTCTTGCAGCCGAGATGGAAATCGGCGCGAAGCTGCAGGACGATATCAAGACGCTGGAAACGCTGGAGCGCGGCATTTCGGCGATGCAATCGGCTGCGATCGCCGACAGGATCACCGGACTTCCGAACCGCATTGCGCTGAACCGGACGATCGCCGACCTCTACGAGCGGCAAGAAGGTGCCGCCGGCAGCGCGCTGATCATGGTCGATATCGACAATTTCACCGATCTCAACGACAAATACGGCACGCAGGCAGGCAACAAGCTCCTGAAGAAGCTCGCCGGACTCCTCCAAAAGTCGATCAAGAAGAACGATTTTGTTGCCCGCACCGAGGGTGACGAGTTCGCCCTGTTGTTTTCCAATGTCGGCATGCAGGATGCGATTGCTATCGCCGAGCGCCTGCGCGCCTCCGTCGAGGACAATCTGGTCTTCGCGACATCCGACAAGACCGATCGCGGCAGGCTCACCATCTCGATCGGCGTGGCGCTCAGCACCGATGCGGCAACGCCAGGACAGTTACAGGCGAATGCCCGCGTGGCGCTTCTCGCCGCGCAATCGAACCCCCGACTGCCGGTGCAGGCTTTCGGCCGCTGAGGCGGCGGACAAGCAAGCTTGCCGCGGGACAAGCGCGCTTGCGGTGGGACAAACAAAGCTTGTCCCGGGGATAAGCAAGCTTGTCAGCGCACAAGCAAGCTTGGCGCGGGGATAAGGGCTCTTGCCTTGGCGAGCGCTTTCGGCCAAAACGCCGGCCATGATCACGCTCACCGATATTTCCGCCCGCATCGCCGGGCGCCTGCTTCTCGACAATGCCAGCGTTTCACTGCCTTCAGGCACGAAGGCAGGGCTCGTCGGGCGGAACGGCGCCGGCAAGTCCACACTTTTTCGCGTCATCACCGGCGATCTCGGCTCGGAGAGCGGAACAGTGTCGATCCCGAAGGCTGCACGCATCGGCCAGGTGGCGCAGGAAGCGCCGGCGACCGAAGACGCGCTGATCGAGATCGTGCTTGCCGCGGACAAGGAACGCACGGCCCTCGTTGCCGAGGCGGAGACGGCGACTGATCCGCACCGCATCGCCGAAATCCAGATGCGCCTTGTCGATATCGACGCGCATTCGGCCGAAGCGCGTGCCGCGAGTATTCTTGCCGGCCTCGGCTTCGACAAGGAGGCGCAGGCCCGCCCCGCCTCCTCCTTTTCCGGTGGCTGGCGCATGCGCGTCGCCCTTGCCGCCGTGCTGTTTTCGGAGCCGGATCTGCTTCTGCTCGACGAGCCGACCAATTATCTCGACCTCGAAGGCACGCTGTGGCTGGAAGACTATGTCAGGCGCTATCCGCACACCGTCATCATCATCAGCCACGATCGCGACCTTCTGAACAACGCGGTCAATGCGATCGTCCATCTCGACCAGAAGAAGCTCACCTTCTATCGAGGCGGTTACGACCAGTTCGAGCGACAGAAGGCGGAAGCCGACGAGTTGCAGACGAAGGCCAAGGCCAAGAACGACGCGGCGCGCAAACATCTGCAGGGCTTCATCGACCGCTTCAAGGCCAAGGCTTCCAAGGCCCGTCAGGCACAATCGCGCGTCAAGGCGCTGGAGCGCATGGGAACGGTTGCCGCGGTGATCGAGGCCCACGTACAGCCGATCACTTTTCCCGAGCCGGAAAAGCAGCCGGCTTCGCCGATCGTCGCGATCCAGAGCGGCGCCGTCGGCTACGAGCCCGGCAATCCGATCCTGAAGAACCTCAATCTGCGCATCGACAATGACGACCGCATCGCCCTGCTCGGCTCGAACGGCAACGGCAAATCGACCTTCGCCAAATTCATCTCCGGCCGGCTTGCGCCGGAGAGCGGTGAGGTAAAGCTCGCACCGAGCCTGAAGATCGGCTTCTTCGCGCAGCACCAGCTCGACGACCTCATTCCCGAGCAATCGCCGGTGGAGCATGTGCGCCGCCTGATGCCGGGCGCGCCGGAAGCCAAGGTGCGCGCCCGCGTCGCCCAGATGGGGCTTGCGACCGAGAAGATGGCAACGGCCGCCAAGGATCTTTCCGGCGGCGAAAAAGCCCGCTTGCTGATGGGGCTTGCCGCCTTCAATGCGCCCAATCTGCTGATCCTCGACGAGCCGACCAACCACCTCGACATCGATAGCCGCCGCGCGCTGATCGAGGCGCTGAACGACTACGAAGGCGCCGTCATCCTGATCTCGCATGACCGTCACCTGATCGAGGCGACGGTCGATCGGTTGTGGCTGGTCAATGGCGGCACGGTGACGACCTTCGAAGGCGATATGGACGAATACCGCGACCTCATCGTCACTTCCGGTAAAAAAAAAGAAGAAAGGCCGCAGCTAGTTGAAGACGCGACGTCGAAGGCCGACCAGCGCAAGCTCAATGCCGAACGTCGCGCCTCGCTGACGCCGCTCAGGAAAAAGATCAACGAAATCGAATCCTTGACGGCGAAGCTGGAGAAACAGATTCAGGCGCTTGACGCGGAACTTGCGGATCCGGCCCTTTATGAGAAGACGCCCGCCAAGGCCGCCGAGAAGGCAAAACAGCGCGGCGAGGCCGCGGCAAAACTCGCTGCCGCCGAGGAAGACTGGCTGATGCTGTCAGCCGAATACGAAGAAGCGATGGCGGGATAGCCACAGGGTGACGCTGAAACTCAAGAAGACCGAGGTGCCGAACACCGTCGTCGCCTTGGCCGATTTCGTGACGATCCGCTGGCGCATCGGCCGACGCTTAGGTTCAAGGTGTTACAGCGTCCTTCGTGCGTCTGAAGAGACGCGCGGCGCTGTAAGGCGGGTTGCCAAGTCGGGACCGGCTGCCTAGATCTGTCCGACATCAACGGAAGCCGGCAGATCAGATATGAACCTTCATCTCGAAACGGACGACGATCCGCGCACCCGCCAGTTCATCGACGATCACAACCGGGTTTCCGACGCGGCACTGAGAACACCTGAATTCGAGAGGGATCGCGACGCGATCAAGGCGCTGATCGAGCGGCAGGACAGGCTGATCGTTCCGCTGCGCCGAGGCGAGTGGCTGTTCGATTTCCGCCAGAGTAAGGACAATCCTCTCGGCATCTGGCTCCGCCTGCCGGCAGATCAGGAGCCGCTGCCGGACGCCGCCTGGGAGCCGGCCTTCGATCTCGACGCCTTCTGCGTCAGGGAAGGCAAGCGCTGGAACTGGCGCGGCGCCGTCACCTGCCCATGGGAGCCGACGCGGGTGCTGCTCACGCTTTCGGACGGCGGCTCCGACCTTCTCCGGCTGCTCGAATTCGACGCCGAGCGGAAACAGGCCGTCGAAGGCGGCTTCGATACACCGGCCGCACGATCGCATGCCACTTGGCTGAGCCGTGACGAAATCTGCTATTTCGGTTCCATCGACAGGTTTTCGGCGACCCGCTCGGGATGGCCGCGCGTCGGACGGCGCTTGAAGCGCGGGCAGCGACCGGAAGATGCCGCCGTCATGTTCGAAGCAGCAGACGAGGACGTCTACGGCTTCAATCTCGTCATCGACCCTGCCCTATCAGGCGCTTCGGCGGATCGCGGACTGATCGATATTTTCGTCGCCGCCCATGAGATCGGCGTCGCGAGCGCTTTCCTGATCGCCAACGACGGCACACAGCGACGCATCGATCTGCGGCCTAAGGAAGCCGATTTCCAGTTCAATCATGGTCATTGCCTTTGGCGGGCAAAGACCGATGAGCACGTTGCGACCGGCAGCCTCGTGCTGCAACGCTTCGACCCCGCCTCGGAGACGGCCATGCTCGGGCCGGAGCGAATCCTGTTTCAGCCTGGCGAGGGCCAGTCCATCGCGCAGATGATGCTGATGCAGGAGTGGTGCGTCTTCATCATCTCCGATCGGCTGCGTCCGCGTCTCATGGTGCTGGACCTGACAAGGCCCGATGCCGAACAGCGCGAGATCGCATTGCCGGCGGATATGCAGACGGCTCACTTCAGGCCACTCTATGCGGATCTGCATCTTGGCGACGATACGCTCCACATCGTCGGCCAGGGCTTCCTGCAGCCGCCCGTCTGTTATCGCCTCGAGCTGTCGGATCGCAGCAAGCAGGCCGAACCGATTTTCGTCGCCGCGGCGCCGAGCTATTTCGATGCGACCGATATGTCATCCGAACTGCTGGAGGCTGTTTCCGAGGACGGAACGAGGGTTACATACCGGCTTGTCCTGCCGAAGCAATGGACCAAGGGCGCGCTGCCGGTGCTGCTTTATGGCTATGGCGGCTTCGATGTCCCGTTGTCGCCAAGCTATTCCGGCGTGACAGGACGCTGGCTGGAACAAGGCGGCGCCTATGTGCAGGCCTATATTCGCGGCGGCGGCGAATTCGGGCCCGACTGGTATCGCAGCGCCAAGCGGCAGGGGCGAGACCGGGCCTTTGCCGATTTCGTCGCCATCGCGCGCGATCTCGTCGCCCGCGGCTATACAGTACCGTCGCGGATTGCTTGCCAGGGCGGCAGCAATGGCGGTCTGCTGACCGGCGTGATGCTGACGCGCTATCCCGACGATTTCGGCGCCGTCTGGTGCCAGGTGCCGGTCCTCGACATGACACGCTTCCACCTGTTTGCCGCAGGGCAAGCCTGGATGGACGAATATGGCGATCCGGAGACGCCGGTGGACCGGGATTTCATGCTCGGTTATTCGCCGCTTCACAATGTCGGGCCGGCGACCAAGGTCAGCTATCCGCCGATCTACATCGAAAGCTCCGCCAATGACGACCGCGTGCATCCCTCGCATGCGCGCCGCTTTGCCGCGCGGCTGGAGGAAGAAGGACACCGGCCGCTCTTCCATGAATTCGGCTCCGGCGGGCATGGCGGCGACGGCAATTCCGAAGAACGCGCCGCCCGCGCGGCGATGGGTTACAGCTTCCTTCGCCAAACTATCATGCGGTAGAATGCCATCATGCAAAGAATGAAGAGGGAGAGCTTGTCGGCGTTCCTCTTTCTGCTAAAAAACGAACCCAATAAGTCATACTTTTCACAGGCTGGAGCGAAACACCATGTCCCCCATCAACCTCGCCATCGTTGGCGTCGGCAAAATTGTCCGCGACCAGCACCTTCCCTCCGTCGCCAAGAACCCGGATTTCGAACTCGTCGCCACGGCAAGCCGCCACGGTACGGTCGAAGGCGTCAAGAGTTATACGACGATCGAAGCGATGCTCGACGCCGAGCCCTCGATCGATGCGGTTTCGCTCTGCATGCCGCCGCAATATCGCTACGAGGCGGCCTATAAGGCGCTCGTCGCCGGCAAGCACGTCTTCCTGGAAAAGCCGCCCGGCGCGACGCTCAGCGAAGTGGCCGACCTCGAAGCGCTGGCGAACAAGCAGGGTGCGTCGCTCTTTGCCAGCTGGCATTCGCGCTATGCACCTGGCGTCGAGGCGGCCAAGGCGTTTCTTGCCTCGACGACGATCAAAAGCGTGCATGTGATCTGGAAGGAGGATGTCCGCCATTGGCATCCGAACCAGGAATGGATCTGGCAGGCCGGCGGCCTCGGCGTTTTCGATCCCGGCATCAACGCGCTGTCGATCGTCACCCATATCCTGCCGCGGCCGATCTTCATCACCGAGGCCGTGCTCGAATTTCCCGAGAATCGCGATGCGCCGATCGCGGCCGACATTCGCTTCCGCAATGCGGACGGCCTGCCGGTTCACGCCGAATTCGACTGGCGACAGACCGGCAAGCAGAGCTGGGACATCGTCGCGGAGACGGCAGCCGGCCAGATGGTGCTCGCCGAGGGCGGCGCCAAGCTTTTGATCGACGGCGCGCTGAGATTCTCCGAGCCGGAGCAGGAATATCCCTCGCTCTACCGTCGCTTTGCCGAAATCATCAAGGCCGGCAAATCGGATGTCGATCTCGCGCCGCTGCGCCACGTCGCCGATGCCTTCATGCTCGGCAAGCGGAAATTCGTCGACGCCTTCCACGACTGAGCGTCGCAATAACGTCATAGAAACCGGCAAGATTTGCCGGCCTATGGCAATCGGGTTCGGGGGCAGCCGCTCATGAGCAACAAAATTGGCCGCAAGGACCGATTTTTCCGCGTGTTGAAGATTGGCATCCTTGTGGTGCCGCTTCTCGGCCTTGCGGCATGTTCGGGCGAAGAGGCCGTCATGCCGCCCGATGCACCGGGCGTTTCCCGATCAGAGGAATATTCCTTCGGATCGGCGACCCAGGCCCAGGATTGGCAGGCCACCCGCAAGGTGCTGGGCCAACTGGAAGGGCGGTTCGGAGAGAAGTCCATGCGTATCCTGGCGCGCAATCTCGCCAGCACCACCGAGCCGCAGACCATCAAGGCTTATTATGCCGAACGCCTTGTCCATCAAGCCGGCTGGGCGGAAATGCCGGTCAGCACCTTTGCCGATAAGGCGTGGGCATTCGCTTTTGTCAGTCCGAATGGAAAGCATGTTTTGGCAGTCGAGGCGCTCGACGCGTCGGAAAGTGCTGGCGGGATCGTGCCTCTCAATATCCTGACGAACCTCGACGAGGACAAAGGTTAGAAACGGTAGCGGCGTTCCCTGGTCGGGAGAGCGAAGCTGGACGGCTTCATGCAGCAATTCAAAGTGTTACAGCCTCCTTTGCCGCTCTCGAAAAGACGCGCGGCGCTGTAGCGTCGTGGCGAAACTCTCAGGCCTTCTTCTCCCATCGCCCTTCCGGTGTCTGCTGCCAATAGGTGAGGTTATGTCCCTCCCCTTTCAGCTTCTTCCACTGCGCACGGGCGGTGTCCAGTTGCTCCTGGTCGTGACCGTCGAACATGAAGACGATGCGCTCATAGGCATCGGCCGGCGGCGGCTCGGCGCCGTCGACGATGAAACGCACGGTCGCCGCATTGGCGTTGTCCGGCGTCACGGTCAAAAGCACCGGCTGGCTTTCGGCGAAATCCGCCTCGTCGGTGCCGTGCGGCAGGAAGCTCTCCTCCCGGAAAGTCCAAAGATGCTGATCGAGAGCATCACGCCGCGCCGGCTCGCGCGTCTGGACGGCAACGCGCCAGCCGCGCTCGACGCTTTTGTCGATGAGCGGCGGAAGCGCGTCCTCCAGCCTGGATTCGGTCAGATGATAGAAGAGAACGTCCGTCATCAGGATTCATAATGCGCGCGAACGAGTTCGTCGAGCAGGCGCACGCCGAAGCCGGAACCCCAGGATTGATTGATCTCGTCCTGCGGCGAGCCCATCGCCGTGCCGGCAATATCGAGATGCGCCCAAGGCGTGTCCTGCACGAAGCGCTTGAGGAAATGCGCGGCCGTGATCGAGCCGGCCTGTCGGCCACCGGTATTCTTCATATCGGCGAATTTGCTGTCGATCAGCTTGTCGTAATCCCTGCCGAGCGGCATGCGCCAGAGTTTTTCGTTGCTCGATAGACCGGCTGCCGTCAGTTGAGCGGAGAGCTGGTCGTCATTGGAGAACAGGCCGGCATGCACGTTGCCGAGCGCCACAATGATCGCCCCGGTCAGCGTGGCAAGATTGATCATGAACTGCGGCTTGAAGCGGTCGTTGCAGTACCAGAGCGCATCGCAGAGCACGAGGCGGCCCTCGGCATCGGTGTTGATCACCTCGATCGTCTGGCCGGACATCGAGGTGACGATGTCGCCCGGCCGCTGGGCGTTACCGTCAGGCATATTCTCGACCAGGCCGATGATACCGACGGCGTTGACGGCGGCCTTGCGGGAGGCGAGCACATGCATGAGGCCGGTGACGGCGGCCGCACCGCCCATATCACCCTTCATGTCCTCCATGCCGGCGGCCGGCTTGATCGAAATGCCGCCGGTATCGAAGACGACACCCTTGCCGATGAAGGCGACGGGACGATCCTTGCCCTTGCCGCCCTTCCACTGCATGACCGCCAGGCGCGGCGGGCGCACGGAGCCCTGGGCGACGCCGAGAAGGGCGCCCATGCCGAGGCGGCGCATCTCCCGCTCCGTCAGGATTTCCACTTCGACGCCGAGCTTTTCCAGCTCCTTCGCCTTGGCGGCGAACTCGACGGGGCCGAGCACGTTCGGCGGTTCGTTGACGAGGTCACGGGCAAGATTGACGCCGCCGGCAATCGCTTCGGAATCGGAAAACGCCTTCTTTGCACCAGCCGGATCGGCGGTTACAATCGTCACCTTGACGGACTTTGCCGGTTTTTCCTCCTCGTCGCCCTTCTTCGTCTTGTAGGTATCGAAGCTATAGGCGCGCAGCAGCATGCCGAGCGCGAAATCGGCGGCAGCCCGCGGGCTCGTCGTAAGCCCGGGCACGTCGATGAAGACAGCGGCCTTATCGGTATTCTTGATTCTCGATGCTGCGGCACCGCCGGCCTTCAACCAATCATGGGCGGTGAGTTCGGCGGCCTTGCCAAGCCCGATGACGACGATGCGGTCGACGGGCGCGCCTTCGGGCACAACAATATCGAGGCCGTTCATGGATTTTGCGGAGTATCGGGCGATCCTGGCAGCCTTGACGATCACACCTGCCGGGTCGACTGTTTCAGCGCCGGCAGCGCTGTCGGCCTCCGCGGTCTTCAACAGGATCGCCAGGCCGCCATTGAGCTTTGCCGACTTCGAGAATGAAATTTCCAACTTTATTGACATGTCTTCTCCGCTGGGGATTCTTTGAAATCCGTCCCTCGCGGATAATTTCGCGTTTGGCGGGTCTGTCAATGGCTTGCGACAATTGTTATGGTCGCCCACGGCCATCACGGCCCACATGTTTTCGTCAGTTTCGTAGATATTCGCGTTGACAGTTTTTTCGAAAAATCGATGGCGGGGCTTGGCAATCCGCCTGCCGAAAACGACTTTCGGCGCATTCATGCTGCTGTTTTGGATGTGGTGGGCGCTGCTTGCCGTCTTCCGCGCCTTTCCCGGAATAGACATCTATTTTTCCCAGCTTTTTTTCGTGGGCGCAGATTGCGACGCGACTGCTGCTGCCGGGAACATCTGCGGCGGCTTTCCCTATCGCGACGTCGCGGCCTTCGACCTACTGCGCACCGTCTTCTTCCGCCTGCCCTATGTGGTGGCGATCGTGATGGTGTGGAAACTCGTCGAATGCTACCAGCAGCATGGCGCGACCTTCAACGCCGAGCGCGCGCAAAAGCTCAAAGTTGCGCTCGGAACGCTGCTGATCGGGCCGGTGCTGCTCGTCAATGTCGTCCTGAAGGAACATTGGGGCCGGCCGCGGCCGATACAGACGGACATTTTCGGCGGTGCGCTGCATTTCGCCGAGGCAGGTTCGCTCGCCGGAAAATGCGTTTCGAACTGCTCGTTCGTCTCCGGCGAGGCAGCGAGTGCCGGCTGGCTCTTCTGCCTCCTGCTCTTCGTTCCGAAATCCCTGCGTTATGCGGTGGCGGCGCCCCTGGCGGCGATCTCGATCCTCACCCCGGCGATGCGGCTATCCTTCGGCGCGCACTACCTTTCCGACGTCGTTCTTGGATGGCTTTCGTCGCTTGTCGTCTTCGCCGCATTGCTGGCGTTAACTGAGTCGCAACAGCATCAAAAAAATTCTGAAATTTGAATGAATTTTTGACACCAGCTTGTCGCAAAAGCGCGACAAAGAGCGTAGAGGGATTCTCCTGCAAAGCCGTTTGGGCGTGCAGGTGCTTTCAAGGGCAGGCATGAAATTACTCGAGACATACATATTGCGGCGCGTCGGCCAGATGTTTCTCGTGGCGCTCCTGCCCGTTCTGGCGATCATTTGGACGACTCAGGTTCTGCAGCGCATCAATCTGGTCACCGACAGCGGCCAGTCGATCGGCTCGTTCGCCAAGCTGGCGACGATGATTCTGCCGTCGATCATTCCTGTCGTGCTGCCCTTCGCTCTCGTTATCGCGATCACCCAGACGCTGACGACGATGAACAATGATTCCGAGCTCACCGTCATCGACGCTGCCGGGGCGCGGCGCAGCGTGCTGATCCGCCCGATCCTGCTGCTTGCCGCCGTCATCAGCGTCTTTTCCTTCTTCGTCGACAACGTCGTCGAGCCGCGCGCAAAGACCGTCGTGCGCCAGATGATCGCCGAGACCTATGCTGACCTCCTCTCTTCGGTGATCGAAGAAAAAACCTTCCGCAAGCTCGATGAAGGCCTCTATGTACAGATCTCGCAGCGGATGGCGGGCCGCATGCTGAAGGGCCTTTTCGTCGCCGACGAGCGCGACCCGGCCTACGAACTGATCTATTATGCGAAGGAAGGCGCCGTCGACGACACGGGCACGACGCTGATCATGCATCAAGGCGAAGTGCACCGCAAAACGCCCGACGGCAACGTCTCGGTCATCAATTTCGATTCCTATTCCTTCGATCTCTCGGACATGACGGAGAGTCGCGGTCAGGCGACGCTGCGCGCCAGCGACCGTGACCTGTGGTTCCTGTTCAATCCGGATCCGGCCGACAAGGACTATACGATCCGGCCGCAAAGCTACCGCGCCGAACTGCATCGGCGGCTGACCGACTGGATCCTGCCTGTCGTCTTTGCCCTGTTTTCACTGGCGATCGCCGGCGATGCGCGCTCGCACCGTGAAGCGCGGCTGCATCCGATGGTGAGCGCCCTCGCTTATGCCTTTGCGATGCGATGGGCGGCCTTCTACGCGGCCAATCAGATCGATACCGATCCTGAATATATCGCCGTCCTCTACGCCATCCCGATCGTCAGCAGCATCGTCTCTATCGTCTTCCTCGGCCTGCACAAGCGACTGGTCATGCCTTCTTTCATCCGGGACCGGATTTCGTCTTTCTGGAGGCGGATGCAGGAAAGGCTGCTTGCCGCAACCGGCAGGATCGGCGGGGGCACTGCCCAATGATGTTCGGGACATTGTCGCGCTATTTCTTTCGCCGCTATCTGGTGACGACGGGCTGGTTCCTGATCGGCGTCTCGGCGATTTCTTTCCTCCTCGATTTCAGCGAGACGGCGGGCCGCATGTCCGGCCTTCCCGGCTACACGATCGGCGGCGGCGTCCTGATGACCGCCGTGCGCCTGCCGCTCATCCTGCAGCAGACGGTGCCGTTCATCGCGCTGTTCGTCGGCATGACGGTGCTGATCGGCCTCAACCGCAAATATGAACTCGTCGTCACGCGCGCCGCCGGCATTTCGGTCTGGCAGTTCATGTTCCCCTTCATCGCCGGCTCGCTGGCGCTCGGCCTGCTGACAATGGCGGCGCTCAACCCGCTTGCCGCCTGGGGACAGCGCCAGGCGCTGCTGGTCGAGTCCGACTGGCGCGGCGAGAACGCGGTTCTGCGCAAGGCGCCGCAGATTCCGTGGCTGCGCCAGATCAGTGGCCGGGACGATGTCATCATCGGCGCCCAGACGGTCCAGGAGAACGGAACCAAGCTGATCGACGCGGTGCTGATCCATTTCGATTCAAGCGGTCAGGTCATTCTGAGACAGGACGCCGCCACGGCAAAATTGGAAGATGGTTACTGGCAACTTAACACCGTTGTCGAGCGCAAGCCTGGCGAAATCCCCGTGCGTAAAGCTTCGGTTCAACTTCGCACCAATCTGAAACAGGACTTCGTTCAGGAGCGGCTGACAGCGCCGGAAACAATTGGTTTCTTTGACCTTTCCAACCGGATTGCGGCGGCCAAATCCTTCGGCATCTCGACCAAGGCGCTGGAGACGCAATTCAACTCCCTGTTGTCCCAGCCATTGCTGCTGGTGGCCATGACTTTCATAGCCGCAACAGTGTCCCTAAAATTTAGCCGGTTCAACCAATCCCGCTCCGTGATTCTGGGTGGCATCCTTTCGGGCTTCATGCTTTATGTCATCACCGTGCTTGTAAAGGCATTCGGAAGCAGTGGAGTCGTGCCCCCCTTCGTGGCGACGTGGATACCGGTGGTCGTCGCGCTGGCCTTGGGTGCGACTATTCTGCTTCATCAGGAGGACGGCTAGTGGCGGCAGGCGACCGCAAGTATTTTAGTAATCAGTTGGTTGCCCTGCTTGTCGGTGCGACTCTATGTTCCTATTTCGGCAGTGTCCCAGCCTCCTACGGCCAGGCCAACACGTCCGCTCAAGATATCGGGAAGAACATTCCGGAAGGAGCCAAGCTCCTGCTTTCGGCCAATGAACTGGTCTATAACCGTGACGCCGATCTGGTGTCGGCGGTCGGCGGCGTGCAGATCAACTATGGCGGCTATAAAATGGTCGCGCAGAAGGTCGAGTACAATCAGAAGACTGGCCGGATGATGGCGCTTGGCAATGTCGAGTTGGTCAGCCCGGACGGCAACCGTATCTATGCCGACAACCTTGATGTGACCGACAATTTTGCCGACGGGTTCCTGAACTCGTTGCGCATCGAGACCGCCGACAATACCCGCATCGTCGCCGAAAGCGGCGAGCGCGTCGGCGGCACGATGATGATTCTCAACAAGGGCGTCTACACGGCCTGCCTTCCCTGCGCCGAAGATCCGAAGCGCGCCCCCTTCTGGCAGGTCAAGGCCCAGCGGGTGATCCAGAATGGCGAGACGCATACGATCCGTCTGGAGAGAACGCGCTTCGAGCTGCTCGGCCATCCGATCGCCTTCCTGCCGTTCATCGAAGTTCCCGACAATACGGTGAAACGCAAGTCCGGCTTTCTGTTTCCGACGATGAGCCTGTCTCAGAATCTGGGCTTCGGTCTTTCCGTTCCTTATTACTATGTGATCTCGCCGAGCATGGACGCGACGGTCACCGCCACCGGCTACACCGCCCAGGGCTTCCTCATCGAAGGCGAATTTCGTCAACGCTTCGAAAATGGCACGCATATTCTGCGCGTCGCCGGCATCGACCAGGCAAAACCGGGCAACTTCAGCTCCGGGACCAGCGATGCCGAAGCCGAGCAACGTGGCATGGTGGCCTCCAAGGCTGACTTCCGCATCAATCCGCGCTGGACGTTCGGCTGGGACGTCATGACGCAGAGCGACAACAATTTCTCGAAAACGTACAAGCTGCGGGGCCTGACCGGTACGGATCGTACCAACCAGATCTACCTGACGGGGCTCGGGAAACGCAATTATTTCGACATGCGGGCGTTCTATTTCGACGTCCAGGATGCCGATCGGACGAATACCGCCGAAAAGCAGCAGGCGATCGTCTATCCGTCGCTCGACTATCACTATGTGGCGCCGCAGCCGCTTGCCGGCGGCGAGCTTTCGGCGGATGTCAACCTGACGAATATTTCGCGCACACATGACGACTTCTATACCGTCGACGGCTTCGACCGTTTCCGCGGCCTGAAAGGCCAGACTTCGCGTCTGACTGCCGAGCTGCAGTGGAAGCGCACCTACGTCACGCCGACCGGTCTGGTGATCACACCGTTACTGGCCGCGCGCGGCGATGCCTTCGCGCTGAACATGGATGACCCCACGGGCTACACCGGCAACTACGTCGACGGTAATTCTGCTACCCGCTCGATGTTCACAGCCGGACTGGAGATGCGTTATCCGATCCTGATGACGACGGACAATAGCACCCATATCCTCGAGCCGATCGCACAGATCTATGCCCGCCCCGACGAGCAGCTGGCAGGCCGCCTGCCGAACGAGGATGCGCAAAGCTTCGTCTTCGACGCGACCTCGCTGTTCGACCGCGACAAGTTCTCGGGCTACGACCGGGTCGAAGGCGGTACCCGCGCCAATGTCGGCTTCCAGTACACCGGTACATTCGACAGCGGTTACAAGCTGCACGGCATTTTCGGCCAATCCTATCAGATCGCCGGCCAGAACTCGTTTGCGACCGATGACCTCGTTAATGTCGGCGCGGATTCGGGCCTTGAAACCGACCGCTCCGATTATGTCGGCCTTGGCGGCGTCGAAACACCCTACGGCGTTTCCGTCGCAGCCTCCTACCGGCTCGACGAAAAAGATTTCGAATTCCGCCGCGGCGACCTGACGACGGCCTACCAGAACGACACCTTCTCGACGCAGCTGACCTACACTCATCTCAGCGCCCAGCCGGCATATGGCTTCGCCGAGGACAATGACGAGATCCAGACCAACAGCACCGTCAAGTTCAAGGATTACTGGTCGATTTTCGGCGGCATTGCCTGGGATCTGAACAATGATGTGATCAGTCGGCGGACGATCGGCCTCTCTTATGAGGACGAATGCACGATCTTCACGATCGCCTATACGGACAGCAGAGATTCCGACGACGAGTCGGGAAGCGACTGGACGATCGGCGCACGGTTGACCTTCCGCACGCTCGGCGACATCAAGATCGGTTCCGACACCCTCGAATGACGGGCGATCGGCGCAAACATGGCCTGAAGCCATTCTTTCGCCGTAAGCCTGTGCAGGACATTGCCGCCAGTCGGTATCTGAGGCATAGGGGTTTCGCGCCGTGATGGAAGCGATTTCAGCGTGTCTCGCACTGTGGTAAGAACGCCGCGAACAAGTCTCGCGGCGCTATCGGGAGGTCAACAGATGATTGACGCGAAAAATGCCATAACCAAGTTCCTCGCCGGGGCAGCGCTTGCATTGCTGACAGGCCTTGCCGCTCCAGCGCTTGCAGCCAGTGAAGTCAAGGCCGTGGTGAACGGCACCGCCATAACCAGCGGCGACGTCGCCAAGCGCCAGGCCTTCCTGCGCCTGCAGCATACGAAGGCCGATGCCAAGACCGCCGAGGAGCAACTGATCGACGAGGCGCTCAAGCGGCAGGAAGTCGCCCGCGTCCGTATGTCGGTTTCGCAGCAGGACGTCGATGCGTCCTTCGCGCGCTTTTCGAGCGGCAACAAGCTTTCCCCCGAGCAGATGTCGCAGATCCTCGATCGCGCCGGCGTCGGCGTCGATCATTTCAAGGGTTTCATCGCCGTGCAGATGAGCTGGCCGCGTGTCGTCAACGCCCGCTACGGCTCGACCTCACGGCTGTCGAACTATGATCTCGTCTCGCGCATGATGCAGAACAACAAGCAGAAGCCGGTGACGACGGAATATATGCTGCAGCAGATCATCTTTGTCATTCCGCAAGCCAAGCGCGGCGCCATCACAGGCAAGCGCAAGGGCGAGGCCGAGGCGTCGCGCTCCAAATTTCCCGGCTGCGATCAGGCAAAGGTGTTTGCCGCGACGATGCGCGACGTTTCCGTGCGCGATCTCGGCCGCCTGCTCGCCCCCGAGATCCCGCCGGATTGGAAGCCGCTGGTCGAGCAGGCCAAGGGCAACACGACAGGGACCCGCGTCACCGACAAGGGCGTCGAATATCTGGCAATCTGCAGCCAGCGCCAGGTTTCAGACGACCAGGCCGCCGAAATGGTCTTCCGCCAGGAAGATCTCGACAAGTCCAAGGCCGGCAAGGATGCCAGCCCGGAAAACGAAAACAGCAAGAAATACCTGGATGAACTGCGCAAAAAGGCGCAGATCGCCTATCGCTGACCGACAATGGCAATACCGTTTTCGCGACCGCTTGCGCTGAGCCAAGGCGACCCCGCCGGCATCGGGCCGGATATTACTCTGATGGCTTGGCTCCGGCGGCGTGAACTCGGGCTGCCGCCTTTCTTCCTGATCGGCGACCCCGATGTTCTGGCATTGAGAGCCCGCCAGCTCAATCTGGCGGTCTCGATCCGCGAGACCGATGAAGCCAGCAAGGCCGCCAGCATATTTGCCGATGCTCTGCCCGTCATGACCATACCTGTTGGTATCGAGGTCGTGGCCGGCGAACCGCATGCGGCAACGGCGAAAGGCACGATCGCGTCGATCGAGAAAGCCGTGTCGCTTGTCATTGACGGCGAGGCGCTCGCAGTCGTCACCAATCCGATCGCCAAGGCCGTGCTTTACGAGGCGGGTTTCCGATTTCCCGGCCATACCGAATTTCTCGCCGATCTCGCCGCCAGGGCGATCGGCCGGCCGGTAACACCGGTAATGATGCTGTCCGGACCGAAGCTCCGGGCCATTCCCGTCACCATCCACATTCCGGTCCGCGATGTGCCGCAGGCGCTGACGGGCGAACTGATCACGGAAACCTGCAGGATCGCCCATGAAGATCTGAGGCAGCGCTTCGGCATCGAGGCGCCGCGGCTCGCCGTTGCCGGCCTCAACCCGCATGCAGGCGAAGGCGGGGCGATCGGCACGGAGGACGAGGACGTCATCCGTCCGGCGATCGAGGGCCTGCGCGACGAGGGAATCGATGCGATCGGCCCCCTGCCCGCCGATACGATGTTCCATGACGAGGCGCGGGCGCGATACGACGTTGCCATCTGCATGTATCACGATCAGGCGCTGATCCCGGCCAAGGCACTTGGTTTCGACGACAGCGTCAACGTGACACTCGGGCTTCCCTTCGTGCGCACCTCGCCGGATCACGGCACCGCTTTCGGCATTGCCGGGAAGGGACTGGCGCGCGAGCACAGCCTCGTTGCGGCGCTGAAGCTCGCCGCCCAGCTCGGCCGCAGCGCGGAAAGCCGCCGCTGATGGCAGCACTCGATGGTCTGCCGCCACTTCGCGACGTCATCCAGCGCCACGGCCTCGATGCACGCAAGGCGCTCGGGCAGAATTTCCTGCTCGACCTCAACCTCACGCAGAAGATCGCCCGCACGGCGGGGGCACTCGAAGATGCGACCGTTTTCGAGGTCGGCCCCGGCCCCGGCGGGCTGACGCGCGCGATCCTGGCGCTCGGCGCCAGGAAAGTTATCGCCATCGAGCGGGATACACGCTGCCTGCCGGCGCTTGCCGAGATCGCCGATCATTATCCCGGCCGGCTGGAGGTGATCGAAGGCGATGCGCTGAAGACGGATTTCGAGACATTGGCGCCGCAAGGCCCGATCAAGATCATTGCCAACCTGCCCTATAATGTCGGCACGCAGTTGCTGGTCAACTGGCTGCTGCCGAAAGCCTGGCCGCCGTTCTGGCAGTCGCTGACGCTGATGTTTCAGAAGGAAGTCGGCGAGCGTATCGTCGCCAACGAAGACGACGATCATTACGGCCGTCTCGGCGTGCTCTGCGGCTGGCGGACGGAGGCACGCATGGCCTTCGACGTGCCGCCGCAAGCCTTCACGCCGCCGCCGAAAGTGACGTCGACGGTCGTGCAACTGACCCCCCGCGAAAACCCGATCCCCTGCGCTGTCAGCAATCTGGAAAAGGTGACGCAGGCGGCCTTCGGCCAGCGCCGCAAAATGCTGCGCCAAAGCCTGAAACCGCTCGGCGGCGAGAGGCTGCTCGTCAAGGCCGGGATCGATCCGGCGCGTCGGGCGGAAACCTTGTCCGTCAAGGAATTCTGCCTTCTCGCAAACAGCCTGTAGATCAATTCCAGGAACGTCCGAAGCGGTTTTCCTACAAATTACTCTAAAGCGACGGCGTCTCTTCCAGCAACTCGCGGACGAAGTCGAACATGCCGTGGCGGCGGTCGCGGCGCAGGCGTTCGGCCTTGACGATCGACTGGACGGCGTCGAGGGCGGCGTTGAGATCGTCATTGACGATGACATAGTCGTATTCGCGCCAGTGAGCGATCTCGGCGCGGCTGTTGGCGAGGCGCGTCTGGATGACCTCCTCGGAATCCTCCGCACGGCGATGCAGCCGCGACTGGAGCTCGGTCATGGTCGGCGGCAGCACGAAGATGGAGACGACGTCGGCCGACATCTTCTCCTGCAATTGCTGGGCGCCCTGCCAATCGATGTCGAAGAGCATGTCGCGGCCTTCACCCATGGCCTGCTCGACCGGCTCACGCGGCGTGCCGTAGAAATTGCCATGCACCTCGGCCCATTCGAGCAGGGCGTCGCTATCGCGCAGCCGCTCGAACTCGCGCACACTCTTGAAGTGGTAATGCACATCCTCGACTTCGCTCGGACGGCGCTGGCGCGTGGTGACGCTGACGGAAAGGCCGATTTGCCTGTCGGTCTCCAGCAGCGTGCGCGCGATGGTGGACTTGCCGGCGCCTGATGGCGACGAGATGACAAGCATTAGACCGCGGCGGGCGATCTGCACGGGCGAGGATTTCGCCGGTTTCATGTCTTACTCCAAATTCTGGACCTGCTCGCGGAACTGGTCGATCACGACTTTCAGCTCGATGCCGGCGGCGGTGACCGCCGAGGCATTCGACTTCGAGCAGATGGTATTCGATTCGCGGTTAAATTCCTGTGCAAGGAAGTCCAACCGGCGCCCGGCGGGGCCACCTTTCACCAGGAGATCGCGCGCTGCAGCGATATGAGCCTTCAGACGATCGATTTCCTCGCGCAGATCCGCCTTGGTCGCCAGTAGCGCGGCTTCGGCATGCAGCCTGTCGCGGTCGAGCGCGGCCATGCCGTCCATCAACGAGGCGACCTGCGCGGCAAGCCGCGCGGCGATCTCCTGCGACGAGCGCGACGGATCGACCTCGATCATCCGTGTCAGGCCTTCGATCGTCGTGACGTGGTCGTGAAGAATGCGGGCCAGCGCCGCCCCTTCCTGTTCGCGCATCGCTCTCAGATCGGCAAGCGCGGCCAGCAGGCCGGCAGCGATATCGGCGTCACGGGCGGCAAGAGCCTCCTCGCCATCCTCGCTTTCGCGGAATTCGACGATGCCGCGCACCAGAAGCAGCGTATCGAGCTTCAGCGGCGCCGGATCGATGACACCGTCCAGCTGCTCGCGCATGGCCAGCACGGCGGCAAGCGCTTGCCTGTTCAACACCGCCTCGAAACGGTTCTCGTCGGCGGTGACGGATAGCGATGCCTGCAGGTTGCCGCGGCTGAAGCTTTCGCCGGCGAGGCGGCGGAACTCTGCCTCCATGCGTTCGAGACCGGGCGGCAGGCGCAGGCGCAGGTCGAGGCCCTTGCCGTTGACCGAGCGTAGTTCCCATGCCCAGCGCCAGCGGCCGCTCGTTCCCTCGCGCCGCGCAAAACCGGTCATGGACTGCAAAGCCATGCGAGCCTCCCGAAAGTCTCAGTTGATCTTCTTTTTCTTCGGCGGCGCGACGGTTGCGCCATTATCCGCCGGCAGCTCTTCCGGCTGACCGTCGACTGCGATGTTCGGGTCCGAACCCTTGTCGGCTTCGAGCTTGCGCCAGCGCTTGACGTTGGCATTGTGTTCCTCGAGCGTCGCAGAGAAAACATGGCCACCGGTGCCGTCGGCGACGAAATAGAGATCCTGCGTCTTCCAGGGATTGGCGACGGCTTCCAGCGCATCCTTGCCGGGATTGGCGATCGGCGTTGGCGGCAGACCCTTGATGACATAGGTGTTGTAAGGTGTTTCCCGCTTCAGGTCCGACTGGTAGATCGGCCGGTCGGCCGGTTTACCCTCGCCGCCGAAGAGGCCGTAGATGATCGTCGGGTCGGATTGCAGGCGCATGCCCTTGCCGAGCCGGTTCAGGAAAACGGAGGCGACATGGGCTCGCTCGTCGGGAACGCCGGTTTCCTTTTCGACGATCGAGGCGAGTGTCACGAACTCCTCCTTGGATCGCAGCGGCAGCGACGAGTCGCGCTTGTCCCAGATCTGATCGACAAGCTTCTGCTGCGCAGCCGCCATCTGTTCGATGATTTCCGAGCGCTTGGTGCCGCGCGAGAATTTGTAGGTATCCGGACGCAGGCTGCCCTCGGTCGGCAGTGCCGCCGGCAAGTCGCCTTCCAGCACAGTATCCTGCAGCATGCGGTCGAACATCTGGCGGACCGTCAGGCCCTCGGGGAAGGAAACGGAATAGAGAATGGACTTGCCCGATTTCAGCAGCTCCATGATATCCCTCATGGAGGCCCTCGCCTTGATCTCGTATTCACCCGCCTTCAGGCTCTCACCGGCAGAAAGATGCGTTGCCGTAAGATAACGGAAGATGCGGGCATCGCTGATGATCGCGTTGCGCTCGAGGTTCGAGGCGATTTCGGTCAGACCAGCGCCGCTGCGGACGATGAAATTGGTGTTGGTCTGCAGCGGACCCGGGTTCCGATAGGTCGATGTGGCATAGTAGAAGCCGATGACGGCGACGACGCAGACCAGAACCGCCATCGTCATGATGAAGTTCAGGAAAAGAACGACCTGGCCGCGGGCTTTCTTGGACCGCTTCGGCGGCTCCGGAACGCGTTCCGGACGCAGGGCTTCGCTCGGCGACTTCGGGATAATCGGTCCCTTCTGCGCCTGGGTATCGTTGCTCTGGTTCGTCGTATCGCTCACCGGCAATCCTCTAAAACTTGACCCTCACTTCGCTATTTCGCGAAGCAATGCGGCAAAAGCAGGTTCTGCCGCCGTTCAACGACGCCGCTGACGGTCGTTATGCTTTCGCACGCCCCCTTGCGCAACGTAGAGGACGGCCGGTTTGCGGTGCAAGGGAGACCCGTTACACCGCTTGCAGGGCTCTTATTGCGCGTAACGGCGCAGTACGAGCGACGCGTTCGTGCCGCCGAATCCGAACGAGTTGGACAGCGCCACATTGATGTCTCGCTCACGCGCCGTGTGCGGAACAAGATCGATCGCCGTCTCCCGTTCGGGATTGTCGAGATTGAGCGTCGGCGGCGCGATATTGTCGCGAATGGCGAGCGTGGTGAAGATCGCCTCGATCGCGCCGGCAGCACCAAGAAGGTGTCCTGTCGCCGACTTGGTCGAGGACATGGAGATCTTCGACGCCGCATTGCCGACCAGCCGCTCGACAGCGCCGAGTTCGATCGTGTCGGCCATGGTCGAAGTACCGTGGGCATTGATGTAGTCGATATCGGCCGGCGTCAGCCCGGCGCGCTTCAGCGCCATCGCCATGCAGCGGCCGGCGCCCTCGCCGTCTTCGGAGGGCGCGGTGATGTGATAGGCGTCGCCCGACAGGCCGTAGCCGACGATTTCGGCGTAGATCCTGGCGCCGCGCGCCTTGGCGTGTTCCAGTTCCTCGAGCACGACGATGCCGGCGCCTTCGCCCATGACGAAGCCGTCGCGGTCGCGGTCATAGGGGCGCGAAGCCTTCTGCGGGTCGTCGTTGTGCTGGGTCGACAGCGCCTTGCAGGCGGCAAAACCTGCAAGCGAAATGCGGCTGACAGGCGATTCCGTGCCGCCGGCGACCATGACGTCGGCATCACCAAGCGCGATCAGCCGCGCGGCATCGCCGATCGCATGCGCACCCGTCGAGCAGGCGGTGACGACCGAATGGTTGGGGCCGCGCAGCTTGTGGCGGATCGAGACCTGGCCGGAGACGAGGTTGATCAGGCGGCCGGGAATGAAGAAGGGGGAGATGCGGCGCGGGCCTTTGTCGCGCAGGGTGTAACCCGCCTCGACGATGCCTTCGATGCCGCCGATGCCGGAGCCGATCAGCACGCCGGTGGCGATCTGGTCCTCATCGGTTTCAGGATGCCAGCCGGCATCGGCAAGCGCCATGTCGGCGGCGGCCATGCCGTAGATGATGAAGGGATCGACCTTGCGCTGCTCCTTCGGCTCCATCCACTGATCGACATTGAAGGTGCCGTCGGTGCCGTCACCGATAGGAATACGGCAGGCGATCTTGGCGGGAAGGTCGTCGACCTCGAATTCGGTGACGAGGCGGGCGCCGTTCTGACCGGCAAGCAGCCGGGACCACGTCACCTCGGTTCCGCATCCCAAGGGTGATACCATGCCGGTACCGGTGATGACGACACGTCTCATCGCGTGCTTTCCCCGTCTCTTATGTTCTATGGAGAAATATGCCGAAAAGAAAAGGGCGGACTCCAGGCCCGCCCTTTCTCAAATTCACAGGATCAGGCCTGGGCCTTCTCAATAAACTTCACTGCATCGCCGACCGTGAGGATCGAGTCGGCAGCGTCGTCAGGAATTTCAACGCCGAATTCTTCTTCGAAAGCCATGACCAGTTCGACCGTGTCGAGCGAGTCAGCGCCCAGATCGTCGATAAAGCTGGCGCTCTCGACGACCTTGTCGGCATCAACGCCAAGATGATCAATAACAATTTTCTTTACGCGTTCTGCGATATCGCTCATGTCGGTTTCCTCGACCTTATGTCCTGATCGGAATGCCGTCGCGGCACCCCTACCCTGTTTCAGCCTGCGATGTTTTCAGACATCCTCGGCAAACTCGTTTACCCGGCTTCAGAGATGTCCCAGGCTTGCAAAAAGCCCGCCGGTCCGTCTGCTTTCTCGGGACGACTGTTCACAGTCATGGCCCGCTTAACATGCTTTATGTCTGCCGCAAAGCCAGAAAATCAACGGTTCGTGATTGCTCAACATGCTATTGGCGGAATTATTCCCATGCCAACAGTTTGTCGTTTCAGATCATCGCCATGCCGCCGTTTACGTGCAGCGTCTGGCCCGTCATATAAGCAGCCTCGGAGGACGCAAGGTAAGCGACCGCCGAAGCGACCTCGCCGCCTGTGCCCATGCGCTTCATCGGGATCGCTCCCATGATCGCTTCCTTCTGCTTGTCGTTCAGCTTGCCGGTCATGGCGCTTTCGATGAAACCGGGCGCCACGCAATTGACCGTCACGTTGCGGGTGGCAATTTCCTGCGCCAGGGACTTGGTGAAGCCGATCATGCCGGCCTTGGAGGCGCAGTAATTGGCCTGGCCCGGATTGCCGGTGACGCCGACGACCGAGGTGATATTGATGATGCGGCCATAGCGGCGACGCATCATCGGATGCGTCAATTCGCGCGTCAGGCGGAAGGTCGCCGTCAGGTTCACTTCGATGACGCTGTCCCAGTCCTCGTCGCTCATGCGCACGAACAGGCCGTCGCGGGTGATGCCGGCATTGTTGACGAGGATGTCGACGCCTTCGAGATCGGCCTCGGCCTTCTGGCCGAGCGCCTTGACCTCATCGCGGTCTGAAAGGTTCGCCGGGAAGATCTTGACGCGCTCGCCGAGATCGGCGGCCAGCGCTTCCAGTTTCTCGACGCGGGTGCCATGCAGGCCGACGATGGCGCCCTGCTTATGAAGAAGGCGGGCGATTTCCTCGCCGATACCGCCCGATGCGCCTGTGACGAGAGCCTTGCGGCCGGAAAGATCGAGCATGGAAACGTTCCTTATAACAGGGACACCAAATCCGGTGTCCGGGGATACCAATCAGGCCATGAGGGCGGCGACGGCCGCGTCGATGTCCGCCGGACCGTTGACGGAGATGCCGTTGATCGTCTTGTCGATGCGGCGGGCAAGGCCGGTCAGCACCTTGCCGGAACCGAGTTCATAAAGTGTCGTCACGCCATTTCCGGCGAACCATTCCACCGTCTCGCGCCAGCGGACCTGACCGGTCACCTGCTCGACCAGCAGGCTGGCGATTTCATCGGCGCCGGTCACCGGGGCGGCACGGACATTGGCGATGACGGGCACGACGGGGTCGGACTTGGCGACTTTTGCCAGCGCTTCGCGCATGGCGTCGGCGGCGGGCGCCATCAGCATCGAATGGAACGGAGCAGAGACCGGCAGCAGAATGGCGCGCTTGGCGCCCTTGTCGGTCGCAAGGGCCGCCGCCTTTTCGACAGCTGCCTTCTCGCCAGAGATGACGATCTGGCCGCCGCCATTGTCGTTGGCGATCTGGCAGGCGCCGATGACGGACGCCTCTTCGCAGACGGCGATGACGTCGGCATGTTCGAGGCCGATGATCGCGGCCATGGCGCCGACGCCGACAGGGACGGCCGCCTGCATGGCATTGCCGCGGATGCGCAACAGCCGCGCGGTGTCGGCGAGCGAAAAGGTGCCGGCGGCGCAAAGTGCCGAATATTCGCCGAGCGAGTGGCCGGCGACGTAGGCGACCTTGGATTTCAGATCCAGCCCTTTGGCTTCGAGAACGCGGATGACGGCGATGGAGACGGCCATCAGCGCCGGCTGGGCGTTCGCCGTCAAGGTCAACGTATCCTCGGGACCGTTAAACATGACATCCGAAAGCTTTTCACCGAGTGCCTCATCGACCTCTTCGAAAACGGCTCGGGCTTCGGCAAAATTCTCGGCGAGATCCTTGCCCATGCCGACGGCCTGACTGCCCTGGCCGGGAAAAGTGAAAGCAATGGTCATCCTCGTGTCCCTGGCTCCTGCCCCTGATTGCGCCCCTTAAGGCTGTTTTGCCTCCAATTGACATTCTTTCCGGCAGAGTCAAGTGGCGGCTCATTCTCCGCAAAGCCTTTCGCGCGCGCGCAAAAGCCCGGTTTTTGCTCTTGCGCTCCGCCAAATCCAGCCTAGATTTGCGCGGACCTTCCCAAGGCTTTCACCTCTCCCAAGGTTTTTCCATGAAGTACAATTCACTAGGCCGCACCGATATTTCCGTTTCAGAGATCTGCCTTGGCACCATGACCTGGGGCTCGCAGAACAGCGAAGCCGATGCGCATGCGCAGATGGATTACGCCGTCGAGAAGGGCGTCAATTTCTTCGATACGGCCGAACTTTATCCGACCACCCCGGTTTCGGCCGCGACACAGGGCCGGACGGAAGACTATATCGGCAGCTGGTTCGAGAAGACCGGAAAGCGCGGCGATATCGTGCTCGCCACCAAGGTCGCCGGCCGCGGCCGCGATTATCTGCGCGGCGGCGAAGGTGCCGATGCAAAGAATATCCGTTTGGCGCTCGAGTCCAGCCTGACGCGGCTGAAGACGGACTATGTCGACCTCTACCAGATCCACTGGCCGAACCGCGGCCATTTCCATTTCCGCCAGAACTGGAGCTACAATCCCTTCAATCAGGACCGCGACGAGACCGTCGCCAATATGCTCGACATCCTGGAAACGCTCGGCGCGCTGGTGAAGGAGGGCAAGATCCGCGCGATCGGGCTTTCCAACGAAACCACCTGGGGCATACAGAAATACCTGACACTCGCCGAAGAGAAGAGCCTGCCGCGGGTCGCCAGCGTCCAGAACGAATACAACCTGCTCTACCGCCATTTCGATCTCGATCTCGCCGAACTCTCGCATCATGAGGATGTCGGGCTGCTCGCCTATTCGCCGCTCGCCGGCGGCATCCTCTCCGGCAAATATGTCGATGGTATCAGGCCGAAGGGTTCGCGCGGTTCGATCAACCCCGATATCGGCGGCCGGCTGCAGCCGTTGCAGGAACCGGCGACCAAAGCCTATCTGCAGATCGCCGCAACATTCGGCCTCGACCCGGCAGCAATGGCGCTCGCCTTCTGCCTGTCCAGGCCCTTCATGACTTCAGCCATCATCGGCGCGACCTCGATGGAGCAGTTGAAAATCGATATCGGCGCGGCAGACATTACGCTTTCGAACGAGATTCTGGCGCAAATCGCCAAGGTGCACCGGCAGTATCCGCTGACGCTTTGATCATATTTGTTTGGCGCCTGCCCGATGCCGGCCATTAGCCTGCATCGGGTTCGGTTGTCCGATTGCGCTTGCCTTTGCCCAAAAAATCCGTATAAGCCGCCCTGTTCGTTAACCCGGTCTTCTGGCTGGTGGCTGAACGGAGGGCCGGTTTCCTATTGGAAATCGTTCGGAACGGAAGCGTTCCAGCCTCCCGTGTCTCCGCTCTCGACCGTCTCGGAAACGCTTTCTTGCCTGGGTCCGCCCAATCAGGAGCAGTCGTTGAGGCTTAGCCGCCGAATATCGGGTTGAACCAAACGCAAGAAAGGCAAAGCTGTCATGGCTCTTTATGAACATGTATTCCTTGCCCGGCAGGATATTTCCGCTCAGCAGGTCGACGCCCTCGTAGAACAGTACAAGGGTGTGATCGAAGCGAATGGCGGTAAGGTCGGGCGTATCGAGAACTGGGGCCTCAAGTCCCTCACCTACCGCATCAAGAAGAACCGCAAGGCGCACTATGCCCTGATGGACATTGATGCACCGGCTGCTGCCGTCCAGGAAATGGAACGTCAGATGCGCATCAGCGAAGACGTTCTTCGCTACATGACGATTGCCGTCGAGAAGCATGAAGAAGGTCCGTCTGCCATGATGCAGAAGCGCGACCGTGACGACCGTCCGCGTGAAGGCGGCCGTGGCCCGCGTGAAGGCGGCTTCGGTGATCGTGACCGTGGCCCGCGTCCGCCGCGTGAAGGTGGCTTCGGCGACCGTGACGACCGTCCGCGCCGTCCGCGCGAAGACCGTGTATAAGGGAGATCTGAGATATGTCTGAAACTTCCTCCGCTCCGGTCCGCCGCCCGTTCCATCGCCGCCGCAAGACCTGCCCGTTCTCCGGCGCCAACGCGCCGCGGATCGACTACAAGGACGTACGCCTGCTGCAGCGCTACATTTCCGAGCGCGGCAAGATCGTTCCGTCCCGCATCACGGCCGTTTCCCAGAAGAAGCAGCGCGAACTCGCCCAGGCGATCAAGCGCGCCCGTTTCCTCGGCCTGCTGCCCTACGTCGTCGCCTAATCGGCCGACGCAAACACTCTTGAGGGAAGGCATTCATGCCTTCCCTTTTCCCTTCCGCGATGGGCGCGGATCGGAACTCTTAAAACCCATGTTGAGACGTTTCTGAATCTGATTCAGCAACATCCTCTAACTGCTTGATGAAGCAGGACAGCGACCTTGAAACGACCGAACATTAAAACGCTGCTGATCGGCGCACTCGCCGGATTGACCGCCGCCCTGCTGGTGCTGGGCGCGAGCATGCAGCCGTCGTTTTTCAGCGCGCTTCTCTACACGGCCTCGGCTCTGCCGATCCTGATCGTCGGGCTCGGCTGGGGCAATACCGCCGCGGTCTCGGCCGTCGTCAGCGCCGCGGCACTCGGCGCGATCTTGATCTCGCCTTCCTTCGCGCTGATCATGACGATGGTGACGCTGCTGCCGGCCGGTTGGCTCAGCCATCTCGCCAATCTGGCGCGTCCGGCCGCCGAACTCGGCGGACCCGACCATCTGCTTGCCTGGTATCCGCTCTCCGATATCCTGCTGCATCTCTGCGGTCTGGTGACACTCGCCGTCATCGTCATCGGCGTGATCATCGGCTACGGGCCTGAAATTACCGATCCGATCGTCGATCTGCTGATCACCTCGCTCAAGCAGCAGCAGCCGGAATTCATGCCCGATCCGGCAGCGACCGCGCAGACCAAGTCGCTGATCCTGCTGATGCTGCCGGCTTTGCAGGGCGGCATGTGGGTCAGCATGCTGTTTGCCGCCTATTATTTCGCCGTGCGCATCGTTGCAGCCTCCGGCCGCGGCCTTCGTCCGCGCGAGGACATTCCCTCGTCGCTGCGGATGAACCGCAACTCGATCTTCATCTTCCTGGCCGGGCTTGCCGCCTGCTTTTTCGGCGGCGTCCCGGCACTGGTCGGCGCGACCGTGATCGGCGCCTTCGGTGCCGGTTTCATGCTTTCCGGTTTCGCCTCGCTGCATTTCCGCACGCGCGGCAAGGACTGGCGCATACCGGCCCTCATCCTCTGCTATCTGGCCTCGATGCTCATGCTGCTGCCAGCTCTCCTCATCCTCGTCCTCGGTCTCAGCGATACGCGCAAGGCGATCGCACTGACCCCGACGAAAGATGCCGATGCCCCCAAACAATCCGATACGAAAATCTGAGACACAAGAAAGGAAAAAGAAAATGCAAGTCATCCTTCTCGAACGCATCTCCAAGCTCGGCCAGATGGGCGAAACCGTAAAGGTTCGCGACGGCTTTGCCCGCAACTACCTGCTGCCGCTCGGCAAGGCGCTGCGCGCCAACGCCGCCAACAAGACCCGCTTCGAAGCCGAGCGCGCGACGCTCGAAGCCCGCAACCTCGAGCGCAAGTCGGAAGCCCAGACGGTCGCCGACGTTCTCGACGGCAAGTCCTTCATCGTCGTGCGCTCCGCCGGCGAAACCGGCCAGCTCTACGGTTCGGTTGCTGCCCGTGACGTCGTCGATATTCTCGGCGCCGAAGGCTTCAACATCGGCCGCAACCAGGTTCACCTCAACACGCCGATCAAGTCGATCGGCCTGCACAAGGTCGAGCTGCAGCTGCATGCCGAAGTCGAAATCCACGTCGAGCTGAACGTTGCCCGTTCTGCCGAAGAGGCAGAGCGCCAGTCCAAGGGCGAAGAACTCACTTCGGTCGACGCGATCTACGGCGTCGACGAAGACGCGCTGCGTCCGGAAGACTTCTTCGATCCCGAAGCCGACGGCGTCGACGAAGACGAAGCATAATTCTCGTCGGAGCGATCCGCGTGAACGAAAGCCCGGCCACCGCGCCGGGCTTTTTCGTTTCCATCCCTTCAATATGAGCCGCTGATCGGCTCGCTTTTTTTAAGGGGATCTTCCGGATGTTTTTGCTGCGTGCCTTATCGCATCGCGCTAAAGTAGCGTTCTCCGAAGCGGATGGGCTGAGTCGGCGCCATACCGTGTCGTGTGGGTGACACTGCCAGTATTTCTCCTTTGTGTCGCCCAAGACTGTGGAGAAGTCGAACAACGTGCACAGCGTTCAGGATTTAGGCGAAGCGAGCCCCCGCTCCTTTCGTAGCCTCTTGATTTTCGCGTCCGGAATTGCAAATCCGGAGCTGGAAAAAGACAGAACGGATGATGATGAACGACGCCGCTCGAAAGATTGCAGCCGTTGCTCCGTCGGAGCAGCATTATCGCGAAGCACCCAACAATATCGAAGCCGAGCAGGCGCTTCTGGGTGCGATCCTGATGAACAACGACGCCTATTACCGGGTGTCGGACTTCCTGAAGCCGATCCATCTCTATGAGCCGCTGCATCGGAAGATCTTCGAGGTTGCCGGCGATATCATCCGCATGGGCAAGATCGCCAACCCGGTGACGATCAAGACCTTCCTGAAGGCCGACGAGAAGGTCGGCGACATGACGGTTTCGCAATATCTGGCGAGCCTCGTCAGCAATGCCGTCACCGTCATCAATGCCGAGGATTACGGCCGGGCGATCTACGACCTGGCGCTGCGCCGGGCGCTGATCACCATCGGCGAGGACGTTGTCAACATCGCCTATGACGCGCCGCTCGACATGCCGCCGCAGTCGCAGATCGAGGATACCGAACGCCGCCTCTTCGAATTGGCGGAAAACGGCCGCTACGACGGCGGCTTCCAGGCTTTCAATGATGCGGTTGCGCTGGCGATCGACATGGCGGCTGTCGCCAAGGAACGCGACGGCGGACTTTCCGGCATTTCCACCGGCATCCATTCGCTGGATTCCAAGATGGGTGGCCTGCAGCGGTCGGACTTGATCGTGCTTGCCGGACGCCCCGGCATGGGCAAGACCTCGCTTGCTACAAACATCGCCTACAATATCGCCGCCGCCTACGAAGGCGAAGTCCAGTCGGACGGCAGCATGAAGGCAAAGAACGGCGGCGTCGTCGGCTTCTATTCGCTCGAAATGTCGTCGGAACAGCTTGCCACCCGTATCATCTCCGAGCAGACCGAAGTTTCCTCCTCGAAGATCCGCCGCGGCGACATCAACGATGCCGATTTCGAAAAGCTCGTCGCCTGCTCGATGATGATGCAGAAGGTGCCGCTCTACATCGACCAGACCGGCGGCATTTCGATCGCCCAGCTTTCAGCACGCGCTCGCCGTCTCAAGCGTCAGCGCGGCCTCGACGTGCTGGTGGTCGACTACATTCAGCTGATGACCGGCTCGGGCAAATCCAGCGACAACCGCGTGCAGGAAATCACCCAGATCACCACCGGCCTCAAGGCGCTCGGCAAGGAACTCAACGTTCCGATCATCGCGCTGTCGCAGCTTTCGCGTCAGGTCGAAAGCCGCGACGACAAGCGGCCGCAGCTGTCCGACCTTCGCGAATCCGGCTCGATCGAGCAGGACGCCGACGTCGTGCTCTTCGTGTTCCGCGAGGAATATTACGTCAAAAATTCGGAGCCGCGCGACATCCACGATCCCAAATATCCTGAATGGGAAGCGCTGTTCGACAAGGTGAAGGGCACGGCCGACGTCATCATCGCCAAGCAGCGCCACGGGCCAACAGGCACGGTGAAGCTCGCCTTCCAGTCGGAATTCACGCGCTTTGCCGATCTCGCCGATCCCTCCTTCACCCAATATGAAGAGCACTGATCGCGCGGATGCTGCATGCAGCGCCGGGCTTTCCCTTGACATAGTTGATCTTTAAACTGGCCGGTGAATCTTCTCCGGCCTCTTTTCGATGTGGATCATGAGCGAAATTTTCGACGCCCCCGAAGACGACAACTTTGCCTCGGCCGGCCTGCGGTTGACCGTCGACCTGACCGCTCTGACGGAGAACTGGCGTGATATGGCGCGACGCTCCGGTGCGGCGCGCGCCTCGGCGGTCGTCAAGGCGGATGCCTATGGCATGGGCATCGAGGATGCCGGCGAAGCGCTCTATATGGCCGGCGCGCGCGACTTCTTCGTCGCGACCGTCGACGAGGGCGTGACGCTTCGCCTCTATGCGCCCGAGGCGCGCGTTTTCGTGCTCTCAGGCATCTGGCCGGGCACCGAGCGGCGCTTCTTCGAAAACGATCTGGTGCCGGTGATTTCCTCCGACGAACAGCTCGCCTTCTGGATGGCGGTGCTTGCCGATTACGGCGACTACCCCTGCGCGCTGCATGTCGATACCGGCTTCAATCGGCTCGGACTGCATATCGACGATGCGATCGCGCTCGCCGACGACGTCTCACGGCCGGCGAGCTTCGCGCCCGTGCTTGTCATGAGCCACCTCGCCTGCGCCGATGATCCCACCCATGCGATGAACCGGCAGCAGCTCGAATCATTCCACAGGGTTAGCGCCGCTTATGAAGGCATCGATTCAAGTCTTGCCGCCTCGGCCGGCATCTTTCTCGGTGAGGATTATCACTTCGACCTGACCCGCCCCGGCATTGCGCTCTATGGCGGCGAAGCCGTCTGCGGCATGGCGAACCCGATGCGGCCGGTGGCCACGGCAGAAGCGCGCATCATCCAGGTGCGCAGCGTCGAAGCCGGCGAGACCGTCAGCTATGGGCGGGCGCTGCAGCTTCGCCGTGAAAGCCGGCTGGCGATCGCCTCGGCCGGTTATGCCGATGGCTACATGCGCAGCCAGTCGAGCGGCGGCGTGCCACTGCGCCAAGTGGTGCCGCAAGGCGGGCAAGGCTTCATCGCCGGACACAAGGTGCCGGTCGCCGGCCGGATCACCATGGACCTGACGATCTTCGATATCACCGACCTGCCTGACAATGCCGTGCGCGCCGGGGATTATGTCGAACTGTTTGGAAAGAACATGCCGGTGGACGATGTGGCGCGGGCATCCGGCACGATCGGATACGAGATCCTGACCAGCATGGGCCTCCGCCACGAGCGGCGCTACGTGGCCGAGGAATAGCCTTCCTCTCAGCGGCTGCTGAGGGCGAGACGGACACCGAGCGCGAGGAAAAGCGCACCGAGGCCGCGATCGAGCCATAGTCCGATTTTTTGATTATGCCTGATCGCGTTAGCAAGGCGCCCTCCGAGAAGGACGAGCGGTGGTTCGATGAAGGCGGCAACGACGATGATGAGCCCGCCATGCAGCATGAGCTGTGCCCATGCCGGCCCTCCCCCTTCGACGACGAATTGCGGCAGGAAGGCCAGGAAGAATATCGCCACTTTCGGATTGAGCAGCGACACCAAAATTCCCTGCCGGTAGATCCTTGCCACCGACAAACTTTCACCGGCGGCCTTTATCAGGCCATTGCCGCCGCCAGAGCGCAAAGCCTGAATGCCCAGCCAGACGAGATAGGCGGCGCCGATCCATTTGACCGTGGAGAAGGCGACGGCGGAAGTGGCAAGTATGGCTGAGAGGCCGAGTGCAGCCATCAGCACATGCAGACAGGCGCCGGACCAGACGCCGAACAGCGCGGAAAAACCGGCACGTTTTCCGCTTCTCATCGTGTGACCGAGGATGAAGGCGATGTCGGGACCGGGCGAGAGATTGAGCAGAACCGCCGCCGACAGAAATGCAAGCCAGTGCGCAAACGAATAATCGAACATCTTCCATCATTCCAGATAAGCAGAAGCAAAGGATAGGCATGGGTGCGCTGATGGGGAAATCATTAGTTTTGATCCGTCGCGATAGCCATTATCTCAAGCACGACAATGATTCGGTGAAGCGGCGCGTCGCTTCGCTCGGGAACCCGGACTGAAAGAGTAATTGATGGCGAAGGCCAGGACACAATTCATCTGCCAGAGTTGCGGCACGGTTCATAACCGCTGGGCCGGCAAATGCGAGAACTGCGGCGAGTGGAACACCATCGTCGAGGAAGACCCGATGGGCGGGATCGGCTCCGGTCCCGGCAAGACGCCGAAGAAGGGCCGCCCGGTGGCGCTGACGGCGCTCTCCGGCGAGATCGAGGAGGCGCCGCGCATCCATACCGCCATGTCGGAACTCGACCGGGCGCTCGGCGGCGGCTTCGTGCGCGGGTCGGCGGTGCTGATCGGCGGCGATCCCGGCATCGGCAAATCGACGCTGCTGATGCAGGCAGCCGCCGCCCTTGCGCGGCGCGGCCACAAGATCATCTACGTCTCCGGCGAAGAAGCCGTGGCGCAGGTCCGGCTGCGGGCGCAACGCCTTGCAGCTGCCGATACCGATGTGATGCTGGCGGCCGAAACCAATGTCGAGGATATTCTGGCGACGCTCGCCGAGGGCAAGCGGCCGGACCTCGTCATCATCGATTCCATCCAGACGCTATGGAGCGAACTTGCCGAATCCGCGCCGGGAACGGTGACGCAGGTGCGCACCGGCGTCCAGGCAATGATCCGTTTCGCCAAGCAGACGGGGGCCGCCATGGTGCTCGTCGGCCACGTGACCAAGGACGGGCAGATCGCCGGGCCACGCGTCGTCGAGCACATGGTCGATGCCGTGCTCTATTTCGAAGGCGATCGCGGCCATCACTACCGCATCCTGCGCACGGTCAAGAACCGCTTCGGCCCGACCGACGAGATCGGCGTCTTCGAAATGTCAGACAAAGGCTTACGCGAAGTCGCCAACCCCTCGGAACTCTTCCTCGGCGAACGCAACGAGAAATCGCCGGGCGCTGCCGTCTTTGCCGGCATGGAGGGCACGCGTCCCATTCTCGTCGAGGTGCAGGCGCTGGTGGCGCCGACCTCACTCGGCACGCCACGGCGCGCCGTGGTCGGCTGGGATTCGGCCAGGCTGTCGATGATCCTCGCAGTGCTTGAGGCCCATTGCGGCCTCCGGCTCGGCCAGCACGATGTCTACCTCAACGTCGCCGGCGGTTACCGCATCTCCGAACCGGCGGCCGATCTTGCCGTCGCCTCGGCACTCGTTTCCTCGCTTGCCGGTATTGCCCTTCCCGCCGATTGCGTCTATTTCGGCGAAGTCAGCCTGTCGGGCGCCATCCGGCCGGTTGCGCACACCGCCCAGCGCCTCAAGGAAGCCGAGAAGCTGGGTTTTTCTGCAGCACTGCTTCCATCCGCCTCCGCCGAACTGCCGAAGGGCTCCGGCGGGCGCTGGAGCGAAGTCGGAAGTCTGCCGGATCTGGTCGCGCGCATCGCCGGATCGAAGGGGGCGCTGCGTGTGGAAGACGACGTTTGATCCTTTCATTGCCAGGAATGGTGATGATATAGGAGCACACGATAAGGCACGACACGGCCGCCAAGCGGCAGTCCTGGAGTTGAATTTACATGCCCATTACGATTTTCGACGGTATTGTCATCGGCGTCGTGCTCTTCTCCGCCGTGCTGGCGATGGTCCGCGGGTTTTCGCGCGAGATCCTTTCGATCGCGAGCTGGGGTGGTTCGGCCGCCGCTGCCTATTACCTCTATCCGTACCTGCTGCCCTATGCGAAGAAATATACCGATGACGACCGCATCGCGATCGTCGGTTCGGCAGCGGTCGTCTTCCTGATCGCGCTCATCGTCATCTCCTTCATCACGATGAAGATCGCCGATTTCATCATCGACAGCCGTGTCGGCGCTCTCGACCGTACGCTCGGTTTCCTGTTCGGGGCGGCGCGCGGTGTGCTGCTCCTGGTCGTCGCCGTCGCCTTTTGGAATTGGCTCGTCGACGTCGACCACCGTCCGGCCTGGGTCAACGAAGCGAAGTCGAAGCCCTTCCTGGATTCGATGGTCGTGAAGCTGAAATCGGTTCTGCCGGAGCAATTTGCCCAGATGATACCGGAAAGCATCCGTGATAAGTTGCAGCCGCCGGCACAGGGCGCTGGAGGTACCACTCCGCCGACGGGCGACCAGGCTCCGGCGGAAGACGCACCGACCGCGCCAGCAGACGGCGCACAGCAGCCGGCGAATTGACACAGTGTTCAAGAGCTTGACCCGCCTTCCGGCAATTGCCATTTGAGCGGAACATGAAATGAGGGTCCGGCCGGGCATTCCAGCTCCGCCGGGCTCAGCTATTTCTGGAAATGCCGATCCATTCTTGTGAGAGCAGAGGCCCGCAGAAATGAACCAGTCCCATTCCTTCCCGACCGACGATCCGCTCGACGGAGATACGCTGCATGAAGAATGCGGGGTTTTCGGAATTTTGGGACATCCCGATGCCGCCGCGCTCACGGCTCTCGGCCTGCATGCCTTGCAGCACCGCGGACAGGAAGCGGCCGGCATCGTCTCCTTCGACGGCAAGCGCTTTTATCAAGAGCGCCACATGGGTCTCGTCGGTGACCACTATACCAATCCGATGACGCTTGCCCGCCTGCCCGGCAGCATTACGATCGGTCATACCCGCTACTCGACAACCGGCGAAGTGGCCATGCGCAATGTGCAGCCGCTCTTTGCCGAACTGGAAGAAGGCGGCATCGCCATTGCCCATAACGGCAATTTCACCAACGGCCTGACGCTGCGCCGCCAGATCATCGCGACCGGCGCCATCTGTCAGTCGACCTCCGATACCGAAGTCGTCCTCCACCTCATCGCCCGTTCCCGCCATGCTTCCACGTCCGACCGCTTCATCGACGCCATTCGTCAGATGGAAGGCGGCTATTCGATGCTCGCCATGACGCGCACCAAGCTGATTGCCGCGCGCGACCCGACCGGCATCCGCCCGCTGGTCATGGGCGAACTCGACGGCAAGCCGATCTTCTGCTCGGAGACCTGCGCGCTCGACATTATCGGCGCCAAGTTCATCCGCGACGTTGAGAACGGCGAAGTCGTCATCTGCGAAATCCAGCCTGACGGCTCGATCAGCATCGATGCGCGCAAGCCCAGCAAGCCACAGCCGGAGCGCCTCTGCCTGTTCGAATATGTCTATTTCGCCCGCCCGGATTCGGTTGTCGGCGGCCGCAACGTCTATACGACGCGCAAGAGCATGGGCATGAACCTTGCCAAGGAATCGCCCGTCGATGCCGACGTGATCGTGCCGGTGCCGGATGGCGGCACACCTGCGGCGCTCGGCTATGCTCAGCAGAGCGGCATTCCCTTCGAATACGGCATCATCCGCAACCATTATGTCGGGCGCACCTTCATCGAGCCGACGCAGCAGATTCGCGCCTTCGGCGTGAAGCTGAAGCATTCGGCCAACCGGGCGATGATCGAAGGCAAGCGCGTGGTGCTGGTCGATGATTCCATCGTGCGTGGCACGACGTCTCTCAAGATCGTCCAGATGATCCGTGAAGCCGGGGCGCGCGAAGTCCATGTCCGCGTCGCGAGCCCGATGATCTTCTTCCCGGATTTCTACGGCATCGACACGCCTGACGCAGACAAGCTGCTGGCAAACCAATATGCCGATGTCGAAGCCATGGCGAAATATATCGGTGCGGATTCGCTCGCCTTCCTGTCGATCGACGGCCTCTATCGCGCCGTTGGCGGCGAGGATCGCAATCCGGTCCGGCCGCAGTTCACCGACCATTATTTCACCGGCGACTATCCGACCCGCCTGCTCGACAAGAACGGCGAGTCCATGGGCAACAAGATTTCCATGCTTGCCAGCAACGGCTGACACGGCGCGCCGGTTTTTTCATTGTCCATCCCGAGGGGTGCATCGCACCCCTCTCCCTTCGTGAGGGAACACGACATCATGAATATCAATCTTGAGGGCAAGATCGCACTCGTCACCGGTGCGTCGCGCGGTATCGGCTATTTCACGGCGCTGGAACTTGCCAAAGCCGGCGCCCATGTGATTGCCTGCGCACGCACAGTCGGCGGACTCGAGGACCTCGACGATGCGATCAAGGCCATCGGCGGCACGGCGACGCTCGTGCCCTTCGACCTTGCCGACATGAATGCGATCGACGCGCTCGGCGGCTCGATCTTCGAGCGCTGGGGCAAGCTCGACATCCTCGTCGCCAATGCCGGCGTGCTCGGCGTCATTTCGCCGATCGGCCATATCGAAGCGAAAGTGTTCGAGAAGGTGATGACCATCAACGTCACCGCGACATGGCGACTGATCCGCTCGGTCGACCCGTTGTTGGCCCGCTCGGATGCCGGCCGCGCGGTGATCATCTCTTCGGGTGCTGCCCACAAGTGCCGCCCCTTCTGGGGCGCCTATTCCGCTTCCAAGGCTGCGGTCGAGGCGCTGGCACGCACATGGGCCGGCGAAAGTCAAAGCACACCGCTGCGGGTCACCAGCGTCGATCCGGGGGCGACACGCACTGCGATGCGGGCGCAGGCGGTGCCGGGCGAAGATCCGCAGACGCTGCCGCATCCCTCCGAGGTCGCAAAGGCGATCCTGCCGTTGCTGGGGCCTGGTGTGACCGAGACGGGCAAGCTGTTCATCGTCCGGGAGAACAAGCTCGTCGATTACCGCCTGCCTGAATAGGCCGGACGTTTCAGATAGGCCGGACGTTTCAGTTCGCTGCAACGGCTGGGAACAGATGGGCCAGGCCCACTTCCGACGGGCACAGCGCATTCAGGTCAACCGGTCCCTGAATGCCGTCCAAGGTACCGTTATCGGCAAATTGCCAGATCGACCAATGACTGCACTCTTCCTGCCTCGGCTCCCTGAACACGCTGCGCAGCCACAGATAGTGGTCGGGGAAGCGTGATTCATTGCCTTTCAGATATTGATCGAAGAACTCCTGGGTGACGTAGAAAATAGGCTTCTCCGGAAAAGTGCCTTTCAGCTCGGTGAAGAAGGCATTCACCTCGGCAACCATCTCCTCGAGCGTCGGGATTTTGTTGCAATTGCCGACAAACTCCAGATCGACGGCGATCGGCAGAGTTCCCTGCTCCTTCGGCACGGTCGCCAGGACATTCTGCGCCTGATCCTTGCCCGGGCGGCAAAAGGTGAAGAAATGATAAGCGCCCCGGACCACTCCCGCATCTCCAGCGCGCTGCCAGTTGTCGGCGAACTTGGAATCCCGATGATCTCCGCCTTCGGTCGCCTTCATGAAGGCGAAACGGACATTCGGCTGCGAGGCAACAACCTTCCAATCGATATCGCCCTGGTGATGGCTGACATCGATGCCTTGGATCGGATAGTTGCTGAGAGAGGGATTGTTGAAGCGGAGCATCCCGAAATCGTATGCTAGATATGCCGCGAATGCGACCACCAGAACTGCAGTCGCTCCGATCGTCGATCGGGCCAGTTTCCGCATCCCTTCCTCCCTATTTGCCACAACTTCTCAACCGGCTATGCGAGATTTGCGCCGCGAAAATGGCGGACGAATTTCAAGGGCGTGCCAACTGGTTTCAAAGACGTTGGTTGCTGCAATCGATTCATCGGATGGATGGATCCTGATGCGGCTGGATCGCTCTTCGCCCCCTTGACCGGAAGCGCGAACCGGGCCATAAAACCCGCCATGAAAACGGTTATCTGCATTATCTGCCGGAAGATTATTCGCTAGCGCGAGCGCTGGCCCGGCCGTTTTCGTCTCCCAAATAGTCAAGATGCGAAACGCCCCGGTCCGCCGGCGCGATATTTTTCAGATCGTGCATTTGGGAGAGTGAAATGGACGCGACGCCGGAACTGAAGCTGTACAACACGCTGACACGGGAAAAATCGGTGTTTTCGCCGATCGATCCCAACAATGTCCGGATGTATGTCTGCGGCCCGACCGTCTATGACTTCGCTCATATCGGCAATGCCCGGCCGGTCATCGTCTTCGACGTGCTGTTCCGGCTGCTGCGCTATGTCTATGGCGAAGATCACGTCACTTATGCCCGCAACATCACCGACGTCGACGACAAGATCAATGCGCGCGCACTTCGGGACCATCCGGGCCTGCCGCTTAACGACGCGATCCGCGCGGTCACGGAAAAGACCGAGACGCAATTTCACGCCGATGTCGCCGAACTCGGCTGCCTGGAGCCGAACTTCGAACCGCGCGCCACCGACAATATCGTCGAGATGACCGAAATCATCGAGAAGCTGATCGGCAACGGCCATGCCTATGTCGCATCGGGCGAAGTGCTGTTCGACACCAAATCCATGGCGGATTACGGTCAGCTTTCGAAGCGCCCGCTCGACGAGCAGCAGGCCGGCGCCCGCATCGCCGTCGACGCGCACAAGAAGAACCCGGGCGATTTCGTGCTCTGGAAGCTGTCGAGCCACAACGAACCCGGCTGGGAGAGCCCATGGGGCCGCGGCCGGCCCGGCTGGCACATCGAATGCTCGGCGATGAGCAAGCGCTATCTCGGCGATGTCTTCGACATTCATGGCGGCGGGTTGGACCTGATCTTCCCGCATCATGAAAACGAGATCGCCCAGTCGCGCTGCGCCCACGGCACCGAGGTGATGGCGAATGTCTGGATGCATAACGGCTTCCTGCAGGTCGAGGGCCGCAAGATGTCGAAATCCGAAGGCAATTTCGTCACCATCCACGAGTTGCTGCAGACCGAAACCTTCGGCGGCCGCAAATGGCCGGGACAGGTGCTGCGCCTTGCTATGCTGATGACGCATTACCGCGAGCCGATCGATTTTTCGATCAAGCGACTGGAAGAGGCCGAACGTCTGCTCGCCAAATGGCCGGCGGCTGAAGCCAGCGATGCTGCGCCCGATGAAAGCGTGCTGAACGCGCTTTCCGACGACCTCAATACGGTGGCGGCGGTGCAGGCACTGCATGCGCTGGCGCAGGCCGCCCACGGGGATCCCACAGCCCGTGCTGTCTTTGCCGCAACGGCCGACCTTCTGGGCCTGTTGCCGAAAAAGATGGAGATCGATGAAGCCGTCGCATCCGCGGTCGATGCGCTGGTCGCAATGCGTCTCGAAATGCTAAAGGCGAAGAACTTCACCGAGGCTGACAAGATCCGTGACGAGCTGACGGCGAAGGGCATCCAGTTGAAGGACGGCAAGGATGCGGTGACGGGCGAGCGCGTGACGACGTGGGAGGTCAAGAGATGACGACCTATACAGGCGGATGCCAATGCGGAGCGATCCGTTTCCGTGTCAGCGGCGACATCAAGGATTCGTCGATCTGTCATTGCCGCATGTGCCAGAAGGCGTTCGGTGCTTATTATGCGCCGCTGGTCTCGGTGCGCAGCGCCGATTTCGAATGGACACGCGGCGATCGGAAAAGATTCCGCTCTTCCAATTTCGTCGAGCGCGGCTTCTGCGGCGATTGCGGCACGCCGCTCACCTATGAGGCGCCGGATGGAATGGCGATTGCCGCGGGCGCGTTTGACGATCCTTCGGCGTTTCCGCCGTTGGTCCAATTCGGCATCGAGGGCAAGATCGGTTTCGTCGATCATCTGCATGAACTTCCGGGGCACCGGACGGAGGAGGATGCGCAAGCCGCCCCCTTTGTGCTCGAACTCGTTTCCTACCAGCATCCCGATCATGAGACGCAGGCATGGCCATCCAAGGAGCTCAGATGACGGCGGAAGCGGACAGAAGCGGCGGGTGCCAGTGCGGGGCGGTGCGTTACCGCGCCAAAGGCGAACTCGGCTATCCCCATCTTTGCCATTGCCGCATGTGCCAGAAGGCGGCGGGCAATTATTTCATGCCGCTTGCAGGCGTGATGCGCAGCGATTTTACCTTCACGCGCGGCGCGCCGAAATGGTTTCAGTCCTCGGATCTGGTGCGGCGCGGTTTCTGCGGTGATTGCGGCACACCGCTGTTCTACGATATTCCCGAAGCGGACTTCATCAACATCACGCTCGGCTCACTCGACAATCCCGATGCGGTCAAGCCGGTGATGCAATCGAACACCGGCCGCAAGATGTCCTGGTTTCATGCGCTCGACGGCCTGCCGCTGGAACCACAGCCTGAAACGCCCGAGCGCGAGAACACGATCGCGGCAAGCAACCATCAGCACCCCGACCACGACACGCAACATTGGCCCCTCGGAGAAACCTCATGACGGACACGATCAAGACAGGTGGATGCCAGTGCGGCGCCGTGCGCTTTCGCATCTCAGGCAAGCTCGGGCGACCCTCGATCTGCCATTGCCGTATGTGCCAGAAGCAGTTCGGCGGCTTCTTCTCCGCGCTCGTCACCGCGCCTGAGGAAGGGATGGAATGGACGCGCGGCGAGCCGAGCTACTTTCAGTCCTCGGTCAATATCGAGCGCGGCTTCTGCAGCAATTGCGGCACGCCGATGACCTATCGTCATCCGGGCGGGCTGGAGCTTGCGATCGGCACTTTCGACGACCGCAGCGACCTCGCTCCGCTGATCCAGGTCAACTACGATGCCCGCCTGCCCTGGGTGGAGACGATTTTCGAGGCGCCGGTGCTGAAGGATCAGGATTTCTACGCACGGCAGGAGGCGATCATCTCCTTCCAGCATCCCGATCACGACACAGAAGTCTGGCCCGCGAAAGGCGTGAAGATATGACCGAGAGACTGCGCACGCTCTATCCCGAAATCGAACCCTATGCTTCCGGCCATCTCGATGTCGGCGACGGCCATATGATCTATTGGGAGCGCTCGGGTACGCCTGGCGCCAAGCCCGCCGTGTTCCTGCATGGCGGCCCGGGCGGCGGCATCTCACCCGTCCATCGCCGGCTCTTCGATCCCACTCTCTACGACGTCATGCTGTTCGACCAGCGCGGCTGCGGCAGGTCGACGCCGCATGCGGAACTCCATGCCAACACGACCTGGCACCTCGTCGCCGATATCGAGCGGCTGCGCGAAATGGCCGGCGTCGACAGCTGGCAGGTGTTCGGCGGCTCCTGGGGCTCGACGCTGGCGCTCGCCTATGCCGAGACACATCCGGAGCACGTGTCCGAGCTCATCCTGCGCGGCATCTACACACTGACCAAGGCCGAACTCGACTGGTACTACCAATTCGGCGTCTCGGAAATGTTCCCTGACAAGTGGGAGCGGTTCATCGCTCCCATTCCGGCGGAAGAGCGGCATCAGATGATGCATGCCTATCATCGTCGCCTGACGCATGAGGACAAGAACGTGCGCCTCGCGGCGGCGCAGGCCTGGAGCATCTGGGAAGGCGAAACGATTACGCTGCTGCCGGAACCTTCGACGAGCGGCAAGTTCGAGGAGCCGGAATTCGCTTATGCATTTGCGCGCATCGAAAACCATTTCTTTGTCAATGCCGGCTGGATGGACGAAGGACAGTTGATCCGCGATGCCGGCAGGCTCAAGGATATTCCCGGCGTCATCGTGCATGGGCGCTATGACATGCCCTGCCCGGCCAAATATGCCTGGCTGCTACACAAGGCTTGGCCGAAGGCAGAGTTCCACCTGATCGAGGGGGCGGGCCATGCCTATTCGGAGCCTGGGATTCTCGATCAGCTGATCCGGGCGACGGATAAGTTTGCCGGGAAGCAAGACTGATCGTTAGCATTGGGGGCAGCCCCTCACCCTAACCCTCTCCCCGCCCGCGGGGAGAGGGGACGTGCCCCGCGATACGGTGCGGCATATCCCTTCTCCCCGTCAGAACGGGGAGAAGGTGGCGGCAGCCGGATGAGGGGCAGCATCCGCACTCCATAACAACCCGCCTGGCGGGAGGAAACGACATGAAAGAACGCATCTATCTCTTCGACACGACGCTCCGGGACGGGCAGCAGACGCCCGGCATCGATTTCTCCGTCGAGGACAAGATTGCGATCGCCGCCATGTTGGACGAGTTCGGCCTAGACTACGTCGAGGGCGGATATCCCGGCGCCAATCCGACGGATACGGCCTTCTTCAGCGAGAAGCGCACCAGCCAGGCCAGTTTCGTCGCCTTCGGCATGACGAAGCGGGCGGGCGTTTCGGTCTCCAACGATCCCGGCATTGCCGGGCTGCTTCAGGCCAAGAGCGATGCCATCTGTTTCGTCGCCAAGAGCTGGGACTATCATGTCGCGGTGGCGCTCGGCTGCACCAACGAGGAAAACCTCGAATGCATCGCCGAAAGCGTCAGGGCGGCGGTTGGCGCGGGCAAGGAGGCGATCGTCGATTGCGAGCATTTCTTCGACGGATTCAAGGCCAATCCGGCCTATGCGCTCGCCTGCGCCAAGACGGCCTATGAGAGCGGCGCCCGCTGGGTCGTGCTCTGCGACACCAATGGCGGCACGCAGCCGCCGGAGGTGCGCGCCATCGTCGAGGCGGTGATCGCCTCAGGAGTTCCCGGCCACTGTCTTGGCATCCATGCGCATAATGACACCGGCCAGGCGGTCGCCAATTCGCTTGCCGCCGTCGAAGCCGGCGTCCGGCAGATCCAGGGCACGCTGAACGGTATCGGCGAGCGCTGCGGCAATGCCAATCTGGTGACGCTGATCCCGACGCTGGCGCTGAAGAGCGCCTACAACACACGTTTCGAAACGACGATCGACGAGGAGCGGCTGCTCAATCTCACCCGGCTCTCGCATGCCTTCGACGAGCTGCTCAACCGTTCGCCCGACCACCAGATGCCCTATGTCGGCGCTTCCGCCTTCGCCACCAAGGCCGGCATCCACGCATCGGCGCTGCTCAAGGATCCGCGGACCTATGAACACGTGGCGCCGGAAACCATCGGCAACTTCCGCAAGGTCATGGTCTCCGACCAGGGCGGCAAGGCGAACTTCATCAATGCGCTGAAAAGGCGCGGCATCAACGTTGCCAAGGACGATCCGAAGCTCGACCTGCTGATCTCGATCGTCAAGGAACGTGAATCCATCGGCTATGCCTATGAGGGCGCGGATGCGAGCTTCGAGCTGCTGGCGCGCCGCACGCTCGGCACGATCCCGGAATTCTTCACTATCGAAGGCTTCCGCGTGATGATCGAACGTCGCTTCGACAGTCTCGGCCGTGTGAAGATCGTCTCGGAGGCAGTGGTCAAGATCACCATCGACGGCCAGACGCTGATGTCGGTTGCCGATGCCGAAGGCCCGGTCAACGCGCTCGACCTCGCGCTACGGAAGGATTTCGGCAAGTACCAGCACGAGATCGACGATCTGGTGCTCGCCGATTTCAAGGTGCGTATCCTCAATGGCGGCACGGAGGCGATCACCCGTGTGCTGATCGAATCCACCGACAGCGACGGCGTGCGCTGGTGGACCGTCGGCGTCTCGGAGAACATCATCGACGCTTCGTTCCAGGCGCTGATGGATTCGGTCATCTACAAGCTGATGAAGAACCGGCAGCTGGCGGGCAAGATCGCGGCGGAATAAAACTATTCCGCGGCTCGGCGGAGGGGTCCCAGCCCTCGCCGAAATACCATTCGCTTCCTTCGGACTCCGGCTTCCAACGCAGGGCGCCGGACATCGTCTCGTCCATCGCTTCGTCCCCGGGTTCAAATCCTCTCAGCCTTCATTCAACGAAATGAATTGGCCTATTCACGGCGCTTAAGCTAGGCCGGATCAGAAGAAGAACAAAGATGGAAACACCGATGTCGACCGATGCATCCGTTCCGTTGGCCAAGAACGAAGACAGTCCGCGCGGGTTCGCCTTCGCGCTGACGGCCTATCTGCTCTGGGGCTTCCTGCCGATCTACATGAAGGCGGTGGCGCATATTTCGCCGGCCGAGGTGATCGCCCATCGCATCGTCTGGTCGCTGCCGCTGGCGGGCATCGTGCTGATCGTGCTCGGACGCACGCAGGATATCCGCGCAGCACTCAGTTCGCCGCGCATGCTGGCGATGGCGGCGCTGACGGCGTCGCTGATCACCGTCAACTGGGGCACCTATGTCTGGGCGATCGGCGCCGGCCATTCGCTCGACGCAGCACTCGGCTATTTCATCAATCCGCTGTTCAGCATCTTCCTCGGCGCGGTGTTCCTCAAGGAAAAGCTGCAGCCGCTGCAGATCGCGGCGATCGCGCTTGCAGCGCTTGCCGTCGCCATTCTCGCGCTGGATAGCGGCGGCATCCCGTGGGTGGCGCTGACGCTGGCGGTCAGCTGGGGTTTCTACGCCCTGTTGCGCAAGACGCTGCCGCTCGGGCCGAACCAGGGCTTCTTCCTCGAAGTGCTGATCCTCAGCGGGCCGGCCGTCCTCTACATCCTCTATCTCGAATTCGGCGGCCAGGGCCACCTCTACCGCACCGGTCTTGCAGACACGACCCTGCTGCTTGGCTGCGGCGTCATCACCGCCGTGCCGCTGATGATCTATGCGAACGGCGCCAAGCTCTTGAAGCTCTCTACGATCGGCATCATGCAGTATATCGCGCCGACGATGATCTTCCTGATCGCCGTCTTCGTCTTCCACGAGCCATTCGGCACGGCGCGCATGATCGCCTTCCCGCTGATCTGGGCGGGGCTGTTCCTTTATAGCTGGTCGATGCTCAAGGGAAGCCGGGCGGGCTGAGGCGCTAAAACGCGTCACGTCGAAGCGGATTCATGCGGCGCGCTTTAGGTCCTTGTTTTATGCATGTCTTTGTCCCAAAACCGCTGGACACTTTTGGGCAACATGCATTGAGCCCCTACATCTTCGAAATCACCTCGTCCTCGCCGTCACGATCGGCCGCGAGCTGGGCTGCCTGGGCCATGATCGCCGGAATGATGCCGGAGATCTCGTCGACGACGAGCGGCTGCACCCGGTGCGCGGTGTGCAGGAAGCCTTCTTCGGTCATATGGCGCATCAGTTCCATCATCGGATCCCAGAAACCGTTGACGTTGGCAAAGACCATCGGCTTCTCGTGGCGGCCGAGCTGCGCCCAGGTCATGATCTCGACGATCTCCTCCAGCGTACCGATGCCGCCGGGCAACGCGACGAAGGCATCTGAGCGCTCGAACATGGTGTGTTTGCGCGCATGCATGTCAGGGGTTACAATGAGCTCGTTCAGCTGACCGAGCGAGTGGCGAGTCGCTTCCATATCGATCAGGAATTCGGGAATGATGCCCGTGACCTGACCGCCGCCTGAAAGCACGCCGCTGGCAACCGCGCCCATGATGCCTTTGGTACCCCCGCCATAGACGAGGCGCAGGCCGTATTCGGCGATCTCTCTTCCGAGAGCACGCCCGGCCGCCATGTGGGAAGGATCGCGTCCCGGCCTGGAGCCGCAGTAAACGCAGATGGATCGAATCGATACAGATTGTTCGGTCATGAGGGCAAAACAACTATTCCATTTCAATGCAGTCAAGAAAATTGACTGAAAAGCAGCGTGTCTAGCTTGCCTAATTGCTTTGAATGCTTGTGGAAAGCAACGGGAATCGCTAGCAATTTTGGGTATTACGGCAAATTGCCGCCTTGGGAGACATAATGATGAAGAACCGTGCCGGCTTGCTGGCTCTTGCAGTCCTCGCAATCGCAATCCTACTGATGGTGTTTGTCGTCATGCCGCGCATCGGCGGCGATGCAGCCAAGGTCGGCGACGCCATCAACCAGGCGGGCACGGAGGTCAAGAACACGGTTAACGAGGCGGCAAAGACATCGCGCTCCGCCGTGGGCGATGCGGCTGCGGTCGCCGACAAAGTGGGTCGCCTTTCGGCCGATGCCGGCGTATCGCTCAGCGAGCTCAAGGCGCTGTTTGCCGACGGTAAAGGTCCGGCCATCGATGTCTTCACTGCCGCCAAGACCAAAGCCGTGAACGCGCTGACCGCGCTTGCCGATTTTACCATTCCCGAGGGCCTCGATCCCGCGACCCAGACCCTTGCCGCCAAGGCCAAGGACGGCGGCGCGAAGGCGCTCGCCATCGTCCAGTCGCTGCCCGAGAACATCGCCGATGCGCTTGCCGCGATCGCCAAGGCCGAGGTTGCGCTGACCGGTGCGCCGGAGACCGCCCCTGGGGCAAATACGGCAGCGGAAAATACCGGCCCGAAGCTTCCGGCCTTCGACGTATTGCGCGTCGAGCCCGACGGATCGACGGTGATTGCCGGTTCTGCCGAACCGAACGGCAAGCTCGAGGTGCTCGACGGCGAGAAGGTCGTGACGACGGCCAATGTCGATGCGAGCGGCGATTTTGCTGCCGTTCTCGACGATCCGCTTCCGGCCGGCGACCACCAGCTCGTGCTCAAGTTCACGGGCAAGGACGGCAAGAGCACGCTTTCCGAAGAAGTCGCGACCATTTCCGTGCCGAAGGATGGCAACGGCGCCAACCTGCTCGCCATGGTTTCCAAACCCGGCACGGCGAGCCGCATCATTACCGCGCCGAAGGCCGGAACCGAAGTTGCCGATGCTTCCAACCCGATGGCGCCGCCTGCGGACAAGCCGGCAACCGGCGAAAGCTCGGCTGCACCAACCGGCGAGCTGGCGCTGCAGACGCCGAACCTCACCGATACCCCCTCCGGTAGCGCTGATACGGCACCGGCCATTCCCGGCACCGCCGCACCGGATAAGACGAATGTGCCCGATGTGATGGTCAATGCCGTCGAAATCGAGGGCAACAAGATCTTCATTGCCGGCACGACGCGCTCCAATGCCAAGGTCATCGGTTATGCCGACGACAGCCTCGTCGGCCAGGACACAGCCGGCTCCGACGGACATTTCGTCATCGACGGTGTGGTGGCGCTCTCGGTTGGCGACCACAAGATCCGCGTTGATGTCGTTGATCCCGCAGGCAAGGTGATCGTGCGTGCGGCGGTGAATTTCAATCGCCCGGCCGGGGATCAGGTGAGAGTCGCCGCGCAATCGGCCCCCGCCGACGCCAACGGTGCTTCCTCGATGGTGCCGCTCGACGAAGGCGAGCTCGACAAACTCAAAGTCGAAGTCGGCAAGGCCTTTGGCCTGCTGAAGGGACTGTTTGCCGAAGGCAAGCTGCCCGTGGCCGAACAGCTTGCGGCGGCGCGCTCGGCAACGGAATTCGCGCTGCGCTCCGTCGCCGATTTCCGTCCTGCGGCCGATGCGCCGGACGCCTTCAAGCAGGCGTCAGGCTCCGCCTCGCAGATCGCCGGCAATGCGCTGAAGCTGCTGCAGGGCCTGCCTGGGGATGCGAAGTCCGTCGGCGCCGCACTCGACAAGCTGGGCGGGATGATCGCCGAACTCACCGCCGCACCCGCGCCGGCAACACCATCTGCCAACGATGTCGGAAGCAACCAGCCGAAGACGATCGAACAGGCGCCGCTGACGGCAAACAACGCGGCAGTCATCATTCGCCGCGGCGATACGCTGTGGCAGATCTCGCGCCGCACCTATGGCCTCGGCGTTCGTTACACGACGATCTACATCGCCAACGAGGACAAGATCATCAATCCCGATCGCATTCGCCCGGGTCAGATCTTCGGCCTGCCGAAGGATGTATTGCCGAATGCCGAAGAGCTGCACCGCAAGCGCATGTCCGGCCAGCATCTCTAAGCTGCAAACAACACGACGAGGCCGGGCGGGATAAGCGCCCGGCCTCGTCGTTTCCTTACCCCAGCAATTGTTGTATTCGTCCGCCCGGCACCCTATCTGGCGGTGGCGGCTGCGGGTTGTGGGAAGCGCTTTCAGGCACGTCCCGGTTCCGCGCTCTTGCCGGCATCGAATCGCCGCAATCGCGGCAAGCCCATCCGGGCTGGAGACAAGCATGGCAAACGGCAAGACAGTCTCGGAATCCAACCTGCCGCAGACGCTTCTCAACCTCTGGCCCTATATGTGGCCGGCCGGCCGGCCCGACCTCAAGATGCGCGTCGTCTGGGCCTCGGTCTTTCTGCTGATCTCCAAATTCGTACTGCTGCTCGTCCCCTATTTCTTCAAGTGGTCGACCGATGCGCTGAACGGCAGGATGGATCTTGCCGGCTCGGTGCCGCCGTTGCTGGCCGGCGCCGTCGCGCTGGTGATTGCCTATAACATCACCCGGCTGATCCAGCTCGGCCTCAACCAGCTGCGCGACGCGCTCTTTGCCAGCGTCGGACAACATGCAGTGCGCCAGCTCGCCTACCGGACCTTCGTGCATATGCACGAGCTGTCGCTGCGCTTCCATCTCGAGCGCAAGACCGGCGGGCTGTCGCGCATCATCGAGCGCGGCACCAAGGGTATCGAGACGATCGTGCGCTTCACGATCCTCAATTCCGTCCCGACCGTCATCGAATTCCTGCTGACGGCAGTGATCTTCTGGTGGGGCTACGGCTTCTCCTATCTCGCCGTTACCGCCTTTACCGTCTGGGCCTATATCTGGTTCACCATCCGCGCATCCGACTGGCGCATCGCCATCCGCCGGTCGATGAACGACAGCGATACCGACGCCAACACCAAGGCGATCGACTCTCTCCTCAATTTCGAAACCGTCAAATATTTCGGCAATGAGGAGATGGAGGCAAAGCGTTTCGACAAATCGATGGAACGCTACGAGAAGGCGGCGACCGATGTCTGGACCTCGCTCGGCTGGCTGAACTTCGGCCAGGGCGTCATCTTCGGCATCGGCACGACGATCATGCTGGTGCTGTCGGCGCTGGCCGTGCAGCGCGGCGAACAGACGGTCGGCGATTTCGTCTTCGTCAATTCGATGCTGCTGCAACTTTCCGTACCGCTCAACTTCATCGGCTTCGTCTACCGCGAAATCCGCCAGGGGCTGACCGACATCGAGCAGATGTTCGATTTGCTTGAGGTGCAGACCGAAGTCAAAGACGCGCCCGATGCGACCGAACTTCGGATCGGCCAGGGCGCAATCTCCTTCAAGGACGTGCACTTCGCCTATGATGCGGCCCGTCCGATCCTGAAGGGCATTTCCTTCGAGGTGCCGGCCGGCAAGACGGTCGCCGTCGTCGGCCCTTCGGGTGCGGGCAAATCGACGCTGTCGCGCCTGCTCTATCGTTTCTACGATATCCAGAGCGGCGCAATCACCGTCGACGGCCAGGATATCCGCACGGTGACGCAGAAGAGCCTGCGCTCGGTGATCGGCATGGTGCCGCAGGATACCGTGCTCTTCAACGACACGGTCGCCTACAACATTCGCTACGGCCGCACATCGGCCAGCGACGGCGAAGTCTTTGCCGCCGCCGAAGTGGCGCAGATCGCGCATTTCATCGAAACGCTGCCCGAGGGTTTCGAAACCAAGGTCGGCGAGCGCGGGCTGAAGCTTTCGGGCGGAGAGAAGCAGCGGGTGGCGATTGCCCGCACCATCCTCAAGGCGCCACCGATCCTGATCCTCGACGAGGCGACATCGGCGCTCGACACGACGACGGAACGGGAGATCCAGGAGGCACTCGACCTGGTTTCGAAGAACCGGACGACGCTTGTTATCGCCCACCGGCTTTCGACTGTCATCAGCGCCGATGAAATCATCGTGCTCAAAAGCGGCGAGATCGCCGAGCGCGGAACACATGCCGCCCTCCTCGAAAGGAACGGCCTTTATGCCTCGATGTGGAACCGCCAGCGCGAGGCGACACAGGCGGAGGAACATCTCAAGCAGGTGCGCGAAAGCGACGACCTCGGCGTGATAACGCGGCTTGCTCCGGCCAGCTGACAAGGGAAACCGACGCCGGCCGACTTTTGTTGTTCAGAAACCCGGCGTGGGAACCAGGGCCGAGGCCACAGCATTGCCCCAGAGACGGTTTTTCGCTAACCAGCAAAAATGAAAACGCAAGGAGACCGGCAGCCATGAGCCTGTTCAACACGGTTCGCAACACGATCGTCCCCGTGCACAAGGAGGGCTATCCCTTCGTTGCCGCCTTCTTCGTCGCGTCGCTGGTCTTGGGCTGGATCTTCAAGCCGCTCTTCTGGATCGGCATGATCTTCACGCTCTGGTGCGCCTATTTCTTCCGTGATCCGGAGCGCGTGACCCCGCAGGACGACGACCTGGTGATCTCTCCCGCCGATGGCAAGGTGTCGGCGATCCAGATGGTGACCCCGCCGGCCGAGCTCAACCTCGGCTCCGAGCCGATGCTGCGCATCTCCGTCTTCATGAACGTCTTCAATTGCCATGTGAACCGGGCGCCGATGCACGGGCGCATCGTCAGCATCAACTACCGCTCCGGCAGCTTCGTCAACGCCGAGCTCGACAAGGCGAGCGAAGACAATGAGCGCAACGGGCTGGTGATCGAAACCGGCCACGGCCAGATTGGCGTCGTGCAGATTGCCGGCCTCGTCGCACGGCGCATCCTCTGCTGGGCGAACCCCAACGAACCGGTGGATGCCGGCGAGCGCTTCGGGCTGATCCGTTTCGGCTCGCGGCTCGACGTGTTCCTGCCCGCCGGTGCTGCGCCACGCGTCTCGCTCGGCCAGACGGCGGTTGCGGGAGAAACCGTCATCGCCGAATTCGCCTCCGCCAAGGGTCCCGTCATCAGCCGCCGCAGCTAAAGCGGTTCAGCTTTTCACGGAAGTGCAGAAGCGCTACGCACTGTTGCTGGAATTGCCTTAGGAACGATTGGAACGCGATATGGAAACGCCTTTTCCGCCTTTCGAGCCCAATGGGCCAGATGATTCCGCCCGCGGCCCGCGTCTGCGCGAAATCCCGCTCCGGCTCGTCTTTCCGAACCTCATCACCATTCTGGCGATCTGTGCCGGGCTGACCGGCATCCGGCTGGCTTTCGAGAATCGTTATGAGCTAGCCGTCTCCATGGTACTGCTCGCCGCCTTCCTCGACGGCATCGACGGGCGCGTGGCGCGGCTGATGAAGGCGACTTCCAAATTCGGCGCGCAGATGGATTCGCTTGCCGACATCGTCAATTTCGGCGTCGCACCCGCCCTCGTCGTTTATGTCTTCGCGCTCGACCAGGCGCGCTCGCTAGGCTGGATCGCCGCCCTGATCTATGCGATCGCCGCCGGGCTTCGCCTTGCCCGTTTCAACGTCATGGCCGAACGCGAAAACAAGGCGAGCTGGCAATCGGAATATTTCGTCGGCGTGCCGGCGCCGGCCGGCGCCATGCTGGTGCTGCTGCCGGTCTATCTCGGCTTCCTTGGGCTGGCGACGGACCGCACCTTCGCCTATCTCTCGTCGATCTATACCGTGCTTATCGCCTTCCTGCTGATCAGCCGGCTGCCGGTCTGGTCGGGCAAATCGGAAGGCAATCGCTTGCGGCGCGATCTCGTGCTGCCGATGATGCTCGGCGTCGTGCTCTATGTGGCTCTGCTGATGAGCTACACTTGGGAGGTGATGGTCTTCACCGTTGCCGCCTACCTCATATCGCTTCCCTTCGGCGCGCGGAAATGGCGGCGGAAATACGGGACGCTGACGATCGAGGAACCCGGCATCGGCGACGACGATATCGGCCGGCACATCTGATCACCGAGCATTTCCGGATTTCTCTAAAGCGCGTCGCGATCTTCAGATTCGCCCTCGCGCTTTAGCTCTTTGTCTTTACGCATGTCGTTGTCGCAAAACCGCCGCACACTTTTGCGCGACATGCTTTAAATGACGGAAATGCTTCTCTCCCTTCGTTCTGACGGATACTCGGGAAAAAGCATAAGTTTTCCCCGGAGAAAACCGTGCGCTTATCCGGGTGTTCCGCACTTTCCCCAGAAAAACGCTTTCGCCTTTTTATTGGAACTGCTCTCTTCAGTAAGTATTAACCAACGTAGGCTTCAGTTAAGCCTCGCGAATTATGGTGCGCGTTTACAAATCCTGATAAGCGACGCCCCCGTTTTGTCGCTATTCGTGATGAAACATCACACTATAAAATACCCAGGGAAGAAACACGTAAGGAGAGTATCGTGACTTCGAAGAAGAGCAGTACCGGCGAACAGCAGGCGGCCAAGCCAGACCTCGCCGCCAACTATCGCCCCGTCGGCCTGAAGGCTGTTGCGGCAGCATCACTGATGGCGAAGCACAAGCCGGGCAGCGTCAAGAAATCCGCTTGAAGCGCCCCGGTGCTTCAGCCCGGAATCATCGGCGCGTCAAGTCTGCCGCTGCATGTCGTCATCCCAAAACTGCGGCGTGCTTGAGTGGTATGCGTTAGGCATCACTGACGAAGACAATGACAAGGCTTATCGTCAGAAGCCCATGACGATGCCGATTATGCCGTCCTAACCCGCTATGCGGCGGGTCCGGCGAAGATCGGTTACAGCAACCCGCCGCCATAACCATCCGAAGAACCAGACGAACGAGGACGCAGCACCGGGCAAAAGACGGCGGACCCCGTTTCAGAAGAAGCTGAGCTGGCCGTCGTCAGGCTTTTGCTCGTCGGGCGCCTTCAACGGCTTTTCGATGACGACCGGCTCCTGCAGGTCGGGACCCATATTGGCAACCTTGTTGACCTTGTCGGAAACCGGCACGGCCTCGAAGAAATCATCCTGAACCGGCTGCATCAGGTCGACCACCTCGCGCGGTTCCTGCGTCTTGCAATCGAGCCAGCGCGTGAAATCCTCAGGTCTGATGACGATGGGCATGCGATCGTGGATCGCCGATATGGCTGAATTGGCCGATGTCGTCAGGATCGCGCCGGTATCGACCTCGGAGCCGTCGGCCGAGGACCATGTCTCCATCAGCCCGGCAAAGGCGATGACCCCACCCTGACGCGGTCTGATCCAGTAGGCCTGCGGCCGCTCGCCGCTTTCCTTCGGCGGGCGATGCCATTCATAGAAACCGGAGGCTGGAATAAGCACGCGGCGATGACGCATGGCGGCGCGGAAAGAGGCCTTGCCGATCGCGGTTTCGGAGCGCGCGTTGATCAGCAGCGGGAAATCTCTCGGATCCTTGACCCAGCCCGGCGTGAGGCCCCAGCGCACGAGCACGGCGCGCCGGTCGGCCAAGTTGCTGCCCTGCTCCCTGCCCTCGCCTGATATGACGACGAGGATCGGCTGCGTCGGCGCGATGTTGTAGCGCGCCGGAAAATCGTCAAGATCGAGACCGGAGAAGACGTCGCTCAGGTCGACGCTGGAGACTGTCAGGGCGAAACGTCCACACATCGGCTTGTCTTTGCAACCCGTTTGTATCCGGTCAAGACGCCTCAGCCTCTCGGCGCGAAGAGGATGAGACTGGCGCCGGCAAGGCAGATCAGCGCACCGCCGATATCGTAACGATCAGGCACGCGGCTCTCGACCAGCCACAGCCAGAGCAGCGAGGCGAGGATATAAATGCCGCCATAGGCCGCGAAGGTACGGCCGGCAGCCTCGCTCGGCACCAGCGTCAGAATCCAGGCGAAAAGCGCCAGAGAAACCATGCCCGGCGCCAGCCACCAGACGGGGTTTTCGAGCTTCAGCCATGCCCAGAAGGCAAAGCAGCCGGCAATCTCGAAGAGGGCAGCAAACGCAAAGATGATGTAGGTCACGGAAGCACCTTTCGAATCCCCGTCGCACTCTTCATCCGATAAGATGGGCCATCACAGCAAGAGCAGCCTCCGATGATCTCCACCGCCAAAGCCGCCTCCTCCGCCATTCTCGAACGCGACGGACGATTCCTCCTCGTGTTGCGGCGCAATCCGCCCTCCGCCGACATGTACGCCTTTCCCGGCGGGCGGGCCGAGCCAGGCGAAACGCCGGAGCAAACGGCATTGCGCGAACTCCATGAAGAGACCGGCATTTCGGCACGTAATCCGCGGCTGTTTTCGACCTACGACCTGAAGACGCATGCGGCCGACGGCAGCGTCAAGAGCCATTTCCTGCTGTCGGTCTTTCGCGTCGATGCGGATCGGGATGTCGTGGCGGAAGCCTCCGACGATGCGGCAGCCCTCGGCTGGTACACGGTGGAGGAAATCCGGCAATTGCCCGTACCGCAGAGCGTGCTCGAATGCGCGGAGCGGCTGGCGGGCGGCGAATAGACGTGGAAATTTTAAAGCACGCCTTGTTGCCGTCATGCTGAGCGTATCAACTGTGAGCATGATTCCCGTTCGACGCGTTTTTCTATCCCTGCTCGTGCTCGCCGGCCCAACGATGGCGCAGGGCAAGAATACGCCGCCTCCACAGGAGGAGGAGATTGCACCGCCGATCGTGAGCGTGCCCTATGACGACAAGCTGGCGCGGTTCGCCGAGGTGCTGGGTTCGGTGCATTATCTGAGAACGCTGTGCAAAGCGGCGGGTGGCGACGAGTGGCGAAACGGCATGCAGCAGCTGCTCGATTCGGAGACCGGCAACGAGCCGCAGCGCAAGGAAAAGCTGACAGCTGCCTTCAATCGCGGCTATCGCGCCTTCGCCTCGGTCTATACGGATTGCACCCCGGCGGCCATCGTGGCAGAAGAGCGCTACCGTAACGAAGGTGCAACACTTGCCACAGAAATTACCTCGCGCTTTGGAAATTGACGTTTAATTAACCTGTTTTCGCAAGCGGACGTGTCGTTTTGGGAAAAGGCTGTTAGTGTTGTTAACGGTGCAGTAAGACATGAGAAGTTCTGAGGAAAAAACAATGGAAGCAAGCCTCAACGACATCGACGACATGATCGTCCACGAAAAGATGCAGGCAGCTCTGGAGTACCAGAACGAGGCTTGGGCCGATGGCATGGCCGACGGGATCGAGCCTGAAATCATCGCTGATGCTGCCATTGCACATGCGCTGCGTGAGACGATCAGATTGCATGGGGAAAAGAGCGCCGAAGCCCTGCTGGACTCGCTGCGTGAGCGCATGCTTGCCGGCGAATTCTCCGCGAACCGCACCCTGCAATAATTGTTATCAGAGAGTTTGATGCACGCCGGTAAAGAGAAAGTTTCGCGAATTTCGCTCGCGCCGGTGCTGCTTGCGTTCAGCCTCGCCGCCGGCAATGTTTTCCTTGCGCCGGCAGCCTACGCGCTTTCCGAACTGCACAAGATCCCCGGCCAGGCGGCCAACGAGACGCCCGCACAGGGAAGCGCTCAGGGACAGAGCCAGCCTCAGGGGGCCACTCCCGGTGTTCCCATGGCCGAGCCGCTGGTCAACAGCCAGAACAATCAGGGTGTCGACAAGACGCCGGGCGCTCAGGACAATTCCAAGCCCACAGAAGTGATCTACGATATCAGCAAGGTGCCGGAGCCGGTTCGCAAGATGCGCGAGCAGATCGTCGAGGCGGCCGCATCCGGCGATCTCGAGCGGCTGCGGCCGCTGATGGGCGCCGGCGCCGACCAGACGCAGGTGACTGTGGGCGAACCGACCGACGATCCGATCGGCACGCTGAAGGATCTGTCGGGCGATCCTGACGGCGACGAGATTCTTGCCATCATGCTCGACATCATCTCGACCGGCTTCGTGCATGTCGGCCAGGGCACGCCCGACGACATGTATGTCTGGCCCTATTTTGCCGAGAAGGACCTGAAGTCGCTGACACCGCCGGAGCGCGTCGAGCTGCTGCGCATCGTCACGGCCGGCGATCTCTCCGACATGCAGGAATTCGGTGGATATAATTTCTATCGCCTCGGCATCACGCCTGAGGGTAAATGGAAATTCTTCACAGCGGGCGATTGATGCCCGTCTCGCCTGCGCTTTTCACGTTTCGCATGACGCTTGCGATCCACCTCATGAAGACATACCTCTGAGCGATAACCAACGCGACAGGTTCCGCCATGCCAGCCGTATTCCTGAAAGACCGCTCCTTGCTCTTCGTCAGCGGCGCGGAAACCCAATCCTTCCTGCAGAACCTGATCACCACCGATATCGCCGCGCTCGGGGCCGACGAGGCGCGGCCCGGGGCATTGCTGACGCCGCAGGGCAAGATCCTGTTCGACTTCGTGATCTGGCGGGACGGCGAAGGTTACATGATCGAGACCGATGCCGGCCAGCGCGACGGCCTGCTGAAGCGACTGACGATGTACAAGCTGCGCGCCGCCGTCACACTTGCACCAAGCACGGAAGAGGGCGTCACCGTTTGCTGGGGTGAGGACGCCGACGGCAGCCAGGGCGTCCGGGGCAGCCAAGGCGCCCGCGACAGCCGCTTCGCCAAGGCGGGCATCACGCTGATCCGCCGGCCCGGCAAACATGGTGATGGCAAAGAAGCGCTCTACGACGCGCTGCGAATCAGCCACGGCATCGTCACATCAGGATCGGACTTCGCCCTGCAGGACGCCTTCCCGCATGACGTGCTGATGGATTTCAACGGCGGCCTCTCCTTCAGGAAAGGCTGCTATGTCGGCCAGGAGGTCGTCTCGCGCATGCAGCACCGCGGCACCGCGCGCCGGCGCGTCGTGACGGTGTCCGCCGCAACGGATCTGCCGGGGACCGGGACGGAGATTACCGCTGCCGGCAAGCCTGTGGGAACGCTCGGTTCGGTCGATGGCGGCAATGGACTTGCGATCGTGCGCATCGACCGCGCCGGCGCCGCGATGGCGGCAGGCACGCCGCTGCTGGCCGGCAACACGCCTGTTTCCCTCGTCCTGCCGGCATGGTCCGGCCTCGTCTTTCCCGCCAGCGCCGACGAGGCCAGCGCGTGACAACGCCGAAAGCTCCGCGTGCCTGGCAGCGCATGCTGTCCGGGCGCAGGCTCGACCTGCTCGACCCCTCGCCGCTCGATGTCGAACTCATCGACATCGCTCACGGGCTTGCGCGCGTGGCCCGCTGGAACGGTCAGACCTCCGGAGATCATGCTTTTTCGGTGGCCCAGCACAGTCTCGTCGTCGAGGATATCTTCCGCCGCTTCAACGACGCGCGGCCGCAGGAGTGCCTGATGGCGCTGCTGCACGATGCACCGGAATATGTGATCGGCGACATGATCTCGCCGTTCAAATCGGTGGTCGGCGGCGGCTACAAGACGGTGGAAAAGCGGCTGGAGGCCGCCGTGCACCTGCGCTTCGGCCTGCCGCCGCATCCCTCGCGCGATCTCAAGGACCGGATCAAGAAGGCCGACACGATCGCCGCCTATTTCGAAGCGACCGTGCTGGCGGGTTTCACACCCGCCGAGGCACAGAAATTCTTCGGCCAGCCACGCGGCATCAGCAAGGACATGCTGATGATCGAGCCCCTGCCGGCGATCGAAGCGCAGCGGTTGTTCTGCGAGCGCTTCGCGGCGATCGAGGTCGAGCGGGAGATGGTATCATGACCTTCATCGTCGTCTCGCCGCTGTCGCGCATCGCGGAAATGGCGGTGCGCCATAAGGCGCGCGACATGATCAGCCTGATCGCCAAGGAGCAGGCCTTTCACCGGCCGGGCGTGATCGCGGCCAAGCGCCATCTGACACTTGCTATGAACGATATCGTCTTCAAGGGCACCGGCGATCTCGTGGCGCCTGACGAGACGCATGTGCGCGGGATTATTGACTTTGCGGCTTCGTGGCGGCAGGAGACGCCGCTGCTCATCCATTGCTGGATGGGCGTGTCGCGATCGCCGGCCGCAGCGCTCATTGCCGCGCTGTCGCTGGCACCCGATCAGAGCGAGGAAACGCTTGCCCGCCGGCTGCGGGCCGCCTCGCCTTTCGCGACGCCGAATGCCCGGCTGATCGAGATCGGTGACGCGCTGCTCGGCCGCAGCGGCCGGCTTGTCGGGGCGGTGCGGGCAATCGGACGCGGTGCCGATGCCGACGGCAATGCGCCCTTCGTGCTTGCGATCCGAGACGCCGCCTGCGGTTGACGCTGCGGCCAGCCGCTCCATCTAGCCCCCGACCACGAACAACCGACAGGGCCAAATCATGGAACAACAGGCAGCCGATGCCCTCCTCGCCACGCGAACGGCACTCAGCCAGGCAAGCGCACTTGCCGTGCAATATTCCTTCTCCGTCCTCGGAGCCGTGATCCTGCTCGTCCTTGGCTGGACGCTGGCCGGTTTTGCCAGCCGCTGGGCTTATGAAGGCCTGTCGCGCGTTCATGGTATCGACGAGACGCTGGCGCGATTCTTCACCAATGTGCTGCACTATGCGCTGCTCATCCTGGTGTTCATCACCGTGCTCGGTCAATTCGGCGTCCAGACCGCCTCGATCATCGCCACCCTCGGCGCGGCAGGCCTGGCGATCGGACTGGCGCTGCAAGGGACGCTGCAGAATATCGCTGCCGGCATCATGCTGCTGATCCTCAGGCCCTTCCGCGTCGGCGAATATATCGAGACCAGCAACGTGGCCGGCACCGTGCGCGAAATCGGATTGTTTGCGACCGAACTCAGAACTGGCGACGGACTCTACCGATTGGCGCCGAATTCGACGCTCTGGAACACGCCGATTACCAATTTCAGCCGCGAGCCCACGCGCCGGGAAGAGCTGAAAATCAGCGTCCCCCATGACGATGACATCGATCTGGCGATGGAGAGGCTGATGGACCTTGCCAAAGCCGATTCCAGAGTGCTGAAGTCACCGGCACCCAGTGTCTTCATCGACAGCCTCGGTGACGGTGCGATCTCCGTAACGCTTCGTTATTGGGCAAAGACCGGCGATTGGTGGCTGGTCAGCCGTGACATGGTGAAGCGCGTGAAACTCGCCTTCGACAAGAATCCTGCCGCTGAGGCGGATGCTTCAGATGCCGCGCCGCCAAAAAAGTCCAACGGCGAGTCAACCGCCGAAAAGCCGACGCAGACGCGGCAGTAAGTCATTGCAGCGCCGCGGATCTTTTAAGACCAGCGGCGTCGTGCGCAAGTAGAATTGCTGCATGGCCTTGTCCTCAACCGATCCGATTTAAGGAATTGTGCCGTAGCTATTGGATGACGCCGCAGGAAAGTCTTTCCCCGGCATCACCCGAAGGCTGGCTGCGATAATCATCCGAATTTGCGTGGACCATCAATGCGCGGCCACGAATGCCGTCGGTTTTGCCGTCGAGCGTGACCATGCTGTCGAAGATCTGTGCCCGCAACAAGCCGTCCTGCCCGACATATTGATTGGGCATGTCACCGGCGTGCGGACCCTTGGCGGCAAGAATGCCATGCTCCGCCTTCTCAGGATTGAAATGACCGCCCGCCGATTCGTGATGGGTCGCGGCGTCACAGCGGCCGGTCTCATGAACATGGAAGGCCACCCATTTATTCACAGGCAGTCCCGATATCTCGACTTCGATCAGGACGCCGCCATTGGCGGCAGCCGTCAGCTGCGCGCGACCGTCTTCCTTGCCGTCCTTGCCGACGAAATTGGCGACCGCCGTCTGCTTGTCCTGAGCGCCCACCGGCAATGCAACCGCAAGCAGGCTCAGGGCGGCGATATTGCGCATAACTTTCATGGAGATCTCCTTCCGTCCGGTTGTCCTTCTGAACGTGTCAGCCCGGAAGGTGTTCCTGATGCAAAGCGCCCGCGCGTCCGACAGGACGCGCTATCACCTTTGAATCGGCATATAATCCTTTCCGAAAATTATTCCGATTTTCGGGGGTATGCGCAGGAATATCGAACGAGAAAAGCCGGCCAAACGGCCGGCTCGCAGATCGCCCGGATTGAGACGCCGGTCGTCAGGCGAAAGCGTTGAAGTCGAACTGGCCGTAGGTGTTCCGGTAGAGATCGTCGGACTGATCGCCGGTCGCCGGCGCGGTTTGCTGCAACGGATAGGAAACGGCGATGCTGCTTGCCGTGCCACTGTTGCGCGTGTCCATCATCAACGCGATCAGGCTGCCGGAAAATTTCGGCTGCGTGTCACCGTTCGTGTCGTCTTCCAGGAGTTCCTTGATGATGCCGGGCTTCTCCTCGGCGGCACGTTCGCCGCGGCTGAGGACGCCATCGCCATTGGCATCGAGACGCGAAAGCGTCGCCAGATATGCATATGAGGTGTCTGAAACGGATGTGGTGCTGGTCATACAAACCTCCATTCACCGCCTTTTGCCGGTGGTGTTTGTACGCAATACGAAAGTGGAAAATCAGTGTTGACTCGGTGGTTAAACTGATTTGCGCAGTGCGTCAATAAGTTGTTAACTTCTCATTAACGATGATTGACAAAAGTTAACGGAACGCCCGCGAAGTCGCCTGCCGCCTGCGCCAGCCGGCCGATTTCTCCCATATTTCAGCGATTTTTCACATACAGACAATTGTCTGACCAAGTGCAGTCGCTGTTGCACTGCAACCGAATATTAATTCGGCCCATAGAAAATGGGCGTCACGCATTGCCACCAGACAGTCCGACTATAAAAGGCAATTTCTGTGTTCATTTGAGAAAGGTTTTCATGTCAGGCGTAATGATGCACGTACGTCAGTCGAAGGCACCTTCCCCCGAGGCCGGGGCAGCAGCTGCGCAAGACGCATCCACATGAAAGCTGAAGCGCTTTTCTGGCAGCAATGCACTCAGGCCGTTACGGACGATGGATCAATTGATGCGCAGCGTCTGATGGATCTCGTGATCGCGACCTATCGCGTCCATGAAAGCAACTATGACGAAATCGAGAGAAGGGTGGAAACGCTTCTGAGGGAAAACCATGTGCTGAGAGGCAATATATCAGCGCTCGGCCAGGCATTCGACGGACAGAAAAAACTCTTCGAAATCATTCTCAACAACCTGCCGCTCGGTCTCAGCGTCTTCGACGCCGACCAGCGGCTGACGCTTTCCAACATCCGCTTCCGTCAGCTCTTCGACCTCACGGCAGAAGATCTCACTGCCGGCGCGACAATCGCCGATCTCACGGCCAAAATGCGTGGTAGGGAGAGTACCAAACCCGGCCGGCGGACCGGGCGACATTCCTCCGCAACCGCAAAAAGCAGTGGTCTCCGTCGGCGCGAATGGTTGATGGATGATGGCCGCATCATCCAGAGCATGGTGACTATCCTTTCCGACGGCAGCAACATTTCCATTCATGCCGATATCACCGAGGATCGAAGGGCGGCCGAGCGTATCACCTATCTCGCCCACCACGACCCGCTGACCGGCCTTCCGAACCGCATCCATTTTCGCGAGCAGGTCGATGCAACGCTTGCGGAACGCAAGCCGGATGAGCAGATCGCCCTCGTTCACCTCAATCTCGACCGGTTCAAATCGATCAACAACACGATGGGCGTTTCGGCCGGCGACAAGATCCTGCAGCAGGTCGCGGAGCGCGTCCGAGCCTCGGCCGGTTCGGAAAACACCCTGGCGCGCCTCGGCTCGGACGAATTCGCCATCCTGCAGACGGGCAAGCAGCAGCCGTGGAACGTAACGGCGCTTGCCGAGCAGATCCGCCGGGAGCTTTCCGAGCCATTCTTCCACGGCGAGAAACAGGTCGAGCTCAGCGTCTCCATGGGCATCGCAATCGCCCCTGAGGATGGCGAGGAAACCGATATCCTGCTGAAAAATGCCGGCGTGGCGCTCTCGCATGCCAAAGCGGACGGCCGCAAACGCGAGCGCTTCTTCGCCGGTGAGATGGAAGCGCAGATGCAGTTGCGCCACGCGCTGGAGGCGGACCTCAAAGCAGCCGTTGAAAACGAGGAGTTCGAGCTGCATTACCAGCCGCTTTATGACCTCTCGCAGCGGCGCATCTGCGGCTTCGAAGCTCTGATCCGCTGGAACCACCCGGTTCGAGGCCGCGTTCCACCGATGGATTTCATTCCGCTTGCCGAAGAGGTCGGCCTCGTCGTCGATATCGGCCGTTGGGTTTTGCGCCGGGCCTGCAACGATGCAGCGCTATGGCCGGAGGGCATCAAGATCGCCGTCAACGTTTCAGCAATCCAGTTCAGCAGCAGCGACCTGACGCGCGATGTCAGCGAGGCGCTTGCCGCCGCCGCGCTGTCGCCGTCGCGGCTCGAACTCGAAATCACCGAGAGCGTGCTGATGGAAAATCTGAGCGAAGTTTTGCCGATCCTGCATGCGCTGAAGGAGCGCGGCATCCGCATCTCGATGGACGACTTCGGAACCGGCTATTCCTCACTGAGCTACCTCTCGAGCTTCCCCTTCGACAAGATCAAAATCGACAAATCCTTCGTCAACGACATCGTCGACAACAGGGAAGCCCATGCGATCATGCACGCGATCATCCTGCTTGGCGATGCGCTCGGCATGCGCGTCACCGTCGAGGGTGTCGAGACAGTCGAGCAGCTGGCGCTGCTCGAATGCGAGGAATGCGACGAGATCCAGGGTTATCACATCAGTCCGCCGAGACCGGCATGCGACGTGCCCCATCTTCTCTCCCTGCCGCCGAAGAGCGGCGGCGTGACGCGTCTCCCCAAAACCAAGCACTGAGATCCCCGTCGATTGCGACTCGCACGGCAAGCCGTTAGAACAGGATGATTTTAGGCCCGGTCGGCCTAAAATCTGAATCCTGTTCTACAATATATAGTTAGAGCATGATGTCGCCCGAAAACCGCTCACACTTTTCGGCATCATGCTCTAGAAAATCGGCTGCGATTCCGAGATCTGGTCGTCGCATCCTCTTACCCGTCCGCATCCACTTCCGCGCCGATGCTCCATCCGCGGAAAACGATCTTCCTCATGACAGGTGGCGCTATGTTCGCGGCTGAAGCCTTCTCCCCCCACGAAACGCTTGCCGCGGCGCTGATTGCGCATGCGGCCGACGGCGACGACGGCTCGCACGACCTTGCCCATATCCTGCGCGTCTTCAGGAATGCCATGCGTATCCATGCGGGAGAAGGCGGTGACGGGCGGGTTCTTGCCGCTTCCGTGCTGCTGCACGACTGCGTCGCCGTCGAGAAGAATTCGCCGCTGCGGGCAAAAGCATCGGCTTTGGCGGCCGAAAAGGCATCGGCGATCCTGGCGGAACTTGGCTGGAGCGGCGCGGATATCGAGGCCGCGGCCCACGCAATCACTGCTCATAGTTTCTCCGCCGGGGTGGCGCCGCAGACGCTGGAGGCGAAGATCCTGCAGGATGCCGACCGGCTGGACGCGATCGGCATGATCGGCGTCGCCCGCTGCTTCTATATCGCCGGGCGACTGGGATCCGGGCTCTACGATCCGTTCGATCCGGCGGCGGCAGACCGCCCGCTCGATGACAAGCGTTATGCCATTGACCATTTCCAGACGAAGCTGTTCAAACTGGCGGAAGGATTCCAGACCGAGACCGGCCGCAGGCTGGCGGCCGCGCGTGACAAGAGCCTGCGCGATTTTCTCTCGGAATTCATGGACGAAATCTAGGAGAACGGCATGCGTGTCAGCGACCTCTTCATCTATCCGCTCAAGAGCGCCCGTGGCATTGCGCTGCCCGCCGCCGACATCGACGCCTATGGACTTCCCGACGACCGGCGGGCGATGATCACCGATGCGCAAGGGCACTTCATCACCCAGCGCGAGTTGCCCGACCTCGCACGCATCGAGGCACGACCCGAAGCGAGTGCCTTTCGGCTGCTGATGCAGGGGAAAACGGACATATCGGTAGAGCCGCCTCAGCCTGAAGCCCGCATGGATGTGATCGTGTGGAAATCTGCCGTCAACGCCGCCGTCGCCGATCCCGAGAGCAACCGGCAGCTTTCCGAATGGCTTGGCCGTGAGGTGCGCCTCGTCTTCTTCGACGGGCAGGCACGGCGGACGGCGAATGCCGAATGGGCCGGCGAAGCCACGCCCGTCACCTTTACCGACGGATACCAGATCCTGGTGACGACGACCGGCTCGCTGAAAGCGTTGAATGCCGATCTCGCCGCCCATGGCGAAGGCGGTGTCGGCATGGAACGCTTCCGTCCGAACATCGTCATCGATACCGACGAGGCCTGGGCGGAGGACCGCTGGGCGGCGATCGAGATCGCCGGCATCCGCTTCGATCTCGTCAAACCCTGCTCCCGCTGCATCATGACGACTCAGGACCAACTGACCGGGTCCCGCGAGGGACCAAACCCGATGCCGGCCATGGGCCGCATCCGCATGTCGGCCGACCGGCGCGTGCCCGGCCCGCTCTTCGGTTGGAACGTCACACCGCGCGGCAGCGGCAGGATCACGATCGATGACACCGTCCGCATCGTTGAAGAGAGGCCGGAAGGCTGGGCGCTCAAGCGTCGCGCCGCAGCATAGAAGCAATTCCAGGAAAAGTGCGAAGCAGTTTTCCGTCCGGAATTGCGTGAAAACAAAGAGTTAGAGCGGTCCGCGCTTCCGTGAAAAGCTGAACCGCTCTAGAGCATGATGCCGAAAAGTGTGCGCGGTTTTCGGACGACATCATGCTCTATTTCTTTGATTTAGATCAGGATTCAGATTTTAGGACGATCGGGCCTAAAATCATCCTGATCTAGAAGCGTCACGCGCGCGCGAGTGCGGAATCTATGCCTGCCATGACATCGGCCGGCAGTGGTCCCTTCTCCAGCGCGCCGGCATTTTCCTCCACCTGGGCAACGGTACGGAAACCCGGAATGGGAAGGGTGCGCGGCGAGCGTGCCCAGAGCCAGGCAAGCGCGCCCTGCGTCAGCGTGCGGCCGCCCGATGTCAGGAGATCGCGTACGGCATCGAGCCTTGCGGCGAATTCCGGGGCCATCCGCCCGTCCTTGAAGTAGACCATCCAGTCAAGGGCCGCCCCACGGACATCCTTGGCGCCCACCGCCTTGTCGGCAGTGAACTTGCCGGTCAGCAGCCCCATCGCCAGCGGACCGCGATTGATTGACATCAGCCCCTTCCCCTCAATCACCGAGATCATCTCCGGCACCGGTTCGAAAACATTCATCGTATGCTGGACCGAAACATAGCCCTCGCGACCGACATGACGGGCGGCGCGATCAGGAAAATCGGTGCTCCAGCCGAACGCATCGATCTTGCCTTCGGCGCGCAACGCCTCCAGCGTATCGAAGACGGCATCCGACTGTTCCAACGGAAAATCATTGAGGTGGAACTGCAGGAGATCGAGGCGATCACGCTTGAGGCGACGCAGCGAAGTCTCGACCGAACGGCGGATGAAGGCCTCATCGGCGAAGGCGCCGGTTGCCTGCTTGGTTTCCGGATCGGTGGCGAAGCCGAACTTGGTGGCGATGACAATATCGTCGCGATTGCCGATCGCCCGGCCGAGCACTTCTTCCGAGTGGCCGGCGCCGTAATTCGAGGCCGTGTCGAAGAAGCGGATGCCGAGTTCGATGGCGCGGTTGATCGCTTCCACGGATTCATCGTCGTCGACATCACCCCAGCCGAGCGGCGTGTCGCCGGCAAAGAAGGGACCACCGATCGCCCAGCATCCCATGCCGAGGCGTGGAATTTCGCGCCCGTTCCAGAGCGTGATCGTTGTCGATGATGCGGGCTTGGTCAGCATGAAATCCTCCTTGAGTGGCAGTCCTGTGAAGACATAGGAGGCGCTCACGAGTGGGTAAACCGCCAAATCCGGAGGATGTTTTGCACCCGCAAAAAACGGAGGTCAGGCGGAAACACCATTCGGACCCGAAAGCGTCCTTAGCGTTGGATTAAGCGCCTTCAGTGCTGCCTGAACGAAGCCGTCGCGGGCTGCCACGGCTTCGATGCCGCGCGGCTCGTAGACATGGCGATGCAGAAAGAACCCTGTCAGACGGAATGCGGCTGAGAGACTGTCGAAGTCGGCCGCATGATTGCCCTCGATGCTGAGGAACGGCGGCAGGAGCAGCATCTTGTCCGCCCAGGGGGCACCAGCGGCGCGGCTGACGGCGCGGCCGGATTTCGGCGAGACATAGACGAGATCGGAACGGGCGCCGGTCGCGGCGCATTCGGCAAGATCGAGGCCGAAGCCGAGGTCATTCAGCACCGCAAGCTCAAAACGCACGAAGAGTTCGCCGGCATCGGCCGGGTTGTGCAGGTGATCGAGGATGACCTCCAGCGCGTCGAAGAGGTGCGGATGCGGGTCACGCTCCGGCAGCAGCCGCAGCAGCGCGCCCATCGCCTGGACACCGTAGACGGCAGTCGCCGTTTCCATCAGGCGGGCAGCGCGCAGCGTCACCGGCTCGACGCGGAATTCGCCCAGATGCTCGTCAAGCCGGGCACGCCAGATGACCTCCACTGCATTACCCGCCTGCAGCACCGGCTGCATGGCGCGCGAGCGGCCGGAGCGCACCAGGCCGAGATGGCGGCCGCGATCACGCGTCATCACCTCGGCGATGACGCTCGTCTCGCCGTGGCGCTTGACGCCCAGGATGATCGCATGGTCCTGCCACTGCATCGAAAGAAGTCCTTACGGCTGCCGAATCATCCTACTGCATAATTCAACGCGTTACAGCGTCCTTTGCGCGTCTGAAAACCGCGCTGCAATGCAAGGCCTGGCTTCCGACATGGACCGCGTCAGGCGACAGCCGGGGAAAGCCTCTGCAGGAATTCCCGCATCGCCGTTTCGTCGAAAGGCTTCACCAGAAGCGGTATTTGCTGCAGGTCGGGCGGGAAATCGCCGGTATCGGAATAGCCGCTGACGAAGCCGAAGGGGATGCCGATATCGAGAAGATGGCGGGCAAAACCGAAGCTCATGCCCTCGCCGAGATTGACGTCGAGAAGGGCAAAATCATATTTCTCCGCGGCAATGGCAGCCCTCGCCTGTTCGACGCTACCGACGATATCGATGCTCTCGACGCCGGCCAGGCGTAGAATATCCTCCGCCTCCATCGCGATGATCAGACTGTCTTCAAGAACCAGAACACGGATTGCGCTCATGATTCGATACCCCTCGTCGGGCGCCTGTCGCAGCGCCCCGGCCGTTTCGCCAACATCATTGCCCTCCGGTGCCCCGTATGGCACGCTATCGGTGAATTCCGCCACCTTTTCTGAATAAACCATTTTTCTGCCCGGTCGATAAGAATCAAAATCGGAGGAAAGACGACGGCCGAGCTTATTTTGCCTGCTGCTAATCTGCATTTAAAAAAGACATAACCAAGCTGCTTGGCCAGGCATGTCGCGCAAAACTGTGCAGCGGTTTTGCGACAGCGGCATGCGCAAAACAAAGACCTAAAGCGCGAGGGGCGAATCTGAAAGATCGCAACGCCCTTTAGATGAACGGGCGTTTGCCCTCTCCGAGCCCTTCCCATCCGGCGATCGCCATCAATTCCTCGCCGTTCAGCACCTCGCAGCCGCGCTCCTGCCAGCGGATCAATCCACGTTCGCTGAGCTTTTTCAAAGTCTTGTTGGTATGAACGATGGAAAGACCGAGCGTGTCGGCAATGTGCTGCTGGGTGATGGGGATGAATTTGCGGCCGTTGAAGATATTGAGCTTCCGGCCGCGCTCGAACAGGAAAGCGATCAGGTAGGCTGCTCGTTCCAGCGCCGTGCGGCGGCCGACGCTCAAGAGATGCTCATCCAGGATGCGCTCCTCGCGCGCGGCGATCCAGGTGATGTCGAAGGCGAGCGAGGCGTGCTTGTTGTAGAGCGTCATCAGCCTGTCGCGCTCGAAGACACAAAGGGACACGGGCGAAAGCGCTTCGACGGAATGCTGCATCTCACCGGCAATCGTTCCCTGCAGGCCGACCAGATCGCCCGGCATGATATAATTCAGAATCTGGCGGCGTCCGTCCTCCAGCATCTTGTAGCGGAAGCCCCAGCCGGCGAGCACCGTGAAGAGATGAGCGCTATGGGCGCCCTCGACGAGGATGGTGGAGCCGGCATCGACGGCAAGCTCACCCCTCTTGAAGCTCGAGACGAACTCCAGTTCGTCACGGCTGAACTCCCTGAAATGCGGCAGAGGCCGCAAGGGACATTGCTCGCAAGGGGTCTTGAAAGAATTGATGGGTCTCGACGTCGCCATACTTACCTTGCCGTCGCAAAATCGGCGCGCCAACAATGGCGCGCCGTTCAGGAACAAACGCGCAAGGCAGGGATTCGTTCCATCAGCGAGGCGGATTTTTTATGCGGAAACAAAGGGCTGGCACCAGCCCGACGAAATCCTTGCCATGCTTATTTCGGGAAATCGAGACCCATTTCGCGGAACCGCTCGGGATCATCACCCCAATTCTCGCGAACCTTGACGAACAGGAAGAGATGGACCGGCTGCTCGAGGATCTGCGACAATTCCTTGCGGGAAGCAGTCGAGATCGCCTTGATGGTTTCACCACCCTTGCCGAGCGCGATCTTCTTCTGGCTGTCGCGTTCCAGATAGATCACCTGCTCGATCCGCACCGAGCCGTCCTTGCGCTCTTCCCACGTCTCCGTTTCGACATGCGAGGCATAGGGAAGCTCCTGGTGCAGGCGCAGAAACAGCTTCTCACGGGTGATCTCGGCAGCGAGCTGGCGCATCGGCAGATCGGAGATCTGGTCTTCCGGATAGTACCACGGCCCCTCCGGGAGCGTTTTCGCCAGATAGTCCATGAGGTCGTCGCAGCCGGAGCCGTTTTCGGCGGAGATCATGAAGGTGCGATCGAAAGCGATCTTCTCGTTGGCGGCAGCGGCCAGCGCCAGCAGATCCTCGCGGTTGACGCGGTCGATCTTGTTGAGCAGCAGGATCTTCGGCTGCCGGACTTCCTTGAGGCCTTCGAGGATGGCTTCGGCATCGCCGCGCAGGCCGCGCTCGCTGTCGATCAGCAGCACGATCAGATCGGCATCTCTCGCACCGCCCCAGGCCGAGGTCACCATGGCGCGATCAAGTCGGCGGCGCGGCTTGAAGATACCAGGCGTATCCATGAAGACGATCTGGGCATTGTCGTGGATCGCGATGCCGCGGACGATGGCCCGTGTCGTCTGCACCTTATGGCTGACGATCGAGACCTTGGCGCCGACGAGGCGGTTCACCAGCGTCGACTTGCCGGCATTGGTCGGCCCGATCAGCGCGACAAAGCCCGAATGCGTCGGACGATTGGTTTCTGCGGCAGCTTCGGCCGCGATATCTTCTTCTTGTGTCATTGTCCCGTCAGTTTCCGGCAGGCGATTGCTGCCAAATGCCTTCGCGCTCAAGCATCTTCGTTGCCGCCACCTGTTCGGCGGCTCGCTTCGACCGCTCTACGCCGGTTTCGGGCTTAATGCCAGCAACTTCCACCGTCACCTTGAAGCGCGGATCATGATCCGGTCCGCTGCGTTCATCAACCCGGTAGATCGGCGTGACGCCGAATTTCGCGTGCGACCATTCCTGCAGCTCGGTCTTGGCGTCGCGCTTGGCGCCATCGGCCCGCACCGCCCTGCCCTGCCAGTAACGCAGAATGAAGCGGCGGGCGACTTCCAGGCCGCCGTCGAGATAGATCGCGGCGATCAGGCTTTCGACGACATCGGCGCGCACATTCATCATGCGCTTGCCGGTCAGTTTCTTCACATCGGCGCCGGTGCGGATATAGAGGTGAAGATTGAGTTCGTCGGCGACCGCAGCACAGGTTTCGGCGCTGACGAGCTGGTTGAGGCGAACCGAAAGCTCGCCTTCTCCTGCCGTGCCGAAGGTGCGGAACAGAAGCTCGGCGATGCAGAGCCCGAGGACCCTGTCGCCGAGGAATTCCAGCCGTTCGTAATTGCCGCCCTTTTCGGTGCGGGCGCTGGCATGGGTCAGCGCGCGATCCAGGCGTTCCTTTTCAGCGAAGTCATGACCGATCAGGCCTTCAAGCTTTGCGCGGTCCGCCGCAGAAAGCGTCTGCGCCTTACTCATTCAACAACCTTGAAGAGGCGGTCCCAACGCATGTTCGTCGGCCACTTCCAGATTTCGCGGAAGGAGGTGTCGTTGCCGAGCGAAAAGAAGATGACGCTGGCACGGCCGACAAGATTTTCGGCAGGCACGAAGCCGACGTCGAAGCGGCTGTCGAGCGAGTTGTCGCGATTATCGCCCATCATGAAATAATGGCCTTCCGGCACGATGAATTCGCGGGTGTTGTCGCCACGCGACACCGGAGACTGATCGAGCGTATCGTAGGACTTGCCGTCGTCGAGCGTTTCGCGGAACACCGGCACGTCCTCGCCCGGATCGAGCTTGTAATCCGAAGTGAACGCGCCGTCCGCCACCTTCGGAACCGGCTTCCCGTTGACGTAGAGCACGCCATCGGTAACCTGGATATGGTCGCCCGGCAGGCCGATGCAGCGCTTGATGTAGTCGATCTCGGGGTTCGGCGGGAAACGGAAGACGACGATGTCGCCACGCTTCGGATCGGCGCCGAACAGGCGGCCGCTGAAAACATCGGGCGAGAAAGGCAGCGAATATTTCGAATAGCCGTAAGCGAACTTGTTGACGAAGATGTAGTCGCCGACAAGCAGCGTCGGCATCATCGAACCGGACGGAATGGTAAAGGGCTGGAACAGCACCGTTCGGATCACCATCGCCAAAATCAGCGCCTGGATGATAACTTTGATATTTTCCCAGAGGGCGTTCGGCTTGGCTTCGACTTTTTCGGACACGCAGTCTTATTCCTTCAAGACGCCGCGGCGGCGCAATTCTTTCTGTCGTTCTCTCTAGAGCATGATGCCGAAAAGTGTGAGCGGTTTTCGGACGACATCATGCTCTAATTCTTTAATCTAGAACAGGATTCAGATTTTAGGCCGGCCAGCCTAAAATCATCCTGTTCTAGCGGCTTCGGCCGGTTGCGGCAATGGCGACAACACCAAAAGCGACGAGAGGTCGCGATCAACAGCTCCCGAGGTCACGATCAACTGCGCCCGAGGTCGCGATCAGAGGCTCTCGGGCAACGCCTCGATAATGACGAAGGCCTGCGCCAAGGGATAATCATCCGTTATTGTCAAATGAATGGCGGGCCTGTGGCCCGCGGGCAGCAGCGATTCGAGGATCAGGGCGGCGCCGCCCGATAAAAGCATGGTCGGCTTGCCGCTCCGCAGGTTGACGACGCCCATGTCCTTCCAGAAGACGCCCTGCGCTATGCCGGTACCGAGCGCCTTGGAACAGGCCTCCTTGGCGGCAAAACGCTTGGCATAGGATGCGGCACGGTTTGCTCGCTTATCGGAACGCGCCCGCTCGATCTCGGTGAAGCAGCGATGGGTAAAACGCTCGCCGAAGCGCTCAATAGATTTCTCGACACGGCGAATGTCGATCAGATCGCTGCCAATGCCGATGATCATGCCGGACCCTTCCGTCGCTTAAGAATTCTTGATCGGGTTCATATGCTCGGCATGTCGCCGGCTGGAACGGCAAGACGCAGGCGCGCCCGCTCCATCAGCCGTATATGGCGGCGCGTCTGAAAACCCTTCACGGTGTAGAATGTCAGCGCATAGAGCGCAACGGAGGTGACGATCGCCGGCGGGATAGCGCCGACCAGCATCGGCTCCAGCACCGGCTTCCATAATTCGGTGAAGTTCAGCTTGTGGAAAAGGGCGGCGAGATCCACCGTCTGACCGGCTAGTTGATCCTCGCGGCTCAACAACAGATGCCCGATTTCCCAGGTGATGCCCCAGATGAAGGGATAGGTCAGCGGATTGCCGAAGGCGGCGCAGCCGAGGGCGGCGGCCACCATGCTGCCGGAGAGGAAATAGGTGATGACGAAAGCCATGACGAAATGCACGCCGATGAACGGCGTCCACGAGACGAAGACACCCGCAGCGACGCCGGCGGCAACCGCATGCGGCGAAGCGCTCAGGCGCAGGACGCGCATTGTCAGGTAACGGATCGGGCGAAGGAAACCTTTACGGGGCCATAAAAGCTCCCGCATCTTTTCCTTGAATCCCGCAGGCTTGCGACGGCGAAACAACATGGCCGGTATTTAGTGCAGTGCACACCACCATGACAAGAGCGGCAAATGATACCGCTCGAAAAACCGCCCCTCAGTTCTTGCTCCGAAGAGGAGCTTCTTCATGCCGAGGGGCGTCCGCTATGCATAACGTCCCTCACTTACCTCAAGTATAAATTCCAGTATCAGCGATTGCGGAACAGACCGCGATCGACCTGGCGCTGACGAAACTCGAGGTCGATACGATCGAGCGAGCCATTCAAATATGCCATTTCACGTTCCTGCGTGGTCGGAGCGCGAAAGGCGCGAGCGAATTTCTTGATAGGGTCAAACATTATCTTGTCTCATCTTCTGTTTACGTTTCGATGACCAGAAGATAGGCCCGACAAAGGTTAATTACCACCGCCGCAACATGGACGCAGCCATGCGCTCAATGCATCGCTTGCCCCTTTGATGCGCCGCTCCGATTATAAAATGTGCAGTTTTTCGGCCAACCCTCTGGCGCGGCTTAACAAAAGCTTACTCGTAGAGGCGCCGGACCGTGGCGATGCAATCCAGTTCCTTCATCTGGGCGAGCAGCTGGTTGAGCTGACGCAGGTCCCAGACCTCGACCTCGAGCATCATTTCGGTGAAATCGGCCGCGACCCGCACCGTGTTCAGCAAGCGGATATTGACGTCGAGGCCTGCGACCGTCTGGGCGACCTTGGCAAGCGTGCCCGGTTCATTCAACCCATTCACCATGATGCGGGCCATGAAACGCGACTTGTTGGCTTCGTCGAGGTCCCAGCGCACGTCGATCCAACGGTCGGGCTGATCGTCGAAACGCTGCAGGCTCGGCGACTGGATCGGATAGATGGTGATGCCGTTGCCCTGGTCCATGATGCCGACGATGCGATCGCCGGGCACGGCGCCGGTCGGCGCGAACTTGACATCGACATTGCCGGACAGGCCGCGGATCGGCCCGATATCGGCATCGGCGTCGATTTCCGAGTGGCCGCCATCGTGCCCTGTCTTGGTCTTGCCAGGGATCTTGAAGATCATGCCGGCGGCGCTGCGGACGTTGAACCAGCCGTCATCGCCGGAGGGCTTGACGGTGACGCGCTCGTCCTGGTGATCGGGATAGACGGCGCGCAGCACGTCGAGCGAGGACATCTCGCCGCGGCCGACGGCGGCGATCGCATCCTCGACATCCTTCTGGCCGAGACGGTGCAGCGCCGGCTTCATCGCCTCTCGCGAGAAGATCTTGCCGGCCCTGTTGAAGGTGCGCTCGAGAATGCGGTGGCCGAGACCGGCATATTGCTTGCGGATCGCCATGCGAGTGGCGCGGCGGATGGCGGCGCGCGCCTTGCCGGTCACGACGATCTCCTCCCAGGCGGCGGGCGGAACCTGCACGCCGGAGCGGATGATCTCGACCTCGTCGCCATTTGCAAGCCGCGTCACCAGCGGCATGATGCGGCCGTTGATCTTGGCGCCCACCGTGGTATCGCCGATATTGGTGTGCACCGCATAGGCGAAATCGATCGGGGTGGCGCCGCGCGGCAGGGCGATCAGCTTGCCCTTCGGCGTGAAGCAGAAGACCTGGTCCTGGAAGAGCTCGAGCTTGGTGTGTTCGAGGAATTCTTCCGGGCTGTCGCCCTCGGCCAGAGCTTCGATCGTATGACGCAGCCAGGAATAGGCGTTGGATTCGCGAGAAAGGATGTCGCCATCAGCATTGGTGGCGCCGTCCTTATAGAGCGTATGGGCGGCGATGCCGAATTCGGCGATTTCGTGCATGCGCTTGGTGCGGATCTGCAGTTCGATGCGCTGGCTGGAGGGACCGACAATGGTGGTGTGCAGCGAACGGTAATCGTTCTGCTTCGGCGTCGAGATATAGTCCTTGAAGCGGCCCGGCACGACGCGCCAGCGCGTGTGGACGATGCCGAGCGCCCGGTAACAGGAGGGGATGTCCTCGACGATCAGGCGGAAGCCGTAGACATCGGAAAGCTGTTCGAAGGAAAGCGACTTCGACTGCATCTTGCGGAAGACCGAATAGGGCTTCTTCTGCCGGCCCTTGACATAGGCGCTCGTCAGGCCGCTTGCGACCAAAAGGTCGCGCAGTTCGGCCTCGATCTTCTTGACGATGCCTTCGTTGCGCTTCGAAAGCTCTTCCAGCCTTTTGGTGACGGTCTCGTAGGCTTCCGGGTTCATATGGCGGAAGGAGAGTTCCTCGAGTTCCTCGCGCATGTCCTGCATGCCCATGCGGCCGGCGAGCGGCGCATAAATTTCCATCGTCTCCTCGGAAATGCGGGCACGCTTGTCGGCCGACATGTGATCGAGGGTACGCATATTGTGCAGGCGATCGGCAAGCTTGACGAGCAGCACGCGCACATCGTCGGAAATGGCGAGCAGCAGCTTGCGCAGGTTTTCTGCCTGCTTGGCCTTCTTGGTGACGAGATCGAGCTTCTTGATCTTGGTCAGACCCTCGACCAGGCGGCCGATATCCTCGCCGAAGAGTTCGTCGATCTCGGCGCGTGTCGCCGTCGTATCCTCGATCGTATCGTGCAGAAGGGCGACAGCGATCGTCGATTCATCGAGATGCATGTCAGTGAGGATCGCAGCGACCTCGAGCGGATGGGAAATATAGGGATCGCCGCTCGCGCGCTTTTGCTGGCCATGCTTCTGCATGGCGTAAACATAGGCTTTGTTCAGCAGTGCTTCATTGGCATCGGGCTTGTATTGCTGAACCCGCTCCACGAGCTCGTACTGCCGCATCATTCCAAAGCCACTCCGATAAAAATAAAAGCGCGCCAATCAACGATTGGCGCACACATGGGCAATAATATGCCTAAGCAATAAAGGTGCAAGATTGACGATTGGTAATCGTCGCTCTTTTGCATCGCATGCAGCTTTTTCCGGGCTGCATCTAACCGATGCGACCGGAGATCCCGCCTGCGCGCTTAGTAATCGTCGCTCTTTTCCGGCGGCACGAGGCCTTCGATGCCGGCAAGCAGCTCTTCTTCCGACATCTGGTCGAAAGTGATCGTCTCCGGCACGTCGTCCTGCTCTTCGCCGTCGGCTGCGGCGACACCGCCGGCAGCGATCATGCTTGCCGGATCGGGCTCGGGCTCGTCGACTTCGACATGCTTCTGCAGCGAATGGATCAGATCTTCCTTGAGGTCATCGGGCGAAAGCGTCTCGTCGGCGATTTCGCGCAGGGCCACCACAGGATTCTTGTCGTTGTCGCGATCGATGGTGATCGAGGCACCCTGGGAAATCAGCCGGGCGCGGTGGCTGGCGAGCAGAACCAGCTCGAAGCGGTTCTCCACCTTGTCGATGCAATCTTCAACTGTGACACGGGCCATTGCCTGTCCTTTACGGTCGTCATTTCGGGATTAACACGCCCGATACAATTAAAACCGGGCAAATACAAGTTTTTCATTCCGGCTTCCCTCGTCTTTATCCGCGGCTAAGCTAAATTTCCATGGAGAATGTCATAATTCCACCGAAGGTTGCTTGGAATATGTCGAATCGTGCCCTAAATCTTTCATATATGAATAATTCATAAAGTAAGGATCAGATCCAAATTGAAACATAAGCTATTGTTTTTATTGAGGTTTGATGCCTTCTGATTTCGATTGCTCTCATTGGATTGGTAAGCGATGTTTGACCCACGCGAGAAAATTGCACTCTTCATTGACGGCGCGAATCTCTACGCTGCATCCAAGAGCCTCGGCTTTGACATAGATTACCGCAAGCTCCTGAAAGCATTCCAGAAACGCGGATATCTGCTGCGCGCGTATTATTATACCGCTCTGATCGAGGATCAGGAATATTCATCGATCCGGCCGCTGATCGACTGGCTCGACTATAACGGCTACAAAGTCGTCACCAAGCCCGCCAAGGAATTCACGGATTCCATGGGTCGCCGAAAGATCAAGGGCAACATGGACATCGAGCTTGCGATCGACGCGATGGAACAGTCCGAAACGGTCGATCACCTCGTCATCTTCTCGGGCGACGGCGACTTCACGAACCTGGTCGAAGCGTTGCAGCGCAGAGGCCGCAAGGTCTCGGTGATCTCGACCATGGCGACGCAGCCGCCGATGATTGCCGACGACCTGCGCCGTCAGGCCGATCATTTCATCGATCTCTTATCTCTGAAGGCTGAAATCGGTCGTGATCCCTCCGAGCGGGCGCCACGCCCCGCCGAAGTTGCCCCGGTCAGCGATCTCGAGGATTGATCTCTCCATCATCCGGAACCGGAGTGGCCGCGACGATCAGGACGTGATCATAGACCACGGCAGCGCGGTCAGCCATGAGCCTTCAGCAGGCGGCTCTTCTGCCGGTTCCAGTCGCGCTCCTTCTCGGATTCGCGCTTGTCGTGCAATTTCTTACCCTTGGCGAGCGCCAGTTCCATCTTCGCCCGACCGCGATCGTTGAAATAGATCTTCAGCGGGATCAGCGTCATGCCTTCGCGGTTGATGGCAGAGCGCAGGCGATGGATTTCACGGCCCGACAGCAGCAGCTTGCGGCGCCGGCGCGGCTCGTGATTGAAGCGGTTGGCCTGCAGATATTCCGGCAGGTAGGAATTGATCAGCCAGATCTCGCCGCCCTCATCCGAGGCGTAGGATTCGGCGATATTGGCCTTGCCTTCGCGCAGCGACTTGACCTCCGTGCCCATCAGCACGATGCCGGCCTCGTAAGTATCGATGATCTCGTAGTTGAAGCGGGCCTTGCGGTTTTCGGCCACGACCTTATTCACCACGCGCTGGCTGCCTTTGGGGGCCATGACGATATTCCAATTGTTTTTTAAGGCGCGAAAAGCCGCGCCCTCATTCCTTGCCCTTTATGTAAGGGAGAGACCCCGTCTTGTGAAGACGGCCGGTCTCGTCAGTTCAGCAGGCCTGCATGGCGCATCGCGGCGTCGATCGCCGATTCCGTTGCCGGCTCCAGCGTCGAAAGCAGCGGCGAACGAACGTTGCGGCTCATCCGGCCAAGCTTGGAGAGCCCGTATTTGGCGCCGCAAAGGCCCGGCTCAAGGAAGATCGCCTTGTGCAGCGGCATCAGCCGATCCTGATATTCCAGGGCGCGGGCATAGTCGCCTGCCAGCGTTGCCGCCTGGAAGTCGGCGCAAAGGCGCGGGGCAACATTGGCCGTTACCGAAATACAGCCGACACCGCCATGGGCGTTGAAGCCGAGCGCCGTCGCATCCTCGCCGGACAGCTGCCTAAAATCTGCGCCGCAGGTGATGCGCTGTTCGGAGACGCGCTCGATCTTGCCCGTCGCATCCTTGACGCCGACGATATTCCGATGCGCCTTGGCGAGCGCACCCATCGTTTCCGGCGCCATGTCGACCACCGAGCGGCCGGGGATGTTATAGATATAGATCGGCAGATCGACGGCCTCGGCGATCGCCGAAAAATGCGCGATCAAACCCTTCTGCGTCGGCTTGTTGTAATAGGGGGTGACGACCAGAACGGCGTTCGCACCGACCTTTTCGGCATGCTGGGCAAGCTCGATCGCTTCACGCGTATTGTTCGAGCCGGCGCCGGCCATGACGGGAACGCGTTTTGCGGCAACTTCGATGCAGAGTTCCACCACCCGTTTGTGCTCGGCATGCGACAGCGTCGGGGATTCGCCTGTCGTGCCGACAGGAACGAGACCGCCGCTGCCTTCCTTGATCTGCCAGTCGACATGAGCGGCGAAGCTGTCTTCGTCGATCAGTCCGGCATCCGTGAAGGGGGTGACGAGGGCGGGAATGGACCCATTGAACATGCAAAGCTCCTCACGACCAAATCCTTGCTTCGGCCGCATTCCATGAATATGAGTTGCGCACCATAGAGCGCCGAAATCATCGCGACAAGCGCGCAGAGTTCGGTTTAGGGCAAATTCCGATAGCAGATGTGAATGAATTTTACCTGGTAAGGTAAGGTTTCGTTAAGATGCCTCTAGCCAAATGGCAGGGCGTGTTTTCGTTGCGAGATCCCGGATGAAGAAAGCTGTCCTGATTCTGTCCGCCTTCGGCTTCATTGCCGCCGCGTGGAGCAGTGTTGCGTCGCCGCTTCCCGGCGAGAGCACTTCCATGCCTGCCGTCAAGCCGCTCGGCTTCATTCCCGAAACAGCCATACCGGAATCGATCACGACAGGCGCCGTTCCGCGCAATCCGGCCATCGCGCCCGTCAACGGCGACCTGAAAGCCGGCCTCGACGCGCTTTCCGACAAGGACCCGCAGTTGGCGCTTTCGATACGCGACAGCATGCGCGACGGGACGCTCGACCGCCATATCCTCACCTGGGCGATCGCCATTTCGGGATTGAAGGGTGTTCCTTCTTTTGAAATCGCCAGCGCCGCGCAAGAGCTCAAGAGCTGGCCGGGTCTTTCGCGGCTGCGCGCCTATTCCGAACGGGCGATCTATGACGAAAATCCCGCCCCTTCCGCCGTGCTCGCCGCCTTCGGCGATACCGCGCCCGAGACGATGCAGGGCGCCGTCATTCTCGGCCGGGCGCTGGTTGCGTCAGGCAAGCAGGCGCAGGCGGCAAAATATATCCGCAAGGTCTGGCGCGGAGAGGCGCTCGACAAGGCGACCGAGGACAAGATCCTCGTCGAGTTTTCCGCGCTGTTGACGCCTGCCGACCATAAGGCGCGGATGGACTATCTGATGTATCGCGGCCGGGTGGCGCAGGCCAAGCGCTTCGGAGACATGGGCCAGGCGCAGTCGCTTTACACCGCCTGGGCTGCCGTCGACGCCAAAGCCGACAATGCCGGCGCGCTGCTCAACGCCGTCGATGCAAAATGGCGCGGCGATGCCGGCCTGCTGTTTGCGCGGATCGAATATTTGCGCAAGCAAGACAAATATGCCGAAGCGGCTGTGCTTCTGGAGCAGATGCCGCCCGAGCGTAGCGAACTCGTCAATTCCGGCGAATGGTGGAACGAGCAGCGCATCATCAGCCGAGGTCTCGTCGACCAGGGGCAGTTCAAGCCTGCCTATCGCATCGTCGCAAACTACGCCGCAACGAGCCCGACGGATATCGTCGAGGCTGAATTCCATGCCGGATGGTACGCGCTTCGCGGCCTGCAGGACCCGGCAACGGCGGAAAGACATTTCCGCAAGATCCTCCAGACATCAAACGGACCGATCTCGGTTTCACGCGCCTGGTATTGGCTGGGACGAGCAGCGGAGGCCGGAGGCCCCGGCAAATCCAGCGAATTCTATGCGAAGGCCGCGAACTTTCCCGGCACCTTCTATGGACAGCTCGCGGCCGAAAGGCTGGGGCGAAAGACGCTTAACGTCACCTATCCCGCACCGAGCACGGCCGACCGGCAGCGCTTCCAGGCACGCGAAGCTGTGCAGGCGATCGCCCGGCTGGAGGCCGCCGGCCATGGATGGCGGGCCGCCATTCTCTATCTCGCGCTCGCCGATCAAATGCAAAGCCCCGGTGAATTGGCTGTCCTTGCGGCACGGGCCGAGCAATCCGGCGATCATCATCTCTCGCTGCAGATCGGCAAGATCGCCTATGGACGCGGCATCGATGTCGCAGCGCTTGCCTTTCCGGTCGGCGTGATCCCGGCGAACGCCAATATAACCGGCTCCGGCAAGGCGCTCGCCTATGCCATCGCCCGGCAGGAAAGCGCCTTCAACCCGGCTGCCATTTCGGCGGCGAACGCGCGCGGCCTGCTGCAGCTTCTGCCGGGAACAGCCCAGGCGGTGGCCAAGCGCCACAACATCGCCTTTTCCAAGGACAAGCTGACGGCCGATGCCGGCTATAACGCGACACTCGGTGCCCATTATCTCGGCGAGCAGATCGACGCCTTCGGCGGCTCCTATATCCTCACCTTCATTGCCTATAATGCCGGGCCGAAGCGGGTGCCGGAATGGATCGGCCGCTACGGCGACCCGCGCGGCAGGCCGATCGACGAGATCGTGGACTGGATCGAGTGCATCCCCTTCCCCGAAACGCGCAACTACGTGCAGCGGGTCATGGAGAATTACGAGGTTTATAAAGCCCGTCTCGGCCAGCCCACCGATATCGAGCGCGACCTGATCGGCGGACGCAGCGCATCCTGAAGCCATTTGGCGCGGCTTGAAAAGCAAGCTACATCTTCGGGATCAAACAGGTCTCGAGGGATGCGATGCCGGATGCAGGCGGTTTCCAGGAACGATTTTACACTTCTTCTGATGGGTTGCGGCTCTATGCCCGCGACTACCAATCAGACCACGCGGCAACCGCCGGACGGCTGCCGGTGATCTGCCTGCCCGGCCTGACCCGCAATACGCGGGATTTTCATCCGCTTGCGCTGCTTCTCTCCCGGGACACAAAAATGCCTCGCAGGGTGATTGCGCTCGATTCGCGCGGACGGGGAAACTCGGCATGGGATGAGAACAAGGCAAACTACAATCTCGCCATCGAGGCCGGCGACGTCCTTGCCGCCTGCGCAGCACTCGGCATCGAGCGGGCGATCTTCGTCGGCACGTCGCGGGGCGGGTTGATCCTGCATCTGATCGCGACGACACGGCCGGATCTTCTCGAAGCCCTCATCCTCAACGATATCGGGCCCGTGCTCGAGGCTGAGGGGCTGGCGCAGATCCGCGATTACCTCAACAGCAGCAGGAAGCCGGCGGACTGGAACGAGGCGACCGATATATTGAAGGAAAATCATGGCGCGTCGTTTGCCGCGCTTGCAGAGGAAGACTGGCGCGAGATGGCGCTTGCCCTTTATCGCGATATCGGTGGAAGACCGGTCGCCGACTTCGACCCGGCGATCGCAGAGGCACTGAAATCGATCGATTTCAGTCAGCCGCTGCCTGATCTCTGGGGGCAATTCGAAAGCCTGGGCCGGTTGCCGCTCATGCTGATCCGCGGCGAAAATACGTCACTGCTTTCACAGGAAAGCGCCGGCGAGATGGCGCGGCGGCATTTGGGGCTGATCCTTCATACTGCCGAAGGGCAAGGACATGCCCCGCTCCTGCATCTTGATAACATCCCCACAGCAATACGAGCTTTTCTCGCCGCCTGCCGATAACCTCATCGAAATCGGTCGGCGGGAACAACGTGCCATTCGTCCAAATACAAAAAGCCCGGCTCGAGAGCCGGGCTTTCCTGATTGACCGAAGTCAGATCAGATTAGAACGAGCGCTGCAGGCGGAAGTAGCCCGAAGTGGAGTCGTCATCATCTTCCGGATCGAGGTACTGAACCGAAGCCTTGGCGTAGAAGTTGTCGACGATCTGGTAATCAACCGTCAGACCGACCTTCCAGGCATCGCCGTCGTCGAAGTCGTCATCAGTGATGCCGTAGTTGCTGTAGTACTGGACACCGGGGGTGATCTTGAGCTTGTCGGTTGCCTTGATAGCGTATTCGGCAGCAACAGCCCATTCGGCCTTGGTGTAGTAAGAGCTCGGGCCGGTAGCGTATACGGCAGCGAGGCCGAGCGTGCCGGGACCGATGTCAACCGTACCCATTGCACGGACAGCGCCGTCTTCGTTGTCGACGTCGTAGCCGGCAGTGATCTGGTAGCTGAATGCACCAGCCTTGCCGCCGAGACCAACGGCAACGCCAACGTTGTTGGGTTCTTCGTCCGCCTTGTAGTAGCCGTCCTCGAGTTCGTCGACGCTGATGCCAGCGTAGAAGGCATCGGTTTCGTACTGATAACGGATGGAGTTATGCAGCGTGACCGGCGAGCCAATGTCGTCGGTTTCGCCGGAGAGGCCATCGTCCCACCAGCTGTAGAACAGACCAGCGCGGAAGCCGGCGATGTCGAGGTAAGCGGAGTCGAGCTTGGCACTCTGATCGGTGGCATTGTCAGCATTGAACTGCATGACGATGACGCCGGTCAGCGGACCATATTCGGTGTCGCTCTTGGCCGTGAACTGAACCTGACCGCGAGTACGAGCATCCCAATCGGAGTCGTTGCTTTCCGAACCATTGAGCGGCTGATCACCAACGTCAACCTGGAAACGGATGTAACCGTTGATCTTGAGGCAGGTTTCGGTGCCCGGGATGTAGAAGTAGCCGGTGCCGTAAGCGTCGCAGACGCGAACATATTCAACCGGTTCCGGCTCGGCAGCAACGATAGCGTCAGCAGCCTGAGCACCGGAAACTACTGCGAGAGCAGCAGCGGAGCCGAGAAGAAGGCTCTTGATGTTCATAAATGACCTCCAATTCAAAGTTTCGATCGGGTTTGGGATCTTTCGCTGAGCAGCGTTCCCTGCCCCATCCCCGTGTTTCAAGAAGTGGACGATCAGTCGCCCTTGCTTCCGACGCTGAAAATACAAGACGGAAGCCGTCACGCAATCACCAACTTGTGTAGATGGGGGGTTTAGGGGAGCCTTCCCGACATTCTGTTGCTGAAAGGACACAAGTCGGGCAACCGGCCTCGATTTCCTTTATGCTTTGTTAAGAAAACCCTGATTTTGCGGAGGCTTAGGTCAAGCCAACAAAGAATTGGACATGCGCTTTGCGACACATTCGTGACACTTTTTTGACAAAATGCGGCTCTTGAGAGGGATTCATGATTGCCGGAAGCGTAACCGGACGTGCACCGATCCGCTTTCGCCACCTGTCAGTAGCTTGAGCGCGGGAGGTGATTCCCGCAGGCGATTCTCTCCCTTGAGGCAGAGAGATTTTTTCGCTGTCCGGCCTAGCCGACTAAACGAACATGATTCCCGGCCAGATGTAACGATCGACGCGCGCTCAGGAAATCGGAATGGCGGAGAAGATGGGATTCGAACCCACGATACGCTTTTGACGTATACTCCCTTAGCAGGGGAGCGCCTTCGACCACTCGGCCACCTCTCCGGTGCGGCCTAACTATGGTGACCGGTCTGTGAATGCAAGGGTTTTTTGAGTTTTCACCAGAAGAAATGCAGCGAGCTGCAATTCAGTCGGTTGCGCAAACAAATCGCATTTCCTGGCGAAATCCGCGGAATTTGATCGCGCTTCGTTCTCTTCGATCAAGAAGCCGAACTCAGCCGAGCAGGCTCTTGAGGTCGGCAGAAGGGTCGGCGAGAATCGATTTGTCGGGATTGGTCCCGGATTCCAGCAGTTTTTTGCCGGTCACATAGGCCTTTGCGTCGTTGATCGCATCGACGGCAATCAGCCGGCCTTCCCTGAAGTACCAGACCGAGTGGGCGCCTTCGCGGGTGCCGGGGCGCAGCAGCGTCTCGTCATAACCAAGATTGAAGCCGGCGATCTGCAGCTTGACGTCATACTGATCGGACCAGAACCACGGCTTTGGATCATAGGGCTCGCTGCCGCCGGCGATGACGGCTGCCGCCGCTTCGGCCTGGTCGACGGCGTTCTGCACCGATTCGAGCCTGATGCGTCCGCCCTGCCAGGGAAGTGCGGCGCAATCGCCAGCCGCAAAGATCGCCGGATCGGAGGTGCGGGCGAATTCGTCGACGACAATGCCGTTGGCGACTTCGAGGCCGGCTTCCTTGGCAAGCTGATCGTTCGGGGCGACGCCGATGCCGACGACGGCGAAATCGATGTCGATGACCGATCCGTCGGAAAGTGCGGCGCCGGTGACGCGGCCGTCCTTGCCGATCAGATGCTTGAGCCCTGTCTTCTCGCGGATCACCACGTCATGGGCCTCGTGAATCACGCGCATGATGTCGGCGGTCTCCTTCGCCGCGACGCGCTGCAGGATGCGGTCGGCCATCTCGATGACGGTGACTTCCAGGCCGCGATGGCGGGCAACGGCCGCCGCCTCGAGACCGATATAACCGCCACCGATGATGAGGACGCGGCGACCGGGGCGCATCTCGTCGGCGAGCAGATCGGCATCGCGCTTGTCGCGGGCGACATAGACGCCTTCGAGATCGCCGCCGATTGCGGCCGGCAGCCGGCGCGGCGTCGAGCCGGTGGCGAGCGCCAGCGTGCCGTAATCAAGAACGGAGCCGTCCTGCAGCAGAACCTGCTTGCTGTCCGGCTTGATCTGCTCGGCCCAGGTCGAAAGGCGAAGGTCGACGTCATTGTCCGCATACCAGTGCTCGGCGCGGAACAGCAGGCGGTCGAAAGCCATTTCGCCGAGCAGGTATTTCTTTGAAAGCGGCGGGCGCTGATAGGGGGCGACGTCTTCCGCGCCGATGAGGGTAATCGGGCGCGTATCCTTCAACGCACGCAGCTTGGCCGCCAATGCGAAACCGGCCTGTCCCGCGCCGATGATCACCAATCTATCCGTCACGATCTCACTCCTGAAGCTGCGCCCGACAACCACGCCAAGGCCTATTTCCTACCCCACGCCCCGTCAACGGAAAGCGGCCTCTTACATTCAGCCGATCTCGATCCAGCGGCGCTCGTGGAACGACTGTGCCATGGCATGCACCGACTTCTCTATCCTGAGACCGTCTTCGAATGTCACGATCGACGACGGCTCGCCCGATATTGCCCGGATCAGCTCACGGCATTCGATGATCTTCAGATCGTTGAAGCCGAGGCCGTGGCCTGGTGCCGGGATAAACCGATCATAAGGCTGATGGGCGGGTGCCGCCAGTATCTTGCGGAAGCCCTGCTCGGAGCCGCGACCGTCGGCCTGATAGAGTTCGAATTCGTTCATCCGCTCCTGGTCGTAGACGATCGAGCCTTTCGAGCCAAAAATCTGCAGGGCGATGCGGCCCTTGCGACCCCAGGCGGCGCGATTCGCCATCAACACGGCGGAGATGCCGCCGCCAAGCCGCATCAGCACGTTGGCGCCATCGTGGTTTTCGACGGCACGGCGACCGCCCTCGCTCAGCGGGCGGTCGGCATAGGGTTTGACCATATCCGTTATGACGGCCTCGACATGGCCGAAGAGATACCAGAGCAGCGACAGCGGGTGCACGGCGAAATCGTCGAGCGCGCCGTAGCCGGCGGAAAGCTCGCTCTTCCAATAGAAGAAGACATCGGGATCGGCCATGAAATCCTCGTCCATCTCGACGCGGATGTGGTTGACCGTGCCGATAGCGCCCTCGCCGATCAGCGTCCTGATATGCCGCATGACAGGATTCTGGATGTAATTATAGCCAAGGGCGGCAACCTTGCCTGATTTCTTCGCCGTTTCCAGCATGCGCTCGGCGTCGGCATAGGCCGGCGCCATCGGCTTTTCGCACCAGACATGCTTGCCGGCCGCAAGGGCTTCAATCGCCATCTCGGCGTGGAACTGATTGGGCGTGGTGACGGAGACGACGTCGACCTCGGGGTCGGCAATCAGCGCCCGCCAGTCGGCCGTCGCCTTCTCGAAACCGAATTCACCGGCACGAGCCTCAGCAAGCCCGGCATTGGCTTCGGCCAGATGCACGAGACGCGGACGCTCGACATCGCCGAACACCGTCTTCACCGCATTCCACGCCAATGCATGGCACTTGCCCATATAACCGGTGCCGATCAAACCGATGCCGAGTGGCTTCATTTCCGTCTCCTCCAGAGCTGCGCGCGGATTTTTGGAATATTTGGATCATTTTGACAAGGGACCTGGTCGGAGGCTTTTCTCCACATTTCCCGAATAAACTGTCCAAAAGCCTTCAATTACAGGGGATTAAAAACAATTAGCCGTGTCGTTTGAAATCGTTTATGTTCGATAATATGGAATATTTGTTTCATCTCGTGAGCCACAAGCATGGATAACGATCCCCAGAGGCACGCGCGTGTGCCGCGCGATTTCGAAAGCCTGCGCAGCACCATCATCGAGCGCAAGGCGAGCATGCCGAAGCGGCTGGCGCAGGTCGCCGCCTTTGCGCTCGGCAATCCCGACGAGATCGCCTTCGGAACGACGGCGAGCATCGCGGCAGCCTCCGATGTCCAGCCGTCGACGCTGGTGCGCCTGGCGCATCATCTGGGTTACGGAGGGTTTTCCGACCTGCAGAGCATCTTTCGCGAAAGATTGCGAGACCGGACGCTAAGCTACGAAGAGCGCCTCGTCACGCTCGAGCAATCGAGCGGCGACGATGAGGACGCCAATCTGCTCTCCGGCTTCATTGCCGCGGCAAACCAGTCGGTCAACCGGCTGGCGGCGACGGTGCAGAGCGATACTTTCACCAAAGCTGTGAATATCCTTGCCAGCGCCGAGACGATCTATCTGATCGCCAAACGGCGCTCCTACCCTTTGACGGCGCACATGACCTACGCTTTTTCCAAGCTCAATATCCGCCACCAGATCGTCGCATCGCCGAACGGCGTCGACCCTGAAATGGTGCAGTTCGCATCACCGAAGGATGCAGCGATCGCGGCGAGCTTCTCGCCCTATGCGGCCGACAGCCTCAGCCAGAGCCAGGAGCTTGCCGACCGCGGCGTCCCCGTCATCGCGATCACCGATTCGGCTTTCTCGCCGCTTGCCGCCTGCGCCACGCACTGGTTCGAGGTGGCGGAGGCCGATTTCGCCGGCTTCCGCTCGCTTTCTGCCTCGATGGCGCTCACCATGGCACTGCCGGTTGCAATCGCCGAACGGCGGCGCAAGGGTCAGCAGTCAAAACCTACAAAAGGCAAAATGGAATAAACATTCCGAATTGACAAAATATCGGAACCGATGTTTCATTATTGAAAATACGCAGGCACTGGAAGCCGCGCAAAATCTAGCGGGAGGACATCATGGTACAATCGAATCCGGGTTCACAGCCGGAGCCGGCGCTTGATGTGATCACCATCGGCCGTTCCTCGGTCGATCTTTACGGCCAGCAGATCGGTTCGCGGCTGGAGGATATTGGCTCCTTCGCCAAGTCCGTCGGTGGCTGCCCGGCCAATATCGCCATCGGCACGGCGCGGCTCGGCCTCAAATCCGGCCTCATCACCCGCGTCGGCGACGAGCAGATGGGACGTTTCATCCGCGAGCAGTCGGCGCGCGAAGGTGTCGCGACAGATGGCATCGTCACCGACAAGGAGCGACTGACGGCGCTCGTGTTGCTGGCGGTCGAGGCCGAGGGCGTGTCGCCGATGATCTTCTATCGGTCGGACTGCGCCGACATGGCGCTCGATGAAGGCGATATCGACGAAGATTTCATCAGATCCTCGCGCGCCGTTCTCGTTTCCGGCACGCATTTCTCGCGGCCGAATACCGAGGCCGCGCAACGCAAAGCTATCCGCATCGCCAAGGCGAACGGCCGCAAGGTGATCTTCGACATCGATTACCGACCGAACCTCTGGGGCCTTGCCGGCCATGCGGAAGGCTTCGAGCGCTACGTGAAATCCGACCGGGTCTCCTCTAAGATGAAGGAGACGCTGCCTGACTGCGACCTCATTGTCGGCACCGAAGAAGAAATCCTGATCGCTTCCGGCGCCGACGACGTGCTCGGCGCGCTGAAGGAGATCCGCCGCCTGTCGCCGGCGACGATCGTGCTCAAGCGCGGCGCCATGGGCTGCATCGTCTATGACGGGCCGATCGCCGATGATCTCGAAGCCGGGATCATCGGCCAGGGTTTCCCGATCGAAGTCTTCAACGTGCTCGGCGCCGGCGATGCCTTCATGTCCGGCTTCCTGCGCGGTTTCCTTCGCGACGAGCCGCTGAAGACCTGCGCCACCTGGGCCAATGCCTGCGGCGCCTTCGCCGTCTCCCGCCTGCTCTGCTCGCCGGAATATCCGACCTGGGCAGAACTCGACTTCTTCCTGACGACCGGCAGCAAACACCGGGCACTGCGCAAGGACGAGGCACTCAACCATATCCACTGGGCATCGACCCGGCGCGGCGAAATCCCGCTTTTGATGGCGCTGGCGATCGACCACCGCTCGCAGCTCGTCAGCGTCGCCGATGAGCTCGGCGTCGGCCATGAGAAGATTGTCGCTTTCAAGCGGCTGGCGGTGGCGGCAGCGGCGCGGGTTTCGAACGGCCGCGACGGCTACGGCATGCTGATCGACGAACGCTTCGGCCGCGACGCCTTCTTCGATGCGGCGACGAAGAATTTTTCCTGGATCGGCCGGCCGGTGGAATTGCCGGGTTCGAAGCCGCTGCGCTTCGAATTCAGCCAGGATATCGGCTCGCAGCTCGTCGAATGGCCGCTCGGTCATTGCATCAAATGCCTGTGCTTCTATCATCCTGATGATCCGGCCGACTTGAAGACGGAGCAGCAGGAGAAGCTGCGGACGCTGTTCGAGGCCGCCCGCAAGGTCGGCCGCGAGCTGCTGGTGGAGATCATCGCCGGCAAGAACGGGCCACTCACCGACGACACGATCGCGACCGCGCTGGAGGAACTCTATGCGCTCGGCATCAAGCCGGATTGGTGGAAGCTGGAGCCGCAGGCATCCCGTGAAGCCTGGAAGAAGATCGATGCGGTGATCGCCAAAAATGATCCATGGTGCCGCGGTATCGTGCTGCTCGGGCTCGAGGCGCCCGCCGGCGAGCTGATTTCCTGCTTCGAGGCGACGCTGGCAGCTCCCTCCGTGAAGGGTTTCGCCGTCGGCCGGACGATCTTTGCCGATCCGGCGCGCGCCTGGCTTTCAGGCGAAATGAACGACGAGGAAGCGATCGCCGATATGGCCGGCCGCTTCCAGCAACTGACAGAGGCGTGGCTGAAGACGCGCGGACATCAGTAGACTTAGAATTAAGACCCCTCCCCAACCCCTCCCCACAAGGGGGGACTTAACCCGGAGCACCGCCCTCACGCCATCAGCAAGCTTCCCTTTGGAGGAGACGTTGCGGCGAGAATGTAGAGAGCGCGGCAGGTCAGCCCTCCCCTTGTGGGGAGGGGTTGGAGAGGGGAAAATGCGAAAAGAAAGATTGCGGGAGGACCCGATGGGCAAGACGATACGGTTGACGATGGCGCAGGCCGTCGCACATTTCCTGAAAGTACAGATGACGATCGTCGACGGCAAGAAAGTGCCGATCTTCGGCGGTGTCTGGGCGATCTTCGGTCACGGCAACGTCGCCGGTATCGGCGAGGCGCTCTATCAGGTGCGCGAGGAATTGACGACCTATCGCGCCCACAACGAACAGGGCATGGCGCATGCCGCGATTGCCTATGCCAAGGCGAATTTCCGCACGCGCTTCATGGCCTGCACGAGCTCGATCGGTCCGGGCGCGCTGAACATGGTGACGGCCGCCGGCGTGGCGCATGTCAATCGTATCCCCGTTCTCTTCCTGCCGGGCGACGTCTTCGCCAACCGCGCGCCGGATCCGGTGCTGCAACAGATCGAGGATTTCGGCGACGGCACGGTTTCGGCCAATGATGCCTTCCGTTCGGTTTCGCGCTATTTCGACCGCATCACCCGGCCCGAGCAGATCATCACGGCGCTGAAGCGCGCCATGCAGGTCCTGACCGACCCGCTCGATTGCGGCCCGGTGACATTGTCGCTCTGCCAGGACGTTCAGGCAGAAGCCTATGATTATCCGGAAAGCCTGTTTGCGGAAAAAGTCTGGACGACCCGCCGGCCGCAGCCGGATGCGGACGAGCTGGCGAATGCCATCGCGCTGATCAAGGCATCGCAGAAGCCGGTGATCGTTGCCGGCGGCGGCGTGCTTTATTCGCAGGCGACGAAGGAACTTGCCGCCTTTGCCGAGGCCCACGGCATTCCGGTCGTCGTCAGCCAGGCCGGCAAGTCGGCGATCAACGAAACCCATCCGCTGGCGCTCGGCTCGGTCGGCGTCACCGGCACGTCGGCGGCGAATGCGATCGCCGAAGAGACGGACCTCGTCATCGCCGTCGGCACGCGCTGCCAGGATTTCACCACCGGCTCCTGGGCGCTGTTCAAGAACGACAGCCTGAAGATGATCGGCCTCAATATCGCCGCCTATGACGCGGTGAAGCACGACAGCCATCCGCTGGTGGCGGACGCCCGCGAAGGGCTGAAGGCGCTTTCGGCAGGGCTTTCGGGCTGGAAGGCGCCGGCAGCACTCGCCGAGAAGGCAGCGGCGGAGAAAAAGATCTGGATGGAGGCTGCGGCCAGGGCGATGGCGACGACCAATGCCGCCCTGCCCTCCGATGCGCAGGTGATCGGCGCGGTGGCGCGCACGATCGGCGGCGAGAATACGACGGTTCTTTGCGCTGCAGGCGGCCTTCCCGGCGAATTGCACAAGCTCTGGCCGGCGACGGCTCCGGGCAGCTATCACATGGAATACGGCTTTTCCTGCATGGGCTACGAGATCGCCGGCGGGCTCGGCGCCAAGATGGCGCGTCCCGAACGGGACGTCGTCGTCATGGTCGGCGACGGTTCCTACATGATGATGAATTCCGAGCTTGCGACCTCGGTCATGCTCGGCCTCAAGCTCAACATCATCGTGCTCGATAATCGCGGTTACGGCTGCATCAACCGATTGCAAATGGGAACCGGCGGCGCCAACTTCAACAATCTGCTCAAGGACTCCTATCACGAGGTGATGCCGGAGATCGATTTCCGCGCGCATGCCGAAAGCATGGGCGCCATCGCCGTCAAGGTCGCCTCGATCGCCGAGCTGGAACAGGCGCTCGCCGATTCCAGGAAGAACGACCGCACGTCGGTCTTCGTCATCGACACCGATCCGCTGATCACCACAGAAGCCGGCGGCCACTGGTGGGATGTCGCGGTGCCTGAGGTCAGCTCGCGCAGTGAGGTCAACAGGGCGCATGAGGCCTATGTCAAAGCACGTGCTGCCCAGCGCGTCGGCTGATCGATTGCTGTCATTTTTCTGGAGGAGCGGCACCGCTCCTCCGCAATGCTTTTAAGGAGAATGTTGATGAAGGCCAAACTCGGCATGTCGCCCATCGCTTGGTGGAACGACGACCTTCCTGAACTCAGCGACGACGTGTCTCTCGAGGAATGCCTGCGGCAGTCCCGAAGTGCTGGCTTTACCGGCATGGAGCAAGGCCGCCGTTTCCCCAGCAATCCCGAGGAGATGCTGCCCATCCTGCGCGCCGCCGACGTGACGCTGTGCGGTGGCTGGTTCTCCGGCACGCTGGTCAATGAGGAGCTTGCCGCCAACAAGGACCGCATCGCGCCGATGATCGCGCTGTTCAAGGCGGTCAATGCACCTTGCATCGTTTATGGCGAAGTCGGTCGCTCCATCCAGGGCGACCGCTCCAAGCCGCTCGCGACCAAGCCGCGCCTTTCCGATGACGAGATGAAGGCCTATGCGCGCCGCGTCACGGAATTCGGGGAATGGTGCGCCGAGCAAGGCATGCCGCTTTCCTATCACCACCACATGGCGGCCGTGGTCGAGACCGAGCCGGAACTCGACGCCTTCATGCGTCATTCGGGCGAAGGCATCCCGCTGCTGCTCGATGCCGGCCATCTCGCCTTTGCCGGCGGCGACGTGCTGCGCGCCATCGGAAACCACCACGCCCGCATCAACCATGTTCACGTCAAGGACATCCGCAAGCCTGTCGTGGATGGGCTGGACCGCAGCCGGCAGTCCTTCCTCGATGCGGTGGCGCTTGGCGCCTTCACGGTGCCGGGCGACGGCTCGCTCGATTTCGGCGCCATCGTCCAGCGGCTTGCCGATCACGGCTATGAAGGCTGGTTTGTCGTCGAGGCCGAACAGGATCCGCGCAAGGCCCCGCCGCAGAAAATGGCCGAGATCGGCCACGCCGAATTGATGCGCGTCATGACGGCCGCGGGCTATACAGTGGAAACGGAAGGCTTCCCCAAGGGATAGCGAGCACAAGACCCCTCCCCACAAGGGGGAGAGGCTGATCAGGACAGCCGGAGCAAGACGCCCCCTCATCCGCCCTCCGGACACCTTTGCCTGGGTTAAGCCACCGGACTCAACCCGTCCTTCGGACCCCCGCTGGGGAGAAGGGGAAAGAGGCGGCGCGGCACATCCCTTCTCCCCTCGGGGAGAAGGTGGCGGCAGCCGGATGAGGGGGGGCCGCACACGCCAATTTACGAGGAGAAACACCAATGCCAAATCTCAAGGTGAAACCATCGGGCACGCATGGCCGCGTCACCCATGTCACCCCGGAAAACGCCGGCTGGACCTATGTCGGCTTCGATCTGCATCGGATGAAGCCGGGCGAGACCGTTTCGGGAGAGACGGGCGATCGCGAAGTCTGCCTCGTCTGGGTGACCGGCAAGGGCAAGGCGTCTGCCGGCACCAAGGATTTCGGCACGCTCGGCGGCCGGATGAACCCGTTCGAGGGCGCGCCGCACGCGCTCTACATCCCGATGGAATCGACATGGTCGGTGACGGCGGAGACCGATCTGGAGCTCGCGGTCTGCTCGGCACCCGGCGGCGGCACCTATCAGGCCAAGGAAATCCCGCCCGGCACGCATCCGCAGGTGACGCGCGGCAAGGGCACGAATGTGCGCTATGTCAACAATATCATGCCGGAAGATGACAGCTCGGCGCATTCGCTGCTGGTCGTCGAGGTGATCACGCCGGGTGGACACACCTCCTCCTATCCGCCGCACAAACACGACCAGGACGATCTGCCGAACGAGAGCTTCCTGGAAGAGACCTATTACCATCGCCTCAACCCGCCGCAGGGCTTCGCTTTCCAGCGCGTCTATACCGACGATCGTTCGCTTGACGAGGCAATGGCGCTCGAGGACGGCGATGTGACGCTGGTGCCGAAGGGCTACCACCCCTGTGCCGCCTGCCATGGCTACGACCTCTATTACCTCAACGTCATGGCCGGGCCGCAGCGGATCTGGAAATTCCACAATGCCGCCGAGCACGAGTGGCTGCTGAAGGCGTAAGCGTCGCGTTCGATCGCTAAATAATCTGACAGCGCGAAGCTGCAACTGATGGTTCACTGCCTCCATCCAAACACGGATGGAGGATCACCATGCACAGCCTGAATTTCACGATACCGGCCCGAAATATTCGCTCTTCGCGTCGTACTCGACCCAGCCTGTTCCCTGCCGCAATCACGGCGGCGCGCTGGCTGGCGCGCAAAATAAACGAACGACGCAACCTGAATGCGTTGATGGAGCTTTCCGACGAACAGCTGAAGGATATCGGCCTTTCCAGGGGGCAGACGGAAAGCGATGTTCATGTCTACAGCCGTTACTAAAGTGCTGTTATAAGTACTGTCGGTTCTGGCCTGTCTGATACGGAATATGCAATGTCCCAGTTCTCAACGGCACCCCTTCTGAAAACGAAGATGGTCACTATTCGTGACATCGTCTGCAATGGCGAGTGCCGTCATAAGAGCGACGAGGAATGCGCCCACAGGACGAGCCTCGTCTATCCCTATCGCGGCGTCTTCATGCGGCATGTCGGCCGCAATGATACGGTGGCGGAAGCCAATCAGGTCTTGTTCTTCAATACCGGCCAGGGATACCGGATCAGCCACCCTATCGAGGGTGGCGACGCCTGCATCGATCTGGCGATCGACGACTCCATGCTCGAAGAGCTTACGCCGAAGGAGCAGGCGCAGCCCGGCCCGCCCTTTTCCTTCCGCCGCCAGCGCCGGCGGATCGATCCGCGCGCGCAGGCGCTGGTTGCGCTCCTGCGCCATGGTCTCAGCCGCAACGTCGCCGAAACACTGGAGGCGGAAATATTGGCGCTGACGCTCGTGCGCCGTTCGCTCGGCGAGCGCACATCGCACGCAGCGGGCGCCAGCGCCGGCCGGCAGAAACTCGTCGACCGGGCAAAGCTGGTGCTTTCCTCCGATCTCGCGCGGCGCTGGACACTTTCGGAAATCGCCACCGAAGTGGGCGTCTCGCCCGTTTATCTCACCCAGGTCTTCCAGCAGGTCGAGGCGACGCCACTTTACCGCTACCAGCTGCGGCTGCGGCTTGCCCGTGCTCTCGATCTGCTTGGCCAATATGAGGATCTGACCGCGCTCGGTCTCGATCTCGGCTTTTCCAGCCACAGCCATTTCAGCGCTTCCTTCAAACAGTCCTTCGGCCAGACTCCGGCCGAATTCCAGCGCTCGGCACAGCTGCGGCGGAAGTAAGAGCCCAGGTCGATCGCTAAAGATTTCGACAGCGCCGATGCCGTCTTCGATGATCTTATGAGCCTGTCCCGATCACGGGACGATCAACGGAGGATCACCAGATGAAGAAGACCACATGTGCTGCCTGCGACTGCGAACTCGGCGCGGAGACCATCACCGTCAAGCTCGGCGGCAAGACTGTCGAGGTCTGCTGCCAGGAATGCGCCGAGGCGCTGAATGAGGCGGAAGCCGCGACATCGGCCGCTTCGGCAGGCAAAGAATAAACAACATGAGACAAGCCGCGCCGGGGTGCGCGGCTTTTGCGTTTCAGGCGGGCAGAAGCCCGTAGCGCCAGCCGCGGCGTTTGGCGTTCTGCGACAGCACCAGGAAAGCAAGGATGAACATGCCTGCCTCGGCAAAGACCGGCACCATCCAGATCCCCTGCTCGCCAAAGACGAAGGGCAGCAGGAAGGTGAGCGGCAGGGTGAGCAGATAGGGCCGCGACAGGCCGAAGATCGCCGCGCGCGGCGCATCGCCGATCGACTGGAAATAGGACGACAGGATCAGCATCTGCCCGAAGAGAAAATAGGCGCCGATCGTCCAGGGCAGAATTCGCCTGACCTCGGCGATAATCGCCGGATCGGCGACGAAGACGGCGCCGAGGCGGCCGGCCAGCAATTCGACGGTGATCTCCACCAGGGTGCAATAGACGAGCGCTGCGAGCATGGCGATCTGCAGGCTGCGGCCGACGCGGAGCCCGAGGCCGGCACCGTGATTGTTGCCGACGATCGTCTGCAGCGCGATGCTGAGGCCAAGCAGCGGCAGATAGGTGAAAGTCATGATCCGGGTGATGATGCCGTAGGCGGCAACAGTCGCGACGTAGTCATGTGTGCTCCAGAGCGAGACATTGAGCAGAATGGCGGCCGAGGCCAGAGATATGCCGATGAAGCCGAGGCTCATCGGCGCGCCGAAGGCGACGATGCCGCGCCATTCGGCAAGAGCCAACCCTCGGGAAGGCCTGAGTATCGCCGGCCGGCGCCAGCGATAGGCGAGCACGGCTGCGAGACAGACGAATTGCGATGCGATGGAGCCGGCTGCCGAACCGAGCACGCCCCAATGCATCACCGCCATGAACAGCCAGTTGGCGAGGATGTTGAGCAGCGAGGCCGACAGCGTCACCAGTGTCATGAAGCCGATCTTGCCTTCGCAGCGCAGCCCATCGAGATGCAGCGACAAGAAGAAGCCGACCGGCGCGCAGGCGGTCATCGCACCCATGAACAGCCTGGCGCCATCGGCCACGGCAGCATTGCCGGCGGCACCGGCATCGATGATCTGCCGGCCCAGCGTCCAGTAGACCAGATTGAGGATGAGGGTAACGGCGAACGCCAGCGCATGCGCGCTGGCAAATACCCGACGCGCGCCTTGACGATCGCCGGCGCCGAGCCGGCGGGCGAGGATGCTTGCCATGCCGTTCGAGACCAGCGATTGTAGGGCGACCAGCAGCATCAGCCCGGGGAAAATCAGGCTGACGGCAGAGAGCGCATCCGGGCCGACATAGGCGCCGAGGAAATAGGCGTCGACGACGGTGAACAGGCCGCTGACGGTGGTGATCGCGACGATCGGTGCCGCCGTTTTGATGAAGACGCCCGGTAGCCAGCCGGTGAGAAAGGCATTGCCTTCAGAAAGATCGGTCATGGAGAAATCCGTGCGATAGCGGGCGAGGCACGATCCGGCTTAAAAATCCTGCGTATCCGGACAGCCTCAAAAGAATGAGAGCAAATTAGAGATCGAGCACCAGATGCGGCACGCCGTTCGAGGTCTTCCGCGGCGACACGCCGTCGGCATCGATCTGCGCGTTCACACGCTGGCGAAAGGCGGAAAAGCTCTCGAAGGTGACGACATCCACCGGCTCGTCGAAATGGATGGTGATCCTGTGGAGGTCGCCGCCCGGCAGGGCCGAAAGCGCCAGAACTTCGCCGGTGAACGGCTGATTGAGATAACGGCCGCGAATATGCGCGCCGACGAAGAGCGGCGTCTTCGGGCTCGCATTGGGCTTTGCCGCAAGGGCCGCGAGCGTGTTCCAATCGCGTGCGCCGTGCTGGCGGGCAATCATTTCTAACGCCGCACTGTGGGTCAGCGTGGTGCCGCGATCGTTCATCGCCTGGCGCAGGCGCCTGGCCCGGGCCTTCAATTCATCAACGGCAGGATAGGTCGTCGTCATGGCGTGAGCCTTCGCAAGGCATGCTCTTCGACTGCGGATGGGAGCTCGCATTGCCGTCAGTCAGCATGCACAAAGGGCCGTGACCATGATCGCGAGGACTTCACCGTGGATTTTCATCCGCGAGCGGCCGGCGCCTCGAACCGGCCTTTGTATGCGCGAACACCGCCGAGATGTCAAGAATGGCGCATCTGCCCGAGGAATGCGCAGCTTTGGGGCAAATCTGCACGAAATCGGTGCGATTTTCCCGCGGCTTTCACATATGCATTCAATCTTAACGGTGTTCTTCAGCAAATGTCAGCATTCTTCGGCTAATATCCTGTCGTATTACAAGCGGAGGCTAAAAGGGCCTTTCAGATGCACCTCGACACAGAACACCCCAAGCCGGAACGTGCTTACAGGGAATTCAATCTCGACAGACCCGGCAACATCATCTTCGTCGGCCATCACCTCAGCACCGGAACGCAGGTGCGCTGCCTGATCCGCACGATCACGCTTGCCGGCGCATTGCTCGAAGTCAGCCCGAACCTGGAAATGCCGAGCCATTTCTTCCTCGAAATCCTCGGCATCCATGACGAGATCGGTGCGACCGTGGTCAAGCGCGAAGCCGAATTGGTGACGATCAGCTTCAACATGCTGATCAATCCGGAATTCCTGCACCACGTGTTGCGATTGAACTTCGAAACCTGAGGCTTTTTCCGATCCGCGAATCATCGCGGCGCGTCGCCTTTGTTTCGCCGCTCCGTCTTGCGGCGAGACGCGCGATGATCGGTACGGCCCAGAGAAATCCGCGCCATTCCGGACGATCGAGCGGATCGGCCAAGGGATCATGGCGGATCCGGCGATTGCCGATTTCGATTTCCCTAAAGAGAACAACCCAGTTGAGATCCATTGCTGCATTCTCCATCTATTTGGCTCAGGCACTTGAGCTAAGCCTTCGCGCCCTTCCGATGTAGAGGCGCTGGGGAAAGGGGGTTTTCATCCATGAAAGATGCAAGCTGGGACGACCTGCAGCTTTTCTTCCATGTTGCGACCGGCGGCGGGCTTTCGGCGGCGGCGGCGAGCACCGGGCTCAGCGCGCCGACGATCGGCCGGCGCATGCTGGCGCTCGAACGGGTGACGGGCCGCTCGCTCTTCAGCCGCGGCCCCACCGGTTATCTGCTCGCCAAGGACGGGCAGGAGCTGCTCGATCGCGTCCGGCTGATGCAGGATGCGGCGCGTGCGATCTCCGACTGGCGCGGCGAGGTGCTGACGCTGCCGATCGTCTCGACGGCCGCCGACAGCTGGACCTCGCGCTTCGTCGCCGACCATCTGGCCAGCGTCTGGACGCCGAAGGACAGCTTCCGCATGTGCTACAAGACCTGCGATGCGAGTGTCGATTTCACCTATCGCGAGGCGCATATCGCCATTCGCCACAGCCGGCCGGAGAGCGGCAACGTCGCGATCCGCCGTTCGGTCAAGGTGGCGCATGCGGCTTATCAGGCGGCCGGCTATGACGAGAAAAACTGCAACTGGATCTCGCTCGGCACAGATACCGCCATCACGCCAGCGGACAAATGGACGTTCGAACAGCCGGATTCCTGGATCACCAGCTGGACGAACACGCCGCATATGCTCTTTTACCTGATCCGCGGCGGTGCCGGCCGCGGCGTGCTCCCCTGTTTCATCGGCGATCAGGAGCGCAGGCTCGTCCGCGCCGGGCCTGTCATCGAGGAACTGACCTACGACATGTGGATCGTTGCGCATGACGACGAGCGGCAGCGGCCAGAAGTCAGGATCGTCATCGACCGCCTGGCGGCGCTCTTTGCCGATCATGAAGACCTGTTTGCCGGGCATAAGGCAGCGACATAAGAAAACGCGGGCCGTTCGACCCGCGTTCACTGAGCTTGCTAACCGGCTCAGGCGGCGAGATGCCGCTCGATCTCATCGACAGGCATATTGGTATAGTCTTTGGCCAATTCCAGGGAGATCGCTGCTTGCGTATCGGCGCTGAGCGCCGGCCGCAGCGCGCCGAGTGCTTTCGGCGGCGCAACGAGGACGATGCGGCGGACATCCTTTTCCTGCGCCAGCTCATCCAGCCTTTCCGCGACCTGTTTCAGGAATTGGGCTTCGGCCTGATCCTGCCAGTTGGTCTCCTCGACAGCACTGCGGCTGAAGCCATCGGCGGCATGGCTGCGGCCGGGCTTGTCGGCGCCGATCTCGCGGTCGGGCTCGCTCGGCTGCGTTAGAGTTTCCAGCACCTTCAGGTTCATGAGCTGGGCATCGCCGGCATTCTGCATGATCAGAGCCTTGGCTCCGTTGCAGACCACGACCCATGATTTCCAAGGGATTTTGACGTCGGTCATCTTCAACTCCTCGCTGTCGTTATTCGAAGCGCGCCGTGCTTCATCGATCAAGGCACAACGCTCGGCCATTGAAAGAGTTCGGGAAAATTGCACCGAAATCGAACGGGGCGGCGATCCGGCCGACCCTTGCTGCGTAGAAAGGCCAAGCTCGGGAGATTGACGATGAAGACATCACTGCTTGCCTATGCCGGCACCTTTCTCACCCTTCTCGTCTGTGACGGGATATGGCTCGGCCTCATCGCCCGCAACTTCTACCGCGACCAACTGGGAGCGCTGATGCTGCCCTCGCCCAATCTGGCGGTCGGCGCACTGTTCTACCTGTTCTTCGCCGCCGCGGTGGTTGTGCTTGCCGTGCTGCCGGCCCTATCGACAGGCTCGATCACCACCGCGTTTCTCCACGGTGCCATTCTGGGACTGGCGGCCTATGGCACTTATGACATCACCAATCTCGCCACGCTTCGCAACTGGCCGCTCGCCATGAGCCTGGTCGACATGGCCGGGGGCACGGCTCTGACGGCGCTGACTGCCGCCGGCGGATATTTTGCCGTCAGATTTTTTGGCTGAAACGGAAGCCTGGAGATGAAAGCCCGCGTCCCGATAATGAACATCGGGCGTCCCGCTTGGGAACAAAGTTTAAACTCGTTAAAATTGTAATTTTATCTTTGACGAATGTGCAAAACATTCATGTGACCTTGGTTGGAGCAAGACCCCAGCTTGAATGAAATCAAGACCAGACTTGCTCGCGATCAAGACCAGCTTGCTCGTGATCAAGACCCCAAATGTGCCCTGTCTGACGGAGAATGTGAATGACTATGCTCCGCGCTACACACCTTGCCACGGTCAAATCCGCTGTCTACGACCTGCGCTGGGAAGAGTTCAACGTCAAGCGACCCGCCCGCATCGTCGCTGTCCGCCCGTGCCTGACCGGTGTGTCGATGCGAAGCGCCGAGATCATCGATATCTCGCAGGGCGGCGCCACCTTCATCGTCTCGACCACGGCCGGCCTGCCGAAGCATTATTATCTCAACATTCTTGGCCTCGCCTATCGGATCGGCTGCGCCGAGGTCTATCGCCATAAGGAACGCATCGGGGTGCGGTTCATCAACATCATGGACCCCGAGGTTCTGCGCCGCGTCGTCCGCACCGATTTCATGATCGGCAACATGGAAGCAATCGACGCCCGACGTGCGCCGATCTTCCGCGCGTGAACAGGCCGACGACACGCGCGGCGCTGCCGTTGCGGAAATAATCTTGCTTGCGTTGGCCGTGCCCGGGCCTATTGTTGCGCCGATTGTCAATATGTCCGGGAAACTACCTTCGCATGTCCGCCTTTTCGCGCTTCACACCTCTTGCCAGCGCCCTCCCCTCCACAGTTCCCTTCGTCGGCCCCGAGGCGATCGAGCGCCAGCGCGGACTTGCCGTTTCGGCACGCATCGGCGCCAATGAGAACGGCTTCGGCCCAGCCGCTTCCGTGTTTGCAGCGATGCGCGAAGAGGCCGGCAATATCTGGAAATACAATGATCCGGAGAATTTCGCGCTCCGGGAGGCGCTTGCCGCCCATCTCGGCATCTCGGCCGCCAATATCGCCATCGGCAGCGGCATCGACGAATTGCTCGGCCAGATCGTCCGGCTGGTGATCGAGCCGGGCGCGCCCGTCGTTACCTCGCTCGGCGCCTATCCGACCTTCAATTTCCATGTCGCCGGTTTCGGCGGCCGGTTGGTGACCGTTCCCTACGCAAACGACCGCGAGGATCTCGAGGGGCTGCTCGATGCGGTGAAACGCGAGAATGCGCCGCTCGTCTATTTCGCCAATCCCGACAATCCGATGGGAAGCTGGTGGGATGCCGACAGCATCGTCGCTTTCGCCCGTGCGCTGCCCGAGACGACGCTGATGGTGCTCGACGAGGCCTATAGCGAGACGGGGCCGGCGGGTTCGCTGCCGTCGATCTCCTCGCTCATCGAGCTGCCGAACGTCGTTCGCACCCGCACCTTCTCCAAGGCCTACGGACTTGCCGGCTCACGCACCGGCTACGCGATCTCAACGGCAGGCACGGCACAGGCCTTCGACAAGATCCGCAACCATTTCGGCATGAACCGGCTGGCGACGGCAGCAGCGCTCGCGGCGCTGAAGGACCAGGCCTATCTCGTCGAGGTGGTCGGGAAAATCCATGCGGGCCGGGAGCGGATCGGCGGCATTGCCCGGGCGAACGGCCTTCAACCGTTGCCCTCGGCGACGAATTTCGTGGCGATCGACGCCGGCCGCGACGGCGCTTATGCCAGGGCGATCGTCGACGGGCTGATGGAGCACGGCGTCTTCATCCGCATGCCTGGCGTGGCGCCGCTCAATCGCTGCATTCGCGTCAGCGTCGGGCCGGAGACGGATATGGCGCTGCTCGAAGAGACACTGCCGCAGGTCCTGAAACAGATCCGCCGATAAAGCGAAGAACCGCGGCCGGTGGAGGATCCGGTCGCGGTTCCGTTCTCCCGGCGTCGGCCCCGTCCAAAGCGCCCCGCCAGCCCCTCTTTTTGAGGTTGTTATTGCTGCTTTGTCGAATTCCTGATCGGAGGCAGTGTTAGACGCGATTCCGGACGGAAAACCGCTTCGCACTTTTCCTGGAATTGCTCTAGGGGCTGTTGAGAATCATCTTGAGTTTATAACGGCTGCCGCGAGGTGAATGATTGCGCTGAAACTTTGGTCGGTTTTGTCCGCTCGCATTGCAATGCGTTTGAACTCTTTGAGTTTGCAGAAGAAATTCTCGATGAGGTGCCGCCATTTGTAGATTTCGCTGTCGAGTGGAAGAGGTGCTTTTCGTCGTGGATGCTGGGAGATGACGACCTTAGCTCCACGCTCGTTTAAATCAGCGACGATTTGGTTGCTGTCGAAGGCCTTGTCAGCGATCAGCCCGTCAAAACCAATGCCATCGATGAGCGGAGCAACGCCCACCGTGTCGAAGCGATGACCGGGCAGAAGAACAAAGCGTACGAGATTTCCAAGTGCGTCAGTCAACGCAAGGATCTTGGTCGTCATGCCGCCCTTCGAACGCCCTATAGCCTGGCTCTGAGTCCCCCTTTTGAGCCCTGTCCGTGGCGGTGGACCTTGACGATGGTGGCGTCAACCATGGCATATTCCATGTCAGGCTCATCTGAGCAGACCTCAAAAAGCCTTGTGAAAACATCGGCTTTGACCCAATCGCGATACCGTTTGTAGATCGTGTTCCAGTTTCCAAAAACCGTGGGAAGATCTCGCCACGGGCTTCCTGTACGCACAATCCAAAGAATTGCCTCGATGAAGCGCCGGTTGTTGCTGCCACTTCGGCCGGGATCAGACGGCTTGCCGTGGCAATGTGGTTCCATTTTCGCCCATTGGGCGTCCGTCAGCACAAATCGTTCCATCTGCAGCTTGAATCACAAACAAGCCCCAGAAGAAACCCTGAACCTCAACAGCCCCTAGTGAACCGTCATCCACTCGCGGGCGGCGCGCAGCGCTGCTGCGAGCTGCATCTTGTCCATGGCGGCGGCCACGTCGGCGCGAAGCTCGGCAGCGCGATCGTTGCCCTTGATTGCGGCGATGTTCAGCCATTTGTGGGCAGCAACGAGATCGACTTTGCAGCCGCGGCCGGTCGCATACATCAGACCCATTTCGCAGAAGACATCGGCGCTGTTGTTGTCGCCACCCATGGTGGCCGTTTCAGCATTGTGCATTTCAAAGCGTGCCATCGGTTTTATCCCTGTTAGCCTGTTTATGACTTACCCTGTTTTACCTCTGGGCCTTGCCGTCTATAGCGGCTTGCGGCCCTTGCGGTCCGGCGGGTTTGCCCCGCTCGTTTGATGGCTTCACTATGCCAAGCGGCCTTCAAAAAACGCCTAAAATGCATGATTAATTTGCGACAAACAAAGTGCAAATGCTTGGTAAATTTGGATTTTTGTTAAACATCAGATTCCTTGCGAATTAAGGATTTTCGCTCGAATTTTACGAAAGATTCAGATTTGAAAATAAACGGATCATTCATCATGAAATCAGCAGGCGATATCTTTACAAGCTCGCCGCATGGCTTTTTTCTCCCGTTTCACCCGATCCGCAGAACAGCGATCGCCTTATTTACCTTTACGTTCGCGTCAGTTATTTTCGCGACGATCAAGGACATCATGGAGGAAAAGATGATCCGTAGCTTCGTTCTCGCCGGCGTCATAACAGTCGCGGGTATCGCCCATGCCGAGGAGCCGATCGTCGGCAACTGGAAGACGGCCGCCGGCGATACGGCGGTGATCGCATCCTGCGGCGGCAGTTATTGCGTGACGCTGAAGACCGGCAAATATGCCGGCCGAAAGATCGGCACGCTTGCGGGAACCGGCGGCAGCTATGCTGGTGAGATCACCGACCCGGCGGCCGAGAAGACCTATAGCGGCGCAGGCAAGGTTTCCGGCAATTCGCTGAGGATGCAGGGCTGCGTGATGAAGATCCTCTGCAAGTCGCAGACCTGGACGCGGCTCTGAAGCCATAGGGCGCCTGCGCAACGATCCCAAATGCAGAAGCATGCCGACGACACGGCGGCATGCTTCGAAGCCCCTTGCGGCCTCCTCCGCTACGCCACCCGGCGAAGTCGAATGGCGTCGAACTCCCCGGCGAACCCCTCCTGATCCTCTCCGCAACCTGGCCGAGCCTGTCTGGCAAGCTGAACGGCGGATGAACCGGCATCTCAGCACTCGTTCAGCCGTCGCATGCCAAAACTCTTCTCACGATAGAGTTGCGTATCGGGGGCAAGGCAATGAACCACTATATTCTGGCAAGACGCCTTAGCATCATCACACTGTTTGCGGCGATCTTCGCGGTCACGTTTTCGGCAGTCGTGGTGCATAATGGCGGCGGCGGCGCGCAGTCGCATTTCGGGGCGAACTACACCTGCCTGGAGAGAAGCGGCACCTTCTGCGCGCCTGCGGTGCGGTGAGTAAAGCGCATCGCGATGCGCTTTGAGTCTTTGGTTTATGCATGTCGTTGTCTCAAAACCGCTGCGCACGTTGGGCAAGAGGTATTCGCACCAGACGCGCAAGAAGATAAAAAATCGGAATCCGCCGGCGCGCGTCGTTTGCTTGTCAAGAACAACTCTCTATAATGCGTCATGAACAAACGAATCTCCCTTTTGTCGCCCCTCGACACATCCTCTCCACCGCCTTTCCAGCCTCAGAGCTTCGATGATCCCGCCAAGGCGGTCGAGACGCTGACAGCGCTTTACGAGCGCAACACGGCGTTCCTCATCCAGAACTTTGCCGAACTTGCGCAGGGCGCTCCGATCTCCTCCCGCTACCGCGCTTTCTATCCGCAGGTCAGCATCGAGACGACAAGTTTCGGCCATGTCGATTCGCGGCTTTCCTATGGTCACGTCACGGCACCCGGCATCTATACGACGACTGTCACCCGTCCGAAGCTCTTCAAGCATTACCTTAACGAGCAGCTGGCGCTCTTGATGAAGAGCCACAATATTCCTGTCATCGTCTCGGAATCGACGACGCCGATCCCCTTGCACTTCGCCTTCGGCGAGGGTGCGCATGTGGAAGCATCGACGACCGCATTCGTCGACATTCCGATGCGCGATATCTTCGACACGCCCGACCTCAACACCACCGACGACGAGATTGCCAATGGCGAATATATCCCGCCGCCGGGAGAGCCCTCGCCGCTTGCGCCGTTCACCGCGCAACGCATCGACTATTCCCTTGCCCGCTTGTCGCATTACACGGCGACGCATGCCGAGCATTTCCAGAATTTCGTGCTGTTTACGAACTACCAGTTCTATATCGACGAATTCTGCAGCTGGGCGCGCAAGCTGATGGCGGAGGACAGCGACGGCTATACCGCCTTCGTCGAGCCCGGCAATGTCGTCACCCTGCCCGGCTCGAACGCGCCGGAAACGGATGCTGCCCTCGCCCGCCTGCCGCAGATGCCGGCCTATCATCTGAAGAAGAAGGGCCATGCCGGGATCACCATGATCAATATCGGCGTCGGCCCCTCCAACGCCAAGACGATCACCGACCACGTCGCCGTGCTGCGCCCGCATGCCTGGCTGATGCTCGGCCACTGCGCCGGTCTTCGCAACAGTCAGCGGCTCGGCGATTATGTTCTCGCCCATGCCTATATGCGCGAGGATCATGTTCTCGACGACGACCTGCCGATCTGGGTGCCGATCCCGGCGCTGGCCGAAGTGCAGGTGGCGCTGGAAGCGGCCGTTGCCGAAATCACCGGCTATGAGGGCTTCGAGCTGAAGCGCATCATGCGCACCGGAACCGTCGGCACGATCGATAATCGCAACTGGGAACTGCGCGACCAGCGCGGGCCGGTGAAGCGGCTCTCCCAGGCGCGCGCGATCGCGCTCGACATGGAATCGGCAACGATCGCCGCCAACGGCTTCCGCTTCCGCGTGCCCTATGGCACGCTGCTCTGCGTCTCCGACAAGCCGCTGCACGGCGAATTGAAACTGCCGGGCATGGCGACGGCCTTCTACCGCACGCAGGTCAACCAGCATCTGCAGATCGGCATCCGCGCCGTCCAGAAGCTTGCCGCCATGCCGAAGGAAGCGCTGCATTCACGCAAGCTGCGCAGCTTCTTCGAAACGGCCTTCCAATAGGCCGTTTCCTCATCTGCCCGTCACGACAGGCGCCGACCCCTCGGCCAGCATCTGCGGCCTGCCGGCGGCAAGGTTCAGCCCAGCGATCAGCAGGGTGAAGGCCACGAAGACATATGCGATGCGCAGAAGAACCTTCAGCGCATCGGCATCGTCGAGTACCAGCTGACGCTTTTCACGGCGGCGTGCCCAGATCTGGCTTGCCAGGGCGATTTCAAGAATGCTCATTTCAGTTCTCCTCGACAGGTTTCGATGAAGCCTTGTCGAGTGCTGCCTTGCGATTTCGACACTTCGTTCGCACAAAAAAATTTCGCCGCTGTCGAAATGCGTGCAGATCGTTCGTCCATAATTATAGGAACAGAGCAAGGAGGCTGCCCGCAATGAAATATCTCTGCCAGGTCTGGTTCGATGGCGGGATACTCGACGCCATGACGAAAGAAGAGAAGGCCGAACTCGACACCAATTCCTTGAACTATGACAAGGACCTCGTCGACCGCGGGCATATGATCGTCGCCCAGGCGTTGCAGCCGCCAAAATCGGCGGTGACCGTACGGGTGCGCAATGGCGATACATCGGTGACGGACGGTCCCTTCGCCGAGACGAAGGAGTCGCTCGGCGGCTTTATCCTGATCGAGGCCAAGGATCTCAACGAAGCGATCCGCATTGCCGCGGGCATCCCGCTGGCCAGGCTCGGCGCGATCGAAGTGCGGCCAATCCACGAATTCGGAGCTAAGTGAGGAGAGACCAATGAAATTTCTATGCCAGATCTGGTTCGACACGGAAAAAAGCAAGCTGGTCCCCCAGACCGAATGGGATGCGCTGACACAGGAGTGCATCATCAGCGACAATCGCTGGCGCGAGAGCGGTCATCTGCTGGTGGCGCTTGCCTTGCATGACCCGTCAACAGCGATCACGGTCCGCCTGCGCAATGGCGACGTCTCTGCGACCGATGGCCCATTTGCCGAAATCAAAGAGCATCTCGGCGGTTTTGTGCTGATCGAAGCCGAGAATATCGACGAGGCGAAGACGATCGTGTCGAGTTTTCCGATCCTCAAATATTGCTCGATCGAAGTGCGCCCGACTTACGCTATCCAGGATGGGAAATAGCCATGCGCTACATCTGCCTGATTTATAGCAGCACCGACACCGACGGAACGCTGACGCCTGATGAAACCGACGAACTTATCAAAGCGCATTTCGCTTTTGATGAGGAGCTGTGCCGCGAAGGCATCATGATCCACTCCGATGCCTTGGAGATGCCTGACAAGGCGACCGTGCTGCGCGTTCGCAACAACACGCTCTCCGCCACGGACGGCCCCTATGTCGAGACGAAGGAGCACCTGGCCGGCTTCTACGTCATCGAGGCGCCGGATGTGATGAAAGCCAGGGAGATTGCCGGGCGGATCCCGTCGGCGCGTTTCGGCGCGGTCGAACTCCGGCCCGTGCGGATACTGACCCTGCCGGATTGAGGTGACCGATTGGAAAGCGTCATCGAAGAAATCTACCGAACGCAGTCGCGCCGGGTGCTGGCGACGCTGATCCGTCTGCTCGGCGATTTCGACCGGGCGGAGGAGGCGGTTCACGACGCCTTTGCCGCCGCCGCCCGGACATGGCCGACAGACGGCATTCCCGGCAATCCCTTCGCCTGGCTCGTTTCGACGGGGCGCTTCAAGGCGATCGATACGATCCGGCGGCGGGTGCGTTTCGATGCTTCGCAGCATCACATCGAGGACAGCCTCTACACGCCCGATGCAACGGAGATCGGCGACATGGAACCGATCGAGGACGACATGCTGCGGCTGATCTTCACCTGCTGCCATCCGCTCATCCCGGCCGATGCGCAGATGGCGATGGCGCTCAGGGAAATCTGCGGGCTGACCACCGAAGAGATCGCCCATGCCTTCCTCATTCCGGCGCCGACGGTAGCGCAGCGGATCGTGCGCGCCAAAGGCAGGATCCGGGCGGCGAATATCCCCTACGAGGTGCCGGGCCGCGAGGCGCTGCCGCCGCGGCTAGACCGGGTGCTGCACGTCATCTACCTCGTCTTCAACGAGGGCTATTCGGCCTCTTCGGGCGAGGAGGTGGTCCGCGCCGACCTGACCGCAGAAGCGATCCGTCTGGCGCGACTGCTTCTGGCGCTGCTGCCGCATCCCGACGTCTCCGGCCTGCTGGCCTTGATGCTGCTGCAGGATTCCCGCCGCACCGCCCGCCGAGTCGGAGACGGATCGCTGGTGCTGCTTGCCGATCAGGACCGCTCGCTCTGGGATCATGCGAAGATTGCGGAAGGCCTGACGCTGCTCGCTGCGGCGATGGAAGCCGGAGAGATCGGCATCTATACGCTGCAGGCGGCGATCGCCGCCGAACATGCCAAGGCGCCCGCTGCCGAAGAGACCGACTGGCGGCGGATCGCCTTTTATTACGATTTGCTTCTGGCAGCACAGCCCTCCCCGATCGTCGAGCTCAACCGCGCCGTGGCGATTGCCATGGCGGAAGGGCCGGCGAAGGGGCTGGAACTGGTCGATGCCATTCTGGGACGCGGGGAGCTGCAGGCCTATCACCTCGCCCATTCGGCGCGCGCCGATTTCCTGCGCCGTCTCGGTCGGAGGCAAGAGGCGATCGCCGCCTATCAAACAGCGCTGTCGCTCTGCCGGCAGGAGCCGGAGCAGGCGTTTCTGAGAAGACGGATTTCAGAGCTTGCCGCGACGTCCGAGCGGTAGTGAGATCGCCGTGCCGGTGAGCGCCGAGACGATGATCAGCAAGTGGGCATTGACGCTTGCCTGCGCCAGCGCGGCCAGGGCCAACCGCTCGCTCGAGGCGCCCAAAGCGATGGCGCCGGCAGTGATGCCGGCCGGATAAGTGCCGACGCCGCCTGGCGCATGCATCGGCAGCACGGAGGAGAGTTCGCCGCCGAGCGCGCCGCCGAAGCTTGCCGCCATCGGCAGCACGCCCATCAGGCCGAGCGCCCATGCGAGCACCATCACCTTCACCACCCAGTTGACGATGGTCATCGCCCAGGCGCGCGCAAAGGCGATGGCATCAAGCGGCAAGCCGTTTTCGATCTCGGCGACGAATTTCTGCGCCTTGTTCGGCAGCAGTCTGGCGGCCAGGCGCAGCAGCGGCTTGCGGGCGGCGAAGGCCGCGACCGGCAGCAGCAGGAAGACAGTCCAGAGCGACCAGGCAATAGCGGCATCGGCTGAAGCGATCGCAAAGCCGATGCCGGCGGCGGCCAGAAGCGCGTGCAGGTCGAGCAGCCGCATGACGAACAGCGCCGAGGTTCCGCGCGTCAGCGGAATGCCGAATTCGGTGCGCATCAGCAGCGGAAAGCTGGTCTCGCCGGCGCGGAAGGGCAGCATGATGTTCAGCAGATTGTGGATCTGCGTGACGCGGAAGAGGACCGCGAACCGCCCAGCCGTTTCCTTCGGAAAATAATCATAGATACGCCAGGTGCGCAGGAAATAGGTGCTCGTCAGCAGCACCAGCGCACCGATCACCGGACCCGCGCCGACATCGGCCCACTGCCTGATGATAACAGGCCAACCCCAGAACCATTGGATGAAGAGGCCATAGGCTGCGACGATGACGACCGTCAGAACGGTCATGCGATTGCGCATAAACCAGGATTGCCGGCTTTCAACGATCGAACTCTTCATGTAGTAGGCATTCCTTGCTTGGCTTCGGCATAGGCAGCGGTTCCGTCGCCAGGCCTTTTAGGAGAAATGAAGGTTGCGCACAACGACGGAGTTGATGGCGGCGGTGGCGAACATGCTTCCACGCCGACGATCCGATCGGCCGTGATGGCGCCTTGCCGGCTTGACGTGGAGATCGATGTTGGAGCGGATTACCAGAAGCATTACGAGCGCAAGCATTTTTCTGGCGGCCTATTTCCTGCTGAACATCGCGCTTCGCATCGCCTTGCCGCATACGCTCGATCTCGACGAGGCGGAGCAATCCTTCTACTCGCAATACCTGCTTGCCGGCTACGGCCCGCAGCCGCCCTTCTACAACTGGATCCAATATGCCATCGTTTCGGTGACCGGCATATCGATGTGGGTGCTCTCGGTGCCGAAGAACATCATTCTCTTCGGCTGCTATCTCTTCTACGGGCTTGCTGCCCGCGAGGTGCTGAAGAGCCGTTCGCTCGCAGCGCTCGCCATGCTGAGCCTGATTACCCTGCCGCAGGTCGGCCTGATGGCGCAGCGCGAATTGACCCATACGGTTGCCCTGCTGTTTGCGACCTCGCTCTTCCTCTTCGGTTTTTTCCGCACACTGCGCCAACCGACGATCGGGAGCTATCTCCTCATCGGCATCGCCACCGGCATCGGGCTCATCTCGAAGTATAATTTCGCCATCCTGCCATTTGCCGCCCTCATCGCCGTGCTGCCGGAGCGGGAATGGCGCAGCCGTCTCATCGACTGGCGTTTGCTGCCGGCGGCCGTCCTTGCCATTCTGATCGTGCTGCCGCATGCGCTCTGGCTGCCCGACAATCTCGCCAGCGCCTCTGCGCCAACGCTGGAGCGAATGACTGCCGAACACCTGGCCCCGGCCGGCCTCCCGCGCATCGGGCAAGGACTGCTGTCTCTCGTCATCGCCGTCCTCGGCTTCGTCGCATTGCCGATCGTCCTGATCGCTGCCGCCTTCCGGCGCGACTTTTTTCGCGCGCTCTCCTCTTCCAGCCCGATGATCCGGGTGATCGAACGGATGATGGTCATCAGCCTGCTCGCCTTCGTCGGCGTGGTCCTCTTCGCCGGCGCGAGCGATATCCACGAGCGCTGGCTCGACCCATGCCTGCTTGTCCTGCTGATCTATCTGTTCCTGAAACTGGAAACCGCAGACATCGATCTTTCCGCCGGTCTTGCGCGCTTCCGACCCGTGGTGCCGGTCTTCATGGTCGTCATCCTGTCGATCCTTCTTTTCCGGATCGTCGGCATTCAATACATCGGCACTTATACGAGAACGAACGTACCCTTTTCCGGCTACGTGGCTGAATTGACCGCGACCCGCAAGCCGGTTCTCATCGTGGCGGGAACCAAGTTCATTGCCGGCAACATGCGGCTGCAGTTTCCCGATGTTCCCGTCGTGATCCCGTTCTTCCCCGGCCCCGGAGTTCCCGAATATGCGGACGCGAAGGGACCGGTGCTGGTTATCTGGCGCGGCGAGACCGCAGATGATCCGACAATTTCCCCCGGCTTCGCCAATGACCTCGTCAAATCGGGCATTCATCTGCCAGAGTTGAAGACGCTGACGCTGCCCTATCTCTTCGGTGACGGCAAACGCAGCTTCTCCATTGGTTACTCCTGGGTGGAAGGCGGCGCGAAATAGCGCCCCCGGCAGATCAGCCGATTGCGGGAATCCGCATTGCCCGCTGGCAACCGGCGGACACTTCATGTAGTAGCCTTCCGCAAGTGCGGCGGCAGCATTAAAGATTGCTCGACCGTCCGGCCTTTTGGAGATGAAAGTTGCAGACAACCGTAGAGCCCATTCGCGGTACGAATGATCCGGTACAATCGCTCGAACTGTCGCTGGTCGTGCCCATTTTCAACGAAGAGCAAAGCGTCGGCCCGCTCGTCGAGCGTGTCGCGGCTGCGATGGTCAGCTACCCCCATCGCTGGGAGCTGATCCTCGTCGACGACGGCAGCACGGATGCGACGCTCGTCAACGCCCGCAAATATGTCGGACGCGAGGGGCTGGCGCTCAGGATCGTCGAGCTGCAGCGCAACTTCGGCCAGACAGCCGCCATGCAGGCCGGCATCGATACCGCCCGTGGCCGCCTGATCGCGACGATGGACGGCGACCTGCAGAACGATCCGAAGGACATTCCTTCGATGGTCTCCGAGCTGGAACGGCGTGAACTCGATCTCTTGGTCGGCTGGCGCAAGAACCGCAAGGACGGTCTGTTCCTGCGCAAGATCCCCTCCTGGTGCGCCAACTACCTGATCGGCCGCATTACCGGCGTCAAGCTGCACGATTACGGCTGCAGCCTGAAGATCTACCGTGCCTCGATAATCAAGCAGGTGAAGCTGATGGGCGAGATGCACCGCTTCATCCCCGCCTGGGTCGCCGGTGTCGTGCCGAGCTCGCGCATCGGCGAGATGGCCGTCACCCACCACGCCCGCGAGCACGGCGTTTCGAAATACGGCATCTCGCGCACGTTCCGCGTCATCCTCGATCTGCTGTCGGTGATGTTCTTCATGCGCTACAAGGCGCGGCCGGGGCATTTCTTCGGTTCGCTCGGCCTAGGCCTCGGCGCTCTCGCCATGCTGATCCTGCTCTATCTCGGCTTCGACAAGTTCATCCTGGGCAACGACATCGGCACGCGACCGATGCTGATGGTCGGCGTCGTGCTGCTGCTGTCGTCGGTGCAGATGATCACCACCGGCATCCTGGCGGAAATGATCGCGCGCACCTATTACCGCGACGATGCCTCTCCGAATTATATCGTGCGGCAGATCTTCGACGATCAAAGCCAAGCCTAAGCCGGCAGCACGATGCTGGAGCGCGCGACGAGGACGATTAAAACCGCGGGCCTGCTGCTTGCAGCCTATTTCGTGCTCAACATCGTGCTGCGCATCGTGCTTCCGCATTCGCTGGAGCTCGACGAGGCCGAGCAATCCTTCTTCTCGCAATATCTGCTGGCGGGCTACGGCCCGCAGCCACCCTTTTACAACTGGATGCAATATGCCGTCGTTTCGGTGACGGGCATCTCGATCGGAGCGTTGATCGTTCCGAAGAACATCCTGCTGTTCCTGTCCTATCTCTTCTATGGCCTCGCCGGGCGGCGCGTGCTGAAGGACGAGGCGCTTGCCGCTGTCGGCATGCTGGCGCTGATCACCCTGCCCCAGGTCTCCTACATGGCCCAGCAGGATCTGACCCACACGACGGCGCTGCTCTTTGCCAGCTCGCTGTTTCTCTACGGCTTCTTCCGCACGCTCGACCGGCCCGATATGGCGAGCTACCTGCTGCTCGGGCTTGCGACCGGCATCGGGCTGATCTCGAAATATAATTTCGCGCTGATGCCTGTCGTCGCCTTGATCGCCATCCTGCCCGACGCCGAATGGCGGCGCCGGGCGCTCGACTGGCGCATGCTGGCAGCGATCACCGTCGCGCTCGTCATCGTCCTGCCGCACGCGGTCTGGCTGCAGGGCAACCTCGCATTCGCCTCCTCCGACACTCTGGTCAAGATGGCCGCCGGCAGCGAACCCGCAGGCGCCGTGCGGATCGGCAAAGGCCTTCTCGCCTTTCTCGTCGCCATCATCGCCTTTGCGGCGCTGCCGGTGGTGATATTCGCCGCCACCTTCCGCCGGGATTTTGTCCGGGCGCTTTCGGCAGGCAACCGCTGGACAGGGATGATGGAGCGGATGATGCTCGCAAGTCTTGCCGGCATTGCTCTCATCGTGCTGTTCACCGGCTCCACCACGGTGCGCGAGCGCTGGCTCGACCCCTTCCTGCTGGTGCTGCCGATCTATTTCCTGGCGAAAATGCAGGCCGCCGGGCTCGACCTTTCCGCCGGACTGCGCCGCTTCCGGCCGGTGCTGCCGGTGCTGATGGCCTGCGTGCTAATCGCACTCGGCTTCCGCGTCGTCGGCGCCGGGCTGATCGGCACTTACAGCCGGCCGAATGTGCCAATGGCGGGTTTCGCGCGCGAGATGACGCGACAGGCGGAACCGGCGCTGGTGATTGCTTCCGACACCTATATCGGCGGAAACATGCGGCTGCAATTTCCCGATGTGCCGGTAGTGATCCCGGATTTTCCGGCGCCGGGCATTCCAGCCTATGCCGAGGCCAAGGGGCCGGTGCTGATCGTCTGGCGCGGCAAGAAGACGGCGACGGCTGCCGATGCGGTCATGCCGGAGCGGTTCTCTTCGGCGCTGACGGCGGCGGGCATCGCGCTGCAGGAGATCGGCTCGCTGTCGCTTCCCTATTATTTCGGCCGCCAGGGCGACAATTTCGCGCTCGGCTACGCCTGGGTTCGGCCGGAGACCAGATAGGATGACCGAGAGCAACCGTCGCGACATCAGTTGGATCTTCGCCCTGCTGGCCGCCTATTTCGTGCTCCAGGTCGGCGTGCGGCTCGCAACCTCGCATTCGCTCGATCTCGACGAGGCCGAACAGGCCTTCCGCTCGCAATGGCTTGCCGCCGGCTACGGCCCGCAGCCGCCCTTCTACAACTGGCTGCAATACACCGTCTTCCAGTTTGCCGGCGTCTCGCTAACCGCCCTTTCCATCGTGAAGAACCTTCTGCTCTTCATCTCCTATCTGCTCTACGGCCTGACCGCGCGGCTCGTGCTGCGCGACAAGGCGCTGGTGGCGATCGCCACGCTCGGGCTGCTGACCATCCCGCAGATGGCTTTCGAGATGCAGCGCGACCTGACGCACACGGTCGCGGTGTTCTTCTCGGCCAGCATCTTCTTCTACGGCTTCATCCGCAGCCTGAAGCAGCCAAGCCTTGCCTCCTATCTGATCGCAGGCATCGGCATCGGTTTCGGCCTGCTTGCCAAATATAATTTCGCGATCCTGCCGGCGGCAGCCCTGATTGCCGCGCTTTCGGATGCGCGCCTGCGGCCGCGGATCTTCGACTGGCGGCTGGGGCTGACGGCGGCGGTGGCGCTCGTCATCACCCTGCCGCATCTCTTCTGGCTGAAGGACAATCTCGATTTCGCCACCGCACGCACACTGGAGAAGATGACCGCGAGCGGCGATGCGAGCTATCTCACGCAGGTGGCGATGGGCGTCAGCTCGCTCGCTCTCGCCATCATCAGCTTTGCCGCATTGACCGTGGCGGTGTTCGCGATCGTCTTCGGCAAGAGCCTTCGTCCGGCGCTCGGCTCCGGCTCGGAATGGACGCGGCTTCTCGAGCGGATGATGCTCGTCTTCTTGGCCGGCATTCTGCTTCTGATCGTCTTCGGCGGTGCGGCCGGCATCAAGGATCGCTGGCTGGTGCCGATGCTCTTCATCCTGCCGCTCTATTTCTGCCTGAAGATCGAGGCCGCGGGCGTCGAGACCGGCAAGGCGTTGCGGCGCTTCATACCTGTCGTCGCCGTCATCATGATCGGCGTGCCGGCGGCCCTCTACGGAAGTGTTGCGGCCGCACGCTTCACCGGCCATTACGAGCGGCTGAACAGGCCTTATGCCGGCATGCTGGAAATCCTGCGCAAACAGGCCGAACCGGCGGCGATCCTTGCCGGCGACAGCCTGCTCGCCGGCAATCTCAGGCAGGATATTCCCGGCGTGCCGATCCTCTCCGCGGATTATCCCGGCTTCAACCCGGATCTTACCAGCCGACGACCGCTTCTCCTCGTGTGGCTCCTCCCCAAGGGCGGAAGCGAAGCGCTGCCGCCTGATATGGCTGAATGGCTGCAGGCCAATCTCGGCACGTCCGCACCTGAGGCGTCGGTGATCGACGTGCCCTATTTCTACGGGCGCGGCGACGACCGCTACCGTTTCGGCTATGCCTGGGTCAATCAGCCTGGCTGAGCGCAATCAGGGTTTCAGCTCCTTCCAGGCCAAATCGAGCGCCAGCCTGGTAATCCTCGCCATCTCGTCCACCTCGGCGTGGCTGATGACGAGCGGCGGCGAGGCGAGCATGCGGTCGCCGGTGGCGCGCAGCACCAGACCGTTCGCCAGCGCGTGGTTGCGCACCAACGCACCGACCTGATCGGGCTTGGCATAACGGGTGCGCGTGCTCTTCTCGGCGGCAAGCTGCAGGCCGCCCATCAGGCCGATGCTGACGGCTTCGCCGACCAGATCATGGTCTGCCAGCGCTGCCCAGGCCTTGCCGAAATAGGGGCCGATATCGTCGCGCACGCGTTCGACCAGTCTTTCCTCTTCGATGATGCGCAGGTTTTCGAGGGCTGCGGCAGCGCAGACCGGGTGGCCGGAATAGGTGAAACCGTGGTTGAAGTCGCCGACCTCGTTGATCAGCACATCGGCGACGCGGTCGCTGACGAGCACGCCGCCGATCGGCAGATAGCCGGAGGAAAGCCCCTTGGCGATCGGTGCCAGATCGGGTTCGACGCCGAAATACTGGTGGCCGAACCAGGCGCCCAGACGGCCGAAACCGCAGATCACCTCGTCGGTCACCAGCAGGATATTGCGCGCCTTGCAGATGCGGTCGATCTCCCGCCAGTAGGTCTCGGGCGGGATGATGACGCCGGCAGCCCCCTGTACCGGCTCAGCGACGAAGGCGGCGACATTCTCCTCGCCCAGTTCGTCGATCTTCGCTTCGAGCTCGCGGGCAACCTTGAGACCGAATTCGGCGGGTGAGAGATCGCCGCCCTCGCCATACCAATAGGGCTGGCCGATATGGACGATGCCCGGGATCGGCAAGTCGCCCTGCTCATGCATGTATTTCATGCCGCCGAGGCTGGCGCCGGCGACGGTCGAACCGTGATAGCCGTTCTTTCTCGATATGACGATCTTCTTCGACGACTTGCCGACGGCGCTCCAATAGACGCGGGCCATGCGGAACCAGGTGTCGTTCGCCTCCGAGCCGGAGCCGGTGAAGAAGATATGGTTGAACCGCTCGCCGGCATGGGAAGTGACCTTCTGCGCCAGCAGCGTCGCCGGCGTCGAGGTCGTGCCGAAGAAGGTGTTGTAATAGGGCAGCTCGTTCATCTGCCTGGTGGCGGCATCGGCGATCTCCCGGCGGCCATAGCCGATATTGACGCACCAGAGGCCGGCGAAGCCATCGAGATATTTCCTGCCGTGATTGTCGAAGATGTAGACGCCCTCGCCGCGCTGGATGATACGCGCGCCCTCGGCATTCAGCTTCTTCATGTCGGCGAAGGGATGCAGGTGGTGCGCAGCGTCGATCGCGGCAAGGTTCGAGGGTGGGTAAGTATCGGGCATGATTGGTAAAGACCCTTGCGGATTGAAAGGCTGATGTCGATGAGATAGGAGCTTGGCCTTGTCCCGGAGGATTTTCAAGGTCATGGCAAGCGACAGGATGCACGGCAAGGCCGACAACGGTGACCCGCGTTTCGAGGTCCTGATCGTCGGCATGAACGGCGACCTGCGCGGCAAGCAGCTTCCGCCTGGCACCGAAGACAAGGTCTGGGCCGGCGACATCCGCCTGCCGACCTCGACGCAATCGCTCGACATCTGGGGCGACGACAATGACGATATCACCGGGCTGTCGCTGACGATCGGCGATCCCGACGGCAAGGTCATCCCCGACCGGCGCAGCCTGGCGCCGATGCCCTGGGCGCCCGAGGGCTCGATGCAGGTGCTCGCAACCATGCATGAATTCGACGGCAGCCCGAGCTTCATGGATCCGCGCGCCATCCTCGCCTCGGTGGTCGAGCGCTATGCGGCGCGCGGGCTGACGCCCGTCGTCGCCACCGAACTGGAATTTTACGTGATGTCGGGTGACTGGCGCGAGACCGGACGCCCCTGCCCGCCGGAAAGCCTGACCTATCGCGGCGAACCGAACGGTTTCCAGCTCTACGACATGAGCGCCGTCGACGCGCTCGATGGCTATTTGCAGACGCTGAGGGCCTATGCGAAGGCGCAGAACCTGCCGGCGGATGCGACGACGGCGGAGTTCGGTCCGGGCCAGTTCGAGTTCAACCTGCTGCACCGCGCGGATGCGCTGGCAGCCGCAGACGATTGCCTCTATCTCAAGCGCATCGCCGAACAGGCGGCGCGCCGGCATGGGCTGAAATCGACCTGCATGGCCAAGCCCTATTCCGAACATGCCGGCTCCGGCCTGCATGTGCATGCGAGCATCATCGACGGGCAAGGCCGCAACATTCTCGATGCCAAGGGCGGCGAACCGAAGCTCATCAAATCGGTGATATCAGGCCTGCTCGATACCATGCGCGCGGCGCAACTGATCTTTGCTCCCTTTGCCAATTCCTACCGCCGCTTCCAGCCGGGCTCGTTTGCGCCTGTGGATCTGACATGGGGCAGCGGCCATCGCGGCACGGCGATCCGCATCCCCGACAAGGATGGCCCGGCCGCACGCATCGAACACCGCGTCGCCGGCGCCGACGCCAATCCCTATCTGCTGCTGGCAGCGATCCTCGGCGGCATGCTCGCCGGTCTCGATGGCGAACTCGACCCCGGCGAAGAGACGACGCCCTCGCACATACCTGCGAATACGACGCGACTGACGCATGATTTCCTCAGCGCCGTCGAGACCTTCCGCACCTCGCCGTTCATCGCCGATATCTTCGGCGCGCGCTATCAGGCGCTCTACGGCGACACCAAGCGCAAGGAAGCGCTTGCGCATCTGCGCACCGTTTCGGATTTCGACTACCGCACCTATCTGCCGCGGCTCTGAAATTACGCAGCGCCGACTTACGCAGCGGGCCGACTTACGCAGCGGGCTCGCGGCGTTCGTCCGCATTCACTTGAGCGGCGAGACCCTGCTTGACGAGAACCTTCAATTCGCCCGGATGCAGCCGGATCGAGACATCGCGTTCGAGCGGCAGCAGCTCGCCGTCCATGACGCAATTGGCCTTGGAACGCAGTTTCGGGAAATGCAGGTGCACTTCGGCCGGGTGCATCACCATGACATCGGCATTCTCGCGGACCTTGCCGCGCAGCATGTCGATGGCGAGACGGGCGACGCCGAGGGGTTTCAGCGGATTTGCCGTGTAGAAGCCGAGTTCGCCGCTTCTCAAGTTATCGGCGTAGAGCAGCGCGTTCTCGCCGAAGGGATTGTTGGAGACTGATATGGCCGACACCCTGCGGCGCTCGCGCATGCCGATCGCCTCGAACTCGACCTCGAATTCCGGCGGGTTGAAGATGACGCCCAAAGCCGCCTTGGTGCTCGCCCGAATCTTGCCCAGCCGGGAACGATAGCTGTAGGCGTTGCGGTAGCGCACCATGCGGGCATGCAGGCCGGCGGAAAACTGGTGGATGAAGGGCCGGCCGTTGGCGCTGGCGATATCGACATTGTCGACCTCGCCGGAGGCAAGCACATCGAGCGCCTGCCAGATATCGAGCGGCACACGCAGCGAGCGGGCAAAGAGGTTCATCGTGCCGGCTGGCACGACGCCGAGCGCAATTCCGTTTTTCCAGGCAATCGATGCCGCCGCCGAAATCGTGCCATCGCCGCCGCCGGCAACGATGCCGTCGATATCGTCGCGCTTGGCCGCCCGCTCCATGGCAGGAACGATTTCCTTTCCTGAGAAGACGATGGCGTCGAAATCGTGCCCCGCTTCGCGGAAAGCCGTCTCCGCCCTTTTTTCATAGGCCAGCATGTCGGTGGTCTTGAAGGTTCCGCCGTCGCGATTGAAAAAGCCTACAAGCTTCATAAGAGCTCCCGTCTCTGGCGCGGAAATGCTCCTGCCTTGCCCCTGAGATGGTTGCGGTATCGCCGATTTCAAGCGCAACCTTCTTTCCTGACAAAGGGCAGAAATGCAAAAATTGCAATAGACGTATGCACATAGCAGGACGCTGCACTGCAAAAAATGCACTCGACGGCAGGCCGGACCTCACGGATAGATGCTCTATCGGAGAGATCGTCTCCACCTCCCGCCATTTCCACCGATCGGCTTGCGGCCGCGCCTGCGCGCCAGGGCCATTGCCAAGCAGAAACCGCCTCGAGGAGCTCTCGTGAGTGAGATTGCCGCCAATATTTCAGTTGATAGCCGGGATCAAGAGCTGCCGTCGGCAATGACCGTGGCACTGGTCCAGCTGGCGCTCGCCTGCGGCGGCTTCGGCATCGGCACCGGCGAATTCGCGATCATGGGATTGCTGCCCAATGTCGCCCAGACCTTCTCGGTCACGACGCCGCAAGCCGGCTACGTCATCAGCGCCTATGCGCTCGGTGTCGTCGTCGGCGCACCTGTTATTGCCGTGCTCGCCGCGAAGATGGCGCGCCGCACGCTGCTTTTGACCCTGATGCTGATCTTTGCCGCCGGCAATATATCGAGCGCCATGGCGCCGACATTCGAAAGCTTCACGCTGCTGCGCTTCGTAAGTGGCCTGCCGCATGGCGCCTATTTCGGCGTCGCGGCCCTTGTCGCCGCCTCGATGGTGCCGGCGCATCGCCGCGCCCGTGCCGTTGGCCGCGTCATGCTCGGCCTGACCGTTGCCACACTTCTCGGCACGCCTTTTACGACCTTCTTCGGCCAGTCGCTCGACTGGCAGGTGGCGTTTTTCTCGGTCGGCGTGCTCGGCCTGCTGACCGTGGTGCTGATCTGGTTCTACGTTCCGAAGGACAGGGTTTCCGCGGAAGCGGGCTTCCTGCGAGAACTCGGCGCCTTCCGCCGGCCGCAGGTGTGGCTGACGCTCGGCATCGCCGCCGTCGGTTACGGCGGCATGTTCGCGATGTTCAGCTATATCGCCTCGACGACGACTGAGGTGGCGATGCTGCCGGAAACAGCCGTTCCGATCATGCTGGTCCTCTTCGGCGTCGGCATGAATGCGGGCAATTTCATCGGCTCGTGGCTCGCCGACAAATCGCTTCTCGGCACGATCGGCGGGTCGCTGATCTATAATATCGTCGTGCTGACCACCTTCTCGCTGACCGCCGCCAATCCCTATTTGCTCGGTCTCTCCGTCTTCCTCGTCGGCTGCGGCTTTGCCGCCGGCCCGGCGCTGCAGACGCGGCTGATGGATGTCGCCGCCGACGCGCAGACGCTTGCGGCCGCGTCCAACCATTCCGCCTTCAACATCGCCAATGCGATCGGCGCCTGGCTCGGCGGCCTCGTCATCGCCGGGGGTTACGGTTTTGCGGCGACCGGTTATGTCGGCGCGGCGCTGTCCTTCCTCGGCCTGTTCGTCTTTGCAGCCTCTCTACGCCTCGAGCGCCGCGATCGGAGCGCGCAGGCCGTCTGAGGCCAGGCGCAGCTCGCGGCCTTCCGGGCTGCAGAAGACATAATCGTCACCCCAGGCGGCCAATGCCTGGATGACGGGCTCGAGCGTCATGCCGAGCGGCGTCATTGCATATTCGACCCTTGGCGGCACAACCGGATAGACGGTGCGTGATACCAGGCCAGACTCTTCCAGTTCACGCAGCTGCTTGGTCAGCATGCGCTGGGTCACGGCCGGCAGTTTACGCCGCAATTCGTTGAAGCGCAGGGTTCCTTGCATCAGATGAAACAGGATCACGCCCTTCCACTTCCCGTCGAGGTAAGTCAGCGTCGCTTCGACCGGGCAGCCGGGGAAATTCTTGACGAGCTTGGCGCGCGGCAATGACATTTTACAGTATCCTTTTGGGTACTACGTACAGAATTTGTGCATTCTTGCGTTGTCAGAACATAGTGCGCATCTAGCTTCCGTGCAACGAACACAGGAGTTTCCCATGCGCGCCGTCGCCTATAAAACGCCCCAACCGATCTCCGCCGAAACCTCGCTGATCGATGTCGAGCTGCCGATGCCGGAGGCTGGAGGCCATGATCTGCTCGTCGAGATCAAAGCCGTTTCGGTCAATCCCGTCGACGTCAAGGTGCGCGCCCATTCCGCACCGCCCGCAGACGAGTTGAAGGTGCTCGGCTGGGATGCCGCCGGCATCGTCAAGGCCATCGGCGCTGATGTCACCCTGTTCAAGCCCGGCGACGAGGTGTTCTACTCCGGGGTCATCAGCCGCCCGGGCAGCAATGCCGAATTCCATCTCGTCGACGAGCGCATCGTCGGCACCAAACCGAAGAGCCTCGACTTCGCTGCCGCCGCCGCCCTGCCGTTGACCTCGATCACGGCCTACGAGGCGCTGTTCGACCGGCTGAAGGTGCAGGACGCGGTTTCGGGAGCGGGACGCGCCATCCTGATCATCGGCGGCGCCGGCGGCGTCGGCTCGATCGCCATTCAGATCGCCCGGGCATTGACCGACCTGACGGTGATCGCCACGGCCTCGCGCCCGGAAACGCAGGGCTGGGTGAAGGAACTCGGCGCACATCATGTCGTCGACCATTCCAGGCCGATCGCGCCGCAGGTTGCAGCGCTCGGCATCGGCGCGCCGGGATTCATATTCTCCACCACCAATACCGACAGCCATATCGGCGACATCGTCGAAGCGATCGCGCCGCAGGGCCGCTTCGCGCTGATCGACGATCCGAAGATGCTCGATATCGTGCCCTTTAAGCGCAAGGCCGTCTCCGTTCATTGGGAGCTGATGTTCACCCGCCCGCTCTACGGCACGCCTGACATGATCGAGCAGCACAAGCTGCTGAACAAGATTTCCGAGCTCATCGACGCCGGAAAGATCCGCACCACGCTTTCGGAGATCGTCGGGCCGATCAATGCGGCAAACCTCCAGACGGCGCATGCCATGGTCGAAAGCGGCAGGATGAAGGGCAAGGCGGTGCTTGCAGGATTCTGAGATCGCAGCCGGCAGGGCCGGTGTTTTTCGGAGCAGCAAGATCTACAAACCATGTCCGCCAGAATGCCGCATCGCGGGGGTGCGGCATTCTGGCGTTAAGCATTTATCCCGCTTGACTTTTTCCGCGTGCGAGACCACCTAGCATTCACGTGGATGACGCTCGTCAGCCACGGATTTCAACGGAGCCATCATAACGATGCCAAGCGACAGTAGTAGTCGATTGCCTTTGCCGTACGCGGCCCTCGTGCGCTGACCGACTCCTGTCGGCTCGCCCGATCGGACGCTACGGCGGATCGACGGAAAGGCGAGCCTCAAATGAATATCAATCGCTTCCCTCTTCGGGCAGGCCATGCCGCCCGTGCCTTCATCAACAACAGCCGCGGCGCAACGATCGCCGAACGCGTCGAAGCGTTGAACGCGCTCAGCGTACAGGACGCCGGACGTGTACTAACCGGCATGCCGCTGGACTATGCCGTCAACATCCTCGACCGGCCGGAGCTTCGCAACGCCGCACAGATTCTTGCGCTGATCAGCGCCGAAGACGCCGCACGGCTGCTGCACGGCATGTCGAACGACCGCGTCGCCGACGTGCTGCTCGAGCTCGACGGCGAGACCCGCGCCCGGCTGTTCTCCAGCCTCGACGAACCGGTGCGCATTGCGATCCAGCACTTGATGGGCTATCCGCCGCGCACGGCCGGCGGCATCATGACGACGGAGTTCGTCAGCGTGCCTGACAGCTGGACCGTCGCCCGTACACTCGACCATGTGCGCCAGGTCGAACGCTCGCGCGAGACCGTCTACGCCATCTATGTGCTGGACGAGGTCAGCCATGCGCTGCTGCATGTGGTGACGCTGCGTCGCCTCATCACCGGCGAGCCCGAGGCTTCAATCCTCTCGGTGGCACAGAAGGGCGCGCCGGTTTCGGCCAATCCGCTGATGAAGCAGGAGGATGTCGCCCGGCTGATCCGCAAACACGACCTGCTCGCCCTGCCCGTCACCGACGAACAGGGGCAGATTCTCGGCATCGTCACCGTCGACGACGTGATCGACACGATGATCTCAGACACGACGGAAGCGGCCCAGAAGTTCGGCGGCATGGAGGCGCTCGGCCAGCCCTACATGAAGATCAGCTTCGCCGGCATGATCCGCAAGCGCGCCGGCTGGCTCGCTGCGCTCTTCCTCGGCGAGATGCTGACGGCAAGCGCCATGCAGCATTTCGAAGGCGAGCTGGAAAAGGCCGTGGTGCTGACGCTGTTCATCCCGCTGATCATGAGCTCGGGCGGCAATTCCGGTTCGCAGGCGACCTCGCTGATCATCCGGGCGCTTGCGCTCGGTGAGTTGAAGCTTTCGGACTGGTGGAAGGTGCTTTTGCGCGAACTGCCGACGGGCATCGTGCTGGGCGCGATTCTCGGCCTGGTCGGCTTCATCCGCATAGTCTTCTGGCAGTCGGCCGGGCTCTACGATTACGGCCCGCACTGGCAGATGGTCGCCGTCACGGTGTTTGCCGCCTTGATCGGGATCGTCACCTTCGGCTCGATATGCGGCTCGATGCTGCCCTTCGTGCTGCAGAAGCTCCGGCTCGATCCGGCCAGCGCGTCAGCCCCCTTCGTCGCCACGCTGGTCGATGTCACCGGGCTCGTCATCTACTTCTCGGTGGCGCTGCTCATCCTCAGCGGGACGCTGCTCTAACCCGCAAGCAAGCCCCGAGGGGAATTATTTTCCCTCGGGCAGCTTCAACGGCCCATGCGTCTTGATGCTGCGGATGGCGAAGTTCGAGCGGATGTCGCTGACATTCGGCAAGGTCAACAGCGTTTCCGTCAGAAGCCGTTCATAGGCGGCGAGATCCTCCACCACCACTTCGGCGAGGAAATCGGCAGTACCCGAAATCAGGAAGCAGGAGACGATCTCGGGGATGGCAAGCAGCGCCTTCTGCTGCGCCTCGGAATTCTCGCGGCTGTGATGGACGACCTTGAATTCGACGAAAACGGTGAGGCCGAGACCAACCTCCTTGCGGTCGATATCCGCCCTGTAGCCGCGAATGATGCCGGACCGTTCGAGATTGCGGATGCGGCGCAGGCAGGGCGACGGCGAGAGGTTCACCTTCTCGGCGATTTCGACATTGGTGGCGCGCGCATCCTCCTGCAGGCACTTCAGGATGGCGATATCGAATTTGTCGAGATTTGGCATTTTCGCGATACCTGTCGGCGTCAATTGGCAGAAGATTGCGTATAGCAATATTTTAGAGCCATAGATAGCAAGGACATGCCTTGGCCTCTGGCGCTAATCTTTTCTTCAACCGGACAGGCTCCGGACGGAAGAAAGGATCGAGACGATGACCACCATTGCATTTACAAACGACAAGTCGCCGTCGCAGGTGCTGGGTTATGCCGGCGGCACCATTACCGTGCTGATCTGGGCGACATGGTTTCTCGTCACCCGCCACAGCGCCGCAACGCCCCTCGGCTCGATCGATATCGGGCTGATCCGCTTCGGAATTCCGGCGCTGGTGCTTTCGCCTGTCTGGCTGAAGACCGGACTGCTGCCGAAGGGCCTGCCGCTTCACCTGCTGGCGATCATGGTGTCCGGTTCGGGCGCCGTCTTCTTCCTGCTGACCACCCTGGCAATCCATTCCACGCCGGCGGCCTCTTCGGGGATTCTTCTCGGCGGCTCGATGCCGCTCGCCGCGGCGCTGATCGGGATTGCGCTGTTTCGCGAAAGACCTGACGGCACACGCATCGCCGGGCTTATCGCAATCGTTGCCGGCGTGCTGATCCTGCTCACGCGCAGCCTTGCAGACGCCTCGCTGCCATGGACCAGCTTCGTATTGCTGCCGGCTGGCGCCGTTCTCTGGGCAAGCTATACGCATGCCTTTCGCCGCTCCGGTCTGACCGCCGTCCAGGCGAGCGCCCTGATCGCCGTCTGGTCGTTCCTGATCATGGGCACGCTTGCCCTCGTCTTCGGCGTCTCGCTGCCACAGGCTACTCTCCCGGAGATCGGCCTGCAGGTGCTGAGCCAGGGCGTTCTTTCCGGCCTCGTCGCGATGGTCGCCTACGGCACCGCCGTCAGAACACTCGGTGGAACACAGGCCGCCGCCTTCACGGCGCTGACGCCGGTGCTCGCGACGCTTGGCGGCGGCTTGCTGCTTGGCGAAGCGATCGGCATGACGGAAATCAGCGCCGCCGTGATCACCGGCATCGGTGTGGCGCTTTCGACGGGTATCGCCACGCCACGCCGCTGAAATCCAACACCAACAGCAGATGGAAAGCCGCCTGCAGCCATCGCTGCGGCGGCTTTTTCATGAAGACAGCGTCCTTACCGAGCTTGGGACGAACACGTCAGGCCTGGATGACGACGACCCTGGCGCCGACTTCGACGCGGCTATAGAGGTCAATCACATCGTGGTTCATCATGCGGACACAGCCGCTCGACATGGCAAGACCAATCGATTGCGGCTGGTTGGTGCCGTGGATGCGAAAATGCGTGTCGTTGCCGCCACGAAAGAGATACATCGCCCGCGCACCGAGCGGGTTGTTCGGGCCGCCCGGCATGCCGCCGGCGAGCTTGCGATAGCGCTCTTCGCGGCGCTGCATGTTTTCGGTGGGCGTCCAGCTCGGCCACTCGGCCTTGCGGCCGATATAGGCGTTGCCGGCAAAGGCCAGCCCCTCGCGGCCGACACCGACGCCATAACGCATCGCCCTGCCGCCGCCGAGGACGTAATAGGCGCGCCGCGCGGGTGTATCGACGATCACGGTGCCGGCAGCATGCGTGGTTTCGTAGGCCACTTCCTGGCGGCGGAGCTCCGGCCTGATCTTGTCGATCGGCACCTGCTTCAACGGGAATTTTTCGTCCGGAAGTGCGGCATAATTCGTCTGGCTGTTCAGAACGGTCGAAGAGCAGCCGGCCACGAAAAGCGGCAGAGCGATCAGAAAGCCCCGGCGGGAGATCGTCATGAATGTGTCCTTAGTGCGTCAACTTGATGTCGCAAGCTAAGGAAATTATGGTTAACGAACGGCTAACAGCCTCCGGCAGAAGGCGATCACGAAGGCGTCAGCACGCAAGAATTTTCGCGGTGGGGATAATCCGGTCTCACATATTCGGATAGACCGGCCCCTCGCCGCCCTGCGGCGGCACCCAGTTGATGTTCTGGTTGGGATCCTTGATGTCGCAGGTCTTGCAGTGCACGCAGTTCTGGGCGTTGATGACGAAGACGTCCTTGCCGTCCTTTTCCACCCATTCGTAGACTCCGGCCGGACAGTAGCGCGTCGACGGACCGGCATAGATGTCATGCTCGGACGACTTCTGCAGCGCCATGTCCTTGACCTGCAGATGCACCGGCTGGTCCTCCTCGTGATTGGTGTTCGACAGGAACACCGAGGAGAGGCGATCGAAGGTCAAGACGCCATCGGGCTTCGGATAGGCGATCGGCTTGTGCATCGAGGCAGGTTCGAGCGACTGGGCATCCGTCTTGCCATGCTTCAGCGTGCCGAAGACGGAAAAGCCGAACAGCGTGTTGGTCCACATGTCGAAGCCGCCGAGCGCCACGCCGAGCGCGGTGCCGAACTTCGACCAGAGCGGCTTGACGTTGCGGACACGCTTGAGGTCGCGGCCGATATCGCCCTTGCGCCATTCATTCTCGATCTCGATCACGTCGTCATGGCTGCGGCCGGATTCGATCGCGGCGGCGATCTTCTCGGCCGCCAGCATGCCCGACAGCACCGCATTGTGGCTGCCCTTGATGCGCGGCACGTTGACCAGACCGGCCGAACAGCCGATCAGCGCCCCGCCGGGGAAGGAAAGCTTCGGCACCGACTGGTAGCCGCCCTCGGTGATGGCACGCGCCCCATAGGACAGCCGCTTGCCGCCCTCGAAGGTGGTGCGGATCGCCGGATGGGTCTTGAAGCGCTGGAACTCCTCGAAAGGATAGAGATAGGGGTTCTTGTAATTGAGGTGGACGACGAAGCCGACGGCCACCAGATTGTCTTCCAGGTGATAGAGGAAGGAGCCGCCGCCGGTCTTCATGCCGAGCGGCCAGCCGAAGGAATGCTGCACCAGGCCTGGCCGATGGTTTTCCGGCTTGACCTGCCAGAGCTCCTTGATGCCGATGCCGAATTTTTGCGGTTCACGGTCCTTCGAAAGATCGAACTTGGCAATCAACTGCTTGGCGAGCGAGCCGCGCACCCCCTCGCCGATCAGCACATATTTGCCGAGCAGTTCCATGCCGCGGGTATAGTTCGGGCCGGGCTCGCCGTTCTTCTCGATGCCCATATCGCCGGTCGCGACCCCGATGACGGCGCCCTCTTCATTGTAGAGTACTTCGGTTGCGGCAAAACCCGGATAGATATCGACGCCGAGTTCTTCGGCCTTGGTCGCCAGCCAGCGACAGACGAGCCCAAGCGAGACGATGTAGTTGCCGTGATTGTTCATCAAGGGCGGCATCAGCACATTCGGCAGGCGAACAGAGCCGGCGGGGCCGAGCAGCAGGAAGTGATCGGCGCTGACCTTGGTCTTGAACGGATGATCGGCCTCGTCACGCCAGCCGGGCAGCAGCCGGTCGATGCCGATCGGATCGACGACGGCGCCCGAGAGGATATGGGCGCCGACTTCCGCGCCCTTCTCCAGCACGACGACGGAGAGTTGCGGATTGACCTGCTTCAACCGGATCGCCGCCGCAAGACCGGCAGGACCGGCGCCGACGATCACAACGTCGAATTCCATGCTCTCGCGTTCTGGCAGCTCAGTCGTCTCGGTCATTCACTCGTCTCCGCTTGGCGGCACGCGGCCGTCATCCCGTCATGGCACTTTCTTGTCAAAACGAGAAAGCATTGTCGAGCCGGGATACGACAGCCAATCTTCCAATTCGCACAATGATGAGGCCTCGTGGGAAAGAATTACATAACGCTTACGTCAACGTCAATTATCAAACGCTGCCGAACCGGTTACATGCCCTTTCCTTTTCCGCCGCTTGCGCCTTATACATCGCTCAAAGCTATCGGAGGACAATCATGGATCTCGGCATCAAGGGCAAACGGGCACTCGTCCTCGCCTCTTCGCGCGGCCTCGGCCTCGGCATCGCCGTGGCGCTGGCGCGGGAGGGCGCAAACGTGCTGCTCTGCGGGCGCAGCGGCGAACAGCTGGAGGCCAATTGCAAGGCGATCAATGCCGAAGGCAAAGGCCGGGCCGACTGGATCTGGGCCGATCTCGGGGACGAACGCTTCGTCGAGATGGTGACGACGGCGGTGAAGGAGAGGTTCGGCGGGCTCGATATCCTCGTCAACAATACCGGCGGACCAACGCCCGGCACGACGGAGGACATGACGGGCGAAAAGCTCGAAAGCTATTTCCTCTCCATGGTCGCGCGGGTGATCACGCTCACCAATGCGCTGCTGCCCGGCATGAAGGCGCAGGGCTGGGGCCGCATCCTGACGGTTGCCTCGTCCGGCGTGATCGAACCAATCGCCAATCTGGCGCTGTCGAATACGCTGCGCCCGGCCCTTGCCGGCTGGAGCAAGACGCTTGCCTCCGAAGTGGCGGGCTTCGGCGTCACCACCAACCTGCTCTTGCCCGGCAGCATCCTGACCGCGCGGCTCGACGATCTCGACGGGGCTGCGGCAAAGCGGACCGGCAAGAGCCTCGAGGAGATCCGCACCGACAAGGAAGCGCGCATTCCGGTCGGCCGCTACGGCAGGGTCGAGGAATTCGCCGCAACCGCAGCCTTCCTCTGCAGCCAACCGGCAAGCTACATCACCGGCTCGCTCATCCGCTGCGATGGCGGCGCGGCACGATCCGTCTGACATTCCCTCTCAGCCGACGCGGGCAGCCGCCGCCCATGTCGCCACACTTCGGATCATCTGTTCGACGTTCGCCGGATCGTCCGCAAGTTCGGCGAGCTCGGACAGACGATGGAAGCCGGTCAGGATCGCAACGCGGCGCCGGTCGAGCCTGCGTCCGGTCAGCATTTCATAGGCCGATATGATGCGCGCGGTCAGATCGGGCGAGATGAAGTTCGAGTAGATGAATTCCTGGTGCAGCGGGCCGAAGCCTGAATCGGCGAAATCATAGATGCCGTTCAGCCTCCTTTGCGCATGGTCGAAGGCCATGTTCCAGCCATGACCGTCGAAGAAGCCGTAGATGTTGCCGTAGGGGTCGGGCGGCAAGGCTTCGAAATCCGAAATAATGGCCTGCGCAAAGCTCCTGATGTCGGGCGGCAGCAGCGGCAAAGCCTTGGTTCGTGCCGTCTCGGGCGATTGCCATGGCCGGATAGCCCCTGCACCGGCCGACCGTATGCGATCGGCATCGAGCACATGCAACTCGGCGTAAAAACGCGCGAGATCTTCCGCGAGGCGCTGACGATCGCCTTCGCCAAGCGCATCGTAATCTTCGGCAATGAGATGTTCGCCGTCGAGCTTGGCATGGCTGGAGAAGATCGGCGGCCCGTCGTGAATGCGCATGTCGGGAACCGCCATCGACAGCGACGGCCGAACGACATCGAGCAAGGCGGCTTCCTTCACAAGCGCTCTTTCCGCACTTGGATGGCGCGGAAACTTGAAGATCAGCGTGTCGTCGACGTCGACGGCAAGCGAATCCCAGCCCTTCGCCGCCAGCCTGAAGACGGAGGCCGTGAGTTCAGGATATATGCTCGTTATGAGAGAGCGAAACTGGCTGGCGTCCAACTCGGTCATGACGATCTGCCTTCTCTAGTTTTTCCGCATTCTTCCCGCGCGATGGACGGCATACGGGTCGGCATCGTTGCCGGGCGCACCACCCGCGCCGCCGCCGTCGGACGGCATCGGATTACACTGGCTCTATATTAGTATAGTTTGAATATTACGGAATATTCATTACAAAATTTTAAGCCGTTATAACCACTTAGTGATCGCGCACCGGGAATTATGTCTTTTTTGCGCCGCAATATAAGCAGCTCAATCAGAGCATAAAATTTGCAACCTTGCTCAAGACCGGTTCTCGCTCATGAAGAAATTTTGGATCACCGTCAGCGTTATCGCAATTGCCGCCATCGGCGTCTGGCAATTCGGGAATATGATCCCTTATGCCTCCCGAATTCCTTACCTCTCGCAGTTCATCAAGCAGCCGGCCGGCGGCAATGGCGGCGGGCAGCAGGCACAGGCCGATCAGCAGGCCAATCAGGCGCAAGACGGTGGCCAACATCAGGGCGGCGGGCGCAGACGCGGCGGCGGCGGCCCAACCGTCGTCAAGACTGTTGCAGCCGTGAAAACGACGCTGCCGATGGATGTGACGGCGACCGGCTGGGCCGATGCCGATGACAATACGACCATTGCCGCGCAGGAACAGGGCCTGATCGTCAGCATCGATGCGCAGGACGGGGCGACCGTCAAAGCCGGCGACCTGATCGCCAAGCTGGACGACCGGACGGCCAAGGCGACCGTCGACAAGGACAATGCGATGATTGTGCGCGACGCGGCAACCCTTTCGGAAGCCGAGACCGCATTGACGCGCGCGCAGGATCTCTTCAACCAGAAGGCCGGCACCCAGCAGAGCCTCGACCAGGCGGTCGCCGCCCGCGATACCGCTGCAGCCACTGTTGACGCCGACAAGGCGTCGCTGGCTTCCGATCAGATCTTGCTCGAGCACACCGACATCCGCGCTCCCTTCGACGGCCGGCTCGGCGATATTGTTGTCAGCAAGGGCGCTTTCCTCAGCGCCGGCGCGGCAATCGTCACTATTGCGAAATACGATCCGATCTATGTGAAATTCCACCTGCAGGAACGCTACCTGCGGGAGCTGAAGAGCGCTCTGGCAGGCGGTCCGGTCGAGGTCAGCACCGCCCCCAACTCCACCAAGGGGCAAGTGCGAAAGGGTGAGATCAGCTTCTACGACAATACGGTCGACACCGCCTCGGGCACGATCCTTGCCAAGGCGAAATTCGAGAATGCCTCCGGCGCGCTCTGGCCCGGCCAATCGGTCAACATCGTCGTGCATTTCAACAATGACGAACAGCAGGTGGTGGTGCCGACGGTTGCCGTCAGCCCCGGCCCGGAGGGTTTCTTCGCCTTCGTCGCCAAGGACGGCAAATCGCATCTGACGGCCGTCACCGTTGCCCGCGCAAATGGCGGCTTCACTGCCATAGAATCAGGTCTTCAGGCAGGCGATCACGTCGTCGTCGAGGGCCAGGGCCAGCTCAACGACCAGCAGGCGATCAACGAGCAGTTCGACGAAAAGGCGCTTGATGTCGCCTCCGCCGAAGAGCTTCGGCAACAGCAGCCCTCCGAGACAATCGCGGTGGGAGCTCAGCAATGATCCCGAATTTCTGTATCCAGCGCCCCGTCGCGACGACGCTGCTTGCGATCGGCGTCATTCTGGCCGGTCTTGCCGGTTATCAGCTCGTACCCGTCGCAGCGCTGCCGCAGGTCGACTTTCCCACCATCAACGTTTCGGCGCAGTTGAGCGGCGCCTCGCCGCAGACGATGGCGACCTCGGTTTCGACGCCGCTGATCAAGCAGTTCGAGACCATTCCCGGGATCACCGAAATCAGCGCCTCCAGTTCGCTCGGCAGCACCAGCATCGTGCTGCAGTTCGACCTCAGTCGTAATATCGATGCGGCCGCAGCCGATGTGCAGGCCGCGATCTCGCATGCGACCCGGCAACTGCCCGACAATCTGACGACACCGCCAAGTTATCGCAAGACGAACCCGGCCGATGCGCCTGTCATGCTGCTCTCGGTGCAGAGCAACACCATGCCGCGCAGCAAGCTTGACGACATCGCCGAGAACATCATCTCGCCGTCGCTTTCGACGCTTCCCGGCGTTGCCCAGGTCAGCGTCTACGGTGCGCAGACCTATGCCGTGCGCGTCGAGGTCGATCCCAACAAGCTTTTGACCCGCGGCATCGGCATCGACACCGTGAACAAGGCGCTTGCTGCCGCCAACAGCCAGCAGCCTGTGGGAACGCTGCAGAACAATTCGCAGAGCATGACCATCACGGCGAACACGCAGCGCACCAGCGCCGAACAATTCCGTTCGCTCGTCATTGCCAATCCGAACGGCGCACCGATCCACCTCGGCGATATTGCCGATGTGCAAGACAGTGTCGAGAACCAATATACCGGCAGCTGGTACGACGGCCAACGCGGCATCATCCTCGCCATCCAGCGCCAGCCGGATGCCAACACGGTCGATGTCGTCGATGCGATCAACGCCAAGCTGCCGCAGCTTCACGCCGAAATCCCGCCCTCCGTCAACACGGTCGTCATGAATGACGCCGCAAAGCCGATTCGCGATGCCATCTCCGATGTGAAGTTCACGCTGCTGCTGACGATCGGCCTCGTCGTTCTCGTCATCTACCTCTTTACCGGCCATGCGACAGCAACGATCATTCCCGGGCTTGCCGTTCCGCTGTCGCTGATCTCGACTTTCGGCATGATGTATGTGCTCGGCTACAGTATCGACAACATCTCGCTGCTCGGGCTAACGCTCGCGGTGGGGCTGGTGGTGGATGACGCCATCGTCATGCTCGAGAACATTCTGCGCCATGTCGAGGAAGGCATGCCCGTGCGGGAAGCGGCGATCAAGGGTGCGGGCGAAGTCAGCTACACCATCATCTCCATGTCGGTTTCGTTGATCGCGGTGTTCATCCCGATCCTGCTGATGGGCGGCGTTGTCGGCCGCGTGTTCAACGAATTCGGCATGGTGGTTGCCATCGCCATCATCTCGTCGGCGATCGTCTCGCTGACCGTGACGCCGATGCTCGCCTCGCGTCTGTCCAACCACCAGAGCCGCCCGCCGCTCATCATCCGCATCTTCGATGCCGGCTTCGAACGGACGCTGCGCGGCTATGACAGGGCTGTCGGCTGGTGCCTTCGCCACCGCCCCACGATCCTCGGCGTTTTCCTCGCCTCGGTGGCACTGACGATCTATTTCTTCATGACGCTGCCGACAAGCTTCTTCCCACAGGAGGATATCGGCCGCCTCACGATCAGCACGCAGGCCCGGCAGGACATTTCCTATACCGCCATGGCGGCGCTGCAGCAGCAGGCGGCAGCCGTCGTCAAGGCGAACCCAGCGGTCAACCACGTGATGTCGACGATCGGCGGCAACCCCAACAAGCCACAAAACAACGGCTCGATGTTCGTCGAACTCAAGGACAAGAAGGAACGTGCGCCGCTTGACCAGACGCTGCGCGAACTGCGCACGGCGATCAACAAGATCCCCGGATTGCAGGCCTTCGTGACGCCGAACCAGAGCCTGCGCTTCGGTGGCCGCCAGACCGCCAGCCAATATCAGCTGGTCGTGCAGGCACTGAACGCCGACCAGACCAACCTCTGGGCCGGCAAGATCCAGGCGGCGATGCGCAAGGATCGCCTCTTCACGGACGTGACGTCGGACGCGCAGAACAACGCGCTGCAGGCCAATATCGTCATCGATACCGAGCGGGCAGCCGCCTACGGGATCGACAATGACACGCTGCGCACGACGCTGCAGGAATCCTTCAGCGGATATGCAGCGGCGGAAATCCAGTCGACCGGCGACAGCTACGACGTCATCGTCGAATACGACACCAGCAAGCCCTGGGACGACCAGAAGCTCTCGGAGATCCGTGTCGCCTCGGCCAATGGCAGCCTGGTGCCGCTTTCAAACTTCGCGCATGTCGAGCGCACGGTCGGGCCTGTGACAATCAACCAGACGGGCCAGCTCGTCTCGACCACCGTTTCCTTCAACCTGCCGGAAGGCGTCTCGCTCAGCGACGCGACGGCGGCAATCGACCAGATCAAGACGGAAATGAGCATGCCGGCCGACGTCTTCACCTCCTATGGCGGTACAGCGCAGATCTTCGAGCAGTCTCAGGGCAATACGCCATACCTCATCCTGGCGGCGGTGCTGACCATCTATGTCGTGCTGGGCGTGCTCTACGAGAGCTTCATCCACCCGCTCACCATCCTTTCCGGTTTGCCTGCGGCGGCATTCGGTGCGCTGCTGGCGCTAAAGATCATGGGCTTCGACCTGTCGATCATCGCCCTTATCGGCCTGCTGATGCTGATCGGCATCGTCAAGAAGAACGCGATCATGATGATCGACGTGGCGGTGGAGACCATGCGAACGACCGGCGAAAAGGCGACGGTGGCGATCCACGAGGCCTGCGTGCGACGCTTCCGGCCGATCATGATGACGACCTTCTGTGCCCTGCTCGGCGCCCTGCCGATCGCGCTCGGCACCGGCGCAAGCTCGGAACTGCGCCAGCCGCTCGGCATCGCCGTCGTCGGCGGCCTGATCGTCTCGCAGATGCTGACGCTCTTCATCACCCCGGTCATCTTCGTCGAGATGGACCGCTTCGGAAACTTCCTCGGCCGCCTGATCGGCCACAAGAAGGTCGAGGAGCCGCAGCTGGAAGAGGCAAGGGCGATGGCCGCCGAGTGATGACGGCCCTCTGAATTCGACATTGCCGATTGACCCTTGCGACGCACTTCTTCTTCTAACCGGGAGAAGAAGTGCGCCCGCGATCACATCAACTTCTGCTCCTCTTGAATATGTCACGCCCCTGTGGCATCACCCGCCCTCCTGATTCCGGGGCGTGCTTACGCCCCTTCGCGGAGCGATGCTCCGTCTCCAATAACAATCGGCATGAAGAGGTGCGGGCATGGCTCAGGCGCTGGGTTTCGACTTCGGCACGACGAATACGGTTCTCGCCATGGCAGATGGCGGGGCGACGCGCTCGATGGCGTTCACAAGCACGGAAGGTACGGCAGACAGCATGCGCACGGCGCTTTCCTTCATGAAGGATGCCCAGCTCGGCGCTTCGGCGCTGAAGGTGGAAGCGGGCCATGCGGCGATCCGCCAATTCATCGACAATCCCGGCGAATGTCGCTTTCTGCAGTCGATCAAGACCTTTGCGGCGAGCGCGCTGTTCCAGGGCACGCTGATTTTCGCCAAGCGGCATAATTTCGAAGATCTGATGGAGATTTTCGTCAGGCGCCTGCGCAACTATGCCGGCGACCACTGGCCTTCGGATGTCAGCCGCATCGTCACCGGCCGGCCGGTGCATTTTGCCGGCGCCAGCCCCGATCCGGCGCTGGCGACCGAGCGCTACAACGAGGCGCTGTCGCGCTTCGGCTTTCCCGAAATCCACTATGTCTATGAGCCGGTCGCCGCCGCCTTCTACTTCGCGCAGAACCTCAAGCAGGACGCCACCGTGCTAGTCGCCGATTTCGGCGGCGGCACGACCGACTATTCGCTGATCCGCTTCGAGACCGTCGCCGGCAGACTGACGGCAACGCCGATCGGCCATTCAGGCGTCGGCGTCGCCGGCGACCATTTCGACTACAGGATGATCGACAACATCGTCGCGCCGCTGATCGGCAAGGGCAGCCATTTCAAAAGCTTCGACAAGATCCTCGAAGTGCCGTCCAACTACTATTCCAGCTTCGGCCGCTGGAATCAGCTGTCGATCTTCAAGACGACGCGCGAATTCGAGGATCTGAAGAAGCTGGTGCGCACCAGCCTGGAACCGGAAAAGCTCGAAATCTTCATCGACCTGATCGATCATGACGAGGGCTACCCGCTCTATCAGGCGGTGTCGGCGACGAAGATGGCGCTCTCGGCCGCAGAAGAGGCGCCTTTCGATTTCGCGCCGCTTGGCCGCAGCGGACATCGCAGCATCAAGCGGAGCGACTTCGAAGGCTGGATCGCCGATGATCTCGCCCGTATCGAAGGCGCGCTCGACGACGTGCTCGACAAGACCGAGACGAAACCATCGGAGATCGACAAGGTGTTTCTGACCGGCGGCACCTCCTTCGTGCCGGCGGTGCGCCGCATCTTTACCGAACGCTTCGAGCGCGACCGGATCGAAAGCGGCGGCGAGCTGCTGTCGATCGCCCATGGCCTGGCGCTGATCGGCGAACGCGACGACATCGCGCAATGGACTGTGCAATAGAGCCGGCAAGGTCGGGCAATCGGCCGCCCGCCCTTTCAATGCCCCTGTCACTCCGCTAAGCTTGCCCGCATGATCTCCGCCAACGACCTTTCCCCAGCCGAGCTCGCAGCGCTTCTGCATTTCCATGCCGATGCCGGCGTGGAATGGCTGCTGGAGGAAGAGGCGATCGACCGCTTCGCCGAGTTCGAGGCGATGAAGGCCGCCCGCCGCCCGGCGGCACAGGCGCAGCAGCAACGTCCCGCCGCTGGAGAACGCCCTGCCCCAGGTCAGGCACAGGTGCGCCCGAATGCAGCGGTGCGCCCAGCGCCTGCCGAACGCGCAGCGTCCGGTCCGCAACCGGCAATCCCGGATGGCGAGGCGGTGCAGCAGGCGCGCTTCGTCGCCGAAACCGCGCGATCGCTCGTCGAGCTCAAGACCGCGATCGAATCCTTCAACGGCTGCAACCTCAAGCACAGCGCCCGCTCGACCATCTTTGCCAGCGGCGATGCCGAAAGCGGGATCATGGTGATCGGCTCGGCGCCGAGCGCCGAAGACGATCGCGAGGGCATGCCCTTCTCGGGAAAATCCGGCCAGCTGTTCGACAAGATGCTGGCGGCGATCGGGCTGACCCGCTCAGCCATTCTGTTGACGCAGGTCATCCCCTGGCGACCACCTGGCAATCGTGCGCCCTCGGCCGCGGAAATGGACATCTGCCGACCCTTCATCGAGCGGCAGATCGCACTTGCCGAACCGAAGGCGATCCTGCTTCTCGGCAATTTTTCGGCGCGTTTCTTCTTTGGCGAAAATGACACGATTCACGGGTTGCGCGGCCGTTGGAAGGAGATTGCCGCTGCGGACTGTGTCATTCCTGCCATAGCCAGCCTGCATCCGCAGGATCTGTTAACCGCACCTGTAAACAAGCGGCTGGCCTGGAACGACCTGCTCGCCTTTCAAGCGAAGCTTAAGTCCCTCTCTTTGCTTAGAAATTAGCCAAAGTTGAATAATTTGTGAATCAATCTATGCGATTTTCGCATGGCTGCATCCCGCCGTGATGCATTGCGGAATCTATGCTGCATCGCAATATCAGCTGTGTCTTGGGAGGAATCACAGGAACCAAGGCCATGAACAAACGTTTTCGTCCTATCCATAGCGGGTTTGAAACCCTTCGCCTCGCCGGCGACCAGGTTCGTTCCACTCAAGGCTACAGCCGTTTCGGCTTTGCCACGAACGAACAGATGATCGCCCGCGGCACCGGCATCAACAGCCGCACGGCGCGCCCGAACGCCATTTTTTCGGACTTCCAGCAATATTGAGCGGCAGGCACTTCGCCTGCCCTTTCGTGTCAAGAGTACCCAACATGTCGACGATCCTGATATCGCTTCTGCGCAACATCGAAACATTCGAACATATCCGCGTTGCCGTCTGCGCCGCGCGGGAATATGAGCGCGAGCTTTCGGTCAAGCCGGCCGATGCCGGCACGCGCATTGACGCAGGCGCTACAGCCATCGTTCTCTGATCAGACCGCCATTTCCTCGATCTGGGCCTTCGCCCATTCGAAGGCTTCGTCGACATAGGCGAACTTGACCGCCTGCCAGGCGCAATATTCCTCGACGAAATCCCGCGATATCCAAAGGTGCGTCTTGCGCGGCTCGTCCTGCCAGCCGACGCAGCCGCGTTGCGCCGCTTTTGCCAACAGCCGCTGCAGATGGGTGCGCGACATCATGAAATCGGCCGCGAGCGCGCGGGTTTCGACACGGCCGACGGACAGCCTCTTCGGCTCGCTGCTTTCCATAGCCATCCGGGCGATGAAGTTGTCGACGACGAGGCCGCCGGCTTCCGTCCAGAGGAAGAGCGCCACCTGCTCCGGCGGCTCGCGCCAGGCGGCATCTTCGAGGCAATGGCGGGCAATGCGCGGCTGAATGAGCCGCATCAGTGATGGATTTGCCTGGAAAAAGGCGGCCCTTTGACCGCCGTCGAGCAGGTCGAGCGCGCCGAGATTGGAAAAAAGCCAGGCAAACATTCCCTGATGGCTGACGTCGGCCGGCTCGAAATGACGTGGCCGCCGCCGCTCGTCGCCGGGCGTGTGGGTTATGAAGCGGTAGGTATAGAGTTCTTCGATGAAGGCGAGCACGGTGTTACGGCTCGCCACCTTGTGCGCGGTGATGCGCCCGGTCAGCCGCACGGCTGTGAAACCCGACGTCGGGTCGCGCGGATCATATTCCAGGTGGAGGGCATAGGCAGTCTGGGTCAGAAGCCAGCGTTGATGGGAGGCGAGCAGTCGCGCCAGCCGCGGACCGGCATCGAACATGCCGCGCATCTGCCCAGCCAAAAAGCGAATGCTCATCAGAAAGGAAGAGTTCCCCACCAATTGCTCCGCTGTGAATGCCATTATGCTTTTCTCCACCCCCGCTCGCCGGCCAGCGTTCGGAGCAACGACACCGAGAGCTCCTCCGGCATCAGCGACCATTCAGACATGCACAGTTTGGAATAAATGATACTCTCTCATGTTCAACAATCATATTCCCCAGGCCGACGGTATCCCAAGAATTCACCATTCTTTTCACTCTTTGAGCGCAAGTTTAAAGCCGCCGCAATCCCTGCGTTAAAACCTTGATAAACATGCGCTTGCAGGCGTCAGGCTTGCGGCGTCGTGGCCTTGCGCGCCTCTCTCTGCTCGATGCCCAGCTGATGCTCGCGATAGATGATGAAGATGCCGGCGGCGACGACGATGACGGTGCCGATCAGCATGGTCACGCTCGGCACGTCGCCGAAGACGAAGTAGGCGACAATGCCGCCGAGCAGGATCGACGTATATTCGAACGGCGCGATGGTGGAGACATCGGCATGGCGGTAACTTTCCGTCAGCAGGATCTGCGCGACGCCGCCGCAAAAACCGGCGGCGATCAGATAGAGCGCCGTCGGCCATGCCAGGATGAGCCAGCCGAAGGGAAGAGAAGCCAGCGAGAAGACCGAGGCGGTGATCGAGAAATAGAGCACGATCGTCGCCGTCTTCTCTTCCTCGACGAGGCGGCGCACCTGGATCATCGCCACTCCGCCGAGAACGGCAGACAGCAGCACGCAGAGCGCGCCGACGGCCTGTTCTGCTTCCATGCCGCCGTCGCGAAACAGCGTGAGTTTCGGCCAGGAAACGATGGCGACGCCGACGATGCCGACCAGGACGGCGCTCCAGCGATAGATGCGCACGGTCTCGCCGAGAAAAACGGCAGCGAAGATGACGGCGACGAGCGGCAGCGCATAGCCGAGCGCGATCGCCTCCGGCAGCGGCAGATGCAGCAGCCCGTAGAAACCGAAAGCCATCGACAAGATGCCGATCGTGCCGCGCTTCAGGTGACCGATTGGATTGGCGGTGTAGAAGGCGGCGCGCAGCTGCCTGTTATAGGCCAGATAGGCCATGATCGGGAAGAGCGCGAAGAACGACCTGCAGAAGGTGACCTGACCCGGCGGGATGTCCGAGCCCGCCAGCTTGATGAAGGTCTGCATGGCCAGGAAGACCACGACCGACGAGACTTTCAGCGCAATGCCTCTCATCGGGTTTCTGAGAACCGAGTGCATGATCCTGGCTCTTGATACTGACTTAACCGGAACGGGGAGACGCGTTCGACTCGGGAACGCAGCAGGTGACGTCACCCATCGTAGCGAAAGAAAAACCCGATTGGCGAAAAAACCGCAAGCAATATGAGAGAATCACAGAATCGCCGTCAGTTCGGGTTCAACCGTGCTGATTGCGCGCCACCGCTCTGAAATTTCCCTATTTGAGCCATTCACCCCCAAAATGTTCATCTCGCGGCGCTCGGCGTTAACCAATTGAAAACCATAGGCAAGCATCGTTTTTTATCGCTGATCTCGAAATTTTCTTCACCGCACAAATAATTGCCCGCTCGTTTCAGGATCCCACTTGATGAAGCCGCTTAGCGCCGAAACCATTGCCCAGTCGCAGAATGCGACACCGCGCTCCATGCGCGTCGTCACCGACGGCATCAGCACCGACCTCGAGCGCTTCAGCGCCGACAACACCCATATCGTCAAGCAGATCAAGCTGCTGGCGATCAATGCGCTGATCGAGGCGGCCAGAGCCGGCGAGACCGGAAAGGGCTTTGCCGTCGTTGCCAACGAGGTGCAGCGGCTGGCGCAAATTGCAACCGACATTACCGGCAGGTTCGAGAGCAACGTGCTGGGCCGCATCGGCCTCAGCCGCGCCATGGCCGATTCGCTGGTCGAGGAGATGGAGGGCGTTCGCCTCACCGATCTGGCGCAGACGCTGGTGCAGCTCATCGTCCGCAATCTCTTCGAGCGCACGGCCGATGTGCGCTGGTGGGCGACGGATTCGGCGCTCTGGCAGGCGCTGCAGAATCCAGCCCGTGAAACCGTCGCCTTTGCGGCGGAGCGTCTCGGCGCCATCAACCGCTTCTACACCGTCTATCTCGATCTCGTCATGACCGATCTCTCGGGCAAGGTGATCGCATCCGCCAATCCCAAGTTCCAGCGCAAGATCGCAGGCACGAGCCTTGCCGGTGATCCGTGGTTCCGCGCGGCGTCGGCCTGCTCCTCCGGCGACGCTTATATCGTCGATGATGTCAAAGCGAGCCCGCTCCACGACGCCAGGCATGCGCTCGTTTATGCCACAGGCATCCGCGAAGAGGGCAAGCTCGACGGGCGGCTGGTCGGCACGCTCGGCGTCTATTTCGACTGGCAGAACCAGGGCCAGGCGATCGTCGAGAAGGAGGCGAACCTGCCACCGCAGCTGGCGGAAAGAACGACGGTCATGCTGCTCGACGGCAAGAGCCGGGTCATCGCCACCACCAATCCCGCCTTGCTCTTTTCCCATTTCGCGCTCGCCAATCCGTCCGGCCAGGGAAAAGGCAGCTACTACGACAATAATGGCTCGATCGTCGCCTTCGCGCGCACTCTCGGTTACGAGGATTACGACGGGCTCGGCTGGTACGGCGTCGTCGTGCAGCAGACGGAAAACGACGCGACGATCAAGGCCGCCCTCAACCTGAAGTAGCACTCATCTTGCGCCGGTGGCGTTCATCCATGTCCAATGAGATATTTTGCCCGCGAACTTGGTGTTCGCGGGCAATTTGCTTTAAGTTTAGTTCAGACTTTAATGTAATCATTCCCGGCAAAATTTATGGCAGAGTGCGCCCGCCTCTGTATTCCGCGGTTATCAAATAACGGTCTTCAGGAAACACCATGCGAACAGATACCGGCCAGGTCATTCATCTGGCAGATTACCGTCCCACCGACTTCGTGCTGGAACGTGTGGACCTGACTTTCGAACTCGACCCGACGGAGACAAAGGTCGAGGCACGTCTGATCTTTCATCGTCGCCCGGGCACCGATCCGGCAGCGCCGATCGTTCTCGACGGCGACGAACTGATACTGTCGGGGCTGCTGTTCGACCAGGTGGAGTTGGACCCTTCGCGTTACGACGCAACACCGGAAAGCCTGACGGTGCGCGACCTGCCGGAGAGCGCGCCCTTCGAACTGACGATCACCACTGTCATCAACCCTGAGGCCAACACCAAGCTGATGGGCCTTTACCGCACCGGCGGCATCTACTGCACGCAGTGCGAGGCGGAGGGTTTCCGCCGCATCACCTATTTCCCCGACCGGCCCGACGTGCTTGCGCCGTTCACGGTCAACATCGTTGCCGACAAGGACGCCAACCCGCTGCTTTTGTCGAACGGCAACTTCCTCGGCGGCGCCGGCTATGGCCCCGGCAAGCATTTCGCCGCCTGGTTCGATCCGCATCCGAAGCCGAGCTATCTCTTTGCGCTCGTCGCCGGCGATCTCGGCGTCGTCGAAGACACGTTCACGACCATGTCCGGCCGTGAGGTGGTGCTGAAAATCTATGTCGAGCACGGCAAGGAGCCGCGCGCAGCCTATGCCATGGACGCGCTGAAACGCTCGATGAAGTGGGATGAAGAGAGGTTCGGCCGCGAATACGATCTCGACATCTTCATGATCGTCGCCGTCTCCGACTTCAACATGGGCGCGATGGAGAACAAGGGCCTCAACGTCTTCAACGACAAATACGTGCTTGCCGATCCCGAGATCGCCACCGATGCCGACTATGCCAATATCGAAACGATCATCGCGCATGAATATTTCCACAACTGGACCGGCAACCGCATCACCTGCCGCGACTGGTTCCAGCTGTGCCTCAAGGAAGGCCTGACGGTCTATCGCGACCACGAATTCTCTTCCGACCAGCGCTCGCGCGCCGTCAAGCGCATCGCCGAAGTGCGCCATCTCAAATCGGAGCAGTTCCCGGAGGACGGCGGCCCGCTCGCCCATCCGGTGCGGCCGACGACATATCGCGAGATCAATAATTTCTACACGACGACCGTCTACGAAAAGGGCAGCGAAGTCACGCGGATGATCGCGACGCTGCTCGGCAAGGACGGCTTCAAGAAAGGCATGGACCTCTATTTCGACCGCCATGACGGTGAGGCCGTGACGATCGAGGATTTCGTCAAATGCTTCGAGGATGCAAGCGGGCGCGACCTCACGCAATTTTCGCTCTGGTACCATCAGGCCGGCACGCCGCTCGTCACCGCATCGGGCAGCTATGATGCGGCGGCCGGCAGTTTCACCCTATCGCTCGAACAGATGATCCCGGCAACGCCCGGCCAGCCGAGCAAGGAGCCGATGCATATTCCGCTCAGCCTCGCGCTGTTTGGCGAAAACGGCGGCAAGATCGAGCCGACCTCGGTCGACGGCGCGGAATATGCCGGCGAGGTGCTGCATCTTACAGGGCGCACGCAGACGGCCGTGTTCCATGGCGTTGGCTCGCGGCCGGTCGTTTCGATCAACCGCAGCTTCTCGGCGCCGATCAACCTGCATTTCGATCAGAGCCCGGCCGATCTTGCCCATCTCGCCCGCCATGAGACCGATCACTTCGCCCGCTGGCAGGCCTTGACCGATCTGGCGCTGCCGAACCTGCTGAAAGCGGCACGCGACGCCCGCGAGGGCAAGCCTGTGGTCTGCGAGGCGACCTTCGTCGAGACGTTAATTGCCGCCGCCGCCGACGAGAGCCTCGAGCCCGCCTTCCGCGCCCAGGCGCTGGCTCTGCCGAGCGAATCCGATATCGCCCGGGAACTTGGCGGCAACAACGATCCCGATGCCATCCATGCCGGCCGGCAGGCGGTCCTGAAACAGATCGCCGATGCCGGAAAGGATGTCTTTGCCGGCCTCTACGCAGCGATGACGACATCAGGCGATTTCAACCCGGATGCGAAAAGCGCCGGCCTGCGGGCGCTGCGCAATAGCGCCCTCACCTATCTCTCGCATGCCGAACAGACGCCGGCCCGCGCCAAGGCCGCCTTCGATGCGGCCAACAATATGACCGATCTCAGCCATGCGCTGACCATCCTCGCCCATCGTTTTCCCGACAGCGCGGAGACGAGCGAGGCGCTCGCCACCTTCCGTGAGCGCTTCGCGGAAAATGCGCTCGTCATCGACAAATGGTTCGCGATCCAGGCCGGCATTCCGGGCGCAAAAACCCTGGGAAGGGTCCGCGCTCTGATGGACGATCCGCTCTTCAAGCGCACCAATCCGAACCGGATGCGGTCGCTGGTCGGCACCTTCGCCTTTGCCAACCCGACCGGATTCGGCCGCGCCGACGGCGAAGGCTATCGCTTCCTCGCGGATCAGATTCTCGATATCGACGGGCGCAACCCGCAGCTTGCCGCCCGCATCCTGACCTCGATGCGCTCCTGGCGTTCGCTCGAATCCGTGCGTGCCGATCACGCCCGCTCGGCGCTGATCGAGATCGAGCGGGCCGCCGATCTTTCGACCGACGTGCGCGATATCGTCGAGCGTACGCTTAAGGGGTGATTTGCTTCATTCGGCCGTCGCGAAAAGCGCGACGGTCGTCTGCAGCCGTGATTCGAATCGCCTGAAAAACACCAAATTATAAATAGTTAACGGATTTTTACCTTTGCCTCTGGACAAGGCGAATCACCCATGATTCTCTAGGTCAGGTTCGAGCGAGCGGCGCGCGAATCACACGAGGGACAAGGCGAAGAGATGATGGACGTGCGGCGGGCAACCGTGGCCGGAGGACGGCTGCGTGTCGATTTTGACGGGCTCAAAGCCTGGCGCGACAGCCTTTCCGGCCATGCGACATCGGAACCACTTCTCCGTTATCTGCCGAAGGCCGAGCTGGTCTTGAAGCGGGCCATCCCGGCGCTGATCGTCGCCTTCCTCTCCGTCGTCGCCGCCTCGCACTTCTTCGGCATGATGAGCGAATACGGGCGTCTGGAGGCCTCGGCGCGCCATGCCACCGCACTTTCGGCGGCGACCGCCTCTGCGGTGTTTGCCGATGCGGCCGACATCTTCGACAGCGGCGATATCACCGGAGCGCAGGCTCGCCTCGCCAAATACCTGCCGCAAGACCGGCTGGATAGCGGCGCTTTCGTGCTGCTCGTGCAGGCAAGCGGCAAGGTTTTTGCCGCAACCACCGCAGGGCTTTCGCATGTTGGCAGCAATGTCGGCGATTTCTTCCCCGAGGTCTCGGCGATCCGCCGCTTCGGCGATCGCGCCGACGTCATCGAAACGACGATCGGCGGCGTGCCGCATTATGCCGAGATCACGCTGATGGGCAATGCCGGCGGTTATATCGTGGCTGCCACCTCGCTTGACGAGATCGACCGGCTCTGGCGCGAGGAACTGGCGCTCAACGTCACGCTGTTTGCCGGCATCTCCTCGATCCTGCTTGTCATCCTCTACGCCTATTACACGCAGGTGAAACGCGCCCGCGACGCCGACGACATCTTCCTGGAATCGAACCTGCGCGTCGAGACGGCGCTGTCGCGCGGCCGCTGCGGCCTCTGGGACTTCGATTTCGAGAACCGCGAATTCTTCTGGTCGCGCTCGATGTACGACATGCTCGGTCTGCCGGGCTCCGACAAGACGATGGGTTTCGGCGAAGCCGCCCGCCTGATGCATCCCGATGACGGCGGGCTCTACGAGATCGCGCGCGCCATCGGCAAGGGCTCTTCCGGCCAGGTCGATCAGATCTTCCGCATGCGCCATGCCGGCGGCCACTATGTCTGGATGCGGGCGCGTGCCCAGGTGATCCGCAGCAATTCCGGCCGAATGCACCTGATCGGCATCGCCATGGACGTGACCGAACAGCATCGGCTCGCCCAGCGCTACGCAGAAGCCGACCAGCGCCTGGCCGACGCCATCGAATGCACCTCGGAAGCCTTCGTGCTTTGGGACAAGAACGATCGGCTGGTCATGTGCAACACGCATTTCCAGCAGGCCTATGGCCTGCCGGACAGCGTGCTCGTGCCCGGCACCGAGCGCTCGACCGTCAATGCCGCCGCCGCCCGGCCCGTCATCGAGCGGCGGATTTCCGATGCCGACGGCTCCGGCTATTCGCGTACGACGGAGGTGCAGCTTGCCGACGAGCGCTGGCTGCAGATCAACGAGCGGCGCACCCGCGACGGCGGCAGGGTTTCGGTGGGAACCGACATCACGCTGATGAAACGCCATCAGGAGCGGCTGCGCGAATCCGAGCGCCGGCTGATGGCGACGATCGGCGATCTGTCCGCTTCGCGCCAGACGTTGGAGATCCAGAAATCCGAGCTTTCGACGGCCAACGCCAACTACCAGGCGGAGAAGGAACGCGCCGAGGCCGCCAACAAGGCGAAATCGGAATTCCTCGCCAACATGTCGCATGAGCTGCGCACACCGCTCAACGCCATCCTCGGCTTCTCGGAAATCCTGCAGAACCAGATGTTCGGGCCGCTCGGCTCGCTGAAATACGACGAATATGCCCGCGATATCCATGACAGCGGCAAACATCTGCTCAACGTCATCAACGACATTCTCGACATGTCGAAGATCGAAGCCGGCCATGTCAGGCTGCACTGCGAGCGCATCGACCTCGTACCGCTGATCGAGGAAAGCCTGCGCTTCACCGCCATGCCCGCAGCTGAAAAGAACATCGTCATCGAACAGCGCATCTGCTCCGGCCTGACGCTGATGGCCGACCGCCGGGCAATGAAACAGGTGCTGCTCAACCTGCTCTCCAATGCGGTCAAGTTCACCGACAATGGCGGCCGCATTGCGTTGCGTACACGCCGCGTCGACGGCGCCGTCTTCGTCACCATTGCCGACACAGGCATCGGCATTCCACGCTCGGCGCTGTCGAAGATCGGCCAGCCCTTCGAGCAGGTGCAGAGCCAGTATGCCAAGAGCAAGGGCGGCTCCGGCCTCGGGCTCGCCATCTCCCGCTCGTTGACCTCGCTGCACGGCGGCCGCATGAAGATCCGCTCACGCGAAGCGGTCGGCACGGTGATCTCGCTGCGCATCCCCGACGATGTCTAGGCCAGGATCAGAGTCGACCTTTTTCAGTCGGCTGATGCGGCGGTGAAAACCGCCAGCTGAGCGGCGAAAGCACGCTTGTATGCTGGCCGCGCTTCGCCGCGGGCGACATAGGCGGAGAGGTTCGGATATTCTTCGAGTATAGCAGATCCCTTCAACCTGAGCAGCACCGACACCATCAGCAGGTCACCGGCGCTGAAGGCGCCGTCGAGCCAGTCGGCATCTCCAAGACGGCGGGAGAGGTCGGTCAGCCGTTTCCGGATGCTGTCCTCAAGGGCAGAAAGGCGATGGTCGTACCAGGGCTTGTCGCGCTCGAGGATCATGACGAGAGCGCGGTCGAAGATCGGTGGTTCCACCGTGTTGAGCGCGGCAAACATCCATGTGAGCGCCCGCGCCCGGGCATTCGCATCGTCCGGCAGCAGGCCCGCATGGCGCTCGCCGATATGGAAGACGATGGCGCCGGACTCGAATAAAGCGAGATCGCCTTCCTCATAGGTCGGGATCTGCCCGAAAGGCTGAAGTGCCAGATGCGCGGGTTCTCTCATCGTCTTGAACGAAACAAGACGAACGTCGTAAGGCTGGCCTACTTCTTCGAGCGCCCAGCGAACGCGCATGTCACGTGCCAGACCCCTGCCGCGATCGGGCGATCGTTCAAAGGCGGTAATGGTAATCGTCATTGGTGTTCTCCATAGCTTTGTCCTGAAGACGACTGGCTAAACGAGAATCCGACAGGCCATGCTCGAGATAATCCTCCCGGTCGTTCCATCTGGCGTGAGATCAGGCTTTCACGACATTCAGGAATATTTTCCGAACCGCTTTCGACAGCCGCTTCACCTCCGCTTCGAGCGTCTTGATGTCTGGGCAGTCGCCGGCGCGGCAGACAAGTTCGACGAGGCCGGCCGGCGCTTCCTTCGGATCGAACAGGCCGTCGATGGAGAGGCGGATCAGTTGCGAAAGTCCGGTATAAAGCGTGAAGGCCTCGAGACATATGTCGAGATCGGTGGTTGCCATCAGCCGGTCGCCGAGCAGTTTCAGGGCCTCGCCGGTGCTCACCCCATTCACGGCAATGCCGACGCCCTTGGTCGGCGCGATCAGCGCCAGATACTGGGCGATGAATTCGAGATCGATGACGCCGCCGGGGATCAGCTTCAGGTCCCATGGGCCGGAGGGCGGCTTTTCCTTGTCGATCAGTTCGCGCATTTCGGCGACGTCATGCGCCACCTTGGCAATATCGCGATCGGCCGACAGGACCTCCCGGACGATCAGTTCCGCCTCGGCGATCAAGCTCTCATTGCCGCAAATCAGCCGGGCGCGGCTGAGCGCCATATGTTCCCAGGTCCATGCCTCTTCGCGCTGATACTTGCCGAAGGCATTGATGCGGGTGGCGACCGGCCCCTTGTTGCCGGATGGGCGCAGCCGCATATCGACCTCATAGAGCACGCCTTCGGCGGTCGGCGCTGACAAGGCGGCCATCAGCCTCTGGGTGATGCGGGTGAAGTAACGCGTCGCATCGAGCGGCTTCGGCCCGTCGGATTCGGAAGCCGCATCGTCATAATCATAGAGCAGGATCAGATCGATGTCGGACCCGGCCGTCAGCTCGAAGCTGCCGAGCTTGCCCATGCCGGCGACCGCAATGCGCCCGCCGGGATAGTCGCCGTGTGCTGCCCGCATCTCGCCGACCACGGCATCGAGTGCCGCCGCAATGATGAGATCGGCGAGATGGGTGAAGGCGCGTGCGGCCATCACGCCGTTGATCGCGCCGGTGAGCAGGCGGATGCCGATCAGGAAGCGCTGCTCGGCGGCGAAGATGCGCAGCCGGTCGAGCACCTCTTCATAGTGGCGCGCCTGGGCAAGCGAGCCCTTCAGCCGCTCGCCGAGATAATCGCGCGTCGGCAGCTCGGCCATCAGGCCGGGATCGAGCATGCCGTCGAAGACATGCGGCTTGGCGGCGATCACCTCGGCAAGCCGGGGTGCCGAGGACATGATGTTGACGATCAGCGACAGCAGCGCCGGGTTGCTGCCGAGCAGCGAGAACAGCTGGATGCCGGAGGGAAGGCCGGAGATGAAACTGTCGAAGCGCAGCAGCGCTTCGTCGGCGCGTTTGCTTTCGCCGAAGACCCGCAGGAGCTCCGGCGCCAGCTCCGTCAGCCTTTCGCGCGCCTCGACCGATTGCGTCGCCCGGTAGCGGCCGTAGTGCCAGGTGCGGATGATACGGGAAATATCGGATGGTCTGGTAAAACCGAGTTTCTTCAGCGTCTCCAGCGTATCCGGGTCGTCGCCCTGGCCGGTGAAGACGAGATTTCCGGTGTCTGTGGAAAGCCTGCTCTCCTGCTCGAAAAGATGGGCATAACGCCGCTCGACCGTCTTCAGCACGCCGACCAGTCGTTCGGAGAAGCTCGGCGTGTCGGAAAAGCCCATCATGAAGGCGATGCGCTTCAGGTCGGCATCCGTCTCCGGCAGCAGGTGGGTCTGCTCGTCGCGCACCATCTGGATGCGATGCTCGACATCGCGCAGGAACCAGTAGGCCTCGGTCAGTTCGTCACGGGTTTCCGCGTCGATCCATTTCGCCTTGGTGAGTTCACCGAGCGTCTCCTCCGTCGCCCGTCCACGCAATGCCGGCATGCGGCCGCCGGCAATCAGCTGCTGCGTCTGGACGAAGAATTCGATCTCGCGAATGCCGCCGCGGCCGAGCTTGACGTTATGACCCTTGACCGCAATGGCGCCGTGGCCCTTATGCGCGTGGATCTGCCGCTTGATCGAATGGATATCGGCAATCGCCGCGTAATCGAGATATTTGCGGAAGACGAAAGGGGCGAGCCCACGCAGGAAATCGCCGCCCGCGGCCAAGTCACCGGCAACCGCGCGCGCCTTGATGAAAGCAGCCCGTTCCCAGTTCTGCCCCCTGCCCTCATAATAGATCATCGCCGCATCGACCGGGATCGCCAGCGGCGTCGAGCCGGGATCGGGGCGCAATCTTAGATCGGTGCGGAAGACATAGCCGTCGGCTGTGCGCTCCTGCAGGATGCGCACCAGCCGCCGCATCATTCTCGGGAAGACTTCGATCGCGTCATCCGGGTCGGGCACGATGCCGGCCTGTTCGTCGAAGACGACGACGAGGTCGATATCGGAGGAATAGTTGAGTTCGGATGCGCCGAGTTTGCCCATGCCGAGCACGATCAGCCCAGAGCCGTCGCTCGGTGCCGCCACATCCCGCAGCCGCAGCTTTCCACCCTCATGCGCCGCCAGCAGCAGATGATCGATCGCGGCGGCAACCGAAGCTTCGGCAAGCTCGCTCAGCCAGGCCGTTGTCGCCCGCCCGTCGAAGATGCGCGCGAGATCGGCGAGTGCAACGAGGAAGGCCACCTTGCGCTTGATGATGCGCAGCCTGCTCATCACCACGGATTCCGAAGGTGCTGCCCCCTCTCCGTCCCGTTGCCAGCAGCGCCGCGCCTCGGCGACCAGCGCCTCGATCTGCGGCTCCAACGGTTGGGTGATGGCACCAGCGAGGATGGCGGGATCGAGATTGACGATTTCGCGCAGATAAGGCGACAGCGTCAGCACGGCCGCAATGAAATCGCGAAGCGGGCCTTCCGTCTTCAGCATCGCAGCCACCGACGGCTCGCTCCTGCCGGCCTCCTGAAGGTCGGCCAGCGCCAGCTTCAACTCCGCCTGGTTCAGCGGACGCAGCAGCCCTTCGGCCACATCCTTCAGGCCATGCGTCGATTTCGTCAGCATGCGCTCTCCCTGCTTTAGCGCCTAAGGTACGGTCCCGCAGAATCACGGGAACGCCTCCTTCGACCGGCATTAAACTAGGGTCTTGGCGGAAAACCGCCAATACGCGATTCAGCCGATCATCGGCAGCGGGCCATCAGGCAGCCTTGGCGGGGAAGATCATGCTGACGGTCAATCCGCGCTTTTCGGGCTTGTCGGGATCGGTATCGGTGAGTTCCAACCGGCCGTTGTGCAGCTCCATCACCGCTTCCACCAGCGAAAGCCCGAGCCCCGTTCCCGGCTTCGATCGGCTTTCATCGAGGCGGACGAAGCGCTTCACCACGTCGTCGCGCCTGTCGGCCGGAACGCCCGGTCCATGGTCGGCCACCGAAAGGCAGATGCCATCCGGGCGGCGGGAGAGCTTCAGCGATACCTTGCCCGCCCCTTCCGTATCGGAGGAATATTTGATGGCATTGTCGAGCAGATTGAAGATTGCCTGACCGATCAGCTCTCGATTGCCCTGGACCTCGACATCCGGCTCGATGCTGGAGCTCAGGCCAAGGCCGGCCTCCTCCGCCGCCGGCTCGTAAAGCTCGGCGCTATCGGAGACGATGGCCGAAAGCTCCACCGGCGACATCTCGGCGGCGACCGATCCAGCCTCGACGCGGGAGATCATCAACAGCGCGTTGAAGGTGCGGATCAACTGGTCCGATTCGGAAATGATGCCTTCGAGTGCGGTGCGCCGCGTCTCGCCATCGGCGATATCGAGCGCATCGGCCGCCTTGTTGCGGAGCCGCGTCAACGGTGTCTTGAGATCGTGGGCGATGTTGTCGGAGACCTGCCGCAGGCCCTCGTTCAGCTTCTCGATGCGCTCCAGCATGGTATTCAACGACATCGACAAGCGGTCGAATTCATCGCCGGATCCGCCCACAGGCAGGCGCTGCGACAGGTCGCCGGCCATGATCTTCTTGCTGGCATCCGACATGCGGTCGATGCGTTTCAGCGCGTTGCGGCCGATGGCGAACCAGATGATGATGGCGCCAAGCCCCATGATCGCCAGGGCCACCATCAGCGCCTGGCGCACCAGCAGACGGAACCGCTCGGGGTCGCCGAGGTCGCGGCCGATCAGGATTCTGAGGCCATTATCGAGCACGAAAATATTGGCGATCGCCTTGTGGCGGCGCTCGACACCCCCGCCGTCAGTATAGCGTTGGTAGCCGAAGGGCGCGGAGGTCCAGCCGATCTCCTCGAAGACACCCGGCTGCACCGACGCGACGTTGCCGGCGAGAATATCGCCCGAGGGACCGGCGATGATATAGAGGTTGGCGCCCGGCTGGCGGGCACGCCGCTCCATCGTGCGCAGGAGAAGGTTCATGCCGCCGGTGTCGTAGGCGCGCTGCACCTGCTCCACCTCCTGCCTGACGGCGTCGCGGATCTGGCCGGTCAGCAGCCGTTCAGACATTGCCGTCACATAGAAGACGAGCGTCGCGGCGCAGATGGCGAAAAGCAGGATATAGAGTGCCGAAAGGCGGACTGCTGTGGACTTGAAGAGAACCTTGAAACGGCTCATCCCTCATCCTTGATCATGTACCCCGCGCCGCGAATGGTCTTCAGGAGCGGTTGGCTGTAGTCCTTTTCGATCTTCGAGCGCAGCCGCGAGACATGGACGTCGATGACGTTGGTCTGCGGGTCGAAGTGATAGTCCCAGACGTTTTCGAGCAGCATGGTGCGGGTCACCACCTGGCCGGCATTCTTCATCAGATATTCCAGCAGGCGGAATTCGCGCGGCTGCAGCGGGATCTCCTTGCCGCCGCGGCGCACCTCGTGGGAGAGCCGGTCGAGTTCGAGATCGCCGACGCGATAGACGACGTCCTGGTCCGGCGTGCCCTTGCGGCGGCCAAGCACCTCGACGCGCGCCAGCAACTCGCTGAAGGCATAGGGCTTCGGCAGGTAGTCATCGCCGCCGGCACGAAGACCGGTCACGCGGTCATCGACCTGGCCGAGTGCCGAGAGGATGAGGACCGGCGTATGGATAGCCTTGCGGCGCAACTCGCTGATGACCGAGAGCCCGTCGCGGCGCGGCAGCATGCGGTCGATGACGATGACGTCGTAGGTATTTTCCGACCCCATGAACAGGCCGCTCTCGCCGTCGCTGGCGTGATCGGCGACGATGCCCGCCTCGCGAAAGGCTTTCGTGAGGTAGACGGCTGCTTCGAGATCATCTTCGATGATGAGAATCTTCATGCGGCCGACATTACCCGCCGGCTGCGTTTCGGCAAGGCTCAAAGCATCTTCCTGCGGGGCGGCGCTCATCGCGATCATCCTTCAAAGGTCAGAAGAATCGAGCCGCGCGGAGTTTCGTCCGCGCGGCTCCAAGTTGTCTTAGGGATCAGCCCTGGCCGTTGATCGGAAGCGCGACGAAACGGCTTCCTTCATTGGACTGGATCTGGAAGAGCGCGCGGGTGCGGCCGTCCTTCTTGGCCTGGTTCAGCACCTTGACGACATCCTCAGGGCTGGCGACCTCCTGGTTGTTGACCGAAGTGATCTTTTCGCCTTCCTTGATGCCCTTGTCGGCAGCGTCGGAGTCCGGATCGATGCCTGTGATCGCCAGGCCCTTGCCGTCGTCAGACGGGCCGACCGTCAGGCCGAGATCGGCAAGCGCCTTCTCGGAAGCCGGTGCCTCAGGCTGCTGCGGCTGGCTGTTGTCATCGGCGGACGCATCCTTCTGGTCGATCGGCAACGTGCCGAGTTCGACGGTGAGAGGCTGGGCCTTACCGGCGCGCCAGACCGAAAGCTCGACCTTGCTGCCCGGCTGCATCGCGCCGATGCGGCGGCTGAGATCACGGGCATCCTTGATCGTCTCACCGTTCAGCGCGGTGACGACGTCGCCGGCCTTCATGCCGGCCTTGTCACCCGGTGACCCGGCCTGCGGGGCAACGACGAGGGCGCCGCTCGGCTCGGAGAGGCCGATGGATTCGGCGATATCCTTGGTCACCGGCTGGATCTGCACACCCAGCCAGCCACGCGAGACCTGGCCGTCCTTCATCAGATCGGCGACGACGTCCCTGGCGGTCGAGGCGGGAATGGCGAAGGCGATGCCGACGCTGCCGCCCGACGGCGAGAAGATCGCGGTGTTGATGCCGACGACTTCGCCGCTGAGGTTGAAGGTCGGACCGCCGGAGTTGCCGCGATTCACGGCGGCATCCACCTGCAGGTAATCGTCATAGGGACCGGAGCCGATATCGCGGCCGCGGGCCGAGACGATGCCGGCCGTGACCGTGCCGCCGAGGCCGAAGGGGTTGCCGACGGCAACGACCCAGTCGCCGACGCGGACATTATTGTCGTCGGCCCAGTTGACGTAGGTGAACTTCTTGCCCTTGCCATCAACCTTCAGCACGGCGAGGTCGGTGCGCGGATCCTTGCCGATCAGCTTGGCATCGAGCTCGGTGCCGTCATTCATGACCGCGACGAAGGCCTGGCCATCGGAAACGACGTGATTGTTGGTGACGATATAGCCGTCCTCGGAGATGAAGAATCCGGAACCCTGGGCGACGGGGCGGAGGCGACCCTTGCCGCCCGGACCATTCGGGCCGCCATTCGGTCCGTTCTGGCCGAAGCGCCTGGAATGGCCCTGCTGGTCATTCGGATCCTGGCCGAACTGCTTGAAGAACCGCTTCAGCGGATGATCGTCGGGAAGGTCGTCGAAGCCGCGGCCGTTGAAATCGAAGGAGAAGCCGTCATTGTTGTTGTCGGAGACGGGATTGACGCGGTTCTCGACCCGGACGGAAACGACAGCCGGTGAAACGGCGTCGACGACGTTGGCGAAGCTCGGAACGGCAGGCGCCTGAACCTTGACAGCTTCGGCATAAGACCGGGTGATTTCGAGCGGAACGCCGGTTGCAAGCACAGCGGCTGCGATACCGGCGACGGTAGAAGCCTTGAGCACAGTAGCGAGGGACGGACGTCCGTTGAAATTCTTGAGCATTGGAGCACCTTCTCTTGTTCTTAAATCTTCAGACCGGCGGCGCCGGATCAGTCGATGACTAAAGATATAGGACGCCGCACCTTACTGCGAACTGTCCGGCCAATGAAAAGTTGGTAATGTTTGCATGGTTCGCTTTCGGCCAAACGTGCCGACGGCTTTTCCGGGCGACCTGGATGCGGCCAGAAATGCTCGCCTGCAGGCTCAGCCTGGTCGATTATTTCTTCAGAAGCTCGCTCAGCTTCGCCTGCTCGTCTGCCGTCAGCTTGCTGCCGGTCGGCTTGCCGGCCCTCTTGCGCGCAAAGACCAGCAGGGACAGCCCGCCGGCAAGCACCAGCAGTACCGGTGCGCCCCAGAGCAGCACCGTCTTCATGCTGACACGCGGCTTCAACAGCACAAACTCGCCGTAGCGCGAGACGATATAGGTCAGCACCGCCTCGTCGCTGTCGCCATCGGCGATGCGCTCGCGCAGCAGCAGGCGCAAATCCTTGGCCAGATCGGCGTTGGAATCGTCGATCGACTGGTTCTGGCAGACCATGCAGCGCAGTTCCGCCGAAAGGGCGCGGGCGCGCGCTTCGAGCGCCGGATCGGCCAGCACCTCGTCAGGATTGACGGCAAAGGCGGGGGCCGCCATCAGCAGCAAAGCGACAGCCAGGAGCAGACGCCGCATCATTCGGCCGGCTCCATTGCGGGAGCTGCCGGCTTCGCCTTGCGGCGCGGGGCGCCGACACGCAGGCGCCGGTCGCTGAGCGAGACCAGGCCGCCGAAGGCCATGAACACCGCTCCGCCCCAGATGCAGAGAATGAACGGCTTCCACCAGATGCGCACGACGATGCCGCCATCCTTGGTGGCGTCACCGAGCGACACGTAGAGCTGGCTGAGCCCGAAGGTCAGGATGCCCGCCTCCGTCGTCGGCATCTGCCGGGCGGTATAGAGCCGCTTGGCCGACCACGTATCGGCAACAGCGACACCGCCACGCCGGATGGTGAAGTGGCCGCGGTCCTCGGTATAGTTCGGCCCAGTCCCCGGCTGCATGCCGTCGAAATGCAGGCTGTAACCGCCGGCCTCGGTCACCTGCCCCGGCTTCATCTCGATGACATGCTCGCTTTCGAACGTCGTGACGGCGACGATGCCGAGCACGGTGACGCCGAGCCCGGCATGGGCGAGCGCGGTGCCGAAGGCCGAACGCGGCAGGCCGGAAAGCCGGCGCCAGGCGAGACTGCCCGCGACCTTGCCGATGCCGGCGCGGTACCAGAGATCGGCCACCGCACCGAGGACCAGGAACAGCCCGGCAGCGAGGCCGAGCACTGAAAGCACCGGCCCGCCATGTTGGATATAGAAGAAGGCCACCGCGACAAGGAAGGCCAGACCTGCGACGACATAGAGCCGCTGCAGGGCACCGAGCAGATCGCCGCGCTTCCAGGCAAGCATCGGCCCGAAGGGCACGATGACGATCAGCGGCGCCATCAGCAGGCCGAAGGTAAGGTTGAAGAAGGGCGCTCCGACGGAAATCTTGTCGCCGGTCAGCGTTTCCAAAAGCAGCGGATAGAGCGTGCCCGTCAGCACCGTGCCGCAAGCAACCGTCAGGATCAGATTGTTGACGACGAGCGCGCCCTCGCGCGAGATCGGCGCAAACAGCCCGCCTGCCGACAGCTTCGGCGCGCGGAAGGCAAAGAGCGACAGCGCCCCGCCGATGAAGATCAGCAGGATGCAGAGAATGAAGACGCCGCGGGAGGGGTCGCTGGCAAAGGCATGCACCGAGGTCAGCACGCCGGAGCGCACCAGGAAGGTGCCCATCAGCGACAGCGAGAAGGTGAGGATGGCGAGCAGCACCGTCCAGATCTTCAGTGCCTCGCGCTTTTCCATGACAAGCGCCGAATGCAGCAGTGCGGTGCCGGCGAGCCACGGCATGAAGGAGGCGTTTTCCACCGGGTCCCAGAACCACCAGCCGCCCCAGCCGAGCTCGTAATAGGCCCAGTAGGAGCCCATGGCGATGCCAAGCGTCAGAAAGGTCCAGGCGGCCAGCGTCCAGGGCCGCACCCAGCGTGCCCAGGCGGCGTCGATGCGCCCTTCCAGCAGGGCCGCAACGGCAAAGGAGAAGCAGACGGAGAAGCCGACATAACCGAGATAGAGCAGCGGCGGGTGGATCGCCAGGCCGACATCCTGAAGAACTGGGTTGAGATCGCGGCCCTCGGCCGGCGCCGGATCGAGACGGAGGAAGGGATTGGAGGTCAAAAGAATGAACAGCGTGAAGGCGACCGAAATCCAGGCCTGCACGGCCAATACATTGGCCTTCAGCGTCTCCGGCAGATTGCAGCCGAAGATGGCGACCAGCGCGCTGAACAGCGTCAGGATCAACAGCCAGAGCATCATCGATCCCTCGTGATTGCCCCAGACGCCGGAATATTTATAGAGCAGCGGCACCAGCGAATGCGAATTCTCCCAGACGTTCTCGACCGAGAAATCCGAGACGACATGGGCATAGGTCAGCACGCCGAAGGAGAAGGTGACCAGCGCAAACATCGCCAGCGAGCCGACCGTCGCCACATCCATCATCGCCCGGTCGTGACGACGGGCTCCGATCACCGGCACGATCGAGAGGATGAGCGCCGTTGCCAGCGCCAGCACCAGCGCGTAATGGCCGATCTCGATGATCATGGCGTCGCCTTCACTTCCTGCGCTTGGCTTTGCTTTCCTGGGCCTTGCTTCCCAGGACCTTCCTGGCCCTGAGCTTCCTGGCCTTGGCCTTCCTTCCACAGTCCCTGGGCTTTGAGCCTGTCGGCCACGTCCTTCGGCATATAGGTCTCGTCATGCTTGGCAAGCACGGTGTCGGCGACGAAGACGTTCGTTCCGGCAGTGAACATGCCTTCGGTGACGACGCCCTGGCCCTCGCGGAAGAGATCGGGGAGAATGCCGGTATATTTGACCTTCACGGCGTTGGTGCTGCCGTCGGTGACGGCAAACTCCACCGTCGAGCCGGTGCCGCGCACGACACTGCCCTCGCCGACCAGGCCGCCGAGGCGGATGCGGGTTTCCGGCGCCACCGGCGTCTTGGCGAGATCGGCCGGCATGTAGAAATAGGCGACCGACTGGCTGAAGGCGAACATGACCAGCAACACGGCGGCGATGATGAAGCCCATGCCGCCGCCGATCACCGCGAGGCGCTTCTGCTTGCGCGTCATTGCGTCGCTCCCTCCGTGGCGATGCCGAGTTCCCTGGCAAGCGCCAGCAATTGCCTGCCCTGTTCGCCGGGCGGCGGAAAAGCCGCAAGCCCGCGCTTCAAGGCGTCGGCGGCGCGATCCTTGTCGTTCAATACGGCATAAGAGCGGACGAGCCGCATCCATCCCTCGAAATTGTTCGGATCCTCGCTGAGCTTGGCATCGAGGCTTTCGACCATGCCGCGGATCATCTGCTGCCGGTCGCCGGCGTTCATAGTCTCGGCCGCCGCCACATCCTGCTGCGTGGGATTGCCCGGAGCAGCCGGATTGGCGCCTGGGGCAACCGAACCGGCGCCTGCCGGCGCGCCGCCGTTCATGGCGATATGCTGGTTGACCAGCGGCAGCCAGGGCGCATCGGCCGGCGATTGTTTTGCCAGCGCCTCAAAGGCCTGGCGCGCCTCATCGGGCCGTCCCGCCTGCTCCATGCTGAGGGCGATGTAGAAGCGGGCACGCGGGTTGTCAGGTTCGAGCGTCAGCGATTGTTCCAGCACTTGCCGCGCCTCCTCCGTCACCACGCCGTCCGAGACCGCCATCAGCGTCTCGGCAAGACCATCGAGCCGGACGGGACTCGGGCCGAGAAGCCGGATGGCATTGCGATAGGCCAGTTGCGCGTCGTTGACGCGCATCGTGCGGAAATAGATCGGCGCCAGCACGTCCCAGCCCTTGCCGTCATCGGGCTTCTCAGCCAGGTGCCGTTCCGCCTTGGTGATCAGCACCGCCACGTCGTTGCCAGGGTTTTCCAGCCGCGCTTCCAGCGGCTGCGAGGGCAGGTCCGGCCTGCCCGTCGTCAAATAAAGACAGAGCCCGAGAACCGGCAGGACCAGGAGGACGAAGGCCTCGGTGAAACGGTGATGCCGCGCGGGTTTCAGTGTCTCAGCCGGCTCGTCGGCAGAGACGGCGATCAGCCGCCGGCCGATTTCCGCCCTGGCGTAATCAGCCTCCTCCGGGGTGATTAGCCCGCCATTGAGATCGCGGTCGAGTTCGCGCAACTGGTCGCGATAGACCGCCGCCTCGCCCGCACGGATATTATCCGCCGCCTTCGCTCCGCGCAGAAGGGGGTAGAGCAGGATGACGGCGAGGGCTGCCGTCAAAGCGGCAACGAGAATCCAGAACAGCATGTCGCCCAAATACGTGAAGCGCGCCGTCATTCCAACTGCCAAAGCCGGAATGACGAAGATTTGAGGCTATAAGCCGCAATTTAGAGCGGTGACCAGCTGCCGTCGTTGTTGCGGCAGGCAGCGCCGCGCGCCACCGTGTCCTTGCCGTCGACGGTCAGCGTGTGGGTATATTGCCGGCAGTTCTGCGAACCGACCTGATAGGGCGCAGCCGCCACCACCTTGCCGGTCACGTCCTTGCCGGTCCAGAGCACCGGCTGGCCGACGGCGGCCCCTTCCAGCGCCCGATATTCCGCCTCGAGCGCCCGCTGCTTGTCGCTGTCGTTCAAGCTCACGCCGCTTCGGCCGACGATGCCACCCTGCAGCGCGGTGATGAAGGCGGCCGATGCCGAGGGCTTGCTCGAAAAAATGCCACGCGAGGCGGCACTCTTCGTCGTCGTGCAGCCGGACAGCGCGACGGCGACGAGAAGAGCGGAAACGATCATGCCTTGCGAGCGTAAAATCATTGCGTCGAACCACGATCAGGGGTCAATTTCAGCCGATCGAAGTGCAGCGTCCCCGTGTCAGCATTAAGGCAAAGCATGCTATACATTTGCCAGTATCTTTGTGACATCAAGCAGTTGCTCATGCAACATCCTTTGTGACGCCGGGCAAGATAAGCTTGGCCTTCAGCCCGCCCCATTCACCGCGGGAAAGCTCGAGCCGTCCCTGGTACTCGTTAGAAATCTCGGTAACGATCGAAAGGCCGAGCCCGGTTCCGGGTTTGCTTTCGTCGAGCCTGCGGCCGCGCTTCAGCGCCTCGCGGATCTGGTCCGGCTCCAGGCCCGGCCCGTCATCCTCGACGGCGAGCTCCACCCAGTGGCGGCGCGCGCTCGCCTCCACCCCCTTCACATCCTCGCCGGCCTCGACCGCCGAAAGCCGCACCCGGCTCTTGGCAAAACGCGCCGCATTTTCCAGGAGGTTGCCGACGGTCTCCTCGAGATCCTGCTGCTCCATGGCAACGGCCAGATGCGGCGGCGAGACGACAAGATCGAATTCGGTATCGACGTTCAGCCGGCGCATGACGCGCACCAGCCGTTCAAGCGCCGGCTCGGCATCGGTGCGGGCGAGCACGGATTCGCGCTGCGCGGCGATGCGCGCTCGATTGAGATAGGACTGCACCTGCCCCTGCATCGCTTCCGCCTGGCTGCGCACCAGCTCGCCATGGGATTTTTCGAGCACGCGCGCCTCGTTGAGAAGCACGGCGATCGGCGTCTTCAGCGAATGTGCGAGATTGCCGACCTGCATGCGGGCTCGCTCGACGATGCGGCGATTGCTGTCGATCAGCGCGTTCACCTCGTTGGCGAGCGGCAGGATTTCGCGCGGGAAGTCGCCTTTCAGCTGTTCGCTCTCGCCGGCGCGGATGCGCTCCAGTGCGGCACGCGCCTTGTCGAGCGGCTTCAGGCCGTAGAGAATCGCCAGCGCGTTGACGATCAGGCTGCCGACGCCGAAGCCGGCGAGCGCCAGATAGAGGCTGTGGGAGAAGGTGCGCACGTCGTCTTCGACGACATCGACATTGCCGGTGACGCGGACGCGCGCCGCACGCCCGTCGGTATCGAGCACCACTTCGGTCTCGGCCACCTGCACGCGGTTCCCGGAGGCATCCGTCACCTGATAATAGCGCTCGTAATTCTTGTCGAAGGGCGCTTCGACGACAGAGGGAACCGGAATGAGCGCCGAGCCGAGCGAAGGCGAGACCAGCGGTGCCGTCGTATAGGTGCCGAGCGGCTCCACCACCCAGTACCAGCCGGTCTTCGGCTGGGCAAAACGCAGGTCGCCGAGCTGCGGGCTGCCGCTGAGAGCGCCCTGATCGCCGATCGTCACCGAATTGATGACGTTGTAGAGCTGCGCCCGCAACAGATCCTGGAAACCGCGTTCGGCGCTCTTGCGGTAGAGGGTGGAGATCAAGAGGCCGATCACCACCAGCGCCACCGTCGACCAGACCGTGGTCAACAACAACACACGTGCGGTGAGCGACTTAATTCGCATGTTTCGGCGCTTGGATACGGTAACCGAGACCGCGCACCGTTTCGATCAGGTCGACCCCCATTTTCTTGCGCAGGCGGCCGACGAAGACCTCGATCGTGTTGGAATCACGGTCGAAATCCTGGTCATACATATGCTCGACCAGTTCCGTGCGCGAGACGACCTCGCCCATGTGATGCATGAGATAGGAAAGCAGGCGATATTCGTGCGAGGTCAGCTTCAGCGTCGCGCCGTTGACCGTCGCCTTCGAGGACTTGGTATCGAGCCGCACCGGCCCGCAGATGATCTCGGATGAGGAATGCCCCGCCGCGCGCCGGATCAATGCCCGAATGCGGGCCAGCACTTCCTCGACATGGAAGGGCTTGGTGACGTAGTCGTCGGCACCGGCATCGATGCCGGCGACCTTGTCGCTCCAGCGGTCGCGCGCCGTCAGGATCAGCACCGGCACGCCGCGGCCGGCGCCACGCCATTTTTCAAGAACGGTGACCCCGTCCAACTCCGGCAGGCCGATATCGAGGATGATGGCGTCATAGGGTTCGGTGTCGCCGAGGAAATGGCCTTCCTCGCCATCGAACGCCTGGTCGACGACATAGCCCGCCTCCTTCAGCGTGTCGGCCAGCTGCCGGTTCAGATTAACGTCGTCTTCGACTACCAGGATGCGCATCGGTCCGCCTTCGTCCGCTTCAAATCAATCAATGTCCTGAATAAGCCGATTCCGCCTACATCGGAACCTTTACCGTGACTTTGCGTGGGCGCTGTCCATTGCCCTGCACAAGAACGGTGATGATGCAGGTATCGCCCACCGGTTGCACGGACAGGAGCTGGCCGCCGGTCTGCTCGACGACCTGGGCTGCGGCGGCGCTGCAATCGCCTCCGATACGCACGACAAAACTGCTCGCGGCGTCCGGTGAGGGCGCCGATACCACCAGTCCGGCGGCCAATGCTGCGACGCTCAGAGGAAAGGCCATGTGTTATGCTTTCAAGGTAATGCCAACTTGCCCCGAATATGTACTCACGCGACCTGAATGGCAAATGAATGCGCTGTAATGCAGGGTGTTTAGAACTGTTCTCGACTGTTCGGGACAGCCTGTTTCAGCGCCTGAAAACCGCCGCGGCGGCAAGCTCCGGCTACCGCCGTAGCGCGCCAAAACGATGCCCTCCAGCCTCGGGATCCACGCGTTCTTTATCAGCTCCCGTAAAGGTTGGGACCCGGCGGGACCGACACCGCAGTCTTTGCCTGCGAATCGGCCGCGCTCTTCTCTTTCCTGTCGCCCGCAGCTTTCACCGGCCGGTTGAAACTGTTATGTCCTTGCTGCCCCCCATCTCAGACCGTTTCAGCACCGATGCCAAAATCCTCCCGCTTCCGCTCGGCGCAGACGGTCACCGTCCTTGCCGTTACCCAGCTGATCGGCTGGGGCACGACGTTCGACATGCTCGGGGTCATGGGCCGCGTCGTGGCGCCGGATCTCGGCCTGGCGAACGAAGTGGTATTTGCCGGCCTGACGATCATGATGGTGGTCAGCGCCATCGTCGGTCCGGCCACCGGCCGATGGCTCGGCCGCTATGGTGCTGCCCGGGTGCTTTCGGCCGCCTCGCTGACCTTTGCGCTTGGCCTGCTTCTGCTTGCCGCCGCAAACGGCATCGTGCTCTATGCCAGCGCCTGGATCATCATCGGCATCGGCGGCGCATGTGGCCTCTCGGCGCCGGCCTATACTGCCGTCGTCGAGCGCGAAGGGGCAAACGGCAAACGCGTCATCGCCATCCTGATGCTGTTCACCGGGCTTTCGAGCGCCATCTTCTGGCCGATCCTCAGCCTGCTCAACGAGGCGGTCGGCTGGCGCCTCACCTTCCTGGTCTGTGCGGCACTGCAATTCTTCGTCTGCCTGCCGCTGCATCTTTTCGCCCTGCCGAAGCCGATCGCAACACATGTCGACGGGGGCACAGCCGAAATCGCTCCAGTACCGCTGTCGAAGGCCAAGCAGCGCAAAGCCTTTCTGCTGATCGCCGCGGCGACGACGATCTCGACCTTCGTCACCTTCGGCATCTCGCCATCGCTGCTCGAAATCTTCCGCCAGTCCGGCGCTTCGCCGGCCTTTGCACTGCAACTCGGCTCGGCACGCGGCATCCTCGGCATCTCGGCACGTTTCCTCGACATGCTGCTCGGCCGGCGCGGCAACCCCATGCTCAGCGCGGCCATGGGTATCAGCCTGATGATGATGAGCTTCCTTATTATGCTGGTTGCCAGCCCGTCGACGCCGCTGCTCGTCACCTTCGTCCTGTTCTACGGGTTCGGCACCGGCGTCATGACCGTCGCCCGCGCGCTGCTGCCGCTGGCGCTGTTCTCACCGCGCGAATTCGGACTGCAATCGGCCAGGCTGTCGCTGCCGCAGAATCTCGCCAACGCCATCGCCCCCGTCATCTTCACCGCCATCCTCGACCGCGCCGGCACCGGCCCGGCGCTCGCCGCCTGCGCCGTTCTGGCGGCATTGTCGCTCATCTTCGTGCTGATGCTGTTGGCGCTGGTGCGCGGCGCCCGCGCATCGGAATCAGCCATTCTTAATATTTCCTGATTATCATCCACGCATGGGCGAGAGCGGCTTTCCGTCCACGCCGCAGCCGCCGGGGCAACCTGACCATGAACCCGCAGCCGGTTTTGACGAATCTTTAGAATCGCTTGCCGCCGCTTTTTCGAAAGTTGAGTCCGGTGGTTCGGAAGTTGAGTCAGCTTCGCAGCGATCCGAATCCGGACAATCATTCATCCATTTGAGATTTCAATGGAATACAGCGTGGCCGAACGCTTTCGCAATTCAGAGCGGCTGCGTCACCGCCATGCGGTTGTCGTAGTCGGCGGCGATGCGCTTTTCCCGGAGCGGCCGCACGCGATCGATCGAGAGCTGATAATCGGGATGCGCCTTGTAAGCGGCAAGGGCCGCTTCGTCGTCGAATTCGCCATAGACTACGAGATCGATCTCGGTGCCCAACTGATCGGTCTTCACATTGGTGCCGATTTCCAGCAGCCGCGCATGCGGAATGCCGGTCAAAATCGAAAGCCCGGCCCTCACCTCCTGCAGATGTTCCTCCTGCACGGTGAAGAAGACGATATGACGGATCACGCGGAAGCTCCTGTCAGATGTATAAAATGATGGAGCGACCTTGGCGCATCCTATCGGACGCGCCGCACTCCAGCTGTCAGCCGGGCGATAACATGCGCGCCCCAGGCCTTCAACCGCGCGAGCATGCCATGGGCCGCATCGGGACGTATCGCCGCATCGAAGATCATGGCATAGGCGGCGAGCTTTTCCGCCCGGTCGGTGCCATTGACGGTGCGGCGCGCATTCACCCAGTCCGCGGTCGTCGCGTTCAGGTGATCGGCGAGCTTGTGGCCGGTAAAGCTGCCCTGCAGCATGCCTTCGATCAGGATCGTCACCGCCGCATCCATCTCCATCGCCCGGTCGGGATCGGCAACAAGGTCGATCCCCGTCAGCACACTCATCGCCTCGTAGTTCCGCTTGTGGGTGAGCTGCACCAGGCCGCGTCCGAGCCAGCTGCGACCATCCTCGTCCGGCCGCCAGTAGGGCGTCTTCACCCAGGAGAGCCGGCCTGCGGCAAAGGCCGTCTCAAGGATCTCGACCGCGCGCGCATCGCTTTCCGCCAGCGTCTCACGCACCGGCTGCATCGTATAGGCAGTCTCGTGATAAGCGGTTGCGAGGATATAGGCGAGCCACCGCCGGTCGGCATCGGCAAACCGTTCTTCCCAGGCGTCGAGAATCGCCGTCATGCCCACTACCTGAGGCTGAGTCAGGTTTCCCTTGAAGAGTCGGCGCCGTACCGTATCGAAAAAGAATGCCCGGTCCATGTGGACAACCATTCCGCGCTTCCCTCGAAATATCATGGTTAAAACCGTCTTAATCGATTAAATTCCATTTAATCGTTTAAAGTGTTTAAGCCACTGATTTACACGCCTTTTGTCTTATGCAATGCATCTTCTTGCCCCGAAGCCTTACCACGAACAGAGGAGACTTCCGATGCAGACGCCCGCCAATAGCCAAACCACCATTCCCCAGCATGTCGTCGATCAGATGGAAAACGAATGGCGCCAGGTTCGCCCTGAACGGGAAAATACGCGCCCGGCCCAGCAGCCTCAACAACAACGCTGAAATAGACGCAAAACGCTACCGATGTAAGCTCGAGCGCCGTGCAGCGCCCGATCAATGCCCCGGCCAGTCACTCGTGGCCGGGTGAATTTTTTCATAGGTACAATAAACGTCCCAGCGGTTTGACCGCCCCTCATCGCATCACAGAATCAAACCGTTTCGCCAGCGTGTCCAAGGACCGGGTGAAAACCATCCTGTCGTCCAGCGCACGCGATAGCACCAGCGCGCCCTGAATACCCGCGACGCCCTCCTCGGCGAGCGTTTGCGCCTCCCCCTCAGAGCAGCCTGCCCGCATCAGCGCTGACCGCAAGGCGTCGATCCAGCGGATAAAATAATCGCCGATCTCTGCCGAAAACCGCTCGCGGGTCTCGTCAAGCGCGAAGGCGCCGACGAGGCAGATGCGGCGGCCGGAGCGGAAGTAATCGTTCACATTCGTCCACATTGCCGCGATCGCCTCACTGGCGTCGTCCTTTCTCAGCGGCTGATAGATCGCATGTTCGAACCAGCCATCGACATCGGCGAGCACGGCGCCCGCCATCTCCTGCTTGCCGCCGGGGAAAAAATGGTAAAGGCTGCCCTTGCCGATGCCGGTGCGTTCGGTGATGCGGCTGAGCGACGTGCCCTCATAACCGAGCTCGCGGAAGATTTCGGCGAGCAACGGTACGATGTCGGCGCGTTCGTAGACGGTCTTCACCCGCGGCTTCCTTGGCTTGATCAGAGGCCGAGCTCGGTCAGACCGGGATGCTCGTCCGGCCGCCGGCCGAGCGGCCAATGGTACTTGCGTTCCGATTCGCGGATCGGCAGGTCGTTGATGCAGGCGAAGCGGCGCTGCATCAAACCGGCGGCGTCGAATTCCCAGTTCTCGTTGCCATAGGAGCGGAACCAGTTGCCGCTGTCATCGTGCCATTCATAGGCGAAGCGCACGGCGATGCGATGATCGGTGAAGGCCCAGATCTCCTTGATCAACCGGTAATCCAGTTCCTTTGCCCATTTGCGGGTGAGGAAGGCGACGATCTCGGCGCGGCCGGTGATGAATTCGGCACGGTTCCGCCAGCGGCTGTCCGGCGTATAAACGAGCGAGACGCGCTCGGGATTACGGCTGTTCCAGCCGTCCTCGGCAAGACGGACTTTCTGGGTGGCGGTCTCAAGGGTAAAAGGCGGGACGAGGCTGGACATAGGTTCTCCGGGCGCTCCTGTACTGAACGGTTATCATTGTACCGTTCGGTACAATGATTGGCAAGCCGCTTCGAGGCGACATTTCTCAAAGGCCGGGAGGCAGGCTCCACCGCAGCGGCAGGGCATCCGGGCGAAGCACGATCTCTTCCGGCGTGAAACGCCACAGCCGTTCCGCCCGTTGAAAGCTGGCGACCTCGGGCGAATCCAGCAGCACCTCGACCCTGCCCGTCATCTGCAACACGTCGCCGGTTTCGAAATCGATGAAGACCAGCCCCGCCTTCGGATTGACGAGGAAATTGCCCAGCGTGTTGAAAAACCGATTGCCGGGAAAGTCTGGAACGGTCAGCACGCCGTCGGCGCCGACACGCACGAAGCCGGCATTGCCGCCGCGATGGGACACGTCCACCTGCCGCTCGTCATTCTCCCGGTCGACATAGGAGGCGACAAAGAAGGTATCCGCACCCTCAATCATCCCTAGCGCCCGATCGTCGAGTTGGCCAGAGTGAAGCGGCGGCATCGCTGTGGGCACATCGGGATCGCGGACGAAGGCGGAAGAGCGAAGCTGGATATATTGCGGGCAATTGCCGAAGCTCTGGCCGACGTGCACCTGGAAAGCTCCAGGATCCGTCCTGCGGATCACGCCGTTCAGCCGGTTGCGCCGCCGCGTCTCGAGCTGGATGCCGAGCATTCCGATTGCGTCGCCATCCTCCATGCCGGCATCGGCAGGATCGGCCGCGTCGCGCGGCAGGCGGACCTCGAGAATCTCCGGCTCCGGTGAGACCATGAAACCGGGGCGCTCGGCCCGCACCGTTGCCCAGACATCGCCCTTGGCATCGACCGCGCCGAGCACGACGAAAGGCAGCATCGGAAAGAAGGCGCGATGCTGCTCCGGCATGGCCTTGCGGACGAAATTCCGGCCCGGCCCGTCCATGCGTTCGGCGACACCGACACTGCGCTGCATGGCGAGTTCGCCCGCATGCCAGGGCGATGTGGCGTCCTGTCTTGTCTGTTCCAGCATCACGGCCTCCTTCAAGGCAGCATTTTGGGAACCGGGGCAGCGTCCCTGCCCCGGCGACTTGTCACGCGGCAAGGCCGATCTTGGTCTTGCGAAAACCGACGAAACCCGGCAGCGCCTCGATGCTCGCAAGCCAGGCACGAACGCTTGGATAGGCCGAGATATCGACATTGCCTTCCGGCGCATTGGCGATGTAGCTGTAGAGCGCCACGTCGGCGATCACAGGATTGTCGCCGAGCAGGAAGCTGCGGCCTTGGAGTTCGGCCTCGATCAGCGCGAGAATGCGATGCGCTCGGGCAATCACCTCGTCGGCACGGAAATCGGCGCCGAAGACGGTGACCAGGCGCGCAGCGCATGGCCCATAGGCGATCTCGCCTGATGCAACCGAGAGCCATTTCTGTATCCGCGCCGCGGCCACCGCCTCTTCCGGCAGCCAGTCGGTGCGGCCGTATTTGCGCGCGAGATAGACGAGGATGGCGGAGGAATCGGCAATGACCGTGCCATTGTCGTCGAGCACCGGCACCTGGCCAAAGGGATTGAGCTTCAGAAAGTCCGGCGCCTTGTGAGCGCCAGCCGCCAGGTCGACCTCGACCAGTTCATAGGGTACGCCAAGCAGCGACAGGAACAGGTGAGCCCGGTGGGCATGGCCGGAAAGCGGGTGATGGTAGAGTTTCATGATGGTTCCTCTGGTCTTCCGATCGACGGGACGCGGTTGGCGATGGCCGCTTCGAACCATCTGCTGCGTAATTTACTGCCTTCCATCTGACTGCAGTAGAATGCTAATCTGGAAGGCATGTTACCAATTCATGGAAGGATAGAATGGACCGCCTCGACGCCATGACTGTGCTTCTTGCCGTCGTCGAACAGGGCAGCCTGTCGGCCGCCTCACGGCATCTGCGATCGCCGCTCGCAACCGTCAGCCGCAAGGTTTCAGAACTGGAAGCACATCTCAACGCCCAGCTTCTGCAACGGAGCAACCGGAAGATCACGCTGACTGAGGCCGGCCGCTCCTATGTCGAGGCGGCACGGGAAATTCTCGATCGGGTGGAAGAGGCGGAGCGGACGGCGGCCGGCGAATACAGCGCCCCGAAGGGTGAACTGACGATGACCGCGCCGATCGTCTTCGGTCGGCTGCATGTCTTGCCTGTCGTGGTGGATTTCCTGAAAGCCTATCCCGATATCAATCTGCGGCTGATGCTTGGCGACCGGCTGTCGAACCTCGTCGAGGATCACATCGACGTGGCGCTGAGGATCGGCAACCTGCCGGACAGCAACCTGATCGCCACAAGGCTCGGCGCGATCCGCCGCACCGTCTATGCCAGCCCGGATTATCTGACGCGGCACACCCTACCCCCGCATCCAGGCGATCTTGCCGGGCATGACTGCGTCACCTTCGAGGGCATGGCCTCGATGCTGAGCTGGACATTCACCGAGGGGAAACATGATCTGGCGGTGCCGATCCGCTCGCGGCTTGCCGTCAACACCGCCGAGGCCGCGGTCGATGCGGCTGTCGCCGGCCTCGGCATCACCCGCGTGCTCTCCTACCAGGCCGCACGCGCCGAGATGGCCGGGTTGCTGGTGCCGCTGCTCCAAGATTTCGAACCGCCGCCGGCCCCGGTGCATCTCGTCTATCCCGCGCAGGGACTGGTGCCCCTGAAACTGCGGGCGCTGCTCGATTTCGCGACGCCGCGCCTGCGCGCGACGCTGAACAGGTCTCAGGCAAGCTTACCCTCTTCCGCCTTGTAGAAATACTGGCTGGCCACCAGCCAGCCCTTCAGCGGCCGCAGCGGCGGAATGCAGGTGGCGAGCATGAAGGGGCCGGTGACCAGAAGCTGCACCCAGATCGGCGCCGAAAAGGCCACCTCCAGCCAGACGCCGAGCAGCACGCTTGGGATGCAGGCGAAGCAGATGACGAAGAAGGCCGGACCGTCGGCCGGATCGGCGAAGGAATAATCGAGACCGCAGACCTCGCATTCCGGCCGTAACGTCAGGAAGCCCTTGAACATATGGCCCTGGCCGCAGCGCGGGCAGCGTCCCTTGATGCCGGTCTGCATCGGAGGAAGTGGGGGATATTCCGTGTCCATGACAATCTCGCTTTCTTGCTCCGCAAACACTGATACAATCAATATCTACAATGACTGCATTCAATATAATTACATTATAGGGAAATTACCAGTCAATTTGCCAGAATGCCGCAGAGCTCCCCAGCGCATGCCGGCAGCAAGCTGACTGCAGATTTATCAAGCAGCATTTGGGGCCGCAGCCAGGCCTGGCAGCCTGAGCGAATCAGACGTGAACGTGGTGGTGAACGTGACGGTTACGCTTCGCCCATGCCGGGATAGATCTGGGCGCGACCGAGCTGATCTCGACCGCCTCCGGCTTTCGTCCGTGCCTGACCAGCCCGGAGCTGGGTTCCGCGTCAGAAGAACGACGCCGCCATTTCCGGCGGGCCTTCCAGCGCATGGGCCATGAATTCCAGTGCGCCCTGCAGTTTCTCCCGGGTGATCGGTCCGCCAAGGCAGACACGCACGGCCTCGGGTGCCGTGCCCTCGACCGTGAAGGCATCGCTTGCCACGACGCCGATGCCGGAAGAGCGGGTATGGCTGCCGAAGGTGGAGCGGGTCCAGCCGTTGGAGAGCGGCAGCCAGATGTTGAAACTGATCGGATCGGCGCGGTAGCTGCCGGCCGGCAGAATGGCGGCGACCATTTGCTGGCGGGCGGCGGCCTCGGCACGGATGAAACGCAGGATCGTATCGGCGGTGCCGTCCTCGATCCAGCGGGTGGCGAGCGCCACGGTCAGTGGCGAGGCCATGACATTGTTGGCGCGCATGGCGCTGACGAAGGGCCACACGGCCTTGCTATCAGGCGCCACGACATAGGCAAGTCGCAGACCCGCGCCGATGCATTTCGCCAGTCCGCCGATATGCCAGGTCAGATCGGGCGCTGTTGCGGCGAGCGGCGCCGGGCCGTGCTGCGGAATGAACCCATAGGCATCGTCCTCGACGATCGGCACGTGATATTTGCGGGCAACGGCGCAGATCTCCTCGCGGCGCCTGGCCGGAATGGTCAGCGTCGTCGGGTTCTGCAGCGTCGGATTGAGATAGAGCGCCTTCGGCTTCAATCTCTCGCAGGCCTCGGCAAAGGCGTCCGGCAGGATACCGTCCTCGTCCATCGGCAGACCGGCCAGATTGAGCCGCAGCTGGGCGGCGATCGAGCGCATGCCGGGATAGGTGATGATTTCCGAAAGCACGGTTTCGCCCGGCTTTGCCAGCAGGCCGAAGATCGCCAGCAGGGCCGGATGGGCGCCGGGTGTGACGAAGATGCGTTCCTGCGAGGGCACCAGCCCGCGACGGCTGAGCCAGGAGGCGGCAGCCTCCTTGTCCATGCTGGAGCCGCCGAAGCCCTGGTAGCGCAGAAGCGGAATGAGGTTCGCCGTCACCGCCGACATGCCCTCGCGCATGCGGGCGATCAGCTCCGGGTCGTCCGTTTCCGGCGGCATGTTCATCGAGAAATCGACGATGGAGGCGCGGCGGGGATCGGGCGCGGCGTCGGGCGCGAATCCCTGGCGCTCCTTGTCCGCGCCACCGGTGACGAAGGTGCCTCGACCGACATGCGAATCGACAAGCCCGCGCTTCTGCGCCTCGACATAACCTCTCGCCACCGTCGTGAAATCGACATTCAGCCGCTTGGCGAGTTCACGTTGCGGCGGCAGCCGGTCCCCAACCACCAGATGCCCGCTGCGCAGATCCATTTCGATCACATCGGCGATCGCCATATAACGCGGACTGCTGCTGCGGCTGAGATCGGGATGCCAGTCTTTCATGTCGTGATCCGTGTCGGTCTGATTCCTGATGAGATTGACCGTATATTGTTGCACACTGCCGCTGTCACGAAAAATGTCGCGCGCCAAGTCCGGAGAACGACGCAGGACGGATTGTCGCCGGACTTGACTGCTATCTGCGCAAATACAATCCGGCACGGCGACCGCGCTGTCGCAGGCCGATTTCGCCAGCGTGCGCGCCAATGGCGCTTTCACCCGAGAAGGCCCGGCTGAGGCGCGAGGACGGTAAGACAATCGGCTGCATCTTCAGCGCGCATTGACGAGGGTTTGCCGCGCGCTATGGCGTCAGGCGTGCGCCGCGAAAGCGTCAATGCCGGTCAGCCTTGCCGACAAGATCCACAGGCGTGCCGCCTCCTCGGGATCGGCTGCATGGTCGCTGACGCCGCCGGGTGCTCCATCCGTTGCGCGGATGGCGATATCGCAGTCCTCGCAATAGAGGCCTCCCATACCGTCGAGTTGCGGCGAGGTCGCCGCCCAAACCTGCGTCGCTGCCCCCTGGGCTGGCGTCTTGAATGTCGGATCAATCGGGTTGCCATCCGCATCGATCCAGCCGGCACTGACCATTTCCTCCTTTGCGAGATGGCGCTGCAAGGGGGTAAAGATCTTGCCCGGGTGCAGCGAGAAGGCGCGGATGTCGGTGTCGCGCCCGAGCCTGTCCAGATGCACGGCGAAAAGTGCGTTGGCGGTCTTCGACTGGCCGTAGGCCCGCCATTTGTCGTAACCGGTCTCGAACTGCACATCCTCCCATCGTATGGCCGAGTTGTGATGGCCACCGGAGGAAACCGCAACGATGCGAGCGCCGGGCGAGATCGCCGGCCAAAGGCGGTTGACCAAGGCGAAATGGCCGAGATGATTGGTCGCGAACTGTGCCTCCCATCCGTCGCCGACACGCGTTTCCGGGCAGGCCATGATGCCGGCGCTGTTGATCAGGATGTCGATGCTGCGGCCAGACGCGACAAACCGCTCGGCAAAGACGCGAACGCTTTCGAGGTCGGAAAGGTCGAGCCGGTCAATCTCTACGCCATCGATACCGGCCACGGCCCTACGCGCCGCCTCGATGCTCCTTGCGCCGATCGTCACCTGAGCGCCGGCGCCCGCCAGAGCGCGCGTGGTTTCGAGCCCGAGGCCGGAATGGCCGCCGGTGACGATGACGCGCTTGCCGGAAAGATCGAGACCGGCCAGAACCTCGTCGGCCGTCGTGTGGGCTCCAAATCCGGAGCCGATGGGGACTTGTTTGTCACTCATGATAATTACCTTTGTTCTGCGGCGTTGCTGTCGCACTGGATGACGCTCGCGAGAATAGGGCGTGGTCTCCAGACGATCCATGCGCTAAAGTCCGACATCTCTTCGCCATCGTCCGGATTTTTACATGGACCCGTTATCCGATGTTCTCGCATTGCTCAAACCGCGCAGCTATGTTTCCGCGGGGCTTGACGCTGGCGGCGCTTGGGCGATCGATTTTCCGCCCCCTGATGGCATCAAGTTCAACGCGGTGATTTCAGGCGCCTGCTGGCTGAGCGTCGATGGCGTCCCCGAAGCTGTCCGCCTGGAGGAAAGCGACTGCTTTCTGCTGACCAGCCGCCGAGCCTTTCGTCTCGCCAGCGATCCGGCTCTGGAAGCGATCCAGTCCGATGCGATCTATTCGGTCGCCCGCGACGGCATTGCGACTTGCAACGGCGGCGGCGATTTCTTCCTGATCGGCAGCCGTTTTTCCTTTTCGGGAGGAAATTCGGACATCCTTCTCGGAATCCTGCCGCCGATCGTCCATGTGAAGAGGGATTCCGATCACGCCACCGTGCTGCGCTGGTGCCTCGATCGGATGACGCGCGAATTGCGCGACCAGCAGCCAGGTGGCTTTCTGATGGCGGAGCATTTTGCTCATGTCATGCTCATGCAGGTGTTGCGCCTCCATATCGCATCGCCGAATGCGCGCGGCGTCGGCTGGCTTTTCGCGCTTACCGACCGGCGGATCGGCGCGGCTATCGGTGCCCTGCATGCCGATCCGGCCCGCAAGTGGACCTTGCAGTCGCTGGCTGAACGGGCCTCGATGTCCCGGTCCAGTTTTGCTCTCCACTTCAAGGAAAAGGTCGGGCTGGCGCCGATGGATTATCTGACGCGCTGGCGCATGCTTCTCGCGGGTGACCGATTGACAAGCTCGGCCGAAGCAATTGCCGGTGTCGCCCTGTCGCTCGGTTATGACTCCGAAAGCGCATTCAGCACCGCTTTCAAGAGAGTGATGGGATGCTCGCCGCGGCAATATGGTCGCGCTCAGCCGCCCGCCGGTGCCATGCGAGATAGTCTCGGCGCTCAGTGAAACCTTGATTGGTGCAGGCATCAGAGGGAGGTCGCGCGTTGGCCTGCCGAAATTCCCTCCGATACGGTCTTGCACCCGCCGTCCATTCTCTTACCTATTCAAGGAAGAATGCGCCGGATTTCGGCCTTTCGCGCCGGCGTCTATCGGGATGAAAGCATGAATATCGATCCGATTTTGCGGTCAGTCGTGGCCGTCCGTTCCTCCATTCCGGAAGATGCCTTCACAGCGGAGACGCTGGGCACTGTCCGGGAGGGCAGCGGCGTGGTCATTCGCGACAACGGGCTGGTGCTGACCATCGGTTATCTCATCACCGAGGCCGAAGAGGTCTGGCTGACGACCCATGACGGGCGCGTGGTTCCCGCCCATGCACTTGCCTACGATCAGGAAAGCGGCTTCGGCCTAGTCCAGGCGCTTGGACCCCTGAATGCGCCTGCGGTGGATCTCGGCGACGCGGCGACGGCCAAGGCCGGCGATCCCGTCGTGCTGGCCGATGGCATCGGAGAATTCGTCGAGGCAAATATCGTCGCCCGGCAGGAATTTGCCGGCTACTGGGAATATCTGCTCGACGAGGCGATTTTCACAGCACCAGCCCATCCCTCATGGGGCGGTGCAGCACTGATCGGTTCGGATGGCAAGCTTCTCGGCATCGGTTCGCTTCGCCTGCAGATGAGCGATGGCGACGAGGTTGCCGATATCAACATGGTCGTGCCGATCGACCTTTTGCCGCCGATCCTCGACGATCTCTTGAACCGGGGCCAGGTCAACAGACCGCCACGGCCGTGGCTCGGCGCCTTCTCCGCCGAAAGCAATGGCGGCGTGGTGGTCATGAGCGTGGCCGAAGGCGGTCCGGCCGCTCAGGCGGGCCTGCGTCAAGGCGATATCATTTCCGAGATCCGCGACGAAGAGGTCGATGGCCTGGCCGATTTCTACCGCAAGCTCTGGAGCAGCGGCCCGGCCGGTGCCGAGATTCCCATGCGGATCCTCAGGAACGGCCGGGAAGCCTGGCTGCGCATCAAATCTGCCGACCGCAACAGCTTTCTTAAGAAACCGCAGCTGCAGTAAGGTCGCGCCGGCGTCGTGAAAGCCGCTGGCGCTCATTCGAGCCGATTGGCCCGGCATCCTGATCCCGCCTCAGAGATTTTCCGGCGTGATCGTCAGGAAGCGCACCGGTTCGGCGCTGACCTCCACCTCGATGAGACCGAGCCTGTTCAGGGCAAGATCTATCGAGCGTCTCGCCTGCACCTCCGGCGCCTGGTCGAGCACGATCGACATGATGCCGCGGCGGAGATAGCCCTGCGTCTCTGCCGTCAATTCGTGACCGACCCAGAACGGCCGCCCAGCCTTGTTTGCCTCGAGCACCCTGGCAACACCCTTGTTGTCGCCGCCTGCACTATAGACGCCGATGATGTCGGGTTCGCGCCGGAGGGCCGCGTGCAGCAGTTCGATGGCATTGTGCTCGTCATCGAGGTCGAACATGACCTCGATGAAACGGTGCTCGTTTGAACCATTCTCTGAGAGATAGCTGGAGAAGCCGCGGATCCGCTCCTTATGGTTCTCATAGGCGCCGCTGTGGCAGAGAGCGACGAACGAACCGGGGCGCTGCGCCAGCATGCCCGACATGTAGTGAGCCGCGGTGCGTCCGGCAGCGTAGTTGTCGATGCCGACATAGGGCAGTTCGGGGGCCGGACGGGTCATGATCTGAACGACGGGAATGCCGAGACCGGCCGCCTTGCGCACGCTGGTGACGACATCGGCATGGTCGGGGGCGACCACGATCAGCGCCGACCGGCGTGCCGTCGGGTTGGCGATGTAGCGGGCGAATTGCGCCGGCTCGTTCTCGCGGACGAAAGTGCGGTGAACGACAATGCTGTCGTCGAGCGAGGCGGCAATGCGCTCGAAGGCCCGGTTCAAACGCGAATAGAAGCTGGTCTCCGGACGAACGAGGATCACCTCTATCCGGATCAGGCCGCGATGGACGACCGGCAGGCTTTGCCGGTATTCAAGCCGTCTTGCCGCCAGGAAGACCTTCTCCACCGTCTCCGGCCGCACGCCGCCGCGGCCGTTGAGGACGCGCTCGACGGTCGCGGTGCCAACGCCGGCTTGGCTTGCGACATCCTTCAAAGTCACCTTCATCAGGGCTCACTCGCTCCCAAAGCTGACACAGCAGAGCATCGGCACGCTGCGCCGTCAATGATCAAATTTGATCAAGGAAGCATTGGAGCATGGGGGCGCCGCGGCAGTATCGTGCTGGCAATCCGGGAGGAGCACCGGAAGCACGAAACGAACGAGATCAAGGATCATCCACCGGCGCGAAGCCGCCGGGGGATGACGGAGGAGCCAGATGAAGATCGCACTCGACCCGCATATGCACCGTCACCTCAACCTGCGCGACCTCTGCCGCAAGGCGGCGGAACTCGGCTATGAGCATATCGAGCTTTCACCGCGCGACGATTTTCTGCCCTGGTGGGTGCGCCCGCGGGCACACAAGGAACGCATCGCGGAATTCAAGGCCGCCCTCAAGGATCACGGCGTCCAGCTCGCCTCGATCCTGCCGATGTATCGCTGGGCGAGCCCTCATGAGGACGAGCGGCAGGCAGCGGTGCGCTACTGGAAGGAAGCAATCGCGATCGCCGCCGAGATGGGCTGCGATACGATGAATTCGGAATTCGGCCGCGGACCGTCGCCGGATCGCAGCCACCGCGCCAGCTGTTGCGGCGGCACGCATACCCACGAGCACAGCGAGGCTGCCTGGTGGCGCTCGATCGAAGAGCTCGTTCCGGTGTTCGAGCGCGAGGGCGTCACGCTCAACATGGAACCGCATCCGGAAGACTGGTGCGAGACGCTGCATCCGGCGATCGACATGCTGAAGACCATCGGCTCGAAGAACGTCAAATTCCTCTATTGCGCGCCGCACACCTTCTATTTCGGTGACGACATGGCGCGGATGATCCGCGATGCCGGCCCGCTGATTGCCCATGTGCATGTGGCCGATACCTATAACCACAAGGCGTCGTCGGGGCTGCGCTACATCATCAACCCGCCGGGCGCAAAGGTCACCATCCATCAGCACATGGATATGTACCAGGGCGAGATCAATTGGGATGTCTTTTTCTCCTCGCTCGCCGCGGTCGGGTTCGACGGCATCATCACCGCCTGCGTCTTCGGCTGGGAGGAGCGCGCCGATGATTCCGGCCGCTTCATGCGCTCCGAAATCCAGAAATATGTCGACAAATACTGGCCGGGGAAACTTGGCTGATCGTCGGCCTCCGCCCGGCACCCATTATCAGGAATAAAACCGTGACCATCACGATTACGACAGCCCCCTGCTGCTGGGGCGTTGATGACGTCAACAATCCAAACCTTCCCGCCTGGGAGCGCGTCTTCGACGAGGCGACGGCGGCCGGCTACGGCGGCCTCGAACTCGGGCCCTACGGCTACGTGCCGCTCGATGATGCGCTCGTTGCAAAGGCGCTCACCGAACGCAATCTCTTCATCGTTGCCGGCACGATCTTCGACGATCTCGTCTCGCCTGAAAATCGGGAGACATTGCTGCGGCAGACGGAGGAAATCTGCGCCGTCATCACCAGGCTGCCGCAGCCGGAACAGGTGGCGGGCCAGCGGTTCAGGACGCCCTATCTCACGGTCATGGACTGGGGGCACGACGAGCGGGACTATGCCGCCGGCCATTCGGATCATGCGCCGCGTCTCGACGACAAGGCCTGGACCGGGATGGTCGCCAACATCACGGCAATCGCCGAACTCGCTCACCGCAAATACGGCGTGCGCGCCGTCATCCACCCGCATGCGGGCGGATATATCGAATTCGCCGATGAGATCGAGCGGGTGGCAGGTGACATTCCGCAGGAGATCGCCGGCTTTTGCCTCGACACCGGCCATAGCTATTATGCCGGCATGGATCCCGTGGAGATGCTTCGCCGCTATGCCGACAGGCTGGACTACGTCCACTTCAAGGACATCGACCAGACCGTCTTCGACCGTGTGCTTGGCGAGAAGATCCGCTTCTTCGAGGCCTGCGGACAGGGCGTGATGTGCCCGATCGGCCGCGGCGTCATCGACTACCCCGCCGTCAGGCAGACACTCGAGGAGATCGGCTATCACGGCTTCATCACCGTCGAGCAGGAGCGCGATCCGAGGAATGTCGCCGGCAGCCTCGAAGATGTGAAGCAAAGCCGCGATTACCTCAGGTCGGTCGGTTTTTAGGGAAAAGATGATGACGAATGACAGGCAAAGGCCGATCCGCTGGGGCATGGTCGGCGGCGGCAGAGGCAGCCAGATCGGCTATATTCATCGCTCGGCGGCGCATCGCGACGACGTCTTTGCCCTTGCGGCGGGCGCCTTCGATATCGATCCCGAACGCGGCCGCGCCTTCGGCCTCGATCTTGGGCTCGACGAAGCCAGGAGCTACCGGGACTATGCGGCGATGTTTGCGACTGAGGCCGGGCGGGCCGACGGCATCGAGGCCGTGTCGATCGCAACACCCAACAACACCCATTTTGCGATCTGCAAGGCAGCACTCGAACATGATCTGCATGTGATCTGCGAAAAGCCGCTCTGCTTTACGACCGCCGAAGCCGAGGAGCTGAAGGCGGTTTCGAAGGCGCGCGGCCGTATCGTCGGCGTGACCTATGGTTATGCCGGCCATCAGATGATCGAGCAGGCACGCGCGATGGTCAGGAATGGCGATGTCGGCGAGATCCGCATCGTCAACCTGCAATTCGCCCATGGCTTCCATAGTGCTGCGGTGGAGGAGCAGAACCCCGCGACGCGCTGGCGCGTCGATCCGAAATTCGCAGGTCCCAGCTATGTGCTCGGCGATGTCGGGACCCACCCGCTTTATATCGCCAAGGTCATCCTGCCGCACCTCAAGATCAGGCGTCTCCTCTGCACCCGCCAGAGCTTCGTCAAAAGCCGCGCGCCGCTCGAAGACAATGCGGTGACCCTGATGGAATATGATAATGGCGCGATCGCCACCATCTGGTCGAGCGCCGTCAATGCCGGCTCCATGCACGGCCAGAAGATCCGCATCGTCGGCTCGAAGGCCAGCATCGAATGGTGGGACGAGCGGCCGAACCAGCTCTCTTACGAGATCCAGGGCGAACCGGCCCGCATTCTCGAGCGTGGCATGGACTATCTCTATCCCGAGGCCAGAATCGACGACCGGATCGGCGGCGGTCACCCGGAAGGTCTCTTCGAAGCCTGGGCGAACCTCTATCGCCGCTTCGGCTTTGCCATCAACAGAGAGCGCGGCCTCGGCCCTGCGGGGATCGAAGACCTCGTCTTTCCCGATGTCGACGCCGGACTGGAAGGAGTGCGCTGGGTCGAAAACTGCGTACGGTCCGCCGATGCCGGCGGGGTCTGGCTGGACTATCGCTAAAGCATGTCGCGCAAAAGTGTGCCGCGGTTTTGCGACAACGGCATGCGTAAAAACAAAGAGCTAAAGCGCGACGAGCGAATCCGAAAGATCGCGACGCGCTTTAGGTCGTGAACTGCGGTGCGGCGCTGTGCTCAGATAAGCGGGTCGTCATCTTCCGCCGCCTGCGGCGCGCGGCGAGGCGTGCTGTCGTTGGCGGCTTTCTTAGGCCCCTCGGCGGCTGCCTCAGGGACTTTCTTGACGCTTTCGCCGCCGGCGTCTTCTGCGGCTGGCTTCGGGTCGCTCTTTTTCACGAAACGGATCATGGGTCATTTCCTGCTTCAACAGTAGGAGCGCTCCGCACATATATCGGAGCGCTCTGGAAAAACGGTGTCAGACGGCAAGCGCCGTGGCGCAGCCTTGGACACTTCGGCTATCGGCTGAAGTCTGGCCGGGCATGGTCGCCCAACCGCCGGCCTCAACGAACTGACGCTGTTTGTAGCCTTCGGTAATCGCCTTGAACTCGATCAGTTTAGCGCTCGCATCCGGCGCCGCCTTGAATCGCTCGACGCAGATGGCCGACGCCAGTTCTCCGCGTGCGGTGTCGCCAGCGGCGGCTGCCGCTTTGCTTGATGTGCCGCCTGTGACCCAACCTCCCCAGCTGAAGCCGATGATCATCGTGGCGATCGCCGTGACGACGCAGGCCCAGGCGAGAAGCGTCTTGGACGGCTGGTAACTGTCGAAACGCTGGGTAATCGATGTCTTGCTGCTGCTCTGTACGGACATTGGAATTTTCCCTGTTTGTTATTCGGGTTGTGCCGTCCGGCGACGCCGGACCGGGTCAAGCTGGCCTCAGTATCCCATAGCGCCCATGCCGCCATTTCCGGCCGCAGGCGCAGAATCTTTCGCGGGAATGTCGGCGATCATCACCTCGGCGGTGATCAGCAGCGCCGCGATCGAACCGGCGTCCTGCAGAGCGGTGCGCACGACCTTGGCAGGATCGACGATGCCGGCCTCGATCATATCGACATAGGTCTCCGTCTGTGCGTCGAAGCCCTGATTGTGATCATTGCTGCCGGCGAGTTTCCCCACGACGATGGAGCCCTCGAACCCGGCATTGTCGACGATCTGCCGGATCGGGGCTTCGAGCGCCCTGAGCACGATCGAGATGCCCGCCGTCACGTCGGCGTTCTCCCCCGTCAGCCCGGTCAGCGCCGACTTCGCGCGCAACAGTGCCACGCCGCCGCCGGGTACGATGCCCTCTTCGACCGCCGCACGGGTGGCGTTCAGCGCATCGTCGATGCGGTCCTTCTTTTCCTTGACCTCCGTCTCGGTCGCGCCGCCGACGCGGATGACCGCGACGCCGCCGGCGAGTTTCGCCAGGCGTTCCTGCAGTTTTTCCTTGTCGTAGTCGGAGGTGGTGTCTTCGATCTGCGCCTTGATCTGCTGGATGCGCGCCTGGATGGCCGCTTTCTCGCCGGAGCCGTCGATGATCGTGGTGCTTTCCTTGTCGATCAGCACGCGTTTGGCGTGGCCGAGCATATCGAGCGTGACGTTCTCGAGCTTGATGCCGAGATCCTCGGAAATCATCTGGCCGGCGGTCAGCACGGCAATGTCTTCGAGCATCGCCTTGCGGCGATCGCCGAAGCCCGGCGCCTTGACGGCTGCGACCTTCAGGCCGCCGCGCAGCTTGTTGACGACAAGCGTCGCCAGCGCCTCGCCTTCGACGTCCTCCGAGATGAGGAGCAGCGGCTTGCCGGTCTGTACGACGGCTTCCAGGATCGGCAGCAGCGCCTGCAGGCTGCCGAGTTTCTTCTCGTGAACGAGGATATAGGGTTCCTCCAGTTCCACGCGCATCTTCTCGGCATTGGTGACGAAATAGGGCGAGAGATAGCCGCGATCGAACTGCATGCCCTCGACGACATCGAGTTCGGTTTCGGCAGTTCGCGCCTCTTCGACCGTTATGACGCCCTCATTGCCGACCTTGTCCATCGCCCTGGCGATCATCTCTCCGATGGTGGCGTCGCCATTGGCGGCAATGGTGCCGACCTGTGCGATCTCGCCTGACGATTTGACCTTCATCGCCCTCGCCTTGATTTCCTTGACGACGGCGATAACGCCGAGATCGATGCCGCGCCTCAGATCCATCGGGTTCATGCCGGCAGCGACGAGCTTTGCGCCTTCGCGGAAGATGGAGGCGGCGAGCACCGTTGCCGTCGTCGTGCCGTCGCCGGCAAGATCATTGGTCTTCGAAGCCACCTCGCGCACCATTTGCGCGCCCATGTTCTCGAACTTGTCTTCGAGCTCGATCTCCTTGGCGACGCTGACGCCGTCCTTGGTGATGCGCGGTGCGCCATAGGCCTTGTCGATGACGACGTTGCGCCCCTTCGGGCCAAGCGTCACCTTGACGGCATTGTTGAGCAATTCGACGCCGCGCAGCAGGCGGTCGCGCGCGTCGGTGGAGAACCTGATTTCCTTGGCAGACATGATATTTCTTCCCAGTTCGGTCTTGAGTTGCGGGTCACAAATTTTCGACCCTCAGGCGGCTTTGCCGGCAGCCGCTTCGGTCTTTTCGACGATGCCCATGATGTCGGTCTCCTTCATGATCAGAAGGGTTTCGCCATCGATCGTGACCTCGCTCCCCGACCATTTTCCAAACAGAATGAGATCACCGACCTCGACATCCAGCGGGACGAGATTGCCGCTTTTGTCGCGCAGGCCCGGGCCGACTGCGACCACTTCGCCTTGCTGCGGCTTCTCCTTGGCGGTGTCTGGAATGATGATCCCGCCCTTGGATTTGACATCGCCTTCCGCACGCCGAATGACGACGCGGTCGTGAAGTGAACGGAATTTCATAGAGGTCTTTCTGCTGCCGGCGCGTAGGGCGGCTGCAATTCATAAATAGCACCCGTGGCACTCGATTGATAGGAGTGCCAAGAAATATTGTTCAAGCAGGGAATTTCTTTAAAAATTCTGGAAATCGATTTGAGCGGATATTTGGTAATAATCAGGAAATGAATAGAATTTTTACGCCATCGCGCTCAATTTTATTTAACGTGTCGTTGAGTTAATTTAGCGTTTTTCATAGATAAATCCGAATTATCTTGATTTAAGCTCAATCGAGGCGCAATGATAGGCCTCGTCGATTTGGCCGACTTGGCTTCGCGGTGTCAGAGACCTACGACCCGCCATCACCACTGAATTTTCGATAGCAATCTATGACGTCGTTCCGGCGTCGATTTCGTCTATTCCGATCCGGAATGAGCTTGGCGCTGACCGCGGATGTACCGGCAGCCTCGAGTTCGTCCGGGTCGGATCTCAACGATACAGGAAACGCACCTGTATCTTCCTGCGGAGGCCTCAGCCGTGACCAGTCGCACCACACAAACCGTCGTCCGCTTTTCCTCCCCATTCCGCCTGTCCGGTTTCGACGGGGCGCAGCCAGCCGGAGAATACCGCGTCGATTATGATGAGGAATTGATCGATGGCGTTTCCAGGCTTGCCTGGCTGAGGGTCGGCGCCTTCATCCACCTGCCGGCGATCGCCGCGCAGAGTTCGACGCAGCAGATGATGCCTATCCACCTGTCAGATCTCGAAACCGCGCTCGAAAAGGACCACAAACCGTCATGACCGCTACGCGCATCCCGCAACGCAATGGACGCTCGATCCGGCGCGAGGCAGCAACACATATCTTCAAGGTGGGACAGACCGTCCGGGTGAAGGACGGGTTCCTGGTTGTTCCCTCCAAGCTCCCCGACACATACCGCATTACCGCCACGCTGCCTCTGAGAGGAAATATGCTGCAATACCGCATCCGCAGTGACGATGAACGTCATGAGCGGGTCGCGGCGGAAGACAGCCTGGAACTGGTAAACCTATCGCCCGCCGGCAGCGGCGCAACACTGATCGAGAGGACGTTTGGCCATGGCCACGGCCCGAATGACGAAAGGTTGACATCGTGAACAGCCATGAAGGCGAAGCCGAACGAAGACGGAATGCCTTTGCCGTCCACTCATGGGAAGCGCCCGGCCGCTACTCCATGGAGATCGAACACGACCGCCGGATCGAATCCGCCCGCTCGTGGACCGTCTATCGTGTCTCAGCAAACGTTCCAGTGCACGCCGATCATGCCGTGATCGGCAAGAGCCGTTCGCAGGCCGGGAAAGACATGATGTCCTTTAATCTCCTCAACATAGGATACCGGAAGGAATGGCTGAGGCTGTCGGGCGCCGCTCGGAGTGCTCGCAAGGTCCCGCCGGTCCAACCGTGGCGCTAGCTTTTCTAAACCAAAGCCGTAGCTTCGATGCTGCGAGAAATGCTGTGCGCTTCGTCGGCCATGACGGCATGTTCCAGGTGTTGTTCTTCATCGAGGTTGGCGCTCTGGCGAAATCCGACACGACATTGCAAAGAACCGAGCCTTCGGAAACGAGGTGGCTTTCGTCGTTCGACGCCCTGCGCAACTCCATTCAGGACGTGGCACACAAAGCCTATTCTTACCGCCGCCGCGCCTTCTATACTCTAACTGCGGCGGATTTCCGCTAGGCGGATCCGGACGCGCGGGAACGCTCCATGTTGATCCGTTACGGCTATGAAATTACGCTGACCTGCCCGCAGCCGACCGCATTGGTATGCCTGTTGTCGGTTCATGATGATCGTGCGGCCGACATCAGAATTCCGGAAACGGTCTTCACCACCCCTGATGTTCCCACTTCGACTTATCGCGACCTCTTCGGCAACCGCTGTCTTCGGCTGGTTGCCCCAGCGGGCGACCTGACCATATGGGGCGATGCGACGATCGAAGACGACGGCAAACCGGACAGGTCGCTGCCGGGCGCCAGGGAGATCCCGGTTTCGGAGTTGCCGGATGATTGCCTCGTCTACCTGATGGGCAGCCGCTATTGCGAAACGGACCGCCTCAGCCAGATTGCATGGGATATGTTCGGCACCGTCTCACCCGGCTGGGGCCGCGTTCAGGCGATCTGCGACTTCGTTCACGGCCATATCCAATTCGACTATATGCAGGCGCGATCGACGCGGACAGCCTTCGAGGCGTTCCACGAACGTATCGGCGTCTGTCGCGACTTCGCGCATCTCGCGGTGGCGTTGTGCCGCTGCCTCAACATTCCAGCCCGATATGTCAACGGCCATCTCGGCGACATCGGTGTTCCCGTCGTCGACCCGATGGACTTCAGCGCCTGGATCGAGGTCTTCCTCGACGGTGCATGGCATACATTCGATCCGCGCAACAACACGCCGCGGATCGGTCGTATCATCGTCGCACGCGGGCGCGATGCTGCCGACATACCGCTCATCAATTCCTTCGGACCGCATGTGCTGAAGGCGTTTCGCGTCTGGACCTATGAGGTGAAGAACCTGCAGCAGATGCAAAGCGTCGCCGAGAGCGCTGTTTAGAACGACCTGGACGGATGCGGCAATGTCCGGCCTCAGGCTTTGCCGCAGGCGCCAGCTGTCGCAGGATTGCCTCTCCCACACACTTTGGCGCGACGTGCTTTAGAACGGCGGTTGAAAGATGTCGGCGTCGTGCCATCTTGGTTGTGAGCAGTCATTATCGGAAGATAGGGAGTTTCGCAGTCCATGTTCGATCATATCTCCATCGGCGTAAAAGACCTGGAAAGAGCCCGCCGTTTCTACGATGCGGCGCTGGCGCCGCTCGGATATGAGCGCCTGTCCAATTCCGACACCACGATCGGCTACGGCCCGGAAACGGTCGGGCTCTGGGTGATGCAGGTCGAACAGCCTGTTGTTGCCGACATGCGATCGGGGCTGCATTTCTGCTTCGTCGCGCCGAACGAGGCGGCGGTCGATGCCTTTCACGCGGCGGCCATCGCATCCGGCGGCACGGATAATGGTGAACCGGGTGTGCGGCCGGATTACGGGCGCTTCTATTATGCCGCCTTCATCATCGACCCGGACGGCTACCGCCTCGAAGCGTATTTTCACAAAGGCGAGCTATAACGGACCGTCAGGCAGCGGCTCTCGGAATGGATACGCAGCAGCCGGAAGCTTCGAGCGCTTTATTGGCTACATCGATGAACAGGCGACGGAACCAGCGCGCCCGGCCGTCCGTCTGGTCGACTCGGCGATAAAGCATCGTCACGGGATCGGCCGGCAGCGAAAGCGGCGGCTCGCAAAGCATCAGCCCATGTAACTGCGCCATGCAGCGACCGATCGATTCCGGCACGGTGGCAATGGCGGGCATCGCCTTCAGCACCATCGGCAGAGCGGAAAAGCGCGGGACGGTCGCCACCACCTGTCTCACATCGCCGGTGCGGTTCAGCGCCATGTCGATACCGGTCGAGGTGTTGCCTTCAAACGAGACGGTGACATGCGCGACTTTGGCGAAATCCTTGAGGCTCAACGGCGCCTTCAGCCCGAGCTGAGCTTCATCGTAGATGCAGATCGAGACTTGGTCGAACAGCGGCGCGCGAATGTGCCAGGAGGCGGGCTCGTCGTGCATCGCGACGCTGAAATCGAAGACACCTTCATCCAGCCGGCGTGCGGCATCGCGCTTTTCGGAAGCGATACCGATCAGCCGGGCGCCGGGTGAAAGCTGGAGAAGACGGGCGGCAAGCGGACCGAAGAAAGCCGATTCGAGATTGTCGCACATGCCGATGCGGAACTCGCCCTGCCAGCTTGCCGGATCGAACTCGGCCTGCGGGCGGATGGCGCGCTCGATGCCCGACAGCGCATCCTCGATCGCCGGGGCGATGGAAAGGGCGCGCGGTGTCGGCTGTAGGCCGCGCCCGACACGCACGAACAATTCGTCGTCCAGCGCCTCGCGCAGGCGCCGCAAGGCGGCCGACAGACCTGGCTGGCCGAGCAGCAGCCGCTCGGCGGCGCGACTGACATTGCGCTCCTGCATCAGCACCGAAAAGGCCAGCAGGAGATTGAGGTCGATCTTGCGAAGAGTGGCATCATTCATCATTGTCAGTAATACCTGGCATGGCTACTATCAATTTGCAATAGGAAAGGAAGCTGTACATTTTCTCGTTCCCTGCCGCCCGGCAACCTCCCCCGATGAGGCGGCAGCAACGAAGGAACGATTTCGATGACTCTTTCCAAATCGCGAAGCGGGGCGGGGCTGGCATTGCTGCTGCTTTGCACCGCCAATTTCCTCGACGCCATGGACGTCTCCACCATCGGCGTTGCCTTGCCTGCCATCCAGGCCGAACTCGGCATGGAGGCGACATCGCTGCAATGGGCCGTCAGCGCCTATGTGCTCGGCTATGGCGGCTTCCTGCTGCTCGGCGGCCGGGTCGCCGACGTCTTCGGCCATCGCCGCGTCTTCCTCTGGTCGCTGGCGATCTTTGCCGCCGCCAGCATCGCCGGCGGCTTCGTCGATAGCGGGCCGACGCTGATCGCCGCCCGCTTGATCAAGGGCATTGCCGCCGCCTTCACCGCGCCTGCCGCCCTTGCGCTGCTGCTCTCCGTCTTCGGCGAGGGAACCGCACGGGCAAAGGCGCTCGGGGTCTTCGCCTCGACCGGCGCCACCGGCTTCGTGCTCGGCATGGTGCTCGGCGGTGCCGCAACGATCTTCAGCTGGCGGGCGACGCTTGTCATGGGCGCGCCCGTCGCCATCCTGACACTCCTTCTTGCGCCGCTGGCGCTGCCGGCCGACCCGAAAAGGACAGGACCGCGGCCGAGCTTCGACTGGGCCGGTGCGCTGACGATCACCCCCGGGCTGCTGCTCTTCGTCTTCGGCATCACCAATGCCGCGGCCGCCGGCTGGCAGGCTTTTGCGACCTGGGGTTCGCTCGTCGCGTCGCTGGTGCTGATCCTGCTCTTCCTCGTGGTCGAAGCGCGCCATGCCGATCCGATGGTGCCGCTCGGCATGTTCCGCCGGGCCAAGCTCCGGCATGCCAATGCCATCGCCGCCCTCTTCCAGGGCGCCTATGTCGGCTTCCAGTTCCTGGCGACGCTCTATTATCAGAACGTCATCGGCTGGTCGGCCTTCACCACCGGCTTCTGCTTTGCGCTTGGCGGCGTCTTCGTGATGTTCCTGGCGCCACGTTTTGCGACGCTCGCGCAAAATCGCGGCGCCACCGGGCTGATGGCGGCGGGTGTCGGCCTGCAGGCGTTCAGCTATATCTTCTGGGTGACCGCACTCGGACATGTCGACCCGATCCTGCTCGTGCTGTTCTCGCAGATCCCGCTCGGCCTCGGCTACGCCATGACCTACCCCTCGGTGCAGGTCGCAGCCCTTTCCGACGTGGAGGACGACAAGTCGGGGCTCGCCTCCGGGCTGCTCTTCGCCTCTTTCCAGATCGGCGGCGGCATCGTGCTTGCGGCGGCCTCGGCAGTCTTCGGCGCCGCACCGCATTTCGGCTGGAACCCCTATGTAGCCGGCATCGCTTTCGTAGCGCTGCTTGCGGTGGCGATTACCCTGCTTGCAGCCGCCGGTCCGCGGGCATCGGCCGCCCGGAGACCCACCTACCAGGCGGCGGAATGACCTCCATCGGCCCGCACCCTGACCGGTGCGGGCTCCTCATGAACCGGAGCGACAGCTGCAAAGAATCCCGTTGCGTTGCCTGGGTGAAAGGCGCATGGTCGCAACTTCGGCAGCCAGTGTAAGGGCGCTGCCGACTGAGGGTTTTTATACCCTTGCCCCGATGAAAGGAGGACCGATGTCTTCCACTTTCGAAAAGTCGCATCTGACTTCGTCCGATCTCGACATGCTGCAAGGCGTGCTCGACGACGCTGGCTACGACGCCAAAATCCTGATCGGTAACGAACGTGTCTTCAACGTCGCCGCTATGCTGTTGATCCGGCTGTTCGAAGAGGGCGTCACCTCGCCGGCCATGCTCTCACAAGCGCTCGAACACCATTTCGGCAAGCTGAAAACGCCGCCGAAACCGGTAACACCCGTCTTTAACCGATATGCGATACAGGGATTGCCCCGCGAAAGACGCGCCGCCGTCTAGAGCATGATGCCGAAAAGTGTGAGCGGTTTTCGGACGACATCATGCTCTCACTGATGTTCTAAAGCGCGTCGCGATCTTTCAGATTCACTCCTCGCGCTTTAGGTCTTTGTTTTTACGCATGCCGTTAGCGCAAAACCGCTTCACACTTTTGCGCGACATGCTTTAGCGGCAAGCGAGCCGCCCGGCTCCGAAGGAATATTGTGCGAAAAGCCCTCTTGCTTTGTATCTGCGTCGCAGCGGCCGGTTATTTCGGATGGGTGCAATTCGGGGCTTACCAACAACGCGAGCAGGCTAGAGATCTTGTCGACATCGACAGGGAGCGCCGGGTGGCGCTCCTGGAAATCGATGGCTGCCGGGCAAAAGTGGATCTGCTTCTGTCGATGACAGACCGTCTGCTCAAGGCCGGCGGCATGCTGGTGCCGCTCGATATCGGACGGGACATAGAACTCTGTTTGGCCCGCGGCATCATGTCTGCATCAGGCCGCGCGGAGATGGAAAGAACGAAGCTGATCCGCCTGTTTCCCGTGAATGACTAAGCGCGTCGCAAGATTCATCCCTCGAGCTTTAGCCCTATTGTTTCGCACGCCGTTATCGCAAACCGCTGCCCAGTTTTGCGCGGCACGTTTTATCCCCTGTGGAAATATGGCTTTCCTGCGGCGGTGGCCTTAATGGCACCTCAATTTTACTCTATAAGGGGGCTCGCTGATTTGGCCGATGCGGCATTTGCGGTGACCGGATTTCCGGCCCCGCCATTTTCCCGATCGCGAAAGCATGGTGACGTCCCGCCTCAACGTCGGGTTTGGCTTTCGGTGACCTCTCCGGTCATCCGCCTCCAGACTGCGATGCGGTTTCAGCAGGCATCATTTTCATTCCATCCCTGCGGCCCGGTGTTGTCGGGCTGCCCCTCATGACGATCCCGCGATCTCCGATCGCGACCGACAAGCGGGGCGAATACCACGCAGGCTGCGGCTTTCAATTTCGATCTAAAGGGAGAATTTATCGATGGCAAAAGGACAGGTAAGAAGCAATCGCGAGGTCCGGAAGCCGAAGAAGGACAAGCAGGCAGCGAAGGTGGAAAGCACATTCGCCAATCAGATGAAGACGGCGACCAAAACCGCCCCGCAGGGCAGTGCTCCAAAGAAATAGAACCTCTTATCGAGCCCCCGCTCCGCCCCCGTGCGCACAACAGCGCAAGTGATTGCGCGTCTTGTCGAACGCGCCGCGCTCCGGCGTGACACCATCACCCATTGACATGTTTTCAGAAAAACAGGAATTGCTGTAATCATGACCACTCTTCATACGATGTACCACTTCGACTATCCGCTCTTCCTCATTCGTTCGGCCGTGGTGATTGCACTCGGCTTTTCGGCGATCGCCGCCTTTCACGGCGTCACTCTGTGATCGGATCTACGCGCCGCAGCGAGTGCGAGGAAATTCAAGTGGCCCCTATGGGTGAGCCCGACGACAACCCGGAGCGATCCGAAAACCCGGATCGATCCGCGGAGCAAGCGGCGCTTTTCGCTGAAAAGCGCTGGCTGAAGATCCTTGCCGGATATCGCCAGCCGCGGGCCGGACGCAGCGCCTTCGAGCTTGCCGTCACCGTCGTCCCCTTCGCGCTGTTTTGGGCTGCCGCATGGGCAGCGGTTCATTACAGCTTCTGGCCCGGCCTGATCCTCGTCCTTCCCGCCGCCGCTTTCCTGCTCCGGCTGTTCATGATCCAGCATGATTGCGGCCACGGCTCGTTTTTCGCCCGTCGCCGCGTCGACGACTGGGTTGGACGCACGATCGGCATCCTGACGCTGACACCTTACGACTATTGGCGCCGGGCGCATGCTGAACACCACGCCTCGGCCGGAAACCTGGACGAACGCGGCGTTGGCGACATCGAAACGCTGACGATCGCCGAATATAACGCGCTGTCGCACTGGGGCCGGCTCGGCTACCGGCTCTACCGGCACCCGATCGTGATGTTCGGGATCGGACCGGCATGGCTGTTCCTCTTCAAGCAGCGCCTGCCTTTCGGCATGATGCGCTCCGGCGCCCTGCCCTGGATCTCGACCATGGCGACCAACCTTGCCATCGCAATGGTCGCCGCGCTGCTGATCTGGGCGGTCGGGATCGTCCCCTTTTTACTGGTGCATCTTCCGACCGTGCTTCTGGCAGGTGCTGCCGGCGTCTGGCTGTTCTACGTCCAGCATCAATTCGAGGAAACACATTGGTCGAAGGAGCCGGACTGGCAGTTCCAGTATGCGGCCCTGCACGGCGCCTCGCATTACGACCTGCCGCCGGTGCTGCGCTGGATCACCGGCAATATCGGCATCCACCACGTGCATCATCTGTCGAGCCGGGTGCCGTATTACCGGCTGCCGGAGGTGCTACGAGATCATCCTGAGCTTGCCGATCTGGGCCGCATCACGCTCATGGAAAGCCTGCGTTGCGTCAAGCTGGTGCTGTGGGACGAACAGACGAAACGACTGGTCTCGTTTCGCGAGGCGGCGCGGCTTGCCGCAGCATGATGACGGGGCGTTAGAGCGGTTTAGCTTTCACGGAAGCGCAGAGCCGCTCTAACCTTTTGCCTGCATCCAACTCCAGGGAGAGCCGCCTCCTTCCCTGGAATTGTTTAGCGATAACCCATCACGTCAGCCGGTCTGCCCGGCTCCTGCACTTCCACCATGTAGCGCCAGCAATCCGGCCGCGAACCGTCGATATCGTCGAAGCCATAGGTCTTGGCCACTCCGCCGCTCGACAGCGACTGACCGTTCCAGCGGGCGCGATCGGGATCGGCGGCGATCGCCGCAACGGCCCGGCCGACGAAGCGCGGGGTTTCGGAAATGGCGAAATGCGGCTGCACCTTCGTCGCCTCGCGCCAGTTCTCCTCGCGAACACCATAAGCATCCAGCATCATTTCGGAGCGCAGCCAGCCGGGCGTGATCGAAACGGCGGTGGCGCCGTGTTTTTCCAAATCTTGCGCATGCGCCCAGGCCATGCGGGTGACGCCTGTCTTGACGAGGTCGTAAAAGGGCGACAGCCGGTAATGGGTGGCATTGTATTCGGCCGTGCCGTCGGTCATCTCCACCAAAAGCCCGCCGGGCCGCTCGATCATCAGCGGCAGGGCGTAATGGGCGGTGATCAGATGCGTCTCGATGCCGAGCTGCAGCATGCGCAGGCCCTTGTCCAGCGAATGCTCCCAGACGGCCTTGTCCCATTCGAACAGCTTCTCGCAGCCCCAGATGTCGTTGACGAGAATATCGAGCCGGCCGGCTTCGCCGCGGATGCGGGCGACCAGCGCCTCGACCTGTTGCTGGACGAGATGGTCCACCTGCACGGCAATGCCCTTGCCGCCGGCTGATGTCACCAGCTCGGCCGTCTCCTCGATCGTCTCCGGTCGGGCATACTCGGATTGCTGGGCGCGCGTCGTGCGCCCGGTCACGTAGACGGTGGCGCCGGCGGCACCAAGTTCCACCGCGATGCCTCGGCCGGCGCCGCGCGTAGCACCCGCCACCAAGGCCACTTTCTCCCGCAAGTTCGCTGTCACTTCTCCATCCTCCACGCTAGAACGCCTCATGCCGTAATAGAAGCGCCAGGATTTAACCGCACGCCTTGTTTATAAACGAATGATCGTTTATATATAACGTGAATGCAAGAGGAATTTCATGCCGCGCCGCCGCACACTGTCCGACGAACAGCTTCTCGCCATGGTGCTCGCGTTGATTCATGCCGAGGGGCCGGATGCAGCGACCTTTGCGGCGGTGGCGAAAGCGAGTGGACTTTCCGGCTCGACGCTGGTGCAGCGTTTCGCCACGAAGGCGGCGATGCTGCGCGCCGCGCTGCTTTACGCCTGGGACCGGCTGGATGCGGAAACGGCGCGGCTTGCCGAGACCGTCCCGAAAACGCCGGAAGGCGCCATGACGCTGCTTGTCAGCCTGTCGCAGGATTACGGCGACAATGCCGCCGCATATGGCGAGGGATTGCTGGTGCTCCGCGAGGATTTCCGCGATCCGGTGCTGCGTGCCCGGGGTGGGGCCTGGGGAACGGCACTGACGACGGCGATCGCTCGATGTTTCGGATCGGCGACTGCGCCGGAGACGATTGCCCGGCTGATGCTGTCGCAATGGCAGGGTTCGCTCATCTGGTGGGGTTTTAGCGCCGAGGGGCCGGTGGCCGCCTATGTGGAGACGGAGCTTCGGCGCTTCCTCGCCGCGGTACCTGTCCATTCAGCTTAGGATACCGTGAAGATCATCGCCTTGATAAAATAAAGTAAAGCGGCGGTCGCGACGATGGTCGCCAATGTGAGCAGCAGTCCGATCAGGGTGACGAGACCATCCCGCTCCATCAGGGCAACGGCGAGCACCACCAGCGAAAACACCGGCAGAATATTACCGAAGGGTATCGGCAGCGCGATCACCACGGCGAGCAGGAAGACAGGAACGCCGAGAAGCGCCTGCACCGTCGGGCCGGTGAGGGCCTCCAGCCGGCCGGCGCGCACGACCTTCTCCACCCGGGCGATCACCGGGACCGCGTGACCCACGACGAGATCGAGCGCCGCGGACGAAACCCGGCGATCCCTGACGATGGCGGGCAGCCAGACCTTCCGGCCGCCCGCAACGATCTGGAGGGAGACCAGCGCGAGCGCGGTACCGAAAACCATTCCGAACGGCCCGGGAATCGGGGTCAGCGCCGGGATTGCCAGGAACAGGATGGTGAAGGCGATGCTCGTCGAGCCCATCGCCTCCAGAGCCTCACCGATGGAGAGGCCACCCTTCACCCGAGCGAGTTCCAGCATCTCCCGGAGCCGCGCGGTGGCCACACCGCGCGGCCGCCGTCTATTTCCGTCTTGATCAGACATCACGCAGTCCATTTTTCAGCTGGCAGCTGTCACGCACCCTCGTCGGCTCCCTTCAGGGCGCCGACGAGGGCTGCGCATTGCGGGTCGCTGCCGTCGAGAAGTTCGGCCGGCGCGGTATGGCCGATCGCTATGCTGACGACTGTGGCCGCCGCCCAGCCGTAGTCGCCGGCGGCGCGCTCTATGAGCTTCGGCCCCTGGGATGTCAGGCAGGCCTGGGACTGGCGGACGATCTCCACGGGAAGCCGGGCGCGCTCGGCCTGTTGCTGTATCTCAGCCTGCAACGGATCGACGACGAGCAGGGCAAAAATCCAGCCGATGAAATTCGAAATCATATCTGTTTCCTTCGTTTTGTTAACGTATTCCCTCGCACAGCCCGCTCAGGCGGGCTGCTGCGGATCCCGCGTCTTGAGGAGGCTCCAGACCACGCCGGCAGCGATGATCGCGAAGGTGATGCTGAGCGAGAGCGCGGCCGGGAATTTTTCAAGGCCCAGCAGATCGGCGAGGAAGATTTTCGAGCCGATGAAGATCAGCACGATGGCAAGCGCCGGCTTCAGGTAACGGAAGCGATGAATCATCGCCGCAAGCGCGAAGTAAAGAGCGCGAAGGCCGAGGATCGCGAAGATGTTCGAGGTGTAGACGATGAACGGATCGGTGGTAATCGCGAAGATCGCGGGGACCGAATCCACGGCGAAGATGACGTCGGCCACTTCGACCATCACCAGCGCCATGAAGAGCGGCGTGATGAACCAGGTCACCCTCCCCGTCCTGGGATTTGCCTTTCTGACGAAGAACCGTTCGCCGTGATGTTCCTCGGTGACGTTGAAGCGGCTGCGCATGAAGCGCACGAGGATGTTCTTCGAGACATCAGGCTCCGCCTCCTTGATGACCAGCATCTTGATGCCTGTGACGACCAGGAAGGCGGCGAAGACATAGAGAAGCCAGGCGAATTCGGCGACCAGCGTCGCGCCAACGCCAATCATGATGGCGCGCAGCACGATGACGCCGAGAATGCCCCAGAAGAGCACCCGGTGCTGGTAAATGCGCGGCACGGCAAAGAAGGAGAAGATCAGGGCGATGACGAAGACGTTGTCGAGGGCCAGCGTCTTTTCGACGACGAAGCCCGTCATATAGGCAAGGCCGGCCTCGGAGCCGAGGTACCACCATACCCAGCCACCGAAGGTAAGGCCGAGCGCGATATAGAGAGCGGAAAGCCTGACGCTTTCGCCGACGCCGATTTCCTTGTTCTGCTTATGAAGAATACCGAGGTCGAACGACAGAATGGCGATGACGAGGGCGAAAAAGCTCGACCACATCCAGAGCGGCGTTCCCAGCCACTCGACGAACAAAAAAGAGAGATTCAAGGATAGTCCCCTGCGGCACTGGTTGTCGGAGAAGGGTCCGACATCGCAAGAGTGCCGAAGCTCTCGCCAGAGGGGCCCGGACCAGCGGGTCGCACCGCAAGTAGGGTCTCACTTTTCAATAATCAAGCAGCGGCCAGTGCCAATTTTATATGTCACGCCGGAGATAAGGCGTGCGCTGTGCGAATGCGTCATTCGCCCCGCAAGAGAAAACCTTCGCCAGCCGTATCAGGCGTCCTCATCGTCCTTCTCCTCGCCCACGGTCAACGGCCAATCGACGACGTAATCTTCGAGATCGTCGAGATCGATCTCATTTTCGTTGATCGAGCGGCCTCGCGCGGAAATGCCGGCGGCATGGACGGTCTCCGGGTCGCCGGAGACGAGCGGGTGCCACCAGTAGAGGTCGCGGCCTTCATTGACCAGCCGGTAGCCGCAGGTGGGCGGCAGCCAGGCGATATCGGGCACATTCTCCTTGGTCAGTTGCACGCAGTCCGGCACGAAATCCCAGCGGTTCTCATAGCTGGAGCAGCGACAGCTTTCGCCATCGAGCAGCTTGCAGCTGACCGAGGTGAAATAGATATCGCCGCTATCCCATTCCTCGATCTTGTTGAGACAACAGAGGCCGCAGCCGTCGCAGAGGCTTTCCCACTCGGGGACGCTCATTTCGGCAAGCGTCTTGCTCTTCCAGAAAGGCAGATCGTTCATCGTTCGTTTCTTGCAACAGCGACCCGCAAATTCGCGTGACCCTGATGCATCTCTCTTGTTATCAGCCGCAAAATCAATCAATCCTTCAATATACTCCTGGTACTCGGAGAATTCTCTCCCGGTATCGGAGAGCTTTGCGGCCATATGCGGGCCTCGCGCTTTCGTCGGATATGACAGAAGCGCAATCAGGCGGGAATACAGGACGTGCAGGATCCGGACAACCCAGGAAATGGGCCAGGAAATGGGCCAGGAAACGGGCCAGAAAAAAGGCCCGGAAAAGCGGCGAACGAGGCGGCGGAAAAGCGGCCGCCGAAGAGCCGTCACATTCTGCTGCGCATCGATTCCTGGATCGATTCGACCGTCTGGAACGCCGGCTTCCGCGCCGCCGAGATCTGGGAAGACATCACCATTTTCTTCCGCCGCTTCCGCGTGCGCGGCTGGAAGCGCATGGTCTGCGAACTTGCCGGCGAAGGACTGACGCTCGGAGCGGCCGGCTCGGTGCTGATGCTGCTGCTTGCCCAGCCCGCCTTCGAGGCGACCAAGGAGGACTGGCGCAACCGCGGCGATTTCGCCGTCACCTTCACCGACCGCTACGGCAACGTCATCGGCCATCGTGGCGTCATCCACCAGAATTCCGTGCCGATCGACGAGCTGCCGGATTCGCTGATCAAATCGGTGATCGCCACCGAGGACCGGCGCTTCTTCGACCATTTCGGCATCGATTTCATCGGCCTCTTCCGCGCCATGAGCGAGAATGCGCGCGCCGGCGAAGTCGTCCAAGGCGGCTCGACGCTGACGCAGCAGCTCGCCAAGAACCTGTTCCTGTCGAACGAACGCTCGATCGACCGCAAGGTCACCGAGGCGTTTCTGGCGCTTTGGCTCGAGGCAAACCTTTCCAAGAAGGAAATCCTCTCCACCTATCTCGACCGCGCCTATATGGGCGGCGGTACTTTTGGCGCAGCGGCGGCGGCGCAGTTCTATTTCGGCAAGAACATCACCGATGTGAACCTTGCCGAATCCGCCATGCTTGCCGGCCTGTTCAAGGCGCCGGCGAAATACGCACCGCATGTCAACCTGCCGGCGGCGCGTGCCCGCGCCAACGAAGTGCTGACCAATCTGGTCCAAAGCGGGTTGATGACCGAGGGCCAGGTGATCGCCGCCAGGCGCAATCCGGCCACCGTCGTCGACCGCAACGAGGTGGAATCGCCCGATTTCTTCCTCGATTGGGCTTTCGACGAGGTCCAGCGGCTTTCGTCGCGCTTCCACCAGCATTCGCTGATCGTACGCACGACGATCGACATGGGCATCCAGCAGGCGGCGGAGGATTCGGTCGAGACGTCGCTGCGCGAATATGGCGAGGCCTATCACGCCAAGCAGGGCGCGATGGTGATGATCGAAAACGGCGGCGCCGTGCGCGCCATGGTCGGCGGCCGGGATTACGGCGAGAGCCAGTTCAACCGCGCCAGCAGAGCGCTGCGCCAGCCAGGCTCGTCCTTCAAGGTCTACACTTATGCGGTGGCGATGGAGAGCGGGATGACGCCGCAGACGACGATCGTCGATGCGCCGATCTACTGGGGCAACTGGAGCCCGCACAATTACGCAAACCGCTATGCCGGCCGCATCACGCTCGAGACCGCGATCGCCCAGTCGATCAACACCGTGCCGGTGCGGCTCGCCAAGGAAAAACTCGGTATTCAACCGATCCGGGCGATGGCGAAGAACCTCGGCGTCGAAACGCCCATCCGCGACGACGTCACCATCCCGATCGGCACCTCCGAGGTGACGGTGCTCGACCAGGCGACGGCCTATGCCACCTTCCCGGCCGGCGGCTACCAGTCGCGCCGCCACGGCATCACCCAGATCCTCGATTACGACGGCGACGTGCTCTACGATTTCGACCGTGACGAGCCGGCGCCGAAACGCGTGCTCTCCGAACAGGCCGACGCCTATATGAACCAGATGCTGTCGCGCGTTCCCTATGTCGGCACGGCGCGCAAAGCGGCCCTCGACAACGGCATCCTGACCGCCGGCAAGACCGGCACGACCCAGGCCTATCGCGACGCCTGGTTCGTCGGCTTCACCGGCAATTACACCTGCGCCGTCTGGTTCGGCAATGACGACTACACCTCGACCAACGAGATGACCGGCGGTTCGCTGCCGGCGATGACCTTCAAGCGCGCCATGGATTACGCCCATCAGGGTGTGACGCTGCGCGCCATCCCCGGCGTCGAAAATCCCCTGCCCTCGGAAAAGGACCTCGCCAAGACCGCCGCCGCCAAGCCGCAGGACGGATTGCCGCAGCTCATCCGGCCGCGTATGCTCTCGGTTCAATCGACTGGCATCCTCAAGAAGCTTGGCGAAAAGCTGAAGGATGCCGCCCCGCTCGCGCCGGCGAAGGTGGCGAGCGCGGAGTAGCTGGTGGGATCTTACGCGCAGGTTCCGAAATCTCCTGCCTAGGAGATTGTCGAGGCCTGCCCCTCATCCGGCTGCCGCCACCTTCTCCCCGCTCGCGGGGCGAAGGGATATGCCGCAACCTCTCCGTTCCCCGCCAATCGGCGCCTATGTCACGGCTCGGCATTCCACCCTGCCAGAATCAGTGGTAACCCTTTCATCCGATATGGTTTCCAAGGTCATGACGTGTTTCGATTCCCCCTCTTTATCGCGATCACGCTGATCGTCGCCTTCGGCGGCGGGATCATGATTTCGCTTTATGCGCTGGATGCGACACAGGGTTTCGGGGCGATCAAGCTCGGCGCCTGGGACGCCTTTCCGGCGTTGCAGACGGTCGAGGCCGATCCTTACGCCAAGTCGCATCGGGCGCGCGCCGGAAAGCTGCTCTATGGCAGCGCCGAGGGCCTGACGTTTACGGCGAGCGTCGACGACGAGGGCGCGCGGCTGAATGCCGGCTGCCGCTACCGCATCAGCGGGCAGACGCCGCCTGCCCGGCTCTGGACCCTCTTTACCGCCGACAATGGCGGCAATCCGGCTGCAGTGAAGACCGGGCATCCCTCAGCGCTCAATTCCTGGACGGTCCTGCGCAATCAAGACAGCAGTTTCTCGATCGAGATTTCCGCCGTCGCGCAGCCGGGCAACTGGCTGGCCTTGCCGGAGGCCGGCACCTTCCGGCTGGTGCTGACGCTGTTCGACACCCCGACCGCCGGCAGTTCGGGCGTGATCGACCTCGCCATGCCGAAGCTCACCAAGACCGGATGCGGCAATGCTTAGGATATTCTTCGCCGTCCTGACCGGCCTTTTCGGCGCAGCCCTGCTGCATCTCGTCATCATCCTGTCGCTGCCGCATTTCACCGGAAGGGATGCGGCGACCCGCGTGGAGGCAGAGGGCGACCTCAATAATTTCTACCTGCTCGGCGACCAATATGACGAGGCCGGTCTTGCCAATGGCGACCCTTTCCTACGCACCGCCGTCTGCTCCTTCGACGTCGAGGATGCGCCGGTACATTTCACCGCCAAGGGCAATGTGCCCTTCTGGTCGATCGCCATCTACGACAGCGCCTCCAACGAGGTCTTCAGCATGAATGACAGGACATCGGTCGGTGGCGCACTCGATGTGCTGGCCGGCAGTCCGATCCAGCTGACCGACCTGCGCAAGAACTTGCCGCAGGAACTGCAGCAGGCGATCCTGGTGGAAATGGCACGGCCGGACGGCTATGCCGTGCTGCGGACGCTGGCGCCGCAGGCGAGCTTCGATGACGCTGCGCGCAACTTCCTGACGGAAGCTGGCTGCGAGCAATTCGCCGCTCGCTGAGGTTGAAGAGCGGTTACTTCTTGTTGACGCGCGGCGCGGGCGCCGGACGATGTTTCGGGCTCTCGGCCAACCGCTCGTAGCGGACGCCGGTGAACCAAAGGATCTTGGCTTCGCGGGGCTCTTTGTCCGGGCGACGCGGCGCCCGCGACCGCCGATCCGCCAATGCGACTACTATTGCCATTCTCGTCTCCATGCACTGCCCGAGACGGATGAAGTTGCGATGGATTTCACCCTGCCCGCCAATGTGCGGGCCGGCGCGTCCTGCAGTGCCGGGATGACCGGACCGAGGGCATTCGCGCCTTTCCCACGGCACCTGATTGAAATACCGTGATGCGGAGTTTCAACGATCCAAATACTCAAATCGCGTTGTTCCTATCCGAATTGAGACAGACGACAGTTAACAGTTTACTAATATTCGGCCGGTGCCAAACACAGTTCACGTTACTTCCCCCTTAACGCTCGAAGAGTTGATTTGGTTTCACGCCGCCTGCGCAAACGGCCGGCTGGAGATCAACGGATAAAAATAGAGACAATTCATATTGTTGACATCGGCGCTGGAATCCCCCGGCCCGGAAAAGGGCGATGTTGCAAAAATGCATCATGAAAATATTTAATTGCGAGGCGCTCAGATGCGCGTATGTTCGCTCATGTCGGTCACACGTTTCCGGGCTCCGATCGATCGAGGATTTTCCACGTCCTTGCCGGAATGCGGAGGGCAAGCGATGTCTTTGCTGGTCAATTCATCTTTCTCGCCTGAAGATCTCGACGTGCTGCGCAGTGCGCTCGATGCCTGGTGCACAGAACGGCGCATCGACATCAAAAGCGTCGACGCGCAATTCGCGGCGTCCGCAGCACTCGACCTTTATCAGGCCGGTTACGACAGCCGCGAAAAACTGCTGCACGCGCTGCGCGATCACAGGGCCGCCTGAGTTTTCCACCATCACGGCAGCGATGTGCAATCGTCGCAGCACGCCTTCCAAACCGCGCATTTTATATGGCCGGCTAACCATGCCGCGACACGTTTTGCGTGTATATTTCTGTTGCATTTTAATAAAATCTTCAACATGCATTAACCGTCCCGGTGTAGGATTTATTCATAACCGTATGGCCTGACATGCGTTCCGCCAGCGCATATCGGCCTTGGTCCCCTTGTTCTGCGTTTTCGGGGTGTTTTTGTGCGTGACCGGTTTCGAGACCTAGAAGGCCCCTTGGCCGTCAGGAAAAAGGACGTGGTACTAATGGCGACTGTCAGCAGTTTCGAGAACCTGTCTCATCCGACACGGTCCGAACTGCGCCAATTCGCCGAACTTTTCATGCCGCTGTTCCAGGCCTCCTCCGACGAGGCCAAGCGCCAGGCGGTCGCGGCGCTATCCCAATGCGAGAACATGCCGCCCGCCGTGGCGCTGTTCATCGGCAACCAGCCGATCGAGATCGCAGCCCCTTTTCTTGCCGCCTCGAAGGCAATCGCCGACGATACACTGATCACCATCGCGCGCATGCAAGGCGCAACGCATGTCAAGGCGATCGTCAGCCGCAATTCACTCTCGCCGAAGGTCATCGATGCTTTGGTGGCGCTGCGCCAGAGCCAGCCGCGATCGGCGGCCGCGTCGGCGCCGGTCATGGAATCGCCGGCGGTGCCGCTTTCGCCGACGCCGGCCAAGACCAATGAGGCAGATGCGCTGGAGGAACAGCGGGTTGCCAATGAAGAGGCATTGCGCGAGCGTATCCTCGGGATTGCCGGCCATCTCGGCCGTGCCGACGAAGACAGGCTCGGTCTGCGCACGCTCACCGACATTCAGGAGGCGCTGCTGGTGCGCTTCGCGCGCTCACGCGAGGCGACGCATTTCGCGACTGCACTGGCCGATGCGCTTTCCGCCAGCCGCTGGCTTGCCGAGCGCATCATGCTCGATCTTTCCGGCCAGCAGCTCGCCACGACACTGACGAGCCTCGGCATGGGTTTTCTCGATGCCGTCTTCGTGCTCGAAAGGCTCTATCCGCACCTTGCCGATCAGCAGCACAACGTCACGCGCGGCTGGATGGTGCTCGATGCGCTCGACCCGGAAGAATGCCACGAACGCGTCGAAGCCTGGCGGCGCGCCGATCGCTACACCTATAAGCCGGAAGCGGCCGCACCGGCGGCAACGCCCGACTATCGCTTCATCCGCCAGGCACCGCCGCAGCGCGACATGCGTGTCATGGGGCGGCGGTCTCGCTGAGCCGCGGTTGGTGACCTGCCATCTATCAGCGGTTCGAAATGACGCTGAGCTGACGAGCGCCTTGGCTCAGCCGCCCTTCGCAAGCGGGATCATGTCCCCCAGTTCATCCGCCTCCAGCTCGACGATCCAGAGATCGGGATCGAATTTGCGTTCGCGCTCCAGCATCGCGCGGACCGCTTCCGGTTCGCTGCGCAACAGGCGGATCTCGAACAGGCGGTCGCCGGCCTGGCCTTCGTCGAAAGCGGTCTGCGGCGCCGGCGCATAAAGCGTTTCCAGGCCGTCGCGGAAGTGCTGACGGATGAAGATCGCACCCGCTTCCTCCGCACCCTTCTTCTCGACGGCGGCGAAATCGCCGCTGGCGAAGACGCGGCGCAGGAGGGCGGAAATGAAGATGTCGGCGCGTAATCTCATCGATGCGGTATAGACCGGCGCGCGGGTGGCGGCAATGCAGGGTCAGGGTTTGCCACCAGGGGTCAGACCTTGACTGCCAGCCGCAATCCGCCCCAATGCCGTCCGCGGATGGTGATCGGAGCGGAGATATCCTTCATCATCACGAAATTGCCGCCGCCCATATCGCGCCTGTAGGTCTGGACGAGGAATGGCGCGGTGCTGCGACCGGCGGCAAGGCCGACGCGATCGGCGAAGATGCGGCGGTTACGGCAATTGGCGGTGTTCCAGACGCTGTCGCCCGGCCGCTGGGCTTGCGAGAATTTTCGGTTGTGGGTTGGCAGATAGCCGTTCTCGTCGATCGCCGCGCAGAAGGCGATGCGCTCGTCCAAGGTTGTGACGGGTTCCTGGATCGGCGGCAGCAGGCGGTCGGTGAGTTCGGTGAAGGCCGCCATCATCTGTGCCGGATCGGAGCCTGGTATCGGCCGATAGCGTCGGTCGAAGAGAGCATCGAGCCCGATCTGGCCTTCAGCGACGGCGCGCTCGAAGGCGCCGGAAATCCGTCTTGCCACCGACTGCGCTTCCTCGATCCAACGGCTGTCGGCGGTCTTGACGCCGGCGCTCGCCGTCAGCTGGATCAGGGTTTCCGAGAGGCCGACGACGCTGTCGACGCGTTTTGCCGCCTGCTGCAGCCTGACATTCGAGCCGGCGACCTCGGCCGACATCTCGCCGAGTTTCTCGACGAAGCCGGCGCATTGTTGGTCGACCGCCTCGGTGGTGTTGGCCATGACCGTCGAACTGTCGAGGATGCGGGTAATGACATGTTCCATGCTTTCGAAGGCGCCGCGCATCGCCTCCGACTTGTCACGCACGCCGGCGGCACTGTCGCGCGCATCACTGCCGACGGCCGACAGCCGGTCGATCTTCACGCGCAGTTCGTCCAGCGTCTGCTGGATGGAGCCGGTCGCCTTCGAGGTCTGCAGCGAAAGCGCCCGGACCTCGGTGGCGACGACGGCGAAACCCTTGCCCGCATCGCCGGCGCGTGCCGCCTCGATCGCGGCGTTCAGTGCCAACAAGTTGGTCTGGCGGGCGATGGTGCTGATCTCCTCGGCGATATTATCGACATCGGCAAGCGACTTGGAGAAGCCGGCGATCTCAGCGCCGATCTCGTTGGAGGACTGAACCATGTGACCGATCTCGGCGACGGAGCCTGTCAGGCGGTCGGCCGATTCTTTCAGCATATGACGGGCCTCGGCCGCCGTGCGATCGGTCTCGCGCAGCGACACGGCGACCGAGCGGTTGGTCTCGGCAATCGACAGCGCGGTGCGGGTGACATGATCGAAGGCGAAGGCATGCCGGGCCGACATTCCCGCCATGTCCTGGATGGCGCCGGCGATATCGACGAGATCGATGCCAAGGGTGGAGGCTTCTTCGGCAAGACGCAGCAGGATGTGGCGCAGCGCCTCGCGATCAGACCCTCCCGCTTCGACCGCCGGTTCTCCGGCCAGATCGTCTATCGCCTTCAGCGCATGCATGACCGACGCTCCCCCGCCCCAATCAGAAAAGCTTCAGGCAACATGGTTAATAAGTTGCAAACAGCGGCAGAACCTTAGACTTAGGTTGTAGGGAAATCGGACTCCGTGACCGTGGGCCGGCGGTGTGGCGCCCCATCAGCTGGTGATGAAGCCCGTCAGCCGCTCGCTCAACTGCCAGAGGCGTTCGGCAAATTCCGGATCGGTTGCCCAAGGACGGACACCGAGCATCTCGGTCGAATCGCCGGGGACGGCGGCGGCGATATCGCAGTTCTCGCAATAGACGCCGCCGAGACCCTCGAGCTTCTCGCTGACGGCGCACCAGACGGTGGTCGACGCCCCCTGCTCTATTGTCTTCTTGTTGTTTTCCGGATCGATGACCGGCTTGCCGTCCTCGTCGACATAGCCGCTCGCCTTGAGGAAGTCGCTCGACTGATGGCGGACCAGATTGGTGGTGACGATCCCGCCGGGATGCAGCGAGAAGGCTCTGACACCGTGCTTCGCACCCAAAGCGTCCAGTGAGATTGCAAAGAGAGCATTCGCCGTCTTCGACTGGCCATAGGCGAGATAGGGCGCGTATTCGCGGTTCTCGAAATTCGGATCGTCGAAGTCGACGCCGGAGAAGACGTGGCCGCGCGAGGAGACGGCGATGACGCGTGCACCCTCGGCCTTCACCAGCGCCGGCCAGAGGCGGGCAGTGAGCTGGAAATGGCCGAGATGATTGGTGGAGAACTGCGATTCGTAACCGCGGGCATCACGCGTCAAAGGGTTCGCCATCACCGCGGCATTGTTGATGAGAAGATGCAGCGGCTCCCCGCTTTCGAGGAAGCGATCGGCAAAATCGTCGATCGAGCCGGGGTCCATCAGGTCGAGCTTTTCCACCGCAAGGCCGGGAATGCTTTCCACGGCCGCCTTGGCTTTTCCAAGATTGCGGGCGGGGACGACAACCCTGGCGCCGGCTTCGGCGAGCACACGAGCCGTCTCGCGGCCAAGACCGGAATAACCGCCGGTGACGATCGCGACCTTGCCTAAAAGATCGTGCCCGGCAATGACGTCGGCGGCGGTTGAAGCCGCACCGAAGCCGGAACCGATAGGAGCTTGTGGGGTGGACATGACATGCCCTCCGTTGTTGCATGATGGCCTTATGTACGCCCAGGAAACGGGATTCTGAATGCTTGCAAATCCGGATTTCCTGCTTCATCGTTCAAAAATGATCAGTGACCCGCTCTCCGAGATGCTCAACCTACTCGATGCGCGCTGCCTTGTGTCGGGCGGGCTGATCGCCGGCGGCGCCTGGGCGCTGCGTTTCCCCCAGCCGAACCGAATCAAGATCAGCGCGGTTGCCAAAGGGCGCTGCTGGCTTTGCCTCGACAATGGCAGTGAACCCATTCTGCTCGAGGCAGGCGACGTTGCGCTTCTGAACGGCCGGCATTCGTTCGTTCTGGCGAGCGACCTTGCCGTTACGCCCACTGACGCGGTCGGCGCCTTCAAGGAGAAGGTCGACGGAATGGCACACCACGGCGTTGGCGAGGATTTCCATTATCTCGGCGGCCACATCGCGCTCGGACCGCAGGGCATGGAGCTGCTGTCCGACGTACTGCCGCCGATCATTCATGTGCGCGCCGCCCTTGCCGAAGCCGGCGTGCTGCGCTGGCTGCTCGACCAGCTGGTGCGAGAGATGGCGGCAAAGCGGCCAGGCGCCCTGCTCGCCTCGACCCAGCTTGCGCAGTTGATGTTCGTGCAGGTGCTGAGGGCGCACATCATGAGCTCGGCGCCATTGACGGTCGGGTGGCTCCGAGCTTTCGGCGACGATCGCATTGCGCCGGCGCTGCGGCTGATGCATGGCGATCCCGGCCGGTCCTGGCAGCTTGGCGAACTGGCAAAGTCGGCCGGCATGTCGCGCACGAGCTTTGCCCTGCGGTTCAAGACCGTGGCGGGGGTGGCGCCGCTCACCTATCTGATCGGCTGGCGCATGCGCCTTGCCGAACGCGAGCTGCGGGAGGGCAGCATGCCGGTTTCGGCGCTGGCGCTTTCGCTCGGCTACACATCCGAAAGCGCCTTCAGCAACGCCTTCAAACGGATGACGGGTATGCCGCCCAAACGCTATCGCGTGGCGATGGCCCGCGAGGCCGGGCCGATCGAAGAGGTGGTGGATGTCGAGGGGCAGGCGATGACGACGCATTACAGGCTGTTGAAGGCGGCATCCTAATGGTTAGAGTATTTCCGTTTTTCTCCAACTCGCGGAAATGCTCTAAATTCCGGACGCAAAACCGCTGCGCACTTTTACTGGAATTGCTCTATATCGCGCCGATTTCCTTGAGTTTCTTCAGCACCGCCTGGTTCGGCTCGCCGTCTTCGGGCAGGTTGTAGTGCTTCTGAAAATGGCGGATGGCCGCGCGGGTCTGCTCGCCGGCGACGCCGTCGACGCCGACATTGGCATAGGCCATGTTGGAAAGACCCTTCTGGATCTTCAACACCAGGTCGACATTGGTGATTTGGCTTGATGGAACCTGCTTTGCCGCCGATGGAACCGTCTTGACGGTCTTCTCGGCGCTGCGGATCGCCGCTGCCACCGGGTCTTCCGCCGCCGCCTTCGAGCTCACGTCCTCGGGCGGCTTTTCGGCGGGTACGGTCGAGGGGCCGGCAGCATCGGTCTTCAGCGCCACGAGCACGTCCGGCGTCGGATCGCCGGTCTGGGTCATGCCGACGGTTTCCTCGAAGAACAGAATGGCCGCACTGGTGCGGGGGCCGATAATGCCGTCGGGTATGCCGTTATAGAGACCGCGGCGCACCAGCTGCTGCTGGATGTCCATGACGAGCTGGCTTGGCTGCTGGCCGGGTGCGGCAGGCGCCGGTGTCGCGTTGGTGGTGGCGGTATCCTGCGGCCGTTCGATCCGGAAGGTGGTGACGTCGCCCTGTTGCTCCTCGGCCGGGCGGCGGGCGCCGAGCACGGTCGGAGACTGCGGATCGCGGGTGCGGAAGATCGGATGCGGATGCAGGCCCGGCTGATACCAGAGCGCATTGGCGGCGACGAAGGAGAAGATGACGGCGAAGGTGATCGCGCCGCCGGCGATCGACGGATTGCGGCCGATGACGCCGCCGAGCACGGATGCGCCCTGCAGGCCGACCCCGCCGAGCACGGAGGCGCCCTGCAGGCCGAGACCGCCGAGGGCGGCAGCGCCTGACATCAGAAGGCCCGGCTGCTGCCGTCCCCTTTTTCCCTTAGGCGATTTTCGCTTGCGCGCGGCCATCGAAACGCCCCTCTTCCAATCCTGCACCACTATTGACCGCGCCCTTCAGCCGCGGCGGAAACTCGACAGTCGCGCCATGACCGGCGTCTTCGGCGTGCTGTGCACCCGAGCCGTCCGTCGCAATCTCGATGGTGATAATCGTGCCTTCGCCCGGCTGGCTGGCGATGGCGAAATATCCGCCATGCAGCGCCACCAGCCCCTTGACCAGGGAGAGACCGAGGCCGGAGCCTTCGAAGCGGCGGGTGTAATCGTTCTGGATCTGGACGAAGGGCTGGCCGAGCAATGCCAGCTTGTCGGCCGGGATGCCGATGCCGGTGTCGCTGACCGTCAGCTTGAGGATGCCGTCGCGCGCTGCCGCATCGACCGAGACGACGCCGCCGGCCTCGGTGAACTTTATGGCATTGCCGACGAGGTTGATGAGGATCTGCTGGATGGCGCGCTGATCGGCGACGACCTCGCCGAGGCCGCGCTGTATACGGCTCGTCAGGGTGAGGCCCTTGGTCTTGGCCTGCAAGGCCAGCATCGATTCGCAGGATTTGACGGAGCTCGATATGTCGAAGGCTTCGAGGATCAGCTCGTAGCGCCCGGCCTCGATCTTGCTCATGTCGAGCATGGTGTTGACGACGGAGAGCAGATGCGCGCCGGATTCGCGGACCAGGCCGACATATTCGCGCTGGCGATCGTTTTCGAACTTGCCGAAATATTCGCCGATCAGGATGTCGGAAAAACCGAGAATGGCGTTCAGCGGCGTGCGCAGCTCATGGCTGACGGCGGCGAGGAAGCGGGATTTGGCGTCATTTGCCGATTCGGCATCGGCCGCGCGGTTCTGGGCTTCGTCACGCAGCTGCTGCTCGACGGAGACATCGCGCAGCTGGGCAATGATGGCGGCAAGTTCGCCGTCGGCATCGCGCCGGGCCGTCATGTCCATTCTCAGATAAGCGAACTGGCGCTGATCGCGCGAGACCGAGGGCCGGTCGAGGCGCAGGTCGACGCTCTGAGCATCCTCGCCCCGGCGCAGGCCATCGAGCGCCTGCAGGAAAAGAATGCGGTCGGAGACATGCACCTGCTCGAGGAAGCCCCTGCCCTTGGGATCGCGCATCCAGGCGAGGAAATCGCGCCGGTCGCGACCACCGACGGTCGCCACACTGCCATGCGGATCGAGGAAGAAGACGAGGCCCGGGGTGGCGGCAAGGTAGAAATCCTCGGCCGACTGCGTGGCGATACCGGCGGACGAACCCTGACGGGCGAGCGCGATGCTGCCGACGGCGGAAAAGAGAAAGGCGGCGCAGACCATGGCGACACCTGCCGGCAGCGCCACGGCCGGACTGGTGACCGCCGAAAGGCCGATAGGAGCGGCAACGAGAGCAGCCGAGGAGAGCAGCACGAGGCGGCGCAGGATCGCGAGCTCGCGTTGGCGCACGGCTTCACCGCCGCCCGTCCGGGAGAGCCAGCTTGTCGCTGCCCGGTCTACCAGGGCCGTCATCCAGCCGCCAATGTTACTCAATACACGCACGCAATACCCGCCCGAAAGGCTGTCTATCGATCCGGACAATAGGCCTTGGCGACTTAAAGAAAGGATAAGGCAAAAGCGCTGTTCACAGCCTGAAACGGCCGAAATTCTCGTTTTGAAGCATCTGGAAGGCTCTTTGCCTTTTGTGGTTAATAGGGGGTAAGCGACGGATTTTCCTCATATTTCAGCATTGCGTTAACTCCTGTGGCAAGGCGAGCCGGCAAAAGTCCTGCAATTGCAAGCAGGTGCTGCCCTGATGCTTAACGGCGATCGCTCGCATTCGACTAAAAATGCGGCTCAAATGCCGTTCGCTAAAATTTGAACTAAATTTGCCGCAAATGCGCGTGAGTTTCGAAAAGCGGCATTCGCAACTTGGCGGTAGGGTGAAAACACACCGGACAACCGGCCTGATTCGGCGACAAGAACCGGACGGGGAAAACAGGATGGGCAACGACAATGTGGTTTCTGATCAAAGGATCCTTCTGGTTTGGCCTCGTGCTCGTGCTTCTTTCCGTCTTCAGCACGGAGAGTTCCGACAAGCTCGCCAACGGCCCGCAATTGCAGCTGTCCGACGCGTTCACGGCGGCAAGCGGCGCCTATGACTATTTGACCGGCATGTGCTCGGAGAAGCCCGAAGTCTGCGCCAAGGGCACCGAGACCCTCACCGCACTCGGCTACCGAGCCCGCGAAGGCGCCCGCGTTGCCTATGAACTTCTCGACAGCCAGTTCAAGGACGAGGCGCCGGCAGCCGCAAAGCTTGCCGAACCGCAGATGCCGGTGGCGCTCAACATGCCTTCCCTCACCACGCCTGCCATCCAGGAAAAGGTGCGCGAGGCAAAAGCCGCGCTCAACCAGCCGATGCCTTACCGTCCGCCGGTCGAGGACGATGCCTCCTCTGAGGCCGTGGTGACCGGCGCTATTCCGCTGCCGACGCCGAAGCCGGCGACCTGACCCTCAACCAGCTTGCATCGGTGGTCCGCATGACGCGGAGATGCCCCATGCCTGACGTGCCTGCCCTTTTTACTTCAGCATGTTGCTGCGCCGTGAGGATGCCCATCCCTCACGGCGTTTCTTTTTAGCGGTTCAAATCTGCCGGTCTTTCACCTATATGCAGTCTTAGAGCATTTCCTGACGCATTCCGGACGCAAAACCGCTGCGCACTTCTGCTGGAACTGCTTTAATAGTGAAAGGCTTCCGCATGGCATCCCTCGACCAGATCATCGACGACTTCGCTTTCCTGGACGATTGGGAAGACCGCTACCGCTATGTTATCGAACTCGGCAAGGCGCTGCCGGACTTGGCCGAGGAGAAGCGCACCTCGGAGAACAAGGTGATGGGCTGCGCCAGCCAGGTGTGGCTGGTGACCCATACGACAGGCGATCCCGACAATCCCGTCATGAGCTTCGAGGGTGATTCCGACGCCCATATCGTGCGCGGTCTCGTCGCCATCGTGCTTGCCACCTATTCCGGCAAGACGGCATCGGAGATCGCCGGGCTCGATGCCTTCGAGATATTCTCGAAGATCGGCCTGGTGGAAAACCTGTCATCGCAGCGTTCGAACGGACTGCGGTCGATGGTGAACAGGATCCGCGAAGAGGCAAGAGTCCGCACTGCGGCTTGACCGTGGCTGGCCTGCTTTGAGAGCCACAGGACGGACGAGCGGGTCGGTGCCGGCTCTGCAATCGAGTATATTAACACTTGCTGATAGTATAGGAATACATTCTAAACCTGTCGGCAAAGCATAAGACTGGATCGCTTACGCTGTCGTGGCGTCCGGCCGAAACGGGCCGGCCAGTCGACCATCCGACTCCGTTTGAGCCAACAGAATGCTTCAATCCAACCCGGAAAGGCTCTAAATACCGGAAAGAGTATTTCTTCGTCTTGAAAAGGCACACAAAAAAGCCGGGCACAAGACCCGGCTTTTTGTCGTCGATGCTTTCGAAAAAGCTCAGCCGCGGCCGCGCTTGCGGCGCTGCCCGAGGCCCATTTCCTTTGCCAGGCGCGAACGCGCTTCGGCATAAGCGGGCGCTACCATCGGGTAATCGGTCGGCAGGTCCCACTTCTCGCGGTATTCTTCCGGCGAGAGGCTGTGATGCGTCATCAGGTGGCGCTTAAGGGACTTGAAGTTGCCGCCGCATTCCAAACACGTGATCTGCTCGTCCTGTACGGACTTGCGGACAGAAACTGCAGGCTTCTGCTTTTCGACGATCGCCGCAGCAGGCTGCGGTACGGACGTGTTGCTCAGTGCCGAATGCACGTCGGAAATCAGATTGGCCAGGTCGCTGACCGGTACAACATGGTTGCTGACATAGGCCGCGACGATGTCGGCTGTCAGTTCCACAAGCAGCTCCGGCGCACTGCCGGTTGCTATATCCGTCATATTCTTTCTCCTGTTAGCATGCTCAAACGGTCTTTGACTGACACGCCAAAGACCCGCCTCGTAGAAGCGAACAGCAAAAGCACAGGAAGCGACCTTCTGTTTCGAAAAACGCGAAATCCACCCCTAGATTCCGAAGAGCGTGACCTGTTCTTATACTGCCTGACTGGAAACCACTACGTCATGCCCCAGGCGATGGCCTCAGTTTAGACATTAAAAATCAAAACTGAGGGACTTGGAAGCAGTACGATTGCAATTCACAATCAGAACTCTACTTGCATTTTCAAATACCATCGTTTGGTCGAAAGGCCAATTATTATTTGTCGTTTTTCTTGAGAAAAAATGACAGATGAAGAATTGAGGGGCTCTTCGGCAAGCTTTACTCACAGCTTCCTGTGCATAAGTTTTGCATAAATCTGGTAAAGTCGCCGAACAGCATAGGCTCAACGATCCCTGATATCGTCACGGACCGAGGGTGCACCGAGATCATATCCCGAACGATGGGCAGCTCTGGCAAGCAGGTGGGCAGACACCGGCGCCGTCAGCAGGAAGAAGACGAAACCGGCAAGGGCGCGAGCGAGAATCGCCGGGTCCTCTGAATAGAGGCCGGCGGCAAGGAGCAACAGCCCGGAGCCGACAGTCCCCGCCTTCGAGGCCGAATGCATGCGCGTATAGAGATCGGGCAGCCGGACCAGGCCGATCGCCGCCGCAAGCGCAAAGAGCGCACCGACGATCAAAAGCAGGGCGGTGACGGCAGCAACGATATAATCGATCATCGCTTCTTCCCCCCTGCCCGGCGCTTTTGCGTGTTGCCATTTGCCGCAGCGGCGGGCGGCTTCGATTTGATGTTGCCGCGCGACAGCACGAATCGGGCGAAGGCGACTGTCGCCAGGAAACCGACGAGGCCGAGCGAGATGGCGATATCGATATAGAGCGAAAAGCCGGTCTTGACCGCGATGACGGCGATGAAGCCGATGGCGATGCCGGTCAGCATGTCGAGGGCGAGGATCCGGTCCGGCAATGTCGGGCCGGCGACGACACGGCAGACAGTCAGAATCAACGCCAGGCCGAGGATGACGAGTGCGGCCGAGGATGCGACAGCGACGATGGCGGCAGGTGTGATCACCGGAAGGCCTCCATGATCTTGCGTTCGAAACCGTTGGCGATATCGCGCTTGGTCGTCTCGGGATCGGAACAATCGAGCGTGTGCACATAGAGCGTGCGGCGATCTGCGGAGACGTCGACCGAAAGCGTGCCGGGTGTCAACGTGATGAGGTTTGCGAGCAAAGTGATTTGGAAATCGCTCGTCACCGTAAGCGGGAAGGCGAAGATGCCGGGCTTCAGCTTCATGTCGGGCGAGAGGACGGTGACCGTGACCTTCCAGGCCGACAGCGACAATTCCTTCAGGAACAGAGCGGCTAGCGAGAGCACCGGGAGGACGCGGGGGATATGCGCCTTGCCGCCGAAGGATTCGCGGATGATGACCAGCGCCAAGGCCCCGAGCAGCAAGCCGAGCACGAGATTGTGCAGCGAGGCGCTGCCAGTGACAGTGACCCAGGCAATGGCAAGCAGCAGGTTGAAGAGGAAGAAGATCACGGCGCGCGCCCTTCCGGGAAGACCGAACGAAGATAGGCCTGGGGATCGGCCAGGCCGGCAGCGGCCGATTGCGACAGCGCCAGCAACTGTTCCGGCAGGATGCCGAAGCCAACGACCAGCGCTGTCAGCGCCGCGAGCGGCAGGCCCGTGCGCCACCTGACCCCGGGCGGTCTCAGGGTTATCGGCGTCGGGGCTATCGGCGCCGGGCGCCAATAGGCGAACAGGAAGAGACGGCCGAAGGCGATCGTCGTCAGAAAACCGCCGAGGAGGATCGAGGCCGCCAGCCACCAGGCGCCGAGATCGAGCGAGGCCTTGACGAGAATGACTTTCGGCCAGAAGCCGGAAAAGGGCGGCAAGCCACAGGCGGCAAGGAAGAGCACGAGGGAGAGCGCGGTGAAGCCGCCGCTTTGCCTGTAGAGCCCGCCGAGGGCCGACAGCGAAAAGCCGCCGCCGCGCCGGGCGATCTCGCCGGCGGCAAGATAAAGCGCCGTCATCAGCACCATGGAATGGAGCGCATAGAAGACAGCGCCGCTGATGCCGCCAAGGCCGCCGAGGGCGACGCCGGCAAGCATGTTGCCGATGCCCGATATGACGACATAGCCGAACAGCCTGCGGATATCGTTTTCGGCAAGCGCGCCGAGAGCGCCGACGACAATGGTCGCGGCGGCGGCGAGCGCGATCACCGGGCTCAATTCCTGGCGCTCCATCGGCAACAGCATTACCATCACCCGGATCAGCGCGTATATGCCGACCTTGGTGAGCAGGCCGGCAAACAGTGCCGAGACCACGATGCGCGGCGTATGGTAGGCGGCGGGCAGCCAGAAATTGACCGGGAAGGCTGCCGCCTTCATGCCGAAGGCAAGCAGGAAGAGGCTTGCCAGCGTCATCAGCGGCGCTGTGCCGCGCAAATCCCCAGCTTTTGCAGCGATATCGGCCATACTGAGCGTGCCGAAGGCGGCATAGAGAATGCCGACGCCGACCAGGAACAGGGTCGTGGCGATCAGATTGAGCACCGCATATTTCAGTGCGCCGTCGATCTGCTCACGTTCGGAACCAAGGATGATCAGCCCGAACGAGGAGATCAACAGCACCTCGAACCAGACATAGAGATTGAAGATATCGCCGGTCAGAAAAGCGCCGGTGACGCCGGCCATCAGCAGCATCAGCAGCGGGAAGAAGCCGTATCGCCGGCCGCTTTCGCCGATATCGGCCAGCGCATAGATACCGCCGGCGAGCGCGGCAACGGCCGCGGTGAAGGCCATCAGCGCACCGAAGAGATCGACGGTGAAGGCGATGCCAAAGGGCGGCAGCCAGCGGCCCATGACCATGGTCAGCGGCCCGTCGGCCGCGACCTTGGCGAGCAGCGCCGCATCGATCAGCGCCAGCGCCGCAAGGCCAGGGATGGCAAGCCAGGCCTGCAGACGGGGATAGGCGCGCAGCATCAGCAGGACGGCGCCGAGCGTGATGCAATGGGCGACCGGCAGGATGGCGAGCCAGTGACCGATCGGCACCGGAGCGTTGATCAGGGCGGTGGAGAGATCGACGGTGGAGGTGGGGGCGGCCATCAGATGGCGCCTCCGCAATTGCAAGAGAGGGCTTGTCTTGGGGTGAGCATCCGCACAACCATCCGGCTCAATACCCCAATGGCGGCAGCGGCCGGTCGTCGGGCTCGGCGGCGCGCATGTCGCTGGTGTTGTCGGTGCCGAGGTCCTGATAGGCGCGGTAGGTCAGCACCAGCAGGAAGGCGAGGAAGGAGAAGGAGATGACGATCGCCGTCAGGATGAGGGCCTGCGGCAGCGGGTTGGCCGTGCCTGCGGGCAAGCTGTCGAGGCCCACCGGGATGATCGGCGGCACCTCGCGCGTCAGCCGGCCGCCGGTAAAGAGCAGCAGATTGACGGCGTTGCCGAGGATGGCGATGCCGAGCATGATGCGGATCGAGAATTTCGACAGCATCAGATAGATGGCGGCGGCAAAGAACAGGCCGACGAGGATCGCGAGAAGCGGCTCCATCATTCCACCTCCTTTTCCTCGAGCGCCAGTGCGATCGAGGTGATGGCGCCGAGCACGACGAGATAGACGCCGACATCGAAGAGCATGACGCTGGACAGCGGCACCTCGGCGCCGAAAAGCGTCGGATAGATCCAGAGGCCGGTCATGAAGGGAACGGCAAACAGGATGGAGAGAAGACCGGCCACGGTCGACAGAAACAAGCCGAAGCCGGCAATCGACAGCGGATGGAAAAACAGCGCCCGGCGAACGGCGCCAACGCCGCGGGCAATGCCGTAGATCGCCAGTCCCGAGGCAGCGATCAGCCCGCCGATGAAGCCGCCGCCCGGCTCGTTATGGCCGCGCAGCAGCACGAAGACGGAAAAAAGCAGCATCAGCGCGGTGAGAAACGGGGCGGCGGTGCGGAAGATGAGGGTGTTCACGCGCTCAACCCTCCGCCGCGGGATCGTTGGTGGCAAGCTTGCGCTCGCTGCCGGCGCGGATGCGGATCAGCGCCAGGATGGCAAGGCCGGTGACCGCGACGACGGCGATTTCGCCAAGCGTGTCGGTGCCGCGGAAATCGACGATGATGACGTTGACGACATTGGCGCCGTGGGCGATCGATTTGGAATAGGTGTTGAAGAAAGCCGTCAGCGCGTCGTTGAACGGTGCCTCGGTTGCCCGCATCAGGAGAAGCGTGAAGCCGAGGCCGCAGGCAAGCGCCAGCGCGCCGTCGAAGAGCTTGCGGCCGAGCGGCCGCTGATCGTCGGGCGAGAGACGAAGCCTGGTCATGACCAGGGCAAGAATCACCACCGAAAGGGTTTCGACCATGAACTGGGTAAACGACAGATCCGGCGCGCCGAACAGCAGGAAGATGATGGCGACGGCGAAACCCTGGATGCCGAGCGAAACGATCGCCGTCAGCCGGTCGCGGGCAATGAGCACGGCGGCCAGGCCGAAGGCGGCGATCAGGAAGACCGCCCATTCATGCAGCCTGACATCGGTCGGCCAGGCCGGCAGACGCGGCAGCTCGCCATAGACGACGAGCGGGACGATGAGGATGGCGGCAACGCAGAGGAAGGTGCAGGTGACGTAGATCTCCAGCCGCCCCGGCTGGAGCACACGCATGACCCGGCCGGAAAAGCGGACAAGGCCCGATATAGCGACATCAAAGCCATGGTCCGGCCCGGGGCCTGCCGCGCGCAGGAAGACGGCCATCAGGAAACGGGCGCGCGCGAGCTGCCAGTAGACGCCGATACCGAGCAGCACGGTCAGGGCGGAGAGCGCCAAGGGCAGGCCGACATGCGGCGTCAGCGAAATGTCGATTTCAACGGGTGTCTGGCGGATGGCGGATGCGATCGGCGAGGACAGGACGGCATGGGTGAAGGTCGAGAAGATCGCGGCGAGCAGGCCAAGGACGGCGAGAACGGCCGGGCCGAGCCAAAGCAGGACGGGCGCTTCGTGCGGCGGTTTCGGCGTCTCCACCGGTTGGCCGAGGAAGGGTTTCAGCGCCACGGCGAAGGCGACGGCAAACATCAGCGCATTGCCGAAGACGGTTATGGCGGTGAAAGTGAGTGCGCGGACATCGCCACTGGCGAGCGCGGTATAGATTTCCTCCTTGGCGAGGAAGCCGAAGAAGGGCGGCAGGCCGGCCATCGAGAAGGCCGCCGCAAGCGCGATCATCCAGGTGAGCGGCATCGCCCGCCTAAGGCCACTGAGCCTGGTGATATCGCGCGTGCCGGTCTCGTGATCGATGATGCCGGCGACCATGAAGAGAGCGCCCTTGAAGAGGGAATGCGCCACCAGATAGAGTGCTGCCGCCTCGACCGCATGGTCCGAGCCGAAGCCGATCAGCATGACGAGCAGGCCGAGCGAGGAGACGGTGGTATAGGCGAGCTTGAGCTTCAGGTCGGTCTGGCGGATCGCAAGCGCGGTGCCGACCACCAGCGTCAGCCCGCCAAAGAAGGGCAGAAGGATTTCCCAGGCAGAGGTTGCCCCCATGACGGGATTGAGCCGCATCAGCAGATAGACGCCTGCCTTCACCATCGTCGCCGAATGCAGATAGGCCGAAACCGGCGTCGGCGCTTCCATGGCATTCGGCAGCCAGAAATGAAAGGGGAACTGCGCCGACTTGGTGAAGGCGCCGCCCAGGACCAGGATGAGGGCAGCCAGATAGAGCGGGCTTTCGCGCACGACATCGCCCGTTCCCATGAGCCGCGACATCTCGGTGACGCCAGAGATGTTCCAGAGCAGCAGCAGGCCGGCCAACAGGCAGAGCCCTCCCCCGCCGGTCACAACAAGCGCCTGCAGGGCGGCGCGGCGAGCCGCCTCACGCTCGTGATCGAAGCCGATCAGCAGGAAGGAGGTGATCGACGTCAGTTCCCAGAAGACGAAGAGCATCAGGAAACTGTCGGAAACGACGACGCCGAGCATCGCGCCCATGAAGAGGAAGATGAAAGAGAAGAAGCGGCCCTGATCCTTGTGTCCTTTGAGATAGCCGCCGGCATAAAGCACGATCAGCGTGCCGATGCCGGTGATCAGCAACGCGAAAGCCAGAGACAGGCCATCGAGGAACCAGGAGAAAGAGAGATGATAGCTCGGCACCCAGGAATAGCCGCCGGTGACGACCTCACCGCGCGCGATCTGAGGAATGAACCGCAGGAAATGCAGGAAGGCGAGCAAGGGAGCGATCGCCAGGAGCCAGGCGCCGTTTGCGCCGAAGATGCGGATGACGAAGGGAGCAGCAAGAGCGCCGGCGAGCGGAAGACACAGGGCCAGAAATGTCAGAGCCGTGACATCGGCCATGTCTTCTCCTCTACTGGATAACTCCTTAAACCGGAATCGATTCAAGGAACGAAATTATGCAGCAATTCAAAGCGGTACGGCATCCCTTGCGTCTGAAAAGACCCGCGACACCGGAAAGGCAACAGACAAAAAGCCGGCGAAAACCGGCCTGTCTTCTGACTTAGGCGAAACGGGGGAGTGTCTCAAGCGATTTCGGCCGGTCCGGCGAAGCAGGCGATGTTCGAAGCCGATCAGGCTGTCGATCTGGAAAGGCGCGTCAGCAGCCGGGCGATGCAACCGTGAAGGATGAAGACCAGAAGCGTCAACGGCCAGAGCAGGCAAGCGAGGAGCCCGGCGAGACGATGAAGCGTCAAGCCGTCATGGTTGGCCCAGCCTTCCAACAGCGTGACCGCCATGGCGGCCACGGCCACAAGGCCGTAGAGCAGGACGATTGCTGTTTCAAACACCAGTGATTCTCCAATGCACGCAACATTAACCCTAACAGAAAACCCCTAACGGATGTAAAAGCAAGCCTCTTCCCCCAATTGGGTATGCCGTCGATCTCATGCGCGCCGCGGCAGACTTGATGAAGTGAACGCGGCGCACCACATTTTCTCGCGAAACGGAACCCGCCCCTCGGCGAAAGGAGCACCCTCATGTCCGAAACTGCGACCACCGCCAAGATCCACAAGACCGACGCCGAATGGAAAGAGCAGCTCACTCCCGAGCAATACCGCATCACGCGCCAGCACGGCACCGAACGCGCCTTCACCGGGCCCTACTGGGATTCGTTCGAGACGGGGCTTTACCGCTGCGTCGGCTGCAACGCGCCGCTTTTTCGCTCCGACACGAAATTCGATGCCGGCTGCGGCTGGCCGAGCTATTTCGAAGCGGTGTCGCCCGAAGCGGTGATCGAGCATCGCGACACGAGCCACGGCATGGTGCGCACCGAAATCCGTTGCGGCAGCTGCGACGCCCATCTCGGCCACGTCTTTCCCGACGGCCCACCACCGACCGGCCTGCGCTACTGCATCAACGGCCACTCCATGGTGTTCGAGCCCGGGAAATAAGCCCTGCGCAGCAATCGACAGGCGGCTTAACCGGTGCCATCGGTCGCTGTCTCTCCCCGTCTTGATCGGCAGTGCTACTCGACGATACGCCGAGCCCGCCGATCACTGGTGCTCAGCAGGACAGGGCCAGGTTGTCGGTGCCGAGAGGCCGGCCGGCAGCTTGGTCGAGGCATCGCCGCAAGCCAGGTCGATCTGCGCCTGTTCGAGCCCGGTTGCGGCCGAGAGGTCGAGGCCTTCGATCCGGGTCAGGAACATGAAGGCGCGGTCGAACATCGGCGTTGTTTCGAAAGTGGCGCCGGAGAGGTCGGCTCGGGAGAGATTGGCGAAAGAGAATTTCGCCGCCGTCAGCACCGCTTTGTCAAAATCGGCGCGGCCGAGCTCGGCCTTTTCGAAGCTCGCGCCGGCAAGCCGGGCACCGGCAAAATTGGCACGCTGCAACTCGGCGCCGGCAAAGGACGCGCCTTCGGCGATGATATTGGCGAAGTTGGAGCGATAGGCCTCGATCTTGGCGAAGTTGGCGCCTTCGGCGTGTGCGCCCTCCAGTGAGGCGCGCACCAGCGTCGCTTTCTCCAGATTGGCGGATTTGACGTTGGCACCAGCAAGATCGGTCAGCGAGAAATCGGTGCCGACGAGATTGGCGCCTTCGAGGTCACTGCCCTGCAGCATCAGGTTCTTCTTGGTGCAATCCTGCCAGTCGAGCTTCGGCGAGGCCAGGCTGCCGCAATCGGCGGCTCGTGCGGCAACCGGCGGAAATGCCAAAAGGACGAGGGCAAGGAGACCGAGCGACGATCCGTGCATTGCCATTGAACTATTCACCCCCATGACGCTTGCATGACGCTTTCAGGCTGCCTTTCGCGAAGCAGCCTTCCAATTTCTTACACAGCTCAGACTACAATAAAAAGATGGCGCGCGCCCTTCACAATGGATTGCGGTCCGGCTTTTCCTGGCAGGTGGTATCCACCTTGCCTAGCAGGCGGTTAATCCGCCTTGCCGGGCGGGTGGATCAATTCGCCGTGCCTGGCAGGCTTAACTCCATGCAGGTGAGGTCCAGCCAGCGGCCGAACTTGGTGCCGACCTCGGAGAATCTGCCGGCGAGGCGGAAGCCGAGCTTTTCGTGCAGCCTGATCGAGGCGGTGTTCTCCGCCTCGATGCCGGCAATCATCACATGGATATTGCCGGCCGCAGCACGCGCGATCAGTTCCCGCATCAGCCGCTCGCCGATGCCTGCACCCCGGCAATCCTTGTCGACATAGACGGAATGCTCGACCGTGTGGCGGTAGCCGTCGAAAGGCCGCCAGTCGCCATAGGAGGCATAGCCTGCGACCTTGCCCGACATTTCGGCGACGATGACGGGAAAGCCGCGCGCCTTGCGCGCCCTGAACCATTCCAGCCGATTTTCGAGATCGACCAGCGTATCGTTCCAGATCGCCGTCGTGTGCTCGACGGCGTGATTATAGATATCGCGGATGGCGGAAAGATCGGCTTCGGTGGCGTCGCGGAGGAGGACAGCGTCTGTCATGATGCTCAGGTTCATATTGTTTGCGAAGGCGGGCATACGCCCCGCCTGCAAAGATGTAAACGGCGGATGCGCAATAGCAACGGCTTCGGGCACATCAGTCGTTCAGAGGCCCGGCGCCGACAGGCTGAAACAGGTGAAGACGGCCGAATAATGCACCGCCGCGGCAGTGACGACGAAACCGTGCCAGATGGCGTTCTGGAAGCGCAGCTTCTCCCAGACATGGAAGATGACGCCGAGCGAATAGATGACGCCGCCGATGACGATCAGCAGCATCGAGGCGGCGGGAATGCGCGATGCGACGGGCTCGGCCACGAGCACGCCGCTCCAGCCCATGGCGAGATAAAGCAGGATGGCAAGACGGTCGAAACGCCCGGGAAAGGCGCATTTCAGGACAATGCCGACGGCGGCAAACAGCCAGATCGCGACCAGCATGAACAAGAGCAGCGGATCGTCGGCGCCACGTTCGAGGAAGGGCGTATAGGTGGCAGCGATCAAGAGGAAGATCGCCGAATGATCGAAGCGGCGCAGATACCATTTCGTGCGCGAGACCGGCCAGGCGTTGTAGGAAAAGGAAATGGCAAGCGTCAGCACCAGCCCGACGCCATAGATCCAGGCGGCGGCGAGCGCGCCATAGGAACTCCAGACCGTGGCGTAGAAGATCAGCGCGGTGGCCCCGATCAGCGCCAGCACGAGACCGACGCCATGGACGATACCGTCGGCGATCAATTCATATCTATCATAAGCCCAGCGAATGCCGTTGAACTCGCCCATGCACGCCAATCCGTTTCATACCCGATTGCAATCGTCGCATCGAACGGACGGGCGTGCAACTGTGGCAAAGCGCACGGGCGGTAAATCTTCGTGACAGGCAGCAGGGTGAAAAGTCAAACCTTCTGACGGTCAACCAGCACCGAGCATTTGGCATGGCGCACGACCCGATCGGCGGTGGCGCCGATGAAGTAGTTGGAAAAGTCGGGAACGTGCGAGGCGACGATAATCAGGTCGGCGCCGTGGCTTTCGGCGGCGGAGATGATCGCTTTGGCAGGCGGGCCGTTGCCGATCTCGACAGTTGCCGCAACACCGGCTGCGGCGAGCAGTGCTTGCAGTTGCTCGCGGCTGTCCTTCATGACGTCCTCGACCATATTGGCCGGCAACTCGATCGCGACATAACTCGGCACATCTTCGATGACGTTGAGCGCGATGATCTCACCGCCGTCATCGAGCAAGGACGCGGCCTTGCGGAGGATCTTTTCTCCCTTTTCGATGCCGCCGAGGGCGATCGCTACGATGATCTTTCTGTACATGGCTTCCCTCCATGACTGCGATGCATAAGCTTCCTCTAAAGAAGATATGAGCGCATTGATCGCAATCAAGTGGACGCAAGTCATCGTCAACATCTGCTCAACGCTTCATCCTCAAAAACGGGTCTTCTGTGAACAATTGGAATGCGCCATATAGGGCTCAAGTACGGCAGCCGAGGGGAGATCAGAGGCGAATGAACCGGCGAAACTTCCTCGGGCTTGCCACGGGCGGCATGTTTGCCGCCACCGCCGGTACGCCTTCTATCCTACGGGCCAATTCAGAGGCAGGAGAACAAGCCATGACGACCGAAACTTCCTATGCGCTGACGCGGCCGGCCTATATCGACCAGTCGCATCTGGTCGTGACCGACCTCGGCCTGGTTTCCGGCTTCTACCAATCGATGCTCGGCCTGAAGGTGATCGAGAAGACGGCGAGCGGCGAAGTGCTGGGTGTCGGCGACCTGCCTTTGCTGACGCTGACGACCGCAAAAGATGCGACCATCGCGCCGCGCAATGCCGCCGGCCTTTTCCACACCGCCTTCCTGATGCCGGACCGGACGGAGCTCGCACGCTGGCTGCGCCATGCGGCAAACAACAACGTCGCGCTCGACGGCGCCTCGGACCATCTCGTCAGCGAGGCGATCTATCTTTCCGATCCCGAAGGCAATGGCATCGAGATCTATGCCGACCGGCCGCACGAACAATGGAAATTCCATGAGGACGGCATGGTGGAGATGGCGACGCTGCGCCTCGACCTGCAGGCGCTCTACAACAGCGCGCCTGATGAGCGCTGGGACGGCATGGCTGCGGGGACGGCGATCGGCCACCTGCATCTGCAGGTCGGCGACATCCCTCAGGCAGACGCCTTTTACCGCGACGTCCTCGGCCTCAAGCTGATGGCGCGTTATCCGGGCGCGAGCTTCTTTGCGAGCGGCGGCTACCACCACCATCTCGGCGCCAATATCTGGAACAGCCGGGGCGCCACGGCACGCGCCGGCAATATGACCGGACTTTCGGACTACAAGGTCCGTTTCAACGACAAGGCGACACTGGATGCGGCGGTCTCCAAGCTCGATGCGCGGGAGATCAAAAGCGAGAAGCGTGACGGCGGCGTGTTCCTCAGGGATCCCTGGGGTATCGGCCTGACGCTTTCGGCGTAATTTCCAGATTGCTGCGGGTCAGCCATAGCGGTTGAGGACGCTCACGCCATGCGGGCAATGCCATCGGCGCAAAGACATGCCGGACGTACCTTAACAGACGGTCGTTCCCTCAGGGAACCGGAACCCTATCGGCGCGTTTCCGTGAGGAAGCAATGGGGCTTCGGGGACCTCACCGCATGGGCATCGCCAATGGCATCCGCAAACAAGCAAAGAAGATCGCCATCGGCGAACGCCACACCAGCGCCTGGGCACAGTCGCTGAAGGAGGCTGCGGAAGAACTGCCGCCGCCGCCGCTGCACCGGCTGGAAAAAGACGGGCTCGACGTCAGCATGGCCTGGGCGATCATCGGCATCTTCGGCATTCTCTTCCTTGCCGCCGTCTACCTGATGTCACTGATCCTCATTCCGATCACACTTGCCGTCGTCGTCGGCATGATCCTCGGCATGGCGGCAGAAAAGCTCAGCAAGATGGGTGTGCCGCGGCTTGCCAACGCCTTCATCCTGTCAAGCAGCGTGGCGCTGGTGATCTTCCTGCTGATCAACTCGCTTGCCGACCCGCTGATGACGCTTGCCAATGAAGGGCCGGCCTTCGCCGAGCGAACCATCAACCGCGTCATGCCTTATCTGGAACGTATCAGATGGCTGCATATCACGCCGGCGACATTCGAAAGCGGGTCGATGTCAATCGGTGCGCTGCTCGAAAACACTGGCAACGTGCTGCATGTGGTGACCACCAACCTGACGCCGGCGCTGGTGCAGGGATTGATCTTCTTTGCGGCGCTGCTTTTCTTCCTCGCTGGTCGGGTCAACCTGCGCAAGACGATCATCATGACCTTCCGCACCCGCACGCAGCGTCTGGCGGCGATCCGCGTCATCAATGCCGTCGAGCAGGTGCTCGGCTTCTATTTCGCAACGGCCTCGCTGATCTATGTCGGGCTCGGCGTCGTCATGACTGTCATCGCCTATGCCGGCGGGCTTTCGGCCCCGGTGCTCTGGGGCTTCTTTGCCTTCGTGTCGAGCTTCATCCCCTATCTCGGCATCACGCTGATGACGCTTGCCGTCGCGGTCGCCGGCATCCTGACCCACGACGGCCTCCTTATCGGCCTGATGCCGGCGGCAGCCTTCTTTACCGTGCATCTGCTCATGGAGAACCTGATCTTCCCCGCAGTGATGGGACGGCGGCTGGAAATCAATCCCTTCGTCGTCTTCCTCGCCATCCTGTTCTGGACATGGATGTGGGGCGCCGTCGGCGCCATGCTGGCGCTGCCGCTCTCGCTGATCGTCATGACTGTCATCGACGAACTGCTGATCGAGGAAAAGCCGCAGCCGCAGTTGCCGAAATGATCAACCGGGGGGACGTCAGTGGCATCTGATCTCGATCTTGCCGAATCCGATCACGACCAGATGGTGAGCGGGCGTTCTCTTTGGGGGAAAAGCGGCATACGGCCGGAATGGCGGCCGATCGACCAAAGCTTTTCCACCGACGTCGCCGTGATCGGCGGCGGCATCACCGGTGCCTTGGTTGCAGAACATTTGACGGCCCGCGGTTTTTCCGTGGCGCTCATCGACCGGGAGGAGCCCGGTTTCGGCAGCACCGCGGCGAGCACGGCGATGCTGCAATGGGAAATCGACAGCACGCTCACCGAACTCGAGGACTATTACGGCTTCGAGCGCGCGGCCGGCATCTACCGCCGCAGCGGTGCCGCGGTCGCCGGCCTTTCCAAGCTGATCGCCGCCAACGGGATCGCCTGCAGCTTCCGGCCGCGCAACACGCTCTATCTGGCCGACGGCCGCGAAGGCGCGCGCGACCTCCTGGAGGAGCGCCAGCTTCGCCGCCGGGCCGGCCTGCCCGGCGTCTATCTTGAACATCCCGATCTCTTCACACAATTCGAGCTCGACCGGGATGGCGCGATCTATTCGCCGGGTTCGGCGGAGTGCGATCCGCTGCTTCTGACCTGGGCCCTGATCGAGATGGCGGTGCGGCGCCGTGCGCGGCTGGTCAACGCTTCCGTGACCGCGCTTCACAGCGAAGGCGATCGCGTCACGGCAGAGACCGATGGAGGCCACGTCATCGAGGCGCGGCGTGTCGTGCTGGCGACCGGCTATTCGATGCCGGGTCTCGACATGCCGAAGCTGCACCGCTCGAGTTCAAGCTGGGCGCTCGCCACCGTGCCGCAGGATCCGGCAAATTTCTGGCGCGACAGGGCGCTGATCTGGGAGGACAGCCACCCCTACCTCTACATGCGCACGACGGCGGACAATCGCATCGTCGCCGGCGGCGAGGATGACGATACCACGGATGCCGAGATACGAGATCGGAAGCTGCCGGCCAAGACCATGGCGATCCAGGAGAAGATGAAGCGGCTGTGGCCGAAGGCGGATACGCGGGTGGAACACGCCTGGTGCGGCACTTTCGGCGAGACGGTCGACGGTCTGCCGCTGATCGGCCCGGTGCCGGAGACGCCGCATGTGTTCGCCGCCTATGGCTACGGCGGCAACGGCATTACCTTTTCCTACCTCGCCGCGCAGATGATCGGCGCCATGCTCGCCGGCATGCAACGGGATTGGTTCGAGGATTTTGCGCTCGACAGGGATGGACCGGGTTTGCGCCGTTTTGGAGAGGGTTTGGTGCGGGCCGGGAATGAGCTGAGGTAAGGTCCCACATTGACTGTCGTGGCGTGGACACCCCTCTGCCCTGCCGGGCAGAGGGGTGTTCCCCACGGCATTCCTTCAGCCGGAGAATCACTCCGTCGTCTTGTCGTCGCCGGTGTCCTCGACATCCTCGAGCCGGACGAACTCCGTGCCCTTCGCCTTGAGATCGACCAGCGCCTTGGCCACCCCCTCGCCGGCCGCATGGGTCGGCTGGTTGATATGGGAGATGACGACATCGCCGTCCTTAGCCGAGGCGATGCGCTTTTCGGTGATCACAGCCCCGAGCAGCGAGCCGCCGTCGCCGTTTACCGAATAACCGGCAATGCGATAGCCCATGGCGCGGATCTCTCCGATGGCGGAAAGATCATATTTGGCGGTCGAGCCGCGGAACCAGTGCGGCGCCGGGATGCCGGCTGCGACCATGGCGGCAGCGCCGCCTTCGACTTCCTGCCGCACCGCCTGCGGCGAGCCGGCGGAGGCGATGCCATAGATCAGCGTCGGCGTGTCGACGGCCGGAATATGGTTTTCGCCGTGGTTTTCAAGTTCGAAGAGATCGGGGTTTTGCAGGAAGACGGCAAGTGCTGCGGGATTGCGCTTCAGCCAGCGGGCGGTGACGAAGATCGTTGCCGGGATACGTTCACGCACCAGTGTCGAAAGGATGCGCTCGTCCGCCTGCCCCATGCAGGCATCGAAGGTGAGCGCAATGCGGGCATGGCCGGCGAGGTTGGAACGGGCGATGTGCAGATGCGGCTCGACGAGCTTTGGCGCCGGCGCCTTCGGGGCCGGACTGATTGCAGCCGGGACCGGACTGACTGCAGCCGGGACCGGACTGGCTACCGCCGGCGCGGCTGACGGAATTCCGTCCGCGAATACAGCGGAGATGCTGACGAGAAGGAACGCCGAAGCGAACAGGATGCGGTTCATATAATGGGTTTCTATGATTCGAGCTGCCGATTTTAGCGGCAGCTCTCCCCCGGCGCCATGCGGCCGGATGTCACCGCAGCCGCTTGGACGGGCAGGACCGCATCAATCACCGTATCAATCATAGAGATAATACTTGTTCCACTTCTCGCGCGGCACCTTCTCGCCGATCTCGTAATTGAGCTCGCGCACGTTGATATGCTGCGGACCGGTGATGCAATTGTAGGAGAGATGGTACCAGTCGCCCTTGCTGCGGAAGACGGCACCCGGCGCGTCCAGCGAATTGTCGCCAGGGATCGGGTCCTTGAAGGTGTAGGCGATCACCTTGTCGGGCTTGAAGCCGGTGCTGTCCTTGTTGATGCGGCTCATCGCCTCGGTGTCGCAGCTCTGTTCCAGGCGGGTCGAGGGATCGAGTTTTTCCAGCTGCTTCTTGATGGCGGGATCGACGGCAAAGGCGGGGGCTGCAAGGCTTGCGAGGGATAGAAACAGGACCAGACGTTTCGGCATTGCGGAGAAATCCCTTACTATTCTGCAATTTTCACCCTACCGCCGACAGCTTGCCGGGAGCTTGGCACGTGCAAATTCACTGAGATAGCGGACTTTCTTAAATATTGTGGTGACATCAAGGCAAGGTGGGCCGGGCGTCCTCCTTGTCTGTGGAAGGGCACCTCTACCCTTGCCGCAGCCTTGCCGCTTGATCCGGGACCAGTGGGCCTCTATCTCTTGCCAACCCGACATTCCGACCCGGAGCCATTCCTTGTCCGTTTTCAAGAGCCTGCCGACACCGCCTGCCGCACCGAAGAAGCCCACCTCCGATACGCGCCACGGCATCACCCGCACGGACGACTATGCCTGGCTGCGCGCCGACAACTGGCAGGCGATGTTCAAGGATCCGTCGATTCTCGACCCTGAGATCCGCCGCCATCTCGAAGCCGAAAACACCTATATGAACGCGGCGATGGAGGACACCAAGCCTCTGCAGAAGGTGCTGTTTGCCGAAATGCGCGGCCGCATCAAGGAAGACGACAGCTCGGTGCCGATGAAGGACGGCGCCTATGCTTACGGCACCTTTTATGTCACAGGCGGCGAACAGCCGCGTTATTTCCGCATCGCCCGCGACGGTAATGTCGCCGACGAATCGATTCGCACGGTGCTGCTCGACGGCGACAAGGAGGCGGCCGGCAAGGCCTATTTCCGTCTCGCCGGTCTCGACCATTCGAGCGATCACGGCCGCGGCATCTGGGGCTATGACGACAAGGGCTCGGAATTCTTCACGCTGCAGGTGCGCGACCTTTCGACTGGGCAAGACCTTGCCGACCGGATCGAGAATACCGGCGGCGGAGGCGTCTGGGCGCCCGACGGCAAAAGCTTCTTCTATTCGGCGCTCGACGAAAACCACCGGCCGTCGAAGGTGTTCCACCATATTCTCGGCCAGCCGCAGTCGGAAGACCGGCTGGTGTATGAGGAGCCGGATGCCGGCTTCTTCATGGGCGTCGGCGGCTCGCTGCTCGACGATTTCATCTATATCGACATTCACGACCACGAGACCAGCGAATACCGGCTGCTGTCGACCAAGGACCTGACAGCCGAGCCGAAGCTGGTGGCTGCGCGCGAGGAAGGCATCGAATATTCGCTGACCGAGGGCGGCGACGTCTTCTACATCCTTACCAATGATGGCGGTGCCAAGGATTTCAAGATCATGGAAGCGCCGGTCGATAATCCGGTCAAAGAGAACTGGCGCGAAGTGGTCGCCCACAAGCCCGGCACGCTTGTTATCAGCCACATGGCCTATGCCCGCCATCTTCTGTGGCTGGAGCGCAAGGACGGGCTGCCGCAGATCATGATCCGCGATCGGGCGACCGGCGAGGAACATGCGATCGCCTTTGCCGAGGAAGCCTATTCGCTGGGACTGCAGGGTGCGGCGGAATACGACACGGATATCATCCGCTTCTCCTATTCCTCGATGACGACGCCGTCGCAGCTCTATGACTACAACATGGTGACGCGCGAGCGCACGCTGTTGAAGACGCAGGAAGTGCCGTCCGGCCACAATCCCGACGACTACATCACGCGCCGCGTCTTTGCCCCGGCACGGGATGGCGAGAAGGTGCCGGTCACCCTGCTCTATCGCAAGGATACCCCACTCGACGGCAGCGCGCCCTGCCTGCTCTACGGCTATGGCGCCTACGGCATCACCATTCCGGCCGGCTTCAACACCAATTGCCTGTCGCTCGCCGACCGCGGCTTCGTCTATGCGATTGCCCATATCCGCGGCGGCAAGGACAAGGGTTTTTCCTGGTACGAAGACGGCAAGATGGACAAGAAGACGAACACCTTCAAGGACTTCGTCGCAGCGGCCGACTATCTGAATCAACAGAAGTTCACGTCTTACGCGAAGATCATCGCCGAGGGCGGATCGGCCGGCGGCATGCTGATGGGTGCGATTGCCAACATGGCGCCGGAGAAGTTCGCCGGCCTCATCGCCGCCGTTCCCTTCGTCGACGTGCTCAACACCATGCTCGACGACACTTTGCCGCTCACCCCGCCGGAATGGCCGGAATGGGGCAACCCGATCGACAGCAAGGAAGAATACGAGCAGATCGCCTCCTACTCGCCCTATGACAATGTCGACGCAAAAGCCTACCCGCCCATCCTGGCGCTCGGCGGCCTGACCGACCCGCGCGTCACCTATTGGGAGCCGGCCAAGTGGGTAGCGAAGCTGCGCGACAAGACGACGGGCAACGCGCCGATCCTGCTCAAGACCAACATGGACGCCGGCCACGGCGGCGCCTCCGGCCGTTTCCAGCGGCTGGAAGAGATCGCCTTTGAATATGCGTTTGCGATCAAGGTTGCTGGCAAGATGTAAAGCTCGGAGGAGCCGATGACGGTCTTTGTTGCATTGCTTCGCGCCGTCAATGTCGGCGGCGCCGGCTCTTTGCCGATGGCCGACCTGAAGGCAATCTGCGAAGGCCTGGGCTTTTCCGACGTGAAGACCTACATCCAGAGCGGCAACGTGCTTTTCCGCGCGGATGAAGCGGAAAAGGCGGTGGAGGAGCGGCTCGATGAGGCAATCGGCAAGAAGCTGGGCAAGCGGCCGGGCGTGATGGTGCGCAGCCGCAAGGAACTCGACGGCATCGTCGACGACGCACCCTTTCCCGACGCCAAGCCGAACTTCCTGCTCGTCTATTTCCTGCCCGAAAAGCCGCCCGGCGATGCGCTGGAAAAGATGGTGGCGCCCGACGGCGAGGAGGCGAAGCTCACCGGCCGGGAAATCTATGTGCATTATCCCAATGGTTCCGGCCGCTCGAAGTTGAAGCTGCAGGCGCTGAAGCCAGGGACGTCGCGCAATCTCAACACCGTGCGCAAGCTCGCGGAAATGGCGGCGGCGCTGGAGGACGGGGACTGAGCGCCGGCTAAGCCCTCGGCATCTCCGCCACCGGCAGGAAGAGCATCTTCACGAAGGTGCGGAGCATCAGCACCTGTTCGGCCAGCGTGTTCGGCTCCTTCAGCGTCTTCGACAGAACAATGCCGCCTTCCAGGACGGAGGACACCATGTCGGCGAGTTGGTCGACGTCGACGGGTTCGCGCGGCGGATAGACCTCCATGATCTCCCGAAGCATGCGGCCGAAACGCCGCCGCCAGGCGAGCACCGCATTCCGGTTGGTCTCCTGTATCTCCCGGTCGAACAACCGCTCGTAATAGCAGACAGTCGCCACCAGGCAGCCGGGATGGCCGTTCGGCAGGTCGGAGAGCAATTCGGACAGCAATTTCAGGCCGAGAAGGAAGGATTGCAGCGGATCGCCGGTCAGCTCGCGCGCGCGGCTGAAGATCTCATCGTAGATGCGCTCGTCATTTTCGATGTAGCGGTTGAGCAGCGCCTTGGCGAGCTCGTTCTTGTCCCTGAAATGATAGAAGAAGCCGCTCTTGGTGATGCCGGTCTCGGCGATCAGTTCCTCGATGGAGGTGCCGCCGAAACCCTTCTGCAAGACGGCCGCTTCGGCCACATCGAGGATGCGGGTCCGCGTTTCCTCGCCCTTTCGCATGTCCCCTCCTGTACCGCCGGTACAGTTTTCAGTGTTGCACGATCAGACCTGCCTCCGCCCCTGGCAGGATCGGTTGAAGCAAGCGATTGATATCAATCGGCAAAAGCCAAAACCGCCTGGAGTATACCTGAAGTCGCCTAGTTTGACAGCCGATTAAGCGCCAGAACATCATTCATCGACGACAGCCAATCGGGTATCGCGAGGGAGAGGCTTCAACAATGGCTAAGTACAGAAACGGTTTGCCGCAGCTCACAGGCGGCACCTTCATTACCGATGGCGGCATGGAAACGACGATGATCTTCCAGGAAGGGATCGAACTTCCGCATTTCGCCGCCTTCATATTGCTGGCTTCCGAAGACGGGCGGCAGCGGATGCGGAATTACTATCGCCGTTATCTCGATGTCGCCCGGCGGCACGGCACGGGCTTCGTGCTCGACACCGCCACATGGCGGGCCAATCCGGAATGGGGGCAAAAGCTCGGCTATACGAGCGAAGCCCTGAAGGCGGTCAACGAGGAAGCCGTCGACCTGCTCATCGGCTTGCGCAGCGCCTATGAGCGACCGGAGCAGCCGATCGTCATCAGCGGCGCCATCGGCCCGCGCGGCGACGGCTACAAGGCGGGCGTCATGGATGCGACCGAGGCGGAAGACTACCACGCCTTCCAGATCGCGGCTTTTGCCGGCACGGAAGCCGACATGGTGAGCGCCTTCACGCTGACCAATATCGACGAAGCGATCGGCGTGGCGCGGGCGGCACAGGCGCTCGGCATGCCCTCGGCCATCTCGTTCACGCTGGAGACGGATGGCCGGCTGGTGACGGGCCGCAGCCTTCAGGAGGCCATCGAGACGACCGATGCGATGACCGGCGGGGCGCCGGCCTACTACATGATCAACTGCGCCCACCCGACGCATTTCGAAACAGCGCTCGATCACGGAAGCGCCTGGGTAAAACGCATTTCCGGCATCCGCGCCAATGCCTCGACCATGAGCCATGAGCAGCTCGACAATAGCGAGACGCTGGATGCGGGCGATCCGGAAGATCTCGGCCGCCGCTACCGCAAGCTCATCGACCGCATGCCGGCGGTGCGCGTGCTTGGCGGCTGCTGCGGCACCGACCACCGCCATGTCGCAGCGATCTGCGAGGCATGCCTGCCGCAAGCGGCGTGACGACCTGTGAGGGAGGAGAGAATGACGATTGGGGGCACGATGATGCGTCAGCGCCGCTGGCACGATCTGTGGCTTGTGATCACGGGACGGCAGAGGCGCGGCGAGCCCGAGGCGGCCGTGGAGGTGGCGCTGCGGGATAGTGATCTCGCCTTCGACGGCCAGATGACCTACGGGCTCGATGCGGACCGGCGCGAGGGCCGGCCCTTGCGACGCAGGCGGCCGCGGGAGCCGGTCGGCTTCTGACGAAGAGAAAGGCGGCGTCAGCTTTCGGCGACGGCGCCTTTCGTCTGTTTGGCCTTGTAGCCGGTGATCTCCTCGCCGGCGGTCGGCGAGAAGCGCAGGTTCCAGAAAGTGGCGGTGATCGAGATGATGGTGACGACGATGAAGGCCGCCGAGAAATCGCCAAGGGCCGGCGTCTCAGTGCCTGACAAGGCCATGGAACCGTGCAGCGCCAAGGCGCCGATGCAGATGCCGAGCGATAGCATCAGCTGCTGGAAGGTGGTGTAGAAGCTGGTGGCCGAGCTCATCCGCTCCTTGCTGATCTCGTCATAGGCAATGGTGTTATAGGCCGTGAACTGGAACGACAGGAAAAAGGCGCTGAGCACCAGGACGATAAAGACCAGCGGCATCGGCCAATCCGGCCGGAAGGCGGCACAGAGGCCATAGCCGATCGTACCGAGGATGCCGTTGAGGATGAGGCTTCGCCGGAAGCCCAGCCGGCGGAAGACAAACTTCGCCATCGGCTTCATGGCGAGAGCGCCAAGAGCGGTCGCGATGATGATCTGGCCGGCCGCGGCCGCAGACAGGCCGAAGCCGATCTGGAAGAGCAGCGGCAGCAGAAAGGGCTGCGCCCCTTGCGTGATGCGGGTCAGCGAACCGGCAATGACCGACGTGCCGAAGCTCGGCACCTTCATCAGCGAAAAATCCATGATCGGCGACGGGTGCTTGCGGGCATGTCTGAGATAGGCGATGCCGAAGAGCAGGCCGATGGCGATCAGGAAGATCGAAAAGGCGCCCTCGCCCTCATGGCTCGACATTTCGAAGCCGAAGAGCAGCGAGCCGAGCGAGATGCCCGAGAGGATGAAGCCGATCGTATCGAAGGGACCGCTTGCCTTGCCCTTTACCTCGTCGATGTAGATCGAGACGAAGATCATGCCGATGATGCCGATCGGCACATTGATATAAAAGATCCAGCGCCAGTCGAGATAGGTGACGATGAAGCCGCCGAGCGGCGGGCCGACGATCGGGCCGATCAGCGCCGGCACGAGCAGCCAGGACATGGCACTGACCATATCCTTGCGGTCAACGCTGCGCATCAGCACCAGGCGCCCGACCGGCATCATCATCGCGCCGCCGATGCCCTGAAGCAGCCGCGCCAGAACCAGGAAGGACAGCGTCGGCGCCAGCGCGCAGAGGATGGAGCCGACGACGAAGACGGCGATTGCAGAGCGGAAAACGGTGCGGGAGCCGAAACTGTCGGCCATCCTGCCGCTTGCCGGAATGAAGATCGCGAGGCTCAGGAGATAGGAGGTCAGGGCGATCGACATGGCCGGGGCGCCGACGCCGAAATCGCGCGCCATGGTGGGCAGCGCGGTCGCAAGCACGGTCGCGTCGATGTTTTCCATCAGCATCGCACTCGCGACAATCATCGCGATCACCCGGAAATTGGGCGCGGCGCGCCGAACCATCGGCGCCTGGTAAATCTGATCCGACATCGTCCGGGATCACTCGCGGTGGCGCGGCGGAGCACACAAGGCAGCAAGGCCGCGGGGGATGACATGGCGCAAAGCCAAGGGGAGACGATTTGCTATACGCCCGCGATCATGGCGGCGCTATGTCGTTTATGGCAAAGCTGCTTTGACGAGAGGTAAAGGCAGATCACGATTCCTTGCATGGGTCTGATCTTCGTGAAGGTCTTCATCGCCCGGCTTGCACGGCATGCATCCTAGCCCTACCTATGAACCATGACCTCCGCCCTGCAGAAAAACCGGCCCGGTGCGGCCTTTCCGTTCGACAACAGCTATGTCGGCTTGCCGCCACACTTCTTTGCGGCGCAAGCGCCGACTGCGGTGGCGGAGCCCTGGCTGATCAAGCTCAACGAGGCGCTCGCTGCCGAACTCGGGCTCGACGTCGAGGCCTTGCGCCGCGATGGCGCGGCGATCTTTTCCGGCAATCTCGTTCCCGAAGGGGCCGAACCGCTGGCGATGGCCTATGCGGGGCATCAGTTCGGCGGCTTCTCGCCGCAGCTCGGCGACGGGCGGGCGATCCTGCTCGGCGAGGTCGTCGACCGCAGCGGCAAGCGCTACGACATCCAGCTGAAGGGCGCCGGGCCGACACCGTTTTCGCGTCGTGGCGACGGGCGGGCGGCAATCGGACCGGTATTGCGCGAATATATCATCAGCGAGGCGATGTTTGCGCTCGGCATTCCGGCCACACGGGCGCTGGCGGCGGTGACGACAGGCGAGCCGGTCTATCGCGAAGAGGTGCTGCCGGGCGCGGTCTTCACCCGCGTCGCGGCCAGCCATATCCGCGTCGGCACCTTCCAGTACTTCGCGGCCAGGGGCGACACCGATGGCGTGCGGGCTCTGGCCGACTATGTGATCGACCGGCATTATCCCGCGCTGAAAGAGGCCGAGAACCCCTATCTCGCGCTCTTCGATGCGGTCTGCGAACGGCAGGCGGCGCTGATCGCCCGCTGGCTGCATGTCGGCTTCATCCATGGCGTGATGAACACGGATAATATGACCGTCTCTGGCGAGACGATCGATTTCGGCCCCTGCGCCTTCATGGATGCCTATGATCCGGCCACCGTCTTCTCATCGATCGACCAGCACGGGCGTTATGCCTATGCCAACCAGCCCGGCATCGGCCAATGGAACCTCGCAAGGCTCGGCGAAACGCTGCTGCCGCTGATCGACGCCGAGCCCGACAGCGCCGTCGACAAGGCGAATGCGGTGATCAAGAGTTACGGCGAACGGTTCCAGGCGCATTGGCTGGCCGGCATGCTCGAAAAGATCGGCCTTGCCGGCGAAGAGGACGGCGATCTCGATCTGGTGCAGGCGCTGCTGTCGCTGATGCAGGCGCAGGGCGCCGATTTCACCCTCACTTTCCGGCGGCTGTCGGATCTTGCCGGCGATGACGCCGCAGAGCCTGAATTCGCGGCGAGTTTCCGCGAGCCGGATGCCTGCGGCGCGTGGCTTACGCAGTGGCGCGAGCGGCTCTCACGCGATCCGCAGACGGCCAGTGAGCGCGCCATTGCCATGCGCAGCGTCAATCCGGCCTTCATTCCGCGCAATCACCGCGTCGAACAGGCAATCGAGGCCGCCGTCGACAACGGCGATTTTTCGCTGTTCGAGGCGCTGCTGAGCGTGCTTTCGAAACCCTATGAGGACCAGCCGGGCTTTGCCGCCTATAGGGAACCCCCGAAACCCAGCGAACGGGTGCTTGCGACCTTCTGCGGAACGTGACAGGCGATCTTGCCCGTTTCGGTGGAGCATTTGTGCCACTGCGATCCGCTTCCAACCTGCCCGACGCCCGGTTCGGTGCATCCGTGCCCTGCGGCAATTGTGGCCGTTGAAAGGCATATCCTTCGCGCTATCTGCCTGATCGGCGGGACTTTTCCGCCGATCCTTCAGCCCGGCTAACCTCAGCGGGAGACAGCCTTATGGCGATCATCGTCACCTCCATCTTCTTCATCATCGTCGGTCTTACTCTCGGCGGCGGTGGGCTCTGGCTTGTCACGCTCGGCGGCAGCGTCTTCTATCTGTTCGCCGGGCTGATGTTCCTGATTACCGCCGGGCTGCTGTTGATGCGCAAGGCGGTGGCGCTCTGGGTCTATGCGGTGCTCGTCGTCGCAGCACTCGCCTGGGCGATCTGGGAGGTCGGCTTCGACTGGTGGCAACTCGGCCCGCGCGGCGGCATGATCATCCTGCTCGGGCTCTGGCTGCTGACGCCGTGGATCCGCCGGCCGCTCGGCCTGCGCAGCCCGACGGGCATTACCTATGCCGCCAACCCGTGGCCGCTCGCCGTGCCTGTCATCCTCGCCATCCTCGTCGCCCTTTATTCGATGACGACTGACCCGCATGATCTCGCCGGCGAACTGCCGAAGGATACGGTCGCCGCCAATCCCGCCTTCGGCGGCAGCGTACCGGATGGCGAATGGCATCAATACGGCCGCACGCCCTTCGGCCAGCGCTATTCGCCGCTCGACCAGATCACCGCCGAGAACGTCTCCACCCTCAAGGAAGCGTGGCGATACCAGACCGGCGACGTCAAGCGGCCGGACGATGTCGGCGAGACGACCTATCAGGTGACGCCGCTCAAGGTGAAGGACACGCTCTATCTCTGCACGCCGCATAACTGGGCGATCGCGCTCGACGCCAAGACCGGCAAGGAGAAATGGAAATACGACGCCAACTCCGGCATGAACCCCGACCGGCAGCATCAGACCTGCCGCGGCGTCACCTATTATGCCGATCCTGCCGTTGCCGCCGGCCAGCCCTGCGCCGAGCGCGTCTACCTGCCGACCTCCGACGCCCGGCTGATCGCGCTCGATGCTGCGGACGGGAAGGTCTGCACCAGCTTTGCCGATCAAGGCGTGCTGCATTTGGAAACCGGCATGCGCTACAACCCGGCCGGCTATTATTATTCCACTTCGCCGCCGGTCGCGGTGGCGGGCAAGATCATCGTCGGTGGGGCGGTCAACGACAATTATTCGACTGAGGAACAATCCGGCGTCATCCGCGCCTTCGACATCAATACCGGCGCCTTGGTCTGGAACTGGGATTCCGGCAATCCCGATCTGACGACGCCGATCACCGAGGGCCAGACCTACACGACCAACTCACCGAACAGCTGGTCAGTCTTCAGCGTCGATGAGGCGCTCGGCATGGTCTACATCCCGCTCGGCAACCAGGTGCCCGACCAGATCGGCATCAACCGCAGCGACAATGTCGAGAAATTTTCCTCCTCTATCGTCGCGCTCGATATCGCCACCGGCCAGTTGCGCTGGGTACGCCAGACAGTGCATCACGATCTCTGGGACATGGACGTGCCGGCCCAACCGGCGCTGATCGATCTGACGAAGCAGGACGGCACCGTTGTTCCGGCCTTGGTCGGCCCGACCAAGCAGGGCGATATCTATGTGCTCGACCGGCGCAGCGGCGAGCCGATCATCCCGGTCAAGGAAATACCAGCGCCAGGCGGCGCTGTCTCGGGCGATCATACCTCGCCGACACAGCCGATCTCGGACCTCACCTTCTCGCCCGAGCCGCTTCAGGAAAAGGACATGTGGGGCGTGTCGCTGTTTGATCAGATGGCCTGCCGCATCGACTTCCACCGCTACCACTATGAGGGCCGCTATACGCCGCCTTCGCTCAAAGGCACGATCGTCTATCCCGGCAATTTCGGCACCTTCAACTGGGGCTCGGTGGCGGTGGATCCGGAGCGGCAGATCATGTTCGGCATGCCGACCTATCTCGCCTTCACCTCGCGCCTGGTACCGGCCGCCGATATTCCGCCGCGAGGCCAGGACGAGAAGGGCAGCGAACAGGGGCTCAACCGCAATGACGGCGCGCCCTACGGCGTCTTCATGGGTCCCTTCCTCGGGCTGCTTCAAATCCCCTGCCAGGCGCCGCCATGGGGCTATGTCGCCGGCGTCGACCTGCGCACCGGCAAGATCGCCTATATGCACAAGAACGGCACCGTGCACGACATGACGCCACTGCCCCTGCCCTTCAAGGTCGGCGTACCCGGCATCGGCGGGCCGATGCTGACCAAGGGCGGCGTTGCCTTCCTGGGGGCCGCGGTCGACAACTACCTGCGCGCCTATGACGTGACGAGTGGCCGGGAGCTCTGGCAGGGACGGCTTCCCGCCGGCGGCCAGGCGACTCCGATGACCTACATGACTGATGACAACAAGCAATATGTCGTCATGGTCGCCGGCGGCCACGGCTCGGTCGGCACGACACCCGGCGACTACGTGATCGCCTATACGCTGCCTTGATGCGAGAGCCCCTTCTCCTCAAGAGAAGGCGCCGGCGCAAGCTCTAGGCATGGTTGCAACGCCATTCTCTCCCCGGTTTTCGGGGAGAGTTTTTATGGAAATCTCTAACAATATTCGCAACTATTACGGCATCGGCGGCCTTTTCGATCAGTCGGCCAAATCCAAGAATCAGCAGACGACGGACTTCACCAAAACGGCGCCCAATGCCGCGCCCGGTCTCGAGCCCAGCGGCACGCCGCCTTCGATCGCCAATACGATCTGGGCTCTTCAAAGCACCGGAGGCCCCTATATCAATCCGCCTTCCGACGACGAAGCGGCGGCCAGTGCTGCGCATGACGCCCTGGTCGACGAATTCTCCAAATGGGGCAACATGACGCCGGCGGAGTATATCCGCGCCCGCTATCTCGAGCAGCACGATCTGACCGAGGCCGATCTGGCCGCCATGCCGGCCGACCAGCGCGCCGCAATCGAGAAGGAAATCGCCGAGCAGATCAAGCGCGAGATGGCCGGTATCGAGGATGACGGCACCGAGACGGCGGACGACGTTCCGGCTGCTTGAGCGCTGGAAAATCTGCGCGTTTCGAACTGCAGTGCTTTTCTCGGGCTCCGTCCACGGCTGTCGGTTGGCGCCGACGGCTGCCCCTCACCCTAACCCTCTCCCCGTTCTGACGGGGAGAGGGGACGTGCCCTGCGAGAGGTTGGTGGAGAACCGAGAGGGTGCGGCATTCCCCTTCTCCCCGCAAGCGGGGAGAAGGTGGCGGCAGCCGGATGAGGGGCTGGTCTCGCCGAACTCCACGGCGGGATATCGCGTGACATTGAACTCCTGCTCGTGCATCAAACAGATGCTCTATCTCTTTGTTTTTACGTAACTCCTGGGAACCATGTTTCTGTATCTTTCATAGCTCACACCATCTCGACGATCATGCGGCCGACTTCGGCAAAGACCGGGTTGAGTTCCTTCGCCGGCACGGTCGCCTCGCTGATATAAACTGCTGCGACGATCGGACCGCGATCCGGTGGCCAGATCACTGCGATATCGCCGAGAGAGCCATTCGGCCCGGTGCCGGTCTTGTCGCCGACCTTCCAATCCGCCGGCAGGCCGGCCCGCAGCCGTTCCTTGCCGGTCGTGCTTGCCACCAGCCAGGCGATCAGCCTGTCGCAGGAGGCTTCAGTGAGGACCGAGCCGAGCGTCAGATTGCCGAGCGTGTCGAGCATCGCATCCGGTGTGGTCGTGTCGCGCGGATCACCCTTCCTGCCCTCGTTCAGCGTCGGTTCGGTGCGGTCGAGACGCGTCGTGCCGTCACCGATCGAGCGCAGCCAATCGGTCAGCCCCGCCGGACCGCCGAAACTTTCGAGCAGCAGGTTGCCGGCGGTGTTGTCGCTGACGGTCACCGCCGCCTCGCAGAGTTCGGCAAGGGTCATGCCATCGGTTCCGGCATGTTTTTCGCTGATCGGCGAATAGTCGACAAGCTTGTCCTTGCCGTAGCTCACCCGCCGGTCGAGGTTCTCCTCGCCCTTGTCGGCCCGGGCAAGCACGAAAGCGGCGGCCAGCGCCTTGAAGGTGCTGCACATCGGAAAGGCCTCGCTGCCGCGATAGCCGAAGGAGATGCTCGTGTCGGTGTCGAGCACCGAGACGCCGAGGCGGCCGCCGGTGCGTTTTTCCAAAGCGGCAAGGCGATGTTCAATATTGTCCTCGCCCTCACCTGCACTCTCTTTGGCACTCTCCTTGGCCCCCTCCTCAGCATTGGCTCGAAGCGTCAGCATGGGTAGGCACAATGCCGAGCCTATCAGCATGCGGCGGGTCAGACTGAGATCCATGAAATCCTCCGGCGAATCAGGAGGACAGAGCTAAGCAGCGATTGCGGCGACTTGTCGTTCCCGCGGCGACCTTTGTCGTCCGCCGAGCGATGTCAATCTTCCGTCGAGCGATCTTGTCGTCCGCCGAGCGTCTCGGCCCGCCCCGATCATGCGGCGCGCGTGACCTCGACCGTCACATGCGACAATTCCTCCACCGCCGAAAGCCTGCCCTTGTAAAAAGCCGGATCGCGCGGCTGCGAGGTGAGGACGGCAACGATTGCGGCATGATGGCCGGGCCCGACCTGCCAGACATGCAGATCGGTGATCCGGTCGTCCTCCGTCTCGATGGCGCCGCGGATTTCGGCCGGCAGCGTCTCGCCTTCGGGGACGACGTCGAGAAGGACGCCGCCCGAGGATTTCATCAGGCTCCAGGACCAATTGGCGATCACCAACCCGCCGACGATGCCCATCAGAGGATCGAGCCAGAGCCAGCCATAGAGGCTGCCGAACGTCAGCGCCGCTATGGCGAGCACGGAGGTCAGGGCATCGGCGATGACATGCAGATAGGCGGCGCGGATATTGTTGTCGCCGGTCATTGCGTGATGGGCATGGTCGCCATGTCCGTGATGATGATGGCCATGGGCATGACTGCCATGCCCGTGATTGCCATGCCCGTGATGCGCATGATTGGCGTGCGCGACATGGCCGCCGCCGGCCAGCAGCCAGGCGCTCACCAGATTGACGGCAAGACCGAGCACAGCCACGGCGATTGCCTGGGCAAAGCCGATCGGCACGGGATTGGAAAGGCGCAGCAGGCTCTCCCAGGCCATCAGCAGGGCGATCAGCGCGAGGACGATGGCGCTGGCGAAGCCGGCGAGATCGCCGAGCTTGCCGGTGCCGAAGGTGAAACGCGGATTGCGCGCCTGCCGGCGGGCGAAGAGATAGGCGAGTGCGGAAATCAGCAGTGCGCTGGCATGGGTCGACATGTGCCAGCCATCGGCGACGAGCGCCATTGAGCCGTAGACGGTGCCGGCGGCGATTTCCGCCACCATCATCACCGCCGTCAGCGCAATCACCAGCCAGATGCGCCGCTCGTTGCGCGCATGATCAGTGCCGAGGAAGACGTGATCATGTTCCATGGCATCAATTCCAGCTTTGTCGATTCCGGCACTCATGACAGGCTCCTTCGTCGCTTTAACTCTTTGTTTTTGCACAATTCTCGGCAAAACCACTTCGCGCTTTGCCTGGGAAACCCGCTTCACACTTTCATGGAATTGCTCAGCGCATATAGGTTCTCAAGACTTCCGATATTTCCTCGACCGCCTCTGCCCTGGCCGCATCGTCGGCGGCATTCAGCACATGCTCGCGCAGGTGATCGTCAAGCACCTCGCCGGTCAGCCCGGTCAGGGCGCCGCGGATCGAAGCGAGCAGTTGCAGGATCTCGCCACAGGGGCGCTCGGCCTCGAGCGCGCGCTCGACCGCCTCCATCTGCCCCTTCAGGCGACTGATGCGGGCGACGAGCTTCTTTTTCTGCAGGGTGGTGTGGGACATGATGGGCTCGCATATAGCATAGGGGGGTATGGTATCAAGAGTGAAGCCGGAGCTCAATGCCTGTGATGGGCTTGATCCGCCATTGACAAAGCCCGCGTTTCCGACGATCTATGATCCATGATCAAGAACGCGCACCAGAGCCGCTCGTATTTTTGGCTGTACCTGTAAAGGGCGGCCGGACAAGATCATATTGTCAACAAGCCGCCGTCAGGCGGCTTTGTTGTATCGGCAGCGTCCTGACGGCAGACTATCAAAGGACGCGAAGACCATGACCGAAATCGAAGACAGCGAAATTTCACTGATGCGCCCATCGGTGGTGACGATCCGCGCCGCCAAGCCGCGCGACCTGCCTGAACTCGGCGAGATGATCGCCCTGCTTGCCGCCCATCACGGCGATGCGGCTGCTACAACGCCGGAGCAGTTGGAGCGCGACCTCTTCGGGCCCCTGCCCTGGATCAATGCGCTCGTCGCCGAGACCAGCGAAGGGCTGATCGGCTATGCCATTCTCGTGCCGCTCTACAGGGCGCAGGAAGGCAAGCGCGGCATGGACCTGCACCACCTCTTCGTACGTGACGGCCATCGCGGCCACGGCACCGGCCAGTTGCTCGTCGACCGGGCGCGCGAGACCGCCCGCAATGCCGGCTGCGGCTACCTCTCGGTCAGCGCGGCGACCGGAAACGTGCTGGCGCACCGCTTCTACGAACAGCTCGATTTCACCCCGCGTCCGGTGACCGGCATGCGCTACATGCAGTCGATCGCCTAAAGCGCGTGCGCAAAGTGAGCGGCGTTGCGATAGCGGGGTGCGTTGACATAAAGGCCTAAAGCGCGACGAGCGAATCTGAAAGATTGCGACGCGCTTCAGGGCTGGAAGGCATGAAGCGGCCGCCCGGGTTTGTGCAAGGACCGGCTTCAGCCAACTGACAATTATCGAATTGCATGAGGAGCTTTTATGCCAGATTTCAAACTACATTGCTTCGCTCTCTCGGGGAACTGTTACAAGGTCGCGCTCTTCCTCACACTTGCCGGCATCGAGTGGGAGAGCATTTTCGTTGACTATCTGGGTGGCGAAACACGCACCGAACAATGGCGAAAAACCATAAACGAGCAGGGCGAAGCCCCTGTGCTCGAACATGGCCAAACGAAGATCAGCCAATCGGGGATCATCCTGGACTACTTGTCAGAGATGACAGGCCACTTTGGGGCGCAGACAGCCGAAGAACGGCGTGACATCATGCGTTGGATTCTTTTCGACAACCATAAATTCACGAGCTACTACGCGACGCTGAGGTTCATGTATGGCCTCCAGAAGAGCGGCGAGACGCCCGTCGTCGAGTTTTTGAGACTGAGAGCCAAAGCTGCCTATGCCATTGTTGACGAACATCTGGCGCACCGGGCCTTCATGGTCGGCGACCGGCTGACAATCGCAGACCTCTCTCTGGCGGGCTACGTCTTCATGCCGGAGGAAACCGGGATAGATCACAGCGCCTTCCCGGCTATCGCAGCCTGGAAAGATCGTATCAGCAAGATGCCCGGCTGGCGCCATCCCTATGATCTGATGCCAGGTCCCACCTCCCTATAAACAGGCGTGGGACCTTGCGAAGGTGCCAAGCACAACCGCACTTTGGATTTTTGTTTTTACGCATGTCGTTGCCGCAAAACCGCTGCGCAGTTTTGCACAACATGCTTTAGCGTCCCGGCACGGCCTTCAGATAGGCGGCGATCGCTTCACGATCGGAGGCCGGCAGATGGGCGATGTTCTGCTGCACATCGACCATCGAGCCGCCGACGGAATCGAAATCGGGGGTGAAGCCGGTTTCGAGGTAGCTGGCGATATCGGCCTCGCTCCAGCCGCCGATGCTCTCGGAGGCCGGGGTGATATCGGGTATGCGGCCCTTCCCTTCCGGATTGGGCGCGCCGGCAAGCCACTGATTCGCCTTGAAGCCGCCGAGCGCATCACGCGGCGTATGGCATTCGCCGCAATGGCCGGGGCCTTCGACGAGATATTGCCCGCGCTTGATCTTGTCGTCGCTCTTTGCCAGGGCGACGCGCGGCTGGTCGTTGAGATAGAGGAATTTCCAGCCGCCGAGCGCCAGCCGGATGTTGAAGGGGAACGGCAGTTCATGCGGCGGCGCCACGTTTGCGCTCTTCGGCAGGGTTTTCAGGAAGCCATAGAGATCGTTGACGTCCTTGTCGCTCATGCGGGAATAAGAGCCATAGGGAAAAGACGGATAGAGATGTTGCCCGCCCGGGCCGACGCCGCGCTTCATCGCATTGCCGAACTCGGCAAGCGTCCAGGTGCCGATGCCGGCTTTTTCATCGGGTGATATGTTCGGCACGTGGAAGGTGCCGAAAGGGCTCTTCAGTGCCAGGCCGCCTGCAAGTGTCAGCTTGGCATCGCCTTCGGACCCGGGCGCGGCATGACAGCTGACACAGCCGCCCGCCCAGAAGACCGCCTGGCCGTTTGCCGGATCCGGTGCGCCGAGACCCGCCCAATGGCTTTCCGGCAGCGGATCGGGTGCGGTGACGAGATAGAAGGCGCCTCCGCCGAGGACGGCGACGCCGATCAGACAGAGCAGTACCCGGATGAACCTGCGGACCATGCGCCGCCTCCCCTGTTGTCAATATTTCCTTGCAGATCGATCATTCGACCGGTCCGCGCAGGCGGAGAATAAGGCGATCCGCGCCGGCGACAAGGCCGGCGCGGATCCAGTACTATCTTTGCTTTGCGAAATCCCGGACGCAAAACCGCTGCACACTTTTGCTGGAATTGCTCCAGACGAAAACGGCCTATCGCTCACTTGCCGAGGCGATAGGCCTTGTGACAGCCGGCGCAATTGGCCCCGAGCGTGTTCATCGTGGCGCCGATGGCCGCAGGATCGGCCGGAAGCTGAGCCAGCGCGGTTTCGGCATCAGCGGAGAGCTTGGCGGCGCGGGCCTTGAAGTCGTCCATGTTTTCCCAGATCTTCGGGCTCGCTGCCTCGTCGCCTGTCTCCGTGCCCGGCTTGAACTGGTCGGGGAAAACCTTGGCCGTTGCGGCGATCGTCGTCAGCGCCGCCTTCACCGCTTCGGCGTCATAGGGCTTGGTGCCCTTGGCGATGGCTGCCAAGGCCCCGGCCGAACCGCCGATCTGCTTCATCAGCGCAACGCGCGAATCATGGGTTCCGTCGGCGGCGGTCACCGAACCGAAGGCCATGCCGGCCATGACTACGGCCGCAGCCGCTGCTTTCCAATTCATATTGCTCTCCCTTTTTCCTCGGCCAAGCTGGCCGATGGCCAATCTGCACCGGCAGCATGACAAAATCCATGCTTCCGGGCAGTCACGTTTTGCCGGATCATCATAAAAACAATGTGATAGGCCGTTCTCTGCTTTTATGCATGTCGTTATCCCGGAACCGCTGCACACTTCCGGGCGACATGCAGTGGCGCTCAAGCGCTTTTCCACCCCTGCCAGAGGCTGAAGGCAGAGACCGCAACCAGCAGCAGTCCGGCGAAGCGGCCGACAAAGGCCGTAACGTCAGGGTTTGCGATGAGCAGGTCGCGGCTGCGGCCGGCCGTCATCGCCAGCGTGCCGTAAATGGCGAACTGGGTGACGACGGTCATGGCGCCCATGATCAGTCCCTGCATCCAAATCGGGCCATACTCCGGTCTGAGGAACTGCGGGTAGACGGCAAACATGAAGATATAGGCTTTCGGATTGACCAGACAGGTGACGGCGCCCTGGCGGAAGGCGCGCCAGCCGGAGCGTGCGGTTCCCGGCCCGACCGCCTCGACGGTGATCGAACTGCGGATCAGCGAAAGGCCGATCCAGATCATGTAGGCAACGCCGGCAAAGAGCAGCACGTTGAAAAGCTGCGGCAGCATGGTGACGAGCACGCCGACGCCGGCCGCGCCATAGGCCGAATGCACGGCGCCGCCGGCCATGATGCCGCCGGTCGCCGCCAGCCCACGCTTGACGCCGCCGGTCAGCGAATTGGCGAGCACGAAGAGCATGTCCATGCCAGGCACGATGATGATGCCAAAGAGAAGGGTGAAGAAGAGCCAGAGGTTTTCGTGGTAGTTCATGTCAGTTACCGCCTTCAGTTCTGCGGGCCGTTTTGAAAGACCCTGATTGATTTCAATCCGATAGGCGGCTCTATACGGGAACCCAACTGACAGTGTATTGTCAGGAGCGTGGCGGATGGGAGAGGTTAAATGCGCAAGGCCTCGCGGCTTTTCGAGATCATTCAGATCCTCAGGCTGGCAAGAAAGCCGATGACGGCGGCTGTCATGGCGGAGACGCTCGAAGTGACCGTGCGCTCGATCTATCGCGACATCGCCGCCCTTCAGGCAATGCGGGTGCCGATCGAGGGCGGGCGCGGCATCGGCTACATCATGCGGCCGGGCTTCGACCTGCCGCCGCTGATGTTCTCGATCGAGGAGATGGAGGCGATCGTGCTATCGCTGGCGCTGCTCGAACGGACGGCGGACGAGGAGCTGAAGCAGGCCGCGCGCCGGGTCAACCGGAAGATATCAGGCGCCGTGCCGGCGCCGCTGCGCCAGGCGATGGACAATAAGGCGCTTTACGCCTGGGGCTCGATTGCACAGCCGGCAGGCTTCGACCTGGCGATCGTACGCCGCGCGATCCGCGACGAACGCAAGCTGATGCTCGGCTACCGCGACGAGCTCGGCCGCGCCAGCGAGCGGACAATCCGGCCGGTCGCGCTGATCTATTATTCGCAGACCGCCAATATCGTCGCCTGGTGCGAGCTGCGCCAGGCGATCCGCAATTTCCGCAGCGACCGGGTGGAGCGCTGCGCGACAGCTGAGGATTTCTTCAAAGGCGACGGCGATCGGCTGCGGGAACTGTGGACCAGTGGCTGGACGGAGAAACCAGTTGCCGTCTAGCTGCTTGCCCAAGTCGGATGGCTCAGAGCGACATGCCGCCGGAAACCTCGATGCGCTGGGCATTGACCCAACGGTTGGCATCGCTCAACAGGGAGGCGATCATCGGCCCGATATCGTCGGGCACGCCAGCGCGGCCGAGTGCGGTCATGGAGGCGACTGCACGGTTGATCTCCGGATTGTCCCGCACCATGCCGCCGCTGAAATCGGTCTCGATGGCGCCCGGGGCGACGGTGTTGACGGCAATGCCGCGGGGGCCAAGCTCCTTGGCCATGTAGCGCGTCAGCACCTCGACTGCACCCTTCATCGAGCCATAGGCCGAGGCGCCAACCATGGCCATGCGGGCAAGACCGCTGGAGAGGTTGACGATGCGGCCGCCGTCCTCGATCACCGGCAGGAGCTTCTGCGTGAGGAAGAAAACCCCCTTGAAATGCAGGTTGTAAAGCTTGTCCATCTCCGCCTCGGTCGTCTCCGATATCGGCGCGTGGTAGCTGGTGCCGGCATTGTTGACGAGAAAGTCGAAATGCTGACGACCCCAGCCCTCAAGCACCGCGCGGACACTTTCGACAAAAGTATCGAATGCCGCCACGTTGCCGGCATCGAGTTGCAGTGCGGCGGCCTTGCGGCCCAGCGCCTCGATCTCAGCGACGACCTTCTCCGCCTCGTCGCGGTTCGAGTTGTAGGTAAAGATCACATCGACGCCGCTCCTTGCCAGATTGACGACCGTATTGCGGCCAAGGCCGCGGCTTCCGCCGGTGACGATTGCGACTTTCGAGGTTGAGTTCTGGTTAGGCATTTCAGGTACTCCTGATGTTTTGACAGGCCAGTTTTATGCGCCGCAAGCCTGGAATCCTGAATGCCGAAATCCCGCAATTTCTTGCCTATTCCTCCAAACACCTTGCCCAGCCGGGTTGAGGGATTAAGATCATCCTCACCGGCGCGGCAGACCGACCCCGCGTTCATTGGAGACCAGGAATGTCCGCAGATCTGAAGAAGGCGCTCAATGGGTACATGGATGCCCATGGCGGAGGCGACGGGCTCTTTACCACCGCTATTGACGGCTTTTTCCTGATGCGTTCCAGCACTCTCTCCATGCCGAAACCGGCGATCTACCGACCGGCGCTCTGCATCATCGTCGACGGCGCCAAGCAGCTCATGTTTGGAGACCGCCTTTTCGATTACGAAGCGATGCAGGCGCTGATCATCAGCGTCGAGATGCCGGCCTTCGGACAGGTGACGAAAGCCAGTGCCGAACGGCCGATGATCGCCATCAACCTGGAACTCGACGTCACTATCCTGCGCGAGGTGCTGGAGGAGATGGATGCACCGCCGAAGGCGGCAGGCGACGGCGGGCCGGGTGTTTTCGTACAAGAATTCGGCCCCGAGCTGCAGGACTGCATACTGAGACTGATCCGGACGCTCGCGACGCCTAAAGCGATCCCAATCCTTCATCCGGCAATCATGCGAGAGATCAGTTTCTGGTTGCTTTCCGGAAAAAATGGCGATGAGATCTGCAAGCTTGCATTGCCCGACAGCCATACGCGCCGCGTGGCCGAGGCCATCTACCTGTTGCGCGGCAATTTTGCGGACGCCGTCCGGGTGGAAAAGCTTGCGGCGGCAGCCAGGATGAGCCCTTCCTCCTTCCACCAGCATTTCAAAGTGCTGACCTCGATGACGCCGCTGCAGTATCAGAAGCAATTGCGGTTGCTCGAAGCCCGGCGGCTGATGGTGACCGATGGGTTCAACGCCGCAAACGCGGCCTACCAGGTGGGTTACGAGAGCGCCTCGCAGTTCAGCCGCGAATATGCCCGCATGTTCGGCACATCACCGAAGCGCGACATCAGTGAAATGAAGGCGGTGCCGGCTGGGCCAGCAATCAGTTAGATGGAAAGCGTGCGGCTGTCCTCGCGGCCGAAGCCGCGGATTTCGATGCGGTCGGCATGAACTTCGACGATCGCGAAGGCGTTTTGCGTCTCGGTGTCGACGACGCCCTTGAAATTGACGAAGTGACAAGAGCCGGCCATGCCGTAATTGCCGACGTGGTCGTGGCCGTTGAGATAGGCGACGACATTGCTGCTGGAGGCGAGCAGCGCGACGATGCGTTCGCTATCCCACATGCCGTGCTCACCGGGCGGATGCACCGGATAGTGATTCATGACAATCACCTTCTCGCCAGCCTCGGCCGCTTTTGCGATTTCATCGCCGAGCCAGGCGAACTGCTCATCGCTCAGCGCGGCATTCCAGCGATGGGCATTCCTCGCACCTTTTGCCTGCAGCTCCGCCAGCATCTCCGCGGCAAGGGCGCGATGATGATGGCCTTCGGGCGGCGCGAAGATGCTGACCTCGTTGCCGTCGAGCACGATAAAGCGCCAGCCGTGGCGCAAGAAGCTGTAATAGGGCGACGACATGCCGAGACGCGCAGCGACGTCGGAGAGATGCCCAGAAGAGACCGAGAAATCGTGGTTGCCGAGCAGGAAGAGCGCCTCGTGCCTGAGCTTCTCATAGACCGGCAGGATATCGTCGAAGCTTGAAAAGCTGCGGTCGATGACATCGCCAAGCGTCATCACGAAGCTTAGCTCCTCGCCGTTGAAGACCTCGATCGCCGCGGCGACCTTGGCGAGGCTATTGGCATAATAGCGATCCATCGCAATATGCGGCGCGATCGCCGCATATTGCGGGTCGGCGATGATGCCGAAGCGGAACAGGAGAGAAGCAGAGGAGGACATGGGGCGTGATTAGGAGCGGCCGATGACAGGGATGTGACGGCTTCGTGTTAAAACGAAACACCCGGCGTTTGAGGCGCCGGGTGCTGAGTTCGAAGAGGCGGACGACATCGCCGCCGTGGCGGCGCGTCTGATACCGCTTACTTCGTGGCTGCTTCGTAGCGTTCCAGGACGTAGTCCCAGTTGATCAGGCTGTCGACGAAGGCCTCGAGATATTTCGGGCGGGCGTTGCGATAGTCGATGTAATAGGAGTGTTCCCAGACGTCGACGCCGAGGATCGGGGTGGCGCCGTGAACGAGCGGGTTTTCGCCGTTCGGGGTCTTGGAGATTTCGAGCTTGCCGTTCTTGACGGAAACCCAGGCCCAGCCGGAGCCGAACTGGGTGGCGCCGGCAGTGGCGAAATCGGCCTTGAACTTGTCGTAGCCGCCGAGATCGGAGGTAAAGGCCGCTTCGAGCTTGCCCGGCAGCTTGTTGCCGCCGCCGCCCTTCTTCATCCACTTCCAGAAATGGATGTGGTTGTAGTGCTGGGCCGCGTTGTTGAAGAGGCCGGCATTGGTGCCGAAGGACTTCTTGACGACGTCTTCGAGCGACAGGTCCGAAAGACCGGCTTCGGCGGCGAGCTTGTTGCCGTTGTCGACATAGGCCTTGTGGTGCTTGTCGTGGTGGAACTCCAGCGTTTCCTTCGACATGAAGGGAGCAAGCGCTTCGTAATCATAGGGAAGTTCAGGCAATTCGAAAGCCATGTCAGATCTCCTCTTGGCAATAGATTGCGTCTCGGCAGGTGAGGCGGAACATAGGAGGGGAAAGGGGGAGAGGCAACCGGCGAATTATCAAAAAACGACCGGCCGGAGGAAAATTTGCCTCAGTTGCAGGGTTGGAGTCGTGCGTAGAAATCGCCTGGGCAAATCAATGGGAATACTCGCCCCGAAAACCACTTTGCCTGTTATGGAGATCAACGGAGACCCGATATCAACAGGAATATAATCCAGCCTCTCACTGCCGCCGCACTGCTTTGCCTGGCAGGTGTGGCGCATGCCTCTTCCGATGACGCCTGGAAACAGCTCGCCGCCGACGTCGAAGCCAAATGCAAGAAGGCAGCGGTCACGATCGAGAAGCCCAGCGCCACCGTCGATCCCTTCGGCAGCTCGCATTACGGGCTTGCCCTGGTGACCGGCAAGCCGAAGGGCGCCAAGGGGCTGATCGCCCAGATCTGCGTCTACGACAAACAAAAGAAAACCGTCGAGATCGGCAGCGAGCTGGACGCCAACACGCTCGGTCTCACGCCGGCAAAATAGGCCCACTTTCAGGCTGCTCACCGTGCTGGTTTGTGCCTTGCGTCACATTTCCGCGGAACCGAAGCCTACCCTCAGGAGTTGAAAGCCTGGGCTTTAGGGAGGTGCGGCATGTCAGAGCTTCGCAGCAGGGCGGAAGATCAGCAAAAAATCTATCAGCGCTGGGCACCGGTCTATGACCGGGTCTATCGCGGCATCCTGCGCGATGGCCACCGCAAGCTTGCAGCCCTCGCCGCTGCGGCCGGCACCGACATCCTGGAGATCGGCGTCGGCACCGGCCTGACTCTCGGGCATTACCCGCACCACTGCCGGGTGACCGGCATCGACATTTCCGAACACATGATCGCGCGGGCGCGCGAAAAGGCGAAACGCGAAAAGCTTGAGCATGTGCAGGCGCTGGAGGTGATGGATGCGCATGCGCTCACCTTTGCCGACCGGTCTTTCGATGCGGTCTGCCTGCCCTTCGTCATCACGCTCATCCCCGAACCCGAACGGGCGCTGGACGAATGCGCCAGGGTGCTGAGGCCGGGCGGCGAGATCATCCTCGCCAGCAAGCTTGGCGACGGCGCCGGTCTGCAGGGCGCGATCGAGACGGCGGTGGCGCCGCTGGTGCGTCACATCGGCTGGTCCTCCGCCTTCCGCATTCACCGGATCGTCGCCTGGGCGGAGCGCCGCGGCGATTTTGCCGACGCCGATATCCTGCCGGTCTTTCCGAACGGCTTCTTCAAGATCATCCGGCTGAAGCAGCTCAGACTTGCCGGCTGAGACCGGAAATTTATTCCCCGCGTCGCGGGTTCTGCCGCATAATTCCTTAAACCGGAATCGATTTAAGGAGTTATGCGGCAATTCAAAGTGTTACAGCGTCCTTTGCGCGTCTAAAGACGCGCGGCGCTGTAATGCTACCGTTCGTCTGAGGGGACTGCATGACATCGGATATCTTCTTTTTCATCGTCGTGGGTTTCTGCGCGCAGATCGTCGACGGCGCGCTCGGCATGGCCTTCGGTGTGCTGTCGACGACGAGCCTTCTCGCCTTCGGGGTGCCGGCGGCCAATGCCAGCGCCATGACGCATGTGGCGGAAATGTTCACCACCGCCGCCTCGGGCATCTCGCATGCCTATCATCGCAACGTCGACTGGCGTCTGGTGGCGCGGCTCGCACCGGCCGGCATGATCGGCGGCGCGATCGGCGCCTATCTGCTTGCCAATATCGACGGCAAGACGATCGAGCCGTTCGTGTCGGCCTATCTGATCGCGATCGGACTGGTGATCCTCTACAAGGCCTTTCGGCCGCCGCCGAAACGGGATGTTCGCGACTGGATGGTGCCGCCAGTCGGACTTTGCGGCGGCATGCTGGATGCGATCGGCGGCGGCGGATGGGGGCCGATCGTCACCAGTTCGCTCGTCAGCCGCGGCCATGACCTGAAGCGGGTGATCGGCTCAACCAATTTCACCGAATTCGCGGTGACGCTGACGATTTCCCTGACCTTCATCCTGACGCTCGGCTGGTCGGAACTCGATTCGGCGATCGGCCTGATCATCGGCGGTGTCATTGCCGCCCCCTTCGGCGCGATCCTCGTCAAACGGCTGCCGGTGCGGCCGCTGATGGTGGCGGTGTCGATGATCATCATCGGCACTTCGGCGATACGGCTCCTGTAAAGACCGCCTCGCTAGCACTATGCGAGGATTGAAAGTGCTACAGCGCTGTAGGGTTACAGATTCCGGCCGAAATAAACATCCACGGAGGCGATCTTGTCGCCGCGGAAGCGAAAGCACTCGATGTTGCGGAAGCTGCCGCCATCCCATTTTTCGGCACGGTAGCGGACGACCGCCTCATCGCCGTCGATCGCCAGGAATTCGATGTCAAAGCCCCGGAAGACCGGCTCCTTCGGCCAGCAACGCTCGAAATAGGTCGCCCGGTCGATGTGGTCGTCACGCGGACTGGAGAAGGTGAAATCCTCCGTCAACATGGCGCCGACGATATCCTTGCGATCGTCGAGATAGGCGGCGTAAAGATGACGGACGGTCTGCTCTCGGGATGTGCGCATGTCGCTCATGGCAATGTCCTTGGATTAACCGATTGCATCATGCAATCAGTCTTGTTCTAGCACTTTTGCCGGAGAGGGTCCAGATTGCGGCTCTCATTTCCAAAGACAGGTCACCGATGCGAAAGCGCCGTCTTGAAGGATGGGCCATAGCGCGGTTATATCAGCTTGTGCCCGCCCTGGAACGGCGAGCGCATGCACCGCCACGGCCTATGCGCTCGACCTCGAAAAGCTCGATCTTCAGGACAGTTTTACTGCGCCGATCTTCTCGCCGCGGCAAAAGGCACAGCACTTCATCAGGCGCGGCGGAACCCGCGCTTGCCGCATATTTCCTCAAATCGGAACCGATTTTAGGAAATATGCAGATTTCAAAGTGTTACAGCGTCCTTTGCGCGCCTTAAAAGACGCGCGGCGCTGTAGAATCAATGCCGGGGCCGAGAGAATGACCGATACGCAGTGGGACGCCAGCGCCAGGCCGGGCTCGATCTACTGGAAGCGCAATCTCACCATCTCGCTGATCGGCTCCTTCACCACGATCGTGGCGATGACGCTGCTGCTTCCCTTCCTGCCGCTTTATGTCGAGGAACTCGGTGTCAGCGACCATGCTGATATCGTGCAATGGTCGGGCATCGCCTATGGCGCCACCTTCTTTGCCGCGGCTCTCGTCGCGCCGCTGTGGGGCCGGCTCGGCGATATTTACGGCCGCAAGCTGATGCTGGTGCGCGCCAGCCTCGGCATGACGCTGGCAATCTCGCTGATGGGCATGGCCGGCAATGTCTGGCAGCTGGTGGCGCTGCGCCTCTTCGTCGGGCTTGCCGGCGGTTACGCCTCCGGCTCGATGGTGCTGGTGGCGACGCAGACGCCGAAGGACCGCTCGGCCCGGGCGCTTGGCGTGCTCTCTTCCGGCATCATGGCCGGCAATCTCGTCGGGCCGCTGATCGGCGGGGCGCTGCCACCCATCATCGGCATCCGCGGCACGTTCCTCGCCGCCGGCGGCATGATCTTTCTCGCCTTCCTCGCCACAGCCTTCCTGATCAAGGAAGAGAAATCACCGGCCCGCAAGCAGGCGGCCAAGGCCAGCGGCGGCTGGAAATCCATTGCCGACAAGCGGCCCGTCATCGCCATGCTGGCGACCGGCATGCTCTTGATGTTTGCGAATATGTCGATCGAGCCGATCATCACCGTCTATGTCGCGCAGCTCGTGCCCGTCGAATCCCAGGTGACGATGATATCGGGCGTCGTCATGTCGGCGGCCGCCCTCGGCAGCATTCTGTCGGCCTCATGGCTCGGCAAACTCGCAGACAGGATCGGCCACTGGCCGGTGATTTCAGGCGCGCTTGCCGTCGCCGGGCTATTGCTGATCCCGCAGGCCTTCGTCACCAGTTCCTGGCAGCTGATCATCCTGCGCTTCCTGATGGGCGCAGCACTCGGCGGGCTTCTGCCCTGCATCGCCGCCGTCATCCGCCACAGCGTGCCGGATAGTGCGGCCGGCAGCATTCTCGGACTTTCGATTTCCTCGCAATATGTCGGCCAGGTGGCCGGCCCCATTCTTGGCGGTTTTGTCGGCGGGCATATCGGCATGCGGGCGGTGTTCCTCGGCACCTCCGTGCTGCTTCTCGGCGGCGCGGCCTATGCCTGGATCGTGCGGCCGAGGGGCGCGGAGACTCGGGACTCGACCTAAGGATTATTGGCGCTTCCGCAGATCAGCTCGACGCCCGACCGGGCAATCGCTTCCAGCGTCTCGCGGCTGTCGCCGGCGCGGGCGCGGACGGCGAGCGAATGCATGACGGCGGAGGCGAGCCTGGCAAGCATCTGCGGATCGGCGCTTTCCGGAAGCTCGCCCCTTTCCACGCCAAGGCGCATGCGCTTTTCGATCTCATCGTCGAAATCGTTGAGGCTGCGGCCGAGCACCTCGCGGACGCGCTCATGCTGGACCGCCTCGACCGATGCCGTGCCGATCAGCAAACAGCCGCGGGCGGCGGTTTCACCATGCAGATAGATCGCCAGCGCACCGGCATAGACGCGGGCAATATTGTCGCGCAGCGGCAGTGACGGGTCGAGCGCCTCGGCAAGCGTATTCATGCCGTCCTGCCGATAGCCCTCCAGCGTATCGAGATAGAGATCCTCCTTGTCGCCGAAGGCGCCGTAAAGGCTCGGGCGGTTGAGGTTGGTCGCAGCACTCAGATTGTCGAGCGAGGCGGCGGCAAACCCCCTGTCCCAGAAGACATCTCGTGCCTTTCCAAGCGCCGCCTTGGCGTCGAAGGCCCTCGGGCGGCCGCGCTTCTTCTCGTCTTTCATATTTTGTACCGTTTCGCATTAAATTCTTGACGATAGTTATTTTATGCGAAACAGTACAGATGTTCAACGCCATCGACGGGCGGTATCGACCGCCTCCACGAGGAGAGGAAATCCGCAATGAAACTTTACATGCATGCCGCGGCCTGCTCGCTTTCACCGCACATCATCTGCCGGGAGCTGGGCCTCGATATCGAGCTCATCCAGGTCGACCGGCAAACCCACAGGACGAGCACCGGCGAGGATTACCTCGCGATCAACGGCAACGGCTATGTGCCGGCGCTGATGCTCGACGACGGCAAGGTGCTGACCGAGGGGCCGGCCATCGTGCAGTTCCTCGCCGACAGCGTGCCCGAAGGGGCAGCCTTGTTGCCTGAGGTCGGCAACATCCGGCGCAACGAGGTGCAATCCTATCTCAACTTCATCACCGCCGAACTGCACAAGCCGATGGTGCTGCTCTTCAATCCGACCTATTCCAGTGTTCATGGGGAGGTCCGCGCGCTGATATCGAAGCGGCTCACCTGGCTGAACGGCCGACTTGCCGGACCCTATCTCACCGGCGATGCCTTTACCGTGGCGGACGCCTATCTCTTCGTCTGCCTTAACTGGTCGCCCTGGACCGATATCGATCTCAAGCAATGGCCGGCGCTGCACGGCTTCATGGCCCTCGTGGCGGCACGGCCGAAGGTGCGCGAGGCGCTGCAGGCCGAAGATCTCGAGGCCTTCGATGCCGACGGCGTCTATTTCGCGCCGCACGCCTATCTCGCTTCATCAGGACGGACGGGCGAGCCGGTCAGGCCATAAACCCCGGGTCGCGCCCGCGCGCATCCCGCGCTTCGACGACCTTCAGAGCGCGCTGACAGCCACCGGCAAAGCGCGCTTGTGGGCGGTCGCACGATAGGCGGCGAGGATGCGGCGGCGGGCGATCTCGCCGACCGGTTTGCCTTCGAGGAAATCGTCGATCTCGTCATAGCTGACGCCATAGGCCTCCTCGTCGGGGCGCAATGGGCGCTGGTCCTCGAGATCGGCGGTCGGCACCTTGAACACCAGCTCGTCCGGGGCGCCGAGCCGCTTTGCCAGCAGACGGACGCGGCGCTTGTTGAGGCCGGCGAGCGGCAGGATATCGGCTGCGCCATCGCCGAACTTGGTGAAGAAGCCCATGACCGCTTCGGCCGCATGATCGGTGCCGATGACGAGGCTGCCAAGCGCTCCGGCCAGGGCAAACTGGGCGATCATGCGCTGGCGCGCCTTGATATTGCCGAGGATGAAATCCTGCCGGCCGGCATCGGCAAAGGCGAGGCCGCCGTCCTGTGCGGCGGCAAGCATCGCATCCGCCGGCGCCTTGATGTTGACCACCATCGAGCGGTCGGCGCCGATCGTTTCCAGCGCCTTCACCGCATCGGCCTCATCTGCCTGGACACCATAGGGAAGACGCACGGCGATGAATTCGGCCGCATGGCCGCTGTCACGCAGCTCGCGCACCGCCTTCTGAGCCAGCAGCGCCGCCGTCAGCGAATCGACACCGCCGCTGATGCCGAGGACGTAGCCGCGCATGCCGGAGGCGACGAGATAATCCTTGAGGAAAGCGGTTCGCCGTTCGATCTCCCGCTCAGGGTCGATATCGGCGGCGACGCCCAGTTCGCGGATGATCTCGCCTTGTTCGTCGAACAGCACCGTCATAAGCCTCTTCCTCCCCGCTTACGGAATTTCGGCGCCACTATGGCGAAAAGATGGGGGAAGACGAAGCCGTTTAGGGCAGACCTGCCATGCATTTTATGCAAGTGGCCTGTCTGAGCCCGGCAGGGCAGAGGGGGTGGGTTTGCACCTACCGCAAGATCGTGAACAGCTCGACCGGATCGGCAAAACCCTTCAGCCTGTGCGCCCCGACCGACACCACATCCCCTGCCCCCGCTTCCTCGCGAAACGGCGCCGACATCAGCAGGGCCTCTCCCAGTTCGCTGCAGGCGGTCTGGATGCGGCTGACCAGATTGACGTCGCCGCCGATCAGGGTGAAATCGAGGCGGCGGCCGGAGCCGACATTGCCGTAGCTGACCTCGCCGTAATGCAGGGCGATACCGGCTTTGACTCCGATGCCCTCATACTGGAAATGGTCGATCTCATCGAGGATGGCGCGGGTCGATGCCAGGGCCGCGCCGCAGGAATGGGCGGCATCGTAACCCGGGAAGAAGGCGAGCACGGCGTCGCCCATGAACTTCAGCACCTCGCCGCCCTCGCGGGTGATGGCCGGCACGATCCTGTCGAAATAGGCGTTCAGCATGCCGAGCACGGTGCTGCCGGGCAGCCGGTTCGATAATTCGGTGAAGCCGCGCAGATCGCAGAGCAGCAGAGCTGCTTCCATCGATTCGATCTCATCGCGGCGGATGCGGCCGGCCAGAATGCGGCTTGCCGTCAGCGGGCCGATATAGGTATCGAGCAGGCTGAGCTCGACCTGGCGCAGAATGCGCAGCTCGCTGGTGTTGCGCAGCGCCGGCAGGATGCGCTCGATCACCTGACGCTCGGGGACGGTGAAGCCGCCCGGCCGCTTCGTGCCGAAGACGGCGGCGCTGACCGGGCCGTCGACATTGCAGAGCGGCGCGATGACGAGCTGCATCAGGCCGCGATCGGCAAAGACATCGATATGCTGCCAGCGGCCATGCACGCTTTCTCTGGTATCGACGACCAGCGGTTCGCGGGTCTCCATGACCTTGCGCAGCGGCGTATTGGCGATGGCGACGCGCGCACCGTGCTCCCGGTCGTGGATCTCGACCGGCTCGCCCGGCGCCCAGGCGATGGTGCGGCCGATGAATTCGGGATGCAGCGTCATCAGATGCAGGGTCAACCGGTCAACCGGCAGGCCGAGCGCCTGAAGCCGGCGGCCGAGGCCGGAGACGAGCCCCGCTTCGTCGAGCGCGTGGCATTCGTCGCCGGAGAGCCATTCGATGATCGAGAGCAGTGCGCCGATGCTGACGGCATGGCCGACAGCCTTGGGCTGGAGCCTGTCGGCATCGGGAGCATAGATCGCTGACGTCATGGCTTTCTCCTCCTTGAGGGTCGCGCGGCGCTAGTGGGCGCCGCCGCCGGAGAGTTGACCGGGTTTTTTCAGAAGCAGAGTTGCAAGCAGGGCGACGACGAGGGCGACGCCGAGCAGGAAGAAGGTGTCGCTGAAGGCCATGATATTGGCCTGCTTGCGTATTTTGAGCGCGATGGCGACGACGGCCTTGTGGCCGGCGAGCGCCTGATCGCTGACGCCGTGGTTCATGAAATAGCCGGTGAGCCTGGCGATACGATCGCGGGTGGCTTCCTCGAAGACCGAGACCGAGTGGGTCAGGATGTTCGAGTGGAACTGTTCGCGCTTCGACAGGAAGGTCTGCAGCGAGGCGATGCCGACGGCGCCGCCGAGATTGCGCATCATGTTGAAGAGCGCGGAAGCCGAACCGGCATTCTCCTGCTCGATGCCGGCGGTGGCGATTGCCGAGAGCGGTGTGAAGACGAGCGCCTGACCGATCGCGCGGACGATGTTCGGCCAGAACAGCTGATCGCTCGCATAATCGCCGGTCATGTGCACGTTCATGAAGTTCGAGGCGGCGAAGAGGGCAAAGCCGACGATGATCAGCAAGCGCACATCGAAACGCTTCATCAGCCGCGGCACCAGCGGGATCAGCAGCAGCTGCGGGATGCCGGTCCAGGCGAGAACCATGCCGATCTGCTCGGAATTATAGCCCTGGATGCGAGCCAGATAGATCGGCAGCACGAAGACCGAGCCGTAAAGCGCAATGCCGAGCAGGAAATTGGCGACGATGCCGAAGCCGAAATTGCGGCGCACCAGCAGGCGCAGGTTCAAGAGCGGATTGGCGGTCTTCAGCTCGATGATCAGGAACAGCGTCAGCGAGACGGCGGCGATAACAGACAGGCGGACGATGAAATCGGAGCCGAACCAGTCTTCCTTGTTGCCCTCTTCCAGCACGGTCTGCAGGGCCGCCAGGCCGATCGCCATGGTGACGATACCAGGCCAGTCGCCCTTGGCGAGCAGCTTCAGGTCCATCGGTGCGCGGTCGAGCGAGGCCCAGAGCAGGCCGACCATCAGCGCACCGGGCACCAGGTTGACATAGAAGATATGTTCCCAGCCCCAGTTCTCGGTGAGATAACCGCCGATCGTCGGGCCGATCGCCGGTGCGAAGGTGGCAGACAGGGCAAAGAGGGCAAGGCCGACCGGTTGCTTGGCCTTGGGCAGCAGCGTGATGATGATGGTGAAGGCCATCGGGATCAGCACGCCGCCGGAAAAGCCCTGAACGGCGCGCAGGATGATCATCTGCTGCAGATTGGCCGCGAAGGCGCAGGCAACAGAAAAGATCAGGAAGAGGATGGCGTTGGTGAGCAGGTAATTGCGGAGCGAGAAGACGCGCGCCAGCCAGGCGCTGAGCGGAATGACGACGATCTCGGCGATCAGATAGGAGGTCGAAATCCAGCCGCCGTCATCGGTGCCGGCGCCGATCGCGCCCTGGATATCGGCAAGCGAGGCATTGACGATCTGGATATTGAGGACCGCCATGAAAGCGCCGAGCGTCGAACCGACAACGGCAGCCCACATGCGCAGCGGGCTCATGGCGGCAGGTGCCGCGGGGGCCGCCAGCGCATTGCCGTTTGCGGCGATCTGAAGAGTGGCCATGGCTTATCTCCTTCCAGCTCTCGCGGGAAACTTTCTCATGACGGGGTCCGGGTGATCATTCAGGAACGATCGGGATCAATTCGGGAATGATCGGGATCATTCGGGAAAAAGGGAAAGGATCATCCAGCAGGGTTGGATGATCCCTCCTTGGCTGCCCCAGAGGTCTGGGCAGCATGGGTTTGGGCAGCCTTGGTATCGATTTCGGGCTCGACCGACATGCCCGAGCGCAACAGGCCGCTCAGAGCCTCGTCGTCGATGACGATCTTGACCGGGATGCGCTGGACGATCTTGGTGAAATTGCCGGTGGCATTGTCCGGCGGCAGCAGCGAGAATTCCAGCCCGCTTGCCGGCGAAACGCTGTCGACATGGCCCTTGATCGAGATATCGGGAAAGCTGTCGATCTTGATCTCCACCGACTGGCCGGGGCTGATATAGGTCAGCTGCGTTTCCTTGAAATTGGCGACGACATAGACCGCATGCAGCGGCACGACGGCCATCAGCTGGGTGCCCGAGGTGACATACTGGCCGACCCGGATCGACCGGGCGCCGACCGTGCCGTCGACGGCGGCGACGATATCCGTATAGGAGAGGTTGAGCTCCGCCTGCTGCGCGGCGGCCGCCGCACGGTCGCGCTGGGCAACCGTCTGTTCGCGCTCAGTCTGAAGCACCGGCACCTTGTTCTGAGCCGTGACGAGGGCTGCCCGGTCGCGCTCGACGGCGGCAGCGGCCTGGTCGCGGGCCGACTGCGTCTGTTCGGCACGAGACTGGGTGCCGGCGCCGTTGGTGATCAGGCGGGCCGAGCGGGCGGCATCGGACACGGCAAAATCGAACGAGGCCTGCGAGGCATCGACCGTCGCCTTGGCCTGCTCGATCACCGATTGCTGCAGAGAGATCTGGGCGTCGATATTGGTGATGGCGGCCTCGGCCGCCTTCACATCGGCCTTCGCCTGCGACAATGCGGCCTGAAAGTCGCGGTCGTCGATACGGGCGAGAACCTGGCCGGCCTTGACCGCGTCATTGTCGTTGACGAGCACTGCCTTGATATAGCCGGCGACCTTCGGGGCGACGGTGGTGTAATCGGCTTTCACATAGGCATCGTCGGTGGATTCGATGAAGCGGCCGACCGTCCAGTAGCGGTAGCCGAAGTCGCCAGCGAAAGCGACGCCGGCAAGCAGGACGGCGGCGATGACGGCGCGCTTGACGATGCGACGGCCAGTCTTTTTGGGAGCATCCGCGACCGGTGCGTCCGCAACCGGCGCTTCGGAGACAGGCATGGGGCGCGCCTCGACGGCGGGTGCCCTGGCGGCTTCCTCGGCCAGGATCTGCTCAGCCTCCCTCGCACTTTCGAAAACGTCTTTGCGGGGCAACTCGACCATCGTCATTCTCCTTCACCGTTGGCCTCCTCTGCGAGAGGCCCTGTTCGATGCGAAGGAAAATGCACCCTGACATTCATTTTGATAATCTGCTTAAATCGGGAAGGATCATCAACTCTCAGCGGATAATCCGAGGGCAATATGGATCGACTAACCAGCCTCATGGTGTTTGGCCGCGTGGTGGAATGCGGCGGTTTTTCCGCCGCCGCGCGCCGGCTCAACATGTCCGTCACCATGGTCGGCAATCACGTGCAATCGCTGGAGGACCGGCTCGGCGTGCGGCTGCTTAACCGCACGACGCGCAAGGTCAGCCTGACGGAGACCGGCAAATATTATTATGAGCGCTCGTCGCAGATCCTGGCCGAACTCGATGAGGCGGACCGGACGGCCGGCGCGCTGAGCACGACGCCGCGGGGCACGCTGAAGGTCTATACCAGCAGTGCCATCGTGCGTTTCCTGCTGCCCGTCGTCAGCGAATTTATGGAGCTTTATCCGTCGATCTCACTCGATTTCAGCGTCGGCGAACGGATGGTCGACATGATCGAGGATGGCTACGACCTGGTGATGCGCACCGTACCGCCGCCGGATTCATCACTCGTCGCCCGCAAGCTGACACCCTGGCGCCATATGCTCGTCTGCTCGCCGGCCTATTTCCAGAGCCATCCGATGCCGAAGACGCCGGCCGAGGTCGCCGATCACAATTGCCTGCAATATGCCTATTACCCCTATGGCGACGAATGGCGCTTCGAGGATGGCGAGGGGAACAAGGAGAGCGTCAAGATCAGCGGCAACGTCGTCTCCAACAGCGCCGAGATGCTGCGTTTCCTGACGCTGACCGGGCGGGGCATCTTCCTGGCGCCGAGTTTCGTGGTGTTCGACGACATCGCCGAAGGGCGGCTGGTGAAGATCATGCCGGACTACCGGCCGGTGGAATTCAACATCAACGCCGTCTACCCCAACCGCAGCCATCTGCCGACGAAGGTGCGGCTGTTCATCGATCTCTTGGCGGAGAGATTTGCTGAGCATCGGAAGTGGATGACGTGAGGGGTAATTTTACATTGGAGGTCACCCTTCACTGCAACACAGCGGAATTCGGCAGCAATGCCGTTCGGCCCCAAAAATGCCTCGACTTCGCTGGACACCATTCGACTATGAAAAACAACAGGATGGTGTGTCGGCTGTGCCCATAGATATTTGGAATGTTCGGCGAATGGTCATCGCCGCTTTTCTTGGCATCGCGTGTGCAGCTTACCATCGCGCCTTGGATTTTTGGCCGCTTGATTCGGCCAATGGGCTACGAGGACTCTTGGATCTATTGGGAGGGCCGCTGCTCTTTCTCTCGGTCGCGGGCATACTGTTCGTTTGGTTTATCGGCGCATTAGTCGCGTTATTTCGTCGTCGTATCCGTGGAATGGTGAGTCGTCTTATTGCTATCATCATTGTTCCGGTTTGACGATGATCACCGTGCCTTTGTTCGATCCTTGGCTATGGTACGTCATTTTCAATAAATCGCGTTTCGAAGCGTCGGCAGCCGCGAGTGGCTCTGCACAGAACGGTACGATCATCGAGGGGCGCGACGTTTCGACAGGGATCGCCGGCGCGGGTTACAATCATTTTGTCGCTCTCATCTTTAGCGAAAGCGATCCGCCCAAACTGGTTTATGGCGACAGCGATGAAGAAAAATTGGCAGCCAATTCGGTGCTGACGCACCTCTACGGCAATTTCTACAGGCGAGATGAGTACTTTTGACGACCCTTGCGTGAACTGAGAGGCTGCGGCTATCCCCCTTCGCCCCGCAAGCGGGGAGAAGGTGCCGGCAGGCGGATGAGGGGCGGGCTGGGCTCTGATCCGCCGAACCGCTGCAGCCCTGCGCTTGCGCTTCGGGCGTTCGTCGTTGCAATCGATTCACTGGATCGATTGCTCCCGCTTCGCGGGACCTCTCCTCACTCCTCGCTCTCGCTGCGGCCGAAGGCCCAGTCCATGTAAAGTTCCAGCGCCTTGCGGGTGACCGGGCCTTCCTGGAGATTGCGGTCGTCGAGGCGGGTGACGCCGACGACTTTGGAATAGTTGCCGGTGGTGAAGATCTCGTCGGCCTGCAGGAAATCCTCGACGGAGAGCGCTGCTTCATGCACGTCGAAACCGGCCTTGCGCAGCAGGCCGATGACGCGGGAACGCGTAATGCCGGCGAGGAAGGTGCGGTTGGCGGCGGGCGTCATCACCACGCCGTCCTTGACCATGAAGACGTTCGAGGAAGCGGTCTCGACGACGTTGCCGTTCAGGTCGCGCACCAGCGCATTGTCGAAACCGCGGCTGCGCGCTTCGGCGATCATGCGGCCGCTGTTTGGATAGAGCGAGCCGGTCTTCGCCTCGGTCATCGCCGTTTCCGGCGACGGGCGGCGATAGGGCGAGACTGTGAGGCTTGTGCCGCCATGGCCGCCCATCGGCGCCTCGAACAGGCAGAGCGCGAAGCGGGTCGATTCCCCGTCGACGGCGACGACGCTGCCCGGCGAACCGTGCTCGCCCCAATACATCGGCTTGATATAAATCGCCGTGGCGCCATCGAATTTCGCAACGCCTTCCCAGGCAAGTGCCACAATCTCCTCGGCTGATTTCACCGGCTTCAGGCCCATGGCGAGCGCCGAGCGGTTGATGCGCTGGCAGTGCAGGTCGAGATCCGGCGCGATGCCGTCGAACCAGCGGGCGCCGTCGAAGACCGTCGAGCCCAGCCACATGGCATGCGAGGTAGGCCCGATCAGCGGCGGATTGCCGGGGAGCCACTCTCCGTCGACATGAGTCCAGGTGGTTGAACGGGGTGATGTATCGACGGCCATGATGGTTTCCTCCTGAAGCCGGAGAAGGAAAAACCGCCGCGGCAAGCCGGGTCAAGGACAAATCCCGAGCGGAAACACGGAAGCAAGAAAATGCCGGGGAATGGCGCCAGGCCGCAATATTCGTGCGCAGCAACGGCAGCTTCATCGATGGGTGCATCAGCAAAAATGATGGAATGGAATGTTGGAATGGCTGGCTGCCGCATGCGATGATGGGCGCAACAGCGGATAAGCAGCAAGGGAAGACGCCGATGAAAGCCATGTTCTACGAAGCCTTCGAACAGGCGCCCGAAATCCGCACCGTTGCCGATCCGACTCCGACAGAGGACGGTGTCGTCATATCCGTCGGGGCCAGCGGGCTCTGCCGCAGTGACTGGCACGGCTGGATGGGCCACGACCCGGATATCCGCCTGCCGCATGTGCCGGGACATGAGCTTGCCGGGCGGATCGTCGCCACCGGCCGCGGCGTGATGCGCTTCAAGGTGGGCGACCGGGTGACCGTGCCCTTCGTTTCCGGCTGCGGCCATTGCGGGGAGTGCCATTCCGGCAACCAGCAGGTCTGCCCGAACCAGTTCCAGCCGGGCTTCACCCATTGGGGGTCGTTTGCCGAATATGTGGCGATCGATTATGCCGATACCAATCTGGTGCACCTGCCCGATACGATCGACGATGCGACGGCGGCAAGCCTCGGCTGCCGCTTCGCCACCTCGTTTCGCGCCGTCGCCGACCAGGCGCGCACCAGGCCCGGCGAATGGATCTCAGTGCATGGCTGCGGCGGTGTCGGCCTGTCGGCGATCATGATCGCCACGGCGCTTGGGGCGAATGCGATCGGCATCGACATTTCCGAGGAGAAGCTCGCCTTTGCCCGGGAGTGCGGGGCGGTGGCGACGGTCAACGCGTCAGGCGTCGCCGATGTGGCGGAGGCGGTGCGCGAGATCACCAAGGGCGGCGCGCATGTCTCGATCGACGCGCTCGGCCATCCCGTCACCTGCTTCAACTCGATCAAGAATCTGCGCCGGCGCGGACGGCATGTGCAGGTGGGGTTGATGCTCGGCGAGCATGCGACGCCGCAAATCCCGATGGCACAGGTGATCGGCCAAGAGCTGGAAATCTACGGCAGCCACGGCATGCAGGCATGGCGATACGACGCCATGCTGTCGATGCTTTCGGCCGGAAAGATCGCACCGCAGAAGCTGATCGGACGCCGCATCAGCCTCGAGGAGGCCGTGCCGGCGCTGATGGCGCTCGACAAGGCTGAGTCTACGGGGATCAGCGTGATTACCCGGTTTTCATGAGGGAACTCCACCCTCCCCGCCTGTGACGAACACAGGAACCAGGGAGAGTGGAACGGGCAACTGGCCTTATTCGGCCACGCCGATTGAGGCGAGATAGGCAGCAGAGGCCGGGATCTTCAACTTGTCCTTGATCTCGATGATGAGGCGCGGATTGCTTTCGAGCTTGGCAAGGGCTGCGAAGACGGCATGCCAGCGGATCGTGCCTTCGCCGAGGCTCCAGTGGCGGTCGGCATATCCGTCGGCATCCTGCAGGTGGACATGCTGGAGGCGATTGCCGGCGGCCTTGACGTAATAATCGACCGGCGGCGCACCGGTATAGCCATGGGCATAATGGGCGTGACCGGTATCGATCGAGACCGTGACCGCTGGCGAATTGAAGCTCTCGGCAAGCGCCACGCGAATATGCGGATCCTTGTCCTCGATGTTCTCGATGACCATTGTGCAGCCGATATCCTCGGCGCGCCTGACGGCGTCGCGCAGGGTCATGTGCGTGCGCTCGGCCAAGGCTTCGCGGGCGCCGGCATTGTCGTCGAGATTGTTGTAGGACCAGGACGTATAAGGGCTGTGGATGACCATATGGGTCGCGCCGATGGCGGCGCAGACATCGAGGCCCTGCAGCAGGCGCCGGGTGACGATGGCGCGGATATCGGGATCTTCCGAGGCGATGGTGAAGCCCCAGAACGGGCCGTGAATGCCGAGGCGGCCGCCATGACCGTCGAGAAGCCGCCTGGTGCGGGCGGCAAGCGGCGCCCAGTCGCCGTTCAGAACCTCGGCATCGATGAAGCTCTGCAATTCGAGATCGCGGGACTTTTCGAAGAGCCAATCACGGTGAAGTTCAACTTCATCGAGCGTCATGGCGGCGCCGACGACGGGAAGAGAGGACATGGATGCGCTCCATCAATGTGAATGATCAATGTGAATGCCGGGACGGCGTGGAAGGACGGCCCCAAGAACGGCCGCCGCGTTCTATGCACCCCTTCTGTGTCGGCGGTATTACAGGTGCAGAACCTTTCGAAACCCTCGGGCCTCAGTCATTTCCGCATAGCTGATGCGGCATTGGCGGACCTTGCGGAAACGCCCCGAAGTACCGATATCGGCCCCGACAGTCTCGTGACGCAGTGGCGCGCGAGCGGCGTTGAACCCCCGGCAACGGAGCCGTTTGTTCAGCGCTTCCGCTGATATAGCGCGTTTCTTTGAAAGCGCTCGGCGATGTTACCCTCAACAACAGGGCGGGTTGTCAAAGGCGTCGCAAAGGTCTAACGGCTGCGCCCGCAAGAAAAAGCCCGTAAGAAAAAGAAAGAGACATGATGTCCAACTCATTTGTGAAAATGCCTGCCAGCGACGAGGCCAAGCGGTTTTTCGTCCTCGGTGATCGGGTCGAGCGGCGGCTGCGGATCAGCGGAACCTGGCTCAATCTCTTCGACGTCACCGTGCCATCAGGCAGCCGGACGCCGAAACATGCGCATGCGAGCCCTGAAGTGTTCCGCATCCTCGAGGGAAACCTGACGATCTGGCGCCTGAGCGACAGCGGCCCCGAAGAGATCGAGGCCAGCGCCGGCGACATCGTCACCATCCCGCCCTTCATGGTGCACGGCTATTCCAACCGCGGAACCGCCCCCGTGGTCTTTTCTGCGATCGTCGATCGGGACATGGCCGAGTTCATCGAAGCGGAAGGCGCAACCGAGCCACCAAAAGCCAGCCCTTCAGCCGAAACCATCGCCCGCATGACGGCGGCCGCCAATGCCTACGGGATCACCATCCTCGCGGCGTGACGGCGCGAGCGCGTGGTGTCGTTTTTCGGACGACATCATGCGTTCCTTCGTCGGTTATGCTAGGCATTTGGCGGGGCCGATTTCAATCGGCTCACCAGTTCATCCAAAACGGCGTCGACCGTTTTCCAAGCCGTATCGATGACGATCGCATCGTGCCATTCGTCATAGGCTCTTTCGGAAGTCTCTTGCCATGTCGGCTTCACCAGACCTTCGACGTCAGTGAGGCGCGTTTCGACACGGTTGCGGTGCTCGGCTTTGTCCGAGCAAATGACCTCGACCTCCGCCGCCGTCACCCCAGCCGCTTGTGCGACCGAAAGCCACGCCGACCGGGTTATCCGAAGCGAGTTGACGGAGTCGGCAATGACAGTCCTGCCAAGGGTCAGATTGTCTCCGGCAATACCGTAAGCCACGATATAGCCTGCAGGCCCGGCATCATCGGCAATTCCGGAGGCACGGATTGCCTGCTCGATGGTATCGACGCGCACATGGACCGCATTCAACCGCTCAGCCAAGGCGCGGGCAATCGTCGTCTTTCCACTGCCAGGCAGACCACCGAAGATAATGAGCATCGTGACCTCGTCGTTTTTGGAGAGGCTCCACGAGAACGTCAGAGCAGCTCGCGGTCAGCGCAATACTTCACCATTGAGGCCCGGTTCGCAATTCCTTAGTCAGCACCGGGGTTTCACCACCGGCCTCAACGACGGTCCACCCGAGCGCGCCGTAGAATCCCACGGCGTCTCGCGCCGCATTCACAAGCAACCTCTTGACCCCGTGTTGTGATGCCAATTTTTCGAGGCCTGCCATGAGCGTCCGCCCGTACCCCTTTCCCTGGCATTCCGCGCTGATCGCGACGGTTCGCACCCACGCCGCCGCATCGTCCATCAGATCGAGGCGAGCCGCACCGACCGGCGTATTTTCGAGCAAAAGCAGCAAAGGGAAATGTCCATCCCTTCGATCATCGGGATGGTTTGCATCATAGCCAATCAACTCGCGGGCCTCGAAGAGGACAGCGCGGCGGATGTCGTGGTAGGCGTTCCAGTGTTCATCCGAAGACACCTGGACGACGATCCAGGGGTCTTCGCGCTCGTCATTCGGAAATCTGGGCTCGTTCATCGGCGGCCTCGTTGATGCTGGTGGACAACCGGTCGGCAAAATCGGTGACGGCCTCACGGTTCGACAACAGGAATTTCGGACGGGAAAAGACCGAGAACAATCGCGCGTGCGTCTCGAATGAATTCCAGTTGTTCGTTCTACTCCGGTATTCGGCCACCCAGTTCAAAAGGCCATCGAATTGCGTTGCCGTCTCGCCGCCTTGGATGCCTCGCAGCTTGATGTTGGCGATGCATTCCTCCTCCGGCAGATCAATCCAGACCAGGATCGTCGTGCGGTTGAGGACCATGTTCACCAATTGCCCGTAAACGCCCTCCATGACCCAGGCGTCGCCCTCGGCCGCTGCCATGACCATCTCATCCCGCAACGCCCTGTCGCGATCGATACCGTAGCGCCCCGGCTCCCAATGCATGTCATCAAGGTGGACAACCGGATGGTGAAGCTGCTCAGCGATACGACAGGCGAGCCATGTTTTACCCGCGCCGCCATTGCCCATGATGAGCATGCGGTCAAAGGCGGCAGAGGGATTGGGAAACGTCATCGGCAACTCCGAGGACTTTGCGCTTATGCTGGTTTGTGTGACCCTAGCGCGAGATATTGAATGCTTTCAAATCAAAATTGAACGCGTCCTGTCCTTGCAGCTCTGTCCGCTGGAGGAAAACAATGTCTGCCGCCGTCGAGGACGCGTGTGGAGTGTCTAGAACTCTTCCCAGTTGCCCTCGGTCGAAGCCGGTGCGGCTGAGGTGCCGAAGGCGGCTGCGAGCTTGCCGCCGAGTGCGCGCGCCGGCGAGGGAGCGGGCCTGGCATGGTCGGTGGCCGACGCGGGAACCGGTCTGCGCGCCGCAAGCGTCGCCGCGACCGGGCGTGCCAACGGCTTGGCAGTCGTCCTGGCGGCAGGAGCCGCGTTGGCCGTCTGGCCGAGATTGAACTGTGCCAGACGCTCTGAAAGGGCAGATACTTCCGTCACCAGCGTGTGCGAGGCGGCGTTCGATTCCTCGACCATTGCGGCATTCTTCTGGGTCGACTGGTCCATCTGGTTGACCGCCGTGTTGATCTCCAAGAGACCCGTCGACTGTTCGCGGGCGGCCTGGACGACCGCCTGGACATTGCTGTTGATCTGCTGGACTTCGGCAACGATCGCCTGCAGCGCCTTGCCGGTCTGGCCGACGAGATCGACGCCACGCTTGACCTGGTCGCCGGACGAGGTGATCAGCGCCTTGATCTCCTTGGCGGCCGTCGCCGAACGCTGCGCGAGTTCACGCACTTCCTGTGCGACAACGGCGAAGCCCTTGCCGGCCTCCCCTGCACGCGCCGCTTCTACACCTGCATTAAGGGCCAGCAGATTGGTCTGGAAGGCAATATCGTCGATCACGCCGATGATGTTGGAGATCGACTGCGAGGATTGCTCGATGCCGGTCATGGCGTCGACGGCATTGCGCACGACCTCTCCAGACTTTTCCGCACCATCCTTGGTGCGGCTGACGAGCGCGCCCGCTTCCTCGGCGCGAAGAGTGGAGTCCTTGATAGAGGTGGTGATCTGCTCGAGCGCGGCGGCAGTCTCCTCGACGGAGGCGGCCTGCTGTTCTGTGCGGCGAGCGAGATCGTCGGCGCCGGAGCGGATTTCTTCAGAACCCGCCTGGATGACGGCGGCGTTTTCGGAGAAGGAAATCAGGGCTGCCTGAAGCTTTTCGACGGACGCGTTGAAATCGACGCGGATTTCGTCAAGCGAGTCGGCAAACGGCTTTTCCAGCCGGATGGTCATGTCTCCATTCGAAAGGCTGGCCAGTCCGTTGCCGAGTTCGCTGACCGCGAACTTGATCGAATCCTCACGGGCGGCATGATGGACGGAACGTTCCTGCCGTTCGACCTCTTCGCGGGCCCGGGAGGTTTCCGCATCGGCTTCGAGCTTGATCTTCTGGCGATTGCTTTCCAGCAGGATGGCGAGGGAACGCGAGAGGTCGCCGATTTCGTCCTTGGCATTCTTGTCGCTCAATTGCACGTCGAGCTGGCCATGGGCGATGCGATCGGTCTCGGCGATCACGCCCTCTATGCGGCGGATGAATTTGCGGGCGATGAGCCAGCCTGAAAGACCGAGCAGGAGAGCCGCGATGGCGGTGATCGCAACGGCGCTCCAGGCCATGTTGTCGAGCTGGGCAAAGACGGTGGATTTCGGCACCGAGACGACGGCGTACCAGTTCAGGTCAGTCGTCAACTTTACCGGATAGGCGACCGAGAAATAGGTCTTGCCGTCCCGCGCTGCGATCTCCCGCGCGACGCCGGGCTTGGCGATCAACTGATCCCAGCCGGCGGTCAAATCACCGCCGTCCTTGATATTCTTGCCTGCGAGCTCGGCGGAGGGATGGCTGATGATGCTGCCGGCGCCGGTCACCAGGCTAAGATAGCCGGTCTCCATCGGGTGGACTGCCGAGATCGCCTTGTTGGCGTCGTCGAGCGAAATATCCATGCCGGCAACGCCGAGCGCTTTGCCGTCGACCATGATCGGCTTGGCGACCGAGGTCATCAGCACGTCCTTGCCGTCGACCGCGTAAACATAAGGTTCGATGACCACGGCCTTTTTCTGGGTAAAGGGCAGCTGGTAGTAATCGCCGGCGCCCGATACGGCATAGTCGACCAGCGGCGTGTGCTGGATCTTGTCGCCACTGCGGACCCAGTAAGGCACGTAGCGACCGGTCGTGTCGTGGCCTTCCTTGCCGACGAAATCCTTGTCCTTGCCGTCAAAGGCATTCGGTTCCCAGCCGGTCCAAACACCGAGCGCCATCGGATTGTCCTGCAGCATGTTCTTCAGCAGGTCGTCGGCAGCAGCACGATTGGCGCTTCCGCCGTCCTTCATCGTCGACAGCGACGTTTCCAACGCATTGACGATACCGAGCGCAACGCTCATGGATTTCTCGACGTTGAGCGCATTGGCAGCAGCGATCTGCAGCATCTCGTCGAGGCTCGATTTGCGCATATCGTTGTAGGCGATGTAAAAAAGAACGCCCGATGCCGCGATCGTCGCGATGACACCGCAGGCCGCCACGGAAAAAATGTTGCGTCCAGTAGCCGATTTGAACTGCATGCGCTTAACCTCCTCGAGCGGGCAGGTCGTCGATCGCGCACCGATCTATTCCGTCCCGGCTTCCCCCTGACCGAGAACTGATTTCAGGACATGGCTGCACGTCACGGAAATCGTTCGCAATTTAAAGAAAATACGGAGCGGCTGTTAATTTACGGTGTATTGCGCCAGCTTTACCTATGACCGGGCAGCCTGCTGCGCCTCTTTTAAGACGCGCAAATGCTGTGCTTGCTGCCGTTGGCGAAACTGTCACATCAAGACGCTATAAGGATTTTCGCCCTGCGCCTCTTGCGTTGGCACTGTTTCACCGTCAAAATTGCGACATGCCTGACAGCGACCCATCCAGTACAAGCTCCTCCCCTTCCAACCGGGATCTCCCGGCCGAGGAAGCAGGCGACCATTGTAGACGGTGCGATGACCTCCGCCTCGCCTCAGGCATATCAAGGCTCCCGCAGAGAGGGCCGCTTCCCAGACCATTGTCGATGACGGGCGGCCGCGGGGCCTACCCGGTTTTAACGATGGCCCATGACATTCACTTCAAAGGAGCGGCCTGATGGAACCCGCACTGATGTCAACACGATGATGGAAATAGGCGATGCGTATATGCGTATATAGAGCATCCCTTCGAATGCCTCGCCGCTTCGCCTGACGAATGCGGCATTACAACCTCAACGAATAGGGTCCCTGTGTTTCTGGAAATTGGAATTGTGGCGTTTCTCACCATCCTGAATGGTGTGCTCGCCATGTCTGAGCTGGCCGTTGTGTCTTCTCGAACAGCCCGCCTAAAAGTTCTCTCCGACAATGGAAGCAAGGGTGCAGCTCAAGCGATCAAACTTGCCGAAAATCCCGGTCGTTTTCTCTCTACGGTGCAGATCGGCATCACGCTGGTCGGCGTTCTATCCGGCGCTTTCTCAGGGGCCACGCTCGGCGGCCGCCTGAGCGGATGGCTAGAAGCCCAGGGGATGTCATCGACGGCCGCTGATGCCCTTGGCGTAGGTTCGGTCGTTGTGGCAATCACATATCTTTCGTTGATCATCGGCGAACTTGTTCCGAAGCAGATCGCACTACGGGAACCCGAAGCGGTTGCGGCCAAGGTCGCACCAGCCATGGCGGTCCTTTCAAAAATCGCGCTGCCACTCGTGTGGCTTCTAAACGCCTCCGGAAACCTTGTACTGAAGCTCTTGGGCCAGGCAGGAAAAGGTGGCGACAATGTCTCTGACGCAGAGATCAAAACTGTTCTGGCCGAGGCGCAGTCGGCTGGAGTTATCGAAAGCGAAGAGTCCGCGATGATATCAGGTGTCATGCGGCTGGCGGACCGCACCGCCCGAGCGCTTATGACGCCACGACGGGACGTCGAAATTATTGATATCGACGACAGCCTTGATGAAATTCGGACCCAGTTGCACAGGACGAAGCGGTCGCGGTTGCCCGTTCGAAAAGGCAGTTCGGACGAGGTGATCGGCATCCTTCCGGTCAAGGACTTCTACGACTCGATGTCCGAACACGGCAGTGCCGACATCAAGGCTCTGACGCAAGACGTCCCGGTGGTTTCAGACCTTTCAACTGCCATCAATGTGATTGAAGCAATCAGGAAATCGCCCGTTCACATGGTGCTGGTTTTCGACGAGTACGGCCACTTCGAGGGGGTTGTCTCGTCAGGTGACATTTTGGAAGCAATCATGGGGGCTCTCCAGGAGGGGCCTGTCGATGAACAGGCCATCGCTCGTCGAGACGACGGGTCTTATCTCGTGTCGGGCTGGACGCCAATTGACGAGTTCGCTGAATTCCTAAACCTCAGGCTCGATGGCGATTTGGAATATCAGACGGTCGCTGGCCTGGTGTTGGAAGAGTTGAAACATCTGCCGGAATTGGGCGAGAGCTTCACGAGAGATGGATGGCGCTTTGAAGTCGTCGATCTCGACGGGAGGCGCGTGGACAAAATACTTGTGTCGGCTGAGTGAAGCTTCGTCGCCGGCGACTTCGCCTGAGAAGTCGTCAATCTCGACGGCCGTAACATCGACAAGATCCGCATCCACCACATGGACGATGTGGCCTGACAGCAGGAGTGAACGCCATGGCATGGTCCGCCAATCAATATGTGAAATTCGAGGATGAGCGCACGCGACCAGCGCGCGACCTGTTGGCACAGGTGCCGCTGCAAAACATTCGTCATGCCATCGATCTCGGCTGCGGCCCGGGCAATTCGACCGAACTGATCATCGAGCGCTATGGGGCGGACGGCGTCTCCGGCGTCGACAGCGACATGAACATGCTGGAAGCGGCCCGCAAGCGGCTTCCAGGCACTGCCTTCGTCGAGGCCGATCTAGGCATCTGGCAGCCGACTGAGCCCGCCGACCTGCTGTTTGCCAATGCCGTCTTCCAATGGCTGCCCGATCATCTCGATATCTTCGACCGGCTGATGGACGGGCTTTCCGAAGGCGGCGTGCTGGCCGTGCAGATGCCCGACAATCTCGGCGAACCCTCGCATCTGGCGATGGAGGAGACCGCCCATGCCGGCCCGTGGAAATCCGCCTTCGAGGCGAAGAGCGTGCGCCGCAAGCCGCTGCCGCCGCCATCCACCTATTACAGCCGGCTGATCGCCAAAGCCGCGCGTGTCGATATCTGGCACACCGTCTACAATCACCCGATGGCGGATGCTGCAGCGATCGTCGAATGGGTGAAGGGAACCGGGCTGATGCCTTATCTCGCCCATGCCGGCGAAGAGCATCGCGAGGCATTTCTGACGGATTACCTCAAGCGGTTGGAAAAGGCCTATCCCAAGATGTCGGACGGGCGGGTGCTGCTCAGGTTTCCGAGGATCTTCATGGTGGCGGTGAAAGGGTAATCGGCCGCGCCCGGCATGCTGGGTCGTGTCGATGGCTGCCCCTCACACCCTAACCTACCGTGTGGCTTGCCCTCACCCTAACCCTCTCCCCGTAAACAGGGAGAGGGGACGTGCCCTGCGAGAGGCTGGCGGGAACGGAGACGTTGCGGCATGTCCCTTCGCCCCGTTTACGGGGAGAAGGTGCCGGCAGGCGGATGAGGGGCGGGCGGCCGCAGGCGCCGGAGGATGTCAAATGCCTGTTATCCCTCGCCTGCATATGTTGCGGCAAAGCTGGCGCGCAGTATAGTCGGCCGGAAAATCCAAGGAGATGACACATGGACGCTGCCCCTACCCCGCCGGTCACCCTCGTCATCTTCGGCGCCACGGGAGACCTGACGCGTCGCCTGCTGGTGCCGGCGATCATCAATCTGACGCGCAGCCGCCTGGTCGGCGAGGATCTCCAGATTCTCGGCATCGGCATCGAGCCGGGTGACGACGAGTTCCTGCGCGGGCGGCTCGACCAATTCCTCAGCCATCTGAGTGGCGAAGAGCCGAGGGTGAAGGACGAAGCCTGGGAAAGCCTGCGCCGGCGCATTTCCTATACGTCCGGGGATTTCACCAAGGACGATATTTTCGTCGAGATCGGCAAGCGGCTAGGCCCGAATGCCAATGCCGCCTTCTATCTCGCCGTCCCGCCATCCTTTTTCGGGACGATCGTCGAGAAGCTCGCCGCTCATGGGCTGACCGATGAAAGCGACGGCGTCTTTCGCCGCGTCGCGATCGAAAAGCCGTTCGGAACCGATCTCGCCTCGGCGCAGGCGCTCAATGCGCAGATCCTCGCCCAGGTCGAGGAAAGCCAAGTCTACCGGCTCGACCATTTCCTCGGCAAGGAAACCGTGCAGAACCTGATGACGGCGCGCTTTGCCAATATGATGATCGAGTCCTTGTGGAACAACCGCTACATCGACCATGTGCAGATCACCGCCACCGAGATCGTCGATGTCGGCAGCCGCGGCAAATTCTATGATGCAACCGGCGCATTGCGCGACATGGTGCCGAACCATCTCTTCCAGCTGCTGGCGATGATCGCCATGGAGCCGCCGAACAGCTTCGATGCCGAAGCGATCCGCAACGAGAAGAGCAAGGTGCTGAAGGCGCTACGCATCTATACGCCTGAGGAGGCCAAGACGCATGGCGTGCGCGGCGCCTATGGCGCAGGCCCACTTAATGGCACTGAGCTTCCGGCTTATCGCGATACCAAGGACGTCTCGCCCGACAGCAGGACTGAGACCTTCGTGGCGCTGAAGCTCTATGCCGATACCTGGCGCTGGGCCGGCGTGCCCTTCTATCTCAGGACGGGCAAGGCGCTGACGGCGCGCGACACCGAGATCGTCATCACCTTCCAGCCGGTGCCGTTTGCGCAGTTTCGCGAGACCGAGGTCAATAGTCGCCTGCCGCCAAACCGGCTGGTGATCCAGGTGCAGCCCGACGAGGGCATGAGCATGGAAATCTCGATCAAATCGCCGGGGCTTTCCGTTGACACGGTGCCGGTCTCGCTCGATTTCCGCTATGCCGACAAATTCGATATTGCCAAGACGACCGGCTATGAATCACTGCTCTACGATCTCTTCATCGGCGACCAGACGCTGTTCCAGCGCGCCGACGGCATCGAGGCCGGATGGGCGGCGGTGCAACCCTTCCTCGACATCTGGGCTGGGGATCAGAGCGTGCCTGACGCTTACGCGCCGGGCAGCATGGGACCGGCCTGCGCCGACGAACTGATCCAGCGCGACAGGCGGGAGTGGCATGAGCTCGGCGTTTTGTTGCACAGAAACGGCAAATAGACGGTTCTGCCTTCCAATCCCGGACTACCCCGTCAGCGGCAGGCGTCGCTTAGCGTACCGTCGCGCTCGGCCGCGCGGTACTGACGCGTCCCGGGCCGCGGGCACGTGGGTCGATCCGGCGGAATGACGACGTTGATATCACCGGTTTCGACAGAATCGAACGGAATCACGAGTCCGCTGCTGGATTCCGCCCCCGGCACCGTGCCGGGCGGCATACCGCCGAAGCGGCCGCTATAGTCCATATCAGCAAGCGCCTGGGAGAAGGCCGGCGCGGCGAATCCGAGGAGAATGATCGAGGCTGCTGCAAGAAACATACGCATGATGCTATTCCTTCTGGTTTCGGCGATGCGGCAGAAACAGCAGGACGACGTCATTGTTCCCCCGGAAGCGGGGGCGGACGATCAAAGTTTAGCGATCGGAATATGGCGCCTGAGGGCGGGCGATCTCCGGCTCAATCGCGCCAGCGCGACAGCAGTTTGTCGAGGCCTGTCGGATAGAGATCGATGCCGGCGTCACGCAGCCTGTCGCGGCCGAACCAGCGCGCTGTCGCCGCCGTCTCGTCGAGTTCGCAGTAGCGGATTTCGTCGCGCTCATAGAGCGATGCATCGGCCAGTTCGATGTCGGCGGCGAAGATGAATTCGTGACCGGTCGCACCATGATGCTCGTAGATGTTTTCAAGCAAATGCCAGGGGCCGACGATCCGGATATCGGTATCGAGCTCCTCGCCGAATTCACGGTGCAGGGCCTCTTCGCGGCTCTCGCCGAATTCGATCGCGCCGCCGAGCGGGCGGACGCCCTTGATGCGACCGCTGTCATCCTCCACTTCGGCGGCAAGCAGCTGGTCTTTCCGCCAGGCGAGGCCGATCACCTTCACCCGGATCTGCTGCGATGGGCGCCAGACGGTCACGAATTCCCCTTCCATAGGGACAGCGCTTGCTTTTCACCCCGATGCGGGGAGTACTGTGAGCCCCGCAACAAAGCGAGGCTCCTGCCGATTTTTCGTCTCAGACGAACTGGCTGAGGCCCGGGACGGAAGCGACGACCTCGTCGACGACTTCCTCGCCGGCATATTGCTTGGCGATCGCGATGGTTTCCTTGGCAAGCGAGGTGATCTCGCCCATGCCGAGGCCTTCGCCCATCAGTTGCTGGCCGAGCCCCATGATGCCGCCGCCGCCAAGCGAGCTCATCAGCCCGCCGAGCAGACCGCCGCCGCCGGCACCTGCGCCATTGAACTGGGCGACGAGATCGGCGCCGCCGGGGATCGCTTCGATCATCTTGGCAACCGGGCCATCGGCGGCCTCGCGCTGCAGGAAGCCGAGCATCATACCGAGCGCCTTTTCGGCCAAATCAGGCGCAATACCCACGCGATCGGCGATCTGGGTCACAATTTCATTCATCGTCAGCCTCCTGTTTTTTGACGTTAACGTCAACGTTAATCGAGATTTGACCGCAACTCAAGCCGGTCCCTCCCCGCGCCGCACTTTGTCCGGTTTTGCTTTCAATGCAAACAGTTGTCCGCATGCGCCTGCCTGCTTATAACAGGGAAACGATGGTTCGATGAAGGCGGCAGAAGCACGCCTTCTCATACAAATGGCGGCAGAGCCCCAAGGGAGCATTCCGAATGATCGAGGAAGGCAAGATTTTCATCGGCGCGAGCCGCAATCCCGATGACAGTATCAACAAGCCGGAATATCTCGACCTGAAATTCGGCAATCGCCACGGCCTCGTCACCGGCGCAACCGGCACCGGCAAGACGGTGACGCTGCAGGTGCTGGCCGAAGGTTTCTCGCGGGCCGGCGTTCCGGTGTTTGCGGCCGACATCAAGGGCGATCTTTCCGGCATCGCCGCCAAGGGCGAGCCCAAGGACTTCCTGACGAAGCGCGCCGAGCAGATCGGCTTTGCCGACTACGAATTCGACCAGTTTCCGGTGATCTTCTGGGATCTGTTCGGGGAGAAGGGCCACCGGGTGCGCACTACCATCGCCGAGATGGGACCGCTGCTGCTCGCCCGCCTGATGGATGCCTCCGAACCGCAGGAAGGCGTCATCAACATCGCCTTCAAGATCGCCGACCAGGGTGGGCTGCCGTTGCTCGACCTCAAGGATTTCAGCTCGCTGCTCAACTATATGGGCGAGAACGCCAGCCAACTTTCCAACCAGTACGGGCTGATCTCCAAGGCTTCGGTCGGCTCGATTCAGCGGGCGCTGCTCGTTCTCGAACAGCAGGGTGCGGAGCACTTCTTCGGCGAACCGGCGCTGAAGATCACCGACATCATGCGCACCAGCAATAATGGCTACGGCCAGATCTCGGTGCTGGCCGCCGACAAGCTGATGATGAACCCGCGGCTTTACGCCACTTTCCTGCTCTGGCTGCTTTCCGAGCTCTTCGAGGAATTGCCCGAGGTGGGCGATCCCGAAAAGCCGAAGCTCGTCTTCTTCTTCGACGAGGCGCACCTGCTCTTCAACGACGCGCCGAAGGTGCTGACCGAACGCGTCGAGCAAGTGGTACGGTTGATTCGTTCCAAGGGCGTCGGCGTCTACTTCGTGACGCAGAACCCGCTCGACGTGCCGGAAACGGTGCTCGCCCAGCTCGGCAACCGGGCGCAGCACGCGCTTCGCGCCTATTCGCCGCGCGAGCAGAAGGCAGTGAGGACGGCGGCCGACACCTTCCGTGCCAATCCGGCCTTCGATTGCGCCACCGTCATCACCAATCTCGGCACCGGCGAGGCGCTGGTCTCGACGCTGGAGGCCAAGGGCGCGCCTTCGATCGTCGAGCGCACGCTGGTCCGCCCACCATCCGGCCGCGTCGGCCCGGTGACGGATGCCGAGCGCCGGCAGATCATGGACAGGAGCCCGGTTCTCGGTGTCTATGACGAGGATGTCGACCGCGAATCCGCCTTCGAGCTGTTGGCGGCGCGGGCAAAGAAGGCGGCCGATGCCGAGGCCGCCAAGCGAGCGCAGGAAGAAGCACCACAGCAACAGGGCAACACGACCTCCGGCTGGAATCTGCCGGGCTTCGGCGGCGGCAATGACGACGACAACCAGGGCCGCGGCCAATCTCGCGGCCGGACGTCCGGCTATCAGCGCGAAACGGTGGTGGAAGCGGCGATGAAGAGCGTGGCGCGCACGGTTGCGACCCAAGTCGGCCGGGCGCTGGTGCGTGGGATATTGGGGAGCTTGAAGCGGTAGGGCTGAGTGTCTTCTCCGCTTTAGGCATATCGTCGGTGGCGTGGCGTGCAGCCCCTCATCCGCCTGCCGGCACCTTCTCCCCGCTCGCGGGGCGAAGGGGACATGCCGCGACCTCTCCGTCTCCCGTCGGCCCCGCGCATGGCACGTCCCCTCTCCCCGTTTTTACGGGGAGAGGGTTAGGGTGAGGGGCAATCTCAGGACGAAGCCGCCGAGAAAAACGGGGCGGAAAGTCGGCTGTTTTGCTTGAACCCGCAGCCTTTATTCCCTAAATGATCTACCATCGACCAATTCAACAGGATGTGTGCCGCAATGGATTTCAACCCGATCGCAACGCCAGTTCGCCTTGCCAACGGGGACATCCATATCCATGCCTGCATCCATCACCCTCTCCCAAATTTCATGGTCCGCACCTGACGGGCGGCCGCTTTTTTCCAATCTCGACCTGAGTTTCGGGGCGGAGCGTACCGGTCTGGTCGGGCGCAACGGCGTCGGCAAGACCACGCTGCTCAAACTCGTCTCCGGTGAGATACAGCCGCATTCTGGGACGGTATCCGTCGGCGGCAGCCTCGGCGTGCTGCGGCAGAGCGTTCAGGTGGCGCCTGAGGAAACGATCGCCGATCTCTTCGGCGTGACCGATGCGCTCGCTATTCTTCGCCGCGCCGAAGCCGGCCAAGCAACAGCCGACGAGCTTGCATCGGCGGACTGGATGCTGGAGGCGCGCGTCGCCGCGGCGCTCAATCGGACAGGGCTCGACGCGCTGCCGGAGACGCCACTTGCGGCACTCTCCGGCGGGCAGCGCACACGTGCCGGGCTGGCGGCGCTGATCTTCACCGAACCGGACTTTCTGCTGCTCGACGAACCCACAAACAATCTCGACCGCGAGGGCCGCGACGCGGTGATCGCGCTGATGGCAGCCTGGCGGGCCGGCGCCATCATCGTCAGCCATGACCGGGAACTGCTCGAAAGCGTCGACGCGATCGTCGAACTGACGTCGCTTAGTGCCACGCGCTTCGGCGGCAACTGGAGCCATTATCGCGAGCGCAAGGCTCTCGAGCTCGCGGCGGCACAGCATGATCTCACTGAAGCCGAAAAACGCATGGCCGAGGTGGCGCGGAAGGCGCAGGCGACGGTGGAGCGTCAGGCGCACAGAGACAGCGCGGGCCGGAAGACGGCGGCCAAGGGCGGCATTCCACGCATCATGCTCGGCGGCATGAAGGAGCGGAGCGAAACGACGGGTGGCGACAATGCCCGTCTCGCCGACCGCCGGCGCGCGCAAGCAATGGAAGAGGCAACAGCAGCGCGCGAGAAGATCGAGATTCTGCAGCCCTTGTCGGTCACACTGCCGCCGACCGGGCTGCCCGCCAGCAAGATCGTGCTGAAGATGGATGGCGTGACATCGGGCTACCAGCCTGATGATCCCGTCATACGCGATCTCTCCTTCGATGTGACGGGACCCGAGCGTATCGCCGTCACCGGCCGCAACGGCTCGGGCAAGACGACCTTGCTGGCGCTCGTTACCGGCGCTCTGAAACCCTGGGCCGGCACGGTCAGCGTCATGACCGACCTCTCGATGCTTGATCAGAAGGTCAGCCTTCTCGATCCGTCGGCCTCGATCCGCGATAATTTCCGTCGGATCAATCCGCAGGCCGATGAAAATACCTGCCGGGCGGCGCTTGCCCGCTTCATGTTCCGGGCCGATGCCGCGCTGCAGACCGTATCGACGCTGAGCGGCGGGCAATTGCTGCGCGCCGGCCTTGCCTGCGTCCTCGGCTCGGCACCGCCGCCGCTGTTGATCCTCGACGAGCCGACCAACCATCTCGACATCGACTCGATTGCCGCCGTCGAGGCCGGACTGCGCGCTTTCGATGGAGCGCTGCTCGTCGTCAGCCATGACGAGACGTTCCTCGATAGCATAGGGATAACACGGCGGCTGGAGCTGCCTTCCGCCGATCCGGCGGGATAATTCCGGCTCACGCTCGTTCTGCGCTTCGAACACGACGGTTGCGGCGAACGGCAACGATCAACGCCGTCGCACAGATCAGAAGTTCCAGACCGAAGGTCCAGTGCAGCATGAAACTGATGACCCAGTTGCTGTAGGCCGCCGGCACCGTCGTCAGCTCGAATTTGGACCAATCAAATGGTGCCAGCCAGAGCATCGGCGCGGCGACCGTATCCATGATCATGTGGAGCATGACGGCCGCGAAAAAGACGGCGGCCGCGGGAAACCAGCGCGGCGCCAGCCGTCCGACGGCCGGCAGAGCCACAACGGCGAGAGCAAGCCAGAACAGCGGCCAGTGGGAGACATAGTCGTGATGATGGACCTTGCCGCCGGTCAGAAAGAAATAGACCATGTCGAAATCCGGAAGCGCGCTACCGACCAATGCCGCAGCCACGATGCGGGACGCAGCGGATCGCTGCCGCGCGGCGCTCGCCAGAATGTAGCCTGCCGGCAAATGGGCAATGAGCATGCGTCTTGTTCTCCCGGTCGGCCCAGAGGAATCCTCTATGCACGGTTTGTGGTGGAAATCGGCGCACGTCCGGCTCCCTTGCCTCTTTTTGCGGGCAATGTTATTGGAATCCCGCAAGCTTTTGAGAAAGGAGGATCACGCAATGCAATATTATTTTCGGTTTAATCGCCAGCGTGGTCCCGTCAACGCCCTGCAAATGCGTTTGCAGGGCTGACCAGAGACCGTTTCTCGACATCTCTTCCTGGTCTGCCCTTCGTGGCCAATGCGGCGCCGTAGCTGACAGCGCGCATTCCTCTCATTTCCCGGGTCCGAACCGCGCAATCCCGTGATGGCTGAACGCCCCGGACCGCGCTTGATACCCGGTCAAGACCAGAGAACGATCATGACACTCATCAATATCCGCAATCTCGGCGTGACGCTGGGCAATCCCTTGTTTTCCAAGCTCAATCTCGTCGTCAACGCCGGCGACCGCATCGGCCTCGTCGCCGCCAACGGGCGGGGGAAATCGACGCTGCTTGCCTGCATCACCGGCGCGCTGGAGCCGAGCGAGGGCGAGATCACCAAGGCGCGCGGGCTGACCGTCGGCCATGTCGCGCAAAATGTGCCCCCTGCCCTTTTCGACACGCCGTTCTACGATGCGGTGCTGCAGGCGTTGCCGGCCGACCAGGCCGAAAGCGAGAGCTGGCGGGTCGACGTGGTGCTGGAGTCGCTCGACGTGCCGGAGGCCATGCGCGGCCGGCTGCTGAAGCAGTTGAGCGGCGGCTGGCAGCGGCTTGCCATGCTTGCCCGCACCTGGGTAAGCGAACCCGACGTGCTCCTGCTCGACGAGCCGACCAATCATCTCGACCTCGAAAAGATCGCGCAGTTGGAGGCCTGGCTGAATGCGCTGCCGCGCGACGTGCCGGTCATCCTGTCCAGCCACGATCGCGCCTTTCTCGATGCGACGACCAACCGGACTCTGTTCCTGCGGCCCGAGCAATCGCCGGTCTTCGCCCTGCCCTATACAAGGGCGCGCGCCGCCCTCGACGAGGCCGACGCTTCCGAAGCCCGGCGCTACGAGCGCGACATGAAGGTGGCGGAGCAATTACGCAAGCAGGCCGCCAAGCTCAACAATATCGGCATCAACTCCGGCAGCGATCTGCTCGTCGTCAAGACGCAGCAACTCAAGCAGCGGGCGGAAAAGCTGGAGGACGCGGCAAAACCGGCGCATCTGGAACGCTCGGCCGGCGCCATCCGGCTTGCCAATCGCGGCACCCATGCCAAGGTGCTGGTGACGCTGGAGGATGCGGCGGTGACGACGCCGGATGGAACGCTGCTGTTCAAGACCGGCCGGCAGTTCATCTGCCAGGGTGACTGCATCGTGCTGCTCGGCCTCAACGGCGCCGGCAAGTCGCGGCTGGTGTCGATGCTGAAGCAGGCGATCGAAAGACCCGAGACGGCGCGGGACAGCATCAAGGCGACGCCTTCGCTGGTACTCGGCTATGGCGACCAAGCGCTTGCCGATCTTGCCGACACCGACACGCCGATCGGCACGATCATCCGCCGCTTCGATGTCGGCGACCAGCGGGCGCGGGCGTTGCTGGCGGGCGCCGGCATGACGATCGACATGCAGGCAAAACCGATCGGCCAGCTCTCCGGCGGCCAGAAGGCCAGGCTCGGCATGCTGGTGCTGCGGCTGACGGAGCCGAACTTCACCCTGCTCGACGAACCGACCAACCACCTCGACATCGACGGACAGGAGGCGCTGGAGAGCGAGTTGATGGCGCACGAAGCGAGCTGCCTGCTGGTCTCGCACGACCGCAGTTTCGTGCGGGCGGTGGGAAACCGATTCTGGCTGATCGAGAGGAAGCGGCTGGTGGAGGTAGAGAGCCCGGAAGGGTTTTTCGCTTCGGTGGGATCAGGCGCGTGATGGGCGACGGGGCGTGCCGCGCCGCCCCGTCCTTTGCGAGGGTTCGCAACAAATCTCAATGTTAAAGGACACTCCGCAACACCGGCGCGGGGCATGGTTTCTTGAGAGCCGAGTGTCGCAATCGCTCTCTCGGCTTTTCTTCCCATGAACACGAGGCATCTCCATGCATATCAGATTAGTCGCCTGCGCCGCCCTGACGCTTTCCGTTGCCGTTCCTGCCGTTGCCGCTGATCTCACCTATGAAACGCCGCCGGCGCCGTCCGCCGGGCAAGTATCTTCGGCCTATGACTGGTCGGGCTTCTATCTCGGCGCCCAGGGCGGATATTCCTGGAGCCAGGCAACGATCCTCGGCTCGGATCAGGATATCGACAGCGGCACATCCGGCCTGCATGCCGGCTATAATTTCCAATCTGGAAATATCGTCTACGGCATCGAGAACGACTTTAACTACAACTTCGAGAAAAATGACAATGCGAACCTCGAATGGGATGCTTCCGGCCGAGCTCGGGTAGGTTACGCTTGGGATCGAACCCTGTTCTTTGCAACGGCAGGCGTGGCAGCCGGCGGCGGCAAGGTCGACATTCCCGCCGCTGGAAAGAAGGACGGCATCCTGATCGGCTGGACGGCCGGCGGCGGCATCGAACATGCGGTCACCGACAATATCCTGGTGCGCGCCGAATATCGCCATTCCGATTTCGGCAACAAGGACTTCGGATCGACCATCGGTGAGGTCGGCGCCACGCAGGACAAGGTCCTCTTCGGGACCAGCTACAAGTTCTGACGGAAAGGCAGCGGCGGCAGCCTTATGAGGGTCCTGCCGCACGCTGCCACGCCTAGAAAACCTACCGCTTCGGCGCGACCAGGCAGAAGAAGGCGCCTTGTGGGTCGGTGGCCTGGATGATCCAGCTGCCGCCGGGGACTTCCATCGGGCCGTTGACGACCTTGCCGCCGCCTGAGGTGACACGTTCGATCGCGGCGTCGAGGGTCGGCACGATGAAATAATAGCACCAGAAGGTCATCGGCATGTTTTCCGGCTTGGTCATCATGCCGCCGGTCTGCCGGCCGTTATGGGCGAAAAGATAATAGACACCCATCGGGCCCATGTCGAATTCACTGTCCTTCGTCCAGCCGAACAGCTTGGAATAGAAGGCCAGCGCCTCTTTGCCATTGCCGGCATAGAGTTCGCGCCAGCCGATATTGCCGGGTGCGTCGAAGGCCAATTCCGGCATGGGCTTCTCCATCGGCGCCGGCGTCATGATGCAGAGCACCGCGCCATGCGGATCGGCGACGACGGCGAAGCGGCCGATGGTCGGGATGTCGTCCGGCGGACGGCGGACCGAACCGCCATTGGCGGCGAAATCCTTGGCCGACTGGTCGACGTCGTCGACATCGACATAACCCGTCCAGTTCGGTGGAATGCCCTTGCCTTCGAGTTCGGCCGGAAATTCCATCAGACCGGCTACGCCGACGCCGTTCGCCTCGAAGATCGTATAGGTGGGCATGCCCTCCATTTTCATTTCGGAGGTGGTCCAGCCGACGACCGAGCTATAGAATTTCGCGGCAGCCGATGTGTCGGGGGTCATCAACTCGCACCAGATGAACTTTCCATGCGTCTCAGACATCATACTCTCCCTTTTTCGACGCCCTTTTGCCAAGGCCTCTTTTTCGAAACCTCCTTTTCAAGGTTGAGCGCCGCGATTGTCAGATCTTGCGGGCGTAATGTGCTTCCATGAACTGCTTCCAGGAACCGTCAGGCTGCTTGGCGCTGGAGATGAAGGTGCGGTGATCGGCGTCGGTGAAGATGATCTGCTCGCGATAATCGGCAAGCCCCTCGCTGTTGAAGTCGGGACCTGTCGTATAGAGGTCCAGCACATTGCCTGACGCGTCGAGCTCGCCCTCATAGACCCACATATAGTCCATCATGCTGCCGATCCAGCTGCCGACGTATTTGCTTTTTGCGGCGTTGTAGCCGAGCGTCAGGATGCTGGTCGCCTCTTTGCCATCAGGCATGCGGCCGGTCCCTTCGGCGACGAACCAGATGCCGTGCAGTGAGCGGACGGTTTCCGTCCAGGGCTCGCTACCCGTCATGTCGGGTGCGGTGACGGTCCAGTTGCCGACCAGTCTTTCCAGGAAGGAATGTTCCTTCAGCACTTCAGCGGTCTTCATCGTCCTCTTCTCCCTTGAGCGCTGGTGGCGTTTGTCAGTGACAGCAGGATGGCGCCTTGGCGGCCTCCTCATATTCGTCGTGGCGTCGCACGAAATTCATCGTGCTGTCCTCGTTGCGGCCCTTCGGCGCGCGGTCGAGCATCATCAGGGTGCCGATCAGTTCTTCCGGCCCGCGGGCATAACTCGAATAGGTATGGAAGACCTCGCCCTTGTCGTTGCGGTAGAAAGCGCTGAGGCCCGGCAGTTCGTCATTGGCATCAGCGGGCTGCATAGGTGTGAAATTGTAAAACACCTTGTCTTTGGCAAGATCCTCGGGGCTGAAAGAAACGTGATAATCGAAATTGAAATCGCTGCCGAAGGAAGAGACCCAGGGAAATTGCCAGCCCATGCGCTGCTTGTAGGCGGCGATCTTGTCGAGCGGCGCGCGCGAAACGGCGACCCAGGTAACGTCATGATGGTTCAGATGCGGCAGGGCGCCATCGACATGATCCGACAGGAAGGAGCAGCCGGTGCAGCCGGCATCCCAATCCGGGCCAAGCATGAAATGATAGATCAGCAACTGGCTGCGGCCGTCGAAGAGATCGGCGAGCGACTTCCTGCCGTCGGGCGTTTCGAAGACATAATCCTTGTCGACCTTTACCCAGGGCATCGCCAGACGGGCGGCGTTGACGCTGTCGCGCAGCCGCGTCGCCTCCTTCTCCTTTGCCAGCAGGGCACGGCGGGCTTCGAGCCATTCTTCGCGGGAAACAACCTCGTTCTGCATGAAATGCGCCCTCCTCCGGCGCTTGCCGGTGAAGCCGGCTCATCTCCTTCTCCTTGACTAAATACATTGATATCAATAGAAATGGAGCATGTCAAATTCGATCGAGATTCCCTTTTCCACGACGCTGATGGTGCGCGACACCTGCCTCTGCCTGCATGTGCAGCGGGCGGCGCGCGCACTTGCCCGGCTGTTCGACGACGCGCTGAGGCCGGCAGGGCTGACCAACGGGCAGTTTTCGCTGATGATGTCGCTGAACCGGCCCGAGCCGCCGCCGATGGGACCGGTCGCCGCCCTGCTCGCCATGGACCAGACGACGCTGACGGCGGCGCTGAAGCCGTTGCAGCGCAAGGGCTGGGTAAAGGTGATGGAGAACCCCAGAGACAGGCGCGGCCGGCTGCTGAGCCTCACCCCTGACGGCAAGGCGGTGCTGGCGAAAGCACTGCCGATCTGGGAATGCACACATGCGATGATTGACGGAAAGCTGCCGGAAGGCGGCGCAGCCCGGCTGCGGGAGGATCTGCAGGCGCTGTCATAAATGACGATAGAAACGCCGGGGCCGGCCGGGCTGAACGCCGACCTCGTCACGGCGGACGGGCAACGGACGAATAGAGCAAGCCGATGGCGATCCAGCTCGCTCCGATGGCTGCCCCTCACCCTAACCCTCTCCCCGTAAAAACGGGGAGAGGGAACGTGCCCCGCGAGAGGCCTGTGGGGGAACGGAGAGGTCGCGGGATATCCCCTTCGCCCCGCGAGCGGGGAGAAGGTGGCGGCAGCCGGATGAGGGGCTGACCTCACCGATTTCCTGGGCTGGGCTGTACTGCGTTCGTCTCAGGAGCAGAAGCGCGACGGTGTCCGGTCGAAGACAGAAGCTGCTCCCGCACTTTTGCTGGGAATTGCCCCGATCAGGCGACGGTGACCGGGACTTCGGTCGAGGTGCGCATGGCGTGGCTATAAGGGCAGACGATGTGGGCTGCGGCTGCGAGCTTTTCAGCGGTCTCGCGGTCGAGACCCGGGATGTTGACTGTCAGCGCCACTTCGATGCCGAAGCCGCCGCCATCTTCACGCGGGCCGATGCCGACCTTGGCGGAGACCGTCGTGTCCTCGGGAATCTTGACCTTCTGCTGGCCCGCGACAAATTTCAATGCACCGAGGAAGCAGGCGGAGTAGCCAGCAGCGAAAAGCTGTTCGGGATTGGTACCGGTTGCGCCGTCACCACCGAGCTCCTTGGGAACGGTCAGCGTCACGTCCAGAACGCCGTTTTCGGAAACGGCGCGGCCCGCGCGACCGCCGGTGGCAGAGGCTTTGGTCGTATAGAGAATAGGCATGACAATCTCCTTTGGTTGAGCCCTTCGATCGGGTTGGATTTTTATTATCGCACAATTAAATTGTACGCAAGTGAATTTTGCAAATTGCATTTCGGATTCGAAAAGAGGACAATCAGCGTCTCAGGGATGATGGATATGAAAGCGCAAACGACGAAGACGATGGAGATACCGCAAGAGGAGAAGCGGCTGGAAAAGCAGTTGTGCTTCGCGGTCTACGCGACAGCGCATGCTTTCACCCGCGCCTACAAGCCCATCCTCGACAGGGTCGGCCTGACCTATCCGCAATATCTGGTGATGCTGGTGCTGTGGGAACGCGGCGAACTGCCGGTCAAGACGATCGGCGAGCAGCTGGATCTCGATTCCGGCACGCTGTCGCCGCTGTTGAAACGGCTGGAACAGAGCGGGCTGCTCAAACGCATCCGCGACCTGCGCGACGAACGGCAGGTGATCGTGTCGCTGACCCCGCAAGGTGAGGCAATGAAGGGGGAGATCGATACGATCATGGGGGCGATCGGGCAAGCCGCAGGCTGCACGCTTGAGGAAATGGCCGAGATGCGCGACATGCTGCATCGGCTGCGGGGCAATCTCGGGCGGGCCAGCACGAGCGGCTGAACGCATTCACCCCGTAGAGCCGGCACCCGGTAGAGCCGGCGTGCGCGCCGAGAAATCAGGGCCGCGGCTTAGCCGGCGACCGGCGCTTCTTCGCAGGCGCCGCCTTAGGTTCAGCATCGGCCTCCTGCTGCAAACGCAGCGCTTTCAGCTTCTCCGTCTTCTTGTCACGGGCCGATGCCTCGGCGGCGATAATGGCGCGTGCCGTGTGATCGGTCGCTTCCGCCTTGTCGCGAGACGAAAGCTTGGCGGGATTGAAGAATTCTCCCTTGGTGGCGGTCATGTGCCCCTTTCCCAGGTGATGGCGGCTCTACTGCATAGTTCCTCAAATCGGAATCGGTTCAAGGAATTATGCTGAAATGCAAGTGTTACAGCCCCCTTGCGCGTCTGGAAAAGACGCGCGGCGCTGCAAGCCATGGCTCCACGGCAGAAACCATGATTCACGGCTGAACCGTGATTGCCGCGGTTAATCCGTGATGCCACGGTAGGCCGTGATGCCACGCCCGGAATTAGCGGGTGGGGCGCAGAACCTTCTTCGGTGCCGGCAGCAGACCTTCGCGCTGCAGCTTCTTGCGGGCAAGCTTGCGCTGGCGGCGAATGGCCTCGGCCTTTTCGCGGGCGCGCTTCTCGGACGGCTTTTCAAAGGCGCTGCGCGCCTTCATTTCCCGGAACAAGCCTTCCCGCTGCATCTTTTTCTTGAGTACGCGGAGCGCCTGATCGACATTGTTATCTCTGACGAGTACCTGCAAAACGATATCCTTCCTGTTGCGGCGGCGAGGCCGCACTGTCCAAAATAAAAAACCCGGGCCAAAATAAAAAACCCGGAACTACTTCCCGATTTTAATGCTCGAAAACTTCAGCCAGGGCTCGGCGCCGTCGGACTTGGCCGCCGCCTCGGGGGAAGCCCTCGACGGAGATTCACCGGTATCGATGTCGGCCTCAGTGATGCGGCGCTCGAAATTCTCCGCGTCGAACTGGACGCGATATTGCACATGCCCGTGGTCGTTGGGCAGGATGCTGGAGATCCGGCACCGCTTGTCGGCTTTCGCCGTGCGGGTAAGGCCGGATTTCAGCACGATCATGTCGCCGACTTCATAGTTTGGTCTGCCCATTTCAGCGTCCCTTCGACTCTTCGGCTGCTCAATCGGTCAATCAGAACGACCGGGGGTCACTCAGGAACGACCGGGCATTCCGCAAAAGCCTGCGATCAAAGCAAAAAGGCCGGGCTGGTACCCGACCTCTTCCAGTCACTCAGCCCGCCGCCGGTATCGGTAGCTCGCTGCCAGTACATCCGTGGTCAGCTTGCTGCCAGCACATGGCCAGCCCGCTGCCATATTCATGGTCAGCAGAGGCGAATGACAAATCATGCGGCCTGAAGGTTGTCGGCCGAATTCTTGCCGGACTTCTTGTCGCGGACGAGATCGTAGCGGATCTTCTGACCTTCAACGAGTTCGCGCATGCCGGCGCGTTCGACCGCTGAAATATGGACAAAAACGTCCGTAGAACCATCATCGGGCTGAATGAAGCCAAAACCCTTGGTGCCATTGAACCACTTTACGACGCCTGAATTCATAACGATCTCCTTTTCAACCGTTTGTGTTCGCCTGCGGAAAGATATCCGACAAGCCGTATCGATGTTGAGAGGATATCTGACGGAGCGCTCAAGCGCGTGGACAAAGGTCGCAAGCAATTCGATACGCACCATGTAGGATATTTACCGAATTAAGCAATGGTATTTCGGAAAATAATTCTCTCGCGGGCGCAAAATGAAGCTCTTGCCCCCCGGGGAAAGCACCCTTTTCCCCAGGGGCAAAGCACCCTTTTCCCCGGGGCAAAGCAACCGCTTGCCCGGGAAAAGCGATCGATCCGAGGCGGCCGGATTGCGGCCGCCTCGGTGACGATCATTGCCAGACGACGATGGGCGCCTTGGTGGGAACGCGGTCGTAGAGATCGATGATATCCTGGTTCATCAGCCGCACGCAGCCTGACGAGACGGCCTTGCCGATCGAGCGCCAATCGGGATTGCCGTGCAGGCGGTAGAGCGTGTCCTCTCCGTTCGAGAAGATATAGAGCGCGCGGGCGCCGAGCGGGTTCTTCAGACCCGGCTCCATGCCGCCGTTCTCGATCGAATATTTGACGAGTTCCGGCTGGCGGGCAACCATCTCGTTCGGCGGCTTCCAGCGCGGCCATCTCTGACGCCACTGGATGACGCCCGACCCCTGCCAGGCGAAACCCTCGCGGCCGATGCCGACGCCGTAACGCATCGCCATGCCATCGCCCTGGACGAGATAGAGGAAGCGCGACGGCGTATCGACGACGATGGTGCCGGGGGGCTGGCCGGTGGGATCGACGACGCGCTGGCGATAATAGCGCGGATCGATCTGCTCGTAGGGAACGGCTGGAATGAGAAAGCCGCCGTCTTCGATGGGGCCATACATGACGGCAAGCTCGGCCCCACTCGGCACGCTCGACGCACCCGGGGACTGGAACAGGCGCATGGGCGAACGGTAAGTGATCGTCGTATCGCCTGATGTCACGGTGTTGGCTGAGGAGGCGCAGCCGGCAAGCGCGGAGGCTGCGGTCAACGCCGAAAAGGAAAGAAAGCTGCGGCGGGAAAGATGTCTATCGAAGCTCATGACGCGGGACTGATTTCCTCTGATGCGGGAAGCCGGACGAGACGCCGGTTAAACCGGTGATTCGTCCAATGCCGATAACAAGATCAAAAGATCTATCGGCTTGCGTTAAATAAACCATAGCTTCACGCAGACGTGTCCAGCCTGGAGCAGACGATATGGGCCGCGCTGTTGCAGCGCTACATCACAACGATCTCGGCCCTGGCAGGAACGCGGTCGTAAAGATCGATGACGTCCTGGTTCAGCATGCGCACACAGCCCGACGAGGTGGCCTTGCCGATCGACTGCCAGTCGGGTGTACCGTGGACGCGGTAGAGCGTATCCTGCCCGTCTTTGAAGATATACATGGCGCGGGCGCCGAGCGGATTCATCAGCCCCGGATTCATGCCGCCATTCTCCGCCCCGAACGGGCGGACTTCAGGCTGGCGCGAGACCATTTCGACCGACGGCGTCCAGCGCGGCCATTTCTGCTTCCACTGGATGACGCCGCGGCCCGACCAGGCGTAACCGTCGCGGCCGAGGCCGACGCCATAGCGCATCGCCTTGCCGTTGCCCTCGACGAAATAGAGGAAATGCGTCTTGGTATCGATGACCACGGTGCCGGGACGCTCGGTCGTCTGATAATCGACCTCCTGGCGCAGGAACTGCGGCTGCACACGGCTGACCGGGATCGCCGGCAGGGTGAAATCCTCGTCACGCTGCTGTCCGTACATCGCCATATGCACCGGATTGGTCACCGGCAGGCCATAGGTCTGGTGGAACTGGGTCTTGTAGAGTTCGCGCGTCTGCGGCACCGGCTGATCAGGGATCGGCCGCACCCGGCGCGGATCGACGCCGGGCGGCTGATAGAAGACCGGCGAAGTTTCCTGGACGAAGCGGGCGGGCGAATCGGCGGCGACATCGGGAATGAGGATGTTGCAGCCGCTCAGCGACGCAACCGCAATCACGAGCCCGGCAAACGGGAAGACCCGGCGCAGAAAATTCATGGAACCACCCTTATCAACGATCGGCGAGACAGCGATATCTGCCGGAACGATGGCATCTGCGGCTGGCGCGAAGCTGGCGTTGGGGTGGGAAAGGCAAGATCAGGAAACGATGAGCCCGCCGCCATCGGTGGCGGGATCGCGGATCAATCATCCGTCACACTTAATCGCTTTCGCCGGTAACGGCGAAACTCAGGCCGCCACTCCGTGAAAGAAGCGGATGCTCTGTTCGATCTCGGCCGGCAGCGCCGAGGTGTGATTGCCGGCGACGGTTTCCGTTTCGATATGAACGCCGGCGCCGCGGGCGCGGCGGGCCAGCAGATCGGCGCGGTCGTTGAAATGCGGCTCCTCGGTGCCGTGGACCACGCGGACCGGGCATTTGAAGCTGTGGGCGTAACACAGCGCCGAACGCACCTCGAATTCATGCGCGTTGCTATCGTCGAAACGGATGTCCTGCGGATAGCGGTTGAAGAAGCGGAAGGCATCGGGGTTGCCTGAAATCGGTGCAGCGGCGCGGAATTTGTGGGTGGTCATCGCCGTCAGCATGGTCAGCGTGCCGCCGATGCTATGGCCGGCGATGAACAGGCGCTCGGGATCGACCCCCGGCAGATGCGCCAGGCGCTCGGTGGCGGCGAGCACGTCGTCGACCTCGTCGTAGAAGCCGGAGAAATTGCCCATCTGGCCGTTTTCACCGCGCAACGACGGCATCATCACGACGTAACCAGCATCCATATAGGGCTTCATCAGCTGCCAGTGGCCGATGCCCATGGCGTTGCCACCGTGCAGGAAGAGCACCGCCGGCCTGGCGGCGCGCTCGCGCTTGTATTTCGAGACCCAGGCCGCCAGTTCCAGCTCGCCGTAACCCGAGCGGTAGAAGATCTTGTCGGCATCGGCAGGCGCATTGAGCGGTTCGTATTTGTCGGGCGCCGGGCCCTTCTGCAAAAGCTTGGTGCGGAACTGGTGGCGGACCTTGGCATAGTCGCGCTTGGCAAGGCGCGGCTCGTCCGGGACATCGAAAGCGGCCGCCATGCGCGGCAGGATAAGTGCACCGGCGAGACCCGCCAGCACGGCACGGCGCTGGAGGAAAAGGGAATTTCGTTCACGCGAGCTCATAACGCAGCATCCATCATTTCCCCGGCACGCAGAATCTGCACCGGAAGATCGTTGCCGCCAATACACATGCTGTTGAAAATATTGCCCTGCGTCATTGTTGCGCAGGGCTTGCAACTTCACGCCGGCTTGGCCTCGATCATGGCGATCAGCGTGCGCAGCCGGTCGGCCTCGTAGGAGGGTTTGTCGGGGCGAAGGCGGGCGATGCGGGGGAAGCGCATGGCGACCCCCGATTTGTGCCGGGTCGAACGGTTGATGCCCTCGAAGGCCACTTCGACGACGAAGCCGAAATCCTTGTCGGCGCGCACCGCGCGCACCGGGCCGAAACGCTCGGTGGTATTGTTGCGCACAAATTTGTCGAGCACCTCGAGCTCGGCATCGGTGAAGCCGAAATAGGCCTTGCCGACGGGCACCAGCTGTTCGCCGTCCTCGTCATCGGCCCAGACGCCGAAGGTGAAATCGGAATAGTAACTGGAGCGCTTGCCGTGGCCACGCTGGGCATACATCAGCACCGCATCGACATTATAGGGGTTGCGCTTCCACTTGAACCAGGGGCCTTTCATGCGGCCGGCCTGGTAGACGCTGTCGCGGCGCTTGATCATCACGCCTTCGATGACCGGATCGGGCGGCGCGGCGCGCAGAGTATCGAGCTCTTCCCACGACGAGAACAGCACGAGCGGCGAGAGATCGAAACGGTCGTGCGGGGCGCGGTCGATGATCTCGGTCAGCCGATCGCGGCGATCGACATAGGTGCGGCCGCGGACATCGTCGTCGCCATCGAAGAGCAGGTCATAGGTACGGATGAAGGCGGGGTAATCGCCAAGCATCTTTGCCGTCACCGTCTTGCGGTTCAGGCGCTGCTGCAGGTCGGAGAAGGTGCGGGTCGGGCTGTTGGAGCGGGCGGTGCCGCCGACCAGCAGCTCGCCGTCGACGACGCCGGAAAAACTGATTGCGTCGAGAATATCGGGAAAGGCGCCTGATATGTCGTCGCCGGAGCGGGAATAGATCTTGCGCCTGTCGCCGGAGCGGGAGAGCTGGACGCGGATGCCGTCCCATTTCCATTCGGCGGCATAATTCACTGGATCGAGACCGGTCAGATCCCCCTCCTCCACCGCATTGGCGAGCATGACGGAGTGGAAGATCGCCGGGGTGGCCAGCACCGGCTTTTCGCCGCCATCCGCCAGCCATTCGAACAGCGTCTCATAGGGCGGCTGCAGGCCATGCCAGAGGGTTTCGATCTCGGTGACGTCCTTGTCGCCGAGATCGGCGAGCGCCTGCTTGGCAAGGCGGGCGGAAACGCCGATGCGCATGGCGCCGGTGGCAAGCTTGATGAAGGCGAAACGGCCGGACGAATCCAGCCGGTCGAGAAGATCGCGGACGTAGCTGCGCACTTCGGTGCGGCCGAGGGCATTCATACCGGTGACGACCTCGCCGAGACGCGGCTGGGCAAGTGCCGAGCGGTCGATATCCCTCTCATTGTCCCAGACCAGCGAGATGGTTTCGGCAAGATCGCCGACATAGTCGTAGGAATAGCGAAACAGCACCTCGTCCATGCGCTCCAGCACCAGCTCGCGCAGCATGGCGGGCTTGACGTTGCGCACCTCCAGCGTGCCGGCAATGGCGGCAAGGCCGTAGCCGCGGTCCGGATCCGGCGTGTCGCGAAAATAGTCGGTGAGCAGCTTCAGCTTGCCGTTGCGGCTGGGGGTCAGCACCAGGCGGTCGAGGAGATCGGCGAAGGCTTTCATGGGTGCATCCCGCCCTGGGACCAAGGCCCCTCCCCAACCCCTCCCCACAAGGGGGAGGGACTTAACGCGCGGCCCTCGCCGCATTCATCTTCCAGCGCAGGGCATGCAGCAGGCCTAGTTTGCGAGGCGGCGCCACGGGTTAGCCCCTCCCCCTTGTGGGGAGGGGTTGGGGAGGGGTTTGGGCGCAGGTTGCAGCTCATCTCCTCAATCCCCCTCATCCTCATAACCCACCAGATGCAGCGGCTTCGCCTTGATGCCCTGCAAGTGGCACCAGCGCACCAGGGCCTCCTCGCGGCCATGCGTCACCCAGACCTCGGCCGGATGCAGTTCCCGGATCGTTTCGGTCAGTTCCGGCCAGTCGCAATGATCGGAGATGACGAGCGGCAGTTCGACGCCGTGCTGTTTGGCGCGCTGGCGCACCATCATCCAGCCGGAGGCGAAGGCCGGCAGCGGCTCGTTGAAGCGCCGGGCCCAGCGGTCGGCGAAGGCCGATGACGGGCCGATGACGACCGCCCCCCTGAAGGCGGACTTGTCGCGGCTTTCGATCGTCGCCGGCAGCAGCTCGCCGAGATCGATGCCCTGCTCGATGTAATAGTCGCAGAGTTTTTCCATGGCGCCATGGATGTAAATCGGTTCGGCATAACCGGCATCGCGCAGCAGCCGGATGACGCGCTGGGCCTTGCCGAGGGCATAGGCGCCGACGAGATGGGTACGCTCGGGAAATTGCCGCAGCGATGCCAAGAGCTTGGCCGTCTCGTCCATCGGATCGGGATGATGGAAGACCGGCAGGCCGAAGGTCGCCTCGGTGATGAAGACATCGCAGGCAACCGGCACATAGGCGGCGCAGGTCGGGTCGGGGCGGCGTTTGTAGTCGCCGGAGACGACGATGCGGGTGCCGTTCTTCTCGATGGCGATCTGAGCGGAGCCGAGCACATGGCCGGCCGGGTGAAAACTTACCTTGACGCCGTTGACCAGCAGCTCCTCGCCGAAGGCTGCCGCCTGCTCGCTGGCGCAGAAACCGTCGCCGTAACGCAAGCGCATGATGTCGAGCGTCTGGCGGGTGGCAAGCACGTTCACATGGCCGGGGCGGGCATGGTCCGAATGGCCGTGGGTGACGAGCGCCTGCTCGACGGGCCGCACCGGATCGACATAAAAGCCGCCTTCCGGGCAATAGAGCCCCTCCGGGGCGGGATAAAGCAGCGCATCAGGTCTCATGAAAAGAGAGATAGCGGGAAATGGGCGCGAGGCCAGAGGGCGGGAAGAAGGGACTGGCGAATGCGCCGCGGCTGAACGCCGGCGATCGTCACGACCCTATTCCATCGAGGAAGGATTCCACAGCGGCATTAAATTGCGACGGCCGCTGCAGCGGCGCGAAATGGCTGACACCGTTGAGATAGATCATCTCAGCGTTCGGAATGCTGCGGGCAAGATATTCGGCATGGTCCGGCTTGATGAATTCGTCGTGCTCGGCAAGCACGATCGCGACCGGCACGCGGATCAGGCCCAAGTCGGCGGCCTGATAATTCGGCTCCGTTCGCATCATCAGGCTGACCGCTTCGACGAATGGATTAAAATCATCCGGCGTGGTGGAAAGCGCCGCATAATCCTTGGCGTGTCGGCTGAAGCATCGGTCGATGACCGGGGTCGGAACGAATTCCCGCGTGCCGCTCGGATCCATGTTGCAGGCGAAGAAGAAGACGCCCTCGACCCGGGACGGCGCCGCCATGGCGAGGATCAAAGCGATGCAGGCGCCGTCGCTCCAGCCGACGATCGCAGCCTTTTCGACATGCAGTGCGTCCATGACGGCGAGCACATCTGAAGCCATCAGCTCATAGCTATAAGGACGGGAATCGCGGGTGCTTCTTCCATGGCCGCGGCTGTCGATCAGCACGACGCGGCGGCCGCGGCGCAAGAGTGCCGGGACTTGGTGGCCCCAGTTGCCACTGTGGCCGAGGCCGCCATGCAGCAGAATGACGGGTGGGCCAGAGCCATAGCTCGCATACCAGATGCGGGCGCCGTCATGCGCGACATGCCCTTCGACCACGGCCGGCGGCAACGGGGCGGCGCCATGCGCTTCGAAATGGATGAGCTCGTCGTCGTCAAATTCCATAGCGATCAGACTCATTGTTGCCACAGCATAGAAAAGCCGGAAAACAGCCCAAGAACAACCAGAATCGCTTTCTAACCCTTGCGATGCAACCAGGGGGATCGGCATTGGGCAGGAAGCTTTTCTATTGCGCGGCGGCGATCGCGCTCGCTTCGGCGGGCATTTACCTCACCAATACAAGCCTGCTTGCCGAACATCGGCCGGGAAAACCGGTGCTGCTCGCCCATCGCGGCATCGCCCAGCGGTTCGACGAAACCGATCTCAAGAACGACACCTGTACGGCAAGCCGCATGCTGCCGCCGAAACACGACTATCTGGAAAACACCATCCCGTCGATGCAGGCAGGCTTTGCGGCCGGCGCCGATATCGTCGAGATCGACGTGCATCCGACGACGGATGGGCAGTTCGCCGTCTTTCACGACTGGACGCTCGGCTGCCGAACCGACGGGCACGGCGTCACGCGCGAGCATTCGATGGCTGACATGAAGAGGCTCGACATCGGCTATGGTTACACCGCCGATGGCGGCAAGACCTTTCCCTTTCGCGGCCGGGGCATCGGCATGATGCCGACGCTTGCCGAGGTGCTGTCGAGTTTTCCGGATCGGCGCTTCCTCATCAACATCAAGAGCCGCGATCCTTCCGAGGGTGAAAAGCTCGCCGCCGTGCTCAACAGGCTTTCCATTGAGCGACGGGCCGAGATCATCGTTTATGGCGGCGACGAGCCGATCGACGTGCTCCGCCGGCTCGTGCCCGATATCAAGACCGCCTCGCGCAAGAGCCTGAAGGGCTGCCTGTTCGGCTACATCGGCTATGGCTGGACCGGCCTGCTGCCGGAGGAATGCAGACATGCGATGATGCTGGTGCCGATCAATATCGCGCCGTGGCTCTGGGGCTGGCCGGATCGTTTTCTCGACCGGATGGCGGATGCCGGGACCGAGGTTTTCGTGCTCGGCCCCTATCGCGTCAGCGATTTCTCCACAGGCATCGACGACCCCTCGCAACTGGCGCGGCTGCCTGAGGACTATGCGGCGGGCATATGGACCAACGAGATCGAGGCGATCGGCAAGCTTGTCAAATAAGGTTTGAAAGACCTCACATCGACCTGATCGATGCGACGTCTTTCAATGTTTCCTTTTGTGCATGTCTTTCTCCCAAAACCGCTGCACACTTTTGAGCGACATGCACTAGAGACTACGCGCCCGCAGCAATGCCGGGATCTCCTCCGGCGAAACCGGTTTGGAGAAGCGGAAGCCTTGCGCCTCCTCGCAGTGCGCCTGGCGCAGGAAATCCATCTGGGCGTCGGTTTCGACGCCTTCGGCGAGAACCGAGAGCTTCAGCGTCTGCGCCAGCGAAATGACCGCCGAGGCGATGGCGACGGCGGTCTTGTCGCCCGGCAGGGCCTCGACCAGCGAGCGGTCCATCTTCAGGCGATCGAAGGGGAAGGTCTTCAGCGCCGCCAGGCTGGAATAACCGGAGCCGAAATCGTCGATCGACAGGCGCACGCCAAGCCCCCGCAGCGTTTCCATCATGGCGAGCGCCCGTTCGGCATTCTGCATCACCACGCTTTCGGTGACCTCCAGCTCCAGCCAGCGGGACTGCAGGCGGTGGCGCTCCAGCGCCTCGGCGACATGGGTTGCGAAATCCGGATCGGCGAACTGCTTGGCCGAGACGTTGACGGCGATCGTGAGCGGCGCCAGGCCCATTTCCTGCCAGTGGCGCGCCTGGCGGCAGGCCTCGTTCAGCACCCAGAGGCCGAGGGGAACGATGAGGCCGGTCTCTTCGGCGAGCGGAATGAAATTGACCGGCGGCACCCTGCCCTTTGCCGGATGGTTCCAGCGCACCAGCGCCTCGAGCCCGGTGATGCGGCCGGTGGCGACATCGACCTGCGGCTGGTATTGCAGGAACAGCTGGTGGCCGGTGATCGCCTGGTGCAGCTCCTCCTGCTCGCCGAGCGGCATTCCCACAGGCGTGCCGCCGCCATCGTGATGCTGCAATGTGTTGCGGCCGAGTTCCTTGGCGCGGTACATGGCGCGGTCGGCATTGGCCAGAAGCTCTTCCGAGGTCGCGCCATCGAAGGGGAAGGCGGCAACGCCGATGCTCGAGGTGACGGTGATCTCGCCGTTCGCGCCGCGGATCGGCCGGTTGATCGCCTTTTGCAGATCGCGAAGGCGGCGTGTGATGCCGGCATCATGGCTCGACTGGTGGACGAGCACCACGAGGAATTCGTCGCCGCCGAGGCGCACTACCATATCGGACGCCCTGACGCTGTTGGCCATGCGGGCGGCGGTCTCTTTCAGAACCTCGTCGCCCGCGGCATGGCCGCGGCCGTCGTTGATGTCCTTGAAATTGTCGAGATCGATATAGGCCACGGTCACCTTGCGGTTGTTGCGCCGGGCCTGGTCGAGGATGCTCGCCAGCCGCTCCTTGAGGAAGGCGCGGTTCGGCAGGCCCGTCAGATCGTCATGATGGGCCATGAAATGGATGCGGTCGTCGACACGTTTGCGCTCGATGGCGATGCCGGCGATATGGGTGGCAAGCGCCACCAGCGTCATCTCGTGCTCGGTGGGACGGCGGACTTCCCGGGAATAGAGCGCGAACGTGCCGAGCACGTTGTTCTGCGAGGTGGCGATCGGCGTCGACCAGCAGGAGCGGAAGCCGAACGGCGCGATCATCGCGCGGAAATCCTCCCACAGCGGATCGATCGTCACATCCTCGACGATCACCGTCTGGCCGCGCCACACCGCAGTGCCGCAGGAGCCGACCTTGGGGCCGATCGTGACGCCATCGATCAGGCGGCTGTAGCCGCCGGGCAGATTGGGAGAGGCGCCGTGATAGAGCCTGGTGCCCTCGCCGTCGAGCAGCAGCACCGATCCGTCAATCCCATCCAGCTGCGCCTCGATCATCAGCACGAGGGCCTCGAGGATCATTGGCAACGGCTCGTTGCGGGCGATCATTTCGAGCAGGCTCGCCTGGCCGCGATGCAGATCCTCCTGGCGCTTGCGTTCGGTGATATCACGGGAAACGCCGATCAGGCCGACGATCTCGCCGCGATCGTTGCGCAGCGGTATCTTCGAGGTCAGCCGGCATATCGGTCTTCTGCTGCCGGGAAGGACGTAGGATTCCTCCATGTCGATGCGGGCTTCGCCCGTCGCCATGATCTGCTGCTCGATGTCGAAATGGCGGCGCGCCGTCTCGAAATCGAACAGGTCGAAGTCGCGTTTGCCGGTGATCAGATCGGCGCGCTCCAGGCCGAGGCTGCTGGCGGTGACGGCGTTGGCGAAGACGAAGCGGCTGTCACGATCCTTGACGTAGAGGAAATCCGGAAGTTCGTGGACGATCGCCTTGAGGCGCAGGTTCTCGATGCCCTCGGAGAGGTGGTGGGCGGTCGATGCCATCATTGCCTCCGTCGCGGCGACGATGCGTCGCGTTTCGGCCGTCAGGGCATCGGTTGATTCCCATCGCCTGGCACCCAATTCGTGCATGATGCCATTCTCCCCGCCGGCCGAAGGCCGTATCCCGCACTCGTCATCATTGAAATTCCCTTCAAAGTAGTCCTCATTTCCTTCGGCTTGCTTAAATGAAAGGGTGAACAAGACGACAATATAAGCGGCGAGATCCTGCCGTCGGCCTCGGCCATAACGGCAATTTCATTCGCCTTCGCCCAGCCTGTGCCAAAAGAATGCATGCCCGCCTGGCACGTTTCCTGCTACGGGCGCGTTATGACAAGTGATCCCCGGATGCCCTCACGCCGCGACATGCTTTTCTTTTTTGCCGCCTCGGCCGTTGCGGGAGGGGCTTCGCGCACGCTTGCCTCGCCGCTGACTGCGGCCGCTCAGCCCGATCTGCGCGGGGCGATCGACGCGGTGGACTATCGCGCCATTCCCGAAAGCGGCAACCGCAAGACCCGCAACCTGCAGCAGATGATCGAACAGGCGGCGCGCGAGAACGTGCCGGTGTTCCTGCCGCCCGGCACCTACCGGGTCTCCAATCTCACCCTGCCCGACAATACGCGCATATCAGGCGTGCCGGGCGCCTCGCGGATCGTCTATACCGGCGAAGGCCATCTGTTTTCGGCCGAGAACGTGCGGCGCATCGAGCTTTCCAATCTCGTCATCGACGGCGGCAACCGCAGACTTGGCGACTATGCCGGCGGGCTTTTGCAGTTTACCGGTGTCGACGAGGTGCTGATCGACAATTGCGAGATCGGCGGCAGCCGCAAGCACGGGCTGCAACTGGAGCGCTGCGGCGGGCGGATCGAGCGCAGCCGCATTTCGGGGGCTGCCCAATCCGGGCTTTACGCGGTGGATTCCACCACCCTCTCGGTCACCGGCAACACGGTTTTGGATTGCGGCAATGGCGGCATCCTGGTGCATCGCTGGAAAAAGGCGGAGGACGGCACTGTCGTCTCCGGCAACCGCATCTCCAATATCCGCGCCAATGACGGCGGCACCGGGCAAAACGGCAACGGCATCAACATCTTCCGCGCCGACGGCGTGATGGTAATGAACAACCAGATCTCCGATTGCGCCTTCACGGCGATCCGCGCCAATTCGGCCTCTGACATCCAGATCAGCAGCAATCAGTGCCGGCGTTCCGGCGAGACGGCGATCTATGTCGAATTCGCCTTCGAGGGCGCCGTCGTTTCCGCCAATATGATCGACGGGGCGGCAAACGGCATCTCGATCGCCAATTTCGACGAGGGCGGCCGGCTGGCGAGCGTCACCGGCAATGTCGTGCGCAACCTGACGCTGCGCGGCCCCTATCAGCACGAGGTCGGCTTCGGCATCGGCATCGCGGCGGAGGCCGACACGCTGATTTCAGGCAATGTGATCGAAGGCGCGCCGCGCTGGGGCCTGCAGATCGGCTGGGGGCCGTATCTGCGCAACGTCGTTGTGACAGGCAATGTGGTGCGCAAGGCGCCCGTGGGATGCGCCGTTTCGGTCGCCGATGGCGCGGGGACTGCCGTCATCACCGACAACGTGTTCCAGGAGACCTCCGAAGGGGCGGTGCTCGGCTTTCAGTGGGAGAAGAAGGTCTCCGGCGAGATGGCGGGCGGCGGCTCGCCCTATGCGCAGTTGACCGTGGAGCGGAACCGCGTTTCGTAAAGGGCATCAAAAGCTTTCATCGTCCCATCAGCAACAAGGACTTTTCCAGGATCGGTACGGCATCTACGGTCCCTCGGGATAACATCGAGGGGATATCGTTCATGCTGACAATCTACGGGGTCTATCGATCGCGTGCGTCTCGCGTCTACTGGATGGCGGAGGAGCTCGGGCTCGCATTCCAGTCGGTGCCCGTGCTGCAGGCAAGGCGGCTGGCAGAACCGCTCTCAGCGGAGGCGCCCCTCAATACGCATTCGCCAGATTTCATCGCCGTCAATCCGATGGCGCAGATCCCCAGCATCAGGGACGGCAACTTCGTCATGCACGAGTCGCTGGCGATCAATCTTTACCTCGCCCGTAAACATGGCGGACCGCTTTCCGGCCAAACCGTCGAAGAAGACGGATTGCTGACGATGTGGACGGTCTGGGCGGCTTCGCAGGTCGAGCCGCTTACGGTGAAGATCGTGCTCACTTATGATAACGGGCTCGAAAACAGCGAAGGCGGCCAGCAGACGATCGCGGTTTCCTGCCGGTCGCTGCGCAGGCCGCTGGCGGTTCTCGAAAACCACCTTGCCGGCCGGCAATGGATCGTCGGCGACCGCTTCACCGTCGCCGATCTCAACCTCGCCGAGGTGCTGCGCTACGCCCAGACCGAAGAGGCGCTTTTCCAAGCGCATCCGAATATCAAAGCCTGGATCGAGCGCTGCCAGTCCCGCCCGGCCTATAAGGCGATGCAGGCAGCACGGGCCAAGGAACCGATCGAGGTGTGAGGACTACCGGAAGAGAGCCAGTGTGCCGGCCATTTCCTCGCGGATCCAGGCCTTGAAATCCCTCACTTTCTTGGGCTCGCGCGTGCCTTCGGCGGTGACGAAGTAATGGCCGAAGCCGGTCTGCGCACGAATGCCGAAAGGGGCGGTCAGCCGGCCTTCGGCAAGCGCAAAGGCGGCAAGGGTCTGCCAGGCCAGCATGACGCCCTGGCCGGCGATCGCCGCATCGAGGCAGAGCGAGGCGTCGTTGAAGACGTGGCGGGTCGGAAGGGTGGCGCCGGATAGTCCGGCCGCGCGCATCCAGACCTCCCAGGTGAACATCGCGCGGCCATCGATGATGGCAGGCAGTGCGAGGATATCGGCGGGTTCCTTCAGATTCGCCGCCATCTCGGGGGAGCAGACGGGAAAGACCTCCTGTGCCAGCAACAGTTCGGCCTTCACGTCAGGCCACTTGCCGTTGCCGACACGGATGCCGATATCGACGTCGCATAGCGCCGGATTGACGAGATTGGTGGTTGCATCCAGCCGCAGCTTGATGTCGGGATAACGCTCGGCGAAGCGATCGAGCCGATGGACGAGCCAGCGGGCGGCGAAAACCGGCGCCACCGAGATCGTCAGGATCGTATCGTCCTTGCGGCTGGCGATCGACACCGCCGCCGAAAGACGGGCAAAACCCTCGTCGAGCGCGAGCAGCACCGGCCGGCCGGCTTCGGTGGCAACCATGCCCCTGGCGGTGCGCTCGAAGATCACCTGACCGAGCTGGGCTTCGGCCTTGATGACCTGCTGGCTGACGGCGCCGACCGAGACGCCAAGCTCGTCGGCGGCGGCCTGCAGCGAGCCGAGACAGCCGACGGCTTCCAGCGCCCGGAGGCCGTTGAGATGGACCATATTCAGGTTCTTCATATAGCTTTTCTATACCGCCTCAGCGTTATTCTCAATTGAAAATCCGGTTGTTGAGGCCGACATTGCAAGCATAGGCAATCCATTCGAACGCAGAGTGTCGGCCAGATAGGATGGCTCGGAGGCAGAGAGCCGCTGGGCGATCACATCCGCGCCACGGAAGAAAGCGAGGCATGCCATGTCGTTGCTGAAGTTTTTCTTGAGTCCCGTCCTTCATCTGGGCAGTGCGGAAATTGCAGATGCTCCCGCCTGGAAGGACGATCCGCTGCGGCATCCCGCGGTCGAGCGCATGTCGATGCGCGAAATCGCCGATCTGCCGCTGGGGATGCCGGCCGGCTTTCCCAACGAGGCCAAGCCGCCGTTGGCGAAATGCGCCTGAAGATATGGTAGGTTCGCCCTGGCAGAAAGGGCGGAGCAATGGCCGACGACGTCGATGCAATCTTCCAACGCCTGAAGCGGCTGACGGCGGAAGCCGGGCTGCCCGATGTCGAGGAGAGCACCTCCTACGGCAATCCGGCGCTGAAGGTCGGCGGCAAGAGTTTTGTGGCGGTGAAGAATGCCGAGACGATCGTGATCTCGATTTCGCTCGACGACAAGGAGCACCTGCTGGAGATGGCGCCCGACGTCTATTTTCAAACCGATCATTATGTCGGCTGGCCGCATCTACCGGTGCGCGCCGCCGTGATCGGCGACGAGGAATTGCGGCTGCGGCTGATCGGCGCCTGGCTGTTCCGGGCGCCGAAAAAACTTGCCGCCGGATTTAAGGATCAAGCCCGGTCGTAGGCCAGTGCCCGCTGGACGGCGGGACGCAGCAGCATGCGGGCGTGGTGGTCGCTCGCCTTTTCGAAGCGGGCGGGATCGACGCCGTCCGACGGCAGCCAGTCGGTCATGACGAAGAGGTAGGGATCGGCGAGCGAATAGGCTTCGCCCATCACCCATGGGCCTTTGAACATCGTCTGCTCGATCAGCGTAAAACAGTCGGCCATATTCTGCGGCACCTTGGCCTTCATCGCCTCGATTGCCGCCGGCTCGTCGGCCCAGCGCGAACCGCGCGGGCGATGGGCATGGTTAACGTGCACGGTCGAGCAGATATAGCTGTTGAAGGACTGGAGCCTGGCAAATTCGAAAGCATCGTCGAGCGGCGCCAGCTTGGCGGCCGGCGCACTCTGGGCGATATAGGTAAGGATCGCCGGCGTTTCGGTCAACACGCCATAATCGGTGACCAGTGCCGGCACCCGGCCCTTCGGGTTAATCTTCAGATAGTCCGGCGAGCGCTGTTCGCCGTCGCGGAGGCTGATCTTCCTGACTTCGAAGGCCAGGCCGGATTCTTCCAGGGCAATAAGGCTTGCGAGCGCGCAGGTTCCGGGCGCGTAGTACAATGTCAGCATGGTTCTCGACTCCCTTTCCGGAAGGGTTATAGCGTAGCGGTGTGCGGGTCGGAACTGGTGGGATTGGGTTTTGCTTCTCCTCTCCGGAGCCATCAAGGAAAGGATGGGTGCGAGGGCAATGACCGATGTGCCGTGCCTGGCATCCGGCTGCCGCCACCTTCTCCCCGCAGGCGGGGAGAAGGGACATGCCGAGCCGCCTTCCTCCATCTCTACCCTCCGTTTGGCACGTCCCCTCGCCCCGTTTTTACGGGGAGAGGGTTAGGGTGAGGGGCAGCTCTTGCGCCCGAGCTTGTCTTGTCTACCAAGGGAGCGAATACACTCTGCCGCGACGCTCTCACGTCTGACGAGGCCAAAAACCCGCTCAGCCGCAGCCCGGTACATCCTCCAGCCTGTGCCAGACCGGAATGCCGCGTTCCCTGGCGATGCGGACGTCGTTGTCCGCTCCCTTGGAATCGCCGGGCAGGCGTAGCACGCCCTCGCAGAGCTGCAGCAGCCGGCCGGCGACCGGGTGGAAGATCTCTTCGTAGAGCGCATCGCCGACCGACCGGCCGCCGGCGGCGTGCCAGATCGGCAGGGCCACCCATTCGCCGATCATCGGCACATGGCCGGCTTCAAACAGCGCGTGCGAAGGCGCTTCCAGCCGCTTCAGGTTGGCGGCCATCTTTTCCGGGTCGTCGCCCGTTCCGGACCGATAAGGCCCGGCAATCAAAATCAACATGATCCACTCCTTCGCTCCGCATTATGCGTGAGCATTTCCCGGCTTCATGCACGAGACCTCGTGAAAATGCACGATATTTCTTGAATGTCGAGTCATTTCGTGCAATATTCGGCTATTATGTTTAATTTCGTGCAGGAAGCCGATGCTGACAACACAACGTAAGGCCCTCATTCTCGACATTCTGCGCCGTGACGGCCAGGTGGTCGCCAAGCGCGTCGCCGAGGACTTTTCGCTTTCGGAAGACACGATCCGCCGCGACCTCAGGGAAATGGCGGCGGAGGGGCTGCTGAAACGGGTGCATGGCGGGGCGATGCCGCTGGCGCCAGACCTGCCTGATTTCACCGCGCGGCGCAGCGTCTCGTCGCAGATCAAGGCGCGGCTCGGAGTAGCGGCGGTGGCGATGATCAGGCCGGGACAGATGATCTTCCTCGACGGCGGCACGACGACGGCGGAGATCGCCAGGCACTTGCCGCGCGACATGCCGCTGACGGTTGCGACCCACAGCCCGACCATCGCCGCCGAACTCGAACACCACCCGACAGCCGAGGTGATCCTCACCGGCGGACGGCTCTACAAACATTCGATGGTGGCGACGGGGGCAGCGGCGATGGCGGCGATCTCGCAGCTTCGCCCCGATCTCTTCTTCCTCGGGGTGACGGCCGCGCATCCGGTGCACGGGCTTTCTACCGGCGATTTCGAGGAAGCGGCGATCAAGCGACACATCGCCCGCTGCGCGGCTGAAACGCATGTGCTGCTGACCGAGGAGAAGTTCGACCTCGTCTCGCCCTGCCCGGTGCTCGGCATTTCCGAAGTGGCGGGGCTGATTGTGCCCATGGAGATGACGGCCGAACAGTTGAAACCCTATCGCGATCTCAACGGCGCAGTCGTCGCAGCATGATGGCGCTGCGGGAGGGCTGCGGCGCGGCATGCGGCAAGAGGCTTGCGGCAAGGGCCGCGATGAAGGCTGCGAGCACGGCATAGGCCGGCGCCATGCTGCCGGTTCCAAGGGTAAGCGCCGTCTGCAGATATGGCTGCGCCACCGCGATGAGGACGGAAAGTGCCGGCATATCGAGCAGGGTCCCGCCGACCCGCGACAGTTCCGGCATGAAGGCTGCGCCAGCAAGTGCGCCGTAGACCGCCGTTAGGCGGAGTGTGAAGCGCAAGGGCACCGAGGCTGCAAGCGGCAGCGTGTCGCTTTCCTCCAGGGCAAGCATGAGATAGGCGATGAAGGCCACCAGAAACAGCAAGGCGACGGGCAGCGCGGCCAGGGTGGCGGGCCGCGTCAGAGCCGCCGCATCCGCTGCCAGGAAGAGGAGGATCGGCATAGAGGCGACGAACCAGGCGGCGACGACCGGTCCCCAGAACCAGATGAGCGAGAGAGTGTGAAGACGGAGCAGCGTCGTCATGAAGAGCATGCCGATCGCGGTCCAGATGCAGGCGGGCTTGAGCACGCTCGATATCAGCCGGAGGGTCGGTTCGCAGGCGCCGGCCATATCGCCGCAGCCGGACAGTTGGATCGTGAGCCAGGTGATATAATCGAGGCTCAGCGCGGCGAACATGAAGATGCCGATCCCCATCAGCATCCACCAGAGATAGCGGCCTGCAAACATGCCCTGCCCTCACGGCTTCCAGGACTGTGCTCACGTCGCCGCGAAAGGGTGCATCCGCGATCGCAGGACGTACCCTTTTATATTAGGCAATTCTTATTTTTTAATAACTTATATGCAAACTCGCACTCACCCGGCAAAGGCGGAGGTGACCCTGACATCGCCGACATGGATGCCGTTCCAATTGCGCATCGGCGTTGCGGCATAGGCGATCAGCGCCGCATGCACCTCGCTCTCCGTCTCGAAGAAGCGGGCGAGGGTCGCCGCCACCATGGCCTCGGCGGCGCGGGTCATGCCATCCTCGCATTTGAGGGCGATGGCGATGCCCTTTTCCGGGATCGCGGCGCAGAAGACGCCTTCGGCGCCTGTCTTGCAGAAGATGCGGCCGGGGGCGATCTGCATCAGCGCCGTGCAGGCGCGGCCGGAGCCGGCGACATAGAAGGGTTCGGCCATGCAGGCCTCGATCAGCCGGCGGGATGCCTTGGCGCGCAAGGGATCGAGGCCGGTGCCGGTCGCCATTTTGGCAAAACCGTGGGCCAGGCTGCGAAGCGGCACGGCATAGGTCGGAATCGAGCAGCCGTCGGTGCCGCAGCTATCGGCGCCAATCACGGTTCCGGTCAGGCTTTCCATCGCCGCGCGGATCTCGACCTGCAGCGGGTGCTGATAGCCGACATAGCCCTTCGGATCGAGGTCCTGATGGCAGCAGGCGCAGATGAAACCGGCATGTTTTCCCGAGCAATTGTTGTGCAGCGCGGTTGGCGCATCGAGCATGCGCGCCTGCTGGATCAGGATCTTCTGGCTCATGGACCAGTGGGCGCCGCATTCCAGCGCTTGCGCATCGCGGCCGGCGCGCGACAGCATGGAGCGGGCAAGCGCCACATGCTCCTCCTCGCCATTATGCGAGGCGCAGGCCAGCGCCAATTCCTTGTCACCGAAGCCATAGGCATCGGCAGCACCACTCTCGACCAGCGGCAGCGCCTGCATCGCCTTGCAGGACGAGCGCGGGAAGACCGCAGCTTCGACATCGCCCAACGAGAAGACAAGCTTGCCATCGCCATCGACCACAGCCACCGCGCCGCGATGGCGACTTTCGACGAGCAGGCCGCGGGTGACTTCGACGGTGACGGGATTGGTCATGAGCTTTTATCCGGATGCTGGCGGGATAGCGCAGTCCATAACGCGTCACGCGGCGAAAGCCAACGGGGTTTAGACTGCCCCTCACCCTAACCCTCTCCCCGTAAACGGGGCGAGGGGACCTGCCAAACGGAACGTCAAAGATTGAGGAAACGGGTGCGGCATATCCCTTCGCCCCGCAGGCGCGGAAAAGGTGGCGGCCAGCCGGATGAGGGCTGCAAATAATCCTCATGCTTTGCGGAGCTCGTTCGGCGATCACATCGTCCAAATATTCATCACATAAATTGACCGAGGCGATCGAAAACTATCGTTTCTCTGATGGGTCCGATGCGACTAAGAGTGGTGCATCAGGAACCGCTCCCCATGCCATCCACCTTTTCCTTGATCCTTCGCGACAACAGGATCCGCATCCCAACCGTGACCCTCGTCGCGCTCGCCTTCACCTATGCGTCGACCGCGCCCTACCAGTCGATCATCGGGATCAACGAACTCGGCCTGAGCAACGGCGCCTATTCGGCGCTGGTGTTTTTCTCTTCGATCGTCAACGTCACGACGAGCCTGACGCTCGGCATCTGGTCGGACAGGCTGAAAGAGCGCCGGCCGCTGGTGCTGGGGCTTTCCGTCGCCGGCATGCTCGGCTTCGGGTCGATCGCGATCTTTCATAGCCCCATGGTCTTCATCTTCTCCACGCTGTTGCTGGTGCCGATGAGCAATTCTACCTATTCGCTGCTGTTCGCCAGCCTGCGCGCCAGGACCAACCAGATGGACCGTGGCCAGGGGGCGGCGATCACCGCAACGGTGCGGGCACTCTTTTCCGGCTCATGGGCGCTGGCGCCGGGGTTGATCGGCCTCTATCTCGTCAGTTCGCCGTCGATGACGCCGGCCTATGGGATCGCGGCCTTGGCAAGCTGCACCTGCTTCTGCCTGTATTTCTTCTTCGCACCCGGAAATGGCTCAGGCGGCCCTGCCCCCGATCCAGTCGGCTTCCTTGCTTCGCTGAAACGGATTTTCGTGCCGCATGTGCTGTCGCGCGTCATCGTCATGGCGATGCTGTTCGGGCTGCAGCGGCTGAACGCCATGCTCCTGCCGCTGATCATCACCCATGCGGCCGGCGGCACCGTGGTCGATGTCGGCTTCGTGGCAGGCTTGACGGCCTTGCTCGAGATGCCGTTCATGATGATGTGGGGCTTTGCGCAGCGCCGCTTCCGAAGCGCGCATGTGCTTGCCTTCGGCGCGCTGATCTATTGCGTCTATCTGCTGCTGCTCGGCTTTGCTTTCGCACCCTGGCACGTCTACGCACTCCTCCTCTTCAATGCCTGCGGGGCGGCAGCAATCCTCAGCGTGCCGATCACCTATCTGCAGGATCTGATTGCGGACCGGCCGGGGCTCGGAACCTCGCTGATCTCGCTGAACACGTTCATTGGCGTTGGCGTCAGCGCCGGCCTCTTCGCCTTCGGCACCGCGATCACCGATTATTCCGGCACCGCCTTCGTCGGCGCGGCCGCGGGTCTCGCATCGATCGGAGTGCTGCTCTATCTCGAAAGCGGCCGGCGGCAGGCGCGGCAACTGGCTTGAACCACGACGTTCCGATCGACAGGCGTCAACGCGGCGTGACGCGGTAGGCGCAGCGGCGGGCGCCGAGGAGGATGTGTTCGCTGCGCTCGACCTCGGCGCCGAGGACGGCGCGGAAGGTTTCGAGTTCGGAGCGGCAGAAGCCGGCGCAGGCGGTGGCGGCGGCGCAGATCGGGCAATGATTTTCGACCAGCATGAAGGCGCCGTCCGCCTCCGCCCAACAATCGGCCATATAACCCTCGCGGGTGCGGATGCCGGCAAGGGCCTCGACGCGTGCGGCAAGGTCATGCGCCTGGCTGAGTTCCTCCCGATAACGCTTCAGCGTCTCGGCCTCGCGGGCGGAAATGACGGTATCGAGGGCTGCGGGGCCGAGCTGTTCGACGAGCGTGCCGAGGAGGTTTGCCGTCAGTTCGGCATGGCCGTCGGGAAACTGGCGATTGCCGCTCGTTGTAAGGTGCCAGAGCTGGCGCGGCCGGCCGCGGCCCGCGGCGGCAAGGGTGACCGGCTCCACCAGCCCCTCCTCCGCCATCTTCGACAGTTGCTGGCGGGCGGCCTCACCCGAAATGCCGAGTGCATCGCCGATCGCAACGGCGAGCTGCGGCCCGTCGGTCTTTATCAGGATCAGGATCCGGTTGGCTGGGGACTGGCGCATATTTTCCAAGTCAAGTCTTGTTTAATTCGAGACGGCGTGTAATTTTCCAATTTATAACTTGGAAAATAATCCGTCGCCAGCAAAAAATCTCCGGGTCCTCCCATGTCGAATATCGACCAGACAGCAAGCATCCCCAGCGCCAGTTCCGTCTTCCGCCTCTTCCTGCCCGAGCACTTGCCGGCAACATTGATGCTGGCCGGCGGCGTGACGCTTTATGCGGTGGAGAGTTACATCATGGCGACGATCGCGCCTTCGATCGTGCGCGATATCGGCGGCCTCGCGCTGTTTTCCTGGGTCACCAGCCTGTTCGTCGCCGCCGCCGTGCTCGGCTCGATCTTCGTCGCCATGCGGCCGCGCGGCATCGGGCTTCGATCCGTCTATGTGATCGCGGCACTGGTCTTCGGCGTCGGCAGCCTGATTGCCGCGGCCGCACCGTCGATGCCGGTGGTGCTGATCGGACGTGCCGTGCAGGGTCTCGGAACAGGCGCGCTTGCAGCGCTCGGCTATGCCTTCATCCGCTTCGTCTATCCCGAGCCGCTGTGGCCGAAGGCCTCGACGCTCTACGCCGCGATCTGGGGGGTCTCGACTGTCATCGGGCCGACGCTCGGCGGCTTCTTTTCTTCGGGCCACGCCTGGCGCTATGCTTTCATCGTGCTCGTGCCGCTCGGCCTGCTGATGGCGGTCTTGGCGCCTCGGCTTCTGCCCGAGGTCGAGGACGACCGCGAGCAGGAGAAAACCCCGGTTGCCCAGATCGGACTGCTGCTTGCCGCCGTGCTGATGGTGAGTGCGGCCGGCGCGATCGAGACGACGGGCGCGAAAATCGCTTTGATCGCGGCCTCGGTCGTCGCGGTCGCCGGCATGATCGTCATCGAGGGCCGAAGCCCGAACCGGCTGCTGCCCTCCGGCGCCGTCAGCCTTTCCCAGCCGATTTCACGGGTCTACCTGGCGATGCTCGCCGTCACTGTCGTTCTCGTCAGCGACGTCTTCATTCCCTATTTTCTGCAAACCTTGCATGGGGTGCCGGCGATCGTCTCGGGTTATCTCGTGGCGCTCGTCGCCCTCGGCTGGACCTTCGCGGCCTTCCTCAGCGGCTCGTGGACCGGCGGCCGAGCCTATTGGGCAATCGTCATCGGCGCCCTCATCGAAGCGGCGGCGACCGCTTGCCTCGCCGTCTTCCTCGCCAAGGACAATCCCGAGGGGCATATGCTCCTCATCGTGCCGGCGGCGATCGGCATGTTCATGATGGGCTTCGGCATCGGTCTCGGCTGGGCGCATCTCGTCGCCATGGTTTTGAGGCTCGTCGCCGACAACGAGAAGGACAAGGCTTCTGCCGCGATCCCGACAATGAGTTCGCTCGGAGGGGCGTTCGGGGCCGCCTTTGCCGGCGTCATCGCCAATGGCGCCGGCCTCGTTCATCCCGGCGGCATATCAGGCGCGCTGTCGGCAGCGCACTGGCTCTATCTGCTGATGGCGCTGCCCGGTGTTCTCGCCGTCGGCGTGTCGCTGACATTACCGTCCCGCGCATCCGATAGGACGCACTAAGAGCGCCCTATCTCTTTGTTTTGGCGCAATTCCCGGCAAAAGCGCTTCGCGCTTTGCCTGGCAAAACCGCTGCACACTTTTGCTGGAATTGCTCTTTGTTTCTTCGCAATTCCCGGCAAAAGCGCTTCGCGCTTTGCCTGGCAAAACCGCTGCACACTTTTGCTGGAATTGCTCTAGCCGACGCGCAGCATGACCTTGCCGACATGGCTGCCCTCTTCCAGCAGCCGATGGGCTTCGACGACCTCTTCGAAGGCAAAGACCTTGTGGATGACGGGGGCGACGGTGCCGGCTGCGAGCAGCGGCCAAACCTCCGAGAGCAGGTCGTCGCGGATGGCGCGTTTTTCTTCCGCCGTGCGCGGCCGCATGGTGGAGCCGGTGACCGTCAGGCGCTTGACCATGATCGGCGAGAGATTGACCTTTTCGGCGACGGCGCCACCGAGGAAGGCGATGATCGACAGGCAGCCGTCCTTGGCCAGCGAGGCGATGTTGCGCTCGAAATAGGCGGCACCGATCATGTCGAGGATGATATCGACGCCGTGGCCGGTCTCGGCCTTGATCACCTCGGCGAAATCCTCGGTCCGGTAGTTGATCGCGCGTTTGGCGCCAAGCTTTTCGCAGGCTTCGCATTTCTCCTTCGAGCCCGCCGTCGCGTAGACCTCGGCGCCGAAGGCGCGGGCGAGTTGGATTGCCGTGGTGCCGATGCCGCTGGAACCGCCATGGATCAGCACGGTTTCGCCTTCCGTCAACCCGGCCATCTGGAAGAGGTTGGCCCAGACGGTGAAGAAGGTCTCAGGCAAAGCTGCCGCCTTCACCGCGTCATAGGCTTTGGGAATGGGCAGGATCTGGCCTGCCGGCAACAGGCAATATTCGGCATAGGCGCCGCCATTGGCGAGCCCGCAGACTTTGTCGCCGACGGCATGGCCGCGGACGCCGGGACCGACGGCAACGATTTTGCCCGACAATTCCAGGCCGAGAATCGGGCTCGCATCCTTGGGCGCGGGATAGCTGCCCTGGCGTTGAGCAATATCGGGGCGGTTGACACCAATCGCCTCGGCGCGCACCAGGACCTGACCGTCTTGAGGCACAGGAAGCGGGCGCCTGCCGATCGTCATCACCTCCGGGCCACCGAAGGACGGCAGATCGACGAAACGCATATCCTGAGGCAATGGCATGACCCGGTTCCTCCCTAATCCGATGCAAATGGAAATAAATCAGCCCCGCAGGCTTGGGAAGGCTTGATGTGGCAGAGGCGTCAATTCGCCTCGCCCAGCAGGTGGAAGACGAGGCCCTCCTCGCTGTCCTTGGCGGCCGACTTGATGATGGCGATTTCGGCGCTGACGCGGTTGATATCGTCGATGACGAGGCCTTCCGGCAGTTCGATGACGCCGATCGAGCAGCGCATCAGCGGGAACAAAGCTTCGGCGCCGGTGCGGTCGTGACCGAGGATGCGGCCGGCGGCGCGATCCTCGTCGGAATAGAAATCCCGCACGTCGTCGTGGAAATCGCTGATCAGCCGGTCGAGGATCTCCGTCAGTTCCTCCTTGGTCCAGCCGACGATGCCGATGAAGAAATCGTCGCCGCCGACATGGCCGAGGAAATGGCGCTCGGCGAAGAAATAGCGGCGCATCAGCGCGGCAAACAGCGAGATCGCATGGTCGCCGAGATGGAAGCCATAGGCATCGTTGAACGGCTTGAAATTGTCGAAGTCGCAATAGCAGAAGTGGCGGAGCTCATCGCCGTCACGGCCGGACTGACGCATGAAATCGCGGATGGCGCGATTGCCCGGCAGGCCGGTCAGCGGGTTCTGGTCCTGCGCGGTCTTCAGCTGTTTCTCGTTGATGACCTTGATCAGCGAGGCGGCCGAGACGACGCCGGCATAACGCATATTGTCGGTCAGGATCAGGCAGTTGCTGCCTTCCATATTGGCGAAGATCGCCATCAGATGCTCGGCGTCGCTGTCGAGGCCGACGATCGGCGCCATCTCGACGAAGTGCGAGATGCTGCGCTCGTACATCTTGTTCTTCAAGAGATCGCGGCCGAAGGGCTGGTAGATATATTCCTTGAGGTGATGCTCGTGGATGATGCCGCGCGGCTCGTCATTGGCGTTGAGGACGGGAAAGAAGGCCTGGCGTGGATTGCGGCGGAAGAGTTCGAAGACGCTGTCGATGCTGTCATTCTCGTAGACCGTCGGCAGCAGCTCGATCTGCTTGCGGATGAGGATTTCGTCGAGCGACTGGCTGCCCCGCTTGCTCTTGCCGAGTTCCTGCAGATGCGGGAACGACGGCGCCAGCTCCGATATATGCGTCGTCGGGCGGGAGATGTACCAGCCCTGGACGAGGTCGACACCATATTCGCGGCAGGCGATGAATTCGGCCTCGGTCTCGATGCCTTCTGCGATGACGCGCGTGCCGAGCACGTGGGCAATGTTGACGATGCTTTTCAACAGATGGCGCTTGCGCGGGCTGCGGTCGATCTCGGCGACGAAATGCCGGTCGATCTTGAGATAATCGACGGCATAATCGCAGAGCAGCTTCATCTCGCCGTGACCGACGCCGAAATCGTCGATCGCCAGCTTGAAACCGGCCTTGCGCAGCCTGGAAACGAGGCCGGAAAATTCCGGCACGCTGGTATTGTCGAAACGCTCGGAGAATTCGAAGCAGACGGAAGACGGCGGAATATTCGCCTTGCGCAGATGCTGCAGCAGGCTCTCGACCAGGTGTTCGCCATGCGGGATGAGCCGGACATCGAGATTGAGGAACAGCGTCGAGTTGGAGAAATTCGACAGCGTCGAAAATTTGGCGAGAGCGCGGCTGGCGACCATCTGTTCGAGCTGCAGCAGCTGACCGGCCTGGTGAGCCTCGTCGAGGATGTCGACCGGCGTCTCGTAGCCGATGCGATCCTGGCCGCGCATCAGGGATTCGTAGCCGAAGACCGTGCCGGTGCCCGCCTCGACGATCGGCTGGAAGGCATTCTCGACCACGAGCTTGGCAAGGGTTACGATCTGATCACTGGCGTAGCGGCGCAGGACATCCGGCGCGACGGTGGCAGCCAAGGACACCCCAGTCTTCACGCGGCCGGTCTTCATTGGGGCTGATCTCCACTGTGACTTGTTCTTTTTCGTCCGGAACATGCCGCAGAAGGGTCAATGAACTCTTTCGCCAATGTGAAAGTTTTATGAAACGCGCAAGGGTCTTGCACGCGCTCCGCGTTTATTCAATTTTTCCAATGCAATCAAACGCTTGTTCAGGCGGAGCGACGGCGCTCCGCCTCATGATCGGCGAACATGTCGGCGACGCATCTGCCGCCTGACGGAACGCCCTCGTCGTCGAGAACATCGTCCCGGAACTCATTGAGCTTGCGGGTGCTATCCCACAGGCGGAGCGCCTCGCGGACGACCTCGCTGCTCGAGGCATAACCGCCATTGTCGACGGCGGCGCGGATGCCCGCTGCCTGTTGCGGAGAGATGGAAACGGTGACCATCGGCATGAACTTCCTCCCTTTTCTGATCAGGCAGAAACCTGCCTCTGGGGGACGCATGACCATTTTCAGCATTCTCGGCAATCGCGCCGGTGCCTTGGTGCATTCGCACTCAGACCGTTCGCTTGCGCGGAACCGGCCTATAATCCCTTAAGTCTAATCCCCTGTCCTAGTCTTGTCAAAAAAGAACGGGTCTTGTCAAAAAAGAACGACCGCTCTCCACAATCTCAACTGCGGATGCCAAAGCCGAAGGCGATCATCGTCGAGCCTTGGACGATAAGATCGGCGGCCAGGAACAGGCCGAGGATCCAGAGGCTGTTCACGGGCCAGCCGAGCGCGATGACAAAGCCGGCGAGTGCGGTGATGATACCGCTTGCGACGATCCAGCCCCAGCCCTTGACTGGCTTCATGCGCACCCCGACCCAGATACGGAAGACGCCGGCGATGACGAGGGCGACAGCAAGAAAGAGCGTCAGGGCCGCCGACGTGAGGATGGGATTGATGAAGGTGCAAATGCCGGCAAGCACGTAAAGCACGCCGCTCAGCGCCCAGAAGAGGACCTGATCCCAGCCGCGCACCTGGAAGGCGTGGATGAGATAGATTACCCCGCCGGCCAGCATGAGCATGCCGACATAAAAGACCGAGACGACGGTGGCGACCATCAGATTGCTGAGCGCGATCAGACCGCAGATGAGCAGCAACACGCCGAGGCCGACGAACCAGATCCATTTCGATTGGAGAGAGGATGTGGGCATTCCATTGAAGATACTGGTCATAACGCACCTCCTGATAGGGTTGCAAATATGTTGCAGCAATCTCGCAGGGAAAGATGTGCGCTGAATCAAATTAACGGAAAGATTTTTATTGATTGATCAGTCAATCAAAAATAACCTGCTGCTGATTTCAAAGGAGTGGTTTGTTGCCGAAGGTCGGAATGGAGCGGGTGCGCCGCAAAGCGCTTGTCGATGCGGCGCTGCGGGTGATCGGCGATCACGGCTCGCTAACCGTCACCATGTCCGACATCGCCCGGCAGGCCGGCGTGTCGCCTGCCCTGGCGCATCATTATTTCGGCAGCAAGGAGCAATTGCTGATCGAAACGATCCGCTCGCTTCTCCGACAATTGCGCAGCGATACGGCGGCGGCGCTCAAGGCCGCCAGGACGCCGCGTGCCCGGCTTTCGGCCATCATCCGCGTCAGCTTCCATGCCGACCAGTTCGCGCCGGGCACAATTGCCGCCTGGCTTGCCTTTTACGCCGAAGCGCAGCGTTCGGAAGAGACCCGCCGATTCCTGGTGATCTATGCCCGGCGGCTGCGCTCCAATCTGCTGGCCGATCTGAAAGTGCTGTTGCCCGCTGACGCCGCAGAACGCATCGCCGAGGGCGCTGCGGCGATGATCGACGGGCTCTATATCAGGCAAAGTCTGAAATCGGCGCCGATCGGCATTGAAGCCTCGATCGCGCTGACGGAAGATTATCTGAATGCGCTTTTGGCCACCGCCACCGCCACCCCCTCTCCCGGAGGGAGAAGGAACGACCACATCGAACCACCCAAGGGACAAATGACATGAAAGCCCAGCCGAAAGCCTCGCACTTCATCGACGGCGAATATGTCGAGGATACCGATGGCACCGTCATCGAGAGCCTCTATCCGGCGACTGGCGAGGTGATCGCCCGGCTGCATGCCGCAACGCCCGCGATCGTCGAACGGGCGATCGCAGCCGCCAAGCGCGCCCAGCCGGAATGGGCGGCGATGAGCCCGATGGCGCGCGGCCGCATCCTGAAGCGGGCAGCCGACATCATGCGCGAGAGAAACCGGGTGCTTTCCGAACTCGAGACGCTCGACACCGGCAAGCCAATCCAGGAGACTGTTGTCGCCGACCCGACCTCGGGTGCGGATGCCTTCGAATTCTTCGGCGGCATCGCGCCGGCCGGCCTCAACGGTTCGCATATCCCGCTCGGCCAGGATTTCGCCTATACCAAGCGGGTGCCGCTCGGCGTCTGCGTCGGTATCGGCGCCTGGAACTATCCGCAGCAGATCGCCTGCTGGAAAGCTGCGCCGGCGCTTGTCTGCGGCAATGCCATGGTGTTCAAGCCGTCGGAGAACACGCCGCTCGGCGCATTGAAGATCGCCGAGATCCTGCACGAGGCGGGACTGCCGAAGGGGCTCTTCAACGTGATCCAGGGCGACCGCGACACCGGGCCGCTGCTGGTCAACCATCCCGACGTCGCCAAGGTGTCGCTGACCGGCTCGGTGCCGACCGGCCGCAGGGTGGCGGCCGCTGCCGCCGGCAACCTCAAGCACGTGACGATGGAGCTCGGCGGCAAGTCGCCGCTTGTTGTCTTCGACGATGCCGATCTCGATTCGGCGGTCGGCGGCGCGATGCTCGGCAATTTCTATTCGACCGGCCAGGTCTGCTCGAACGGCACGCGCGTCTTCGTGCAGAAGACGATCAAGGACGAATTCCTCAAGCGGCTGAAGGTCCGCACCGAGGCGATGCTGATCGGCGATCCGATGGACGAGGCGACGCAGGTGGGGCCGATGGTCTCCTGGGCGCAGCGCGAAAAGGTGATCTCCTACATCGAGAAGGGCAAGGCCGAGGGCGCGACGCTGATCGCCGGTGGCGGCATTCCGAACAATGTCTCCGGCGAAGGCTATTACGTGCAGCCGACAGTCTTTGCCGATGTCACCGACGACATGACCATCGCCCGCGAGGAGATCTTCGGCCCCGTGATGTGCGTGCTCGATTTCGACGCCGAGGACGAGGTGATCGCGCGCGCCAATGCCAGCGAATTCGGCCTTTCCGGCGGCGTCTTTACCGCCGACCTCACCCGCGCCCACCGCGTCGTCGACCGGCTGGAAGCGGGCACGCTGTGGATCAACACCTACAATCTCTGCCCGGTGGAAATCCCCTTCGGCGGCTCGAAACAATCCGGCTTCGGCCGCGAGAATTCGCTGGCCGCGCTGGAGCATTATTCCGAGCTGAAGACCGTCTATGTGGGCATGGGGCCGGTGGTGGCGCCTTATTGAATTGAAACACATCTGCCCTTGCCTTTGCCCCTCACCCTAACCCTCTCCCCGCGCGCGGGGAGAGGGGACGTGCCCTAAAGCAGCGTCGAGGTTAAGGAAGGCGGTGCGGCATATCCCCTTCTCCCCGCGAGCGGGGAGAAGGTGCCGGCAGGCGGATGAGGGGCAGGCTCTGGGAAAACAAGAAGCAGCCGGATGATGGCAGCTCGAGGGAACAAGACTATGCAAGCAGATTTCGTCATCATCGGCTCGGGCTCCGCCGGCTCCGCCCTCGCCTACCGTCTGTCGGAAGGCGGCAAGAACAGCGTCATCGTCATCGAGGCGGGTGGCAGCGATTTTGGGCCGTTCATCCAGATGCCGGCAGCCCTTGCCTGGCCGATGAGCATGAAGCGCTATAACTGGGGTTATCTGTCCGAGCCGGAGGCGAACCTCAACAACCGGCGCATCACCGCGCCGCGCGGCAAGGTGATCGGCGGCTCCTCGTCGATCAACGGCATGGTCTATGTGCGCGGTCATGCCGAGGATTTCAATCGCTGGGAGGAGCTCGGCGCCAGCGGCTGGGCCTATGCCGACGTGCTTCCCTATTTCAAGCGGATGGAACATTCGCATGGCGGCGAAGAAGGCTGGCGCGGCACCGACGGGCCGCTGCACGTCCAGCGCGGCGGTTTCACCAATCCGCTCTTCCAAGCCTTCGTCGAGGCCGGCAAACAGGCCGGCTTCGAGACGACGGAAGATTACAACGGCAGCAAGCAGGAAGGCTTCGGGCTGATGGAGCAGACCATCTTCGGCGGCCGCCGCTGGTCTGCCGCCAACGCCTATCTGAAACCGGCGCTGAAGCGGGACAATGTCAAGATCGTCTACGGCCTGGCGCAGAGGATCGTGATCGAGGACGGGCGGGCGACCGGCGTCGAGATCGAACGCAACGGCAGGATCGAGGTGGTGAAGGCGAACCGCGAGGTGATCGTCTCGGCCTCCTCGTTCAATTCGCCGAAGCTGCTGATGCTCTCGGGTATCGGTCCCGGCCAACATCTGCAGGACATGGGCATTGCGGTGAAGGCCGACCGGCCGGGCGTCGGCGCCAACCTGCAGGACCATATGGAATTTTATTTCCAGCAGGTCAGCACCAAGCCGGTGTCGCTCTATTCCTGGCTGCCGTGGTTCTGGCAGGGGGTGGCGGGCGCCCAGTGGCTGCTCTCGCGCGGCGGGCTCGGCGCCTCCAACCAGTTCGAAGCCTGCGCCTTCCTGCGCTCGGCACCCGGGCTGAAGCAGCCCGATATCCAGTATCATTTCCTGCCGGTGGCGATCAGCTATGACGGCAAGGCGGCGGCGAAAAGCCACGGCTTCCAGGTTCATGTCGGCTATAATCTGTCGAAATCGCGCGGCAGCGTGAGCTTACGCTCCGCCGATCCCAAGGCCGATCCGGTGCTGCGCTTCAACTATATGAGCCATGCCGAGGATTGGGAAAAATTCCGCCACTGCGTGCGGCTCACCCGCGAAATCTTCGGCCAGAGCGCCTTTCACGACTATCGCGGGCCGGAGATCCAGCCGGGCGAAGGCGTGCAAAGCGACGAAGAGATCGACGCCTTCCTGCGTGAACATCTGGAAAGCGCCTATCACCCTTGCGGCACCTGCCGGATGGGCGCCAAGGACGATCCGATGGCGGTGGTCGATCCACAAACACGGGTGATCGGCATCGATGGCTTGCGCGTCGCCGACAGCTCGATCTTCCCGCATGTCACCTATGGCAACTTGAACGGCCCCTCGATCATGACCGGAGAGAAAGCGGCCGACCATATCCTCGGCAAACAGCCGCTGGCACGCTCGAACCAGGAGCCGTGGATCAATCCGCGCGCGGCCGTCAGCGACAGATAGTCAGTGGTAATCTTCTTCGCGCTGGTGACGGACGGCGAGCACAATGACGCTCGTTTCGCTCACCACTTTGAAAAGAATGACATATCCGGCTGAACCGAATGGTCCGACGAGTTCGCGCAGCAAAGGATCATCCGCAGATGCGCGTCTGGCCATAAGCGGGAAATCCTGGAGTATCATCAGCGCTTTTTGGATGGCGTTGAGGGCACGTTCCGCCAAATCCGGATCACGTTCGATCAGAAAATCGGCGAGCCGGTCCAGATCTTCATAGAAGGTCTGGGTGTACTTTAGCTCGAAGGTCATTTCTGCTGCGCTGATTTACGAGCTTTCGCCTTTTCAAGCTTTTTGCGCATCAACTTCTGAATGTCGTCCGTTGTGTAAAACACACCGGTCCGCTGCGCTTCCGCCAAACCGGCCAGACCGCGTGCGATGAACTCCGCTTGGGTTTTTCTATAATCGATCTGGCGGCGAAGAGAGTCCTCTATCAGCGACGACAGGCTCTCGCCTTCTTTGAGAACGCTTTCGGCGGCAGCGCGCAATTCAGGATCCACGCGAAGGGACGGGAGCGATGCCGTTTTCATGACTTCCTCATGCGTTGCAATTGCAATGCAATATGATGGATCGTCGTGTTATATTCAACTCCCCTCCACCTGACGCAATTCATATGCGCCGGGGTTGAGAAATCGGGAGCGATCACATCAGAGAAATCCGATCCACCGTCCGGCGATCACGGCAGCGATCCAGATCGCGGCCGACAGGGCGGCGAACACACGCAGGCCGGGCCGGACGATTCCTGATGAAACAGCCGTGTTCCAGCCTCGCCCGAGGTGCACGATCGACAGGTTGAGAAGGCCGAGCGCGATCAGGCAAAGCTTGGCGAGGAAAGCGGGATTGCCGGCATATTCGACCGCCCGGACGCTGAAAAGGCAGAAGCCGGTGACAATAGCCGCGGCAAGGCCGACGCCGGCGGAGCGCGACAGAAACGGCGCGACGATCTCAACCGGCACCTTGCGGAAGAAGCCGGCGAGCCTCAGATCGAGCGGCAGGATGGCGCCGACGAGAAGGCCGATCGCCAGGATATGGGCTGCGTTGACGAACATGTAGAGTGTTCCGGAGCGCCGGAGCGCGACCGCAGGTGTCGTTGCCGACAGCCATTCGAGAATGTCGATCACAGCTCAGTTCGCCCAGAGGTCAGTTCGTCTTGATGCGGTCGGGATAGATATCGTAGCGCTTCTCGCCGATGGTGAGGCGCACGGCCTTCAGCCGCTTCTCTTTTGGATCCTGCGAACGGTTTCCAAGGACCGCCACCTTGTCGCCGGGCTTGGCCACACCTTCGACGAAACCGGAGCGTTCCGTCTGGCGCGGATTTCCGAGTTCGATGAGCCAGACGCCGTCATCGGCGGTGGCGACATCGAGCGTCGGATGCGGTCCACCCATGGAGATCTTCTCGATGGTGCCGCGCAGTTCGATCTGATCCGCCTCGGCCCACGACCAGCCGTGATGAGCGGCAGCACCTGTCGCGAGGGCCGCCGAGAATATGGCCGCAGCCACGATCCGCTGTGCTGAAATTCCAAGCATGATACTCTCCCTACCAGCATAGGCAGGCAGGTGGAGCATCCCGACTGGAAGAAAAGGGATTTCACCAAATCTTGAAGCAAGAGGCGTCTCTGCCGGCAAATGACTTCAGGTCATTCGGCAGGACGATATGCCTGGCCCACAGGTTCCGCGCCGAATTCTGCAATGGCAAAGGCGATGATGCTGCGCAAGCGCGGGGTCATGCGTCGATCACGGTGGTAGATGAGCGACATGGGCCGCTCACGCAGATGCCAATCCGGGAAGAGCCGGACGAGAAGGCCAGCCTGAGTATCCGACGTCAGGAGAATGGATGGCTGCATGATGACACCCAGTCCAGCCCGAGCGGCCATGCGGACAGCCTGACCGCTGTTGACGGTGATTGCCGTTTTAGGGACGACTTCGACCTCATCCTTGCCTTTCGACAGCTTCCATGGCGACCGTGCTGCCGGGGTAAAGCCGATGGTTTCGTGGCCGGAAAGTTCGCTTGGATGGCCGGGATTCCCGTGCCTTTCGAGGTAATCGGGTGAAGCACAAATCATCATTCGATAGGGAGCGAGATGACGCGCGATGAGGCGGCTATCGGGCAACTCTCCAATGCGGATAGCAATGTCGAAACCTTCTTCGACGATATCGACGTTGCGATCCGTCAAGGTAATATCCAGCGTCACGTCAGGGGCAAGCTTTCGATAACGATGCAAAGCCGGCATTAAAACCTCTGCCCCAAAAGTCGTCGGTGCCGTGATCCTCAATAACCCTCGCGGTTTCGTCTGCGATGCCTCCGCGTCCTGATCCGTAATTGCTACGCGCTCCAGGATGTCCCTGCACTGCTCGACATAGCTCATGCCGAAATCGGTCAAGCTCTGGCGACGCGTGGTTCTGTTTAGAAGGCGCGTACCAAGCCGCTCTTCCAGTGCGGCCACGTGTTGCCCAACCATCGCCGGCGATATGCCGAGCTTCACCGATGCTGCGCTCATCGAGCCTTCCTGCACCGTCGTGACAAACACCTGCATGGAGCGAAAAAGGCCCATTCGATAATTCTGCTTTCAAATGAATACGAAATTTCTCCAATTATCATGGAATGTCGCTGGAATTACAACGGCCATGACGCAATTCATTTCAAGGAGCAAGACATGACGCAAACCCGATTCATCGGCAAAACGGTTCTCATTACAGGTGCTGGAACGGGTATGGGGCGGGCCGCTGCCCTTCGCCTGGTGGCCGAAGGTGCACAGATTGCCCTCGTCGGCCGCCGCCCCGATCCAATCCGTCAGCTGCTGTCGGAGATCGAGGCATCGGGCGGTGCGGCAATCGCGATTGCTTGCGATATTGCAGATAACGAAGCCGTCGCGGCGACTGTCGAGCAGACGATCGAACGCTTCGGACGCCTGGACGCCGTGTTTGCCAATGCCGGGGTTCTCGGCGAATTCAAGCCACTGGCGGTGACCGATGCGGATGATTTCGACGCGCTGATCGCCACCAACCTTCGAGGGACATTCTTCACGCTCAAGCACTGCCTACCCTTTCTGAAAGGAGGCAGCATCCTCATCAACGCCTCGTGGACGGCAGGCGGCGTGATGCCGGGTGCGGGAGCCTACGCAAGCACGAAGGGGGCCTTGCTTGCCATGATGCGCACCTTCGCGGTGGAGCAAGGTCCTCGAAACATCCGGATCAATGCCATCAATCCAGGCATCATTCTGACCCCGATGGCAGATGATGTTATCGATCCGGTTTTTGCCGCACGCCTCGCCGCGCACACGCCTCTTGGGCGAAACGGGACATCGGAGGATCTTGCGGGGACCGTCGCCTGGCTGCTTTCCGAAGACGCCAACTTCGTCACCGGGCAAGAGATCACCGTTGATGGCGGCTATACGATAGGAGGTCTCCGGCCGTAGGGTCGAGACAATCGTCGTTTATTTGTTCCTGACGTAACCCTAAAGCTCAAGCCAGCAGCCGGGTGACTTCGGCGCTGTGCTTTGGGGCGATGGCATCGGCGATGGTCGTCGAGAACAGCACCTTGCGGGTGGCGTCGGCGACCTTGGCGAAGACGTGGCGGATCTGACAGTTCTGTTCGCCGTCGCAATCGTCGCACCGGCGGTAGGCGGTGATCGACAGGCACGGAAGCGGTGCGATCGGACCATCGATGATGCGCAGGATCTCGCCGAAGGTGATGGTGTGGGCGGGCTTCAGCAGAAGATAACCGCCCTGCTTGCCGCGACGGCTGGCGACGACGCCGTGATGTTTCAGGTCGAGCAGGATCTGTTCGAGGAACTTCTTCGGGATCTTCTGCTGCGCCGCGATATCTGAAATCATCACCGGTTCGTCGGCATCGGCATCAGCCAGGACCGTGAGCGCCCGCAGCGCATATTTCGCCTTTTGCGTAATCATTTTTGACCATCGACACACACAGGCGGCACGAATCTTCGCACCGCTACGGAAGTTCTTTTGCCTCTATGGCACAACCAGCATGAACGGAATTTGAACGCGCCGGAGAAAGCCTTGAGAGACAAGCGTTTTGACCTTGTTTTTTGCTCTCGGCCAAGTGCGCTTAATCTATGCCAAAACCGCGCCTTCTGCACCATTTTCGGCATCACTTCAGATTTCGGATTGACAGGCTGCGTGTAACTCTACTATTTCTATAGACATTCGAGCTGCCGATGTGGATTTTCATCCGCAGGCGGCTGCTTTTCTGCATCGCGGCAGCTTCGGAGAGATATTTGCTCCTCCGGCCGCAGCTTTCGAAATCCCTTTTTCTGTCCGATCCATGCGTGAACTGCGATACTCCTGGCAACAAAGGACAGGATTCTCATGACTGCTATCAATGCGATTGCGGAAGAAGGGCCGATTGCGGAAGCCGAGGCGCTGAACGACAGACTGGCGGGTCTCGACCTTGCCGGACGTCTGTCGCTGGTCTCCGGCCTTGGCGGCCGCGTGGTGTTCACGACGTCACTCGGCATCGAGGACCAGGTGATCACCGCCGAGATCGGCACGCACCGCCTGCCGATCGATATCGCGACGCTGCAGACCGGCCGGCTGTTTGCCGAGACGCTGTCGCTGATCGAAGAGACCGAAAGCCAGTACGACATCCATATCCATCGCTTCGAGCCCGAGAAGGCCGATATCGACGCCTATGCGGCGCAATACGGCCTCAACGGTTTCTATGAGAGCGTCGAGGCCCGGCATGCCTGTTGCGGCATGCGCAAGCTGAAGCCGCTTGCGCGTGCCCTCGAAGGTGCTGCGATCTGGGTCACCGGCCTGCGCCGCGGCCAATCGGCCAACCGCGCCGAAACGCCTTTTGCCGAATACGACGCTGAACGCCACCTGCTGAAGGTCAATCCGCTCGCCGACTGGGACCTGGAGGCGATCAAGGCCTTCGTTTCCACAAACGGCGTGCCGATCAATCCGCTGCACGCTCGCGGTTATCCCTCGATCGGCTGCGAGCCCTGCACGCGGGCGATCAAGCCCGGCGAGCCGGAACGCGCCGGCCGCTGGTGGTGGGAGCAGGACGAAACGCGCGAATGCGGCCTGCATGTCGCCGAAGAGGCCGCAGCGATCACCGCACAGTAAACCACCCCACGGCTTTCCCAATCAGGGCGCGGCGACCGCCGCAGCCTTGGGAAAGTCAACATTCCCTGGGAAAGCCAACATCAAGTTTTGCGGTGAGCCGCAAACGACCGATAGCCTGGAGTAAGACATGCCCGATAGCCGTCCGGATACGGAACTCAGCAATCCGCAGAGCGCCAAGGCGCCGCTCGACCCGCATCTGAAAGCGCTGGAAAACGAATCCATCCACATCTTCCGCGAGGTTGCGGCCGAATTCGAGCGCCCGGTCATGCTCTATTCGATCGGCAAGGACTCCTCGGTGCTGCTGCATCTGGCGCGCAAGGCCTTCTATCCCGGCCGCGTCCCCTTCCCGCTGCTGCATGTGAACACCGGCTGGAAATTTTCCGAGATGATCGCCTTCCGCGACGAGACCGCGAAGAAGTACGATCTCGATCTGATCGAGCACATCAATCCGCGCGGCAAGGCCGAAAACATCACGCCGTTCACGCATGGATCGGCCGCCTTCACCGACATCATGAAGACCGAGGGGCTGCGCCAGGCGCTCGATGCCGGCCAGTTCGATGCGGCTTTCGGCGGCGCACGGCGCGACGAGGAAGCAAGCCGCGCCAAGGAGCGGATCTATTCCTTCCGCACGCCCGATCATCGCTGGGATCCACGCAACCAACGGCCGGAACTCTGGAACATCTATAACGGCATGATCCGCAAGGGCGAGAGCGTGCGCGCCTTCCCGCTCTCGAACTGGACGGAGGTCGATATCTGGCGCTACATCCAGGCCGAGGACATTCCGCTGGTGCCGCTTTACTACGCCAAGAAGCGGCCTTTCGTGGAGCGCGACGGCATGATGATCCTGGCCGAGGATCCGCGCCTCGAACTGCTGCCCGGCGAAGTCCGCCAGGAAGGCATGATCCGCTTCCGCACCCTCGGCGACTTCCCGCTGACCGGCGCCATCCGCTCACAGGCCACCACCCTCGAAGAGGTGATTGCCGAACTCGAAATTGCAACGGTGTCCGAACGCCAGGGCCGCGCCATCGATCGCGACCAGTCCGGCTCCATGGAAAAAAAGAAGCGTGAAGGATATTTCTGAGATGACCGCAGCCCAAACCGCCGTCTCGGCCGCAACCGTCGTCAACCTGCCCGCCGCCGAGCCGCTCAAGGCCCTGCGCGATACCAGGCCGCTGCGCCTCATCACCTGCGGCAGCGTCGATGACGGCAAGTCGACCCTGATCGGCCGCCTGCTCTGGGACACCAAGGCGGTCAAGGAAGACCAGGCCGCCACGCTGCAGCGCGATTCCACCGGCAAGCAGAACGATCTCGGCCTACCCGACTTCGCGCTGTTGCTCGACGGTCTGCAGGCCGAGCGCGAACAGGGCATCACAATCGACGTCGCCTATCGCTATTTCTCGACCGACAAGCGCTCCTTCATCGTCGCCGACACCCCCGGCCACGAGCAATATACCCGCAACATGGCGACCGGCGCCTCGACCGCCGATCTCGCCATCCTGCTGATCGATGCGCGCTTCGGCATTCTGGAGCAGACCCGCCGTCACGCGACGATCGCCTCGCTGCTCGGCATCAAGCAGTTCGTGCTCGCGATCAACAAGATCGACCTGACGGGCTATGACCGCGCCGGCTTCGACAAGATCAGCCATGACTTCCGGGAATTTGCCCTGTCGCTCGGCGTCAAGCAGATCACCGCCATTCCGATGTCGGCGCTGAAGGGCGAAAACGTCGTCTATTCCGGCCAGGCCGCCATGCCCTGGTATACCGGCCCGACGCTGGTGGAAACGCTGGAGCTTGCCACGGTGCGCTCGTCGCAGACGGTCGGCTTCCGCCTTTCGGTCCAGCGCGTCTCGCGTCCCGGCGAAAGCTTCCGCGGCTATCAGGGCACGGTTGCCGGCGGCTCAGTCAAGCCGGGCGACAGCGTCATGATCTTGCCGTCCGGCATGGTCGCCAACGTCTCCAAGATCGTCACCTTCGATCTCGTCCGCAACGCCGCCGTTGCCGGCGACGCGATCACGCTGGTGCTCGACCGCCAAGTGGATGTGGCGCGCGGCGACATGATCGTTTCGATCGACGCCCAGCCGCAGGTCGGCCTTGCCTTCGACGCGCAGATCGTCGCGCTGCAGCCTGAGGGCATCGAGCCCGGAAAACGCTACTGGCTGAAGAGCGGCAGCCGCCGCCAGCGCGTGCAGGTGCAGCCGCTCAGCCAGCTGGAGCTGAAGACCGGCACCTGGAACGCCGCCCAGCGGCTCTACATGAACGCCATCGGCAAAGTCCGGCTCGTCTTCGATGAGGCGGCGATCTTCGACCCCTATGAGCAGAACCGGCTTTCCGGCTCTTTCATCCTGATCGATCCGGAGACAAACAACACGGTCGCCGGCGGCATGGTGACCGGCAAGCGAACGGAACTCGGCGGCCTGCACAATGGCGAAGCCCGCGTCATCCTCTCGCTTCCGGCCGATCTGGCCGAGCAGATCATGGCGAGCGAGCTCTTCGCCAGCCGCAGCCATGAGGCCGAGGTACGTCGCATGACGGCAGCCGAAGCGGCCGATCTCTGGTCGAGTGCCGCAAGCGACATCTGACAAGGCATAAGGGATAAGGGGCCAGCAAGACTGGCCCCTCACCGCAGCCGAACCCGCTGGCTGGCGGATTCCCTGTCGGCCTCTACGGCCGCTAAAAAATCAGAGTTTGCAGAAAACGGACTTTTTCAATTCACGATTCGCTGTTTACCGCTTGCCCGCGGGCCAATGTGGGGCCATTCTTAGATCGGATCCTGGCGGTGCGGTAAGACGAGAGGTCAGGTTTCACAACGCTCAATCTCGACCTCGAAGCACTGAACGTGGCGCCTTTTCTCGACTGATCCCCGAGCGAGGAGGTTGTCCATGTCCACGCGCTATGTCGACCATCCGCTACAACCGGGCGACCGGGTTCCGAACGTTGTGTTTGACGCGATCTCAAGCGAGGGGAAGATCGCACTTGATGATTTTCGCGGCCGCAGCCCATTGTTGATCGGTTTGTTTCGAGGCCTGCATTGTCCGTTCTGCCGGCGCCATGTCGCGGCCATGGCATATCTCAACCCGATGCTGCGTGAGAAAGGCGTCCAATCCCTGGCGGTGGTAAACACCCCGGTCGAACGCGCGCGGCTCTATTTCCGTTACCATCCGATACCCGATCTTCTTGCTGCTTCCGACCCGGGACGGGCTTCGCACCAAGCCTTCGGCTTACGCGAGGTCGGGATCGACACGGTCATGGCGATACGGATCGACCTTCCGGGCGAGTTGCCCGAGCCTATGAGCGTGATGGCAATGGACGAATTTCTCAACGAGAAGGAAGGATATCAAATTACGGAAGCCGATCAGCAGATGATGACTGCCGACCACGGGCAGCTTGTCGGTCAGTTCCTAATCGACCGGGAGGGCATCGTACGCTGGAGCTTCACTGAAGTTCTGGAAGCTGGGCTCCAGACATTCAAGGCACCGAATTCCGAGGAATTGATGTCGGCAGCGTCCCAAGTCGCACATTAACAACGAAAAACTCGCTCGACGACCAGCCGCCCGGGTGGTGCTCAAGCCAATTGAGCGGACTACTTCCCGAGAGCGTTTTTCAGCGCATCGACGACGACGCGGACGGAGGGGACGTCTTTGATGTCAGAATGGACAACCAGCCAAACCTCTCTTGTCAAAGCCTGTTCGGTCGCAATGCGCTGGAGACCGCTGGACTCCAGGACGGCGAAATCGGGGAGCATGACGACACCGGCGCCAAGGCTTGCGGTTGCGGCCTGAAATTCCAGAACGGACGACCGCACGGCGATCGGCCGGCCGGCCGCCAGTTCGGTCAACCGCAGTTGCTGCGGCGAGGCGTTCATGGTTTCGTCGTAACCGATGAAGGTCCACTCCGACGGGGAAACCGTCTCGAGATAGGTCTTCGACGCGTAGAGATGGAAGCTTGTTTCGCCGAGCTTGACGATGGCGTAATCGCCGTCTTCGGGACGCGACATTCGCACGGCGATATCCGCCTCTCGTCTGTTCAGCGACGCGAGGCGCTTTTCTCCGACAAGCGTGATCTCAACACCCGGATGGTCTCGCCTGAGGGCTGCGATCGGCTTTGCCAGCAGCACGCTTGAGAGAGCGGGTGGCGCGCTGATCCTCACATGGCCGCGCAATTCCGTGGCGCTGCTGCGGCCAAGCTGCTCGATTGCCGCAGTCTGCGCCGCCACAAGAGCAGCGTGCCTGGCAACCTGCTCCCCGTCGGAGGTCAACATGATGCGTCGTCCGCGGCGGTCTACGAGTTTGCGACCCAGGCTGGTTTCAAGCGACGAGACGCGCCGGCTGATCGTCGCGTGTTCGACGCCGAGCTGCTTTGCGGCACCAAGCAACGTTCCCGACTGCGCGAGCGCCAGGAAATGCCGAAGGTCGTCCCAGTCGATTTTTGTGAATTCTCTCCCAATCATTGTGAAGCAATAGGGAATTTTCACACATTAGGCCATCGATTAGTTTGTGCCCATGAAGGAGTATGAGAGATGACCGACCAAATCATATGGCTGAATGCCCCCGGTGACGTCACCCAGTTCCATGTCGAGGAGCATCACCCTTCAGAAGCTCCCGGCAATGGCGAGCTAAAAATCCGTCATCAGGCAATCGGAACCAACTTTCTCGACGTCTATCACCGCAAGGGCATCTACCCCATGCCCTCCTACCCCGCGGTGATCGGCGCCGAGGCGGCGGGCATCGTCGAGGATGTCGGTCCCGGCGTCTCCCTGTTCCAAAAGGGTGACCGCGTTGCCTATGGAGGGCCTCCGGTGGGTGCCTATCGCTCCACCAGGAACATTGCCGCCGAAAGGGCGATCAAGCTTCCAGATGCCGTTTCGGCGAAAACGGCAGCGAGTTCGCTGCTCAAAGGCATGACCGCCTACATGCTGTTGAAGAAGACCTATAATGTGCGTGCAGGAACTCAGGTTCTGATTCATGCGGCCGCGGGCGGGCTTGGGAGCATCCTCGTTCGTTGGGCCAGATCGCTCGATGCTACCGTGATCGGGACAGTCGGCTCCGCCGAAAAGGCAGAACTCGCCGCATCTTATGGAGCCGATCACCTTATCGTTGGACGAGGGGCCGATATCGTCGCAGACGTGAAGCGGCTGACGAACGGGCTTGGTGTCGACGTCGCCTATGACGGGATCGGCGGCGACACGCTTCTCAAGAGCATACGCTCTGTCCGCCCATTCGGCATGGCTGTTACCATCGGTCAGGCCGCCGGTGCTATTCCACCGGTGCCCGTCGAGGAACTTCGCCCAGGCAAGGCGCTCTGCCATCCGAGCATCATGGCCTGGTGCGCTGACATCGGACAGTATCGCGAGGCTGCTCTGGCTGCCGTCGGCGCGATGGAAACAGGGATCGTTTCGCAGATCGGTGCCGAATACCGTTTGGCCGATGTTGCCAAGGCGCACGAAGAGATGGAGTCCGGACGCTCGGCGGGCAGTATTCTGTTGATACCCTGATTGCTCGGCGAAACAGCGCCGGAGTCCGTGGATCGGTTCCGGCGCTTGCGGTCATCCCGGCGCCGGTTTCGACGTTCTGATCGGGATGGCGAACCGATTTGTATCCGCGCTGGCCGGCGCCATTTATCCATAAAATGGCATTATGTTATGTATTTCAGATATCTATAGCCATAGAACCTGTTGCGATAAGGTGCCCGCCATTGAGGTGGGCTCTCGGCACAGGCCGACCGTCCTCTCCGCAAAATGACGCCTGGCACCGCAGTCGGCGTCAATGACAGGGAAAGGTTTAAAGCTCTATGTCTGCACATGAAAAGCCACTGATCGCGATTGCCGGTGCAACGAGCAAACAGGGGCGCAGCGTCGCCGCGGCACTCCTTGAGAGCCAACGTTTCCGGGTGCGAGCTTTCACCCGGAAAAAGGATTCGCCTGAAGCTTTGCATCTGGAGAAACGTGGCGCTGAAATCGTAACCGTCCCTCTCGAACTTGGCCTTCAGAAAGATCTCGTCGCAGCATTCAAAGGCGCGGACGGTGCATTTCTGATGACGCCGCCGATCGCCCCGCCGGAGACAATCGAGACCCCTCTCGGCCGGCAACTGGCGGATGCCGCCGTTGAGGCTGGCGTCGGCCATCTAGTTTTCAGCACGCTTGAGAATGTCGACGAGATCACCAATGGGGCGCAGTATGCGCCGCATTTTACCGACAAAGCGCGCGTTGCCGACTATATTCGCGGCCTGCCGATCTCTCATTCCTTCGTCATGCTGGCATTCTTCTACACGAATCTGCTCGAATATTATGTGCCGCGCATGGAGGGCGATACGCTGCTCCTGCCGGTCTATCTTCCTGAAGATTTCCGAGCGCCTTTTGTCGATCCGCTGACGGCGACCGGGCCGGTCGTGCTTGAAATTTTCTCAAACCCCGCGCGTTACAACGGAAAAACACTGCCGGTGCTTGGCGACATCATTTCTCCGCGCGAGATGATCGAAACCTTTCAGCGCGTGACCGGCCGCAAGGCCGAGTATCGAAACGCGTTCACCCGGGATGGCCTGCTGCACTATTTTCCAGAATTTGCCGCCAACGAACTTCTCGTTCGAGAGCTTCTCGGGATGGTCGAATATGCTGTCGAATATGGCTATTTCGGCAAGGAGCACGACCTCGAATGGAGCCGTCGCCTGAACCCCGACACGCTCAACTGGGAGCAGTATCTGCGGAAGACGGGGTGGCGTGGCGATAAGCGGTCTTTCGGTCTCTAATTAGGAGGGCCGGATTCCCGGTAATCTGGAAACCTCGGCGACAAGAAAGTCGACGAGAAGCCGAACGCGGGCAATGGCGGCACGCTCTGGAACGATCAGCAAGCTCACAGGAACCGATAAAGGACGATAGTCGCCAAGCACGACCTCGAGCTGGCCGTCGTCCAGAAGATCGTGGACCAGCCAGAGGTGTGCGGGACCAATGCCGCGTCCGGCGGCAAAGGCTTCGCGCGCCGCAAGCCCGTGATCGACGCGCAACTTGCCGCTGACGGGGATCATCAGGCTTGTGCCATCGGGAGAGGTAAGAACGAGCTGATCGCTGCCGGCCACATTGGACATCACGACGGTTTCGTAGCGTGACAGATCGGCTGGGCGCTCCGGCCGGCCGTGGACGGACAAATAGGTCGGTGCGCCCACCAGCAGCCGATGGCTTTCGCCGAGCGCATGAAGTTTCATCGCGCTGTCGGCGAGAGGCCCGAGACGGAGTGCCAAGTCGACGCCTTCGCGAACCAGGTCGATACGCTCGTCCGTCAGGTTGAGATCGACCCGGATGTCCGGATGCTTGTCCTGGAAATCGAAGATCAGGCGCGTGATGTGCATCACGCCGAGCGCTGCCGTACACGAAAGCCGAACAGCGCCCGCGGGGGCCTGCCGGGCATCTCTTGCTTCTTCAGCAGCCTGTTCGACCAGCCGTAATATCTGCAGGCAGTTGGTATAATAGCGGCTACCCTCGTCGGTCAGGGTGACGCGTCGCGTGGTTCGGGTGAGAAGCGGTACGCCGACAGCCTCCTCAAGTTCGTTGAGGTGCCGTGTCACAGTGGATTGACCGATACCCAGCTCTCTTGCGACCATCGACAGGTTGCCGCGTTCGGCGACGCGGACAAAGGTGCGCATTCTGTCGAGAGACAGTCCCGTACTATCCATTTTTCAGCACAGTGATCATCATTCCCTCGGTATAGGGAATAATCTGGGCTGTGCCTAGTTCGAGCAGATCGGCCGGATTGATCCGGCCGATCGCTGTTCATGCGAATTTGACGAGATTGAGGACGGGCAACGGCCCGCCGGGGAATTGCGCGAGCTTGCCGCCGATCGAAATCGGCCCGAGATCGATGCCGGCAAAGCCCAGTCTGGAGATCAGCGCCCCCACCTCGGCCTTCGATTGGGCATCGTCGCCGGAATAGAAGAGCACGCGGCTACCGCCCTCGGCGCGGGGATCGGCTGAAACCAGATTCGCCAGGAGATGGTTGAATGCCTTCACGACGCGAGCACCAGGCACCAGGCTGGCGAAGACTTCCGTCGACAGGCGGCCATTCAGCTCGGCCGGTTTGAACAGCGGTGCTTCGATGGGGTTGTTGGCGTCAATCACGATGCGGCCCGCCCAATCGGGAAGGCCCGCCAATGCCTTGGGAAGCTTCGACCAGGGCACGGCGACAAGGACGAGGTCGGCTTTCGCCGCCTCTTCGATCGTCCCGGCGGTGATGTGCGGGGATAGCTCCTCGGTCAGTTCCTGCAATGTGTCAGGGCCGCGACTGTTTGAGATCGTGGCAGCGATGCCGTTGCGGGCAAGGGCTCGGGCGAAGGCGGAGCCGATATTGCCGGCGCCAATGATACCGATGGTCATTGCGATAACTCCATTGTTTGGCTTCGATGGAGCGAATATCGCCTCGTTATTCCCTTGTGATTAGACGGAATTACCTGTTATCAATTTCAAGCATTCATTGAAAGCCGTAGCATGGAGACGCTTGCAAACCTGGAATCCTTCGTGCGCAGCGCCGAGCTTGGGAGCTTCTCCTCGGCGGCACGGCGGCTCGGCCTGACGCCGGCGGCGGTCAGCCGCAATGTCGCAGCCCTTGAAGGCAACCTGAAGCTCAGGCTGTTTCAACGAAGCACCCGAAGTCTGACGCTCACGGAAGCAGGCGAGCGCTTTCTGCTTTCAATCCGTGACCATCTGGACAGCCTTCAGGGAGCGATCTCGGAGGCATCGAACGAACAGTCCGAACCATCCGGCGTGCTGAAACTCAGCATGAGCCCGACACTCGGCATCGGCTACATCCTTCCGCTATTGCCGGAGTTCATGCGGCGATATCCGATGATCCGGCCGGAATGGATGTTCGAAAACAGACAGGTCGATCTGATCGCCGAGGGCTATGATGCTGCGATCGGCGGAGGGTTCGAATTGTCGCCCGGTATCATCGCCAGGCCATTGGCGCCTGCTCATATTATCCCCGTGGCATCACCGGGATATATCGGCGATCGGGTTCCGCCTGATGATCCGTCCGGCCTGCGCGAACTCGATGGTATCGTCATGCGCTCGATGCGGACGGGTCGAATTCACCAGCGGCAGATGCGCAATCTTGCCGGAGATGAGCAGCCTGCGGCCTTGAAAGAGACGATCGTCGTCAACGATCCCGCGGCAATGCGATCCGCAGCATTTCTCGGCCTTGGTGTCGCGATGATCGCCAAGGCGGATGCTCTTGCCTATCTGGAGAGCGGCGAGCTGATCCGGTTGATCCCGGCATGGTATGCCGATGCAGGCCCGATTTCGATCTATTATGCAAACCGCACCCTGCTGCCCTCCAAGACAAGGGTGTTCATCGACTTCCTGACGGAGGTTTTTCAACGTGAGCGGTGGCCGGAACGATTTGCAGGAACACTGGGCTGATATCGGCAGACACAAAGCTGGCAGATCGTACCAGATTGCCGCGTCAAGCTGCGCCAGAGCAATTCCAGGAAAAGTGTGAAGCGGCTTTCCGTACGGAATTGCGTAAAAACAAAAACTTAGAGCGGTTCTGCGTTTCCATGAAAAACTGAACCGCTCTAGACTAGCGCGTCGAGCCGCGTGGGATGACGGAGAAGCCGCAATCGACCTTTTCTTCGCCGGGCGGCTCGCTGCGGACGGCGCGCAGCAGCATATCGGCGACGCGGTAGCCGACTTCGTAGCGCGGTATGTGCACTGTCGTCAGCGAAGGCTCGGTGAAGGCCGAAAATTCCAGATCGTTGAAGCCGCAGATGCCGAAATTCTCCGGCACGCGGATGCCGCGCACGCCGCATTCGATGAGCACGCCGAGCGCCAGTTCGTCGTTCTGGGCAAAGACGGCATCGATATCGGGCACGCGCGCCAACAGGCGGGTCAACAATTCCCTTCCGAGACCGGTGGTGCCCGCCGCATCCGCGCCGATGGCAAGATCGGGATCGAAACGGCCCGCTTCGCGCATCGCGGCCTCATAGCCCTCTCTGCGGCGGCGGGAGCGAACATCCGTGCCGCCGCCGATGAAGCCGATCCTCTGATAGCCCCTCGACAGCAGGAAGCGGGTGGGTTCGGCGCCTGCCGCATGATGGTCAAGGCCGACGACCAGCCTTTCCGGCTCCTGGCTGAGATCGGTGATATGGGCGATCGGACAGGCGGCTTTTTCGATCAGCGGCAGAAGATCGTGATAGGATTCGGCGCCGGCGATGATGACGCCCGCCGGCTTCTGCATCAGGAAGGATTTCAGTTGACCGGCCTCGCCGTCGGCATGGTGGAGCGTGTTGGAATACTGCACGCCGAATTCGGTGGCGCGCAAGCGATCCTCGATGCCGAGCATCAGGCCGGCGAAGCCGTGCTGGTGCAATGCGGGCGTGATGACGCCGACAGTTCCGTTGTGGCGGCCGGCCAGCGCCCGGGCGGCAAGATTGGGGATATACCCCATCTCGTCTACCGTGCGCAGGATGGTCTGGCGCAGATCCTCCGAGACGATTTCGGGATTGCGAAGCGCGCGCGAAATCGTGATGGGGCTGACCCCCACCTTCTTCGCCACATCGCTCAACTTCACCTGCGCGCCGCGCCTGGCTTTCCGCCCCCGCTCCACTGCTGCCCTCATCGCCCCTTATACGTCGCCCGCGAGACTCGCGTGCCCTCGATTCGCGGCTTTTACTTTCTGAAGAAGAAATAATTTAGAGTCTACTAACATTTTATATTCGCAACAGGATCCGGGAATATAACGTCCGGAAAGAGCAACAAGATCGTCTGTCGGCAAATTACGGATGCATGCGGCGAACGGATCACCCCTTCCGGGAATAAGTCCATTTATTTTCGAATGAAAACATCGCGGAGGACGCCAAGCGAAGCAAAATCAGGCCGGAATTTTTGAGACGCTCAAACGCTGGGTGAGCGAAGATTAAATTCCGGTCATATCTTACAAATCGGCAATATAAACATGATCAAACTTTAATTTGTAAATCCGCTTGGTGGGATCATATGAATCCCGAGCGCCAATTCTTCTCTTCCCCCCGGTCGCCGCCCCCGACGACTGCGCGTTCCCAGGAGGAATTGGCGCCAAACGCCATCCGACGCCAGGTCCCAGGACATGGAACCACGACGCCATCCAAGCCAACGCTCTCGCAAGGGACCATCGCCCAAGGGATCACCACCATGTCACACATCCTCCGCAACCATCGCACCGCAGCCCTTGTCGGGGCCGCCATCATCGCCGGCGCAGCCTGCCTGCCCTTCGCCATTTACGCATCCAATGCCGTTGCTGCGCCCTCTGATACCGGCGGCATTCTCGCGCCGAGCGGCTCCTTCGCCTCCATCGTCGATGCCGACAAGCCTGCCGTCGTCACCATCACCACGACGATGAAGGCGACCGATGTCAGCGCCGGAGAGCAGGAATCGCCGATGGACGAGCAGTTCCGCCAGTTCTTCGAGGACCAGGGCATCCCGCTGCCGCGCCAGGCGCCGAAAAGTCGGCCTTCGCAGCAGGCAATGGCGCTCGGCTCCGGCTTCATCATCAGCCCTGACGGGGTGATCGTCACCAACAACCATGTCATCGACAATGCCGTCGACATCAAGGTGACGCTGGATGACGGCACGGAACTGCCGGCCAAGCTGATCGGCACCGATCCGAAATCCGATGTCGCCGTGTTGAAGATAGAAGCGGGCAAGCCGCTGCAAACCATTGCCTGGGGCGATTCCGACAGGCTGAAGCTCGGCGATCAGATTCTGGCGATCGGCAACCCCTTCGGCATCGGCACCACGGTGACGGCAGGCATCGTCTCGGCGCGCGGCCGCGACCTGCACAGCGGGCCCTATGACGATTTCATCCAGATCGACGCGCCGATCAACCACGGCAATTCCGGCGGTCCGCTGGTCGACCGCAGCGGCAATGTCGTCGGCATCAACACCGCCATCTATTCGCCGAACGGCGGCAGCGTCGGTGTCGGTTTCGCCATTCCTTCCGATGAGGCCAAGGCGATCGTCGCCAAGCTGCAGAAGGACGGTTCGATCGATCACGGCTATCTCGGCGTGCAGATCCAGCCGGTCACCAAGGACGTCGCCGATGCCGTCGGCCTCGACAAGACAGGCGGCGCGCTGGTTGCCGCCGTGACCGCCGATACGCCGGCCGCCCATGCCGGCCTGAAGCCGGGCGACATCGTCACTTCCGTCGGCGGCGAGGCCGTCAAGACGCCGAAGGACCTGTCTCGCCTGGTCGCCGACCTTTCGCCGGGCGCCAAAAAATCCCTCAGCGTCTGGCGCGACGGCAAGACGATCGATCTCAACGTCACCGTCGGCACCAATGAGGAAAGCCAGAAGCAGGCGGCGGCCGAAAACCCAGACGCCCAAGGCCAGAGCACCGGCCAGCCGAGCCTCGGCATCGGCCTTGCCGATCTGACGCCCGACGTGCGCCAGGAGCTCAACCTGCCGCGCTCGATCAGCGGCGCTGTGGTCGCCAAGGTCGCCCCGGACAAGTCGGCGGCTGCCGCCGGCATCCAGTCCGGCGACGTCATCGTCTCGGTGAATGACAGACCGGTTCACAACGCCCGCGACGTCAAGACCGCAATCGCCGATGCCGGCAAGGCCGGCCGCAAGTCGGTGCTGCTGCTCGTCGAACGCGACGGCAACAAGACCTTCGTCGCCGTGCCGTTTGGGGCGGCCTGACGGCCGCCCGAGCTTTTGCTGCAAACAAGAAAAGCCCGCCTGACGCGGGCTTTTCAACGGACTGGGGCGGAGAGGCCTTGAAGTCAAGCACCGCTCAGTCGGCAAAAGCCTATAGGGCGCCGTCCGTCCCTCCTGCTCAGGGAGATTTCAGCTTCGTCCGCCTTGCACGCCTACGAAATTTGCCTGTTTGGCGGTTTGCCTCTTGCTGCTTTACCGCATCGGAGTGGCTGCGTTGCGCGGCCTCCAATTGCTGCCGCGTCGGGAGATCATGGTCGTAGCTGGACGCACTGAATGCCGTCGCGTTATCGAACGGACCTTTGTGTGGACGCGCCAGACCATAGGCTTGGTTGTCAGCACTATCGATCCCCTCCTCCGCTGACGATGACCGCGCTTGACGCGCCTGCGCTATGAGATCGTCTGCAGTCGGGCTTAAGGTTGCGATTTTCCGCAAGAAGGCGATGATTTTGCTTTTCCTGGCCCTGTCCTTTGGATCGGCTGGAATCCCAGACATGTCATCTTCCTTGTTCGTCATGTCATCGCGACGATCGGGCGGGGGTTGCCGGCGATATCGCAGCAGGCCCGTTCACGGGATCTCGGATACTCGTTCAGGCAGCCTGGTTTTGGGAAAGCGATAGGCTGGCGGCCGCAGCGGTGCGTCCGCACGCCCGGACGCCGTATACCGCGCGATCCGATGGGCTTTCACCGGCGCACCGCCGTCATCCTGCCATCGGGCAAAGGAGCCGTCTTCCATTGCCTGCGGAAGCGGGCCTGAACTCAACTGTGTCGCGAGATACATTTTCAGCGACGACCTCAACGCGGCTTCATCGACGACGCCCATCTGGAAACAACTAATGAGGAAACTTGTGGCGGTGATCTCACCATCATCGGCCGCATGGGTTTCGCCGCCGCGAAAGCCGGCCTTTCGCAGGATACGATCGAGCATCCTCAAATTGTCGACACCGAAAAACTGATCTGATGTGGAAGACATGGCGTCCTCCTTCGTTGGGGCTAGGGTTCACTGGCGTCAGAGCATGATGCCGAAAAGTGTGAGCGGTTTTCGGCCGACATCATGCTCCAACTATATAATGTAGAACAGGATTCAGATTTTAGGCCGACCCGGCCCAAAAATCATCCTGTTCTAGCATCACTGGCGCGCCCCAAGCAGCGGTGCCCGTATCGTGCCCGCCGATAAATTAGCTTGCGCTTATTGCAAGCTGACCGCAACCTCATTCGGCAGCCGCCATTGATAATGCCGTGGCGGAACCCATTTTAGCTAAAGGAGGATTCGCATCATGCAGTTCAACGATGAAGCGACCCTCACGAAGCCGTCGGCACTGCCGGTGGAAAGGCGTGCACTGGTCGATCACCTGAGAGAGGCGATCGCGCGCCTGACGCACGGGCTGGCAGCCGCCGGATTGGTGGAATTCGTGCCGCCTCTGCTGGAGATCAACAAAGTTCTCCGCGATATGACGGACGAAATTTCCCGTGCGGATTCGCTCTATTCCGATGAGGTTATCACGGGTACGATGCGCTTGATCAAGACATCGGAAGCCTTGCTTGAAAACCGGGTTATCGTGCAGACCATCCACTAAGATCTGCCGACGCCCGGGCATGCAGGCAGGCTGATCGCTGGACATCCGGCGTCAAGCTACTCGCTCCGTCGTGCATCCATCATCACCACCGCTGCCCGAGTTCCGCAGATCGGCCGCGCCCACTCCAAGGATAACCGCAATGGCACTTATTTTCCCCAATAGAAGCCGCAGCTTCGACGAAGCGAGAAAAGGCGTCCGCTTCACCGGCTATGACGGCATGTTCGAAGTCAGGTTTCTGGTCGAAGAGGCAGCCCTCGGCAACGCGATCACCCAGAACTCTTCCGAGGCGGCCTATCTCAATGCCTTTGATGCGGCGCGCTCTTCCATTCAGGAGGCCGCATCGAGAGCCTATCAGCATCGACGCGGAAACAACTTCACGCTGACGGCCGCGGATTTTCGCTAGTCGCGGGGGAACACCGAGCGAAACGGCCGTCATCCTGTTACTGCGGGATGAGACAGGGGGAGCAAAGCATATGGTTTCGACACGATTCCGCCCGAAAGACCTGAAGCTGGCGCGTCGCCATATCGTGAAGGCGGCGCACCGCGTTGCCGATCAGGAAATGCTGATCAGGAAACTATTGCGCAAAGGCAGACCCTCCGGATCGGCCTATGCGCTGCTCAGCAGGCTCTACGACGATCAACGGCGGAAACTCGATCGGCTGAAACTGATCGAAGCAATGGTTGAGGTAGAAGGGCAATTGTGTATGGACGTACCCAGCAATCCTGGCACATCCGCGCCGCCCTTTGCGATCGTGCACAGCAGCGGGATCTCACTGCCGGACCGGCAATCCGCCACGCCTTGCAGCGCAGATGATTGGCGCCCATATCTGGTGTAGTGGCAGTTTGTGAACGGGCGCTGCTTCCCGGGGTGGTCAGAGTTACCCGGCCCCAACCAAAGGAGGGCATCATGTCTTCCACGGTCAACATCCATTCGTGGAAACGCCTCGCCCAGCATATCGGCAGGTTCCGGTACACCGACTTTCTGGTGAAATCGACACCAGCAATCTGTCTGGCCTTTATCGTCTATATCCTCCTCAAGGATGTGTTCTGATAGGCGAGCCAAGACGCTTGGCTGCCTATCAAACGAAGGGCTGAAACGCTGACGGAATTGGATAACGTGATGCAATTGCGAGACATGGGTGAACAAGACTGCCTCGCCTTTCTGGCAGGCCACACCCGTGGCCACCTGGCATGCCTCGGCGAGAAATATCCCTATATCGTTCCCATCCAGCATGCCTATGAAAAAGACCGGCTTTTCATATTTTCCATGCCGGGCCTGAAGATTGATCTATTGCGAGCCCATTCACCCGCCTGTGTTCAGGTTGAAGAATTCGGCGAAAACCGAACGTGGAAAAGCGTGCTTGTTCAGGGCACCTATGATGAGCTGACCGATACGCCGGCCCGGCATGACGAACGCCTCCACGCCTGGTCTCTCCTGCAAAAGCAGCCGTTTTGGTGGGAACCCGGATCGCTTGCTCTAAACTCGGAAAGCGAAGACAACCCTGCTCCCTCCATATTCTTCGATATTTCGATTGACGTGGTATCGGGAAGGCAAGTGGTTTAAGGTGCCGCCTTCAGACCTGCCGCGCCTCCACCATCGATTCTCGGCGCGGCTTTGCTGCACGATATATGGAACTCCAGACAGACACGGCTAAGCGCTGTCCGATACCAGCCTTCCCATAGGGGCGCGGATTGCTTGATGCATCTTACCAACGCGGCTTGCTGAACCAGCATCGCGTTCAATGCCACACGACCACCCACAGGGAAAACGATGACAGACACACCCGAGACTGAAGCCCTTTTCAACATCACCGGACACTACGTGCAGGAATTGAAGACCGTTCTCGAAAGCGAGAAGATCATCGAAGGCGCCGACTACGAAAACAGCGCCTTCGACGAAAAACGACGGAACGAAGGACTTCACCTGCTGCGCTTCCACAAGACCGGGATCGCAGCGCAGGCGACGCAGATCTGGGAAAAACACAAGACGGCCCGAGCGCATCGATAAACGGCGCGAGGCCAATTCTTCGGCCGATGCCGGCTTGAGAACTCCGATACTCGGTCCGGAGCCGATAGAGCATGATGCCGAAAACTGTGAGCGGTTTTCGGACCACATCATGCCCTAACTCTTTAATTGAGAACAGGATTCAGGTTTTTGGGCCGACCCAGCCAAAAAAATCCTGTTCCAGCGCTGACGCGCGGCGACATCTGCTGATGTCCGGCGCAACATTGCCTTGAAAGGAAAAATCATGACCAATGACACAACGAAAAAGATCCAGCCCACCAAAGCGGCCGTGGCTGACGCGCCCTACGACGTCATCTATTTCGCGAAGAAACACCGCATTTCCAACGAGGATGCCAAGGACATCATCGAAAAACACGGCGCCAATCGCAAAGAGGCGGACAAGGCCGGCCGGCGTATCAGCGTCTAGGGCAGAAAATAGCCTCGCAGGCGTTCAAATGCTAAAGTCTTTATTTGATGCATGTCGTTGTCCCAAAACCGCTGTATGGTTTTGGGCGAGATGCAGCAGCCTCTATAGCCTTTGCGCCTGCTTGCGATGCCACGATGCAACAGCAACGGACGAATTAACCCTACTGGCTTACCTTAATATCAGCATGCGCTTGAATACGTCAGCTCCTATGCCATCGTAGCGTCACGATAACACTTCTGGTTCCTGAAGCAGCTCGCCGGAACCGTGGCCCGCTTTTCTTGCGGAGAGGCCGGCTTGCCTTCATAGGGCCCGAGCTCAATCGAATGGAGGGTATGCCGTGAATAACGTCTTGGAATTTCGTCCAAAAAGCCCGCATGTCGAAAGCCTGTCCGACTGCCGGGAAGCACTTGAACCTGCCGTGATGAAGATCGTCAGCGACGCCATCGGCAGGGGATACACGGCTGCGGAAGCCGCCATGGTGGTTGCCGATATCGCCGACGATTACATCCTCATGCTGTCGCGGCAACCACGGCGTTGACGGCTTTGCGGGCGCGCAGCTGTTCCTTCGTGAGCCATCGCAGGTGCTGGGGTCGGCGGATTGCAGTGTCTTCAAGGGGTGAAGCTCTAAAACCGGAGTCGGGAGCGACAGACAGCTTTGCCCGCTGCCGATAGCCGGGAGCAAAGTCCTTCCGTAACTGCTTGAAGTGGACCGCGCAGCAACTGCAGGGGTAGCAGTGGTACAGGAGACGAGACCTGCCGCGCGATCCGCCGGCAAAACCCCTGATATTGTCGGAAGTTCCCCGGCGGAGATGCCACGCCACGATCCCGGAAATTCCTCCGAGGGATCATCGACAACCTGCCCGGGCACGTTGCGACCGTCACACCGATAAGCTCCCGCCGGGCGAAAGCCGACAGGCACATCACAACGCCAACGAAAAACCCCGCCGGAGCGGGGCTTTCAGCGGATCCAAGTGGAGTAAGCCGAAGATTCGGCCGACATCTTAAACAAGATCGATCATTTCAGAACCCCGCAAAAGCACCCCTTTCGCGAGCGTCAAGGCGCTGCTCTGTTCCGCTCAATCTTTGAATCATTGCCGTAATGTAGCGTGTAATGATCACCTGCAACGTCTTCTGTGCCCTCACCACCTAACGCCACCTTGGCTGGCGCGGCGGAGCATTGGCCTGGATTTCATGCAGCGGCGCCCTCGACCCGAGAAGTTTCTTCAGCTTCTTCTCCTCGGCCGGGCCGATGCCGAATTTGCGGCAATGTTCCGCAACATCGTGCTCTCGCGGGCCGGGAATGCGAACTTGGCGATTGCTCATGCTCTTCATGTCTGCTTCCTCCTGCGAGGAAAACCAGCAGGGCGCAGATTTGTTCGTTGGCGACGTCTAAAATTTAGGGGTTTGTTTGCCTCGGTTTGGGCTGAGTGCGTCTGCTGACGCCCTGGTGCTCGCCGATCAATTGATCTTCAACCAATGCCGAAGCGCCGCCACCGCGCCATCGCTCGCATAGGCAATCATCCCGCCGATCGTCAGGCCGGCGAAGGCGATCAGGCCTGAAATGCCATAACCGATCGATTTCATCCGTTTCCACTCTTCGAGCGCCGGCGCGACCACCTCCTGGTTCTTCTCGACGGTCTCCTTGAGCCTCTTGATCTCCTCGCGGATCTGCGCATCCGCGCCGCCGCTGATCGCCACCCTGGTATCGAGATGGGCGATCTGCCTGGCCTGTTCGTCGAGCCGCTTGTGGATCACGGCGCGGCTGTCGTGGGCACTCACCTTTTCGTCGCTGACCTCGTTGCGGAGAAGCGCGACGTTTTCCTCGATGCCTGTCAGCCTGCCTTCGACACGGCCGAGCGCGCGGAGGATATCGTCGTTGGATGTCATCTCTATCGGTGCTCGCCTAGGGGTAAAATTTCAGCTTTTCGGATTGCGGCAAGCGGCTGACAAATCGCAAGATCCCTTGCAGCACCGGATGGACGTAAGACGAAACGTCGAGGTTCATGCCGTGGGCGAGCAGCGCCGCATTGTCCTGGACATTGGTGGCAAAGACTTCAATGACTTTATAGTCCGCCGTCCCATCGCCGTTGTCGACGCGGTCGTAGGTGGTTCTCGATGTCCAAAGACCAGGCTGATATTCGAACATGATGCGAGTGCCGTTCGGAACCGAAGCCGGCAGCTTGATCGTGTCCCACGTCGTCACGCCGTCCTGATTTCCAGGATGCCCGACGACGTTTCCGAGCGGGAACATTTCAGCGGCCGGCGACTTCGTCGGATCAGTGTCTGCCGTGAAGGCAAGCAGCTGATCAATCACCTTGGCGTAACGAGAACTCGCCTTGATGGTGTTGTTCACCGTCGCCAACGTGGTTGTCCATAAGGCGGGAACGGTATAGCCCGCGACCGTCCGGCCGCTGTCCGACGAAGCGGTCATGGTCGGAATTATGGTGACGCCGACGACATGGATGTGGGCGATCGTGCCGGCGCGGATATCCCGGTTGAAGACGCAGGCATCGAGCATGAAGATCTGAATGAAGGTCGTGAGACCGAGCTGGCGGGCCTTCAGCAGCACATTGAGGTAATGCATCTGCTCGAAAAAGGTCATCTGCGTCCAGTTCATCTCGAACCTGACGCGTTTGCCTGATTTGTCGGTGATCCAATAGAGGTTGTTCAGACGCCAGCGCCAGTCGGAAAACTGGTCAACCGCCGTTTGGAAGTCCGCGCGTCTTGCCATTGATATCTTCCAGCAACTGCGAAACTTCACTCGCGACAACGCCATGGTCGGGCTCGACCTTGGAACCATATTTCTTCGGCTTCAGCTTCTCGGCGACCCACTGACGAGTGGCGATGCGAAGCTGCGAACGCCTTATGGCCTCGCCATTCTCCTGCCAGCCGGTGGTCTCGCCGCTCGCATTCTTCTTTTCGATCCAGTCGTCTGCGCGGTCATCGGCAATCTCGACCATCTCGTCGACAAAGCCGTCCGCCTGGATCTCGCGCGCCAGGGCGTATTTGGCTCGAAAACCGGCCTTGTCGTCATCGGCGAGCCAGGAGAGCACGCTCGACATGGCCGGCACCTCTTCGTCCCGGCAGATCGACCGGAGGCTTTCCCTGTTGGCGATGCGCTCGCAAATCCTGTCGGCAATCGCCTGGGTGAACTTGATGGGTCTGCCCATATGGCCCGCTTCTGGAATTGCTTCAGAACAACGCGACGATGTTGGATGCGGTGGTCCCGGTCAGCGCCACAATGGCGGCATGAACCGGCAGGATCGTCCCGGCCGGCACACTCTTGAAGATGACCGGATCCATGTCCCGACGCGGCGCAATGGCAACATCGCCCGCCGTGCCGATATAGAGCGCGCGCGCACCGACAATGGCGCTATCATTCGGCGTCACCGCCGCGGCCCGCGAGGCCGGAGCAATCGAAGCGTCCATTGCAGTTCTCCTTGTGAGAGGCGAGCGCTATCCGGCCCGATCCCAATGTGATCGAACATGAAAGGCCAGGCGGAAGAAGATGGGGGATCAACGATGATCTGAGGAAGCTGGCCGGACGGTAATAGACACACCGATCGGAGGGCGGCGCCAACTTGAACGGCTAATCGTGAGTCATGCGCTGCTACGGCGGCGGATTTGGCGGACTACCACCCCACCCTCCGTCATCCTCGGGACAAGGCCGAGGATGACCGGAGCAAGAGGTGAGCTCCGGGGCAAATCCGAGACGGTGGCTCAGTAATGCTGGCCAATTCGCAAGCCTTGGCGAATGACGCATTCGACCACTAGGCGGCGACCGACTTGGTCGACGTCACCGCTGAATTCAAATCTCGCAGCTTGGATTTGCGGTAGTCATAAATGATCCGCAGGGGGGTGATCAAGTGCTTTTGATCGCAGGTCATGCGCCGATCTGAAATCGACCAACCCGGCCCAATCGGCGGCAGAACGCCTCACCGCTTTGCGAGCCTTCAGGTCCGGCGTAGAATGAGCCGGCTGTTGATCAAACGGTGGAGAAGTTCAGTGAAAACCACGAGACTTTTTCTTTGCCTCGTCGCTTTTCTCGGCGTCACGCTCGCTGGAAACCCGACTGATGCCGACGAACTGGTTCACTTCGAAAGCGCGCCCGTAAAGCTAAGCCCATTTCGAATAAGCAAGGCTAGGGAACAGGGTGAAATTCTTTCCCAACCGCAAGGTACGCCCCTGCTGGGATATCTATCCCGCCCCCAGGGCGATGGCCCCTTCCCGGCGGTCGTCGTCCTGCATGGATGCGAGGGTATGCGTTTGAGCGTCAAGGAGCTTTGGCCGAAACGACTGGTCTCATGGCGCTACGTCGTGCTCGTCGTCGATAGCTTCACCACCCGCAACGTCAAGGACACGTGTCAAAGCCATCTCCCCGATCGCGTCTTCGACGCCTATGGCGCTTTGAATTTTTTATCGAAACAAAGCTTTGTCGATATCAGGCGCGTTGCCCTGATGGGCTTTTCAACGGGCGGTACGGCGACGCTGGAGGGAACAAAAATTGAAGGCAACGAACAGCTGATGGACCACAAATTCCAGGCGGCGATTGCCTACTATCCCCGCTGCGCGGCAACTCAGGGCGATGCAACGGTGCCGATCCTGATTTTGACTGGCGACCGAGACAATTGGAGCCCTTCCGACCGATGCCGGAAGAGACTTGCCAATCTGAGTGACGATAGCCCGCCCATCGAACTCAATATCTACAAGGGTACCTACCACGATTTCGATGCCCCGGAGTTTAAGGTCGGAAGGAAGGTGTTGGGTCACATCGAAAAATACAATCCAGATGCCGCCGAAAAGTCGATCCGCAGCGTTCGCACATTCCTTCGAAATTACATCTCGAACTAAAGCACGAGGCTCAGGGCGCGCCGCTGGCAATGTGGTAAAAACGCGCCCCTACCCTCCATCATCCCAGGCCTCGAGCCTGGGACCCATGATCGCCGCCGGTGAAGGCACTACCGCGAGAGAATGGCCTTCAGTCGCTGTTGCAAGACAAGAGGTTCGCTGGACATTCGAACCTGACTGAGCGCATGGCGCATGGCCGGTGTGAAGGGCAGCCAATGTTGCAGACGATCCAGCAACTCCTCCGACATCATGTCTTCGAGGGGCCCCGCGCCCAATTGGCCGAGCGCTTTTTCGTGGCCGGGCAATTGGGCTTGATCGATAATGGCGAGCACTCGCTTCAAGACGATCTCACTCGGATCATGCAGCAAAAGTGTCGTCCAATACCACTCACCGGGATCTCCGAGATAGGCCTCTATATAGGCTTCAGCGGTAAGCGGTGGCTTTCCAACGACCATCATATCCGGCAGCCACGTCAGATCCGATGCGAGCGCGCTCCGTGTGAACGCATCGACCGCTGGAGCGTCGGCGGTGTGTTTTCCCGAGCGCGGTTTGCTACGATTTTTCTTGGTCACTTTTGCGCCTTCCACGTCTGCGGCTTATTCTACGGTTTTTTGAGGGCTGACGTCTCGACCCAAGTATTCAGCAGGTCTTTCTGTTTTTTTGTCACCGGCGACGACGACCCTCATCCACGTATTCTCACCCTCGATCAAATAGGCCGCGCCGCTTTCCTTGCGATCTTTCGTGACTGAACCCAACGAGGCTGCCGCAAGCCCAGCTTCGAAGGCTTCGAGCTGAGCGCTCGAACAACGCAGATCCTCCGAACGATCAGCTGCCAAGAGGCCAAAATAATCGAACGCACAGGTAGCAGAAAAGAGGTTTCCCGATAATACACGGCGAACCGCAGTCCGCTCGGCATCGTGTAGTGCTCGCTGCCGGTTCGAGGCTCAGAGGTTGGATTGACGGGAGAAGAAGGCGCTTCAACGGTCCAGAATACAACCAGCGTTGTCCGGATGTCAGCCTGGATATGGATCTGAGCGGCCGGATCACGAGACACTTCTGCACCTGGCGGCCTTGTGGGGAATGGGGCATGGTCTTCCTGCCGGAATGGCTGGTGGAGGAGGATTTGAAAGCAGGCCGGCTCGAAGTGGCGGGAAATACCTTTCCGCCAAAGTCCGCACCCCGATCTGAAGCAGCCAAGCCGCATCAACTGCGCGATGCCCCGCGCATCCTTCTTGTCCGTCTTCACCGGCATCGTCTTGAACGCCACGCGCAGGTGGCGCGTCTCGATCAGCTCGACCGCCAGACCCGCCTTCGTCATTCCCGCATAAAGCCATTGCGACAACGGGCCTGCCTCAAGACCTATCCTCTGCAGGGTAACACCGCGCGCCAAATCTACTGCGCTAAACCGATGTCCTTTGGCGGGTATTTCTTGAACGTTGCCGCATGGGCTTTCATCTCTGCGGCAAGTGACGCAAGCCACGCGTTCATACGGTGTCCGACAGGATATTGCTCTTTCGGGTCGATGTAGAGATTGAAGACCCACGGCGCGAGCCCGACATCGGTGATGGTGGACATATCGATATCCAGCCATTGCGATTTGGTTTCCACGACCTTGGTCATGATCTTGTATTCGTACATGCGCATGGCCATGAAATTCTGTTCGTTCCAGATATAGACCTTCTCGCGCATCGAGTGGCCGCCATCTGCCAGCAGGAATGACGTCTGGTCGATGCCGTCAATGTAGCGGTCGGTCGGGATCCTGTCCAAAGCGCCGCCGAGATCCAACGATGTGTTGAACAGATCCATGAGATCGAACAATTCGTCGCTCTGCCGACCGGGACTGATCATGCCGCGCCAGTAGGCAATGCCGGGCACGCGGACGCCGCCTTCCCAGGCCGATCCTTTCGCACCCCTGAATGGGGTCGTGCCACTATCTGGCCAGCTATCCATCTGGGGGCCGTTGTCTGATGTGATAAAAATGAACGTATCATCAAGGACCCCGGCATCGTCCAGCGCCTTCACCATCTCGCCAATATACGCATCGACCTCGACGACCGCATCCTTGTAGGGATATTTGCTGGCGCTTTTACCCTCGAATTCCCTGGAAGCGAAGTTGTCGGCGTGGACTTTCATGAAGGCGTGTTCCAGGAAGAAGGGCTTGCCGCCCTTGGCCAATTCCTTGATCTTTGCGACGCTGAACTCCTTGAGCGTATGGTCGGCCTCGGCAATGTCGTCGAGACTTTCGATCTTCTGTGCGACCGTCGTTTCTCCGCCCTTGAAGCCATGGATCAGAGCTTCGCTGGCCCCGGTGTCGTGGAACATTTGCATTCGCTCGGGGTTCAGCACTAGATCCGGATAGCGACGCTTGTCCAGGGACTTGGACAGTTCCTGCGAGGCTGGGTAGAAACCATAGAACTCGTCGAACCCAACGTCATGCGGGCGCATACCCTCAACGTCCCCGACATGCCACTTCCCGCAAAGTACTGTCGCATAACCGACCTCGCCCAGGAGCTTCGGCAGCGAGGCTTCCTCGGCCCACGGGTTCTTGGTAATCTTGTCTCCAGCGAGAATGGGACGTGTCAGACCCGTTCGCACGGGAAGGCGTCCGGTCAGGATTGCGGATCGGGTCGGGGTGCAGGTGGGTTGCGAATAGGTTGAGGTCAGCATCAGGCCTTCGCGTGCCAGCCTGTCCATATTCGGCGTCGCCGCGCCGACGGCTTCTCCACCACCGTAGAGGCCAGGATCGCCCCATCCCATGTCATCGATCAGAAACCAGACAATGTTGGGCCTCTTACCAATTCTCTTCTGCAATTCGGCCAACTTCTCGGCTGTGGTTCTGTCCTGATCAGGAAAGGCAAGTGCGGGCTCCATCGTTTCGCTGGTTCGCACCGCCTTACTCAACACGGACTGGGCAAGGACCGGGCTGACCGATCCCAGCAGCTGAGTGCAAAAACGCCACTTGCAAGTGTTCTGTAGAGAGACATTCGATCCTCCGTGGGCTTACACCCGCTCGTCAACGTTTTCTCGACACGCGGGCTCGGCGCCGAGGCACTCCCATCACTTCATGTCGACTTTCACTACATCGATCTTGCCATCGAATTTGAAGGGGCGTCGCTCGGCGTATGCGTGCGAGACCGGAGAACCGAGATCGGTGCCGACATCAAAAGTCTCCGAGGCGCTGAATGCGGCGGGAACGGTCCGAGCAACCGTCGTGCGGGCGACCTCCTTCCCGTCGACCTTGAGGAGGACATCCGCGGCGGACAGCGGCTTGGGGCTCTGCAGCGTCGTATCGATCTCGATCCGGTGTTTGCCATGCAGTATCCTGTCCGGGCCACGGGCCTGGTAGTTCTCGATGATCATCATGTTGTATTCGTAGACGAGATGCCCGTCGTCCATGTAGACAGTCAGTCCGCCGCTTGCCCCGCCGAGCGCATACAGCACACCATTGGCGTTCTCGCCGAACTCCGCATCCACGGTGACGATGCTGCTCTCCCGCCCAAGCCCCGGCGCGGTAAATTCCGGCATGCGGGTTGTGTCGCTGTCGAAACTCCAGCGTTTATAGGGCGTCTTGATGCGGTCTTCCGGATGCAGCCGAAGCCAGTTGCCTGCGCCGATCGGAAAGACCTTGTTGTCTTTGGCGACCTCAAGAAAACGTGCCTTCATGGCGGCAAGTCGATCTGTCTCGACCGCTGCAAGGTCGTCATCCTGGGAAAAGCCCCTGCGCAAATCATAAAGCGCCCAGGTGTCTTTGTCCGGATCCCAATCCTTGTTGAACGGCCGCGAGGCTTGCCACGGTACGAAGGGTCCGAAGACCGAGGCGATCCAGCCGTCTTTGTAGAGCGCCCGGCTGCCATTGTTCTCGAAGTACTGCTCGGCTTTGGTGCCGGCCGCAGTCGCATCGTTGAAGCTATAGGCCATGCTCACGCCATCGATCGGGTCCTGCTTCTGACCGTTGACCTCCAGCGGCGGCTTGATGCCGAGGACATCGTAGATCGTCGGCACGATATCGTTGACGTGGTGGAACTGCGAGCGAGGCCGTTTGTCGGGAGCGATCGTCGACGGCCAGGAGACTACCAGCGGATTGCGGGTGCCGCCGAAATAGGAGGCGACGAGCTTGGTTGCCTGGAACGGTGTCGACCCCGCCCATGCCCAGCCGGCGTGGTACATATTGTCCATGTCGGGGCCGCCGAGCGCCTTGATGCCTCCGAGCTTGTCCATCGACTTCAGATGCTGGTCGATCGTGTTCGGAATCCCGTTTTGTGCAAGGAGTTCGCTGATCGTCCCGGCCTGGCCTTCGGCACTCGATCCGTTGTCGCCGAAGATGTAGAAAATCAGCGTATTGTCGCGCAGGCCGAGTTTGTCGATCTCGTCGACGACGCGCCCAGCCTCAAAGTCCGCATGCTCGGTGAACCCTGCGAAGACCTCCATGAGACGGGTCTGGAACGGTCGATCGCTTTCGGGAATGCTGTCCCATGCTGCCAGACTGCCCGGTCTTGGCGTAAGCTTGGTATTGGCTGGGATCCAGCCCGATGCCTTCTGGCGAGCGAACACCTCTCCCCGCAGAGCATCCCATCCACCATCGAACTTCCTCTTGTATCGATCGGCCCATTCCGGGAAGATGTGATGCGGTCCATGCGAGGCGCCGGGTGCCCAATACATCAGAAAGGGCTTGTCGGGCGCGTAGGCCTGATGCTTGTGCAGCCAGGTGATGGCATGATCGGCGAGATCGGTCGTCAGATGGTACTTCGGGTCGTTCGGCGGCTCGACCAGCGAGGTGTTCTCCACCAGTCTCGGCTCCCATTGAGATGTCTCCCCGGCCAGAAACCCGTAGAAATACTCGAAGCCGTATCCCGTCGGCCAACGATCGAACGGCCCCATCGCCGTGGTTTCCGTGGCTGGCGTGTTGTGCCACTTGCCAAAGGCCGCTGTGTTGTAGCCATAATCCTTCAGCACCTCGGCCACGGTCGTAGCAGTCTTCGGGATGACGCCAACATAGCCGTCCCAATCGAGAGCCCGCTCCGCGATCGTGCCGGAACCGATCCTGTGAGCATTGCGCCCGGTGAGAAGCGCAGCACGGGTCGGCGAACAGATCGCAGTCGTATTGAAGGTGTTATAGGAAATGCCTTCTGCGGCCAGCCGGGACAGCGTCGGCGTATGAACAAAGCCGCCGAACGTATCGGCTACCCCAAATCCCACGTCGTCCATGAGCACGATGAGGATGTTCGGCGCGTTGGCGGGAAGATGTCGCTCGTCGACCCGGCGCTGGTGAACGGAATCCTTCAACGTCGGGCCAGCGATGCTCGCGGACGGCGTCGGTTGAAATGGCAGCACGGAACCGCCGTCGGCAGCCGTTGCCGGTTGGCTCGGCAAACCCAAAATTGACAGAAATCCGGCAACCACCACTGACGCGGCGCTGGTCGGTGAGACGATGTCTCTCCACATGCCGGTATCCCTCCCGTTTGGTCCGCGAACGCATCCCGCGACCGTTACCGGCCTCGACTTGACGGGCTGCTATTGTTGGCTCTGCTGGATGCGGTTCAACTGCGCCTGAATGCCTTCGATAGTCTTTCCGAAATTGCCGCTGAGCGGCGTCTGGCGCGGCGAGAATTCTTTGAACGTTTCCATATGCTGGGCGACGATCCCGATAATCGGGGTCAGCACCCACGTCTTGTGCTCCTCGAACTGACGACCGACATCCCCCAATTGGCGCTCGAAAGGATCCATCAGGATATTGGTGATCAACGGTCGGCTCAAATTTTGCAGCGGATCATCCCAGCGTTCGCCGAATTTGGCGGAGAACGAGATCTTGTATTGCTTGTAGCGGATCGCCGTCAGCGTGGTCTCGTCGTAATAAAACTCGAAATTGCGCGCCGACGTCGCGGTTTTGCCAGTGAAGAAGTCAGTCTGGTCATAGCCATCGAGATGCAGCTTGTAGCTCTTGTCGTTGTAGGTCGCACCCGTTTTGAGCTTTTCGACGACGTCGTTGTCTCCGGCCGCGGCAGCGAGCGTTGGCAGGAAATCCGTCATGTCGACGATTTCCGCGCTGACCCGACCGCCAGGAGCGCCTGGCCAACGAATGATCGCCGGCACGCGAACGCCACCTTCCCAAGTGGTACCCTTGTCGCCCTTGAACGGCGACGTGCCCCCCTGCGGCCACATATATTGGTAGGCGCCGTTGTCGGATGTGTAGACAACGATGGTGTTCTTCGCCAGCCCCGTCTGATCAAGCTTGTCCAGGAGTTCACCGACCTGGGCATCGTGCTCGGCGAGCCCATTGCCGTAGGTGTCGTCGATGCCCGCGCGAGACAGTTTGCGCGATTCGTCCTTGAGATGGATAAAGACGTGCTGCCTGGTGGAGTTGTGCCACAGGAAGAAAGGCTTGCCGTCCTTGGCGCGCTGGTCGAGATAGCTCAGAGACTTGGTGGCGACCTCCTCGTCGAAGGTTTCCATGCGCTTGACCGATAGCGGTCCCTCGTCCTTTACGTCGCCGCCCGCAGTGCAGGAGACGATCCCGCGCGGATCGAACTTCTTGCGGAATTGGGGATCGGAGGGACGGTCTTGATCTTCGAGATCTTCATTGGCGTTGAGATGGTAGAGATTGCCCCAGTACTCATCGAAACCATGATTGCAGAGCAGATGCTCGTTGAGATCGCCGAGATGGTTCTTGCCGAACTGGGCTGTTGCGTATCCTTCGGTCTTGAGGATTTCCGCAAGCGTGATGTCTTCCTTCTGCAAGCCGATAGGCGACCCCGGTGTTCCGACCGTCGTGAGACCTGTGCGCACCGGTAGCTGCCCGGTGATGAACGCTGCCCTACCTGCCGTGCAACTCGGCTGTGCGTAAAACGAGGTGAGCCGCAGCCCTTCCTTGGCAAGCCGGTCGATATTGGGCGTCGTTGCCCCCATGATGTCGCCACCGTAGGATGAGACGTTCATGTAGCCGATGTCGTCACCGAAGATGACAACAATATTGGGTTTCGCGTCGGCGGCCTTTGCCGGCGAGTTCAACATTGCCACAGTTACAGCGGAGGCCAGCAGGCCAAGCCAGATTTTGCACTGCATGTTCATGCGTGTTTCCCGTTATAGTTGATAGGAGCCCTCTTGGCCTCTCTACACGTAGGGGCCTCATCGCATGAATGATCTAGAATTCGGCAGGTTGGACCCTCTGCCCGGATTGGAGATGGAACGCGGAAACTATGCATCGCCTTCCGACGATGACGCAATTGTATTTTCGTAAATGCTTATATAAAGCCCTCAGGAACGCGAGTCGTTGATTTAAATCAAAAGAGCAACGGATCCGTGGCTTTGACTTCGTCGGGCCAGTGCCGAATGAACCTCACGCCTGGACGTCCTGTTCGTGAGAACCTCCAATGTGGTCGCCATGGGGGGGGCGGGACACCGGTTACGATATAGAGATGACTACTCTCCTGCGATTATCCTGTGGTTGACGGGGCAACCCAGCGGGGTGTGGCGGCGGCGGCACGAGCGGTAAAAGCCGGCAGCCAGACACACCTTCTCTCTCAAGGCAACGCGCTCTTGCTCGCTGCACTGCCAGTGGTTTTCCGGAACGAGGATCAGTCGGCGCTCGACCGTTATCTCACGATGGTGACGCCAGTGATGAATGTGACTGCAAACCGGACATCGTCGACATTAATGGTCTCGGTCAGGCTCTGGCCGGGCGCGTAGCGTCCAAAGCCGATGGTGATCGGCCCTCCCTGCCGCTCGTCGACCAGATTGCCGACGAAGATATCTGCCTGCTGCCGGGGGGGAACGCTCCAATGCCACGTCGGTCACCCTGAACTTACGGACTTTCATCGTCTTGCTCCATTACCGCGGAAATCCAGCGCGCCAAGAGCGCTCGTCTATCAATGGCGAACATGCCCGTGTTCTGCCCGCAACCGTGGCGACATTGCCGAGCAGATGGACGTGATGCGTCGTCTTGGTCATCGTGTCATGGCTCAGGACACCGGATCCGATCGCCGAAAGAATAGCCTGTGCAGGGATGGGGCCACGCTCAGGCGTCACCAGCACCCAGTCTTGCGTGATGCAGGCGGCAATCTGGGCGGGATCGTTGGAAACCACCGCCGCGTTGAAGGCGCGCTCAGCCTCCTCGAGCGCTTCAAGGGCTGCGGCACTCACGCCGACATGTCCTCGTTCCAGCGGCGTTGCATCTCCTCAGGCGTGACCTGCTCGATGGTTTGCGACAACATCCAGCGATGACCGAAGGGATCAAGCACCTGCGCCACCCGCTCGCCAAAACTCTGGTCGGTCGCCGGGCGCAACATCGTCGCCCCGGCCGACAGCGCCTGCGCCAGTGCTGCATCGGTCGACTCCGTGTCGATGTGGAAGGTCACTGGCGAGCCTCCGATGGCATCGGGAGACAGGGCACCGAAGTCCGGATATTCGTCTGCCAACATCATCAGTGTCTCTCCGAAACGCAGCTCGGCATGGCCGATCCGCCCGTCCGAAGGATCGGTCATGCGGAAGACTTCCGTGGCGCCGAAAGCCTCCTTGTAGAAGTCGATGGCCCGTGCCGCATCCTTGACGATGAAGTAGGCGCTCACTTTTCGGGCAAAACTCGGCATGGATGATCCTCCTTGACTGGGTTCTTTATTAACGTTACGTATCGTAAAGATATGAGTCAAGAGAGTAATGCAACACCGAAGAAACGAGGGCGGCCGCCAAGCGCCGCCGCGCAGAGGCGTGCCTTGGAGGCCGCCCATGAAATCCTGATGGCCGAAGGTTTTGGCCGCATGACGATAGAAGCCGTGGCGGCGCGGTCCGGGGTCGGCAAGCCGACGATCTATCGCTCCTGGGCCAATGCGCAGGAACTGGCGATGGCCGCTCTGCTGGTCAACCGGCTACCGGAAGCGGAGGTTGGAGGCGGCACGGCGCAGGCGGCTCTCGGCGCGCAGATGAGCGGACTGGTGACTGCCTTTGCCAGCACGCGCGGGCGGCAGATCACGATGGCACTTGCCGCCGCCGACCCGGAAAGCGAATTCACCAAGGCCTTCCGCAACCAGGTCATCCTGTCGAGCCGCAACGCGGGTCGCGTCATCCTGGAGGAGGCTCTGGCTCGGGGAGAGATCGTTCCGCCGCTGGATATGGAGGCGCTGCTCGACATGATCTATGGACCGGTCTTCTTCCGGCTGCTGGTCGGCCATCGCCCGGTCTCGCCGGAATTCGGCGATGCGATCGTCAGGACCGCGTTGCGAGCCGTTGCACCGTCGGGCGCGTGAGACATGCATTAGCCGTGATCGTCACCCAGTTCGCCGAGGTGGCGCTGGACCCACTTGATCTCCTCCGATGCCGTGCGCCCGAAATGCCGTTTGAAATCGCGGCTGAACTGCGCCGGACTTGCGTAGCCGACCGAAACCGCGACCTCGGCGATCGTTCTCGTCCGGCGGGCGATCATCAATCTTGCTTCGTGAAGCCGCATGGCTTTGACGTATTGCATCGGACTGTTGCCGGTCAGACCCTTGAAATGGACATGGTAGGACGGAACGCTCATGCCGACGTCTCGTGCCAGATCGGTGACCGCGATCTCCAGGCCATAGTTTTCCCGCAACCAGGCCAGGCTCTGGATGATTTTTCCGGATCTGCCCTTCTGCTGGAGGGCAGCGATCATCGCACCGCCTTGCGGACCGACCAGGACGCGGTAGTGCAGTTCGCGCAGAATGCCGGCGCCAAGCACATCCGTCTCGACGGTGCTGCCAAGTGCCGTCAGCAGGCGCAGCAGGACATCCTCGATATCGTCAGCCATCCTGCTCGACACAAGACTTCTCGGCTCGTCGCCTGGCAGTTCGGCATGTTTTTCCACCTGCAATGCGATCTCGGCCGCCATCTGCATATCGAACTCGACATAGACCGCAAGCAGGGGCCGCTCGGGACTGGCCGTCGACGTCATCCGGAATGGAACGGGCAGCGACACCGCCAGATAGTGCTCCTCGTCATAGAGGAAGACCTCGCCTTCGAGCATGCCCTGCTTGCTCCCCTGCAGGACGAAAACCGCGCCCGGTCTATAGAGGACAGGGATGTCGTGGAGCACGGCTTCCGTGCGCAATATGCGGACGGGAGCGAGCGCGGTCGGATTATATCCGTGACGGGGGGCGAGACGTCCGGCCAAGGCGACCATCTCCCCTCGCCTGGATAAGCGGCGATCGCCCTTCATAGGATTTGGCAACATTTTGAGAGAATCCGCAATCGATGCGCCGGTTTCTCCATACTATTTGTCAAATCGTATCCTCAATCAAGGAATATCGCTCATGTCACGAAAGACCTTCTTCATCACCGGATCGAATTCCGGCTTCGGGCTGGCCATCGCGTCTGCGGCGCTTCAGGCGGGCCACAGGGTGATCGGCACTGTGCGCTCGCAAGCCGCGCGCGCTGCGCTTGCCAAAACCCTGCCTGCCCTGCGGCCGGTCCTTTGCGACGTCACCGAGTTCGACCGTATCGATGACGTCGTCGGCCACGCGGAGGACGAACATGGGCCGGTCGACGTGCTGATCAACAATGCCGGCTACGGCCATGAAGGCGTGATCGAGGAGTCGCCGATCGAAGAGATGCGGCGTCAGTTCGAGGTCAACGTCTTCGGCGCCGTCGCCGTCGCCAAGGCATTTCTGCCGCGGTTTCGCGCGCGGCGCCAAGGGTTCATCGTCAACGTCACGTCGATGGGCGGCATGATCACCATGCCCGGCATCGCCTATTACTGCGGCAGCAAGTTTGCGCTGCAAGGCATATCGGAAGTGATGCGTTCGGAAATGGCGCCGTTCGGCGTGCATGTGACGACCCTTTGCCCCGGCTCCTTCCGGACGGACTGGGCCGGGCGATCGATGGTCCGCACGGAGAGGTCGATCGCCGATTATGATGGCCTGTTCGACCCGATACGCGAGGCGCGACAGGCCGTCAGCGGCAAGCAGCTCGGCGATCCCGCCAAATTGGCCGCAGCGGTTCTGAAGCTCATCGAATCCGATAATCCGCCGCCGCAGCTGCTGCTTGGCAGCGACGCCCTCAGGCATGTGTCGGAGAGGATCGTTCGCCTGCAGCAAGAGATCGAGGCGTGGAAATCCGTCACCGTCTCGACCGACGGCTGACGACGGAACATCAATCAGCTGGCCCTCATTGGAAGATTTTCCCACCCTCGGCCGCCTCCAGCTTCCGCCTGAGTGCCTGTTCCTGTTCGTATGATTTATGCGGGAAATGCTCAAAGCACCACCAGCGCGTTGGCACGGCCGGCGATGGGCTGTGGCCCCAGCCTCCCCATTCCTTGCAGCCTGTGCCGTCAGCTTGCCGGTGCTCGCAATAATGCTCAACGATCACATTGGCGCCCGGCGCACTCGAATGGCCTGCGATGCTCATGGGTGCGCCGTCCTTGGTTTCCCACCTTTGATGCTCTCGTAGATCATTTCCAGCCGCCTTGAGGCGACATAGGCACTGTCCTCGTATCCGGCTGACGGCCAATCCAGTCGATGGTTGCCGTCTGTCGCCACGATCCAGAACCATCGATTATCGACCACTCCGCCGGCCTGTGACCGGAATATCCTTCCGATCTGGGTATCGCCGTCAAAAGCGACGTAATCGTCGCCGGGTTTCTCCCTCCAAGCGTGCCGCCATTTATATTTGATTTCTCGGCCGCTGACATGTTCCCACGATTTCCATGTGATTTGTTCTGGCATGCGTCGTCCTGTCCTCTCGCGAGGTTCTTTTTGACCGCATAGTTGATGGATGGCTCCCGCCCGAGCCGGTGAATTCAGATCAGCGTCGGTTCCGGATCGGGGTCGATCGGATCGATGATGTCAGCCGTGTCATTCTTGGGCGAACCTACATTGCGGCCGATCGGCCACATGGTCATCAACTCGGCAGGGAACGGCTTCATCAGGTCGTTCGGATCGGGTTCGGGCGATAGCCAGCGTTCATAATCCTCACGATGCAGGACGACCGGCATCCGATCATGGATCTGCGCCATCATCTCATTCGGTTCGCAGGTGACAATTGCGAAGCTCCGAGTCTCTATGTCATTGTCGCGCCGCGTCTCCCAGATGCCGGCGAGCGCGAAGGGCGAGCCGTCAGCCATGGCGATCGCGTAGGGCTGTTTGTTCTTGCCCGTGCCGAAGATATCCTTCCATTCGAAGAAGCCGTTGATCGGCACCAGGCAACGGCGCGACCTGTAGGCCGAGCGGAACAGGCCGTTGGTACTGATGCCCTCGCAGCGCGCATTGATCGGCGGCGGACGCCCTCCCGGCTTCATCCATGTCGGCATCAGACCCCAGCGAGCGCTGGCGAATACCGGCCCCATAACATCAGGTTCGCGGACCATGTCGCGAATGATGATCGGATAATCCAGCGTCGGCGCGCCGTTGTAGCGCGGAAATCGGTTCCCGAGCGCATCGATCGCGCCTCGCTCCGCGAAGGCGAAATTGCGCACCAGTTCCTCAAGCGATGTCTTGATATAGACGCGGCCGCACATCCAGAACTCCATTCCGCATATTAGATGTTCTGATTATGTTCCGGGTGTTCGAGGCGAGTCAAGGCCGGTCGTTACAACCGATGCCGCCATCACTTTTCGCCGGAGTCAAAGTGAAGCCCGTGACCGTCTCCACAACTGGTGACGGCGGAACACTGCGTTCCGCTTGACAGCCTTCCTACTGGAAGGTAGACACAGCCCATGAGCAATCTTTTGACGACCTCCGACGAGATCCTGGCCTCCGCCCGAGCATTGATCATGACCGGAGGCTATAACGGCTTCAGCTATGCCGATATTGCTGCCGTCGTCGGGATCCGCAAGGCCAGCATCCATCACCATTTTCCGAGCAAGACCGACCTGGTGCGCACGCTTGTCGTGCGATATCGCGAAGATGCCGAGGCGGGTATTGCGGGCCTCGAGCGACAGGTGCGGAATCCGCTCGCCCTCCTCCAGGCCTATGCGGGCCACTGGGCCAAGTGCATCGAGGATGCAAGCCGGCCGTTTTGCGTCTGCGCCCTGCTTGCGAGCGAACTGCCGGCACTGCCGCCGGAGGTCGCAGCCGAGGTCAAGGCTTTCTTCCGCTTTGCGTCGGCATGGCTGACCTCGGTGATGGAGCGGGGCGCTCAGGACGGGAGTTTGAAACTGTCGAGCGAACCGCGCGTCGAGGCTGAAGCCTTCATGGCCTCCGTCCACGGCGCCATGCTTTCAGCCCGGGCTTACGGGACTCCGGAGGTCTTCGCCACCATTCTGGCTCCCACCTTGCAGCGGCTCACTCCGACCGCCACTCGATAAGGTTCCGGGCGGAATAAAGCCCGGAGCGACAACGACGTTCAGCAAAACTACCAACTAGTAGGAAGAGCGATATGATCAAGAACATTCTCCCCGCCCTCGTCCTGGGGCTCAGCGCTATCGCGTCAGCGGCTATCTTACTGGTGCCCGTCCATGCCGAAGACCAGAAGGCCGAGCAGGTCCATGTCAGGGGCAGCATCGTCAGTTACGGCGGCACCGTTCTCAAGGTGAAGACCCGCGAGGGAGAGACCGTCGATGTCACCCTCGCCGACGGCTGGAACCTGGCGAGCGTCGCAAATGCCGCGGTCACCGACATCAAGCCGGGCGACTTCGTCGGCATCGCATCGCTGCCCAGCGAAAGCGGCGGCGACGGCGCGCTTGAAGTGCTGATCTTCCCGCCGGCGATGAAAGGTGCTGGTGAAGGCAGCTACAGCTGGGACCTCAAGCCGAACAGCAGCATGACCAATGCGACCGTCGCCGACGCCGTCAAGGGCGTCGATGGCCGCACGATCACCGTCTCCTATCACGGCAAGGAAAAGAAGATCTCGATTCCGGACGGCACGCCGGTCGTGACCATCGCTCCGGCCACCAAGGACGATCTCGTTCCCGGCGCCGTCGTCTTCATCCCCGCCGAGAAGGCTGCCTCGGGTCCCCTCGCCCATCAGGTGCTTGTCGGCAAGAATGGCGTGGTCCCGCCCATGTGACCACGTCGTCGCCGGTCGGCCAGGCCGCCCCCGGTTCGACCGGCGATTTACCAGGGAATGCCGCCTGACTTGCAGGCGATGGACTCGAAAGTTCCGGCAAGCCCAGGAAATCCCATCGCGATGACGGACGCCGCCGCTCATGACGGCGAGCCCGCCCCTATCAGACCAACACCATCACATTCAGGAAAGAGATCATGATGACCACCGATCAAACCACCGTCGCGTCTGGCGACAGGGAAGAGTGGCTGACGCGCTATTACTTCACGCGAGCAGCCTTTTCCGCCATCTGGGTCGCCGCAGCCTTGACGGCCGGCCGCCAGTCGCTCGCCGTCGCCGCCGCCTTGCTGATCCTCTACCCGGCCTGGGATGCCGCCGCCAACCTGGTCGACGCAGCGCGGAACGGCGGCCTGGCAAACAACCGCAGCCAGGCGATCAACGTCGCCGTCAGCGCGGTGACGACCGCTGCCGTGATCGTCGCCCTGACGATGAGCATGAACTGGGTTCTCGGCGTCTTCGGTCTCTGGGCGATCTTATCCGGCCTGCTGCAACTTGGAACCGCTGTCCGGCGCTGGAAGACCAATGGCGGCCAGTGGGCGATGATCCTCAGCGGCGGCCAATCCGCCGTGGCAGGCGCCTTCTTCATCGCCCAGGCGCAAATACCGGAAGCGCCGTCAATCGCCAACATCGCCGGATATGCCGGCCTCGGCGCCTTCTATTTCCTGGTGTCGGCCGTCTGGCGGAGCGTGACGCAGATGCGGCGGAAGCGGGCCTGAGGCGAGCGGAGCGGGAGATTTCCCGGCCGTGGCGGGCCGGGCGGCGGAGGTCGGCTTATCGGCATCTCTCGGAGCGGTTTGGACTTCGCAGGCTCCGTCATGGAACCATCGCATCCGCAAATGCTTAAAGCCATCTATCGACGATGGCGCGCAAAGCGGATGGGCCACGACATGAAAGATCAATACCAACCGATCTACACATGGCGCGAGACGTGGCCTGGAGAAGGACATCAGGATTTTAGCGGCTTCGACGGCGACCAGTCTTTCGGCCGCGTCGAGCTTGAGAACGCGGCTGACCTGAAACCCGGCATGTGGAAGTGGAACGCTGCCCACCTTCCATGGGTGCGACAGGAGATAATGCCTCGCAGCGGCTCGGAGGAAACCTCGCGAGAGGCATGCCGCCGGGTCGAGGAGCATTATGAGAAGCTAAAGGCGGTTCACGGGCGGTAACATTGGGCTTCGGTCTCGCGTCGCTGGTTCTCTCGGTTGAACCCCGGCTTCGAAGACGCCACCATCCATCATCCCGGGCCTTGAGCCCTAGGGGTCATTTCCGCGGCGGATGGAGGCGTGATTGGATCCTCGGGTCAAAGCCCGAGGAGGACGGAGCGTCGGGTGGCGGCTGGAGCAAGGACAGGCCGCATGCGGATATGATCGGCGATCTCGTTCTGCCGAAACGCGCAGCGGCGGTGTGACCGCACTCGCCGCCTTGTGTAAGTTTTCAAAAAGCGGTTAGCTGCCATCGTTGGCTATGCCTCGTGTGCTGAGACGTGTCCGCATTTCGGGGGAAATCTCGTGCACTGGTCCAAACCCCTAAGACTGCATCTCGGCGTCCTGGTCGTCGCATCGCTGCTTTGCACGTCGACGCCGATCATCTGGCTGGCGTTCAGGCAAGGAAGCGATGCTGCCGTCAGTGCGGGCGTGCAGCAGATGCGCGAGATGAGCCTGCGGCTGATCGAGGGGTACCGCAATACGCTGCAGGGCGGCACCGAGGCGGTGGCACTGGCATCGACCCTGCCGTTGCTCACCTCCCCGCCGCCCCAGGATATCACAGCCAAACAGCAATTCTTTCTGGAGGTTCTCAGAAACGTCCCCAACGCGACGAGCGTCTACACCGGCTATCCTGACGGCTCGTATCTGCAGGTCATCAACACGCAAAGGCAGGATGTCCGCCGGATCCTCGCTGCACCCGATGGCACGGCTTTTGCGATCCGCACGATAGCACGCAGACAGGGCCCGGACGTCATATCGACGTTTCGCTTCCTCGACCGCCAGGCAAGGCCGATCGCCGAGCGTGACGTCGACTATGCATCATTCGATCCGCGGCAACGCCCCTGGTACCAATCCGTCATCCAGCACGGCGAGGAAGTATCCGTCGGACCGTATGTTGCGGGAACACTGCAGCTTCCAACGCTGACGATCGCAGCACCGATGAGAGACGACGATCAGGTTGTCGTCGGCATCAACATCCACCTGATGACTGTCAGCCGGCTGCTGGATGCTGAGAAGATTTCGCCGCGGGCGCGCGCCTACATCATCGATGATGCCGATGATCTGATCGCCCATTCCGACCCGGCAATCATGAACAGGCTTCTCGGCATATGGTCGAAAAATGCCGATGGCGCCGTTGCCGTCGATACGACGACAGACAGTTACGACACGAGCCTGGAAACAGTGGCGAGGCTCAGGCGGGATCCGGCCTTTGCAAATGGCGGCGTTGTGCGGATCGATCTCGATGGCGAACGCCAGATCCTGCAGATCGCCCCCGTCGGCGTCTCCGGTCTGTTTAAGGGAAGCGTCGCGGCAATCGTCGTGCCCCTGGAAGACCTGGTGGCTGAGGCCAATCGGCTGCTTATGCACAATCTCCTGATTGCGGCCGCCTTCGTGATCGCAGGCGTCGCTGCCTCGGTGATGCTGTCCCGCATGGTCAGCCGCTCCCTCTATCGGCTGGCGGACGAGGCGCGCAGGATCGGCGATCTCGACGTCGGCGAAAAAGGTGTCTCCCACTCCTGGATATCCGAGATCAACACGCTGGCGAGCGCGCTGGCGGCAAGCCGCCATGCCATCAGCCAGTTTGCCCTCTATGTTCCGCGTGAAGTCGTCAGGCGGATCATCGATCCCAAGGGACGAACCGCCGTCAAGGCGGAGCGGCAGGATGTGACAGTGCTCTTCACCGACATCAGAGACTTCACCACCATATCCGAGCAGCATTCGCCCGAGGACGTGGTCGATACGCTGTCGGCCTATTTCGAACTGTTGAACACCATCGCGGAGCGCCATGGCGGGACTGTCGTGCAATATCTCGGCGATTCCATTTTCGTCATGTGGAACGCCCCTGTTCCGGATGCCAGACATACCGAAAACGGCTGCCGATGCGCGCTCGCCATGAAAGCGGCGGTTGACGGCTTGAACGAAGCGAACAGTCGGAATGGCCGTCCCGAGCTGTTCACCCGATTTGGATTGCACACCGGCCCGGCGGTCGTCGGCAGTTTCGGCGCGATTTCCAGGCAGCAGTACACGGCCATGGGCGATACGATCAATGTCGCCTCACGGCTGGAAGGACTGAACAAGGAATTCAACACCTCGATCCTGGTGAGCGCCGCCATCCACGACGCCGTCGCCGATCGCTTCGAGCTTCGCCCGCTTGGCCTGGTGCAGGTCAAGGGGCGCGCCGAGAAGGTCGATTTATGGGAGCTTGTCGGCGAAAACCCGAAGACGCAGGAATGAAGGAGGCGTTCGGGTTGCTGCCAACGGCAGCTTCGCGCCGCCAGCGGCCTTTGTGGCGTCGCAAACTTTCTCTATTTCTTCCGCCAATTTAATCATGGCCGCCAAGGGTATCGCCAATGGGATGGGAAGCACTCGGGCAATGGGGCGAAGACGCGGTTCGCATCGAACGGCTCACGGGTGGAGTTGCCAACGACGTGTGGAGCGTTCGCGTCCACGGGCAGATCGCGGTCGCTCGTCTCGGCTCCAGGAGCGACGCTGATCTCACATGGGAAGCCGAGTTGCTCCAATACCTCGACCGTGAAGGCATGACCGTTCCGGTGCCGCTTCCGACGACTGACGGCCGACTGTTCGTGGACGGCCTGGTGGTGATGAAATACATGGAGGGCGGACCGCCCGAGACGGAGTCCGACTGGCGTCGCGTCGCCGAAACGCTGCGCGAGCTGCATCGGCTGACGCAGGGCTGGCCGCAGCGCCCGGGCTGGCGATCGTCGAGCGACCTCCTGCATACTGAGACCGGAACGAGGATCAACCTGGCCGCGATGCCGCCTGAGGGGGTTATTCGATGTCGAGCAGCATGGGCGCGGCTCATCGGGCGTCAGACATGCGTTGTCCACGGCAATCCCAACAGCCCCGGCAACGTCCGCATCACCGCAGATCGGGTCACGTTGATCGACTGGGATGAGTCACATGTCGACGTCCCCGACCTTGACCTGGTGCTGCCCGACAACGCTGCCGATCTCGACGACGGCGCACATGACATCGCCGCGCAAGCATCAGCCGCATGGGAAGCCGCCGTCTGCTGGCAGGACGAATACGCAGTCAAGCGGCTTGCCGAGGTTCGGGCGGTCTGAGCAGTTTCGCCGGATCGACTGGCCGCATCCACCCGTCAAGAGGCATGGCCGATTGAGTCGAGCTGTCACACGCTCGCGCTGAGCGTGATGAGAAGTTCATCCAACTGCTCGAACTGCTCGGGCATCGCGTCTTCCATGCCGACGAAAGACTGGTCGAGCGCTTCCTTCGAGGGATAGAGTTCCTGCAGGACCAGCAGCGTCCTGCCGTTCTCTTCCTCGAAGGTCACCGTGGTGACGGCGCCCTCCTCCCCGCCTTCGTCATTGGTCCAGACGAGGCGCGATGGCGGCGACACGTCGAGATACTTGCCGAAGAAGGCCATGGTGTCCGAGGCGTCGTGTCCGAACGCGATGCGGTAGCTGCCCCCGGTGCGAACATCCATCTCGCAGGAAAGAAGGGGCACGCCCATCGACTTCGGCGCCCACCACAGCTTGAACAACTCGGGCTTGGTCCACGCGTCGAATACGAGGCGAACCGGGCCGTTGAAGGTGCGCGTCACCACGAGTTCAAGCTCCGACCTCCGTTCGACCACCGTGCGGCCGTTACTCGCTCTATCCCCCATCGACTTTCTCCTTCCGTTTCAGGGCCTCGATGACGTCATCAAGCGCGTCGAAGCGTGCGCTCCAGATCTGGCGGCGCGCCTCGATCCAGGCCGCCTCTTCCTCGAGCCCGCGTGAGCCCAGCCTGCAGGTCCGCACACGCCCGACCTTCTCCGTCGTCACCAGCCCCGCCTGCTCCAGGACGCCGATGTGCTTCTTCATGCCCGTGAGGGTCATGTGGAATTTCTCTGCGAGCTCCGTGATCGAAGCATCCGCGCTCCCGAGCTGCTCCAGAACACCGCGTCGCGTGGCGTCCGAGAGCGCGGCAAAGGAGGCATCAAGGCGAGCTGTCGAAAACTGAACCATATAGTTCAGTGTTTAGCACGCAGATCGGTGTCACGCAAGGGACCGAGATCGGCCTCAGGCGATCGGCTAGCGTTGGAAAGTGAGGTGGATGGTGCCGCTTGGTGACGTTTCCGCCTTGACGGTGCAGCCGGCTTCCAGGCCGCGCAGATCGTCCCATAGGCGGATGCCGCGCCCGAGCAAAATCGGCGTGATGGCAACATGAAGGCGGTCGACGAGGCCGGCTTTGAGGTAGTCGCGAACGACGGTAGGACCACCGCCTATCCTCACATCCTTGCCGTTTGCAACCCTCACGGCCTGCTGGAGCGCATCGTCAGCGGTGGTATTGAGGAAGTGGAAAGTGGTGCCGTCGGCCATCTCGATGGAAGGCCGCGGCCTGTGGGTGAGAACGAAGACCGGACACCCGAACGGTGGCTCGTCGCCCCACCAGCCGCGCCAGTTCGGATCGTCGGGAAAGTTGTGGAGACCGAACATGCCGGCGCCCATGATCTCGGCGCCCACATTCTCGAAATATTCCTTCGCGTATTCGTCGTCGAGACCTGTGGTTCCCGCCCCCGTCGTATCCTTGAGCACGCGCTCACGGAACGTTCGCGTTGCCGCATATGCGCCGACGAGACGCGGCCAGTCCTCGCCGAACGGGGTTTCGGGCGTCTGGTCCGTCGTTGTCGCGAAACCATCGAGCGAGATCATGAGATCGACACGAACTACCATTGGAGTCCTCCTTGAAAGGTGTTGCGCCACAGCGGTCCCTGCATTGGGGGCTAAACACTAAGGCAATTACCTTCATATTTCGAGCCGGATACTAAGGCAAGTACCTTTTTATCCTTGACCGCCGCCACCGACCAATTTACGGATTGATATGCCTTACCATTCGACCCCCCTCGACCTCGCCTTTCACGCTCTCAGCGACCCGACCCGCCGTGCTGTGGTGTCGCGGCTGGTTGAGGGCGAGTTGCCGGTCAGCGCGCTTGCCGAGCCTTTCGACATGGCGCTGCCCTCCTTCGCCCAGCATCTCAAGGTGCTGGAAGATTGCGGGCTGATCGCCAGCGAGAAGCGCGGGCGCAGCCGCTGGTGCCGGCTGGTGCAGGCGCGTTTCGACGAGGCGGCGGACTGGATGGTATCGGAGCGCCGGCGCTGGACCGAGCGGCTGGATCGGCTCGAAGTCTACCTGGACAAAACCGAAGAGGACGATGAAGGACATGGCAAACCTGTTTGAGACATGGTCGCTCGACCGCGAAATCGTGCTGGTGAAGGTGCTCAACCATCCGCGCGACAAGGTCTTTGCCGCCTGGATGGACCCCAAGGCGCTTGCCGAATGGTACGGCCCGGCCGGCCTCAGCATCGAGAGCCACGAGGCCGATATCCGCGAGGGCGGGGTCTGGCGGTTCGACATGGTGGGCGTGTTCGAGGGCCGCCAGCAGCGCTTCCCGAACCTCATGCGCTTTCTGGAGATCGTGCCGAACGAGAGGATCGTGATGGACTATGGCACGCCCGATCCTGACGACCCCGACCGTTTCCGCGCCACGGTGACCTTCGATGAGCAGGCCGACGGCAAGACGGTGCTGACCTTGCGCCAGCTCCACCCCAGCGCCAAGCGGCGCCAGGTGGTCATCGGCTTCGGCGCGGTGGAATACGGGCTGCAGACGCTTGATGGACTCGCCGCCTGGCTGGACCGCTGAGCGCCTGGCCGCGCGGCGCCGTCCGGGTGGGCGACGAAGGCGCGGCCACACTTGCCGTGCAAACAATGGGGCCAGCCGGTTTTCCCGGAGCAGATCGGTCCGACACAAGCTCTGGGGAAATCGCCTGCCGGTTAAGCTCGTGCGCCGGAGCACGGCACCAGCCCAGCCTTCAGACCTGATCTGACGACCCGGTTTGATGAACCCCCGCATCGACGATCGCCTGAACAACAAGCGCGATGCGTTTGTCACGCATACCGGGCCTGATGCGGCCTGAACGTTCGAGCTCGGCAAGCCCATGAAGGGCTGCCCAGAAGGTCTCGGTCACGATCTCCACATGGCGCGAGAACGGAGACACGGCTGCTGCAATGGCGTCGAAACCGGCCCGAAGTTCCGATCTCGTTTCCGCCTCGGCGAACTGCAATTGGGTCGGCAGGATAAACATCGCCTCGTAGAGTGCTGGGCGACTGAAGGCGAAGGCGAAATAGGCCATGGCGACATCCATGAGGGACTGTCGTCGTCCCTTCGCCCCGCCCGCCGCTTCCCGAAGAACGGTTGCGAGCTCCTTGAAGCCCTCGATCGCAACTGCGGCAACGATGGCGTCCCTGTTGGCGAAATGCGAATAGAGGACCGGCTGGCTGTATTCGATTTCCGTGGCCAGGCGGCGGATCGTCACCGCGTCCCATCCTTCGCTCTCGGCGACGGCACGGGCCGCCGCGACAATGCGATCTTCGCGCTCGGCCCTTTCCCGCATTTTTCGCTCTGCGCTACCCATTCCCACAATCTCCACGGCCGAAAGGTCAATAGGCGAGGATTATATCCGCGCTTGACAAACTAGCAACGCTAGCACATTTATCTAGCAACGCTATTTTATATAGCACAGACAGAAGGAGTGCATAATGCAGTGGCTGTTAAATGGGACAGGGTTGCTGCTTGCCCTCGCGATTATCGCGATCGGCACCAGCTATATTGCCAGCCCGACGACGACGATGCGCAGTTTCGGCCTGCCGCTTCCCGAGGATGGCCCAAACGTCGCTTGGTGGCTCCGCCTCAAGGGAGTGCGCGATATCGTCGCCGGAATGCTCGTGCTGGCCTTCATGGTGTCGGGCACAGAACGCGAGGTCGGCATCGTGCTTTTGGTCGAAGCGATGATCCCCGCAGGCGACATGCTGCTCATCCTCGCAGCAAAGGGCTCCACCAAAAGCGCCTTCGCCATTCACGGTCTGACGGCGGCGGTCATGGTCCTGGTCGCTATCCCCATGATGATCGGCGGGCTCTGAGATGGTTCACGTTCTTGCAATCTGGTTTCTGGTCGCCGCATTCTCAGGCGCCGGCCTCGTCAACGCGATCGGCACGACCGGGACGCGAAACGAATTCGCCCGGTGGGGCTATCCGCGCTGGTGGGGCATCGTGACGGGCGGGCTGGAGATATCGAGCGCCGTCCTGATCGCGCTTCCCGTCAGCCGCCTTGGTGGCATGGCGCTTGGGGCGGCCATCATCGCGGCTGCGGTTTTCACGGTTCTTCGCCACCGCGACTATGCACACCTGGCGCCGCTCAGCGTCTTCGTCACCCTGATTGCCCTTGCCGTAATCGCATCTTGAAAGAAGCGTGGTCGGCGTCCTGGCCGAGGCTCCACCGTCCGTCGTCCCGCAAGGGTCGTTGCCAATCCAACGCAAAATTGCCTTTGACATTTCGCCCAACAGAATATATCTATACAGCTATATAGCTAGATGGTGATTTATGGACGACAAGCTCGATGCGATTTTCTCCGCACTCGCCGATCCCACGAGGCGCGCAATTCTTGGGCGGCTTGCGAACGGCAAGGCGACGGTGGCCGAACTCGCTGATCCCTTCGAGTTGTCTCAGCCTGCCATATCGAAGCATCTCAAGGTCCTGGAACAAGCCGGATTGATCCGCTCCGGCCGTGAAGCCAATTCGCGTCCCCGCGTGCTCGAGCCGGCCGCGTTGAAGACGGTTGCTGATTGGGTCGCCGATTACAGACGCTTCTGGGATCAAAGCTTCGATCGTCTCGATGACTATCTGTCCAAGGTACAAGGATACGACAATGACTAATCCAGAGACCGATACCGACAATACCCGCGACCTGGTTCTCGTCCGAAGGTTTGATGCCCCATGCGATCTGGTTTTCCGGGCATGGACCGACCCGAAAGCCTTGGTGCAATGGTGCGGCCCTCACGGTTTCAAGGCGGTGGGCGATCGGCTTGAAGCCTGGCCCGGCGGCAGACACCGCGCCTGTCTGATCGCGCCAGATGGAGAAGAGCATTGGGTCGGCGGAAAATATCTGGAGGTCGAGCCGCCGCACAGGCTTGTCTTCACACATGCCTGGGAGCTCGCAACCGGCGAAAACAGCCCGCAAACGGTCGTCACCATCACATTCAGGGACAGCGACGGAGGCACGGAAATGACGTTTCGGCAGAGTGGATTTGATAGCGCATCGTCACTAAAGGGTCATGAAGACGGCTGGTCGCAAAGTCTCGAGCGGTTGAGCTTCTTTCTCGGGACTAGATCCGAAGGGCCGGATCATGCTTAAGGCGGCGATGAAGCTCTATTATTGCGAGACGCTCAATCCTCGGAAGGCCTGCGCCGCCGCTCGTTTTCTCAAAGCCGACGTCGAGTTCGTCAGGGTTGATCTGGCAAGCGGAGAACAGCGCAGTCCAAAATTCCTGGCGCTTAACCCGAACGGGAAAGTCCCGGTGCTGCAGGATGATGCCGGAACTTTGTGGGAAGCGAACGCCATCATGTGCAGGCTGTCTGACAGCGTCGCATCGGATTTCTGGCCGCATGACCACCGCCAGATCGACGTGCTGCGCTGGTTGAGCTGGGATGCCAGTCACTTCACCCTGCACGGGGCAACGCTCTGGTTTGAAACCTTGATCAAGCCGTTGTTCGGCGGGGAGCCTGACGTCGCCGTGATCGACAATGCGAGGACGAGTTTTCGACTCCATGGTCGCGTGCTCGACGATCATTTGGCCAAGAACAGCGTCGCCGTCGGGAAGACACTGACTGTGGCAGACTTCGCATTGGCCGCTGCACTTCCTTTTGCAACCGCCGCAGGGATTCCACTCGCCGAGTTTCGGCATATCCAAGCGTGGTACGGACGGCTTGAAGAACTGGATGCGTGGCGAAACCCTTTCCCAGTCTAGGGGGCACGGGCGAAGGACCCTGTGCCAGGGTGAAAGGCGTTGGCAAAGCCACGTGAATTTATCGAGATCGGCCACTGATCTATTGGCTACCTTACGGGAGATGAAGCATGTTCACCCACGTGATGATTGGAAGCAACGACTTGGAGCGGGCCAGAAACTTCTACGACGCCACGTTCGCTGCCTTGGGAGGCAAGCCCGGCGAGATGGATGCAAGAGGTAGGCTGATCTATGCCCACGAGGGAGGTCGGCTGATGATCACGAAACCAATTGATGGCAAGCCGGCGACCGTAGCCAACGGCGGGACTATCGGTATCGCGGCCGCGAGCCCCGCTCATGTTCTAGCCTGGCATGCCGCCGGTACCGCGCATGGCGGCACAGCCATCGAGAGCCCGCCACAGGAACGTCCGAACGGGTCATTCGTCGCCTATCTTCGCGATCCCGACGGACATAAACTGACCGTACGGTCGCAGCCGACGAAATGAGTTAGCCTTCAGCAGCGCCTACTGGACAGCGTGGTCGAGAGCGACCATGTGCCATCAATCCTGCGCCGGCTCCCAAAGCTCGACTGGGTTACCTTCGGGATCGTGAATCCGGGCAAAGCGGCCTACCTCCGAGTTCCACTCGTCCCGGGTTTCCACCGCAATCCCACTTGCCGTCAGGCTGGCGATCAGTCCATCGAGATCGTCCACGCGGAAATTGACCATCCATTGTTGTTCCGCACGACCGAAATAGTCGGTGTCCTTCGAGAACGGACCAAATATCGTCATCCCGGCCTCTTGATGCCACACCGACTTGTGCAGGTCGTCAATACCGAGATGCTTTTGATACCATTCAGCCAGGCCGGCCGGGTTCGCCGCCCTGAAAAACACACCGCCGATTCCAACGGCCTTCGGCATGGAATTCTCCTCATCTTGAAACAGAACAATGCAATCGTTCGGGCGCGCGTGCAACCGCCGAGGGCAAACACGCGCTCTCAATTTCCAGCCATCGCTTCCGGCACCGCAGCGTCGGAGACTTCCTTTGCCACCTCTGATATCAATGATCTCAGCCACCGGTGGGCGGGATCGTTTCGGTAGCGGACATGCCATGCCAGCTCGACCGGGAAGCTGCCGAGATCGACCGGTGCGGGCAGGATCTTGAGGCGCGGGTCGCGGGCAAGGCGATGGCAGATCAGCCGGGGCAGCGTGGCGCAATAGTCGGTGACGGCCACCATTTCCGGGACCGCCAGGAAATGAGTGACGGAGACCGAGACGTCGCGCCTGAGGCCTGCCTGCTGCAGCATCTGGAACAGGCCGACGCGCATCCGGCCGGGCGGAAGCACGTTCACATGCCGCATCCGCTGATACCGTTCCTCGGAGATGCTTTCGGTGATCTCGGGATGATCTTTGCGCACGACACAGGCCAGCCCATCATCCATGAGATGCTGCACGACCATGTTATCAGGCGGCTCGACGATCCTGCCGAGCACCATTTCGGTCGCCCCTGATATTGCGCCGGTCTCGGCCAGATCATTGCCGAAGGGCGTCAGGCGAAGCCTGATCCCGGGCGCACATTCGCGCAACCGCGCCACGATCACCGGCATCAGGACAAACTCGACGTAGCTGTTGGGGGCGATGGTGAACTGCCGTGTCGCTCGCGCCGGATCGAACGCCTGCTGACCGAGAATGACGTCATCCAGGCTCGCCAATGCCCCGCGGATCACCGGAGCAAGTGCCTCTGCCATCTCAGTCGGCTTCATGCCGTAGCGCTCGCGGATGAACAGCGGATCGCGCAGCGTCTCGCGAAGGCGGTTCAAGGCGTTGGAGACGGCCGGCTGCGTCATGCCCAGTTGTTCGGCTGCGCGCGTGACATTGCGCTCTTCCATGAGCGCCACGAAGACAGGCAGGAGGTTGAGGTCATACTTCATCCAGATATATTGCCGAATGCATATCTGAAATCAAAGAAATAAATTTCCGGAATGAGAGCGGCCGGGGCATGATGCCCTCATCGAAAGCAGCCGATCACATCTGTCTCGAAAGGATCTCCAGATGAAAATCCTCATGGTTCTCACCTCGCACGACGAACTGGGCGACACCGGCCGGAAGACCGGCTTCTGGCTCGAAGAGTTTGCCGCCCCCTATTATGCCTTCCTCGAAGCCGGGGCCGATATCACCGTTGTATCGCCCAAGGGCGGACAGCCGCCTCTCGACCCGAAGAGCGACGAACCCGGCTTCCAGACCGACCAGACCCGCCGCTTCCATGCCGACACGGATGCCCAGGCCGTGCTTGCCTCGACCGTAAAGCTCGCTTCGGTCTCCCATGACGATTACGACGCCGTCTTTTATCCGGGCGGTCATGGCCCGCTTTGGGATCTGGCGGAAGACAAGAATTCGATCGCCCTCATCCAATCGCTCTATCAGGCCGGCAAGCACGTCGCCTTTGTCTGCCACGCCCCGGGTGTGCTGCGCCACGTCAAGGCTTTGGACGGCACGCCGCTGGTCCAGGGCAGACAAGTCACCGGCTTCAAGAACTCCGAGGAAGACGGCGTCGGCCTGACTCAGGTGGTGCCGTTCCTGGTCGAGGACATGTTGAAGGAGAATGGCGGCATCTATTCCAGCGGCGACGACTGGACGTCCTATGCCGTCCAGGACGGCCTGCTCATCACCGGGCAGAACCCCGGTTCATCGGTGGAGACCGCCGGCATTCTGCTTGCTGCCCTGGCAGCGGCAAAGGCCGCCTGACACTCGGCGGCTGGTCAGGGATAAACCCATGACCAGCCGCTCTGCTATTTTTGTTGCGGCGATACTCAGAGCTTCCCTCTGCCAGCAGTTCGCGGGTCCGCCGGAGACCTGCCCCGGCGGCGATTTCGCGCGTATGATCGGCGGCCCGCTGCTTTATCTGGTCCTGCCCATAGCAGGTACGATCTAACCCATCCGGATGATTGTAATCACTGGTCCGGTCTATAGTTTAGAGCAGGTTTCCGGCGACCCCGCGCGAAATTGTCGTCGAGGGGGCTCGATCTTCGTGACGACAAAGATCATGCCCGAAGAAAGCAGATGTGGCTGGAGTGTAAAGGACCTTCATGGCTGGAGCAGCCTTGATCGGTCCGATAGGTTCCATGTGATCGGATAATGTTTGAAAGGCAACGACATGCGCAGAACAATGGCAGTCGGCTTGGCCGCCTTGATCGCCATCTACTTTCTCGGCGGCATGAGCGCGAGACGTGAGATCTTTCCTTGGCCACAACTTTCCGCGCTGAAAAAAGTGGTTGGCGGAGAGAAGGTGGCGGCTCCAAGCCGTTATACTTTCGACGACAAGGAACGGCTGATCGGGGATGAATCGAAAACGCTGGTGGCCTGCCCGCCTCAGACTGACCGGACTGCTGTCTTACTCATTCTTGGCCAATCGAACGCGGCCAACTACGGAGGACAACGGCACCGGTCGAATTATGGCGCGCGCGTTGTAAACGCCTTTGACAAACGCTGCTTCATCGCGGCGTCACCCCTTCTTGGATCGACCAATACCAGGGGAGAGTATTGGACGCTCCTTGGGAACAATTTGATCGCATCGGGTCAAAATGACAATGTCATCCTCGCACCTCTCGCATATTCCGGATCTGAGGTCGCAAGATGGGCGGCAGGTGGCGACTTCAATCCCGTGCTGGTCGATACCGTGAAACAGCTTCAGGATTCCGGTTACCGGATAACGAACGTCCTCTGGGTTCAAGGAGAGGCGGACCTCGTTATGGGCACCACTGCGGAGGCCTACCAGGAACGTTTCATGTCGATGGTTGACACGTTGCGTCAGCACGGCGTCGAAGCACCTGTTTACATTTCGATCGCATCGAAATGCCTCGAACCGAGCAACGGCGGCTTCAAGGAGCATATTCCAGACAATGCGGTCGTGCGGGCGCAACTGGCCCTGTCAAAAAGCGGCCACGGTATCCGAGAGGGCGTAAATTCCGATGCGTTACTCGATGGAGACGACCGCTACGATGATTGCCATTTCGGGGGCACAGGCGGGGAGAAAGCGTCGCAGGCCTGGCTGAACATTCTGCGCTCCGGTGGCCGCCTGGAAACCTCGCGATAGTCGTCCCTGTACCGGCTTTCGCGCCTTCGCGAGCCATATGGATGCCGGCAAGATTAACTCCCGCCCGGTGAGCGCTACGCCGGCAAGGCGCTTGTCCGCTTTGACCGACAAGCGGCTCGGCCCATGGCCAGCCCCGTCCTTCGAGGCCCCTTCGGGGCGCTTCAGGATGAGGCTGGAGAAAGGTCGCAGCCCTGTTGCTTGTGCTGCGACGATATTTAGAGCTTTCCCTCTGCCAGCAATTCGCGGGTCCGCTTCAGTGTCGATAGCAGGGCGGCCCTGTAGCCCGTTTCGCCATCGAATTGTGCCTGCTCGGCCTGCTCTTCCGGGCCATTCGGCTCTTTGCCGCGCAGGCCGAGATAGCAGTAGAAGCGCAGTTGCAGCTGACCGTCTTCATCCTCGAAAAGCTCGTTGACGATCGCTCCCTCGCGTGGCCCCGTCGCCTGAAAGAAGGTGACCTTGCCTTGCCGGTCCAGGGTGATGATCTCGCGCAGATCCTGCCCGGCAATCGTCGCCTCGCGCACGAAATGGGTCGGGCTTTCCTCTACGACATCGCAGCGGGTGCAGAGACCGGCGGGAAGAAAGAGCCGGGCGTCGCGTGCCTTGCGTTCGAGACCTTGCCAGGCCTCGGCGCGCGTCAATGGGGTTTCGCCTTCCGGATTCACCGGAACTGTGGCGGTCGCGTAGATCATGGTGATAGTCCTTTCGAGGTATCCGTTGGTTGCTTCAGGCGGAAGCAACCGTTTCCGAGGCGAAGGCGGAATAGGAGCGCAGCGGGCGTCCGAGCAGCTTTGTCAGGCGCTCGACATCGCCGGCCTCAGGCAGCATCCCGTCGGTCAGGAAGCGTTCTCCCATCAGGCGCATGTCGTATGCCATCCAGGCCGGCATGAACTGCTTGAGATTCTGCTCGAAGCCCTCGGTATTGTCGCCGCCATAGCGGATCGGGCGGGCGAGCACGTCGGACCAGATGGCGGCGATATCGGTTCCGGTGAGTGTCTCCGGACCGACGAGGTTGATACGGTCGAGCGCCAGCGGCTCCGCAGCCTGTTCGCGGCGCAGCAGCTCAAGGGCGGCGATCTCGGCGATATCGCGAACATCGATCATGGCGAGACCCTTGGCACCGACCGGCATCGGGTAGGCGCCGTAGCCGGTGATGACGTCTTTGACCGTCAGATCGTTCTGGATGAAGTAGGCCGGGCGCAAGATGGTCGCCTTGAAACCCATCTGCTCGATCATCCGCTCGACGCCGAACTTGCCGGCGAAATGCGGCACGTTGACGTAGACGTCGGCGTGGATCACCGAGAGATAAACGATCCGCTCGATGCCGGCCGATCGGGCGACGTTCAGCGCAATCAATGCCTGGGTGAATTCGTCTGGCACCACGGCGTTGAGCAGGAACAGCGTCGACACGCCTGACATGGCGTTGCGCAGCGAGTCGACGTCGAGGAAGTCGCCTTGGGCGACGCTGACGCCAGCCGGGAAATCCGCTTTCGATGGGTCGCGGACAAGAGCACGGACATCGGCGCCGCGCTTGACGAGGTGTTCGACGACTTGGCGGCCAACATTGCCTGTGGCGCCGGTGACGAGAATGGTCATGGTCTTTCTCCGTGTTGGGTTGCTTGACACGTCGAATATGTGTGGTTCACTGGCAGCCCGATAGACGGCGATTTTAGATAGACCGTCTCACTGGTGGAACAGACATGGATCTTCTTGCGCTTGCCGATTTCAATCTCGTTGCCCGCCATGGTGGCTTCGGCAAAGCGGCAAGGGCGACAGGCCGGCCGAAGGCGACATTGTCGCGGCGTGTCGCCGAGCTGGAAAGCGGCCTTGATCTACGGCTGTTTGAACGGGGTGCGCGGAACCTGAAGCTTACCGAGGAAGGACGGGCGCTGTTCGAGCGGACGGGGGCGCTGCTCGCCGAACTGGACGAGACGGCTGCGGCGATTGCCTCCGGCGGTCAAAAACCCAAGGGGAGATTGCGGATCAGTGCACCGTTGCATTTTTCCCAAACCGCAATGGGCAGGATCGCCGCCGGCTTTACCCTCCAATATCCGGAGGTGAGGCTCGAGGTGACGAGTGAGGACCGGCCCGTCGATATGATCGAGGAAGGCTACGATCTGGTCATCCGGGTCAATCCCGATCCCGACGAAAGCCTGGTCGGGCGGGCGTTTCTGCGCGACCGGCTGGTGGTGGTGGCGAGCCCCGATCTCCCTCGCCCGACCGGCGGACACGCCGCTCCCGGCGTTGCGCGTGGCGCAGGCGAAGCCCAAACATGGCCGGTGAAGACACCAGGCGGCCGGTCGGCGATCAGGATCGAACCTGTGCTCACCTTGGCGACGCTCATCATGGTCCGAGATGCGGTGCGCGCCGGCGTCGGTGCAGGACGTCTTCCCATTTCGCTGGTCAGCCACGACCTGGCTGACGGCACCCTGGTCAATTGGGGCGATATCGACGGCCCCGAAATCGCTCTCTGGACACTCTACCCATCGCGGCGGCTGCTCAGCGCGCGCGTATCGGCGTTCCTGGACTTTCTCAAACAGGCCTTCCCCAACGGCACGCCGGACGAACTGGCCGCCTATATCGGCAGGTGATCACCGAACGCGCTTTCGGACGCAGAGAATCTGGCCCATAACCGACGAGATCGACATCCAGAGGAGAGCAGCGTGTTTCGTTAATGCTTGCGGAGAGGTATTGCGGGGCGGAGCCGAAGCCGATGCGCCCGCTCTGCGCGCCGTCATTCGTCTTGATGCTGTTTATGATGTCAATTCCATCCCCAATGATTATTTTGGTTGAGTTCGCCAACGCTCTAGCTCAGCCTGCGTGAAGCGCAGCGTGATATGCTGCGGGCAGTTCCAGTCGAATGCCTCCACCGCGATAAGGACGAGACGTTCCACGCGAGCGGGGTAAGTCAGGCACGGTCAGCTTCTTCGCCAGCACCGGATCCTCTCTGCGTGGCCGCGCGCGCCTATCCGCTCCCACTGCGCCGCGCTGCCATAGTGTTCCTGCGCGGCCGCGACGGAGGCCGTCGTGGCGATACCGAGATATCTGGTGCTCATGCCGTTTCTACCCTCACGACTGCCGTAGCGGGGCCCGCCGCAGCGGACCTCAGTTCTGCAAGGCCCAGTCCGCTACCTGCCAGCGCATCTGCCCGCGGTCGGCGACGACACGGCCGAGCCCTGGGAAGGGCATGTGCGTGGCGGCGATGAGCGCGCCCTCCGAAGCGGCGCGAGGAAAAAAGCGGTCGCGCATCGCTTTGGCCGCTGCAGGGTCCTGCTCGAACAGGAAGAACACATCGGTCGCCCCAGGATGCACGACCGGAAAGATCATATCCGAAACCATGATGAGGCTCTGCCCGCCATCTTCGACCCGCACGCCGATATGGCCGGGTGTATGGCCGGTAAGGTCGACAATGGAGACGCCCCGCACAATCTCACGCTCGCCGTCAATCGCCTGGAGTTTCGGATAGAGGCGCACGACCTCCCCCGCCATTTGGAAGCTGGTCTGCAGATAATCGGGCGCGCCGCTGCGCTTGGCCGGGTCGGTCCAATGGGTGACGTCACGACGATCGATGTAGAGTTCCGCCTTGGGGTAGTTGTTCTTGCCCCCGACGATCAGACCGCCCATGTGGTCTTGGTGCATATGCGTCACGATCACCGCGTCGATCTGGTCGCGCTGCAGGCCGAGCGCGCTGAGCGCCTGCGGCAGTTCGCCGGTCTGCCCGATCGAGCCCGCTGGACCGGCATCGATCAGGATCCGGCGCTCGCCATCGTCGACCAGATACTGGTTGAAGAGGAACCGCACGCCGCTCGGCCGGGCGGTGAACTGCGCGATTGCCGCCTGTTCGACCTCGGCCGCGGCGCGTCCCGGGAAATAGTCGTAGGGCATATCGGCATACCCGTCGGTCAGGGCTGTCACCGTGAAGCGGCCAATGCGGATCTGCGCCAGCGGCGTAACGCTGACCGGCGTCTGAGCGGTATCCTGCGTCGCGGCAAGGGCGGGTGCGAGAGCGCCACCGATCAGGTCTCCCCCGAGGAGGCTCCCCCCGATGAGGCCCAAAGGAAGCGCGCTGGCAAAGGCGCGACGTGAAAGTTGAGGCATGCGTGTTCCTCCGGATCTTTGGCAATACGGGAGCCAGCCGGCCGGCGTCCCCTGGACGACATGAAAGCTATGATATCCACAATTGATAGGGTATCCTATCATTTAGAGAACTTACCTCTCAAATTCTGGAAGGTTTCGATGGATCGGTTCGAAGCAATGTCGGTGCTGCTGGCGGTGGTCGAGGCAGGCAGCCTCTCGGCCGGGGCGCGGCGACTGCATGCACCGCTCGCCACGGTCAGCCGCAAGGTCGCCGATCTCGAAAAGCACCTTGGCGTGCGCTTGGTCCTGCGCACCCGCCGCGGCCTCGCCGTGACGGAGGAGGGGCGCGCCTTCGTCGCCGCGTCACGTCGCATTCTGGAGGAACTGGACGCGGCGGAGCGGCAGGCCAACGGCGATTACAGCGCGCTGCGTGGCGGGCTGCACGTGACCGCACCGATTGCCTTCGGCGAGCGCCATCTGCTGCCAATTGCGCTGGAATTCCTGAAGGAGCAACCCGATATCAACCTGCGCCTGAGCCTGGTCGATCGGCAGCTAAGTCTGGCGGATGAGCACGTCGATGTGGCCCTGCGGATCGGGCATCTGGCGGACAGCGCGCTTATCGCAACGCGCGTGGGCACCGTCCGCCGGGTGATCTGCGCGAGCCCCGACTATCTCGCCCGCCGAGGAGTGCCGCGTCAGCCGGATGACCTCGCCCAGCATGACGGCATAAGCTTCCAGGGCTTCGCAACCGCGCCGGAATGGCGCTACCGGCGGGATGGCGCGGCCTTTGCCGTCGAGCCGCGCTACAAACTCGCGGTCAACACGACGGAGGCTGCCATTCAGGCCGCACTGGCCGGTATCGGCATTATCCGCGTGCTGTCTTACCAGATCTCCGATCAATTGCGCTCCGGCGCGCTGCAGGAATTGCTGACGGAGTTCGCACCGGAACCGCTTCCGGTGAACGTTGTCCATGGACCAGCCGATCCCCTGCCGCTGAAGGTGCGTTGCTTCCTCGACTGGATCGCGCCCCGCCTACGCGCGCAGATGGCTGGCTAGCGTCCCCGCTCTCCAGGCGCGCCTCCGTTAATGGCGGTCAGGCACACCGGTGCGAATGCTGCAAGGTGCAGCGCGCCTTCCCGAAGCTCCGAACATGTCGGGCTTTCCAGAAAGAGCCAAACATCTCCAGGACTGCAACGAGGGCGCAGAACTGCCGTTGATTGGAGGTGGGACCATAGATGTATTTCACATGTGATATTGGTTATTGTCCTGGGGCTGTGAGCGGTTTCATTAAGCGATCGTTCACGTATTCAAGGGGTTTGTACGTTTGCGTCCGGAGCTTCGATCGTGCTTTCCTATTTCTTTGGCCCGTACGTACTTGTACCAGAACGGCAGTCGCTGATGCGGGATCAGACGGCCGTTCGTGTCGGTAGCCGCGCACTGGAAATTTTGGCGGCGCTGATCGAACGTCCCGGCGAACTGGTGGGCAAGGCTGAGCTTGTGTCGCGCGTCTGGCCGGATACCTTCGTCGAGGAAAGCAATCTCAAGGTAAACGTTGCAGCTCTTCGTCGCGCGCTTGGCGATGCTCCGGGCGACATGCAATACATAGCGACGGTGAGCGGCCGGGGTTATCGGTTCGTCTTTCCCGTGCGTATTTCGGGCCAGAGTGACACCTCCGTCACGGCGACGTCTCAAGGTGCCCGCACGAACAATCTGCCTGTTTCAACAACCCGTTTGGTGGGAAGAGGCGATGCTGTTGATGCAATCCGGTGCGCAGTTGAGGTATCGCGCCTCTTGACGATCGTTGGCCCGGGTGGCGTCGGCAAGACGAGGTTGGCTCTCGCAATAGCTGATCAACTTACTGCTGCGTATCACGATGGCATCTGGTTCGTTGATCTGGCGACCGTGAACGATGCGACTCTCGTACCGACGGCGATCGCCACGGCGATGGGATTGAGGGTCCACTCGGCGAATATCAAAGCTGCGGTCGCCGCCTTCGCAACCGACCGGGAATTCATGCTTGTGCTCGACAATTGTGAGCACGTCATCGAAGCGGTGGCCTCCTGCGCAGAAACGCTCCTGGCCGCCGCCGCGAGGGTACGGATTCTCGCCACGAGCCGTGAACCCCTGCGGGTTGTCGGAGAACAGGTCTATCGCCTGCCGCCTCTCGAAACACCACCCGAAGTGTCCGAACTTTCCGCAGCCCAGGCTTTGGCGTTCCCAGCGGTCGAGCTCTTCGTCGAGCGCGCGGCCGCAAGTCGCGGCGAGTTCAAGCTCAACGACGGGAACGCGCCAGTCGCTGCTGAGATCTGCCGCAGGCTCGATGGGCTGGCACTCGCGATCGAACTCGCCGCGCCGCGCCTGGATGCGTTCAGTACACGCGAACTCCTCGACCTTCTCGCCGATCAATCTCATGTGTTGAGCGATAGGCGGAGTGGCGACCCTCGCCACCACACCTTGGCTGCAACGCTGGACTGGAGCTATGGCCTGCTCGCCGAGCCTGAGCGCGTCCTGCTGCGACGGCTCTCGGTCTTTGCAGGCGCCTTCAGTCTCGAATCGGCCTGCGCCGTTGCAGTCGACAAGGGTCGTGCCCGCTCCGGATGCATTCACGGTGTCGCGAACCTCGTTGCGAAGTCGCTTATATCGACGGAGAGAGGAGAGCTCGGGACGCACTACAGATTGCTCGATACAACCCGCAAATATGCGCTGCAGAAACTTGCCGAGAGCGGCGAAAGCAACAGCCTGCGCCAGCGCCACGCCGAACATCTCCTCGAACTCGCCAAACGCGCCGAGGCGGAATGGAAAATCCGGCCGACGGCCCAATGGCTCGCCGAGTACGGGCGAAAGATGGACGATATCCGCGGTGCTTTGGGCTGGGCGTTCTCCGGGAACCGCAGCGTTGCCACCGGCGTAGCGCTCACGGTTGCTGCTCTCCCGTTTTGGGAACATCTATCGCTCCTGGAGGAGTGCCGCACCGGGGTAGAACTCGCCCTCAGTCGTTGTTTTGCCGATTTCCGTAGTGCGAGCGACGAGATGAAGCTGCAGCTTGCCTATGGCACGGCGCTGCTTCACACCCGCGGCCCGCTACCCGAAGTCAAGACCGCCTGGACCACAGCCCTCGGCTCCGCCGAAGTGCTCAACGACACCGAATACATGCTCAGGTGCCTGTGGGGATTGTGCGACTATTTCACCTGGACGGGCGATCACCAATCGGCCTTGGGGATGGCGGATCGGATAAGAAAGCTGGCAACCGACCGCGGCGATCTGGATGCACGCAACAATGTCGATAGGCAGACTGGAACCGCTCTGCGCTACTTGGGAGAGCTTGCCGAGGCACGGCGTCACCTCGAACGGATGATCTCCCGATATGTCCCTCCCGTGACCCGTTCCGACATTGCGCGTTTCCAGTTGGACCCACGATCTGCGGCAAGGGGTACCCTTGCGAACGTCACCTGGCTGCAGGGGCATCCCGACAAGGCGGTTGCCATGGCGCAGCGTCAATTGGAAGAGGCACGGGCCTCGCAGCACGCCCTCGCGCTCTGCAATGCCATCGTCCACACGACCTGCCCCATTGCGCTGTGGACGGGAGACCTTGCTGCCGCGGAGCGCCTGCTTGTTGGCATCGAAGCCCATGTCGCGGAGCACGCGATGTCGATTTGGAGTGCCATGAGCCGCTGCCTGCGCGCAGAATGGTTGCTGCAAAGCGGTGATCCGTCTGGACTGGCGATGTTGAGAGGCGCGCTCGATGAGCTTCTTGTGGTCGGTTTCCGCATGCGTTGCCCTTTCTATATCGGCGTTTACGCTGCGGGTCTGGGGGATCATGGGGACGTTGATGCGGGGCAGACCGCGATCGGCGAGGCAGTCGCGCTTTCGGCATCGACCGGCGAAATCTGGTGCATGCCGGAACTGCTGCGCATAAAGGCGGTTTTGTTGGGCAAGGAAAGCGCCAACCGGACGGTAAAAACCGCAGAAGCCCTTTATTTTCAGTCGCTCGACCTCGCGCGCCACCAAGGTGCACTGTCATGGGAGTTGCGCGCCGCAACAGCTCTCGCCGAGCATTGGGCTCAGTCGGGACAAAGCGAAAGGGTTGGCGGGCTTCTGGCACCGATTTATCGACGCTTCGGCGAAGGGCTCACCACCCGCGATCTGGTGAAGGCGCGCGCACTCCTCGATACCTTGGGGGATGCCGGCAAGGGGAGCAAAAGCGCTGCTCGTCAGGCTCGTCGCGATGGGCATACACATCCGAACTCCTAGCTAGCGCGTCAGCGCTCGCGTACGGCGATCCAACATGAGAAGGATCGGAGCGATCACGGCAATGCCCGCGAAGATTGAGAAGGCCTCGACGTAGCGCGTACCTTCGGCGGCCATGATGTGCAGCGATGCCGGGCCAAGTCCAGCGCCCATGGTCAAAGCCATGTAGTTGATGCCGAAGAGCTTGCCGAAGCTTCGCATTCCGAAGCGTTTCGACAGCAGGTAGCCGATCGCGTCGCCCTCTGCTCCGGTGGCGAGGCCGAAGAAGACGGCGCTGACATAGACCGGGATCAGACCTTCGGAATTCAACAGAATGAAATGACCGACAACGGGCGACAGAAAAGCCAGGCTAGTCAACGGGACCGGGGGAAATCGATCGAGCAGTGCCCCGAAGCCGAGACGCATGACAATGAAGGACAAGCCCACAAGGCTCATGACCAAGGCCGCCATTGCCGGATCCGCTCCGCGATCCGCCAGCACGACAGGGAGCGAAATAGACCCGGCTGCAGCGGCGAAGTAGTTGAGAAAGAATGCGCCCAGCATCAACCAGAAGCTTGCCGTCTCCACCGCCCGGCGAACAGTGTGGCCCTCGCCCCCTGTGCGGTCGGGTCGCTGAAGCACGGGTGGATCACGAATGGCGAAAAGCGCGACGGGAAGCGTGACCGCCATCGATATCAGACCGGCTGCCATGAAGGCAAAGCGCCAGCCCCACTCGGAAATCAGCAATGCAAAGAACGGAGGAAGCGTTGCGATCCCAAGCCCCACGAAGGAAAGCATGACACCCAGTGCGAGACCGCGTCGCGCGGAGAACCATCCGACCACCACATAGGTGTAGGGCACGCCGGTCTGCGCGGCACCCATAAGGCTTGCCACGGCGACGGCCACGATGAATGTGGTCAAATTCTGCGATGCAATGCCGACCCCGATAAGGCCGATCGCCATCGACATGGACGATACGGCAAGCACCCGGCGCGGGCCGAACCGATCCGTCAACGCCCCTACTACAGGCGACATAAGACCGTTTACGACGGCTATCGGTGCGACGACGGCGGCCACAACGGTCCGATCCCACCCAGTATCCTCGGTGATCGGCACGATGAAAACGCTGAAGCCATAGATCAGCACGATCCCGATGCTGAAATACATTCCCGCGCCTGCACCCAGCACGATTGCAATCCGTCTGGTCCGCCCCGCCGTTGTGTCCATATCCCTTGTGAGCCTCTGTTGGCGGCGGTCCGGGGGCCGCGGTCCGCGCGCAGGAAGATACCAGGTCGCCGTTATCGTACTGACCGGATGGCTGCTCGGTTCACCAAATTTCCCAGATCTTAACCAGCCTCGCAAGCGCGGACGCGCTAGAATCTGCGCAGTCACCCCGCGAACACAGGAGGCAATGATGTCTCGCGATCAAAAGCCAGCTACCCAACCGGACGACCCGGAGCGCCGCGCCATCCTTCGCGCCGCCGGAGGCGTTGCAATCGGCGGAATTGCCGCTGCCCTCGCAGGCGATGCAACTGCGTCCGCACAAACTCCAGTCGCAACCGGCGATCCAGGTTCGCTGGGTGCCCGGCTTCAGGGCGTACAGCATTTCGGCCTGACCGTGCAGAACATGGAACGCGCATACGAGTTCTACACAGCCGTACTCGGTGGGACCGAAGTCTTCCGCCATGGTGACTTTCAAGGCGACGCCGTGCAGAACACACTGCTTGCCGACCAGGAAATCCTGGCCAATCAGCTCGGCGTCAATCCGCGGACGATCGGCGTGCCTGACCTCAGGGACGGTGCCCAACGCCTCGATGTGCGATTCATCCAGTTCGACAACGTCGTCATTGAGCTCTTGCAGTATCGCGATGCGGACCAACCGATGGGTGGCTCCAAGGCGTTCGCGGAACCTGTGGAGCACATGAGCCCGGCTTTTCCGCGAATGATGCACATCTGCTTCTATGTCCGGGATGATGTCGACTTCAATCAGTTCATCGCCGATCTCGAGGCGGAGTCCGCACGACGCGGCATGACGCAGGTGCGGGCAAATCGCATCATACGTGTTTCGACAGAAGACGAACGAAAGGCGGCCCCCCAGAGCGCCAACACCAACAAGGTGACCGTTGCGCCATCAGACGGCTGGGAACTGATCTATTGCAAGGGCCCGGAGGGGGAACAACTGGAGTTCGTGAAGGCGCTTGGACCGGTGAAAAAGCGGTTTGCCGATGCATTGGCGGCGCATCTGCAACTTGCGAGCGCGAAGTAAGCGCAAGAGGCATCAGCATCACTTTGCAGGCCGGCACCCGGATTTGGCCAGCGGGCCATCTTACCGCGCTTGGCAAGATAAGGAGAAACGACATGATCACAACGCTGCGGCTGCAAGCTTCGGCTATTCTGCTCGGGGGCCTGTTCGCGGGATCCGTTCTCCAAGCGGACGCGCTCGCTCAGGAAGGCCCGGGCCAGGGCTATGCCAAAATTGCAAGTGGAGCCTATTCGGTTGTTGCCGAGGTCCGTGCCAAACCGGGCAAGGAGGCCGAACTACGGGCCGTCACGCTTCCTCTCATTGACCTTGTCCGCAGCGATCCCGCAAACCTCGTCTATTTTCTTCAGGAGAACCGCGAGACCCCCGGACACTTCATCTTCTACGAGATATTCGCCAACGAAGCCGACTTTGAGGCTCATAACGCCATGCCGTATGTGAAGGAGTGGTTTGCCAAGCTGCCCGAACTTGCCGATGGCGGAGTGAAGGTGATGCGAATGCAGATCCTCGCGCCGGCTGGCGACTAGCACACTTCCCAAGACTGGACGTCGGCGAACGAGGGCCATCGCGGGATTGCTCGGGGAAGAACACGCCGCGCCGCAGGCGCCGCTTCTGCACGCGACACCATCAAGCCAGGAAGGAGCTGCAAGATGAGACTCGAGGGCAAGGTTGCATTGGTCACAGGAGCCGCAGGTGGTATCGGTTTCGCAGTCGCGGATCTGTTCAATAGCGAGGGCGCCATCGTCATCGCCGGCGACATCAAGCCGTCCGAAAGACCATATCCCGACGCCGTCGAAGCAATGACGCTTGATGTGACCAGCGAAGAGCAATGGGCAACGGTCGTTGCCGCGATCGTCAGGAAACATGGCCGACTTGACGTGCTTGTAAACAATGCCGGCATCATCGCCTACGAGCCGCTCGACAGGCTGGAGATGAAGGACTGGCTGAAGATGATCGCCGTCGACCAGACTGGTGTCTTCCTCGGCATGCGGGAAGCAATTCGCGTCATGCGCAAGCAGCAAGCGGGTTCGATCGTCAACATCTCCTCGATCTGGGGCAGTGCGGCGGTTGCGGGTGCGCATTCCTACCATGCCGCCAAAGGTGCAGTCCGCAACATGTCGAAAAACGCGGCGATGACGTACGTATCCGACGGGATCCGGGTCAACTCCGTGCATCCGGGCTTCGTACACACGCCGCTGACGGATGCACAGGCGCCAGAGCTCAATGAAGCTGTCATCGCGGCAACACCGATGAAGCGCGGTGGCAGGTCGATCGAGATCGCCTATGGCTGCCTGTATCTGGCTTCCGAGGAGGCAAGCTACGTAACCGGCGTCGAGTTGAACATCGACGGCGGTTATCTTGCCCAGTAGCGCAAGAGACATGCGGGTCATCGCGGGCGGCTCTCTCTTACGAGCCGCAGACGCGATCAGTCAGACAACTTGATCCGGACCTGTCATCCTTGTTCCCTCCATTTTGCGGGAGCTTTCGATTCCGTTAGCGCAAACGCCAATGACTGGGTTGGGGGCGCATGACCGCCGCTCAGCGCCGCAACCTTCATGGTCCGCTTTGGCGGATGTTTTTGAAGCCTCTGGCTGGCTTTGAAGACCCTACAACTTGCCTGAAGTCGGCAAGGAATTGTTCAAGCTTTAGGAGCATTTGGTTGAACCGGTAGGTTGTCACCCTTCTGTGGCTCACCTACCGTACTGTTCTCTTTATTGATTCCGGGGACGATCATGGGCGGCGATACGTTGCGAGCCATCAACAAGATCGGCGCGCCATCCTTCAATCTGCGCGGGCTGCTGGCGGGCGTCTCTGCGGCGGCGTTGATGGCGATCTTCGCAGGGGCGTCCCAAGCCGCTGACTGGCGCGGATTGACGAGCAGTGACTGGACAGACGGGAGCAACTGGTCGGGAGGCGTCGTCCCCGGTGCTGGTACAACCGTTAACATCAGTACGCCGGGTGCACCGGGCAACAGGCCGGTCGTCCTTGGTGTGACTGGGCCGGTCAATGTCTCGGTGGGATCAACACAAGTTGGCGCAAACGCGACGGTACCTGGGCTTCTGACGATCCAGAATGGCAGCACCCTGACAAGCACCGGACAAGTGCGCCTTGGGGTAGTAGCCGGAGCCGCCGGCGTCGTCACCGTTACCGGTGCGGGATCGCTGTGGAATGCAACCACGGTCATAAATTCAGCTGTCGGATTTCTCGGCGCCGGCACAATCAACATTGAGAATGGCGGTCAAGTCAATTTAATCACCGTGATCCTGGGTTCCGGCGTCACGTCTTCAGGTACTGTCAACATCAGCAGTGGCGGCACTCTGCAGGCGCAGACCTTGCGGGGCGGTGCGGGCGCCAGCCAGGCCAATTTCGACGACGGCATTCTGCGCGCGACGGCCGCTAACGCAACCTTCATCAACGGCTTTACCGGCACCGAGCTCAACCTTCTCGCCGGCGGGCTGACGATCGATACTGCCGGTTTTGCCGTGGGAACCGACGCAACGTCGGGCTTTTCAGGCGTTGGTGGCCTGACCGTCACCGGCGGCGGTGTCTTCAGCCTCCTGGCGAACAGCATCTATACCGGAGAGACCCAGATCGACTTCGGCAGCAGCCTGGCCCTTACCGGCGCCGGCGCCATTGCCAGTTCCGGCCGGGTTGTCGCGGATGGCATCTTCGATGTTTCGGCCGCCACGACCCCAACCATCCAGAGCCTGGCGGGCAGCGGCAGCGTCCTACTCGGAGCCCAAACTCTGACGATCGCCAATGCCAACGACACTTTCGCGGGCGTCATCGGCGGCACGGGCGGACTGACCGTTACTGGCGGCAATCAGACGCTGTCGGGCGTCAACACCTATACCGGCGCGACGACGGTGAGCGGTGGCCGGCTTGCCGTCAATGGTTCGATCACCAGCCCGGTCACGACATCGGGCGCCGGCATTCTCGGCGGCACCGGCACGATCTTCGGCGATGTGACCAATGCCGGCGTGGTGGCGCCCGGCAATTCGATCGGCACGCTGACGATCGCAGGCAACTATACCGGGTCTGGTGGAACACTCGAGATCGAAACGGTCCTCGGCGGCGATGCGTCGCCATCCGACCGCCTGGTGGTGACGGGCAATACGGCAGGTACGACCAACGTAATGGTCGTCAACCTCGGCGGCGGCGGCGCGCAGACGGTCGAGGGCATCAAGATCATCGATGTCGGCGGCATATCCGCCGGCAACTTCTCGCTGCTCGGCGACTATGTGTTCGAGGGAGATCAGGCCGTGGTTGGCGGCGCATATGCCTACCGCCTCTACCAGGGCGGCGTCAGCACGCCTGCCGATGGCGACTGGTATCTGCGTTCGACCGAACTCGATGCCGCAGGCGTCGCGATCGGGCCGATCTATGCGCCCGGTGTGCCGGTCTACGAGTCCTATGCCGGCGTGCTGCAAAGCCTCAACCAGTTCGGCACGCTGCGCCAGCGCACCGGTGGGCGGATGCTCGACGGTGATCAATCCGCAGACCAGGACGGCAACACCGCAGCCACCGGGATCCAGACCCGCATCGGCGGTGTCCGTTCGCACTTCGAGCCGGAAAGCTCGACCACCGGCACCGACTATGAGGTCAGCAGTTGGACGCTGCAGGCGGGTGTCGACGGAATGCTGCGCGAAAGCGAGGCCGGTGCTCTGATCGGCGGGATCAACTTTCATATGAACACCGCTTCGGCCGACATCTCCTCGCGCTTCGGTAAGGGCGACATCGACACCACGGGCTATGGCTTCGACGGCACCTTGACCTGGTACGGCAAGAGCGGCTTCTACGTCGATACGCAGGCTGCCGTCACTTGGTATGACAGCGACCTCAATTCCTCGACACTTCAAACTTCGCTTGCCGACGGCAATGACGGCTTCGGTTATGGGCTCAGCATCGAAGCCGGACAGAAGATCGACCTGACAGGCCAATGGTCGCTGACGCCGCAGGCACAGCTCGCCTATTCCTCAGTGCGCTTCGACAGTTTCACCGATGCCTATGGCGCCGATGTCTCGCTTGACGACGGTGACAGCCTGACCGGCCGCCTCGGCATCTCGGCCGATTTTGACAGCGAGTGGAAGGATGCCTCCGGAAAGACCAGCCGCTCGACGCTCTACGGCATCGCCAATCTCTATTACGACTTCCTTGACGGCTCGGATGTCGATGTCTCGGGGACCAGCGTCGTCAGTGAGAACCAGGCCCTCTGGGGCGGTCTGGGCGTGGGCGGATCACTCACTTGGTCTGATGAGCGTTATGCGGCCCACGGTGAAGCCTTTGCCCGCACCAGTCTCAAAGACTTCGGGGACAGTAGCGCCATCGGCGCCAAGGTCGGATTCAGTGTGAAGTGGTAGTGGCCTCATGCGCTTCCATCAACATCGCCATATTCATCGAGCTCATGCACCGGCAGATAGGCGTTCTTCTCCATCCACTCCCAGACGATAAACCTGATCATGTCATTGCGCGTCATGCCTAATTCGCGGCTTACATGAGATGACGGAGGGTGGGCGCGTGCTTTCGCCGGGAGCCCCGCCGTCGAAGAAAATCCTTCCTGCATAATTCCTCGAATGAAAGTCGATTTTAGAGTATAGTCGATCAGTTTACCTAGAGGGCTGAAATGTCCTTGCGCGCCGACTTCGACGCGCAGCGCTTACGAAGGAAAGATGAGCCAATGAAAAGGTTAGCAATCGTTATCCTGTCGCTGGTGACGGCGCTGACGAGCGTCCCGCCGGCCATGGCGTTTCCCACCGTTGCCATGCCGAAGATCGAAGCCCCGGAGGCGCAGCCGGTCCAGTACAGACATTACCGCGGCGGTGGATACCGAGGAGGATACCGAGGCGGCTATCGAGGTGGATACCGAGGCGGCTATCGAGGCTATCGCGGCGGTGGATACCACAACGACAATTGGGCTTGGGGTCTCGGCGGGCTCGCGACCGGCGCAATCATCGGCGGAATGCTGGCGCAGCCGTATTATGGCCGAAGCTATTACGGTCAGGGCTACTACGATCAAGGCTACTACGGATCGCCCTATTACGGTCCGCCGCGCTACTACGGCTCGACCATTTACCGTCCGCGCTACTATGCGCCGCGCTATTACCGTCAGGTCTATAATGGCGGCAACGGGCATACGAGCTGGTGCTATTCGCGCTACCGGTCCTACAGGGCTTACGACAACACGTTCCAGCCCTATCACGGTCCGCGGCGGGCGTGCGTCTCGCCCTACTAAAGCATGTCGCGCAAAACTGTGCAGCGGTTTTGCGCGACATGCGCAAAACCAAAGACCTAAAGCGCGACAAGCCAATCTGAAAGATCGCGACGCGCTTCAGCGAAAACCGCCGCTGGCGGCCAATCGTTCGCCGGTCAGCCAGCGGGCATCGTCGGAAGCGAGGAAGACGGCGACACCGGCGATATCGTCCGGCTGGCCGATGCGGCCGAGCGGCGTCTGGGCGGCGATTGTCTGTTCGAAATCCGAGCCGATGACGCCGGCCGTGTGCGTGCCCTCGGTTTCGACCATCCCCGGCAGGATGGCGTTGACGCGGATCTTGCGCGGGCCGAGTTCCTTGGCAAGCACGCTGTTGATGCCCTCGACGGCTCCCTTCGTGCCGGTATAGACGGCGGAGTCTGGCGGCGCCAGACTGGTGACCACCGACGAGATGTTGATGATGCTGCCGCCCTCGCCGAGATGCTTGACCGCTGCCTGGGTGGTCAGGAGAACACCGAGAACATTCACGTCGAAGATGCGGCGATATTGCTCCTCGGTCACCTCACCGATCGGCGCGAATTCATAGACACCTGAGTTGTTGACCAGCACGTCGAGCTTGCCGAACTCCCTGACCGCAGCATCGACCAGTCCCTGTGCCTCAGCGGCCTTCGAAACATCGCCCTGCACCGCGATGGCTTTGCCACCGGCCGCGCCGATCGCCGCAACCACAGCGTCCGCTCCCGCCTTGCTCGAAGCGTAGTTGACCACCACTTTTGCACCCTCTGCTGCGAGTGCCTTGGCAATCGCAGCGCCAATGCCTTTGGAGGCGCCCGTTACGACAGCGACTTTTCCTGTAAGCTTAGCCATTTCTCGTTCCTTCCGATCTGGATAGCCGTCGGATTGATTGGCTTGTTCCATAGTTCCGAAATTCGGAACTGTTGATCTCAATGTCAAGGGACGCTATATAAAATTCATGAGACCGCTCTTTCACCCAGCCCTGGAGGACATCAAACCCGAGGCGATCCTCTATGCGCTGTCCGATCCGGAGCGCGTTGCCATTTTTGCAAAGCTTGCCGGCGCCGGCGGTGGCGGGACGTGCTCTGCGCTTGCCGATCTCGGCAACCGCGTCATTCCAAAGTCGTCGTTGTCCAACCATTTCAAGGTGCTGCGCGAGTCCGGGCTGATCATGAGCGAGCGCCAGGGTGTGGAGATGCGCAATCAAACGCGCTGCACCGAGCTGGACGAACGCTTCCCGGGCCTGATCAGGGCCATCCTGACGGCTTACGGCCAGCTTCCCGGGCAGCCGAAGGCGAACTGATCGCGCCGCTAGAGCAGCATAGCCCCAATGGCCGCTACCGGCGGAGGTTCGCCTAGAGCAGATCCTGCAATCGATGAATTGATTGTGAAGCGACGGCGCAGATCGAGGCTGATTCAAGATCCACTCTCTCGTGAGCCTGCAGAGAGGGACCGATCCTCACCAGGTCGCCGCGTTTACCGACCTCCTTAGAGGTGACGACGTCCGCCGTGATGTCTTGGTTCCTTCGCGATGCGTGAGAGCCTTTTCTCGCCAAAAACAGATCCTGTGCTAGTCTTTCAATCGCCGTTTGATGCTGCTTCAATGCAACCGTCTAACTATAAGCGCGAGAGTGTTTTTCTCGATCTGTTGCAAGGGGTACAATGCTCAAAACATTCTCGTTACAGGGTAGGCTTGGTCGTCTTCGCTATTTCCTGTTCAACGTGGCAGTCATCGCTATCGCCGCGGCCGCGGTATTCGCGCTCACTCGCCTACTGACGCTGGCCGGAACTCGGTCGGCGTTTTCAATGGTTCAGGGGTTAATCGCCCTAACCTATGTGCTGGCTATCATCGCCAGCCTTTGCCTGATGGTGAGGCGACTGCATGACTTCGATCAGAGCGGCTGGTGGACCCCTTCAGTCTTCGTGATTCACTTGGTCTACGGCTATTACGAGGCAGTTGGCTCCCTGACAGCGACAATTCTCATGGGCATCTTTCTGCTGGCGGTCCATCTTGCAATCATCCTCACTCCTGGCTCGAAGAACCCCAACAGGTTTGGCGAAGTGCCCGGCTCCGCCGGAGCGCCCGCTTAGGTTTACTCGGCGGATAATGGCCGCCGCGAGCAATCCCGGCGTTGCGGACATCAAGCCCGAGGCGATCCTCTATGCGCTGTCCGATCCGGAGCGCGTTGCCATTTATGCAAAGCTTGCCGGCGCCAGCAGTGGCGGAACGTGCTCTGCGCTTGCCGATCTCGGCGACCGCGTCATTCCAAAGTCGTCGCTGTCCAACCATTTCAAGGTGCTGCGTGAGTCCGGGCTGATCATGAGCGAGCGCCAGGGTGTGGAGATGCGCAATCAAACGCGCTGCACCGAGCTGGACGAACGCTTCCCGGGCCTCATCAGGGCCATCCTGACGGCTTACGGCCAGCTTCCCGGGCAGCCGAAGACGGACTGATCGCCGCTAGCGGTATAGCCCCAATGGCCGACGGAGGTTCGCCCAGGTGCTTGCAGGCGACACGAATGGTCGCATGGATCCAGTCGCCCGTTCCACTGACGACGGAACTGGCCCAGGCTTTGCCGATGATCGACGCGATCGATATCGCTGGCCTTAGCTTAGTTCTTGATCACATTGATGTTGACGGTGACGTCCTTGATGGTCCCCTCCCCGTAGGACACCCTCACCTTGTACATGTCACGTCCAGAATAGCCGCTGTTGGAAGTATAGTATTCCGACACGCCGAGAGATTTCCTCGAATTGCATTTAATGCGGATGCCATCCTTGTAATTTGAATAAATATTCTCCTTGACGAATTCAACCGAGCCATGCGCCGGGGCTTCTACCAATTTTATATTGGCGATTGTTGCAGCCGTGCAGTCTTCATTCAAATTGTAGGACTGGCCCATCTTTGTCCGCTCTCCACTCAGAGCCCGACTGTGATCCGCAGAAATAGCGACACCGTTTTCAGTGGTGACACATCCGGACAGACCGAAAATGATGGAAAGCACAGAAATCGAAATAGAGTTTTCTTTCAAAAATCGCGAAGCCTGCATTTTGTTTTTCATCTCTTGGTTTTATTAATAGCTCCATTCAGCTTATCCAATCAGCAGCCTATTGCAATCGCACGTGCCTGCGGCCGCCACCGCCTTCATGGTCTTTTCACCGCGGAAGCAGCCTGCCAGCAAAGCCCGATGGTACAGCGCCCATGCTCGACTTTAATCCGCTCTATTCGACCCCGCAGATTGCGGCCATCGAACAGTTCATCGATCGGCATTATCCGCTTGCCGGGCCGGTTTCCTGCCGGTTGCTTCAACGCGGCCTGAATGATGTGTATCTTGCACTCGGGAGCAACGGCGAGCGTTATGTATTCCGGCTGTCCCATCGCCGCGCCCGGGGTCCGGCCGACGTCAGGACCGAAACAGCTTTCCTGACGCATCTTGCGCAATCGGGCGTTCCCGTCGCAGCACCCATCCCGACACGCGAGGGCAGCTTGTTCGTTGAGGGAGATGCGCCGGAGGGCGTGCGCCAGGCCGTGCTCTTCCGGGCGATCGAGGGCCGCAAGCCGGATACGGCGGATGCCGGCGATGCACGGGCCAACGGCAAGACCCTTGCTTTGATGCATGACGCCGCCGAGACATTCCAGCCGGACGGAGCGCTCTATCGGCTTGACCTCGAACACTTGCTGCATCGGCCGCTTGCCCGCATATGCGACAGCGGCGTCGTCGAAGACGCCGAGGTCCGCAGCGATCTTGAAGACATCGCGGCGCGGACCGCAAAGGCGATCGAAGCCTTCGGCGATTTGACGTCGACTTATTGCCATGGCGACTGTCACGGCTTCAATGCACGGATCAACGACGCCGGGGAAGCCGTATTTTTCGACTTCGATGACGGCGGTCCGGGATACCTCGCCTACGACTTGTCGGTATTCTTGTGGGCGCAAACATCCTTCGGCCGGAGGTCGACCGCTATGTGGGACGCCTTCGTCGATGCCTATCGGGCCGTCCGGCCGATCACGCCAGCCGACTTCGAAGCCGCCCACCGCTTCGTGATCGTCCGCCACATCTGGCTGATGGGCGAATATGCCAGCCGGGCCCAGGAATGGGGAAGCGAGACTGTCGGCTGGATTGCCCGGGAAGCGAATTTCCTCAAGACGTGGGAGACAGAGCGATGTGTCGAGCGGCTGTTTTGAATTCAGGCCTGCTCAGCAGCCGGAGCATCGGAGTAGCAGCCCCGGAGGTAGACGAAGACAGTGCCCCACAGCGGGCGGTGCGCCGGCGCAGTCGGCGATCGCTTCGACCTTCGCCCGCTTGGCCTGGTGCAGATAATGGGACGCCCGAGAAGGTCGATACATGGGAACTTGTCGGAGACATCAGCGCTTAGGGGCCACCGACCCCTGTTGGCCCAAGCGGACTTCTTTCGTTATCGAAGGATAAGGCTGCTTTGCGCCCTCGGCCGTTGAAGCATACCTTGCACCTGCTGGAAAGCAGACATCGTCTGGTTTCAAGGTAACGGCATCTGTGCGCCGCCGATAGCGGAAGTAAGCGTCGTCGCCTTCATGTCTCCGCGAAGCTACCTAAATGTTTCGCAAAGCATCCTGTCTTCATTCTGGGCTACGGGCTCATCGCCACTATGATGCAAGGCGGTCCAACGGAAAAGTCATGCAAGACTCGGGCTGATTGACGCGTTTTGTTTAGCGTCTGAAAGCTTGGTACTGCGATCCGGACCGCCGCTCTCGCGCAGCGCATATCCGCCGATAAAGTTCTCGAACGCGTCGCGATTGTCCCCACCCGCTGTCACATCTCCGGCAGGCCGGCCTTTCGGAAGCCGTCGACAAAGTGGTCTCGTACAGATGCATCGCGCAGCGGCTGGGAGCTGAGCCAATGGCCGATCGTGAAATGAGGGTGGGCGATCAGGAACAATTCTGATTCTCGCCGCGCCTCCTCACGGTGGCCCAACTGCGCAAGCGTAGCAGCCAGGAATTTGCGTGAGTTGGTACGATACGTGTCTTTCCTGCGGAGCGTAGCGGCTGCCGCCTCATAGTCACGCGCGGCGTATTGCGCCTGCCCAAGATGACAAAGATACCAGCAGGCTGGGTAGGGATTGAGCCGCAGAGCTTTTTCGATTTGCGCCAGTCCGTCGGCAACCCTGCCGTCCAGCACGGACATGTCCGACATGGCGGCCCAGGTGTCGGCGTGGTTGGGGTCCAGCTCCAGGGCCTTGGCGAAGGCGGCCTCTGATTCCTCCCATCGCCGCTCATAAGCCAAAATGGTCCCCAGAACGTAACGGCAGCCGGCATCGTTGGGATCCAGGTCGACCGCCTTCTGCGCGAACGTCGCCGCCATCCGACGGTTAGGATCTTCGGGCTCGCCGAAATGAGTCCAGGCAAGCCAACGGTTATAGGCGAGCAGACCGAGCGCCTCGGCATATGATGGCTCGAGCTCAACCGCGCGTTGCAGCAGCATATAGGCCTCACGCTCAGTTTGCGGCGACTCTTCCGTCAGAAGGCGGGCGCGCACACACAGATCGTACGCCTCAAAGTTCTTCGGCCGATTGCGCGGCGTCGGGATGGTCAGCCGGCCGACGAGGGCTTCAACAATCTTGGCGTTAACTTCATCCTGTAGTTCGAAAACATCTTCCACCGTCCTGTCAAACCGGTCGGCCCACAAGTGCTGGCCGGCAAGCGTGTCGACCAATTGGGCATTGATGCGGACACGGCCCATTGCGCGTCTGGCGCTCCCCTCGAGGACATAGCGGACGCCGAGTTCCTGGGCGACCAGCCGTACGTCGACCGGCTTGCCCTTGTAGACGTACACGGAATTGCGCGCGATGACGAACAGACCAGCCGTACGGGAAAGGTCGGTGATCAGGTCTTCGGTCAAGCCGTCGACGAAAGGCGCGTCCGCTTCATCCCCACTCATATTCGTGAACGGCAATACAGCGATCGAGGGACATTCGGGCAGCGGCAATATGCTCTGCAGCGCATCCGGCCAATGCCACACGTGGACCGGGCGAGTCAGGTTCTTCAGGTAGCGTTCGCCTGCATCAAAGAACCGGTCGCTAATCTTGCCGTCGATCTCGCCGTGAACATTGGCTGAAATGCAGATACCTCCCGGTGCGGCCTGCGTCTGGAGGCGCGCAGCGACATTGACGTCGTCGCCGAGGACGTCTGAACCGTCGTCAATGACATCTCCCAGATTGACGCCTACACGCAAAAGCAGGCGCCGGTCTCCGGAAGCCTCAACAGCGGTGGCGGCCCGTTGCATTTCCAACGCTGCTGCGACCGCCTCCACTGCGCTACCGAATTCGATTAGGAATCCGTCGCCCATGACCTTGAAGATGCGACCGTGGTGGCGCATCACAGCCGGCTCGATAACGCCGGAACGGAGTTCCCTGAGGTTCGCCAGCGTTGCGGCTTCATCAGCCTCCATCAGGCGTGAATATCCCACCACATCGGCAACGACGATGGCAGCAAGGCGACGCTGAAGAGAGTGATCCGCCATGTGAGGACAAGCCCAACGACTGAATTCGTAAGTTATTGTTCAACCGCGGGTGAGTCAACAAGTGGTAAAGAGGTAATGTCCAGGCGATCTCCACCTCCATCGAGCCGTCATCCTTCTTTGTGACCGACGGCTTCCAGGTGGACGACACGAAATGAGTATCCACGGAAAGCGGACGGTTCTTGAACGTCTGGTGATGGGCGGCGAGCGGGGGCCCCGGCGGAAGTGCCCCAACGACTGCTCCTGGGCGCAAACCTGCCGCAGCTGGTTCATTCCTTGAGCGATGGCTGTCCGACCATCAACTCTGCACCTTTGACCGCAGCCAGTCCTGAAGCTTGTCCACCGCTTCGGACTTCCGATATCGCGGCTTCACCAGATAGAAGTGCGACCGCGCCCTGAGGGCGCCGTCGAAGACCTGCCTCAGCCTGCCCGCCTCGATGTCGGTCGAGACGAAAGCGCGGGTCGCCACGGCGATGCCCTGTCCGGCGATTGCAGCTTCGATCGCGTGCGATGTCTGTGAGAAGCTGATGCCCCGAAACAGCGTGGGATCACCGCCGCCGAGGAAGCGATCGATATATTCGGGCCAGGAATTATGGGCATCGTGAAGCAGCGTGTAGTGCGAGAGTTCTTCCGCGTTGTTGGGCTCGGCTCCCTCGGCGACGAGGCTCGGATTGCAAATGGCGATGATCTCCTGCTCGAACAGCAGTTCGGCGGCGAGGCCTGGACCGAAGGGAGGGCTGCCATATCGGACGGCGAGATCGACGCCGTCTGTCTGGAAGCTGGAAATGCGGTCCGTCGCCAGGATGTGGAGATCGAGATCGGGATGTCTCGAGGTGAAATCAGGAAGACGCGGGATCAGCCATCTCGAGGCGAAGGTCGGTGTCGTGCTGACCACCAGTTTGACCGGCTGGGGCTTCAGGTTCGCCGTCGCGTTTGAAAGCAGTTCGAAGGCGCGCCGGACGTCGGCGACGTAGCTTCGCCCCTCGCCCGTCAGCGCCAATGACTTCGGCAGGCGCTCGAACAACGTCACCCCGAGCTCCGCCTCAAGCCCGCGCACGTGCTGGGCGACGGCTCCCTGGGTGACGCCGAGCTCTTCGGCCGCGAGCCGGAAGTTCAGATGACGCGCCGCCACGTCGAAGGCCTTGAGGCCGTTGAGAGAGGGAAGATTGCCGATGGACATGGACATTCGATAGTTTTTCTACTGGGATATTTCACGAAAACTGGTTCGCTCTTGCGTAAAGCCCATGGTATTCCAGGGATCAAAGCTCGGCAATGGGTGCAATATCGAATAGGGATAGCGACGATGGCAGTAGAAAAGGTGGCGATCATTACGGCTGGCGGCAGCGGCATGGGTGCGGAAGCCGCCAGGCGGCTGGCGGCCGATGGCTTCAAGGTCGCCATCCTGTCTTCGTCTGGCAAGGGCGAGGCGCTTGCCGCCGAACTGGGCGGCATCGGCGTCACCGGCTCGAACCAGTCCAACGACGACCTGAAGCGCCTGGTCGACGCGACGATGGAGAAATGGGGACGTGTCGACGTGCTCGTCAACAGCGCCGGCCACGGCCCGCGTGCGCCGATCACCGAGGTCACCGACGAACAGTGGCATACCGGCCTCGACGTCTATCTGATGAACGTCATCCGTTCGGTTCGGCTGGTCACGCCGATCATGCAGGCGCAGAAGTCGGGCGCGATCGTCAATATCTCCACCGCCTGGGTGTCCGAACCGTCGGCGATGTTCCCGACCTCGGCCGTCTTCCGCGCCGGGCTCGCCGCCTACACCAAAATTTATGCCGATACCTACGCGGGCGACGGCATCCGCATCAACAACGTGCTGCCAGGCTGGATCGACAGCCTGCCGGCGACGGAGGAGCGCCGCGACAGCGTGCCGATGAAGCGCTACGGCACCAGCGCCGAAGTGGCCGCAACAATTTCCTTCCTCGTTTCCGAAGGGGCGGGCTATATCACCGGCCAGAGCCTCAGGATCGACGGCGGCCTTACCCGGTCCGTCTGATCGGAATCGCTTTCAACGCCAAGGAGAACAGCGATGTGCTTCAACTGGAACGTCAAGGCCGGCGAGATAAAGAAGGCGGAGGCGGAGGCGACAGAATGACCCTCGAGGCGGTCGATGCATCGGCCTGGGCCGAGCTGGAAGGTGCTGCCGCCGATCCGCAGTCGGCCTTCCGCTACCTGAACCTGTGTTCGGTCGACGCCGGCGGCCGGCCGCAAGCCCGCATGGTCGTGCTGCGGCGCGTGGATGTGGCGCGGCGCGTCCTGGAAATCCATACGGATGTCAGAAGCCCGAAATGGCAGGAAATATCGGTCAATCCTCTGGTCACCATCCTCGGCTTCGGCCCGCAGCCGAAAGTGCAGCTTCGCCTGCAGGGATCGGCCGAGCTCCATGGACCGGCCAGCGAATGCGCGACTGAAGCCTGGAGCCTGCTGCCGCGATCGACGCGCAGTACCTATATGGGCGGGCCGCCGGGCGACGACATCGGCGAGCCGCTGGCAAGCGAGGCAGCGGTCGCAGACGCCGAAGGACGGGCCTTCTTCGGGGTGCTGATCTTCCGGGCCGAGACGCTGGACTGGTTCCAGCTGCGCCACGCCGACAACCGACGCGCAGTCTTTGCCTACGACCATCTGGGCGCGCTGACCTCCTCCCGCTGGGTCAATCCCTGAACGCCAGACGATGTCGAAGCCGCCCCTCGCTTTGCGATCGTCCGCCACATCCGGCTGATGGGCGAGATGCCCGCCGGGACCAGGAATGGGGAAGCGAGACTGTCGGCTGGATTGCAAGGCAGGCAAATTTCCTCAAGACGTGGGAGACCGCGCGATGTGTCGACCGCCTGTTCTGAAGCACCCTTTGACGCGCGGCTTATCGGCTTAGCCGCTCAGCCTTCAAGCCGAACATGATGCTCCAGCCATGCGACAGCGAAGCTGCAGATCGCGGCCGCGTCGACCAGGACCGATCCTGCGTCTCCGACCAGGCCCTGCGCACCCTGCCCGCTGGCGAGAAACGCGCCCACGATCCGGCCGAAATAATCGTCGTCGAGGCCCGGCACGACTGGGTCGCTTGTGTCGAACTCTTCCAGCATGCGCCACACCACGCCGGCCGATGTGACAAAGGGCGCCTCGTAGCGGCGCAGGCGCTTGTTCGGAATTCGCGCCAGGTGTTCTGCATGGTGGAGCAGGGTCATGGTGTCGAGCGGGGCGCCGGCCATCAGAACCTTGCCGCCTGCAGCCACCAGCCTGCCGAGCGGCGATGTCTCTCCATAGCCGTAATCGAGCGGGTGATCGGCGGTGAGCCAATCGGCGCGCGCACCGATCGCCGCGACCGAGGCGCCCGGATTGCCGCTGCGCCTTGCCCCCGGTGTCGTTCGAATGAATTCGGCGAGCACGCCATTATCGCGGGCAGCGCGAGAAACAGCCGGATCGAACGGCGCGATATGTGCGCGCCATTCCGGCGGGACGCGACCATTTTCATCCAGCAACGCATCATAGGCGCCGTTCCAGTCGGTGTAGGCGAGGATGGTGCCGGAAGGCCCCACGGCATCGCGAAGCGCTTCGATCAGTACATCAGGCCCGTTGAGCAGCCGCCCCACCCGCTTCATCGCGGCGTGGACCATGACCATGTCGCCGGCGCGAATGCCGAGACTGTCGAGATCCCTGGCGAGCGAGAGGCGGGTGTGAATGCGCGGAACGATCATCGGCAGACGATCATGGGGGCGCGTGCCGGAGTCAAGCGGTCGGAGACCGTGCTCTGATGCTCCCCTTCCGCCGACGATCGCGGCGGTGGGCCTCGCAGAGCTCATGCCACGTCCGTCAACAGGCTGGAGGCTACGCACATCTTATTCTGGTGGTCTCGTGTCACGTATAGTCGCGGTGCGTGTGTCACGCTGATTTCACGCGATTTCGATGGTGGATTTTACTAGATTTCTTCACGATTTCGCCGGGATGATTTGGCGGGACGCGTTGTCTTTTGGATCGCGTTTCGGACAGCGCCGGCCGCCGAAGTGGCAAAGAGTTTCGTGCCGATCAAGCATTGCCCCTCCAGGGTGGGCGGCGGTCGGTCGTTTTCACCTTGATCATGCTGCAGCGCAGGAGGCAGCTGAAGATGCACTTTCTGGTCCATTCAAAGACGATCGCCGAACTTGAATATGACAGCGAGACCTGCCTCTTGCGGGTGCTCTACAAAGACGGACGAGTGAGCTCCGTTCCTGATGTCGCTCCCACGCTGGTGATGAAGATCGTCGCGCGGGTTCCCGTCGAAAAATCTCCTTATCTCATGCAGACCGCGATCTGAGACTTCTGCGAAAGGCACAACGAGTCGGAAAGGGCGGGTAGCGCCGGTCCGAAGGTCAGGCGAGTTGCGGCAGCGGAGACACGGCCCCCGCTTCGGCCCGCGCCGGGCAGCTAGTAGAGTGTCTTTCGGTAGGCTTGTTCCAGGTCTTCGTCCATCTTTCGCATTTCATCCCCGTCCTTCGGCGCCCCTGTCGTCTCATCCAGAATGATCTTTATCAGCGAGGGCATCTCGGTGCGGTCCTGGAAATGGTCCGGGCTCCACAAGCGGGACCGTCTGAAGGCCTTGGCGCAATGCATGAAAACTTCGCTTACCGTCACGATGATCGCGAGTTTCGGGAGACGATCGGCGACGCTCATGCTCGTCAGCAGTTGAGGATCATGGGTCAGACTTGCCCGCCCGTTGACGCGCAATGTGTCGTCGAAACCGGGGACAAGAAACAAGAGCCCGACATTCGGGTTGGCGATGATGTTGCTTAAGGTATCAAGACGATTGTTGCCGGGTCGATCCGGGATCGCCAGGGTGCGCTCGTCAAGAACCTTGACGAACCCCGGAGGGTCGCCGCGAGGACTGACGTCGGCCTTTCCCTCGGAACTCTGCGTGCCGATGCAGAAGAATGGCGAGCGCCGAATGAATTCCTGCGCGTGCTCGCCAAGAGAATTCTGACACTTCACGATTGCCAGAGCGTGGGTCGGCTCGAACAGCGCCCGAAGCGACTGTTCATCCGCGATGGCAAAATCTGGATTGAGTTGCAAGGCCGTCATGATCCCCTCCCGAAACCCTCTCATCGCATGGCCGAACTGCAGGTCTGGAACTCTGACCTCGCTCGTCTCCGTCCGCAAGCGATGGATATGATGTACGTACCTCAGAAGCTATACATGAGTTGATATCCGGGATCAATGCTCCGGCGACAGTTACACTGCGGACTGGCGCAGCCGCGATGCCATCGCGCGCGCAATCTCCGCAGGGGCTTCGTCAGGAATGGCGAAGACGGAGCTGACGTTGATCTCGCAGAGAACGTAGGTGTCGTTGCCTGCAGCGTCGGGTGGCCCGTAGAGGAAATCGGCGTCCCAGATGATCGGCAACGACGTTGCTTCGACCCCAAGCGTCGACATCATTTCCGGCGTCCACTCACTTTCCATTCTTGTCCTCAAAGTATGGAACGGTTCTGCGGATGCCGGATGCATGATCCGTGGACCAGGCTGAAGTGGTTCCCGGCCAGATCCCGACGGCGGCGTCACCAGTGCCTTGACCAACTGTTGTCCGAAGCCCACGACCCTGCTTCCAGACATGTAGCAGCGGATCATGCCCTCGGGCAGACGGGACTGAAACGGCTGATCGACGATGCAGCCACCTTCGGTGAAGTAGCTCTCGCAGCGGGAAATGAAGTCGGACAGGTGGGTGGCTTCAGGGACACTGCCTGATTTCGCTTCCAGCACACTGATCGAGGTCGCACCGCCGGCGGGCGCTCCCGCCAGTTCGACCTTCCAGATACCTTGCCCGCCGTTGCCGCGGTTCCGCTTCAACACGCGCGGCCCGGCGGCTAGGAACGTTGGAACGAACGCCTGGCGGAAGTCCGCCGCGGTGCGATAGAGCCGTGTGTCGACGCCCCAGCCGATATGCCTGGTCTCGTAGAGCACCTCCTTGACGCCCATCTTGAGGATGACGTCCGGATGCGCACTTACAAATCGGCCGGCTTCCGCCACCTGTCGCAGAAGCGGATCGAGGATCTTTCTCGTCTTTCCGTCGTCGAGCGGGTTCACCCAGACAAGCACGGCGTCGACCGCAAGGAGCTGTTCGAGGACCTCGTCGGCGAATTCTTCGTCGAAGACGGCGGGCTCCGGCGCAAGGCCGACTGCCGCGAGTTCTTCGAAGATCCGGTGGAAGCGGTTGTTCTGTGGCGTCGCCGCTCGCCGGGCTTGCCGGTCGCCGCGCCAGACGATCGCAATCCGTGGGGGCGAGTTCTTCATGGGTGCAACTCGAACGACAGGCGATAGGCGAAGACGCCTTGACTGAGCTTGCGTCCCTGCCGGCAGCGGACGTCTAGCAGCATCTGGGCGCCTGAGGTGCCGACGATCCGATTCAGCTTGTCAGGTTTGATTTCAAGAAATGACAGCATGGCAGCGCGTCCTCCGTTGGTGCGGGTTCAAGGACGCGATTCTTCGGCCGTAGCCTCGTGGGGCGATCGCTGCCCCATGACTCCGAAACTCTCAAAGCAGGATCGCCCTGTCAAGCGGCTTCAGTTTTCAATCCGTTGTTCGGCGACGACGCTCGCCACAACCTCGTCGGCGCCGTTCGGATAGATTGGAAGGTCGAGCGTTAGCGCTTCCTTCACGCCCTCGCGCTCGATCGCAAAGAACTTCCGCACCCGCCCTTGCCCCTTTTGCTCTCCAGAAGGCCGCGCTGCTTCTGTCGAGGCGAAACTCCGTTCGAATTCGGCCGCGTCGGTCCCGGCGAACGCCATGGTGCAACTCTCGACGGTCTTCGGGCCGACGGCCCCACGTGCGACCACAACCGCCTCGAAGGGAGAAGCGCCGTCGGAATTCACGAGCCAGCCTTGGAAGCTCGCTGGTTCCCCGAGAGGCTGAATGCCCATCGTCATGTCCTCCGCCAGATCCGGCCAGCCGTTTTCCTTCGCCAGTGCGACCGTCTGGTCGTAGCGCGGCCCGAGTTCGAGGCACCGCTCGGCGAAACGCTGGAACGGCGACTTCGTCTCCTCGCACTGGGCGCCGCTTGCCAATACCAGTAGCGCTGCCGTCGCGCCAATCAGCACCATTTTTGTTCGACGCATCATTGCCCTCATGTAGTTGCCAGCCAGTTCGCTATCTCGACCGCAGCGACGGCAACCAGCACCAGCCCCGCGAGTGCACCCGTCGCGCGGGATACAAAACCGAGCAGCCGCGGCCACGTCCTCATCAGATAGGCGATGCGGTCGCGGAAAACCACGGTCAGAAGAGCGACCACGGAGAGCGTCAGCCCGACCCCTATCATCATGGTGAAGGCGAACAGCAGGCCGGTGACGACGACCTGATGGATCATGGCGAAGGTCATCACGAACAGGGTGAGAGGGCAAGGCACCAGCCCGGCCGCTACCCCCATCAACAGCCCTTCGCCCTCCGCATGCGAGTGATCGTGCCGGAACAGAGCCGACGCCAGCATCCAGAGGCCGATAACGCCTAGCAAGGCCCGGCTGACGACTTCGAGGGTCGGAGACGATCCGGCGTCGACGAAGGAATGCGACACCAGCGGCAGCGCGAGAAGCGCTATGAGGACTGCCATCGTCACGTGCGTGAAGGAAAGTGCGAGCGATACAAGCAGCGCCCGGTGCGCCCTGGTGGAGGAACCGGCAAGGTAGGTGGCAAGAACGGACTTGCTGTGGCCGGGCGTCATTGCATGGACGGCGCCGAAAACGATGCCCATCGGCAGGAAGGCGAGGAACGAGGCCCAGCCGCCGCCCGCAGCAAATCCCTTTATGTGGCCGGCGAAGGCGAGGTAGATTTCACGCTGGACGTCGACGATCTGCTGGAACATTACGCAAGCCCCGTCGTCGCTGCTGCAAGCACGAGATATCGCCCTACTTTGGCGATGGCCACCAGCACCAGGAAGGTCGGCAGCGGCTCGCGCAGGACGCCGGCCATCACAGTGATCGGATCGCCGACGATCGGCAGCCAGCTTGCGAGCAGCGACCACTTGCCGAAGCGGCGATACCAGGCCTGCGCACGGTCGAGCGCTGCCGGACCGATCGGAAACCATCGTTTTTCCCTGAAGCGTTCGATGCCGCGGCCGAGCAGCCAATTCGCCAGCGCGCCGAGCACGTTGCCCAGGCTCGCGACGGCGAGGAGCCAGAAGGTGGAAAACTTCCCGGAGAGAAGAAGGCCGATGAGAACGGCTTCAGACTGCATCGGCATGATGGTCGCCGCCCCAAGCGCCGCGGCGAACAGTCCGAGATAGGCCAGCAGGTCGGCCATGCCGTCAAAGGTACTTGGTGATCGTCTTGAACTCGTCGATGGACTGCCGCTTGTCGCGCGGCAGGGCGCCGACCGTCTCTTCGAGGCAGTGATCGAGATGATCCTGGATCAGCGTCCGTTTGGCGTTGATGATCGCCTTCTCCACCGCGGAGAGCTGCTGGGCGATGTCGAGACACGGTTTGCCTGCCTCGATCATCGTGATGACGCTCTTCAGATGACCCTCGGCCCGTTTCAGGCGCTTGACGATCTCCGGATGGGTGGCGTGGGTGTGAGGTTCGGTCATCGTGTCCATGTTCTCGATCCTTCTAAAGGAGAAGAGCGCTCGACCTTACGCCGGGGACCGCCTCCGGGACAAGTCAGTGATGATGGCCTTCCGGCTCTTCCATTCGAAACGGAAGGTCGTCGACTTCGACGCCTGCCATCAGCTTCAGCACCGCGTCGAACGCGTGAGGCTCGGCAGGAGCGACGTTGCTGATCAAAGCGTGATGATCGGCCGGCGAAGGGAGCAGCGGCAGCCGCTCAACGAGACCATCGCGGGCGATCTCCACGACGGCCTCGAGTCCCCTGGCGTGTTTCGAAATGGAGAGCCGCACGCGTTCACCCTCGGGCGTGTCGACAATCTCCAGCACTCCGGTCGCCAATCGGGAACTCACCGTGAACCCAGCGGGTGCGCGGTGATGCCCGTGGCCGCGATCGCTGGTGTGCGCTTCGGCGGCTGCCTCGGCGATCTGGATGGTCGCCGTACCTAGCGCCGGAAGATGTGCGTGAAGCTCATTGCGAAGCGTGGCCACGATGCCGTTGGCTTCGGCGACGGTCTTGTCGCCGCTGACCGAGATCGTAACGTCGGCATGGAGCCGGTGACCGATCCAGCGAGCCTTCACGTCCGTCAGACCACCGATGCCCTCGACATGCTCTGCTGCATGACGGATCTCGTCGGTGATATCAGGCTCGACGCCGTCGAGGCTGCGGGTGATGATGGCGCGCGCCGACTGCCAGACGATGCCGAAGATCGCGATGGTGATCAGCAGGCCGATGATCGGATCGGCGAGCGGAAAGCCGAACCAGACCCCGACGGCGCCGAGCACGACCGCCAGGCTGGTCAGACCATCGGTGCGGGCGTGGTAGCCGTCGGCGATCAGCGCGGCGCTGTTCATCTGCCTGCCGACACGGATGCGGAACACCGCCACGGCCTCGTTGCCGATGAAGCCGATGACGCCGGCCACGGCCACCGCCAGAAGCTGGGTGATCGGCTGCGGGTTCAACAGGCGGTTGATCGCCTCATAGCCGGCGACGATGGCGCTGAAGAGAATAATCAGCACGATCAGCATGCCGGCAAGATCCTCGACCCGGCCGAGGCCATAATTGAAGGTTTTTGTCGGCTTCCGTCTGACCAGCGTGAAGGCGATCCACAGAGGAATTGCGGTGGCGGCATCGCCGATATTGTGGATGGTGTCGGCCAGCAGCGCGACGCTTCCCGAAGAGAAGACGACGACAAGCTGCAGGGCCGCGGTGATGGCCAGAATGACGAACGACCACTTGATCGCCCAGATGCCGCGCTCGGATGAGGCGATGCTCGGATCGACGACGCCGTGTGTGTGCCCATGGCCTCCGGCATCTCCATGGGAGTGGCCGTGCGAGCCGTGACTGTGGCCATGGGACTGACCGTCTTGGCCGAAACCGAACCATTCCCTGATGCCGGAGAACATTGCAGACCCTTGACTGATAATGTTGCCTACCTATCCCCCTGGTAGGGATGCGTCAAGTTGGTTTCTTGTGTGCGATGCGGACAAGGTTATCAATTGCGGCATGATTCATCGCCGGGACAACAGATCGAGCATGCTCGCTGCTGCCCGAAAGCGCGGCCCGTTTCTCTTTTGCTGAACAATCCCATGTTTCCCGCGCAACTCGTAGGGGCAGGTTGAAAGCGTTGTTTCGTGGAGATCCCGCGTCGGAACTGCCCGCCGAAACCGCCGCGGGCGCCAAATCATCGATGTCAGACAGGCCTTAGGGAAAGGCGTTCGGTCGCTCCTGCGTCATCAGGGAGGTTCTGACTGGAGTTTGGCAAACATTGCTAAAACCTCCCTGATGTCCTTTCAACAAGGATCAGGAGAATCTAGGCCGGATCGTGCCGAGGGAAAGCCGGACTTAGGTCCGGGTGGCGACGTCAGGACACACTGCTCATATTAGCTTTGAGGAAGATGAAGGTCCGCGGGGGGCGGGACAGGAGGAGAATATGAAGTTCGGCCCCGATAACTACAATCACGAAGAGCGCTGCTCGCAAGGCCATAGTTCGGCGTCCACGATCGCCACAATCGAAGCAGCCCTTTCCGCCGATCCGGATATCGACAGCAGTGCCATCGAGATCAGGATGCTCGGCCCTGTCGTCCTGCTCGAAGGCTTTATAACCAAGGCTGCAGACCGCGACAAAGCCATCTCGCTTGCTGCGATGATCGTCGGCTGGGAGAACATCCAGGACCGGATGCTGAGCCGTTTTCCCAGGCAGTAGGCAGGCCAATCCTGCGCTAGGACCAAGGTCTGTCTGAGCCCCGGCATGAAGTCCTACATCTGGAACACTTCCTCCATCTTTCGGTTTGGCTCCGCAGCGGAACCATCCGCGTCCAAGGAGGAAAACAGATGGATATCAAAGTGGTAGGAATCGCCGCAGGCATCCTGTTGGGATCGACCTCTGCCTTTGCGCAGTCTTCGACGGTAACAGGAGCGGTAGGCGGTGCTGCAACAGGTGCGATTGTCGGCGGCCCGGTCGGTGCTGCTGTCGGTGGCATCGTCGGCGGCGTGGCGGGTAGCGTCATTGATCCGCCGCCGCAGCAGGTGGTGACCTATGTTCAGCAGGCTCCGGCCCCGACCGAGCGCATCGTGGTGAAGGAAAAGGTCGTCGTCGGACAGCCCTTGCCTGAGACCGTGGTCGTCACGCCAATTCCCGATGATCCGAAATATGCATACGCGATCGTCAACGATCAGCGTGTGATCGTCGAACCTTCCTCCCGGAAGGTCATCCAGGTCATCCAATGACCGACGGGCGGCTCCAGCCGCCCCTCCTACAGTGTCCAACCTCGTAGTAGGCATGGTCCCGGCGGCGTTTTGCGCGCCGCCGGAATCCCGGGAGCAATCAGCCGGGCTAACCCGAAAACGTGACGAAGGCGGCCGGTTGCGCAGCCGCCTCCTGTTAGATCAGGCCGTACGTCTGACCATTCTCGCAACAGCGATCAGGATACAGGCTCCGATGAAGCCCGCGATCAGATAACCCAGCCAGCCGCCAAGGGCGACGCCGAAGAGCGACAGGATAAAGTTGGCGACGATGGCGCCGACAATACCGAGAATGATATTCATCAGCACGCCCATGTTGCTCTTCATGAGCATTTCGGCGAGCCAGCCGGCAATGCCGCCGATGACGATGGCGGCGATCCAGCCGATACCTGCACTTTCCATAGCAATTCCCCTTGTGAATGATGAGCGGCCGGCGCAGGCAATCACATCTCGCAGATCCGGGCTAAACCGATTGCCAAGCGACAAGACTGTAATGGTCGCCGCGCCAGTTGGTTCCATAACCCCCGCTCCAAGAGGTCGCGCGCCCTCCCCGATCGGCTTCAGGTCACTTGTCGGCCGCGGGCCAATCGTTCGCAGGCTCCTCTATGACGGCAACATCGTCCTCCGCAGGATCGGGATCGCGCTCAAGGGCTGCGCGCAGATTGCCGATCTCTTTGATGATCGCATCGAAGACGTCCTGCTGCCTGGCCCCGGCCACAACGCAGTCGTCGACGAGATCCTCCAGCTTGGCGCGAAGCCCGACCTTCCAATTATTTTTGCTCATGACCTTCTCCTCCTCTGATCGATCCACACAGTGCATCGTCGCTCGCGTGTTCCACCGCCTTCGATGGCAGGCGGCGGTTTCCGCGCCCAGGAGACGGTGATCGATGTGTGGCCCTGGTTGGCGGTTCGATCCTCGCGAAATCCTGTTGTCCGGGATGAGATCGCGGCGAACGGGTAAAGGTGCTCGCCTGGCATTTCGTTGCCCGCACCGAGAAATCGGAAAAACCGATGCGTTCACCATCTCCGTCACGTCCGATTGGCACGCCGCGACCTCGGCGAATTAACCGATAGCCGCAGCAACGGTTCCGCCCGGCTGGACTCTTTTGCCGGCATGGCAGAACCGTCCATTCTGCGACGTTGCAAAAGTCAGGAAAACAAGTGTCGCTTCAATCGGGAATTTCGCCTTCCCGAACCGTTAGAATACGGTCGATAAGACCCCATTCCAGTGCTTCTTCCGCGGTCATGAAGCGGTCGCGATCCATCCCGCGCTCAAAGTCTTCATAGGAGCGTCCGCAATGTTCCGCGTAGAGCCGCGTCATGCGCTGCTTGGTCTTCAGAATTTCTTCGGCATGAATCATCATGTCGGAAGCCTGCCCTTGGAAGCCACCGGATGGCTGGTGAATGAGGATACTGGCATTGGGCAAGGCAGCTCTTCCGCCGGCCTCGCCTGCCATCAGCAGGAACGATCCCATGGAACGGGCTGTCCCCATGCAAAGCGTATGAACTGGCGCGCGGATAAAGCGCATGGTGTCGTACATGGCGAGGCCGCTGGTCACGACGCCGCCCGGAGAATTGATGTAAAGATTGATCGGCTTCTTTGAATTCTCGGCCTCAAGGAACAGTAACTGCGCGCAGACCAGAGCGGAAACGGTATCGTTGACCTCGCCGTTGAGGAAGATGATGCGTTCGCGCAGAAGGCGGGAGTAAATGTCAAAAGACCGCTCCCCTCTGCTGGATTGTTCTATGACCATGGGGACGAGTTGCATCGCTTCGCGCATCGGCGAACTCCGATCTTCCAGAAATCAAAGGGGAGAGCTTGCCGCGTCAGGCGGCGAGCATGAGGAGCGGATTGTTGCTGTTCGCGGCCGTTTCCGCCATCCGGTCAAGCCTCGCGTCGGTTAGCTGGTGGATGATGCGCAGGCGGGTGCCGCCGGTCGCGTTCGGGACGATCGTGAACGTCACCGTGCTTTCAAGGTAAGGTGGAGCGTCGTCGCGCAGGCTATAACGGACTTCCTCGCCAGGTGTGATCGTGGCCGGGGTGGGATCGGCTAAAGCGTCTTTCGGCAACCAGATTTCCCGAAATTCCGGAATGCTGATTGCACGCCAGACCTTTTGCGGCGGTTCATCCAGATCGAATTCCAGTTCGATGCCGTCTTTCTGCTCCTTGGCCTTTCCATCGTTCATTGGTCCATATCCTTCAGCAAGACCTTGAGAGCTTCGATGCGGGCAGGCCAGTAAGCGCGATATTTCGCCAACCATTGTGCGATGAGAGCCAGCCCCTCCGGATCGACTTCGTAATTCACGAAACGCCCCTGCCGTTCTTCCCTCACGAGCTTTGCGCTCCGCAAAACCGAGAGGTGTTGCGACATTGCCGGCTGGCTGATCTCCATGCCCTCACGCAGCGCACTGGCGTTCATGCCGCCCGCCGCCAGCTTCTCGAAGATCGCGCGGCGGGTCGGGTCAGCCAAGGCTCGGAAAATGTCATTCTCGATCATGCGAACACATAAGCACACACTTATGCGATTCGCAAGTCTATTTCGCGATGGCTTTTGCGTTGTCGCGCAATTCCCGACTTTTGCGACACTCCGGTTTCTCCTGAAAGCGTTCGAGGTCGATCACAAACGCTCCACCAGCAGGCCTGCCGCCAAGGCATGGAAAGCCTCGACCGCCTTTGGCAGCACGCTTTGCGGATCTTCGCTGGCGGCGATCCAGAGAGCGGCATTGAGAGCCGCGCCGCTCAGCAACCGGGCCGCCGCCTCTGGGTCAAGCGGCTTGAGGATACCTTGGGCGATCAGGCACTCCACCGTGCTCTTGGTCACCTGCAGGCAATTGTTCTGGCTCGGCCACTGCGAGGGATCCCCCAGCACCGCAGGTCCGTCGAGCAGGACGATGCGCTGGACTTCCGGATTGAGCGCCATCTCGATATAGGCCGCCCCCTCGGCGAGTAGGCCCTGCCAATCATTGCCCGCGCGCGCGCCAATCTCTTGAGCGCGCACCGCCATCTCCGTGTCGATCTGATCGACAACCGCCGCCAGCAACCCGCGCTTGTCTTGGAAGTTGTGGTAAAGCGCGCCCCGCGTCAGACCGACGTCGGCCGTCAGTTCATCCATCGAGGCTGCGGAGTACCCCTTTTCCGCAAAAGCCTTTCGTGCCGCCGCGATCAATTTGACGCGGTTTTCCTGCATCGTTTCGCTGCGTTTCCTAGCCATTCCATCCCTCAATTTCATATACGAAGCGTATATGGACTTGACATACGGTGCGTATTTCATACATTTCACATACGAGCCGTATACCAAATAGGGGGCGAGATGTGAAGCGTCACGCCGCGCTCAACGGTCGTTGTCAACAATGAAGAGAGATCAGAATGAGAAAACGCGAAGCAATCTTTCCGGCCGACAGGCACGCTCTTTACGAGAAGCACGGCTATTCCGCCGCGATCCGATCCGGTGATCTGTTGTTTGTGTCCGGACAGGTCGGCAGCCGTTCGGATGGAACACCCGAACCCGATTTCGAACGCCAGGTGCGGCTCGCCTTTGACAATCTGAAGGCGACACTGAGTGCCGCCGGCTGCACGCTGGATGATATCGTCGATGTCACCACCTTCCACACCGACCCCGAAAACCAGTTCGGCACGATCATGGCGGTCAAGCAGGAGATGTTCAGCAAGCAGCCCTACCCGAATTGGACTGCCATCGGCGTCAACTGGCTCGCCGGCTTCGACTTCGAGATCAAGGTCATCGCCCGTATTCCGTGAAGTCACTGACATTGCCGGGGCCGCATCTGCCACCCGCACGACGTGCCGCAGGAAAGCGGCCCCGCGCGCCCACCCTCTGGGATATTTGACAGCGGCACAACTTTAGGAGTTAGAGGATCGGCCTCACACCGAGAGGCTTCCTTCAAGCACGCCCGTGGATCGTCGGTTACCCTCCCCGTTACTGTCTGCTTACATTGCCCCAGCGCCGCAGAAAATGACCCGCAGCGCGCCGTATTGCCATATATTTAGAAAAATCAATTGCATAATCTCGGGGAACAAAGATCTCTCTTGCGTGTTCTGACTGCATGGATCGTCATCTGATCCGCAAAATGAGAGGAAACACATATGAAGAAGATCGTCTTTGCGGCGACCATTCTCTGCGCGTCTGCCATTGCAGCCTTTGCCCAGACCACACCGGCTCCATCTCCGGATGGGAATACACCTGCGGTTGCAACTCCGGATACCAAAAATCCGACTGCACCGGTTGAGGGCGCCAACAGCTTTACCGAAGCTCAGGCGAAGGATCGCATTGCGGAAGCCGGCTACACCGACGTCAAGGATCTCAAGCTCGATGACAAGGGGATCTGGATGGCCGCCGGCATGAAGGACGGGAAAGCCGTCGCCATTGCCCTCGATTATCAAGGCAACATCGTCGCCAAGTAACCCCAGGGAGAAACATGATGAGAACTGTAACCGGACTTTTCGACGACTACTCGGACGCTCGCTCCGCCGTCAGCAAATTGGAAGCGGCAGGCATTCCCTCAAACGACATCAGCATCGTCTCCAACAAGGCTGGCCGCATCGATCGCGACTCTGACGTTGGCGAGGATGCCGCGACGGGCGCCGGCATTGGCGCTGCCGTCGGTGGTGCTGGCGGCCTGCTGACCGGGCTGGGCCTGATGGCCATTCCCGGTGTCGGGCCGGTGGTTGCCGCAGGCTGGCTTGCCGCGACTGCGGCTGGCGCCGTCGCCGGCGCCGTCGCTGGCGGTGCCGCCGGCGGGCTGATCGGCGCCCTCACCGACTCCGGCGTCTCGGAAGACGATGCCCACCTCTATGCCGAAGGCGTCCGCCGCGGCGGCAGCCTCGTCACGGCCAAGGTCGACGACGCCCGCGCCTCCGAGGCGCAGGCCATCCTCCAGGGTTCAAACTGGGTCGACCCGATCGAACGCCGGCGTGCCTATAACGAGCAGGGATGGAGCCGGTTCGACGACACGCTCGATCCATACCGCCGTGAGCAGATCGAGCAAGAGCGCGACCGCTATCGGCGGACCGCCTAACCGGCCTTGAGTTTCAACCCTCCTCGCATCTGGCGAGGAGGGTTGAGGCGTTGATCTCCCGCACCGGTCGGTGCTTGAGATCCGCCGTGGACAAAACCCTTTCGGAGATTACCGAGGGAGGCGAAGTGCACCGCGAGCTTCACGCAGCCGACACGATCCGGACAATCGAACGCTCGCACCTGCTGTTGGTGGGACGGCGCTTTCCGGAAAGGCTTCGGCTGCGTGTTCGATGGCCTTGCTCCCAGAAGTGAATATTCGTCATCATCGGCTCATCGCTTCGACATGGCAGCCGCGATATTTAATATGAAGGGATTACCTCTCAGGCGTGTTACGGTCTCTCTGTCGGGCTGAGCCTTCTGGCCGGTTGGCATTGTTGCCGAGTGATGACTTGCTCCGCGAGTCTCCGGCCCATGAGGGCCTCTCCATGCAAAAGATTCCCACTGTGCATTTCGAGGCGGCGAGCACTCTTGCCGTGGTGGTATCGTCCAATGAACCGCTGCTTTTCCTGTCCGACGACCAGAAGGTCATTGCGGCCAGCGCATCCTTCTGCCGGGTCTTCGACATCGACCCCAAGACCGTTTGCGGCCAAAGCCTCAGCGACATTGGAAACGGCGAATGGGCGATGCCCCAGCTTGCGTCACTGCTGACGGCCACCGCCTCGGGAAGTGCCACCATCGAGGCCTACGAAATCGACTTTCAACGGTCAAACCAGAAAGCACGGCGCTTGGTCGTCAATGCACGGACGCTCGATGACGGCGACATCGACCATATTCGCCTGCTTCTGGCCATCACCGACGTGACCGATGTGCGCGCCGAAGCTCGGCTGAAAGATGATCTCGTTCGCGACAACGCGATCCTGCTGCAGGAAGTCCAGCACAGGGTCGCAAACAGCCTTCAGATCATTGCCAGCGTTCTCATGCAGAGCGCCCGGCGGGTCCAGTCGGAGGAAGCGCGCGGGCATCTCCACAACGCCCATCACCGGGTCATGTCGATTGCGGCCCTGCAACGCCAACTCTCCATGTCCAACGGCGGCAAGGTTGAACTCCGTACCTATTTCACTCAGCTTTGCCAAAGCCTCGGCGCGTCGATGATTGCTGACCCCGAAAGGCTTTCGATTCAGGTGATGGTCGACGACAGCGCCGTGGAGGCGGATGTTTCCGTACGCTTGGGGCTTGTCGTGACCGAGCTTGCCATCAACGCCCTCAAGCACGCCTTTCCCGTTGAACGACCAGGCGCAATCGTCATCGCCTATCGATCATCCGGCAAGGATTGGACTCTCTCCGTTACCGACAACGGCATCGGCATGCCTGCAGGTCGCGATGCACCAAAGGCGGGACTGGGGACCGGCATTGTGGAGGCGCTGGCAAAGAGCCTGCATGGTGACATTCAGTTAAGCGATGCGGGTCCCGGCACCGCCGTTACAATCCGCCACCGGGAAAGCGCCGGTTTGCGAACCGACCTTTCTACGGCCGCTTCGGAACCGAATGGCTTGCGAAACGCTATCCCTGCGGAGCCCACGCGGCTCGCACCTCCAATCTGACCGAGTGAGCAATGAATTATGGCAAAGCGGTCGTCCTGGTCGTCGAAGACAGCACGATTATTCGGATGAGTGCCGTCGATCTGGTATTCTCTGCGGGTTACGAAGCGCTTGAGGCGTGCGATGCGGACGAGGCAATTCGTATCCTTGTGTCGCGAAACGACATCGATCTGGTTTTCACCGATGTTCAGATGCCCGGCACGATGGACGGCATCAAACTATCCCATTACATCCGAAATCGGTGGCCGCCTGTCAGGCTGATCGTTGCCTCCGGCGCGGCAATCCTCGAAGAGAGCGATCTCCCCATGGGAAGCAGAGCCTTCTCGAAACCCTACGACAACCACGCAATTACCGATGCAATGGCTCATCTGCTGTCGATCGGGAACACGCCTGAGCTGGTAAGTTAAGTGTTTTTCGACACCCCTCGGGTCGAGCCGCGGGTGAGACGATCCGCCATCCGCTGCGCCGACGAGGAGTTTGGCGGAAAGCACCGCCCCACCCTCGCTCATCCCAGGCCTCAGCCCGGGATGACGGAGGGTGGGTAAAAATATGCAGATGAAGCGAACCATGTTTGTATCCAGCCGACTTGATGCGAGGCTGATCCGGGCGTAGTTCAGGACAATAGCCACCCTCTCCTTCGACACCGATCTGAAACGAACCCATGGCGCACTCCCTCAATACAGCCCCAACGCCCACCGGCGGCCCCAACCAGCCGAAACTCGATACGGACGACATCTGGCAGGCCCGCGTCGATCTTGCCGCCTGCTTCCGGATGGCGGCAAGGCTCGGCATGGAGGAAGGGATCTGCAACCACTTCTCGGCCGTCGTTCCTGGATATGACGACCTGTTCATCGTCAACCCTTATGGCTACGCTTTCGCCGAACTGACGGCCTCGATGCTGTTGATCTGCGATTTTCACGGCAACGTGGTGTCGGGCAGCGGGCAGCCCGAGGCCACCGCCTTTTACATCCACGCCAGGATTCACAAGAACATTCCCCGCGCCAAGGCGGCATTCCACACCCATATGCCTTATGCCACCGCCCTTTCGATGACGGAGGGCGATCCCCTGATCTTTGCCGGGCAGACCGCATTGAAATTCTATGGACGCACGGCCGTCGACCGCAACTATAACGGCCTGGCGCTCGACGCGCGCGAGGGCGATCGGATCGCGGCCGCGATCGGCGATGCCGACATCGTTTTCATGAAGCACCACGGCGTGATGGTCTGCGCACCTAACATCGCCGAGGCCTGGGACGATCTCTATTACCTCGAGCGCGCCTGCGAAGTGCAGACGCTCGCCCTGTCGACCGGACGCGAAGTCCTTGCCGTCGCGCCTGAGATTGCGGACGCGGCGTACCGGCAAATGCGCGAAGGCGACCCGGAGTCGGCCCGGCTCCATCTGGAGTCCGTCAAACGCGCGCTTGATCGCAGCGAGCCCGAATACAAGCGCTGAGCCGCAGCTCGCGGTCTAGGGCGTGAACTCATAAAGACGCAGCCATAGTCGGATGGAGGCGACGGGGGTTCGCTCGCCAATGGTTGCATCTTCTGATAAGATCAGCCTCACATATCTGGAGGCCTCGCATGCCCTGCAGCAGCGCGCTCGCTCCGTTCGTCATCGCCGCTCTCGTGGCCCTCGGTCCACTGCCGGCTGGAGCGCAGAACAATGCTGCGCCACCGCCGGCGGCGATCTCCCACAAGGCCAAGCTTTGCCAGATGTGTCACGGTAGGAAAGGTCTGCCGACTGTTAAGAACACGCCGATCATCGCCGGCCAGCACGAGTCCTCTTTGCTGATAGGTTTGCAGGAATATCGCAATGGAGCGCGCACCGACGAGCTCATGGGCCGGATCGCGAAGAATCTTTCCGACGACGACATGAAGGCGCTTGCGGCCTACTTCTCCGCACTGCCTTGGCCCGCCTACCGCGAGCCGGCCGACGCAGCGAGCATTACCCGCTTCCAAGCGCTCGACGTCGAGAAGAAGTGCACCTCGTGCCACCGGGAGGGTTTCGTCGGATACGCCAACACTCCGCGCGTCGCAAATCAGAAGCTGGACTACCTGATCAAAACCCTCTCCGACTTTCACGATAACAAGTGCCCGAACATGCCCCGCATGACGGCCTTGGTGCGCAATTTGTCGGCCGACGACATCGCTGCCATGGCTCACTATCTTGCCGGCCTCTGACGATCAGTTCGGGGGTCGGCGATCGACCGGATAGGGCCGCCGCACGGCGCTCTAGGCGTGTGCCGGCCGCCAATGCGGATAGGTGACATAGGCGGTGAGCGCGCCCTCCTCGTGCGAGCGGATGGTCACCGTTTCACCTTTGGGCATGTAGACGATCTCGCCGGGGCCGGCGGTGACCGTTTCCCCGTCCGTGGAGACCGAAAGCCGGCCTTCCAGAACGATCATGACGTCGTCAACCGCCATTGTCTCGGTCAGGCTCTGACCGGGTGCGTAGCGTCCATAGCCGATGGTGATCGGCCCTCCGTGCCGCTCATCGACCAGATTGCCGACGGAAATGTCTGCCTCCTGTCCGGGGGAACGCTCCAACGACGCATCGGCGATCGTGAACTTACGCATCTTCATCGTCTTCCTCCATTGCAGTGTGCAGAGGTAGCGCGGAAATTTCACACGCCAAGACGGTGCAAACGCTCGAGGAGGAGGTTCCCGGTCTTATGGTTTCCTCGCCATAGAGAACGGCGGGTGGAGCATGGCAACGCGCCATATCGCCGGCGGCCGCGCCACCGTCAGATGCACCCTCTATATGGCTACGCTCTCGGCCATCCGTTGCAACCCGGCCATCAAGACCTTCCACAAAAGGCTGCGCGACGCGGGCAAACCGCCCAAGGTCGCCATCGCCGCCGCCATGCGAAAGCTCATCATCATGATCAACACTATTCTTAGAAGACGAACCCCATGGAACCAGCCCCAACAACACGGTTGCTGAGGTGCGCAGGCCAAGGCCGGAGCCTCGAAGGACGAGTGCCGGTGGCGACACGGTTGCGTCTGAAGCCGCTCCCCACCCAGCACCTTACCAATTCGTAAGTTGTCGCCAAGCCGTCCTCTCGCTAGATCTCGCCATCCACGCATGCCGGGAATGATCGGGCTGATGCGAATCCTGCTTATCGAGGACGATACCAAGACGTCCGATTATATCGCCAAGGGCTTTTCCGAGGCCGGGCATGTCTGTGATGTGGTCGGCGACGGCCGGGACGGGCTGTTTCAGGCGCAGCGCGAGGCCTATGACGTCATCGTCGTCGATCGCATGCTGCCGGGTCTCGATGGACTGGCGATCGTGCGTTCGCTTAGGGCTGCCAAGGTCGGCACGTCGGCGCTGTTCCTGACGTCGATCGGCGGCGTCGACGATCGGGTCGAGGGGCTGGAGGCGGGCGGCGACGATTATCTGGTCAAGCCCTTTGCCTTCTCCGAGCTGATGGCGCGCGTCAATGCGCTTGGCCGGCGGCCGCCGGTGCAGGAGCAGCGGACGGTGCTGAAGGTTGCCGATCTCGAGCTCGATCTGATCCGGCGGGAGGCCCGCCGCGCCGGCCAGGTGATCGAGCTGCAGCCGCGCGAATTCACCCTGCTCGAGGTGCTGATGCGCGGCGAAGGCCGGGTCATCACCAAGACGATGCTGCTGGAGCGGGTCTGGGATTTCCACTTCGATCCGAAGACCAGCGTCGTCGAGACCCATATCAGCCGGCTGAGAGCCAAGGTCGACAAGCCGTTCCAGATCCAGCTTCTGCATACGGTCCGCAACACCGGATACAGCCTGCATGCGCCTCGCTAGCCTGCGCAGGAGCACGCCGTTCCGCCTTGCCGTCACCTTCGGCGTGCTCTTCGTCGTCGCCTTCATCCTGAGCGGCGCGATCATCTATCACATGCTGCAGCTCGGCCTTGCGCGTGATCTCGAACAGTCGCTCAACGAGATGAATTCGCTTATTATCTCGACCTACGAGCCCAACGACACCGAAGATCTGATCAACACGCTGAACAATTATGCAAGCTTCCAATCGACCTCCGACGGGCTTTATTCGCTGACGGATGCAGGCGGGCGCAAACTTGCCGGCAATTTCGCCGCACCCCGCATCCCGAACGGCGTCTATACCGTCACCTCCAGGGATGTCGGGCTGAAGGGGCATGAACGCTACCGGATGCAGGTGTCGACCATCGGCCCCTACAGCCTGGTGGTGGCGGAAAACTTCAACGATGTCGACGAGATGCTGCGGATCGTGCTGGTCAGCTTCGAATGGGCGGCCGCGATCGTCGTCGCGACCGCGATCGGCGGCGGCGTCTTTCTCGCCGTTCGTGCCCAGGCGCGGCTGGACCGGGTCGCCCTCACCATGAACGACGTCTCCCACGGCGCGCTCGACGCCCGCATTGCCATCTCCGGCAACGGCGACGATCTCGATACGGTGGCGATCCAGATCAACGCGGCGCTGGAGCGGCTGCAGAGATTGGTCGAGAGCATGCGGCAGGTGAGCGCCGATATCGCCCACGATCTGAAGACGCCTCTGAACAGGCTGCGCCTGACGCTGGATGCCGCCGTGGCCGGAAACGACCAGCAGGCGGATGTTTCGGCGCTGCTTGACGAAGCGAGACACGAGAGCGACCGGATCAACGCCACCTTCGAGGCGCTGCTGCGCATTTCCCAGATCGAGGCCGGCGCCCGCAAGGAGCGTTTCCAGGCGACCGATATCGACGCCGTGCTTGCCGTGATTTCCGAGGTCTATGTCGATGTCGCCGAAGACGCGCTGATGTCGCTTGATATCACGGAGCGGTGTCCCGCGCTCATCCGGGGCGACCGCGATCTGTTGACGCAGATGATCGCCAACCTGGTGGAAAACGCGATCAACCACTGCCCTGATGGAACCGACATCACGGTTTCGCTCCGCCGCCAGGGCGGCCGCGCCATCGTCTCGGTCGCCGATAGCGGCCCCGGCATTCCCGCCGGCGAAAGGGACAAGGTCTTCCGCCGTCTCTACCGGCTCGACAAGAGCCGCGCGACGCCGGGAAGCGGCCTCGGGCTCAGCCTCGTCAAGGCGATCGCCGACCTGCATTCGGCTGAGATCACCATGGCCGACAATCATCCCGGCCTCATCGTTTCGATCGGCTTCCCGCTGATGCCGGCGGCAGCTCCTAACTTCTCAGCCGCCATGCCGCGAGCCGGCTGAAGCGGGCCGCAAAGCGGCGCAGCTCGGCGGCGGCGCGATACGGCAGCACGCTCCACGGCCGGCGGCGGCCCAGCCGATAGGCCGAAAGCCCGGCCTGGATCTGGGAACAGGGATCGGCCCTTTGGCTGACCGGCAGCGGATCGACGAAGCAGGCGCTCAGTCCATCATCGAACTCCAGATCGAAGGCGAGATCATAGGGCAGACGCATGGGGACAAGCACACCGGCAATCCAGCCTGCTGCCTTGCGGTTGATGAGATAGGCGCCGGACCCCTTCTCGCGGGTGAGCGCAATGGCGAGCGAGCGCGACGCGGTCAGCGGCTCCACCTTGTGCTTTTTCCCGGAATTGACGGTCGACAGCCGCAGGATGTCCCAGCGCGCCTGGTGATCGAGGGCGGCATCGAGCAGCTCGGCCAGATCGTCATCGAAATCGAGATCGTCTTCCAGAATGAGCGCGAACTCGGCAGGGCTGCCGAGGAAGCGCTTGGCGCATTCGACGTGGCTGAGATAACAGCCGATCTCGAAAGGGTTCGGCCGGCGGCCGTGCCGGCTGAGATAGGCTGCGTCGTCGAAGCCCGGATGCGGCAGGCTCAGCCCTGCCCCATCGACCGCCGCCACGCGCTCGAAGGCAAGGCCGAAGCTTGCCAGCAGGCGTTCCATTCGAAACCTGCGCAAGGGCGCACGATCGAGATTGATCAGGTAGGTGTTCACCCGCAGGCTGACCGGATGAAGGGCCGGCATAAGGGCGGCAGGTGCGGCGCGCATGTTCATGAGAGAGCTGACCTCGACTTGGCAATGATGGCGCCAAGCTGCGCTCCAAACCTCACCGGGACCTCGCTGGAACCATACATTTTCGTAAAGTGCGGCGGTCGGGCGGCCGGGGCGGCATTCTTACGGATTGGTATGATCCCGGCAAAGCGCGCGTAAGAATGCCGCGCTACCAGCACTCCTGCGGCATGCAGTGGACGCCTCCCTTCCCGCGATCGAAACGACAACCCCGCGCCTTCGATGACGACAGCGACCCACTGCGTGCCGCGCCGGATGACCCCTGGCTTGAGCAAGCCGCTCAGCGCCCACTCTCAAACCTGACGGAGACCAACGATGAAATCACGTGCCAGACTGCTGCCGCTTTTCGCCGGAACCGCCATCGCCTGCTCGGCCGGAGCAAGCTTTGCCGCCACCACCGTGATCAATGTCACGGAAGATGGAGAAGGCGGCGGGGCGATGTCGCTGAAGCTCGACCCGCCAACGGTCAAAGCCGGGCCTGCGACCTTCGCAGTCCATAATGATGCGATGACGGAGCAGCATGAAATGGTCGTCGTTCGCCTGAAATCTCCGGACCTGCCCATTCCGCTCAACGCTGCCAAGAACCGCGTCGATGAATCGAAGCTGAAAAGCCTGGGCGAGGTTTCCGACCTGAAGCCAGGCGCCAGCGGCAAGCTGAATACCAGGCTGGCGCCGGGGACATACCTGCTCTTCTGCAACATGAAGGGGCACTACGAAGCCGGGATGGAAGCCAGGCTGACGGTGACGCCGTAGGGCGGTGCAAACTCGGCCCAATCTCTTCCGCCGCGCGGCCAGGATGGCCGCCGGCGACAGCAGACCAAGCCAACTCGCTCGCGGCAAGAGGCTCGACCGCCATATCGGACGAGAGCAAAGTCAGATCGGCGCATGCCGAAGGTCATGGCGTCGACTGCCGAAGATCGCAGCTATCGTTGCATCGCCCATGATCTGGCCATCAGCAGGAATACCGCTGCTGATATCGCCAGGTGCAATCGCGCGCGGCGAATGACTTGATTGCGGCCATGGGGAGACATTCATCGTCAACCGGAACATGAGCTCATCTCGCCCCGGAGCCGAGCCAAGTCCGAACGAGAAGAATTGATAAGACTGCGTGAAGCACCATCGCGGGCCATAGAAGGATGCCCACCGACTGCGCCAGGACACCCAAATAGCAAAGATAAATGGTCGCGAGGAGATTGTAGATGAGCATCGCCCGTGCGACAGACCGCGCGGAAGGGTCAGGCCAAGCCGTCAATGCAAAGCCCAGCAGGACGATGCCTGCGAGCCGACCGAGTGCTTGGCCCGGTTCGGACAATTCGCCTTCCAACACCAGCCGCCCAAACAGCACTGGGCTGACGAGCAGGATCAGGCCGGTAGCGGCCAATTCAACGGCAGCAGCAGTGGTAGCCCATCTCATGAAATTTCACCTCAAGGCAACTTGCCCAACAATTGCTGAATGCCGACCTGCCGGCCGTGAAAGCGGACATTCCGGCGCTCCTCTCTCGGCGCCCTCGCTCGCCATAGCGCCGACGAGATCAAGATTTGCGTCATGCCATCTTCTTGACTGGCGGAATTTTGTAAGAGCCATCATAGGCCGCCCGCTCCGGGAAATAGTTGCGGAGCGTGAGGTTGAACTGCCCGAGCGGCGTCGGCAGCCAATTCGACTCCTTGTCCTTGCCAGGTGAGGTCGCCTGCAAGTAGATGTCCAAGGATCCGTCAGGGTTGAACTGGAGCGGCATCCACGGGGCGATGGCGTAGCGATCGAGAATGTTCCGCTCGTAAAAATTGCCCTTGTATTGCGACACCGACCAGGTGCCGTTGGTCGGCGGCAACTGATCTTTCTCGAACCGCATGACGTATGCGTTGGCGCTATCGAACAGGTGACCGTCACCATCCACATAAGCCGTCGGATATACAGTATCTTCGCACATATCGGCGCCGAGCCCCATGTAGGCGACGCCGGCTCGGGTGTTGTAGTCGGTGCCATAGCGGCCCAGGTTGACCATATTGATCCAGCCGTTGACATTCTTCAGTTTGGTGACGCCTTCGGCCATCTTGATCTGAACTTCCTTCACGGCCTTTTGCAAACCCGCAGCGATGCCGCGATCGACTTTACTAATATCGAACGGCTTACCGGGCTCGATGCCCAGCCGATGCAATCGCTTAAGGGCCCGAGTGTCTTCGGCATAGGGAGGGTTGTCTTTCATCGCTGTGGCGAGGCGGTTAAAGAATGTGCCGGCATCCATTTGCGCCACCTGGTCGGGCGGTGTGATCTTGACATCGACCTTGCCGTTAACCCGCACCTTTTTTGGAGGCGTGTAAGACTTGCCCCATGCACTCAGGGGCGTCAGCTTGTAACCGGCCTGGATCGCATTGACCGCTGCGAAATCTTCCGGTCCGTTAGCCTGCGTCTGGCCAAGAGCCCACGCATATCTGGTTGATGAACGGAACGTTTCCTTGATGTCTGCGGGGGCTGTACCTTTCCAATTTGGTCCAACAATTAAAAAATGACCGGGCGAGGTACCCGTCGTCCTCTTGCCAGCTGAACCGAAGACATCGGTCCACATATTCATGATCGAGAAGACATAGTAGCGGTCTTTGGTGTCGGGGACCGAAAGAACAATCGGATCGTTCTCCAAATCCAGCCAGCCAGTCGTCCACAGCGAATTCAGGCTGATCCGCACGACGTTCTTGAAATCTGGGCTCACGTAGGTCGGCATCTTGGCAAGCTGGTTGATGGGCGCTGCAGTGCCGTCCGCATTCGGCGCCGGGGCTGCGGTAAGCACGTCGCGTGTCACGTCCATCATCACAAGCGGATAGCCAAAAACGTATGATTCCATGCCCAGGAAGTAGGCAGCAGCTTCACGGGCATCGTCGGGAAGATCCTTCAACTCCCCGGTAAGCTCGTCCCACGACCGTTCCAGCATGTTCGCGGCGATGCCGCGCCTGGGCGCGAGGAGAGCGGTGGCGGCGAGCGCCAGCGCTGCCAACTCAAGGTCGCGCCGGCGAATGGCAAACAGGCTAGATTTTTCATTCGGAGTCATGACGGCCTCCTTGTTTCTATTGAAGCGGCTCTTCAGGGCCGCAGTGGGGCTGCTTCAGTTACACGGGGGTAGCGGGTAATAGCCGCAGACCGGCGCGCCGACGTACGGATGATAATAGGGGTGGTAGTAGGCACCCGCTGCTGCTGCACCGGCTGCCGCGCCATACCAAGCGCCTCGGTACGCGGTTCGCCGAGCCGCGCCCGCGAAGGACATGGGCGTCCGCGGCATGCCGATGATGTCGATGAAGATCGAGGCCGGTCCATCTGCCTTGCTGAGACTGCCCTCAAGCACATCCACCTTGAACGTTAGGTCGGTGCCGTTGAGTTTCGGGTCCTTTAGAACGACGACGGCGTCTTCGACGTCGGAGGCATCCTTGTTGAGGACCGAGACGGTGGCATTCGGCGGGTCTTTTTCGAAGCTGCCCCCCTCAGCCCATTCTTCCAACAGGTGCGTTGTGAGCGCGTGCCCGGCGGAGCGAACCGGGCGGTCGGCAAACAGGATTGAATTGTTGGAGATTCCTTTCAGTGTGAGCGTATCACCGCTCAACATGGCGCCTGCCGCGTTCATGACGATCAGAGACGGGACGATTTCGTCCTTCTGCGTGCTCGTGGTGCCGATGCTCTTTGCGGTCGGGGCCTTGATGGCATTTTCGGCCATCGATGCCGACGGCGGCAGAACGGCGCTAAAGGCCGCGCTCATCGCGGCTGCGCAAATGGTTTGCCTCAGGCTCATTGGTCGCTCCTACTGTAGGTTGAAGGTCAGCTTGTCGATTTTGCCGGTGAATTTGAACGGAGTGTCGTAGCGGTATTCCAGCAGTGCGACCCCGGTGCGAGTGTCCAGGCCGATATCGAAGGTTTCGTCCTCAGGGAATGTAACCGGCGTGCCGTGTTCCAATACATTGGTGGCTACTTCCTTACCGTCCACTGAAAGGACGCCCGTGCCGCCTTTACCCAAACCGGGACCATCCGATTTGAAGTCGAAGACTATGGTGTGCTTGCCGGGTTCTAGTTCGGGGCCTTCCCACATGGTCCGCTTGAGGTCGAGGAGGTTGTAAAGGAACACGACCTTTCCTCGCCCGACGCCGAAGTCCCCCTTGCTGAGGAACAGGCCGTAGCCGCCGAAGCGTCCACCCTCGGTTACGATCATGCCCTCGGCACCGCCATCTGGTATCTCGACCTCGGTCGTGATGGTGTAGGACTTGTTCAGGATGCTTGGGGCAGCGCTCTTCGGCACACCGGTGAGTTCGCCAGCATAAGAAAACTCCGTTCGCCCCGCAGTGAGGTCCGGGCGCGGCGCGTTCCAGCGCGCAAGCGTCGAATTGTCGAGCGGCAGCACGTTGTATTTCTTGGCCTCGGAGTAGAACAGGTCCTGCATCTGCTTGAGCTTCTCAGGCATCTTGGCGGCGAGGTCGTTGAACTGGGTGGGGTCATTTTGGACGTTATAGAGTTCCCAGTTGTAGCCAGTGATCACATCCGGCGGCGTCGCTGTGCTTAGTTCCCATGGGAGAGTGGCGGGTGTCGTGGCCGCCACCCATCCGTCCTGATAGATGGCGCGATTGCCGAGCATCTCGAAGTATTGCGTCGTGTGTTTGGTTGGCGCATCGGTGTTTGCTTTGTCCCAGGTATACATCATGCTCACCCCTTCGATGGGGCGCTGCTCGATACCGTTGATTGCATCGGGTGCCGGGATGCCGGACGCCTCAAGAATGGTCGGCACGATGTCGATGACATGGTGGAACTGGCGGCGGATGCCGCCCACGTCGTTGATGTGGCCAGGCCACGACATGACCATGCCCTGGGCGGTTCCGCCGAAGTGCGACGGCACCTGCTTCACCCACTTGAACGGCGTGTCCATCGCCCAGGCCCAGCCCGCCGCAAAATGCGGGAACGTCCGTTCTGATCCCCAGAACGGATACCAGAGGAACTGGTCTTTGACCGGTACTGGGACGCCGTTGAACGTAGTGAACTCGTTCGGCGTGCCGTTGATCATGCCCTCGGCACTCGCGCCATTGTCACCCCCGATATAGATGATTAGGGTGTTGTCGAGTTCGCCAAGGTCCTCGACCGCCTGGATGACTCGTCCGATCTCATTGTCGGCGTAGGCAAGATAGGCCCCATAGACGTCCGCCTGCTTGATGAAGAGCTTCTTCTCCTCGAGACCAAGGGATTCCCATTCCGGCAGTCCCTTCGGCCACGGCGTCAGTTGGGCGTTCTGCGGCATGATGCCGAGCCGCTTCTGGTTGGCGAAGATCGTCTCGCGCAGCTTGTTCCACCCGTCATCGAACAGGTGCATGTCGCTGATCTTCTTGATCCACTCCGGCGTCGGATGATGCGGCGCATGGGTGGCGCCCGGCACATAATAGACGAGCCAGGGCTTGCCGGGCGCGATCTCCTTGAGCTGCTTGATGTGCTGGATAGCCTCATCGGCCATCGCCGTCTCCATGTTCCAACCGGGCTTGCCTTCGAACGGGTAGATGGCCGTCGTGTTGCGGAACAGGTTCGGTTGCCACTGGCTGGCGTCGCCGCCAACGAAGCCGTAGAAATAATCGAAGCCCATTCCCGTCGGCCACTGATTGAACGGCCCCGCCTGGCTCGACTGATAAGACGGTGTGTTGTGGTCTTTTCCAAACCACGACGTCGCGTAGCCGTTCTCTTTCAAAATCGTGCCGACGGTGCCTTTCTCGATCGGGATGATCGAATCGTAACCTGGGAACCCGGTCGCTATTTCGCCGACGACGCCGAAACCGACGGAATGGTGATTGCGCCCCGTGATCAACGCCGCCCGCGTCGGTGAGCAGAGCGACGTCGAATGGAAATTCGTAAAGCGCAGCCCCTGGTTCGCAATACGATCCATGGCTGGGGTGGGAATGACACCGCCGAAGGTGCTTGGGGCACCGAAACCCTGGTCGTCGGTCATGATGAGAAGTACGTTCGGCGCACCTTTCGGCGGCACGATGCGCGGCGCCCACCAGGGCCGGGAGTCAGACGCCCTCTCCTGGATAACGCCCCCGAATTTTGGATCTGGCGGCGGGAGCTGTTTTCCCTCGATGGTGGTCGTGGCTCCGGGTGAACCGGTGGTCCCTGTGACTTGTTGTGCCAACGCCGGGCCACAACCAAGGGCGAGCAAAGCCGCGCCCGCAAGCATATTCTGGCCAATACCCATAGCGGGCTCCCCCCATCAAAAAAAAGAAAACACCTGCGATAATTTAATAATATTCTAATATATGCGAACTTCGCGAACCCTACATTGACCAAGGTCAAACCAGCGGTTTAGTCGAAGGCGCGATGGGGCAAGTCTCTCTTCGCCGCGACTAAGCAGAGATAATCGTGGAAACTCGACCCTTATCGGACTGCTCGCCTCCCCATGCATTGGCCAGACTCAACCGTTAGCCGTTCACCAACGCTCGTGCGGCTAAACCGGTCAGAGTCCCCCATCGAGCAAATGTTGCCTGATGGCTTGGCGTGTCATTTCGCCCCGAGCCGCAGCCGACCCCACTCGGCGGCGCGCGCCTCTCGCCGGCGAGACAGGTATCCAGCGCATCGGCCCCGAAAATCGAAATCAGTTTCGGAAGGCACGATGCGAGGATTGAACGTGTTAGAGCGTCCTCAGCGCGTCTGAAAAGACGCGCGGCGCTCTAAATGACGGCGCTGCCGTTCGGGCCGATATACTCGGTCTTGAACCCATTCTTTCGGGCTTCGCGCAGGAAGGAATTCGCATGTGACAGATCGATGAGGGTTTCCTGGTCGCAAAGTTCCAGATGGTTGGCGCGCAACCAGTACGATCCGCGGGTGCTCACCACCCTCACCTGCCAGCCGCCTTCGTCCTGCTTCTCCAGCCGGAAGTCGGGAACCTTGCCATCCGGGATACCGGGATTGCCTGCCGACAGGTTTTTGGTGGCTTGCGGGGTGGCCGCTCTCGTCGCATGTCGCATCGGATGCTCCTTGGATTTTCTGGTGCGGTGATCTCGATCTCTTGGCTATGCTCTTTTCGCTGGTGTCGTTTGGGTGCCGCTGACGCGTGACCTGTCTGGCGGCGAACAAACGGATAATGGCTCGCTTTGAGACAGTCTTTGCGCTGGATCAAACTTCTGGATTTTTACGGACAGCCGGATCGTCTGGATCGCGCTTCAAGGTTCATCACTGATCCCTGCCTGATAACTATCATCATCGATCGTGTTCCGCCCAGTTGTGTCGGCATCGCTTTTCAAGAAAGGTTGCGACATGAGCAAACACACCGAGATCGACATCGACGCGCTCCGCAAAATTGGGTGGGATCATTGGGACCCTATAGGCATTCGTCAGCTCGATGATTCAGCTTTGCGAAACAACGCAGCCGAGGAATACGACACCTATCTCCTTCACGCCGCCCACATGATCCTGCAGGGCGCGACATGCGAAACGGTTGCTGCCTATTTCGATGACATGATTTCCGATTCCATGGCACTCGGACCTCCAAGCGAGGCCGTTCATCGCGCTTCCCTGCTTACGGCCGAAGCGATCTCTGCCATTTTGCAGGTCGATCGAGCGAGCGCCGACACACACGCGTCTTCGAACGATCTTCGGAAAGGGAAAAATCTTGGCCGAGAATGATTATGATGCGTTCGCGGCGGCTTATGACGCCGATAACGAGGTCAATGCCTGGAATGCCTATTACGAGCGGCCGGCTATTCTTGCCCTGGTTGGCGACGTCGCCGGGCTTTCCGTGCTGGATGCGGGATGCGGCGGCGGGGCGCATGCGGCAGCGCTGCTTGAGCGCGGGGCTATCGTGACCGGGATCGACGCCAGTGCCGGCATGCTCGACATCGCGCAACGTCGCCTGGAAGGGCGCGCGCGGCTGCTATCGGCGGATCTCAACGAGCCATTGCCGTTTACGGACAAGGCTTTCGATCTGATCCTTGCCTCGCTGGTCATGCATTACCTGCCCGACTGGTCGAAGCCTCTTGCGGAATTCAACCGGCTGCTGCCTGAAGGCGGCCGCCTGGTTTTTTCCACCCACCATCCCTTCATGGATCACGCCTCCACCGGCCGCGACAATTATTTCGAGACCTACAGCTTCGATGAGACCTGGCAGCGCGGCGGCAAGGATATCGCCATGCGCTTCTGGCATCGGCCGCTGCACGCCATGTTCGACGCGCTGAAGTCGGCCGGATTTCAGATCGATATCGTCAGCGAGCCACAGCCCGATCCGCAAGCCCGCGCGCTTTTTCCGCAGGCCTATCAGAGCCTGACGACCAAGCCGCGGTTCCTGTTCTTTTCAGTGGTGAAAGCGTGACGACGGGTGCCGGCGTTGGGGTCTCTTGACTCCATCGGGCGAGGTGTTCCGATCTTTGTGGCGGTGCTGCCTGCGTTGATCATCGCCCTCAGGCAGCTGTTGATCCATGCCGTGCTCTGTCAAGCCACTGGTCCAACGTGCGGCTAGAAGCCGATTTTATCGGGCGTAAACTTTGATGTTACGTCGCCGGTGAGGTTGATGTCGTCGGGATCGAGAACCTGAATAGGGCGGCCTTCGGAAAGGTCAAAGTTTGACAACGTCGTCCAGATGACATTGGGAGCGGTGGTGAACTCGAAGTAATAGGTCCGGTTGGTCAGGTCGATAGCCGTTCGGTACTCGGTGTTGTAGAGGCTGCCCGGCTCTCTGTTGGGGGCTCCGAACGGGACGGAAACATTGCGGGCGATGGCGAGGATAGCGGCGACGGCCTCCCGCGTATTCTTTGGTTCGGGGAGCCATTGGCGATAGTAGTCGGCGCGGATGAACCGGTCTTTCGCATCCGTGTTTCCGGGAATGGGCGTCTGGCGCGTGGCATTGTCAAAGTTATATTTGGCACGGTTGGCCAATTGCTGATCAAAAGACGGGTCATTCGTCATGATCCGATAGTCGCGGCTGTGGTAGATGGTTTTCTTCCCTCCGGGGATATACTCAATGATGGCGCTATCGCCCGTGGCGTCCTCAATGGCCAGATGGACAGTCGCCTTGATGCCCTCGTGGTCGACCATCAGCGGTTGGATGTTATCGAGAAGCGCAAGGCTTTCCTCCACACTTGCGGCATTGTCGAGCACGAATTGCCCCCAAAGAGCGGCTTGAAGGCCGGGCTTCTTAACGTCTCGAACGCCGAAATCTGTTGGGATGAAGTAGAGCAGGTGCATGGCGACACCTTTCTCATTGACGCCATCGGCTGTTCCCGCACCATACACGGATGTGACGATGCTGCCGTACTTTGAAACCCAGCGGGCCGGGTTGTTGCTCTCTATGCGTTGACCAGCGAATGTTCCGCCATCATGGGCTATGCCCCGTGGCAATACGGTTATGACGGGCTCGGTGCTCACAGGAAAATCCATCGTGCGTCCAACGAATACTCCGAGCCTATTTTCGTTCCAAAGCACGCGCGTACAGGCAAAAGCCGCTGAAAATGGCTGAACAAGAATTGCCACGAGCGCTGCGGTCAAGGGCAGCATCCGGCGAGCGATTGTCATGGGAGATAATCCTTACGTTCTTGATCGGAACTGGGCGGCACTTCGGCGTGTCAGGAATACTCGCTTGGACGACAGCGCGGCCAAAACACCCCTGAAGTCAGAGACGTCAGGGACTGCGGTTCTCTGTTCAAAAGAGCTCGCCAATTTGACGCGGCAACTTCGCCTGCTCTCGGAATTACTCAGAAACCACATATCAGCAGTTTAGATTGAGACCGTTGACCTGAATCAACAAAGGCTGATTTTGCCTGGCGGCATGGTTCCAAGGAAGCAGCGCATCGATCCGCCTTTGCTTATGGCCGCTGACGACGGCGGTGAAGGCGATGGCTGCTTTGCGCCCTTTTATCGGTGGTCAAGACACCCGGTTTCTCGTTCTGAGGGCTGCCGGTCGACGACGAGAGCGATAATGCCGCTGTGAGCCGTTCAGGCGGCTAGCGTTCCCGCAATAATCGAGTGCTTTCCATCCCATTCTCAATACTTTCAGGGCGTCAGGTGAGTTGAGCGAGGATATCGTCGACGACACTTGGGACAGTACCCGTCGTGTCGATATTGATGCCGATGGGAAGATATTCCCGGGTATGATGGTAGCGGAGCACCAGCGCCCGTTCGGCCGGCTCGAAGCCCGGCTCATTTGGCCGCCCATCCAATCGTCGGTTCAAGGTCTCAACGTCTATATCGAGCACGAAAACCTTGTCGAAAAGGTCCAGGAATTTGTGGAAATTGCGCGAGCCGCCACAGAAGAAGGTGGCAGGATGGGTGGTGTCGGCAGCAATAGCGCGGACCTTGTCGACACGCCAGATCCAGTGGGCGTATCCCCAAACGATGCGATCCGCGCCTGCGGGTGGTCCTGCGAATGCCTGGCCCGTCTCGGGGTCGCCGACATAGGCCAAGACCCGGTCACCATGGACGACATGGTAGCCCCGCCGCTCCAGTTCGGTAGCGACAGACGTTTTCCCAGTGCCGGAACCGCCTTCGATCAGATAGTTCTTGATTCCCATAGGCGCCGCTTATCATGGCCTTCGGTGAGAAGACACTCTACCTGGGAACGCTTCGCCAACGAAATGACGGCGGGTCTTATCCCCGGCTGGCGCTGCGCCGTGCTGCGCGTCCTCGGCAATTCCGACAATCGGGAGCCGGCCGCGCTGTTCCTCTATCGCGACTGGCTGCCGGCGGGCGGCGAAGAACCGAGGGATTCCCCCCTCTACTGCCAACGCCTCGCCTTCTTCCCAGAGGTGCCGGAGCATGAGACGGTGGCGGAGCTGTTCCTGCCGTTGGAACAGCCCGCCGGACGACGGCTTGCCGCTTCCGATCGCCGGAAGCGGACAGGCCGTTGTCCACGCCGCGCCTGAATAACGCGCGAGTCCGGTCGTTTGCTAAATTGCGCCGGCCAGACCCCTGAAAGAATGAAGAGCCGTCGGCGAAGACCTGGTGTATGCTGGGCGACGGGATCCGTCACACGTGGGGATCGTCATGGTCGGTTCGCCAGCAACTGCCACCCTTATCCTCAACGACAAGGTTGTCGTCGACCTGGAAGGCGAGACGCTCCGTCTTGAGAACGGCGATGCAATCGCCCTCAGGCCGCAGGCCTTTGCGGTCCTTCGCCACCTCGTCCAGAACGCGAACAGGCTGGTCAGCAAGGCCGAGCTGCTTGAAGCCGTCTGGGGAGGCGCCGCCGTTACCGACGACAGTCTCGTTCAATGCATCCACGAGATCCGGCGAGCGCTCGGCGACGAGCGGTATGCGGTCTTGGCCACCGTCTCGCGGCGGGGCTACCGCCTGTCGCTGGAGCGTAGCGACGAGAGTGCGCTCGGCGGCCCTTCGATCGCCGTGCTGCCGTTCGCCACCATGAGCGGCGGCGAGCCCAATGACTACTTCGCCGATGGCCTGGTCGAGGACATCATCACCAACCTCTCGAAGATCCCGGGTCTGTTCGTCATCGCACGCAATTCCTCCTTCGGCTTCAGGGGTGAGAAAGCCGACCTGCGCACAATTGCCGCCGAACTACGCGTTCGCTATCTGCTGCAGGGCAGCTTGCGGCAGTCCGGGGGGAGGCTGAGGATCTATGCCCAGCTTGTCGACGGCGCATCGGCCACTCATGTCTGGGCCGACAGGTTCGAGGGCGCGGCAACCGACGTGTTCGATCTCCAGGATCGGTTGACCGAGCAGATCGTGGGCTCGATCGAGCCGAGTGTCCGCCGTGCGGAGATCGAGCGTGCGCACCGCAAGCGGCCCGAAAGTCTGGACGCGTACGATCTCTACCTTCGGGCGCTGCCGCACGCCCACGCGAATACGCCCGCCCAGACGGACAAGGCCCTGCAATTGCTGGCGCGCTCGATCGAGCTTCAGCCCGACTATGTCGCTGCGCATGGCTATGCCGCATGGTGTTACGAGCAGCGCTACCTGCGCAACGGGTTGGATCCCGCAGACAAGGCGGCCGCACTCAGCCACGCCGATATTGCGTTAGGCATCAACAGCGACGACCCGCAGGCGATGAGCATCGGCGCGTTCGTCCGCGCCAACCTCACCCGGGATTACGACGCCGCCGTCGAGGTGCTCGACCGGGCTCTCGCATGGAACAACAATTCGACCCTGGCCTTTGGCTTCAGCGCTTTGGTCAGTGCCCACAGCGAGCGACACCAACGGGCGGTGGAACATGCGCACAAGGCGCTGCGGCTGAGCCCGCTCGACGATCCGCTGAGCTACCATCCCTACTGCGCACTGGCCCTGACCCACCTCTTTGCCGGCGCCTTCGCCGACGCAGCCAGATACGCCGCTCTGGCGGTCCGGGCAAATCCCGGCTTCAGCATCCCGTACGCCTATCTGGCGGCCAGCCACGTCGGCCTTGGCAATGTCGAAGCCGCGCACTCTGCGGCACGACGACTGATCGAGGTGGCGCCGAATTTCTCGGTCGGCGGCTACGTGCGAACGAACCTGTTTCAGCCGTACTTGATGGACGCGCTGGCAGCGGCCTTGCGAAAGGCAGGGCTTCCCGAATGAGGCCGGCCAGCGGCGACCAAACCGCGCGCCAGATGCGGCGCTGTCACAAGCCGCCGGTCCCCAGATCATATCCGTTGGACGGATAGACCAGTCGAGCCGCGATGCGAACAACATCTGCGTCATGAAACGTCCATGACGCATCTCCTGCCTTGGTCGGCGTCGAGGAATTCGCGGGCGACCATATCAGCAAATGCTTTTCTAATTCGAAACAGGGTCGGGCAAAGATGCCGATCGGGGAAATATCGTCATTTGATCGGAGTCCGTTCGTTACATGCGGCAGAACCTCGCTCACAATTACCGGCGGATTTGCGACCTGCCGCCCCGGAACACTAAAGATGAATCGCGCTTTGTATTTCTCAGCTATCCTATCGACGCTGTCTTGCTGGAATGGCGCTACCGCCCACGACACCGAGTCGGGATGGATCTATCCACCCGCTTGCTGCCGGGGGGGCAAAGAACGAGGCGATTGCCACGAAATTCCGAGTACCAGCGTGAGCACCGGTCCTGACGGTTTCAGAGTGCTGCTCAATCCGGGCGACCATCACCTCGTCACAAAGCAACACTTCTTCCGAATTCCGTATGGTGACACCATTCCGTCCGGAGACAGTCGTTTTCACATTTGCCTGCACCCAACCGAAGACCACGCGAACTGCTTCTTTGCCCCTCCTTACGGATCTTGATTTGCGAGGCATCGACGGCGCCGACGGGCGGGATGCCGGTAGTCAGCTTATCCTTGGAGGCACCACAAAGCGGCCAGTGGGTTGGACGACCTCACCGGTGAGCTCACCCATCCGTCTTGCCCCCCAAGCAGAGCGGTCCTACAAGACAGACCATGGCAACACACCTCTGATTGGCCGCGCCTTGCGGTCTTGAGCGAAGCGCAGTCCTGCACGACACTGCGGGGCCACTTCCCCTTGCCAAGACAAGATCAGAGATTTTCCATGCCCACGCTCTATCTCACTTGCGGTCTTCCCGGTTCGGGGAAGACGTCGCTTGCCAAGATCATCGAACATGAAGCATCTGCCCTTCGTCTGACCGGAGACGAGTGGATGCACAGGCTTTACCCCGGCATCCTCGGCATGTCGCCTTCCTGGTATAGGCTTGCCGGAAAGTGCCGCGGCGGAAGCCGGAACGCCGTCGGCAATAACCATTGCAGTTGCAGCGGCTGCGCTCAGGAGGCCGCGGCGCGAAGGGTAGATATCACGAGGCGTGATTTCGCGGGCCGCGATCTGAGGGAAGCGGCAGAGGGACATGATCTCACCTTTGACTTGGGTTTCAAGCGCTAGACTTGCGAGCGTACAGCATCAGCGATCGGGTGAAGCTCTTCTGACGGCAACGATCCAACCAGGCTGTAGCCCATGCCGTTCTTTGCCCAGCTCCAGCCGCGGATGTCGTCCTTGCCGCTTTTGACCATCGGCTTGTCCTGATCCGCCGTCATGTGGCGCGCGAGCATGACGATCCGGCTGCCCTTGTCGTTGTCATACATCAGCATGAAGCCAGGACCGCGCGCCGTCGGGATCACGCGACCGCCCATGAGGCGATAGCCCGACTTGCTGAGATCCGGGATAGCGGCAGAGCGCCCGAGCGTCGCGGCTGCAAACTGCTGCAGATTCTCGCTGCCGTCAAACCTGACTTCAACGGGGCGAAGCCGGTCGGGGGCGAAGACGCTGTAGCTCGCGGAAGCTTCCTGCGCGAGCGCAGCAACACCTTCCATCGATGGGATCGTGTAGCCTCTGGTGATCCAGCCGCCCGTCGCGCCGACGGCAAGCATCAGGACAGCAGCGGCAGCAAGCCGGAACCATTGCGGTCTACGGGAAATGGGGCGCGCTGCCATGATAGTCTCGAGGTTGAGCCTCGACGGCACAGGCTCGCGCGCCACAGCGTCCATTGTCAAGCGCAACGCCGCGGCTTGGGTCCGGTAGGAGGAGACACGTGCGGCAGCCTCGGGGTTCGCCAGCAGATATTCGGACACGTCGCGACGCCGCTCAGCATCGAGCGCATTGTCGACAAAGGCCTGGAGGTCGTCTTCGGTAATTGGTCTCATGGTCATTTTACCCTCCAGATATACGGGCGGCCGGCTGAGCCACCCGACGGCTTGGTTTCCAGTATCGTCCTTAACTGCTCCCGCGCTCGCGACAACCTCGACATCACGGTGCCGAGCGGAATTTCCAGTACCTTCGCCGCCTCCGCGTAAGTCAGATCTTCGACCGAGATCAGGAGCAGAATGCTGCGCTGATCCGGCGGCAGGCGTTCGATCGCCGCCATCACCTCATGGCCATAGACCGTATCCTCCTGCGTCGCCGCCCGCGCGCCCGTAGCCTCGGGAACGTCCTCGATTGGCACGGAGCCGCCACGCCGGGCATCCTGCCTGAGCCTATTCACTGCCAGATTGTGCAGAATGGCGAACACCCACGAACGCGGATTGTCGTCGCGCCGGCGGCTCCAGTTGAGAACCACCTTCTCCAGGCAGTCCTGAACGATATCATCAGCAGCTTCGATGTCCCGCACAAGACCTCTGGCGTAACGCCTCAAGGCAGGGATCATCGGCTCTACCTGTAGAAGCAAGTCATCCATATCCTGACCTCCAGACAGACGGCCCGCTGTTCCGCGGGCCGTCTGTTCGCTTTACTCCGCAGTTTGTACCTGCAGGACGTTGCCCGGCTTGCCGTCTTCAACCGAGGCAACCACGAGGTAGCGCCGCTCGTCCTTGTGCTTGGCTTCCACGATCTGCCGGATCGGCCCGACTGCGTTGACGATCGCCGAGCCGGCTGGGTTGGTCATAAAGCTTGAGAGGCCCTGGAGTGGTCCGCTGCCATCTGCCTTTTCGGAAAGTGCCAAAACATACATCTTCTTCGGCTCCAGTCCAGTGACGGATGCCTGCAGAACTTGGGTCAGACCCTGGTCGAACAGGGACACGCTCGTCGGTGCCTTGTTTACCTTGTCGCCCTTCATTTCGAGCTTCAGGTGAGCGGCGACGCCCGCGGTCCCGAGTGGTTGCAGGTTCTGCAGGCCATCGCCCTCCGGTACCGCGTTCGGGACATAATTGACAGCCTGCGCTGCTTGGCCGATCGGTATCGTGGCGATAACCTTGTTCGTCAGCGTGTCGATCGCAGCCATGGCGTCGGCGTTTTCCAGGCCGACATAGACGCGGGTCCCATCACCCGACGGCCAGATTCCGTGCGGCAGATTGCCGACCGGGATCGTCGCGACCTGCTCGAAATTGTCGGTCCGGAAGACCTTGACCTCGTTTAATCCGCCGACTGTCACGTAAGCGAAGCTGCCATTCTTGTTGGTGACGAGGTTGACGTGGTTGGTGATTGGTCCGGTATCGATCGTTTTGATCAGGTCGAATGGCGCCTGAGCATTGAACACCTGGGCCTTGCCGATGTCCTTCAGCGTGAACCAGACTTGCTTGCCATCCGGCGAGGCAGCGATATTCGGGCAGAACGGGCTCGCCTGCTTCACGTGGCCGACGATCTGATGGTCGGCGACGGTGACCACGACCGTCTCGGGGTTGAACGACGAGCAGATATAGCCGTACTTTCCGTCCGGCGAGAAGATCTGCATGCCAGGACCCGCAGGCACCTTGATCTGGGCCTTCTCCTCGAACGTGCTGGCGTCGATGACGGAAATGTAATCCTCACCCCGGACGGTGATCCAGACTTCCTTGCCGTCCGGGGTATAGAAGGCTTCATGCGGCGAGCGACCCACATAGGTCGTGTGCTTCACCGTGTTGGTCGCAGTGTCGATGAAGGTGACGGAGTTCGAGCCGATGGAGACGACCGCGATCGTCTTCTTGTCGGGCGAAAAGCCCATACCATGGACCAGAACCTGCCCCTTGTAGAGCGGCGAGAGGTTGCCGGGCTGAGGATCGCCAAGCTTGATCACGCCAAGAAGCTGGTTGGTCGCCGGATCGGTGACCGAGACCGTATTCGAAAACTGCTCGGCCGCGTAGACGCGGTCCTTACTGCTCACCGGAATATCCGGGGCGGAATCTGCGAAGGGCGCTTGGCCGGCGAAGGCAGAAAAAGGCAATAGCATGCTGCCCGCCAGCAAGCTGGCGGCGAAAGATGTCCGAATGTTCATGGGTAACGACCTTTAGGTTACATCTTCATTCCTGGATCCATGCCCTGCATGGATTCGGCGGGGGTAGTCTCCGGTGCGACCTGTGTCGGGGCGGCGTCGGATGGGGGAAGCGGATCGCCGATCGCAAGCTTCATTGCCGCAATCTCCTGCTGCTGATCCACGATGATCTCTTGCGCGATGCGCTTAAGCTGTTCGTTCTTGCCGTATTTCAGGACGGCGAGTGCCATATCGATCGCGCCCTGGTGATGAGGCGTCATCATCGCCACGAAATCACGATCGACATCGCCGGTCGGCTTGACCTCCATGTCCGCCATCATCCTGTCCATGGCCGTATTGTTCTCGGCGAGAAAGGCAGCCTCTGTAGAGTCGGCCACTAGCTTGGCCGGATGTGTGTGCTGCGCTGAGTCATGCGCGAATGCCGCACATGTTCCGGCTGTGGCCAGGATCGCGGCCGCAAGGACCGTCGACTTTCGGTGGGACCAGATGTTCATCGACTTCTTCCTTCTTGTTATATCCGGGGTAGACACCTGAGGGCGGTGTCTATTCCCGAAGAGAGCGTCTTTTTTTATGCCGTCGGGTCTTCGAGTCCGAAGGACGCGACAAGAGCGAAGGCGAGCAGACCGAGTGCGATCTCAAGGGCCGCACCGACCATCAGGACGTTTCTTGATGTCTCGGGATGATTTCGGTTGAGCGGCACGATCAAGTAACGGTTCGCGATTGCCAGGCATGTCATGGCCAGTGCGACAGCGATCTTCACGAGCAGCTTCCATTGGTAGGGAGAGTTTGGGTGGAGCGACAGACGCCCAACGATCAGCCATGTGTTCGTCGCGCCGCTGAGCAGGACGAGAGCGACCGCAGGATGACCGAGCGCGGAGAATCGTTGCATCGACACCACGGCTTCGCGGCGAAGTTCTGGTATCCGGGACATTGCCACAAGCAATAAGAATGGCGGCAGCGCTCCGACCCAGGCTGTTGCCGACAGAACATGGATGGCATCCACAGTCATACGAGCCGAGCCGGCAAGGTCAAAGGAGGCAGCGGCATGCCCCCTGGTCACCGTCTCGCAAATGGCCAAGCCGGCAAGAGCGACCGCAGTTCGCCAGTACCCGGCGAAAACTGCGCCGGCGTGCTTGGCGAGTTCAAGCCCTTGGCTGTCACGGAAGCGGATGAGTTCGACGCGCTGATCGCCACCAACTTGCCTCCCACGGAAACCACAGGCGAGCACAAAGTTGCTTGCCCACCATTGAAGTTTTATCAATATATAATATATTATATCATATATTGATAAGAGCCACGGAGCCAGTCATGCCTGTAACCGAAATATCCGAGAAACTGTCGGTCTCGCCGCAGCCAAGTATCGAGGACATCCAGTCGCTCCGCGACCAAGGATTCAAGACACTCATCAACAACCGACCGGACAACGAGGATGCTTCCCAGCCGAACACGCGAGCCGAAAGACAGCAAGCGAAGCAGTGCGACCTGTCCTATGCGTTCATTCCCGTCACGGCCGACACGATCACCGAGGCGGACGTCCGTGCCTTCCAGCGGGCCGTCGATGAATCGGACGGACCCGTTCTCGCACATTGCCAGACCGGCAAGCGCGCGCTTAACCTCTATCTGATTGGAGAGGTTTTGGACGGCAGCATGTCTGTCGACAAGGTCGTCGAATTCGGACGCAGCCGCGGCTTCGACACCAGCGCCGCCGCAGCCTGGCTCAAGCAACATGCTGCCCGCAGGCCGCAGGTGAAGGGCTTCTTCGACAAGCGCACCTGGAGCGTCCAGTATGTGATTTCCGATCCGCTGACCCGCAAGTGCGCTATCGTCGATCCGGTACTCGACTTCGACGAGAAGTCCGGAGCTACGGCGACCATCAACGCGGACGCGATCCTCGACTACATCCGCGACAATGGGCTGACGGTCGAGTGGATCCTCGACACCCACCCCCATGCCGATCACTTCTCCGCCGCCCATTATCTGCAAGAGAAGACCGGTGCTCGCACGGCGATCGGCGAGCGCGTCGTGGACGTCCAGAAGCTGTGGAAGGGCATCTACAACTGGCCTGAGCTTGCCACCGACGGCTCGCAATGGGACCGGCTGTTTGCCCATGGCGAGACCTTCGAGGTCGGCTCGATCGATGCCAAAGTGCTTTTCTCTCCGGGACACACGCTCGCCTCGATTACCTATGTGATCGGAGACGCGGCCTTCGTGCACGACACGCTCTTCATGCCCGACAGCGGCACGGCGCGCGCCGACTTCCCCGGCGGCGACGCGCGTGTCCTATGGAAGTCGATCCAGGAGATCCTCGCACTCCCGGCCGAGACACGGATTTTCACGGGTCACGACTACCAGCCAGAGGGTCGGGCACCTCGATGGGAAAGCACGGTGGCCGAGCAGAAGAAGTCCAACCCGCATCTTGCCGGCGTGAACGAGCAAGAGTTCGTTGCGCTGCGGACGACGCGCGACAAGACGCTGCCTATGCCAAAGCTCATCCTGCATGCCCTGCAGGTGAACATCCGCGGCGGGCGCCTGCCGGAGCCGGAAGCCAACGGCAAGCGCTACCTCAAGTTTCCCCTCGATGCATTGCAGGGAGCAGCATGGGAATGACAAGCGATCTGAAGGCGATGATGAAGGCGGGGCTCTCCCCCGCCGAGATGGCCGACCGGGCCGGCGATGTGGCGAACCTCCTGAAGACGCTGTCCCATCCCGCGCGCCTGATGATCGTCTGCACGCTGGTGGAAGGCGAGCATTCGGTCGGGGAGCTTGAAGAGAAGATCGACGTCCACCAGCCTCATCTGTCGCAGCACCTGACCGTGCTGCGTGGCTCCGGGATTGTCGAAACGCGGCGGGAGGGGAAACAGATCTTCTACTGCCTGACGGAGGCGAAGGCCGCCCGACTGGTTGCCGCCCTCTATGACATCTTCTGCGTGGGCCAAGGCGAATGAGCACCTATCTTCAATCTTTGGCCGGGGGCTTCCTGATCGGCACCTCTGCTGTAATGCTCCTGCTCCTCAACGGCCGCATTGCCGGGATCAGCGGGATCGTCGGGCGTCTTGCTCAAGGCGTCGGCTTGACCACCAATCTCGCCTTTGTGCTGGGGCTGCTGCTTGGGCCGTTTACCTACCTGCTGTTGTTCGGCGGCTGGCCGGCTGTTCAGATCACCGCCGGCTGGCCGCTGATTATCGTCGCGGGACTGCTCGTCGGCTTCGGCTCGCGTATGGGATCGGGCTGCACCAGCGGCCACGGCGTGCTTGGGCTTGCCCGGCTGTCGCCGCGGTCGATTGTGGCGGTCGCCACGTTCCTGACGGCCGGCATTATCGCCGTCGCAATTCTGCGAGGTCTTGGACTATGAACCGGAACATCTACCAATTCGTGGCCGCTCTCGCCTCGGGTATCGTCTTCGGCTTCGGCCTGTCCTTGTCCGGCATGCTGAACCCGGTCCGGGTCCAAGGCTTCCTCAACGTGTTCGGCGCCTGGGATCCGAGCCTTGCCTTCGTTCTCGGCGGCGCGGTCGTTGTCGCGTTCATCGGCGTCCACATCATGAAACGGATGAAGCGTCCCGCCTTCGACGACAGCTTCCACGTGCCGACGAACCGTCGGATCGATGCTCCGCTGGTCGTTGGTTCGGCCTTGTTCGGCCTGGGCTGGGGGATCGGTGGCTTGTGTCCCGGTCCGGCAGTCGCATCCCTATCGGTCGGCCTCCCCCAGACGTTCCTCTTCGTCATCGCCATGCTGGTCGGGATGACCTTGTATGACAGAGTATGGAGCAGACGGACGTGAACACCTCCATTTTGGCTGTCGTTGGCTCCGGCGGGATCGTCGGCTTCATGCTCGGCCTGCTCGGCGGCGGCGGGTCCATCCTGGCGACGCCGCTACTCCTCTACGTGGTCGGCGTGACCCAGCCGCATATCGCGATCGGAACGGGTGCGCTTGCCGTCTCGGTAAATGCCTTCGCCAACTTCGCAAGCCACGCGATCAAGGGGCACGTCTGGTGGCGCTGCGCAGCCGTCTTCTCCGCGCTCGGCGTCATCGGCGCCCTCGGCGGCTCCAGCCTCGGCAAGGCGATGGATGGAGACAGCCTGATATTCCTGTTCGGCGTCCTGATGATGGTCGTCGGCGCTCTGATGCTGAAGCCTAGGAAGGCGGTGACGGTAGAGTGCCGTCCGGTCGACCTCAGGATGTGCCTTGCCACCGCCGCCGTGGCACTCGCCGCCGGCGCTGCATCCGGCTTCTTCGGCATCGGCGGGGGCTTCCTGATCGTTCCGGGCCTCATGCTGGCGACGGGCATGCCGATGATCAACGCGATCGGCACATCTCTCCTCTCCGTCGGTGCGTTCGGACTGGCAACGGCTCTGAACTATGCCAGTTCAGGCCTGGTGGACTGGTGGCTTGCCGCCGAATTCATCGGCGGCGGCATCGTCGGCGGCGTACTCGGCATGCTGCTCGCCACCCGGCTCAGCGCCTACAAGAACATTCTCAACCGCCTGTTCGCAGCGCTCATCTTCGTGGTCGCGGGTTACATCCTGTATCGGAACTGGGGGAGGTTGATGGCTGGCTGAGCGCGCAGCGCTGACGGCTCTAGGTCGATCCCAAGCCTTGCCGCGGAGCACTCAGTTGCCGACGGGTGGGATGCTGACAGTCAGCTTATTGTTGGAGATCCCCAAAGCGGCCAGTGGGTTGGACGATCTCACCGGTGAGCTCACCCATCCGTCTTGACCCCCGAGCACAGCGGTCCTACAAGACAGACCATGGCAACACACCTCTGATTGGCCGCGTCTTGCGGTCTTGAGCGAAGCGCAGTCCTGCACGACACCGCGGGGCCACTTCCCCTTGCCAAGCCAAAATCAGAGATTTTCCAATGCCGACGCTCTACCTCACTTGCGGTCTTCCCGGTTCGGGTAAGACGTCGCTCGCCAAGATCATCGAACATGAAGCATCTGCCCTCCGTCTGACCGGAGACGACTGGATGCACAGGCTTTACCCCGGCATCTCTACGCCGGAAGCCGAAACCGGTCCGTGCCGAGGCAGGGTCGAGAGCCTGCAATGGCAGATCGCCCTGCGTGCCATCAGGCTTCAGTGTAACGTTGTCGTGGATTGGGGCGTGTGGTCACGGGCAGAACGCGACACCTGCCGGGAGGAAGCGCGCGCAGCGGGTGCCCGCGTCGTCCTCTGCTTCCTCGACGTTCCCTTCGATGCGCTTTGGGACCGGGTCTGCCGGCGAAACGCCGAGCTTCCAGCCGGCACGTTCGACATCTCGCGGGCGGACCTGCTTCGGTGGTGCAAGCTGTTCGACCCGCCAACCGCGGAGGAGTTGGCGCTTTATGATCGGCAAACCCTTCCAGCCATCGCCGCCCTTAGATGAAACGCCGCAGCGCTGGGGGTATTCCCAGTCTGCGTAGCAGGCGGGTCCGGGCCAGCTCGCTGGTGAGGACACCTCGCCTTCTTCCCCGGGGGCCGGAGCACGGGACGGTGGCGGAGCTGTTCCTGCCGTTGAGTGGTTCATCTTCGAAAGTGGACGAAATGTTCCAATCCATTGTCACCCATTGACGTGAACAGGTTTCACCCCAATACGGTCAGGCCAGCCAGACGACAACAGGAGTGTAATCGTGAGCGAACCGACCGTAGCAGATGCAACAGACCGCATTTATGAATCGCTCCAGGCGGACAACGCCGACATCGACGTGCATATCGCGACTCTCAAGGCAGCGTTGACGCGGGCGGGTTTGAAAGAGGCCGTATTCGACCCGGCCAGGCTCGTGCAGAATAACCGCTCCGGCAGGAAGCGGATGGAGGCCTACTTTCGCCAGCGCGGTGTCATGGTGAAATTCGCCTCGTGAAGCCTTCCAGACGGCTGTAATCACTCTCAGTGGGGGCTGACACCACGCATTGGCGTCGGACGCGAATGATCGTCCAGGCGCAGACGCTGAACAGCCGTCCAACGAAGGGCCGGGAGCCCTGCCGTGATCTCAGGGCTGCCGACGTCAGAGGGGCCGAATCCCTTCCGCCCATGACATGCCGAACCACACCGCCGAATCTGGCGCCTTGCTCCACGCGATCAAGGCGTCGAGACCTGCGGTAACTGCGTCTCGTGAAAGCCCGGTCGCCACGATGTCGTCGATCGCTTCGTCGACGATGCTCGCAATGTTGCGAACCACATCCTCGAAATCGGGATCACCCGCGCAGCCGCCGAGGAAGACAAGCGTGTTACGGCGAGGCCGCAGATCCGCCTGGTGAAGCAACTGCACGAGGCGACGCCCGACGATAGGGTCGTTGCAAAGCCTGTCATAGGTGCGCTGATAAGCGTTCCAGACCGACGAGAACCCTGGGGGTTCTGGCCATAGCCGCAGACCGTCGTAATCGTCATCGGACAGGATCACACGGCTATTGCTCATCCTCTGTGCAAATGGCGGCAACAGGCTCAAGATCGGACATTCATCACCGTCATTGTACGACACCAGCCTTGCGTAGCCCCTCCACGACGAGCTCGAAATCGGCGGGGTTCTTGAAGGGCAAGACTTTGCGACGGTATTCCAGGGAGTAGTCGGGATTGACGCGCATCACCTCTTGCCACGTCGCGCGAGCCTCTTCGAAACGGCCGAGGTGCCCGTAACAGGCGGCCAGAAGCGCGCGAGAGACATCGGTGACGGGATTGCGGCTGACGCGCTGCAGCAACAGTTCGACGGCCTCTTCGTACCTTCCCAGTTGAAACAAGGCCAAGGCCTGAAAGTGGAGAACGATATCCGGAAAGTACGGGTTCAGGACACTCGCCCGATCAAAATAGGCGAGTGCCTCCCCGGATCTGCCTGAATAGATGAGTGCCTCGCCGAGGCTGACGTGCCCTTCGGCGAAGTTCGGATTGAGGACGATCGCACGCTCGGCCTCGCTGATGGCTCTATCGTGCTGTCGCAAGTAAAGGCTGACCAGACTGAGCGCCCAGTGTGCAACGGGATCGCTATCATCCCGCGCTACCGCCAGCGTCGCGACCTCTTCGGCTTGCTCGAGCGAGCGCTGCGGCAACGCGCTCCACCGGTTCAGGTAGTCGAGCCCGTGGGTAAGGGCGAGGAAGGCGTGCGCCGAGGCGAAGTTCGGGTCAAGGTCGACGGCACGTTGCAAAAGGTCACGGGCGTCGCTGTTCGTTTGCCTCGTCAGCCGGTGCCATAGCTCCCGGCCACGCAGGAAGCAGTCATACGCCTCGGGGTGCCGGGTCTGCCCCGGCGCAAGTCTTTGCCGGTCGCCCTCTGTCAGGTTGACCGCCAGCGCGCCGACGATCTGCTGCGTGACATCGTCCTGAACCGCGAATATGTCGGTGAGGTCGCGATCGAACCGCTCCGCCCATAGATGCCCGCCGGTGGTCGCGTCGATGAGCTGCGCGGTGATGCGTACCCTGTTTCCCGATTTGCGTACGCTGCCCTCAAGGACATGCCGCACGCCGAGTTTCGTGCCCACCTCCTGCACATGGACGTTCTTGCCCTTGAACGTGAACGACGAATTGCGGGCGATGACGAAGAGCTGCGACAGCTTCGATAGCGCCGTGATGATGTCTTCCGAGATGCCGTCGGCGAAGTAGTCCTGTTCGGCGTCACCGCTCATGTTGGTGAAGGGCAGGACGGCGATCGACAGCTTCGGCGGGGCTGCCGTCGCCGGTTGGCTCACCGCGGTTTCCGGGGACGCGGCCAATTTGGTCCCTGCGCTGCCGACTTGCAGCGAATAGACCCGGATCGGCTCGGCGATGTTCTTGAGCTGCGTGCTGCCGAGATCGTTGACCGAGAGGTCGAGCCTCGCCTTGACTTGGCGATAGGCATCCTCGGACAGGCAGATCGCGCCCGCCGCGGCGACGCCCTCCAATCGCGAGGCGATGTTGACGCCGTCGCCCATCAGATCGCCGTCGCTTTCCTCGACGACGTCGCCCAAATGGATACCGATCCGGAACTCGATGCGACGGTCCTGCGGGACGCCGTGATTGCGCTCCACCATGCCGTTCTGCACCTCGATGGCGCAGCGCACGGCGTCCACCACGCTGCGGAACTCGACCAGCGCACCATCGCCGGTGCGCTTCACCACCCGGCCGTGGTGCACGGCGATCGTCGGATCGATGAGATCGCTGCGCAGTGTGCGCAACCTCGCCAGGGTGAGATCCTCGTCGGCGCCAGCAAGCCGGCTGTACCCGACCACGTCCGCGGCCAGGATTGCAGCCAGCTTTCGGTTCTCGCTCATGGCGCTGTCTCCCAACTTCCAAGATAACAGGGAGACAGAGGGCAAGAAAGAACTTTCAGCCGCTGCTGGCGATCCTGGTTGAGATCGCGTGGGCCATGGCTCATGTGGACGCAGCCGACGTTGTGGCCCCACGCAATGACGGCTCTGTCATGCTCCCGGCCATCCAACGTGGTCGTTCCAAAAGCCCACTCAGGGTCGGGTCACGACGATGTCCGCGCCCACCCGAATGTCCGCTCCTTGAAGATCCGCAGCCTGCAGTTGCCAGTCCGCTATCGGCCCCGGATCTGCCGCATTCATGAGGTCACCGCCTACCTCCTTCGACGTAATTGCAACTTTCGGTAAAGGCACTATCTCAAGTGCAGAAATTGGTCCGGGGGGACGAGCGGGCTCGGCTGGAAGAAGGGCAACACGGCGCTTCTCCTTGACGATGCCGATGGCAATAGCTGGATCATGAAGGGGTTCCAGCTGGGACTGAAGCCTCAGCATACGCACTGCCGCAGCAGCAAGCACGATCATGGATGGGCGACGACAAGCCCTCGCCGTCTCAACACGCCTCCAGCATCTCACCTGAACCGCCGCCTTTGGCTTCGAACCGACTGTTTGTCGATGAGGACATGATGATGATCAAACGTGCAATATCGCTCACGGTAGGACTAGTTGTCGGTCTTTCCCTTTCAGAGGCCGCTTTTGCTCAGGAGGCGATTTCGGAGCAGGAGGCGCATAACATCGGCGTCGATGCCTACGTCTACTTCTATCCGCTGCTGTCGATGGACGTCACCCGGAAGCAGTTCACCAATGTCGAGCCCGGCAAGGAGTTCGGCAAAGGGCCGATGAATATGTTCGTGAACGTTCCGGAATATCCCCCCGCCGATTTCAAAGGCGTCGTGCGCTCGAATTTCGATACGCTCTACTCCATTGCGTGGCTGGATCTTACCAAGGAGCCGTTGGTCATTTCGGCGCCGGATACGGCCGGACGCTATTATCTCCTGCCGATGCTCGACATGTGGACGGATGTCTTCGCATCGCCGGGCTGGCGGACGACGGGAACGGCGGCGGGCCAGTTTCTCGTCACGCCGCCCGGCTGGACGGGGACGGTTCCGGACGGCGTGACGCGGCTTGCCGCGCCGACCCCTTATGTCTGGATCATCGGACGCACCAAGACGGACGGACCTGCGGATTACGCTGCCGTGCATGCAATTCAAGCCGGGTACACGGTCACGCCGCTGTCCGACTGGGGCAAGGCGGCCCAGCCGGTCACGGCCAAGATCGACCCAAGCGTCGATATGAAAACGCCGCCGAAGATCCAGGTCGATACCATGTCGGCCGCGACATACTTCACCTACGCTGCCGAACTGCTGAAGCTGCATCCGCCCCACATGACCGACCAGCCGATCGTCGCGCAGATGAAACGCATCGGCATCGAGCCCGGCAAGAGCTTCGACTTCGATAAGCTTGCCCCAGCCGTCAAGAAGGCGCTGCAAGATGTGCCCGAAGCAGCCCAGCAACTGATGGCGTGGAAGATGGCGACCCTTTCGCGTGTTGCCAATGGCTGGTCGATGAATACCGACACCATGGGCGTCTACGGAAATTACTACCTGAAGCGGGCAATCGTCACGCAAGTCGGGCTCGGCGCCAACCTTCCCGAAGACGCGATCTACCCGCTGAACCTCGCCGACGAAACCGGCAAGCCGCTCGATGGCGCCAACAAATACATGATCCACTTCGAGAAGGGAGCAACGCCGCCCGTGAACGCTTTCTGGTCGATCACCCTCTACGACACGGACGGTTTTCAGGTGGCAAGCGTGCTCAACCGGTTTGCGGTCAGCAGCTGGATGCCGTTCAAGATCAATGCCGACGGCTCTCTCGACATCTATTTCCAGAACGAGAGCCCCGGCACAGACAAGGAAGCCAACTGGCTGCCCGCACCCAAGGGGGCGTTCAACCTCACCATGCGTCTCTACAGCCCAAAGGCCGAAGCCCGGCAAATGGAATCCGCCTCCGGTCACCAAGGTTCAGGGATTGCCGAGCTTGATCGCTCAGTGAGGCGCCGGCATCTTGTCCGTTGAGCCGTCGCTTCGCCCGCGCCCAAGCCGCCACGAGCAGGGAATTCATGTCATGCGACAATCCCCGCCCAGAGATCCCCGCCTGCCCCTCATCCGGCTGCCGCCACCTTCTCCCCGCGCGCGGGGCGAAGGGACATACCGCGGCCTCTCTGTTCCCCACCCGGCCTATGCATGGCACGTCCCCTCGCCTCGTTTACCGGGGTCCGAAGGACGGGTCGAGACGAGTGGCTCGACCCCGTCATTTCTTCTCCTCCCAATAGCTTTGCCAGAGGTCGAGCCTCAGCTTCAGCGGATCTGCTCCTACCGTCACGCCGTGATTGGTGAAGTCGATGACCCTTTGGACGGATGGGTCGTGGTGAGGCCATTTTGGCCGTGAGCCTCCATTGGGGTCACCGCTCGTTGCAAATTCGACCCAGTAGGCACTCGCCAATGTGGCCATGGCCCAGTCGGCAGGCGTGACCTTGTCTTTCACCAGTGCGTTTGGAATATTGAGCGTATACGGAATTTCGAAGCCGTGCAGAGTGCCTTTCCATGCCGGATCGTTGCGGAGAGCCTCGGCGACATAGGAGAAACGATACCACCACGTCGGCTGACCAGCGCGGATCATCTCGTCAGCCAGGTGGCGAGACGGTTCAACAAGTGTTTTGTCGGCCAGAACCTGCTGCTTCAGCTCATCGAGGGTCTGTTGACCGCTGGGATCGTAGAGGCTGCGGGCTTCGGCTGCATGCTTCCCGAACAGCGCGAAGAGATCGTCTTTCGTCGCGGCCTGACCGATACCGAGATCACGATCATTTGCCCCGACGATGACCGGAACCGGCGCTTGACGGCCTGCCGCAAAAGCCGCTTCCGGCGTTTCGAGCAAAAACCTCCCGTCAATCATCGCGCCTGAGATGCCGATGACGGGCTTGCCTGTCGACATTCCCGCCAGCACCTCTTGTGCCGATGCACCTTCGGTCAGCTTTTCCGCGGGCAGCGCCCGAAGGGCCGTGAGAGCCTCGGCATCGCTCCCATTGATTCCGAGAGAAGCCGCATAGTCCAACGCGGTTTTCTCTGCTGCTTTCAACGTTGACAAAGGCGTGCTCTCAGCACGCGCGGTAGGCAGACCCGGTGACTGTAAAATGGCGCCCCGGAAAAGCCCCCGTGACAACGGCGATATCATGTGCGCCATCACCGAGCCGCCACCGGCCGACTCTCCGAATATCGTCACTTTCTTCGGATCACCGCCGAAGGCCTCGATATTTTTCTGGACCCATTTCAAGGCTGCAAGCTGGTCCATGTAACCATAGTTGCCGACGGGCTCGTCAGGGGCTTCCTTCATAAGTGCAGGATGGGCAAAATAACCCAGCCGGCCCATACGGTAGTTCATGCTGACGAACACAACTTTCCGGGCGGCCAGCTGACCCCCGGGATACTGAGGGGTGCTTCCATGGGCAAGAGCGCCGCCGTAAATCCAGACCATCACCGGCAGCGGCGTCCGAGAACGCTTGGCGGGTGTCCAGACATTGAGGGTCAAACAATCCTCCGACTTCGGCAGGTCGTCGGTCTGCATGCAGGACGGACCGAAATTGCGGGCATCCCTGGTCCCGCTCCATGGCTTCATTGGTCGGGGATTGCGCCATCTCAGATCACCAACCGGCGGTGCCGCATAGGGTATGCCTTTGAAGCTGACGACCGTGCCCGACCTCTCACCCTTCAGCATTCCGCTGTCGATCGTAACGGTGTCATCTGCCGCACCCGATCGTGACGCGAACGTCACCTGACACGATGCGACGGCCAAGAAGAGCAGGAACTTGCGACTGCCGCCCACAAACACTGCACTCTCCAACGCCAAGTTGAGACAATTTGAGAGCAAAATACTCCCATAGAGCGGCAACGAAAAGGGTTCATCCGACGTCTACCGGCCCTCACCCCGCCGCAAGCCCCCTGCTCGCCCACGAGAACAGCGGCGGCGGCATCTGGTGCGGGCGCGCTTTCGCTCTCCGAAGCCACTGAGATCTGAACTAAGCGATTTTGCCGACGGTGATGAAGAGCCGTCAGCGAAGCGCCCATTCCGGCCGTTCTGGCAGCGTTGGCAATATCATAGAGCATGATGCCGAAAAGTGTGGTCGGTTTTCGGACGACATCATGCTCCAACTATTTAATTTAGAACAGGATTCAGATTTTAGGCCGACCGGGCCTAAAATCATCCTGTTCTAGGAACTGCCGTTCTTCATCGCTTCCGCGGATGACCAGATCGGGTGGAATTCCGACTGGCGGCAAGCGGGGATCGGTGGTGTCTTACTTTACTGCCGAAAAGGCGGTCGGTGACAACAGCTGGCTAGAGATATTGGAGAGGATTTGTCCGTCGCGCTCTGACTCGTCGCGGGCCTTAAGCCATGCAGGATCAGTGGTGAAAGCTTTCCATTTCACCTCGCGATCAGCCAGCGATTCCCAGGCGATGAGATAGGTGAGACGCTGGCTGCTTTCGCCCACGATTGTGGTGAAGAAACCCGCCTGCTTGATGCCGTGCTTGTCCCATATTGCCAGCGTATGTTCGGCAAAGCGGTTGAGCAGCGCGGGCAATCGGCCGGGCAGGCACTCGTAAATTCTGAGCTCGTAGATCACAGTCTTGCTTCCTTATGTCCCTTGAGAACGACATGTGTTTGGCACTTGCTCCCCTGCGCCCAAAATGTCCTCAAAACTTGCAGCAACGTCAATTTCACGGTGGATCCGTCAATATCCCCATTAGAACAGGCCCTGCAGGTATGTGCGAACCGCTAATCTTCTGTCAATCCGATCGCCTGTGTTTAGGCGTGGCAATTTTGAACCCCCGGCTTGAGCCAGTCCATCACCCACTCCTCGCCCGCCGCAACGCCGTCAATCCCCTCCGCAGCCACAGCAATTGCTGCGGCGGCATCTGGCGCAGGTGGTCGTAGTCCATCACCGTCACGTTATAGACCGTGCTCCTGACCTGCGGTCCGTCCGGGCAGCGCAGCAGGATGCCCTGCAGCGCCATCATGCGGTTGCTGGCTTTGCGGGCGCGGTCGGCGAGGGTGTCGGTGACTTCGCCTTCGTGGCCTTTGACTGAGAACAGCGATTGCGCCCTCGGGCTCGGGGCCGGGATGCCTGTGGTCTTGTGGTAGCGGGCGATCGCCTCGGCATAGTCGTCGCCGGCCTGGCGCTGCTCGGCGGTGATCAGGCCGTCGAGGAACATGCGGCCGAGGGTGTAGCCGACAAAGGGGCTTTTGACCGTCTCGTCATCAACCGTCCGGCCGAAGCCGTGGATGCGGCGGCGGGCTGATATCGCCACGCTGATATTCTCCTTCTCGGTTTCAAAGGGCTTGATCTTGCCGCAGGGAAAACGCTCGACATTTTCCTTGCGCGGCCGGCCGGCGCCCTTGTTGACCCGCCCTGTCTTCACCTTGGTGGCTTTGCCGCCCATGCTGATCGTCCTTCTATCGAATGATGCCGTTTCTGAGTGCCGCGGCGACCAGCGCCGTATCCTTGAAGACGCCGAGCCTCGCCTTGGCGTTGGCAATGTGCGTGTTCACGGTGATGTGGGAGATGCCGAGAATGGTGCCGATCTCGGCGGCCGTCTTGCCCGCCGCCATCCAGCGGATGACTTCGGTTTCGCGTGGGGTAACGTTGCTCATGGCTCTGCAGGCCCATCGATGCACGGCACGCGCGGCATCGTCACATGCGCGCCCGACAGGGTCACCCGCGTCACGCGGTCGGGGTGCCGGATCGGCTGGACGGGCGGGCCCGCCTTCGGCTGCGGATGCCAGGTGTCCTGCCTGGAGGGGAACCTGTCGCGGTTGCGATGCGCCATGTTGATGACGGTGTTCTTCTTCGAGCCGAACAGGTTGGCGATTTCTCTGGCCGACAACCCTTCCTTCCAGAGCTTTTCCGCCTTGACGATCTTGTCTTCCGTCCAAAAAGTGATGGTCATCTCAATGCCTCCTCGTGTCGTGCGGCCCTTGCAATGATCGGGTTGTCGGGAAACATTTTTGCCAGCTCCCGCTTGGCGCTGCGGCTGCCATTGGCGGCGTCGCGCAGCAGCTGCATCTTGTAGGCCGGCACCTTCGGCTGCGGCGTCTCGGGCTCTGCCTCCATGCGCGGCCGGCTCTCCGCCTCGATCGCCGCCTGCTGATTGCGGCATTGCTCGGCGAAACTGGCTGAGCTCGGGGCAAAGGCGCGGTTATGATCCCTGACCTTTCCTGATATGAAGAGCTTGGCGGCCTGCCAGACAGCCTCCAGCGGGATGCCCTCGATCGCCACGAGATAGGCGCGGATCTGCATGTCGGGATCAGTGCCTGCGGACGCCGGGAAACCCGAAAGCATCCCAGCTATGATCTTCACCGGAGAGGAAATCTCTTGCGGCATCGACTGTCGTCCTTCTCGTACTGCTGTTGATCGACCCGGCCTCCCTCGCCTTTTCTTTGAGGTACCAGTCGCATTTGATCGCCTGCCAGCCGCGGAAAATCTGCATCTCGGCGGCGCCGACCGGGTCGCCGGTCATGAGATATTCCCTGGCCTGCATCCTGGCGGCATAAGCCGTCAGCGGCTTCTTCAGCGTGCGCTTGCGATGCTCGATGATCGCTGCCGCCAGCTCCTCCCCCAGCACCGGGCGGAGGATTTCCATGATCTCCTGGCTCGTTGTATCCTTGCCCATGCGATGTCCCTTTCCCGCTTGAGATGGCCTCTTCAAACCCGCAGCCTCCGTCGCCCGCCGGCAAAATTCACCGGGGCGCCGGGCCTGGCGGCGCGGCGGGGAAACCGCCGGAACTCCGAGCCGGCATGGTCCTCGTGGGCGGTGTCGCCCTTTTCGGCGCTTCGAAGCCTGTGGATCTCGGTTTCCACCGAGGGCACCGACACCCCGAGGATGGCAGCGATTTCGATATAGTCCCGGCCGGAGCGGAAGAGCTCGAGCGCGTTCATATCAATGCCTTGCTGCGCCGGGGCAGCCTTGAGCGGGATGCTCATCGCTTGATCCTTCTTTCCGATTTCGAACGCGGTCCGCCGTTGCCGCCGAAGCGGGTGCCAACAACGTCTTTGATTTTTCACGGATGACGACCGGAGCCCCGGCTCTGGGAGCAAAGGCTCCGGTCGTCTGCCAGGCCGCCGCCTGGGTCTCGGGCGCGAGCGCGCCCGGTGGGCACGACACAGTCGCGCCCGAGATGCTGGCGTCGCCGAGGGAGGAGCGACGACGCCAGCCACCGATAGCCGTCAGGGAGGGGCCGGGCTATCGGGGTGGGTAATCGGCTGAGCGCCGGGCGGGATCATCGTCTCGCTGATCTCTTCCGGGCGCGTCGGCCGATCGCAGTTCTCGCAGTGGCGCTCGATCACCTCGGCGATCGACAGCGCCTTGCCGCACACCGGGCAGCCGGTGTAGCGGGCTCCGCGGCGCTGGAACTCGCCGGCGGCTGTTGCGGTGGAGATGGTCATAGCGACTCCACCTCCCGATTGGCGTTCAGCACCTGCTGCAGGGCCTTGGCGAGGAAAGGGATATCCTCGTTGCGAACGGGGATCACCGACATGCGCCCTCCCCTTGGGCCTTGCGGCCGGTGAATGACGACACCGGTCGGCATGACGTCCATGGCGAGCCGCTCTTCACTTGAGATGGTGAACCTCATGCCATCGTCTCCCCCGCCGCGGGACGCGGCGCGCAGGCCGGTAAAGTCCGAAAGGCTGGCCCGTTGTTGATGATGTCGGTGTGTTTCATAGCGATTAGGGTACAATTAATACCCGTAATGTCAAGCACATTAGGGCATGACATGTACCTTAATTTAGGGTATTTTTTATATCATGTTGAAAGATCAGGAACAATTTGAGCGCGAAGAACGCGCAAAGCGCCTCGTCATGGCCAGGAAGAATGCGGGCTTTGCCGGGCCGAAGGCGATCGTCGATCGGTTCGGCTGGAATGCCAATGTCTACAAGGCGCATGAATCCGGCCGCAACGGCTTCGGCATAGCTGACGCGAAGAAATATGCCCGCGCTTTCAAGGTCAATCTCAACTGGCTGCAGTTCGGCACCGGTAACGCGCTCGATCCGGATGAGCTGCCCGCCTCCGTTGCCGATGTCCCAAAAATCTCCTGGGTCAGCGCCGGCCAGCTGAGCGAACAGGCGCCGATCACCGACTTCTCGGAATTCCCGACGGTCGCCGCCCTCGACCTGCCCGATGGCGAATGGATTGCGCTCGAGGTCGAAGGCAATTCGATGAACAAGATCTCGCCGCCCGGCTCGATCATCTTCGTCAATCTGCGCGACAAGCGCCTGGCGCCGAACGCGCTTTATGTCGTCGCCGACGAAACGGGCGCTGCAACCTACAAGCGCTATCGCCCGAACGACGACCCGCCCTTCCAGCCGGCGTCCTATGAGGACGTGCCGCCGCCGGAATTCCAGGGCGCCGTCACCATCGTCGGCCGCGTCCGCCGATCGATCATCGAGATGTAAGGATGAGAGCGCAAGGCTCGGAAACAGTAGGGAAAACAGGATGATCCGCCCTTCCTCACGCGCCGGCCGAATCTGGTTCCATATCGTCACGACAGCGGTGTTGCTCCTGGCGTTCAGCGCCGCGCGGGAGATCTATGGCCTGTAGGATTTCGCTCCGAAGCGCGCCGACCGCCAGCCGAGATCACGAGGCATATCGGGACGATTCATCCTCTGAAACCACAAATTGCGGAACCTCCGGATGCCCTTCGCGCACCACTCGTCACCGCCACCAAGATGGAACGGATGGCTGCGGGGAACATGTCCTTCGGCAGCTTCTCCTCCCACGGATCTTAGAATTCGGTGATCCCAGACCTGCTTCGATCACCTTGTCGGTGATTTCGATTTCATGCGCATGGCCGGCCTCTTTTTCCTCTTAGCTTCATACTCCAACTTCAGTTCTCTATCCTATCTCTTAGGCTTGGGAGGAGAAGGTTCCTGAAGGCTGGTGAGGGAGGGTTCCGGCCAAAGCTTCCCCCTACCCCATGAGCAAAGCCCATGAAGCCGGGAGAGCATTGGCCAAGTCCTGAAGGCCGGAGCCGGGATGGGACACGTGCCAGAGGGGCCATTCGCTTCGCCCTCGTCCTGATTTTCTGACAGCGCACTTAAGGACTTTCGCTTCCCGCGCCGCTGGGCCTCGTCAGCTCGGGAGTTGCACCCGGTCGCCCAATCACTTGCCCCAGACATAGACCTACGATTCGTACCTCGTCAATCGTAGGGGTATTTTTTATACCTTTAACGGTTGACGCATTAGGGTATGATATATACCTTTCTCTCACGAGCCGATCAGAGGCGCGAGAGGACAGGCGATGCAGCACATTCGCAAGATCGAGACTGAGGAAAGCAGGCGGGATGCCCGCTGGAATGGCGCACAGACGATCGGCGACTGCCGTGCCTATATGGCGATCGAGGCCCAGCGCATGGGCGCGCTCGGCTTCACCTTCCTGCGCCGTCCCGAACATTCGATCCGCGGCCCGTCCTGGCTGCGCGGCGCTGCGGCAAGCGTCGAGGAGCACTACCGCTATGCCCGCGAGATCATGGGCATCACCGATACCGACCAGCTTTACGCCTGAGGAGAACGGAGATGTCTGCCGCCAGCCCCGCACCAGAGCCATCGACCGAGAGCCCTTCCCTTCCTGCCGCCCGACGGGCCGGAGCAAACGAAAAGACCCACGCCCGCTTCATCGCCGGGGCACCCGATCTCCTGAAGGCGCTGGTGGAGGCCGAACGTTTCTTCGATGGCAGCGACGATCACGGCTGCCCCCTTCACCAGAAGATCCTCGCCGCCATCGACACGGTGAAAGGCGGTGCGGCATGAGCGATTGCCTGATCAAGGCCTTTTCCGGCTGCGCCTGCCCGCCCGGCGAATGCGCGAAAAAGCCCGTCACCCCACCGCCGGTCACCTTCGTCTCGTGGCGGATTCAGGCCATCGCCTGCCTCACCTTCGGCTTCCTCGCAGCGATCATCTCGGCCGCCTGGATGGAGACGCAGTTCAAAACCCGGGATCTGCGAAACCAGGAGCATGTGTCATGGAAGTGAGCCAGGGCTTTTGCCGACACCGCCGGTCAGGAGCTGAACTTGATGTCGCTCGCCTTGGCCGCGGTGATGAATGCGCGGCGCACCTGCTCCGGCCCGGCGGCATCATTGAACACATCAAGCACAAGCCGTTCGGCCACCTTCGCCGCCGGCGTCTGCTCGGGCCAATCATTCAGCAACGTGTTGCCGGCCTGAACGACATTATAGACCGTTCTCACCTTGCCATTGATGGTGATCTTCACCGGCTTGAACCTTCGTCGCCTGCTCATGATGCATCCCCCTCACGCTGGAAATACGCGACTCAACGAATCACCGCGGGACTCGTTCCGGTTGAGATGATTCTTTGTTCGCCAGCCGGGCGCCGAGCCCGATGTCCTCCGCCTGCATGACAGAGCAGGGCTCGGATGCGTGCGAGAATGCGGCAGATGAAGCCCGAACCAGGAGGCAACACAATGGACCTTCAGAGTCTCGTCGCCGCGCATATGCCAAACCGCCGCCGCCCGACGCAGATGGGCGCCGCGGCCGAGGACCGATACTACCGAAATCAGATCACCCTGCCGCGCCTGAGCCTCCGGCTATTCGGGCTGACTGCCGCGACCGCCGGTCTGACGCTGTTTCTGGCCGGCGTCATCAAGGCATGAGGTGCTGCCATGCTCCGACAGACCGATCATGCTATGCTGCGATCCGTTGTCACGGGGGACCGCGCGATGGACGACAGCGAGTCTGACCGGGCGGCGATCATGGCAGTGATCCGTGCCGAAACCGAGGCCTGGCTGCAGCGGGATTTCGAGGCGCTGGCGAGCCACTGGGTGCAGTCGCCGCAGACCCGGCGGATGGAATCTTTCATCTCGCTCGGCGTCCGCGTGGACGAAGGCTGGGACCCGATCGCTGCGCGGATCAAGAAGATCGTCGAGCGTTTCCCGGAGAAACACGCCTTTTCGGAGCGCGTCCGCTGGGAAAAGGTCAACATCGTCGTCGACGGCAACATGGCCTGGATGACCTTCGATCAGATCGGCAGCGACATTGGCGACGATCGCAAGCGCCAGCTCCGGATCCTCCACCGGATCGACGGCGCCTGGAAGATCGGCTGCATGGTGATGATGGAGAGCAGCGTCGAGGCGGCGAACTGCCCGCTGATCGAGGTCGACGCGGATGCAAGGATCCTCTGGACGAACCGGCTGGCGCGGGAGCGGATGCCTGACCATCCCGGGCTCGTCGCCGCTGCCGGCCGCCTGCGTGCCCGGCAGCGCGAACGCGACCCTGCGCTGCGCGAGGCGGTGCGGCTGGCGTTCCGCGAACTGCAGAGCCAGAGACCGCTGAACATCGCGCCGAAGCAGGCCTGGTCGGTGGCGCTCGGCGAGGACGCGGCGGGGATTCCGCTCCACTGCTGGGTTCTGCTCGAGGACGGCAAGGCGCTGGTCTCCTTCGACGACGCCGAGACGCTGGTGCGCCGGATCGCCAGCGCGCGGGAGGTCTTCGGCCTCTCGCCGGCGCAGACCCGGCTTGCGCGCCTGATCGTCGATGGCCATGACCTCGCCGCCGCCGCCGAACTGCTCGGGGTCAGCGTCAACACGTTGCGCACCCAGCTGCAGCGCATCTTCGACAAAACCGGCGTCCGCAGCCAGGCGGCATTGGTGCGGGTGCTGTTGAGCGCTGGGGCTCCGAGCCAATAGGCTCGACCGCGGGCCAATGCTCATGACGCGGCACCTCGCGCGAAACACGGCAGAACTCGCTCCGGTTGAGGCGCCTATCTTGCGTGTTATTGTTGATCAGAGAATCAATGAAATTTGCCGGTGGCTAAAACGTGCCAGAGCCAGAAAAACGTAGCGACAAGTTTACGTGGACATATGCCCTCTGGCTGTTGCCATTCCTGGCGCAAGATTGGCTATATTGGCTTCATCCCCAATGGGATTGGTGGACGATCAGCCTTATCATATGGGTACTGACACTGATCGCCGTCGCAGGCTCCCTCTGCATCAATCTGGCGCAGCGACGCTGGCGGCGTCTCGTCTCTCTCCTCATCGCACCCCTTCTGTTGCTGGTCCTGCTCCGTATCCTCGCTGCTGTCGGCATAACGTCCGACAGCATTCGATTTGCGCTGACCAAGCAAACGTATCTGGCGGAGATCGAACGAACCGATCTGCCGGGCGGAGAGCAACGATTCAGGACATTCGTATGGGACGATACGTTCCTCGAGAAAACCTACTCGACGCTCGTCTACGACGAGAGTGATGAAGTCGCCTTGCCCAGGGACGAGCAATCCACGGCCTGGCTACAGCGTGTCCAGACATCATGCTCGGAAAAGAAGGAATGCGTGGATCTCGATCCCGGTACGGACGAGTACGTCAGCGTCAGAAAGATCGGCGAACACTTCTATATTCTGGACAATTATCTGCCGAATGCGTTTCCTTAAGCCGCCGCCGCTGCGCCCTTGGAAGATTCCCCCTCTTGATTCCGTCGGCGTCCATGTCCATTTTGACCATATATGGTCATTTAAGACAGGAGGCCGCAATGTCGACAATCAGCGTGGCAGAGGCAAAGGCCGGTTTCGCCGGACTGGTGGATGAAGCGGCAAACGGGGAATTCGTGACGATCACGCGGCACGGAAAGCCGGCTGCCGTGCTTGTGTCCGTCGAAGCGGCCGAGGCCGCGAAAAGGGCTTTGAAGAAACCACGGCCGAATTTCGGGGATTTCCTGTTGACGTTTCCCGGCGGGGTCGAGCTGGAGCGGAACCCTTCGAAAATGCGCGATATCGATCTGTGACCGCCTATCTTCTCGACACGAACATCATCTCGAAGCTCGCGCCGGGCAAGGCGCCGGCGTCCGATCCGGTGCAGGCATGGTTTCATGAGCAAGGCGAAGCCGATAGCCTGTTTCTGTCGGCTCTGTCAGTCGCGGAGATCGAGAAGGGAATGCGGAGCCTTCACCGTCGCGGCGGGATCGAGCGGGCAAAGCGCCTTTCGACATGGCTGGACGTCATCACCGAGAGTTTCGGGGATCGGATCTTGCCGATGGATACCGTTGTCGCGCGCATCGTCGGCGTTCTGGAAGATGAAGCCGAAAGCCACGGCCGTCATCCCGGCCTTGGCGATCTCATCATCGCGGCGACCGCGCGCGCCTACGACCTCACCGTCATTACGGAAAACCTGCGGCATTTCCAGCCGCTTGATGTCGCTGTTGATCTTCCCGCCGCGTTCCGGTCGGAATGATCGTCAAGAAAGGGAGCGCTGCGTTCGCGGAAGATTCTGGGCGACGGGACGGTTGCCGACAAGGATATCGTTCGGTATTTCGTTAAATGGAAAAATTCGGGAAAATGATGAACCTTTAGAGGGTTCAGACTGGTCGGAGTGGAGTGATTCGAACACTCGACCCCCACGTCCCGAACGTGGTGCGCTACCAGACTGCGCTACACTCCGTGACCAGCGGCGCTTCTATAGAACAGCCTATCTGGTTGCACAAGCACCAAATTCCAAAAAGCCGGCGGAAATTTTGACGGGGTTGTGAGAGGTCGGGAGGTCGGCGGCTGCAGCAAAAAGCCACACCTGCCGCAAATCGAACGGAAGTCTCAAAGGGGCAATTTTCTTTTGCCGGGTTCCACGCTAAAGGGCAGACAGGACAGGCGAAAACGCTCACGAGGGCGGCTTCGCAGCCAATGCGCTAGAGATCAGGGACGACACGATGAATTTCCGCACCATGACCGCGGCCGGGCTTGCCATTGCGCTTGCCGGATGCACGACCATACCTTCCGCCGGCAATCCGATCGAGGCCCGCTGGGTCGGCAAATCGGCCGGCATCTTCTTTGCCGCCTACGGGCCGCCGATCAGCGACCGCGAGGAAGGCTCGAGCACCATCTATACCTGGCGCGGCGGCTACAAGACCGTGCGCATTCCGGCGAAATATGCCGAAGGCGCCGACGGCAAGCGCGGCAAGCAGATTTCCGCCGCCCGCACAGCCTATCTGCGCTGCCAGGCCGAAATCACCACCAATTCCGACTACACGATCCGCGACATCCGCACCGTCGCCGACATCCCGGGCGTCAACGGCCCGTCCTATTGCGCAGAGTTCCTGGCGCCGGAACAGAAGTAACGGACGGTTTGTTTGAGATGCATAACAGGCGGCCCGAGTGCGGCCTGTTATGCTGCTGACGACGTCTCGGCGGGGGGCGGCTGCTTTCTGGTTTGTGCCGGGGATCGCCCCTCATCCGGCTGCCGCCACCTTACCGGGGTCGAGCCACTGGTCTCGACCCGTCCTTCGGACCCCCGTAAACGGGGAGAAGGGGATATGCCGCGACCTCTCCGTTCCCCACCAACCTCGCGTAGGGCACGTCCCCTCTCCCCGTTTTTACGGGGAGAGGGTTAGGGTGAGGGGCAGTTCGCGATCTCATAGGCGCCGAGCCCTCACGCCGCCTGCTCCCCCTCCACCGCACTTTCCGCCAACTTGCGCGCCGCGACGAAATCCACCTTGCCGGAGCCCAGCACCGGCACCTTGCCGATATTGACCTCGGCCGGCACCATCATGTCCATGGCGCCCTTGGATTTGGCGAAGGCGAGGAATTCGGTGCGGGTGGCGGTGGGGGCGTCGGTCAGGAGCACCAGGCGCTCGCCCTTCTTGGCGTCGGGCAGCGAGGAGACGACCGAGAGGGCGCCCGGCCAGAGCTCGGCGGCCAAGGTCTCGACGGCGGCGAGCGAGATCATTTCGCCGCCGATCTTGGCGAAGCGTTTGGCGCGGCCGCGGATCTTGACGAAACCGTCCTCATCGATGGTGACGATGTCGCCGGTGTCGTGCCAGCCGTCGACCAGCGGCTCGAGCACGCCGGGCTTTTCGGCGCGGAGATAGCCGGCCATGACATTGGCGCCGCGCACATGCAGCCTGCCGCCCTCTTCGATGCCGGGCACCGGTTCGAGCTTCCATTCCATGCCCGGCAGGATTTTGCCGACCGTGCCTGACTTGTTGTACATCGGCGTGTTGATGGAAATGACAGGCGCGGTCTCGGTGACGCCGTAGCCTTCCAGGATGCGCAGGCCGAATTTTTCCATATAGGTCTGGCGGGTTGCGGCCTTCACCGGCTCGGCGCCGGAGAAGATATAGCGGATCGAGCGGAAGTCGTAAGGATGCGCCGTCCTGGAATAGCCGTTGAGGAAGGTGTCGGTGCCGAAGATGATCGTGGCGTTGGAGGCATAGATCAGCTCCGGCACGATGCGGTAATGCAGCGGCGACGGATAGAAATAAACCGGCACGCCCGAGATCAGCGGCAGCACCGTGCCGGCCGTCAGTCCGAAGGAGTGGAACACCGGCAGGATGTTGAACACCTTGTCGCCGCTGTGGAAATCGATGCGGGCGGCGGCCTGGGCGGCGTTCGACAGGATGTTGCGATGGGTGAGCACCACGCCTTTCGGCGTGCCTTCGGAGCCCGAGGTGAAGAGGATCACCGCCGGATCATCCGGCTGGCGCTTCACCAGCGGCCGCGCCTTGCGGAGAAGCCCAAGGATCTTGTCCTTGAGTGAGATTTCGGCCCTGAGATCATCGAGCCAGACGATCGTCACCTGCTTTTCCATCTCGGCGATCACCGGCCCGAGTTTCGCCTGGGTGACGAAGGCGCGCGAGGTCAGCACATGTTTGACTTGCGCCGCCTTGCAGGCGGAGAGGATATTGGCGGCACCAGCGGTGAAGTTCAGCATCGCCGGCACCTTGCCCGCCGTCATCACGCCGAGAAGCGTGGCGGCGGCGCCATTGGCATTCGGCAGCATGACGCCGAGATTTTGTTCCGGAAACATCGTGCGGAATTTTGCGCCGAGCACGGCAGCCCCGGTGAGCAGCTTGCCATAGCTCAGCCGGCCGGTGACCGGATCTTCGACGGCAAGCTTTTTCATGCCGAATTCATGGCCGGCCTGGATGACGCGGTCGAGCACGGTCGACGAGGTATCGGCGGTCTGGAACAGCAGGTTCGACATCACCTGATAGAGGGCGGCACCCGCCGCCGTGCGGCGCTTGCGGCCTTTCAGCTCCGGCGGCACTTCGAGCTTCACCGGCTCGAGAATGGTGACCTTGACCTTGGGGAACAGCCGGCGGCGGATCTTGCCGTTGTCGAGATAGGAGAGATAGCTCTTCTCCAGCCCGTCGATCTTCACCGGCACGACCATCGAGCCGGTCTTGTCGGCGACCATGGCGGCGCCATCATAGACCTTCATCAGCGTGCCGGTCACCGTCAGGCGGCCCTCGGGGAAGATGCCGATCGGGTTGCCGTCCTGCACCACCTTGATCAGCGAACGCGTCGCCATCGGCTTGGTCGGGTCGAGCGGCAGGAATTTGCACATCTTCAGGAAGGGCCGCACCCACCAGGCCTGGGCGATCTTGTAATCGACGGCAAAGGTGGGCTCTTCCTCGGTGATGGCAAGCGCCAAGGCGCCATCGAGCAGGCTGACATGGTTGAGCGCGATGATCGGCGCGCGGCCGGCCTTCTTGATATTCTCCAGTCCCTCGACCTCGAGGCGCATGAAGGCGCGAAACAGGATCGAGATGAAATCGCGGAAGGGATTGGTCGGCAGCGTCTTCAGCATCAGCCAGGCGACGGCGAAATTGATGATGCCAAGGCCGATCAGAATCTCAGGAATGGAAGCGCCGAGCGCCTGGACGGCGGCAACGAGGCCGAGGCCGACAGTGATGAACAGCGCCGAGAGCACATTGGCGGCGCCGATGACGCGGGCGCGGCGGTCCTCATGCGCCCAGGTCTGCAGTGCGGCAAAGGTCGGCACGGCGATGAAGGCGCCTGCTATCGCCATGCCGGCGAGATCGATGGCGACGCGGATGGTATTCTGGCCAGCGAAGAAGTCGGCGATCGTCGTCGCATGGCTGGTGGAAGCCAAGCCCCAGAGGTTCCAGGCGAGATCGAGGCTGAAGAGGCCAAGCAGCGCCGTGCCGACAGGGGCCGGCAGCAGCACGATGCGGCCGGATGACATCCAGGCGGCAATCGCTGATCCCACGGCAACGGCAATGGCAAAGACGGTGAGATAGGCGGGCACGACGAGCTCGGAGCCGCCGAGCAGCTCGGTCACCATGGTCGGCAGGATTGACAGTACGAAGGCGCCGACCAGCCAGAACCAGCAGTTCATCAGCGCCGAACGCCACAGCCGTTTGTCGGCGCGGATTTCCTTGACGAGGGTGTAGCTCGAGCGGATGACGTTGCGGTCGATCTGAAGATCCGGCGCCTTGGAGCCGGTGGGCGGGATCATCCGGCTGGCCAGCCAGCAGAGCACCGAAAGCCCCATCATCATCGTGCCGAAGATCAGCACATTGTCGCCGCCGGAAAAGGCGAATGCTGCGATGATCGTGCCGGCGAGGATGGCGATGAAGGTGCCGCCCTCGATCCAGGCATTGGCCTTGGGCAGGTCGCGGCGTTCGAGATGATCGGGCAGGATGCCGTATTTGATCGGCCCGAACAGCGCCGAGACGACGCCGAAGCCGAACAGCGCCGCCATCAGCACGAAGATGGAAGAAAAGGCGAGGCCGACGACGGCCAGGGCGGCGACCGCGATCTCGCAGCGTTTCAGCAGTTCGGCGATTTTCGCCTTGTCGTGCTTGTCGGCGAGTTCGCCGCCGAGCGCCGAGAGCAGCAGGAAGGGCACGATGAGGATGACACCGGCGAGCGTCACCAGGGCGGCGCCTTCGCTCGCCGACATCTTGAAGAGAATGAGGAACACCAGGGTGTTCTTGAGGAAATTGTCGTTGAAGGCCGTCAGGAACTGGGTCCAGAACAGCGGCGCGAATTTCCTGGAGGTCATCAGATTATGTTGCACGGCGGGTCCCTCTTTCGACTGGCAGAGAAGGCCACAGAGTTGTTACGCAAAAGTTGAATGCGGGAACAACTCTGCGCTGTGGTTAACCAAGATCAATCTTCATCGTTACGATTGAACTTGACCAGGAGTTTCTCGGTGCGGGCATCCTCGACCTTGCGGATCAGCTTCTCGGATTCGGCGTTGTCGCGCAGCGTCTTGGTGATATTCACCGTGGTCTGCACCAGCATCAGAATGCCCATGGCGAGATAGCCTTTGCCCCAGAGATCGAGCGGCATCATGTAAAGGCCGAGCGCCAGCATGAAGGCGGCCGAGCCGAAGGAGATGTAGGAGAAGCTGACCCAGCTTGCGGAATGTTTCTGGAAACTGTCGTTCATATCAGTGGTCCCTATGGTTCGATGGATGGATGGTTGGATGGATGCAATTTCAGGCAGCAGGCGTGATGCGGCTCTTCAGCCGCGCCAGCACATCATCGGCAGATGAGCGCAGCGGCGCGCCGAAGCCGGCATTGGCAAGCTTTTCGATGATGCCGGCCGGGCGGATGGCACCTTCCATGTCCTTCAGGGCGGCCGCCGTCAGCTCATTCTGGCTCTGGCGCAGGCGAAGGCGCGCCAGGGTCTCCTCGGCATCGTCGAGCGTCGCCAGGCCCGGGCCGGCAACGACCACGTCGAGCTTCTGCGCCTCCTGCGTGGCGCGCGCCAGCCGCTCGCCGCGCTGCAGCTCCTGCAGCCGCGCCTCGGAGGCACGGACGATCCTCTTCAGCTTGTCGATCGCGGTGATAAACTGGCTTTGCGCCTTCTCGGATGCATCGCGCTCGGCTTCGAGATAGGCGATCGCTTCAGCCGCCTCGCGGGCCAGGCCCTCATTGCCCTTGGTGAGCGCCGCGGAAGCGCGGATTTCGAGATCGGCGATGCGGGCAACGATCGTCGCGTGCTGCCCCTTCTCCTGCTCGTTCTGGGCGATGGCGACCGCGACACTGCGGCGGGCCGCCTGGATCGATTGGGCGGCATCGCGGATCTGCTGGGAAAGCAGCGGCACGGCGTGGCAGTCGGCGAAAGCCTGTTCGGCATCATGCGCCCTGCCCCGCAACAAAATGGAAATCAGTTTGAACATTTCCTTCCTCCGGTTTATGAACGTTGTTCACGAGAGGTGTTATGGCAGAATCATGAACGTCGTTCAAGATATATTTTGAACGACGTTCAAAAAAATCGAAGTGGAATGGTGAATGGCCGGCAGACGAGAAGAAAAACGCGAAGACCTGAAGGCCCGGCTGATCGAGGCGGCGCGCGAGCGGATCGCCAAGGACGGGCTGGCGAACCTCAGAGCCCGCGATATCACCCAGGATGCCGGCTGCGCGCTCGGCGGCCTCTACACGGTCTTTTCAGACCTCGCCGAGCTCGTCATCCACGTCAATTCCGCCACGCTGAAGGCGCTGGAGGCAAAGCTGACCCTGCCCGAGACCAAAGACCGGCCACCGACCGACCGGCTGCGCAACCTGGCGCAGGGCTACTTGAGCTTCGCCGTCGAACACCGAAACCTCTGGAAGGCGCTGTTCGAGCACTTCCCGCCGGAATCGAGCCCGACACCGCAATGGCATCTTAACGAGCACCTCTTCCTGATGGACGTGATCGCCGAACCGCTGGCCGAACTGCAGCCCGACATGCCCCCCGAAGACCGCGCCATCCGCGCCCGCACCCTTTTCGGTGCGGTGCACGGCGTCGTCAGCATCAGCCTCGAAGGCCGCTTCGTCGGCCTGCCGCTGGAGCGGCTGGCGCGGGAGGTGGATGAACTGGTGCAGACGATCGCGGCGGGGGCGGAGCGGCGGAGGTGATGTGTGTGGAAATGACCTTTTGATCACCCGACATCCGGCTCAGGAGATCGGCGAGACCAGCCCCTCATCCGGCTGCCGCCACTGCCAGGGTCGAGCCACGGGTCTCGACCCGTCCTTCGGACCCCCGTAAACGGGGCGAAGGGGATATGCCGCAACCTCTCCGTCCCTCTCTCGCGTCTCGTATGGCACGTCCCCTCTCCCCGTTTTTACGGGGAGAGGGTTAGGGTGAGGGGCAGCCACCAGCACGAAGGGGCAGCCCTCACAAACGAGACAGCCGTGGATCCTCACCGTGCCGGAGCGCAGGAACCCACACCCCAACTCCCGCATTGAGCAACCAGCCAAAAGCTGCTTGACTGCCCTACCCCACCGTCGCGAAGGGAAACCCCATGAGCCGCATCTTCATCACCGGTTCCACCGATGGCCTCGGCCTCGCCGCCGCCCGCTCTCTGATGAAGGAGGGCCATGACATCGTGCTGCATGCCCGCTCCCGCGAGCGCGCCTCCGCCCTCGCCGAGATTTCGCCCACCGCCCTCGGCATCGTCATCGGCGATCTCGCCAGCGCCACGGAAACGCGCTCGATCGCCGAGCAGGTCAACGCCATCGGCCGCATGGACGCCGTCATCCACAATGCCGGCATCTACCTCGAGCGGAGCCGGGACGAAACGCCTGATGGACACGCAAAGACGCTGGCGGTGAATGTGCTTGCCCCCTATCTGCTCACCGCATGGATCACCCGCCCCGATCGCCTGGTCTATCTCAGCAGCGGCATGCACCGCAGCGGCAGCAACGCCCTTGACGATATCGACTGGAAGAAGCGGCCGTGGAACGCCAGCCAGGCCTATTCCGAAAGCAAGCTCTATATCGCCACCCTCGCCGCCACCATCGCCCGCCATTGGCCGGATGTTTTCAGCAACGCGGTGGACCCCGGCTGGGTGCCGACAAAGATGGGCGGCGTCGGCGCGCCCGATAACCTCGAAATGGGGCATCTCACCCAGACGTGGCTTGCTGCAAGCGATGCTGAAGCGGCGAAGGTGAGCGGGGGGTATTGGTATCATCGGCAGCGGCGGGAGGCGGCGGCGGAGGTTGGTGATGCGGGGTTTCAGGACGCGTTGGTGGAGAAGCTTGCGGAGTTGACTGGCGTTCGACTGTTTGCAGATGGCCGGTGAGGCGCAAGAACGGGGTCCGCAGGCATGGCACGGCGCCATGCCAGGAGCGCACTATCTAATCGGCACATTCCTCTTCCTTGCAGCGGTAACCAGCCGCTCATGGATGCCGTTTACGGCCGGGGCGATCATGTAGCCGTTGTCCAGATCACCAATCATCACAGATTGGTCGCGCGGTGCCACCAGCCAATGCAAGCCAATGAGGCCACAGATCATTGCATCGACCTTGTCCTGATCGGCTTTCCTCGGCATCAGGTTAGTCGACACATCCGAACACCAGAGTTCTAGCTGCTCTAAAGCCCTGAGCGATCCGAATGTCCGGATCGTCTCCGCCACAGAATGCAAGTGCTCTAATTTAAACATTTTTCGGTTGGCTGGGTTGTATTTTGGAGCCCCATAACGTTTGCAGTAAGCGCTCTCCATAACAACCAGTGCTAGGGCGGGAAATACTTCAATCAGAAAGAGCCCTGACGATGCGGCCCGGGCGGCCTCTGGATCCTCGATGGCGCCGATTGCCTGTTTGAACCGCCAGATGGGTGCGGCATCATCAAACATGCCAAGCTTCGATCGGTTGGCCGGCTGAACACCACCGCCTACCCAAGAGATGAGCGCCCCTGCAACCTTGTCGACCGGACGCGAGCCACTGAGGTTTGGAACGATTGTTGGCTGATCGAGCGCGACGAGACATTTGCCGCCCTCAAGCGTTTCGGCCCGAATAATCGCTTCGGCTTCACTGAATGACGCCAACCTCGGCGCAACGTGCAACCACGCCCTTTGCGAATCGATTCGGATGACACAGATTGCACCCGGCGCCTTAGGATTATCGGTCCACGCTGAGTCGAAACCGACGACTGATATAGTTGTGGCGCTCCCCGGATCACCCACCCTCGTAAGCCCGAACCAGTAAAGGCTGTGCTTTCTCAAAATCCGCCATCGACTTTAGCGTTACCTGCAGATCACCCGTACCAAAGTGGCCAACATTGCTGACGTCGCGCGTAAAGCCGCTTTCAAGCGCCAAGATAGTTGGATCGAGCTTTAGGAAAAGCGTCACAGTCCGCGCCTGGGGATAGATTTCCATGCAGACGAAGTTCTTCAGCCGCTTGAATGCTGTGTAGAGCTTCAATTCCTTTACCTGCACATCATCCCCGAGCGCGATCAGAAACTGGTGAACAGCGTCGTAAATATCTCGAAGGTCTGCCGACGACTGGGATAGCCGGTAGCTCATCCGTTGACTGAGATAGGGGTCGCTTTCCTGACCGGCCTCAGCTGTGGGCTGCAGGGAGCCTACACTTTTCACCTCAGTTATCACTTTAACGCCAGTGAGTTTACTGGTCTTCGGCACATGCACCAGTTCCAACATCAACAGATCCTCGCCGAACCGCCGGTAGCGAATAAGCTCGATGTTTCTGGCGATCTGCTTAACGGCGTGCTCGTCATAGCGGGTGAAATCGCCGGCAATGCAGAGCAGTCGCGGAGCAGACCAGTCAACGGCATTCGCCACGTCCTGGCCAAGGCGTTCCATAACCAGCCATTGGAATTCCTTGCGGTGATCAAGCAGCCAGTCGAGGTAGAACAGGCCCTGGTTGATGACGTTCTCGTTCACCGATCGCTTGTATTCGATGATGACCGGCGAGTTGTCCTCGTCCAGGCCGAGCGTATCGATCCTTCCGCCGTGCACGTGACCGGTTGAATGCTCGGTCGCCAGGAAGCGGATGCCGAGCAACGCCTCGAGATTGGCCTCGAACAGAACCTGCAGGGATTTCTCGACCTGCATGGCACTGCCGGGCAGCTCGCTCACCTGCGCGCCGCCGAAATGAAAGAGTTTGATATCGCTCAAAATTTGCCCCAGGTGTGACCGCAGATTGTACTGAAATCTCTATTCGCTTTATCGCCCTTGTCCAGATAATTTGCCGGCGAGCGCCGATTTGCTAGGATTGGCCGTCGACCCCGGCTGGGCGCCGACGAAGACGAGCGGCGGCGGCGCGCCCGATATGAGCATCTCATCCAGACATGGCTGACGAGCGATGCCAGCGCCGCCAAGGTCGGCGGCGGATACTGGATCGGCGACAGCGAAGGCATCGCCTGAGATCAATCGGGCCTTTCCGGATCCGCTAGCGGGGATGCTTGCGGGTTTGACTGGCGTCTGGCTGTCTGGGAGCGCGCGTAAGAGGCAAGATCGCTTCTTGTCGTATTTGTTCGTTCTCAGCTCTAAGACATTTTTAATGCATCAGAAATGATTTCCCTTCACAATTTGTGGGAGTTGTTTGCCCGCACTCAAAACGTGTGGCATGTCTATGCCAGGCGGGGGTCGGGCATTGGGTAGAGCAGTTGTCGGCGAATTTTGATCATCTTGAAGAGATTAGCCCGGAGCTCCACCGGCTTGGAGTTTTGGCAGAGCGCTTCTTTGCGGAAGACGCAAACACGTCGCTGATCAAGAGCCGTCAGTTCGGCGAATACATGGTCAAGGAAATCGCAGCTCTATCCGGCGTTTATAATGCTACCGGCCGTGAAACGACACATGACCTCCTTCGCCGCCTTGCAACTCAGCAGGTACTGCCGCGCGAGGTGGCCGATATCTTTCATGCGGTGCGCAAGGCAGGCAACAAAGCCAACCACGACTTTGGCGGCTCATCCGCTGAGGCGCTCTCTGCTCTGAAATTCTGCCGCGCGCTCGGTGTCTGGTATCGGCGGACCTATGGCCGCGACCCGAACTTCAAGCCGGGCCCGTTCGTGCCGCCCAGATCGCCGCAGGAAGTGGATCAGGCCACGCAGTCTGAACTCGATATCCTCCGGCGCCAGGTACAGGAAGCCGAGACAAAGCTCGCCGCGGCGCACGCCTCAGCCGAGGAACTGGCCAACGCACGAGCCGCCGCCGAGGAACTCGCCCGTCAGAGGGCCGAGGAAAGTGCTGTCTGGGAGAAAACGGCCCTCGATCTCGAAACTGACCAGGCCGATATCGCTCGGAATCTAGAGGAACTGCAGAAACAGGCGGAGGCGCAGCCGCAACAGCTGCAATTAGAGTTCAAGCAGGCCGGCCTCCAGGCCGCCAGCCGCCTGGAGCTTGATGAAAGACAAACCCGCCGCCTCATCGACGTGCAGCTTGTCGATGCCGGTTGGGAGGCCGACAGCGGCACACTCGTGCATCAGAAGGGCGCGCGGCCGGAGGAAGGGCGGAACCTCGCAATTGCCGAATGGCCGTCAGAGGGCGGACGAGCCGATTATGCCCTTTTCATCGGGCTTACCTGCGTCGGTGTCATTGAGGCAAAGCGCGAGAGCGTGGATGTGCCGTCAACACTCAACCAGGCGGAACGTTATGCCCGGACTATCGAACTCCCACTAGAGCATCGCCATTCTGATGGACCGTGGAAGCATGGGCTGGCGGATCCTTTCCGCGTGCCCTTCGTCTTCGCCACCAATGGCCGCCCTTTCGTCCGCCAGTGGCAGACCAAGTCCGGCATTTGGTTTTGCGACCTGCGCCGTAACACAAATCATCCGAGGCCACTCACGGCTTGGTTTTCGCCAAAAGATCTGCTCGACATTCTGGAGACCGATCTCGACGCAGCCGCCCAAGGTTTGGCCGAGGAAAGCTTCGGCAAGGGCAAGATGCGCCCCTATCAGGAAGAGGCGATCGCTGCCATCGAGGATGCGATCGTCGCGGGCCAGCGCGAGATACTCGTTTCGATGGCGACCGGCACGGGCAAGACGCGCACCAGCATTGCGCTGATGTACCGGCTTCTTAAGCACAAGCGGTTCCGCCGCATCCTCTTCCTCGTCGACCGCAAAGCCCTTGGCAAACAGACGAACGACGCTCTGGAAACGACCGAGATCGAAGGCATGCTAAACTTCGCCCAGATCTACAAGGTCGCGGCGCTAGAGAAGAAGGTTCCAGAAGACGAAGATCAGGTACAGGTCGCGACCGTCCAGTCGCTGATCGCCCGCATCCTCAACGAACCGGATCCGGCCAAGCGCCCGACACCCGGCACCTTCGACTGCATCATCGTTGACGAAGCGCATCGCGGCTATACACTCGATGCGGAGCTGCGCGAAAGTGATATCGGCTTCCGGAATCTGGATGACTACCAGTCGGCCTATCGCCAGATCCTCGATTATTTCGATGCCGTGAGGGTGGCGCTCACGGCGACACCGGCGCTGCACACCCGCGAGATTTTCGGCCATCCTGTCTTCCACTATGGCTATCGCCAGGCCGTCGTTGAAGGATACCTCAACGATCATCTGCCGCCGAAGCGCATCACCACGGCGCTCTCAGAGGCCGGCATTCATTTCGATGGCGGCGAGGAGGTCGAGATTATCGATCGGAAGACGGGCCAGATCGATCTTTTCGAACTGCCAGATGACGTTCCGCTCGACTACGATCTCGCCGATTTTAACAAGCGGGTCTATTCGGAGTCCTTCAATCGAATCGTCTGCCGGGCGATCGCAACCGAGATCCCACCTGGCAAGCCGGGCAAAACGCTGATCTTCGCCGCCCGCGATGCCCACGCCGACGATATCGTCCGCCTGCTGATCGAGGAACTGCAGGAGGAACACGGCAAGGATGCTGTTCCGCACAAGATGGTGACGAAGATCACCGGCAATGTCGACAAGCCCGACGACCTGATCCTGAAGTTCAAGAATGATCCCTATCCGAAATATGTAGTCACCGTCGATCTGCTGACGACGGGTATCGACGTGCCCTCAATCTGCAATCTCGTCTTCGTTCGCAGGGTCAAGAGCCGTATCCTCTACGACCAGATGATCGGCCGCGCCACACGGCTCTGCCCGGAGATCGGCAAGGAGTATTTCCGCATCTTCGATGCCGTCGATCTTTATGCCGAGCTGCAGGAGATGACGGACATGCGCCCCGTCGTCGTCAAGCCGGATGTGTCGCTCGGCCAGCTTGTCACCGATCTCGACACGGCGGAAACAGACGAGGACAAGAGCTGGGTCGCCGGCCAGGTTATCGTGCGCATGCGCGCAATGACAAAACGAATGGATGCCGAAACCCGCGAAAGTTTTAAGCGTCATACGGGCGAGACGCCGGAAATGGCGGTGCAGCGACTTGCCACCCGCTCCGGTCCCGAGTTACAGGACTGGCTGAAAGCCTACCCGCGCGTGCTCGACCTTCTGGAGCGCCGTCCGGTGCACACCGGAGACGGCGGTGACGGCGTGGTGATCTCCACCCATGAAGATGAGCTGCTGCGCATCGAGGAAATCTTCGGCAAGAACACCACGCCGGAGGACTACATCACCGGATTCGAGCGCTTCGTGCGCGAGAACATGAATCAGGTCCCGGCGTTGATTGCCGTTACCCAGCGCCCGCGCGATCTGACCCGCAAAGAACTGTCGGAACTCGCCGGCCTGCTGGATGAGAGGAACTATTCCGAAGCCATGCTGCGCGCGGCCTATGGCAAGGCTCGCAACGCCGATATCGCTGCCCACATTATCGGCTTCGTCCGCCAGGCCGCACTCGGCGATCCGCTGATCCCCTATGCCAAGCGCGTGGAAGACGCGATCGTGAAGATCGAACAGTCACGCGCCTGGACTCAGAAGCAGAAGGAATGGCTGCGCCGCATCGGCCGCGCGCTGAAGGATAAGCCCGTGGCCGATCCGACCCTGCTCGATCAAGGTGTCTTTGCCGATAAGGGCGGCTTCAAGCGCATCTCCCAAGAGTTCGACGGCGAACTGGACGATGTCCTGCACGCCTTCAACGAAGCAATTTGGGGATCGTCCGCCGCCTGAGTTGACCAGAGCCCCACCACCGCTACAAACGCATCACCGATCCGCGATCAGAAAAGAATACAGTCATGAATGCCAATGCCATCGTCCAGAAACTCTGGCGCCTCTGCACTGTGCTCAGGAAGGACGGCATCACCTACCAGCAATATGTGACCGAGCTGACCTATCTATTGTTTCTGAAGATGATGGCTGAGCGCAACCGCGAGACGGGAAGCCTGCCAAGGTCCATGCGCTGGGCCGATCTGGTTCAAGCAAACGGTCTCGCAAAGCTGGAACTTTACCGCAAAACGCTGGTGACGCTGGGTACGGTCAGCACTCGCCTCGGCAAGGATGACGCGCTCGTCCTGCCGCCGGGCGAGAATGCGACGCCGGATGAGCGCAAGCGTTATGCCGATGCCCGCCCGCTTCCGGAAATGGTACAGGAAATCTTCGACAATGCCTCCACCTTCATTCGCGAGCCGCAGAACCTGACGACGCTGGTTACCGCCATCGACGAGCTCGACTGGTTCTCCGAGGACCGCGACCAGTTCGGCGATCTTTATGAAGGTCTGCTGCAGAAGAACGCGGAAGAAACCAAGCGCGGCGCCGGGCAATATTTTACCCCGCGCGTGCTGATCGAGCTTCTGGTCCGCCTGATGCAGCCAAAGCCCGGCGAGGTGATCCAGGACCCCGCCGCTGGCACCGGCGGCTTCCTGATCGCCGCCGACCGCTACATGCGCGCGGTCACGGACAATTATTTCGATCTCGGCAGGAAGCAGCAGGAGTTCCAGAAACGCCATGCCTTCCATGGCATGGAAAACGTACCCGGCACACTGCGCCTACTCTTGATGAACCTCTACCTGCACAACATTGACAGCGACCATGTCGATCTGGGTGATACGCTGTCCGACAAGGGCAAGGGGCTCGGCCGCGCCAACCTCATCCTCACCAACCCGCCCTTCGGCCCGGCGGGCGGCGCGCCGACGCGCGACGATCTGTCCGTCACCGCCACCGTCTCCTCCTACCAGCTTCCCTTCGTCGAACATTGCATTCGCGCGCTACAGCCCGGCGGCCGTGCAGCCATCGTCGTACCGGATAATGTGCTCTTTGAGGATGGCCGCGGAAGGCAGCTTCGCCAGATGATGATGGACTGGTGCGACGTACATACGATCCTGCGCCTGCCCACTGGCATTTTCTATGCGCAAGGGGTGAAGACCAATGTCATCTTCCTGACGCGCGCCAAGACGGAGACCGGAACACAAAGGCCGTGTGGATCTACGACCTGCGCGCCCAGATGCCGAAATTTGGCAAGACCACGCCACTGACGGAAGCCCATTTCGAAGGCTTCGAACAGGCCTTTGGCAAAGACCCCTATGGCACCAAGCGCGGCCCGGACGAGGGTGAGGCTGGCCGTTGGCGTAAGTTCACTCGCGCGCAGATCGCCGCGCGCAGCGATAATTTAGATATCTCATGGCTGCGTGAGGCGGAGGAAGAGGCAGAAGAAGGCCTCGTCGAGCCGGACGACATCGCCGCCGCCATTCTTGGCCATCTGCAGGCCGCCATACTTGAGATCGAGGCACTTACCGCCGAGCTGGACGACCAACTGCCGGAGGCGGCGGAATGAGCGGACTGCCAAAGGGGTGGGTTGAGGCGACATTGGAAGAGCTATGCCAATTCAACCCCAAGCATGATCCAGACGTAGACCAATCGCTTGGCGTAAACTTTGTACCTATGCCAGCGGTCGACGATGAGACCGGCGCGATCATCGACAAATCAGTCGTTCGTCCTTTATCCGAGATTTGGAAGGGGTATACGCATTTTGCTGATCGCGATGTCATATTCGCGAAGATTACGCCATGCATGGAAAATGGAAAGATTGCTGTTGCGCGGGATCTGGCGAACGGCATGGCGTGTGGCTCAACGGAATTTCACGTTCTCCGATCGAAGGGTGCAGTTGAACCCGACTTCCTTTGGCGTTTTCTCCGGCGCAAGAATTATCGGCAAGTCGCCGAGCATTCGATGACGGGTGCGGTAGGACAGCGGCGTGTCCCCAGGCAATTCCTGGAAACAACCAGTCTGCCCCTCCCACCCTTGAATGAGCAAAAGCGCATCGTGGCCAAGCTGGATACGTTGAACGCAAAATCCGCCCGCGCCCGCACCGAACTCGCCCGCATCGAAATCCTCGTCTCCCGCTTCAAGCAGGCCGTGCTCAGCAAGGCGTTTAGCGGGGAGTTGACGAAGGACTGGCGTAGCGGACAGACGACACTGGCTCCTTGGGAGAACTTGCCGCTCAGCCAGCTTGTCTCTCATGGTCCATCTAATGGCTGGTCGCCTAAAGCTGATGGTAAAGTGAGCGGCTTGAAGTCGCTCAAATTGTCGGCAACTTCGAGCGGCAGGCTGCGCCTGGATGAAAGCACGATCAAGTATCTCGACCAAACGCTTCCGGAAGACTCAAAGTTCTGGTTGCTATCGGATGATATTGTTATCCAACGAGCAAATTCGCTGGAGCTTCTTGGTACGACGGTTCTCTTCGATGGCCCACCTGGTGAATTTATCTTTCCCGACCTTATGATGCGGATCAGGGTCAACGATAAAAAAACGAACCCGCGATACCTTGCGACTTATCTGAACAGCGATTCCGCAAGGTCTTATTTCCGCGCAAATGCGACTGGATCCGCCGGAAATATGCCTAAGATAAACGGTTCGACCGTTCGTGAAACGCGCGTTCCCACTCCTCCTCTTGAAGAACAACAGGAAATTGTCCACCGCATCGAATCCGCCTTCGCCATGACTGACCGGCTTGCAGCGGAAGCCATGCGCGCGCTGGACCTCGTGGGCAAGCTGGGCGAGGCGATCCTTGCCAAGGCCTTCCGCGGCGAACTGGTCCCCCAGGACGAAAACGACGAGCCGGCTGAAAAACTGCTGGAGCGCATCCGCGCCGAGCGGGAGGCGGCGCCAGAGGCGAAACGCGGGCGGAGGAAGACGGCATGACGGTTTATGAGAGCGAGCTGACCGCCGGCAATTTCACATTGAACGGAAAACGGCCCCACATCTACATCACGCCCTTCTACCGCAAGCTTCCGCTGGATGTCTTCGGCGGCACGAGTGTTCACACACCTGCGCCCCGTCTTGTTCGGCTGGAGTTCGGCGCCTTGCAAACCAATACTTTTGTTCCCGCTGACCAGAAGGGCCGACCGCGAACCTTCTTTCAGGATCGTATCTTCGTGCGTGAGTTCTTTACCCGAACCGGCGCCAAGCCGGGTGACGTTGTGCTTTTCGAGGAGATCACGCCCTACCATTTCCGCCTGTCTTTGAAGACGGCGGCAGGCAGGGTGATCACGGCATGAAGTCGGTATCCGAATGGAATGACAAGCATCTCGACAACCTGATTGCGAACTACCAGCGCCTAGGTAGAGATTAGGTCAGCGGCGGATCATCTCATTTTCCACCCACTCTGCGTATTCCTTCAACTGCTCGAATAGAGATTCCGCGTCGGATAACAGCATGAAACGGCCTCCGTATTGGGCTAAGTCTTTGTTGCCGAGAATGCGAGTTAGCCTGGTCTCCTGAGATTTTGGCAGTCGATTTCCCAATGCGTCTCGCAACGTCTTGATGACCGCTGCGTGATCGTTTTGATTGATCTTGTTTGCGAAGGTTGCCGTCAGTGCATCCGTATAGGCGATTGCTGCGTTGACCACAGTCGCAGCAATCGGATTTCCGAGTGTTCCTGCTTGAGCACTGCTGATTTGCAATTTAGCCGATTCCAGAAATCCCCTGGCGATTATCAAGCGATTTGCACCATGACGAGCGTCAGAGGGTTTCGAAGGGCCACTTCTGGTCAACGCAGTCTCTTCACATCGCAATTGATTCAGGACGAGGTCCAAGCACTACCAGTCCTTCGTTTAGAAACGCTTTCCATAAGGGATCGTCGCTTTGGCGCAAGCGTTTCAAGTCAGTGATAGACAGGGTGTTGATCGATGGCGCGAAGGATAACTCTTTTCCTTTGGCCGCCAGAAAATCGATGCTTCCGTTTTGTATCGTTTCGATGTCTGGCGCATCAGCTATGAGCGCCACGTCCAGATCGCTTGAGGCCTTGTCTTCTCCCCTCGCGACGCTGCCAAATACCCATGCCGCCACAACTTTGTCCCCGAAGAGGGAGGCGCATTCTTTCACTGCGGCAAGGATATCGGCAAAGCGCCTTTCCTCCGTCTCGAACAGGGCTTGCACTGGGGTATAGAATGGCGAGCCTCGATTGAGACTAAAAAGACGGGCATATCCGGTTCCACTTTCGGTAACGATTTGAAAACTTGTGAGGGTTGCCAGCGAGGCGAGTATGGGAGGGCGGGATATCTTGGTTCTGTTGATGAGATTGCCAACACTCAATTGCCCGCCGTGAAGCGATAATTCCCGCATCACCCGCACATTCGCTTCGGTCCCAAAAATTGTTGAAAGCGGGAAGCGCAGAGCGCTTTCTGGGTTTGGTCGCGCCATAAAGTCCTCATATAGATATCTTTATGATCATAATCATATCTATATGTTTATAAAGATATCAATATGATCCTATGGTTATCTATATAATATTACCATAAGTGACGACCGGCGCCGCCTCATAAAGGCGCAAAGATTAGGAATAAAAGCGTGAAAAACGATGGCTGGGGCGCCTGGATTCGAACCAGGGGTGACGGTACCAAAAACCGTTGCCTTACCGCTTGGCGACGCCCCACCAGAGCTTGAGCGGAAACCGCTTGCTCAAATCGACGCCTGATTAGCAAAGCTCTTCGCCTGTCACAATGACTAAGTTTAACCCGGCGCAGATTTTATGCGCTGCGCGGTGCCTGATGTCGTGCTAGAAATTGGCGACGTCATCGGCCCGAGATCATTCCTTCATGGACAGTCCCGCTTTCGACCTCGCTTTCGAGCCGGCCTATGGGCAGGCCGTGCCGGTTGTTTCAGGTGTCGAGCGGGTGACAGTGAACAATCCCGGCCCTTTCACCTTTTTCGGCACCAATAGCTATATCGTCGGCTCTTCCTCCGTCGCGGTCATCGATCCCGGGCCGGAGGACGAGGCGCATTATCAGGCGCTGATGGCAGCGCTTGGCGGCCGCGCGGTGACGCATATCGTCGTCAGCCACACGCATCGGGACCACTCGCCGCTGGCCAGGCGGCTGCAGGCGGCCACGGGGGCGGTGACGGTGGGGCAAGGGCCGCACCGGCCGGCGCGGCCGCTGCGCGAGGGCGAGATCAATCCCTTCTCCGAAAGCTCGGATCTATCCTTCGTGCCCGATATAACGCTCGGTGACGGTCAGACCCTCTCGGGCGATGGCTGGGCGCTGACTGCGGTGCTGACGCCGGGGCACACGGCCAATCATGCCGCCTTCGCGCTTGATGGCCGCGACATCCTATTCTCCGGCGATCACGTCATGGCCTGGTCGACCTCGATCGTCGCGCCGCCGGATGGTTCGATGGCGGATTACATGGCCTCGCTCGAGCGGCTGATTGAACGTGAGGACGGTCTGCTGCTGCCCGGCCATGGCGGGCCGGTGACGGAGCCGGCCGGCTTCCTCCGGGCGTTGAAGGCGCATCGCCTCAGGCGCGAGCAGGCGGTGCTGGCGCGCGTCCAGGCAGGCGACAGGCAGATAGCCGAGATGGTGAAGGTGATCTATCGCGATACCGATCCGAAGCTGCATGGGGCGGCCGCCCTTTCCGTGCTCGCCCATATCGAGGATCTTTTGGAGCGCGGCGAGATTGCGGCGGATGGGCCGCCAACGCTTGCCGCCCTCTACCGGCCGGCGGCATGAACATGAGGGTGGGGTCATGAGGGTGGGGAGATGATGATGCGGGCTCAAGCCGATTACAGCTATCGCAACGATGCCGATGTGCCCGCCTTTGCCGATGACCGACCGCTGATCATCTTCGATGGCGAATGCGTGTTCTGCACCGGCTGGGTGAAATTCGCGCTGAAACATGACAAGCAGCAGCGATACCGCTTCCTGGCGGCGCAGACGCCGCTCGGCGAAGCGCTCTACCGGCATTACGGGCTTCATGCGCGCGATTACGAGACCAATATCCTGATCGAGAACGGCCGCGCCTTCTTCAAGTCCGACGGCTCGATCCGCATGGTGGCGGGGCTCGGCTTTCCCTATTCGCTGGTGAAGATTTTCCGGCTGCTGCCGCGGCGGGCGGCCGATGCGCTCTATGAATTCATCGCCCGCAACCGGCTGAAGATTGCCGGGCGGCAAAGCTGCATGGTGCCGACGCCGCAGCAGCGCAGCCGTTTCATCACATGAGCGAGGACCGGTTTTCGCTGCTCATCATCGGCGGTTACGGCACGTTTGGCGGGCGGCTTGCCCGACTGCTTGGCGATGAACCGCGGCTCAGGCTGCTGGTTGCCGGGCGGTCGCTTGAAAAGGCTGACGATTTCGTTGCCGATCTCCGGACGCCGAAAGATGGAGCCGAGGGCCTGGGAAGCAACAATCTCGGCGCGATGGTGCAGGCCGTCAGCTTCGACCGAGACGGCGATCTCACCGAACAGCTGACGCGGCTGAGGCCTCATCTCGTCGTCGATGCCTCGGGGCCGTTCCAGACTTTCGGGAAGGATGCCTATAGGGTGGTCGAGGCCTGCATCGATCTGAGCATCGATTATGCCGATATCGCCGACAGCACCGGCTTCGTCGCCGGCGTCGGTGGGCTGGATGCGGCGGCCAAGGCCAAGGGCACCTTCGCTCTGTCAGGGCTCAGCAGCTTACCCGCCCTCTCCTTCGCAGCACTCGATGCGATGGCGCCGCATTTCTCCCGGATCGAATGTGTCGCGGCGGGCATTGCCCCCTCGCCGCATGTAAAGATCGGGCTCAATGTCGTGAGGGCGATCGCGACCTATGCCGGCAAGCCGGTGGCGGTGCTGCGCCATGGATCGCCGGCCTCCGGGCGCGGGCTGATCGATGCGATGCGGGTGACGGTGGCGCCGCCGGGGGTTAAGCCGCTGCGCAGCCGGAAATTCCTGCTGGTGGATGCGCCGGATCTCAAGCTGCTGCCGGCACGCTTTGCCGGCCTGCAATCGACTTTCACCGGGGTCGGCACGGAGCCGCAGCCGCTGCAGCGCTTGCTCAGCCTTGCGGCAAGGCTTGTGCACTTCCGGCTATTGCCATCGCTGCAGCCGTTTGCGCGGCTGCTGCAACGTGCGAGCCATAGCTTCGCGATCGGCGAACATCGCGGCGGCATGTTCGTCCGCATCAGTGGCGTCGATCACGCGGGAAAGCGGCTGTCCTGCGGCTGGCATCTGATTGCCGAAGGGGATGACGGGCCGTTCATTCCGGTCATCGCAGTGGACGCGCTGGTGCGCCGGCTGCTGACCGGCATCCGGCCGGAAAATGGCGCACGGCCGGCGGCCGGCGAATTGCAGCTTGCGGATTTCGAAGCGGCCTTCCAGCGGTTTTCGATCACATCCGGCATCACGATGGAAAACGAGGAGGCACGCCAGCCGCTCTACCAGAGGATCCTCGGCAGCGCCTGGGAGCGGCTGCCGCCCGCCCTCGCCGCCCTGCATGCCGGCGGCGCGCGCGTCGCCTCCGGCCGGGCGCGGATCGAGCGCGGCAGCGGGCTGCTGGCGAGGATCGTCGCTCGCCTGATCGGCTTTCCCCCGGCGGGCGAGGATGTGCCGGTCACGGTGCGTTTCGTGAGCGATGGCGACAAGGAGATCTGGACACGCGATTTCGGCGGCACGGTCTTCCGCAGCTGGCAGGTCGAGGCAAAGGGCCGCGACCGAGATCTGCTCGCCGAAGTCTTCGGGCCGTTCCGGGTGCTGATGGCGGCGGAGCCGGATGGCGAAAAGCTGCGGCTCGTGGTGCGCGGCTGGCGGTTTTTAGGGATTCCGCTGCCGATGTTTCTGGCGCCTGGCGGGGATACTTATGAGGAGGAGCGGGATGGGCGGTTCCACTTCCACGTGGAGATCGGCGGGCGACTGACGGGGCTGGTGGTGCGGTATACGGGGTGGTTGGTGGTGGAGTGAGGGGCGTGCGCCTTTGCGCGGATAGCTGCCCCTCACCCTAACCCTCTCCCCGCTCGCGGGGCGAGGGGACGTGCCAAACGCAACGTCGGTTGAGGAAGACGGCGCGGCATATCCTCTTCTCCCCAGCGGGGGTCCGAAGGACGGGTTGAGACGGGTGGCTCAACCCAGGCAAAGGTGCCCGAAGGGTCGGATGAGGGGGCCACACGGCACGCCCTCTCATCTTAACTATCCCGCCGGGCCGACGCGAGCGCGGTCGAAGCCCGCATGAACGTTGTAAGGAAAGACCGGCTTCGCCGGCCCCCTCATCCGCCCTACGGGCACTGACCGGGGTCGAGCCGCGGGTCTCGACCCGTCCTTCGGACCCCCGCTGGGGAGAAGAGGGAATCGAGAGGTTCCGGCGATTCCCCTTCGCCCCGCGAGCGGGGAGAAGGTGGCGGCAGCCGGATGAGGGGCTGGTCTCGGCGATCTCCTGGGCCGCGGACCTCGCTTCCGATAACAGCCCTTGTCCTCTTATTGCGGTACAAGGTTGTCGAGTTTGCCGCACCCTATCCCGGCCCTTCGCTTTGGGCTCAGGGCGTTCGCCGCTGCAATCGATTCACTGGATCGATTGCTGCCGCCTTTGGCGGCACCGCGGCTCACCCACCCGCAATTCCCAACAGCTCGGCATCCAGCGCCTTCAGATAATCGCCGGCGATTTCGGCGCTGAAGCCGAGGTCGTGTTGGCCGTAGCGGGAGGCGACGCGGATGTCGACGAAGGTGGTTTCGGCCTCTTCGCGGAGCCGAATGATGATATCGAAGCGCAGCCCGAGGATCAGCGTGCGGGTGGTGCCCTGCAGCGTCACGCCGTTGGCGCCGCGGATCAGCTTGGCGACGTCGTCGTCATAGGGGCGCGGCGTCGGCACGGGGACGATATCGGGCGCATCGGCCACGGCATCGTCGCTTGGCCGCGGCGGCTTGACCGGCCTGTCCTCGGGATCGCGGCCGGGCTCCGTGTCGCCACTGCTTTTGGTGATGGTCATGCCGCTCATCTTGGCGACCTTGCGCACTGCTTCGAGCACCCGGTCGAGCGCGCCCTCATAGCGCCGGCCGGTGAGTTCGGGATAGGCGGCGAGCTGCTTTTCGCGATCCTCCGGCGTCACATCAACGTTGCGTTTCAGCCAGATCTGGTCGGAGTGCGGCGGCGAAAGCCAGTCGGGTGCGGAGACCGGATCGGTGGAAACGTCGTATATATCGGGCCGCGTCATGTAACGCTCGGTGGCATAGGCGCCGAGGCCGAGCGGAAAGGCGGCATAGATCAGCGCCGCCAGCGCCGCCAGCCCGCCTTCGGCACCCGTCATCCAGAGGCTGCGCAGCCCGACTGCGGCAAGCATGGCGGCAAGCAGCGCGCCGCCGGCGGCGGCAATCAGCAGCAGCACCAGATAGGGTGTGGCGAGGCCGCCGAAGCGGTGGGCGATCATCACCGCCAGCGCCAGCACCAGGGAAAACGCCCCGAGCAGCCGCGAAAAGCGGGCGGCGTTGGAAACGGGGCGGTCGAAGCGGATGGCCATCAAACTTACCGGTTGCTCGTCAGCGCCCGCGCGTTCGACCACGCAAATCGCCTCAACCCTGTTTAGAGCATGATGCCGAAAAGTGTGAAGCGGTTTTCGGACGACATCATGCTCTATTCCTTGATTTAGATCGGGATTCAGATTTTAGGCCGGCCCAGCCTAAAATCATCCGGATCTGGGGTAAGATTCGGCTAAATTGAAACTATTGTCTGAGGCATTGCGTTGGAATCCACGGCGAAGGCCATGGCGAAACGGCGGCTGCTTCATAAGCCCTTGCTGATATGTCAAAAAAAGGTCATTCTGCCGGGGTTTTATCTCCAGATGTAGAGGAGAGACGGGATGATTTCACCCGAGATTGCAGCAAGGCCGCAGGCGTCTGCGCTTGGCGGGATCGACCACCAGTCCGAGCCGATGCTGCCGATGGAGCTGCTCGAGCTCGAACTTTCGCTCGAAGGTTATGCCGGCGGCGATGCCGGCTTCTGCGAGGCCGTGCGCCAGGCAGCGGCCCGCTCCGGCGGCGAATTGCTGTTCGACCTGCCGGCCGGGGGCCTGGTTCAGGATTGCCGGCGCATTGCCGTGCTGCGCATTCCTGAAGACGGCCAGGAGATGCGCGTCGTGCTGGCGCTGCTCGACGATAACGGCACCGAGATCCGCATGCAGGCGCCCGATGAAGAGACCGCGCCGCTGGTGCGTTTTGCCGATGCCTTCATCGAACTGCTGGAACGGATCTAGTTCTAGATCAAGATGTTAGCGGCGCTCGGCCGCGGCTTCCGCAACGCTGCGGAACGGAAACTTGCGCCCGCATTCGCACTTGATGACGAAATTTTCCTGATGGTTGGACGGCCGCTGCACGCCAAAGCCGCGCGGCAGCTGATCGACCTTGAAATCCGGGTGCTTGCGCTTGGGATCGTCAACTTCCGAGGCTTCGGCAAAGCCCTCATTGCCGCATTGCGGACAGCTCAGTTTTTTCGAAAATCGATCGCGAAGGGCCATGCTCGTTCCAAGGTTTCCGGCCGCTCATGGAGTGGCCATGCTTTCCTCATACATAGGAATGGCCCTCGGCGAAAGTGGAACCAAGTGCCGAGGCTGCCGTTCCTTTTTCGAAAAGGAGGCACTCATGCCCAACAGAGACCCAATCCCGACACCCAATGCCGATACACCGCGCGGCCCGACGCCGACGCCCGGCATTCCCGACCGCATCCAGGAAAAACCGCCGCTGACACCGGCGCAGGACCCTGCTGATACGAAGAATCCTCAGGATCCGCCGCTTAATCCGGCGCTGCTGCCGATCGGGGATCCGGCTGGGGCGGCGTAGAGCATACCGCGGCTGTTAGTTCGTGCCGATGGCTGCCCCTCACCCTAACCCTCTCCCCGTAAACGGGGCGAGGGGACGTGCCATACGAGAGGTGGAGGAAGGGGAACGGAGAGGTTGCAGCGGGGTCCCTTCGCCCCGCGAGCGGGGAGAAGGTGGCGGCAGCCGGATGAGGGGCTGATCTCAACGATCTCCCGGGCTAAGGATGGCTTGACGCCCTCGCCCGAATGGCCTTTCCTCATGGAGAAGCATTCCAAGGAATACACCGATGCGCATTCGTCTTCTCATCACCGTCATGGCCACCATCGTCGCCGGGCTCTCGGCCTGCCAGACGATGACGCCGGAGGAGCGGCGGGCCGCGGATGAGCAGCGGTGCCTCGGCTATGGCTTCCGGCGCGGCACGGATGGGTTTGCCACCTGCCTGCAGCGCATCGATCTCGACCGGCGCGCCGAATCACGGGCGCAAAGTGCGGAGATGATGGACCGCATGGCCTGGGATCTGAACGGGCCTTATATCTACCGCGATCGCTGGCGGCACCATCACTGAGGGCCAGGGGCGCCCTGCCCCACACTCCACCGATATTTTACACGCTCGCCCGTAGGTCTTTCGGACCGCGCCTGACATCTTCCAGACTGCCTGCAATCACCGCCTGCGCCGCCGCTAACCTGGCGATCGGCACGCGGAACGGCGAGCAGGAGACATAATCGAGGCCGATCGTCTCGCAGAAGCGGATCGAGGCCGGGTCGCCGCCATGTTCGCCGCAGATGCCGAGCTTCATGTCGTTGCGGGTGCGCCTGCCGCGTTCGGCGGCAATGCTGATCAATTCGCCGACACCATCGAAATCGAGAGAGATGAAGGGATCGTGCTCGATGATGCCCTTGCGCTGATAGGTGGGGATAAAGGCCGAGGCGTCGTCGCGCGAGATGCCGAAGGTGGTCTGCGTCAGGTCGTTGGTGCCGAAGGAGAAGAATTCGGCGGCTTCGGCAATCACATGGGCGCGAAGGGCGGCGCGCGGCAACTCGATCATCGTACCGACGAGATAATCGATCTTCATACCGGCTTCGTTCATGACGGCGCCGGCGACCTCGTCGATGCGCGCCTTGACGTAATCGAGCTCGGTGCGCAGCCCAACGAGCGGCACCATGATCTCCGGCACGACGGCTGCCCCGGTCTCCTTGGCTGCGGCGACCGCCGCCTCGAAGATGGCGCGGGCCTGCATCTCGACGATTTCGGGATAGGAGATCGCCAGCCGGCAGCCGCGATGGCCGAGCATCGGGTTGAACTCGTGCAGCGCATCGACGCGCTGGCGAAGCACGGATGCCTCCATGCCCATGGCGAAGGCGACCTCGGCGACCTCGTCGTCGGTTTTCGGCAGGAATTCGTGCAGCGGCGGATCGAGCAGGCGAATCGTTACCGGCAGGCCATGCATGACGGTGAAGAGGCCGGTGAAATCCAGCCGCTGCATCGGCAGCAGCTTGTCGAGCGCCACCCGCCTGCCCTTCTCGTCGACAGCAAGGATCATCTCGCGCATCACATGGATGCGCTCGCCCTCGAAGAACATGTGTTCCGTGCGGCAAAGGCCGATGCCTTCGGCGCCGAAGGAGCGGGCGGCCAGCGCATCGGCCGGCGTATCGGCATTGGTGCGCACCGTCATGCGGCGGGCGCGGTCGGCCCAGCCCATGATGCGGCCGAAATCGCCCGACAGCGCCGGCTGGATCATCGGCACCTCGCCTTTCAGCACCTGGCCGGCCGAGCCGTCGATGGTGATGATATCGCCCTTCTTCAGCGTCACGCCGACGCCGAGCAGCCGCTCGTTGCGCACGTCGATGCGCATGGTGCCGGCGCCGACGACGCAGGGGATGCCCATGCCGCGGGCAACGACCGCCGCATGGCTGGTCATGCCGCCGCGGGTGGTGAGGATGCCTTCGGCGGCATGCATGCCGTGAATATCCTCGGGGCTGGTCTCGACCCTCAGCAGGATAACCTTGCGGCCTTCGGATTCCGCCTCGACGGCCTCTTCGGCGGTGAAGACGATGGCGCCGGTGGCAGCCCCCGGCGAGGCCGGCAGCCCGCTGCCGATCACCTGGCGGGTGACGCGCGGATCGATCGTCGGATGCAGCAGCTGGTCGAGGCTGGAAGGCTCGATGCGCAGCACCGCCTCGTCCTCGGTAATCACCCCCTCGTCGACCATGTCGACGGCGATCTTCATGGCCGCCCGCGTCGAGCGCTTGGCCGAGCGGGTCTGCAGCATCCACAGCTTGCCGCGCTCGATGGTGAATTCGATATCCTGCATGTCGCGGTAATGGATCTCGAGCTCGGTGCAGATGCGGCAGAGCTCGCGGAACGCCTCCGGCATCAGCTTTTCCATCGAGGGTTTTTCGGAGCCGGAGGAAATCCGCCCCTCCTCGGTGATGCTTTGCGGCGTGCGGATGCCGGCAACGACATCCTCGCCCTGGGCATTGACCAGGAATTCGCCGTAAAGCGCCCTCTCGCCGGTCGAGGGGTTGCGGGTGAAGGCAACGCCGGTGGCCGACGCATTGCCGAGATTGCCGAAGACCATCGCCTGGATGTTGATCGCCGTGCCCCAGCCTTCCGGAATATTGTGGAGATGGCGGTAGGTGACGGCGCGCGCGCTCATCCAGCTGGCAAAGACGGCGCCGACCGCGCCCCAGAGCTGGACTTCGGGATCCTGCGGGAATTCCTGCTCCAGCTCCTCCTCGATCAGCTTCTTGTAGAGCGAGACGATGTGCTGCCATTCCGAGGCGCTGAGTTCGGTATCGAATTCATGGCCGAGCTTGGCCTTCTCGTCTTCCAGAATCTCCTCGAAGGCGTCGTTGCCGAGCCCCATGACGACATCGGCATACATCTGGATAAAGCGGCGGTAGCTGTCCCAGGCAAAACGCGCATCGCCGGCATCATGGCCGAGCGCCTGCACCGTCTCGTCGTTGAGGCCGAGATTGAGCACCGTGTCCATCATGCCCGGCATCGAGACGCGGGCGCCGGAGCGCACCGAGAGCAGCAGCGGCTGGCTGACGGAACCGAAACGGCGGCCGGTGATTGCCTCGATCGCCGCTATGCCGGCGCGCACCTCAGCCTTCACCTGATCCTCGATGTGACGGCCGTTCTTGTAATAGGTGTTGCAGGCGTCGCTGACGATCGTCAGCCCCGGCGGCACCGGCAGTCCAAGCGCGCACATTTCCGCAAGATTGGCGCCCTTGCCGCCCAGAACCTCGTGATCGCGCGCCCGGCCCTCAGCCTGCCCGTCGCCGAACCTATAGACCCACTTGGTCATCTTCCCCCCAACACCAAATCAGGATTAGCTTAATCCGTTGGTGTTGAAATGAAAATCGACAAATGCGGCAGAATGTTGCGCTGCACAATAAATCGTACGGCAGCCGGCGGTCAAAACGATTGAAAGATGGCCGAGATGAAAAAAGGCACAAAAAAAGCTTTGCGGGACTGCAACAATGTCCCGCAAAGCCTTGTTTCCGTCCGGCCAGGAAAACCGGACGGGGGGTCCCTCAACCCAGGAACGATTCAGCTTTTGCAAAACAGAACCGCTCTGACCTTCGTTCTACGCAATTCCTGGGAAAATGGATCGCCACTTCCCTGGATTTGCTCCAACGGCTTCCGGTTCTTGCCCTCGCCCGGAAAACCGCACGCAAATTCGACAATGCGCAACCTTTGGTCGCTCGCTTTCCAGCAGAGTAATTAGGTTGCGTTGAAACAACTTCTAATGCAAGTCAGCGAAAAGAGCATCACCCAAATGGGGTACAGACCGCAAGGAAGCCGACCTTTTTTGGTGTTTATTTCTTGTCAATTGACTTTACGCAATTTCCGGGCGCAAAACCGCGCCGCACCTTTGCTGAAATTGCGTCTGCGCTTGGCGTCGACGTGGATGCTCGGAGCAGGCCCACTGCTGTCCGATTGGCGCTAGTGGCTTGCCCCTAACCCTCTCCCCGCTCGCGGGGCGAGGGGACGTGCCAAACGCAACGTCGAGATTGAGGAAGCCGGTGCGGCATATCCCCTTCGCCCCGTTTACGGGGAGAAGGTGCCGGCAGGCGGATGAGGGGCTGCTCTCGCCAATCTCCCCGACGCAGAAAACGCGTTCGTCGAAAACCTCAGGCAATCTCGCGCAGGCGCTCGGCCATTTGCAGGTCGACGGAGACGAGTTGGGAGACGCCCTGCTCGGCCATGGTGACGCCGAACAGGCGGTTCATGCGGGCCATGGTGATCGGATTGTGGGTGATGATGACGAAGCGGGTTTCGGTGGAAGCCGCCATTTCGTCCATCAGGTTGCAGTAGCGCTCGACATTATGGTCGTCGAGCGGCGCGTCCACTTCGTCGAGCACGCAGATCGGCGCCGGGTTGGTGAGGAAGACGGCAAAGATCAGCGCCATTGCCGTCAGCGCCTGCTCGCCGCCGGATAGCAGTGTCATGGTCTGCGGCTTCTTGCCGGGCGGACGGGCGAGGATTTCGAGGCCGGCTTCGAGCGGATCGTCGGATTCGATCAGTTGCAGCTCGGCGGTGCCGCCGCCGAAAAGATGGGTGAACAGCCGCTGGAACTGGGCGTTGACGATGTCGAAGGCGGCGATCAGCCGCTCGCGGCCCTCGCGGTTGAGGCTCTGGATGGCGCCTCGCAGCTTGCGGATCGCATCGATGACGTCGTCGCGTTCCTTGATCAGCGCTTCGAGCTTCTCGCTCAGTTCCTTCTGTTCCTCGTCGGCGCGCAGGTTGACGGCACCCAGCCGCTCGCGCTCGATCCTCAGGCGTTCCAGCTCGCGCTCGACTTCGCGCGGATCAGGAAGCGCCTGCATGGTCGGGCGGCCGGTCAGCTGCAGCGCCTCGTGCGGGGCGACGTTCAGGACCTCGCGGATGCGGCCTTCGCTTTCCTGCCGCTTCTCGCGGGCGGAGACGAGGCGCTCCTCGGCGCGGCCGCGGCGCTCACGGCATTCGGCAAGTTCCGACAGCGCCGTCGTTGCCTTCTGGTCGGCTTCGCGCTGGATGCGTTCGGCCTCGGCCAGAAGATCGCTGGCCTGGCGGCGCGCCTCCTCGGCCTTCTGCAATTCGCTGAGCAGAGCGCGGCGCTTGTCGTCGAATTCATCCGGCGCCAGTTCGAGCTCGGCAGCCTCGTCGCGCGCCTCTTCCTCGCGCTCGCGCAGCGTCGCAACATGGTCTTCGGCGCTTGCCGCCCGCTGGCGCCAGGTCTCGCGCTCCTGGCCGATCGCCATGATGCGGCGCTGGCGGGCTTCGTTTTCCCTCGCCAGGCTTTCATGGCGGGCGCGGCTTTCGGCCAGCGCGCCACGATCGGTCGCCACTTCCGCCTGCTGGAACCGCAGCCGCTCGTCGATCGCAGTCAGATCGGGCGCATCCTCCAGCTCGATGCGGGCATTCTCTTCCTGGATGGCGATCTCCTCCAGCTGCGCGCGCAACTGGCTGGCGGCCTCGCTGACGACATCACGGCGGCGGATGAGATCGCCGGAGGCACGCTCGGCGGCAACCAGCGCATCGCGCGCTTCGGCCAAATGACGCGCCGACAGGCGGCTCATGTCACGCGCCTCGGCAAGCCGGCGCTCCTCGGCGCGGATCGCTTCGGCAGCGGCTGCCTGCCGCTCTTCGGCTTCGGCAAGCACGTCGCGGGCAAGGGCCGCTTCACCTTCGAGTTCGGCCAGGCGGTTCTTCTGGGCAAGGCGCAGTGCCGCCGCACTCGGGGCATCGGCACCCGTCACATGGCCGTCCCAACGATAGACCGCACCCTCTTTCGTCACCAGCCGCTGGCCGGGCTTCAACGCCGTCATCAGCGACTGCGCATCGCCTTCCGCGACCAGGCCGATCTGGCGCAGGCGGCGGGTGAGTGCCGCCGGCGCGCGGACATGGGCCAGCAGCGGCGCAACACCGGATGGAAGGGCGGGATCGGCTGCGCCATCGCCATTGTCGGACCAATGGGCCGGCGCCTCGGCATCGAGCGGCGATTCCAGATCGTCGCCGAGGGCGGCACCGAGTGCGGTCTCGAAGCCGCGATCGACCTTCAGCTCATCGGCAACCGGCGGAAATTTGCCGGCCGCGGCACCGGCTGCGAGCATGCGGGAAATGGTGCGGGCCTCGGTCTCCAGCGCATTCAGGCTAGAGCGGGCCTGCTCGACGGGGGCGCGCGACAACGCCTCGGTCTGGCGGGCGCTCGCCAGCGCCTGATCGACCACCTGAACGGCGGCTTCCGCGTCGGCGACGGCGATCTCGCCGGCTTCGACGATGGCGCGTTTTTCATCGGGATCGGGCAGGCCGGCGATCTTCTCGCCGACGGCTGACAGTTCCTGGTTTGCCTCGTCCATCTGCCGTTCAAGGCGCATCCGGCGGTCGGTGAGATCACGGATGGCGCGTTCCAGCTGGTTGCGGCCGGCGGCGGCCTCGGCGCGCTCGGCCGTCAGCTGGGTGAAGATGCGCTCGCTGTCGGCAAGTTTTGCCGCCGCCTCCTCGAAGGCCTCGCGGGTTTCCTCGGCATAACGGCCGGAATCGGCGAGGATTTCTGAAATCTCCGCCTCTTCGGCATCGAGCCTCGCCAGGATGACGGCATTATCGGCCACCAACCGCTGCTCGCGGCTTATATCCTCGGCAAGCTGGGCGAGACGGCGGGTCAGCTCGTCACGGCGGCGCAGGATGCGGCCGGCATCCTCCTCCAGCTGGCTTCTGGCGATCTGCAGGCGCTGCAGGGCGGCAGCCGCGCGCGCCTCGCCCTCGCGCAGTTCCGGCAGCTTCAGGCTGGCGATGCCCTGGTTCTTCGCCGCCTCCATCTGCATCTGCGCCTTTTCGGCGACGACTGATGTCGCCTGGTTCAAGGCACTGTCGGCCTCGGCCTCAGCCTCCTTGGCCTGCACCCAGCGGATATGCAGCAGCATCGCCTCGCGGGCGCGGATATCGGCAGACAGCGTCTTGAAGCGGTTTGCCTGGCGGGCCTGGCGCTTCAGGCTCTCGATCTGGCTTTCGAGCTGCGAGGTGACGTCGTCGAGACGCTCGAGATTGCCTTCGGCGGCGCGCAGCCGCAGCTCGGCCTCGTGGCGGCGGGAATGCAGGCCTGAGATGCCGGCCGCCTCTTCGAGCAGTTGGCGGCGGGCCTGCGGCTTGGCCTGGATCAGCTCGCCGATACGCCCCTGCCCGACCATCGAGGGCGAGCGCGCGCCGGTGGAGGCGTCGGCAAACAGCAGCTGCACGTCCTTGGCGCGGCTTTCCTTGCCGTTGATGCGATAGAGCGAGCCCTGTTCACGCTCGATGCGGCGGGTGACCTGGATCTCATCGCTGTCGTTGAAGGCGGCGGGCGCGGTGCGCTCGGCATTGTCGAGATAGAGCGCCACTTCGGCGGTATTGCGCGCCGGGCGGTTGCCGGAACCGGAAAAGATCACGTCGTCCATGCCGGAGGCGCGCATATTCTTGTAGGAATTTTCGCCCATCACCCAGCGAAGCGCCTCGACAAGGTTCGACTTGCCGCAGCCGTTCGGCCCGACAACACCGGTCAGTCCCCGCTCGATGATGAATTCCGTCGGCTCGACGAAGGATTTGAAGCCGACCAGGCGCAGCTTGTTGAACTTCATGCGGAAGCTCCGCAGCGCAGTTCAGGTTTGCCACGCAGCCACAAAAAAACGGGCGCACGGCTTTCGCCGTCGCCCGTTCTATCGAAACGATCCGGTTCAGAGCAGGCTGTCGATGAGCTTCGACAAGGTGTCAACCGGCATGTCTCCAGAGTAGCGCTTGCCATTGATCAGGAAAGTCGGGGTGGCGTTGACGCCAAAATCCTTGGAACCTCTTTCCCGCGTGGCGTTCACTTCATCCAGAAGCTTCTGGTTCGTCAAGCATTTCGTGAAGCTATCCTCAGTAAATCCGGCAAGCTTCGACATCTGCAGCAGTGCGGCGCGGCCATCATCGGCGGCGGCCCAGACCTGCTGCTGCTTGAAGAGCATCGAAACCATCGGGAAATACTGTTCCGGCGTGCTCAACTGCTCCGGATTGGAAGAATTGCAGCGGGCGAGCATGAAGGCTGCGGCGGCGCGCGGGTCGAAGGGGAATTCGCGGATGATGAACTGCACCTTGCCGCTGTCGACATATTTCTGCTTGATCGTGTCGAAGGTGGTGTTGTGGAAATGGGCGCAATGCGGGCAGGTCATCGACATATATTCGACGATCTTGACCGGGGCGTCGGCCTTGCCGAGCGCCATTTCCGGCAGCACGCCGGGCTTCAGCACTTCTGCCATGTCGACATCGCCGTCGGACTCCGGCATTTCGGTCGCCGCGGTGGCCGCCGTCTGCATGGTGTCGACGTTGGTGCCATCAGCCATGGTCTTGCCGGAGGACGAAGCATCGGCAGCGTCCTTGCTGTCGTTGCAGGCGACAAGCGCTACGGCAGCGGCGGCGATGGCGATACCGCTGAGCAGGCGGCGTTTCGTCAGTTGCATTTCGGACATCTGCATGGATTCCCCATAACTAAAGATATTGACGGCATGACTGTGCGATATAACGGCTTGCGGCCACTCACAAGGCACGGTTCGCCAACTTTCTTCAAAGAATTGTGACCGTGGGAAGACGACTAGACCAAAAATTGCAGGATTGGAGGTTTTGCCCGATTTCATCGGCAGACATCGCGGCGGCTGCCAGCCCGTATCGGCTGGTCGCTCAGTTGTCCAACCCGTAACGCGCCGTCAGCTCGGCCAGCGGCACAGTATCGCCCTCGTCGCGGCGAAGTTCTTCGAGGCGCCTTTCGGCAAGATAGATATCTTCGACGTCGTCGAGATGCGCGAGGATGGCTTGCCGCACATAGAAGCACTTGCTGCGGCCGGTACGCCTCGAAAGCTCAATCAGCCGCGCTTCAATATCAGCGGGCAACTGCAAGACCAGCATGATTTTTCTCCCGTCTGCTCTGCAAGTATGGCATCCGAGGCGTTCGATCGCCAGTGCCTCTACACCGCCGAGGAATATTCAAGAGGTTAGCGTCAAGGTTCGGTGACGATGTCGAGGATCAGCGTCGCTAGCGGCTGCTCGGAGCCCGCAAAGCTCTCGATCATGGCCTCGATGACACGTTCACGATCCAGCACTTCGGCATTGAATGGCAGGCCGACATGCCGGGCCAGAAGCGCGAGAAAGTCAATTGGGTGCGGCCATTGCCTTCACGGAACGGGTGGATGGCGTTAATTTCGGCAAGGAGGTGCGCCGCCTGAGCCGCAAAGCCAGCCGGGTGTCAGCCCCTCGAAATAATCCGCCTGGGCCAGCTCCTGGAAAATCCGATTGAGCTCTTTCGCGATGAATTCCGGGTAGCAGAACCAGTTGCCACCTTTACCGATACGGATGGTGCGAATCTCACCGGCCCAATCGTAAACGTCCTGGAACAGGTGGTGATGAAGGGCGAGATAGTGAGTGACATCCAGATAACCCTCCGGCCAAGGTTCTTCCGAGCGGAGCACGAACATCGTTGTCTCGAACTCGTCGAGCTCGCTCTGGTCCGTGAGGTCCAGTTTGTTGCGGAGCACGGTCGTGCCCGGATAACAGAGGGGATCGGATTCGGCGGTATAGACCAACGCCTAAGCGGACTTGCGCGTGAACTGTGCGCGGATCGCCTGGCGGCGTTCTTCGGGCGGCTGATCCTTGGTCTCGGCGAGGAGCTTGCGCATACGCGGGCTGAGGACCAAGCCTTCAACCGCACTGATCTTTTCGGCACCGGCCTGGGTCAGGCCGCCGGTCTTGGCGTTACGGGTCAACTTGGGTCTTTTGCTAGTCATGGGTTAAAATCTAGCACGACCTTACGCGGATCAGCAAAAGGAATTCGCTTAGCTGAAGTCAACGCTCATGATTCACGGCAAGTACAGTTCAGGCTGGGGACCCATGACCGTAAAGGGTTAGCGTTGATTCCCCCGCTTCCCCATCACCGCCGTGCCCAAGCGCTGGATCGCCTGGCGCAGCTTGTCGTTCTCTATCCCCTCCATCATGCCTTCGAGCTTGCGGGCGGCTTCGCCTTTCAGCGGCGGCGGGGTGCGGGAGCGGCGGATGGCTTGTGAGACCGGCTTCTGGACGATGCGGATCTGGTGGACGGCGGCGAAACCGAAGAAGCTGTTGATGCGCTGGATGAGTTCGCCCTGTGCATGGGTGAGGAACAGCGCACGCGCGCCCTCGCAGGCAATCGTCAGCACACCGGGCCGGAAGCCGCCGGTCTCATCGCCGCCGCGGGCCCAGGCGATCTTTTCCGGCCGGGTGCAATCGGCGAAATCTTCGCCGGCAATTTCGCTCCACGAGCCGAGCAAAGCCGTGTTGATGCCGGCGCGCCGGGCGAGCACGGGATCGATCAGCCCGTTCGCCAGCTCGGAGATCTGCTTTGCACCTTTACGTGGATAACTCATCGAAACCCTTCAGCGACGCCGCCAATTCGCATGCCAATTCGTATTGGCGACTTGATCGCGCGGCATTGCTTCGCCAAGTATAGGCACTTCCCCCCATCGCGGCAAATCATGACGATCACCACACTCGACACGCCCTTAGCCAAGCCCCTGCTCGACTGGTACGATCGCCACCACCGCGACCTGCCATGGCGCGTTTCGCCTGGCATGGCGGCCCGCGGCGTCAAGGCCGATCCCTATCGCGTCTGGCTGTCCGAGGTGATGCTGCAGCAGACGACCGTGCAGGCGGTCAAACCCTATTTCGAACGGTTTCTGCAGCGCTGGCCCGAAGTGACCGATCTTGCCGCAGCCGAAAACGATGCGGTGATGGCGGCCTGGGCGGGGCTTGGCTATTATGCGCGGGCCCGCAACCTGAAGAAATGCGCCGCAGCGGTGGCGAAAGAGCATGGCGGCATCTTTCCCGATACTGAAGAGGGCCTCAAGTCGCTCCCCGGCATCGGCGACTATACGGCAGCCGCCGTCGCGGCCATCGCCTTCAACCGGCAGGCGGCTGTCATGGACGGCAATGTCGAGCGGGTGATCTCCAGGCTCTATGCGATTTCAACGCCGCTTCCGGCCGCAAAGCCGGCGATGAGAGAGAAGGTGGCGCTGTTGACGCCCGCCGATCGGCCCGGCGATTTCGCCCAGGCGATGATGGATCTCGGCGCGACGATCTGCACCCCCAAACGGCCGGCCTGTTCGCTCTGTCCGTTCCGGGGTGCCTGCGAGGCGCTCAAACTTTCCGATCCCGAGCTCTTTCCGGTCAAGGCGGCAAAGAAGGAGAAGCCGGTCAGATACGGCGCGGCCTTCATCGCGGTAACAGGTGATGGCGAGATCCTGTTGCGGCGGCGCATCGACAGCGGCCTGCTCGGCGGCATGACCGAGGTGCCGACGACGGCGTGGACGGCGCGCATCGACGGCGAGACCTCAGCTGATGCCGCGCCCTTCGACGCGGCATGGCAGTCCTCTGGCACCGTCATCCATGTCTTCACCCATTTCGAGCTCAGGCTTTCGATCTGGCGTGCGGCAATCGCTGCCAAAGTCGCCATGGATGACGGCCGGAATGACGGATGGTGGGAGCCGGTTACAAATCTTGAAGCCCAGGCCTTACCAACCATCATGAAAAAAGCGATCGCAGCGGCTATTCCTCTCGCGTTTAAAACATCCAAGGGATGACCATGACCACCGACATAAGACATATCGTTTTCGACATCGGCAAAGTCCTTATTCATTACGATCCGCATCTTCCTTTCAGCCGCCTCATCCCTGACGAGACCGAGCGCAACTGGTTCTTCGCCAATATCTGCACTCATGACTGGAACATCGAGCAGGACCGCGGCCGCACCTGGGCGGAGGCCGAAGCCCTGCTGATAAAACAGCACCCGGCGCGCGAAGAGCATATCCGGGCCTTCCGCAAATATTGGCACGAGATGGTGCCGCACGCCTATGACGACAGCGTCGCGATCATGGAAGGGCTGATCGCGGAGGGGCGTGATGTAACGATGCTCACCAACTTCGCCTCCGACACCTTCCGCGAGGCGCAGGCGCGCTTCCCGTTCCTGACCAAGCCGCGCGGCGTCACGGTTTCCGGCGATGTCGGCCTGATCAAGCCGGATATCGCGATCTACGAGACGCATACGAAAAGCTTCGGCCTCGATCCGGCAGCGACGATCTTCATCGACGACGCGCCTGTTAATGTCGAAGGCGCCAAGGCTTTCGGCTGGAATGCAGTGCTATTCTCAGGCCCGGAAAAGCTGCGCAGCGATCTCGCAGGCTATGGGGTGAAGGTCTGAACCATGGCCTTTGACCCGGCAAAGCAAATCGAACTCTTCCACGCCGCGATCAACGCCCTCGATTTTCCCGCAATCGAGGCCTATTTCGCCGAGGATGCAACCTATGTCTCGAACGGCGTCGGCAGTCTTGCCGGCCGCGCCGAGATCATGGCTGCCTTCCGCCGTTATTTCGACGATTATCCCGATCAGACGGCGGAAAATTCGCTGGTGGAAACTTTGACGCCGCTCTCCGGCCGATCGGTCTGGTCGGTGCGCGCCACCCACAGCAAGACGGGCAAGCCGCTGATCCGCGAGGGCGAGGAGACGATCACCTTCAACGCGGAAGGCCGCGTCACAAGGGTCGAGGTCACCGATTACCAGGAGTTCTGATCGGGAGTTTTGACTGGAGCAATTACAGCAAAAGTATCGAGCGGTTTTGCGTCCGGAATTGCGCAAACAAAAAGAGGACGCCCGGGTTTGACCCCGGGCGCCTTGGTCTTCTTCCGCAACTGGAGGGAAATCGGAAGAAGGTATCTCGATCTCGCGAAGGTGGTGCTCACTCCGCCTTTGCCAGATCACTGCGGATGACGGACCTGAGATCGTCGATCGGGCGCAGGGACTGCCCGTCTTCGAAATGCCAGAAGGTCCATCCGTTGCATGCATCGAGACCCTGCACCTTGGCGCCGAGACGATGAATGGAGCCGGCCTCGCCGCCTGAAGCTACTGTGCCGTCGGCGCGGACAATCGCGCTATAGCGGCGCCTGGCGTCGGTCAGCACCTGGCCGGGCTTGATCAGGCCGCTTTCAACAAGCACGTTGAAGGCGACGCGGACCTCGGCCTTCTTGCCGGTCATGACGGTCAGTTCCGCCTTGCCGAGCGGCTCGACGGCGGCGATGCGGGCCGAGGCCGCATCGATATAATCCTGTTCGCGCTCGATGCCGACGAAGTGACGGCCGAGACGCTTGGCGACGGCACCCGTCGTTCCCGAGCCGAAGAAAGGATCGAGCACGATATCGCCGGGCTTGGTCGAGGCCATGATGACGCGGGCGAGCAGCGCTTCCGGCTTCTGCGTCGGATGCGCCTTCTTGCCGTCCTCGCCCTTCAGCCGTTCGCTGCCGTTGCAGATCGGGAACAGCCAGTCGGAGCGCATCTGCACGTCGTCATTGGCGGCCTTCAGCGCATCGTAATTGAAGGTATAGCCCTTGGCCTTGGCGCTGGGGCTTGCCCAGATCATCGTCTCATGGGCGTTCTGGAAACGGCGGCCCTTGAAATTCGGCATCGGGTTGGTCTTGCGCCAGATGATGTCGTTGAGGATCCAGAAATTCAGATCCTGCAGCGTGGCGCCGACGCGGAAGATATTGTGATAGGAGCCGATTACCCAGATAGAGCCCGTCGGCTTCAGCACCCGCCGGCAGGCCAGCAGCCAGGCACGGGTGAAGGCGTCATAGGCCTCGAAGGAGGCGAACTGATCCCAATCGTCGTCGACCGCATCGACCAGCGACTGGTCGGGACGATGCAGCGTTCCGCCGAGCTGGAGATTATACGGCGGATCGGCAAAGATGATATCGACGGAGTGGCTGGGCAAGGCTTCAAGGGCGCTGACGCAGTCGCCCTTGATGATCGTGTCGACCCAAGAAGCCGGCCGGGAATCCGACTTGACGGAAGCCTTGAGGTCGGCAAGCGGAAAAACTGATGCCATTCTGATACTCACTCATACGCTCTACGCTTAACTGTCCGTTATGGTTACGCAACTTAGTTACCAAAGCCTGAAGCGGTGGCCGATTTCGGGAATTTATTCGGACGGCCGATGAGTGACCTGTAGACTTTGCCGACGCCGGTCGGCTGCCGAGCGGCGGCAAGAATGCCGCCGCCAGCGATCAGGCGGCATCGTGAACCTTGCGGCTGTCGGCCGGCGCCTCGTCGCGTTCGAACATGCCGTAATCGCGGATGACACTGGCGATCCGCAGGCGGTAATCGGCGAAGATGCCGCCGCGTCCGGCCTGCTGGGCTGCCCGATGAGCCTCGAGATTGCGCCATTCCTTCACCGCCGCCTCGTCGCGGAAGAAGGAGAGCGACAGCAGCTTGCCGCGCGTCGTCAGGCTCTCGAAACGCTCGATCGAAATGAAGCCGTCGATCTTTTCGAGTTCGCCGCGCAACTCGCCGGCGAGATCCAGATATTTGTGGCGTTCGCCCATATAGGGCTCGACTTCGAAGATGACGGCGATCATGGCAGCACCAGCTTGGCGTGAGGAGCGGAGACATTTTTGAGGAAGATGCGATCCTCCTTCAGGATGAAGCCTTCGCGTCTGGCAAATTCGTAATTCTCACGGCCGAGCGGGTCGGAAGCCAGCCTGGCGCGATAGGCTTCATAGGCGGCGAGGCTTTCGATATTGTAGACGCCGTAGGCCGTCGTTGCCGATCCCTCATGCGGGCCGTAGTAGCCGATCAGGTCGGCGCCGTTTCGCGGGATCGCCTGGCCCCAGTTGCGGGCATATTCGGCAAACGCCTCCTTCTTGAAGGGGTCGATCTCATAACGGATGAAGCAGGTGATCATATCGTTTCTCCTTTGCTGTCGATCCGCTTTTCGCACATTGCCTGTCGGCGATGCTTCGGTTACGATCGAACTATGAAGGAAGGCCCAGACATTGCGCAGATCGGCGCGCTCATCGGCGATCCCGCCCGCGCCAACATGCTGGCGGCACTCACCGGCGGCCGGGCGCTGACGGCGACCGAGCTTGCCGGCGTCGGCGGCATCACCGTGCAGACTGCGAGCACGCATCTCGCCAAACTCGAGGCCGGCGGGCTGCTAACCCAGCGCAAACAGGGGCGCCACCGCTATTTCACGCTGGCCGATGAGGCCGTCGCCCGGCTGATCGAAAGCATGATGGGTTTTGCCGCCGGACGCGGCCATCTGCGCCACCAGCCAGGACCGAAGGAGCCGGCGCTGCGCAAGGCGCGCATCTGTTACGATCACCTTGCCGGCGATTACGGCGTGCGCATGCTCGACAGCCTGATTGCCTCCGGCTCGATCGACGCGGTCGGAGACGGCTTGGCGCTGACGGAAAAGGGCGAAGGCGATCTCAAATGCATCGGCATTAATGTCGGCGACCTCAGATCCTCGCGCCGCCCGCTCTGCCGCTCCTGCCTCGACTGGAGCGAAAGACGCGCCCATCTCGCCGGCAGCCTCGGCAAGGCGCTGCTTTCAAGCTTCCTCGACAAAGGCTGGGCGCGGCGCACGGCCGAAAGCCGCTCGATCCTGTTTTCGCCGGAGGGCGACCGGCAGTTTCTGAAGCTCTTCCCGGTCGATCCGTAGGTTATTGCGGACCTGCAAGACGTTCCAGGGCAGTATCCAGCGCCCTCACGCACCTGCCCTCTTTTCATCTTCCTGCCTGACATGCGCCCGCAGCGCAGCGAGCGTGAGCGCCAACGCGGCGTGATTGCTCTCGGCTTCACCGAGCACGCTTTCGCTCTCCTTGATCTCGCGCAACTGCGCGCCGTAGAGCGACTCGTCCGCTGCCTGGCGACCGCGAGCAAGGTGCCAAACCGCATCCGGCCGAACTTCCCGGCACAGATCGATGGCGTGGTTGACATCGTGAGTGAAGGGCCGCGCCATCAGGAAACCGTGCTCTGACTTGATACTGCTCGGCAGGTAATCGTGAGGACCGTCGAAATCGCTGGGCTCGGCCGGCCGGAGTTGCTTCAACAGAAAGGCACAGGTGATGAAAGCGTCGATCCGGCTGTCGGGCATGTCAGTCTTTTCCAGGGTTTCGATGATGTCCTCGATCGTCATGCAGTCTTCCTCTTCATTCATTCTTGGCATGCCGCCTGTTCTCCTCCCAAGAGCGGCGGTGGCGTCCTCCTCGATCGCCATCTAGTGCATGAGTTTGCCAAAGGTAGTCCCCGGGCTGCGGTTAGTCCGGCATGAGGCGGATTTGATGGATGTCGCGCCCTCCTCGACCCGGAAAGGCTCTAGCGGCGACTTGCCTCTAGCAGCCTTTCTTCCTCATCTTCCTTTCGATCTTGGCTCTCTTGTCGTCGCCATCCCCGGCATGCTTTCCGCCGGTCAGGGCATTATCCATCATCGCCTGCAGCTGCGCACAGCTTCGGTGCTTGCCCTTGGCGATAACGTCGGTCGATGTGAAGGCAAACGGCAGCACTACGGCTGCCGCCGGTCGGACAAAGCTGAAAGCCTCATGGTCCCTCTCCCATTGCGCATGCACAGTACGTCCCAGCCGGGGGAGCAGCAATGAGCTCCTCGTCTTTCGAGGCAGGCTTACGACCGCCACTGCCCTTAGAATCTCACGTCCAGCCGGGCGCTGCCGCTGTGGCGATTGAAGCCATCGCCGAATTCTCCCCGATAGGACAGCGCCAGGGACGCGTCGCTAGCAAGCTGGAAAGCCACGGATCCTCCCGCCACCACACTGTCCGAGGAATTCTGAACCCCTTTGACCGTAAAACTGCCCCCATTTTCGAATGTCAGATGAGAAAGCGGCGTGCCTTGATAGAGAGCGCGTCTCCATGCAACATCAATACCGGTGGTCACGGTCTTATCGGCAATCACGGATTGTCGCTGCGCCCGAAGTCCGACTGTCGATGCAAACATGTCTTCGCGCGCGCTTTCGCCGGAAAGCGATGCGGCCCCGCCGTCTTCCTCAAAGCTGTCACGGTGGCTGATACCGTAATCGAGCCGTCCAAAAGGTGTGACGATCAGGCTCTGAGAGAACCTGAAATCATACGATGCCTCCGAGAAAACCTGGGCCGTATTGCCGTGATAGCTTGCCGTCTGCGTATCCGAGAAACCGGGAAAGGCGATATTGCGGCGGGTTTCGATATCGTACCAGCTATTCGATGCGCCGAGTTTGATCTCGAAATTGCCGGACCTCTGCGCGGCGTAAAGGCCAAGGTGAACGCTGTCGACATTGGCCGTAGAGCCGAGGTCCGATATTTCGAACAAGGATTGCCCGAAGCCGGCGAAGACGCCCGCCGAGATATCGTCGATCATCCAGTCCGCGCCGTAAAGCGCCCCGCCCCGCGCGTTCGTTGCGCTGGATGCGTTTCCGTCCGACTCCAGCGTGGAGATGTTGCCATAGGCGCTTGTCCATGCCCTGCCGCCGGATTGGAAGACCTCGTCCAACCGGTCAAAAACCGTGTTGCGAACGTCATTGGCCTCGCTAAAAAGACCGCTTTGCAACGAGGCGTGGATTTCACCGGAGAGCTGGTCAAACGCATCCCTTGCTTCCGCCCTGTCGCTATAAAGAATGGCATTGTAGAGGGCGAGGCTGCTGGAGCCGCTCGTCTGGTCTAGGAAGTCGAGGCCGTAAGCCGACTGTTGCTGATTATACGTGAGGGCGGCGCTCGGAAACAGAGAACCGGGGCTCAGCACAGTACGCAGGGTCAAGGTTACGTCGGTGGCGGAATAGCTGAGGAAAGACTTCAGGAAGGCGGAATCGATCTCCAGATCGCCGAACGTGCCCGAGACGGTGCCGGCCGAGACGATCGTGTAGGACTGGCCGTTGACGTAGCTGACGGACGGGTCCCACAGGATCGTCTGGACCTTGGCGCCGTTCAGAAATGCGGTGCCTGTGACATCCACCCTGTCGCTGAGCCCGGTGCTGCCGATTTCGACCTCGAAATTGCTGGTCGGATCGAAGTTCAGATCGCCGGTGACCGTCAGCGTCCCGATCGAATTGCCGGGAGCAAGGACGCTGCCTGCAGCAAGAGAGGTCGTGCCGACACTTCCCGTTCCCTGAAGTCTCGCACCGGAACCGATGTTGAACGCGCCGGTCAGGCTGCCATTGACCGAAAGTGTTCCGTCGAGCACGTCGGTGTCGCCGGTATAGGTGCTATTGCCGGTCAATTGAAACAGGCCGCTTCCGGTCTTGATGAGACTGCCGTCTCCGGTGATCGACCCGCCGAATGTGGAAGAGCTGTCGTCGCCGCCGACCGTCAGGATCGCCGCATTGGATAGGCTTACATCTCCGCCGGACAAGCCGCCGCCCGAAAGCGATCCAATGGTTTCGGAAGTGGCGACGTCGAGCCCTGCGCCGGCAAGATCGGCAATGTTCACGCGGGCGTCGTCGGCCAATGCGCCGCCGTTCTGCACCGCCAGCCGCCCCTGATCGATTTCGGTATCCCCCGAGCGTGTGTTGTTGCCCGAAAGAGTCAGCGTGCCCGCGCCGGTCTTGGTCAACTGGCCGGCGCCGGACACTCCTCCGGCGAAGGTCACCGCATTGCCGTTCGTATCCACGGTTGCGCCGGCGCTTCCGATGACCACACCCCGGGCAGCCGGAGAAGCAACGCTTCCGAATGTCTGCAGCGTCCCGCCGTCGAGGGTCAGGGTATTGGTGGTGCTTCCATCGCCCAGCGACGCGGATGAGGACACTGCAAGCGTTCCACCGACCACAGTCATCCCGCCCGAAAAACTGTTATTTCCGAAGAGACCCAACGTACCTGCGCCGGATTTCGTAACGGACCCGCTCCCGGAGATGACGCCGCTGAAGGAGCCGCTGCCACCCACCCCGCCAATGGAAAAGTTTGCATTGCCGAGAAGAATGTTCCCATTCCCTGTCAGGCTCGCAAAAGCCTGGTTGAAGCCGGCCATGTTCAACTGCGCGCCAGTCCTCACCTCGAGCGGCGAGGTGGCGGGAACAGCGTTGACCGACATCAGCTGCAATGTGCCCGCCGAGACGGTCGTCGCGCCGGTATAGGACTGTCGGCTGCTTAGAATGAAGGTGCCGGTGCCGGCTTTGGTAAGGCCGCCCTGACCCGATATTTCTCCGTCGAATGTCGTAGAACTATCACCGGCCCCGACCGACAGAATGGCGTTATTGGCGACCTCGACGGTCCCGCTGCCGGTCAACGCGTCCACTGCTTCACTCGCATTGACGTACAGCGCGCCGTCGAGGCTGATATCGGCCGAGCCCCCGAACACATTGCCGCCATTGGCTGTTAGCGTCGCGCCGGACAGGACATTGATCGACAACGCCCCCTGCGACTGTCCCGACCACTGAAAATCACCGGAAATCGTCAGCCCGCGACCCGCGACGATTCCACCGGAATAATTTCCGGATCCGATCGCCAGCGTCTCCGTCGTGCCAATCAGGCCTGCGCCATAAAGGCTGTTGAGCGAGGCGTCGTAGCTCGTGAGATCGAAGGTCGAGCCTGACGACAATCGAAGCGAATCGAGCGTGGAAAGGTTGGCGGCGGCCCCGGCGTCGACAATGGTCAGCGTCTGATTGGCGGAGAGGGCGACCTCGTCGACGTCAGCAAACCTGCCTCGCCAGGATCCGCCCCTGCTGAAGGTCACGCGGTTTGCGCCGTCGATCGTGCCATCGAAGGAGAAGTTTCGGATCTCGAGATCGGCGTCGTTGAGACGGATCGTGCCGCTGCCGGCAAGGGAGGCTATCCAATCGCTGTGCGACCCGAGGTCCACGGTCGCGCCAGATGCGACGGTTGTCGTGCTAGCTCGCAATAGTGCCCCTTGACCATCCTCCGGGACCAGGAGGGTGCCGGAATCGACAAAGACATCCTGGTTTCCGCCGGAAAAGAAGAAATCCGCAAGAGTGACGGTGCCGCTGTCGGCGGCACCGCCGAAGTGAAGTTCCGCGCCCGTGCCGACCCGATAGAGCTTGAGATTCAGATCGCTTCCCGGAATGGCGGAGAAACGCACCGTAGCGCCGTCTAGAATATCGATTTCCGGGACGAGATCGATCGTTCCGGTGGCCACCGTTCGTATCCATCCGCCAGTGGACATGTCGACCTGATCCGTTCCCAGCTCGTCGCCGGTGCTGATCTCGACATAGGAATTGAGGGAAGAGTCCGCATAAGCGGTAATCGGGAAGAGAAAAGTGGCAATGGCCGATCCGGCGACGGCGAAATGAACTGAAAATCGGCTCTGTGTTATCATTAGAATCAGCTTTGTTTGAAAAATTAATCGCAAAAGCTGTATAAGTCGCCTCCCCCGCGGCGAGAGAGTCTAAACTTTGCATCGATCACCTGGGCAGTCAAAAGAACCATGAGCGAAATACGTCTTTATGCCGGAGTGGAGGATTTCGCTGCGGACAGTCTGTGGGTCGAGGCGACAGGCCTGATGCGCCACCCTTCCTATGCTAGCGCTCTCCTAGTCTATTGCGAGGCCATGACGGCCCGTGCACGGAAACTGCTGCCCGCAAACAAACTCTTTGCCCAGAAGCAGCGCTACTTCGTCTCGTTCCTGCTCATTTGCCTTTATGTTCAGTGGCTTGAGTCCCGCGGCGCGCCCCCGTCGCTTGCGCTTCTGCAACGATCGGCTCCCGGCAGTCCGCGCCAGATTGCCGATTTCATCAACGGATTGCGTGATCGCGGCCTCATCATCGCAACGTCGCTCGAGACAGACCGCCGCACCCAGATCCTGAAGCCCAGCTTGGAACTGCTGCGTGAAATCGCGCAATCGCCACTAGCAGCATTGGGATCCTCGGAACTGCTTGCGCCGCCTCTGACCATCCGCCCGGACGATCTTGTCATGGACGAAGATCGGCTGGCGCGCTGGCTGGCTCTCTCTGCCGAGCGTTATGCGGTCAAGGACGATCTGTTTGGACCTTTTCCGGCCATCGTTCGACACAGCGAGAGAGATGCCGGTCATCTTGTCTTTTGCGCGGTGATTGCCGAGGCTCTGCGTCAGCGAACAGGCTCGCCGGCATCCGGCAGCCTGACATATCGAGGACTGGCCGAACGTTTCGATGTCTCTCGCCAGCATATCAGCAACATCTTCGGCGAGGCAGCTCAGAACGGCTGGTATCGCATCTCGCCGGGCGGTGAAGTCGCACTGATGCCCGACCATACACTTCTCCAGTTCGAGACCTGGGTTGCCGGGCAAATGGTGCATTATCGCCATCTGGCTTTAGCGATTCGCGAGAGATAAAATCGAAAATTCCGGCCATGGCGGTGAGATCGGACCAAGGTCCGGCACCTATCCGACTGAGTGCCTAAGGCAGGAACAGTGGAGTTAAACCGAAGTTTGTCACCCAGCTATCCATCCGCTCCGGATGCGACAGCAGGCAACGACAAACGGAGGAATACCATGATGAAGGCAACACACCTGGCACTGGCAGCAGCCCTTCTGGCGGGCACGACTGTTTCCGGCTTCGCTCAATCGTCAAGCACTGTCGGCACTGGCGGTTCGTCGGCCGGCGGCGGAACTGCGAGCAGCACGGTCGGTACTGGTGGCAGCTCTGCCGGGGGCACCTGCCCTGCCGGCGCAACCAACTGCAAATCCGGCACGTCCTCGACGGTCGGCACCGGCGGCTCATCAGCCGGTGGCGGCACCTCCAGCAGCACTGTCGGCACCGGCGGCTCTGCTGCTGGTTCGGGCTCCGGCTCGGGATCTGCTTCGACGCTTGGCACCGGCGGTTCGTCGGCCGGTGGGGGCACTTCGAGCAGCTCGGTCGGCACCGGCGGCTCCGCCGCAGGCTCGGGCGATGCGAACTCGGCCTCAACTGTAGGAACGGGCGCTTCGTCGGCGGATGGAGACAAGACCGGCAGCACCGTCGGCACCGGCGGCAGCGCCGCGGGAAGCTCTGACAACAAGGGCAAGAAGGGCTGTGCGCCCGGACAGGTCAAGAAGGACGCCGCCGGCACAGAAGGCTGCTGACGATGTCGGCCGGCGCCTTGAATGGCGTCGGCCAAGCCCTCGGAGATAAACCAATGGCACAGTTTTCCACAATCGCATTCAGCGCTTCACTCGCCCTGATCGCCGGACAGGCAATGTCCGAGGAGATCAAGCTCGACGACGGAACGACATGCACCGTCGTCCAGTCTCAGTCGTCGCAGGGAGACATGTCCACCACCGTGACGGCCGGCAACGGACATGTTTCGTCATCGACCACGACCGGCGGATCGAGCGGTTCCTCTTCGTCGTCCGCCTCCGCCGGATCATCGGCGGGATCGGGAAGCGTCGACAGCTTTTCGACGGCGAGCATCACCCGGCCTGACGGCACCGTCATCACCAAACGGTCCGACGGAACCTGCTCGGTCACGAAACCCAAGAAGTAGGAGATGGCAATGAGACATATCAGCTTGATCGCGGCGCTTTCGATCACCCTTCTGGCGTCGACTTCGGCCGTCCTTGCCGAGGATTGCACCGCAGCCGGAACGGTCGGGTCGGCCGGAAGCGCCTCGGCAGGAGGCACATCCGCAAGTTCGCTCGGGACGGCCGGCACCTGCCGGACCGACGACGGCACGACCTCTTCGATCGGATCGGGGGGAAGTGCAGCCACCTCCGACGGAAAGGCGCAAAGCAAGACCCACATCAACGACAATGGCGACAAGCTGAAGGCGCAGACGAAAGCCCAGGCAGTCGACAAAGGGACGTTCAGCAAGTCTCGCACAAAAACCAGCACAGACGGCAGCACGCTGGATAGCACGACCCGCACGATGTCACATGTCCCGGGCGAGAAGCCGGTCAAGAACACCACCAATCAGAAGATCATACTGCCGGAACAATAATCGGATGGGGCTCGCCCTCGTAACCAAGGACGAGCCACCCCTCTTGCATCTTCCGGCGCTTGAGGTGCCCGCGCCGGTCATCCGCGCTACGCTCAAAGCGGCTCAACCTTTCATCGAAACTGAAATATCTGCTGCAACCTGTTGTTTTCGCGTCGCTAACCGACATGATGCTGAGAAAATTATTAAGCATGTTCGGCTACTCTCACCTTCTGAATTAACGAGAGAACCCTGTCATGGCGTCGATCCAGCATAAGATCATCATTGCGAGCATCGCGATTTTCGCCCTGGCGGGTGGCGCTACGGGCGTCGGTATCTGGTCCGCCTCGACCCTCTCCGAAAACAACGCCGAGGTTGCCCGGTCGGCACAAATTCTGCGGAACCACATGCAGGCCGACATGATGCATGACGCGATGCGCGCCGACGTGCTCGCGTCAATGCTGGCGTCCAACCCGGCAGCAGGCATGGACGCTGCCGCGGTGAAGGCGGATCTGGTGGAGCACGACGCATCGTTCCGCGAGATGCTTGATGCCAACAAGGCTCTTGCCGCCGACGACAAGACCAAAACGCTGCTTGCCAGCATCGAGCGTCCCCTTCTGACCTATATCGAAAGCGCCACTAAGATCGTCGATCTTGCCAGCCGGGATGCCTCAGCGGCATTGAAGGCCTTGCCCGAATTCATGCAGCAGTTCTCTACCTTGGAAACGGCGATGGAACAGGCCGGCGATCAGATCACCGCTGCATCCGAGGAAATTTCCAATCGCAGCTCTGATGTAAAGGCGTCGGTCGACATTGTTCTGGAAGCGCTATTGGCTTCGGCCGCGCTCTTCGCCTTTGGTCTTTATTTCCTGACCCGCAAGACCGTCACCAAGCCGATCCTTTCGCTTTCCGGCGATATGCAAAGGCTCGCCGGCGGTGACACGGCGATTGCCTGCACCGGGATCGGCCGCAGCGATGAAATCGGAAGGATGGCATCGGCCGTCGAAGTCTTCCGCCAGGCGGCGATTGCCAACAAGCAACTCGAAAAAGATGCCGAGGCCGCTCGATTGCAGGGCGAAACCGAACGGGTCACGGCGCGCAAGCAGGCCGACGACGATGCCGCCGAACGGCTACGGACGGCGACGTCAGGCCTCGCCGCAGGCCTGAAGAGGCTTGCATCCGGCGATCTCTCCTTCCAGATCGAAGAACCCTTCGCCCCAGACTTTGAGGGCCTCCGGCATGATTTCAACATGTCGATCCGGCAGCTCGATCAGACGCTCGGCGCCATCGCCGCCGCCATTGCCGCGATCGACGAAGGCACCAGGGAAATCGCCTCCGGGGCCGGCGACCTGTCCAAACGAACCGAACAGCAGGCAGCCTCTCTCGAAGAAACCGCCGCAGCGCTCGATCAGATCACCGCCAATGTCTCGAACTCGAGCAAGCGGACCGACGAGGCACGCACTGAAGCGACCGATGCAAACAGCAATGCCGTCAAGTCTTCGGAGGTCGTGTCGCATGCCGAAGAGGCCATGCGCCGCATCGAGGCTTCGTCGCAGCAGATCTCCAGCATTATCGGCGTGATCGACGAGATCGCCTTCCAGACCAATCTGCTGGCGCTGAACGCCGGCGTCGAAGCGGCGCGCGCCGGCGACGCGGGCAAGGGCTTTGCTGTGGTGGCCCAGGAAGTCCGCGAACTCGCCCAGAGATCGGCTCAGGCGGCAAAGGAAATCAAGGGCCACATCCAGAAATCCTCGGTGGAAGTGGAAAGCGGCGTCAAGCTGGTTCTCGACACCAGCCAGGTTCTGAAGGCGATCAGCGAACAGATTGCCCGCATCAATCAGCACATGGATGCAATCGCCGTATCGGCAAGAGAGCAGTCGACCGGCCTTGCCGAAGTCAACACCGCCGTCAATTCCATGGACCAGGTGACCCAGCAGAACGCGGCGATGGTGGAGCAATCCACCGCGGCATCCGGCCAGCTTGCCGAGGAAGCTGCCAAGCTGCGCGAGCTCGTTTCCCGGTTCAGGCTTCGGGCGACAGCTTCGCAATCTGCAACTGGACGCCGGAGTGGGCAGCTGGCGGCCTGACGGCTGCTATCTGCTCGCCATTGTTCATTCCCAAGTCACCCCGACACGACCGATCCGGCAGCGATGCCGGAGCCGGTCGCTTGCCGCATCGCAGCCATGCTTGAGATCCGGTTGAGCTTTGGCCGGGCATCGTGTAAAGCCGCAGCATTCCCGGACAAGACCCAGACTTCCAGCCCCGACTTCAGCAAGGCGTGAACATATGGACGGCTTCGACCTCATCATCTTCGACTGCGACGGCGTTCTCGTCGATTCGGAAATCATCGCGGCGGAAGTCGAATCCGCGCTTCTGACAGAGGCCGGATATCCGATCGACGCCGAGGAAATGGGCGAGCGCTTCGCCGGCATGACGTGGCGCAACATCCTGCTGCAGATCGAGCGCGAGGCAAGTATCCCGTTTTCGGCTTCCCTGCTCGACAAGTCGGAGCATATGCTCGACCTCAGGCTGGCGCAGGACGTCCAGGCCATTCCAGGCATTGAATTCGCCGTCTCCAGGCTGCCGATCAAGCGCTGCATCTGCTCGAATTCGAGCACCAAGCGGCTCGACATGATGCTGAGCAAGGTTGGGCTGAAGCCGCTGTTTGCGCCGAGCATCTTTTCGGCCAAGGATCTTGGCCCCGACCGCGTCAAGCCGAAGCCCGATATCTTCCTGCACGGCGCAAGCCAGATGGGCGTATCGCCTGACAAGGTCGTTGTGGTCGAGGATTCCGTCCACGGCGTACACGCGGCACGCGCCGCCGGCATGCGCGTCATCGGCTTTACCGGCGCCTCGCACAGCTATCCCGCCCATGCCGACAAATTGACGGATGCCGGCGCCGAAACGGCAATCTCCCGCATGAACGACCTGCCGGGCGTCGTCGCCGCTTTGGCGGCCTGGGACAACGTTCTCTGAACGCTTTAGGCTTGCAATCCGTGGGCTGTGTGGAGACCATTTCATGGTTTCTCCCCACTGCTGTCCCGTTCGCGCCGATGGCTGCCCCTCACCCTAACCCTACCGGGGTCGAGCCACTCGTCTCGACCCGTCCTCCGGACCCCGTAAACGGGTAGAGGGGACGTGCCAAACGCAGCGTAGAGGTGGAGGGAGCCGGTGCGGCATATCCCCTTCTCCCCGCAGGCGGGGGTCCGAAGGACGGGTCGAGACACGTGGCTCGACCCAGGCAGAGGTGGCGGCAGCCGGATGAGGGGCTGATGTCGGGTCGAAGCCCGAATTGCTTAGCTGCTCTTCTTGGTCTTTGCCGGCTGGGTGTCGAAGCCGATATTGACGCGCACCAGGGCGCCGGAGCCGACCGGCATCTTGATGCCGTCCTTGCGGAAGACGACCTGCGTGCCCGGCGCGCCCGGCGGGATCTCGGTCGGGAATTTGGTGACTTCGGAATAGAGCACGGTCTCGCCGTCGATGACGGAGATGCGGATCGGCAGGGTCACCGGCCCCGGCGTGCCGGCCGGGCCGGTGATCAGGCGCAGCTGGGCAACGACCGTCATCGTCAGGTTCGTGTCGTTCAGCGTGCACTGGCGGGTGTAATCGCCGACGGAGGCCTGGAAGACGATCTGCTGCGGATCGTCCTTCTTGCCCTTGGCATAGGTGCGGAAGATCGAATCCTGGTCACGCATGAAGATCTGCGGGCAGGCACCCTGGACGACGGGAGCGACCGTGCCCTGCGCCGTCGTGGCGGTGCCGATCGAAGGATTGTTCGAGGACGGGTTGGCCGGCGCCAGCGGCATGATCTGGGCGGTTCCGTTCGTCTGCGTCGCCGGCGCCGTCGACTGGCTGTCGCCACCTATGCCGAGCGAGTTGCAACCAGCAAGCAGGGCAAGAAAAGATGCGGAGACGATGAGACGCGAGACCTTGCCGAGCACCATATTCCATCCCTTGTATAAGCGCTTCTTGGAGGCCTCATGTCTTTTCCGCGGGGCCTTTCACGACGGTTTGCGATGGTCTATATCAGCGGCGCAAACAAAAATCGATTGGGTAAGCGCCGTTTTGATGCACTTTTCGACGCCGGATGCGGGCAACTTCAACAAGATAACGGCAATGGTATGGCCTGAAGGCACCCGCTTGCCGATTTCCGGCAGAGCGCACCATGGCCTCACCTGGCCGGATTTCCTCCAGCGATAGATCAAGGATGATGAACGTGGATTATATCTCGACTCGCGGCGAGGCCCCTTCCCTCGGCTTTTGCGACGCCCTTTTGACCGGGCTGGCGCGCGATGGCGGGCTCTATGTTCCGCGCAAATGGCCGAGCTTTTCCAAAAAGGAGATCCGTGCGCTCAGGGGCAAGACCTATCAGGAGATCGCCTTCACCATCCTGTCGCCCTTCACCAATGGCGAGATCCCCGACGACACGTTCCGGGCGATGATCGACGAGGCCTACGGCACTTTCCGCCATCCGGCGATCGCGCCGCTCGTCCAGACCGGGCCGAACAGCTTCGTCATGGAGCTCTTCCACGGCACCACGCTCGCCTTCAAGGACGTGGCGATGCAATTGCTCGCCCGGCTGATGGACTATGCGCTGGAAAAGCGCGGCGAGCGGGCGACGATCGTCGGCGCCACCTCGGGCGACACCGGCGGGGCAGCGATCGACGCCTTCGCGGGCCGCGAGCGCACCGATATCTTCATCCTCTTCCCGCATGGCAAGGTCTCGCCGGTGCAGCAGCGGCAGATGACGACCTCGTCGTCAGCAAACGTGCATGCGCTTGCCGTCGAGGGTAATTTCGACGATTGCCAGAACCTCGTGAAAGCGATGTTCAACGACGTGACCTTCCGCGACAAGGTCCGGCTATCCGGCGTCAACTCGATCAACTGGGCCCGCATCATGGCTCAGATCGTCTATTATTTCACGGCGGCGGTGGCGCTTGGCGGTCCGGACCGGAAGATCTCGTTCACGGTGCCCACAGGCAATTTCGGCGATATCTTCGCCGGCTACTGCGCCAAGCGCATGGGCCTGCCGATCGACCGTCTGGTGATCGCCACCAACGAGAACGACATCCTGGCGCGGACGCTGAAGACCGGCCGCTACGACATGAAGGCGGTCAAGGCGACGAGTTCGCCGTCGATGGACATCCAGATCTCCTCGAACTTCGAACGGCTGCTGTTCGAAGCCTATGACCGCGACGCCTCGAAAGTGCGCGCGGCGATGGAAAGCCTCAAGCAATCCAACGGCTTCGAGATCGGCAGCCAAGCGCTGAAGGCGATCCGCCGCGACTTCCGCGCCGGGCGCGCCAGCGAGAAGCAGGTCGCCGAGACGATCCGCAAGACCCATGCCGAAACCGGTTATCTGCTGGATCCGCATTCGGCGATCGGCGTCTTCGTCGCTGCCAAGAAAGAAAAGCCGAATACGCCGATGGTGACGCTTTCGACCGCGCATCCGGCGAAATTCCCCGCCGCCGTAAAATCCGCCTGCGGTATTGACCCGGCGCTTCCGACGTGGCTTGCTGATCTGATGCACAGGGAGGAGCGTTTCCAGATCATCAAACCGGAGCTGAAAGCCGTTGAGACTTTTATCGGCAAGCATGCCCGCGGCGAGACGACAGCAGGCGCAGAAAGATAGCCAATGACAGTTGAGTGCACCCGGCTGAAATCCGGGCTGACAGTAGTCACAGAGACCATGCCGCATCTTGAAAGCGTTGCGCTCGGAGTCTGGATCAAATCGGGATCGCGTAACGAGACGGACAACGAGCACGGCATCGCTCACCTGCTCGAACACATGGCCTTCAAGGGCACGGCGCGCCGCACGGCCCGCCAGATTGCCGAGGAAATCGAGGATGTCGGTGGCGAAGTCAATGCCGCCACCTCGACCGAGACGACCTCCTATTACGCCCGCGTGCTCAAGGACTACGTGCCGCTCGCCGTCGATATCCTCGCCGACATCCTGACGGAATCGGCCTTCGAGGAAGAGGAGCTGGAGCGCGAGAAGCAGGTGATCCTGCAGGAGATCAACGCCGCCAACGACACACCCGACGACGTGGTGTTCGACCGGTTCTCCGAGGCCGCCTATCGCGACCAGACGCTCGGCCGGGCGATCCTCGGCACGCCGGAGACCGTCGTCTCCTTCACGCCGCAGCAGATCCGTGGCTATCTCGGCCGCAACTACACGACCGACCGCATGTTCGTGGTCGCCACCGGCGCCGTCGAGCATGAAGAATTCCTGCGCATGGTCGAGGATCGTTTCGCCAGCCTGCCGACGGCCCCTTCCGCGCCGCCCGTCATGGAACCGGCGCGTTATATCGGCGGCAGCGTGCGCGAACCGCGCGACCTGATGGACGCGCAGATCCTGCTCGGCTTCGAAGGCAAGCCCTACCACGCCCGCGATTTCTACTGCTCGCAGATCCTCGCCAATATTCTTGGCGGCGGCATGTCCTCCAGGCTCTTCCAGGAGGTGCGCGAGTTCCGCGGCCTCTGTTATTCCGTCTATGCCTTCCACTGGGGCTTTTCCGACACCGGCATCTTCGGCATTCACGCCGCGACCGGCGGCGAAAACCTGCCGGAGCTGGTGCCCGTCATCATCGACGAGCTGCACAAATCAGCCGATGCGATCCACCAGAAGGAAATCGAGCGCGCCCGCGCCCAGATCCGCGCCCAGCTGTTGATGGGTGCGGAAAGCCCGGCTGCCCGCGCCGGCCAGATCGCCAGGCAGATGATGCTTTACGGCCGGCCGATCTCCAATCCGGAGATGATGGAGCGGCTGGAAGGTATCACCATCGAGCGGCTGACCGACCTCGCCGGCCGGCTGTTCTACGACACGGTGCCGACGCTTTCGGCGATCGGTCCGTTGGAGCAGCTGGCGCCGATGGAAGACATCACTGCCTCGCTTACGGTGCCGGCGTCGAAGACGCTGCAGGCAAGCCGCTGAGCCGACGTCCGTCTTGCCGGGAGTGATCGATGCCAAAATCGGTTTTTCGGTTCCTGTCGCGGCAGCCGGAAGCGGTGGAGCTGGAGAACGACAGATATTTCCTGCGCCTGCCGCGCTACCAGGACTTCAACCAGTGGCACCGGCTGCGCGCCGAAAGCCGCAAGTTTCTCGAACCCTGGGAGCCGACCTGGCGGCGCGACGAATTGACGGAAGGCGCCTACCGCGCCCGCGTCGTCCGCGGCAAGCAGGAATATGCCTCAGGTCAGGCGGTGCCGCTGTTCATTTTCCTGAAAGGCGACATGACGCTCGTCGGCGGCGTCACCATCGGCTACATCCGACGGGGTGCGGCACAAAGCTGCATGATCGGCTACTGGATGGGCGAACGCCATGCCGGCCAGGGGCATATGTTCGCCGCCCTTCAATTGGTTATTCCTTACATCTTCGCCGGGCTTGAGTTGCACCGTATCGAAGCAGCCTGTATTCCAGATAACGCGCGCAGCATTCGTCTGCTTGAAAAAGCCGGGTTTCAACAGGAAGGCTATCTGCGCGGATATTTGAAGATCAACGGTCAGTGGCATGACCATGTGATGTTTTCACGTCTCGCCACCGATACGGATAAAGGCAGGAAAACCGACAGCTGATGACAAGAGACCGCATGCTGCCCAAGTCACCGTCCGGACGAGTGATCGCGGTGATCGCAGCCCTTTTCCTGGCGGCCTTCGCCTTCGTGGCGGGTGTTGCCCAGGCGGCCGAACCGGTAAAAATTTCCCGTGACGATACCGCGCTCGATCTGACGGCAACGACCGAGATCTACACCAACCAGGGCGAAGCCTTCCAGGTTTCGACGGCGGCCGGCGCCGACGGCATCCGCCGCCGCATCGAGGTCAGGGCAAGCTCGGAGAACCATCAAGGCGACTGGGCGGTGTTTGCGCTCGCCAACGTCTCGGAAGAACAGCTTGAGCGCGTCATCGTCGCGCCGCATTTCCGTCTGGTCAATTCCAAGCTGTTCTGGCCGGATCTCGGCTCGCAGCGCATCAGCGCGATTACGCCCAGCGAAGGCTTCGCGCTCGATCGGCAACCGAGCGACGAGGCCGACGTCTTCCGCATCACGCTGAACCCCGGCTCCGTCATCACCTTCGTCGCCGAACTGTCGACGCCGGAACTGCCGCAGATCTATCTCTGGGAACCGAACGCCTACAAGGACACGATCAACGCCTTCACACTCTATCGCGGCATCGTGCTCGGCATTGCCGGCCTGCTCGCCGTGTTCCTGACCATCCTCTTCGTCGTCAAGGGCACTTCGATGCTGCCGGCGACGGCAGCACTCGCCTGGGCGGTGCTCGGCTATATCTGTGTCGATTTCGGTTTCCTCGGCAAGCTGATCAGCGTCGCCTCGGCCGACCAGCGAATATGGCGGGCCTGCGCCGAGGTAGCCCTGGCGTCGAGTTTCGTCATCTTCCTCTTCACCTATCTGAACCTCAACCGCTGGCATGCGCATCTCGGCTACGCGACACTTGCCTGGGTGCTCGGCCTTGCCCTGCTCTTCGGTGTGGCGATCTACGACCCGTCGATCGCCGCCGGCATCGCCAGGCTTTCCTTCGCGCTGACTGCGACGATGGGGCTGCTTTTGATCATCTATCTCGGCTTCAACCGCTATGACCGCGCCATCCTTTTGGTGCCGGCCTGGGCGCTGATCCTGGTCTGGCTGTTCGGGGCGTGGCTGACGGTCACCGGACGGCTCGACAACGACATCATCCAGCCCGCACTCGGCGGCGGCCTGGTGCTCATCGTGCTTCTGATCGGCTTCACCGTCATGCAGCATGCGTTTGCCGGCGGCGCCTACCAGCAGGGGCTGTTTTCCGATCTCGAGCGGCAATCGCTGGCGCTGACCGGCTCCGGCGACATGGTGTGGGATTGGGACGTGGCGCGCGACCGCGTCGTCACCATTCCCGACGTCTCGATCAAGCTCGGCCTGTCCCAGGGCGCCATGCATGGCGCGGCGCGCAACTGGCTGCCGCGGCTGCATCCCGACGACCGCGACCGCTTCCGCGCCACGCTCGACGTGCTGCTCGAACACCGCCGCGGGCGGCTGAACCACGAGTTCCGCATCCGCGCCGAGGACGGGCATTTCCACTGGCTGCTGATCCGCGCCCGGCCGGTGCTCGGCTCGAACGGCGAAATCATCCGCTGTGTCGGCACGATCGTCGATGTGACCGAGCAGAAGAATTCCGTCGAACGGCTGCTGCACGATGCGCTGCACGACAATCTGACCGGCCTGCCGAACCGGCAGGTCTTCCTCGACCGGCTGCAGTCGGTGCTGGCGCTGGCGCCGGGCGGCGACACGCTGCGCCCGACCGTGATGGTGATCGATATCGACCGCTACAAGCTGGTCAATGATTCGCTCGGCGTTGCTGCTGGCGACAACATTCTCATCGCGCTGACGCGGCGGCTGCGCCGGCTGTTGAAACCGCAGGATACGCTGGCGCGGCTTGCCGGCGACCAGTTCGGGCTCATCCTGGTTTCCGAGCACAATCCGGCCAAGGTCGCTGATTTCGCCGATGCGATCAGCAAGGCGATCATGGTGCCGATCAACTTCGCCAATCGCGAGATCATCCTGACCGCCTCGGTCGGGCTTGCCTCCTGGGTCGACCGGCAGGAGAGCGCCACCGGCCTGCTCAGCGATGCGGAGCTTGCGATGTACCGGGCAAAACGGGCCGGCGGCAACCGTGTCGAACCGTTCCAGCCGGCCTTTCGCGACTTTGGCACCGACCGGCTGCAGCTCGAAACGGATCTGCGCCGCGCCATCGAGCGCAAGGAATTGTCGATGGTCTACCAGCCGATCGCAAGGCTGGAGGATGTCGAGGTCGCCGGTTTCGAGGCGCTGATGCGCTGGGAACATCCCAAACGCGGCAATATCCCGCCATCCGAATTCATCCCGATCGCCGAGGCCTCCGATCTTATCGGCCCGCTCGGCATGTTTGCGCTGGAACAGGCGACCAACGATCTGATGAGCTGGCAGCACCAGACCGGCGAATTGCCGATCTTCGTCTCGATCAACCTGTCGAGCGTGCAGCTGCTCAACAACGAGCTTTATGACGACGTGCGTTCGGTTCTCGCCAAGACGCATTGCCAGCCCTCGCGCCTCAAGCTCGAACTGACGGAATCCATGGTGATGGAAAATCCGGAACAGGCCCGGCTCGTGCTGCAGAAGCTGAAGGAAGCCGGCATCGGCCTGGCGCTCGACGATTTCGGCACCGGATATTCGTCGCTCGCCTATCTCACCCGCTTCCCCTTCGACACGATCAAGCTCGACAAGGCCTTGGTGCGCGACAGCAGCGACAAGAAGGCGACCGTGCTCCGGTCGGTGATCGCAATGGCGCGCGAACTCGACATGAAGGTGGTGGCAGAGGGGATCGAATCCAACGAGGATGCGATCGAGCTTGCCAAGATGGGCTGCAACTACGGCCAGAGCTACCTTTTCGGCCCGCCGATCCCTTCGGAATCGGTGCTGCGGCTGCTGCGCGACCGGTTTCCGCTGACGAAACGGGCGTGACCCGGCAGGTCTCAGGGGTTTTCCCGGAATTAGGTAGAAATTGCCCCAGAGGCCGCCTTCGTCCCGAAGCGGTTATTGAAAAACGTATCGAGCAATTACCAGCCAACCGTCAGCAAGCTTTGGTTGGGTATTGCCAATCGCTTTCTTTGCAAAATTCATCCGACCATGAGATTGCCAGCGGTCACCAGGCGATCTATTGAAGAATCGAACTTAGAGGCGCGACATGAACAAATTTCCGAAGATTGCAGAACGGCGACGCTGAAGCTCTCAAGCTTCCACGCCCCTTATGCTATTCAAGGAAATGATCTATGTCCGTAAAATCGGCCGCACTCGCCGCGCTTGCTTCCGCATATGAACTGAACGGTCTCGAAGCCGGTCCCTGCGTCGTAAGGTCGGCCAGGCCCGAATTCGGTGACCTCCAATGCAACGACGTGATGCGGCTGGCGAAGTCCGCCGAGAAGAACCCGCGCCTGCTTGCCGCTGAAGTCGCCGAGGCGGCTCGGAGCGCTCTTTTCGAGGACGTGTCCGTCGCCGGTCCGGGATTCGTAAACTTCCGGCTGGCCGATGCAGTCGTCGCCGCCGAGGCAACCGCTATGCTGGCCGATCCGTCGCTCGCAGCTGAGAAGGCGGATCCGATGAGAACGGTCATTGACTTTGGCGGGCCCAACGTCGCCAAGGCGCTGCATGTCGGCCATCTGCGCTCCTTCGTTATCGGGGAGAGTCTGCGGCGCATCCTTGTGGAGATTGGCCACGACGTCCTCTCCGACATCCACCTCGGTGACTGGGGTCTGCAGATGGGCAAGCTGCTTTTGGGCGCTGCTCTGGCTGCCGGATGGAAGGCCGGTGATCTCACCTCCTTCATTGACCCCCTGGCATTCGAAGCCATGACCGTCGAGGAACTCGGCGCTCTCTACATGTCCGGCAACGCCGCCTGCGAGGACGAGGCTTTGCTTGCGCTGGCACGGATACTGACAACGAAGCTACAGGACGGAGATCCGCTGCTGACCGCGGCATGGGCACGCATGCGGGCCATTTCGCTCGCGTCGATCTCCGACACGGCGGAGATGCTCGACGCGCATTTCGATCTGCTCCAAGGCGAGAGCGACGCTCATGCGGAGGTCGCACCGATGCTCGACGATCTCATGGCGCGCGGGCTGGCGCGGCAGAGCGAAGGCGCTCTTATTATCGATGTCTCCGCTGACGGACTTCCGGACAATGTACCACCGCTGCTTCTGCGCAAGAGTGACGGGGCGGCCCTCTACGGCACCACCGACCTTGCGACGCTTCGGCAGCGAGTGCGCGAAATCGGTGCGCGGCAGATCGTTTACTGCACCGATGACCGTCAGGCGCTCCATATATCAAGCGTGTTCTCGGCGGCGCGGAAGGCGGGCTATGCCGAGGGCGTGGAACTGCGGCACGCGACCTTCGGTACCGTCCGCGGCAATGACGGCAGGCCCTTCAAGACCCGTGACGGATTCGCGGCCTCGCTAAGAGAAATGATCGACCTTGCGCTCACCAAGTCGTCGGAAAAAGTCGCCGACAGTCAGGCGGCCACGGTTGTGGGTCTCGGCGCGTTGAAGTTTGCCGATCTCTCCACGCCGAGGAAGACAGGCTACGTCTTCGACATTGACAAGATGATATCGTCAGAGGGACGGACTGGACCCTATCTTCAATATGCCTATGCCCGGATCTGCTCGATCCTGGACAAGGCCGAAGAGGCCGGCATCACTCCAGCCGCCGACACGGTCTCGATCAGCCATCCTTCGGAGCGTGCCGTGCTGATCGAATGCCTCTGGTATCCGCACTCCCTCTCCGAGGCGGCGCGGCACCTCGAGCCGTTCGAGATCGCCGATCGGGCGTACCAAGTGGCTGACGCGTTCAGCCGCTTCTACACGGATTGCCCGGTGCTGAAGGCGGAGGATCCATCGGGGCGGCTCGCCACCTGCAAGCTGGTAGCGAGGGTCATCGGAAAATGCCTTGAGCTTCTAGGAATTGGAACGGTGCGGAGGATGTAACAACTGCTTTCGGCCCGAAGCGGTCAAAAGGTCACTCCCCTCCCCCTGGATTTACTGAGATATCCAGACTTGAAGAGTGCCAAGCTCGATCAACCCCGTATGCTCAAGGGTAAGATCGTCCGTCGACCAGCACACAATCGGCTGTCCTTGCGACACCGATCTCGCGGCCTGCAATACTCCCATTTGCGCGAATGAGCTGTTTCTGCGGGAGAACCAATTTGATAACCCAACTGAAAATCCGGTGTCGTAGCTGATAAAGCCAGCTTCGATTCTGCTAAGCTCTCCCTTGAACCAAAAGGTTATTCTGTAATCTTCCAATAAGGTGCTGGGAAAGATGGTATCGTCGCAGGAACCCCAAGCTTTTTCCCATGAGCGTAACTCGCCTGGAGAAGCTACAGCCTTCCAGCCCGCAGGCGTGCCCTTTGAAAGAGTTCCACCGTACCAACGGCCGACGAGTAGTCGTTCAAACCCCTGGTCGGCAAGCGTTAGGTCTGCAAAGCTGTCCTTGATGCCCCACTTTGTAGACTTATTTGCCTCGCGAACCTTGCGAATGAGGTCATCAACTTCCTTTTGGACGCCCTTTTGCCGCGTTATTATATTCGGGTAGAATGGCGGTGAAATAGCGAAATTCGCCCAGACTTCCGACCACCTGGTTTCATTCGATCCATGCGCAGAACAGATTCTGCTGCACCATGCGACATTGTCTTCCACGGCAATTTGAAGAAGTTGACAGACATCGGTCATGAGAAGCCACCTCGATTTGCGCCGGAAGATAACATGGTCGGAATCAGCCACAATGACCGCAATTGGCGCAGGACGATGGGGTCCTATGATTGCTGGCGGCCAAGCGCGGTCATCGTTGTTCGCGACGCACCAGAACGGTTTTGAAGCCGATCAGAAAGCGATACTCGTCGCGAGATTGCATCTGCTCCAGCGTTTCGATGGTTGGAAAACCGATCCTCCTGGATAGGTGTAGAACCAAGCGCTGTCCCAAAGAAAGCCCTACATGAGCGCCAAAGCTTCTGGGCTCACCGTTCAATAGAACCAGATCGAGCGGCTTCATGTCCTTAGAGACGGCAGTGTGTGCGGTTTCATCCCAGAGGTTGCTGGACCGGAAGTCCGGCACCTCGAAGCCGAAGTGCCTCAAAATTGAATATGCGTATTGCTGACAGTTCGCGCCACCTTCAACGCCGCGAACACCACGAGCGCCCGGGAGATGCTCTCCCTTATATCGCACGCCCCAAAACTGAGGCGGGATTTCGATTGGGGAGCGGCTGAGATCACGGACACCAGCTTCCATGGACACAGTATTATCATGGAAGCCACGGATCATCGAGTATGTGATGAATGGCGTGGGGCGCAAAGTGGACGTGGGTTTGACAGGTACTTGTTCAGGAATGCTCGAACGCTGCTAAAGGTCTGTACTGCCGCCGATCCCTTCGGAATCGATGCTGCGGCTGCTTTCGGGGCCACTTTCCGCTGACGAAATGGGCCTGACCGGAACCGCCAGTCTCATCGGTTTTCCCGGTAACGACTAAAGGCCGGCTTCGCGCCAATCTACTTCGCGCCCGCGCGGCGGAAGGCTTGCCCATTATCCGCCACTTGTTGAGGTCTTGAAGTCAGCTATCTCAAGCCGGAAAATATCTGGAACGTTGAGGATCACGCATGACGAAGCATCGCATCTATTCCATCAGCGTCGCGAGCGTCTATCCCCACTATGTCGCCAAGGCAGAGAAGAAGGGGCGCACGAAGACGGAGGTCGATGAAATCATCTGTTGGCTGACGGGACACAGCCAGCAGAGTCTGGACGATCAGTTGGCTGAGAAGACCAACTTCGAGGATTTCTTTGCGCAAGCGCCTCGGATGAATCCCTCGCGATCGTCGATTACCGGCGTGATCTGCGGCGTCCGCGTGGAAGACATCCAAGAAAAGACGATGCGGGAAATCCGCTATCTGGACAAATTGATCGACGAACTCGCGAAGGGGAAAGCGATGGAGAAAATCCTGCGGAAATAGCCGGGAGCCATGTCGCGGCAGAGCGGGATCACCCACGGCGCGCGCAGAATCCGGCACCGTCTCGTCCAGGAATGACGATTGTTCACTGTCTCGGCGCGAGGCCATCGAGCAGGAAGTCGAGACCCTTCCTGAAAGCGCCGTCCCAATCATTATCCAGCAGCAGACGGGAGCGTTCGATCGTCGGATAGTGCTGGCTCAGACCTGTCAGGCGCTGCTGCGCGGCCGCCCTGTCGTCGTCCGAGAGATCGAAGTTCGCCCGGGTGATGGTCGCGCCGATCACATAGTTCCAGAGCGACCAGATCGCGACGTTCAAATCCGCATCGGTGACACCGGCTCCGGACAAGGTTTTGCTCAGCAGTTCCAGGCGAATGAGGATGTTCGGGCCGAGCGCCCGGCGCGGCAGCAGCGATGCCGACCAGGGATGGCGCAGCATGCTGGCGCGCCAGTCTTCGAGCAGATGAACGATGTCGCCGCGCCAGTCTCGAGACTCGACGATCTCAGGCGGGCCGCGATATTCGAGCACTGAATCCAGCGCCAGATCGAAGACCTCCTCCTTGTTGCCGACGTGCCAATAGAGGCTCATCGCGCCCGAGCCGAGGCGATCGGCCAACCGGCGCATCTTCAATCCATCGACGCCCTCGGCGTCCAGCAGTTCCACCGCGGTCGCCACGATCCGTTCCAGCGAGAGAGGCGGCTCACTGCGCGGCTCCTGCCCGGACTGAGGTGACGCACCTCTCCGCCCAGACCCTTTGCTCTCAGCGCCGCTGCGTTTGGCTGCCATCCGTCTTCCTTTACTCATCAGACGTCGATCTAAGCCGACAATACAGGGAATGTCGATGCTGACCGATTGACTCGTACGCCGTACGATGCAATTTAATCGTACGCCGTACGAGTTCAATCGTATAGCGATAAGATTCCATCCTGCAGGCCGCGAGGATCTGTCGCAGCCCTGGGGAAGCCAGGAGAAGTCATGCCACGCGCATTCAAGCATCTCATTATCGGAGGACTCATCATGACCATCAGCGTTCCCACCGCCGCGACAGCCAATGAGGACGATCTCAAGCTGACCATCGTCAATCCGAAAAACCTCTACGACCCCTCGCCGAATGGCTACAGCACGGCGGTGATCATGCCCCGCGGAGCCCGGCTGGCCTACATCTCCGGACAGGGCGGCCAGGACGGCACGGGCGCCTTGTCGCCCGATTTCGCCGTCCAGGTGAAGCAGGCCTATGCGAATCTGCGCACCGCCCTCGATGCGCTCGGCGCAAAGCCGGATCAGGTCGCCAAGCTGACGGTCTTCGTGGTCGATCACGATATGTCCAAGCTCGAGGTGCTGACTGGGAATGTCAAGGACATGTTCGGCGAAGCACTGCCGGCGCAGACGCTGATTCCCGTTCCCAAGCTTGCCATCGACCCCATGCTCTTCGAGGTCGAAGCCGTCGTCGTTCTGGAATAGCGACGGCGCGCGAGCTTGACGTGACGGTGGTGGCGGAGGGGATCGAACCAACGAGGATGCGATCGAACTCGCCAAGATGGGCTGCAACGACGGTCAGAGCTACCCTTTCGGCCTGCCGATCCCTTCGGAATCGGTGCTGCGGCTGCTTCGTGACCGCTTTCCGTTGACGAAACGGGCGTGAACGGAGCGGTCGGTTTGATCGGCTATCGGCATCGGAGCGCAACAGCGACGAGTATGCGCCGTGTCGAACGTTCGCACTGACGACATGGGTCGACCACTTACGGGCATCCTGCCTGCCAAGCGGACAAGTCTGGATAATGCCGAACCGATAGTCGGAGGATGGCTGCAATCTTTTCGGCAACGCCAATATCTGGGTTAATAACCGTTACAGACGGCATGTTCTTGGACCAAGCCTTATAAAGCTCGACCAAATCAACATCGCTGTCTGTCAAGCCAATACCCCAAAATATCAGCTCGTCGGGCATCCGATTTTGGACCGATTGGATGATTATCTTTGATATTGGGTGTTGGTTATACTGCTTGTTCAATCGAGGCGGTATCAAACCTGAAAAGCTACGGTAGCCGGATGGCTGAGGCATTCCCAGCCAACTTGGCTGTCCAAACATAAAGCCGTTATTATTTGAAACCATGTTCAGGGAGCCATGAGGTTTACAAATGACAACCTCGCCGTTTTGAGCGACATTAGGTGCATATGAAAATGGTTGCCCTAACTGTTCAAGCGCCAGCTCAAAAACAGTGTCGTAGTTGAGGTTGAGAACAAGGTCGCCTTGGCCCAGCGATCTAGCTATTGCTTTTGAAAGGGAAAGGTCCTTCCAGCCTACGCCGTTCTCAAAAAAACATTGTATTGTAAGAAATTGAATAGGCGAACCAATGCCATGATAAAGGAAGTTTTCCCAAAATTCCTCACCGAGAGAAATTGGAGCTTCAACAGCACCCGCAACTGATATTCGACCACCGGATATAAATCCGTTTGGCACCCGTTCGCTTAGTTCCGGAAATTTGAGGTGTCTATTCTGCCAGCAATATTCCATGAAACGTTCAACGTTTGCAGTTCCCGCTTCCTCTAGATTGTAAAATAGCTCTCTCGGATCAATCCCTAGGTCAGTGAAACCTAGTTCGTTTAAATATCGTTCCAAAAGCGGATGTGGGGTATAGTTCGCCCAAGTCTTCCTGGCGAAATCTCTCATGAGAGGTGGGCAGTTTTCGCGCGGGTTTCCAAGGGCGCAGGCTTCTGCGAATGTCGCTCCAGCTCCGATAATTAAATGTCTCATTTGTCTCACCCTTTTGCCTAACTTTACTAAGATGAGAAATTTTTTACGAGGGGGTATTTGAGACCCTAGTTCAGCCGTTTCCCCCCATGGAGTGCTGCCGGTTTAATGCACCTAAATTCTCTCCCGGCACATCTGTCTCAGCCTTCACCATGACGGAGAGGGCATAAGGCCGGGGTATAGGAGTCGTGTCTATTTGGGCAGCACCGTTCACCGGACGGAACCTTTACGGTCGCTGATTGTCTGAGCGTCCGCTCGCGGCGCAATCCGGCCAGTTGAGTTGCGGGAAAGGGCCGGTGGCATTTGCGACGCAATTACGAATTTCCCGGTGGCGCGCCAACGTCTGTCGGCCGCCACCCTTCCCTTTTGTGAGTGGCCATTGACCAACGGCCTGCGATGTGCGTCTCTCATTGCTTGCACAAGGAAAATCCCATGCTCAAGTTTCTGCTCGCCCTCTCGATGGGTGTTTTTTGCGTCTCGCCGCTTCAGGCCGGCGACGTCACTCCCGTTACCAAGAGCTGCCAGCCCGGGGCAAAACAGGCGCAATGCGAGCGATGGGTCACGGATATCAAGAAAGCCGTCGCGCTGGCCTATAAAGGCGACAACGGGGCGCAGAGGACCATTGCCTTCTGCCTGTCCACCGGTTGCCATGGTGCTGTCGCCATCGACAAGGTCGCCTCCTGCAGCTGGCATCTCGTCATCGCCAATTCCGGCTCTACGACAGTGCTGGACAGTTCAAACACCAGGAACACCTGCCGGCCGATGACGCCGGCTGAAAAAGACGAAGCCCGCGCGCTGGCGAGCGATCTCGTCCAGAAGATCTACAAGCGGCCCATGGTCAAGACCGACCAGATGTAATCTGCCGGCTCGCGGCGCAACGCCTGCGTGAAAATAAATCTCGTTGCTCTCCCGGCTTTCGCCGCTATTCTCCAGCCAAAGAAAATCGGGCCAAAGAAAATCGGCCAAAGAAATCGGGAGGACCACTGATGATCCTGCACTGCGTGTTCCTGCGGCTGAAGACCGCGATGACGAACGACGACAAGCAGTCGCTGTTCGAAGCGATCGCCGCCCTGAAACAGCTCATCCCCGGCATATTGGATATCAAATACGGGCCGAATGTTTCGCCCGAGGGACTGCATGGCGGCTTCGTCGACGGGTTTGCCGTGACCTTTGAAAGCGCCGAGGCCCGCGACGGCTATCTCATCCATCCCGAGCATGTGACGGTGGGCGAGCGCATCGTCTCGTCGACGGATGGAGGCCTTGCCGGCATCCTGGTCTTCGACCTCAATTTGTGAAGGCTGCGGGGTCGAACCCCGCAGCCCCCTCGATCCTCAGCTCGATTTCGCCATGGCGGCGGCGAGCTGGTCGACATTGTACTTGAACATCTTTTCATAGGTCGGCGCCGGCCCCTTGGCGTCGGACAGCGATTCGACATAGAGCTCGCCGCCGGGCTCGGCACCGGTTGCCTTGGCGACCTGCTTGACCAGGCGCGGATCGTTGGAATTCTCGAAGAAATAGGCCTTCACATGCTCGCCCTTGATCTGCTCGATCAGCTTGGCGACGTCGGCGGCCGATGCCTCGCTTTCTGTGGACAGACCGAGCGGCGCCAGGAAGCTGACATTATATTCGCGGCCGAAATAACCGAAGGCGTCATGGCTGGTCAGCACCTTGCGGCGATCGTCGGCCACCTTGTCGAATTTCGTGTGGGCGTAGGCGTTCAATTCATCCAGCGTCCTGGTGTACTTCTCGGCGTTGGCCTTGAAGGCGGCGGCGTCCGTGGGATCGGCCGATGACAGCGCCTTTTCGATATGGGCGACCCAGACCTTGACGTTAACGGGGCTGTTCCAGACATGCGGATCGGTGATTTTTTCGCCGTCCTCTTCCATGGTGCGGGTGTTGATGCCTTCGGAAACGGTCACCGGCTTGCCCTTATAGCCCGAGGCGGTGATCAGCCGGTCCATCCAGCCTTCGAGCCCCTCGCCGCTGACGAAGGTAACCTGCGCCGCGTTCAAATTCTTCGCGTCGGCCGGCGACGGCTCGAATTCATGGGGATCGCCGTTCGGCCCGACGAGGCTCGTTACCTTGACATGCTCACCGCCGACCTGTTTCACAACATCGGCAAGCACGGTGAAGGACGCCACCACCTTCAGCGTCTCGGCGGAGGCGGGCATGGCCGATAGCGCCATCAAAGCGGGGATTGCTGCGGAGAGAAGCAGTCTGTGCGATGTCATCGAAGTCTCCTTGGTATCAGCCCTTCAAATGCGGGCGGGGAAAGAAGCGCCGGGCCAGGCCGGAGGGCGCGAAAAGAATAGAAAAGCCGTAGAGGATCGCCGCCGTCATGATGATCGTCGGGCCGGAGGCGAGTTCGAGATGGTAGGAGGCGATCAGGCCGAGATAACCGGATGCGGCGGCACTGGCGGCTGATATCGCCATCATCACGGCTAAGCTGCGCGACCAGAGCTGGGCAACGGCTGCCGGCAGCATCATCAGGCCAACCGCCATCAGCGTGCCGAGCGCCTGGAAGCTGGCGACGAGGTTCAGCACCACCAGCAGCAGGAAGAGCACGTGATAGACAGGCCCGCGCCCGCCGACGGCGCGAAGGAACCCCGGATCGAAACATTCGGCCACCAAAGGCCGGTAGATGAAGGCGAGGATGACGAGGGTCAGCGAGGTGATCGCGCCGATCAGATAGAGGGCGGGCGCATCGATCGCCAGGATGGTGCCGAAGAGCACATGCAGGAGGTCGATATTCGAGCCGCGCAGCGAGACGATCAGCACGCCGAGCGCCAGCGAGGCGAGATAGAAGCTGGCAAAGCTCGCATCCTCCTGCAGCACGGTCATCCGGCTGACGGCACCGGAAAGCAGCGCCACCGACAGGCCGGCGATCAGACCGCCGAGGCCCATCGCCGTCAGCGACAGGGAGCCGGCGACGAGGTAACCGATGGCCGCCCCCGGCAGCACCGCATGGCTCATCGCGTCGCCCATCAGGCTCATGCGCCGCAGCATCAGGAAAACGCCGATCGGGCCGGAGCCGAGCCCGAGGCAGAGGCAGGCGACGAGCGCGCGGCGCATGAAACCGTAATCGGCAAAGGGCGCCAGGAAGAGATCGTAAGCCGTCATGCCGCCGGCGCCTGTTCAGGGTCGCAGGCTGCGGCATCCTCATCCCAGCGCTCGGCCATGGCGCGGGCCTTGAGGAGATTGACGGAGGACATGACGTCTGCGGTCGCACCCCAGCCGACCAGCTCGCGGGCGAGCAGCAGGGTTTGCGGGAAGTGGGCGCGGACCAGCTCGAAATCGTGGAGCACGGCAATCACCGTGCGGCCCTCGCCGTGCCAGCGGGTGACGATATCGACGAGATCCCTGGTGGTGCGGGCATCGATTGCCGTAAACGGCTCGTCGAGCAGGATGATGCCGGCATCCTGCAGCAGCAGGCGGGCAAAGAGCACGCGCTGGAACTGGCCGGCCGACAGCGAGCCGACATGGCGCCGGCCGAAGCCTTCGAGGCCGACGGCGGAGAGCGCCTCGCCTGCCCTTTTCACCTCGGCAGGCGCGATGCGGCCGAAGGCGCCCGTCTTCTTCCAGGCCCCGAGCATGACGGTGTCGATCACCGAGATCGGAAAGCGTCGGTCAATCTCGGCCGCCTGCGGGAGATAACCGAATTCCGCCCGCCCCAGCCGGTGCTCGACCCTGCCCTCGGCGGGACGAAGCTCGCCCATGATCGCCTTCAATAGCGTCGACTTGCCCGCCCCATTCGGCCCGGCAATCGCCGTCAGGCTGCCCGAGGCGAAGGCGCCGGAGACATGGTGGACGGCGGGGTGCCGGTTATAGGCGACGGTCAAATTCTCGAGGCGGATCAGCGGCGTCATGGCAAGAGAACCGCCCAGTGGATCGCCAACCAGAGGAAGGCAATGACCAGCGCCATGCCGATCATCCTGGATAATGCCGACTGTCCCAGCAGGCTGACGGAGGGGCGGTCGGGGCTCGGGGGCATGGCGCATCCTACAATGTAATAACATTACGGTTATGTTATAACAATTGCGGCGAGATTGAGGCGGGAGCTAATCCCAGTTTCATTGCTAGGCTAATACGGGCAGCATTCGACATGAGATGATCGCGTGCGTGCATCCATTTGACAGCCATATGCTGCTGAGCCAGACTTGACGCATGATCAGGCCATGGCCCCTACTTGTTGACCATATTCGCAACGCGCGAGGACGTTCGGAAGACGAAAAATTCTCGTCAGCTTTGCAGGGCATTGAGCAACTTGCCGATTTCATCGCTCGAAGTTCGCTTCGGGATGCGCTGTTCGGATGGACATCGATGGCTGATCTATGCGTCCAGCAAACCAACCATGCCCCTCCCTCAGTGGCCTACCTTCGGATTTCAGCGCAATCATCGGGCCTGATAGAGTTTCGCTATATCGATACGAATGTGGAACGCCGGCAATGGACGCGGACGGAAACGCCTGAACGAGCTGTTCACAGGCTTAGGACCTTCTTAGACCAACTTCATTGGGTTTCAGGTCCTGACAGCTTTGCTGCCATCCCGAACTAAGAGTTTGCGGCCTGGTCATCCAAATTCGCATCGGCCCATCCCGCCTTCAATCAACCAACCAGCGCTATGCAAAGCGCAAATCTGGTGATCTGGAATATCATCGATCAAGGAAAGCGCCCGACGCGCTTTAGGCCCATACCCTGAGAGCCCGCTCCATCCGGTCGGCGGCGTAGGTGACGATGTAGGCGATCACCATGTAGATGACGACCGCGATCAGGAAGGCTTCGAGATAGTAGAAGTTCAGCGCCGCGGTCAACTGCGACTGCGCGAAGATGTCGACGACCTCGATTGCAAATCCCAGCGACAGCGCCTTCATGATCACCATGATGGAGTTGGCAAGATCCGGGATGGCCGCGACGATGACTTGAGGCAGCATCACCCGGCGGAACAGCTGGCTGCGCTTGTAGCCCAGGGAGTAGGCCGCATCGGCCTGACCGTTGTCGAAGGAGTTGAGTGCGCCCTTCACCACTTCCGCCTGGAAGGCTGCGACGCAGGCGGTCAGGGCGACGATCAGCGTGATCCAGTTCGGCGTCGAGTGACCGTTATAGTCGATGCCGACGAGCGAAGTCAGGAACTGCAGCGTCGGCGGCAGGCCGTAATAGGCGAGGAAGATCACGATGACCATCGGAACGCCCTTGAAGACCACCTTGTAGGCGACGACCAGTTCCCGAAGCAGCGGGACGCGCCGATATTCCACCATCGCGAAAAGACTGCCGACGATCGTGGAGAAGACGAAGATGCCAAGCGCCATGGCGAGCGTCACCGGGACCGCGCCAAGGATATCCCAGAGATCGGGAAGAAGGACTTCGGAATCGAACATGTGATGACCTCCTATTCGATCAGACGCTTGCCATCATCGTGGCCTTGGCCGGTGCGGTATTGGGCGTAAACTTTGCGTTTCGCGTTTCGAAAAAGCGCACGACGATCCATGCCAGGAGGCATAGCAGCGAATAGATCACCGCCAGCACAAGGTAGGTCTCGAACTGGTACTGGTTGTAGTCGCGCTCCATGACGAGATGGGCGGTCGCCATGACATCAGCGGCGCCGATGTACATCACCAGTGCGACGTTGTGGATGAGGTAGATGATCGAGTTGCCGTAGCCTGGCAGGGCAATGTGCACCGCCTGGGGTCCGACGACCCGAAGGATCTTCTGAAGGAATGTGTATCCGAGACTGTCGGCAGCATCGTGCTGGCCGCGTTCTACGGCGAGGTAGGCTGGCCGCAGAACCTCGGAAAGATAGCCTCCATGGTAGAGGCTGAGGCCGACGATGGCCGCAACGTTCGGGGACACGAAGTCCTCGACCTCGAACAAGGCGACGACCAGCGGCAGTCCGTAGAAGGCAACGAACAGTTGGAGCACGACGGGGACGCTCCGGGCATAGGAGACGTAGAGGTCGGCCAGTTGGCTGACAACCGGTATCCTGCGCACCCGGAACGTCGTCGCAATCAGGGCCAGCAGGAAGCCGGCGATCATGGCCGTGAACGTGATCGCAAGCGTCAGCGGCAGCGCCTTGAGCAGCTCGGGGATCATGATGGATAGGTCCACTTCGGAACACTCCTTGTTTCGGTCTTGGCCTGATCGCCGATCGTTGCCCGGCGTTACTTCATGTAGGTGGTGATGTCCTCGCCGAACCATTTCTGCGAGAGCTTTGCCAGCGTGCCGTCGGCCTTGAGCTCCTTCAGAGCCTTGTCGATGTCTGCGGAGAGCGCCTTGTTCTCCTCGGAGCGATGGATCAGGACGAAGGTGTTGTTGATCGCGACCGGCTCGCTCGCCTTGACCTCGAGCTTCTGCTGGTCGATGACCGTCTGCTCGCCGAGGTTCGACGGCAGAACCAGCGCGTCGTATTTGCCGTTCTCGACCTCTTTCAGACGATCCGGATAGGGAATGCCGGCGCTGGACGCGGTGATCTCGATTTTAAAGTCGGGGTTCTTTTCCTGCCAGGCAGTGGCGAACTTGTAGATGCCGCCGCCGGCCGTCACCGGCACGATCTTCTTGCCGACCAGATCCTTCATCTCGTTGATGCCGCTGTCCTTGCGGCTGTAGATCTTGATCAGGCTGGCGCCGATCGGGCTCTCCGGAATGAGGAACTGCTTTTCGCGAGCGGGCGCCCGGTAGTAGCCGCCGGTCGCGATGTCGTACTTGCCGGTCGCGAGGCCGGTCTCCTGGGCGATGTCGGCAGCACCCTCCATCTCGAATTTGTACTGCGGCAGCTTGGCGTTGATCGCCTTCAGGACGTCGGGCTCGTAACCCTGCGGCTCGACGCCGATGGCACCCCAGGAGAGCGGCTTGGATTCGGCAGCCGTCGCGATCTTGACGGTGCGCACGTCCTCGGCATGCGATAGGCCCGCGGTTGCGAGGGCAAAGGCAACGCCGGCGACAGCGAGGCTGAAGCTACGGCGGGAAGTCGACTTGATGGAAGACATGTCAGGCACCCTTTCTTTACTGGATGGAGTGTTCGGAATTCAGGAACTGGGCAAGGCGCGGGTTGGAGGGCGTGTCGAAGATCTCGGCAGGGCTGCCTTGAGCGGCGACGACGCCCCGATCCATGAAGACGATGCGGTTCGAGATGTTCTTTGCGAACTGCATCTCGTGGGTGACGAGGAGCGAGGTGATGCCTGATGACGTGACGTCCCTGATCACCTTCAAAACCTCGCCGACGAGTTCGGGGTCGAGCGACGACGTCGGCTCGTCGAAGAGCATCACATCCGGCTTGACGGCCAGCGCACGCGCAATGCCGGTCCGCTGCAGCTGACCGCCGGAAAGCTGGGACGGGTAGCTGTCGATCTTGTTCGAAAGGCCCACCCGCTCAAGCTCCTGCAAAGCGATCGAACGCGCCTCGTCCTTCGACTTGCGCTGCACGACCACGAGCGGATCCATCACGTTCTGAATGACGGTCATGTTCTTGAAGACGTTGAACTGCTGGAAGACCATCGCCGTCCGCAGCCGGATCGCCTGGACCGCGGTGCTGTCCGGCTTCCGGTAATCCATCCTGACCTGATCGAAGGCGATCGTGCCGGAGGCCGGCTTGGCCAGATAGTTGATGCACTTCAGCAACGTCGTCTTGCCGGTGCCGCTGGGGCCGATGATCGACACCACGTCGCCGCGGTTCACCGAGAGATCGACGCCGTTCAGGACCTGGGTGTTTCCGTAGGACAGCTTTAGGTCTTTGAGCTCAAGCATTTCGGGTCGGTGTCCTTTCGGCAGATAGGTCGGAAAACGTCGCGGTCTCGTCGTCGGCCCACTCGTCTCCGAGCAATTCGGGCGTGTCGAAGGCCTGGAGATCGGCGAAATGACGCTCGCGGTCGGCGACGAACAACGCCCTGACGATGCCGCGGGCGAGCCGGTCGGCGCCTTCGCTGATTGCGGGAATATCGCCCGTGAGCTTGCCGTGGCTGAGCGTCGCCGGGAAGTTGAAGCAGTGGATGCGGGCCAGCGCCGGGCAGGCGCCAGGCTCGGCCTCGAGGAACTCGAACGCGTCGCCGAGGTCGGGCGAGGTTTCAAGCTCGTCGTTTCGCATGTCCGCGGGCACGGGAAAGCGGTCGCGCCAGAGACGGATGTGAGATGCGACGGCGGCGAGTTCCGGCCGGTTCGTCAGCTCGACCTTGAAGCCGGTGCCGAAGATCAGGAAATCGACGGGATAGCTGCCTTTCGGCGTCGTCACAACGATATGGTCGCCCTCCTGCTGCAATCCATCGATCGGGCTTCCGAGATGAAGATGGGCCTGCGGGAATGCGCTGACACGCAGGACGCTCGGGCGCGGAGGCGGCGTCTGCGCGCGCATGGCGTAGTCGAGAAAGCGCCACTTCCAGTCATCCGGCAGACCGGCGAAGCCGTGCACCACGCCCTGGCTGCCGATGCCGGTGAATTTGTTGATTCGAGGCAGGTCGGTCCTGCGCACGAACAGGTCAAGCCGGGCGGCGCCGGCCTCGAGCGCGGTGGCAGCGTTGTCCATCGCCGAGGCGCCGGCTCCGACGACGCCGACCCGCTTGCCGCGCAATGCGGCGAAATCGACAGGGTCGGCGGTATGAGCCCAGAATTTGCGCTCGATGCGGTGGGCAATCGACGGCACGAAGGGACCGCCGAGGCCGTCGCGGCCCGTCGCCAGCACCACATGGCGCGCGATCATCGTTTCGGACCGGCCATCGTGACGGCAGACGACATCGAGCAGGGCGTCGGCGCGCGGACGAATGGCATCGACGGCGACCCCATTGCGCACCGGCAGGTCAAGCACGCGCCGGTACCACACCAGGTAGTCCATCCATGTCTCACGCGGCGCCCTGTCGAGCGCGACCCAGGCATCGCGGCCATGCAGCGCCTCGTAATAGGCGCGAAACGTCAGCGCCGGCAGGCCCATCGCCGGCCCGGTCAGTTGCTTGGGAGAGCGAAGGGTTCGCATCCTGGCGAAGGTGACCCACGGACCCTCGCTTCCGGCAGGCGCCTTATCGAGAACGATGTGGTTGGCGACGCCGAGCCGCTTCAGCATGGCGGAGGCCACGAGCCCGGCCATCCCCGCACCGATGATCACGACGTCGACGACCGCTTGGCCATCGACGATGCGGGGCGGAACCCAGGACTTGGCCGGCAGCTCCAGCCAGGCAAGGTCCTGCCGCAGGCGTGCCTCGAGCGCTTCGAGATTATTCGGAAACATCGAGAGGTCGCTCATGACGGCACGTCCTCGGTCATCGGGCTACCGCCGTAGACGGTGTCGGCCAATGCTTCGACGCCGCCTGCGTCATGCAGCCGGCAACCGGGCATCGCAAGCGCCACGGCGCGCGCCGCATCGATCACGGCGGCGACCGTCGGGGTCAGCGGCATCGCGGCAGGCGAGATGGCGCCGAACAGGAAGGGGATGGTGTGGTCGAGGACGCGCATCACGATCCCCTCGAGCGGAACGCCGCAGACCGTCGCCGGCTCGACGATGGCGACGCCCAGTCCGGCCCGGACCATCGTCAGGGCCGTCAGCGAGGCGTTGACGTCGATCATCCGTTGCGGCGCCACGCCCGCCCGCTCCAGGGCCTCGTCGATGCGGTGCCGCAGGCGGTAAGGATTGGCGAGCGTGATGATGCGGCGCTCGGCGAGATCGGAGAGACGCACCATGTCATCGTTGGCCAGCGGATCGCTGGCGGCAAGAGCGACAACGCAGGGCGCTTCGGCAATCCAGTGCACCTCGAGGCCGGGATGTTCCAGCGGCAGGCTTGAGATCCCGAAATCCGCCGAGCGGGCGAGCACGGCCTGCACGACGTTCTCGGCCGCCAGCGCCTGCACATGGAGATGACGCGGTATCAGATCCGGCGCGACGGCCGCGATCGCCTGCGGTAGAACGCCGGCCGCAAGCGACGGCGTGGCGGCGATCGTCAGCGACGGCGGCTCATCGAGACCGATGGCGTTCGCCCGTTCGCGGATGTGGGCGAGGCTGGCAAGATGGCGCTCCACCTCGGCGTGAAAGAGCAGACCGCGCGCGGTCGGGCTGATGCGCGGGCCGCTTCGATGCAGCAGCGCATAGCCGATATCGGCCTCCAGATCCTGGATAAGCCGCGTTACCGCCGGCTGCGACCGGCCGAGCAGTCGCGCCGCCCCCGTCACACTACCGGTCGACATGACCGCCGCGAAGGCTTCAAGCTGCCGGATATCGAAAGAGTTAGAATGCATAGTGGACATCAAACACTCTCCTTCATGTCAGTAAAGCATGACAATTCTCATTTGACGACTATCAATAAATAAAAAATTCACATCAAAGCCTGTTTAGCATTCCAGTTTGACATAATAGGAGGTCCGGCCTACCTAGAGCTTATGTCCGTGACGTATTGAGGAGCTTGTTTTGACACTCATCGAAACTCTTGCCTCTGTGAGGCCGGGTTCCGCGCTCGCGGAAGCCATGGGGAAACGCGCGGAGATCCTGCGCCTCAGCGAAGCGGCCCACGACGCAGTGCTTCTGCCACGCGATCCCGGCGGACTGTCGCACGGCCTCAGGGCTGCGCTCGCCGCCCGCATGGCGCGCCACAACCGCAGCCCGGCGCTCACAAGCCATTACGACACGCTCGTTGCCCGTGCCGACGAACCGGCGACAGCCTTGCTCGCCGAACCGGACACGAACGTCGCGGACCCGCGCACCGCCGAGATCGTTCGCCATGCCGACCGGCTCACGGTTGCGCCGCGCGATGCCACGCGCGCCCATGTGGAGGCATTGCGCCAGGTCGGCGTAACAGATGCCGACATCGTCCGGCTCGCGGAGCTTGCGGCTTTCGTCAATTACCAGGTGCGGGTTCTCGCCGGCCTGAGGCTGCTCGGAGAGATGCGATGAGCGAGGTCGTCCACACCTTCACCACCACGGTGCCGCGCTGGCAGCCCTATGTCGTTCCGGTCGATTTCGCAACCGCCACCGACGAGCAGCATGCAGCGATGCAGACGACGCCGTCGAACAAGGGCATCTCGCCTTATGTGCTGACCCTGGCGCACGACCCCGAGACGCTCGCGGTCCGCTCGCCGCTGTTCAACCTGATCATGTACGGCAAGGACGGACTGGCAGCCAGCGAGCGCGAACTGGGTGCCGTCGCCGCCTCCGTCGTCAACCGCTGCGTCTACTGCGCCGCCGTCCATGCATCCCGGTTCAACAATCTGACAAAACGCACCGATGTCATCGAAGCCGTGTTCGCCGATGGTCTCGAAGCAACGCTCGACGAGCACCTCCAGGAAATCTTCAACTTTTCGGCACGACTGTCGACGACGCCGCCCGAGGCGGTCGCGGCCGACGCGCAGGCGCTGGCGGACGTCGGGCTCGACGAGCTGGAGGCTCTCGATCTCGTCCTCTCCTCGGCGATCTTCGGCTGGGCGAACCGCCTGATGCATACGCTCGGCGAGCCGATGAAGGACTAAAGCGCGTTACGATCTTTCAGCCACGCTTTAGATCTTTGGTTTTACTGCCTCGTTGTCCTCGTCAATAAGGTCGATGGCAAAAAGATGAGGAATACCAGCGGCGTTTGTTACAATGACGAATATGTGCGCCAGGGCGGCCGATGGCTGATCTCGAAGCGCACTTCGCATTTCACATGGCGCGACACTATGGAGATGCTGGCCGGTTGACCGAGGCCGCGGGTGCGACGCGCCGCCTGCGACCGCTCGAGCTCTAGCAAGCGTAGAGACCGTCGGCGCGTGCCCCTCATCCGGCTGCCGCCACCTTCTCCCCGTAAACGGGGCGAAGGGACCATACCGCAAGCTCTCCGTTCCCACCTCGCTCTCGCATGGCACGTCCCCTCTCCCCGTCAGAACGGGGAGAGGGTTAGGGTGAGGGGCAGATCTTGTTCGAAGCTCAGAGCTGTTCCAGCATCGCGGCGGCGCCCGAGACGGTTGCCTGGCCGGGGCTTTCCTCGACGTTGAGGGCCTTGACGACGCCGTCTTCCACCAGCATCGAATAGCGCTTGGAGCGGAGGCCGAGGCCGCCGGCGGAGAGGTCGGCGTCGAGACCGACGGCCTTGGTGAAGCCGGCATCCCAATCGGCGAGGAAGTGGATCTTGCCCATGCCGCCGGAGGATTGCGCCCAGGCGCCCATCACGTGCCAGTCGTTGACGGCGACCACGGCGATGTCGTCGACGCCCTTGCCAAGGATGGTGTCGCGGTTTTCGAGATAACCCGGCAGGTGGTTCAGCGAGCAGGTCGGCGTAAAGGCGCCCGGCACGGCAAAGAGCACGACGCGCTTGCCGGCGAAGAGCTGATCGGTGGTGATTTCGACCGGGCCGTCAGCCGTCTTTTCCTTGAAGGTGGCGGCAGGAAGCTTGTCGCCGATCGCGATGGTCATGGTCTTCTCCTTGGTTCTGTAGGGGTTCTGGCTTTAGGGATTCCAGCTTTGCGGCGGCGGGCGCCGCAGGGGATCGGAGGCGACTATAGGAGCCCATCATTGAAAGGCAAGGCCGGCCATTGAAAGGCAAGACCGGTCATTGAAAGGCAAGACCGGTCATTCGAAGGCAAGCGTCGTCTCCATCGCCCTTTTTCCGTCGATGACCAGCACGCTCCATTGCTTGCCTGCCATGTCGTAATCCTTCGGCAGCTTGCCGATTGATATAGCGACCTTGAAGGTGGCGCCGTCGCGTTTGCCGCCGATCTGCTTGGTGAAGGCATAGCCGCTCGGGCCGGTGACGATGATATCGGGCGCGGCCTTCCCCTCGCCCGGCCCCTCGTTCGGCAAGACGAGATCGAGCGACAGCGTCTTCCTGTCGGGCGACATCGCATGCGCCGTCACGTCGAAATCCTGCGATGGCGGCTTCGGCAGCCTCGCATCGGCGGCCTGAAGGATCGCCTCCTCCTCAGGATGCGACTGGATGGCGGGGCCAAGCTTCAGCTGCAAATTCGCCTGGAAGGGAATGCAGATATCCTTGCAGATGCCGATGAAAGCGGCAGCGTCGATCGTAACCGGGCCTTTGCCGGCCGCCGTCAGCGACAGCGGCAGCGTCACGGGCGCGTCATAGGCGATATCCTCGATCGCGCCGTTGAAAAAATGCTTCGGAACGGGATAGGCGATGGCATCGAGCGTGACGCCGCTTTCCGGCGCGATGGTGATTTGCGGCGGAATGCCGCTGTTGCCGGGCTCTTTCCAATAGGTGATCCAGCCGGGCTTCGGCTCGATCTGAAGGGCGGCGCGGATTTTGCCGCCGGCATCGGGCGCGAGCGCCACGAGGCGCATGCGGCCGCCTTCGTTGTCCGCCCAGGCGCTCACTTCCGCATGGGCGGAATAAAACGGCACAAGGGCTGCGACCGCCGATACAACCGCGATTAAAAGCCTGCGCGGGCCTGAGGAAATAATCATCATGGAACAAAGGTTTACCGAATGTGCTGTTTGGCCGCCAGAAGTCGCGGCGATTTAAATCTTCATTTTCAGTTGATTGATGTGTGACATTGGCCCATGTTTCTTTTGTCGAGGCCTTGGTGCGGTCTAGCAGCAGGAGGAACGATGTCCTTATTGACGCTGAAGAACAGACGGGAACGTGGCTTCTTCGATGGCCAGTTCCTCATCGCCATGCCGGGCATGGAAGACCGCAATTTTGCGCGCACTGTCATCTACATTTGCGCGCATTCGGATGCCGGCGCCATGGGCTTCGTCATCAACCGGCCGCAGAGCCTTACCTTCACCGATGTGCTGCTGCATCTCGACATGATCAAGCAGGAAGATTCGATCGTGCTGCCGAAGCGGGCGCGCGAATTCCCGATCCAGACCGGCGGCCCGGTGGAAAGCGGCCGCGGCTTCGTGCTGCATTCGGACGATTATTCCAGCGACTCCTCGATCCCCGTCAGCGACGATATCTGCCTGACGGCGACGCTCGATATCGTGCGCGCCATTTCCAAGGGCGACGGGCCGACGCGGGCAACGATGCTGCTCGGTTATTCCTCCTGGGCGGCCGGCCAACTCGAAAGCGAGGTCGTCAACAATGGCTGGCTCACCTGCCCGGCCAATGAGGAATTGATCTTCGACCGCAGCCTCGACGACAAATACGAGCGGGCGCTCGCCGGCATGGGCGTGACCGCTGCCATGCTTTCGGCCGAAGCCGGCCATGCTTGAGAGGCTGCCCTGACAGCAACTGACCTGACGGCAGCGGGAACGAATAGCTGCGAGTGACGTTTCATTTCGGCAAGCATGGACAAAAGGCCCATGCTGACCAAGGAGACATCACATAATGGGTAGCACCAGCGACAAGATTTCCGGTAAGGCAAACGAAATTGCCGGCAAGACCAAGCAGGCCGTCGGCAAGGCGACGGACGATCGCGAAATGCAGGCCAAGGGCGCCGTCCAGGAAGCCAAAGGCAAGGGACAAGTCGCAACCGGCAAGGTCAAGGACAAGCTCAAGGGTGCCGTCGACCGGCTCTGAGCAATCGTGCATCCTTCAAGAACCATGCCTGCTGCGCCCCTCGCGCGGCAGGCATTTTTAATCCCCCATCCTCATGCTTTGCAGAGATAGACAAGATGAAGCTTTTTGCCTGCGACAATTGCGATCAGGTCGTCCACTTCGACAACCGTCGATGCGTGCGTTGCAACCATCGCCTCGGCTTCTTGCCAGGCGACCTCGCAATGCATGCGCTGGAACCGCGCGACGAGACGCTCTGGCAGCTCGTTTCCAATCCCGATCGTGACGTCCGCTTCTGTGCCAATGCCAGCCTCGACATCTGCAACTGGCTGGTGGACGATGATGGCGAGAGCGAATTCTGCGTTGCCTGCCGCCATAACCGGCTGGTTCCGAACACCGACACCCAGGACGGCATCGATCGCTGGCGGCGCATCAGCCAGGCGCAGCGTCATCTGTTTTATTCGCTGCTGCGCTGGAAGCTGCCGCATCCGGATCGGGCGCAAGACCCGCAAGGCGGCCTGGTCTTCGATTTCCTCGAGGATTCGATAGAGAGCAACGGCTTTATCGTGCCGGCTATGACCGGTCACGAGGAAGGCCTGATCACCATCCGCGCCGCGGAGGCCGACGATGCGACGCGCGAACAGGCGCGCAGCTCGATGAACGAACCCTACCGCACGCTGCTTGGCCATTTCCGCCACGAGGCCGGCCATTTTATCTGGAACAAGCTGGTGCGCGATCGGGGCGGCCTTGCCGATTTCCGCGCCGTCTTCGGCGACGAACGGCAGGATTATATGTCAGCCCTGCAGACCCATTATGCCGGCGGCGCGCCGTTGGGATGGCAGGACAATTTCATCAGCGCCTATGCGGCGTCGCACCCCTGGGAGGATTTTGCCGAATGCTTCGCGCATTACCTCCACATCGTCGATACGCTCGAAACCGCGCGCGCCTTCGGCATCGCCATCGATCCGAGCGGCCATGAGGAAATATCAGGCGAGGTGGATTTCATCCCCTACAGGGCAAGAAGCGCCGAACAGCTGGTCAGCGCCTGGGTGCCGCTCAGCATCGCGATCAACGCCATCCAGCGCAGCATGGGCCAGCCCGACTCCTACCCCTTCGTTCTGTCCTCGCCTGTTGTGGCAAAGCTCGAATATCTGCACCGGCTGATCCAGGGCGCGGCGACCGCGCCGCAGCAGCGGGCGGCGTGAGGTGCTGGAGGCCTTTGGCGAGGAATCAAGAGGAGAGGCAATCCTCCCCATCATCGACTCTGCGAAGCCCTGTCGGTTGGCGGCGAGTGTTAAGCCAGCACGGAGTTTGGTTGGAACGCCACCCCAATCTCCGTCATCCTCGGCCTTGAGCCGAGGATCTATGCCCGATGCTGATGGACACCACCGTGGATCCTCGGGTCAAGCCCGAGGATGACGGAGGGTGGGGTGGGCAGAAGGCAAGTCACGCAAGTGGGCTTTTCCCTGGCGGATGCGTGAGGCTGCACACTTAAAACGAAACCGCCTTGCCCTTCTTGAAAGGCTCCATGCCCTTGCGGGCGAGTTCGTCGGCGCGTTCGTTTTCCGGGTGGCCGGCGTGGCCCTTGACCCAGTGCAGCGTCACCTTGTGGCGGTCACGGGCCGCCTCCAGCGCCTGCCAGAGTTCGGCATTCTTCACCGGCTTCTTGTCAGCGGTCTTCCAGCCGTTTTTCTTCCAGCCGAAAATCCACTTGGAGATGCCGTCCTTGACATAGGCGCTGTCGGTATAGAGATCGACCTCGCAAGGGCTCTTCAAGGCCGATAGCGCCGAGATCGCCGCCAGCAGTTCCATGCGATTGTTGGTCGTATCCGCCTCGCCGCCGCAAAGCTCCTTTTCGACATCGCCATAACGCAGCACCGCGCCCCAGCCGCCGGGGCCGGGATTGCCGGAGCATGCACCGTCGGTGAAGATATCGACGTGTTTCATAGGCTCAATCCATATTCGGCGGGCGATTTGATCTGGCGGTGGAACCGCAGCTTGCGGAGATATTCGAGGGGGTCCTTCTTGGTGACCATGGCGCCCTCAGGCGTCGTCAGCCAGTCATAGAGCCGCGTCAGGAAGAAGCGCAGCGCAGACCCGCGCGACAGCACCGGCAAGGCTGAGATTTCGGCATCGCTCAGCGGCCGGACGCTCTGGTACCCCTCGAGCATCGCCGTGCCCTTGGTGATGTTATAGGCGCCGTCTTTCTCGAAGCACCAGGCATTCAGGCAGATCGAGACGTCATAGGCGAGCAGGTCGTTGCAGGCGAAATAGAAGTCGATCAGGCCGGAGAGCTGGTCGCCGAGGAAGAAGACGTTGTCGGGGAAGAGGTCGGCGTGGATGACGCCGGCCGGCAGGCCACTCGGCCAGGCGGCGGAGAGGAAATCGAGTTCGCTGCGGATCTCGTCTCGCAGGCCAGGCTCGACCTCGCCGGCGCGCGCTTCGGATTTCTCCCAGAGCCCCCGCCAGCCGTCGATCGACAGCGCATTCGGCCGCTTCAACGCGAAACCGTCGCCGGCCACATGCATCTCGGCCAGCGCCCTGCCGACTTCGCGGCAGTGTTTCGCCTCCGGCTTTCTCAGCCACATGCCTTCGAGGAAGGAGATCAGCGCCGCCGGACGGCCGGACAGCGAACCGAGCAGCGCGCCGTCGCGGCGCGGCAGCGGCAGCGGGCAGGACAGGCCGCGGGCGGAAAGATGCTGCATCAGGCCGAGGAAGAAAGGCAGGTCGCTCTTTTCCACCCGCTTCTCATAGAGCGTCAGGATCAGCGGATCCTTGGAGGTGTGAAGCAGGAAGTTGGAGTTTTCGACGCCTTCGGCGATCCCCTTGTAGGAAAGCAGCGTGCCCGCGTCATATTCCGTCAGGAACCATTTCAGATCGTCTTCGGCGATATCGGTATAGACTGCCAAGTGAGGTCTCGCCCTTCATGCCTTGTTGATATTGGATTTGCCGGAGTGGACGCTTAGGCCGAAGGCCGATCTAGCCGTTGACGAAGGCCATATCGGCCGCCGTCAGCTCGATATTGCGCAGTTCGCGGTTGACGAGGAAGTTTTCGGTTTCCTGCACCGTTTCGGCCAGTTCGACGCGGGCATCGAAGCGGGCGCGGAAAGCCTCGATGATCTCGTTGACGATGACCTCGGGGGCCGAGGCGCCGGCGGAAAGGCCGAGCGTCGAAATCGCGCCGATCTCGTCCCAGTCGAGCTCGGCGGCGCGCTGCACGAGAATCGATTTTTTCGCCCCTGCCCTGAGCGCCACTTCAACGAGGCGCTTCGAATTGGACGAATTCGGCGCTCCGACGATGATGAAGAGATCGCAGCCGGGCGCTGCCTGCTTCACCACTTCCTGGCGGTTGGTCGTCGCATAACAGATCGAGTCCGCCGCCGGCGCCGTCAGGTTCGGGAAGCGCTCGTGCAGGCGGGTGATGACGCCGGCCGTATCGTCGACCGATAGCGTCGTCTGGGTGACATAGCCGAGATTGTCGGGATCAACAGGGACATAGGCGTCGGCATCCTCGATCGTCTCGATCAGCGAAACGGACCCCTCCGGCAATTGCCCCATCGTGCCGATCACCTCGGGATGGCCGGCATGACCGATGAGGACGACATGGCGGCCGAGGCGATTGTGGCGCATCGCCTGCTTGTGGACCTTGGAGACCAGCGGGCAGGTGGCGTCGAGATAGAAGAGGTTGCGGCTTGCCGCATCCTCCGGCACGGATTTCGGCACGCCGTGGGCGGAGAAGACCACCGGCTGGGCGCGATGTTCGGCCGGGATCTCGTCCAGTTCCTCGACGAAGACGGCGCCCTTGGCTTCCAACCCCTCGACGACATAGCGATTGTGGACGATCTCGTGGCGCACATAGACCGGCGCGCCATAGGATTTCAGCGCCAGCACGACGATCTGGATGGCGCGGTCGACGCCGGCGCAGAAGCCGCGTGGGCCGCAGAGCCTGATCGTCAAAGGAGGTTTCGCCGCAATATTCATGTCTGTTCCGGGTTGAGAGATTTAGGGACCTCTAGCCCAATATGGTCGAGAATTGAAGTGATACTATTGCTGAGGTGTCTTGGCCCCCTTGCGGAACCAGGAGATCGCCACCACGACGAGAAGCACGGCGGCAAGCCCGTACCAGGTGAAAGCATATTGCAGATGGTCGTTCGGCAGATCCACCTGGGTGACGCCGCCGATCGGCAGGCCGGCCGGATTGAGGGTGGAATCGGCATCGACGAAAAAGGGAATGACGCTCGCTTTCTCCAGCCCGACGCTCTCGGCCATGACGTCGAGATCCTTCCAGTAGAAGATGTTCTTGGCGACGTCATTGTCGGGCACCACCCAGGAAGGCTTGCCGGGAAGCTTTTCGCGCGCCAGGCCGGTGACGGTCTGCTGATCCGTCAGTTGGCCCTGCATGCGCGTTTCCGGCTCCTTATTGTCATAGGGAACGAAGCCGCGATTGACGAAGAGAATGCGCCCGTCGGCAAGCTCGAGCGGGGTATAGATGTAATAGCCGGTCTGGCCGCGCCAGGTGGCGAAGAAGTGCCGCTCCTTGTTGTTGATGTAGCGGCCGCTGGCGGTCACCTTGCGGTATTCGATGTCCCCGCCTGCAGCCGCCATCGCCTCGATGTCGGCGAGCGGCACGGGGCTTGCTGCCTGCCGCGCGGCGATATCAGCGATCAGGCCCTCCTTCCAGTGCAGGCGCTCCACCTGCCAGGTGCCGAGCGAAATCAAGATGGCAAGGGCGATCAGCACCAGGATGCCGGTGAAAACCGGCAGCCGGCGGCGCGGCGCGGCATGGTCGATATCAGTCACTCAGGCGTCCTTCGCGGGCATTATGGCGGTATTGCATGGCGATCAGGATGCCCTTGAACCAGCGTAGCGTCAGCAGCGACAGGATAATCGTCAACGGAGCAAAGAGCAGGATATGCACCCAGATCGGCGGCCCGTAATTCACCTGCAGCCACAGCACCATGCCGATGACGATGAAGCCGACGATGAGGATGACGAAGACGGCCGGGCCGTCACCGGAATCGGCAAAGGAATAATCGAGGCCGCAGGCGGCGCAGCGCGGCTTCACGCCGAGCAGGCCATCGAAGAGCTTGCCCTGGCCGCAGCGCGGGCAGCAGCCCTTGATGCCTGACTTCACCGGATCGACGGGCGGAAAATGGGCGCTGTCCTCGTTCATGGCATTCCTTCTGGCAGCCTTGGCGGCCGCGGCTTTTTCGATGCTGCCTTAACTCTCCCATAAATTATTCGCAGGACGAAGGGAAATGCCTGCGTGATTTCGTCCCGCTGATAGTTCCTCACATCGGAATCGATGTGAGGAACTATCAGCAATTCAAAGTGTTACAGCGTCCTTGCCGCGTCTGAAAAGTCGCGCGGCGCGCTGTAATGATTCGCGCCAAACAGAAGAAGAAGACTGATGACCAATGATAGCCATTCCGTGCAGATCATTATCCTGAACGGCGCGCCGCGGAGCGGCAAATCGAGCATCGCGCGCGCCGTACAGGAACACTTCGAGGGGCCGTGGATCAACCTCGGCGTCGACAGCTACAATGCCATGACACCGAAGCGCTACCTTCCGGGCATCGGACTGCGGCCGGGCGGCGAACGGCCGGACCTGGAGGAACTGGTGCCGTTCTTTTATGCAGCACTCTACGAATCGATCGCCATCCATGCCAGCCTGGGGCTCAATGTCGTCGCCGATCTCGGCCACCACGACAGCTATTCGCAGCCGCTCGGCATCCTCAGCGATTGCGCCCGGCGACTGGAAGACTTTCCCGTCCTGTTCGTCGGCGTGCGCTGTCCGATCGAGACGATCATGCAGCGGCGCGACATTGTCCAGGAGGGACGCGAGACGCTTTATCTCAGCGCCACGGAGGAAGTGCCCATTCCAGAGCCAGTGCAGCGCTGGCAGGACGAGGTGCATCGTCCCGGCATCTACGACATGGAGGTCGATACATCAGTGCTGACACCGCTCGAATGCGCCGAGGCGATCCGCCATCAGTTGGATCTCGGCATTCCCGAACCTTCGGCCTTCGAACGGATCGCCGGGGCGCGCTGAGGCGATAAGAGTGGGTACGGGCGCCCTCACCTCGGCCCAGGAGATTGCCGAGGGCAGCCCCTCATCCGCCTGCCGGCACCTTCTCCCCGTAAACGGGGCGAAGGGACATGCCGCGCCCTCTTCGTCCCTCTCTCTCGTCTCGTATGGTACGTCCCCTCTCCCCGTCAGAACGGGGAGAGGGTTAGGGTGAGGGGCAGCTATCCGCGCAAACCGGACATCAGTGGCACGAGGCCAAGCAAAACGAGATTTGCCAACAAAAAAGGCGGGCACGAGGCCCGCCTTTTGCATGAATATGGTTCCGGTCAGCCGGCTGCGACAGGTGCGCCCCAGCCGCCCCAGACGTAGATGCAGAAGAACAGGAACAGCCAGACGACGTCGACGAAGTGCCAGTACCAGGCGGCGGCCTCGAAGCCGAAATGCTGCTTCGGGGTGAAGTCGCCGCGCAGCGCACGGATCAGGCAGACAGCCAGGAAGATCGTGCCGACGAGGACGTGGAAACCGTGGAAACCGGTCGCCATGAAGAAGGTCGCGCCGTAGATCGAGCTCTTGAAGGCGAACGGGGCGTGAGCATATTCGTAGGCCTGAACGGCAGAGAAGAACATGCCGAGCAGCACCGTCAGCGTCAGGCCCTGGATCAGGCCCTTGCGGTCGTTGTGCAGCAGCGCATGGTGCGCCCAGGTGACCGTGGTGCCCGACAGGAGCAGGATGACGGTGTTGTAGATCGGCAGGTGCCAGGGGTCGAGGACCTCGATACCCTTCGGCGGCCAGGTGCCACCGGTATAGAGCAGGCGCGAGGCCTGGATCGCTTCATTCGGATAGAGGCTGGCGTCGAAATAGGCCCAGAACCAGGCGACGAAGAACATCACTTCCGAAGCGATGAACATGATCATGCCGTAGCGCAGGTGCAACGAGACGACGCGGGTATGGGCGCCCTCATGGGCTTCCTTCACCGTATCGGCCCACCAGCCGTACATGACGTAGAGCACCAGCGCGAAGCCGATATAGAAAACCCAGGGATTGGCAAGCTCGAAACCGGCGACCTTGAACGAACCGCCGTTCAGGTAGCGCATGTAGGAGACGCCGCCGAGCGCCATGATGAAGGCGCCGAGCGAGGCTAGAATCGGCCACGGGCTCGGATCGATGATGTGATAGTCGTGATTCTTCTGATGAGCATCGGCCATGTCGCTATCCCCGGATGTCTTCCTTCACTCCGTTCCCGGCATAGCCGGAAACGAGCCTTGATCAAAGTTTCTTTTCAATCTTCTCCGCTCCACCCTCATTCGAAGCCACCGGCTTCGGACCCTCTTTCGGGTAGAACGTATATGACAGCGTAACCGTATGGATATTCTTCGATTCCACCGCCTTGACGATTTCAGGATCGATGTAGAACACCACTGGCATGTCGAGCTTCTCGCCCGGCTTCAGGTCCGTTTCCGTAAAGCAGAAACATTGCACCTTGTTGAAATAGACGCCGGCTTCACCCGGCGTGACGTTGAAAACCGCCTGGCCGCGCTGGGTCTCGTTCGAACGATTCTCGGCGGTGAAATTGACCTGGATGGTCTCGCCGATCTTCGGATTGACCTCGCGCTCGACCGGCTTGAAGTCCCATTGCAGGCCGGGGGCGACATTGGCGTCGAAGGTAACGCGCATCGTGCGGTCGAGCACGACGCTCGACACCTGGTCGACGCGCTGCGTCGTGCCGTTATAGCCGGTCACCTGGCAGAAGATGCGGTAGAGCGGCACGGCGGCATAGCTCATCGCGCCCATGCCGAAGACGAAGCTCAGGCACATCATGACGACGGCGCCGTTGTTGCGGCCCTGCTTCTTCGGTGTGCCGGCGTTTTCGCTCATCCGGCCATTCCTCCGCCGATCTTCACGATGGTGATCGCGTAGAAGAGAATGACGAGGCCGGCAAGCACCAGCCCGAGGGCGACGTTGCGGTTGCGGCGCGACTTGCGCTGCGCTTCCGTGAGCTTGAGCAATTCCATCAGAACCAACCTCCCGCATGCGAGACCAGCACCGGCGCCAGCCGGTCGATCATCAAGGCGGAGAACACGGCGAAGAGATAAAAGATCGAGAAGCCGAAGAGCTTCTTCGCCGGGATCATCTTCAAATCGCCGTCGGGCATGCGCCAGACGGCGATGGAACAGTATATGAAGATCGCACCGAGGGCGGCGGCGACGAGGCCATAGCCGAGGCTTGCGAAACCGAGGAAGGACGGCAATACCGCGCAGACGGCGGTCAGCACCGCATAGGCGACGATCTGATGCTTGGTCACCCGTTCGCCGGCAACGTTCGGCAGCATCGGCACGCCGACGGCCTCGTAATCGCGCATCTTGAAGAGGGCGAGCGCCCAGAAATGCGCCGGCGTCCACAGGAAAATGATGAGGAAGAGAACGGTGCTCTCGATCGTCACGCTGTTGGTCACGCAAGCCCAGCCGATCATCGGCGGGAAGGCGCCGGCAGCACCGCCGATGACGATGTTCTGCGGCGTCGAGCGCTTCAGCCACATGGTGTAGACGACGGCGTAGAAGAAGATGGTGAAGGCGAGGATGCCGGCCGAGAGCCAGTTGACGGCCAGACCGAGGATCACCACCGAAAAGCCCGACAGTACCAGGCCGAAGGCCAGTGCCTCCGACGGCGCGATGCGGCCGGCCGGGATCGGACGGTTGGCGGTGCGGCTCATGATGGCGTCGATATCGGCGTCATACCACATGTTCAGCGCGCCGGAGGCGCCGGCACCGACGGCGATGCAGAGGATGGCGATCGTGCCGAGGACGGGATGGATATGGCCCGGTGCCAGCACGAGACCGGCAAAGGCAGTGAAGACCACGAGCGACATGACCCGTGGCTTCAACAATTCGAAATAATCGCGCGCACTCGCTTCCGACAATTCGCCGTCCTTTGCAAGCACCCCGTGATTGTCGATGACCGTCATCATTCCGTCCTGAATGTCTTACGATCAGGACGCCGTATCGAATGCGGCGTCCTGATGTCCGCGCAAATTACTTGATGCGCGGAAGCTGTTCCCACTGGTGATAGGGCGGCGGCGAAGGCAACTGCCATTCGAGCGTCGTTGCACCCTCACCCCACGGATTGTCGCCGGCCACACGCTTCTTGGCGAAGGCTTCGAAGACGCCGTAGAGGAAGATGAGCACACCGAAGGCCGAGATGTAGGAGCCGATCGAGGAAACGTAGTTCCAGCCGGCAAAGGCATCCGGATAATCGATGTAGCGGCGCGGCATGCCGGCGAGGCCGAGGAAGTGCTGCGGGAAGAACACCAGGTTGACGCCGATGAACATGATCCAGAAATGCAGCTTGCCGACCAGCTCGTTGTACATGTAGCCGGTCATCTTCGGGAACCAGTAGTACCAGCCGGCGAAGATCGCAAAGACGGCGCCGAGCGACAGAACGTAGTGGAAGTGGGCCACGACGTAATAGGTGTCATGCAGCGAGCGGTCGAGACCGGCATTGGCCAGCTGGACGCCGGTGACGCCGCCGACCGTGAACAGGAAGATGAAGCCGATCGCCCAGAGCATCGGCGTGCGGAACGAGATCGAGCCGCCCCACATCGTCGCGATCCAGGAGAAGATCTTCACGCCGGTCGGAACGGCGATGACCATCGTCGCGAAGACGAAGTAGCGCTGCGCGTCGAGCGACAGGCCGACCGTGTACATGTGGTGGGCCCAGACGACGAAGCCGACGGCACCGATCGCGACCATGGCGTAGGCCATGCCGAGATAGCCGAAGATCGGCTTCTTCGAGAAGGTCGAGATGATGTGGCTGACCATGCCGAAGCCCGGCAGGATAAGGATGTAGACCTCGGGGTGACCGAAGAACCAGAACAGGTGCTGGTAAAGGATCGGGTCGCCGCCGCCTTCCGGAGAGAAGAATGCAGTGCCGAAATTGCGGTCGGTGAGCAGCATGGTGATGCCGCCTGCCAGAACCGGCAGCGACAGCAAGAGCAGGAAGGCGGTGATCAGCACTGACCAGGCAAACAGCGGCATCTTGTGCAGCGTCATGCCGGGAGCGCGCATGTTGAGGATCGTGGTGATGAAGTTGATCGCACCGAGGATCGACGAGGCGCCGGCAATGTGGAGCGCGAAGATCGCAAGATCGACCGCCGGTCCCGGCGTGCCGGTTGTCGCCAGCGGCGGATACATCGTCCAGCCGCCGCCCGTGCCATAGGCGCCTGCCGGGCCTTCGACGAACATCGACAGCAGCAGCAGCGCGAAGGCGGGAACGATCAGCCAGAAGGAGATGTTGTTGAGGCGCGGGAAGGCCATATCCGGCGCGCCGATCATGATCGGCACCATCCAGTTGGCGAAACCGCCGATCATCGCCGGCATGACCATGAAGAAGATCATGATCAGCGCGTGCGCTGTCGTGAACATGTTGAACATCTGCTTGGCGCCGTCGATCGCGGCATCGCCCTCATAGCCGTAGACCATCGAGGCCAGGCCGTGGAAGATCTGGATGCCCGGCTCCTGCAGCTCCATGCGCATGGCAACCGACAGGGCGCCGCCGATGATGCCGGCAATGATCGCGAAGATCAGGTAGAGCGTGCCGATGTCCTTGTGGTTGGTCGAGAACAGCCAGCGATTGGCAAAGCTCGGCTTGTGCCCGTGATCGTGATCGTCGTGCGCGTGGTCATGATGGGCGGCGTGATCATGAGAATGATCGTCGTGAGCGGAAGGTCCAGCCATTGTCCCGATCCCCTTTATTACTGTGCTTCGGCGACGTTGACGGTCTTTGCGGGACCATCGGTTGCGGCCATGAGTGTCTTGTAGGCGCCGGGCAGGTCGCTGGCGGCTGCGGTCAGCCACTGCTTGTACTTGTCCTCGGAGACGACGCGGATGGCGATCGGCATGAACGCATGGTCCTTGCCGCAGAGCTCGGAACACTGGCCGTAGAACAGGCCTTCGCGCTCGGCCTTGAACCAGGTCTCGTTCAGGCGGCCCGGCACGGCATCGATCTTGACGCCGAAGGAAGGCATGGCGAAAGCGTGGATAACGTCCGTCGGCGCGGAGGTGACGAGAACGCGAACCGTCTTGTTGACCGGCAGGACCAGTTCGTTATCGACGGCGAGAAGTCTGGGATAGATCGACTTGTCTTCCTTGCCGGCGGCCGCGCGGTCCTGATCCTTCAAGAGGTAGGAATCGAAAGCCAGCGGGCTTTCGCCCGAACCTTCGTATTCGTAATTCCACTGCCACTGGGTGGCGGTCGCCTTGATCGTCACGTCGGGGTTTTCGGGCAGCGTCAGCTGCGCCGTCAGCAGGTTGAACGAAGGAATGGCGAGAAGAAGAAGCACCAGGACCGGCCCCACGGTCCAGGCAATCTCGATCAGCGTGTTGTGGCTCGTCTTCGAGGGAACCGGGTTCGCGCTGGCGCGGAACTTGAAACAGACGACGATGAGCAGGACCAGAACGAAGAGCGTGATCGGAACGATAAACCACAGGGTATATTGTTCGAACCAGTGGATTTCCCGCATGATCGGCGTTGCCGCCGGCTGCAGCGTCGCCTGCCACGGCGTGGGCTGGTCGGCATATGTGCCGGAAGCAAAAAGCAGACAGACCAGCGTGGTCAGGGCTGCATAAGCCTTCTTCATCACCTTATTATCTCCCTCGAGCGCTTGACCTGCAAAATAGAACGCAGAATCCTTGCCATCTTCAGCGCTTCAAACCACAGTTTGGCATTCGCCGCAACAGGTCAGAGCAATTGTCTATGCGGCATTTTTGCTCAAAGCATAGGCAGGTCAGAACGGCAAAACATCCCAAGTTTTTCATCAGCATATGAAAAATCGGCTTTCCGGCCAATCCGCGCGCGACACATTATTTCGCAAAGGTCCAATTTCCGCCGCAGTCCCCCGGTTTTCACGGGGTGGGGCTTTTCATTTTTGGTGGGCAGCTTCAACAATAGCCGCAATGATTCGATATCCAGAGGTTTCCATGGGTTTCCGTTCCCTCGCGCAGTCGCTTCTCCTGACTGCCAGCATCGCGGCCGCAGCGACGACGCCCGTTTTCGCACAGCAGCAACCCACGCCGTCACAGGCCAAGCCCCCGGCTTCCGCGCCGGCGCCCGCCCCTGCTCCGGCGCCGCAACAGCCGAGCGCCGCCAAACCGAATGTCGAACCGGTGCCTGGCCAGACACAGCCGCCGGCGCCGGGCACGGTAAAGTCCAATCATGGCGCATGGTCCGTCGTCTGCGACAAGCCGGCCGGGGCTGCGACCGAACAATGCGCGCTGATGCAGAATGTCATCGCCGAGGATCGGCCGGAGGTCGGGCTTTCCGTCGTCGTCCTGAAGACGGCCGACCGCAAGTCGAAGATTCTGCGCGTGCTGGCACCACTTGGCGTGCTGCTGCCGAACGGCCTCGGGCTCAATGTCGACGGCAAGGATATCGGCCGCGCCTATTTCGTCCGCTGCTTCGCCGACGGCTGCTACGCCGAGGTCGTGCTCGAGGATGAACTGCTCAAGACCTTCCGCAGCGGTGCCCAGGCAACCTTCATCGTCTTCCAGACCCCGGAAGAAGGCATCGGCATCCCCGTCGACCTCAAGGGCTTCGCCGAAGGTTTCGACGCTCTGCCGTGAGGGCAACCGTCGTCTCCGTGGCCCGCCCCTCATCCGGCTGCCGCCACCTTCTCCCCGTAAACGGGGCGAAGGGATATGCCGCGGACCTCTCCGTTCCCCACCCACGTCTCGCAGGGCACGTCCCCTCGCCCCGTTTACGGGGAGAGGGTTAGGGTGAGGGGCGGATATTTCCTCGGCATTTCGAACAAATCAGCTCTCAAACTGATTATGTAAAAAAGCTGAGCCGCCACCCAGCACAAGGCGGTAGAAACGCTCCCATCCCCATTAAAAAAGAATAATTCGACGGCAGGGCTTCACTCCTTATTATGTGGAGCCCTATCTAGGGAGTCAGTGCACTCCTGAACGCATGCCCATTGGAGCCCTATCATGACCACCGATCTCCTGACGCTTTTCGATGCCGACGAAGCCACGATGCGTGGCCTTGTCGCCGAAGCCTTGTCCGGCGCCGATGACGGCGAACTGTTCATCGAGCATGCGCAGGCGGAAGCGCTGACCTTCGACAATGGCCGGCTGAAGGGCGGCAGCTTCAACACCGAACAGGGTTTCGGCCTGCGCGCCGTTGCCGGCGAAGCGGTCGGCTATGCCCATGCCGGCGATCTCTCGGTGGCGGCGCTGAAGCGGGCCGCCGATGCGGTCGGCGCGGTGACGCGCGGCTATTCCGGCTCCTATGCGGCCGCACCCCAGGGCACCAACAAGAAATTCTACAGCGACGAGAACCCGATCGGCCAGCCGAGCTTCGAGGAGAAGGTCAAGGTCCTGCAGGACATCGACGCCTATCTCAGGGGCAAGGACGACAAGGTGCGCCAGGTGACGGCCTCGGTCGCCGCAAGCTGGCAGGTCGTCGATATCCTGCGCGCCGACGGACATCGTGTGCGCGACATCAGGCCGATGACGCGCATCAACATCTCGGTGATGGTCGGCGAAGGCGATCGGCAGGAGAGCGGCTCCTATGGCCACGGCGGGCGCATCGGCTTCGGCGATTTCATCGCCGAGGGCAGCTGGCAATACGGCGCCGACGAGGCGCTGCGCCAGGCGCTCGTCAATCTCGAGGCGATCGATGCGCCGGCGGGCACGATGGACGTGGTGCTCGGCTCCGGCTGGCCGGGTGTGATGCTGCACGAGGCGGTCGGTCACGGGCTGGAAGGCGATTTTAACCGAAAGAAGACCTCGGCATTCGCCGGCCTTCTCGGCCAGATGGTCGCCGCCCCCGGCGTCACCGTCGTCGATGACGGCACGATCGACAATCGCCGCGGCTCGATCACCATCGATGATGAGGGCACGCCGTCCGCCTACAACGTGCTGATCGAAAACGGCAAGCTCGTCGGCTATATGCAGGATCGGCAGAATGCCAGGCTGATGGGCATGGCGCCGACCGGCAACGGCCGCCGCCAGGGCTATTCCCATGTGCCGATGCCGCGCATGACCAACACCTACATGCTCGGCGGCGACAAGACGCCCGAGGAAATCATCGCCTCGGTGAAGAAGGGCATCTATGCCGTCTCCTTCGGCGGCGGCCAGGTGGACATCACCTCCGGCAAGTTCGTCTTCGGCTGCACCGAGGCCTATCTGATCGAGAACGGCAAGGTCGGCGCGCCGATCAAGGGCGCGATGCTGATCGGCAACGGCCCGGATGCGATGAAGCGGGTGTCGATGATCGGCAACGACATGAAGCTCGATACCGGCATCGGCAATTGCGGCAAAGCCGGTCAATGGGTTCCCGTCGGCGTCGGCCAGCCGCATCTGCGCATGGATCAGGTGACGGTCGGCGGCACGCAGACCTGAGGCGAAAGGACCCCGTCATGGCGGATGTCGAAATCAGAACCTTCACCGCCGATGACGCCGATGCCGTGCTTTCGGTGATCCTGTCGATCCAGCGCGAGGAATTCGGCATCGATATCACCGTGGATGCGCAACCGGATCTCCGGGTCATCCCGGATTTCTATCAGTCCGGCAAGGGACAGTTCTGGGTCGCCGTCAAGGATGACGCCATCGTCGGCACGGTCGGGCTCAAGGATATCGGCAACAACCAGGCGGCGTTGCGCAAGATGTTCGTCTCAGCTGAGGTTCGCGGCCACGAGCATCGCGTGGCGGCGCGGCTTCTTGATCGGCTGTTTGCCCATGCCAGGGATGCCGGCCTCACCGATATCTTCCTCGGCACGACCGACAAGTTCGTCGCCGCGCATCGCTTCTACGAGAAGAACGGCTTTACCGAGATCGCCAAGAGCGCCCTGCCCCGCGCCTTCCCGCTGATGGCGGTGGACAGCAAATTCTACCGCTATAAGATCGGCTGACCTAAGTTTCCGAAGACTGACGGCCGCACGTAAACGTGGGGCGACATGCATCAGCCCTTCGACGTCAGCGCTGGCTGAAACCGCCACTTCCGCTCGATCGCAGCGGCAAGGTCGATATCGTTGCGGCGGGCAAAGAGCAGGATGTGGCCGAGCAGGTCGGCGGTTTCGTCGGCGAGATCGCGGTCGAGCTCTTCCTGCGTCCGTTCCCTGCGGCGCCCGCGGCCGGTCAGGCGGTTCCAGGCCTGGGTGAGTTCGCCCACCTCCTCCTGCAGCTTCAGCAAAAACCAGTCGGGGTCACGCTCGATGCCGTTGGCTGCGGCATAGGCCGCGGATGAGGTTTCGAACTGATCGGCGAGACGGCGCAGCATGAGCGTTCTCCTTTTGTTTATGGAGGAGACGCTGATTCCCAATGTTTGTCCAGCGTGGGATTGTCCCGCGTGGATTGTCCGGAGTGCTGGCGCGGCGGTCAGCCGTGGTCCGGCAGCAGCATGCAGTCATAGGAGCGCTGCTTCAGCGCGTCGCAGGCCGAGACGGCCGCATCCCTGCTGGCGAAGCCGACGAAGCGGGCGCGATAGATCTTGTTGACCCCCTGCCCGACCGCCTCCGTATAGGGCGAGGCGGACACCAGCGGTGCGCCGCCTTCCGACTTCGCCTGGGCGAGAAGTGCACGCGCCGCATCGGCACTCGGTGCGGCCGAGATCTGGATCTGCCAGTCACCGTTGGTCTTCTCTGCCGATGTCTTCGGCGTCTTGCCGGCGTTCAGGATCTCGTCCATCGCGACCGGACGTTCCAGCGGCACGACGGCGTCATCGGCATAGGCCAAGCTTTTGGCTGCGAGATCGTCGGCCGGGCGCGGTGCGTTGAGCGGCACCGGTACATCGGAGGCCTCGGCGGCGGACGCGACTTCGACGGGTTCCCTCGCGCCGACGCTCGCCACCAGCTTTGCGCCGCCGGAAGACGAGGCGCGGCCGAGATAACGGTCGAGCAAACCAGCCATCTTGGCGTCGCGGCTGCGGGCGGTGCGGCCGCCGAGCACGACGCCGACCACGCGGCGGTTGCCGTCTCTGACCGCGCTGACGAGGTTGAAGCCGGAGGCGTTGGTATAACCGGTCTTGATGCCGTCCATGCCCTGGTAGCGGTACATGAGATTGTTGTGGCCGCGCACCGTCCGGCCGCGGAAATTGAAACTGGCCGTCGAGAACAGCCGGTATTCGTTCGGATAATTCTTCATCAGCGCGATGGCGAGCGTCGACATGTCACGCGCCGTCGTGACCTGTCGGCCGTCCGGCAGGCCGGAGGCGTTGACGAAGACGGTGCGGCTCATGCCGAGCTGGCGGGCTTTGGCCGTCATCACCCGAGCAAAGCCGCTTTCCGAGCCGGCGAGTTTCTCACCCATGGCGGAGGCGGCATCATTGGCGGATTTGACGATCATGCCATAGACCGCCTCGCGCACGGTGATCGTGCCGCCCGCCTTGACGCCAAGCTTGGTCGGCGGCCGGGAGGCAGCGTATTTCGACATCTTGATCGGGGTGTCCCAGGTAATCTTGCCGCGCTTCAACGCCTCGAAGGTGAGATAGAGCGTCATCATCTTCGTCAGCGAGGCCGGATGGTTCAGCGTATCGGCGTTTTCGGAGGCGAGAACCTTGCCGGTCCGGGCATCGAGGATCAGCGAAGCGTTGCCGGCAAGGGCCGCAAGCGGCGCCGAAACGGCAAGCGTTACGGTCAAAACAGCCGCCAAAAGCTTTCTCATGCACTTTCCCCTCATACCCTGGCCCCTCATACGCTGGCACCTGATGCGCAGCCCTTGATGCGGGCTCTCGGTCAGACCGGCATTTGTGCCGTAATGTGACAGAAGCCGCAAGTTTGGCGCGACTTTGAGGCAACGCCTATCATTTTTCTAGTCTTTTCATCGTCTTGGTAAACAGGAAATGAAAGACCCGTGCCGGATCGGGATTCAGCAAGGCTTAAGTCGCACTTGCTAGTTTCCGGAAAAGGCAAGGGAAAAGCGCCGCATGACGGGACAATTCAAGCGATTGGGCAAGCGACTGGCGATCGGCGCCGGGCTCGAGTTTTCCTGGCTGCTCGCGTCTGTCGGACTGATGCGCGAAGCACGCGGGCGCGGCGTCGTCTTCACACTGCATCATGTCCGCCCGCACGTGGCCCAGGCTTTCGAGCCGAATGCGCATCTCGAAATCACCCCCGGTTTTCTCGACGCGGCGCTGCGGCGGCTGCGTCGCGAGGGCTACCGCTTCGTGCCGCTCGATCAGGTGCCGGCGCTGCTGGCGGAGCCGGAAGGCGCAAAGCCCTTCGCGGCCTTCACGCTCGACGACGGATACAGCAATAATCTGGAGCATGCGCTGCCGGTGTTCGAGCGGCATCAGGCGCCGTTCACGGTGTTCGTCGCCAAGGGTTTTGCCGAGGGCTCCCACAGCATCTGGTGGGAGACGCTCGCCGTCCTCCTGCGCCAGGCGCCGGAAATCCGTTTCGATTTCGGCCACGGCATGGAGCGCCTTGTGCTCGACAGCCCGCAGCAGCAATGGCATGCCTTCGACCGCTTTGCCGCCTATATCCACGGCTCCGACGAGGCGCGCGCCGTTGCCGCCATCGATCTGCTGGCGCGCGAAAACGGCATCGAGCCGACGGATATCGTCCGCGAGCTGGTGATGGGGCCCGGCGAATTGCAATGGCTGGCGGCACACCCGCTCGCAACGCTCGGCGCTCATACGATCAGCCATCGCGCGCTCGCCCGCCTGCCGGAAGCCGAAGCGCGAATCGAAATGCAGGTTTCGGCAGATTACGTCGAAGCAGTGACTGGCATCCGTCCCGGGACGATCGCCTATCCCTACGGCACGCCGGCGGCTGCGACCGCCCGCGAGGCGCGCATCGCTCGCAATCTCGGCTTTACCCTTGCGGTCACCACGCAGCCCGGGCTGCCGTCAGCGCGGCTGACCGGCTATCTCCCGCGCATTTCGCTCAACGGCTTCTACCAGAAGCGTCGCTACGTCTCGGCGCTCGCCTCCGGCATACCGCTGAAGCTGATGGGCAGGTAAAGCCCGTTACGGATACATCCGCACCTTGTCCCATTCGCCTTCCGGTGACGGCCGGCGGAATTCGACGCGGTCATGCAGGCGGAATTTCTGGTCCTTCCAGAATTCGATCGAGGTCGGGCGGATGCGGAAGCCCGACCAGTGGGCCGGGCGCGGAATCTCGCCGATGGCATAGCGCGCTGTATATTCGGCCACGGCCTTTTCCAGCGCGAAACGGCTTTCGAGCGGGCGGGATTGTCTGGAGGCCCAGGCGCCGATGCGGCTGCCGCGCGCCCGCGTCTTGAAATAGGCGTCGGCTTCGGCATCGGTGACGATCTCGACAGGACCGCGCAGCCTGACCTGACGGCGTAGGCTTTTCCAGTGAAAGCACATGGCGGCCTTTTTCTGGCCAAGAATTTCGCGGCCTTTCTGGCTCTCGAAATTGGTGTAAAAGACGAAACCGTCGTCGTCGAATCCCTTCAGGAGAACCATGCGGACATTCGGAAGACCATCCTCATCGACCGTTGCCAGCGCCACCGCATTGGGGTCATTGGGCTCGGAAACCTCCGCTTCTTTCAGCCATTCGGCAAAGAGCTTGAAGGGCTCGCCACTTTCGGTAAAGTCACCGCTTGTTAACTCGTTTGCCGACATATTGGTTCAAATGCCCCGGATTATTTAAAACTCGCCCAGCTTTTGATAACTGGACAGGATGCAGGGTGGAAGTCATAACAAAGTCATCTCGCCATACAAAGGGCCTGCGGCAACGCAGCACTGTGTTCTTCGTCATCGGCGTCGCGATGTTGTCGCTATCCGGCTGCGTCGGCGGCGGCATGGATTTCCTGAGTGAAGCCAAGGTCGACCGGTCGGTGGCAACCGGCACCGTGCCGCAGACGCCGCCGAGCACCGATACGCTTTCCGACGAAATGACCGTGCGCAACGCCGTGACCTCGGCCGACGTGCAAAGGCTCGAGGGCCAGCCGCTTCCCTGGGCGAACGCATCGACCGGCAGTGCCGGCGTCATCGATACGATCGTCGAGAACAATGAGTCCGGCCAGGTCTGCCGCCAGTTCCGGACGACCCGCCATTCCTATGTCGGCATCGCCAAATTCTACGGCAAGACCTGCCTCGTCGGCGGCGGCAACTGGCAGCTCTTAAGCTTCCAGCCCGAGAGCTGATCTTCCTAAGGTCGTTCAAAATATTACAGCGTCCCTTGCTCGAAAAGACGCACAGCGCCCTCGCCAACAGGTTAACGCGCGACCGCTTTCTGCCGAATGCTTAGCAAAGAGCTAACCATTTACCGCGAAACACCCCACATCTCTTCAAAGAAATAACAAGTGATTAGCAACTCCACCGCAGGATCGGCGTTGAGAGTGGCTGTTCCTGCCTTTGCGGCGGGTGACGCCACACACGTTTTATTGGACGGGGATGCCGGGCAAGGACGAGGCTTGCCGCATCGCAACACCGGCGGTTTTAACATGCGCGATCCTTACAAAATTCTGGGCGTCAAGCGCGATGCGGCAGTAGACGAGATCAAGGCGGCTTGGCGCAACATGGCCAAATCAGCCCATCCCGACCACAATCAGGACGATCCGACGGCGACGGCCCGGTTCGCCGAGATCGGCCGCGCCTATGAAACCTTGAAGGATCCGCGCAAACGCAGCCTGTTCGACAATGCCCTGCGGATGGCGGAAGCCAAGAAGCACGAACAGACGATCATGCAGCAGCGCCAGGCCGCCCGCGAGGCAGCCGTGCGCGCCAAGGCGGCGCAGGCCAATGCCGAGCGCGTGATGGAAGAGCTGGCGCGCGCCGCCCAGAAGGCCGCCGCCGACGGCTCCAGGCAACAGGCAGGCGCGACCGAGGCCGCCGACGAGATGGTGGACCGCATTTTTGGCGCTCAGGCCCGCGCGGCCAGCGGCGGCCAGGCGCAGGGTCGCGCCCAGCAGACGCAATATCAGCAGGCCCAAAATCCGCAGGCACAAAACGCGCAGGGCGAGACCGGCAGGCGAATGGATGGCGATGCCGCCGAGGCTGAGGTCAAGGGCGATGAGGAATCGGGCGAAGCCGGGCAAAATGCTGCCGCCAACCTGTCGCTGCCGCTCAGCATCCTGACAAACCTGGTGCGCCGTTTCACCGGCGCCAAGGATACCGGCCTCGATAAAGCACCGGATGAGGTGACGACGGCGACGGTGACGATCGACGACGTGTTGAAGAGCGGCTGGATCACCGCATCGCTGCCGGAGGGCCGCGAAATCGGCTTCGCATTGCCGGCAGGCACGACCGACGGTCACGAGATCAGGCTCAAGGGACAGGGCTTCAAGCTGCCTGGCATGCAGCGCGGCGACGCCGTCATCAACATTCGCATCGCATCCGATCCGCGCTTCACCGTCGATGGTTTCGATCTGCACGCGGTGCTGCCGCTCAGCATCGAAAATGCCGTGCTCGGCACCGAGGCGCGTATCGAAGGACCGAGCGGGCCGCTGAACGTGACGATCCCCGCATGGTCCGGCTCGGACAAGACGATTAGAATTCCCGGCCAGGGATTGCCCCGCGAAGAGGGCGGCAGAGGCGATCTCGTTGTCGAATTGCGCATTATCCTGTGGGAAAAACCCGACGACAAAATCACCGATCTCATGCGGAGCATGCGCGAAGGCCTGTTCCTATGAAATTTTTATGACATTCGCACCCTTTATTACGATCCCTAACAGTTGATGATCCCGGCCAAGCTTGAACCGATTAACGGCCTATGCCATAGGCAGGATCGATCAGAATCCTAGGGAGCGAAATATGGCTCAAGCATCCGGCCTAATGGCAGGCAAACGCGGCGTCATCATGGGTGTCGCCAACAATCGTTCGATTGCGTGGGGTATTGCCAAGGCCATTCATGCGCAGGGCGGAGAAGTTGCGTTCACCTACCAGGGCGATGCGCTGAAGAAGCGCGTCGAGCCGCTCGCCGCCGAAATCGGCGCGACACTCGTCGGCCACTGTGACGTCGCCGATGAAGCCACCATCGATGAGGTTTTCGGGAACGTCGAAAAGCTCTGGGGCAAGATCGATTTCCTCGTGCATGCGATCGGCTTTTCCGACAAGGACGAGCTGACCGGCCGCTACGTCGATACCTCGGCCGACAATTTCGCCAAGACGATGCAGATCTCCGTCTATTCCTTCACCTCGGTCGCACGCCGCGCCGAGAAGCTGATGACGGATGGCGGCGCCATGCTGACGCTGACCTATTACGGCGCCGAAAAGGTGATGCCGAACTATAACGTCATGGGCGTCGCCAAGGCCGCGCTCGAAGCGAGCGTCAAGTATCTCGCCGTCGACCTCGGGCCGCAGAACATCCGCGTCAACGCCGTCTCGGCCGGACCGATCAAGACGCTTGCCGCCTCCGGCATCGGCGATTTCCGCTATATTCTGAAGTGGAACGAATATAACGCGCCGCTGCGCCGCACCGTCACCATCGAGGAAGTCGGCGATGTCGGCCTCTATCTCCTCTCGGATCTGTCGCGCTCCGTCACCGGCGAAGTGCACCATGCCGACAGCGGCTATCATGTCATCGGCATGAAGGCGGTCGACGCGCCCGACATTTCCGTCGTCAAGGACTGATTTCTCCATAGGGATGCGAGACCGTGCTTATCTACGTGATCAGACACGGCCAGACTGACTGGAATGCGGAGCGCCGTCTGCAGGGTCAGAAGGATATCCCGATGAATGCCACGGGCCTGGAACAGGCCCGGCAGAACGGTGTCGCGCTGGCGGAGATTCTCGGCGACACGGTCGATGAGTTCGATTTTGTCGCAAGCCCGCTCCAGCGCACGCGTGCGACGATGGAAATCATGCGCACCGCCATGGGCCTGCCGCCGCTTGCCTATCGCACCGATCCGAGGCTGGTGGAAATTTCCTTCGGCGACTGGGAGGGCTCGACGATCAAGGAGCTGAAGGCGACCCAGCGCGAGCGGGTGGCGGAACGCAACGCCTCGAAATGGGATTTCATCCCGCCCGGCGATGACGCGGAAAGCTACGAAATCCTCTCCTGGCGCACCGGCTCTTGGCTGAACTCCGTCGATCGTCCGACGGTCTGCGTGACCCATGGCGGCGTCATCCGCACGCTGTTCCAGACGATCGCCGACCTGCCGAAAAGCAGCGCTGCGGAAGGCGCGATCCCGCAGGACCGGATCATCCGGATCGAAACCACTGAGCGGACGATCGCCTGGCTGTAGGGATTGCAGGGCGCTAGGTCGGATTGGGACACGAGCGCGTTACCGGCCAATGAGATTGCCGACACCAGCCCCTCATCCGGCTGCCGCCACCTTCTCCCCGCTCGCGGGGCGAAGGGACCATATCGCGACCTTTCCGTCCCCATCTACGTCTCGTATGGCACGTCCCCTCTCCCCGAGAGGGTTAGGGTGAGGGGCAGCAATCCGCTGCCTATTTAACGATATCGAGATCGTTGATAACGCGCTTGCCGTCGACCTCGGTGTAGAAGACGATCACCTTCACGCCGGCTTCGAGGCCGTCGAAATTGAACTCCTCGGGCGCCTGATAGGTTTTGCCGTCGTCGAGCGTCAGCACGAGGTTGGCCGTGTCGACCTTCTTGATGGTCGCCTCGACATCGGCGCTCTCGGCAAAACCGCTCATCGGTGACAGGAAGCTTGCTGTTGCCAAAAGCGTGGCGACGACGAAACGCATGGCGACAATCCTTTTAAGACGCTGCACGAGAACATGACTGGCCACAGATAAGCTCCTGAATATGGCGAAAATTGCCCGTAAGAATGGCTTTTCCCGCCCAATTGATGAATAGGATTTTAAATATAATCAAGATGGTGCGTTAATCCGCGGTTTTTCCCTTCCCGCGATCTCTCGGCATCGCCGGCGGGCAATCGTAAATTAACCCGCGCGCCCTACAGTTGCTCGTCAACATGGGGGTTTCGTTTTGTTATCCAGGCTCAGCGACAGCAAGCAGTTGCGGCGCGTGTTGAAGAATAGCCGCGTCTCGTTTCTGGTTTCCTCGCTTGTCGCCCTCGTCGTCATCATGGTCGGCTTCGGGCTCGACCAGGCCAATACTGCGTCTCATGTGCGCGAACTTCGTATCCGCACCGAAAACGAGACGAACCTCATCCGCGCCCGCGTCATGGCCGAGATCAATATGGACCTCAGCGTCGTGCGCGACCTGACGAACCTGATCTCCGTCAGCGCGGCAAACGGGGAGGAGATGGAGCGCCAGATCAACTGGCTGCTGATCCAGAACCCGTCTTTCATTCATATCGCCGTCGCGCCTGATTTCATCATCCGCGACATCCACCCAGCGCAGTCCGGCAATGAGCGGATCGGCCGCGACGTGCGCGAGGCGCTCTTCTTTCGCCAGGCGATAACCGGCGCGACCGGCAACCAGTCGGCGCGCTTCTACGGCCCGATCAGCACCGAAGGCCGGGACGCCTTTGCCATCTTCTTCCCGGTTTACGTCAAGGAGAATGGCCAGCGGCGAATCTGGGGGGCGGTCGAAGTCGCCATCGACCAGACGATGTTCTACCAGGCGACCGGGCTGATGCCGGCACGCGACCGCGAAAACCAGGAGCGCTATCCGCATCTCGGCCATCTTTCGATCGCCATTCGCGATATCGGCTTGCCGACCGCCGCCAAAGCTCCTCCCCCCGCGCCGTTCTTCGGGTCCTCCGATATCGACGGCAAGGATCCGATGCGCCAGAAGATCGGCTTTGCCGGCGGCAAGTGGGAGCTTTCTGCCGTGCCGAACAGCGGCTGGAACGCGATACCCGAAAACCGCACCGAGCTGCGCCTGATCATCGTTGCCGCCGGCTTCATCATCATCGTGCCGATCTTCTTCGCGACCCTGCTGCTCGGCGAGCGCAATCGCAACATCACCGCGCTGGAAACGCGCGAGGCAAAACTGCTGGAACTATCGCAGCGGCTGAACCTGGCGCTGGAATCCTCCAATATCGGCATCTGGGAGCTGGAGGATCATTCGAGCAGCCTGCTCTGGGACGCGCGCGCTGCAGCCCTGCACGGCAAAGCGGCGGCAGAAGGAAGCCGGGTGCTCGACGAATGGCTGGCGGCGATCCTGCCCGAGGACCGTGAAACCGCCGAAGTGCATTTCTTCAGCTGCAGCATTGCGGGTGCTGCCTGCACGGCGCAGTACCGGATCCTGTTAGGCAATGGCGGCATCCGCCACCTGCGCTCGGTCGGCGCCTTCTATACGGATGCCGGCGGCGTCAGCAAGACGATCGGCATCGTCTGGGACGTGACCGCCGATGCTGAGACCACCGACACGCTGCGCAAGGCCAAGGATACGAGCGAGGTCAAGAATGCCGAGCTGGAGCTGGCGCTTGAAGAGCTGTCGAGCCGCGAGGGGCAACTCGCCGAGCTTTCCAGCCGGCTCGACCTGGCGCTCAATTCCTATCAGTGCGGCATATGGGAGGCTCGGCCGGGCCTCGGCGGCTCGATCTGGAACGAGCGGATGCACGAGCTCTATGGCCTTGCGCCGCGCAACGGCTTCATGACCGAAGAGACCTGGCTTGGCTGCATCCACCCCGAGGATCGGGCCTTAGCGCTCGAAAGCGCGCGCCACTTCAAGCGCAACGGCGACACGCACACCCTCGTCTGCCGCGTGATCGTCGACGACGGCTCGGTGCGCTATGTGCGCTCGGTCGGCAAGGTCCACCAGACGGGGACCGGCGAGATGAAGATCATGGGCATCGCCTTCGACGCCACCGAAGACGTGCTGATGACGATCCGGCTGAAGGCGGCCAAGGACGAGGCGGTCGCCAAGAATATCGAGCTCGAGCTTGTCAAGAACAGGATCGAGCACAATTCGCTGCACGATCCGCTGACCGCACTCGCCAACCGCCGCAAGCTCGATATCGCACTGGAAAGTCTGACCCATGACGGTCGCCAGCAGCGGCAGAAATTCTCGATCCTGCACATCGACCTCGACCGCTTCAAGGACATCAACGATACGCTCGGCCATGCGGCCGGCGATGCGATGCTGGTGCACGCCTCGAAGGTGCTTGCCAAGAATGTCCGCGGCAGCGACATCGTCGCGCGCATCGGCGGCGACGAGTTCGTCATTCTGGCACTCGACGTCGGCGACAAAGAGATGGCGCAGCTTTCGACGCGGATCATCGAGGAGATGCGCCAGCCGATCGATTTCCAGGGCTTTTCCTGCCGCTGCGGCGTGTCGATCGGCATTGCGCTCGCCAACGGCATCCATGTCGATGCGCGCAAGGTGCTGATCAATGCCGATATCGCGCTCTACCGCGCCAAGAGCATGGGCCGCAACCGCTTCGAATTCTTCAATCACAATCTCCAGGCCGATATCATCAACACCAAGCGCACCGCCGACGAGATCCTTGCCGGCATCGACAATGGCGAATTCACCGCATGGTATCAGCCGCAATTCTGCGCCCGGACGATGGAACTGACGGGCGTCGAGGCGCTGGTGCGCTGGAACCACCCGTCCAAGGGGCTGCTGACACCCGACAAGTTCCTGCGCATTGCCGACGAGATCAATGTCGTGCAGATGCTCGACCGGATCGTTCTGGAAACGGCGCTGCGCGACAAGGTGCGCTGGACGGCGCGCGACATTGTGGTGCCCAAGGTCTCGGTCAATGTTTCGGCACGGCGGCTGCATGACGGCAGCCTGTTGGAATCACTCGCCGACCTGCATATCCGCCCCGGCGAAATCTCCTTCGAACTGGTGGAATCGATCTTCCTCGACGAGAGCGAGGACGTCGTCTCGCAGAATCTCGAGCGCATCAAGGCGCTCGGCATCGATATCGAGATCGACGATTTCGGCACCGGCCATACCTCGATCGTTAGCCTGTTGAAGCTGAAGCCCAAGCGGCTGAAGATCGACCGCCAGCTGGTGCAGCCGATCGTCAATGCCTCGCAGGAGCGCGCACTCGTCAGCTCGATCATCGAAATCGCCCGCTCGCTCGGCGTCGAGACGGTGGCCGAAGGGGTGGAGACGGCGGCACATGCCGCACTGCTGCGCGATCTCGGCTGCGATATCCTCCAGGGCTTTGCCTTCTCGCGGCCGCTCTCCTTCGACGATTTCACCAACGAAGCCACAGGAACGGGGTGGCGGCTGGCGTCCTGATCGCGGCCTGCCGACAGGTCTCGCCCTTCCCCCTCCCCGCCTGAGCAGAGAGAATGGGGCCAACATGCGCCGCCCGTCCATGGCAACGAACGGAAACAGCATTTCCTGAGCTGCCGGTTTGGCGCAAAGAAAGGCTTTTGCCTCGGCGGTTTTTTGGCCTATGAGTGTCGCGCCTTTTCAAGCAATGGCGCGGCCGGCAGCGACCGGCTTTGGCGCGCCACCGTGGGAACACATGTCGCACAATACATTCGGTCACCTTTTCCGCGTAACCACCTGGGGCGAAAGCCATGGTCCGGCGCTCGGCTGCGTCGTCGACGGCTGCCCTCCGGGGCTCAGCTTCAAGCTCGAGGACCTGCAAGTCTGGCTCGACAAGCGCAAGCCCGGGCAATCCCGCTTCGTGACGCAGCGGCGCGAGGACGATCTGGTGAAGGTACTATCAGGCGTCATGCTCGACGCCGATGGCGAGACGATGACGACCACCGGCACGCCGATCTCCATGCTGATCGAAAACACCGACCAGCGCTCCAAGGATTACGGCGAGATCGCCCGGCAATATCGCCCCGGCCATGCCGACTATACCTATGACCTCAAATACGGCATTCGCGACTATCGCGGCGGCGGCCGCTCCTCTGCGCGCGAAACCGCTGCGCGGGTTGCTGCCGGCGGCATCGCCCGCCTTGTCGTGCCTGGCGTCACCGTGCGCGGCGCGCTGGTGCAGATCGGCAAACACAAGATCGACCGCCGCAACTGGGATTGGGATCAAGTCGATCAGAACCCGTTCTTCTCGCCCGATGCCGCGATCGTGCCGGTCTGGGAGGAATATCTCGACGGCATCCGCAAGAACGGCTCCTCGATCGGCGCTGTTATCGAGGTAATTGCCGAAGGTGTGCCGGCCGGCCTCGGTGCGCCGATCTATGCCAAGCTCGACCAGGATATCGCCGCGCTGCTGATGTCGATCAACGCCGTCAAGGGCGTCGAGATCGGCAATGGTTTTGCCGCCGCCGAAACGTCCGGCGAAGACAATGCCGACGAGATGCGCATGGGCAATGACGGCACGCCGATCTTCCTTTCCAACCATGCCGGCGGTATTCTCGGCGGCATCTCCACCGGGCAGCCGGTGGTGGCGCGTTTCGCCGTCAAGCCGACCTCGTCGATCCTGACCGAACGCCAGTCGATCGATGCGGAGGGCAAGAATGTCGATATCCGCACCAAGGGCCGGCACGACCCCTGCGTCGGCATCCGCGCCGTGCCGATCGGCGAGGCGATGGTCGCCTGCGCCGTCGCCGACCATTATCTTCGCGACCGCGGCCAGACCGGCCGTCTGAAATAGGAGCGCTCGCCCATGTCTTATGACCAGAAGCGCGTCGTCGACGCCATCCGGGCCTTTGAGGCCGGCGAGATGGTCGTCGTCATGGACGACAATGACCGCGAGAACGAAGGCGACCTGATCGTCGCCGCCGTGCATTGCACACCGGAGAAGATGGCCTTCATCGTGCGCCACACCTCCGGCATCGTCTGCGCGCCGATGCCGAAGGAAGAGGCCAAGCGCCTCAACCTCAACGCCATGGTGGCGGAAAACGATTCGGCCCATACGACGGCCTTCACCGTCTCGGTCGACTTCAAGCACGGCACGTCGACCGGCATCTCCGCCGACGACCGGACGCTGACGGTGCGCAACCTCGCCAATCCGAATGTCGGCGCTTCCGATTTCGTCCGTCCCGGCCACATCTTCCCGCTGGTTTCCCGCGAAGGCGGGGTGCTGATGCGCTCCGGCCATACGGAAGCCGCCGTCGACCTCTGCAAGCTCGCCGGCCTGCCGCTGATCGGCGTCATCTCCGAGTTGGTCAACGACGACGGCACGGTGACGCGCGGCCCACAGGTGGTCGACTTCGCCGCACAGCACGGGCTGAAGCTCGTCTCCGTCGCCGATCTCATCGCCTACCGCCAGCGCAAGGAAACGCTGATCGAACTCGGCACCAGCTTCGACATCGAGACGCCGTTCGGCAGGGCCAAGGCCCATACCTATTCGCTGCCCTGGGACCCGATGCAGCATCTTGCCGTCGTCTTCGGCGACATCCGCGACGGCGTCGACATCCCGGTGCGCCTGCATCCGGAGAATGTCGCCGAGGATCTGTTCGGCAAGAACAGCCCGGTCGATTTCTACATGCAGAAGATTTCCGAGCAAGGCCGCGGCGTCATCGTCTATCTGCGCGAAGGCTCGGTCGGCGTCGGCCACCACGATAACGGCCGCAAGGCCCGCAACCAGGGCCGAGAAGCCCATGCCGAAGCCCAGACGCGCGACAGCGAATGGCTGGAAATCGGCCTCGGCGCCCAGATCCTTAGGGATCTCGGCGTCAGCTCGATCAAGCTGCTCACCAGCCGCGAGCGCCACTATGTCGGCCTCGAAGGTTTCGGCATCAAGATCAGCACGACGGAGATCTGCTGAGGGCTCCTCCTCTTCTCCCCAGCGGGGAGAAGATGTCCGAAGGACAGATGAGGGGGTGAGCGACGTTAGGAGCGAGTGCACTGAGCGCAAGCGAAGGGCAATATTGAGCGGCGTGCCATGAGGCCCCCTCATCCGGCTGCCGCCACCTTCTCCCCGCTGGGGAGAAGGGGTTACCCTCTCCAGCCCTCCAAAAACACGACCTTCTCCAAGCCGGCAAACCGCACCAGCCGCTCCAACTCCGCTTCCAGCCTCTCCAATCGCCCGGCCGACGGTTTCACGCCCGGCTCCAGCCAGAGCCGCTTGACGTCGAGCGTCGACTTCTTCCGGTCCGCCTTCATGTCGATGCGGCCGATCAGCCTGTCGCCTTCGAGCAGCGGGAAGACGTAATAGCCATATTCGCGCTTCGGCTCGGGCACGAAAATCTCGATGCGGTAGAAGAAGCCGAACAGGCGTTCGGTGCGGTTGCGGTCGCGGATCATCGGGTCGAAGGGGCTGAGCACGCGGATGCGGGGCGGCGCACCGGGGTAAGTGTCGAGCGTCGACAGGAAATCGGCAAAAGCCCAGGATGGGCGCGCCTTGCCGCCGAGCGCCGGTTCGATCAGCACTTCGATCAGTTCGTCGCGATGGGTTGATACCCAGGCCTTGGCCTCATCGGGCGAGACCAGGTTCCAGAAGGCTGATATCTCGCCATGGGTGGCGAAGCCGAGCCGGGTGAGCGCGCTGCGGCAGGCCCAGTCGACGAATTCCTCGCGGCTCACCTCGGGCTCGCGGAACTCGGTCGGGATGACGCGCTCCGCCAGATCATAGATCTTCTGGAAATTCGAGCGGCCGGCGATGGCGAATTTGCCGGTGTGCCAGAAATATTCGAGCGCCGTCTTGTTCGGATGCCAGTTCCACCAGCCGCCGGAAACGTGGCCGTCGGCCTTGATGTCGCGCGACAGGATCGCGCCGTCGCGCCGCACGCGCTCATAGGTCTCCTCGAAGGCCGCCTCGAAGCCCTCGCCGCGCCATTTGCGCCAGCGTTCGATGAGCACCTTCTCCTGATGAAGGAACTTGTGCTTCCAATAGACGAAGAAGGCGCTCGGCAGGATGGAAGCATCATGCGTCCAGTGCTCGAACAGCGCGCCGTCCTTTTCGAGCAGCGCGGTCAGATGCTCGCGCCTGTAGGTCTGGTTGCGGGAAAACAGGATCTGATGATGGGCCCGCTCCACCGTCTGGATGCTGTCCACCTGGACGAAACCCAGTTCATGGATGAGCTGCAGCAGGCCGGCCTTGGTCAAGGCGCGGTTCGGCGGAGCGCTGAGGCCCTGCTTGGCAAGGAAGACACGGCGGGCGTCGGAATTGGAAAGCAGATTCGTCATGGCCCCATCATAATCCGGAAAATCTTCCTAGCCACCCGATATCGACCCATATCGACGGCAAGATTTGCACTTTCATCATCCTCGATTCCCCGTGTAGAAGCACTGCTGTCAGGTTGGCGCCAATGGCTGCCCCTCACCCTAACCCTCTCCCCGCCGGCGGGGAGAGGGGACGTGCCCTGCGAGAGGTTGGTGGGGAATGGAGAGGTCGCGGCATGGTCCCTTCGCCCCGCAAGCGGGGAGAAGGTGGCGGCAGCCGGATGAGGGGCCGGTTTCGGCAATCTCCTCCGATGAAAAATGCGAGGGATTGGTTTGGATATTCGTTTCGAAGGCGCCGGGGTCAGTTTCGGGGCGCGGGTGGCGTTGCAGCCGCTGACGCTTGGCATCAGTGGAAAACGCATCGGCGTCATCGGGCTGAACGGTTCGGGCAAGACCACGTTCGCGCGGCTGATCAACGGATTGACCAAGCCATCGGTCGGCCGCGTCACCGTCAACGGCCGCGACACCAGCGACGAGAAAACCGCTGTGGCCGATGTCGGTTTCATCTTCCAGTCGCCGCAGAACCAGATCATCCTGCCGATCGTCAAAGACGACATCGCTTTCGGGCTCAAGCGGCGCGGCTTCACCAAGGCGGAGATCGAGGCGAAGGTCGAGGGTGTGCTGGCCCGCTTCGGCGCTGAGGCGCTGGCCGATCGGCGCGCACATGAGCTTTCGGGCGGCGAGTTGCAGGTGGCGGCCCTCTGCTCGGTACTGGCAACGGGGCCGGGCATCCTCATCCTCGACGAACCGACCAACCAACTCGACCTCAAGAACCGGGCGCTGGTCGAAGGGATTATCGCCGGTCTCCCGGAAAGCGCCATCATCATCACGCATGATCTGGAGCTGATCGCCGGTTTCGAGCGGGTGCTGCTGTTTCATGAAGGGCGGCTTGCCGCCGATGCGCCGGCTGCTGAAGCGATCGCCCGCTACAAGGAGATCGCCGCCTGATGCAGTCGCTCTATGTCGAAGGCAACAGCGTGATGCACCGGCTTTCGCCGCGGCTAAAACTGTTGTCGCTGACGATCTTCGGCGTGGTGCTGTTCATCAGCGGGAACCTCGTCCTGCTGTCGATCACCGTGTTGCTGACGGCGGTTCTCTACCGGATGGTCGGCCTGCCCTTTGCCGATGGACTCAGGCGGCTGCGGCCGGTCTTCCTGACGATCGCGGTCGTGGCACTCTTCAACCTCATCTTCAATCCCTGGCAGGAGGCGCTCGTGCCCCTGCTGCGGCTGACGGCGCTGATGCTGCTGGCCGCCACCGTGACGGCGACGACGTCGATCACCGAGTTCATCGACGAGGTGACGGCGCTTGCCCGCCCGCTCGAACGCACCGGCTGGGTGCAGGCCGACGATATCGGCCTGGCGCTCGGGCTGGTGCTGCGTTTCGTGCCGGAGATCGTCGGCCGTTATCAGGCGATCCGCGAAGCGCACAAGGCACGCGGGCTGAAGGTCCGGCCGACGACGCTGCTGGCGCCGCTGATCATCCTGACCCTTAAGGATGCAGATAATATCGCCGCGGCGATTGACGCGCGCGGCATTCGGCGGCATGTGAGTTAACGTTTGATAAACACGGAATTCATGATGATGAGCACCCGCGACCTCGTTCTTACCGCCCTCTTTGCCGCGATCATCGTGGCGCTCGGCCTGCTGCCGCCGATCTCGCTCGGCTTTATTCCGGTACAGATCACCGCCCAATCCCTCGGCGTCATGATGGCCGGCGTCGTGCTCGGCGCCCGGCGCGGCGCAATTGCCGTGCTGATCGTGCTGGTGCTGGTGGCGATCGGCCTGCCTGTGCTTTCCGGCGGCCGCGGCGGGCTTGCCATCTTCGCCTCGCCAACGGCCGGCTTCCTGATCGGCTGGATCTTTGCCGCCTTCGTCACCGGCTATCTCAGCGAGCGGCTGGTCAACCATCAGCAATCCGCCCTGGTGCAGACGGTAAGCTTCTTCCTCACCGCCATGGTCGGCGGCATCGTCGTGCTCTACGCCTTCGGCATCACCTATCTGGCGACCGTCGCCGGCCTCGGCTTCACGAAAGCCTTCGTCGGCTCGATGGCCTTCATTCCCGGCGATGTGATCAAGGCTTTCGTCGCAGCCCTGCTCGGCCGCGCCGTCATGGTCGGCTATCCCCTGCTGCCGTCGCGCGCCTGAGGCACAGGCCGATCTTGTCTGGCGAATGCCCCAACGGCCCCTTCGGGGGCCGTTGCGCTTCCGCCTAGTCCGCATGAACGGGAACTTCCAAACCTTCTTTTCATTTTTCCGAAATGAACATCCCTGAAGGAGAAACCATGCGAGGCGATCAGCAGGAGGAGATGGCAGCCTGGTTCCGGTCGCTGGAGCCCATCCAGCCAAAGGACATGGTCGGCCTTTGGAGCGGCGTCGGCATTCCGTCGGGTCATCCACTGGACGGCGTGCTCGAGAATCTCAACTGGTTTGGCAAGCGCTTCCATTCCGACATGCGGGCGGACGCCCTGCTCTTCACGTGGAGACCGGGCCGTCTCGTGCCGATCGAGCCAAATTTCTTCCCTATTGGGCTGGCGATCAAGATTGCGCCCTTTGGCCGGACGTTCGTCGCCCGCCACTGCTTCTCGTACCTGCAGAAGCTGCTTCGAGCCAGAGGCACGACAGCTTCGTTGAGACTTCAGGCTCTCGACGGCGTCGAAACGGCTGCGATGGTCTACGACAAACAGCCGATCGTGGACTACTTCCGGAGGATTGACGATGACGGGATTGCCGGGATGATGTGCGTGCACGACGACCCTCGGCGATTCTTCTTCAAGCTCCGGAAACTAACGGGCTGAGGCATGTCGCAAACGGCCGGGCGTCCGCCTTCTGGAATATCATGTCACACGACCATCGAACCCGTTGCCTCCCCGATCTTTCCTCAATCCATGACAGACGGAACATGCTATGAAAGTAGGGAAGAGGACGAGATGACCGTCATCGATCGAAATCATGTTCAAGTCCGGGGCGACGGCCAGCGTGCGATGATCTTCTCGCATGGATTCGGGTGCGACCAGAATATGTGGCGCTTCGTGGCGCCGGCTTTTGAGGCCGACTTCAAGACAGTGCTGTTCGATCATGTCGGCGCGGGACGATCCGATCTTACGACTTATGATGCCCGGAAATATTCTTCATTGTCGGGCTATGCGGATGACCTCGTCGAAATTTGCCGCGCGCTCGGCCTGACCCAAACGGTCTTCGTCGGGCACTCCGTCAGCGCGATGATCGGCGTCATCGCGTCGCTCGAGGCACCGGAACTGTTTGAGAGCCTGATCCTTGTCGGGCCGTCGCCGCGCTATATCAATGACGATGACTATCACGGCGGCTTCAGCGCGGCAGATATAGACGAACTGCTGACGTCGTTGGACGACAACCACATGGGGTGGTCTGCCGCCATGGCGCCCGTCATCATGGGCAATCCCGATCGACCGGAACTCGGCGAAGAGCTGACTAATAGCTTCTGCCGCACCGATCCGGAGATCGCCAAGGCGTTCGCACGGGTGACATTCACGTCGGATAATCGCAGCGATCTTCCTGAAGTCACCGCCAGAACGCTGATCCTTCAGTGCCGGGATGATGTCATCGCCTCCGAAGAGGTCGGCGAATTCGTCCATCGGCAGGTCCCAAACAGCCAACTGGTCGTGCTGAATGCGAGTGGCCACTGTCCTAACCTCAGCGCTCCCGACGAGGTCATATCGGCAATCCGGCGGTTCATCCGATGACCGGTGCCGATATGCAGGTCGCCATGCCGGCGGAAGACCTCGAGGACTTGTACGAAAACGCGCCATGCGGCTATCTTTCGCTGCAGCCGGACGGACGCATCGTCAAGGTCAACAGAACGCTGTCGACCTGGATCGGCATCCCTGCCGAGCAACTCCTCGGCAAACGACTTCACGACCTGCTCAACACCTCGGGCCGGATATTCTACGAGACCCATTTTGCGCCTTTGCTGCGCATGCAAGGGTTTTTCAACGAGGTTGCCCTCGATCTTGTGGCGGCGGACGGCAGAAAGCTGCCTGTGCTCGCCAATGCCGTGGAAAGACGTGCAGAAGACGGTGCCCTGCTTTTCACCCGTGTAACGATGTTCCAGGCTGCCGAGCGTCGCCGCTATGAACGGGAGCTGGTCGACGCGCGCACAGCCGCCGATGCTGCCGGCGCCACCATCAAATCCAAACTCGCCTTCGAACAGCAAACCGCCGAGTTGCGGGAAGAGTTCATCGCTGTTCTCGGCCACGACCTGCGCAACCCGCTTGCCTCGATTGCAGCCGCTGCGCGCATTCTGCGAAAAGAGAAGCAGACCGATCGCGCGATTAAAGTTCTCGATTTGATGCAGGGCAGCGTCGTTCGCATGTCCGCCCTGATCGATAACGTCCTCGACTTCGCGCGTGGACGATTGGGTGGCGGCATCTCGCTCGAGAGGCGGGCAGAGCATCTCGAGCCGCTCTTGCGGCAGGTCATCGAAGAACTCCGCTTCAGTCATCCCGACCGCGCAATTGAGGTGACGATCGCATTCGACGGGCCGATAAACTGCGACAGCGGCCGGATCGGCCAGCTGGTGTCGAATCTTCTGGGAAATGCCCTGACCCATGGGGCGCCGGACGAACCGGTGCGGTTCTCGGCGGCAACTGTCGACGGAAGGTTGGAGCTTTGGATCGCCAACGGCGGCGCTCCGATTTCCAGCGACGCGATGACACGGCTTTTTCAGCCTTTCTTCACAGGCGAAGCGGGCACAAATCAAAGAGGCTTGGGGCTGGGTCTGCACATCGCCTCAGAAATCGCCCGCGCCCATGGCGGGACGATCACGGTCAGTTCCGATGACAAGGAGACGTGCTTCACCTTTGTGATGCCGTTGGATTGATCCGGGGCGCACAGCCACGCCGGAATCCGGGCAACAAAAAACCGCCTTGAGGCGGTCGGGCATTCTATCGATTTCAGTTTGATCTAGTCTCCTCCTCCACCATCTCCGCCACCGCCATCACAGCCGCCGTCGCTTGAGGCATCGAACCAGCCTCCACCTCCATCGCCGGAATTTCCTGAACTGCCCGACCTGCGCTTGGTGTTTGCAGCGGACTGGGCAGTGCGCCCTCGTGCCGCCCCGGTGATCAGGGTATACAGGACAAAGCCTGCGATGAGCATGAGAGTCATAAGAAATATACTCAATCAGTCTCCTTCGTTTGATTCAGGAAATCTTGTTTCCTGATTAAAATAGTAGATTATTTCCCCGCTTTCGAAAATAGCCTGAATATGAAACTTTCATGACATTCTGGATCACGTCAAAACTCTGCGCTGCCCAAGGTGCAGCGCAGAGGATATTGGGCTGGTTCCCCTTCAAGCCGCCGCTCTTTGCGGAAAGAGGACGGCTTGCGGAGCGGCCTTGACTCCAGCCAAGATCAAGGGGTCCTGATAGAGGCGAGGAGCCGGTATTCCCAGCCTGGAATGCAGCGTTGCGGCCGAGCTTGGCAGGAACGGGAGGAGGCAGCGGGCAACGACCGCAAGGCCGTAGACCTGCTCGGCCAGGCAAGCGCTAAGACGAGCGGCGGTCGCCCTCCGATCTTCCGGTGTGAGATCGGCAAGCAGGGCTTTCGCATCCGCCCACGGCGCGCCTTTTGTAAACCGCCTGTTCGCCTCGCCGATAAACGCAAAAATATCGGCGAGGCCGACATGCAGCTCGTAGGCATCGAAGGCCTCAGCCACCTTCCCCGGAAGGCGGGCAGCCTCGTCTACGAACGCGCTGTCCGGCACAGGCGGAACGATGCCGCCGAATGACGTGGACAGAAGCGCAAGCACCCGGTTGGCGAGGTTTCCGAGCTGCCCGGCGAGCTCGCCCGACCACGCGGCTTCGAGACGTTCGGCGGAGAAATCGCCATCGTCTCCCGAGCGTATATGCCGGAGCAGGTAATAGCGTAGCGCGTCCGGCGTTCCATAGGTTTGGATGATGCGTTCCGGATCGATGCCGTTGCCGGCCGATTTGCCGATCTTCCTGCCATCCACCGTGACGTAGCCGTGCACGAGGATCGAGGATGGCGGCGGCAGCCCTGCGGACAAGAGGATGGCCGGCCAGTAGATGGCGTGGAACTTGGAGATGCCCTTGCCGACGACGTGGATGCGTTGGCCGTCGTTCCAATAGCGCTGCAGGAGGGTTTCATCGGACCCGTGGCCGAGACCTGTGAGGTAGTTCGCCAAGGCATCGAACCAGACGTAGACGACCTCATCTCCATCGGGGATGGGAACGCCCCAGCCTCGCGCCCGCTCCGCACTGCGCGACACGCTGATGTCGGTCAGGCCACGCCGCAGCAGGGCAAGGATTTCGTTGCGCCGATGGGCGGGAACAATCCGAAGCTCGCCGGTCTCGATGAGCTCGATGAGCCGGTCGCCGTAACGGGAGAGACGGAAGAACCAGTTCTCTTCACGGATGGTCTCAAGGGCAATGCCGTGTTCCGGGCAGCGCCCGTCATCGAGTTCCGACGGCTCGTAGAATTGCTCGCAGCCGACGCAATAGAGACCCTCATATGCCTTGCGATAGAGATCGCCCTTGCCGGCGCATGCCCTCCACAAGGCGTGGACGCAGGCGATATGCCTCGGATCGTGGGAGGTGCGGACGAATTCTTCGTTGGAGATATCGAGCAGGCCGCCAAGGTGCTCGAACCTGTATGCGTTCGCATCGACGAAGTCCTTGACCTGCACTCCCGCGGCTTCCGCCGACCTGACATTCTTCAGGCTGTTGTCGTCGGTTCCGCACTGGAACCTGATGTCGTGGCCGAGAAGCCGGAAGTGGCGGGCATAGGCATCGGCCTGGACCAGTTCGAGGGCAAAGCCCACATGCGGCGCGGCATTCACATAGGGGATCGAGGTGGTGATGTAGATCTTGCTCATCGGTGTTTCCTTTCGAAGGCTGTTATTGCCCGCGAGACGGATCGACCCATGAAAAGACCGCCTCGAGGGCGGTCGCTGGTGCATTCTGGACGCACGAAACCCGCCACGCTATGAGCGCGGCATCATCATCACGAAAGTGCTGATCACGGTGTTGTCCATGTAAAATTTCTTAGCATCAAGGGAAGTTTCGGACAAGCGCGCCCTTTGAGCGGGCATGGTGCTTCATCTTTGTCTAAGCACATTCAAAGGTGAAACGCATTGGATGCCCTCGTGTCAGGCAAGCTCGGCATAGTGGGCCAGCTTGTCTTGAAGCATGGCGAGAATGCGATCTCGTCCCGGGTCGCGGACGCCCTTCAACCACGCGACCGATAGGGGAAGCTTGTTCATCGCCGCCGTTCCTCCCATATCCAGAGCGATGTAGCGGACGCCGCTGACGGCGAGCCGTGATGTCCATTGGGGTACGATCGCCAGCCCGATCTCCGCAGCCACGAGGTTGACAATCGTCTGCTTTTCTTCGGCAAGCTGGGCCACCCGTGCCTGCAGTCCCGCCTCGATGAACAGCTTCATCGTCAGGTCATGGCTATGCGGGCGCGACCGGCGCTCCGGGACGATCAACGGTTCGTCGGCGAGGTCTTCGATTCTCACGCTGGCTCTCGAAGCCAGTCGATGGTTCTCGGACATAGCGACGACCGCGGTCTCATGGAAGAGAAACATCGTCTTCAGCTTGGGATCGACGATATCGGGGGCGCGGATGAACGCAAGATCCAATGAACCCGACAGAAGTTTCGGGATCAGCCTGATCGTCTTGTCTTCCGACAATTGCGTCGAGACGTCGGGACACTGCTGGCGGAAATCGTGCAGCAGCATGGGGACGAGCCCTGCTGCCGCGCTGTCGATCGCCCCGATCCGCAGCACATCCGCTCTTGCCTGGCGGGAAGTGTGGAAGCGCTGCTGAAGAGCTTCGGTCTTGGTCAGGATCTCCCGCGCGCCCTCCAGGAAGACGAGGCCGTCCTCCGTCAGCGACACGCTGCGTGTCGTTCGCGCCATCAGCCGCGTCCCAAGGGATTCTTCAAGCAGGCGTATGTGCCTCGATAGCGACGCCGGCAGGAGGCCAAGCTTTTGAGCGGCCCGCCCGAAATGAAGCTCATCCGCTACCGACACGAAACATCGAAGCTGGTTCAGGTCCACGAAGTTCTGCTCCAGAATTCGATTATATCAAATTTTTATATATTCCTGTGTCGCTTGAGGATCAAGCCGGCGGTGGTCATAGATATTCGCAAGCGCAGGAGGTGCGCTTCGTTTATCGTCCAATCTGGGAGGAGACCGTCGTGACTCACGACTTGGAAACGCGCGTCCTGCGCAAAATCACATTCCGCATCGTACCGTTCATCATGCTGCTGTATTTCATCGCGTTCCTCGACCGCGTGAATATCGGCTTTGCCGCCCTGACGATGAACCAGGACCTCGGCTTCTCGTCGACCGTCTTCGGCATCGGTGCGGGCATCTTCTTCGTCGGCTACTTCCTCTTCGAAGTTCCCTCGAACCTCATTCTCAACAAGGTCGGCGCCCGCATCTGGATCGCCCGGGTGATGATCACCTGGGGGATCGTGTCGGGCCTCATGGCTTTCGTGCAGGGGACCACCAGCTTCTACGCCCTGCGCTTCCTTCTCGGCGTAGCGGAGGCGGGCTTTTTTCCCGGCATCATCCTTTATCTGAGCTTCTGGTTCCCCGCCCGCCGCCGGGCCGCCGTGACCGCGATCTTCATGGCCGCAGCGCCGCTTTCCACGGTCTTGGGGTCACCGATCTCCGGTGCGCTGATGGAAATGCACGGTTTTCTCGGCCTTGCCGGCTGGCAGTGGATGTTCCTGATCGAGGCAGCCCCAGCCATCATCCTTGGCGTCGTCGTTCTGTTCTATCTCACCGATCGTCCGGAAAAGGCGAAATGGCTGACGGACGAAGAGCGCAGCTGGCTCGTCAAAACAATGAATGCGGAGCAGGCGGGCAAAAGCAAGGCCAGCCACAGCATCCTGGCAGGACTGGCCGATATCCGTGTCATTGCCCTCGCCCTGGTCTATTTCGGCACCTCTGCCGGGCTTTACACCCTGGGCATCTGGGCTCCGCAGATCATCAAACAGTTCGGCCTGTCAGCGCTCCAGGTCGGCTTCATCAATGCTATTCCCGGCATCTTCGCCGTGGTCGCCATGATCCTTTGGGCACGTCATTCCGACAAGACCGGCGAACGGACATGGCACGTGGTCGGAGCCTGCCTGCTCGCGGCCGCCGGACTGGCCTTCGCAACGGGTGCGACCAGCGTATATACCGTCCTCATCGCTCTCACCCTCGTCAATATCGGCATCAGCTCGTCGAAGCCGCCGCTCTGGAGCATGCCGACCCTCTTCCTTTCCGGCCCGGCTGCGGCGGCTGGCATCGCCACCATCAACTCCATCGGCAATCTCGGCGGCTTCGTCGGTCCGTCGATGATCGGGTGGATCAAGGACACGACCGGGAGTTTCGCCGGTGGCCTCTACTTCGTCGCCGGGCTTCTGATGATCTCGGCAATCCTCACACTCGTCCTGGCACGGTCCGGCCCCAAGGCGGCTGATACCCGCGCCGCCAGTCAACACTGATCACACCTGACACGATCGGAGAATACCAATGCGTGAATATGCAATCGCCACCATCCCCGCCGACGGCATCGGCCCTGAAGTCATCGCTGCCGGTACACGTGTCCTGGCTGCTATCGAGAAGCGCGAAGGCGGGATCAAGTTCAACATCGAGAATTTCGACTGGGGATCCGACTACTACAAGAAGCACGGCATCATGATGCCGACCGATGGCTTGAAGCAGCTGAAGAAGTTCGACGCCATCTATTTCGGCGCCGTCGGATCGCCTGATGTTCCCGACCACATCACGCTCTGGGGTTTGCGGCTGCCTATCTGCCAGGGCTTCGACCAGTACGCGAACGTTCGCCCGACGAAGATTTTGCCCGGGATTACGCCGCCGCTGCGCAACTGCGGCCCTGGCGATCTGGACTGGGTTATCGTCCGCGAAAACTCCGAAGGCGAATATTCCGGCCACGGCGGCCGTGCACACAGGGGGCTGCCGGAAGAAGTGGGTACGGAAGTCGCCATCTTCACCCGCGTCGGCGTCACGCGCATCATGCGCTATGCCTTCAAGCTCGCCCAGTCCCGGCCGCGCAAGTTCTTGACCGTCGTCACCAAGTCCAATGCCCAGCGGCACGGCATGGTGATGTGGGATGAAATCGCGGCCGAAGTGGCCGAGGAATTCCCTGACGTCACCTGGGACAAGATGCTCGTCGACGCCATGACCGTCCGCATGACCCTCAACCCCAGGAGTCTCGACACCATCGTCGCCACCAATCTCCACGCCGATATCCTCTCGGACCTTGCGGGCGCGCTCGCAGGCAGCCTCGGCGTCGCGCCGACCGCCAATATCGATCCGGAACGCCGCTTCCCGTCGATGTTCGAGCCGATCCATGGCTCTGCTTTCGACATCACCGGCAAGGGCATCGCAAACCCGGTAGCGACCTTCTGGACGGCGGCGCAGATGCTCGACCATCTCGGTGAAACAGATGCATCCGCACGCCTGATGCAGGCCGTCGAACGCGTGACGGGGGCCGGCATATTGACGCCTGATGTCGGTGGGACGGCCAACACCAAGGAAGTCACCGACGCGGTCGTCGATGCGATCTACGCGTCGAACGTCTGAACGATCCGCCGATGTTCTGGACCGATCAGAAAGCACGGGAAACGCTGCATCAGATCTTTGATGCAGCGGTCGAAAGCGCCAGTCCGCAGCGGGCGGCTCTCGAAAACCTTCCGGACAAGCCAAAGGGCCGATGCATCGTCGTCGGCGCCGGAAAGGCATCGGCGGCCATGGCGGCGGCTCTGGATAGCGCCTGGCCGGATGTCGATGTCTCCGGCGTCGTCGTAACACGCTATGGTCACGCGGTGCCCGCGGGTCGTATCCGCATCATCGAGGCATCGCACCCCGTTCCGGATGCGATGAGCGAAACGGCGGCTGCCGGTGTCTTGCAAGCCGTTCGCGGGCTGACACCTGAGGATCTCGTGGTTGCTCTCGTCTCGGGCGGCGGGTCGGCGCTTCTGGTCGCTCCGGCGGGCGACATGACCTTGGCCGACAAGCAGAACGTCAATCGTGCGCTTCTGGCGAGCGGCGCAACAATCACCGAGATGAACGCCGTTCGCAAGCACCTCTCGCGCATCAAGGGAGGCCGTCTCGGGCTGGCCGCCCGGCCCGCGAAAGTCGTCACCCTGGTCATTTCCGATGTGCCGGGCGATGATCCTGCATCCATCGCATCCGGCCCGACGATCGCTGATGAAAGCACGATCGACGAGGTTCGCGGCATCATATCCCGCTACAAGATCGTCCTGCCCGATACGGCACGCGCCGTCCTCGATAGCGGCGGCGAGACGCCGAAGCCCGCCGATCTCGCAAGCGATGTCCGCATCATCGCGGCCCCCTCGCTCGCCCTGGATAGCGCAGCAAAAACGGCCGCCAACGCAGGCCTGCAAACACTTGTCCTCGGCGACGCCATCGAGGGAGAGGCGCGCGAGCTCGGCACGGTGATGGCGGGCATCGCCCTATCCGCAAAGATCAAGGGGCTTCCCCTTCGCGGGCCTGCCGTGCTCTTGTCGGGCGGCGAAGGGACGGTGTCGATCGGCTGCGAACCCGCAGGCCGCGGTGGCCGCAACACCGAATTCCTTCTCGGACTTGCGGTGGCGCTGAAGGGACATGCCGGAATATGGGCGATTGCCGGCGATACCGACGGCATCGATGGCACTGAAGATGCGGCGGGTGCAGTCGTCACGCCCGATACATTGGAGCGCGGCCGCAAGAAGGGCCTTGATGCCCGAGCCTATCTCGCTTCGCACGACAGCTATTCATTCTTCGACGAGATCGGGGATCTGGTCAAAACCGGCCCGACCCTGACCAATGTCAATGATATCCGCGCCATACTCATCGTCTGAAACGGCGATCAAGCCTGAGGAAATTCCGATGCATCGCAATCGCAGGGCCAAGATCGTGGCGACTGTCGGGCCCGCAAGCGCGTCTCCCGAAATGCTGAAGTCGCTATTCGAAACGGGCGTCGACACGTTTCGCCTCAACTTCAGCCACGGTTCACACGAGGATCATGCGGCCGTCTTCAGATCGATCCGCGCATTGGAAAGAGAAGCGGAAAGACCGATCGGCATCCTGCAGGACCTCCAGGGTCCGAAAATCCATGTCGGACGAATTCGAAACGGCGCGATTTCGGTTTCGAAAGGAGATCGGGTCCGCTTCGTTGGCCGCCGCCGGCCATGACCTGCGGCGGAAAGCGATGGTTCCTGGCAGCCGGTCGTCACACCAGCCCGGACACGACGAACACCAACCAGGCGACGATCGGGCCGATGATCGCGATCAGCGCGCTGTAGATCAGCAACTGTCGCAGCACCTGTTCTCGCCTGTCATCCGGCGCATTGGCGACGACAAGCGCGCCGTTGGTGGAAAATGGGCTGGTATCGACGATCGTCGTCGAGATCGCGATCGCCGCGACCACGCCGATGGCGCTGACGTGTCCTTGCAGGAGGAATGGAACGGCAAGCGGGATGATCGCGCCGAGCAGCGCGGTCGAGGATGCAAAGGCCGAGACGATGGCGCCGGTAAAGCAAAGCAGGAGCGCCACCAGCAGCGGCATGCCGAGACTGGATATGCCGTTCGCCACGTAGTCGACAGTCCCGGCCTTCTCCATGACGCCGACATAGGTGATGATGCCTGATATCAGCAGCACGGTCGACCAGCTGACCTTGTCGATTGCTGCCTTCTGAGTCTTCGGTGACAGCAGCGCCAGCGCGACGGCCACGGTCATGGCGACGAGGCCGACGTTGAACTTGAAAACCAGGGCGCCGATGCCGAGCGCCGTCAGGCCGATCAAGGTGGTAATTCTCTCATTGTTCAGGCGCAATGTCGTCGCGGTATCGGCCGCCGTACCATAGGCATGCTCCCTGATCGGTTTTGCCGGCGTGCCGCCGTGACCTCTGATCGACTCCGATACGCCCTCGGGGTGGAGTTCGGGCAAGGGGCCAAGTGATGCGGGATCCTGCTTCATCACCTTTGCGCCGCCGAAAACGAAGAAGACCAGCACCGCGATCGCCAGGTTGAAGAAGAAGCTGGAGAGAAACAGCGAGGTCGGCGCGAAAGGCAGGCCGGCCTTCGCAACGATCTGGTTGGTGATACCGCCATAGATGCTGATCGGCGAAAAGCCGCCCGCCTGCGCGCCGTGGATCACCATGAGGCCCATCATGACCGGGTGGATGCGGTACTGCACGGCAAAGCTCAACGCGACGGGTGCGAGAATGGCGACCGCGGCAGGCCCAAGCGCACCGAAACCGGTAATGATGGCGGCGACCAGGAACATCACCCAGGGAATCAAGCCGATCCGCCCGCGCACCAGGCGGACGGCACATTCGACGAGCCAGTCGATCGTGCCGTTGATCTGCGCTATGGCGAAAAGGTAGGTGACGGCGACGAGCGTCAGGAACAGATCACTCGGAAAGCCGGCAAAAATATCGCTGGTTTTCATCCCGATGATCATCGAGCCGAGCACGAAGGCGCCGGCAAAGGCGAGCGCACCCATGTTGATCGGCTGGATCGTCGCAATGATGAACATGGCGACCAGCAGGCCTATGGCCAATAGTTCAATACCCATGATTCCCCTCCCTCCGACGCCTCCAGCGCCGTAGTTGTTGTGTTCAAGATTGATGCGGGATGTCGACGCACCCTCCTCCCAGAGGGCGCAGCCGCCTTACCTCCTGGTATAAAGATCGGCGTATTGCTGCCGCAGGATATTCTTCTGAACCTTACCCATAGTGTTGCGCGGCAGGTCGTCGGCGAAGATGATGCGCTTGGGTTGTTTGTAGCGGGCGAGACGGTCCTGGAGGGCGCTGACGATGGTCTTTTCATCGAGGACGGCGCCGGGCTTACATACGACGACAGCCGTTACGCCTTCTCCGAAATCGGGATGCGGCACACCGATCACAGCGCTCTCAACCACACCCTCGATCTGGTCGATCTCGCCTTCGACCTCTTTCGGATAGATGTTGTATCCACCCGAGATCACCAGATCCTTGCCGCGACCGACGATGTGGACATAACCTTCCCGGTCGATCTTGCCGAGATCGCCGCTGATGAAGAAACCGTCGGCGGTGAATTCGGCCGCGGTCTTTTCCGGCATGCGCCAATAGCCCTTGAAGACGTTCGGTCCCTTGATCTCGATCATGCCCGTCTCTTCAGGTGGCAGCACGAGCCCGGTGGCGGGATCGGTGACGCGCACCGTCACATCAGGCAGCGGGAAACCAACCGTTCCGGCAATCCGTTTGCCCTCATAGGGGTTGGACGTGTTCATATTGGTTTCCGTCATGCCGTAGCGCTCGAGAATGGCGTGACCGGTACGCGCATGGAACTCGGCATGGGTTTCGGCCAGCAGGGGAGCCGAACCGGAAATGAAGAGGCGGATGCTGGCGACCGCCCCTTTTTCGAGGCGCGGGCTTTGCAGGAGGCGCACGTAGAAGGTCGGCACGCCCATCAGCATAGTTGCCTGTGGCATCAGTGAAACGACCTCGTCGGCGTCGAATTTCGACAGCAGGAACATCGAGGCGCCGGCAAGCAGTGTGACGTTCGTGGCGACGAACAGCCCATGCGTGTGGAAGATCGGCAAGGCATGGATCAGCCGATCGTCAGCGGTGACGCGCCAATAGTCTCGCAAGGTCAGGGCGTTCGAGAGCAGGTTCCCATGCGTGAGCATCGCCCCCTTGGAGCGTCCGGTCGTTCCCGACGTGTAGAGGATCGCGGCCAGATCATCCGCGGAACGCGAGGCATCGACAAAGTCGGCCGGCTCATCGCGTGCGAGATCCAGCAATGAGCCGCGGCCATCAGCATCGAGCGTTTCGACGATCGCGCCGTGGCGCTTGGCGATTGTCTCCACGCCGCCTCGAGCCGCCGGCGCAACCACCACCAAACGCGGCTCCGCATCGCCGATAAAGTAATCGAGCTCAGCCAGCGTATAGGCGGTGTTGAGCGGCAGGTAGACGGCGCCGGTTCGAAGACAGGCGAGATAGAGGATCAACGCCTCGGCACTTTTCTCGACCTGCACCGCCACCCGGTCGCCGGGGCGAATGCCGAGCGCGTCCATCGCGCCGGCAATACGGCCGGAAAGAGCGATCGCGTCATCATAGGTCCATGTGCGCGCGTTATCGATCCGGATGAACGGTGCGTCACCGGGCGCGGCAGCCCGCATGGCGTCGAAAAGATGGTTGCTCACTTTCGCCCTCCTCCAAGCGTTGAGTTCATTATGTTTGCGAATGGCCGGGAGCCTTGCTGGCCATTGCCGCTACCGCGGCCTTCGTCGTTCTGGTTGAGCAAGCTCTTGACGGCAGGCGAGGCAATCACTTCGCCGCGCTGCGCCAGAGCCTCATGGTTGGCCACGATGTCATCGAGCTTGTAGAGGTAGTTGACCATCAGGCCGTGTGCCTGCTGCATCGCCTTGGTCGAGCGGTCGCCAAGAAAATTCAGTCTTTCCAGTCGAGCGCCGTTGCCGAGATGGAAGCGGGCGACAGGATCGACCGGGCGGCCCTCCGGCGTCCGTTCGGTCAGGAAATAGCGCGCCGCAAGAGGCAGCAACACGCGCTCCACTTCCGTCGCCATCTTCTCGTTGTCAGGCCAGTTCGGATCGTCCAGCAGCATCAGCGTTTCGCGGGCCGTTTCGGATAAGAACCGATCGGTGGCCGAGGCACGCGCCTTGGCAAGCCAACGGGCAAAGCCTGGAACGGGCGACAGCGTGACGAAATTCTTCAGGCCAGGCAGGTCTCTGCGCAGGTCTTCCACGACCTGTTTGATCAGGAAGTTGCCGAACGAGATCCCACGCAAGCCATCCTGGCAGTTGGAGATCGAATAGAAGACAGCCGTCGTCGCCTCGTCGGCATTGATCTGCTCCCTGCCCTCGACCAGCACATCTCCGATCGCCCTCGGCACCGATCGTGTCAGCGCCACCTCGACGAACACCAGCGGCTCGTCTGCCAATCGGGGGTGGAAGAAGGCAAAGCATCGGCGGTCGGCCGGTGCCAAACGACTGCGCAACTCCTCCCAGCCGGCGATTTCGTGCACGGCCTCGTATTTGATGATCTTTTCAAGGATATAGGCCGGCGTCGACCAGTCGATGGGTCGCAGCGTGAGAAAGCCGCGATTGAACCAGGAGCCGAACAGATGCGTGAAGTCGGCGTCAAGCGCGTGATATCCTGCGGATTGGTCTTTGGAAGCAAGCAGCTGCTCACGCATCCGGACAAGCTTGGCGGTGCCGTTCGGCGCGTGATTCAATCGGCGCAGAAGCTCCTGTCGCCGCGGCTCGGCTGCCTGGTGGAGAGCAATGATCGCGGCAGAGCTTTTGTCGGTGCGGTAATTTTCAATCGCCTGGTCGAGCTTGGCCGTGTCGGGGCCGAACTTTTCATGCAGCATATCGAGGAATGCCTGCGCGCCCTCGCTCTCGAGCGCGCCCCAGCGATCGAGTATCTCGGCAGCAAGCGCCATGCCCGAGGCTTCGCCCCGGCTCGACAGCAGCGTTTCACAGAGTGTCTGGAGATCGGCCTTGGCTGCGACCTGCGTGGCGCGCGAGCCGGAAAACAGAAGCTGGCGTCCGCGATCCGTGATGCTCTGCAGCATGTCGGTGAAGAAGGAAGCCTCAGACATGCCATTCTCCTCTCTTCTGCTGGTATTTTCTGTTGGGTCGGCTGGGTGCGGACCGTTTTTGACGGCTGCTTCCCATCGTCGGGTTTCACCGGTAGTATGTAGAATGCCACTCTTCGTACACGAGGTCAATGATCGTGTATACAAGAAGTGCTTTTATGTATGAGGGAATTGAAACGAATGTCCGAGAATGTCGGCCGATGGCTTCGCGATGAGATTGAAAATTCAATTCTTTCCAACGAGTTCTCCCCCGGTGAGCGGCTCGACGAAACAGTGCTTGCGACGCGTTTCGGGGTCTCCCGCACGCCTGTCCGTGAGGCGCTGATGCAGCTCGATGCGATCGGCCTCATCGAAATTCGACCGCGCAGAGGCGCAATCGTCATCGATCCGGGGCCGCACCGCGTCTACGAGATGTTCGAGGTGATGGCCGAATTGGAGGGCCTGGCCGGGTCGCTCGCCGCACGACGGCTGGACAAGGCCTCCCGGGAAGCGATCACGGCCACCCACAGCCGCTGCGGGCAATCAGCCTCTGCCGGTGACAGCGATGCCTATTATTACGACAATGAGGAATTCCATAAGGCCATCTATGCGGCCGGCCGAAGCGAATTCCTCGAGGAGCAATGTGTGCAGTTGCACCGGCGCCTGCGGCCTTATCGCCGCCTCCAGCTGCGCGTGCGCAACCGTCTGTCGACGTCCTTCTCAGAACATTGCGCCATCGTCGACGCGATCTTTGCCGGAGACGGAGATGAAGCCCGCCGCCTGCTGCGGACGCATGTCGGCATTCAGGGAGAGAGGTTCAGCGATCTGGTCGCAAGCATGGCGGTCAGATGATTGGACTGCTGGAGTAATCTCAAGCGGCAGGAAAGCCCCACACCCGCGCGATGGAACTCGTCATCCGATGCGCGCGGGTCTCCGTCAGGAAAAATTCTCCAGCACGGCCAGGAATGTGTGCCGGTCGCCCTGCCCTTCGGTCAGGCGCACGCGACCCTCGATGTCGGCGAGATGGTGGTCCATCAGTTGTTGCGCCTTGGCGAGGTTCTTCTCCTTCAGGGCGGCAACGATCATGCGATGGTGGTCCGCGCCGCAGTCGTCCTTGCGGTCCTCTTCGTATAAGGACATGACGAGGGAAAGCCGAGCAACGATCTTGGCGAGCACTTCGGTCAGCACCGGGTTGCCGGCGATTTCGGCAAGCACGATGTGGAACTTGCCGGACAGAACCGTCTTCGACTTTTCGTCGCCGTGGTGGTGGATGTGCTCTTCTTCATCCGTCAGCTTCTGCAGCGCATCCAGTTGCTCCGGCGTGACGCGGGCGATCACCAGTTCGAGCAGCAGGCCCTCGATCTTCCGGCGCGCCTCGAAAAGGCTCTTGGCCTGCTCGACGCTCGGCTCGGCAACGAAAGTGCCGCGGTTTCTCTTCCGCTCCAGCAGGTGGTCGCTTTCAAGCACGCCGAGCGCCCCACGCACCACCGTTCGGCTGACACCGAAATGCTCGGCGATCGCTTCCTCCAGGATTTTGGTGCCGGGCTTCAGCGCACCCTCGCCGATGGCGGCGGCAAGCGTGGAGCGGATGCGTTCCGAAACATCGTCATTGGTATCGGTGCTTTCCACCGGCCCATTGGCCGCTGTCATCACTTTGGCACTCTGACGGCGCATCTTCCTCATTGCAGTCTCCAAATTGCCTCTGGCGGCTCGGCGTGGATTCGATTGATCACCAGATATCCAAGCGCCGTAATTATTTCCATAAGAATATTTTTGCGTAAATAATTCCGGCACCAGCATTTCGATAGGCGGTGCCGGCGGAAAAACGCCGGCACCGCCTCGGGACTCAAGCCGCTTTCTGCTTCTTTTCCGGCACGGACAGGGCAAGGCCCTTTTCGGCGCAAACCGTCTCGACATGACGCGCCGACTGCCGGATGAAAGCGATTGCCTCGTCGAAACCGTAGGATTGCACCTCATAGGTCGGATAGCCGTAGCGGCTGCTCTCATAGGTCTCCCAGTCGAGAACGGCCCCGGAGGCGACCCGTTTCTCATAGGCATCCACCATCGCCATATAGGCCGCTAGCTCATCCGCCGTCAGGTCGGGGTGGCCGGCGCGCCAGATAGGATCGTCGATCTCGATGCACTGGCGCGGATTGGCCTTGCGCGGCTTGTCGGCGACAGACTGGGCAACCTCCAGCGACAGGTTCAGCGTCGGGTTGGCCTCCGCAAGAATGGGGAGGATCGCAGCAAAATCGACGATGCCGCCGCCAACGGGTCTGGTCTGGAAATCGAGACCACCTGGAGCGCGCCCGACATAGGCATCCTTGATATGGGTCTGGCGGATATAGGCAGCCAGGCGCTTGGCGGCGAAGACCGGATGCTCGCCCCGCTGCAGTCCGTTGGCCGTGTCGAAGACGACGCCGACGCAATCGGCGCCGACCCTCTCGATCAATCGCAGGATCTCGAAGGAGGTGATCTCGTCATGGGTTTCGATGTTCATGTGCGCGCCGTTGGCGCGGGCGACGGGCGCCAGCTTGCGGAGGACCTTTTCGATCCCGAGCAACTGCTCTTCCCAGGTCACATCGGTGCGGAAGCGGTCATTGGCCAGCCGGCCGCGATATTCGCCCTTGAAATTGCCCGGAGCGACCCAGAGCTCATGGCAGCCGATTGCGGCACTTGCCTCGATCATGCGTGTGAAACCGGCAATGATATCGCCGCCGCCGGCGGCCCGGAGTGCCGGTTCCTCGGCGCTGCAATAGGGATTGATCTTGCCGATGCCGCTTTCGAGATAGAGGCCAAGGTCGTCGGCCTTCGCCCTGATCTCGCGCAGCAGGCCGCTGTCGAGGTCAGGGCTCATGTCCAGCGCCGTACTGAAGAAAATGCCTGCGAGCCCAAGTTCCTTGACGTGATCGAGGCTTGCCAAAGGCCCCCGCTTCTTTGCCTCGGGCAGCTTTATGCTGTCGATTCCCAATTTCATGTGATGCTCCTCTGCTGTTTCCTGATGGGGCGCGCTGCACTGGCGACCCCTTCGTTGTTGATCTCAATTCACGTCGATGGATCCGCGATCACGCCCGTCCGGGGGCGCGAGGCTTCTCTGCTGTCCGGCCTTTCGGAACGAGACTCTTTTCGAGATAGTGCTGGCCTATGGATGCGACGCTTGTGATGGCGAGGTACCAGATCGAGGCGACGAACAGCAGTTCGATGACGAGGAAGTTCCTGGCGTAGATCGCCTGGGCCTGCGTCAGCAGATCCTGCATGCCGATGACCGAGACGATGGCGCTGGCCTTCAGCATGCCGATGGCCTGGTTCCCCGTCGGCGGCACGATGATACGCGTAGCCTGGGGCATGATGACGGTGAAAAAAGTCTGTGTCTTTTTCAGCCCGAGCGCCGTGGCCGCTTCGCGCTGGCCGCGATCGACCGCAATCAGGCCACCGCGGATGATCTCCGACATGTTCGCGGCTTCGTGCAGTCCGAGTGCGAGGAAGCCGGCCAAGGCCGGCGTCACCAGATCGTTGATCGAAATGGTGAAGCTTCCCATCCCGACCTGCGGGATGAAGAGGGCGATATTGAACCAGAAGAAGATCTGGACAATCAACGGCACGCCGCGAAACCACCAGACGAAGCCGGCGGCGATCACCTTGAGAACCGGGTTCTGGCTCGTCGCCATCAGCGCCAGCAGGCATCCAAGCACGATGCCGAACATCATGGCGCCTGCCGTCAGTTCAAGCGTCAGCAGCACGCCACGCAAGATCGAAGGATCCACCAGATAGCGAGGGATCTCGGACCACTGGATGCTCTGGCTCTGCCCGACGACGAGCGAGAAGAAGGCCAGCGCTGAAATCGCGATGGCACCGGTTGCGATCTGCCCCCAACGCATCGGTCTTCCGACCGATGGCGCAAGGGAGAGCGATATGGGTGACGCTTGAAACAAGGCCATCGGCGTCAATCCGCAGGCATGCTGGCGGCATCGTTGACCTTGACGGTCTTCACGGCCAGCGGTCCGAGGCTCCACTTCTTCATGATGGTCTCGTAGGCGCCGGAGTCCACCATCTGCTGCAAGGCGGCAACGACGCTGTCGCGCAGCTGCGGATTGTCCTTGGCCGTCAGCATGCCGAGATAACCGACGGCAAGGCGGATATCCGGCAGCGCCTGCAGGCCCTTGCCGTTTCCGGTCTGGTGTTCGGTGGTGTAGACGCTGGTGGCGTAACCGTTGACCGTGGCGTCAGCCCTCCCGGTGCGGACGGCCTGCAGCACATCCGGCATTTTCGGGATCGACATGATGTTGACCGGGGTCGCGCATTTGGCCGATGCCGCCTCGACCATCCTTGCCTGGAAGGTACCGACGGGAACGGCGACCTTCTTGCCGCACAGATCCTCCATGCCCTTGATGGCGAGAGGATTGTCCTTGATCGTCATGATCGTCGTCGCGTCATACATATAGTCGATGACGTCGACCTGCTTTTCCAGCTCCGGATCGTCGTTGATCCCCGAGATCGAGATGTCGAAGCGCTTCGCCAATATGGAGGGCACGATGGCCGCACCCGCGCCGACATCGGTCATCTCAACATCGACACCCAGGATGACACCGAGTGCGGCAGCGATATCGGCATCGATGCCGATCAGCTTGCCGTCTTCGCCATGAAAGCTGATCGGCGGTGTCAGGTCGGTCGCGACCTTCAGCACACCCGATGACTTGATGGAGGGCGGCAGCCCGTCGGCCAGTTTCTGGGTGAGGACGACACCGGGGAGCTTGGCGACATCGGCGTCGGCCGTCATCTTCTCGGCGGCACCGCCGGCAGCGTAAGCAGAGGCCGCGATCAAAGTGACCATCGCTCCGGCAACTCCGGCCTTCAAGATTTTCTGGATGCGCATCATGTGATCCCCTTCATTTTGGTACCGGTGAATTCTCGGGATCATCCATGCAATCGCCGTGCCACTTGCAGTTCTTGATCAATAATTATCTGATATCACTAGGATTTTTGTTGATGACGATATTTCGGAGAAAGTTTCGAACTATAATTCGCATAAAGTTTCGAACATAGAATGCACAATTTTTACGCTCCAGGCCCCGCCGCATCATTTTTGACAGTCTCATTCGCCCCCAAGACCCAAAAACACCTATTCAGAGGCCAAAACCCGCGCTTTTCGGCGATTGATCGCCCGCTCAGGGGCCGTGGCTACTTCCATCTTATGCCCATTTAATATACGGCACTGGCGAAAATTTATACAAAAAGTAAATGCGAATTTCAAATCGAATGATTATTATTACAAACTTTCGAAACTTTATAAGTCAAAAATATCAGTTTATTTTCATATACTTGTCAGCGTCGGCAACGACGAACGGCAAAACTGGCACGCCGCTTGCAATTCGTTTCTCATGAACAAGCTCGACGCAAAATTTCTCGCCGGACCGCATCTCCGTCTTGTGCCGGAGACCGCGCAGCAATCCGTGACCTCGACCCAGAACCAGGGAGGCCCTATGCCAGGCATACCGAATACAGCTGAACGCAAACGGCTCAGCGTTCAGGGCCTCACACACAGCTATGGCGGCCAGAATGCCATCAGCGACGTGGCCTTCGATATCGAGGCCGGCGAGATCGTTGCCCTGCTCGGGCCGAGCGGCTGCGGCAAGTCGACCGTGCTGCGCGCCATTGCCGGGCTGATCCAGCCGAAGACCGGCAGGATTGAGCTGGGAGATCAGGACCTCGCCAATGTCTCGGCCCGCTCGCGCGGCGTCGGCATGGTCTTTCAGAACTATGCTTTGTTTCCGCATCTGACGGTCGCAGAAAACATCGCCTATCCGCTCGCCTGCCAGAAGCTTCCTCGCACTGAGCGCAAGGCGCGCGTCGAGGAGATGCTGTCTCTCGTCAGGCTCAAGGATTACGGCAACCGCCTGCCGCGGGAACTTTCCGGCGGCCAGCAGCAGCGCGTCGCCGTCGCCCGCGCCATCGCCGGGCGACCTTCCCTTCTGCTTCTCGACGAACCCTTCGGCGCGCTCGATCGCGCCCTGCGTTTCGATCTGCAAGTGGAACTGCTGCACCTCCAGAAGACGCTCGGCATCACGACGCTGATCGTCACGCATGACCAGGAGGAGGCCCAGAGCCTCGCAAACCGCCTGGTGCTGATGAACAAGGGCAATGTCGAGCAGATCGACACGCCGATGACCGTCTACGATCGCCCGAAGACGCTTTTCGTCAACACCTTCATCGGCCAGGCAAACCTGCTCAACGGAACGGTGCTGCGCCTCGATGCCGACAGCACGCTGATCGGCCTTGCCGATGACCGGACCCTGCTCCTGCCGCGCCGGCTGAACTTCACCCTCGGCTCGAAGGTCACGATCACCTTCCGGCCGGAAGAGGTTCGCCTGTCGACGCAGCCGAGCGAGAGCACCCTGCCGGTTCGCATGACGGTTTCGGTGCCGCTCGGCCCCTCCCTCGTCCATGACCTTGTTCTGGAAGACGGAACGGGCCTGCGCGCCTCCGAGGTCAGAGGCCCCACCACATTCATTCCCGAACCGGGAACGCAGCTATTTGCCGAGATCGACACCGCAAGGTGTCACGCCTTTCCGGCCGAACCGGAAATCATGAGTGAAGAAACAATTCAACAGAGGTGAACGTGATGAAGGACTTTCAGATTACCCGTCGTGGGTTCGGTTTCCTGGCGGCCGGTGTTGCCGCATCGGCCATGCTTCCATTTGCCGCCCGCGCTGCCGGCGGCGGAGCCGTTGCCGCCACTTTCCCGGGCAGCTGGGAAGATGCCTACCGCACTGTGCTGACGCCGATGGTCAAGGATGCAGGCTATGACCTGACCATTGCCCCGGCGATGGCGCAGGACCAGCTTGCCAAGATCATGGCGAGCCCCGGCAACCCGCCCTATGACACGCTGCTGATGTCGCCTGGCCAGATGGCCGTCGCCATCGAGAAGGATCTCATCCAGAAGATCGATCCGAGCAAGCTCAAGAACTGGGGCATGCTCGATCCGTCCTTCCAGGGCGAGTACGGCCCGACCGTGACCATCGAGGTCAACGGCATCGCCTACAATCCCGATCTCGTTCCGAAGCCGAAGGGATATCGCGATCTCTTCGAAAACCCGGCCTATAGCGGCAAGGTTTCCTGGACCGGCTTTGCCTCGAACACCGCCGTCATGGCCTATACCGAGATCGCCAAGATCTTCGGTTCCGGCCCGAACGACATGGACGCCGTCTTCAAGCTGTTCAAGGATCATCCGGAGCATCTGAAGGGCGTGGTCGACAGCACCAACCACCAGATGACGCTGTTCCAGCAGGGTGAAATCGCCGTTTTCATGTGCTCGACCGGCAATGTTGCCCGCCTGAAGAGCCTCGGCCTCAACGCCGAGTTCGTCCAACCCGAAACCGGCTCGCCGGCAGCCCCCGTCAATATCCACCTGACCAAGGGCACGGCCAATCTCGACGCGGCCTATGCCTATATGGATGCCGCGATCTCCAAGGCCGCCCAGGACCTGCTCAAGGAGCCGCCCACCGAGATGTTCCCGACCAACAAGGACGTGGCGCTGACGCCAGGCATCGAAGCCTATGTCACCCGCGACCAGATCAAGACCATGGTCTATCCGGACTGGGTCGCGATCAACAAGAACCGCGACGGCTGGATCCGCCAGTTCGACGCGCTGGTTGCCGGTTGAGGTGATGTGATGAAGGCGAGCGGCTTCCCATACGTCCTACCGATGCTGTTGCTTTCCGTGGCGTTCTTCGCAACGCCGCTCGCCGTCCTCGTCGGTTTCAGCTTCGCCGGCCCCGGCGGAGCAACCCTCGAACATTATGCCCGCTTCTTCGGCGACGCGTTCAATTTCCGCGTCCTCGTCAATACTGCAAGGCTCGGGCTCGAAACCGTCATCGGCACGACCTTGCTCGGCGTGCCGATCGCGCTTCTCTACTGGCACGGCGGCCGAAACCTGCGGCAGGTGCTGATCTTCCTGACGCTCATTCCGATGCTGACCAGCAATGTCGTGCGCACCTTCGCCTGGATCGTCATCCTCGGACGCCAGGGGCCGATCAGCGAAGCGCTGGTCGCGCTCGGCCTGACGGGGATGCCGACCAGCCTGCTGTTTACCGAACTCGGCCTGGTCATGGCCATGTGCCAGATCGACCTGCCGCTGATCATCCTGCCGCTGATTGCCATCCTGTCACGTACGCCGGTGCAACTGACGGAAGCGGCTCAGGTTTCCGGCGCCGGCCCCTGGCGCATCTTTGTCACCGTGCTTTTGCCGCTGATGCTGCCGGGCCTGCTGGCGGGCTGGATCCTGGTTTTTGCCAGCACCAGCAGTTCCTTCGTCACCCAGGCCGTCATCGGTGGCGCCCGCAACGTCTATGTTCCGCAGTTGATTTACCGCGAAGTCGGCACGCTGTTCGACTGGCCGCTGGCCTCGGCCATCGCCGTCGTCCTGCTGCTGTCCACCGGCTGCCTGCTGGTCGCCCTTACCATGATATCCCGTCACAGGAGGTTGGTCGGTCATGCGTGATCGTCGCGAAAATCCCATTCCCGTCATGCTCTACAAGGCATTCGTCTACGGTTTCGGCGGCCTCTGCGTCATCTATCTCGTCGCACCGATCGTGATTGCGCTGACGATGTCGTTTACCTCGGGGCAGACATTGAAATATCCGCCGCAGGGCTTTTCGCTCAGGTGGTATGCGGCGCTGCTCGATCCCGTTCGCTCGGCAACCGAACATATCGCCGCCTGGAACTCGCTGAAGATCGCCGGCCTTGCCGTCCTCGGATCGCTGATCTTTGCGGTTCCGGCAACCATCGGCATGACGCGCATGAAGCGCAGCACTGTCGGCACGATCGAGCCGCTGCTGCTCGCCCCGCTCGTCCTGCCGAGCCTGGTCTACGGTCTTGCCGCCTTGATCGTCGCCAATTTCATCGGCTTCAAGCCGTCGCTCTGGCTGACCGTATCAGGCCATGTCGTCGTCTTCGGGCCGCTGATGTACCGCGCCGCCTCCGTCGTCGCCCAGGGTCTCAATCCCTCGCTTGCCGAGGCATCGACGACGATGGGCGCGAGCTGGTTCATGACACTGCGGCGCGTCACCCTGCCGCTGCTGATGCCCGGCATTCTGGCCGGCGCATTCCTCGTCTTCATCCAGTCGCTCGATAATGTGTCGGTGTCGCTTTTCCTCGCCGATGCCAGAACGACCGTCCTGCCGCTGCGCATGTTCGCGCTGATCGAGGAATCGCTCGATGTGCGCGTCGCGGCAATCTCCGGAATTCTGATTGGCGTGACGCTGGTGGGACTGCTTGTTGCCCGGCGTGTGCTCGCGCCGCCGCGGCAGGCCTGAACGATCCGTCATTGACCTATGCTTGAATTAGAAGGAACAAACTCATGAACATGCGCGCGACAAACGCAGGCGCCTATCGGATGGGATCGCTGCTGGCCGATTTCCAGCCGGATTTCGATTTCTCCGCGCCGCTGCCGCTTCCTGTCGAAGAGTTCGAGGATCGCCTTCGCAGAATTCGCCGTCAGGCGGTCGAAGCCGGTCATGACGCGCTGGTCGTCCATGCCGGCAGCGTCGGCTGGTTCCACGCCTCGAATGCCTATCTGCGTTACATCTGCGACTGGATGCGCGAAGGCGTGCTGATCATTCCGACCGATGCCGACAAGGCGATGGTGCTTCTCTCCTTCTTCACTCAATCCGTCCTGCTTCCGCCGGGCGGCGAGCCCGTGCTCGTCGACGAAATCTGGCAGATCGGCCCGATCGGCCGCGAATATGCCGACCGCCCCGGCGATTCCGTCCTCAAGACCGCCGAGAAATGTGCCGAGGTTCTCGCCAGTCTCGGTCTTGCCAAGGCGCAGATCGGCAGGATCGGCGACCGTACGTCTCTGACCTTCTGGTCTGCGCTCGACGAGTTGATGCCGAAGAGCAAGTTCGTGGCCGACAACGCCATTCTCGACCGCATGCAGAAGGTCCGCTCACTGCCCGAGATCGAGATGTTCCGCGCCGCCGCCCAGTTGATCAGCATCGGCACGCAGGCCGCCTATCATGTGGCGAAGCCAGGCGTCACCGACCATGAAATCCTGGCCGTCTTCACCTATGCGCAGATGGCACTCGGCGGCGAAACCGGCGACGGCTACCAGATCGGCATCAATGAATTCGGCACCCATTGCGGCAAACCCTATGGCCACATCGTCCGGCCCGGCGACCTCATCAACCTCTATATCTCCAACGTCACCTATCGCGGCTATACCGCCCAGACCGCCCGCATGATCGCGGTCGGCGATATCAGCAGCCATCAGGAGGATGTGCTTGCCGCCTGCACCGAAGGCGTCAAGCGGGCCGAAAAGCTGATTAGGCCCGGCGCATTGATGCGCGACGTCAACAATGCCGCCTTCGAGCCGATGATCGAGCGCGGCATGCTCACCTCAGCCGAGGCGCGAACCATGCCCTATAACTGGTCGCCGATGGAAGATGGCGGAGCGCGCCTGATCCCCAATCAATATGTGAAGGACATCGACTGGGAAGCGCAAGGCCGCAAGCTCATGCACGTCTATCCGGCAACGCACGGACCGCACAATCCGAACCTCGGCCATTCGGTCGGCATGGCCGGCGGCCAGAACAGCTTCAACATCTCCTCGCATAACTACGACAGGATGGAGGAGGGCATGGTCTTCGTGCTGCACACGCAATGGCTGGAGCCGTTGTCGGCCGGCTGCAACATCGGCGACATGTATGTCGTGACCAAGGACGGCTTTGAGAACCTCAGCCGCCATACCCCGCTTGAAACCCACCGCGTCGCAGCCGAGGCCTGACATGACCCATCATAAACAACACACGCATTTCGATTTCGCCAAGCTGACCGAGCGCGAGCGTTACAAGATCCTCATCGGCACGGTCATTCCCCGCCCGATCGCGCTGGTGACGACGGTGAGCAAGGAAGGCCTGCCGAATGCCGGCCCGTTCAGCTTCTTCAACGTCCTGACCCACGACCCGGCAATCGTTGCCATCGGCGTCGAGAATTATGCCGACATGCGCTTCAAGGATACCGCCCGCAACATCCGCGAAACCGGCGAGTTCACGGTCCATATCTGCGATGACGCGCTTGTCGACCAGATGGAAGTCTGCGCCATCAAGTTCGGCCCTGAGGTCGACGAACTCTCGGAAGCCGGACTGGCAACGGCGCCGGGACAGATGGTCAGAAGCCCCCGCATCCTGGCAGCACCCGCCGCTCTCGAATGCCGCCGCCACACCACCTTGCAGGTCGGCCCGGCGCGCGAGATCATCCTCGGGGAAGTGCTCGGCGTCTACGTCAGAAGCGACGCGGTCAATCCGACGAACCTGCATATCGACCAGCAACTGATGGACGCCGTCGGCAGGATGGGTGGCCATACCTATGCGAGGACGCGCGACCAGTTCGACATCAAGACGCAGACCAAGGAGGAGTGGAGTTCGCGAAAGAGCGTTTCAGAGCCGGTCAGCGCATAGCCGGGCTTGGCATATTCCAGCGTAATCCGGCTATTCAGCGGCCGGAAAGAGCGCTCCCGTTTCTCGGAGGCACTGAAATGCCTTCTTTTGGTTTTCGCGCAACTCCCGGGAAAACCGTTTCGCCTTTGGAATCCCCTAATTCAAAAATCGATAAAGCCAGTCGCGCGTCTCCTCGGGCAGCGAGGCCGGCGACTGGTCTTCGGGGGCGTGGGCCTGCCAGATGATTTCCACCTCGGCGGCGCGCTCCTCGCCCGTATCGATCGAAATGAGGAAGCCGATGGAGCGCACGCCGATCTTGTCGATGGTGGCGGTGAAGGTTGCCGGCTCGTCGTAGTGCAGCGGACGGTGGAGAAAGCAGGAAACTTTGCTGGGGCTATAGACGGGTTCGTCATCGACATCGGGCCGTGAGGACCAGAAGCTCGCAAGCACGGACTCGGCATAGGAAATATAGGAGGCCAGAAACATCTGGCCGTTCATATCGACATCGCGAAACGGCACGCGTATTTCCGCCACATCCGGGCGTTCCGACTGACTCATCAACAGATCTGCCCTACTGAGTTCCCCATGGCAACATTACTGCATAATTGCTTATACCGGAACTAGCTTAAGGATAAAATTACGCAATAGTTCAAAGTGTTACAGTATCCTTTGCACGCCTGAAAAGATGCGGCGCCGTTGCCATGGACCGGCTCGACGAAAACTGCGCAAATGAGACAGTGTGATAGGTCAACGGTCGGCAGGCGCGGCAAGAGCGCTTGTTGAAATCGTCAGGCGATGCCCCATCTGCTGTGGCACATGACATAAGCGACCGATAGAGTGTCTTCATGAGCACCCGTCTTTATGAACACCCGATCTTCCTGGAACATGTCACGCCCGCCGGCCATCCGGAGCGATCGGACAGGATCCGCGCCATCAATGTCGCGCTGGAACATCCGAATTTCGAGCGGCTGGAGCGTCGGCCGGCGCCGCAGGCGAACGAGGATGCGGTGCTGCTTGCCCATCCGGAGGAACATCTCATCGCCGTCATGCGGGAGATCCCCGAGGAAGAGGGTGAGATCAACCAGATCGAAGCCGACACCTATGCCAGCAGCAAGAGCCTGCAGGCGGCGCTGACCGGCATCGGCGGGGCGATGGCGGCGGTGGACGATGTCTTTACCGGCCGGGCCGACAATGTCTTCGTCGCCGCCCGCCCGCCGGGGCACCATGCCGAGAAGATGACGGCGATGGGCTTCTGCTTCTTCAACAATGCGGCGATCGCCGCCCGGCATGCGCAGAGGACGCATGGCGCCGAGCGCATCGCCATTGTCGACTGGGACGTGCACCACGGCAACGGCACGCAGGATATCTTCTGGGACGATGCTTCGGTGCTGTTCTGCTCGACGCATCAGATGCCGCTCTATCCCGGCACCGGCGCCAAGGACGAGAAGGGCAAGCACAACACCATCGTCAATGCGCCGCTGTCGCCGAATGTCGGCAGCGACCATTTTCGCGAGGCGTTCAAATCGCGCGTGCTGCCCGCCCTTGACGATTTCCGGCCGGATCTCATCATCATCTCCGCCGGCTTCGACGCGCATCACCGCGATCCGCTGGCGCAGATCAATCTGACCGGCGAGGATTTCGACTGGGCGACCGGGCGTGTGCTCGAACTCGCGGACCGGCACGCGAAGAACCGGGTCGTCAGCCTGCTCGAAGGCGGTTATGATCTCGAGGGACTCGCCGAATCGGCGGGCATGCATATTCTGAGAATGATGAAGGGTTGAGAATGACTGACAGCGCCAAGCCGGAGGTGTCCGGCCTTTCCTTCGAAAAGGCGGTCGCCGAACTCGAAAGCATCGTCGCCCGGCTGGAACGCGGCGATGTGGCGCTGGATGAATCGATCGAGATCTATGAGCGCGGCGAAGCGCTGAAGAAACATTGCGAAACGCTGCTTTCGGCCGCCGAAAACCGCATCGAGAAGATCCGGCTCGACCGCGCCGGCAAGCCGCAGGGCGTCGAGCCGCTCGACGGCGCCTGATGCGGCAAACTCCCTTTTGAAGGTGCTTGGCTATCGGCTTCGGACCGATCTATGATCCCTTTGCAAAACAGCGAGGGGACATGGGAATGACGGACAGGTTGAAGGGCAAGGTCGCCATTATCTCGGGCGGCGCGACCGGCATGGGCGGCGCCGCTTCGAAGCTTTTTGCGGCGGAAGGCGCGCGTGTTGCGATCATCGACCGCAATGGCGATGCAGCCGCAGAGACCGTGAAGCAAATCCGTGATGCCGGCGGCAAGGCCGATTGCTGGACGGCCGACGTCTCGGACGAAGCCGCCGTCAATGCCGCCGTCGCCGGCGTCGAAAAACGTTACGGTGCAGTCACCGTGCTCTTCAATCACGCCGGCACGATCGTCATCAAACCTTTTCTCGAAACGACCGTTGAGGAATGGGATTGGCTGCACGCCGTCAATGTGCGCTCGATGTTCCTGATGACCAAGGCCGTGCTGCCGAAGATGATCGCCAGCGGCGGCGGGTCGATCGTCTGCACCTCGTCGATCTCGGCGGTCGCCGCCACGCCGATGGAAGTGCTTTACGACACGACCAAAGGGGCCGTGCATATGTTTGCCCGCGCCATCGCGGTGGAATTCCGCGACCGCAACATCCGCTGCAACGCCGTCTGCCCCGGCTTCATCCGCACGCCGCATGGCCTGCGCGAGGTGGCTGACCTGCAGGCGCTCGGCGTCGACGTTTCGGATGCCGCCATTGCCGCGCAGCAAGGTCGGATCGGCGAGCCGGAGGATGTTGCGCGGGCCGCGCTTTATCTCGCCAGCGACGAGTCGGGCTTCGTCAATGGCGCGCATCTCTTCGTCGACAATGGTTTTACCGCGATCTGAGCCGGCGCGCGTCCGATTGGACGTGCGGCGCTCGAGGCGCTATCTGTGGGCGATGACGCTTGGCACTGTAGCGATCGGAGATCCCAATGTCCTTTTTTCCCGGTAAAGATCCCCTGCCCGGCGATGCCTTCGCCTGCGACGCGATCGAGAACCTGATCATCCCGCGCACCAGCGATATCGGCGGTTTCCAGGTGCGCCGCGCGCTGCCCAGCCGGCAGCGGCGGCTGGTCGGGCCATTCATCTTCTTCGACCGCATGGGGCCGGCGATCCTGAAGCCCGACGAGGCGCTCGACGTCAAGCCGCATCCGCATATCGGACTGTCGACGGTCACCTATCTGTTCGACGGCGAGATCCGTCATCGCGACAGCCTCGGCACCGAAAAGGTCATCCGTCCCGGCGACATCAACCTGATGACGGCCGGCCGCGGCATCGTGCACTCCGAGCGCACTCCCGACAATCTGCGCGGCCATCCGCTGCTGATGTCGGGGCTGCAGACCTGGCTGGCGCTGCCCGACGACAAGGAGGAGATCGATCCCGCCTTCGCCCATACGGAAAAATCCGCCATGCCGCTGATCGAGACGGCAGGCGTGCGCGGGCGTGTGGTCATCGGCTCGTTCGAAGGCATGACATCGCCGGTCGGCGTCTTCTCCGACACGCTCTATGTCGATCTCGACCTGCAGCCAGGCGCCAAATTTCCCTTCGGCGCGGCGCATGAAGAGCGCGCCGTCTACGTGCTGTCGGGCGAGGTCGTCATATCAGGCGACCGCTTCGCCGCCGACCAGCTGCTGGTCTTCCGGCCGGGCGATCAGATCACGCTGGAAGCCGGCCGCGACGGCTGCCACCTGATGCTCTTCGGAGGGGCGGCGCTCAATTCGAAACGTTATATCTGGTGGAATTTCGTCTCCTCCTCGAAGGAGCGGATCGAACAGGCCAAGGAGGAATGGCGCACCGGCCGCTTCGATATCGTTCCCGGAGACGAAGAGGAATTCGTGCCTTTGCCGGAAGGCTAAACGGATCCCGATGATCCGATTCCTCCGGATCGGGATCGAGAAATAGAGCTGGATCTCCGCCGAAAACCGTTCACACTTTTCGGCACCATGCTTTAATAGTGGGAGCATGATCTTGTCCGAAAACCGCTCACACTTTTCGGCATCATGCTCTAAGGTAAAAACCTTCGGTTCCTGAAATGCACTTGTTTTGCCGCAATCTAATCGAATAAAGCGGAACAAGGAAAAGCAAGAAAGAGCGCCCGCCCGTGACACAACTGCCGAAGACCCCCCTGCTCGACCAGGTCATCTATCCCGCCGACCTGCGCAAGCTCGAGGATCGCGACCTGCCGCAGCTTGCCCGCGAAGTCCGGGACGAAATGATCGATGCGGTGTCGCGCACCGGCGGCCATCTGGGCGCCGGTCTCGGCGTCGTCGAATTGACGATCGCCATCCACAGCGTCTTCGACACACCTGATGATCGGCTGATCTTCGATGTCGGCCATCAATGTTATCCGCACAAGATTCTCACCGGCCGGCGTGACCGCATTCGGACGCTGCGCCAGGAAGACGGGCTGTCCGGCTTCACCCGCCGGGCGGAGAGCGAATATGATCCCTTCGGCGCGGCGCATTCCTCGACCTCGATTTCGGCCGGCCTCGGCATGGCGATTGCCGCCGACCTCGACAAATCGGACCGCCGCGTCATCGCCGTCATCGGCGACGGGGCGATGTCGGCCGGCATGGCCTATGAGGCGCTGAACAATGCCGGCGCGCTGGATGCGCGCCTCATCGTCATCCTCAACGACAACGACATGTCGATCGCGCCGCCGACGGGCGCCATGAGCGCCTATCTTGCCCGTCTCGCCTCGGGGCGCACCTATATGGGCTTCCGTGACTTCGGCAAGAAGCTGACGGCCTATCTCGGCAAGAATATCGACCGGGCGATCACCCGTGCCGTCGAGCATGCGCGCGGCTACGTCACCGGCGGCACGATGTTCGAGGAGATGGGCTTTTATCATATCGGCCCGATCGACGGGCATTCCTTCGACCACCTGCTGCCCGTGTTGCGCAATGTGCGCGACAATGGGCGCGGACCGGTGCTGATCCATGTCGTCACCCAGAAGGGCAAGGGCTATCCGCCGGCGGAAGCGGCGGCCGACAAGTATCACGGCGTCAACAAGTTCGACGTCATCACCGGCGCCCAGGCAAGGGTCAAGCCGAATGCGCCGAGCTATACCAGCGTCTTTGCCGAAGCGCTGGTGCAGGAAGCCACCCTCGACGACAAGATCGTCGGCATCACCGCCGCCATGCCGAATGGTACCGGCCTCGACAAGCTCGCCGAGGCCTTTCCGTCGCGGTGTTTCGACGTCGGTATTGCCGAGCAGCATGCCGTCACCTTCGCTGCCGGCCTGGCAGCGGAAGGCTACAAGCCGTTCGCGGCCCTCTATTCCACCTTCCTGCAGCGCGCCTACGACCAGGTCGTGCACGACGTAGCGATCCAGGGACTGCCGGTGCGGTTTCCGATCGACCGTGCCGGTTTCGTCGGCGCCGACGGGCCGACGCATGCCGGCTCCTTCGATACCGCCTTCCTCACCACCCTGCCCGGCTTCGTGGTGATGGCGGCGGCCGACGAGGCCGAACTCAAGCATATGGTGCGCACGGCTGTCGCCTATGATGGCGGGCCGATCTCGTTCCGCTATCCGCGCGGCGAAGGCGTCGGCGTCGATATGCCGGCGCGCGGCGAAATCCTGCAGATCGGCAAGGGCCGCATCGTCAAGGAAGGCACCAAGGTGGCGCTGCTCTCCTTCGGCACACGGCTTGCCGATTGTCTGCTGGCCGCCGAGGATCTCGACGCCGCCGGGCTTTCGACGACGGTCGCCGATGCGCGTTTCGCCAAGCCGCTCGACCATGACCTGATCCGCCAGCTTGCCCGCCACCATGAGATGGTGATCACCGTTGAGGAAGGCTCGATCGGAGGCTTCGGCAGCCATGTGATGCATTTCCTCGCCACCGAAGGCCTGCTCGACAACGGGTTGAAGCTGCGCTCGCTCGTCATGCCCGACATCTGGATGGAGCAGGCCAAGCCCGAAGCCATGAACGCCCACGCCGGCCTCGACCGCGCCGGCATCGTCTCGACGGTGTTCAAGGCGCTGGGGCGCGGGGTTGCGGTTGGGGTTGCGGGATAGGATTTGGGTGAGGGCGTGCCGTTGCGCTGCCCCTCATCCGCCTGCCGGCACCTTCTCCCCGCAGGCGGGGCGAAGGGGGATAGCCGCAGCCTTTCCGTTCCTCTCTCGCCTCTCGCAGGGCACGTCCCCTCGCCCCGTTTACGGGGAGAGGGTTAGGGTGAGGGGCAGCCTCTTGCTCCCACCATGCCGATCTTCCCAATAAAAAAAGGCGGCGCATCGCTGCACCGCCCTCTTCATTTAACGTCCCTAAGAAAGGGCGCCTCTCAGAACTCCGTCCACTCTTCCTGAACGGTCGCCGCACCGCTTGCCTGTCTTCCGCCGAAGGCCTTGGCGACGGTGCGGGTCAGGGCGTGGGCTGGAGAGGCGACTGGGCGGGAGCTCGTGCCGGCAACGCTGGCGCGCGGCGCCGGGGCCACCTGACCGAGCTTGAACTGGCGCAGCAATTCTTCGAGAGCGTTTGCCTCCTGCGCGAGCGCATGGCTTGCCGCGGTCTGCTCCTCGACCATGGCGGCGTTCTGCTGCGTGCCCTGGTCCATGTTGTTGACGGCGGTGTTGATCTCCTGCAGGCCGATCGACTGTTCGCGTGTGGCGGTGACGATGGCGCTGACGTGGTGGTTGATCTCCTGCACCTCGGAGACGATGACCTCCAGCGCCTTGCCGGTCTCGCCGACCAAGCCGACGCCGGCAACGACTTGTTCGCCCGAGGTGGTGATCAGCGCCTTGATCTCCTTGGCGGCCTTGGCCGAGCGCTGGGCAAGTTCGCGCACTTCCTGGGCGACGACGGCAAAGCCCTTGCCGGCATCGCCGGCGCGGGCGGCTTCGACGCCTGCATTCAAGGCCAAAAGATTGGTCTGGAAGGCGATGTCGTCGATCACGCCGATGATGTTGGAGATTTCGCCCGAGGACTTCTCGATCTGCTGCATGGCGGAGACGGCCTTGCGGACGACTTCGCCTGATTTCTCGGCGCCGAGGCGGGCGCGCTCGACGAGATTGCCGACATCCTCGGCGCGCTTGGCGCTGTCGCGGACGGTCGTCGTCACTTCCTCGAGCGCAGCTGCGGTCTGTTCGACGGCGGCAGCCTGCTGCTCGGTGCGGTGGGCCAGATCGTCGGCGGCCGAGCGGATTTCGCCGGCGCCGGCATTGATCGCCGAAGCGTTGCGGCCGACCGATTGCAGCGCCGCCTGCAGCTTTTCGACGGCATGATTGAAGTCATTGCGCAGGCTGTCATATTGCGAGGCAAACGGCGTCTGGATACGACCGGCCATATCGCCATTGGCAAGCTCGGCAAGGCCGCCCGCCAAGGCGTCGATGGCAAAGCGGATCTCGCTTTCCTCGCGCGCCTTCTGCTCGTCGCCTGCCCGGCGCTGGCGCTCGGCATCGTCGCGCATGCGGTCGGTCTCGCCGGCAAGACGCAGCTTCTCGATCGCCGCCTGCTTGAAGACCAGGACGGACTGGGCCATGCGGCCGATTTCATCGCCGCGCTCGACAGCCGGAACCTCGATATCGTTCTGGCCGCCGGCGAGGCGATCCATGGCGCTCGTCATGCCGACGACCGGGCGGACGATGGTGCGCGACATCAGCCAAGCAAGCATGGCGGCGGCAACCGAGGCGACGATGCCGCCGGCAAGCAGCGTCGTCTTCAGATGGCTGTTGGCATCGGCGCGGATCGTGGCCAGCGCTTCCGACTTTTCACGCGCGGTGGCCTTGATCTTGGCGGAGGCCTGGCGGAAGCCGTCGAGCTGGCCCTTGGTGGCGTTGACGCCGATCTTGACGACCTCTTCGATCGGCATGTCGGTTTCCTTGCGCGCCTTGGTCTGCGGCTCGGCAAGTTCATGAAAATAGAGATCGGCGGCCTTCTGCATGCCGTCGATCATCTCGACCAGCTGCGGCTCGCCGGCCGCCGTCTGCTTGGCGGCGGCAATCGCCTTCAGCATGCGCTCGCGGTTGGCGAAGACATCGCCATAGGTGCTGTCGCTGCGGAAGAGGATGAAGCCGCGCAGGTTGACGGCCTGCTCGAGCATTGCCTGCAGTGCATCGTCGATCTGGTTGACGAGCAGCTCGGACTTTTCCTGCTCGGCAGACGCGGCCGCGGACGCCGTCGCCTTGGAATAGACGAAAGCGGAAACGGCGACGAAAATGAGAATGAGGGCTGCGAACGTGGCCGCAAGCTTACCGTTCAAGGATATGTTTTTGGCGGACATCGGTGATTTCTCCTGACGACAGTCGACGCGGCGAGAGGCAGGTCGCGCGAAACGCGCAACCGCAGGGACGTTTGAAGCTGAGGACATGATTGGAAACGCTTGCACCTTCATGGCGCCGGGCAGTCCAGACGAACCGCTGCAATCAAGCCCAACCTATATGGGCAGGCTTTAAATTTGTTTAAATTTGTGCAGCGCAACAGCGGCCAAGCCTGCGGATTATTGTGCCGTTTCTGGAGGATTGAGGATCAGGATGTCGAAATCCTTCGCAGGATCGAAATCCTCGGCCGTCATCCGGAAGGTCGTCGGGCCGATCTTCCGAACGTTGCTGCCGCAGAAGCTGATGAGGCTGCCGGGCTTGCCCTTGTCGATCGTCAGCTGGAAGCGCTTGATCGGTCCCGCCCAGTTGGCGCCGGTCGACAGCACATAGGAGATCCAGCTTTCGGTATAGTTGGCGCCTCCGGCCTCGGCTTCCCGCGCACGCTGCTGGGCAACCCTGACGAAATCTCCGTCGAGGCAGTATTTGCTGGAATATTCCTCGAAGCGCTCACCCTTCGGCTCGCCACCTTCGAGAAAGCTGATGGCGACAGTGCCGCCGACGGCCGGCTTGTAACGGTGCGCTACGCTGACCTTTTTCTTCGCCGGAAAGGTGGTGCGCCACCAATAGGTCGAGCGCAGTGTCCAGAGCGGCACGAGATCGACCTTGGCATCGCCGGCGCTCATGGGATAAACGAGGCCGCGAGCGATCCAGTCCTTGCGGACGGTTTCGGGAAGCTTGGCGAGCGCCTCGGTCGTCTTCTGGCTATAGGGCAGGACGGGAATGCCCTGCTTGGCGAACTCGTCGGTCACGTCGATGCCGAGCGAGACGACGCGCTGCTGCAGCTTGGCGGTGATCGGACTGCCGTCTTGCAGGGTGGAAAAATGCAGGAAATTATCGCTGTCATAATCGGAAATGGCGGAATTGTTGTCGACCTGACCTGATATGTCAGGCATCGGAAAGGCGACCAGGCTTTCGACATCCTTGTCGGAGCTATTCTCGAAGACGTAGTCGACACGCACTTCCGAAGCGGAGATGAAGAGATCCTCCTCCGCCATGCTGACATCGTCGGATTGGGCAAAGATAAGCCCGCCGGTCTTGACCTCGGCCATAGTGTCGTTCGCGAGCGCAGGCGATGCCATCGCTACCGCGACAATCAGAGTGAAGAGCTTCAGCATAGAGCACCCCCATGCGGCTCGCCCCGCGATCGCCGCGGCAGGATTATCGCCGAAAGCTTTTGAGGGTCAATGACGGTCTTGGGAACAAAATGCTTGCAACCGGCGGCTTTGCCGGTCATGCACAGCCGATGTCAGATCAAAACACCCAACGCCTCGACCAGCTTCTCGTCTCCCTCGGCCTTTTTGCCAGCCGCTCGCGCGCCCGCGACGCCGTGCAGCGCGGCACCGTCAGGATCGGCGGCCAGGTGGTCACGAAGGCCGGCGCGCTGTTTAGCGCAGACGCGGCAATCGAGATCGACGATCCGGCGCAGGACTACGTCTCGCGCGCCGCACTGAAGCTTGCCGCCGCACTCGATCATTTCCGGCTCGATCCCGCCGGCCATCACTGTCTTGATGTCGGTGCTTCCACCGGCGGCTTCACCGAGGTGCTGCTGCAGCGCGGTGCCGCGCATGTCACCGCGATCGATGTCGGCCATGGGCAGATGCATCCGCGCATATCAGGCGATCCGCGGGTGACGAACAAAGAAGGCCTCAATGCCCGGAACCTGACGGCAGACGATGTCGACCATCCCGCCACCTTCATCGTTTCCGACGTCTCCTTCATCACGCTGAGGCTGGCGCTCGCGCCGGCCCTTGAGATCGCCGAACCCGGCGCTGTCGCCGTGCTGCTGGTCAAGCCGCAGTTCGAGGCCGGGCGCGAGGCGATCGGCAAGGGCGGGATGCTGAAGGACCCCTCGTCTGCTCCCGCCGTTGCTGCAGAACTGGAGCGCTGGTTCGTCGAGGATATGGGCTGGAAAAGCCTTGGCCTCATCCCCTCCCCGATTTCCGGCGGCGACGGCAATCAGGAATTCCTTCTGGCAGGATTGAAGCCGTGAGCACCGAAACAGTCACGATCGAGAAGCTCGGCGCCCAGGGCGACGGCATCGCCAGCAGCGCCGGCGGACCTGTCTATGTGCCCTTTTCCCTGCCCGGCGAAACGGTGGCGATTGCCCGGGTCAAGAGCCAGGGCACGATCATGTCGATCACGACGCCCTCGCCCGACCGGCAGGAGCCGCCTTGCCGACACTTCGGCCCGGATGGCCTCAACGGCACCTGCGGCGGCTGCACGCTGCAGCATATGGCAGATGCGCCCTACCGCGCCTTCAAGCGCCAGCTGGTCATCGATGCGCTGAAATCGAAGGGGCTGACGCCGGAGGTCGGCGCGATCGTTCCGGCCCGGCCGGGCGAGCGCCGGCGTGTCGTGTTTGCTGCACGCAAGACCGAGAAGGACATGCTTGTTGGATTCAACCAGGCCGAAAGCCACCATATCGTCGCCATCGAGGAATGTCCGATCTCGTCGGCAGGGATCATCGCCCGGCTGCCGGCCATCAGGGCGATTGCGGCATCGCTGGCGACCAGCGCCGAACCCTTCCGCATCGCCGTGCTCGAAACGCTTTCCGGTCTGGACATCTCCGTCGACGACGTGAAGAAGCTCTCCGATCCGCAGCGACGCAAGGCAATCGAGACCGCGCTCAGCCTGCGCGGCATCGCCCGTGTTTCGCTGAACGGCGAAATCCTCGTCGAGCCGTCGAAGCCGATGGTCGAATTCGGCGGCGTCCAGGTTTCTCCGCCGCCGGGCGGTTTCACCCAGGCAACGAAGCCGGCGGAAGAGGCGATGGCGGAGCTGGTCATGGCCCATGCCGGCAAGGCGAAGCGGATCGCCGATCTCTTTGCCGGCTCCGGCACGTTTTCGCTGCGGCTGGCGCGGATCGGCCGCGTGCACGCCGTCGAAGCCGAGGCAAAGGCGCTCGCAGCACTCGATCATGCCGCCCGCAACACGCAAGGGCTGAAGCCGGTCACCGTCGAAAAGCGGGATCTCTTCCGCCGTCCCCTGATGACGCAGGAATTCAAGCCCTATGACGCCGTCGTCTTCGATCCGCCGCGCGCCGGTGCCGAGTTCCAGTGCCAGGAGCTTGCCCGTTCGGCGGTGAAGAAAATTGTGGCCGTCAGCTGCAATCCGCTGACGCTGGCGCGGGATCTCGCGATCCTCGTCGAGGGCGGCTACCGGATCACGCAAGTGACGCCGATCGACCAGTTCCTCTGGACTTCGCATGTCGAGGTGGTGGCGACGCTGGAGAAATAGGCGGGCCTGTCGGCTCACTTTTGCTCTCTGGTGCCGGCTGTGCGGTGCCAATGACGGTGCGCCCATGCCCCGATCATGATGAGCGCCGGCAGGAAATCCCGGCCGGCTTTGGTGAGGGTGTATTCTTCGCGGGGCGGCCGTTCGGAATAGCGGCGCTTTTCCAGCAAGCCATCATCCTTCAGGGCCTTAAGCCGCTTCGCGAGCATGGTCGCTACGATGCCGAGGCTCTTCCTGAATTGGTCGAAGCGAGTGTGGCCCGTATGTGCATCCCGCAAGACTTGAATGCTCCACGCATCACCCACAGATTTACGGCCTCGGGCAACCGGGCACTGGCGAACTGACCTATTTTTCATTCGGTATCTTTTCGATAGTGACATGATATCGAAAAGATAGTAACTGATTGGCGGACGATGATCCACGCCCAAGGAAAGTCAAACATGATCGGCAGAAACAGAAGCGTTGCCCTGGTCACCGACAATGCGTAGGGCCAAAAGACGCAACCCCTACTATGACGGTCCAGTGTCCGATCATTTCGACGGCACGCATTTCTTCAATCCCGAAGGAATTGAGCCCCTTGGTTTCCGCGATCTGCTGCGGTGGCAATTCGGCGGTGGCCGTGAGCGCTGGCCGAGGTCGGTCCCAAGTCCATACGCGGCGGCCAAGCCGGATCCATACGTCGACGGCGAGGATCTAAGGGTGACCATGGTCGGCCATGCAACAATACTCGTGCAGGTCGCTGGGCTCAACATCCTCACCGACCCGGTATGGTCAGAGCGCGCCAGTCCCTTCGCTTTTGCCGGACCCAGGCGCGTCGTCCGACCGGGCATCGCGTTCGATGATTTGCCGCCGATTGATCTCGTGCTGGTATCGCACAATCATTATGATCATCTCGATGTCGCGACGCTCAAGCGGTTGGGCGAGAAGCATCGGCCGCGTGTCGTGACGCCACTCGGCAATGACACGATCATTCGCCGTGCCGTGCCCGATATACAGATGACGTCGATGGACTGGGGCGAGCGCATTTCGCACGCCGGAATAAGCATTGATGCCGAGCCTGCACACCATTGGTCCGCCCGCGGAACCGCCGATCGCCGGATGGCACTCTGGGCGTCGTTCGTTTTGTCGACTCCAGCCGGAAAAATTTATCACGTCGGAGATACCGGCTTTCACCACGGCATCAATTACAAAGCGGCACAGCAGAAGCATGGCGGCTTTCGCTTGGCCATTTTACCCTTCGGCGCCTATGAGCCGCGATGGTTCATGAAAGGGCAGCACCAGAATCCGCAGGAGGCGGTGATCGGGATGAAGTTGGCAAATGCGGCCTATGTGGCCGGGCATCACTTCGCCACGTTCCAACTGACAAATGAAGCGGTCGACGCCCCGGCAAGAGCGTTGCAAGACGCGATGAGCGAACATGATATTCCCCCGGAACGGTTCCGGCCGCTCAGGGCAGGCGAGGTATTCAATGTGCCGGCGGCCTGATCGCCATCCGTTTGCTCCTGGTGTTGGTCGGCCTGCTGACCGAGATCGCCGCGAAGCGACGCTCAGCGGCGCATGAAGGCTTCGAAGGCCGCCCGGGCCTCGGCACTTTTGAGCCGCGCGGAGAAATAGCGGGCCTCCTCGTCAATGCGGGCGATGATCTCGCCACGATCGCCGCGAATGAGATCGCGGGCGATGCGCAGCGCCTCTGGCGGCTTGGCGGCGAGCTTTGCGGCGAGGCCAAGTGTCAGAGCATCGACTTCGCCAGGTTCAACGACCTTCCAGACCAGGCCGGCTTCCTTCGCTTCCTCGGCCGAGAACGCTTCGCCGGCCGCCAGCAGGGCGAAGGCGCGCTGATGCCCCATCAGGCGCGGCGCGAGGAGGCTGGAACCGGCCTCCGGCACCAGCGCCAGATCGACGAAGGGGGTCCGGAACTGGCTGCGGCTGGAGGCGATGGTCAGGTCGCAATGGAGATGGATCGTCGTGCCGATGCCAACCGCCAGACCGTCGACGCCGGAGACGACGGGTTTTTCGGAATTCACCAGCGCATAGAGGAAATCGAGGATCTCCTGCTCCAGACCGCGGCCGCCCATTGCGGCAGCCAGAAAATCGTTCAGGTCGTTGCCGGCCGAAAAGCAGCCCTCGGTGCCGAGGAAAGCGGTGGCGCGAATGTTGGGGCTTGTGTTCGCCGCATTCAGCGCATCGGCCATCGTCCGGTACATGGCGCGGGTGATGGCGTTCTTCTTCTCCGGCCGATTGAAGCGGATAGACTGGACGCCGGGATAGGCGGAAGGCTGCTCGACGATGATGTGATCGGTCATTGGGTTTCCTCAGAGGTCATGGGGTCTCCTCAGGCAAGCAGGATGCGGGCAGCGGCAAGGCTTGCCGCGCCATTGACGACGCGGTCGCGAAGGGCTGCGGTCTCGGCAAGCAGGTTTTCGGCGGCAAAGCGGCAGAGCGCGATGCGGTTTTCGGCCGCACCATCGGCGCTCTCGACGAGACCGCCCTTGGCAAGATAACAGCCGGTGAGCACCAGCCCGAACAGACGCTGATAGGGGGTGGCACCGGAGAGCGCTTCGGCGGCCTTGTCGTCGGCAAGCGTCTTTATCAGCCAAGCGGTCGCCAGCTCGAGATCGACGATCGCCGCGTCGAGCCTCGCAGCGGTCTCGCCGAAACCATCAAGATTGGAGCGGCGGACGCCATTGGCGATCTCTCTGAGCTCTGCGATGAAGCCCTTCACCTGACCGCCGCCGGAGAGCGGCAGCTTGCGGGTGACGAGGTCGATCGCCTGGATGCCGTTGGTGCCCTCGTAGATCGGGGCGATACGGGCATCGCGGAGATAACGCGCCGCGCCCGTCTCCTCGATAAAACCCATGCCGCCATGCACCTGGATGCCGAGCGAGGCGACGTCGACGCCGGAATCGGTCGAAAAGGATTTGGCAATTGGCGTCAGCAAAGCGGCGCGCTCCTGCCATTGGCGACTGATATCGCCTGCCCGGTGCGACATGTCGATCGCATGGGCGCAGGCATAGGAGATGGCGCGCGCCCCTTGCGTCAGCGCCTTCATGGTGAGGAGCATGCGGGCGACATCGGGATGTTCGACGATCGGGCTCATGCCGGCGCTGCTTGAGCCCGGCGCCCTGCCCTGCGTGCGTTCCCTGGCATAGGCGAGCGCCTTCTGGGTGGCGGCCTCCGCGATCGCCACGCCCTGCATGCCGACGGCAAGACGGGCATTGTTCATCATCGTGAACATGCAGGCCAGTCCCTTGTTCTCCTCGCCGACCAGCCAGCCCACAGCGCCCTTTTCACCGCCGAATTTTCCGTCGCCGTAGATCATCGTGCAGGTCGGCGAGCCGTGGATGCCGAGCTTATGCTCCAGCGAATGGCAGAACAGATCGTTGCGGGGCCCAAGCGAACCGTCGTCGTTCACCAGGAATTTCGGCACGAGGAAGAGCGAGATGCCGCGTGTGCCGGCCGGCGCATCCGGCAGGCGGGCGAGCACCAGATGGATGATGTTGTCGGCCGCGTCATGTTCGCCCCAGGTGATGAAGATCTTCTGGCCGAAGAGGCGGTAGCTGCCGTCATCGCGGCGCTCGGCGCGGGCTTTCAGCACGCCGAGATCGGAGCCGGCATGCGGTTCCGTGAGGTTCATGGTGCCGGTCCATTCGCCGGAGACCATCTTTTCCAGATATTTGTCTTTCAGCGCAGCACTGCCATGGGCGCCGACCGCCTCGATGGCGCCCATCGTCAGCGTCGGAGCGAGTCCAAAGGCCATGGAACCGGAATTCCACATTTCGAGTGCCGCGACATTCAGCATATGCGGCAAGGCCTGGCCGCCGAACGCTTCGGGCGCCGTCAGGCCGTTCCAGCCGCCGGCGATCCAATGGCGGTAGAGATCGCGCCAGCCATCCGGCAGCCGGACTTCGCCATCGATCAGGCGGGCGCCCTGGCGATCGCCGATTTCGGCAAGCGGCGCCACTTCCTCTGTGGCAAAACGTCCCGCCTCGGCGAGGATGGCGTCGACGAGATCCTCGCCGAGATCGCCGAGAAGGCCTTCTGAAATCGCGTCGCCCATGCCCGCTACATGCTTCAACGTGAACGCGATTTCCTCGACGGGCGCCTTGTACATGGTTTTTCCTCCGCAGACCGGCCTCGCGCGCGGCAAAGCACCTCCGCGGCAAGGGCTAATTGATTTTTACGTAAACGTCAATTTCGATTTCTTCGGTGGTCATGCGATAGTTTGGCCGAGATGTCGCTTTGCTCTTGCACCGTCGGCCAAATGGACGTCATGAACAACCTCTAAGGGAAGACATCGCCTTCGCAAAGGATCGGCGAACAATGGACACATTGCCCGTCAACATACCCGGTTTCGTCTGGGCCTATCGCTTCTCGCCGGGTGAAAAGACGGCGGTGCGGCTGAACAACAGTGCGACGGTGGCGGAACTGACCGCAGACAACTGTTTCTACTGGCTGCACCTCAACCTTGTCGACGCCCGCGTGCCGGCCTTGCTCGATACGCTGGACGGGCTGACGGAGGACGCGAAATCGGCGCTGACGACGCGCGACACGCATGCGGCCATCACCGTCGACGAGCAGATGCTCTATGGCACGCTCGTCGACTGTCAGCGCGATTTCGCCGAGGATACCAACAATCTCGGCTGGCTGCATTTCGCCATGTCCGACCGCTTCCTCATCACCACAAGGCTGCAGCCGCTGCGCAGCGTCGAGCGGGCGCGGGCGCTGATCGATAAGAATCCGGGCAAATTTTCCCGGCCGGTCGATCTCTTCGAACTGCTGGTGATCGAATTCCAGCGCACGCTGATCGCGATCGTCATCGAACTCACCGAAGAACTGAACCAGATCGAAGATATCGTCTACGACAGCGCGCAGCGCGATGAACGCCGACGCCTGGCGCCGGTGCGGCGCACCGTGGTCAGGCTGCATCGGCATCTGCGCACGGTGCTGGCGCTGATGCGCCGGGCGGCGGCGGCCGACGACGACGAGATGCCCTTCGGCTTCGACGACGTGGCGCGGCGGCTGACGAGCCGGCTGGAAACGGTCGACCACGATATCTATGCACTGCAGGATCGGGCACGCCTGCTGCACGAAGAAATCGATTCGAAACAATCCTCCGAAACCAACCGCCACCTATACCTGTTGTCGATCATGACGGCCTTCCTGCTGCCGCCGACGCTGGTGACCGGCTTTTTCGGCATGAACACGGCAAACCTGCCCTTCGCCGTCGGCGACTACGGCACGGAATACGCCGTCGTCCTCATCGTCGCCTCCATTGCCTTTGCCTGGTGGCTGCTGAGACGGGTGGATATTCTTTGAGGGTGATGGTGCGGGCGTGACTGCCGAGGGTGCGGCCTAGGCTCGATCCGACGGGTAGCGAACTCCCCCGCCCCTCATCCGCCTGCCGGCACCTTCTCCCCGCAGGCGGGGCGAAGGGGGATAGCCGCAACCTCTCCGTTCCTCGCCGACGTCTCGCAAGGCACGTCCCCTCGCCCCGTTTACGGGGAGAGGGTTAGGGTGAGGGGCAGACGTTTATCGAGAGCAGCGCGCTTCCAGCCTAGCCTCAATACGGCGAATAGCACTGCTGGCGCGGGCCGTTATAGGGTTGGAACGTGTTGTCGTAAGCGCGATAGGACCGGTAGCGGTTGGCGCACCAGGCGACGTGGCTCGAACCCATGCGGGGCGCAGGCTCGACATAACGCGGCTGCGCGACAATGGCGCCGCCGATGACCGCACCGGCGCCGAAGGCGGCGAGCGGATACCAGTAGCCGTTATAACGGCGGTATCCCGGGCGGTAATAGGAATATCCGCGATAGCCACCGTAATAGCCGGGCCGGTAGTAGGCGCCGGGACGATAGCCAGGCCGGTAGCCCGGACGGTAACCGGGGCGATAGTAGCGGCGGTATTGGACGTTCTCGACAGCGGAGGATTTTTCCACCTGCGGGGCGGTCGGCATCTGGATTGCCTGCGACGGCACGAAGCCTGTCAGAACGACGGCCGCAGCCAGAACTGCAGTCGCGATCTTGTTACTCAAACCGAACATTCTTCTCTCCCATTCAACAGCGATAACCGCCGGCTTAGCAACGCTTTCGTGCCGGAATGGTTCCGAAAGCGGCCGAGGCCGGCTGCTTTCGTATGTTTAAAGAAATCGATCTGAACCGGGCATTAACCGGGAGGCCGTCCTCGATGATGTCGCCCGGAACGCACTTCAGTCCTTTGTTCATGCATGTCGTTATCCCGGAACCGCTAACAGTTCCGGGCGACATGCATCAGGCCACGGCGGAAATTTTCGCCTGGTCGCCCTGCAGGCGGTTCACCATGAAGTTCGAATACCATTCGAGGAACTGCATGACGCCGCCCTCGTGCAACGCGGAATAGGGGCCGGGCTCATAGGCGGGCGAGTGAATGCCGAAGGCGTTTTCCTCGACGATGCGGCGATCCTGATCGTTGGTTTCGGTCCAGACATGGGTCAGTTCCTCGAGATCGTAATCCACGCCCTCGACGGCGTCCTTGTGGACGAGCCACTTGGTCGTCACCGCAGTCTCGTTGGCGCTGAGCGGCAGGACGCGGAAGGAGATGGCATGGTCGCCGAGCAGGTGGTTCCACGTCGTCGGGTAGTGGAAGAGCAGCATGGTGCCGATATGGCCGATCGAGATATCGTCGGAGAGCGGACGCTTGACGGCGCGCTTGCCCGACATTGTGTAGCTTTCGGCATCCTCGATCAGCGGCATGCGGGCGGTGCGGAACTGACCGTCCGGCGAAATCTGGAACTTGCTCGGCAGCCCGGCGGCTTCGCAGCGCGCCCAATGGCCGGCGATCTCGGGATCGTCGGCGCCGCCATCCGTGCCGGTCACGCTCGGCGCTTCGGGATAGGTGCGGCAGAGTTCGGGGTGATTGGCGGCGCAGTGATAGCACTCGCGGTTGTTTTCCCAGACAAGCTTCCAGTTGCCCTTCTCGATGATCGTGCTCTGGAAGGCGACCTTGCTCTCGCTGATCCGGTGCGGCGCGACATAGGGTTCGATCTTGTCGCGCACCGTCTGGAAATCCGGGGCGGTGTTGGCAAGGCAAATGAAGACAAAGCCTGCGACGGTTTCGCAGTGGACAGGCTTCAGGTTGAAACCTGATTTGTCGAAATCATCGCCCATGTGGCGGGCGAAGGCGAGCTTGCCTTCGAGATCATAGGTCCACTGATGATAGGGACAGACGAGACGCACGGAAGAGCCGTGCTCCTTGGTGCAGACGCGCGAGCCGCGATGGCGACAGCTGTTGTGGAAGGCGCGGATGACATTGTCACGGCCGCGGACGATGACGACGGGATAGCTGCCGATCTGAACGGTGAAATAGGCGCCCGGCTTCGGCAGCTCGCAATCATGGCCGATGAACAGCCAGTCGCGATAATAGATCATCTCCATGTCGAGCTGGAAATAATCCTCGTCGATATAGAACGGCTGTTCGAGGCTGAAGCCCTCACGGCGGCTCTTGAGCTGACGCAAAACGTTGCTGCGAATATCCATCTTCATGTCCTCGTGCACCCGGCTGCCGCCTTCCGGCAAGAAGGCCGGCGGAAGCGCGCCCGCTTCCTTCTCCTTCGGGAGAAGTGTTCATGGCGTCATTTAATCACCGAGCCTGCCTGCCGCGTGGTTGTAATGCGACATCGGCTTCGAAATTGACGACAGGATGCGGCAAGCCGCAAGCTGCCGATCCCGGTCGATGACATCGCCCGACTCTCCGGGCAATTATCCTCAATTGCGACATGGCGTAAAGACCCGCTCCGCAAAGAGGTCGGCTGCCTGATATCGATGTCAGTCGCGTTTGCGACATCTGCCGGCATTTGCCCTTCAGCCGGCCGGCTGTGGGGTCATTTTTTAACATCGCCTTAAGCATACGGTCCTATCCTCCTGATGATCACCGACCGACCGAAGAACGCGAACCATGGCCAGACTCCGTTATTTCGACGCGAAAGATGCGAGCAGATCGCAAGAGCCGCAGCTGATTGCCGCCCATTCCGAATTCCTCCGCACCGGCCGCATCCCCCGCGAGCGGCGGCATTGGCTGGCCGAGGAAAAGCGGTATTTCACCCATGACGAGGTCGCCGCGAAGACCGGACGCAAGCTGCAGGTGGCCGGCGAGAAGACGCATCAGCACATCAACGGCTTTCACCACTCGATCCAGTTTCCGAAGATGATCTTCCACCGGACGCTGGAGGACAGCCCGCATCTCGGCTATTGCCACGTCACCGCCGCGCGGACGAAATTCGCCCATTACGAAGAGGTAAGCTGGGCCTTCTACATCGCCAATTTCTATTCCGACATCGGCGATAACGACAATTTCTTCGAGCGCATCGATGTCGGTTATTCCCGCATGTATTTCGCCGTCGCGATCAAACCGGGCGAGGACTCCGCGGAAAAGATGACCATCGACCGCTCCGTGCGCGGCAACGGCCTGCTCTTCCGCACCCACGATCCGCAGGCGGCGATCCGCAATATCCTGCTGCTCGGCGCCCGCAACGAACAGCTGCGCGAAATCATCCGCCAACTCTAAAGCGCGACGCGCTTCAGGTCCTTGCTTGATGCATGTCGTTGTCCCAAAACCGCTGCACACTTTTGGGCGACAAGCATACAACGCGATTGATCGCGGGCGGCGGAAAGCCTAATGACTGCCAAGACTAACACGGGCAGGACATGGCACGCATAATCGACATCACGGCGGACAGGCAGGCAGCGCTCGAGGCGGCCTCAGCCGCTCTTGCCAACGGCTTTGCCATCGCCATCCCGACGGAGACGGTCTACGGCCTGGCCGCCGACGCCACCAATCCTTTAGCCATCGCCCGCATCTACGAGACAAAGGGACGGCCGCGCTTCAACCCGCTGATCTGCCATATGGCCGACCTCGCGATGGCCGAGGAACATGCCGAGTTCGACCCGCTATCGCGGGCGCTCGCCAAAGCCTTCTGGCCCGGTCCGCTCACCCTCGTGCTGCCGCTGAAGCGGGAAAGCCCGATCCATTCGCTGGCGACTGCCGGGCTCGACAGCGTCGGCATCCGCGTGCCGAAGGGGTTTGCAGGCGCTTTGATCGGCGCCTTCGGACGGCCGCTCGCGGCCCCCAGCGCCAATACGTCGGGCGGGGTCAGCGCCACGAGTGCCGCCCATGTCGAAGCCGATCTCGGAGCGAAAATCCCGTTGATTCTCGATGCAGGCCCGAGCGCTGTCGGCGTCGAATCGACGATCGTCAAGGCAGAGGGCGGCCGACTGCGGCTGCTTCGGCCGGGTGGACTGGCGGCGCGCGAGATCGAGCGCATCGCCGGCCAACCGCTGCTGCGGGCGAAGGCAGCATCGGCGGCCATCGAAGCGCCGGGCATGCTCGCCTCGCATTACGCGCCGGGTGCTTCCGTGCGGCTCAATGCAACGGCAGTCGAACCCGGCGAAGCGCTTATCGCCTTCGGCAGCGCTGCGGTCTCCGGCGCGGACAGTGCGCGGATCGTGCTTGATCTCAGCCCGCACGGCGACCTTGCAGAGGCCGCGGCCAATCTTTTCGACTACATGAAGCGGGCCGATGCCAGCGGCGCCCGGAGCATCGCCTTTTCGCCCATTCCCGAGGAAGGGTTGGGCGAAGCGATCAACGACCGGCTGCAGCGGGCAGCCGCGCCCCGCGACTGAAGGACCGGGAACAGGATGGAGAATCGAGCCCGATGAGCAGCATTTCCAGCAAGGATCTCGACCGCTTCGTGGCGATCGTCGGCGAAAAATACGCGCTTCGCAGCGAGTCCGATCTTGCGCCGCATCTGATCGAAAACCGCGGGCTCTATCACGGCTCCTCCCCTCTCCTCCTGAAACCCGGTTCGGTCGAGGAAGTCTCCGCGATCATGAAGCTTGCGACGGAGACCGGAACGGCGATCGTGCCGCAGACCGGCAATACCGGGCTCGTCGGCGGCCAGACGCCGCGTCAGGGCAAGTCCGATGTCATCCTGTCGCTCGAGCGCATGAACAAGATCCGCGATGTCGATCCGGTGGCGAACGTGCTGGTGGCCGATGGTGGCGCCATACTGGCCGACGTGCAGAAGGCGGCCGAGGCGCATGGGCGGCTGTTTCCGCTTTCGCTCGGCTCGGAGGGCTCGTGCCGCATCGGCGGCAACCTTTCCACCAATGCCGGCGGCACGGCGGTGCTTGCCTATGGCAATATGCGCCAGCTCTGCCTCGGCCTCGAGGTGGTGCTGCCGACCGGGGAGATCTGGGATGGCCTGCGCCGCCTGAAGAAGGACAATACCGGCTACGACCTGCGCGACCTCTTCATCGGCGCCGAAGGCACGCTCGGCATCATCACCGGCGCGGTGCTGAAGCTCTTTCCCCAGCCGCTCGGTCATCAGGTGGCATTCGCCGGCCTGAATTCGGTGGTCGATGCCCTTGCCCTCTTCAACCTGGCCTCCAGCCTCTGCGGCGCCTCGCTGACCGGTTTCGAGCTGATGCCGCGTTTCGGCGTCGAAATCACCACGCGCCACATCGACGGCGTGCGCGATCCGCTGGAAACGGCCTATCCCTGGTACCTGCTGATCGACATTTCGACGTCGGATTCGGCCGAGACGGCGGAACGGATGATGAATGGCGTGCTGGAGCAGGGTTTCGAGGCTGGGCTGGTGCTGGATGCCGCAATCGCTGCATCGGTAGCGCAGCAGAAGGCGATCTGGCACATGCGCGAAAGCATGTCGGATGCGCAGAAGCCGGAAGGCGGGTCAATCAAGCACGATGTGTCGGTGCCGGTGTCGAAGATCCCGCATTTCATGGCCGAGGCCGAAGAAGCTGTCATGGCGGCCATGCCCGGCGCCCGCATCTGCGCCTTCGGCCATATGGGCGACGGCAATATTCACTACAATATTTCCCAGCCGCTCGGTGCCAACAAGGCTGCCTTCATCGCTCGCTGGCGCGAGATGAACCACATCGTGCATGGGCTGGTGCTGGCGCATGGCGGCTCGATCTCGGCCGAGCACGGCATCGGCCAGCTGAAGCGCGACGAACTGGCGGCGATCCGCCCGGTAATCGAAATCGAGCTGATGCGCCGCATCAAGCGCGCCTTCGACCCAGCCGATATCATGAACCCGGGAAAGGTTGTCAGCCTCGATCCGTGAGGCTGCACGCCATCAGGCCTACTGCGTGCCGCCGTTGGTCAAGATCATCAGCGCCGGCGACTGCTGGGTGGCGTTCTGGACGTCGTACATCGCGGTGAACCGGCGCAGCAGCTTGTCGACCTTCTTCGGATCCTGGAGATCCTCGAGCTTGACGAAGCGGTTGATGAGATCGGCCTGTTTGGCGACATCCATGCCCGAGATCTGCGACGGCAGGCTGTAGGCCGTGGTGATGACCTGATAAAGCGCCTTGTCGCCGAGGATCCCATAGATCGAGGTGATGCTCGAGGCCTTGCGGCTGAAATAGAGCGCCAGACGGACGCCGTCATTGCTTTCGCCTTGCTGGGCTTCCATCGTCTGCTGAACGTAGAGCTCCTGTGTATGCTCCTCGGCCGCCTTGTTCTGGATGGTGCCGATCTTGGCGCGGGTCAGGTTGCCGTCCTTGTCGAAATTGAAGGCAGCGACGATGTCCTGGAATCGCGCATCGGCGGTGGCGTTGAGATAGCTCTTCTTGTCGTCGGGATCGGATGTGAAGATCTTCTTGAGCGTCGCCTTGTCGTAATCCTTCGGATCAAGGTTGTTCGCCTTCAGCACCAGATCGGTCAGGCGGCTGTCGTCAAGGAAATCGTCGAGCGACTTTACCTTCGCCATGCCCTTGGCGAAATAGTCGACTTCAGCCGTCGCGTCCTTCGCCGCCTTGTCCTTCACCGGACCGTCCTTCATCAGCATGGTGATATGCGATCTATAGTCGGTGGCGTATTTGGCCATGGTCGCGTCGGGCAGCGCCTGGAAGGGTGATGCCGCCTTGCCGTCGGGGCCGAAGTTGAAGGCGCGGGCAAGATTGGTGATGCGCTCATCCTTGAGCGAGGCGACATAGCCATCCGGATCATAGGCATCGCTTGTCAGGATCTTGCGCATCATCGAACGCGAGACCTCCTGGTCGGTCAGGCCGAAGGCCTGCAGCGCCACATGGAAGAGATCCGGCAGATTGTCATTGCTCTTGCTGAAATCGGCCGCCGAATTGCTGCGCAGGAAATCATTGACACTGTTGACGTCGGAGAAATTCAGCAGGCTGCTGCTGTCGGCCATAAGCTTCTGGTAGTTGGATGCAACCTCGTCGATCGCCTCGTCGCGCTCGTCGTCATAGCGCGCCGCGTAATTGTCGTTGGTGGTCTGTGCCTGGTCGGCCGTCTGGACCGAGCTGACGACAGGAAGCGATCCGTCGGCGGCGAAGTTGAAGTCGGCATTGAGATCGGCATGGCCGGCCGCGGCAGCGGCCGTCGCATCGGTCAGGATGCTCTTCAGATCAGCGTCCGAAATATTGAACGGCAGATTGTAGGTGCTCTTCAGGAAATTGGTAATGGCGCTGTCGGCAAGCAGATCATCGACATTGCTGATCGTCGACATCCTGGCGGAATAATCATCCGTGCGCGCCGTGGCGGCAAATTTCGTGCTGCTGATCTGGGTGGCTGTCTGCGCCGCCATGCCGTCCTCAAGCGTGCCGTCCGCCTTGAAATTGAAGGCGGCGGCAACGTCGGCATAGGTGCCGGTGCCGCTCTGATCGGTCAGGATAGCGCGAAGGTCGACGTCGCTGACCGTCGACGGGATGCCGTAAGCGTTGCGCACGAAATTGTTCAGCTTCTGGTCCGCCAGCAACTGATCGACGTTTGAGATGCCGGCGATGGTCGACTGGTAATAGACTGCCGCATTGTCGGCCTTGCTGGTGGTGCTGGCACTTTGCGTCGCCGTTTGCGAGGCGTAAAGGGTCGCGATCGAACCGTCCGATTTGAAATTGAAGAGGTCGTGAACGTCGCTATAGCCCTGGGCGCTGGCAGCCGTGCGGTCGACGAGGAAAGTCCTCAACGTCGCATCGGAGACGCTGTCTGCGATCTGCATGCTGTTTCTGATATAGCTGACCGCAACCGCATCCGACATGATGTCGTCGACATTGGTGACGTTGCCGATCATGCTGTTGAAATGTGCTGCGTTCACCGCTGACTTGTCGGTCGTCGATTTCCGCTGCGCCGCAGTCTGGATCACGGAACCGTTGATCGAACCGTCTGCCTGGAAGTTGAAGTCGGCATTGAGATCGGCATGGCCCTGGGCCGCGGCATAGGCCGAATCGGTCAGGATGTTCTTCAGATCGGCATTGCTGAAGTCCGTACCGAGACCATAGGCATCCTTGATGTAGCGCGCCAGCACATTGTCGGCCAGCAGGTCATCGACGTTGGTGATGCCGGTCGACTGGGACGTCGTGGTATAGTAGTTGCCGGTCATCGTGGCAGCATTCTTCAGACTATTTGCCTGATCGACCGTCTGGACGCGCGCCGTACTGGAGGCCGACCCGTCAGCCTTGAAATTGAAAGCATTGTAGACATTGGTAAAGCCCATCAGCTGGGCATAACCGGGATCGGTCAGCACCGTGCGCAGCGCTGCGGCGGTGAAGTCAGCGCCCATGCTGTAGGCCGTCGTGATATAAGAGGTCAGGCGCTTGTCGGCGACCAGGTCGTCGACATTGGTGATCGTGCCGATCTTCGCCGTGTAGTAGGCCTTGTTGTAGTCCGCCGCCGTCTGGCCGACGTAATAGACGTCCGAACCGACCGAATTGTCGATGATGACGGACTGGGAATTCAGGGTGTAGGATTCGATGACCGAGGCCTTCTGCGCGGCGGTCTGCGCCGTGCCGGTGACGGTGCCGTCGGCATTGAAGCTGAACTGGGCGGCAAGCGCCTTGTACTTGTCGCCGCCTTGGGTGTTGACGACGCTCGTGGGGTCGCTGAGATCGCTCGTCAGCACCTGCCGCAGAAAATCCTTCGACGCATAGGTCGGATCGATGTTGAAAGTCTTAAGCACATAGGTGCGCAGCCGGGTGTTGTTGACCAGGTCGTCGACGGTCTGCACGCTATCGATATTGTTGCTGTAATAGGTGCTCTCGGCGCTGGCGGCCTTGTCGGCATCGACGAAGGACTGTTTGTAGAGGCCGATCAGGTCGTCCTCCTGCGCGTCAGTCTGCACATCCTTCTCCGGCGCATTGAAATTGAAGGCGGCGGCGAATTCGCGATAACGCGTATCGGAAAGCTTGTTGGCGTAGCTGTTGGGGTCTGTGAGGTCGCTTTCGAGCACCTTTTTCATGAAGGCCTTGGCATAGGTCATGTCCTCGAGACCATAGGCCTTCATTGCATAGCTGTAGAGCTTGTAGTCGCCGAGGAAATCGTCGACGTTTTCGACCTTGTTGATATGGTCAGCGTAGTATTGAGCATCCTTCTTGACCGTCGCCTGCGACGCAACCTTGTTGAGGCTGGACGTCATATCCCGCGACAGGATCGTGTAAGCGAGGGAAGCCGAGATCATGAAAAGCGCCCTTTTCACCCAAATTTCTAAAAAAACGACGAACTGCTGGTGAGCACATTTTGCCATGGAAAGCTTACCTGAGGCTTACCTGTGGATGCATCATTTCAGGACACCACACCGTTCACCTTCCGGAAACCCTGCCGGATTCGGTTTTGATAACCATCAGAGGAGGCAAAGTTTTCTTAACCGCAATTTTTAAGCTGTACGGAACGGCGGGTGCCTATTGTCGGCCATAGAGGACGAAAAGTCCCAAGGAGAAGACCGGAAATCGGCTCTCAGGTAAGACAAGGGTAGAATGAAATGAACAATCCCGTTATGAAGCCCGCCTGGGCTGGCACGACGTTACGCCTCGATCCGTCCCGCTTTCCCCAGCAGGTCAGCTACGCCATCCACGATTGTTCGGATGACGTCAATATCACGATAGACGAACGCGGTGCGGTCCTGCGCAAGGTCCTCCCGTCCAGCGGCTTGCCGCTCTCGATTGCGCTGCCGAAGCGCGTTTTCAAGGGTGTCGCCGCCCGCGCCATCGACCATGGCGACGGCGATGTCACCGTCACGCTCGAGCTTCACCACGCCGATCCCGAGCTCTGCATTCCGCTGCTCGTCGCCCATGATCTCAGCGACATCGCCGCCGACTGGCGCAGCTGGTCCGAAGCCTTCCGCATTCCGATGCTGATGGTCGAGGCCGATGGCGTCGCCCGTCCGCTCGAAGACCATATTGGTGCCTTACGCACCAGCGATCTCAAGCCGCGCCGCCGTCATTCCTACTTCGCCAATCGCCGTCCGCGCTTCCTCGTGCGCCGCACCACCGGCCGGCTGGGCGTCGCCATGAAGATCGAAGGCAAGGAAATCATCGCCCGGACTTAAGCGAAATCGTGAAAGTCCCAATGTGGCAATGCCATTTTGAAACCCGGCGCCCGCGCCGGGTTTATCGTTCCATTCATCGTCCCAATCAGGGAATGGCAAAGAGCAGTGAGATGAAGAGGCCGAAGAAGATGATCAGGCCGACGCGGTTGTTTGACTTGAAGAGCGCCAGGCACTGGTCGGCATCGTTGATATCCAGCCGGACGATCTGCCAGGCGAACATGCCGGCCGCACCGAGCAAGGCCAGGAAAGCGATGAGATTGGCGCCGGCGAGAGCGAAAGCGATAAACATCAGTACCAGCGTCAGTCCATAAAGGCCGATCAGCCATTGCCGCGTCCTGTCGCCGAACAGTCGCGCGGTGGAGCGGACGCCGATCAGCTCGTCATCCTCCTTGTCCTGATGCGCATAGATCGTGTCATAACCGATCGTCCAGGCGACGGAGGCGGCGTAGAGCAGGATGGCGGCAAAGGAGAGGCCGCCCAAAATGCCGGCCCAGCCCATCAGCGCGCCCCAGGAAAAGGCAAGTCCGAGGTAGAATTGCGGCCAGTCGGTGAAGCGTTTGGCAAAGGGATAAAACGCCACGATCCCGAGCGAGAGCACGCCGAGGAAGACGTTGAGCCAGTTGAACTGCAGCAACACCAACAGGCCGACGAGCGCCTGCAAGCCGATGAAGATCTTCGCGTGGGCGCGCGTGACGCGGCCGGAGGGCAGCGGACGCGACCGCGTACGCGCCACTTCCATGTCGATCTTGTGGTCGACGAGATCGTTATAGGTGCAACCGGCGCCGCGCATGGCGACCGCGCCGATGAAATAAAGGAACAGGTGAGACACCAGCAGGCTGCCGGAATAGAGCCCCTCGCCGATCGCCGCATTGGCGGCAAGCGTCGCCGACCAGAAGCACGGCCACATCAGGAGCTGCCAGCCGATCGGGCGATCCCAGCGCGCGAGCTGCGCATAGGGCCAAAGCCATGGCGGCAGGATCCGGTAGACCCAGTTGTGGGAAGGTGCGTCGGAGACGCGATCGTTGAAATCGCCGGTATCGTGCATGCCGCTCATCTAGCGGCGGGCCGCCGATCCGGTCAAGAAGCGATCATTGCGCTGCCAGTTGTATCATCCTTGGATCGGAATCGATCCAGGGATGAAATTATACGGCAATTCAAAGTGTTACAGCGATGCGCATCTGAGAGTGATGCGCAGCCGCGTCAATCACTGCAGGGAGAAATTGAACTTGTAGGTCGCCGAGAGGCCGATCAGGACCTGGTTCTTCGAGCCGCGCTCGCGCACGAGGCTGCTGTCGGCGGCGGGGCCCGCCAGCCGCTTGTATTCGAGGAAGGAACTTGCCGAGAGGTTTTCCGTCGCCTTCCAGGTGAGCGCCGCGCCGGCGCCATAGGACTGGATGCCCGACGAGGGCTTGTAGGGATCAAGGCCGCTTGCGGCCGCCTGCTTGGCGTTGACGCCGTAGTAGGCGTCGTAATAGCCGCTGGTTGCGAAGGTCGCGCGCGGGCCGCCTGACAGCTGCAGGTCGGGCGCGATATCGGTAAAGGCATCGACCGCGAGATCGGCGACGATGCCGTCATGCGCGCGGATGCCTTGGCGGACTTCGGCGCGGGCGCGCAGGAAATCTGTGGGGTAGACCTCAACGAAACCGCCGGCTTCAGCCCCCCATTTGACCTTCTTCAAGCCCTTCAGCTCGCTGCCGTCGCCGTCATCGCGCGACGGCACGAATTTGCCGACGATGCCGGCACGGAAGGCGCCCTTGTCGATGAGGGCGAAGGACGGATTGTCGTTGCGCGAGGAAAAACGCGGGCCAGCACCCTGACGGCCGACCGAGATCAGCGGGCTGAACTTGAATTCATTGTTCGACGAGCCCTCGAATTTCGGGGCGGAGAAGCCGGCGACGCCGACGCTCAGATACCAGTCGCCGGACCAGAAGTGCTGTCCGCTTTCCTGTGCGGCGGCCGAACCAAAGGAAGAAAGGGCAATAGCCAGAGAGATCGATACGACTGATCGATGAGACACGTCCGCACTCCAGAAAACGCAAAAACAAAGCCGCGGAGGGCGGCGCTCGCTACATTTATCCTGATCTCGTTACCCCAATGTTAACCACGGCGAAACAACGGGCGCTAATGAAAGGCGTGCCGTGCGGCCCCTCATCCGCCCTACGGGCGCCGACCGGGGGTCGAGCCGCGGGTCTCGACCCGTCCTTCGGACCCCCGCTGGGGAGAAGAGGGAAAATGCCGCTTCGTCACCGATCCCATTGTTTGGCAATGCCGTTGAGCAAGCGGGTTCGTTTGGCAGTGTCGGCGCGCCTTGCTGCCTCTTCTCCCCTCGGGAGAAGGTGGCCCGAAGGGTCGGATGAGGGGGCCACACGGCTGGCGGCATCTGCTATCGAACTCCGCAAACCCGCTCCCACCGTTTCCCTATCTCTGGTTCCAGCGGCGGATGACCGGTTCGGTCAGATCGTGCTCATAGCCGAGCACGCTGATGCTCGCGGTATCGAGCACGAAACGCGCGCCGTCTTCCGGCGGCAGGCCAAGCCAGCGGGCGGCGAGGACCCGCAGGAAATGCGAACTCGAAAAGATCAGGATGGTGCCGGCCGTCTGACGAAGTCCGCCAATCACGGCGTCGGCGCGATCGCCGACATCGGCGGCGAATTCGCCCTTCGGGCAGCCGTCGCGAAAGAGCTGCCAGCCGGGGCGGTCGGCAAGGATCGCCTTGGTGGTGATGCCTTCGTAAGCGCCATAGTCCCATTCGGCGAGATCGTCCTTGATCACCGCGCCCGATCCGAATCCGGCGAGCGCGCAGGTCTTGCGGGCTCGCTCGGAGGGGCTCGACCAGACGGCGGAGAAGCTAAGGCCCGCCAGCCGGTCGGCGATTTTGCGGGCGGCCTCTTCGCCATTCGACGTCAAGGGAATATCACTGCGTCCGGTATGGCGCCCGGACAGGCTCCATTCGGTTTCACCGTGGCGGACCAAGTAGATCTCGGGAAACGCACTGCTCATCGGCAAGTCCTTTCATGAGAATCCGTCCCCCGGCAAAAGCGCCAGCGGAAACGGCACTTCCGCGGGATCAGAACGTCACCTTTTCCAGCGGTGCGCGTGTCGCCTCGAATTCCTTCAGCTTCGCTTCGTTCCGCTCAATATAGTTGCGATTGTCGGGAACGGCGAACTGGTTCTTGGCGATCTGGATCTGCAGGATGAAGAGCTCGTCCCAGCGGAAGCCCATTTCGGAGCCCGCCAGATAGAATTCCCACATGCGGAAGAACTGCTCGTCGTAAAGCGCCACCGCTTCGGCCTTGCGCGCCACGAAACGCTCGCGCCAATGGCGCAGCGTATAGGCATAATGCAGCGGCAGGATTTCGATATCCTTGACCAGCAGCCCGGCCTTTTCAAGCGGCAGCACAACCTCGCCGACGGAAGGGATGTAGCCGCCCGGGAAGATGTATTTCTCGATGAAGGCATTGGTGCCGAAGCTCGGCTTCGGGCGGCCGATCGAATGTAGCACCATGACGCCGTTGTCGTCGAGCAGATCCGATACCTTGCGGAAGAAATTGCCATAATGGCCGATGCCGACATGTTCGAACATGCCGACCGAGACGATGCGGTCGAATTTCCTGCCCGTCATGGTGCGGTAGTCCTGCAGTTCGAAACGCACCCGGTCTGCAAGGCCGCGCTTTTCGGCGCGCGTACGCGAGACTTTGAGCTGCTCCTCGCTCAGGGTGATGCCGGTGAACTCTGCACCTTCAGTCGCCTCCGTCAGGTACATGCCCATGCCGCCCCAGCCGGAGCCGATCTCGAGGATGCGCTGGTTCGGCTCGAGCAGAAGCTTGGCGGCTATATGGCGTTTCTTGGCAAGCTGCGCCTCGTCGAGATCAATGCCCGGCGGCTCGAAATAGGCGCAGGAATATTGCCAGTCCTCGTCGAGGAAAAGATCGAAGAGCTTCGCCGACAGGTCGTAATGATGGGCGACATTGTGCTTGTTGCGATTGACCGGCACGCGGCTCTTCAGCTGCTGCCAAGCAATGCGGCCGAGGAGCAGTGCCGCCATCTTGAAATCGAAGATTTCATTGGTGGTGTTCTGTTTCACCAGCGACAGGAAATCGTAGATATTGCCCTGTTCGAGAATGAACCGGCCTTGCATGTACATTTCGCCGAGCCTCATGGCCGGGTCGCGCCGGATGGCGTCCTCGGCCTCCTGATCGGCAAGGCGGGCGACAACGGGTTCACCCGTGCCGTCGCCGATAGTGTGGGTTTCGCCATTGGCAAGGGTAAGTTTCAACGAACCCTTGCGGACGATTTGCTGGACGATCGATAAGAATGCCGACGCCATGGACGCCTCGCAAATGTGACAGGATGGTCACATCAACTTAATAGCTCTCTTTCGCCTTACAAGCGCCGGATTTAGCACTCCGTTCAGAACGCTGCCAAACTGTTGCATTTTTGCCGAAATGCCGGCTAAACCCTTATTTTCGCTTCATGGCTTCGGCAAGTGCCGCGCCGAATGCGCCCTGGCTTTCCGGTTTCTGAGCCGCAGGCCGGCGTTCGTTCTGCGGCCGCGACCCTTGGTTTGAACGAGAATCACCACGCGGCGGCGGCGCTGATGAGCCGTCATCGCGTCGCATGGAAAGACCGATGCGCTTGCGCTTGGCATCGACTTCGACAACTCGCACCTTGACGACATCGCCCGCCTTTACGACCTCGTGGGGATCCTTGACGAAGCGATCGGCAAGCTGGGACACATGCACCAGTCCATCCTGGTGCACGCCGATATCGACGAAGGCGCCGAAGGCGGCGACATTGGTCACCGTGCCTTCCAGCACCATGCCGGGCTTCAGGTCGGAAATTTCGTTGACGCCCTCGGCGAAGGTCGCGGTCTTGAAGCTCGGCCGCGGGTCGCGGCCGGGCTTTTCCAGCTCCGCGATGATGTCCCTGACCGTCGGCAGGCCGAATTTCTCGTCGATGAACTGGCGCGGATCAACCGATTTCAACACGGCGCTGTCGCCCATCAGCGCGCGCAGATCGCGGCCGCAGGCGGCGACGATCTTCTTGGCGATGCCGTAGGCCTCCGGGTGGACCGAGGAGGAGTCGAGCGGCTCCTTGCCGTTGGGAATGCGCAGGAAGCCGGCGCACTGCTCGAAGGTGCGGCCGCCGAGGCGGGCGACCTTCAGCAGATCCTTTCGCGTCTCGAAACGGCCTTCGCTGTCGCGGTGGCGGACGATGGCGTCGGCGATCGACGGACCGAGGCCGGAAACGCGGGACAGCAGCGGCGCCGAGGCGGTGTTGAGATCGACACCGACGGCATTCACCGCATCTTCCACCACGGCATCGAGCGAACGCGACAGCTTCTGCTGGTCGACGTCGTGCTGATACTGGCCGACGCCGATCGACTTCGGCTCGATCTTGACCAGTTCGGCCAGCGGATCCTGCAGGCGCCGCGCGATGGAGACGGCGCCGCGCAGCGACACGTCGAGATCGGGAAATTCCGCCGCTGCGGTCGCCGAGGCGGAATAGACCGAGGCGCCGGCTTCCGAGACGATGACCTTGGTCGGCTTCGGCGCCGGCAACTCGGCCAGCATGTCGGCCACCAGCTTTTCGGTTTCGCGGCTGCCGGTGCCGTTGCCAATCGAGATCAGCTCGACATTGTGCTTGCGGATCAGCGAGGCGAGTTCGACCTGGGCGCCGCGCACGTCGTTCCTCGGCTGGAAGGGATAGACGGTCGATGTCGCCACCACCTTGCCGGTGCCGTCGACGACGGCGACCTTGACGCCGGTGCGGATGCCGGGATCGAGACCCATCGTCGCGCGCGAGCCGGCGGGTGCAGCCAGCAGCAGGTCCTTGAGATTGCGGGCGAAGACATGGATCGCCTCTTCTTCGGCCCTTTCGCGCAGTTCCCGCATCAGGTCGAGCGAGAGCGACATGGAAAGCTTGACGCGCCAGGTCCAGCTTGCGACCTCCATCAGCCAGCGGTCGCCGGGACGGCTGGTACCGATCTCGTAGGCCGCCACGATCATGCGCTCGACCGGCTTGTTCGGAGAGGCGGTCTCGGCGTCGGCCTCGATCGTCAGCGTCAGTACCTCCTCGTTCCAGCCGCGCAGCATGGCGAGCGCGCGGTGGCCGGGGGCGGTCGCCCAGCGTTCGGAATGGTCGAAATAGTCGGAAAACTTCTCGCCCGCCGCCTGCTTGCCGTCGACGACTTTCGCCTTCAGCAGCGCAGCCTGGCGCATATGGGCGCGCAGCCTGCCGAGCAGGTCGGCATTTTCGGCAATGCCTTCGGCGATGATATCGCGCGCGCCTTCGAGCGCCGTCTTCACATCGGGCACATCAGCGGTGACGAAGCCTTCGGCCAGCACCGCCGGTTCCCTGGCGCGGTCGGCGAGGATCATCTCGGCGAGCGGGCCGAGGCCGCGTTCGCGGGCGATTTCGGCCCGCGTGCGGCGCTTCGGCTTGTAGGGCAGGTAGAGATCTTCGAGCTCGGCCTTGGTTTCGGCGCCTGCGACCTTGGTCATCAGCTCGTCGGTCATCTTGCCCTGGCCGGTGATCGATTCGACGATCGCGTCGCGCCGGGCTTCGAGTTCGCGCAGATAGACCAGCCGTTCGGCGAGATTGCGCAGCTGCGTATCATCCAGCCCACCCGTCACTTCCTTGCGGTAGCGGGCGATGAAGGGCACGGTGGCGCCCTCGTCGAGCAGCTCGATGGCGGCTTTGGCCTGTTCGGGCCGGGCATTGATTTCGGCGGAGATGCGGGCTGCGAGAAAACGGAGGTCTGCGGCCATGGGATTTCCTGTTTCGTCAGAGGTGGCGGGACCATAGCGGCGAAAAGCGGCAAGGCAATGTTGGAGTTTACAGGCAAGCGCCGATCCACAGGATAAGCATGCCGGAAAGGCGGCGATTTTGCGGTTGTGCAGATGCGCCATTCTTTGCTAGCAGAAGCAACGTTTTGACCCGGCGCCCATGCCATCCCTCCCCTCACGCGGGAGGCAAGGAAATTCGACATGCCAAACCTTCTTCTCGAACTCCGCTCCGAAGAGATTCCGGCCCGCATGCAGCGCAAGGCTGCCGGCGACCTGAAGAAGCTCGTCACCGATGCGCTTGTCGAAGCGGGCCTGTCCTACGAGGGCGCACGCGAATACTGGACGCCGCGGCGGCTTGCGCTCGACATTCACGGCCTGACGGCGCGCTCGGCCGATGTGCGCGAGGAGCGCAAGGGACCGCGCACCGACGCCAACGAGAAGGCGATCGAAGGTTTTCTGCGCGGCGCCGGCCTTTCCTCGGTCTCCGAGGCGCAGGTGGTGAGCGATCCGAAGAAGGGCGATTTCTACGTCGCGGTCATTTCCAAGCCCGGCCGGGCGACGGAAGAGATCGTCACCGATGTCATGCCCGGCATCATCCGCGATTTTCCCTGGCCGAAGTCGATGCGCTGGGGCAAGGCCTCTTCGAAGCCCGGCGCGCTGCGCTGGGTGCGGCCGCTGCAGTCGATCGTCTGCACCTTCGGCCCGGAGCATGAAGAGACCACTGTCATCCCCTTCGAGATCGACGGCATCACCGCTTCCAACATCACCTATGGCCATCGCTTCCACGCGCCCGAGCCGATCACGGTGCGGCGCTTCGATGATTATGCGGCGAACCTGGAAAAGGCGAAGGTCATCCTCGATGCCGAGCGGCGCAAGGACATCATCCTGCACGACGCCCGCGACATCGCCTTTGCCAACGGGCTGGAGCTGGTGGAAGACGAAGGCCTGCTGGAGGAAGTCTCCGGCCTCGTCGAATGGCCGCAGGTGCTGATGGGCAGCTTCGAGGAGGATTATCTCTCGATCCCCTCCGAAATCATCCGGCTGACGATCAAGACCAACCAGAAGTGTTTCGTGACGCGGCCGCAGGGCGGCGAAACGCTGTCGAACAAGTTCATCCTCGTCTCCAACATCCAGGCGAGCGACGGCGGCAAGGAAATCGTCCACGGCAACGGCAAGGTGGTGCGGGCCCGGCTTTCGGATGCGCTGCATTTCTGGAAACGCGACCAGGGTAATCTGCCGGATCTCGAGACGCTGACGGCTTCGGCGGCAAAGTTCGGCCTCGACATCAACAAGCCGCTCGACCAGCGCATGGCGAAGCTCGATGCGCTTGACGTAACGTTCCATGCCAAGCTCGGCACACAGGGCGCGCGCGTCGCCCGCATCCGCACGCTGGCCAAGCAATTGGCTGATATCACCGGCGCCGACGCGGCTCTCATCGATCGCGCCGCCGTGCTCGCCAAGGCCGACCTGCGCACCGAGGCCGTCGGCGAATTCCCGGAACTGCAGGGCTTGATGGGCCGCAAATATGCGGCGCTGCAGGGTGAGGATGCCTCCGTTGCCGCAGCGCTCGAGGACCACTACAAGCCCCAGGGTCCGTCGGACCGCGTGCCTGAGGATAGAGTGGCGATCACGATCGCCCTTGCCGACAAGCTCGATACGCTGATCGGTTTCTGGGCGATCGACGAAAAACCGACGGGGTCGAAGGATCCGTTCGCCCTGCGGCGTGCGGCCCTCGGTGTCGTCAGGATCCTGCTGGAGCGCAAGGTCAGGCTGCCGCTGCTGACGACGACCAGGGATATCGATCTCCTCTCCTTCTTCCACGATCGTCTCAAGGTCTATCTGCGCGACCAGGGCGCCCGCCACGATCTGATCGACGCCGTGCTGACGCCCGATGCCGACGACCTGCTGATGGTGGCGCGCCGCGTCGAAGCGCTGACGGCCTTCATCACCTCGGAAGACGGCAAGAACCTGCTCGCCGGCACCAAACGCGCGACGCAGCTGCTCGCCGCCGAGGAAAAGAAGGGCACCGTGATCGCCGATGGCGTTTCGCAGGCGCTTCTGAAGCTCGATGCCGAGAAGGAACTGTTCGCCGCAATCTCCGGCGCCTCGAAGGATGCGTCGGACGCCGTCGCCGGCGAGGATTTCCGCTCGGCGATGGAAGCGCTCTCCAAGCTGCGCGGCCCGGTCGACCGCTTCTTCGAAGACGTGCTCGTCAACGACGAGGACGCCGCCATCCGCGCCAACCGTCTCGCTTTGCTGCGGCTGATCCGCGAGGCGACGGGAACGGTTGCGGATTTCTCGAAGATTTCGGGGTGATGTTCGGCCGCCATCGGCGGTCTGGCATTGCCGCCGCCGTGGCGTTATTCATGCAGACATGCGGAGCAAGATTCTCGTCAGCGCCTGTCTCATGGGCCACGCCGTTCGCTATGACGGGCGGGCGAAGCCGTTGCTTCATCCGGCGATCGAGCGTTGGTGGGCCGAAGGCCGGCTGGTGACGATCTGTCCGGAGATGTCGGCGGGCATGACGGTGCCGCGGCCGCCGGCGGAGATCGCAGAGGCGGCAACCGGCGAAGGGGTGCTGGCCGGCACGGCGCGGGTTGTCGAGCTGACGGGCGCCGACGTGACGGAAGAGTTCCTGCAGGCAGCAAAGAATGCCGTGGCGCTCGCAAGGCAGGCCGGCTGCCGCTATGCGCTGCTCATCGACGGCAGCCCGTCCTGCGGATCCGGTTTCATCTATGACGGCACGTTTTCCGGCCGCAAGCAGGCCGGCAACGGCGTGACCGCGGCGGCGCTGAAAGCTGATGGCGTCGAGGTGTTTTCCGATTGCGAGATCGAAAAGCTGATCGAGCGTATCGCGCAATAAGCTCCAAATGGCACGGCCGCCGGAGAACCGACGGCCGCTAAGAATTTGGTGATGAAAAGGCTTGTTGCCTCCGCGCCGTTTAGGCAGCACGGCGACCCTGATGCATGGCCGGGGCAGCGCTTCCGCCACTGACGCGGAAGCCGCGGATGAGGTCGATCAGCTCGTCGGTATCGCTGGCGAGCGTCTCTGCCGATGCCGTGGTCTCCTCGGCCATGGCGGCATTCTGCTGGGTGGCGGCGTCGAGCTGGTTCATCGAGGACGAGATCGAGCGCAGCGTCGTGTCCTGTTCGGAAGCGCTGTGGGCGATCTTGGCGACGATCTCGTTGGCGGCCTTGATCTGGTCGGAGATGCGCTTCAGCGCTTCGCCTGCCTCGCCGACCAGACGGACGCCATGGTCGACCTGGCTGGAGGAACGGGCGATCTGGTCCTTGATCTCCTTGGCCGCCGCGGCGGAGCGCTGGGCAAGCTCACGGACTTCCTGGGCGACGACCGCAAAACCCTTGCCGCTTTCACCGGCGCGGGCTGCCTCGACACCGGCATTCAGCGCCAGAAGGTTGGTCTGGAAGGCGATCTCGTCGATGACGCCGATGATCTTGGTGATCTCCGAGGATGACTTCTCGATGCCGCTCATCGCCTCGATCGCCTGGGTGACGATCGCATCGCTATGGGTGGCTTCGGTGCTGACCGAATGGACGCGCTTGCTCGCCTCATGGGCGCCATCGGCGGTCTGGCGGACGGCGACAGTGAGCTCATCGAGGGCGGCCGAGGTTTCTTCCAGGCTGGCAGCCTGGCGCTCGGTGCGCTGCGACAGCTCGTTGGAAGCGCGGCGGATCTCTTCCTTGCTGGTGCCGATATCGGTGCCCTTGGCGCTGACCTTGGCCATGGCGGCTTCGAGATGCGACAGTGCATCGTTGAAGTTGTCGCGAAGGGCGGCGTATTTCTGGCCGAGATCGGCGCAGCGGACGGTGAGATCGCCGCGGGCGATCATCTCCAGCGCTTGGCCGATCGTCGTCACCACGCGCGCCTGCAGCGTTGCCTCGTCCTGCTGCTGGCGCAAGTTGTTTTCGCGCTCGCTTTCCAGCGCCAGCTGCTGGGCCGCCTCGCGATCCGACATCTGATGGCGCTCCCTGATCTTTTCCTGCAGCGAGAGCGTCGCCTTGGCCATCATGCCGACTTCATTGTTCATGCCGGTATGCGGGATGGAGATGGAAACGTCCTCTTCCGAGACCGCCTTCAGGGCGGCGTGGACATTGTTGAGAGGCCCCGATATGCCGCGAATGACGATGTAGGCGGCCGACATGGCAAGGAAGAACAGGACGATGCTGCCGGAGAGAGCGGTCAGGATCGTGCTGTTTATCTGGGCATCGAGATCATCCATGTAGACGCCGGTGACGACGACGATCTTCCAGGGTTCGAAGGCCTGGCCATAGGCCGTCTTGCGATAATCGCCAACGGGTTGGCCCGGTTTGACCGTGGAATAATATTCGACGAGACCGCCGCCCTGCTGCCCGAGCTTGACCAGCTCATCGCGATAGAGCTTGCCTTTGCTGTCCGGCTGGCCCTTGTTGATCTGCCCGACTTTCGAGGCATCGTAGTGGAATACCATCTGAACGTCGTAGCTATAGCCGAAGAAATAGCCGTCCGGATCGTATTTCATTCCGTTTACGGTGGCGTAGGCCTGCTTCTGGGCATCCTCGAGCGTCATTTCGCCGGCGGTCACCTTGGCCTGGTAAAGCTTGAGAACCGAGACCGCCGACTGAACCTCGGCGCGGAGCATGTCGTAACGCTCCTTGTAGATCGCATCGACCGAGGAGCGGATCTGCAGGGAAGTGGCGATCGCAAAGGCGATCATAAGGCCGACGACCAGCAGTATGAGCTGCTTCGATATCTTCAATTTTTTCATGACGCCTCGCAACGGGAATGGGTGGCTGCATTCCGGTGCGGTTTTCTACCGCCTGTGCGAGCGCGCCAAAAAGAGGACGCGTCTACCGCTGCTAAAACAAACATGCTGCGACCGGGTAAGTAACAATTGATGCTCACCCTATAAAAAAGCTTTAACTTTATTGTTCGCGGCGCGAGTTTCCCTAAAAATCGAGGGGTAATTTACAAGGCAAAACCGCCGGATTTCAGGCATATTAAAACAGGAATGCACCCTCGCTTCTCTTCGAGGGTGCATCCGGTCCACCGGAGGTGGAACCCCAAGCGATCGAAACCTTGATCAGGCAGGGGCAGGGAACTTTGGTTTTACGCAATTCCCGGCAAAACCGCTGCGCGCTTTGCCTGGGAAAACCGCCGCGCACTTTCGCGCGACATGCTTTAGAAACGCAGCTTGAATTCGGAAACGTTAAGGGCTGCGGGTTGTTCCGCCATGCCGGCCGCGACAGGCCTGGCGTCGCCGCCGATGACGGCCGCCGTCGTCGCATTCATGTCGATGCCGTCGACAGGCGGGGCGGAAGGCGCCGCGGCAAGCATCGCTTCCGGGGTGGCCTTGCTGACGAAGACGACAGGCGAGCCGCCCATCCAGCCTTCGGTGCGATAGATCTTCTTTTCGCCGCCGACATCGCGAATTTCACTCGCCTGGAGGACGCCGGGCTTCAGCTCCGGCACCGTATAGTCCTTCTTTGTCAGCTCGGCCTGAAGCGGCGGGCAATGAGCGCAGGTTTCGGTGACGATGCTGCCTTCAGCGGACGGAGCAATCTTGCCGACCACCTCTATCGAGGACGCCATTGCTGAGCCTGCCATCAGCAGGATTGCCGCACCGAGGAAAATCTGACGCATCAAAGTTACTCCGTCTCACCTTCGGAGCAAATTAGCGCAGCTTTGTTTCCATCCCGTCAGGGGAAAGGGTAAAAATTTAAAGAACGCGGCGGTTTATACTCATTCCGAGCCGGTTTCGCGCTCGATCGCCCGCCAGCCGATGTCGCGCCGGCAGAAGCCGTTTTCCCATCTCACCCTGTCAAGCAGCGCGTAGGCGCGGCTCTTCGCCTCGGCGACCGTGCCGCCTGACGCGGTGACATTCAGCACACGGCCGCCGGTCGCAACCAATGCGCCGTCCTTCAGACCCGTGCCGGCATGAAACACCTTCTCACCCTCGCCTGCATCCGGCAGGGAGAGGATCGGCGTATTCTTCTCGTAGGCGCCGGGATAACCCTTCGAGGCCATGACCACCGTCAGCGCCGGGTCGTCGCTCCAGTCGGCGCTGACCTGATCGAGCGTGCCGTTGGCGGTGGCGAGCAGCAGCGGCAGGAGATCGCTCTTCAACCGCATCATCAGCACCTGGCATTCGGGGTCGCCGAAGCGGACATTGTACTCGATGAGTTCCGGCCCCTTCCTGGTGATCATCAGCCCGGCGAAAAAGACGCCGGAGAAAGGATGACCGCTCTCGGCCATGCCGCGCATCGTCGGTTCGATGATCTCTTTCATGGTGCGCTCGACCATTTCGGCAGTCATCACAGGCGCCGGCGAATAGGCGCCCATGCCGCCGGTATTGACGCCGATATCGCCCTCGCCCACCCGCTTATGATCCTGAGCGGTTGCGAGCGGCAGCACATGTTTGCCATCGCAGAGACAGAAGAAGCTCGCCTCCTCGCCATCGAGATAGGCTTCGACAACGACTTCAGCGCCGGCAGCGCCAAAGGCGCCCTCGAAGCAGTCGTCGACGGCAGCCAGGGCGTCGTCCAGCGTCATCGCAACCGTCACGCCCTTGCCGGCGGCAAGGCCATCGGCCTTGACGACGATCGGCGCGCCCTGTGCCCGGATATAAGATTTCGCCTTCGGTCCATTATTGAAGCGCTGGTAGGCGCCTGTCGGAATATCGTAGCGGGCGCAGATATCCTTGGTGAAGCCTTTGGAACCCTCGAGCTGGGCGGCGGCAGCGGAGGGACCGAAGACCGCCAGGCCATCGGCGCGCAGCCGGTCGACGAGGCCGGCAACCAGCGGCGCCTCCGGGCCTACGACGACGAAATCGATCGCCTTGTCCTTGCAGAAGGCCGCGACCGCTTCGTGATCCTCGATATTCAAGGCCACGAGGACGGCGTGTTCGGCAATGCCGGGATTGCCGGGTGCGGCGTAGAATTCCGTCATCAACGGCGATTGCGCCAGCTTCCAGGCGAGCGCGTGCTCGCGTCCGCCCGATCCGATCAACAGAACCTTCATGCGCGACCCTTTCCTTTTCTGTCTGGCGGTTAAGGGCCAAGGGCTAAAAGGTCAAGCGAGAAAGCTTACCAACCCCCGCCTCCCCCGCCTCCGCCACCGCCGCCGGACGAGCCGCCGCCGGAAAAACCGGAGGATGAGCGCGACGGCGGCGGTGAAGGTATCGTCGACGCGATGGTCGAGGCCATCGACGAGGAAAAGCCGCCGATACGATCGGAAAAGCTGCCGCTGTTGAAGTTGCCGGAATACCAGGCGGGCGCATAGGCTGTAGCCGTGCCGGCGGCAGCAGCCGCAAGCCAGGTCTCGAAGGTGCGCGACCAGGGCTTTTCGACGCCGAGCGCCACCGCATAAGGCAGCAGCGTCTCGAAATGCCGCGGCGACATCTCCGGGGCGCCGGCCGTGTTCATCCGGTCCTTCTCGGCAAGCGTCAGATACTGGCGCAGGCCGTCTATGCCATCCATCATCTTGGCGCCGAGCGGGGTCGGCGCACCCATGATGAAAAAATAGAGGATGTTCAAAAGCACGATGCCGCCGACGGCAAAGAGCATCGGCGTTTCGTGCAGTTCCACCAGCGACGAGGCAAGCGCCAGCCCCATGGTCGCCAGGATGCTGATGCCGACGAAGACGCCGATCGCGGCGGAGATGATGGCGATGATCTTGCCGAACAGCGACTTGCCGCGATGCAGCGACCTGACGAGGCCGGCGACGAACACCGAAATGAAGACCGAGATGACGATCGGGATCAGCATCACCGCGATGGTGTCGGGCTCCAGCGAACCGAAAACGAATAGGATCACCAGGGCCGCGGCACTGAGCGCGATGCCGCCGGCGGTATAGGCCAGGTTGGAATTGTAATATTTGCCGCGATGCTCCTTCTCGATCGCCGAGCGGAAGGCCTGACCGACGGACTTCACCCGCTCGCCATTGGCCTTGTCGATCGTCAGCGTCGAGCCGGCGCCGCCGGCAACTCTCAGCAATTCGATCTCGCCGGCCTGGAACTTCTCCTTGCCGAGCGGCTTTCCGGTGCCTTGGATGACGATCGAATTCTTCAGGTCTTCGAGCTTGACGTAACCGCGGACGGCAAGATTGAGCGCCGTGGCAGACAGCGCCGTCCAGCCCTCTCCGGAGAAGCCCTTATTGTCGATGTAGTTGACCAGCGCCGGCGAGATACCATCAGGCGCGTCCCAGCGCGGCACGACGACGCCACGTGCAGGATCGCGGCCGACCTTCAGCCAGGAGCGCGTGTAATAGGCGAAAACGAGGATTAGGCCGCCGAAGCCGATGAAATAGTTGCGGTTGTCCTTCAGCCACCAAGTGTTTTCCATATCCGCGCTCGGCGGATCGATCGACCCCTTCGGCATGCGGATCGCAAAGGTCAGTCCTTCGTGGGCATCGAGCGGCGCGGTGGTGGAAAAAACCAGGCCGGCGCGGGTCTCGCTAACGCGGGCATTCTTTTCCGTAGCGCCCTCAGGGCCGGTGAAGAACGTCGTCTCCGTCGCGCCGACGCCGGGCGGCAGCTTTACCGTTGCCGTGGCTGAACGGATCGGGAAGATCCAGCCATTACCGGTGACGTTCCAATAGAGTTCGTCATGATCGTCGAAATAGCGGATCTGGCGGTTGGTCCTGTAGGTGAAGACATATCGATGACGGCCGGGCGTCACCGTCACATCGGCAGAACCGGCATAGATGCGGATGCCGCGTGATATCGATTCGGTGTGCCACGGCTCGTCATCGCCATCGCGCTGGACCGACACCATATCGAAATCGACGCTGCGGCGACGGCCGGCGGCATCGGTGAAATAGAGCGGGAAATCACGGAAGATGCCGTGGTTGATCTGGTTGCCCTCGGCATTGACGGTGATCGTTTCGGTCACTGTCATCGCACCGCTTTTTTCGAGCGCGATGTCGGAGACGAAACTGTCGATCACCTCGGCGGCAAAGGCCACGGGGGCGGGGAGCATCAACAGCAATGCAAAGCAAAATCCGAAAAACCGACGCCCCATCCCTGTCTCCCCGCCGGCAGCCTCGGCTGCGTTTCGTCAATCGTTGTCCTGATAGGTCACGCCGAGGGCCGCCAGTGTCCTCCAATAGGCTGGGAAAGTCTTGCCGACGCAATCGGGATCGAGAATGGTGATGCCGTCGATCTTCAGCCCGGCCAACGCGAAACTCATGGCGATGCGATGGTCGGCAAAGCTGTCGATCTCCGCCGGCAGATGCCGGCCCACAAGTGCGGGATCCGACTGCACGATCAGATCATCGCCCTCTTCGCGGGCAAGGCCTGAAACAATGCGGTTGAGGCCGGTCGAAAGCGCCCGGATGCGATCGCATTCCTTGACGCGCAAGTTGGCGATGCCGACGAAGCGAACCGGCGTCTCGTTGAAAGCGGCAAGCACGGCAAGGGTCGGAACGGCATCCTGCATCTGCGAGCCGTCGATCTCTGCCGGCAGATGCGGAAAACGGGCGATCATGTCATAGGCGCGCGCATCCGGCTGCGAGAAGGCGCCGGCCGGGACGCCGAGATCGATCGCGCCGCCGGTCAGCACCTCGGCGGCCCAGAGGTAGGTCGCAGCCGATGCATCCGGCTCGACGATGAAGTCAGCAGCGCGGTAACCGGTCGGCTCGACGCGCCAGGTGACGGGGCTGGTCTTTTCAACCTTGGCGCCAAAAGCCTTCATCGCCGCGGTGGTCAGATCGATATAGCCGAGCGCGCCGATATCCTCGCCGACGAGTTCGATATCCACCGGCCGGTCGCCGCCGGCCGCCATCATCAGCAGCGCTGAGACATACTGGCTGGACAGGCCGCCATCGATGCGGATGCGGTCAGCCTGGAAGCGGCCGGTGCCCTTGACGGTAACCGGCGGGCAGCCGGTCTTAGCGGTGACGTCGATGCCGAGCGTGCGCATCGCTTCGACCAGCGGGCCGATCGGGCGCTTGCGCATATGTTCGTCGCCATCGACGATGACGGTGCCGTCGACCAGAGCCGCAGCCGCGGTCAGGAAGCGTGTCGCCGTGCCGGCATTGCCGAGGAAAAGCGGCGCTTTCGGCGGCAGCAGCCTGCCGCTGCCGGTGACGACGAAACTGGTGTCGTCGGGTTCATCGATCGCGACACCCATGGCGCGCAGCGCTTCGGCCATATAGCGCGTATCGTCGCTCTTCAGCGCCCCGGTCAGCCGGCTCGTGCCCTTCGCAAGGCCGGCGAGCAGAAGCGCGCGATTGGTGATCGACTTGGAGCCCGGCGGCATGGCGCGGCCCGAAAGCGGCTTGCCCGGCGGGATGATCGTGAGTTTGGCTGTGCGTGTCATGCTGTTCTTCCGTCATAAGGCGACCATTACCGGCCGCAATCTGCCCTTGCTCTTAATCGCTTTCTGGCAAAGGCAAAATGCCGGATCGTCAGAATTTCACGGTGGGGACGGCGCGGTCGGCTTCGTTGGTGATTTCGAAATATTCGCGCTTGGCAAAACCGAACTGACCGGCGACGAGATTGGAGGGGAAGCTTTCGACCTTGACGTTCAGATCGCGGGCCGCACCATTGTAATAACGCCGGGCCATCTGCAGCTCGCCTTCCATGGTTTCCAGCGAGGCCTGCAGCTCGGCAAAATTCTGGTTGGCCTTGAGATCCGGATAGGCTTCGGCGAGCGCGATGACCCGGCCGAGCGCCTGGCCGAGCAGCCCTTCCGCCTGCGCCCTGCCGGCAACATCGCCTGATGGCACGGCCTGCGCCTTGTTGCGGAGCTCAACCACCTCTTCGAGCGTCGATTTTTCGTGGGCGGCATAGCCCTTGACCGTCTCGATCAGGTTCGGGATCAGATCGGCGCGGCGCTTGAGCTGGACATCGATGCCCGACCAGGCCTCTTCCGCCATCTGCCGCGCGCGAACCAGGCCGTTGTAGACGAAGACGAGATAGAGCGCGACCAGAACGATGACGCCAAGCGCAATATACATCGCGAATCCCCCGCAGCGAAGTAATGTTGAGGCGGAGACTAAGCGGTTTTGCCGGCTGCCGTCAAACGCCGATATCCGCGAGGATTCGGGGTACCCGACCAGCCGTTTATATGGACGATACGGCTGGTGAGCTGTTGCGTTACGCCGCCTCTTTCGAGAGGTTGACGCCGCCGGCGTCGGTCAGCAGGAAGGCCTCGCCGCAGGCCTTGGCAAGCGTGCGCACGCGCAGGATATAGCTCTGACGTTCGGTGACCGAGATGACGCCGCGGGCATCGAGCAGGTTGAAGACGTGGCTTGCCTTGATGCACTGGTCATAGGCCGGGAAGACGCATTTGTGCAGGCGCTGGTTGGCATTGTCGCCGGGCGCGCCGGCATCGAGCAGCGCCCGGCATTCCTTCTCGGCGTCGACGAAGTGACGGTGCAGCATCTCGGTATTGGCGAACTCGAAATTATGGCGCGAATATTCCTGCTCGGCCTGCAGGAAGACATCGCCATAGCTGATCTTCTCGTCGCCGTCGCGGCCATTGAAGTTCAGATCATAGACATTGTCGACGCCTTGGACATACATGGCGAGGCGTTCGAGACCATAGGTCAGTTCGCCGGCGACGGGTGAGCATTCGATGCCGCAGACCTGCTGGAAATAGGTGAACTGCGAGACTTCCATGCCGTCGCACCAGCATTCCCAGCCGAGGCCCCAGGCGCCAAGCGTCGGGCTTTCCCAGTCGTCTTCGACGAAACGGATATCATGCAGCAGCGGATCGAGACCGATCGCCGCCAGCGAGCCGAGATAAAGCTCCTGCAGGTTCGGCGGGTTCGGCTTCAGGATCACCTGGTACTGGTAATAATGCTGCAGCCGGTTCGGGTTTTCGCCATAGCGGCCGTCGGACGGGCGCCGCGACGGCTGGACGTAGGCCGCCTTCCACGGCTTGGGGCCGAGGGCGCGCAGCGTGGTGGCCGGGTGGAAAGTGCCGGCGCCGACTTCCATGTCGTAGGGCTGCAGCACCGCGCACCCCTTGTCCGCCCAGTAGTTATGCAGGGTCAGGATCAGCGCCTGGAAGGAGCGCTTCGGGTTCATATGGTCTGGGATAGCTGACATCGAACGGCACCGATTGCTTGGGATTTATCGGCGCGACAGGTGCCATGGAGGGCGGCGGGGGTCAAGAGTTTTGCGGCGGCGGAGAGATCTAAAACCCCTCCCCAACCCCTCCTCACAAGGGGGAGGGACTAACCCGGAGTACCCGCCTCGCTCCTCCCGAAACGTCGAAGATCTGGAAAGCGGGTGCGGCAAATTAAGCCCCTCCCCTTGTGGGGAGGGGTTGGGGAGGGGTCTAGCATGCCGGATGGGCGGCAGATGAGCGGCGACGCCTCTTATTCTCCCTCGCGCTTCAGCCGGTATTCTCCCGTCGCCGGGTCCTTGACCAGTGTGCCGATCGCGCCGGTCTGCCGCTCCTTTTCAGCGCGGCGCGACTTTTCGGCGAGCTTGCGGGCATCGGAGACGAAGCGGCGGTAGAGCCACCAAGCTGAGAAAACCAGGACCAGGATCGTAATAAGCTGTGCCATGCCCCTCTCTTGCTCCTCTCAAAGCCCGAACCGGCTCCACAATGCTCTCTCTTCCGCCGCTTCGACAAGCCCCGTCGCGAGACCGGATGCAGCACCTTCGAGCGAGACCGGCGATACGCCGGGAATCCGGCGGCCGAACAGGCCGCGGCCGGCGGTGACGAGCTCCAGCTTGGTCGTCTGGCCGTAGCGCCTCTTCAATTCCTGGCGCATGTCGCCGAGGCCGTCGATGAGGCCGAGTTCGAGGCCGCGCGTGCCGCTCCAGAACAGGCCGGAAAACACCGCCGCATCGTCCCTCAGCTTGCCGGCGCGACGCTCGCGCACCATGGAGATGAAGACCTGATGGATTTCGAGCTGCAGGCTTTTCAGGTACTCGATATCCTTTTCTTTTTCCGGCTGGAACGGATCGAGGATCACCTTATTTTCGCCCGCCGTATAGACGCGGCGTTCGACGCCGATCTTCTTCAACAGTTCGGGAAAGCCGAAACCGCCGGAGACGACACCGATCGAGCCGACGATGGAGGTGGCGTCGGCGATGATCTCGTCGCCGGCAAGCGCGATCATGTAACCGCCCGAGGCGGCGACATCCTCGACGAAGACCAGAACCTTCTTCTGTTTCTCGCGGGCGAGTTCGCGAATGCGGGTGAAGATCAGGCGCGACTGGACGGGCGAGCCGCCCGGCGAATTGATGGAGATGGCGACCGCCGGTGCATCCTTCATGGCGAAGGCTTTTTCCAGAACCGGAGAGACATTGGCGAGGTTGAGGGTCGGCCGAAACTGGCCGCCGCCGCTGATGATCGCCCCTTGCAGGCGAACGACCGGAATGGTGATGCCGTCCTTGCGGAACCGTTTCGGCATCAGTTTTCTCAAGAATCCGGCCATTTCCCATCCTTCGCTTCGGGTCGCACGATCGTCACCCATGTATGCGCTGGAACGACAAACACAATGGCTGCGTTCCTGAAAACATTGGGTTTGAATTTGTTGTTGCGAATGACTTGCATTATCATTCTAATTCGTCATAGTGCGCTGACGATAAAACAGGTGAAAATCGCATGGACGTCCTTAATCCGAATCCAAAGAGCGGCTGGCGGCACGAACGCGGCGAGGCGTCGCTGTCCGATGTCTACCGCACCGTCGGAACCGGGCGTCACAGCTCGGCATGGCGAAGGGCGGCAGCCTTCGCCGGGCCGGGCTACATGGTCGCCGTCGGCTACATGGACCCCGGCAACTGGGCGACCTCGCTCGCCGGCGGCTCGAAATTCGGCTATGCGCTGCTCACCGTCGCGCTGCTTTCCAACCTGATGGCGATCGTGCTGCAATCGCTCTGCGCGCGCCTGGCGATCGCCTCCGGCCGCGACCTCGCACAGGCCTGCCGCGACGCCTTTCCGAAATATGTCTCGCTGCCGCTTTGGGCCTTTGCTGAAATCGCCATCATCGCCACCGATATCGCCGAGGTGATCGGCACGGCGATCGGCCTCAACCTGTTGATGGGCATCCCGCTCGAACTCGGCGTGCTGATCACCGCGCTCGACGTCTTCGTGATCCTCTTCCTGCAGAAGCTCGGCTTCCGCTGGGTGGAAGCCTTCATCATCGCGCTGCTCGGCGTCATCGCGGTCTGCTTCGGCGTGCAGATCCTGCTGGCCGACCCGCAATGGGGCGCGGTCCTTACCGGCTTCTTCCCAACGACCGAGATCGTCACCAATCCGGAGATGCTCTATCTGGCGCTCGGCATTCTCGGTGCGACCGTCATGCCGCACAATCTCTACCTCCACTCCGGCATCGTCCAGACACGGGCCTATGGCCATACCATTCCCGAAAAGAGGGAGGCGCTGACCTTTGCAACGATCGACTCGACGGTCGCGCTCTGTTTCGCGCTGCTGATCAACGCGTCGATCCTGATCCTGGCGGCCGCCGCCTTCAATGCGCACGGCAAGACCGACGTCGTCGAACTCGGCGATGCCTACTCGCTGCTGTCGCCGCTGCTTGGCCTCGCCATCGCGCCGACGCTGTTCGGCATCGCGCTTCTCTGCTGCGGTCTCAACTCGACAGTGACGGCGACGCTTGCCGGCCAGATCGTCATGGAAGGCTTCCTCAAGATCAGGCTGAAGCCGTGGGTGCGCCGCCTGATTACCCGTGCCATCGCCATCGTGCCGGCAGCGATCGTCACCATCTGGTATGGCGACAAGGGCACGGCGGAGCTTTTGATCCTCACCCAGGTGGTGCTCAGCCTGCAGCTTTCCTTCGCCGTCTTCCCGCTTGTGATGTTTACCGCCAACAAGGCCAAGATGGGCGAACTCGTGGCGCCGCGCTGGCTGAGTGGCGTTGCCTATCTGATCGCGGTCGTGATAGCCGGACTGAACGTCAAGCTGCTCCTCGACTTCGTCACCGGCTGAAGCAATTCCAGGAAAAGTCTGGCGCCAGTCTAAAGCCTGGCATAGGCCGCCCGGCCGTTGTTGAAATCATCGACGAGAGGGGAGAACTTGTGGCTCCCCTCTTTGTGCATGACGAGAGGCGCACGCAGCGACAGCCGCGCCCGCGATCCCTTGATACCAGTCACCAGGATACGGACGGCATTTTCACCCGGACGCGGATGGATGGCGGTGATCTCGATGCCGCCGAAACGCCGGCCGCAAGCGGCAACGATCTCGGCGATCGACTGTGGCCTGGCGATCAGTGACATTTGCCCGCCTGGGATCATGATGGCGCCGGCCGTGCGTATCCAGCTTTCGAACAGGCCGTCGGTCATCGCATGGGCTTCGGCCTTCAGCGCATCCGGCGTGCGCCGGTCGCCGGCGTCGTTGAAGGGCGGGTTCATGATGACGTGGTGGAAGCTCTCATCGGTGAGCCCCGCATCGTTGCGCGCCTTGGCGGTCAGCGTCACATCGGCCTCGACGACGCTGACGCGGTCGGCGACATGGGCATTGTCGGGCAAGAGGATGCTGCGGCGGGCATAGTCGGCCATCTCGGCCGAGCGTTCGAAAAGCACCACCTCTGCATCGGCAAGGCGCGAGGCGACGGCAAGACCGGCAGCGCCCGCGCCGGCGCCGAGATCGGCAACCCTGACTGGGCGATCGTCGGCGACCAGAGCCGCAAGCAGCATCGCATCCATGCCGGAGCGATGGCCCCTGCCCTTCGGCTGCACCACATGGAAGCCGCCGCGATGAAAGGCATCGACAGTGTCAGTGGCCGTCATCGGAACTCACTTCCGCTCGCGCAGCTCGCCGCCGAGACCGGCATCGGTGAGGATGCGGCGCGCCTGATCGGCCATCTCCTCATCCACCAGCAGGCGGCGCGACAGCATGCCGAGCGAGCCTTCCAGCACGCTCATGCCCTGATCGGCGATGAAGCAGTGAATTCCGGCATCCTTCATCAAACTCTCGGCATAGGAGAGAAGAACGGGATCGTTGGCGCGGATAAGCTCATGCATTTGCCGTCGTTTTCCTTCCAATTTCGCCCAGCGCGACAATTCACCCCTTGCCGCGTCCATCGCCCCTTTCTATTGTCAGGTGCAATGAATGAATAGGAGTCCGGGTCGTTGGGCGTGGTCATACCGCTTGAAGAAAGCAAAAACAAACTGGCATCCATAAAGCCGCTGGTCGATCTTACCAGGGCGGATATGGAGCGAGTAAACCAGCTCATTCTGTCTAAGGCCGGCTCCGACGTACAGATGATCCCCGAAGTGGCGAACCATCTGATTTCGTCCGGCGGCAAGCGACTGCGGCCGATGCTGACGCTGGCTTCCGCGTCGCTGTTCGACTACAGGGGCGAAAACCACATCAAGCTCGCCACATCGGTCGAGTTCATGCATACGGCAACGCTGCTGCATGACGATGTCGTCGACGAGAGCGATCTTCGCCGCGGCAAATCGACGGCACGGATGATCTGGGGCAACCAGGCAAGTGTGCTGGTCGGCGACTTCCTGCTCGGCCAGGCCTTCCGCATGATGGTCGATGTCGGCTCGCTCGATGCGCTCGACGTCTTGTCTTCCGCCGCCTGCGTGATCGCGGAAGGCGAAGTGCTGCAGCTTTCCGTCGCCAAGAATATGGAGACGACGGAGGACGATTATCTCTCCGTCATTCGCGCCAAGACGGCGGCCCTCTTTGCCGCTGCCGCCGAAGTCGGGCCGATCGTCGCCGAGGTCGGCCGGTCCGGCCGCAATGCGTTGAAATCCTACGGCATGAATCTTGGGCTTGCCTTCCAGCTCGTCGACGACGCGCTTGATTACGGCGGCAAGGCGGCCGATCTCGGCAAGAATGTCGGCGACGATTTCCGCGAAGGCAAGATCACCCTGCCGGTCATTCTCGCCTATCGCCGCGGCACCGAGGACGAGCGCGCCTTCTGGCGTGATGCGATCGAGGCCGGCAACAGCACCGACGCCAACCTCGAAAAAGCGCTGGGGCTGATCACCAAATATGGCACGCTCAGCGACACGATCGGCCGCGCGATCCATTACGGAACAATCGCACGGGACGCGCTTGCGCCCCTTCCCGATACGGTCTGGAAATCCGCCCTGATGGAAGTGATCGACTTCTGCATCGAGCGCGTCAATTGATCAAACGTCCTTGATCGCAGGCTGATTTTCTTGCAGCGCCGCTTCAAAAAAGCCATCCTGTTGTGAATCAGTGATCGCAACTGGTTTTGCGACCGACACCATTTGTCGGGACGCTGTCGAAGAAAGGTTTCCTAATGCGGCAGAGACTTGCCATCCGTCTTCTTACGAGCGCAGCGCTTGCAGCTGTCCTTTCGCTGGGCAGCGTCGACGGCGTGAACGCCGAGGATGCGGCCAAGGCAGACGATGCCGGCACGGCCGCTCACTTTGACGCGGACAGCGTGACCACTTTCTCCGGCGCCTTCCTCGCAGCGCGCACTGCCGATGTCGACCATGACTACGAAACGGCGATTGAGCTCTACAAGAAGGCGCTGCAGATCGAGCCCGGCAATCCCGAGATTCGCCAGCGGCTGATGATCTCGCTGCTGCTCAATGGCGATATCAAGGACGGCGTCAAATATGCCAATGACCTGAAGGGCGATCCTTCCGTCGAGCGTATCACCACGATTGTGCGCGGCATGGATGCCGTGCGCCGTGACGACTACAAGTCCGCCGAGGCCATCCTGAAATATAAGGGGCCAAACGATCTCGACCGGATGATGAACGACCTGCTGCTCGCCTGGGCCCGCGTCGGCGCCGGCCGCGGCAAGGAAGCGCTGACGATGGTCGAGAAGATGAAGGGGCCGGACTGGTTCCGCATCTTCCAGAACTACAATGCCGGGGCGATCGCCATCGCCATCGGCGACGTGAAATCCGCCCGAAAGCATCTGAACGATGCCGTGCTCGACAAGGAGGGGGGCGCGACCGCGCCCGACACCTTCATGCGCGCCGTGATGGCGCTTGCCCGCCTCGAAGCAACACAAGGCAATAAGCAGAAGGCGCTCGACGCCGTTTCCGTGGGTGACAACCTGTTGCCGAACTATGCGCCGCTGAACGCGCTGCGCGACAGTATCGAAAAGAACGAGAAGCAAGAGCAGCAGGTCAAGACGGCCGAAGAAGGTGCAGCCGGCGTGCTCTTCTCGGTCGGCGGCGCGTTGAACCGTGACGGCGCCGAGGACATCGTCTCGCTTTACCTGCAGACGGCCAATGCGCTCGATCCGAACAGCGCCGATACGCTGGTGCTGCTCGGCGGCATTGCCGAGAAGCAGAACCAGATGGACCGCGCCATCGCGCTCTACAAGAAGGTGCCGGAGAATTCGCCGATGCGGCGCATCTCCGAGCTGCAGCTCGGCCTTGCCCTTGCCCAGGGCGGCAAGGTGGACGAGGCGCGCAAGCATCTGCAGGCGCTGATCGCCTCCGACCCGAAGGACATCCGCAGTTACCTCGCCTATGGCAGCGTGCTCTCCGACGCCAAGGACTACCAGGCGATGGCCACGAATTACGACAAGGCCGTCGAAACGATCGGCCCCATTCCCGGCCGCGCCAACTGGAGCGTCTTCTTCCAGCGCGGCATTGCCTATGAGCGGCTGAAGAAGTGGGACCAGGCGGAACCGAACTTCCGCAAGGCGCTGGAGCTCAATCCCGACCAGCCGCAGGTACTGAATTATCTCGGCTATTCGTGGATCGACATGAACCGGAACCTCGACGAAGGTCTCGGCATGATCAAGAAAGCCGTCGACCTTCGTCCCGACGACGGCTACATCATCGATTCGCTCGGCTGGGCCTATTTCCGCCTTAACCGCTTCGACGATGCCGTCGACGAGTTGGAGCGGGCCGCACAGATCAAGGCCGGCGATGCGACGATCAACGACCATCTCGGCGACGCCTACTGGCGCGTCGGGCGCAAGCTCGAGGCCGTCTACCAGTGGAACCGGGCGCTCGGCTCCGAGCCCGAAGCTGCCGAGATCCCGAAGATCAAGGACAAGGTCGCCAACGGCCTGCCCCCCGCCAGCGACGATGCCAAGGCGGCCGACAAGAAGCAGCCGGATCCGGCACCCGTTATCCCGCCGCCGGTCGACAAGAAATCCTGACGGGCGGGAGGCATGCCTGAAAAGGACTTGGCCGGATACAGGTCAAAGAAATAGAGCATGATGTCGTCCGAAAACCGCTCACACTTTTCGGCATCATGCTCCAGCATCACCGAGGAAGCTCGCGCGAAGATCAACCTGGCCCTGCATGTGACGGGCCAGCGGCCGGATGGCTATCATCTGCTCGATATGCTGGTGACCTTCGCAGATCACGGCGACCGGCTGGACTTCGTGCCGTCGCCGACCGATGCGTTCACTCTGTCGGGCCGTTTTGGCGGAACACTTGCCGGCGGCAGCGGCACCAACTTGGTGCTGAAGGCCCGCGATCTCCTACGCGCGGCGATCGGTCCCCTCGCCTTCCCCGTCCGCATCCATTTGGAAAAGAACCTGCCGATCGCCTCCGGCATCGGCGGCGGCTCGGCGGATGCGGCTGCGACGCTGCGCGGGCTGACGCGGCTCTGGGGCGCGACGTTGCCCGAGGAGGCGCTCGCAGCTCTCGCCCTGAAGCTCGGCGCCGACGTGCCGATGTGCCTTGAGAGCCGGCCGTTGATTGCCCGCGGCATCGGCGAAGAGCTCGAACCCGTGCCGGAGCTGCCGGCCTTTGCCATGGTGCTCGCCAATCCGCTGAAGGGCGTCTCGACGCCTGAGGTTTTCCGCCGGCTGGCGGAGAAAAACAATCCGGCTCTGAGCTTGGCACTGAGCCGGCCTCAGACTGCCGACTGGCTCGCGGCGATTGCTGCTGCCCGCAACGACCTAGAGCCGCCGGCGCGCGAACTCGTGCCCGAGATCGCGGCGATCTCGGCGATGTTGCAGGCCCATGGCGCGCTTTTGACCCGCATGTCCGGTTCCGGCGCCACCTGTTTCGGCATCTTTGCGACGATGGCGGCTGCGAAAGACGCGGCGGCAGCTCTTCACGAGGCGCGCCTCGACTGGTATTTCCAGGCGACGGAAACGGTTTCGGGAGGCGTATGATGGCAGGTCTGGACGAAAAGCGGCCTTTTATCGCCGTCGGTATTGCGGTTCTGACTGTCTCGGATACGCGCACGCCGGAGACGGACAAGTCAGGCGACACGCTGGTAGCGCGGATCATGGAGGCGGGCCACAGGCTGGTCGACCGGGGAATCGTGCCCGATGATCGCGCGGCGATTGCCGCACGGGTGAAGGCCTGGACTGAGAACGAAGACATAGACGTCGTCATCACCACTGGCGGCACCGGCTTTACCGGCCGCGACGTGACGCCCGAAGCACTGGAGCCCTTGTTCGAAAAGCGGATGGACGGCTTTTCCGCCATCTTCCACCGGATCTCCTACGAGAAGATCGGCACGGCGACGATCCAGTCGCGCGCCACGGCAGGTGTTGCCAACGCCACCTTCATCTTCGGGCTGCCGGGTTCGCCCGGCGCCTGCCGGGATGCCTGGGACGGCATTCTGAAAGGGCAGCTCGACTATCGAAGCGTGCCGTGCAACTTCGTCGAGATCATGCCGCGCTTGGACGAGCACCTGAAACGCGGCGCGACGAAGTAAACTGGCTGCAACAGCGGGCATCGCTATGTCGCTAGGCCCGGCAGGACGGGCATCGTGTCCCAGCTGTCACCCGACAGCAGGACGCAGCTTGTGCCATGAACATCCGTGACGATGAGTGTCCAGGTGCCGTTTTCGGCAGCATAGACCTCGAGAACGGCGTTCTGGTTGATCAGTCCGATTGCCGTGAGCTTTTCGGCGAAGTTCTTGTCCAGGAAATTGACGATTTCGGGTCGGCCTGCGCAACTGCGCATCATCTGCGATGCTGCCGAATGCGGATGCGCGATCACCAATGTCGGCAATATGACGGCTATGAGGCCGTAGATCATACTGCGTACGCCGTAGATCCTACCGCGTGCCATGACGCACCTCCTTTCGCCGGGAACCCGGCAGAAGAGGAGATTTTCGCTGACCTGTTCTGCCGTTCACCGGCATTCCATGGCCATTCCGTTGCGAAGCCAGGCGCTTCGACGGCGCCACGTTTGAATTATAGCGCGAAATCCTATTGGACGCCATCTTTTGCGCGAAGCCGTGGAAGGGCAGCAACTACCGCGCAGCGCGGGCGACCCAGGAGGGAATGAGTTCACTCGCCAGCCGGCGCGGCTTCTGGCCCTTGACGAATTCGGTGAGTCGCATGCCGCTTTTGGCGGTGGCGAGCGCCAGCTTCTTCGGCATCAGCAAACCAAGCTCCAGCGGCGGCACGGCCCGGCCGACACGCTGGAAGAACGGGCGCCGGTAGCCGCGTGAAGCGGTGAAGCGCGCCGGCAGCTTGTTCAACGCCACATATTCGGCGACCTCATCGATCCAACCGGCCTGGGGTCTTGCGCCCGGCTCGACGAAGAGCAGCCATTCGCCACGGGCTGCGCGGACGATGTCCTTGATATCCCATTGCGAATGGAAGCGGCAGCCGGCGGCGTCGGCCACCCGCGAGGTGCCGTCGCGTGAGCCGTGATCGAGCACGACCACATCACTCACCAGCCCCTCCACCGCGCCTGCCACCAATACCGATAAAGTCTGCGCCAGCTCAGATTCCTGATCCTGACATTCGAGAACAACCGTCAACATTGACTATTTATAATGCGCCGCACAAAATTTTGCCAGCGTCGTTTTCCTCATTTTGTTCTTGCATTGTTCTCGTTTTGCGGATAGGAATTTAATCAGCAAAACGGGCGGAGGCGATGGCTTTCCGCCGCGGGAGAATCCGATGAGAGAACAGTCCCTGGCAGGGCAGGCCGCATTCGCGCCTGCCAATACGGCAGATATTGCCGATGCGATGATCGTGTCCTCCGGCCTGAGAGTCGAGGTCGACCGGCGGCGTGGACGTGGGGCGGGACTGAACCCGACAGGGCGGTTCGAGCCACTTCAGAGGGAGACCGTCGACGATGGCTGGCAGACCTGGGAAGAGCTGCCGCCCTTCAAGACGGAAGTGCAGGTCGAAAAACCGCGCACGGCCATCACCCGCAACGAATCGCCGGATCTTTCCTTCGACCGCTCGATCAATCCCTATCGCGGCTGCGAGCACGGTTGCATTTACTGTTTCGCCCGGCCGACACACGCCTATATGGGGCTTTCTGCGGGGCTCGACTTCGAGACGAAGCTCTTTGCCAAGCCCGATGCGGCAAAGCTGCTGGAGCGGGAGCTCGCCAAGCCCGGCTACAAGGTGCGGGTGATCGCGATCGGCACCAATACCGATCCCTATCAGCCGATCGAGAAGGAATGGCGCATCATGCGCGGCATTCTCGAGGTGCTGAACAAGGCGAACCATCCGGTATCGATCGTCACCAAGTCGGCGATGATCCTGCGCGATCTCGACATCCTGCAGGAGATGGCAGGCAAGAACCTGGTGCGCGTCGGCATCTCGGTGACCACGCTGGATCGCAAGCTTGCCCGGACGATGGAGCCACGTGCCGCCACACCGCCGCGGCGGCTGGAGACGATCCACACCCTTGCGGAAGCAGGAATCCAGACGGCTGTCATGGCCGCCCCGCTCATCCCGGCGCTAAACGACCACGAGCTGGAGCGTATCCTCGAATCGGCAAAGGCTGCGGGTGCTGCCGAGGCGAGCTATGTCATCCTCAGACTGCCGCTCGAGGTCAGCCCGCTGTTTCGCGACTGGCTGCTGCAGCATTATCCCGATCGTTACCGGCATGTGATGTCGCTGGTACGCTCGATGCGCGGCGGCAAGGATTACGATGCCGAATTCGGCAAGCGCATGAAGGGCGCCGGCCCCTATGCGTGGCAGATCGCCCGGCGCTTTGAAATGGCCGCCAGACGTTTCGGCCTGACGCGACGCAGCGTGCCGCTGCGCGACGATCTGTTCGTACCGCCGGATGGCAGCGGCGTGCAGCTGTCGTTGCTCTAACCTTTTGTTTTTACGCAATTCCGGACGGAAAACTGCTGCACACTTTTCCTGGAATTACCTCTAACCTTTTACGCAATTCCAGACGGAAAACCGCGCCGCACTTTTCCTGGAATTGCTTCAAGCTTGCGCATCGGCATCTCGATAAAACCGCCCTGTTTTCGAGCCCCGAGCGCAATTCCCGCGGATGGCCCTGACCGCCACCATCCGCCGGACCGGTCCCCGGCCCGCCGCCCTAATCCGGGGACTTGCGGGAAATCGGGTTGGCGTGCGAGGTTCAGCCGCATGAAACCTCGCACGCCACCCGATTCTCCCCTGCTTTTCGACACGGCTCCGCTCGTGCCGGATTTTCGACTGGAACTCAAAGCCCGCAAGGCCGGCCATTGGCCGGTCGCCGGCGCCGATGAGGCAGGCCGCGGGCCGCTGGCGGGACCCGTCGTGGCTGCCGCCGTTATTCTCGATCCGAAGCGCATCCCTGAGGGGCTGAACGATTCCAAGCAGCTTTCGGCGCAACGGCGCGAGGAACTGTTCGTGCAGATTCTGGCGACTGCGACCGTCTCCATCGCCTCCTCCAGTTCGACGCGCATCGACGAGACGGATATCCGCAAGGCAAGCCTCGACGCCATGCGCCGCGCTATCTGCAGCCTCGCCATTCCGGCCAGCTACGTGCTCACCGACGGGCTCGACGTGCCACCCGGCCTCGATTGCCCCGGACAGGCGGTGGTCAAGGGCGATGCCCGCTCGGTTTCGATCGCCGCCGCCTCGATCGTCGCCAAGGTGACGCGTGACCGGATGATGGCCCGGGCCCATAGCGTGTTTCCGGATTACGGCTTTGCCGCGCATGTGGGCTACGGCACGGCGCAACACCGCGCCGGCATCGAGAGGCATGGCCCCTGTTCGCTCCACCGGATGAGCTTCAGACCGTTGCGCAAGACCGAGAACGGTCCTGAGACGGACGAGCTGCTTTCCGAGTAGGTCGCCCCAAAGAAGAATGAGAAGGCCAGGACACGCCCTATGAAACGCGCGCGAGGAATGGAGAGGTTGCTGCATGTGCCCTCTCCCCTCGGGGAGAGGTGCCGGCAGGCGGATGAGGGGGCCGCACGGCACGTTCTTCACGTAAAACCTATTCCGGCGCCGATGGTAACGCCGCTCCCCAGCGCCCTGAATACGGTCGAGACAATGTCATCGCGGTCGAAGCTCGTATGCGCATTCCCCGCTGGGGAGAAGAGGGAATCGAGACGTTGTGGCATGTCCCTTCGCCCTGTTTACGACGGCCCGAAGGACGGCGCGAGAAACGTGCTCAACGCAGGCGAAGGTGGCAATGCCGGATCAACGGCAATACGTTGTCCTCGGCAAAAGGCCGAATAAAGACCAAGCTTTGCCAGCAAAAGAAAAGGCCGGGACATGCCCGGCCTTCCCTCTCAATCTTTTTCGAAGTTGCTCAGTTCAGCCGCGTCTTGACTTGGCCGACGGCATTGCCGAAGAGCTCGGACTGGACCTTGGCGTCGGCCCGCTTGGCAAGCACGGTTTCGGCGGCCGCGATAGCAAGATCGACGGCGGCAGAACGCACCGCCTTCATCGCCTCGACCTCGGCCTGCTTAATCTTCTGCTCAGACAGCGCCGTGCGATTGGCGACGAATTCTTCCGTCTTCTTCATCGCTTCGGCGGTCAGCATTTCGGCTTCGCGCTCGGCGGCGGCAACGATGTGGGCCGCTTCGGCCTCCGCTTCCTTGCGCTTGCGCTGGTATTCGACAAGCAGGTGCTGGGCTTCCTCGCGCAGACGCTTGGCTTCGGCCAGTTCGTTGCGGATCTGGTCGGCGCGGTCGTCGAGCGACTTCGCCATCATGCCCGGGACCTTCAGGTAGACGACCAGCGCCAGAAAGAGGACGAGGCCGACAAAGGCGAAGAAAGTCGCATCAAGAAATTCCATCGATCAAACCTCCTTCTTGGCGGCCGCAACGGCGGCGGCGACATCGGCCTTGGCGACGGTGCCGCCGATCAGCTGATCGATAACGGCAGCGGCCGTTTCCTCGGCAATGGCGCCGACATCGGCGAAGGCCTTCGCCTTGATCTCGCCGATGCGGACCTCGGCAGCCTTGATCTTTTCCGACAGGGTCGCCTCGACTGCACGGCGATCCTGCTCGGCCTTGGCCTTGGCAGCGTCGCGCGCGGCACTGCCGATCGCATTGGACTTGGCACGGGCAGCGGCCAGTTCACCTTCATAGGTCCGGACGGCGGCGTCGGCTTCCGCCTTCAGGCGGCCTGCTTCTTCCACATCCTGGGAGAGGCGCGTGTGACGCTGATCGAGGATCGCCCCGATGCGCGGCGCGATGACCTTTTGCATGAGCAAATAGAAGACGCCGAACGTGATCACCAGCCAGAGCAGCTGGGATGCGTAGGTCGTCGAATCGAAAGGCGGGAAGGGGCCGCGGGCGTGTCCGCCTTCGGCAACACCAGTCTCGGTATGGACCTCGCCTGCGGCCGGAGCGGCATGCGCATCCGTACCCGTCGCTGCCGCCGGTGCTTCCTCAGCGTAAGCCGGGGTCACAAAAAACATGCTCACCTCCAGGTGGACTGCAAATGCAAAGGATCACGGCTTGCGATCGCAGGCCGTGATCCATCTATTCGCCGATATCAGACGGCGAAGAGGAGGAGGAGAGCGACGAGCAGCGAGAAGATGCCCAGAGCTTCCGTAACGGCGAAGCCGAATACCAGACGGCCGAACTGGCTGTCAGCGGCAGACGGATTGCGCAGAGCGCCGGAGAGGTAGCTGCCGAAAATATTGCCGAGGCCGAGAGCCGTACCGGCCATACCAAAGCAAGCCAGGCCTGCACCGATGTACTTTGCTGCTTCCGCTTCCATGTTGAACTCCTTTGAAATGGTTGTTGCGGCGAATGACTGACGCCCTTTGACGTCGTTGTCGTTATCCTTAGTGCCCGCCCGGATGGATCGCGTCATTGAGGTACATGCAAGTCAGCACCGCAAAGACGTAAGCCTGGAGGAAGGCGACGAGGAACTCGAGACCGGTCAGGGCGACCGTCATGATGAGGGGAAGAACGGCTCCACCGACACCGACAGCACCGAGGGCTCCAAGCGAGGCGACGAAGCCTGCGAACACCTTCAGCGTGATGTGACCAGCGAGCATGTTTGCGAAAAGACGAACCGAGAGCGAAATCGGACGGGAGAGGAAGGAGATGATTTCGATCGTGACGACCAGCGGCAACAGAATGCCCGGTACGCCCGAGGGCACAAAGACATTCAGAAACTTGAAGCCGTGCTTGTAGAAACCGTAGACGACAACCGTGCCGATGACGAGGATCGCCAGCGCGGCGGTAACGATGATCTGGCTCGTCACCGTGAAGAAATACGGGAACATGCCGAGCAGGTTCGCCGTCAGCACGAACATGAAGAGCGAAAAGACCAGGGGGAAAAACTGCATTCCCTGCTTGCCCGCGCCTTCCGTCAGCATTTTGGCGATGAATTCATAGAAGATTTCCGCGACCGACTGTGAACGGCCCGGCACAATGGCGCGGTTCGAGGTCGCGAAATAAAGGAAACCTGCGGCGATGGCAGCCGAAGCGGCCATGAAGAGCGATGCATTGGTAAACGAAAAATCAATTCCGCCGATTTCGATCGGCACAATCTTCTGGATCAGGAACTGATGAGTCGGATCGCTAGACACCGCTTGTTCTCTCTCTTTGGCCCGCAGAACGCGGGGTCATTGCACTAGACCGGAACCGGTCCTTATTTCTTGTCGTCGTCCAGGGGATGGGCCACCACCCCCGCAGAACGCATCACGTTCAGAACGCCGGCACAAAATCCGAGAAGCAGAAGAACAATCAAACCCCAAGGCGCCGTGCCAACAAAACGGTCGAGGACATAGCCAAGGAGAGCACCGACGACGATTGCGGAAATGAACTCGCTGGAAAGCTTCATCGCCTGGGCATAACCTTTGCGGCTTACCTCGGCGCGGGCTTCGCTTGCCTCTTCCACCTTCGCCTCGACGCGCTTGGTCGCGAGTTTCGCTCCCAATTGCGCACGGCGCTTTTCAAGACTTTCCTCGCGGTCATCCGCCATGGATCTCTCCTCGCCTGTCCGTCGCCCGCACTCCCGCTACCCCGGTCATTCGGACCCCGGACGCGAAGGTTGAGACCCTTCCGGCCCGTTCTGAAGTCGCGCGCAACATAGTTTTAGGGATTAGCATAGTCAAGGCGTAGACAGCTTCTGTCCAGCGAGAAAATAATTCCATCAAATCAAAGAGATAAATCGCCTCTGGGTCGATCGCGCAAATTCGACGGAAAGAATCCGCTTTTCCGGGCCGGAAATCGGCTTGCCCCGGCGATTTATCTCAGCTCCAGCCGCCGCCATAGGTGCGATAGAACACATGAAGACCGATGCGGCCGACCTTTTCCATGGTCTTTGCCCATTTCGGTCTGACATAGACAGCATGGTAGTGCGTCGCCGATCCCACCTGCGGCAGCCAGATCTTGCCAGCGGTCACCGCCATCGCCACGTCGCGGGCGACTCGCCAGTGATATTCCGAGTTCACCCTGTCCTTGATGCTGTCGCAGGCGAAGGAGAACTGGCAGCGGTTGCGCCAATCCTCGTTCTGATAGACGACGCCGCAGATGGTCTTCGGATAGGAAGGGTTGCGGACGCGGTTGAGGATGACCTGGGCGACGGCTGCCTGGCCCTTCACCGATTCTCCACGCGCCTCGAAATAGATGCCGGAGGCAAGGCACTGCTGTTCGCGGGCGGAAAAGACGCTCGGCGCCAGCACGCTTGCGGCCCAGGCGTGATCGCGCGGGCCGATCTCCGGAACGAAGCGGCCGCTGTCCTGTTCGGTCAGGATGGAATCGAACGGCGATTGGCGGGCATAGTCGGGTGCTGCTGGTGCATAGGCGGTGGCCAGCACATCGGCCTTGTTGCTGGTGACGAGGCTTGCGAGCATTGCCGGCACGCCGTTATCGGTCACAACGGGCTGCGTCTTATAGAAAGATGTGGCGATCTCGATTTCCTTGCCCTGGATCTTCGGCTTGACGAAGGCCGACCGGTCCTTGAGATCGAAGCTGGGGGTGAAGAGCATCTTGGTGCGCTCGAGGATCGAGCCGGCGGAAAAGTCCTTCGGCGGCTGCATCCTCTCGACGGCGACGACGCGGCCCTTCTTGGTGCTGCGATTGACGCGATCCTCGTCCGGCGTTTCCTCGTGGCCCCTATCCTTGGCAGTGCCCTTGTCCTTGGCATTGAAGGCGACCTTGCGGCCATCGGGCAGCACCATGCCGGCACCGGCTGCGATCGAACCCGTCACCATCGGCTCGGCAAAGGCGAGTTCGGCCTGGTGGATTGAGCCGGCCGGCGAATTGGTCAGCACCATGCGCCAGTTCTCCCCCTCATGATCGAGGCCGGCGAGCATGGCGGCGAGATCGGCATGAGATGCGACGCTCGGGAAAATCAGCCAGCCGGCGAGACCGAAGATTACGGGCGACACCCAATTCTCGGGAATGAGACGCAGCTTGCTACGGGAAGGGCTCTTTCGACGCAACACGGACTCCGGGCATGGAACGCGGGAACATTCCATTAAAAATCCCGCATTAACCTTGATGTCCGGTTAACAGGCTGTGCCGAAATGTGCCCATGAGAAGTTTTGGATATTCTAATGTGAGGGATAATTTCGTGGGATGAGGAGTGTCGCGGCCTTGTGAAAGCCCCATCCCAAACCCCTTCCCACGAGCGGGAGGGACTAATTTGCGGCACCCGCCTCCAGCAAACATCAGTCTTTCTGCGGATGAAACGATGACGTGGGAAGCGTCGGAGCGGGCAGGTTAAGCCCCTCCCCCTTCTGGGGAGGGGTTTGGGGCGGGGTCTTTGCCCCACTCATCAAATAATAACGTGCGAGCCGAGCTCCACCACCCGGTTGGCCGGCAGGCGGAAGTAGTCCGAGGGGTTGGCGGCGGCGTTGGCGAGCGCGATGTAAAGCCGGTCCTGCCAGTGTGGCATGCCAGACTTGGCGTCCGGTACCAGCTTACGGCGGCCGAGATAGAAGGAGGTCGACATGATGTCGAACTTCAGTCCCGTCTTGCGCAGTGTCGCCAGGGCCTGCGAGACATTCTGCGATTCCATGAAGCCAAAGAGCAGTTCGACACGCGAGAAACGCTCGGAAATCTGCTCGACCCTGTAGCGGTCGTGGCTCGGGACGCGCGGTTTGTTGATCGTGCGGATCGTCAGGATGACGTTGCGGTCGTGAAGCACATGGTTATGCTTGAGATTGTGCAGCAAGGCGGCAGGGGCCGATTCCGGATCGCTGGTCAGGAAGATCGCGGTGCCCGGAACCTGGGCCGGTGAATGTTCGCTCTTGCGCTCGATCGAGCTGACGAAAGAGGCGAGCGGAATATCGGTGTGGCGGGTCTTTTCCATCAGGATCGCCGTGCCGCGACGCCAGGTCCACATGACGACGGTAAAGGCGGTGGCGATCATGATCGGGATATAGCCGCCATCGTGGATCTTCAGAAGATTGGCGCCGAGGAAGATCATTTCGAGCACGACCAGCGGCGCGAGCGCGATCACCGCAACCGGAAGCGACCAGTTCCAGCGGGCGCGGACGAATTCGAAAGCCATGATCGAGGTGACGACCATGGCGCCGGTGACGGAGATGCCATAGGCGGTCGCCAGCGCATCCGAAGTCTTGAAACCCAAGACCAGGAAGATGACGCCGATGAACAGCACGGCATTGACCGAAGGCACGAAGATCTGCCCGGTATTGGTTTCCGAGGTGAAGAGGATTTCCATGCGCGGCAGGAAGCCAAGGTTGATGCCCTGGCGCACCATCGAGAAGGCCCCGGTGATGACCGCCTGGCTGGCGATGATCGTCGCGGCGGTCGCCAGGATGACGACCGGCAGCAGCGCCCATTTCGGATACATCAGATAGAAGGGATCGGACATCGTCATCGGATTGCCGAGAACGAGCGCGCCCTGCCCAAGATAGTTCAGCGTCAGCGCCGGGAAAACCAGCAGGAACCAGGCCCACTGGATCGGGCGGCGGCCGAAATGGCCGAGATCGGCATAGAGTGCCTCGGCGCCCGTCACCGTCAGGAAGACGGCCCCGAGCACGACGATGCCGTAGAAGCCCTCATGCAGCAGGAAGGCGACGGCATAATAGGGATTGAAGGCGGCAAGGATGCCGTAATCGTCCGAAATATGGGAAATGCCGGCGGCGGCCATGACGAGGAACCAGACGGCGGTGATCGGGCCGAAGAACTTCGCGACGGCGCCGGTGCCGCGCGATTGCACGACGAAGAGCAGCGCCAGGATCACCACCGAGATCGGCACGATATAGTCCGCGAGGCGGGGTGTGACGAGCTTCAGGCCCTCGACGGCCGACAGCACGGATAGAGCCGGCGTGATCATCGCGTCGCCGAGGAAGAGGGCTGCACCCATCAGGCCGAGCAGCATCAGGATGGCGGTGTGGCCGTTGGCGGTCTTCATCAGCAGGGCAAGCAGCGACAGCGTGCCGCCCTCCCCGTCGTTGTCGGCGCGCAGCAGGAAGAGCACATATTTGATGGTGACGATGATCGTCAGCGCCCAGATCATCAGCGAGATCAGGCTGATGACTTCGAAACGTGTGACGCCGTCATGGGCCACCGGCTTCAGCGCTTCGCGAAAGGCATAGAGCGGGCTGGTACCGATATCGCCGTAGACGACACCGACGGAACCCAGCGCGAGATAAAACAGCTTTCGCGGCGTCATATGGCGTTCGTTCGGATGGCTCTCTTCGGACATGAAGTTGCAACAGGCTCCTCAGAGCCAGCCTTTCCAGCGAAAGAAGAAAAAGGGGATGACGGCTGAAATCACCATCAGGGCCAGCGAATAGGGATAACCCGCGGCCCAGGTCAGCTCCGGCATGACCTGAAAGTTCATACCATAGACGGAAGCAACCAATGTCGGCGGCAAGAACACCACCGAGGCAATCGAGAAAATCTTGATGATCGAGTTCTGCTCGATGTTGATCAGCCCGAGCGAAGCATCGAGCAGGAAAGTGATGTTGGCGGCGACGAAGGAAGCATGCTCCGACAACGACTGGATATCGCGGGAAACGGTGCGGCAGAGCTCCTTCGTCTCGCGGTCCTGCTGCATCGCCGGGATGGTGTGAAAGAACGTCAGCAGCCGGGCAAGCGAGCCGAGGCTGTCGCGCACCTTGCTGATCATCCGGTGATGGCCAGCGATATCGCGCAGCTTCTCCTCGAGATAGTTCGAGGGCTTGCGCACCTTCCTTGCCCGGTCGCCGAAGACATGCATCGACAAGATGTCGATGCGCGAGACGGAAATCTCGAGGATCTCGGCGGTGCGGTCGACGATCGTCTCCAAGAGCTTGGCGAGAAGGGCGGCACCACTGCGCCAGTTTTCCGGCAGCCGGTGAAGGGCGGCGATGAACAGCGCAAAGGATTTGGGATGGGCGTAGCGAATGGTGACCAGGCGGTTTCCAGCCAGGATGAAAGCGACATCTGTCAGCGTCGGCACGTCGGTGTCAGCCTTCCAGAGCAGCGAGGCGGTCATGAAAACGGCGTCGTTTTCGACATAGAGACGGGCGGAAGGCTCGATATCCTTGAGGTCGTCGCGGGTCGGGACCTCGATGCCGAGAACCTTCTCGACATAGATTTCCTCATCGCGGGTCGGCTCGATCATATCGATCCAGACGACATCCTCGGGAAAGGACGCGGCATGCGACAGATCGCGGATCTCGACCGACCTGCAATTGGAACAGTAAGCGGTAATCACCGGTCGTCTCTCCGGCTGCATCCAACCTTAAAGGCCGGCATGCGCGTTGTGCTCAACCGCATCGCAGTTCCCAATCCTTCGATCGACAAGACAACTCCGAACTTGCAGGCGGGCCGGCCTCTTCGAAACGAAGACCGCCGTCACTGAGCATCTGCAGCAAAACGCCATCATGGCGCCGCGGCATATGAAGCAAAGCCGCGAAATAATCAAGACATCTTCCGTGAAGCGCGGCTTTTCACCACGTTTCCCCCACAATTTGGGGTATCCGCCGCAGTGATTCGGCTCGCTAAAGCACCTTGCATCGAACCCGATTCATGCGACGCGCGTCAGCTCCTTGTTTCATGCATGCCTTTATCCCGGAACCGCTTCACACTTCCGGGCGGCATGCATTTGTTGTGATGCATGCCTTTATCCCGGAACCGCTTCACACTTCCGGGCGGCATGCATTATTCGAAGACGATCGTCGGTGCCGGACGCTGGGATTGACCGGCGACCTGTTCCCAGACCTTGGCGGCGATGCCGCGATAGATGCCGGCGACGACGCCGTTCGGCTCGGAGGCGACCAGCGGCGTGCCGGCGTCGGAGGTTTCGCGAATATTCATCGTCAGCGGCACTTCCCCGAGGAAGGGCACTCCGATGCGCTCGGCCTCCTTGCGGGCGCCGCCATGGCCGAAGATGTCGTAGCGGGTGCCGGTATCCGGGGCGATGAAATAGCTCATATTCTCGACGATGCCGAGCACCGGCACCTCAACCTTGCGGAACATGTTGAGGCCCTTGCGGGCATCGATCAGCGCGAGATCCTGCGGCGTCGAGACGATGACGGCGCCGGCAAGCGGCACCTGCTGGGCCATGGTCAATTGGGCGTCGCCGGTGCCGGGCGGCATGTCGACGACGAGGACGTCGAGTTCGCCCCAGGCGACTTCGCGCAGCATCTGCAACAGCGCCGACTGGACCATCGGCCCGCGCCAGATCATCGCCGTCTCCTCGTCGACAAGGAAACCCATCGACATGACCTTGAGGCCATAATTCTCCATCGGATTGATGATGCGGCCGTCGATCTGCGTCGGGCGGCCGGATATCTTCAGCAGCCGCGGCATCGAGGGACCGTAGATATCGGCATCGAGAATACCGACACGAAGGCCGTTGGCGAGCAGGCCGAGTGCGAGATTGACGGCGGTGGTCGACTTGCCGACCCCACCCTTGCCCGAGGCGACGGCGATGATCGCACCGATGCCGGGCACACCGATCTTGCCGGCGCGCGGCGGCTGTTGAGGAGCGTGAGCGTGGCCCGCATGATCGTGGCCGGGATGGCCGTGAGGCGGGTTCGGCCGGGCAGCCGGAGCGGCGGCGGCCGCCTTCTTGTCGGCGGTCAGTGTGACGAGGGCACCCTTGACGCCCGGCATTTCCTTGATGACGCGCTCGGCGGCAAGCCGCATCGGCTCCAGCTCCTTGGCGCGATCGGCCGGGACGGTGATGGAGAAATAAACCTTGCCGTCGGAGATGAAGACGTCGGAGACCATGCCGAGCTCGACGATATGGTGCTCGAGATCGGGCCCACGCACGGTCTTCAGCGTTTCGAGAACCTGTTCCTTGGTGACGTCGGCCATTCCACCCTCACTGCTTCTTTTCAGATCACAGATAGTGGAGACGGAAGCCTTCGCCAAACAAAATCATCGGGAGGAAAATCCGGCGCACCAAAAGAGCGCCGGGGAGAATTGGCAATCCGTTGCGGCCATCAAGTCCGCCGGGCTTTCGCCCTGATGGCCGCAACGGTCTCCCCGAGAACCGGCGCAATCAGGGGCGAACTAGAGCAAGCCGAAAAAAAGACCAGCGAAAAGTGAACGGGGAAGACGAAATCGCAGACAGCCGGGTAAGAAGCGGTGCCAAAACGCAACAACCGCCGCCGACACCGAAGAGCCGGGAGAAAAGCGGCATCGGCGTCGGGCAGCGGTGTGTCGGCCGCGCCATTTCCTGGCGCTGGTCTCAAAGTCCCCTCTGGACCTCTCGCAGAAGAGATGCAGAAAGCGTGCCAGATGGAAAATCAGGAAAAACAGCGCAAAAGCGCTTGCGACAGCCTCTCAGCAGGAAAGATATGCCTACGCGCTGGGCGGCTTCGAAAGCCATCGGTTGTTTTTTGCAACTTATTTGATCAGGCCGATGCGCAGCGCCTTGGCGACGGCCTGGGTGCGGTTGACCGTGTCGAGCTTCTTGGTGGCGCGGTTGAGGTAGTGATTGACCGTATGTTCGGACAGCGTCAGGATTTCGGCGATTTCGGCACTGGTCTTGCCGGCCGCCGTCCAGTTGAGGCAATCGATCTCGCGGTCGGTCAGCGTGTCCGTCATGCGCGTATCGAGGTTGCGGATCTCGGCCAGCCTGTCGAAGACGTGGATGGCGATGTAGCACAGCTCGCGCATCTCGGCCGAACTGAAGGGTTCGCGGTCGCCGGCGAAAGAGACGGCACCGCGCAGGCCGGAGGGCTCATGCGTCGGGAAATAGGCGCAGCGCATCATCTTGAAACGTTCGAACAGGGAGGCGACGAGAATGGACTTGCCGTCGTCCCTCGACCAGTTCTGGCGCGACATGTCGTAGAAGAAGGGCCGCGCGGATGTTCTGAGACGCCTCAGAACCGGGCTGTTCACCATCAGGCCTTCCTGGTCGTAGAGAGCCAGAAGCTCGGCCGGCCAGCTGGTGATGACGGTGCTGCCCTGAAGATCGAAGGAGGTGATCGGCGGCAGGTTGAGGACCATGAAGGCGCGGCTGCGATAGGCTTCCGTCACCCGTTTCATGAAACGGAAAATATCGAACTGGGTCTTCAGGCCCGCTATTTCCTGAACATAGTCGTCTTCTTCCGTGGATGTTTGCGACAAGGGTGCCATCACATTTCTTCATCTTCGGCACAGCGGCCGGCAAACCGTTTGCGAAACCTGCCCGCCATGGGCGTTTCGATTGCATCGGGGAACGACGATCGCTGGTGGAATCGGCTTCAGCGTTGAGCGTTCGGCCGGTGACTGGTTGTAGATTTCGCGGACCGTTCTAGTTGTGGTGATTCGTCGGCAAATCTCAATATCGCGCTCATCATAAGCATGCTCTGCGATCGCGTCCACCAGCGGGCCGATTGTGATTTTCCCTCAGCGGCGCGGACCGAGACGGATGCGCATGCCTTCCATGATCCTTCCAGCCGCCAACTGAACGGGAACGGACCATTGGTGCAGAAGTTCCATCGACAAGCGATAGGCCGGGCCGGTAATCGAAATGCCACCCATAAAGGTCCGATCCTCCGACCAGACGGGGGCGGCAACGCAGCGGATGCCGGCCTCATGCTCCTCGCGGTCGAAAGCATAACCCTGATCGGCAATCTCGCGGATTTCGGCAAGCAGCGTTTCGGCAGAGATATGGGTCGAGGCGGTAAAGCTGGTGAAGCTCAGGCCGGCAAGCAGATCGACGAGGCTTTCGGCCGGCAGCAGCGAAAGGGCAGCTTTGCCGACGCCGGTACAATAACAGGGCGAGGCATTGCCGATCTGCGAATACATGCGCACCGGCTGACGGCCCTCGACCTTGTCGAGATAGATGATCGACTGCCCCCTGAGGACGCCGAGATGGACTGTCTCGCCGGTTGCCTGCTGCAGATCTCGAAGATGCGGTTCGGCAATCAGGCGGAATTCGTTGCGCGCCCAGCTGCGCGCGGCGAAATCGAGCAGGCGCAGGCCGGGCGCATAACGGCCGTCGCCATCGAGCTCGAGCAGCCCCTCCTCCACCAGATGGGTGAGCTGGCGATGCAGCGTGCCGCGTGGCTGGCCGGCAAGGGCCAGGATATCGGTGAAACGCAGCGGCGCATCGGCATGGGTGACGAGATCGAGCAGAACCATCAGTTTGCCGAGCGTGCCGGTCTCGCGTGCCTGTGCCGTGCTTTCGCCGTTTGAATTCATCGCCTCGTCCGCCCTTGACAGAAAGGGCAGTGTAATTCGATAATTCCATATAGTCAAATTAAGTTCCAAATAATGGAACAATGATACGGTCGGGAGGCGACGGTGAACATGATGCCAGCAGCACAATTTCCAGAGTTCAAAGACCGCGCCGTGCTGGTGACCGGCGGCGGATCGGGCATCGGTGCTGCGATCGTCGAAGGTTTCGCGCGCCAGGGCGCCAAGGTCTCGTTCATCGATATCGCCGAGGCCGCCGGCCGCGAACTGGCCGAAAGGCTGTCGCGGGAGACGGCGCATCCGGTCTCCTTTTACCATGCCGATCTGCGCGACATCGCGGCGATCCGGCACACGGTCGATAGCGTCATTGCCAGCTCGGGGCCGATCCGCGTGCTGGTCAACAATGCCGCCTGGGACGACCGTCATGAATTCGACGCGGTGACCGAGGCCTATTGGGACAACAATCAGGCGGTCAACCTCAAGCATGTGTTCTTCACCTCGCAGGCAGTCGTGCCGTCGATGCGGACGGCCGGCGGCGGGGCGATCATCAATATGTCGTCGATCGCCTTCAAGCTGAACATGGGCGGTTTTCCCGCCTATGCGGCAGCCAAGGCGGCGGTCGTCGGGCTGACGAAGAGCCTGGCGGGCAGGCTCGGGCCGGAGAACATCCGGGTCAACTGCATCCTGCCCGGCATGGTGGTCACCGAGCGGCAGATGCAGCACTGGCTCACCGAGGAGAGCATTGCGCGCTCGGTCGAGGACCAGTGCCTGAAGGTCGCGCTCAAACCCGATGCGATCGTCGGTCCCTGCCTGTTTCTAGCATCCGACTGTGCGGCGGCGATGACCGCGCAGTCCCTGATTGTCGATGGAGGCGTTCTGTAATGACAAATCCCGCTTATGTCGCGGTGGACTGGGGCACCAGCAGCTTTCGGCTCTGGCTGATCGGCAGGGACGGCACCGTCCTTGCCGAACGCCGCAGCGGCGAAGGCATGACGAGCGCGGCAAAGACCGGCTTTTCCGCCGTGCTTGCCGGCCATCTCACCGCCATCGAGGCGCCGGAAAACCTGCCGGTCATCGTCTGCGGCATGGCCGGCGCCAGGCAGGGCTGGGTCGAGGCCGGTTATATCGATGTGCCGGCGCCGCTCGCCTCGATCCTGACCGGGGCGGTCTCCGTGCCCGGCGAAAGCCGCGACATCCGTATCCTGCCGGGCCTTGCCCAGCGGGACATAGCGAGGCCCGACGTCATGCGCGGCGAGGAAACCCAGCTTCTCGGCGCGCTCGGCCGTGCAAGCTCGGGCGCGCAGGCGGTCTGCATGCCCGGCACGCATTCGAAATGGGTGCATGTGACGGACAGCAAGGTGACCGGCTTTTCGACCTTCATGACCGGCGAGCTTTTCGACGTCATCAGCAAACACACGATCCTTTCGCATGCCGTTACCGGTGCGGAAGAGCAGCCGGCGGATGCGGCCGCCTTCGAGGCGGCGGTCTCGGCCGTTTTCGCACGCCCGGCCCTTGCCTCCAACCTGCTCTTTGCCGCCCGCTCCGGCCAACTCCTGCACGGGATATCCGCCGCTGCCGCGCAAGCCCGGCTTTCCGGTACGCTGATCGGCCTCGAAATCGCCGGGGCGCTGCAGGATGCGGCAAACGGCACCACCATCACCCTCGTCGCCTCCGGGCGCCTGCAGGCGCTCTACGAACAGGCCTTCAGAACCCTCTCCCTTGCCTTCACCGCCATCGACGCCGACGCTGCCGTGCGCCGCGGGCTTTCGGCCGCCGCCGAAGCCATCTGGCCGAACTGAGAAAGCTGACACGATGAACCGTATCCCCTTCCCCGACATGAAGCGCCCGCTGATCGCCATCCTTCGCGGCATCCGGCCCGACGAGACCGAAAGCGTTGTCGGCGCTCTGATCGAAAATGGCCTGACGGCGATCGAGATCCCGCTCAACTCGCCGGAGCCGTTCAAATCCATCGAGATCGCCGCGAAGATGGCGCCGGCCGAAGTGCTGATCGGCGCCGGCACGGTGCTGACCGTCGAGGCGGTCGACAGCCTGCATGCGGCCGGCGGCAAGCTGCTGGTCACCCCGAATGTCGAGCCCGAGGTGATCATCCGGGCGCGCGACTACGGCATGGTGACGATGCCGGGCGTCTTTACGCCGACGGAGGCGCTAGCGGCTGCGCGCGCCGGCGCCACCGGTCTCAAATTCTTTCCGGCCAGCGTGCTTGGCCCTTCCGGCATTACGGCGATCCGGGCAATCCTGCCGCCGGAGCTCACGATTGCCGCCGTCGGCGGTGTCTCGGACAAGAATTTCGGCGATTATACCAAGGCCGGCATCTTCTCCTTCGGCCTCGGCACCAGCATCTACAAGCCAGGAATGACCGCGTCAGAGGTTGCCGAGCGCGCCAAGGCGACCATTTACGCCTATGATGCAGCCATTGGGAGCGTGAACGTATGACCGATATTTATGAGTTCGAGGGCAAAACACTTTGCAATACCAATTCCGTTCTCGGTGAAGGCCCGACCTATGATCCGGACAGCAATACCGTCTGGTGGTTCAACATCCTCGGCAAAGAACTGCACGAACTCAATCTTTCGACGGCTGCGAAGAAGGTGCATCCGCTGCCTGTGATGGCAAGCGTGCTTGCCCGTATCGACGCCGGGCGGCAGCTGATCGCGACGGAAGAAGGGCTTTTCGTACGCGATGTGGCAAGCGGCAACCTCACCTTCTACGCCGCGCTCGAAAACGACAGGCCGGAAAACCGCTCGAACGACGGCCGCACCCATCCTTCGGGTGCGCTTTGGATCGGCACGATGAGCAAGCGGGCGGAAAACCAGGCCGGCGCCATCTACCATGTCGCCAGCGGCAAGGTGACGAAGATCTTCAACGGCATCAGCATCCCGAATTCGATCTGCTTCTCGCCCGACGGCACGATCGGCTATTATACGGATTCCCGCATCAACCGGCTGATGCGCGTCATGGTCGATCCGTTGACCGGCCTCCCCTCGGGCGAGCCGATCGTGCTCGTCGACAGCATGGACGAGCCCGGCAGCATCGACGGCTCGGTGGTCGATGCCGACGGCTATCTGTGGAATGCGCGCTGGGGCGCCGGCGTCGTCGACCGCTATAGTCCGGACGGTCTGCGCATCTCGCGCTATATGGTTCCTGCCGTCCAGCCCTCCTGCCCTGCCTTCATCGGCGTCAACGCCGACCGGCTTGCGGTAACGACCGCCTGGGAAGGGCTGGATGAGGATGCGCGTTCGGCCCAGCCGAGCGCCGGCGCGCTGCTGGAACTCGGCATCGACGTCAAAGGCGTGTTCGATCCCGTCTATGTGATCTGAAAACAGGGCGATCCGAGGCCATCAGAGGCGCTCCCGACCGGGGCGCCTTTTCTCGTTTCACCGGCGGTGCTTCGATAAATGTTCCGTGAGAATCGAGAAATTTTCCATGTTTTCAACCGGAACCAATCGCGCCACCCGCCATTTTCCTTTCGAACCGGCGCGGCAAGGAGACCTGAAGAAACAGGTGTTGCCGGGTCAGCGATCACTCTAAGGAAAAACGAAGGTAGGTTCGAAATGACACGCAAACTCTTGACGACCGTTGCCGCTGGCGCACTGTTTGCCACGGCTTTCGCACCGGCGGCATTCTCGCAGACGGCACCGCAACCGGCGGATCCCGCCGCTCCGACGCAGGCAGCTCCTGCCGATCCGGCGGCACCGAAGCCGATGACGCCTGATGTCACCAAGCCCGCTGGCGATGCCGCACAGGCTCCGGCCCCGGCACCGACAGCAGATACGGCTCAGGCCAGCTATCTGACGGAACAATCTCCGGACCAAGTCAGCGCCAACACCTATATCGGCCAGTCGGTCTATAACGGCAACAATGAAAGCATCGGCAGCGTCAACGACCTGATTCTCAAGAAGGACGGCGGCATGGTTGCCGCAATCGTTGGCGTCGGCGGCTTTCTTGGCATCGGCGAAAAGAACGTCGCCGTCCCGATGGAAAAGATCACCGTCGCCCAGAACACCCAGGACGGCAGCGTCAAGCTGACGACCAGCGAAACGGCTGAATCGCTGAAGGCCGCACCTGAGTTCAAAACGCTGGCAATGCAGTCGGCCGAAAAGGCTCCGGCTGCGACCGGTACCGATACCACGGCAACTGGCTCGACCACGCCTAAGTAATCCGTGCGCGGCAGTATAGCAGCGTAGGCGATGGCGCTCCCAGGGGCGCCATCGTTTTATGCGGCGCCATCGCTTTATGCGCTGACCCGCTCCGCCATGGTCGGATCGTAATAGTTTTCGTGCAGGAAGCGCAGCGTGGCGATACCGTCGGCCGGACGGCCGAAGTGATAGCCCTGGCCCATGCCGCAGCCGAGCGTGCGCAACTTTACCGCCTCGGCATAATCTTCGATGCCTTCCGCTACCACTTCCAGCTCCAAGCCCTCGCACATCGTAAGGATCGCCTTGATGATGTGTTCGGAGGCGCGATCGGAATTGATGCGCGAGACGAAGGCGCGGTCGATCTTGATCTTGTCGAAGATGAAGTCGCGCAGGCGCCCGAGGCTCGATTGGCCGGTGCCGAAATCGTCGAGCGAGATGCGCACACCGGCGGCGCGCAGATCGGCTATGATGCGGTGGGCGGTATCGGCCGAACTCATCACCGCCGTCTCGGTAATCTCCAGCTCCAGGCGATGCGGATCGAAGCCGACGCGGCCGAGGATCGACAGGACGCTGCTGCTCGTGCCCGGATCCATCAGCTGGGCCGAGGAGAGATTGAACGACAGGAAGAGTTCGCGCGGCCAGGAAAGTGCAGCTTCGGCGGCTTTGCGCAGCAGCGCCTCCGACAGCGCGTCGATGAAGCCGCGCTCTTCGGCCAGCGGCACGAAGACGCCGGGCGACACGAAGCCGAGATCGGGATCGTTCCAGCGGGCGAGCGCTTCGAAGCCGACGACCTGATTGTTGGACAGCGAAACGATCGGCTGGAAATGCACGTCGATCGCGTCGGAGATGATGGCGTTTCTGAGCGCCTGCTCCAGCTGCGTCGCGCGCTTCATCTCCTGGGCGATCTCGCGCGAATAGACGGTGATCTGGCCGCGGCCGCGGCGCTTGGAACGGTAGAGGGCGGTTTCGGCGCTCTTCAGCAGTTCCTCGCAATCCTCTCCGGCGAAGGGATAGATGGAAAAGCCGAGGGAGGCGGAGAGGCGGACGTTGCGGTTACCAAGGTCATAAGGCGCCGACAGCACCTCGCGGATCATCTGGCCGAATTTCTCGGCACTCGCCCGCTCGAAGATCAACGGCAGCACGAAGGCGAATTCGTCGCCATCGTGGCGAGTGACCAGCGCGCCGTCAGGAATGCAGGCCCTGAGACGATGGGCGACCTGACAGAGGATTTCATCGCCGGCTGTCGAGCCGAACAGATCGTTGATCGGCTTGAAACTGTCGAGGTTGACGATGCCGATGGTGAAGGGGGCCGGATCGCTGGCACGCTCAGCGGAGATCTGCAAGACCTTGTCCCGCATGCGATTGCGGTTGCCCAATCCGGTCAGCGGATCGGTATAGGCCATCGCCTGAAGCTCATTCTGACCGACGGTCAAGAAAGCTATGTCCGCCGATTTCATCATCCAAACCCGAGCTTTCCTCCGGAGCCATGCAGAAGAATGACCGGCAGGTCTTAACAATTCGATAGTAAATCAGCGGCATAGCTGCCTGAACCTCCCCAAAATCTAGGGAGTTGACGGGTATTTTGGCGCCTGCACACTTTTGCGCGAGATGCTTCAGTTTTGGGCCCGCACGGGCTCATTCATTAGATATTTCTGAAATACAGTTTCCAGCATGTCAGGGCTGACGGGTTTCATGATGACGTCGTTCATGCCTGATTTGACGCATTCGGCGCGGTCACGCTCGAAGGCCTGGGTGAGCACGCCGATGATCGGAGTGCGGGTGCCACCGCCGGTTTCCTCCATCTGCCGGATGAGGCGCGCGGCCTCGAAGCCGTTGAAGCCCGGCAGGGAAATATCCATCAGCACGATCTGCGGCCGGTGCTCGGCCCAGAGGCGCACGGCCTCGTCGCCGGTCGCCGCAAGCATATGGCGATAGCCGAGGCCTTCGAGGATCTGCGAAAAGACGATCTGATTGATATCATTGTCTTCGGCGACGAGAACCTGCAGGCCGACCGGATCGTCGGAAATGCTGATTTCCCAATCAGCATCCGAACCGGCGGCGCTGCGGCTGTTGCGATTGAAATGGCGGGCGATCTGGAAGGTGAGCTCGTTGGCGATCTGGAAACCGTCCATGACGAGCGCCGGGATGCCGTATTGCTCGGCAAGTTCGAGGCAGCGCATGCCCATCTGGTTGTCGATGATCAGAAGATCGAGCAAGATGCCGGACGAGGTGGCGATTTCCAGGAACCGCTCCTCTTCGTCCTCGCCGCGGACCGAGCAGGCTTCGAAGCCGTATTTCGTCAGCGTCCGCAGCGCGGCGGTCTCGGCGGCCAGGTCAGCCGTGACGACGAGGACCTTGCGGCCGGAGAAATTCTCCGGAACGATCGCTTCCATCGCCGCCGGTTCGCGCCGTGCGATGCCGCTTGGTACCGGCACATAGGCCCGGCGATAGCTTTGATTGCTGGAGGCGGTGATCGCGGACGCTTGGCCGAACTCGTCGAGATCGGCGCCGTCGCGCGGCAGGTCCTGCATGGTCGACACCAGGAAATAGCGGCCAGGCTTGCCGATGCGGTGCTTGCGGCTGACGATATCGCGCTCGATGCCGTCGCGGGAGATCTGCCGCTGGCGGGAGACGGACATCTCGCCTGTCTCCAGCACATGGCGGTCGCTTTCTTCGAAGCGCTTGGCGATCTCTTCTGAAAAGAGATCGCCGCTCTTGCGCCCGAGCACCTCGTCGGCGCTCGTCTGATATTTCTCGCAGAAGGCGAGATTCACCGCGACGTAGGTGAGGTTGCGATCCTTGACGAAAAGCGGGAACGGCAGATTGTCGAGAATGTCCTCGGTGAGCTGTACCCGCTCCAGATCGGAGCGCCATTGCTCTTCGCGCTTCTTGTTCTCGGAAATGTCGGAGATGATGGTGACGCCGTAACCGCCCGGCAGCCGGCGCTTGACGAAGCGGACCCAGCTATCGGCACCGTGGCGCTCGACGGCGTCGAAGCGCTCGCGCCAATGCGAGGCGATTTTCTGCGACAGCCAGTCCTCGCGGCTGAGCGAGCCACCCTGCCTGACATCATACTGCTGGCGAATGCCGGTGTCGTACATCGCGCCGAGGAAATCGCGAAGCCGCGTGCCCGGCTTCAGCATCTCGGCGGGCAGCGGAAAGTAATCGAGAGTCTGGCGACTTGCGAAGATCAGGTGATCGTTTTTGTCGTAGATGATGAAAGCTGCCGAAAGGCTGTCGCACACCACATCGAAAAGCGCCGTCTGCAGATCGGCCTCGGCGGAAGCCCCATCGATTTCTGATGATGTGTCCGCCTTTTCGAAGCCGGCACTCATTCTGTTGCGTCCCACATCTGTTCGATTTCGCAGCTTCCGGAGGTATGTGATTAGAAATGCCATTTTTATGTTAAAACCGGCTTAACATTACCTATTCCCAAATTTGCGGGAGGACCGGATCACGTTTCGGGAAAGCCTGCCGAAACCCCTTCCCTCCAGCCCGCGAATCCCCGAAAATAGCTCATGGCCATCAGACAGCTTTCCGAAACGCTCATCAACCAGATCGCCGCCGGCGAAGTCATCGAACGGCCGGCGAGCGCTGCCAAGGAACTGATCGAAAACGCGCTCGACGCGGGCGCGACGCGTATCGAAATCGCCACATCAGGCGGCGGCAAGGCGCTGCTGCGCGTCAGCGACAATGGCTCGGGCATGGACGCGGCCGATCTGGAACTGGCGGTCAGGCGCCACTGCACGTCGAAGATCTCAGAGACGCTCGAGGATATCCGCACGCTCGGCTTCCGCGGCGAGGCGCTGCCCTCGATCGGCTCGGTCGCGAGGCTCAGCATCGCAAGCCGCAGACGCGACAGCGCCGGCGGCCACGAGATCGCCGTTGCCGGCGGCAAGATCGCGCATCTGCGCCCGGCTGCCGCCAATCCCGGGACGATCGTCGAAGTGCGCGACCTGTTCTTCGCCACACCCGCCCGGCTCAAATTCCTGAAGACGGAAAAAGCCGAGGCCGGCGCCATTACCGAAATCGTCAAGCGCATGGCGATCGCCTTTCCCGCGGTGCGTTTCGTGCTGTCGGGCTCCGACCGCACGACGCTGGAATTTCCGGCGACCGGTGACGATCATCTGGGGCGCATGGCGCAAGTGCTCGGCAAGGAGTTCCGCGACAACGCCATTGCGCTCGACGCCGTGCGCGAAGAGATCGCGCTTACCGGCTTTGCCGGCGTGCCGACCTTCAATCGCGGCAACTCCGCCCATCAATATGCCTTCGTCAACGGCCGGCCGGTGCAGGACAAGCTGATCCTCTCGGCGATCCGCGGCGCCTATGCCGAGACGATCCCATCCGGCCGTTATCCGGTGGCGGTGCTGTCAATCACGCTCGATCCCGCTCTCGTCGACGTCAATGTGCATCCGGCAAAATCCGACGTGCGGTTCCGCGACCCTGGCCTGGTGCGCGGCCTGATCGTTGGCGCCATCCGCGAGGCCTTGGCGCGCGACGGCAGCCGGGCGGCGACGACCGGGGCGAGCGACATGCTGCGCTCCTTCCGCCCCGGCTTCCCGCCGAATAGCCAGCGGCCGCAAACGGCATGGTCGGCCGAAACGTCGTCCTCCCGGCCGTATCAGCCGGCAACGGGTTTCGGCGAGCGGCCACAGGCGTCCTTCGACGGACTTTCGATGCCGACGGCGCGGGCCGAGCCGCAGTTTTCGCCGCAGCCGGCAGCCGCCGAACCAAACGCGCGCTATCCGCTCGGCGCGGCGCGGGCGCAGATCCACGCAAACTACATCGTCGCCCAGACCGAGGACGGGCTCGTCATCGTCGACCAGCATGCCGCACATGAGCGGCTGGTGTTCGAAGCGATGCGCAAGGCGCTGCATTCGAAGCGGCTTGCCTCGCAGGTACTGCTCATCCCCGAGATCGTCGACATCCCGGAAGAGGATTGCGACCGGCTGATGCAGCATGCGGCCGAACTTTCCGAACTCGGCCTGGCGATCGAGCGTTTCGGCCCAGGCGCGATCGCCGTGCGCGAGACGCCGGCAATGCTCGGCGAGGTCGATGCGCATGGGCTGATCCGCCAGCTTGCCGACGAGATCGCCGAATGGGACACGGCGTCCGGCCTATCGGCCAAGCTCGAATATGTGGCGGCAACCATGGCCTGCCACGGATCGGTGCGCTCCGGACGGCGGCTGCGGCCGGAGGAAATGAACGCGCTGCTCCGGGAGATGGAAGTGACGCCCGGCTCCGGCCAATGCAATCACGGCCGGCCGACCTATATCGAATTGAAGCTCAGCGATATCGAACGGCTTTTCGGCAGAAGCTAAAAAAGCTGGAAAAGCGGCCCTTGCGGGAGTATGGCAGACTAAAGCGTGATGCGATCTTTCAGATTCGCTTGCCACGCTTTGGTCTTTGGTGTTCCGCATGCCGTGATCGCAAAACCGCGGCAGACTTTTGCGCGACATGCTCTAATGACAGACGGCAGGGAACGGAGCGCATGAATTTGTTTGAAGGGCACGGAAACCGCGAGGCGAAGATCCGGTATCTCGATGGCGATTTCCAGATTCTCTCGCCCGGCTCCTATGTCGTCTGCGCGATGACGGGGAAACAGATCCCGCTCGACGAATTGCGCTACTGGAGCGTCGCCCGGCAGGAACCCTATGCCGACGTGATCTCGGCCATCGATGCCGACAAACGCGCCGGTGTGCTGCCGAACCAGCGGCGTTAGAACAGGATGATTTTAGGCCGGGTCGGCCGTCCCGATAGAAGATTGAAATCTGGGCGCAACGAGCGGTCACACGTCCGACCCGCCCCACGAAGGACGGGCCGTTTGCGTGATCCGATCCCCACAGGGGCAACGGTTCACTTGAATTTCGCCATATTCTCTGGCGTCACGAGCGCAGCGCCGGAATCGATCAAAGACTCAACCTTCTCTCCGCGAATCGATTTTACCAGCGCATCCACACCGAGTTCTGCCATCTTGGTGGGGAACTGCGCCACCGACGCATCCTCGACTCCACTCTTCAGCGCTTCCTCTTCGCCGCAGCAGAAGTCGAAACCGACCAGCACAATCTTGTCATTGGCAGTGCCAGCGTTCTTGATTGCGCGCGCCGCGCCAGCAGCGGGCGGGCCGCAAGCGGCATAAATGGCTTTGAGATCCGGGTTCTTCGTCAGCAAATCTTCGGCGACACTGATCCCGAGTTCCTCGGTGCAGTTTGTTGCGCCTTTCCCGACGATCTTGACGTCAAGGCCGTTCAGCCCTTCAAGCATACCGTTCACGCGGTCATCAAGCGCCGGCACACCGGGCACGCCCTCAAGAATCCCGAGCGTGTCGCCGGCTTTAAGAACAGTTTTGAGATATTCCCCTGCGATTTTGCCCGCGGCGAAGTTATTGGTCGTGGCAAGCGCCGTCCTGCCTTTCCAATCCGGAATATTGTTATCCATCAGCACGACCTTGATACCGGCCGCCACCGCCTTGTCCAGCGCAGTGGACACGGTGGGATCGACGGGCGTGAGGGCAATGCCCTGCACGCCTCGTGTCACCATGGACTCGATCTGTGCAATCTGGCCCTCGATGTCGGTTGCGGACGTACCCTGCCCGTAGATGATCTCGACGCCGGGATTTCTCTTCGCATAATCTTTGGCGGCGTTCTCCATTGTTGCGAAGAACGGTACAGGGAATTTGGTTATAAAGCCGAGCTTGACCGGCTCCTGCGCCAAGGCCGGGACTGCAGCGACGGCCAGGAGCGCAAGAGCTCCCAGCAGGGATTGCGGTTTCATGATAGACCTCCCATGTTTCGACCGCCCTCCTCTAGAGCGATCTCGTTGTCCGCTGCCCCAACGAAGCAGCGATCTCCCTTAAGCCTCGGCGCCGACAATCATCGCGACAAGGTCCTGCTTGTTCGCTTCAGTCGGCTTCAGTTCACCCACCTTGCGCCCCTGCCGCAGCACAACCGCCCGATCGGCGATTTCGACGACATGCTCCATATTGTGCGTGATGATGATCACGGCATTGCCGTCGGCCTTGAGCTGATTGATAAGGTCAAGAACCTGGCGAGACTCGCGAAGACCGAGGGCGGCCGTTGGTTCGTCAAGGACCACCAGCTTGCGCGCAAAAACAATGGCGCGCGCGACCGCGATAGCCTGTCGCTGCCCCCCGGACATCAGCGCGACCGGCGCATCGAATCTCGGCAGTTTAACCTTCAGGCGATCGATGACACTTGCTGCCTCCCGCTTCATCAGGCCCGTGTTGAGGAAGCGGAGAGGACGCGGCAGCCAGGAGGGGAAAGAGATTTCTCGTCCGCAATAGAAATTCTGTACCGGGGTCAGGTTGTCGAAAAGCGCCAGATCCTGATAGACGGTTTCAATCCCGGCGCGGCGGGCGGCGGCCGTTGAATGGAGCGATACGGGCGCACCATCCACGAGGATCTCTCCTTCGTCGAGACTGTGAAGCCCACTGATGCATTTGACGAGCGTCGACTTGCCGGCGCCGTTATCACCCAAGAGAGCGGTTACCTCACCTGCATAGGCATCAAAGCTTACATTTTTCAGGGCATGGATGGCGCCAAAGCGCTTCTGGGCGTTTCGAACCGAAAGTGCCGGTGTGGTGGATGCAGGGTTCATTGCACTCTCGCCGATTGAAGCACGCGTGCACGCGCCTCGAGATGGTTACGAAGCACGTCAGCCTCCACGGCGATGACGATGACGAGCCCAATCGCGATCATTTGAAAGAACACGTCGACGCCGAGAAGGTTAAGGGCGTTGCGGATGACGCCGATCAGCACGGCGCCGATCAGGGCGTGGCCGAGATGGCCTCGTCCGCCAAGGAAGCTTGCGCCCCCGATAATCACCGCAGCAATCGTGTCGAGTTCCAAAAGATTGCCGTAGATTGGCGAGGCGGCGGCGGTCCGTCCGGCGAGCAGCACCGCGCCGACACCTGCACAAAAGCCGCAAATAATGTAGGTTGCGAGCAGAACGCCCTTTACCGGGATCCCCATGCTTCTGGCGGCATTCGGTGCGCCGCCGACCGCATAGATCCATCGGCCAAAGACCATCGACTTCGTCAGGATCAGAAAAAGAAGCCCGAACATCGCAACGGCAAAGAAGGAATTGGGCACACCAAGCGTCGTACCGCCGCCGATTGCAGTCACTGCATCGGGCATCCCGCGCATGGTGGTGTGGCCGGGCGCCAATGCAAGTGCCAGGCCGCGGCAGATACTCAAGGTCGCAAGTGTAATGATAAAGGGGTGTGGCAGCCGGCCATAGACAAAGACAAGGCCGTTGACCGCACCGATAGCAGCGCCGGCAAGCAGCATGGCCATAATGACGACGATCGAGGAATCAACCTGCTGGTAGACAAGTCCGCCGATGACTGTTGCCAGCGCCAGATTCGAGCCGACAGACAGGTCGATGCCGCGCGTCAGGATAACGAGTTGCTGCCCCATTGCTACAACAGCAATCACTGCTGTCTGCGCCAGGATGTTCCCCAGGTTAACCGGCTTTAGAAAAGCCGGCGTGATCAAACTGACGACGGCGATGAGCATAATCAGGATCAATAGAGGGCCGAGGCTCAATAGCTTCAGTCCGAATGTGATGCCAGATTGTCTCGGCTGGAAGGTTGCATCTTGCGAACCACCAGGCCGGGACGAATTCTGAGGCAGAATCCCGGAGTCTTCCAAATTCCCCTAGCCTCCCCCGTTTTTTATACATAAGAAACATATGATACACGTGCGTCAAATTGTTTTTTATGGATATCTAATCATACCGGGAGTTGCGCCATGAGAACGGATACGACTTTCAAGCGGGCATTCAATGATATGATCGACATCATTCGGACTCTCGATCTTGGGGCGGAATTGCCGTCCGAAAATGCACTGCGCACCCAGCTTGGCGTGAGCAGAACAACGGTGCGGAAGGTGCTGGCGGGGATGTCCGCACGTGGGATCATCATATCTGAAGCGCACAAGCGGATCATACGTGAGCAGCCACGGCAGAAAGAGCGCTATCCGAAGAAAGAGACTTTGGCAATTTCGGAACAGGTCGAGACGAGCTTCATGGAATGGATGCTGCGCGGTGATGCCTGTCCGGGCACAGAAATCAATGAGACGGAATTAGCTCGGAAATTCGGCGTCGCGACAACGATTGTCCGTGAGTTTCTCAATCGATTCCAGAAATATGGGCTGATCGAGAAGCGTCAGAATGCAGGCTGGGTTTTTAAAGGGTTCACAGCCAGTTTCGCGCTCGAACTGTTTGAGATCAGAGAGATGTTCGAAATGCGCTCCGCACGGCTTTTCGCTGCCCTGCCCGACGGGTCGCCCGTCTGGAAACAGATCCAATCTATGCGGGCGGCGCATTTGGAACTGCTCGCGGACATCGACGCTCGGTTTCAGGATTTCTCGGAGCTGGACAGCCGTTTCCACCGGCTGATTACCGCAGTCGCGCCAAACCGCTTTATCGAAAGCTTCCAAGACGTGATAACCATGGTCTTCCACTATCACTATCAGTGGAACAAGCGTGATGAACGCGCGCGGAATGAGGTCGCCATCAGGGAACATCTCGCCCTGATCGAAGCCCTCGAAAGCCGCAATATCGCCTTGATCGATCGCGCATGCCGGTTGCATCTGACTTCCGCCCGCGAAACTTTGCTTCACTCGATCGCGTGATAGCGTTGCATGCAGAGATGTGCGCAGAACGAGGCGTTTTGCAGCAGCCTGCTAGAGCCTTTCCGGGTTAGATTGAAGCATTCTGCCGGAGCAGGTTTTCGTCAGGGCAAAGGCGATTGGCGAAGGGCATACCCCAAGGTACGTGCGAGCCGATCGCCTTTGATCCTGGCGCAAAGATGCCCGGCCCTTCGGGTTGGCTGAAACGGGCCGGCTGATCGACCGGCCGGCTTGGCCGTAGAGCTGGGCTACGACGCGCGCCGGCCGGTCGACCATCCGACTCCGTTTGAGCCAACAGAATGCTTCAATCTAACCCGGAAAGGCTCTACAGCGGTTCAGCCTTTGCTGGAATCGCTTTAACTCCAGCCTTCATCTCCCGCAGGCGCCGTTCGCGGCAAGCGACAATCGCCCGGTCGATGATGAGGCTTGGGGCAAGGTGATCCTCGAAGACCATGTCGACCTCGATCACCCGGCTCTTTTCGACGAGCCGCGCCGCCTTGCCGTGATGGCCGGAAAGGCGGACGAAATCCTTGGAGGTGGTGACGATCAGGAGACCTTCACGCTCGGCGGTCGTCAGGATGTCGTCGATCTCCTCCTCGGTCAGGTGCTCGTGATCGCCGAAAGATTTGGCGACGACGATCTCCGCGCCGCGGGATTCGACCGTGCGGAAGAATTTGGCGGGATCGGCAATGCCAGCAAAGGCGAGCACCTTGGTGCCGGCCAGCGTATTGTCGCCGCGGACTCTCAGCGATGCGGTGAAATAGGGCTTTGCCGCGCGCGCCGCCATGCGGACGATCCTGTCGGCGGCGTTGCCGCCACCGACCTTCAGCAAAGCCGTCGCTGAACGCAGCTGCTGGCCGATCGGCGCGCGGACCGGGCCACCCGGCACGATATGGCCGTTGCCGAGGCCGCGCGTCGAGTCGATGACGAGCAGGGCATAGTCGATCGCCAGCCGGGCACTTTGGAACCCGTCATCCATGATGATGAGATCGGCGCCCTCCGCCACCAGCCGCGCAGCCCCTTCGACGCGCCGGCGGGAAATCACCGTCAGCGCTTCCTGGGCAAGCAGCAAGGGCTCGTCGCCGACGGCAATCGCCCGGTGATGATCGGGGTCGACGACGGTCGTCACATCGAGCGAGCCGCCGTAACCCCTGCTGAGAAAGCCGGGCTTCAGCCCCTTCGCCTTGGCGGCGCGGGCAATCGTCACCGCCGTCGGCGTCTTGCCGGCGCCGCCGACGGTGAAATTGCCGACGCAGATGACGGGAACCGGAACCGAGGCGCGGCGCGCATGGGCCATGCGGTGGCCGGCGATACGGCCATAGAGAAAAGAAAGCGGCAGCAGCAGCCAGGCCCGCCAATCGGCTTTCCTCCACCAGAACGGTGGCGCTTCAGATATCATCTTGCCGTCCCGCTCCCCTGTCCGGCTTGTTCTCACGCAATCCCTTGGGAAAGTCGCTGCGCGCTTTTCCCGGCAAAACCGCTATGCACTTTTGCTGGAATTGCTTTAGCCACAGCCAGTCCCTGCTTTTCGACCGGCCGGATTGAGAAGCCAAAACCTGAAAAAATGCAAGCCCTTACCCGTCAGGCCGGCTGCAGGTCCGGCAGCAGCGTCTCGATGGCGGTGATATCGTCGAGCACGTGGTCGGCCGCGGCGGCAAGCGTCTCCCGCGAACCGGTGCCGGTCAGGACCGCGATCCTCAGGCCGGTGCCGGCATTCAGACCCATGTGCAGATCGTGGTTGTTGTCGCCGACCATGGCGACCTCTTCAGGCGAAAGACCGGTCGCAGCGCAGAAGCCGAGCACCATGCCCGGCTCCGGCTTGACGCCGAAACCGCTGTCGTATCCGGCAATGTAATCGACATAGCGGGCAAAACCGAAGCGTTCCGCCGTCTGGCGGATCGATCGCTCATTGTCGCTGGAGGCGACACCGAGCTTGAAGCCGCGCCGATGCAGCCGGGCGAAGAAGCCGGCGAGGTCGGTCACCGGCACGGAAAATTCGGCGGCGCTGGAAAAGAGGTCATCGAGGCGGATGGTCAGTTCGCCGACGTCGACCATCGAGCCCGCGACAACGAGACCCTCGGCGATCTGGCGGGTATTGCCGGCGGCAAGCAGGCTGTCGGGAACGATATGGCCGGTCACCGGATCCATGCCGCAGGCCGACAGCAGCCGGTTGGCGAGAAGCTCATCCCCTTTGGCGGCGATGCGGGCAAGCTCGCGGTTGACCGGCAGCCAGCTCTCGTCATAATCGAGCAGCGTGCCGTCCTTGTCGAAGAGGATGCCTTTGATAGGGGACGCTGCCGACATCTTCGCTCCTCAGACCTGGGCCACGGCCTTGGGCAGCAGCCGCGCCTTCACCGTCAGCGGATTGATATAGGGTTCCAGCCCCTTTACCGTCGCCGTCAGCGCGCCGCGCATCTCGTGCACGGCGGTGATGCCGGCCTCGATCATGTTGCGGCGGGCCTCGTCGTTGATCAGCAGATAATGGACGCCCTTGGCCAGCATTTCAGTATCGCGCACCATGCGGGCGCTGCCGCTGCGGGCAAGCTTCTGATAGGCATCGCGGAAATTCTGCACATGGCCGCCGGAGAGAATGGCGCAGCCGAGCATGGCAGGCTCCAGCGGGTTCTGGCCGCCTTCGGCAAAGAGCGAACGGCCGACGAAGGCGATTTCCGTCAGGCGGAGATAGAGGCCCATTTCGCCGATCGTGTCGCCGAGGAAGATATCGACATCGGCCGACAACACATCGTCGCGGGTGCGACGGGCGACCTTCAGCCCCTGCTTGACGAGCGCTGCCTCGATCTCGTCGCTGCGCTCGGGATGGCGCGGCACGATGATCGTCAATTGATGGTCGCGCTCCCTGAGCGCCCGGTGAACGATGGCGGCGGCATTCTCCTCGCCGTCGAAGGTCGAGATCGCCGCCCAGGTCTTGCGCTCGCCGATCTGCTTCTTGTAGCGGGCGAAGACAGCGCTGTCGTAAGGCGGCGCGTCGGTATCGACCTTCAGATTGCCCGAGGTGATGACGGGGACGGCGCCGAGATCGCGGAAACGCTCGGCATCGACATCCGACTGGGCGATGACGAGGGCAAGATTCTCGAACAAGGCTTCGGCGATCGCCGGGCGGCGGCGCCAACGGGCAAAGGAGCGGTCCGACATGCGGGCATTGATCAGGATCTGCGGAATGCGGCGGCGGCCGAGCTCCAGAACCGTTGCCGGCCAGATCTCGGATTCGGCGATGATGGCGCAATCGGGCTGCCAGTAATCGAGGAAGCGGCTGACGGAGGGCTTCAGGTCGAGCGGCACATATTGATGGATCGCTTCCTGGCCGAGGCGCTCGGCGGCGAGCTTGGCCGACGTGATGGTGCCGGTCGTCAGAATGACATGAATGTCGCGGCGGCGGATTTCGCGGATCAGCGGGATGACGGCGTTGGTTTCACCGACGCTTGCGGCATGGAACCAGATGAGCGGGCCCTGCGGCCGGTTGGCGCTCGGATAGCCGAAGCGTTCCAGGCGGCGAGCCCGGTCTTCCTTGCCTTTGGCCGTGCGGTAGGTGATATAGAGGCCGACGACTGGAGAGGCCACGGTTCCCGCCAGACGGTATGCGCTCAGACCGAACCGCGCCATCCGGGAACTCATCGCGCCAGCCTCCGATCAAAACCGATCGACATCAAACCCATTCCCTAATTATCGTTGCGGCCGCAATGGCCGATTAATTTGTTCAGAATGCGTCAAACAATCCGGATCGACGGGCGCGCGCCATGCACCAAAGCCCGCTCGACGAGCGGCCGGCCGGCGGCACTTGCTAAGCTCAGCCCTTGGGCTTTTCCTGCGGATCGAGCAAACGATGCATGTGGACGATGAAGTAGCGCATATGCGCATTGTCGACCGTCTGCTGCGCCTTCGACTTCCAGGCCGTCAGCGCCGCGGCATAATCCGGGAAAATGCCGACAATATCGAGACCCTGCAGGTCACGGAACTGGACGTCATCGAGGCTTTCCAGTTCGCCGCCAAAAACGAGATGCAGAAGCTGCTTCTTGTCACCGGAGTCAGTCATTTTTTGTTCTCTTTCTGCCTATTCTCCTCCGCCACCCATCTGCGGGATTTTGACGGAAACGTCAACTGTCTCGTCGTCCCGCAAAGGCGGTGAGGAATTCATCGAGGCGGGGCGTTGGCGCCGCACATAGGACCTTGTGGGTAACTTCGGCGCGATTGTAGACGATCGGCCGGCCTTCGATGTCGACGAGGCCGCCGCCGGCGCAGGTAAGGATCAGATCGGCAGCGGCAAGGTCCCAATCATGTGAATTGCCCTTGACGAAGGTGCCTTCGAGACGACCGTCCGCCACCATGGCGATGCGATAGGCGAGCGAGGGAATGTATTTCTCGCGCGTCACCCGATCGCGGAATTCCGGTGGAAAGGTCTTCAGCAGGTCGTCGCCGATCGCAAGGCGGCTCATCTCTTCCGGTCTGGCCGCCGAGACCGTGAAGGGGACGCCGTTCTTCAGCGCCACGCCGCCCTCGACAGCCTCATAGAGCTCCTCGAGCGCCGGGGCATAGAGCACACCGGCGACCGGTCGGCCGCGATGAACCACCGCGACGCTGACGCACCAGACCTTCTGCCCGCCGAGGAAGGCGCGCGTGCCGTCGATCGGATCGATGATGAACAGCGTCTCGCGCGAGAGACGGTCGGCATCGTCGTCGGTTTCTTCCGACAGCCAGCCATAATCCGGCCGGGCCTTGCGCAGGATGGTCTCGAGCGTCTTGTTGGCGGCGAAATCGGCGGCGCTGACGGGAGACCGGTCCTCGTTCTTCCACCAGACCTCGGGAGACTGGTTGAAGAAGCCGAAAGCGACGGCGCCCGCCTCTCTCGCAGCATCGGCGATCAGCGTGAGATCGCTCTGCCAGCGGGCTTTCTCCATGTCGCTCATCAGATCAATCCATTTCTCAACGTCCGGCAAGCGTCATGCCTTCGATGGCGAAGGTGGGGGCCGCGACGCCGAACTTCCGGTCGATGTCGTTTGCCGGCGTCAGGCGCATGAACATCTCCTTGAGGTTCGAGGCGATCGTCACCTCGGAGACCGGGAAGGTGAGTTCGCCGTTCTCGATCCAGAAGCCGGTGGCGCCGCGGCTGTATTCGCCGGTGATCATGTTGACGCCGTGGCCGATCAATTCGGTGACATAGAAACCGTTGCCGACGCTGCGGATCAAATCCTCCGGCGAGATATCGCCGGGTTCGAGGGCAAGGTTGGTGGAGGAGGGCGAGACGGAAGTGCCGCCGCGCACGCCGCGGCCGTTGGTTTCGAGGCCGAGTTCGCGCGCGGTCGAGGTCGAGAGGAACCAGTGCTTAAGGACACCATCCTCGATCATCACCAGCCGTTCGCCGGACACGCCTTCGCCATCGAAGGGCCGCGAGGATGGGCCACGCACGATCAACGGATCGTCGGTGATCGACAGGCCTAACTTCAGCACCTGCTGGCCCATCTTGTCGCGCAGGAAGCTGGACTTGCGGGCGACGGCAGCACCATTGATCGCACCGGCGATATGGCCGACGAAGCCGCGGGCGACACGCGGGTCGAAGATGACGGTGACGTCCTTGCCGGTCGGCACCTGGCGCGGGTTGACGCGCTTGATCACCCGTTCGCCGGCGCGACGGCCGATTTCAGCGGGATCGTCCAGTTCGGCGTAATAGAGGCGGCTGTCATAATCATAGTCGCGCTCCATGCCGGTGCCTTCGCCGGCAATCACGCTGACGGAATGGCCGAAACGCGAGGCCATGTAACTGCCTTCGAAACCGTGCGAGGTGGCAAGAACAAGGCCGCCCATGCCGGCCGACGCGCCGGCGCCGGAGGAATTGGTGACACCCTTGACCGCAAGCGCGGCTGCTTCAGCGGCAAGACCCGCCTCGCGCAGCATCTCGGAGGAGACCTCGGTGGTATCGAGCAACTGCAGGTCGGGATAGGCTCTCGAAAGGCTCGCCTCATCCGCCAGGCAGGCGAAGGGGTCTTCCGGAGAAACCTTGGCCATGGCGACGGCGCGTTCGGCAAGCGCCTGAAGATCGAAGCCCGGATTGGCCGAAACGCTGGCGACACGCCTGCCGATGAAAACGCGCAGGGAGAAATCGTCGCTTTCGGAGGATTCCGTGCCCTCGACCTTGCCGAGGCGGACGCTGACCGATTGCGAGCGCGACCGGACGACGACGGCGTCGGCGGCATCGGCCCCTGCCTTCCGTGCCAGATCGATCAATTGACTTGCGCGGGAAAGAAGTGTCGAGGAATCAATTTCAGAGGACATGATTTGGCCTTTCCTTCGGCTTCCATTTATTGTGCACTCTCCCAAGCATCAAGGCCGCCGTCACCGATTCTTTATCGGGACTGCCTGCTTGCTCCCCGCCGTCGAAAGAATTGTCAGCATGTCAGCGTCCAATGCCTTTTTTTCCGAAACGATCCTGCTGCTTGGCGGGGCGGTGGTCGCCGCTCCGATATTCAAGAAACTCGGGCTCGGTACGGTGCTCGGCTATCTCGCCGCCGGCATCGTCATCGGCCCGGTCTTCCACGGCATCACCGATGGCGAACAGATCCTCGCCGTCGCTGAACTCGGCGTCGTCTTCCTGCTCTTCATCATCGGACTGGAGCTGAAACCCACCCGCCTCTGGCAGATGCGGCGCGACATCTTCGGCCTCGGCTCAGCGCAGGTGGTGCTGACGGGCCTGGCGCTGACCGCGCTTGCCTGGTTTTCCCAGGCTCTCGACTGGCGCGGCAGCATCGTTGCCGGATTTGGCCTGGCGCTGTCTTCGACGGCCTTTGCCATGCAGATCCTCGAGGGCGACGGCGACGTCAACACCAGATACGGGCAGCGCTCCTTTTCGATGCTGCTGTTCCAGGACCTGGCGATCGTGCCGCTGCTGGCGCTGATCACCATCCTCGACGGCGGCGACAAGGGCAGCAACGCGCCGCTGTTGGATTTCGCCATCGCCGTCGGCGCGGTTGCGGCGATGATCGTCATGGGGCGTTACCTGCTGACGCCGCTCTTCCAGATCATCGCCCGGACCGGCGCGCGCGAGGCAATGATCGCGGCTGCCCTCTTCGTCGTCATGGGATCGGCGAGCCTGATGCAGCTGGCCGGGCTTTCGATGGCGATGGGCGCCTTCCTTTCCGGCGTGATGCTTGCCGAATCCTCCTACCGGCACGAGCTGGAGGCGGATATCGAACCCTTCCGCGGCGTGCTGCTCGCCATCTTCTTCATCGCCGTCGGCCTGTCGCTGGAACTCGACGTCCTCGCTGACAACGCGCTCTTCGTCATCGTCGCCGTGCCGATCGTCATGGCCGTCAAGGCGATCATCATTTATGGGCTCTGCCGGATCTCGGGCTCCCCGCACAACGATGCGATCCGCATCGCCTTCCTGCTGCCGCAGGGCGGCGAATTCGGCTTCGTGCTGTTCACCGCGGCAGGTGCGGTCGGGCTGATGTCGACGAGCACGGCCTCGCTGCTGATCGCAATCGTCACGCTGTCCATGGCACTGACGCCGATCGGGGCGGCCCTTTCGAAGCGGCTGCTGCGCGGCGACGAACAGGAGGAACTGGACGAGGATTTCGAGGGCGCCGGCGCCGACGTGCTGATGGTCGGCTTCTCGCGTTTCGGCCAGATCGCCGCCCAGATCCTGCTTGCCGGCGGGCGCAGCGTCACCGTCATCGATTTTTCGGCCGACCGCATCCGCCAGGCCTCCTCCTTCGGCTTCCGTATCTATTTCGGCGACGGCGCCCGCAAGGATGTGCTGCGCTCGGCCGGCATCGACCGGGCGAAGATCGTGCTCGTCTGCACGCAGAAGAAGGAAATCACCGACAAGGTGGTGGAACTGGTGCAGGCCGACTATCCGCACACCCGGCTCTACGTGCGTTCCTACGACCGCATCCATTCGATCGAACTGCGCAACAAGGGCGTCGACTACGAGCTGCGCGAAACGCTGGAATCGGGCCTGCTCTTCGGACGGCGAACGCTGGAAGCGCTCGGGGTTTCCGAGGTCGACGCCTACGAAATCGGCGAGGATATCCGCAAGCGCGACGAGGCGCGCCTGGTGCTGCAGGTGTCCGAAGGGCTGCAGGCCGGGCGCGACATGCTGTTTTCCCACCCTGTCCGCCCCGAACCGCTGGTCAAGCCGAAACGCGCCGCCGATCCCTTCGAGGACGATCCGCTGGCCGGAACCGCGGATGCGACGGCGGATGCCTGATCACCCCTGAGCGGCTTGCGAAATTGACGCATTGAATATCAAGGGGGCGGCGTTTATCAAACATCCGATCGCAGCGATCCAAGAGGGAATCTTGATCAGACGGACGACACAGATCGAACAATGGGCGCTCCGCATCCTGTGCGCGGTCGCACTGGTGTTCGTCGGCTTCGCCCATCAGGTGCCCGCGGCAGCGGCTGGCGAATTCGATCCGGCCGAACTCGGCCAATATGTGCTTCCGGATGGGTCACTGCCGACACTTTGCGTCACCACGACGGACAAATCCGGTCAGAGCCAGCATGACAACGCGCATTCGCATGGTTGCGAAGCCTGCCGGATCGGCGCCGCCATTCTCCTGCCGGCGCCGATGGACATCGCCGGTGCTGCCATACCCTTTGCGGCTGCGGTTGAACTGCCGATCCGGGCCGAGGCCTTCCATCGCCAGCTTTTCCCACCCAATACCGGTCCTCGCGCTCCGCCTTCCGATCCGATCCCTGCCTGAACTTCGCGTTGCGGCAGGCGCCGTGATGCGCCTTTCAACGCCGGCCGACCTGCATGCGTGCTGTCGGCCGTGGATACGGATCCATTCTCATGTCGACTATTACTGCTGCCGAACCGGCAGAGGACGCCGCAAACGGCGTTTCGCTCTACCGTGCCATCTGGCGCTGGCATTTCTTTGCCGGGCTTCTCGTCATACCCTTCCTGCTCAATCTGGCCGTTACCGGATCGCTCTATCTCTTCAAGGACGAGATCAACAGCACCTTCTTCGGCTACCGCTACAGTGTCCAGCCGGCGGGCGAAGCGCTGTCGCCGGAGCGGATCGCAGAGATCGCCGCCTCCGCCGCGCCGGGCTCAACCGCGACATCCTACAAGGACCCGGTCCTGCCCGAGCGATCGGCCATCGTCACCCTCTCCAGCGATGCCGGCTCGATGCTGGTCTTCGTCAACCCCTATGACGGCAAAGTGCTCGATGTGGTCGGATCGACCGACGAGTTCAATTATGTCGTCAAGCGCATCCACAGCCTCGCCTATTTCGGCACCATAACGAACCGGCTGATCGAAATTGCCGGCGGCTTTGCCATGGTGCTCGTCGTCACCGGCATCTATCTCTGGTGGCCGCGACGCCAGACGGGCGGCGTTGTCAGCGTGCGGGGAACGCCCGGCCGCCGCGTTTTCTGGCGCGACCTGCATGCCGTGACGGGTGCCTTCGCCGGCATCCTGATCTTCTTCCTTGCGATGTCAGGCATGCCATGGTCGGGCTATTGGGGGGCGAACGCCAATGCCTGGCTGGCCGAACACGGCCTCGGCTATCCGGTCCAGCTCTGGGACGACGTGCCGAAGTCGCGAAAAGTCACCGAGGATATCCTTCCGAACAGCGGCTGGATCGTCGAGAAGGCGCCGGTCCCGCTTTCCGATATCGCCGCAGCGCAATCAGGCAAGCCAATCGGCCTCGACAAAGCGGCGGAGATCGCCAAACGGCTGGGCATGGCGCCAGGCTTCGACGTGGCGATCCCCTCCGACGAGACGGGCGTCTATACCGCCTCGCTCTTTCCCGACGATCTTACCGACGAACGCACGCTCCATATCGACCAGTATTCCGGCAAACCATTGATCGATATCGGCTTCGATCAATATCCGTTCCTCGGCAAAGCGATCGAGTGGGGCATCAATGTCCACCAGGGACAGGAATGGGGGCGTTTCAATCAGTTGCTGATGTTCGCAACATGCCTTGCAATTGTGCTCAGTTGCGTGACCGCCGTCATCATGTGGTGGAAACGGCGCCCGATCGGCCGCCTCGGCGTGCCACCCATGCCGCCAAAGCCTTCGATCTATTACGGCCTGTGGGTGATTGTCGGGATCTTCGCCGTCGCCTTCCCGATGAGCGGGCTCGCGATTGTCGCCATGATCGCCTTCGACCAGATCGTCGTGCGGTTCGTACCGTTGCTGAAACGCGTTCTCGCCTGAGGGAGGCCATCGGATGAAGAAGATCATCGCTATTCTTGCCGGCGTGCTGCTTGCGTCCATGGCATGTGCGGCCGACGACCCGCAACAGGCGATCCCGGCGAAGCTGAAGGTGATGTTCGAAAGGCTGGACAAGCCGCTCGATATCGCGCCGGTCGTGGTTCATGCCGATTGGGCGATCGTCGGCTGGCGGCAGGACGGACGCGGCGGACGGGCCCTGATGAAGAAGACCCATCACGGCTGGAGCATCTATCTCTGCAGCGGCGACAGCCTGAAGGATGCCGGGACACTCGAGACAATCGGGCTCTCCGCAGTTGACGCCGCCGGGCTGGCTGCGAAGCTGAAGGATGCCGAGGCCGGCCTCGATTCTTCCGCGCTTGCGCTCTTCTCAAGCTTCGAGGGCACGGTGACGATGAATGAGGCTTCAAACGGCGAGGGTCATGCCGGCCACGAGGGCCACGCCCAATGAGGAGAGCGGACAGCTAGCGTTTCAGCCGAGCCTCGATTTCCCGGTCAAGGGCGAATTTCAGGTCGTCCTTGACGCCGACGGACATGGCGAGGACTTCGCGGGCCTTGAGGAAATCCATGACGCCGGTGCGGCCGACAGTCGGGCGCAGGAAGATATGCGGCGGGCGAAGCTTCAACTTCAGCGAGATCGCCGTCTGCATCATCAGCTGGCCGGAGCCGAAGATGCTCTCCATACGGTTCGGAATATGGGTGCCGTCGCCTTCCGGCGCGCCGACGACATCGATGCCGACGACGATGTCGGCAAGATCCATCAGGCATTCATAGGGCACCGGATTGCTGATGCCGCCGTCGATCATCACCCGGTCGCGCAGGCGCACCGGCATGAAGACGGCGGGGATGGCGGAAGAGGCCGCGAGTGCGGGAAACAGTTCGCCCTGTTCGATGATGACTTCGCACTGCCCGTAATAATCCGTGGTGATCACCTTCATCGGGACCAGCAGATCCTCGAAGCGGGCCGGCAGCTCGGACGGCAGGAAGGCCTTGAGGATCCGCTCCAGATTGAACTGGCCGATGCGGATACCCTTGGCCACCGCATCGCGCACCGTCGCCGGCCTCAGGCCCCAGATGCGGGCGACGACGGCCGTCTTGTTGCCGACGGTCGCCAGTGCATGTTCGCGGATTTCGGCGCCGGACATGCCAGCCGCCATGCCGGCCGCCATGATCGCGCCGATCGACGAGCCTGATACCGCCACCGGGCGGATGCCGAGTTCATCGAGCGTCTCGATGACATGGATATGGGCAAGTCCGCGCGCACCGCCGCCGCCAAAAGCGACGGCGACCGTCGGCACATCGCTGATCGCAGGCAATTTCGGGCTGATGATCTCTGCCTGCTGCACGCCCGCCCCCGCTTATTGCGGCTGATATCGGAAGAAATGCACCCTCGTATCGCCGAAGATGCGGCTTTCGAGGAAAACATAGGAAGGATGGACGGAAACGACAATATCGGCGCGTTCTTCGAGCACCGCGATTGCGCCAGGCCGCAGCCAGCCGCCCTCGGCCGCCGCCGCCATCGCCTTCTCACCGAGACCCTTGCCATAGGGTGGGTCGGCAAAGAGCACGTCGAAGGGGTCGAGATTGCCGACGCTGCCGAGATCGGTCGCATCCCGGCGCAGGATGCGCGTGCGGCCATGCAGGCCGAGCGCATCGATGTTCTCCCAGAGCAGCGCCCTGCCCTCGACGCTGTTTTCGACGAAGAGCGCATGGCGACAGCCGCGTGAAACGGCTTCGAGCCCGACGGCGCCGGTGCCGGCAAAGAGGTCGAGAATCCGGGTGCCATCGACGCATTCCGGATAGGCATGGCTCAATATATTGAACAGGCTCTCGCGCGTCCGGTCGGCAGTCGGCCGGATCTCGTTGGATTTTGGCACGGCGAGAGGCCGTCCGCGAAACTCACCGCCGACGATCCGCACCGCGCGTCATTCCCTTTCCTTTAGCACCACCTCTGGACGGCCCGCCCGCAGGCCTATCGCCGCCCGGCCTGTCACCGCCCGGCTTCGCGCCTTTCGGCTTGCCGGAAAAACTCTTGGCCCCACCAGGTTTGGTCCCACCAGGCTTGGCCGCAAAGCCCTTGCCACGAGGCTTGTCACCCGAAGGCTTGTCGCCGAACGATCTTTCGCCGCGCGGACGCTCGGAGCGGCCCTCGCCGGCAAAACTTCTGGCTGCCCGCGGGCGTTCGTCACCGTCCTCGCGCGGCCTGCGATCAGCACGCGGCTTGTCGCCGAAGGGCCGGTCTCCACGCGGGGGACGATCACCGAACGGCCGGTCGCTGCGCGGACGCTCCGAACGGCCCTCGCCGGCAGAGCTTCTCGCGGCCCGAGGACGCTCGTCACCATCCGTACGCGGCTTGCGATCACCGCGCGGCTTGTCGCCGAAGGGCCTATCCCCACGCGGGGGACGATCACCGAACGGCCGGTCGCCGCGCGGACGCTCCGAACGGGCATCGCCGGCAGAGCTTCTCGCGGCCCGAGGACGCTCGTCACCATCCGTACGCGGCTTGCGATCACCGCGCGGCTTGTCGCCGAAGGGCCGGTCCCCACGCGAGGGACGATCACCGAACGGCCGTTCGCCGCGCGCCGGGCGGTCGCCAGAACCGCGGTCTTCGCGGGCGGGACGATCACCAAAGCCGCGCTTGCGGCCGAAGCCCTCGCCCTCATCCTTGCGACGGGGCTCTTCGCTCGAGCGGATCCACTCGCCATCCTCTTCACGCACGCGGTTCACCTGGGTGCGCGGGCGATCTTCGATGCGATCGAAACCAGCGCCTCTTGCCGGCGACTGCTCGCCGCGCTTGCGTGCGGTCTGCGCATTCTTGGCAGCTTTCGCCGCGGCCTTTTCGCCGAGCGGCCGGGCGCCCGGCGCCATCCAGACATTGGCGCTGCGGCGCTGGCCGAGCGGCTGGGGACGCTTCGGCCTTTCATCGTCCCGACGCCCGCCGTCGCGGCGGTCGTCCTCTTTGCGCGCGCCACCGTGGCGGTCGTCGCGCTTGGTGTCGAGACGGCTCAGCGCCCGTTCGCGCTTGTCCTCGTCGCGGCGCGGACGCTCGCGCCTTTCCGCTGCTGCGGGCTCTGCCTCTTCCTCGGCAGCGACCGCCGCCGCGTTGTAGATCGGCGCATCGAAATTCGCCTTGGCTTCCTCGATGAGGCGCGGGCCGAGCTGGTCGCGCAGTGTACGGCCGCGCACTTCGACGACATGGCCTTCCGGCAGGTCGCCGAGCTGGAACGGGCCATAGGAAATGCGGATCAGGCGATTGACGTCGAGGCCGAGCGCGCCGAGCACGTTCTTGATTTCGCGGTTCTTGCCTTCGCGAAGACCCATGGTGATCCAGACGTTCGAGCCTTGCGTGCGGTCGAGCGTCGCCTCGATCGAGCCGTAGAGCACGCCGTCGACGGCAATGCCGTCCTTCAGCTTGTCGAGCGCGTCCTGATCGATCTCGCCATGGGCGCGGACGCGGTAGCGCCGCAGCCATCCGGTCGCCGGCAGCTCGAGCGCGCGGGCGAGACCGCCGTCATTGGTCAAGAGCAGCAGGCCTTCGGTGTTGATATCGAGGCGGCCGATCGACATGACGCGCGGCAGTTCTTCCGGCAGGTTGTCGAAGACGGTCGAGCGGCCTTCCGGATCGGCATTGGTGGTCACCAGGCCGGCAGGCTTATGATAGAGCCACAGCCTGGTGCGCTCGATGCCGCGGATCGGCACGCCGTCGACTTCGATGCGATCGGCGAGCGTGACGTTGACGACGGGGGTTTCGAGAACCCTGCCGTTCAGCGTCACCCGGCCTTCCATGATCATGCGTTCGATGTCGCGGCGGGAGGCGACGCCGGCGCGCGCCATCACCTTGGAAATGCGTTCGGCCTTGGCCTCGCCTTCGGTCTCGGCGGCGACCGCGCGGGCGACCGCAGGCTTTGCCGGCTTCTCGCCGTCCGCCTTCGGGCCGGCTTTCGACCTGATATCCCGTGAAAGGGGCTTTGCGCCCGGGCGTTTTGGCTTGTCTTTGGGTGTCATTTGTTGTTTGCCTGCCTTTTGGGCCTGTCTATCAGGTCACGCATCTGCGGTTAAGTGGAAATTCTTGCGATCGTGAAGACAAATCGTTTCATGGAGATGGCGCTCGAAGAAGCGCGTGCCGCCGGAGAACGCGGCGAGGTGCCGATCGGCGCCGTCGTCGTTGTCGACGATATTGCCGTTTCACGCTCGGGAAACCGCACGCGCGAGCTCAAAGACGTGACCGCGCACGCCGAAATCGCCGCGATCCGGCTCGCCTGCGAAGCGCTCGGACAGGAACGTTTGGTCGGCGCCGATCTCTACGTGACGCTGGAGCCTTGCACCATGTGCGCGGCAGCCATCTCGTTTGCGCGTATCCGCAGGCTCTATTACGGCGCCGAGGACCCGAAGGGCGGCGCCGTCGACAATGGCGTGCGATTCTATGGGCAGCCGACCTGTCACCACGCCCCGGAGGTCTATTCCGGCTTCAACGAGGTCCAATCGGCCGATCTGCTGCGAAAGTTCTTTTCGCAAAGGAGAGAGGCGCCGTAATCCCAGCGCCGGTGCGCGGCGCCGTCATCCTTGCCGGCGCACCGAAAAGCTATTGCAGGAGGTTCCACCACTGCTTGCCGGTGTTGGCGACAGCTGCATCTTTCTTGCGCTTCTTCTGCTTCTTGAGCTCGGGCTCGCCGACATCATCGAGCTTTGCCGGATCGTCGACGGTGCGGTAGCCGGGCGGCGGATCGGATATATAGCGGCGCTGGTCGACATAGGAGCCCTTCTGCAGGGCACGGGCTTCACGATAGGCCTTGGTCTGGGCTTCCGTCGTGCGCCGGCCGCCTTCGATCGCAGAGCTGGCGAGCGGCGAGCGGTAATTCGGATTGTCCGAATTCGCGTCGGCTTCCGAAACGAGACGAGCACGCGTCTCCTCCGGCGATTCAAGCCATTGCGGATTGTCCTTGTTGGCGACCGTCTGCTGCGGCGCAACGAGAGTCTCCTTCTGCGCCTGCGCCGGTAGCACCAGCGTCGGACGCGGCGTGTACTTGACGCCCTTGTTCTTCGGGTCAGGGCCGGTCAACGACACGGACTGGCCGAGATCGTCGGTCAACTGTTCCATGGCGGTCTTGTCGGTGCCGTAGGTCGGGCTGCTGGCGCAACCGGACACCAGGGAGCATCCCGCCACTACAACAGACAGGCAGGCGCCTATACGGAACCAATGCGTTGCTAACATGAAAACCCTTCCACCCTGCCGGTGCAATCGTCGCCCAACCGGACAACCGTCCCCCTGACGCAAAAATCCGGCCATTTTCAGGCAGCTCTTACCGGATGAACCGCAAAAACGCAATTCACCCGGCAATATTCTTCACTTGAGCGCGGCAAGCTCGCGAAGGGCAGCAGCGTCGCGGGCCGAAACATCGGGATATTCCGGATCGGAACCGACATCCCTGGTGATGCGCCAGGAGCGGGCGCATTTCTCGCCCTCTGCAAGCTTCGGCACGACGCTGACCTCCGGCACCTCAGCCAGGCGGAAGGCATCCACGGGTCCTTCGCCGGCCTTGATCTCGATTGCCGAGGTGATGCAGACTTCGGTGAAATCCTGGCCTTCCAGCGCCTTCAGCAATTCCGGATCGGCGATGTGGACAAGCGGAGCCGCTTCCAACGAGGAGCCGATGCGCTTGTCCTTGCGCTCGATTTCCAGAGCGCCGGTCACAACCGAACGCACTGCACGGATCTTCTTCCACTTCTCGGCCAGGGCATCGTTGCGCCATTCCTTTGCGACCGGGGCAAACTGCTCCAGATGCACGGAAACGGCGGACGGGTTGCGCGACAGCCAGGCCTCCTCGGTGGTGAAGGGCAGCATCGGGGCAAGCCATGTCACCATGCAATCGAAGATCTGGCGGATGACGTGCAGGCTGGCGCGCCGGCGCAGGCTCGACGGCGCGTCGCAATAGAGCGCATCCTTGCGGATATCGAAATAGAAGGCCGAAAGCTCGACATTGGCGAAATCGATCAGCGCACGGGCAATCTTCTTGAAGTCGAAGGTGTCATAGTTCTCGCGCACCAGCTCGTCGAGCTCGGCAAGCCGGTGCAGCATCAGCTGCTCCAGCTCCGGCAGATCGGCAAGGGCGATCTCCTCGCCCTTATCGTGGGCAAGCGTGCCGAGCATCCAGCGGATGGTGTTGCGCAGCTTGCGATAGGCATCGACATTGGTCTGGATGATCGTCTTGCCGACGCGCAGGTCGTCAGCATAATCCGAGGTCATCACCCAGAGGCGCAGGATATCGGCGCCGGCATCCTTCATCACTTCCTGAGGTGCGGTGACGTTGCCCTTCGACTTCGACATCTTCTCGCCCTTCTCGTCCATGGTGAAACCATGGGTGAGGACGGCATTGTAAGGCGCACGGCCGCGGGTGGCCGCCGATTCCAGCAGCGACGAATGGAACCAGCCGCGATGCTGGTCGGAACCTTCGAGATAAAGGTCGGCCGGCCACTTCAGGTCCGGGCGGTCTTCGAGCGTGAAGGTGTGCGTCGAGCCGGAGTCGAACCAGACGTCGAGGATATCCATGACCTGGGTCCAGCGGGAATGGTCATGGTCATTGCCGAGGAAGCGCTCCTTGGCGCCTTCGGCAAACCAGGCGTCGGCGCCCTCATGTTCGAAGGCTTCGAGGATGCGGGCGTTGACGGCTTCGTCGACCAGGACCTCGCCCTCATCGTCGGCAAAGACGGCGATCGGCACACCCCAGGCGCGCTGGCGCGAGAGCACCCAGTCCGGGCGGCCCTCGATCATGGCGCGCAGGCGGTTCTGGCCGGCGGCGGGCACGAAGCGCGTATCGTCGATCGCACCCAGCGCGCGCGAACGCAGCGTCGTGCCATCGGCAAGGGTCTTGTCCATATAGACGAACCATTGCGGCGTGTTGCGGAAGATGACCGGCTTCTTCGAGCGCCAGGAATGCGGATACTGGTGCTTCAGCCGGCCGCGGGCAAAGAGTGCGCCGCGGGCGATCAGCTCCCTGATGACGCGGTCGTTGGCATCGCCCTTCTTGCCGTCATCGTCGATGACGCGGGCGCCTTCGAGGCCGGGGGCGTCGGCGGTATAGAAACCGCCGTCATCGACGGGGAACGGGATTTTAGTGTCGATGCCGCGGGCATCAAGCGTGCGGACAGCCGACATCCAGGCATCGAAGTCTTCGCGACCGTGGCTGGGAGCGGTGTGCACGAAGCCGGTGCCGGCGTCATCGGTGACGTGGTCGCCTTCGAGCAGCGGGACATCGAACGTATAGCCATTATCCAAATTTCTGAGTGGATGAGCGCAAACAACGTTAGCCAGTTCGTCGTCACTTACGTCCCGCACAAAACGCAAGGTTACTTTGGCTTTCGAAGCACAATCCTCAGCCAAGCGCTTGGCGAAAACCAATTTCTCGCCTGGCTGCGGGCCGAAATCATTCGTAGCGCTTTCGACCTCATACAGGCCATATTCAAGGCGAGCAGAAAATGCGATCGCGCGATTTCCCGGGATCGTCCAAGGTGTTGTTGTCCAGATTACGATGAACGCATCTTCATTGACCAACGGCGGGTTGACCTCATCCGCTGTGGGCGATGTTCCATCACGGCGATAATCGGCCGTCACTCCTCTAACGACTGGGAATTTCACCCAGATCGTGTCGCTCTCATAGTCCTGGTATTCGACCTCGGCCTCGGCCAGCGCCGTGCGCTCGACCACCGACCACATGATCGGCTTGGAGCCGCGATAAAGCTGACCGCTTGCGGCGATCTTCAAGAGTTCGCCGGCGATGCGCGATTCCGCGTGAAAATTCATCGTCGTATAGGGATTGTCGAAGTCACCCTCGATGCCGAGGCGCTTGAACTCTTCCGCCTGGACCTTGATCCAGCCGGCGGCGAATTCACGGCATTCCCTGCGGAATTCGTTGACCGGAACCTCGTCCTTGTTCTTGCCCTTCTCGCGGTATTTCTCCTCGATCTTCCATTCGATCGGCAGGCCGTGGCAATCCCAGCCGGGCACGTAATTGGCGTCGTAGCCGCGCATCTGGAACGAGCGGTTGATGACGTCCTTGAGGATCTTGTTCAGCGCGTGGCCGATATGGATGTTGCCGTTGGCATAGGGAGGGCCGTCGTGAAGGACGAATTTCTCGCGGCCGGCGGCGGAAGCGCGCAGTTTCTTGTAGAGACCCATCTCCTGCCAGCGCTTGACGAGTTCCGGTTCCTTCTGCGGCAGGCCGGCGCGCATGGGAAAGTCGGTCTCGGGCAAATAGAGGGTCTTCGAATAGTCGATCTTTTCGGCTGTGTCGGTCATGTCTGACAATCGTTTTCTGGCGGCCCAGGAAGGGGCGCAACGGGCGTGAAATAGCTGGTGACGGAAGCGCTCGTATCCAAGCGCCAAAAACCCGGACCTTCCGGCCGCTTAGCGCGCGCGGAAGGCCGGGCCGATAATTCGCATCATCATTGCCAGCCGATATTTCTTCATCGCGCCGGTTCATAGGCGTTTTTGCCGGGAAAAGGAAGAGAAGAATTCGCGGTTTCCAATCGGCTTCAACGGCTAGAATCGGCGGTGCCCGTATCGTTCCGGAAAGCCTAAGGCTGGAAACTCAGTGCGGCTTGCGTTATATACCTGACTATCTGACCAGATTAGATCGAGAGCCAGAGGCATGAAAAAAATCACGAAGCAAAGCTGGAAGCTCGAGGACGCGAAAGCGCGCTTCAGCGAGGTGGTCCGCCGCGCACATAGCGAAGGACCACAGCGCGTGACCGTTCGCGGCCGGGACAGCGTCGTCGTCATCAGCGCCGAAGAACTCGACAAACTGACCAAAGCCGAACCGAAAAAGCCTTTCGTCGCCTTCATGGAAAGCCTCGATCTCAAAGAGCTCGACCTCGAGCGAGAGGCAGATTACGGACGGGATGCCGAGCTGTGATCGGCTGGCTGCTCGATACCAATGTCATTGCCGCGCTGATCAATCCAAACGGCGCACCTTCCGTCAAATCCTGGGCTGCGGCTCAAGACGAGGAGCGGATGTTTATCAGTATCCTCACGCTGGCGGAATATGACAAGGGCATCGAAAACCTGCCTGAGGGCGATCAAAATCGCTATCGTTATGCGGCCTCCCGCGATGCGCTGGAGGAGAGGTTTGCACAACGCGTTCTTTCGCTGAGCGACGCAGCCGTCAGGCACTGGGGCGTCATTTCGGGGCGGGTAAAACTCAAGACCGGACATGCGCCGTCGGTTGTCGACACGATGCTCGCCGCCACCGCAATCGAGTACAATCTCTATCTGGTGACGCGAAACGTCAGGGATACGCGCTTCTCCGGCGCGGCGATCTTCGATCCATGGACGAACGATCCCGGTCAGTTTCCACTGAGCCGGAGATAACTCAAGGCGACCTCAGGAAAAGCACAGTTTCTGATCAAGAGTGCCGAGTGGCTTAACACCCGCAAGCAGCGCCCTCGCCTCTTCCTCATCACGCTTGATCTGGGCGACCAGCGGATCGAGGCCGTCGAATTTCAGCTCAGGGCGGAGATAGCCGAAGAACGAGACGGAGCAGAGCTGGCCGTAGAGATCGCCGCTGAAATCGAAAAGATAGGTTTCGAGCAGCGGTGCGCCGTTTTCCGTCACCGTCGGGCGGCGGCCATAGCTTGCGACGGCATCGTGGAGCGTGCCGTCCTGGCGGCGGAAGCGGACGGCGTAGATGCCGGCGGCAAGATCGACCTCCGGCGGCAGGCGCATGTTGGCCGTGGGAAAACCCAGCTGCCGGCCGAGCTTTTCGCCATCGATCACCTCGGCTTCCACCGTATAGCGGTAACCGAGCATGCCGGCGACTTCGCTGACATTGCCCTCCTTCAGCAGCGCGCGGATATGGCTCGAAGACACGACATCGGCGTTTTCGTCGCGAAAGGCATCGATCAGGGTGACGCCGAAGCCATAGGTATGACCGGCATTCATGAGGAAAGCCGGACCGCCCTCGCGGCCGCGGCCAAAATGGAAATCGAAGCCGGTGACGACTTCGGAGGCGCCGAGCCAATCCTTCAGGATCGAATGGATGAAATCATCGGCCGAGCGCTGCGAAAATTCGTAATCGAAGGGATATTCGATGACAGCGCTGAAACCCAGCGTTTCCAGGATGCGGGCCTTCAACGGCGCCGGCGTCAGGCGAAAGACCGGTGTCTGCGGTCGGAAGACCGTGCGCGGATGCGGCTCGAAGGTCAGCACCAAAGCGGGGATACCGCGCGTCTTGGAGATCTCCAGCGCCCGGCTCAACACCGATTGATGGCCGCGGTGCACGCCATCGAAATTGCCGATGGCAATGACGCCGCCCTTCAGATGGGGGGGTAGGGGTTCCCGGGTTTCATTGCGGTGGAAGACGGTCATCGGCTGGCTTCTCTTCATGCAGGCGTGTCTTCATGCAAGGCGGGGCATCCACCACTTCGGCGCGGCTTTTTCCCGTTCGAGATAGGCTTTGAGGATCGCCTCGTCGGTCTCGCCGTTGAGAGTGTATTCCTTAGCGTGGATACCGCCGCTGATGTAGAGGAGGTCGAGGCCGTAATTCAAGGCGCCGCGCACATCGGTCGGCATGCCGTCGCCGATTGCCAGCACGCGGTCGACTGGGAAATCGCCGCGAAGCTCGCGGGCAGCCGCTAGCGTCGCCTCGTAGATCGGCCGGTGCGGCTTGCCGGCGATGCGGGTTTTGCCGCCAAGCTGCTCGTAATGGGCGGCCATGGCGCCTGCGCAGGGGATGATGCGATGGCCGCGCTCGACAATGAGGTCGGGATTGGCGCAGATCATCGGCACGTCGCGGGCTTTGAAATCGAGAAGCATATCGGTGTAATCCTCCGGCTTCTCCGTCTCGTCGTCGAAAAAGCCGGTGCAGACCAGCGATTGCGCTTCGCCCGCCGGCCGGCGCTCGACGCCGATGCCTTCGAGCAGCGCCTTGTCGCGCTCGGGGCCGAACAGAAAGACGGTCTTCGGCCCTTCGGCGATCAAACCGCGCGTGACGTCGCCAGAGGTGACGATCCTGTCATAGGCGCTGTCGGGAACGCCGATCTGGCGCAGTTGCTCGACCACCTGCCAGGAAAGGCGCGGCGAATTGGTAATGAGGACGACGGCTAGACCGCTGTCGCGTGCCGCTTCAAGGGCTGCGGCCGCCTTCGGGAACGGATCGACGCCGTTGTGAACGACGCCCCAGACATCGCAGAGCACCACATCATAGTGACCTGATATCTCCGAGAAGTTTTCTATCCGCTTGGCCATCCCGATTTCCCGATTTGCTTCAGTCACCGGTGACATTGCAAAGGCGAAAGGCGATGGCAAGGCATTTTCTTCGCTGTCGGCCCAATGCGAGGAGCTCGAACGACGGTCCGGCAGAGCGGAAGGGCTAAGGGTTTTGACGATTATCGCCAAGCGGCAGATCGCCGATGGCGGACGAGTTCGGCAAAGTTCGGCAGCACCTGGTTTTCGGCCGCAATCTCGCACTATTCTCCGGCCTCTTCACAATTCCGGCACAAAAATTCGTGATTGCTCTCATTGACTCCTCGCGGAGCCATCCCTAAATGCTCGTCGCTAGCACTCACCGCAAGGGAGTGCTAACATCTATCCATGTGGGCCACTCCGGTCCGCGAATGTCATTCGATCGAGGGATTAGACAATGGCAAGCACCAACTTCCGCCCCCTTCACGACCGCGTCGTTGTTCGCCGCGTTGAGTCCGAAGCCAAGACCAAGGGCGGCATCATCATTCCCGATACCGCCAAGGAAAAGCCGCAGGAAGGCGAAATCGTCGCCGTCGGCTCCGGCGCGCGCGATGAGTCCGGCAAGGTCGTCGCACTCGACGTGAAGGCTGGCGACCGCATCCTGTTCGGCAAGTGGTCCGGCACCGAAGTCAAGATCGACGGCGAAGACCTTCTGATCATGAAGGAAGCCGACATCATGGGCATCATCGGCTGATCGGCCGACCTGCTTTCCCGAAATGGCTGACGGGCCTTTTGCCCGAACAACTCGAATTCAGGAGTTAAGAATATGGCATCTAAAGAAATCAAGTTTGGCCGCACCGCGCGCGAAAAGATGCTGCGCGGCGTCGACATTCTCGCCGATGCAGTGAAGGTCACGCTCGGCCCGAAGGGCCGTAACGTCATCATCGACAAGTCCTTCGGCGCCCCGCGCATCACCAAGGACGGCGTCTCGGTCGCCAAGGAAATCGAACTCGAAGACAAGTTCGAAAACATGGGCGCCCAGATGGTCCGCGAAGTCGCTTCGAAGACCAACGACATCGCCGGCGACGGCACCACGACGGCTACCGTTCTTGCCCAGGCGATCGTTCGCGAAGGCAACAAGGCCGTTGCAGCCGGCATGAACCCGATGGACCTGAAGCGCGGCATCGACCTCGCTGTCGCCGACGTCGTGAAGGATCTCCAGGCCAAGGCCAAGAAGATCTCGACTTCGGAAGAAGTTGCACAGGTCGGCACGATTTCGGCAAATGGCGACAAGCAGGTCGGTCTCGACATCGCTGAAGCCATGCAGAAGGTCGGCAACGAAGGCGTCATCACGGTTGAAGAAGCCAAGACCGCCGAAACCGAACTCGAAGTCGTCGAAGGCATGCAGTTCGACCGTGGCTACCTCAGCCCCTACTTCGTGACCAACCCGGAAAAGATGATCGCCGACCTCGAAGACGTCTTCATTCTCCTTCACGAGAAGAAGCTCTCGAACCTGCAGTCGATGCTCCCGGTTCTCGAAGCCGTAGTTCAGACCGGCAAGCCGCTCCTGATCGTCGCTGAAGACGTCGAAGGCGAAGCCCTCGCAACGCTCGTCGTCAACAAGCTGCGCGGTGGCCTGAAGATTGCTGCCGTCAAGGCTCCTGGCTTCGGCGACCGCCGCAAGGCCATGCTCGAAGACATCGCCATCCTGACGGGCGGCACTGTCATCTCCGAAGATCTCGGCATCAAGCTCGAATCCGTTACGCTCGACATGCTCGGCCGTGCCAAGAAGGTTTCGATCTCCAAGGAAAACACCACGATCGTCGACGGTTCGGGCGCCAAGACCGACATCGAAGGCCGTGTTGCCCAGATCAAGGCGCAGATCGAAGAAACCACTTCGGACTACGACCGCGAGAAGCTGCAGGAACGTCTTGCCAAGCTCGCTGGCGGCGTTGCCGTCATCCGCGTCGGCGGCTCGACGGAAGTCGAAGTGAAGGAAAAGAAGGACCGCATCGACGACGCGCTCAACGCGACCCGCGCTGCTGTTCAGGAAGGTATCGTCCCCGGCGGCGGTATCGCTCTGCTCCGCTCCTCCACGAAGATCACCGTCAAGGGTGCAAACGACGACCAGGAAGCCGGCATCAACATCGTTCGCCGCGCCCTGCAGTCGCTCGTTCGTCAGATCGCTGAAAACGCAGGCGACGAAGCCTCGATCGTTGTCGGCAAGGTCCTCGACAAGAACGAAGACAACTTCGGCTACAACGCCCAGACGTCCGAATATGGCGACATGATCGCCATGGGTATCGTCGACCCGCTCAAGGTCGTTCGCACGGCGCTGCAGAACGCTGCTTCTGTCGCATCGCTGCTGATCACCACCGAAGCCATGATTGCCGAACTGCCGAAGAAAGAATCGGCTGGCGGCGGCATGCCGGGCGGCATGGGCGGCATGGGCGGTATGGACATGATGTGATAGGCCAACGGCCTTTCACAGCATCGTTCATGAAACCGCCCATCATCTAAGATGGTTCAGCGCGTCAAGCGCGCTGAACTGGCGGTATGGACATGATGTGATCGGCGAAAGCCATCACTGACTACTATTCCGGCATCAGGAACAGGAAGGGCGGCCCTCGGGCCGCCCTTTTTCTTTTGCCCAAAGCGATTCGATGTACGGCACAGTGATTTGCATAGCCGACGAACGCCTGCCCGGCTCCCTCTTACGGGCCCCGGGCACGAAGCTTGCGCCAAACTTGCGCTGCCTGCGTATTTCTCAGCCTGCCGACATGCGAGAGATCGCAGTGCTGCTGCAACATTTCCGGCCTGACGGGGGGTGAAAACGTTTGCAAAGGTCTCAAGGATGATCTTCCCATGCCAATTCTCGCGAAATAGGCCGAAGATGCAGGCATCTCCCGAAATGAGGCCGATCCGAATACCCCTTAAAAAGCCGTTGCCGTTTGTCCAAAAGCCCCTATAAATCCGCGCTGCAATTAAAGCGCGCCCGGCGATAATTTTTCGCCAATAGACGAGGCCGGAGCGCGGAAGGCGATACGTGAACGTTCGGCTTCGAGGGGCTCCGGTTACGGAGGCCAGATGGCCGTGGCAATAATCGCCGGATGAAGCGCGGGCATCATGCCCGCTGCTGCGTGATCCTGTTTCTTTGTGTTTGCCGAGCGTGCGGCGGGAGCCGCATCCGAACGGGAGAACGCCTTGTTTAAGATCGCCAGAGCCAATACAGCCGTACCTTTGACGCCCGGCTCGTTTGATGACGCCAATCAAAATCACGAGATGTTGGCGCAGTTTTCCGTTTCCGAAGCCTGGACTGGAGATTTTTCGAGCGGCATGCTCCGTCTCGGCGAGTGGAGCGCGATGCTGCACGGCCTCGCCGCACAGGAATGCGGACTGCTCAGCCTGATCCGCTGCTATGATGCCAAGGACCGCAGCCACATATTGGAGCTGTTCGAGCAGGCGGCGACGCTCTGCTCCTCCTTCTGTTTTTCGACGACGATCATCATGCCGAACGGCTTTCGCCAGCCGCTCTTCTGCATGGGCGAGTCCAACGGTCTGGAAGAAAAATTCAGCGGCAGCATGGTCGGCGTCTTCGTATTTCCGCGCTTCAAGCTGGAAGGCGCAAAGCAGATATCAAGCCGGCGATAGGCCGGAAATCAAGATAAAAGGCCGCATCGAGGGCGGCCTTCGTGCTTTCCGGCGATCCGTTCGCTACTCCGGCTTGACCGGTATGTTGAGGCCCCTGGCACTTGCCGGACGAGCGATGCAGCGCTCCAGCCAATCCGAGACGGCGGGGAATTTCGTGTATTCGAGAACCTCGCGGCCGCCATAGAAAATATCGGCGCCGCGAACCCAGGTGAAGGTGGTGATGTCGGCGATCGTGTACTGGTCGCCCATGATCCACTGACGGCCCTTCAACCGGTCTTCGAGCACACCGAGCAGGCGTTTGGATTCATCGCGATAACGCTCCACCGGGTAGGAATTGTTGGCGACCTTGTCGGCGGCAAATTTGTAGAAATGGCCGAACTGGCCGAACATCGGGCCGATGCCCGCCATCTGGAAAAACACCCACTGGATGGTTTCATATCGGCCGGCGGCATCGGCAGGGATGAGCTTGCCGGTTTTTTCGGCGAGATAAAGCAGGATGGCGCCGGATTCGAAAAGGCCGATCGGCTTTCCGTCCGGACCGTTCGGATCGATGATCGCCGGAATGCGGCCGTTCGGGTTCAGAGATTCGAATTCCGGCGACTTCTGCTCGTTGGCGGCAAAGGAAATATAATGCGGCTCATAGGCAAGGCCGAGTTCTTCGAGGGCGACGGAGACCTTCACCCCATTCGGCGTCTGCAGGGAATAGAGCTGGATGATGTCGGGATTTTTCGCCGGCCAGCGCGTCGTGATCGGAAATGCGGAAAGATCTGCCATCGGATTCTCCATGTTGGGCGCCGACCATAAAAACCGGGCCCGACAAAGGCAAGCAGGCGGCGGCCAATGCATGTCGCCCAAAAGTGTGCAGCGGTTTTGGGACAACGACATGCATGAGAACAAAAGATCCAAGCGCGTCGCATGAAAGCAGTCGAACGCGACGCGCTTTGGAGATCGTTCGATATTAGTGAACGAAGTGTCCGCTTCCGTTTATCTTTCCACAACGCAAGAAAAGAGCGACATAGAGGCATCCGAGGTCGAACCGGTGCCGGGGCACCAAGATCTCCAAAGTCCTTGAAACGGAGACAACGTCCATGTCGAACAACGTCATCATCCTCATTGCCCGTATCCTGCTTTCCTTCATGTTCATCTTCGCCGGCTTCGGCAAGGTGACCGATCCGGCCTCGACCGCAGGCATGATCGCCGGTGCCGGCCTTCCGGCTTCCACCGCGCTCGCCTATCTCGCCGGCCTCTTCGAACTCGCAACCGGCATTGCCGTGCTCGTCGGCTTCCAGGTCCGCATCGTCGGCTGGCTGCTCGCCGTCTTCTGTGTTTTCACCGGCCTCGTCTTCCACCTTGCGCCGGTCAACGTTCCGGATTTCCCGGCTGCGGCTAACGGCTGGATCAACGGCCTGAACTTCGTCAATCTCATGAAGAACATCACGCTCGCCGGCGCCTATATCATGCTCGCCACCAACGGCGCAGGCGCCTACTCGCTCGACGCCCGCCGCGGTGCCTACGCGGCTGCGTAACGCCAGCAGACATCCTCCCGGACATACAGAACCCGCCGTCATCAGACGGCGGATTTTTCTATGCTTTTATGACTGAGATCAGAGGGCGGAGCGCACTGCTTCGATGATCGCCTGCACAGCGGGTTCGCCGGCATGGCCCTCCTTGCGGGCGCGCACCAGGCAGGCCTGCGAATGCAAGATGACGCCGTCCTGGAGCACCTTCAGGTGGTTGGCGCGCAGTGTCGAGCCGGTGGAGGTGATATCGACGATGATATCGGCCGAGCCGGAGGCGGGAGCGCCCTCGGTGGCGCCCAAGCTTTCGACGATGCGATAAAGCTGGATGCCGTGCTGGCTCGAAAAGAACTGCTGGGTCAGCCGCCAGTATTTGGTGGCGATGGCCAGGCGCCGGCCGTGGCGGGCGCGGAAATCGGCGGCAACGTCGACGAGATCGGCCATGGTGTCGACATCGAGCCAGATCTCCGGCACGGCAACGACGACATCGGCATGGCCGAAGCCGAGGCGGGCGCAGAATTCGACGCGCTTGTCGACCTCGGCAAAACCCTCCCGCATCAGATCCTCGCCGGTGACGCCGAAATCGACGGTGCCGTTGCCGATTTCACGGGAGATTTCGGAGGCCGAGAGGAAGGCGATTTCCACATCGTCCCAGCCTTCAACGCGGCCGCGATAAGAGCGATCGTTGCCGACCGCAGAAATCGTCATGCCGGCACGTTCGAAGATCGCCGAAGCGTCTTCCTTCATCCGGCCCTTGGAGGGAAGCGCGATGGTGATGGTCATGCGGCTGCCCTTTCGGTTTCGATGCGGTCGAGCCAGAAAGAGAAGCCGACGGCCGGGATGCGGTCCGTCGCACCGAGGAAAGTCAGGAGCCGATCGAAGCGGCCGCCGCCGGCCAGAACCGCGGTCGAGCCTTCCACCGTCACCTCGAAGACGAGGCCGGTGTAATAGTCGAGCGGCCGTCCGAAGGCGGCGCGGTAGTCGAGGCAGGAAAGATCGACGCCGGCATTGGAAAGCGCTGCAACGCGGCCGTTGAAGCGGGAGAGCGCATTGCCGAGTTTCAGGCCGGCAGCATCGGCGAAACCGGAAAGGGCCGCGGACGCATTGACGAGCGGCACGTCGAGCGACAGGAACTCTTCCAGCACATGGAAGGCGGCATCGTCGAGGCGCGTTTCGGACAGGATGAGCTTTTCCTTGAGCCGTCGGGCGATCTCCAGGGCCGAGCGGCCGGCATTCGTCGAATAGCCGGTCTTCTGCATCTCGCGCTCGAGATGGGCGACGAGCGCCTGCTCGTCGCCGGAGGCGACAAGCCTGGCGATATCATCGTCCAGCCCGGTGACGAATTGCGGGCTGACGAGGCTGGCAAGCAGTGCTTCCAGCTGGGTCATATTGCCGAAGGCGTGGATCAGGCGCTTCTGCCAGCCGAGCGGCAGGCCGAGCGCCTGGACGACAGCCTCGAACACAGCCTGGTCGCCCAATGTCACGGCTAAGTGCCGGCCCGGCAGCAGGCGGGCGAGAATGCCGGTGGCATCGCCGATGGCGCGGGCGTCGGCGTTTGACAGGTCGATATCGCCCAGATCCTCGATGCCGGCCTGATAGAATTCATTGGCGCCGTCGCGACGCTGGCGGAAAACCTCGCCGAGATAGGCATAGCGCTTCGGTGTGCCGGTCGCCGTCTCGATGTGGCGCAGACAGACGGGAATGGTGAACTCGGGACGCAGGCAAAGGCTGGCCCCGGTTTCACTCTCCGTCATGAAGATGCGGCGGCGCAGATCCTCGCCGGCGATATCAAGGAAAGGTTCGGCCGGCTGAATGACAGGCGTATCGATGCGCTCGGCGTTGCGCTCGACGAATTCGGCGATGAGGTCGTTGGCGAAGTCGGGGAGATTGATCAGGGGCATTGGCTTGACTTCCCTCTTCTCCCCAGCGGGGAGAAGATGCCCGACAGGGCAGATGAGGGGGATGAGGAGTGTAAACGACGAATGTCCTGAGCGGCGAGCGAAGGACAGCTTCTGCCGTGATGCCCCCTCATCCGACCCTTCGGGCCACCTTCTCCCCGAGGGGAGAAGGGGAGATTCCTCTCAAGCGTTCTCATCAGTGTCACCGACTTGGGCGGGATCATATGGAAGTGCGAAGCCGTAGGCCGCTCGCTTCCGATCCTCGGCCTGCGCAGCAAGGATCTCCCTGACCTTGGCCACGAGGTCGGCTTCCGGCGCCGTTTCCTGTGCCACGCGCGCTTCGCGCCAGCTGGCATTGTCCTCGATCTCGCCGGAGAGCCGCTTGCCTTCGATCAGATCCTTGATCTGCACGACGCTTGTCGCACGTTCGTCGCCGCCCTGGATGATGGCGACGGGGCAGCCGCGGCGATCGGCATATTTCAGCTGGTTGCCGAACTTCTTCCAATTGCCCTGGAACATCTCGGCGCGGATGCCGGCGGCGCGCAGTTCCTGCGTCATCTTCTGATAGCGGCCCATCGCCTCGACATCGCCGTCCATGACGGTCACCAGCACCGGCTCGATGACCTCGCTGGCGCCGAGCTTGCCGAGGTTCTTCAGCGCCGTCATCAGCCTGGAGACGCCGATCGAAAAGCCCGTCGCCGGAACCGGCTGGCCCATGAAGCGGGAGACGAGGCCGTCATAACGGCCGCCGCCGCCGACCGAACCGAAGACGACCTTCTCGCCCTTTTCGTTGGTGACGTCGAAGGTCAGTTCGGCCTCATAGACCGGGCCTGTATAATATTCGAGGCCGCGCACGACGGAGGGGTCGATCTTGATGCGGTCAGGGCCATAGCCGGCGCTGGTCACCAGCGCACCAATGAAATTCAGCTCCTCGACGCCTTCGCCACCCCTGGCGGTTCCCGCAACCAACTCGGCGAGACGGACAGCGCTTTCGCCATAGTCCGTGATGCCGACAAAGAACAGCACCTTGTCGATCTGCTCCTTGTCGAGACCGGCGCCCTTGGTGAAGTCGCCGGATTCATCCTTGCGGCCGGGACCGAGCAGCAGGGCCACTCCCTCCGGGCCAAACTTGTCGAGCTTGTCGATGGCGCGCAGCACGTTGAGCCGCTGGCCGGCCTTGTCGTCGCCGCCGAGACCGATCGCCTCGAGCACGCCATCCAGAACCTTGCGGTTGTTGACGCGGATGACATAGTCGCCGCGCTTGATACCGAGGGCTTCCAGCGTATCGGCCATCATCATGCACATTTCGGCATCGGCCTGAACACCAGGCGCGCCGACGGTATCGGCATCGAACTGCATGAACTGGCGAAAACGGCCCGGTCCCGGCTTCTCGTTGCGGAAGACGTAGCCGGCGCGATAGGTGCGATAGGGCAGCTGGATCTCGTTGAAATTCTCAGCGACATGACGGGCGAGCGGCGCCGTCAGGTCGTAACGCAGCGACATCCATTGCTCGTCATCGTCCTGCAGCGAGAACACGCCCTCGTTCGGCCGGTCGCTGTCGGGCAGGAACTTGCCGAGCGCATCGGTATATTCGAACAGCGGCGTTTCGAGCGGATCGAAACCATAATGCTCATAGACTTCCCGGATCTTTGCCGTCATCTCGTTGACGGCGCGGATATCGCCGGCCGTCCGGTCGACGAAGCCGCGCGGCAGGCGGGCCTTGAGCTTTTGCGGTTTCTTCTGCTTGTCGTTCATTTCCGGCAATTCCACTGACTGTGACAGTGGCGGTTTCCTAGCGGATTGGGCGGGGAGCGGCAAGGGCGAAGGCCCTTGATCTCAAGACCGGAATCGATTGAACGAAGAGGCATCCATCAGAAATGCGGATATGCTCATGATCACCGAGGCGCTTCTCTATGCCGCGACCTTGCCGCTGACCGGCAAGCCGCATCGAAAGTTCATCCGCTATTCCGTCAATCTCTGGTCGCGGGCCGGGCGCTGCGCGGCGGATTGGGCCGAACATGAGGAGATGAGCCGGAAGGCGATCCTGGCGGCAACTGCCGGCCTCAAGCAGAAGCGGACCGCCGTCGTCCTCGGCTCCGGCCTGTTGCGCGACGTGCCGATCGAAGTGCTGGCGCGAGATTTCGACACCGTCGTCCTGGTCGATCTCGTTCATCTCGCCTCGGCGCGCCTGTGGCTATCGGCCAAGTTCTATCGCAATGTCCGGCTGATCGAGCGCGATCTTTCCGGCTACGACGACCTCGCCGCCGGCCGCGAGCCGGAACCGCTCGGCTTCCTGCGCAATGTGCCCTATCTCGATTTCGTGGTTTCCGCCAACCTGTTGTCGCAGATCGGCCGCGGCGTGAAACGGCGCCATGAGGCCGAGGCCGGGCGAATGCCTGAAGACACGGTGGAAAGGCTGGTCTCGGCACATCTGACCGGACTGTCGGGGCTTCCCTGCCGCAGCTGCCTGGTGACCGACATCGCCTATGCCGTCATCGACCGCAACGGCAAGACGCATGAAGTGGCCGACCTGCTGCACGGCGTTTTACCGCCGCCGGCAAAAGCCGCCTGGACATGGCCGGTGGCGCCGCTCGGCGAAGAGAGCAAGGATTATAGGATCGAGCATAAGGTCATGGCTGCTTGGTGATCAGGATGTGACCGCCGGTCACCTTGGCTTGTATCCAGCATTCGCCTATAAAACAGCATGCGCACGCTCGCTCTCATCACGATGTTGCTCGGCTGGCTGGTCTACAGCGTCATGTCAGCATGGGCAGGCTGTCCGACATGCGCGTCGATGAATGCAGCCGCCATCGAAACCGGCATGCATCATGAGATGGCAGGCATGGACATGCCCCAGATGACGGAGAAGGCCGCTCCCTCGAAAGACCCCTGCGCCGCCGGCAACGCCGCACATATGCCGCTTTGCGCCGCCTGCCTGCTGTTGCCGCCGACAGTGACGGTCATGGATGGCGGAAAGTCCATTTTCGCCTATCCCGCCCCGGCGCTTGCCCGCGCCCTCGACGACGACAAGCCAGTACCGCAGCCGCCCCCTCCCCGACTGTCCTGAGAAACGCCTATCCATGCAGAATGGGCGGCCCGGCTGCCTGGAAGACCTATTGTCAGACAGAGGAAGGAACTCTCATGTCTTCGAAAATCATCACCCTCACCGCAATGCTCGCCATCATTGCCGCTCCCGTGCTTGCCGAAGACAAGCCGATGGACATGAGCAAGCCGATGGGCAACCACGATGCGGCGAGCCACGCCTTCAGCGAGGCGAACGCCAAGATGCACAAGGATATGATGATCGAATATAGCGGCGATGCCGATACGGATTTCGTCCGCGGCATGATCCCGCATCATCAGGGTGCGATCGATATGGCCAGGATCGAACTGCAATACGGAAAAGATCCCGATATCCGCAAACTCGCCGAATCCGTCATCAAGGCACAGGAAACCGAGATCGCCGAGATGAACGCCTGGCTCAAGGCCCACGGCAAGTAGTCGATCGTTGATGGAAAAGGGGAACGCCGGAAATGTCAGGCGTTCCCCAAGACTTATGTTGGCGAGGTCAGTCCTTCGGCTCGAAATCGGCCGGCCGGCGGCCGGCGCCCTGTCGCGCCAGCATCCAGCCCGGATATTCGGGCGCAAGCGCGCTCACCTCGTCGAGCTTCGTCATATCGTCTTCATCGAGCTTAAGCTTGACGGCGGCAAGGTTCTGGTCGAGCTGGTCGACACGCTTGGCGCCGATGATGACTGTGGTGACGAAAGGCTTGGCGAGGATATAGGCGAGCGCCACGGTGGCGACGCTGACGCCGTGTTTTTCGGCGACTTCGCGCATGACGGCGACGCAGGCCCAGGCCTTGTCCTTGTCGACGGGCGGGAAATCGAAACTGGCGCGGCGGCCTTCACCATTGCCGGGCGCGCCGGGGCCATATTTACCGGAGAGCAGACCGCCGGCGAGCGGCGACCAGACCATCAGGCCAAGCTTCTCTTCCTGCATCATCGGCACGATGTCGCGTTCGAGATCGCGGCCGGCGATGGAGTAATAGGCCTGCACGGTTTCGAAACGGGCAAAGCCCCGGCGTTCGGAGAGGCCGAGCGCCTTGGAAATGCGCCAGGCCTGCCAGTTGGAGACGCCGATATAACGCACGAGGCCGCGGGAAACCAGATCGTCAAGAGCGCGCAACGTCTCCTCGATCGGCGTCACCGTATCGGTCGCGTGGATCTGATAGAGGTCGATATGATCGGTCTGCAGGCGCTTGAGGCTTGCCTCCACCGAATCCATGATGTGACCGCGCGAGGCGCCGCGGTCGTTCGGCTTGTCGCCCATGACGCCGTAAACCTTGGTGGCGATGACGACGTCCTTGCGCGGGATGTCGAGGTTCTTCAGCGCCTGGCCGAGCAGCCTTTCGGACTCGCCGGATGAATAGACGTCGGCCGTGTCGATGAAATTGACGCCGGATGCAAGCGAGCGCTCGACGATCCGGTCGGCGGCATTCTGGTCGACGTCGGCGATGGCGCCCCACATACTGCCCTGTTTGGCTTCGCCGAAGGTCATCGTGCCCAGGCAGATTTCCGAGACGAAAAGTCCCGTATTTCCGAGTTGATTGTAACGCATGGTCGAAAAATTCCTTTGTGTCTGCCGCAAGAGGGGCTTGCGAACTCAAGAACTTCATTTTTTGATTATTGGCCTGCATATGACAGGCACAGCCGTGGCTGGCTGCAAAGTGAGGCGATTTTCATGTAGTGCGGCGGCGGCGCTTTTCAACGCCGTAGCGGAGGCGAATGCCCTTGTCTCGACACAGGCAGCCGATAGATTGCCGGCCATATTTTAAGAGGTGCGCATATGACGACGCGACCACTGACCACGATCGGCTTCGATGCCGACGATACACTCTGGCAGAACGAACAATATTACCGGCTGACGGAAGCCCATTTCACCGGGCTTCTTGCCGATTTCGCCGAAGGACCGAAGATTTCCGAACGGCTGCTGGAGGCCGAAAAACGCAACCTTCGCCATTACGGCTTCGGCATCAAGGGCTTCACGCTGTCGATGGTCGAAACCGCGATCGAGATCACCGAGGGTAAGGTTCCGGCGAGCGTGATCGCCAAGATCCTCGATACCGGCCGCGACCTTCTCAACCATCCGGTCGAGACTATGCCGCATGTGCGCGACACGCTGGAAGCGCTTGCCGGCAAATACCTGCTTGTCATGATCACCAAGGGCGATCTCTTCGATCAGGAGCGCAAGCTTGCCCAATCCGGGCTCGGCGACTTCTTCGATGCCGTCGAGATCGTCTCCGACAAGACGGCAGTCACCTATCGCCGCATCTTCGCCAAGGTCGGCGACGGGCCGGAACGGGCGATGATGGTGGGCAATTCGTTGAAATCGGACATCGTGCCGGCAATCGCCGCCGGCAGCTACGGCGTCTTCGTGCCGCACGAACTGACCTGGGTGCTGGAACATGTGGACGAGCCGAAAGAGGCGCCGCGTTTCCGCAAGATCGACCACCTCGGCGAATTGCGCGACCTGATCGACCGGCTCGGCTAAGCCGGGCGCTACCTCTGCCTCATTGCGGTTTCGGCGGGGCCTTCGGGAACAGCGAGGGGCGCTCCGGCTCGGCCGGCGGTTTCGGCTGCTGCGGGGCAGCCGCCAGCGGCTCGATCAGGATGCTGAAGGGAGCGCCGAGGCCGCGGCGCGGCGAAACCTTGGAATAATAGGGACGCAGCAGCCAGGTGGCGTTTTCCTTGATCGTCGTCTCGAAGCTCAAGCCGTCCTCGTCGGTGCCGAAGAAGGCCTCGTCATCGGGTTTCGACAGGTCGAAAATCGCCAGGAAGGCAAATTTGCTCTTGGTGGAAAAACTGATCTTCAGGTGCTGGCCGGCGCGCACCGGCAGCGTATAGACATGGCCATTGCCGAATTTCGTCCAGCCCTTCAACTGCATGGTGACAGCAGGGAATTGCAGCTTCTCCAGCTTCTCGCCGGGGTCGAGTTGCGGCGTCTGCGCCATGGCGGAGACCGTCAGGAGGAAAAGGGCGGCGGCGGCGATCAGAGTTCTCACGGAATCATCTTTCATGGGCGAACCAGAGCGGTGCGCATCGACTCGACCTCGGGCCGACAGAAGCAGCCTTCCAGATGATCGTTGACGAGACCCATCGCCTGCATGAAAGCATAAACTGTGGTCGGGCCGACAAAGGTCCAGCCGCGTTTCTTCAGATCCTTCGAAATGACCATCGATGTCGGCGTCGTCGGATTGGCGATGATATGCTCGCGGTCGACCACCGCCGGCCGCTCGTTATGGCCGGGCTCGTAGCGCCAGAAATAATGGGCGAGCGAGCCGAATTCATCCTTGAGCTCGATTGCGCGCTTGGCATTGTTGATGGTCGAGACGATCTTGCCGCGATGGCGGATGATGCCCGCATCGGCAAGACAGCGAGCAACATCCCCTTCGCCGAAGAGGGCGACCTTGTCGAAATCGAAACCCGAAAAGGCGGCGCGAAAATTCTCGCGTTTGCGCAGGATCGTCAGCCAGGAAAGACCGGACTGGAAGCCTTCGAGGCAGATCTTCTCGAACAGGCGGATATCATCGGTGACAGGGCGGCCCCATTCCTCGTCATGATACCGGAGATAGTCGGGCAGATTGGCGTGCCAGTGGCAGCGGCTCCTGCCGTCCTCGCCGATGATGATGCCTGTCTCGCTCATGATCCTTCATTCTGCGGGGGTCCGCTTCGTTCTCCGGGCTTTGATTCCGGCTTTACCATTTGCAAACCGTCTTTCCAAACCGAACGGTAACCCTGACGAAAAGTTTATCCGGCCGGTCGGCTTTTCATGAATCGATCTTTACCATTCGCTGGCGGATTGGGTGGCAGCGTCATTCACGCGCGGAACATCTCCGCCCCGGGCGGACATGTCCCGCCAGTGCATTTTCGGTCATTTGTAGAGAGTTCGTCCGATGATGAAACAGCTTGTTCTTGCCGCAGCCCTCTTCGGCATTTTCTCCACGGCCGCCCTTGCAGACGACCGCTACGCCACCCGCCCGCCCGTCGTGCTCAGCCCCGATCTGACCGCGCCCTGGATCAACCAGTTGGGCGGCGGCAGGGTTCGTCCCGTCGTCTATCAGCGGCCGGTCATCCAGCCGCAGCAGCGCGGCCTTTTCCAGCGCCGGATCATCCGCCGGGCGCCGCAGGTGTCACCGCAGACCGTTTCGGCGATCAATCCCGGCATCCCGTCGATCCGCCGTCCGATCGAGCCGCAATACCTGCCGCAGATGGTCGATTACGACACCACGGAAAAGCCCGGCACGATCGTCATCGATACCAACAACCGCTTCCTCTATCTGGTGATGCAAGGCGGCAAGGCGCGGCGCTATGGCGTCGGCGTCGGCAAGCCGGGCTTCGAATGGGCAGGCGCCCACAAGATCACCCGCAAGACCGAATGGCCGGATTGGACACCGCCTTCCGAGATGATCAGCCGCGAAGCCGCCAAGGGCCATTATCTGCCGGCCCGCATGGACGGCGGGGCGGAAAACCCGCTCGGCGCCCGCGCCATGTATCTCGGCTCGACGCTTTACCGCATCCACGGCACCAACGCGCCCTGGTCGATCGGCAGCGCCGTTTCCTCCGGTTGTATCCGCCTGCGTAACGAAGACGTCGTCGACCTCTACGACCGCGTCAATGTCGGGACCCGCGTCATCGTCATGTAACGGCGGCGCAATACTTGCAGCGCCGCGCGTCTTTTCTGATCCGCAAACAGCGCTGGAACCTTTAAATTGCTGCATAATTTTTCCTTAAGTCGATTCCGATTTGGGGATAAATTATGCAGTGGGAGCCGCAAGAACATCCGGCTCCCCTTCTCCAAAAATGCTTTATCCGGCCACACCGATCTTGAATCGGGCAGAAGTTCATGTAGCTTCGAGCGGATTTGCTTGAGGGGAATCGATCATGATCAAACTAATGCCGGGTCTGGCTGCTGCCGGACTTGTCCTGTCCTTGATGTCCACATCCGCCTTTGCTGCACCCGCCGGCTCCGCGTCCGACAATGCCCGGCGCCCGGCGCAGATCGTGCGCGTGGCGCAGATGCCGAAATATGTGAAGCCGCAGTTCAAGCGCAAGAAAGTGCGCCTGGTAACGACGGAGGCCGCCGGCACCGTCATCATCGATACCAACAACAAGTATCTCTACCTCGTCGAAGGCAACAACCGCGCCACCCGCTATGGCATCGGCGTCGGCCGCGACGGCTTCGGCTGGTCGGGGGTCGTCAAGATCGGCCGCAAGGCCGAATGGCCGAGCTGGACGCCGCCGGCGGAGATGCGCCGCCGCGAAGCCGCCAAAGGACATATTATTCCTGCGTTCCAGGAAGGCGGCGAGGACAATCCGCTCGGCGCCCGCGCCATGTATCTCTACCAGGGCGGCCGCGACACGATCTTCCGCATCCACGGCACCAATCAGCCCTGGACGATCGGTCTCAACATGTCTTCTGGCTGCATCCGGATGATGAACGAGGATGTGACCCATCTCTATGATCGCGCCGCTATCGGCACCAAGGTGATCGTCATCGGCCCCGGCAACAGGCAGGGCAAGGTGGCATTCGAGGACAGGGGCATCGACGTGCTGCGCACGATGTTTGGCGGCTGAGCAACACTTACCAAAAAAACGAAAGGCGCATTTGATGCGCCTTTTGTTTTGCTTGGACTTTGCGGCCAAAAGCTGGCAAATCCGCCTAAGAGTCGACATATTCATATCGGGGCTATTCAATGACATATGCGCTGCGTTCTTCCGCCTCCCTGCTTGCGGGCATCGCGTTTTTGACCATCTGTTCGGCAGTTTCCGCCTCGGCGGAAGACCTGCAATTCTCCATCTACGGCGGCTACCAGACCGCGCCGCACAGCGGCGTCGATCTTTCCGACGGCACGAGTTTCACCGCCGGCTGGGAAGGCAAATCCTTCGGCAGCCCGCCTTATTACGGTGCCCGCGTCACCTGGTGGCTCGAGAACTTCAACAAGCCGAACTGGGGTATCTCGCTCGATTATACCCATGACAAGGTCTATGCGGACGACGATACGCTCGCCAAGGCCGGCTGGTCGCATTTCGAATTCACCGACGGCCTGAACCTCATCACCGTGAATGGTCTCTATCGCTTCCAGGATCCGACCCGCCGCTGGACGCCCTATCTCGGCGCCGGCATCGGCGTGAACATTCCGCATGTCGAAGTGATTCGCCCCGAGGGCAAGACCTGGGCCTATGAATTCGGCGGCGTGACGCTGCAGGCCCAGGCCGGCGTCGACTTCAAGGTGACCGAGCGCTGGTCGACCTTCGTCGAATACAAGGGAACCTATTCGCGCATCGACGTTCCGATCGACAGCGGCGTGGACCTGAAGACCAACATCTTCACGAATGCCGTCAACGTCGGCGTTTCATTCCACTGGTAAGGATAAATTTCGGCTGCGGCTCTATTTGGTGCCGCAGCTGACCTTGCCCTCGACGGCATAGGGCTTTTCGCCGCCTGCTATCGTCAGGGAATATGTGCCGCTGAAATTTGCCGTCGGCTTGCCGCGCTCGCCGGCAACGACCACCAGATCCAGCGTTGCGCCGTCGGTGTCATCTTCGCCGCCGTCAAAGACTTCCATGAACAGTTCGCCGTCACGCGACCAATGGTTGGTCAGGTGCTGCGATTCGAAAACACGCTTTCCGAACACGGCCTCCTGGGCCGGATCCTTGACGATCAGCGCGCCGCGGAAATGGTTGAGCTTGTGGCCGGCAGCGCTTTCGAAACCGCTTTCGAGTGTGAAGCGCGCTTCCTTGTCATCGGCGGAACAGAAAAAACGACTGTCGGCATGGGCAGTGCCTGCCGCACCGAGCAGTCCCGCAAGCACAATCATTCCACGCCACATCGCCTAACCTCCCGAGACAGCGTCCTTTGCGGCTCTCGAAAAGATGCGCGGCGCTGTAATAGACCTCAGCCTAACGGCAAACCTGTTAATTTTTCCGGCACAGCGCCGCCATAGGCCCAATCGAGAAGCTCCACCGTATGCAGGATCGGCATGCCGGTGCCGGTGGCGATCTGGGTGATGCAGCCGATATTGCCGGTGGCGATGATATCGGCCTTGGTGGCCTCGATGTTCTTGACCTTGCGCGCCTTCAGCGCGGCTGAGATCTCCGGCTGCATGATGTTGTAGGTGCCGGCGGAACCGCAGCAGAGATGACCTTCCGCCGGATCGCGCACCGTAAAGCCCGCCGCTTTCAGCAATTGCTTCGGCGCCAGCGTGATGCGCTGGCCGTGCTGCATGGAACAGGCGGAATGATAGGCGACCGTGATTCCCCTCGGCATGTGCGCCGGCAGGTCGAGGGTTGCGAGATATTCGGTGACGTCCTTGGCCAGCGCCGAGACCCTGGCCGCCTTGGCCGCATAGGCGGGATCGAGGCGCAGCATGTGGCCGTAGTCCTTGATCGTGGTGCCGCAGCCCGAAGCGGTGATGATGATTGCGTCGAGGCCCTGCCCGTCGATCTCGCGCGTCCAGATATCGACATTGGCGCGCGCACTTTCGAGCGCCTGTTCGGCGCGGCCCATGTGATGGACCAGCGAGCCGCAGCAGACCTCACCTTCCGGCATCACGACCTCGACGCCGAACCGCGTCAGCAGGCGGATCGCCGCCGCGTTGATGCCGGGATCGAGCACCGGCTGGGCGCAGCCGGAAAGGATCGCCACCCGGCCGCGCCGTTCCGTCTCGGGCCGATACGTGCCGGGCTTTGCAAGGTCCGAAGCGGCCGGGATCCGCCGCGGCGCAAGCGCCAGCATGGCGGCAAAGGGTTTCAGCGCGCCACCGCGCATCAGGCCGGCGAAGGGCCGGCCGAGACGGGCAAGATTGAGCGCCAGGCGGAAACGGCCGGGATAAGGCAGCACGGCGGCAAGGATGGCGCGCGTCAGCCGGTTCATGAACGGGCGTTTATAGGTCTTTTCGATATGAGCGCGGGCGTGATCGACCAGATGCATGTAATCGACGCCGGAGGGACAGGTGGTGACGCAGGCAAGGCAGGAGAGACAGCGGTCGATATGGGTGACGACCTCGGCATCGGCGGGCCGGCCATTCTCCAGCATGTCCTTGATCAGGTAGATGCGGCCGCGCGGGCTGTCGAGCTCGTTGCCGAGCGTCACATAGGTGGGACAGGTGGCGGTGCAGAATCCGCAATGGACACATTTGCGCAGAATCTGCTCGGATTCGGCGACATCAGGGTCGAGGAGCTGGGTCGGGGTGAAGTTGGTTTGCATCTAGCGGGACCTCCGCTTTGGGAGGATGCCAGGTATCGTCAGACCCATCTTATCCCTCATCCCATCTTCCCGGGATTAAATATGCCGGCCGGATCGAACTTTTCCTTCACCCGCCGGGACAACATCGCCACCGCCTCGGGCTCCGGGTGGAAGGCAGCGGTGACCGCCCTCGCCTCACCGGAGGCACGGATCAGCGTTGCGTGGCCGCCGCCGAGCGCCTTTATGTAGCGACGGACCAGTTCCGCTTCGGGGCCTGCCTCCAAGCGCATCCAGACGAGGCCGCCCTGCCAGTCGTAGAAGGCGTCGACGCCTGCTTCCAGGCGGAGTGCCGCGACCAGCTGATGGCCGGTGCCGGGGGCGACCGAGACGCGCCAGACCGGCCGAGCGGTGCCGTCGGCATAGGGCAGCACGTCGCGGATGTCCTGCCAGAGCCTGGAGCTTTCCGGCTGTTCCAGCCGCGTGACCGTGGCGAGGCCCGACATTGCCGCGGCAAGCTTTTCGATGCGCACGTCGACCGAACCCGGCAGGCCTTCGATGCGCAGAACCGTTGCCTCACCCTCGGGCAATTTGCCGGCGAGGAATTTCCACGTCACCGTCAGCGGCAGGTGGGCGGCACCTGAGACTTCCACCGGCAGGGCCATCGCCGCCGCCATGGCGTTTGCCGCCTCGGCATCGTTGAGACCTGATAGCACCACCGTCCGCTCCGTCTTCGGGCGCGGAGGCACACGGAAGGTGACTTCGGTGAGGAAGCCGAGCGTGCCATGCGAGCCCGCAATCAGCTTGGCGAGGTCAAGGCCGGTGACATTCTTCATCACCCGGCCGCCGGCCTTGATGATCTCGCCCCTGCCGTTAACGAAGCGCACGCCGAGCAGGCTGTCGCGGGCGGCACCTGCGATCAGGCGGCGCGGACCGGAGACATTGGCAGCGAAGACGCCGCCGATGGTCGGCTCGCCCGATGTGCCCATCACAGGGCGATGATCCATCGGCTCGAAGGCGAGCATCTGGCCGCTCTCCGAAAGTGCCGCCTCGACCTCGGCAAGCGGCGTGCCGGATCGGACGGTCATGACCATTTCGCCGGGGTTGTAGGCGACGATGCCGGAGATTTCGCTCGAGCGCAGCCGGTCTTCGGCGGCAACCGCATTGCCGAAGCCCGACCGGCTATCGCCGCCGCAGATTGCGAGCGGCCGGCCGCTCTCCGCATGGGCGCGGACGATCGCCGACGCCTCTTCCTCGGTCTTGGGCATCAGATCGATCATGCGGCGGGACGCCCTTCGAGCGGGAAGACCTTCGACGGATTGAGGATCCAGCCGGGATCGAAGGCGGCGCGCGCCGCCATTTGCTGGGCGAGATCCACCTCGGAATATTGGTGCCGCATCAGGTCGCGCTTCTCGATGCCGACGCCATGTTCGCCGGTGAGGCAGCCGCCGGCATCGACGCAGAGCCTCAGGATATCGTTGCCGGCGGCTTCGGCGCGGGCGGCATCCTCCGGATCATTGGCGTTGAAGAGGATCAGCGGATGCATGTTGCCGTCGCCGGCATGGAACACGTTGGCGACGCGCAGGCCGTAATGATCGACGATCTCGGCGGTTCTTTTGAGCACGTGGGAGAGCTGGCTGAGCGGCACGGTGCCATCCATGCAGATATAGTCAGCGATGCGGCCGGTGGCGCCGAAGGCGGATTTGCGACCTTTCCAGATCAGCGCCGCCTCGGTCGCCGACTGGCATTCGCGCACGGTCTTGACAGCGTGCTGGCGGGCGATCTCGACGATGTCCTTCAGCGCGGCGTCCATCTCCGCTTCCGATCCCTCGACCTCGACGATCAGCAGCGCGCCGACATCGAGGGGGTATCCAGCATGGGCGAAGGCCTCGCAGATCTCGATCGCCGGCTTGTCCATGAATTCGATCGCAACCGGGATGATGCCGGCGGCAATGACATCGGCAACGCAGGCGCCGGCCTCCTCCGAATTCTCGAAGCCGAAGAGCACCGGGCGCGCGCCTTCCGGCTTGGCGATCAGCCGCACCGTCGCCTCGGTGACGATGCCAAGCTGGCCTTCATGGCCGCAGACGAGGCCGAGCAGATCGTAGCCTGCCGCATCCAGCGCCTTGCCGCCAAGCTCGATTACCGTGCCGTCGACCAGCACCATCCTGACGCCGAGCAGATTATTGGTGGTGACGCCGTATTTCAGGCAGTGGGCGCCGCCGGAATTCATGCCGATATTGCCGCCGATGGTGCAGGCAAGCTGCGAACTCGGATCGGGTGCATAGAAAAAGCCGTCCGCGGAGACGGATTCGGAAATGTTGAGATTGGTGACGCCGGCCTGGACCACGGCGACGCGGTTCGACAGATCGATTTCGAGGATGCTGTTCATCTTCGACAGGCCAAGAACGACAGCATCTTCCTGCGGAATGGCGCCGCCGGAGAGTGAAGTGCCGGCGCCGCGCGGCACGACGGGAATGCCGTAGCGATTGCAATAGCGCATGACGGCAGAAACCTCGGCCGTGGTGCGCGGCAGGGCAACGGCGAGCGGCAGGCGGCGGTAGGACACGAAGGCGTCGGTTTCGAACGGCACCAGCTCGCGCGCCTCATGCACCAGGCATTCCGGCGGCAGAAGATCGGTCAGATCGGCGACGATCTGGGCTCGGCGCGCCAGCACGTCGGCGCGAGGCTCGAGAAACGAAATGGCGTCGGACATGGCGTTCTCCCTGGCCCTGACGACGGGGAATGACAGCGGGAAGATGACAACAGAAACCGGCCGCGACCTCCCTGCCGCCGATAAACCGGCTTAGCACTTTCCCGAAAGTGGCGCAAATGCTAAGCACTTATGCCAAAAGGGGAAAAAGTCACAAAACCGTATGACCAATCTGGGTGATCTCGAAATCTTTGCCAAGGTCGTTTCGACCGGAAGCATGTCGCTCGCCGGGCGGGCGCTCGGCTTTTCGCCGGCCGTCGTCTCCAAACGGATCAAGCGACTGGAGGACCGGCTCGGCACCCGGCTTCTGCAACGCACGACACGGCAGATCTCGCTGACGGAGGCCGGACAGGGCTTCTACGACCGCGTTCTCGGCATTCTCGCCGGGCTCGAAGAGGCGGAGTTCTATATTTCCGGCCGCTCGGCGCAGATGCACGGCACGCTGAAGATCTCGGCCCCGACCTCCTTCGGGCGCATGCATATCGCGCCGCATCTGAAGGATTTCATGGAGGCGCATCCGGAGCTTGCGATCAACCTGGTGCTGACCGACGAATTCAGCGACATCGTCGGCGGCGGCTTCGATCTGGCGATCCGCATCGCCGAACTCACCGATTCGAGCCTCGTTGCCCGAAGGCTGGCGCCGGTGCGCCGGCTGCTCTGCGCTTCGCCGGACTACCTTGCAGCGCATGGCGAGCCGAAGCACATCGACGAGCTGAAACACCATCGCTGCCTGCCGGCGCACAATAACGACACCTGGCGGCTGAAGGGGCCGGACGGGGCGCTGAGTCTCAGGCCGGAAGGTTTGCTGATCACCAATTCCAGCGAGGTGATCCGCGAGGCTGTCATCGCCGGTCTCGGGATCGCGCTGCGCTCCACCTGGGATATCGGCGAAGAGCTCAAGAGTGGCCGACTGGTGCAGGTGCTGCCGGCCTATGAGAGCTCGCACAATGTCGCGCTGTCGGCGGTCTATCCCAGCCGGCAGTTTCTGCCGGCCAAGGTGCGGCTGTTCATCGACTATCTGGCAGAACTTTATGGGCCTATCCCCTATTGGGAGCGCTGATGGCGCCGCCGGTTCAGCGCGCCAGCCTCTCGATGACGAGATCCAGCAGGGCGCGCAGCCGCGCCAGGCGCTTCATGTCGCGGTGATAGCCGACCCAGGTGTCGCGGCCGGGCGGCGGTTCACCGAGATCGACCAGTTCGATGGTCGCAAGAGAATCGCCGAGCGGCCGTGGCAGGACGGCGAGCCCGGCTCCATTGGCACAGAGTGCCGCCTGCACGTCGCGGCTGTTGCTGCGCATGACGATGCCGGCCCGCGGCAACAGGCGCTGCAGCCAGCCGACATCCGGCATGTCGCCGAAAGCTTCGTCCATGGTGACGAGGCGGGTGCCCGCGCCGTCGCCGGCTTCGGGGTGCGGCGCGCCGCGGCTGATGTAAAGGCCGTATTCGATATGTATGAGCTTGCGCGATATGACCTCCGCTTCCGTGAAAGGCTGAATACGGAAGACGAGGTCGGCTTCACGTCGCGACAGGCTGAGAAACCGACTGTCGGTCAACAATTCGACCACCACCTTCGGATGGACTTGCGAGAATTCCGCCAGCACCGGTGAAAGCACATGCGCACCGAACCAGTCGGATGAGGACAGCCTGAGAAAACCATCGAGCTGACGGCTGCCGCCGGCAAGGACGCGCTCGACGGCGAGCGCCTCCTCCTCGATCCGTTCGGCGCCGGCGAACACGGCCGCACCTTCATCCGTCAGGACGAAGCCATCGGTCGTGCGCTGAAAGAGCATCTGGCCGAGAGAGGTTTCAAGGGCACGCAGCCGCCTGCCCATCGTCGGCTGCGTCAGTCCGAGGCTGCGGGCTGCTGCCCCCAGCGTACCGAACCGCGCGATCGCCAGAAACAGCTTGAGGTCGCTCCATTCCATCGTTCGCATCCGCCAAACAAAAATGCATGGACTTCAGTCGTTATCTTTCATTTTCATTCGCGTTTCAATGGACCATCTTCTTCCAGAACAAACTCATTGCGGAGGTCTCTACAGACACCGCACTGCGAATGAAGGAGAGTTCCATGTCCGTAAAATCAACGATGAAAGCGTTGCTGGCGGAAGCGCCGAATTCGCCATTGCGCAACGCCGATATTGCAAGACCGGTGCCCGGCGAAGGCCAGATTCTGGTACGCGTCAAGGCAAGCGGCGTCAATCCGCTCGACCTCAAGATCCGGGCCGGCAATGCGGCCCATGCCCGCCACCCGCTTCCCGCCATTGTCGGCATCGATATGGCCGGCATCGTCGAAGAGATCGGGGCTGGCGTCAGCGGTTTCCGCCAGGGCGACGCGGTCTACGGCATGACCGGCGGGGTCGGCGGCATTCAGGGATCGCTTGCCGAATTTGCAGCTGTCGACACCGCACTGCTGGCGCCAAAGCCGCAGAATCTGTCGATGCGCGAGGCAGCCGCCCTGCCGCTGATCTCGATCACCGCCTGGGAAGGGCTGGTCGACCGCGCCGGGGTCAAGGCCGGCCAGAAGGTTCTCGTGCTCGGCGGCGGCGGTGTCGGCCATATCGTCGCGCAGATCGCCAAGGCTGTGGGAGCCGAGGTCTATGTCGTCGACAGTGCTTCGAAAGCGGACTATCTCGCCGGCCTTGGCGCAACGCCGATCGATCGTGATGCGGAAACGGTTGAAACCTACCTCGCAAGACATACCGCCAGCAGGGGTTTCGATCTGGTCTACGATACGATCGGCGGCCAGGGGCTCGATACGGCATTCCGAGCGGTCAGCCAGTTCGGCCATGTCGTCAGCTGCCTTGGCTGGGGAAGCCACGCGCTGGCGCCGCTCTCCTTCAAGGCCGCCACCTATTCCGGCGTCTTCACGCTGCTGCCGCTTCTGACCGGCGAGGGACGCGCCCATCACGGTGAGATCATGCGGGAGATGACGAAGCTCGTCGAAGCCGGCAAGGTTATACCGAAGCTCGACCCGCGCCGCTTCAGCCTTGCCGATACAGATGAGGCGCATCGGCTGATCGAAGAGCGGCAGGCGGACGGAAAGCTCGTCGTCGAGATCGACTGATCTTAATCCGTCGGCTCTTAATCCGTCGGCGGAACTAGCGCGTCAGATCGAGATAGGCGTTCGCCACCAGCGCATCGATATCGGAGGGCACAGGCACGAGGCAGGATTGGGCACCGGCTTCGCCTCGGGCGATGCGCTCCAGGCAGCGGGCCTGAAGGGTGAAGCCGAGATCCATCGATTCGACGGTATTGCCGAGCGGCCGCGGGCCGGCGAGATTGGCCATGTGGCCGCCGCCAAGTAGATGGAAGGAGCGGCCGTCGCTGAGATGGAAGGTCTCGATGTGATCGGCCTCATAGCGGTCGATGCCGACGACATCGGGATGGCGGCGGAAAGCCTCGACATCGATCTCATGCGGGAAATGGCCGCCATTCATCAGGATCGCGCCGTCCTTGACAAGCGGCAGGTCGGCCGCCGTCACGATAGCGGCAAAACCAGTGACGGTGACGATGATATCGGCCGAGCGGATCGCAGCGTCGCGTAGCGGCGTGACGAAGCCGTCGAGATGGGCTTCGAGCGTCGTCACCGGATCGATATCGACGACGCTGACGGTGGAAAAGGCATTGCGGAAACAGGCAGCCGTGCCCTTGCCGCACGCGCCGTAGCCAAAGACCGTCACGCGTTTGCCGTTGGTGGAGCGGTTGGTGAAGCGCAGGTAGCTTTCGAACAGGCTCTGGCCGACGGCATGCCTGTTTTCGGCGAACTGCTTGATCGGGCTGTCGTTGATGACGAGGATCGGCATGTTCAGGCGCTCGCGCAGCAGCAGCAGCCGGGTGCGGCCGGAGGTGGTTTCCTCGGTGCCGCCGCGGAGATTGGCGTAGGGTTTTTCCGCCGCAATGGCGAAGAGATCGCCGCCATTATCGAGCAGCAGATCCGGCTTTTCGGCGATGACCGCTTCGAGGCTCTGATGATGCGCGGCGGGATCGGTCGTCTGCGTCGCGAAGACCGTGATGCCTTGGGAACGCAGGAATTCGACCGTCGACGGCTGGGTGCTGTTGAGATTGCCGGTGCAGACGAGCCGCGCGCCGCCGGCGCGAAGCGTCATCAGCAGCGCCACCGTCTTCGGCTCGAGATGAATGCCGGTGCCGATCGACAGACCTTCGAAGGGACGCGTCCGCTCGAATTCGGCCGCCGTCGCCTTGAGCAGCCGGCAGCTGTTGCCGATCCAGTCGATGCGGGTTGCGCTCTTTTCCATCATCTCTTTCCTATTTGCGTGTTGGTGCTGTTTTTAGCGGAGCAACAGGACTGCGAATATGGAAGTAATTCTGACGAATGGGCAGAAAATCTGCCCTTTCAGGCCGGTGTCCCGCAACGGAGCAACCAGCTGGCCAAGGCGGCAAAGGCAGGCCGTTTCGCATCCGGCGTGCGGCAGCAGAGGCTATAGCCCGATGGCCGGGAGATGAAGCCATAGGGCGCGACCAGATGCCCGCGCTGAAGATCGTCTTCGATCGACGCGCGCGGGGCAAGTGCGATGCCAAGCCCGGAGCGGGCGGCACCCAGCGCCAGCAGCAGATCCTCGAATTCCTGGGCGCGGGAAAAGACGACCGGCGGCGTGCCGCTTTCGGTAAACCATTCGTCCCAGAGCTTCGGAACGCTGCGGCTGACAAGCATCGTCAGCGCGCCCATCGCCGCCGGGGCGCTCGATAGTGTCGCGGCAAGCGAAGGCGTCGCGATCGGGCCGAATTCGTCCGCCATGAATCGCAGGGCGGTGATGCCTGCGGCCGGCCGATATTCGCCGCCCATGATCACGGCGTCCAATTCCGGGTGCATCTGCAGCGGCTCGACCATGGTCATCGGCACGATGTCGACGGTATCGCCGAGGCTCGCCTGCATGTCTGCTGCGCGCGGCATTAGCCACCAGACCGCGAAGGCGGAGGGCACGCCAAGGCGGATGCGGCCCGGCACGACGCCTTCGAGTTCCGAAGCGGCGCGCAGCAGAATGTCGAAAGCCGCGCTCGAAGCCTGGGCGAAAGCGCTGGCCTGCGGGGTCGGGACCAGCCTGCGGCCGTCACGCGTGAAGAGCTTGCGGCCGAAGTGATTCTCCAGCGTCGCGATCTGCTGGCGTACGGCGCCGCGCACCACCTTCAGCTCTTGGGCAGCCTTCAGAATGCTGCCGTGACGGCAGACGGCCTCGAAGGCGCGGACGGCATTGAGCGGTGGAAGGCGCATGAGGACGACATTCGCAAAATCATTGTGGATCACTAGATCTCGCCATTGAACGAAAGGCAAGATCACGCCATATTGTACAGCTGTGCAATATGACGCATTCGAGACAGGGTGTGACGGATTTTCCGAACCTGTCCCACCTCGATTTCCCTATGAATGGCGATCAGATCGCGTTTCGCGTCGTGCTGCGCCTTTTGAAATGCGTAAGCTTTCCGTGATATACGTATATGAGTGATTCCTAACGACGACTGCGAAGGTGACCCGACCATTGACTCTTTTCGCCCGACTGGCTTCCGATGTGCAACTGATGTTCCGGCGTCCGCCGCGACAGCAATATGGTGCGCTCTGCTATCGAGCGAAGAAGAAGAGCGGTGAGATCGAGGTGCTGTTGATGACGAGCCGCGACACCGGCCGCTGGGTCATTCCCAAGGGCTGGCCGATGACGCGCAAATGCGCCCATGAGGTCGCGATGCAGGAAGCCTTCGAGGAAGCCGGCGTCCGAGGCGTCGTCGAAACGGAAACGCTTGGCGCCTACACCTATTCGAAGGTGCTGCGTGACGGGGTACAAGTGATCTGCAAAGTGCAGGTCTATGCGCTAGAAGCCACCGACATGGCGAAGAACTTCAAGGAAAAGGGCGAGCGCCGGATCGAATGGGTTTCATTCGACGAAGCGGCCGGGCGCGTGCATGAACCGGAGCTCCGCCACCTTTTCCTCGCCTTCAAGCAAAGGATGGGCGACAGGCTTGCGGCCAAGGCGGCGAAGCAAATTCCAGAAGTGAGACAAATTCCGGCGGAATGAATCCTGCCATCTTGCACTGCTAGGAAAGCAGCGTAGAAGCAGATTCATCCTCAGGAACAAGAATGCCGCCACGTCCCGCAGTCCTCACAAAACGTACGCTCGACAAGGACCTCGACAAGATCACCCATGCCGAGGACGTGGCGAAGCATGTTTTGCGGCGGCTGGTGACGCCTGGACTCGGGCTGATCTTCCTCGGTCTGGCCATGCTCTTTGCCGGTGTCTATATGTTCGACCGGCCGGGAGCAGTGCTCGTCGTGGCGGCGGCAGCCCTTGCCGGCTACATGGCGCTGAACATCGGCGCCAATGACGTGACCAACAATGTCGGTGCCGCCGTCGGTGCGCGCGCCATGACGATGGGCCAGGCACTGGTCATCGCTGCGATTTTCGAAGTTCTTGGCGCCACGGTCGGCGGCGGCGAGGTCGTCAAGACGATTTCGGCAAACATCGTCGACGCCGTCCAGGTACCGCCGGCGCTGCTCGGCTGGATCATGATGGCGGCGCTGATGGCCGCAGCTCTCTGGATCAACCTCGCAACCTGGATGAACGCGCCGGTTTCCACCACCCATGCGATCGTCGGCGCGGTTATCGGCGCCGGCATCTCAGCTGTCGGGCCTGAGCCGGTGAACTGGCGGGTGATGTTGGAGATCACTTCGAGCTGGATCACCTCGCCGCTGATCGGCGGGCTGATCGCCGCCGGGCTGCTTTATCTCGTCAAGACCCTGATCATCTACCGCGAGGACAAGGTCGCGGCGGCTCAACGCTGGGTGCCGGTGCTGGTCGCGGTGATGGCCGGCGGCTTCATGGCCTATATGGTGCTGCAGCTCTCGCCCCCGGGCAGGTTCCCGCCGCTGACCGTCCTCCTCATCGGGATCGGCATCGGGCTGGTAGGCTGGCTTGCCGCCCGGCCGCTCGTTGTCACCCAAGCGCGGGCTCTCGAAAACCGCAACAGCTCGCTGCGGACGCTGTTCCGGCTGCCGCTGATCGGCTCTGCGGCGCTGCTTTCCTTCGCGCATGGCGCAAACGACGTTTCGAACGCGGTCGGGCCGTTGTCGGCGATTGTCCAATCGGTCGGCATCGGTGGTGGCGGCGGCATTGGGCATCCGCCGCTCTGGGTGATGCTGATCGGCGCCTTCGGCATCTCCGTCGGCCTGCTGCTCTTCGGCCCGCGCCTGATCCGCCTGGTCGGCGAGGAAATTACCAAGCTCAATCCGATGCGGGCCTATTGCGTCGCGCTGTCGACCGCCTTCACTGTCATCGTCGCCTCCTGGCTCGGCCTGCCGGTCAGCACCACGCATATCGCCGTCGGTTCGGTCTTCGGCGTCGGATTCTTCCGCGAATGGTACACGCGCCATTCCAAGCGTCGCATCGCCTATATAAGGCGCAGGGCCGAGAGCTGGGACATCGACGAACCGGAAGAGCCGAATATCCACGAGACACGGCGGCGCTATCTCGTGCGCCGTTCGCATTTCATGACGATCATCGCCGCCTGGATCGTCACCGTGCCGGTTTCGGCAGCGCTTGCGGCAATGATTTATTGGGTTATGTTCGCGCTCTTCGTCTGAGATCCCGAGTTTTTTAAATGCGCGCCAATTTCCGTATGCAACGGCTTTTCGTCGACGCGCCGCTTTCCAGCGGCGCCGTCGTGGAGGCGAATGCCGATCAGTTCAACTATCTCGGCAATGTGCTGAGGATGGAGGAAGGTGCGGAGATCCTGCTCTTCAACGGCCGCGACGGCGAGTGGAAGGCGACCCTTACCTTCCCCACGCGCAAACGCATCCTTTTGACGGCTACCGAAGAGACGCGGCCGCAGCCGCAGCCTTGCGACCTGCACTATCTCTTTGCGCCGCTCAAGGTCGGCCGGATGGACTACCTCGTGCAGAAGGCGGTCGAAATGGGAGCCGGCCTGCTGCAGCCGGTCATGACCCAGCACGTCCAGGGCAAGATCACCAATCTCGACAAACTGCGCGCCAACGTCGTCGAAGCGGCGGAGCAATGCGGCATCCTCGGCATCCCCGATGTGGCCGAGCCTGTGAGGCTTCTCGACCTGCTCGACCACTGGCCGAGCGAGCGCCGCATCATCTATTGCGACGAGGGCGATGCCGGGCAAAACCCGCTGCCGGTGCTGTCTGCGATCAGGGAAAGACATCTCGCTTTGCTCGTCGGGCCGGAAGGCGGCTTTTCGGAAGAGGAACGGGCGCGGCTTCGAAGCCTCGATTTCGTCACCGCCATTCCGCTCGGACCGCGCATCCTGCGGGCCGATACGGCAGCTGTTGCGGCCCTGGCGGTGGTGCAGGCGGCGATCGGCGACTGGAATTGACCTCGAAAACGGGTTGACATGGAAATCGGCGCTATTTTTTTGATGCGTCGTTGAAAGAATTTCACTTGCAACATAGGTGGCTTGGGTCCAAATCACCCTTCCAATTGCCCGGCCCCCTGGGCGCCTTTTTGAATACAGGTATCCCGCATGGCCCGCGACACTACCGACCAGACACCGCTCTCTTCGGTCCAGGATCTGACCGATTATATCGCCGCGGGCAACAAGCCGCGGGAGCGCTTCCGGATCGGCACCGAACACGAGAAATTCGCCTTCTTTCGCGCCGACAACAGCCCGGTTCCCTATTTCGGCGATGCCAGCATTTCGGCCCTCCTGACCGGCCTGCAGAAAAAAAGCGGCTGGGAGCCGATCACCGACGGCGGCAACATCATCGGGCTTGCCGAGCAGAACGGCATGGGCGCGATCTCGATCGAGCCCGGCGGCCAGTTCGAACTATCCGGCGCACCGCTGGAGACGATCCACGAGACCTGTCGGGAATCCAACCAGCATCTGGCGACGCTGCGCGAAATCGCCGAACCGATGGGCATCCGCTTCCTCGGCATCGGCGGCAGTCCGAAATGGACCTATGCGGAAACCCCGCAGATGCCGAAATCACGCTACGAGATCATGACCCGTTATATGCCGAAGGTCGGCACCCAGGGTCTCGACATGATGTACCGCACCTGCACGATCCAGGTGAATCTCGATTTCTCCTCGGAAGCCGACATGCGCAAGAAGATGCGTGTCTCGATGAAGCTGCAATCGCTGGCGACCGCGCTTTTCGCATCCTCGCCCTTTACCGAGGGCAAGCCGAACGGGCTGCTCTCCTGGCGCGGCGATATCTGGCGCGATGTCGACAACCGGCGCGCCGGCCTGCTCGATTTCACCTTCCGCGACGATTTCGGCTTCCGCGACTATGCCGAATGGGCGCTCGACGCGCCGATGTATTTCATCGTCCGCGACGGTCGCTATCACGACTGCACCCATGTCACCTTCCGCCAGTTCATGAACGGCGCATTGAAGGGCGAGGTCGCCGATCCGGCGCCGACGATGGGTGACTGGACGAACCATCTTTCGACACTTTTCCCCGACGTGCGGCTGAAGCGTTTCCTCGAAATGCGCGGCGCCGACGGCGGCCCGTGGCGGCGCATCTGTGCCTTGCCGGCCTTCTGGGTCGGCCTGCTCTACGACGATGCCGCACTCGAAGCCGTTGATGAGTTGACGAAGGATTGGAGCTTTGCCGAGATCAGCGCCCTGCGCAATGCCGTTCCGGCCGAAGCGCTGAAGGCACAATTTCGCGGACATCCGCTTTTCGACATGGCGCGCGAAGTGGTCGGCATATCAAGGGCCGGCCTCAAGGCGCGCGGCAGGCTCAACCGGGAAGGCCAGGACGAGAGCATCTTCCTGGCGCCGCTCGAAGAAGTGCTTGCCAAGAAGGCGACGCTCGCCGAGGATCTGCTGTCGCTCTATCACGGCCGCTGGCAGGGTTCCGTGGAACCGGTGTTCCAGGACTATCAGTACTGAACTGAGGCCTGAATAATTCCCTAAATCGGAACCGATTCAAGGAATATGCAGTGGCAAGCTGTGGTCACTGCGCCTGCGCGCGATTCCTGGCTTCGCGCGATCTTGCCGTGCGACGGGCGGGCCTCAGTTCCTCGATCGCCGGCAGCCACCACTCGGCGTCCTGAACTGGTGGCGTCTTCGCAGGCCAGGTGCGGACGAGTTCTTCCAATGTGGGCACCCGCCAATATCCCCAAACATGATCCTCGGTCACGCCGGCATAGAAGTCCGTAACGACGTTCGGGTCGACCAGTTCACCTGAGATTTCGGTAAAGACGACGATTCCGTAGGCGGTGACCACGGGACGACCTATCGGCGGCAAGTCGTCGCTCTGAAGCGGGTAGCGATGACGCTTCCGTTCCGCAGAGCGGAGCTTGCTGCGCACATCCTGTTCTGTTCCCTTCCGCTCCTCGGCTCGACGTCGTCTTTCTTCCGGCTCGTTTCTGCACGCCGCCGCCTCGATCTCCGGCCACCGGCGTCTGAGTTCCTCATAGGACCGGAAGGGAACGTGCCATATCTTGAGATCGCCGTCCCATCGCGAGAATGGCACCTCGCGCAATTCGTCGACGACGGTCTTTGAGTACGGCGTGCGAATTCGAAAGCCCGCCTTGCCGAGTTCAAGGTAAGGACTGTCGATGGGATCGAAGGCGAAGGCGTCGCGGCCCTTCGCATCTGCATGGGCGTCGGCTTCGACCTCCATCTCGGCAAGCCATCGCCCGATGCGGCGGGACGCCGTCCGCCCGGGAACGAACCAGGCCTTGCGGGCATCATTCCAGCGGGCTCGGGGGAAGCGTCTTCGGAATTGTTCGACGGTCATCCTGTCATAGGGGAAGGAAATGTCGGCGCCCGGCTTCGCACCGTCTTCACTCGGCGGCGCCTCGTCGTGACCAGTGGAGGATTTGGTTTCGGCCATGGAAGAAGAACGCCGGTGCGCAGGGATCGGTTTCCGGTGAGGATATCATATAGGCCGACGGAGGGTGACGGCCGGCCGTCGTTATGGCCGCATTCGCCCCGTCAGGCTAAGTTCTTATGGCAAAAAGCCGTTTGCGCATTGCCATTTCCGGTTATAGTGGCGTTACAACACGTCACGACCGGGGAAAGGAACTTCCATGCTGCCACTCTTCGACATGATGATGCAGGCGCAGAACGGCGCGGCGATGGAGGCGATCGCCCGGCAGTTCAACCTTGCGCAGGAGCAGGCGACGAAGGCGATGGCGGCGCTGATGCCGGCCTTTTCCGCCGGGCTGAAACGCAGCACCAGCAATCCCTATGATTTCGTCGGGCTGATGCAGGCGGTCTCCTCCGGCAACTATGCGCGATATTTCGAGGATATGAACCGGGCCTTCACGCCGGAGGGCATTTCCGACGGCAACAATATCCTTGCTCAACTCTTCGGTTCGAAGGAGGTTTCGCGCGCGGTCGCGGCCCAGGCCGCGCAGATGACCGGCATCGGCCAGGACATTTACAAGCGGATGCTGCCGGTGCTCGCCGATACGCTGATGGGCGGGTTGTTCAAGCAGACGACCGGCCAGATGGCCTCGCCGGTCAACCCCTTCGTCAACTCCGCGATGAACGAGACCATCCAAAAGTGGCTGGAAAGCACCGGCTTTGCGCCGAAGCCGAAGACGTCCCCGGAACCCAGCATCTTCGACAATCCCTTCACGCAGGCGATGCAGCTGATGTTTTCGGCGCCGAAGCCGGAAGCGACATCTCAACCGAACCCCTTCCTCGACAATCCCTTTGCCAAGGCTTTCCAGGAGATGATGGGCGGGCTCGGCCAGCAGCCGGCGGCCCCAACCAAGACCAAGACGCCGGAGGCGCCGAAGGAAGAGACGAAGGTCAATGCTGACAGCTATACCGAGATGCTGAACGCCATGTTCGACAGCGGACTTGAAGTGCAGAAGAACTACCAGCGGAACCTGGAAGCGATCTTCGAAACCTATCGGCCGAAGCCCTCCTCGGAAAAGAGCGAATAGCGCTCTGAAGCGCGTCGCGATCCTTCAGATTCGCTTGCCACGCTTTAGGTCCTTGGTTTCGCGCATATCGTTGCCGCAAAACCGCGACACACTTTTGCGCGACATGCTTTAGATTCTTGCGCATGTCGTTATCGCAAAACCGCGACACACTTTTGCGCGACATGCTTTAGCGCATAAAAAAACCCGGAGATGGCTTGGGAAAGCCGATCACCGGGTCAAGCGGCAGGGCTATTGGCTATCACCCTGCGGGGAAACTTAACGCTCCTGCTCCTCGTAGGGGCGCAAGAACGACGACAGGCGCCAACGATTGCGCGCCGAGCGCGTCAGATGTTCCGACGGGTCTTCGAAGAAGGTCGACGCCAGGAACGCGGAGGTTAGGTCGGCCCTGCTAAGGCCGATATCCCTCAGCTGAGCGTCGCTCAGATCGTGCAGCGTGTTGATCTCCATTCGATTGCGGAACCCGCGAAAGAGGGAGGTCAGCGGTGCGAGGCCTGCTGCCAGACGCTGGGGAAACGTCGGGGTGAGCTTGCCGCAGTCGAGTTCTATTGTTCTGTCTGTCATCCGCATGGGACTCTCCTTTCTTTCGATTTTCTTTCAGGCGCGCAACAACCCACCCCTCCCGCGAGGTCGCACGGGAAGGAGCAAGGCTGAATTGGCTCGGACAGGCAGGGTGTCTGTCCTTCACTTTGCTTGATTTGCATCCCGAAGATGCCAAAGACCTATTGATCAGTCCAACGAATGTTTCTAATGATTATCATCAGCTATCTTTATGGGTGACAACATGTCCGCGCCTCTTGATCTCGACCAATTGCAGACTTTCATCGCCATCGTCGATTCCGGCAGCTTCACCAAGGCCGCCGACAGGGTCTACAAGACCCAATCGGCCGTCTCCATGCAGATGCGCCGTCTCGAGGAGCGCATCGGCAAGCAGCTGTTCATCAAGGACGGCCGCGGCAACCGGCTGACGGTCGAGGGCGAAAAGCTGCTCAACTATGCCCGACGCATCATCCGCCTCAACAATGAGGCGATCGCCGCCTTCGACGACAACAGGCTGGAGGGGACGCTGCGCATCGGCACCCCGGACGACTACGCCGACCGCTACATGCCTGAAATCATCGGGCGCTTCGCCAAGACGCATCCGAATGTCGAGCTCTATATCGTCTGTGAGCCCTCGGTGGATCTTGCCGAACGCATGCACAAGGGCGAGCTCGACATAGCGCTTGTGACCCACAATCCGCGCGAGCGCATGTCGGATGTGGTGAGAACCGAGCCGCTCTGCTGGGTGGGCTCGGCCAACCATCCGATCCGCGACGACGCGCCGGTGCCGCTTGCCGTCGGCCGGCGCGATTGCCAGTGGCGCCAGCTCGCCTGCTCGGCGCTCGATGCTGTGGGACGCGAGCACCAGATCCTGTTCACCAGCTGGTCCTGCACCGTCGTTGCCGCCGCCGTGCTTGCCGGCATGGCGGTTTCGGTGATGCCGGAATCGGCACTGCGGACGGGCATGAAGGTGTTGAGCCAGGCGGACGGCTTCCCGGCGCTGCCGCCGGTGCAGATCGGCATCATGAAGCGACCGGGCGTTTCGCTCTCGCTGATGAACGCTATCACGGCGCATATCACCGCCTGCCTCGACAACATCACGCCCACTGTCGTCGATGACAGCCTCGAGGCAGACGTCAAATCCGCCCACGCGCGCCTTTATCCGCGGCTGAAGGCGGCCAATATGGTACCAAGCTGGTAAGAGATCAGGCGGCGCGCGCCACGGTCGTGGCGAAAAGGGAGGCGCGGATGACGCGCTTCCACTCATCGAGCATACGCCGCGCCAAGGCCTCCTCGCTGACGGCGGCAAGCCGGATGACGGCGCCGATCAGGTGGCTGAACAGGTAAGTGCGCGCATACATTTCTTCGTCGCAAAGGTCGGGAGCCAGCTGACGCACGGCGTCACGGAAGATGCCGGCGACGTGACCGCTGTGCTCGATATTCAGTTGCAGCAGATCCTGATCGGTCTCCGTTCCCATCCAGACGCCGAGATAAACGGGATCGTTGTGGTAGGAATCGTAATACCAGTCGATGGTGGCGCAGACGACGTCCAGCGCCTGGTCGATTGACTGTACGTCAGCAAACATCGCCGCCATCTTCGCCTGGATCGCCGAGGCGTGCTGGTCGAACAGGGCTTTGACGATCGCCGCCTTCTCCGGGAAATACTGGTAGACCGAACCGATCGGCACCTTGGCGGCGATGGCGAGTTCCGTCATCCGCATGGCGCTGACGCCCTTTTCGGCGATGATCTTGGCGGCGGCGGCGAGAATGAGGTCCAGCCTCTGGATGCTGCGCTCCTGCTTCGGCTTCCTGCGCAAGCCGATCCGATCCATGCTTTCCGCGCCCATGTCGTTCCCATTCTTTTTGTCGCGACGGAGGCATATGCCAGCCAGCGCGTCGGGCGGGTATGACATGCAAGCCTTCACCTGCCGTAAATGGAACCGTTCAGATTTTAACGGTCGGCAAAAGCCTGTGAAATCAAGGTCTCACAGCATATAGCGGGGATTGACGGAACATCGAAAAGACCTCGACAGGTTGTGCCATCCTCCCTCAGAGAAGAGAGACAGTCATCGCGTTGTCGAGGACATCGAGCACGGCCTCCTATTGGCTGCGATCGACGCAGGTTCAGCCGATTGCCATCCAAACGGCGAGCCAGATCCACATGGCAGCGAGTACGGCATAGCCTGCCGCAAAAAGCGGGCTGCGATAGCGCAATTCGTTGCTGGTGACGTGGACGGCGGCGTGAGCATAACGCAGGACGACGAAGGCCCAGGCAAGCCCGACGGTGACGATATTGTCGGCGTCCGTGATATAAAGAAGAATGCAGCAGACATGGAAGAGCACAGGCAGTTCGAACTGGTTGGCGAGACAGTTCTTGACGACGAGGCTTTCGGCCGGCTCGCTGCGGTTTTCGCGATAATCCGATTTCGCGATGCCGCCGGCACGGACCATTTTTGCGCGCCGAAGCCCAAGAAGCGCGTAAAGACCATAGACCAGGGCCACATGGGCAAGGAGTGGCCAGAAGATTTGATAGCCGGTCATGTGTGGCCGTTTCCTTTCCGCTTCCGCTTTCGACGCGAGCATTAGCTGAAAGGAAAGCCGGATGCCAGCGCTGCCCCGCATCGGCACCGGCGTTGCCAAATGCATGCCGTCCAGGCGTACCGGTTTTGCAATCCGTCACGGTGTTGGGTGGATTACCCGGCGCTTCAGTCCCGGCGCGGTGAGAGCCAGCGGGCGATGGCGAGCCGAGCGATGAGGATGAAGCAGATGGCGAGGCTTGCGAATTTCAATCGCGTCATCCAGGGCAGCAGGTACGTTGCAAGACCTGCATCCGCCCCGTTGCCGAAGGCGATGAGGCTCGAGATGTTTTCGCCGTAGTCGGCGATGCCGTAGATGAACGGCAGCAGGTAAACTGCCTTGCCGACAAACGGATGCACCGATTGACCGAACCACGAACCGACAGGACCGAGCTTGAGGAAGGCGAGGAACAGCAGCGCCGTCAGCAATGCCGGGAAGATCAGCTCCGGCCCGAAATACATGGCGCGCAGCAGCCTGGTCGCCGTCTCGTTCTCATCGAGCAGCTTCTGCATGTGGAAGACCGCCGACTCGTCGTAACCAGCGAAATAGGTATCGAGCACCGCTTGGCCGGTTTCGTGCTTGAACGGAACGACGAAGCCGAAGGTCGTCCAGGCGAGCACGGCAAGGCAGAGGGCTGCGAGCAGCGAGACGACCCAGAGAGGAATCCCGCTGCCCGCCTTCATGGTCAGAGGCCGGCGCCTGGATAGTTCGGGCTCTCGCGGGTGATCGTCACGTCATGGGCGTGGCTTTCGCGAAGACCGGCACCGGAGATGCGCACGAAAGTCGCCCGCTCCTGGAAATCCTTCAGATCCTTGCCGCCAACATAACCCATGGCCGCCTTGAGGCCGCCGGCGAGCTGGTGGATGACGCCCGAGACCGGCCCCTTGTACGGCACCTGGCCTTCGATCCCCTCAGGCACGAGCTTCAGCGTGTCGCGCACCTCAGCCTGGAAGTAACGATCGGCCGAGCCGCGGGCCATGGCGCCGACGGAGCCCATGCCGCGATAGGCCTTGAAGGAGCGTCCCTGGTAGAGATAGACCTCGCCCGGGCTTTCATCGGTGCCGGCAAGCAGCGAGCCGATCATGACGGCGGAAGCGCCGGCAGCGATCGCCTTGGCAAGATCGCCGGAGAACTTGATGCCGCCATCGGCGATGACGGGCACGTCCTGATCATTCGCGGCCTGAACCGCCGACATGATCGCGGCGAGCTGCGGCACGCCGACGCCGGCAACGATGCGCGTGGTGCAGATCGAACCCGGACCGATGCCGACCTTGACGGCATCCGCGCCGGCATCGATCAGCGCCCTGGTGCCGTCATAGGTGGCGACGTTGCCGGCCATGATGCGCACCGAGTTGGAAAGCTTCTTGACGCGGCTGACGGCATCGAGGACGCGCTGCGAATGGCCATGGGCGGTATCGACGACCAGAAGGTCGACGCCGGCCTCGATCAGCCGCTCGGCGCGCTCGAAGCCGTCGTCACCGACGCTGATGGCGGCCGCGGCGCGAAGCCTGCCCTGTGCATCCTTGGAAGCGTTCGGGTTCAGCTGCGACTTCTCGATGTCCTTGACGGTGATGAGGCCGACACAACGGCCTTCGGTATCGACCACCAGCAACTTCTCGATGCGATGCGAATGCAGCAGGCGCTTGGCCTCCTGCTGATCGACGTTTTCCTTGACGGTGACCAGATTGTCCCTGGTCATCAATTCGTGGATCTTCTGTTCCGGATCGGAAGCGAAGCGGACGTCGCGGTTGGTCAGGATGCCGACGAGGCGACCGGACTTCTCGACGACAGGGATGCCGGAAATGCTGTAGGACTTCATGAGCCCGAGCGCATCGGCAAGCGTCGCATCGGGGCCGATCGTCACCGGATTGACGACCATGCCGCTTTCAAACTTCTTCACTTGCCGGACCTGCTCGGCCTGCTCGATCGGCGTCAGGTTGCGATGAATGACGCCGAGGCCGCCGGCCTGGGCCATGGCGATCGCCAAGCGGCTCTCGGTGACGGTATCCATGGCGGATGAGATGATGGGGATGTTGAGTTCGAAATCCCGGGCGATGCGGGTGGAGATATTCGTCTGGCCGGGCATGACCTCGGAATGTCCCGGCTGCAGCAGCACGTCGTCGAAGGTAAGCGCGTCTGCGCCGGTTGCCGTTTCAATGATGCGTGCCATGGCCAAATTCCTTCGTTTAATAAAAATGCGACCCTGTCCGGAAACGAATCGTCCGCCCCGGCGGTCTGCATGGGTTGCTTGGAAGTTGGCGAGGGCTGGTAACACGTCTATGACAGGAAGGAAATAGCAAAAAGCCCGGCATGTCCGCCAGGCTCGTCATGGGTGCCATGCGCCCAGAGCATTTCGGGAAAAGCGCTAAGCACTTTTCCGTTCGAAATTGCATAAAAACAAGAAGTTAGAGCGGCCCAGCGCTTCCGTGAAAGGCTGAACCGCTTCGGATTAGATGTCGAACTGATAGGTCTTCGGCACGAAGCGATAACCGCCATCCTGCCTCTCGACGAAGCCGACTGCCGGGAATGGCATGTGATAACCGAGGAAGGCGATCTTTTCGGTCGCGATCATCTCGAAAACCTTGCGGCGGGTGGCGGCTGCCTGCGTCTTGTCCATGTCGAAGCGCACCTCCCAATCCGGCCGCAGCAGCGACAGGATATAATGGTTGGCCGTATCGCCTGTGAGCACCAGGCGTTTGCCCTCGGATTCGACGTGGAACACCATATGGCCCGGCGAGTGGCCGGACGCCAGCATCGCAGTCACACCGGGTGCGACGCTATCACCGTCCTTAATAAAGGTGGTCTTCTCGGCGAGCGGCACGACATTGGCGAGCACCGCCTTGTGGCCGCCCTCGGCCGGTGTGCCCTCACGTGCCTTGTCCGACCAGAAATCATATTCCGCCTGGCCGACGACATAGCGGGCATTCTTGAAGGCAGCCGCGCCGCCTTCCATCAAGCCGCCGATATGATCGCCGTGCAGATGGGTGAGCGCCACCAGCGTGACGTCGTCGGCCGAATATCCTGCCGCCTTCAGGCCTTCTGCAAGCTGGCCGGCGCCGCGTGCACGGCCGCCAGCGCCGAAGCCGGTATCGACGAGGATGACGTCCGAACCGGTATCGATGAGAGCCGGCGAATAGCCATTCATGAACTTGTCGGCCGGCAGGAAGTTTGTAGTCAGCAACGCCTTGACCGTTTCGGGATCCTGATTGGTGCCGAAGGTTTCATAGGGCTTTTCGACAATGCTGGTGCCGTCGCGGACGACGGTGAACTTATAGGAACCGAGCTTGAATTGATTGATCTCAGGCAAAGGCGTTCCATCCATATGATTGTGTGCTCCAGTTGCGGCCGCTTCGGCCTTCTCTCTTAAAACGACCGGCGCCGCCAGCAGGCCAAGACCTGCGGCAAAAAGGGTGCGCCGCTTTATTCCCGACGAAATTGTCATATGTCCATCCTTCATGACGTGCAGGCCTTCATGACGTGCAGGTGCGCCACCGCACGGCCCCCAGTGTCGATTCCGGCCGGATTTCTTGCCCCGGCCAGGTAAACATATGTCAATCTTGACAAGCGACGTTAATGCGCAAGCCGTCTCACGCAGACGTGAAGCAAACGTGTCATCGGCCCGGATTTGGGGATTGGCAGAACCCGCAGCTGGGACTAAACAGCACCGGCCTTCCCCGCTCCATTCCGCGCCCATCAAGGCTCCCGCCTATGAATCGCATCGTCCCGCTGATCCTTGCCGTCGCCCTCTTCATGGAACAGATGGATTCGACCGTCATTGCGACGGCGCTGCCGGCGATCGCGGCGGATCTCAATGTCGGGCCGATCACGCTGAAGCTGGCGCTGACCTCCTACATGGTGGCGCTGGCGGTGTTCATCCCGGTCAGCGGCTGGATGGCCGACAGGTTCGGCGCCAAGAAAATCTTCCGCCTTGCCATCTCGGTCTTCGTCATCGGCTCGATCTTCTGCGCAATTTCGTCCAACCTCATCGAATTCGTGTTTGCCCGCTTCCTGCAGGGCATGGGCGGCGCGATGATGACGCCGGTCGGCCGCCTCGTGCTGGTGCGCACGACGCAGCGCAGCGATCTGGTCTCGGCCATGGCGCTGCTCACCATCCCCGCTCTTGTCGGCCCTCTCACCGGCCCGCCGCTCGGCGGCTTCATCACCACCTATTTCAGCTGGCACTGGATCTTCCTGATCAACGTGCCGGTCGGCATCATCGGCATCTGGCTTGCGACGATTTTTCTGCCGGAGGTGGAAGCGACGGCGCCGCCGCGGCTCGATTTTACCGGTTTCGTGCTGACCTCGCTTTCGGCTGCAGGCGTCGTCTTCGGCCTGTCGGTGGTCAGTCTGCCGGCCCTGCCGCCGATCATCGGCGTCACCGCCACCTTGATCGGCCTCATCTGCGGCGTCCTCTACGTGCGCCATGCCAAGCGGCATCCGGCGCCGATCCTCAATCTCAACCTGTTCAAGAACCCGACGTTTCGGGCCTCCACCTTGGGCGGCATGCTGTTTCGCATTTGCGTCGGCGCCATGCCCTTCCTGACGCCGCTGATGCTGCAGCTCGGCTTCGGGCTGACGCCGTTCCAATCCGGCCTCATCACCTTTGCAGGCGCGATCGGGGCGATCACCACCAAGTTCATGGCGAAGCGCGTCTTCGCCGCCGCCGGCTTCCGCACAACGCTTCTCGGCGCCGCCATGGTGACGACCCTGGTGACTGTCGCCACCGGCCTGTTCACGCCGTCGACGCCGCACCTCGTCATCATCGGCGTCCTGCTGCTCGGCGGTTTCTCCCGCTCCTTCATGTTCACCGGCGTCAACGCGCTTGCCTTCGCCGATATCGAAGATTCGGAAGCCAGCCAGGCGACATCGATGAGTTCGGTGATGCAGCAGGTCAGCCTGGCGCTCGGCGTTGCGGTCGCCGCCGCGATCCTGGAGAGCTCGATCTATTTCCGCGGCGAAGCGCTGCAAGTGGCCGATTTCCACCTCGCCTTCTATATCATCGCCGGACTGACCGTCATTGCGACCATTCCCTTCATCCGGATGGACCGCAATGCCGGCGCACTCGTTTCCGGCCACCGCTCCAAGGCAATAACCGCAGCAACTGTTGAAGCCGAACAGCACGCGGTGAAATAAAGCGTGTCGCGCAAAAGTATGCAGCGGTTTTGCGGTAACGACATGCGTGGGAACAAGGACCTAAAGCGCGGGGAGCAAATCTGAAAGATCGCGACGCGCTTTCGGCAGCCGCTACTCCGGGTTTTCGCAAACGGCAGAGAGCTTGTTGCCGTCGAGATCGCGCACATAGGCGGCGTAGAAATGGGCATGGTAGGAGCGCAGGCCGGGCTCACCCTCATCCACGGCGCCTGCCGCGATTGCCGCCGCATGGAAGGCATCGACATCCGCTCGGCGTTCGGCCGCAAGCGCCACCATGGCGCCATTGCCTGAGGTCGCCCGGCGGCGATTGAACGGCGTCACCACCCAGAAGCGGCAGCGCGTATCGCCGTCGGCGGCATAGCCGATTTCCTCTTCGGAAGAGCGCTGCCGACGATAACCGAGCACAGGCAGCACGGCATCGTAAAAATGCCCTGCGCGATAAAGGTCGTTGGTTCCGAGCGTGACGTAAAGAAGCATGGGATCAGCGGTTCAAATCCTTGCAGCGCCGCGCCTCCTTTGAGACGCGCAAAGGAGGCTGTGGCGCTTTTAATTGCTGCATAATTTATCCCTACATCGATTCCGATTTAAGGAATTAGGCAGTCGATCGCCATCATCGGACAGGACCAGCCCAAAGATCAAGCTTCCTCTGCTTCACCTTCGGCCTTGCGCCCCTTGAACCCCTTGGCCAGCAGGAACATCTCGACCGATTCGGCGCGCGACGAGTTCGGTTTGACATGGACGACCTGGCGGAAGTTCTGCTTGAGCATGGCGAGCAACTCACGCTCGGTGCCACCCTGAAAGGTCTTGGTGAGGAAGTGTCCACCTTCCCCCAGCACTTCGACGGCGAAATGCGCCGCGACTTCGCACAGATGCATGGTGCGCAGATGGTCGGTGCGGTGGTGGCCGGTGGTGGGCGCTGCCATGTCCGATATGACGAGATCCGGTGTACCGCCGACGGCCTCCAGCAGCTTTTCCGGCGCACTGGGATCGAGGAAATCGAGCTGCAGGATCTTGACCCCCGGCAGTTGGGTCATTTCGAGGAAATCGATCGCAGCCACACGAATATCATCATCTGTCGAGCCGGTGACCTTGGCGGCGATCTGCGACCAGCTGCCGGGGGCAGCGCCGAGATCGATGATGCGCCTGGCGCCGCGCAGGATGTGATGTTTCTCGTCGATCTCCAGCAGCTTGAAGGCGGCACGGGCGCGATAGCCTTCAAGCTGGGCGCGCTGCACATAGGGATCGTTGATGTGGCGCTCCAGCCATTGGCGGGAGGAGGCCTTCATCTTCTTGTTCTTGACGCGCTGGCCGAGCTTGCGGCCGGTGCGGTTTCCCGCGATCGGTGCCTTGGTCATGCCTATTCCTTATCTCGCGATCTCACGCGCTGGCCGCGGCGGTTGCGGTTGCGCCGCCACACGCCGTCATCGGCCATCATGTCGGTGAGCAAGCCTTCCCTCAAGCCGCGATCGGCAACCCGCATGCGCGGGCTCGGCCAGCGGCGGCGGATCGCCTCGAGAATGGCGCAGCCGGCCAACACCAGATCGGCCCGGTCAGGCCCGATGCAGGGATTGGCGGCGCGGCTTGCGAAATCCCAGGAGAGAAGCTTTGCCTGCATGGCGGAGACCTCATCGTCGGACAGCCAGATGCCATCGACCTTGCGCCGGTCATAACGCGGCAGGTCGAGATGCACGCCGGCAAGCGTCGTCACCGTGCCCGATGTGCCGATCAGGTGAAAGTCGCCGGTCTGGGCGACCTCGATCTCCGGGCAATCGAAGCTTCCAAGCATGCCTTCGACTTCACGCACCATGCCTTCGAAGGCCTCCGGCGTGACGTCGTGCCCGCCATGGCGCTCCGACAGCGTCACGACGCCGACCGGAAGCGAGGTCCAGTGGGTGATGTGATTGGCAAGGCGGCTGAAGCGATTGTCGCCGATGCGGATGACGGCGATCTCCGACGAGCCGCCGCCGATATCGAAGAGCACGACGGAGCGCGTCTCACGACCGACCAGCGAGGAGCAGCCGGAGACGGCAAGCCGCGCCTCTGTCTCGCGATCGATGATCTCGAGCGCAAGGCCGGTTTCGGCAACGACCCGGCTGAGGAAGTCCTCGCCATTGACTGCCTGGCGGCAGGCTTCGGTGGCGATCAGCCGCATGCGGCGGATCTCCCGGTTCCTGAGCTTGGAGGCGCAGATCCTCAAGGCCTCGATCGCCCGCTCCATCGCCTCGTCGGACAAACGGCCGCTGGCCGCAAGGCCCTCGCCGAGGCGCACGATGCGGGAAAAAGCATCGACGACACGGAATTGACCCGGACGGGTCGGCTGGGCAATGAGGAGACGGCAATTGTTGGTGCCGAGATCGAGAGCGGCGTAGAGCTCCTCCGGCCACACATGCTCGCCGGCCTGGCGATCACCCTGATGCCCGGAATGGGAATGGCTTTCCTGGCGGCCCCTGCGGTTGGCGCTCGCGCCATTCAGTGCTTCACGCAGGTCGGCCCTGAGCACCGTTTCTTCCGCGCGGCTTTCCTGCTGCGGGGCACCTGCTGGTTTTGCCGATGTCAGCGGCCGGCCCTGTAGACCGCGCTTGCCGCGGTGTTTGCGGCGGCTGCGACGGCTCGGCGCTGAATCGCTATCGGAACGGACAGCATTGCCTGCCGCTGCCGTCTGTTCCATTGCCTGGGGGATAGATGGACCGTCCTGCACGGCACCATGGCCGCCACGACGGCGACGCTTGCGCTTGCGGGCCGGATTCCCGGCTGCATCTTCTATCGGGCGCGCTGGCTGTCCGGCACCGCCGGAAGGCTCATGCGAAGCGGGATGGGCCGCGTTGCGGGATTGCCCGCCACGTTTGCCCTTGCGGCGCCTGGACTTCTTGCCGTCCTTGCGCCCTGCCGCCGGCGCCCCGTCAAATTGCGGCTTTGCGCCGCCTTCGGGGTCTTCCACGTTGTTTTTCCATCGCGCCGCGCAAGTCTTGAGATATGCAGCAGGCGCTCATTCGATTTTTGCGTTGCGGCAAGAATATCAGCGCCCGCCGAAATCGCCAAATTCTTTTTTGGACCAAGGGATTTGCAGCGATTTCACCTTTCCGCGGCAGCACCGATTTTTTTCAAAACAGCTATTTGCAATTCCCCGGCTTTTGGTTATAAGCGCCGCACACCAGCCGACCGCCCGCCGGTTCGCTTATGCTGGGGAATAGTTCAATGGTAGAACGACGGACTCTGACTCCGTTAATCTTGGTTCGAATCCAGGTTCCCCAGCCAATCAATTTCTTCGACAATTTCAGTTAGTTAGTGAGCGATCAGCCCACTCAGTCGAGCCAGTCCCATGTCGCAAGCGTGTTACATCTGCTTGCGTTGATTTCCAAGCGTTTCAATTAGGTAGCGGCGAATCCACGCGACATGGAATGCAACATGCGGCCCTGACACCCCTGAGCCATCATTCCTCTTGCCAACGGACTTCGAGGATGCCCCCGAGCGCCTTGACGGCTTTGCTTATCGCCTTGAAATCTGGATACTTGCGCCTGCTGCCGTTTCTCTGAAAGTAGCGGCCTGTGCCGCTTTCCTCATCCAGGTCCCGCATTATCCACCCCAGATCGTAGCAAAAAGCTCGAACCTGATCATTGGCTGCGATGCCCGTTATGACGTATCGCTTCTTTTTTCGCCGATAACCATAATAGCGAGCAGCGGCTTGGATGTTTTCCCAGGGGATGTCGGGAAACGTGGCGCATATCTCTTCCCGAGAAGCCTCGGGATACAACTTTCGAAGCTTCTGCCGTTCTAATGGGCCCCAGCGGTGATATTTCCGCCCAAATCCAAGCTCGCAGCAGCGCGCTTGAATTGCCCGCGCCGTTCGATGTCTGAGTATTTGGCGCAGCGCGAAGTGGTCAAAATACAGAAGACGACAGAAATCGTCTTCGATCTCCGTCCATACCTTGTGCCCTGCGGGAGTTACGCCGAGGCGAGCCATCCTGGCTCTCACACGCTCAGCGGTCGCCGCATTCTTCGCATAGTATGCCAGCGTCAAAGTCAAATACGTCGGCTGTTGGGATTGCCTACGCCTTCTTCACACGCATCACACGGTAGGAATTGAACGTTCCGGCCTTGTCGGTGAACACGGACTCGACTGCGTTCGGCAGCCCTCCGATTTCACGAAGCTTATAGGCGAGATCGGCAAATTCTAGTTTAAGCCGATCTATCTGGCCTGCCATGACCTCCTGAATTCTGGTTTCAAGTTCCGCCTTTTGCCTCAAGAGATCATCAAGTTCAGACATCATCTTCTCCGGTTACGATGGTGACGCGCATTTTCTATGGCGCGCCTTGGAGACATGTCCAACGGGGATGCCGTTTAGGCTTGAAGAAGTTCTACGGGAAAAGCCGACCGGATCATTTTGGACCAAGCCGCCGCGGTGTGATTGACATGGACGCGAGTGGTGCCACTGTGTGGCGTACCACGAATTGGAGCCTACCATGACCCCTGCTCGTTTCACCGAATGCCTTCTCCACATCCGCTGGACGCCAATAAACCTTGCCAGTGCGCTGCAATGGACCTCTCGTGGGTGGAAGCGCTGGAAGCTGGCAATACTGAAGTGCCGGCGGGGTTAGCAGCATGGCTGGAGACGCTTGCGCGGTGCCATGAGGCTGCAGGAATTCCTACAACCTACCGCGGAAAGGGACACGAGTGATTGATCCGAATAAGAAGGATATGGCGATCGCAAGATAGATCCGAGCGCTCTCGGCTTATGCTCGTGAAAATGCGTGGCTTTATGTTAGGTCAAGCCCCCACCTTTCCACGAAATCTGAGGCTGACGCTCATAAAGCAGCCGTAGAGTCCGTCTGTGACGCCATGGACGCCCTCGCCAACGAAGCCTTGGAGCGCAAAGTGGCATATTCTGAGTTCGATGCTCTGCGGAAACATTTGATCAAACTGAACTCGTTTCCGCCAAATGAGTATTTCGAACCCGTCGCTCGGGCGTTCGCGGAAAGCGGCGCCCTTCAATAGCGCCAGGCTGATGCCATGGGCCGGCCCAACATGAAGCTGATCAAAGTAAGGATTGCAGCTTGGTAAAGGATGACACCGCCACCCTCCTCGAAGACGCCGCCGATCGGATCGCAGCTATCTCGCGAGCGGATCTTCAGATCATGCTTCGTCGCGCCGCTCTACGGCTACGCAATGCCGGCGGCGTCTCGATGGAGGATGATGTCGAAGACGCCTTGCGCGACCTGGCGGGCGAGCTTGGCAAGACGCGCAATGACATGATCAGGTTTATCGTTCGAGAGTGGATGGAGAAGAACACCTATCTGCCAGTGCACGAACTGGACGAAGATGGCGATGTTGATGGGATTGCCTGAGCCGCACCGTACTTGTGGACTCGCGAACACTAAATGGAGCATCAGCATGGCAAGCCTCGAGCAGATGACTGGTTCACTGCATATCCACAATTCTATATCGGGAAGTTGAAAGTTAGGCAGGAGCAGCTTTTCGTGAGCGATCCCGAATTGGCGATGCTTCTCGACAATGTGGCTGCGGTTCTGTCGGAGCACGCTGCGGTGTTGGCTGACGATATCGCTGACATGGAATGCGATGATTGATAGCGTAACAGCTTGAGCTATTCAGCGGAGGATCAATTTTCAATGATCAAGCCTGAACTCGCGTTCGCCATCATACTTACGAGCAACCTCGCAGGTCCGATCTTGGCTTTGGTCGCTGGTCGGAGATGGCCACATTGCCGGAAAACATTGCATTTTTTGGCGGTGATCTGGGTCGTTCTGTCATCATACGTGTGCGACAGAATGACGTTCACGCCAGATATCACCACTGTGGACGACTCTTATGACGATTTAGACCAGTTTATAGCCGTCGTCGCCATCTTGTTGCAGCAGCTAGCCATTCTAATGACCTACGTAGCTTGGTTTGCGTGTAGCGCATTTGTTAAGCGGCAGCGGCATCTCAAAAAGAAGAAGGACGCCACGTGTAATAAACATATGCCATTTCGACATGTGTTGGCTTCGTCATGCTGGCCGATGGTCGCATCGAGATCGGCAAGAACGCCGTCGAGAGTACCATCCGTTAGATAGCCGGACCTGAGTCATTGTGCGCTCCTTCTCTAAGTATCTGTAAACATTGGAAGCGTCTCCGTGTCAGCAATGCGACACGGGCGGCCCTTCAGGGCTATCGCGGCTTGGACCGTCGCAGAAGCCAGGTCGCTGACCCTGATTTGATACGGCGCACCGCGAACCACCTGTTCGGCGGACAACACCTTCATCTTTATCAGATGGCGTATTCGATGGTTAGTTACGCCTAATGCCGCCGCAGCCTCAGTCATGGTCAGCCATTCGCCGTCTTTGTCGGCTGATTTGTACGCGTGGATCGCACGTACCCGCCTTACAGAAGCGACCCGATGGGCGGTCCAGGTTTTTCCTTGCCCCGTTGGCATGCCCATTCGATTCAGCGACGCGGCGATATGTTCATCGGACCAGCGACCAGCCATGCTGCGCATCACCGCCAGGGCATCCTCAGTGGTGGCACAACCGTGTTCACCGGTCTGAGGCTTACGGACCTTGAGTTCCGAATGCTGGCCGCCCTTCCAATGGATCGTCAGCACGACGTCACGCACCGCATCGTCGACATCAACGACAATGTCGGCGATGAGTGTACGCAGCAGTTGCTGGCGCACGCGCATGGTCACATCGGGCGACTCCCAGGCAGCTAAGAGATTGTCGGCCAAGTTCGCGAAAGTGCCTGGATCGACCGCTATTGTCGAAGGACTGTCGGCAGGCTTGCGCTCCTCCAGATCCCGCACGCGGCGTAATGCAGTTTCCCAATTCTTCTCAAGCTGCGCGGCGATGAGACGATTGTCGGGATCGCATGCCGCATAGCGACGCTCAGCCAGGCTGGCCTCGTAGCGAGCCTGTTGTAGCTCCAGGTCGTGAATGTGCCGCTGGTCTTCTTGCCGCTCCCGGTGCATCCGCTCTGCTTCAAAGGTCGCTTCGATCGCTAACGGTTCTACCGCGCGCAACAACTCGCGCGCAACCGCCGCATCGACCTTCGGGCCACCGAACGTCATGCACCGGGGCAAGCCCATCATTAGATTCTGCTTGTCGCAGCGATAGACAGGATTGTGTGGATTGCCCGTATAAGCAACACTCAGCCGCCGCCCACACCGTCCGCAGGTCAGGAGTCCCGATAATAACGCTTTGCCGCCACGGCCCGATTTAGTCCCGCCCGAGCGGCCATAATTATTGAGCGCCAATTGCTGTTGGTTGCGCTCGTACTCGTCCCAACTGATGTAACCTTCGTGATGATCCCGGATCATCACCTCCCAGGTGCCGACAGGCTTGCCATGCCCATAGCTGCGACGCGCTCGTCCATCAACGATGGCAGTCCGCTTCTCGCTCTTCCCATAGACGTAGACGCCGGCGTAGAAGGGGTTTTTGAGGATGCCGATTACATTGCGATAACGGACCGGCGTCCAGACGAAGTTGGTCATGCGCCTTTCATCCGAAGGCCGCGGAAAGTGGATTTGATCTTTCGTCATCGACAGCAGCACCTGACGCGCGCTTCCAAGCTCGTGGAAGCGTGCGAATATAGATCGGATTACGTCTTGCAGACGCAGATCGGGGTCCAGTCCAAGCCCCGCCTCCCGATGCCAAATGTAGCCGAACGGAACGGAAAGTCGCAATTCGCCACGGCGCGCTTTCGATCTGGCGGCATCGAGCATGCGGGCTCTCAGCACGCCAAGTTCGAACTCGCTGATACTGCCCTTCATCCCCAGCAGCAGACGATCATTGGGCCGACATGGATTGTAGACACCATCGTGATCTATGACGCGGGCTTCAACGAGGCCACATAGTTCGAGCAGATGGTGCCAGTCGCGGCCGTTACGTGCGAGCCGTGAGGCGTCGAAGCATAAAACGGCACCAACTTTGCCGGCGCACAGCAGGGCGACGAGACGATCGAAGCCGGGGCGCGCGACCGTTCCGCTGGCGGAGCGTCCGAGGTCATCGTCGATGACCTCAACGTCGAGAAAGCCGCGCTGTCGTGCGACGTCAACAAGGTCATACTGCCGTCGCTGGCTTTCCAGATTGGTCATCACCTGTGACTGAGTGGACTGCCGAACGTAAACGACGGCCTTGCGTTCAAGCAGCACTGTCGGAATCAGATCAGTGCTGATCATCGTTGAGCTCCTCGACGGCCAGACCGGCCGCCTGCATCAGCAGGCAAGCCAGTGTTGATATCGCCTTCTTGCGATCCTTGTCGCTCAGTCCGTCGAGCGTGCGGGTTTTGAATATCAGGTCGAGCTGCCGGCCCGACGCCGGCACCAGCGTGTTGCGGGATCTCATCATCTTCCTCCTGAGTGATTCTATGTTCACCTCGGAAGAGTGCCGCCTTCGCACCGCCTGAGACCAGTCTGTTCAGTTCGATCAGCGCCGCAAGATCGACGCGTGCCGTTCCCATGGTCATGCCGCTGCACACCACAGGATCTATCATCCACCCCGAAATCGCGATCACGACACCTGTCGGTCCCAAAACCTTCAAAAACCGACCTGTCGCTCGTTCTTCGACGCGCCGAACAGACACCTTTTGGCCGAAATACGGATGCCAGCGATAATGGACTTCGACTTCGTCGCCGACATGGGCAGAATGAACGGGGGATTGCGCTAAACCGGAAGAACGCGTCAATGTGCGAGAGAGCGACAGCGCTTACGGATCAGCGGGGGCGCACCCTGATTTGGCCATGCCACTAAGGCAATGTGCTGCCATCTGACCGGTAACTGGTCTTTTTGCAGATGAAATCACATGGCACTGGGCGCAACGATCGGAATTGGAATAGGCGCCGCCTTCGGCCTGATGATTTTTGACGACGCTGTGATTGGCATTACCTTCGGTGCGTCGCTTGGTGCTGCCGTCGGCGCCCTCATTACCAGTAGATGACCATCGGTTTCTCCGGGGATCAAGCCGTCATCCTAGGACCGCGCTGTTCATGGCCGAATTCGTGCCGGAGAAAAACACGACACCACTCTTCTTGACTCTACGCCTTTGTCGCCAAATATTTATGAGGTGCAATTCTCCGAGGCAAAGGACATGAATTACGTTGAAACGAAGCGTTTCCGCTGTTCAAACGCTGAAGGTCGAAATTATACTGTCATTGAACAAATGCGGACTTCTCGGCGGTCCGTAAATACAAGGACCGACTACGTCACCGAAGAAGGGGACGTTGCAGAGCGCCTCGACGATGGCAGTTTTCTGCTCCTTTTATCCAACGAGGTAATTCGCGTTTCCTAGGTGGCGTAAGGATTAAACGGCCAAAGGAGGCGGGCCTTGCGACCCGCCTCGCATCACATCCGCGGCAGAAGTCCGATGTGCTGACCGGCGTAAATTCCGACGATGAACAGCGCCACCAGGAACATTGCGATCATAACCGCCCGCAGGCTGCTGCGCTGATCCATCTCGGCCTCCCACCTTATCTCCACAAAATCGATGTAGCGCGACGCGAGTTTGAGGGAATGGCGGGCGTCGCGACCCCCCGCTGGGCATTTCCACTATCCGATGTACACCCATCCAAGCTTTGGCAATTGCGGAGTTTCAACACTCAGTTGGATGCGGCATGCCACTTCGCCCGCGGAGTGGGCGGCATCCCGCCAATCACACATTTTATCCATAGCCACAAAACGTGTTCGGCTTACGGTCGACGCATCCGCGTCACCTCGGTAGAAGGTGGCTATGAACGATTCGAAAAACCAAAACCGAGACGAAGACGAACGGCCGGCGAAGCCGCCGCTTCCAAAGGGCGAGAAATTTTTCGATCCGTGGGACGCAGAGTTTCGCCGGGCTTACAAGTCGGACACGTTCGAATTCTAGAGCGGCGGGAGCCTACTCTATCTCAGAAACCCCGGCATTATCCTGCTCCTCCCGCAGCCCCTTGTGAGATGCGTGCCGCAGCTTGCCGTCGTCGGCCCACCCCCTATACTCGATCTCGGCAATGAGCTTCGGCTTCACGAAAATTGCTCCCTTGCGATCGACGACCGCAGCCGGCGTAGATGTGATAAGGCGGTCTAGCTTCTGACGAAGCTCATAAGCATTCCGCTCATTGAAGCCGGTCCCTACCCCGCCGACGTAAACCAGCTTCATACCCTTGCGCGCGGCGAGCAGAAGCCGACCGATGCCGGCGCGCGCGACTGTGGATCGCTTACAACCGACGATGACAAAGCTGTCGCTCAGGACGCGTTTGATCTTCACCCAGTCGCCGAGACGTCCCGACCGATAGGGCGAGTCCCGGCGCTTGGCGATGATGCCTTCCAACCCATGTTCGCAGGCGCTCGCCAGCAGCTGATCACCGTCGGTCTCGATCTCCTCGGAAAGCCGGATATCCCTTTGGCCGCCTGCCGGCACCAAATCATGGCCGCCGCGCGTCAGGATGCGAATGCCCGTCGGATCGATATGCACCGACAGGCGATAGCCATCCCATTTGATTTCATACACCCAATCGTCGCCCTTCGGCGGTCTGGCTTTGAGCAACGCTAGGCAGGGCTCGATGCGATCAGGCATCGGATCTAAGGGGAGATTGGGCTGGTTAGGATCTCGGCGCCGATGTGGGCGACTGTGTAGCAGCGCGTCGGCGTCACCGAGCAGCGGCTTAGAAGGCTTGCGAGGCGGCTTGGTCATGCTGGCAGTTCATCAACAACGCCTTAAAAAGCAATTCGCCTAGATTGATTATTGACTCGCATCCAGATGAGAACATAATAAGAACATCGGCGAGGCGGCCGCCAATCTGAAAGTCTGTCTCGAAGGAGAAACGACGATGCTAGAGCAATCGGCCGACAGCGAAGCCATGCATGATGAAGATGAGATGGACCTTTCCGGTCTCTATTGGACGCCACCGGGCCAAATGCAGCGGGAGGACGCGCACAAGAACTTGTTGGACGCGATTGCCGGAAGGCGACCGGATCAAGTCAAGCTCTTCAGTGCCAGCGCTTTTGAAATACCTTCGGCCTTCCCGGCTGGCTTCTTTGATGTAGCAATCGACATGGCTACGCTTGAAGCGTGCGGTGTTTACAGAGCTTATCGCGACCACAACGACTATGCGACGAAGCCGGAATGGTTCTCCAGCAAACTGAAGGACACTGACGAAATATTCAGCGAAGTTTACAACCGCTTGATTAAGTCAGGCTTTTTCGACTGGCATTTTCAGGGGAAGCGTCCCGAGGAGCCTGTTGACCAAGGCACGACATCACACGGCCGCTGACATGCCTGAGACCCAAGCAAAACGTGGTGTTGTCCCCATTCGGGATGACGTTGAGACCGAGCGGGAAATTGAAGCAGTTCTTGCTTGGCATGACGACAATGTCCGCGCAGCGATCGGCACGCTACTCGACGATATCCGGCACCTTCGCCGGCAGTTGGCATTGGCAGAAGGTGCCATGAGCCGAGGCATGACCCGCGGATGGCGGCCGGACTATGACCGTCGATGATTGGAATTCGTCCGACGCCGGCACGGGGCTAAAGTCATATGCGGGTAAGCGGGTGGGCGTGATCTGCGAGGAATGCGAGATTTTGAAATTCTTCGACGGGGACGCGCTCATTGCAAAGCATGGCAATGCTTCTATGCCTTCGCTCCTCCCAACGCTCGCAAAGGAAAATCTCGGATGCCAGCGCACCGAAAACAGATACTACCAGCGGTGCAAGCTTACCTATCACCACGGTCCCGAAGAATGGGCACGACGAGATGGCTATGTGAAGCCTGAGGACGCGCAGAAGAGGGATCGTGCCCTCGGCGATCTGGCCGAGTGGGAGGGTCTAGTGGCCTTTTGCAGGAACGTGGACTGCAAACGGAAACGGCCGCTTGATCGATGGGCACTGCAAAAACGGCTCGGCAAGGATACGAAGATTTCGGCAATAGGCCCGCGACTGTAATGCAAATGCGGTCACCGCGGCGCCAGCATCGTCATTGGCTATGTGTCGAGGTGATCTTGGAGCGCAAGAAAAGGAATGAGAATTGATTGCTGGATTGATTACTGCGCATCGTTGACCGTCGTTGACGGCGACACGGTGAAATGCGATGGGCAGAACATGCGGCTGCTGGGCGAAGGTGTTCCGTTCGTCTCGGGCATCGATACGCCGGAGATCGGTTCGCACGCAAAGTGCGTCAAAGAACGGAAGCTGGCGCCGATCGCCAAGGGACGGCTGAAAGAGCTTTTGGCGGAAAAAGGATTGCGTGTCGTGACGAGCGGCGCAGTCGACAAGACGCCGTCGCACCGGCCACTCGTCAACATCTATCGAACGAATGGGGAAGAGATCGGCAAGAAGCTGCTTCGGGAGGGCTTCGCACGGTCGTGGAGCCCGAAACGGAGGAACGACTTGTGCGACTGAACCGGCCATATCGGCGATACGCCACTGAGACGCCGCAACTCCACTAAGCAGCGAATATTTGGCCACTAGAGATCTAATTCAACGATTGGTACGGAACCGTGCAGGAACTTTTCCGCTTATCTATCGTTAGACCGGAAGGATCGCAGAGGTGCCCCTTTATGACGGGGCCGTACGCCAACTCTTCGTTCCTGTGCGATCCGTCTTTCCAAAACTGCCCCGTTCAGCGGGGCTCCTTTTTGATCCTCGGCGAGCGATGACGGGAACCTAACCGGTCCCCGTTTTGTTATATCAGCAGGAAAGCACGGGTGTTCCTCCTGTGCGATCCATGAACTTGCCCTGTTTCGGCGGGGCTTTTTTTGGATCGGGCGCCGCGGAAGTAAACGCAATATCAGTCAGTTGATCTTGAGCCAATGCCTCAACGCTGAGACAGCCCCGTCGCTCATGTAAGCGACAACCCCGCCGATGGTGAGGCCGGCGAAGGCGATCAGCCCTGAGATCCCGTAGCCCAGGGTTTTCATTTTTTTCCACTCCTCAAGAGTGGGGGCGACCGCTTCGTGGTTCTTCTCGACGGTTTTCGTCAGGCTCTTGATCTCCTCACGAAGGGTCGCATCAACGCCGCCGCTTATCGCCATTGAAGTGCCCCCCGATTTTGGGCCAGCAGAAGCTGGAATTTTCCGGGGTTATGAAGGCATTGTCCGACGGGTTTGATGCACCAAAACCTTTGCATAACCGCGATCGACATCGCGTCTACCGCAGGTAGAAAACGTGCAGTTCTTACCTGATCATTAAAGTGGATCGATTGTCGCGGATAGAGGTATTCACGTACGCTCTCATTATTTGTATCCATGCGGTTCCCATCGGAAACGGGTTCATCGCAACGTCTCCAGACCCCGCATAATCCGCAGCAGCACGTCCACGTCGACATCCCGACCGACGATCACACGCCGGTCTTTCGCACTCACCACCTCCATGCGACCGTGGTCGCTGACAGGCGGCGGCACAGCGACAGTCGCCGCAGGTGGCGTGTTCGCAACAACCGGCTCGGCAACAACGATCGCTGGAACAAACCCGTTTGTCGAGCGGTGGACAAGCCGTCCTTCCCGGGCGGCCCTGCGCCAGGCATTCAACTGCCAGCGCGTGATCCCATGACGCTGCGCCGTGGCCGTCACCTGCCGCGGGCCGTTATAACTCTCAGCCACAATCGCCAGCTTCGCTTCATCCGTGAAACGCCGGCGACGCCCGCTATCGACAATCTCCATCCGGCTGAAATGCCCGGTGAGATCATTCATCAAGTCCATGTGTGAAGCACCGTCTATATTGCCGTCTATATAGACAGAGCATCCACACTCTCACTCACTCCACAATGCGGCCCAACTCGGATGCGTACTGTGCACTAGCACCAGCCTTCGCTGTCGCGTATGCGTTTCCGGTTGGGAATCCGCGCTATGCAGTACCATTGTTTCCGTTGTACTTTTTCGTTACGTCGATTGGGGCAACTCACGTTATTGCATGGTCGCGACTTTTGAGAGTTCATCAAAAGAGCGGCTCAAATATCTCATCTTAGGTCAGATAGCGCTTTGAATTCCGCGCGCGTCAGCGTTGCGGCCATCATCTGTGTCGAGGCTACCGTGATCACTGAGGCCAAGTGCCAATTCCAGACGGGAAATAGCAAGCTGCCACCACTCAGGAGGTGTGCGTAAGATTCGCGAAAAAACCACCGGTATGATCAGTATGCTCCGATTGATGAAGATTGACTTTTGTGGCGAGAACACCCAATGAGGCGTAACTAATCCTTTCCGCGCGAGTCCGACATGGCAACTGTGCGGTCGTAGATAAAGAAGCCGGGAAGCTTCCGGTCATGCCACGGGTGCGCGAGCAAATATGGGCAGTTTTCCAAAAATATTCGTAGCCGGGCATACTGGTATGGTCGGCTCGGCGATCGTACGGCGCTTGGTCGCCGAAGGGCATCCGCCCGATTCCGTCATCACCGCAAGGCATCAAGACCTTGATTTGATAGAGCAGTTGGACGTTCGTCGGTTTTTCGAAAAGGAGCGACCTGATCAGGTCTACCTTGCAGCGGCGAAGGTGGGCGGCATATACGCAAACAACACCTATCCGGTTGACTTTATCTACGACAACCTGATGATTGAACTGAATGTCATGGAGGCTGCTTTCCGGAACGGCGTTCGGAAGGTTCTTCTGCTCGGATCAAGTTGTATTTACCCGAAGCTTTCCGACCAGCCGATCAAGGAAGATGCGCTTCTTACAGGTCCGCTTGAGCCGACCAATGAACCTTATGCAATTGCCAAGATTGCCGGCATCAAACTTTGCGAGAGCTACAATCGCCAATATGGCAATACTCACCTTGTAGACTACCGTGCTGTGATGCCCAGCAATTTATATGGTGTCGGAGATACATATCATCCCCAGAATTCGCATGTCATTCCGGCGCTCCTGCGGCGCTTTCACGAAGCGAAAACCAGGAGTGCGCCCAGCGTGCTGATCTGGGGCAGTGGGATGCCGCTGCGAGAATTTCTTTATGTTGACGACATGGCCGCCGCCAGCGTGCATATCATGAATTTGCCGGCAGAGCGCTACAACGCCCTGAAGCCAAAAGGCCAGACCCATATCAACGTAGGATCTGGAAGCGACGTGACTATTCGCGAGCTTGCGACGACTATCAGCGACCTTGTTGGCTTCCGAGGGAAGATAGAATTCGATACCTCCAAACCAGACGGAACACCTCGAAAGCTCATGGACAGCGGGGTGGCAAGAGAGCTCGGATGGTCACCGGTAACCGATCTGAAGGAAGGTCTCAAATTTGCTTACGAAGATTTCCTGTCTCGGGAGAACGTCGCATAATGTCTAAAGTCGCTCTCATAACCGGCGTTACCGGTCAGGACGGTTCCTATCTAGCGGAATTTCTTCTCGAAAAGGGATACACCGTTCATGGAATCAAGCGACGCATGAGTTCGTTCAACACGCAACGCGTCGATCATATTTACCAGGATCCACACAGCAAGAATATGTTGTTCAAGCTGCATTACGGGGATCTGACGGATACAAGCAATCTCATCCGCATCATGCAAGAGACGCAGCCGGACGAGGTCTATAATCTCGGCGCCCAGAGCCATGTTGCCGTAAGCTTCGAGAGCCCGGAATATACAGGCGATACCGACGCACTCGGAACACTCCGCCTGCTGGAAGCCATACGCATACTGGGATTTGAAAAGAAAACGCGATTTTATCAGGCGAGTACGAGCGAACTCTACGGACTTGTACAAGAAACCCCTCAGAAGGAAACTACGCCATTCTATCCGCGTAGTCCCTACGCGGTTGCGAAGCTCTATGCTTACTGGATCACCATCAACTATCGCGAATCCTATGGCTTATACGCGTGCAATGGAATCCTATTCAATCATGAGAGCCCTCGTCGTGGCGAAACGTTTGTGACGAGAAAAATCACGCGTGGTCTTTCCAATATCGCGCAAGGTCTTGAAGATTGCCTGTACATGGGCAATCTCGATGCGTTGCGTGATTGGGGTCACGCCAAAGACTACGTTCGCATGCAATGGATGATGCTTCAGCAGGATCAGCCGCGGGATTTCGTAATCGCGAGCGGCAAACAATACAGCGTACGTCAGTTCATCCAATGGGCTGCAGAGGATCTCGGAATTACCCTTCGCTTCGAGGGAGAAGGCTTGAATGAGCGAGGGATCGTTGAGACCGTCACAGGCGACAAGGCCCATGGCGTGAAACCCGGCTCCGTAGTCGTACAGATCGATCCTCGCTATTTTCGTCCGGCCGAAGTCGAAACACTTCTCGGAGATCCTACGAAGGCCCGCGAACTGCTCGGCTGGGTTCCGGAAATTTCTGCGAGAGAAATGTGCCGGGAAATGGTGATGCATGATTTGGGGCATGCACAGAGACATGCCTTGCTTAAGCAGCATGGCTTCGATGTTAACGTAAGTGCCGAGTGATTGCGGGCGGATACGATCGCATGGGGAAAGAACTCTTGATAAAATTCGCTATTGTTGGCTGCGGGCGCATTGCCAAAAGACATTCCGAACTGTTGGGCCTGTCACAGATAAAAGGTGCGACGCTCGCTGCGGTTTGCGATATTGCAGAGGAAAGAGCGAGGGAGTTCGGTGAGCGATTCGGCGTTCCCTACTATCGGTCGATCGATGAGATGCTTCAGAACACTGAGGTGGATGTCGTATCGATATTGACGCCAAGCGGCATGCATGCAGAACACGTCATTACGGCAGCAAAATATAAACGACATATCGTTGTCGAAAAGCCTATGGCTCTGACTCTGGCCGATGCTGAAGCGATGATCAAGGCTTGCGACGAGAATAATATTCGATTGTTCGTCGTCAAACAAAACCGTTTCAATGTCCCGGTCGTGAAGGCGCGCGAAGCTCTTGATGCGGGCCGCTTCGGTAAGCTCGTGCTCGGGACGGTTAGGGTACGATGGTGCCGCGATCAGAGTTACTATGATCAGGATAACTGGCGCGGTACCTGGCAATATGACGGCGGTGTCCTTGCCAATCAGGCAAGTCATCATATCGACATGTTAACTTGGTTCATGGGCGATGTCGAAAGTGTTCACGCGCGGGCGGCGACAGCGTTGGTGGATATCGAGGCGGAAGACACTGCCGTAGCCACACTGAAGTTCCGCAACGGTGCTCTCGGCATTATAGAAGCCACCGCAGCAACGCGACCCAAGGACATTGAAGGATCGATTTCGATACTTGGAGCTGGGGGCTCTGTTGAGATTGCGGGCTTTGCGGTGAACAAGATCCGCACCTGGCAGTTCGGCGACCATGACTTAGGCGATGAGCAAGTTATGGAGAAGTACTCTGTTAATCCTCCAAACGTTTATGGTTTTGGTCATCAGGCTTATTACGAACACGTCGTCGATTGCCTCGTGAATGATACAAAAGCCCTCGTGGATGGTCATGAGGGCCGCCAGAGTCTTGAGCTGATCTCGGCACTTTACGAATCAATCGCTTCCAATCAGGAAGTGAAATTGCCTTTGGAAGTGAAACATTCGAAACTGGGACGATCTTCCCAGTGACCGACGGCTCCCCCATGCTTTGGAAGGTGCAGGTCAGAGACGTCGTTTGCGGCGCTCGCGTAAAAATCGTCGAGCCTGCCAATGTCTACGAATGCGAACTCGCAGATGATTGTTTTGTTGGCCCATTCGTAGAGATCCAGAAGGGCGTGAAGATCGGGCCGCGCACAAAAATACAGTCCCACAGTTTCATATGCGAACTTGTGGAGATTGGGGAGGATTGTTTCATTGGACATGGGGTTGTTTTTGTGAACGACCTTTTTTCGGGAGGTGGGCCTGCGCGGGGAAATCGCGAGCTCTGGAAGGAAACCCGAATCGGCAATCGGGTTTCGATCGGCTCGAACGCTACGGTCCTTCCGGTTCAGATATGCGACGACGTTGTCATCGGCGCAGGCGCCGTTGTAACCCGGGATATCACCATTTCCGGCACCTATGCCGGCAACCCCGCTCGGCCGTTACCTCGCTCGGCTAGCAACGAAACTTAGTTTGTGCGGAAATGTCGTCGTTGGTAGACAACCCGGGACCTTTGGCTTTGTGAGCTTCTCGCCGCAAGGTCGCCCATGGGAGGTCGTTGGCCTCGCCCCTTGGGAAAAAGTTGTTTCAGTGTTGAGCCAATGCATGGCCGAATGTTATTTGACTTGTTGCAGTGGCGGCGCTGCCGCGGAAATCATGAAAATTTACCAAGAGCAGGTTTAATGAAAGTTCCTTTCGCTGATCTTCATCTCCAATATCTCTCGCTAAAGGAGGAGATCGATGCTGCAATTGCTTCAGTCATCCGGTCTTCCTCGTTTATCAGGGGGCCATTCGTTCAGAAGTTCGAGGACGAATTTGCCGCCGCCGTCGGCGCCCCTTATTGCATCTCATGTGCTAATGGAACGGACTCACTCTTCATCGCCATGCGCGCGCTAGGCGTCAGACTTGGGGATGAAGTTATTACGACTGCCCATTCGTGGATTTCAACTACCGAGACCATTTCACAGGCCGGCGGCAATGTTGTCTTCTGCGACACCGACGCTTCGACATACACAATCGATCCTGTTCAAATCGAAGCGAGGATCACGCCTCGAACGGTTGGCATCATCCCGGTTCATCTCTATGGCCAACCGGCCGATATGACTGCTATCATGGCGATCGCCCGGAAGCACGGTCTCTGGGTCATAGAGGATTGTGCTCAATCCCATCTTGCTGAGATTGATGGGCAGGTCGTCGGGAGCTTCGGGGATGTCGCTTCCTATTCTTTCTACCCGGGAAAGAACCTTGGCGCGATGGGCGACGCAGGCGCCATTACCTGCAAGGACAAATCACTTGCCGATCGGATGGCAATGTTTGCGCGGCATGGCGGGCTTTCAAAGGGCGACCACCAGATCGAAGGCATAAATAGCCGCCTCGACGGACTGCAGGCCGCGATTCTGTCGGTGAAGCTGCCGCGTCTGCCTGAATGGACTGCAAAGCGGCAGGAATGGGCGAGGCGATATGCGCGCGCCCTCGAGGATATTGGTCAGCTGGAACTGCCTGAAACGGCAGCCGGACGAAATCACGTCTATCACCTGTTTGTGATCAAGCACGAGCGGCGCGATGCCCTGGCCGCCCACCTCAATCATGCCGGCATCCAAACTGTGGTCAACTATCCAATATCGCTGCCGTTCCTACCGGCTTACGAACGCCTTGGCCATCGGCCGGAAGATTTTCCCAACGCGTTTGGAAATCAATCCAAGATTCTTTCAATTCCGATTTTCCCTGAAATGACAGAAGCTCAACTCCTGTACGTCGTAGATACGATCAGGGGATTCGCCGAGTGAGTGATGAACGCCCGGAGAGCCATGGAAGGCGCAGCAATCTTCTTGGAAACTCAGGCTGGAATTTTGCGGGTTTCCTTTTTACGCTGGTTGCTAACCTTGCCACGGTGCCGTTCGTCGTACGCTGGATTGGACTGCAGGCGCTGGGAAGCGCCGGCATAGTGATCGCTATCGCAGCTCCCGTGACGCTGATCGGCACCGTGCTCGGGCAGGCCGTTGTCAGGGAAATTTCCGCGCGGATTGGACGTGGCGAGGAGCATGCCGCCGCCCGTATTGCTATCGTCGGAATAAAAATCTGCCTGATCGCTTCGGCGGCGGCGTGGCTAGGGATCGTGCTTGCCGGTCCATGGATCATGACCGGCATCGCCGGTGCGTCTCTTCCGTCACAGAATCTCACCGTCTCCTTCCTCATTGTCGCAACCGGCACAATGGCGCAGCAGTTCTCGTTTGTCCTGCAAGGTATTTGCGTGGGAAAGCAAAGTTTTCGATTGGTGGCCCAAGCATCAGCCTGGAGTTCATTCGCAACCATCATCATGACCTTGGGATGCACTTGGTCCTTTCCAGTGCTGAACGGCTATTTGCTCGGATTTTCTGGAAGTCTCGTATTGTCGACTGTAGGATGGATATGGATTACATCCTCGGAATTCCGTGAGAGCGGCAGATTGATCTCATCGTCTCCCGACGACCTGAAATCATTGCTTCATTTTGGAAAATGGCAAAGCCTCTCTCAGCTTGCGGGAATCTTTGGCAACCAGATTGACCGCTACGTTCTGGCTTCGCTCGCGCCATCTGCCGTTGTCGGCCAATATAACGTGTGCAATCGCGTCCAGGAGGCCGCCTACATCGCTGTCATACGTATCTGTGAAGTCCTGTTTCCTCGATTTGGCAACATGTCGAACAGCCGCGAAGAGGAGCGGCATGATTTCTTTATGCTCGCCTCATGGGGCAATTCGGCTTTCGGAGCCATCGTACTCTCGCCAATCGCGGTTCTCTCTAGGCCGCTGTTAACGGTTTGGGTCGGCGAAGAAACCGCTGCAGGCGGCACACATCTTCTCCAGATACTCATTCTCGGCGGCATCGTCGGGTGCGGTTCGAATGTATTCCAGTATTACGCCATGGGAATGGGCAGAAACGCACCGGCTGCATATACTTCGCTTGCGTATTCGGTGATGACGGTTGTTTTTTCTTTCGTTTCCATTTGGTGTTTCGGTCCATACGCTGCTGGAGCAGGCTTGCTTGCTGCCAGCCTTGTAAGAGTACCTCTCGCGCTTTTGGTGACTCGCAATTGCTTCTTTCGCACTTTCAGCGCGGAGCAAATGTTTGCCTGTACAGTTGCTCCTATCTTGGTTGGCATCTGCATAGTTGTCGGATCTTTAGGCCTGAATTTCACCTGGATCAATGGCTGGCTGTCCCTCGCTTTCGCGTATGTCTGTTCTGTCTGCGTTGTCTCCGCCGCGATCGCAGCCGTGGCGATGACGACGAAAACCGGGAGCATTATCTTGTCCCGTATCTATGGGTCCGTTAGAACGGCTTTGTCCGCGAGACGCCTGATTGGATGGAATAACCATCTTGTGAAACGCAAGAGAGGGTTTTGAGTGATCACTGTGGTAGACTATGGCGTCGGGAATATCGGCGCAATTACCAATATGGCGGAGTATCTGGGGATCGATGCTCGGCCAAGCGGTGATCCCAAGGAGATCGAAAGTGCCGCGAAGCTCGTTCTTCCAGGGGTCGGTGCGTTTGACAAAGCAATGGCCACGTTGAGAAACAGAAAATTAGTCGATCCACTGAATCACGCGGTGCGCGAACGGAGGGTTCCTGTTCTCGGCATATGTCTCGGTATGCAGCTGTTGGCGCGATCCAGCGAGGAAGGCTCGGAAACTGGACTAGGCTGGATAAATGCGGATGTGAAGCGCATCAGGCTGCCGGCAACATCATCCCTTAAGGTTCCTCATATCGGTTGGCTTGAGATAAAGCCGCGCCGAGAAAGCGCTCTGTTCGACAGGTCCAACCGGCGGGAGCGCTTCTATTTCGACCACAGCTATTTTGTCGATTGCGATGATCCGAATGACGTTACCGCCGTCATCGACTACGGCGAGGAGCTATGTTGCGCAGTGAGTTCGAACAATGTCAGCGGCGTGCAATTTCATCCTGAAAAAAGCCACCGCTTCGGGATGCGGGTTCTTGAAGCATTCGGAAAGCTTTGATGAGAAAAAGGCTTATACCCGTCCTGCTAGTCGATCAGAAGCGTCGGCTGGTGAAAACGATAGAGTTTGGCGAGCGCACCTACGTCGGCGATCCCTTCAATGTTGTTCGCCTGTTCAACGAAAAGGAAGTCGACGAGATCTGCATTCTCGATATCGACGCCACGCGTACGGGGCGAGGTCCTGACCTCGGCTTCGTTCGCGAACTCGCAACCGAATGTTTCATGCCTTTGGCATATGGCGGCGGCATCACCGAGCTTAAGCAGTGCGAGGAACTTAACCGCTCCGGCGTCGAGAAGTTTGTACTCGGTCAAGGCGCGCGCAATTCGCAACTGGTGGGAGCGATCGCTGCCGATATGGGCAGCCAGGCTCTGGTTGCCTGTGTCGACGTAGACGGTCGCGGCGCGGCGGCGAGCTGCTACGCTTCAAGCGGTGCGAGGCAAGAGCCGATAGAATTCTGCCTGAGGTTGCAGGATGCCGGCGTTGGCGAAATAATTCTTCAGTCGAAAACTCTCGACGGCACCCGCAACGGATATGATCTTGAGTTGATCCAGTCGATTACCCGAAAGCTGAGCATTCCGGTCGTTGCCTTGGGTGGCGCCGGAGACGTCGCCCACCTGATGGAAGGCCTTCATGCCGGCGCTTCCGCCGCGGCCTCGGGGAGCGCCTTCACCTTTATCGGTCGGCTAAGGGCAGTTCTTATAAGCTACCCTGCACCAGAAATTTTGGAGGAAGCGGAGCAAGGTGCTCATGGATAACGCGTCGCGAGTTTGCTCATTTTGCGTCATGGACAATTCCAACCCGTCGATCGTGTTTGACGCAAACGGCCAATGTAACTGCTGTCGTGATGCGCTGAATCGCAAGCCGCACGAGTGGTGGACCGGCCCCGAAGGCGACATACGAATGCGGCGATTGATCGCCACATTGAAGGAAGAAGGCGCAGGTAAGCCATACGACGCAATGGTCGGGCTTAGCGGTGGAATTGACAGCGCGTTTCTTGCGCATCTCGCCGCCCGAAAGCATGGTCTTCGTCTTCTGGCGGTCCATGTCGACGGCGGTTGGAATTCCGAGCCCGCCGTCCACAATATTGAAATTCTTGTCCGAAAACTCGATCTCGACCTTCACACGTATGTAATCGAGTGGCAGGAGATGCGCGATCTGCAGATTGCGTTTATGAAGGCTTCTGTCCTCAATCAGGACATCCCGCAAGATCATGCATTCTTTTCCACCCTCTATAGGACAGCAGCTAAATTCGGCATTCGTCACTTCCTCAGCGGCGTAAACTTCGCGTCAGAATCGGTGATACCCCGCGGCTTTGGCTATCCGTCGATTGACGGAACGCATGCGAGCGCGATTCAAAAACGCTTCGGCTCCTTGAAGCTCACGACCTATCCCTTCATGAGCCCTCTTGAGTATATTTGGCTTACCCGCGTCCGCCGGCAACTCACCATTCACCGTCCGCTCAACTACATCGACTACAATAAAGAAGAGGCGCGCACTGAGCTTCAGCGCGAATATGGGTGGCGTGACTACGGTGGCAAACACAGTGAATCCAGATTCACCAAATTCTACCAGGATATCTATCTTCCGAGAAAATTTAACTTTGACAAAAGACGGCTTCATCTTTCAAGTTTGATTGTTGCCGGACAAATGACACGGGAGGAGGCGCTGCGCGAAATTTCAACGCCCATCATCTCCGTTCAGGATGCCCGCAGGGAAACAAAGTTCGTGGCCAAAAAACTGGGATTGAAGCCGGAGGAGCTCCAATGGTATATCGAGGCACCGCCAGTACCGCACAGTAATTTTCCGAACGGCATGTGGCTTCATAAAGCGCTTTTGCGCCTGCGTAAGGTGACTCGAATTTTGCTGCCGTCACGTAGCGCAACCGTAGAGGCAGCTGATGTCGACTAGCCTCGTCTTCGCAATGGCTGTCACACTGTCGGTGGGCTTCTACATTTGGAAGGTGGGTATCAATCTGACGCTTTCGTCAGTATTTTTAGGCCTCATGCTCACGCTTCATGGCCCTATGTATCTATATTACACTCGAGTATGGGGTCCTCAGACCAAGTTCTTCGAGACAATCATGTCTGCTGCCCCCTATAATGATGCCATAGGCGCACTGGATCTCTCACTTGCCATTTCAATTGTCTGCATTACTCTCGGTATAGGGTTGGCAGATTTCGCGTTTGGCATTAGTCATCAGCAGATCCACGCTGCTCTGCATTCCTGGCGTACTCGGCCTGTCCGCATATCTGAAGGCGTCGCTCAACGCGTCGAGCTTATTTCAACAATCGGACTCCTTATCATTTTGGCGGTTGTTGTGTTAGAAAACAACATACCCAAAACTATCGTCTACTTTATTTCAGATGTAAGTGAGGTCGCGAAAATTGCGATGCGACGAGAGTCGGGTGGAAGCCGCTTCTATCTTTTCAATCTCCTGGTCTCCAATGTGCTTCCGTTCTGTGCCTTTTGCTGCTTTATAGCGATAAGACAGCGGTCAATGAAACTGAGAGCGATCGCTTGGGCTTTTATAATCGCCGTTATGTTGGCCAAGGCCTCAACTCTAAGCAAGGCACCACTGGCGATATTTATGCTGCAGTTGCTAGTCGTTGAACATCTTAGAAAATCTTTAGATTTGCCGTTGGGGATGGCGATCAGATTTATTCTTTTTGGCGTACTTCTGTTCGGAGCGATGGTACTTATTGCCATTCGTGAATTACACGGTGTCGGTGACGCACTCGACTTTCTCTTTTACCGGATATTCATGATCCCGAATGAGAGCTTGCTTGAGTATTATACTGCAATTCCAAGTGTTCTCCCCTATGGTTGGGGTAGTAAGTTCAGTTGGCTGGTCGGCTCTCTGACCGGTCAACCCAGCCAACCAACCTATCTACTGGTCGGCGCCGTCCATCGTGGCGTGGAAGGTTCCACCTCGACAGCGATGTTTATCGCCGATGCCTGGGCCGACTTCTCTTGGATGGGTGTCCTTCTATTTTCGCTATTCGCCGGATTTTTTATCCGCTTGCTAGATATCCAGCTGATAGTGAAACGAGGGAAGACCGTCGCAACGATTGCGGGGCTGGCTCTCGGCCACTATGGAATATTCGTCATGCTTTCGACCGCACTTCAAACCGCGATGATGACCGGCGGTTTGGTTTTGGTTGTTCCATTAGTGCTAGCGCTATCCAGCGCCATGAAGTGGGTGCCAGAAAAGAACGACGGTGGACAAGAGCATCTTGTCCACCTCGGATCGGTATAGAACCCAATATGCGCGTTTTTCAAAATTCCGGGGTATATGCTGCTTATATGCGGCGGCTTGATATGCTTGCAGTTGATGCGAGAAGTTTTTCAGACAGATTGGCTCTTTTTCTGGATGATCGCTATGGCGCTTGCCATATACTGCAACCGGTAATGGAGACCTCTCCAGACATCTTCTTTACGAACGGCGATGACGAGATACTTCAACGATACTGGGCGGTAGAAAATGGTTTGCCCGCCACCTCCGACATGGAGCAGATCTTGCTGAGCCAGATCGAACATCACCGCACCGAGATATTTTATAATTCGGATCCGATGCGATACGGGAACGACTTCGTCCGCAAACTTCCTGGCTGCGTTCGGAAGTCAATCATGTGGCGAGCGGCGCCTTCCGGCAATACCGACTTCGGCGCCTACGATTTGATCGTCTGCAACTTTCCTGTCATATTGGATGGTTATCGGAAGCTTGGCTGGCGCGCGGAATATTTTGCACCAGCCCATGATCCGGCAATGGATAGCTATGCCGAAAATCGAGACCGGCCAATCGATGTGCTTTTTGTCGGCGGCTATAGCCGTCACCATCGTCGGCGTGCAGAGATACTGCAAGCCGTTTCGGCTATTCGAAGGGATTTTAAAGTTTACTACCACCTTGATCGATCGCGATTGACTAGGCTTGCTGAGAGCCCGATTGGTTGGCTTCTGCCGCTTGGGAAGCACAGACGTCCGAAGAATATTCGTGCAGTGTCCCGTACCCCACTCTTCGGACGTGAGCTTTATGAAGCGATTTCGCAGGCGAAAATTGTTCTAAATGGCGCCGTGGATATGGCGGGAACGGACAGGGGAAATATGCGATGCTGGGAGGCGCTAGGATGCGGTGCGCTAATGGTCTCGGACTCCGGTGTTTATCCTGAGGGGATGGTCAATAATATCAGCATGGTAACATATGAAGATGCAGAATCCGCGGCGCGGACAATTGTAAATCTGCTTCGGGAACCGGAGCGCCTCCAGGCGTTAGCCAACGAAGGAACCCGTACTGTACGAACCGTGTACAACAAGCGTGCCCAATGGCTTAACTTCCAACGGCTGGCTGCAAGCGCATGAAGCTTAGCCTGACCACGATCGCAAACATGGCGGCGGGATGGTTGGCTCGCAAGCGGAGCAAATTTGTCGTTGGGAGTGGTAGCAATGTCCGTTGGCTGGTATTGCGATCCGTTCGCGGAGGCAATGTGAAGATCGGCGAGAACTGTATCATCAATTGCAATATCAGCTTCGATGATCCCCGCGGCCGCATCAGCATTGGCGATCGCTGCTATATTGGTGCCAGTCACCTGGTATGCCATTCCGGAATTACGATTGGAAACGATGTCATCATCTCATGGGGAGTGACAATCGTGGATCATGATTCTCATTCTCTCGACTGGGAATTGCGCAAGAACGATGTGACCGATTGGGGCTTAGGAAAGAAGGATTGGACCGGGGTTTCCATCAAGCCAGTGTTTATTCAAAACAAGGTGTGGATTGGTTTTGGCGTGAGTATCCTGAAGGGGGTGACAGTCGGCGACGGGGCAGTTATTGGAGCCCATGCTGTTGTCACGCGCGATGTCCCCCCTTACACCGTCGTCGCCGGTAACCCCGCTCGCATAATTCGGAATCTCAAGCCGACGCAAAAAGAGACAGAAGGTCAACCATGACGGCAACAAAATTGGACACGTGGGAAGCAGCCGTCCAGTGGCTTCGGCAACAGCCTGACCAGCAAAAGCTGGTGCTCGATGCCTACTACGACGATCCGATTCTGCAGGCGGCCGAGCGGTATTGGCGGAGCGGCGAGTGGGGTGCCATCCGCGAATTTCTCCCGCAGGCGCCAGGAACTGCAGTCGATATCGGCGCCGGTCGTGGTATTGCCAGCTATGCTCTGGCCAAGGAAGGTTTTGAAGTAACGGCACTGGAGCCCGACGCGAGCGACCTCGTGGGTGCTGGTGCAATTCGTGCCCTCTTCAATGAAGTTCATCTTCCCATTTCGATCGCCGAGGAGTTTTCCGAAAGGCTCCCATTCTCCGACAATGCCTTCGATGTGGTCTTTGCCAGAGCCGTTCTGCATCACACCTCCGATCTGTCGGCCGCGTGTCGTGAATTCTTTCGAGTGCTCAAGCCCGGCGGGCGCTTCATCGCAGTTCGCGAACATGTGATATCGAGCGAACGCGATTTGCCGATCTTTCTGGATCGCCATCCCCTGCACAAACTCTATGGAGGGGAAAACGCCTTTCTTCTGAAGGAGTATCAGAACTCTATAGTTTCGGCCGGTTTCAAGATGGACAAGCTCCTTATGCCGCTGGAGAGCGAGATCAACTTCGCCCCCTACACTCCGGCGGAGTTGAAGGCGCAGATTGCCATGCGATTGCCGCTCTTCGCAAGAGCCGCTCCAGCGCTTTTGAGTTCTCGGTCAGTCTGGACGATCTTCTCGCATATCGCAGCAAAATTCGATCGGCGGCCGGGCCGGCTGTATTCGTTCGTCGCCACGCGGCCCCAATAAAGAAAAAGAATGGCTCGTATATTAATCACAGGCGCTCACGGATTTATCGGAAGATATCTGGCAAAGTCGCTTGCACTTGCCGGGAACTCCGTATTCGGCCTTGGGCACGGTACCTGGTCACCGCTTCATGCCCAACGCTGGGGGCTGGTTTCTTGGCATAACGGTGGGGTCGATATCCCCAATCTTCGGTTGATTCAACAGCAGTTTGGGACGGTGGACATTGTGTACCATCTTGCGGGGGGCTCGTCGGTCGGAGCAGCAATCGCAAATCCTCGCGAAGATTTCCACCGCACGGTCAGCTCGACCATTGAACTGCTTGAATGGCTGAGACTGGAGGCCCCTAAAAGCAGCTTAGTGGCGGTTTCTAGCGCTGCTGTTTACGGGGCAGGCCACATAGGTCAGATAGCTGAGACGGCGAAACCCAACCCCTTCTCTCCATACGGTCATCACAAGCATATAATGGAATCTCTCTGCATCTCCTATTGCGAGAGCTACGAGTTAAAGGTCGTGATCGGTCGTCTGTTTTCAGTTTATGGGGAGGGATTACGCAAGCAATTGCTCTGGGACGTTTGCTCCCAGCTCGAGGTTCATCCTGAGCGACTCCTTCTCGGCGGCAGTGGCAACGAGCTTAGAGACTGGACGGCGGTGACCGACGTCGTGCGCGCGCTGTCGCTTATCCACACCGAGGCGAACCCCTCGCCAAAAGTTATCAATATCGGCACCGGCCGCGGCACCAATGTTCGTGCGATCGTTGAAGGCATTGCCCAAGCATGGGCGGTCGATGCTAATTTGGAAGCCAGGATTGAATTTTCGGGTAAAGCAAGAGCTGGCGACCCTCAAAGCCTGATAGCCCAATCCGAGCAGCTCGCAGCCCTCGGGTTCGAGTGGCAAAAGGATTTGATGGAAGGCCTCTCAGGCTATGTCAGGTGGTTTCGATCGGAATCCGGTGTGAGATCATGACCCGTATTGCCTTTACGATGATCGGCGGAAAAAACTGGACCGGCGGTTATAACTATCTGATAAATCTCGCTAGGCTGCTGTCCGCTGATCAGAGCAGAGCTCTTACGCCCGTTATGTTCTTTGGAACCGACGTCGATGAAGAAGATATAACTCCATTTGCGGCTCTGAATTGCGTTGAGGTGGTCCGTAGCCCGCTCTTTAACAGATCCAGGAGCTTCAGATCTCTGCTCACCGGTCTTGTCACCGGCGCCGACTGGCGTGTGCGTAAGCTGTTTAGAACTCACCGGATAGATGTCGTATTTGAGGTGGCTCAATTTTTTGGTTTCAATCTCGGCATCCCCGCTATTGCCTGGATCCCAGATTTCCAGCACCGCTTCCTCCCCCATCTCTTCAGTAAGCTTGGCTACTGGAAACGCGATATAGGGTTTAGAATTCAGGTCCTGGGAAAACGCGAGATCATGTTGAGCAGTGAAGACTCGCGCGTCTCGTGCGAAGTTTTCTATCCGTCCTCCCGGGGGCGCACACACGTCGTCAGGTTTGCGGTGCCGCCCAAGGGAGTAATTGTTCCTGCGGCTGCTCGTGCTCTTGCCGACAAATATGGACTGCCTGAGCGGTATATCTTCCTTCCCAACCAGTTCTGGCAGCACAAGAACCATCTTCTTGTCGTGGAGGCATTGACGATCCTCCGTCGCCGCGGTCAAGACGTTACTGTCGTAGCATGTGGCAGTCAGTCTGATCCGCGCGACCCCTCTTATTTTCCGCGTGTGAAGGCTGCTATCGACAGTTCCGGTCTCTCCTCGAACTTCATTCTTCTCGGTCTTATCCCATATGGCGATCTTGCTCCACTCGCAACCGCTAGTATGGCCTTGCTGAATCCATCTCTCTTCGAAGGGTGGAGCACGACAGTCGAAGAGGCCCTGTCGTGGGGCGTGCCGTTGATTTTGTCTGATTTGGACGTCAACAGGGAACAAGCGGGCGAAGCCGCCGTATTTTTCGATCGCCATGACGCGCAGGCGCTTGCAGACGCACTTGCTCCGGCAAATCTGTCTTCGCCGGATATTCTGTTCGAACGGGCGGCGAAGGCACAGGCCTTCGCTAATGAACGCGTCAACCGTTTCATCACTGATTTCCATGCGCTTGTTCAACAGGCTGCCGCCAAACGCCGGTAGCAAACCACCGAAGAAGGCCCGGGGACCTCGCCTCTACCCACCAGCTACGAAAGTAAGTGTGAATGCGCGAACCGAAAATTTCAATCATCACCGTTGTCTTCAACAACGAAGCCACGATTGCTGATACGATCGAATCCGTTCGCGCTCAAAACTACCCAAATATGGAGTATATCGTCGTCGACGGACTCTCAAAGGACCGCACGCTTGATCGGATCAACGAACGCCGCGATGTTATTACGCGCCTGGTTTCCGAAGAGGACTTCGGCATCTATGATGCCATGAATAAAGGAATAAGTCTTGCGACCGGCGAAGTTATCGGCTTCATCAATGGGGATGACTTCTACATGCCGGGCGCTCTGGCAAAGGTCGCGGAGGCGTTCCGGGATCCGGCCTTGGAAGCATGTTACGGGGATCTCTGCTATGTTCGGCAAAATGATACCTCAACGATAGTGCGCGACTGGCGCTCTTCGCCTTTTGTACCTAAGGCTTTCGAAGAAGGCTGGTGCCCGCCTCATCCAACCTTCTTTGTTCGGCGCGAGGTCTACGAGCGCCTTGGGTCATTTGACCTTAGTTATAGGATTGCTGCTGACGTAGAATTAATGATGCGCTTTCTAGAACGCCACTGTATCAAGTCGAAATACCTGCCCGGCATAATGGTGAAGATGCGAATGGGCGGCACTACAAATCGCAGCTGGAAGAATATCCTGCGGCAAAACAAGGAAATTCTACGTGCGCTTGAAACTCACGGGTTGAGAGCCAGCCCAGTACATTTCTTCTCTAGGAAGCTTATATCGCGGGGCATGCAGGTACTTCGTGCGGCCTTGCTTAAGGTGCGCTAACGCATTAGCCGTTCGACCGGCTACGGCGATTTCGATGCCTGAGGTATGCGCTTTTAAGAAGGTTGACTAGAACGCCGATAACGAACCCGACAAAGAGACCTGCAGTCAGAATAGTTATCTTGGTCGGAGAGGCGGCATTTGATGGAGCGTAAATTGGGGAAAGCAGAGTTGCAGGCTTGCTTAATTCTAGTTTACCCGTCAAGTCGGCAATGTCCTTACGTAATGCGATCGCATCGTCGCGTGTCGCGAGATATATTGCCTGCTGCCATCCGGAATCCTGCGCCTCCTTCAGGAGCTTCGAATTTTCCACGAGTTGATCCTGCAGTGACCTGATTTGAGATTTCAGATGTTCCAAGCTGATGGACGCAACCAACGTCTGCTGTTCTTGAATCCCCCGCACGATCGCGGCGACGCACTGCCGTGCCAATTCAGCGGCTGGGGCGGTAAAGGAAATCTCGATGACGTCACTGGGAACTGATGGTGCCGTCACCCTCACATTTTGCGAAATCTGTTCGGCGGTTACCGGGCCGCCGTCGGAGCACGCGGAGACGGTCTGCTGATCGAAAGCTGATGGAGATCGTAGACGAAAAGTAACATGCTCACGAGGCTCCACAAGAGCGACTGCATCAGGGTCTAGTTGCGTTGGATTGGACGAAGCCGCAAGCACGAGTTGTGCTGAGGCTTGATAAAAGGGTTGGCTACGCCACAGGAAAATGCCTGCTAATATAGCTCCGATGGAACAGCACAAAGCAATGGTGCCGATGCCCCTTCGTAGGAAGGAAACAACAGAAAAGAGATTAATTTCCTCGTCAAATGATCTCTGTTCCATCATCTCAGCTTTCAGAATCCACCGTAGGCTCAAAATTAGCAAAAAATTTCACAACAGCAGGCCTAAATGTCGCTTCAATCTTATTGGCCCTGCAATGTCAATCATGAAAAAATCACATCCAGCGCATATCGCGATGCCATGCTTCCTTAGGCCGTGACGAGGCCTGGAAAAAATACCTGAATCGGTCCTTGAGCTAGCGATTATGCTCGCTCCGCTTCTCGCCGTCAGCAACATCATAGCGGGAGCTTATCATGTTTGATCAAACAGCTCTGGAACCTATCTCCGCCTAACTCGTCGTGCTGATCTTTTACGGCTGCTGCACCCACCGCGCTTTGTCACTCGCAGCAACATTCGTCGACGTGGGCTCGCCGACCTTGGGTGTCTTAAGCCGCGTTGTTGGTTTTAAGGTGCCGGTGAAAGCCAGATCCGAGACCTCGCCGGTTGACGAATAGCCGGAAACAAGCTTCGCTAGTATCGCACGTGCAGCGATCATATCGTTCCGATCCAATACCGCATTGAGCGCGTTGAGCTTTTTCAAAAGCTCCGGCCACAACAGGAAATCCTCGCGCGCCTTCATAATCCGGGGATGTTCGGTTGTTTTCGGATTATCCCCGATCAACAGCTCTTCAAAGAGCTTCTCGCCGGGACGAAGACCGGTAACGGACAGCTCGATATCGCCTTCGGGATTGTCTTCGTCGCGGACGGCCAGCCCGGAAAGCTCGACCATCTTGCGGGCGAGATCGGCGATGCGAACCGGCTCTCCCATGTCGAGCAGGAAGACATCTCCCCCCTCCGCCATCGCGCCGGCCTGAATGACGAGTTGAGAAGCCTCCGAAATGGTCATGAAATAGCGGGTTATATCAGGATGTGTCAGTGTCACCGGGCCGCCCTCCTTGATCTGCTGCCGAAACAGCGGCACGACGGATCCGGAGGAGCCGAGGACGTTTCCGAAACGGACCATGGAGAAATTCGTTCGCATTCTGTCGGTCGCCGATTCTGCTGCGAGCGCCTGCAGAACCATCTCTGCCAACCTCTTGCTGGCGCCCATCACATTTGTCGGACGCACGGCTTTGTCTGTACTGATCAGCACGAAATTCGAGACGCCGCATTTATTCGCCGCGCGCGCCGCGACCAGCGTACCCATCACATTGTTCTTGATGCCTTCCACGGCATTGTGTTCGACAAGGGGAACATGCTTGTAAGCGGCTGCATGATAGAGTGTCTGAGGTCGCCAGCTCTGCATGACATGTTCCATGCGATCCTGATCGCGGACAGAACACAGAATCGGAACGATCTGCATATTTTCATGCTTGTACAGTTCGGCCAGCTTCTGCAATTCGGCATGGATATTATAAAGCGCAAACTCGTTCTGATCGATGAGGATGAGGCTGGAAGGCCCGGTGCGCAAAATCTGACGGCATAACTCGCCGCCGATCGAGCCGCCGGCACCGGTGACCATCACCACCTTGTTGCGCATCGACTTGTCGAGTAGCTCCTGGCGCGGCGCGACCGCTTCTCTTCCGAGCAGATCTTCGATCTCCAGCTCTCGGATGTCGGAGACGGCGATGCGTCCCTGAGCCAGGGCAGTGAGATCCGGCAACGTGCGAACATTGACCCTGGCTTTACGGATGTGCTCCAGGATTTCGTTGCGACGCTGCCGCGATGCGGAGGGAAGAGCAAGAAGCACGTTGTGCACGCCGAGAGATTCGGCAAGCACCGGAAGATCCGAGGGGTCGTAGATCGGCAAACCACCCATGACGCCGCCCTTGAGACGCGGATCATCATCCAGATAGCCGACGACATTGAGTTCGGCACTGTTGATCAAGGCACCGGCCAATTGCCGCCCGGCCGTCCCTGCCCCGTAGATCAGCACCTTGGCGAGCATATTCTTGTGAAGGATGCGCTGGTAGGCATCCCCGAGCCAGTAGCGGATACTTAACCTCGACAGCCCGATCGCAATCAACAGCAGGAAGGGCTGGAGGATGCCGACGGTTCTCGGAACACCGGGGACGCTGAGGGCTGTAAATATCGTCATAAAGGCGACGCCGTAGATCGCAATCGCCTTCAGAACAGTTATGAAAGCAGCCATATTGGCATAACGGAAGATCGCCCGATACATGCCCATGACGATGAAGATGGGAAGGGCCATGCACAGTGAAACGAAGACCGGCAGCCACTGCACACCGGTCAGCACCGTCCATTCGTTGAGGCGGAAGCAATAGGCGAGCCAGATGGTCAGAACACAAAAGCTGGAATCCAGCAGCAAGGCCAGAGCGCGTTTGGCAACCCGCGGCATCGCCAGCAGAGGGGCGACGAGCGCTTGCATCGGCATTAAGAACCATCCTGAGCGCGGCGTCTCAGTGGGGGTATTTTCGGGCATTGCTTACCAGCGTCTCGCGGATCAATCAGACAACCACCTTCTTGTCATTTTCTGCAACGAGCGCAACTGAAATAATCGGAAATCAAGGTCTTCCCTCGGATCTCGATAGGCGACAGTTCGCAGCCCTTCGAAGGTGCTGACGACGGCGATGCAGGCAGCAGCAATCGCGCTACCCTTCTTGAGGCGGCTTGCCATTGGCGAGGTCTCCAGAGACTTTCTGTTGAACGAAGATGCGGGCGATGATAGCGGCGACGGCCAAGAGGCCGGTGACCGCCGACATCCCAAGTTGGATGTAGATGTTCTTCGCGACCCATGTGGCGGCGAAGAAGGTGTAGATCGGCTCGATGATGATGCAGAGCAGGGCCAGGACCATGAACCTGATTGACCAGGCATGCTTGACCACCGCGCGCCAGTTGCTGACGAGCATGGGAGCTCCAGATTGTGGGATTTCACTTTGTGGTGTATCGATGCCCTCTCACTGCTCCGGAGGACGAGATGAACAGCAGCACCGAAATACTCGAGATGTACGAGGGGTATTACGCAGACGGCTCAGTCTCGGAGAAACGAGCCATAGCTGCGCGGCAGTCTGTCGGGCACATACGCAAAATCACGGAAGGCCAGACGTTCAACTCGGTTGTCGACATCGGCGCCGGCGAAGGTGCGGTTCTTTCCGAGTTGAGCAATTCTGCCTTTGCAAAGCAGTTCGCAGCCGTGGAAATCTCGAAATCAGGGCTGGACGCGATAAGCAACCGGCGCATCAAGAACTTGGCTTCAGTTGATCAGTTCGATGGCTACAAGATCCCCCACCCGGGCAAAGCCTTTGATCTCGCGCTTGCCATCCATGTCCTTGAGCATGTCGAGCATGAGCGTATGTTCCTCTACGAGGCCAGACGGGTGAGCCGGAAGCTCTATATCGAGGTGCCCTTGGAGCTGACGCGGAACCTAGACAAGTCGATCCGCGAATCCGGCCCGTATGGGCATATCAACTTCTACACCCCCGGCTCTTTCGAAAACCTGCTGAAGACATGCGGTTTTAAGGTGGAGCGCCTCATGGTGTTCCCACATGACATTGAATACGAGCAGCACCTTGCCGGTAAGGCAAAGGGGTGGCTGAAGTATCAGATCCGGCAGAATTTCCTGAAATTGGCTCCGAAGACTGCTGCGCGGAACATGGTGTATATGGCCGGGGCTCTCTGCTCCGCCTAGAGGATGTGGATTTCCGATATATAGGCGCACGCATAGTTCAGATGCCCGATCGTGTGCGGGTGGATGCCGTCCTCATCGCAATCCGTCGTGGCGTTGTAGAAGTTGTTCACCGGGACAGAGCGAACCGGGAACCCGGCACTTGCCTATTCGTCCACAACACCGTCGATGATCAGAGCAAGCACGGCGACCCGTGGGGAGCGAGACGCGTGGGCTGAATCAGTTGGTTCCCAATTTGCAGCTTACATCAACGGTCGGATTGAAATTGGAGAGGTGAAAAAAGCTAGCTTGGACCTCAGCATGAAAAAGCGGTTTTATATCACGTGAAAAGTGATCTAAGACGACTTTAACCACAACCGTGACAGGGTCGCTTAATCGAAGGCGATCCAGAAATAAGCAGCGAGCAGTCCAATATGGCGCTGAGTGAGAATTATAAAAGCGCCCCTGTCGCAGGCTCCAGTCACGCGATGACTGGCCTGACGCTAGCAGCAACAATGTTGATCCTCGGCTGGGTGCTCAAATATAGCTCCTACGGGATCGAGTTCACCGATGAAGGCTTTCATCTGGTGTCGATATCTAACCCGTTCATCTATGATTTTTCGATCACGCAGTTCGGATTTGTGTATCATCCTCTGTATGTTTTGCTCGGCGGGGACATTGCGGCATTAAGGCAGGCCAACATACTCGTCACATTCGCTTTGGCTGGGGGGCTGGCACATACACTTCTCGTGGCAGTCGCACCCGAATCAAGAGCGAATGATGTCGTCCTGTGCGCTGCCGCGGCTGGACTGGCAACTAGTGTTTTTGCCCTGTTCGACTCGTGGCTTCTAACGCCCAGCTATTATAGCTTGGCACTTCAGTCTTTGCTGGTGACGAGCATCGGTATGCTCATGTTTGAACCAGCATGGAACTGGCGGAGCGTTGCAGGCTCGATGTTGATCGGCGCAGGTGGCTGGCTGGCCTTCATGGCCAAGCCAAGCACTGCAGGCGCACTGGCTGTGGGCACCCTGGTCTACCTGATCGTTTCCAAAAAGTTCCAGCTGCGTCTGCTCTTACTTGCCATCACCAGTGCGGTCGTCCCACTTCTGCTCAGCGCATTCGTAATCGATGGCTCCCTTCGGAAGTTTGTGGAACGGCTACAGCTAGGACTTGAGTTTGGACAATATCTCGGTGGCGGCCACACATTCACCGAACTTTTGCGCATCGATAGTTTCTGGCTGAACGGCAAAGATAAACTACTTACCCAACTCGTATTCCTAGCAACGTTTATTGCCGTCTGGGGTTTCTTGTCGCGACGATCCGTGAGCGTGATTGTATCCCTGATCGCTGCGGTCAGCCTCTTCCTCGTGACGGCGCTCCTCGTATTTGGCCAGATCCCTAAGGTTGCAGAGCTGGGGCAGTTTCAAGGGTTGTCATTTTTCGGCGTCGTCTATGCTGCAGCGCTCGCAGGCCTAGCCTTTGGCAGGCCGAGACCATTCAAGGGCTTATCGGTGGCGCACTGGAGCATCGCGTGTCTCTTTTTGATAACCCCGCATATGTATGCCTTTGGGACAAACGTTAATTATTGGGAAAGTGGGATACAAGCGGGTTTTTTTTGGCTGCTGGCCGGCATTGTACTACTTAGCCCAATTGCTCGTGAACGATCAAATTGGTCGTTTTTGTTACCCCTCGTCCTTGCCGCCCAAGCGGTGACGGCGACCCTCCTTCAGACCGCACTAGAGCAACCGTTTCGCCAACCTCAATCGCTCAAGCTCAACGATTCCCCCATAAACCTTGGGCCTCATCGATCTGAATTGATACTATCGAAGGCGTATGCTTCCTATATTTCGGATGCGGTTATGGCTGCTAAAAACAGCGGTTTCAAACCAGGCGATCCCGTCATCGATCTATCTGGTCAATCTCCAACGCTCCTGTACGCCATGGGCGCCGAAAGCATCGGAGCCGCTTGGATGATTGGCGGCTACACCGGCAGCCTGAAATATGCGACCGCAGTGATGGGCCGTGTGTCGTGTGAAAAACTCGCCGCAGCTTGGGTTCTGGTGGAGGCAACAGGCCCTCGCAGCATTCCGACAGAACTCATGGCCGACATGGGAGCAATGTTTCCGCAAAACTACAAGCATGCGGGAACGTGGAGCACCGCTGATGGTGCGGGCGGTTACATCGCAAGCCGGGTTCAGGAGCTTTATCGGCCGATAAACCCCGCGGACACTCTGAAAGCGTGCAAGGCACTGCGAGATAAGGATGCGGAATGAAGAAAGTTGCGATAGTCCAGTCAAATTACATCCCTTGGAAGTCGTGCCTTGAGCTTCGCTCGATTCTAAAGTAAGCGTTCGCTTGAATAGAGGTCATGGAAGCAGGAGGCGCTAAGCTCCAGGCCGCTGAACGGTACGCCCCTAATGAGACTTAGCGAAGAAATCGAAGGCGACGGTTGGGCATGGTTGATGCGACGGATATATCAGCGGGCGTGGAGTCCCTTTCAAACGTGCGCCGCAGCAAAGGGATCCTCGTAACCAGCCTGATATTCATCATTGCTCTTTCCCTGGTCGCTCTTACCGGAACTTGGGACTGGTTCGCGAATCGCTTTTTCGGCTTTTTCCCGCTGCTGATCGGTTTGTTCGTACTCGGCATCCACCCCGTAGTTAGAGTGAAGGCCGCAGTCGTCCTCAGTGGTCTTGCGGATTGGCTCGCTAGACGCGGGGCCTTCGTATCAAATCCAGAGGAGGAAGCACCGAAATTCGCGCTGATCCGAATAGTATTTGGGCTCTTCATGATCGAGCGCGCCTTCTGGGTGATCTCCTATCTTGAGCCTTCGGATTGGGGGCAGCCATCGATTTGGTTGACTGCCATGATGGGATTGCTCTGCGGCGTCTTGGTGACAGCGGGTCTGCTGACGCAGTACACTCTCGTGTATCTGATCGTTTTTCAGTGGCAGATGGGAGACATACTACTCCGCACATCCACATTGGGAAACTGGATCGCAGCGATGCTTTCAGTGCTTCTGATTTTCGCAAACGCCGGAGCGAATTTTTCGCTGGACCGGCTGCTTATGAAAAGAGGCACGTTCGCGTGCAAAGTCATCTCAGCGTTCTACTATGACAACGGTTTGCCAAGTGAATCCGGGCTGCAGCTCGCAAAGTTGATGACGCTCGCCTGTTACTGGTGCGTGTGCCTGTACTCGCTTTCGATCCATTTGGCCGAGCCTGCCTGGATGTCAGGTTCGGCTGGCCCACTGCTGCTCACCAATAACTTCATGTCCAGATATTCGAGTGAGTTTAGCTGGCTGCTTTCGCAAGGCCCGATCCCGGTTTTCCTGGCGCGCGTATCACTCTGGGCGATGTTGCCGTGGTATCTTCTGCTGCTTCCGTTTGTGCTTCTCGGCGGAGTGTTTCGCAAATATGTAATCATATGGGGCTTGCTGTTCTTCGGGCTGAGCCTATTCATCCTCCAGCTCGGGTGGCTAGCCCAATTCGAGTTCCTGTTCTTGGCCGCCTTGTTTTGGACCAAGACATTCATCAGTGGCGCAAACAGGCTGCAGGTGGCGTACGATGACCGCTGCAATCTGTGCGATAGAACGGTGACGTTCGTAAAGGCCGTCGATCTCTTCAGGCGAGTCCACCTTAAGCCGTTGTCCAAGAACATTCCTTGGCTTATCGAAGTCGGCATCGATCCAGATGATGCACGAAAGGACCTTTACGCTGTCGACGTCAGCAGCGGGAATGCCGTCAAGGGTTACGAGTTCTATGTGCTTTTATCGAAGCACGTGTTCCTTTTGCTGCCGCTTCATCCGTTGCTCATAGTCGGTCGATATTTGGGCGGACCGGCAGTGTACAGGTTCGTTGCCGAGCGTCGGACGAGGATGTTCGGCGTCTGTCAAATCCCTACGCCAAAGCCAGAGTATACGCTGTTGCCAACGGGCCAGATGGTCCACAAGGACATCGTCCCGGGTGATCCGATCTCCACCGTCTTTTGTCATGTAATGATTTTGCTGGCATGCTTTGCTATCTCGCTTCCTCTGCCGTACCTGGTGAAGAATCCTCCGACGGTCCTGCGGAAAATCCAGAGATCCGTTGCGGCGCCGACGAACGCAGCTGGTATCTACGGGGTCGGTCCAATTGACGTGTTTAATTCTACCGATCTTCGGATGGCTGAGAACTGGTTTACCCTCAGCAAGAAGACCAAAGACGGCTTCGAACAGCTTCTTCCAATATTCTCCGAGGACGGGAAACGTCTAGCTGCTCACAGATCGGACCGGGTCTATTTTGGGAACACTGTGGCGTTCAGGCGCGGCGTAATCGGGAAGGAGGGCTGCCAATTTGAAGCGTTTCGCCAGCAGGTCAGCTACCTTGGCGAAAACGAACATTCAAACGGTGAGACCCTCATTTATCGTCAGTACGTGGAGCCGCTACCCAGCGTGGATTTGCTGCTGCGGGGCCAATATATGGCGAGCGAGAGACGACTGGTTTGCGAAGTGACATTTTAGCGGAACTGTCAACGTTTGAGGGGCGGCTGTCCATATACAATCATCTTTCATCAGGACTGGGGAGGCGAGTTCGCTAATCCTGAACCGTTTTTGCTGCGATGACCAAAAGGACTTTATCTGCTCCGGCTTCTTGTTAAAACCCTCGTGGTCAAGAGGATTATCGTCCTTCGTCGGCGGCTCCTGCGAACCGTCGAGCTGCTGTCCTGTGACGAGACTGGTTCAGTTCAACCCAGAGCTCCTTCGGAGCACGCCGCCGTATCGGCCTCCTATCATCGCGGGGCTCATCAAGACGCGAACCATACCATCTGATTGTTCCGAGACTCTGGTCAGCCCATGGACGATCAGCAGGCGCTGCCAATCTTCTTGAACTTTCACCACATACTATGACCAGACACGGCGAACCCACTGAAAGGCGCTGATGACTTCTTTCAGCCTCTCATTCCAGGATGCCCCGATCCGGCGTGTTGACGATCTCCCAACAAACAATGATGTGCAGCCGCAGGCGCAGGCGGCTATGATGCCAGCCGCACTCAAGAGCTTTACAAACCGACGGCAGCGAGTGAGGCTTTGAACGCCTGCCGAGCCATTCGAGCGAAGGAAATGAAGTGAAGAAGGTGGCTATCGTCCAGTCAAACTATATCCCGTGGAAGGGTTATTTCGATATGATCGCTGCCGTGGATGAGTTTATCCTCTACGACGACATGCAATATACGCGACGTGATTGGCGCAATCGCAATCAGATCAAGACGCCTCAGGGGATTCAATGGCTCACAGTCCCCGTTCAGGTAAAGGGAAAGTACCACCAGAAAATCCGAGAAACTGAGATAGAAGGCACCGAATGGGCGAGCGCCCATTGGAAGAGCCTGATCCAGAACTATCGTCGTGCTGCACACTTTGAGGAAATCGCTGTGTGGCTGGAGCCCCTTTACCTGAATGAACCGCCAAGTCACCTTTCGCCGCTCAATCGCCGATTCATTGCAGCAATCTGCAATTATCTCTCAATCGAAACTGTAATTTCCCATTCATGGGACTACACGTTAGTGGAAGGAAAGACAGAGCGTCTGGCTGCGCTTTGTGCTCAAGCGGGTGGCACAGAGTACGTATCTGGCCCCGCGGCAAAAGACTATGTAGATGAAGAAGTCTTTAAAGAACGAGGAATTAGGCTTACCTGGTTCGACTATGCCGGCTATCCTAAATACCCCCAGCTCTGGGGTGAATTCGTTCATGGAGTGACGATCCTCGATCTTCTCTTTAATTGTGGTAGGGACTCGCGAAATCACATGAGATACCTGAAATGAAACTTTTACAGCGCCAAATTTCTGGTCCGCTAGTGAATTGCGCTTGTGAGAGTGGCGGAAATGATTGGGCACCGCTGGAGGTGTTTCGGTGTTTCGACACTCTTGCCAACTCCCGGGAACAAGGAACGAAGGGTGGATGATCGGCGCTCTCTCTGAAGCCCGGGGGTTGCAATGTAAATAGCGTGGGGCAGTGTTGATCCTGGGAGAGGCATCATGAGTTGACTAACACTTGAACCTTTGGCGTGGGTCTCCGGTGCCGCACCACCCTTTGGAGCATTGGTGCGCGTGTGCAGAAAGAAGAAAGCGTACCGGATACTGGCGCCAATTCGCCACATTTTTAAGGCTTGCGCGTGGTAACAAAATTGCGTTATTGCGGTCCGCTAGCAAGCAATGCGGGGGACTTCGCTTGACTGAACATATTTCTACGTGTCCCGCATGTGGATCAGCAGATTGTAGAAATCTACCTATTCCGCATGCAGCCCGCTCGATGGTTAGCGACGGCAAGGTGGTATCGAATCCTCTTAAGCGCTGTTCTTGTAACAACTGCGGCCATGGCTTCCACACCCAGAATTTTTCAGAAGAGCAAATAAAAGAGATTTATAGCGCCGACTACTCGATCGGCCTGCGAGACGCGGTGGCGGAGGCTGCGCGCTCCGCCGAATATAGCCGACAGATAGAAGCTTTCTTGACGCATCATCTGGGGAATGAAGCCAATTTTTCCAAGATCATAGAGTTTGGATGCGGCAGCGGTACGTTGCTCGGTCATCTGACCAATAGGCTTGGCGCTCAAATTTCAACCGGAGTGGAGCCTAGTTCCCGGATAGCCGCGAATGCGCGTTCAAACGTGGGAGGTCGAATTTCCATCCACGAGGGTTTTGCTGAGCAGTTCGAGGCCTCCCGCCCCGGCTACAATCTTTGCCTGTCCGTTAACGTGATCGAGCACACACGTAATCCCCTCGGTTTTCTGCAAGCATGCCGACGCGTCATTGATAAAACAGGGAATATTGTCGTCATTTGTCCGGATGGAGAAATCGTGGGGTCGGAGTTGCTCTTTTACGATCATATATCCAACTTTACGTCCGCATCCTTGGCAATGATTGTAGCGGGTGCAAACCTGCGGATGGTTGCGAACTCCCCCTTAACGGGCAGCCTGCAGGGATTTAGGATTTACCTGTTGCAGTTCGGCGACGCTGACCTCGACAATCAGACCCGCGGCTTCGCCTTTCTTTCTCAGGAGCGCGCAGAGTATGTGAACACCTGGAGCAAGATACGAGACGCGACCAACCGGGTGCTTAAGGGCCGGAAGTATGGCATCTTCGGCACGGGTGAGTATTCGGATCTTCTTCACGCCTATAGCCCGTCCGTGATCGAAAACGCAGAGTTTTTTGTTAGGGATCAACCGGTAGAGGCGGATTTCTATGGTAAACCTGTTGTATCGGTCAAAGACTTCTTGAGCTTTCCGAGAATGCCCCTGATCGCGGCTGTGCATGAGCGAAGCTGGTCGCTTATCCGAGATCGTTTTGGATCGGAGGATGTTCCGATCTTTCATTCTCTTGAAATTGCAAGGCAGGATGCCATCCTATGACGGAAATTTCTCGCTACGGCGTTATTGCGACAACCGAAGCAAACGACATTTACGACATCCTCGCGGAGGAGGTCAGGCTACTGGGATACACTACGCTAGATTCCGGATTGGCCGGGGCTCAGCTCGATGAACTCTCGCAGTTTTTCAATAGAGCGGAGTTAGAATACGATACCGAGGCAACAGACCGAGGTTATGATCTTAGCAAGATTAATGAGCGTGATACGATTCGCCTCCTTCCGATGCTGTGCCCCAATTTCTGGGAGGTCGTTTTCAATGGGCCACTTCATGCGTTATTGTCGCGGCTCCTCGGCGGTTACTTCATCCTGAACCAGGTGAACGGCCTGATAAACCGCGGCCACCAAAGCAAATACCACCAAGCCCAGTATCACAGAGATCTTCCGTATCAGCATTTCACTAGCTCTCGGCCGCTCGCTATCAATGCACTCTTTGCACTAGACGACTTCACTATCGAAAATGGCTCCACGCGCGTGATCCCTGGAACCCATCATCGTGAAGCGTTTCCACCTGACGAAGTTGTTCGGCGTTTGGAGACCCACGTCACCGTCAAACGGGGGACGTTCATTGTCTTGGACTGCATGGTTTACCACGCCGGCGGCACCAATAAGACCGATAAAAATCGTCGCGCCATCAATCACGTCTTCACGATTCCCATGCTGCGTCAGCAGTTCCATATTCCTTCTGTGCTAGGTGAAGCTCCAGATTTTACAGACCAGCAAAAGAAAATACTGGGCTATGGCCTGGAAGAATTTCGTTCAGTTGGCGACTGGTTCAAGTCTCGGTTGCCGAAAGTCAAATGAGTTCCATGACACGCAAGTTATCCATTGTTACAACCCTATACAGGTCAATGGACACAATCGATGAGTTCATCCAACGTGCCTTGGCCGCGGGAGAGGCGGTGTCGGATGATATTGAAATCGTGATTGTCGATGATGGCAGTCCGGACGGTTCGGTGAACATCGTGCGAAATTGGGTTGAGCGCGACGCTCGGATCTCGCTATTATGCTTGAGCAGAAATTTCGGGCATCATAAAGCGATGCTCGCGGGTTTGGAGCATGCTCAAGGCGACCTAATATTCCTGATTGACAGCGATCTCGAGGAGCCTCCCGAGTTGCTTTCGGAAATGGCGCAGGTTTTGCGGGGAAAAGCTGTTGATTGTCTCTACGGGCTGCAGGAACGTCGGAAAGGCGGCCGGATGGAGCGGATATCGGGGCACCTTTTTTATTGGCTTTTCTCCGCGTTAAGCGAGGTACGCATACCCCAGAACGTATCAACGATGCGATTGATGACCCGTCGCTATGTATCCGCTCTACTTAAATTTCGCGACAAAAACCCAGTCTTCGTTCCACTAAGCATTCTTGTTGGCTATCCCCAGGCGTCGTTCCCTTTTGTCAAAGCCAGCTCCTCGGATACGACCTACTCGCTAGGAAGGCGGATTGCTCTGACTGCCCTTGCTATCACGACGTTTTCGGCCAAGCCATTGATATTAATGCTGTGCTTTAGCTTGATGATGGCTTTCTTAGGTATCGTCTACGGCGGGTTTGTTGTGGTGCGCGCGCTGACCGGACCGGTCCAAGACGGATGGGCGTCACTCATGGCCGTCGTGGTCTTTTTCTTCAGCTTGAATGCTGTTTTTACCGGGCTGATGGGCCTTTATGTCAAACAGATCCTGGAGGAGGTGAAGGATAGACCCCGCTCAATCATTCAAGATATCTATTCTAAAAGGAATTCCTCAGAGAGTTAGCCGATCTATTCCGAAAAATACTCACGCGCTTTACAAAAGTTGGAGGGGCCTTTCCAACGTCGTCAGCCGTGCGGTATATGCTGTCGCGGGTGTTGGAGTAGATATTGCTGGAATGGCTACGCCGCTAAAACATCAGCGCCCTTACACGTGGTGGGACATTCATGGTTGAATCGAGTGATGACATCCTGAAGGATGTGGCGAACTATTATTCGGGACGAATCGCTGAACATGGCCAAACTGCAGCAGGTGTTGACTGGAACAGCCAAGCTGGCCAAATCATGCGCTTCAATCAACTTCTCAAGGTGGTTGATTCTTCGCAACCATATTCTATCGCCGATATAGGATGCGGATATGGGGCGTTGCTTGACCACCTCTCGCAGTTGGGACACGCCACTCGGTATATAGGTGTCGACATTGCTCTGCCGATGATTGAAGCCGCCCGTTCGCGTATCGCCGCGTCGCCGGACGTGACTTTTAGGTTGGCTAACTCGCCAGGTGAGATCGTCGATTATTCCGTAGCGTCGGGAATTTTCAATGTGCGGCTTGGTCGGACGGACGAGGAGTGGCTTGCGTATCTGGTGGAAACACTGGACATGATGAACATATCCAGTCGGACAGGTTTTTCTTTCAATTGTCTAACATCCTATTCTGATGCAGACCGGATGCGGGGTGATCTTTTCTACGCCAACCCGCTGGACTTATTCGATCTTTGCAAACGGCGCTATTCACGGCGGGTAGCTTTGTTGCATGACTATGAGCTATACGAGTTTACGATGATCGTGAGGAAGTAGCTATGACGCGGAAGCTCATCATTTTTGGGGCCGGCGATATCGCCCAACTCGCGCATTACTATTTCCAAAATGACAGCGATTATGATGTGGTCGCGTTCACTGTGGACGAAGCCTATTTAACTAATCGAGAGTTTTGTGGCCTGCCGGTCGTTGCCTTCGAAAACGTCGCTGATCTCTATCCACCGGCCGACCATGCCCTTTTCGTCGCACTCAGCTACTCCAAGCTGAACCAAATCCGCAAGGAGAAATTCGAGGCCGGGCTGGCTCTCGGTTACGATCTTGCAAGCTATATCAGTTCTAGCGCAACAGTCCTCAACGGGCATTCCTTCGGGCGTAATTGTTTTATTCTTGAAGACAATACGATCCAACCATTTTCGCATATCGGCGATAATGTCACGTTGTGGAGCGGTAACCACATAGGTCATCATTCGGATATCGGAAGTCACACGTTCATATCCTCCCATGTTGTGGTGTCCGGTGGTGTCAGGATCGGCGAGCAATGTTTCATAGGGGTCAATGCCACGCTTCGTGATCACGTTAGTATCGGGGCAAAGTGCGTTATCGGTGCCGCAGCACTCATACTGTCCGATGCCGAGGCTGATGGAGTTTACGTAGCTAGCGCCTCTGAACGCTCGCGTGTTCCCAGCTCAAAACTGCGCAAGATATGACCGGCACATGGGTTAAAACCGACCTGCTCTTCAAACCGTCCGGTTTGCACCCGAAGCTGAGGAGTCACGCTGCCAACCCGCTCGCACTCCACCTTGAAGGTGACACATACAGGGTGTTTTTTAGCGGGCGCGACAGCGAGAATCGTTCCTCTGTGGGCGCCGTTGATATTAATCTCTTGACGCGAGAAGTCGTTCACGAACACAAGCAGCCCTTTCTGGTACACGGTGCTGGCGGCAGTTTCTTTGAAGCGGGTATCAGCATCGGTAACTGCTATTATGCGGGAGTGCAGCGCTATATGCTATTCATGGGATGGCAGAGGCCTCCGGGAGGGCACTGGCGTGGCGATATAGGCCGTATAAAGGTTCGACCCGATCTGACGCTTGAGCTGGACGCCGACGTAGCGTTCATGGCTTCGGATGAGGAAGATTCAGTCAGTCTTTCCTATCCATGGGTTGAAAAGACGGATAGTGAAAAGTTCAGGATGTGGTATGGGTCCACCGTAACCTGGGACGCGGGCAACGGTGAAATGCTCCATGTTATCAAGTCCGCAAGTTCAAGGGATGGCCATATATGGCACAAGGAAGGTGTGGCAATTCCCTATGAAATTGGTAGGGCGCAAGCCTTCTCCAGGCCCACGGTTCTCATTGATGCGGCGTGTGGTTACCGGATGTGGTTTTCTTATCGCAGCGGTCAGGGCGAAGCCTATCGGATCGGGTATTCTGAAAGCCGGGACGGAATCGCGTGGATCTTGAAATTGGACCAGGTGGGTATAGACGTTTCCGAAAACGGCTGGGATAGCGCGATGATCGAGTACCCTTACGTGTTTCGGCACGAGGACAATACCTATATGCTATACAATGGCGATGGCTACGGTAAAACGGGTTTTGGCTTGGCTGTTCTGGACGACAATAAGGTGGAGAGATCTGATTCTGTCTAGAAATAGTATGTTGCAGCTGGCCCGTTTTGGATTTATCGGCTTATTGACCAACGGCTTCGGATATATCCTTTACCTCATTGTCACCTTTTCTGGGGTTCCGCCAAAGTTGGCGATGACTATACTTTATTTGGTCGGAGTTTTGATGAGCTTTGCCGCCAATCGGCGCTGGGTTTTTATTCAGGCTGCGGAGCAGCAGGGGGCCCTAGTCCGATATGGAATCATCTATGGCATTGGTTACGCGCTGAACTACAGCATCCTCTACGTGTTCGTGGATAGGCTCCATTATGCGCACTTCTATGTGCAAGCATTTGGTATAGTTGCTGTGGCCGCATTCGTATATCTGGCGTCCAACATTTATGCCTTCCCGTCCACTAGCAAGAGAAAACAAAACCCGTGAGCTCCCGTTGTTTGGGTTGTGGAACTAAATTCGACAGCGAAGCCGGCAGGCCTCGTTGCCCCGCTTGCCGCTGGGAGCCTGAAGAAATAGGCGGAATAGCAGCTTACGCTCCACAGTTTGCTAACCAAGGAGGTGGATTTGAGGCTTCCTATTTCAAAGTTCTGTCGGAATTAGAGGCCACAAATTTCTGGTTCCGGTCCCGAAACGATCTTATCCTATGGGCTTTACGCAAGTACCATCCCAAATTCCGCTCTTTTCTGGAAATTGGCTGTGGAACGGGTTTTGTTCTTTCCGGCGTCACCGGAAAATATCCTGAAGCTGAGATTTTCGGAAGCGAGATATTTATCGAGGGTCTGCGATTCGCTTCTCAGAGATTGCCTAATGCACGGCTCATGCAAATGGATGCCCGGGCAATTCCATTCGCGGAGGAATTTGAAGCCATCGGCGCATTTGATGTTCTTGAGCACATCGAGGAAGATGAAACCGTCCTGCAGCAAATGCACGCCGCGCTGAAGCCTAAAGGTACGCTGCTGGTGACTGTTCCGCAACATCCATGGCTGTGGAGTCCCCTTGACGATTACGCTCACCATTGCCGTCGGTACACGGCCAACGAATTGAGCAGGAAAGTTACTGCCGCGGGCTTCACCATCCTTCGCAACACCTCCTTCGTCTCGTTCCTGCTGCCGGCGATGCTAGCTTCGCGTTTGCTAAGCCGAAATAAATCGGTTGACGAGATCGACGTTCGAACCGAGATGCAACTTCCAAGCCTGCTCAATAACGCTTTCAGATGGATATTGCGTGCGGAAAGCGCTCTCATCGGAACTGGTTTCGATTTCCCTTTGGGTGGTTCGCGACTGCTCGTCGCCAGAAAGATGTGAGGCTGATGTTGTCCCTTTTCATTTTGTCGAGTGGAAGGGCATTCATCTAACGGACACCGATCGCGGCGACGATATCGTGTGGGGAGACATGAATGAAAGCGATTGTTCTTGCTGGCGGCGCGGGGTCGCGACTGTATCCTCTGACGCAAGTCTCCAGTAAGCAGCTCCAGGCTGTTTTCGACAAACCTATGATCTATTACCCTCTGACCGTTCTGATTGCGTCAGGGGTCAGAGAATTCTGCCTCATTGCGACGCCGCATGACTTGCCTCGGTATCAGAATTTGCTTGGGGATGGCAATCAATGGGGAGTGGCAATCCAGTATCGCGAGCAGCCGAGACCCGAAGGGATTGCACAGGCATTTTTGATTGCGGCGGATTTTGTTGGCTCCGATGACGTGATCCTGATGCTGGGCGACAATATCTTTTCCGGTGGGGACGATTTCCCCCGGGCAGTCTCCAGCTTTACGGGTGGCGCAACAATTTTCGCTTACCATGTCAAGGACCCAGAGCGCTATGGCGTGGTGGAGTTCGACCGGAACGGAAAGGCAATCTCCATTGAAGAAAAGCCCCAGCACCCCAAAAGCAACTACGCCGTGCCTGGCGTGTATGTCTACGACAACAGCGTGTTGGGCATTGCAAAGGCAGTGAAGCCGTCCATCCGGGGGGAACTGGAAATCACGGACATCAATCTGGAATACCTGAGGCTGGGCAAGCTGCAGGTGCGGCGCTTGAGCCGCGGCTTTGCCTGGCTTGACGCCGGTACCAGTACTGCGCTGCACGAGGCGTCTAGCTATATCGAAGCGATCGAACGAAGACAGGGCGTAAAAATTGGTTGCCCGGAAGAGGCTGCCCTCGTAAGAGGCTTCCTCAGTATTGAGCAATTCGAAGGCCTGATAACTCGCATGCCAAAATGCGAATACAGCGAATACCTGCACAGTGTCTCCGAGGAATGGCACAGACTTCAAGGGGGAAGCAGTGAGCAATAAAATAGAATTCAACCGTCCTTTCATGACAGGGAAGGAACTCTATTACATTGCTGAAGCAAAGTTTGGAAACATGCTTGCCGGAGACGGCCCATTTACCAAAAGATGTCATGAGTGGCTTGAGCAAACAAGCGGCTGCAACAAGTCGCTACTAACTCACTCATGCACTGCGGCGCTCGAAATGGCGGCTCTGCTTCTCGACATTCAGCCGGGTGACGAGATCATAATGCCATCATACACTTTCGTCTCGACTGCAAACGCCTTCGTCCTGCGCGGCGGAGTCCCGGTATTCGTCGACATCCGTGAAGACACTCTGAATCTAGATGAAAGCTTGATTGAAGCGGCGATCACCCCGCGCACTCGCGCTATAGTCCCAGTTCACTACGCGGGCGTTGCATGCGAAATGGACACCATTATGCGCATCGCCAAACAACACGGTCTCAAGGTCGTAGAGGACGCGGCACAGGGCGTGATGGCCGCATATAAGGGGCGCCCGATCGGCAGCATCGGCGATCTCGCGGCATACAGTTTTCACGAGACCAAGAATGTCATTTCTGGCGAAGGCGGAGCGCTATTGGTCAATGATCCTGCGCTGGCTCTGCGGGCCGAAGTCATCCGTGAAAAAGGCACTGATCGCAGTCGTTTCTTCCGGGGTGAAGTTGACAAGTACACTTGGCAGGAAGTGGGCTCGTCCTTCCTGCCGGGGGAGTTGATCGCGGCCTTCTTGTGGGCGCAACTCGAAGAGTCAGAGCGCATTACAAAAGACCGTCTGGCGATCTGGCATTATTATCACGCGATCCTTGAGCCGCTCGAAACGGAGGGGCTGCTCCGTCGCCCTATCGTGCCTGATGATTGCCAGCATAATGCCCACATGTACTATGTACTGCTGCCGGAAGAGAGAGACCGTCAAAAGGTACTAGGTGAGCTGAAAAGCAACGGCATTTCGTCAGTCTTCCATTACGTCCCTCTTCATTCCTCGCCCGCAGGAAGACGATATGCGCGGATGTCAGGCGAGTTGCCGGTAACGACTTCGCAGTCAGAGCGTCTGATACGCTTGCCCTTGTGGGTAGGCCTGACGTTCGAGCAGCAGAACCGCGTTGCGGCAGTTCTGGCTGACGCGCTGGAAGGATGGGCGGCGTAGTTTGTCATCCGCGCCTAACCTCAGCCCAAAATTCCGCGAACGAGCGGCTGTTCCTTATAGAGGCTGGATACGCAAGCTGCCATCCGCTGAATTTCCAAGGTTGTTGTGATCTGAACCCTTCAAACTGGACCAGTATTGGTTAGAGTTTTCCGGTGCATTTTCCTGGCTGGGAAAGGAACGGAAGACGATGAAGGCATCGCAGTTTTCGGACGCTCAGAAAGCGCTTGTTCTGAAGCAGGGTGACGAAGGTGTGCCGGTGGCGGAGATCTGCCGGAGGGCGGGAATCAGCCAGGCGACCTACTTCAATTGGAAGAAATATGCCGGCATGTTGCCGCCGGAGATGAAGAAGCTGAGGCAACTCGAGGACGAGAACGCACGGCTGAAGAAGATCGTCGCGGACCTAACACTCGACCGTGAGATGCTGCAGGACGTCATTCGCCGAAAGCTCTAAGGCCTGCTCGCAAGCGGGAGGTGGTGAAGGGCATGTGCCGCGATTGGGCGATCTCGATCCGGCGTGCCTGTGGGGCGCTGAACTTCGATCGTTCAAGCTACCACTACACCTCTCGCCGTGCCGATCAGGCCGGCCTGGAACGTCGTATTCGCGAGATCTGCGAAACCCGAGTGCGCTACGGCTATCGTCGCGTGCATGTGCTCTTAGAGCGTGAGGGTTGGGGCACCAACATCAAGCGAACCTATAAGATTTACAGGGACTTGGGCCTTCAACTGCGGAACAAAACGCCAAAGCGCCGGGTCAAAGCCAAACTGCGGGAGGATCGGCGAATGGCGGTTGGACCGAATGATGTCTGGGCCATGGACTTCGTTCACGACCAGCTGGCGACCGGAAAGAAGTTGCGGGTTCTGACGGTGATCGACACCTTCTCGCGCTATGTGCCGGTGCTTGATCCGCGTCACAGCTATCGCGGTGAAGACGTCGTGCAAACCTTGGAACGGATATGCCGGCAGGTCGGTTATCCGAAGACGATCCGTGTCGATCAGGGCACGGAATTCGTGTCACGCGATCTCGATCTTTGGGCCTATGCCAAGGGTGTGACCTTGGACTTCTCACGTCCAGGCAAGCCGACGGACAATGCCTTCATCGAAGCATTCAACGGCCGCTTCCGAGCCGAATGTCTGAACCAGCATTGGTTCCTGACCCTTGCGGATGCCCGCGAAAAGATGGAGGATTGGCGCAGAGACTACAATGAGGTTCGGCCACATGGTGCCATCGGCAATAAGGTGCCAATCTTACTGATGAATCCGGGAGGCGCAACCAGCCCACCTCCCTGAACGAAGCCGGAAAACTCCAGCCTCCGGTGGTCCAGAATCCTGGGGCGGTTCAGTTGTGCCGAGGCTCTAATCGTCGCCGGATGAAAATTTCAGTGGCAGGTCAGAGGCGATCGAATTCTAGCCATAGCCGAGGAACTTTCAGCTCCCACACTCATTGGTGATTGGATCGGCATGCCCGCCAGCGATGATTATTCTATCGCCCACAACATAAATCGATTGTTCATGTCTTGGTCGCCAGCTGTCAGATAAACGCAATCGCGTCCAATCAATGCCATCGTCCGTGAACCAAATTCCGCCGACGTTAAGGGCTTCTTTACTCCAGCCACCAATCACCCACATGCGATCTCGATATTCTGCGCCCGAGAACCAGATCCGTCCGCTCCACGGTGCGTTGGAAACTTTTTTCTAATTGATACCATCTTCAGAGTTCCAGACGTCGTTCAAGGCAATGTAGTCTGGGTGATATGACCCGCCGCCAAGAACCCATAGTTTTCCGTGATAAGCGACGGCCGTGTGATATGCACGCGGCTGCCATGCCGCGTGTTCTGTCACCTTGGTCCAATTGATGCCATCGCTGGAGCTCCACACGTCGTTCTTAAGTGTCTGCTTGCCATCAACCCACTCAAGCCCCCCGAGAATCCACAGCTTACCATTTAGCATCACAATCGGCGTGGCTGTTCTTGGGCTCCAGGAAGCCGCTACTTGGACCTTGTTCCAGCGAATTCCGTCATCGGAGTTCCACACGGCATTGGTGGCAGGATGCTCCGGGTCCGAAAGTGTGGTCCACCGAGTACCCACATTCGGTCCTTTTGAACACGATCGTCATCGGCAGGTCGGTATAATGGAAAGGTAGCTCCGACTGGACTAGATCCCACTTGATGCCATCCGTCGAGTTCCAGACATTTCCAGCCGCCCAGAAGCCAAAGCTTGTCATGATACACGAATTCTCCAGCCGAATCGCGCGGTTGCCAACCAGCGACGGCTATCAGCTTCAGACTCGGTGCCGGGAACCCCGGTGCCCCGCTATAAATCCACCCGAGAATAAGACAAAGAACGACCAGCGGAAATACGCGGAAAAACAAAAGCCGGTTGACGTTTAAATTCATGATTTCATCCAGAACCACTCGTGGAGAGCAGGCGTTTATGACCGCACAAGTACCTTCATTCGCACAATCGCCGATCGTCACAACTTCAAGGCCGCCAGCAACGGGGCGGACCAATGCGACGCTCTTGTGTTAATGGTTGTTTCTGTGGATCAGCCACTTTGAGTTTCATCACCGGCCTAAATCCCCACGGCGACGAAGAGCCGAGCTAAATTCTGATGACCTCAATTGCCGGAAAAAATGGTGTCGTTCAATCCCCTTCCCTCATCTCCTCCACAAATCGCCGTCATCCGCTCCGCCGAAGCATGCTCGATCTCCCCCGCAGGGTTTACCAGGAGGTCCGATTGGGTTCACGCAAAAAAGAAATCCCCCGAGTCTAGGCTCGTCAAGGCTACGTTCCTCAACACTATGGTGTTGTCGATATCGGCTGTAACGACTGTATCGTTGCCATACTGACTGGATGCGGCAAAAAGCGATTCCCAGTCGGCGAAAATGCTGTGGTCGATCCTGATCGTGTCATGTGCGGAGCCGGTTGCCACGAAGTTTGTGATCGTATCGTGGCCCCAGTTCAGCGAATAAATGAAGACGTCGGCTGCCGCTCCACCAGTGAGGGTATCGTCGCCGGCGCCACCCGTCAGCGCATTAAAACCACTGCCGCCGACGATCACGTTGTTAAGCGCATTCCCTTCTCCGGCAAACGGCCCAGTTCCGATATAGGTGAGGTTCTCGACATTGGCGGCAAGCGTATAGCTCGCCAGGTTCGCGCGAACCGTGTCGGTCCCCTCATTCGCAACTTCGGTGACGATGTCGCCGGCATTGTCGACGATATAAGTGTCGTTGCCCGCACCGCCGATCAAGCTATCCGCGCCTGTCCCGCCATTCAGCACATCATTGCCGGCGCCGCCGGTGATCGTGTTGGCGAGCGCATTGCCGGCGCCAGTGAAGCTGGCGGATCCCGTATAGGTCAGGTTCTCGACATTGTTGCCGAGCGTATAGCTGACAAGCGCCGTCCGGACCGTGTCCGTCCCTTCGTTCGCGTTCTCAAACACGATGTCAGTCGCAATATCGACCACATAGATGTCGTCACCCGTCCCACCCAACATCGTGTCGGCACCAGCCCCGCCGATCAAAGTGTCGTTGCCCGCAGCCCCCATGAGCTTGTCGGCAGCAACACCACCTATGATAATGTTGTCGAGCAGATTGCCCGCCCCGGTAAAGGCTGCCGTTCCGATGTAGGTGAGGTTCTCGACATTGGCCGCCAATGTGTGGGCACTCAGGTTCGTCCGAACCGTGTCGATCCCTTCATTGGCGGCCTCAGTGACGACGTCGCCGGCATTGTCGACGATATAGATGTCATTGCCCTCACCGCCGATCAAACGATCGGCCCCTGCCCCGCCATTCAGCGTATCGTTGCCGACACCGCCGGACAGCGTATCGATCGCAGCGCCACCGGTGATCACGTTGTCAAGATCATTGCCTGTTCCGGTAAAGGCTGCCGTGCCGATATTGGTGAGGTTCTCGACATCGCTGCCAAGCGTATAGCTTGCCAATGTCGTGCGAACCGTGTCGGTCCCGGCGTCGGCAGCTTCGGTGACGAGGTCGCCGATATTGTCGACTATATAGGTGTCGTCGCCAGCACCACCGATCAAGGTATCCGCACCGCCCCCGCCATTCAGCGTGTCGTTGCCGATACCGCCGGTGATGATGTTGGCCAGCGCATTGCCCGTGCCGATGAAGCTGGCGGATCCCGTGTAGGTCAGGTTCTCGACATTGATCAGTGCGGCGATCGAGTAGGCTGCGAGCGCCGTGCGGATTTCGTCGGTGCCGGCGCTGACTGCCTCGTTGATTACGTCGGTCGCACTGTCGACCACATAGATGTCGTCGCCCGTCCCGCCCGACATCGTGTCGGAACCGCCCCCGCCGATCAATGTGTCGTTGCCGGCGCCGCCGATCAGCGTGTCATTGCCGGTGCCGCCATCCAGCGTGTCATTGCCGACGCCGCCGGTGATCGTGTTGGCAAGCGCATTGCCGGTGCCGGTGAAGTTGGCCGATCCCGTATAGAGCAGGTTCTCGACATTCGCCCCCAGTGTGTAGGCGGCCAGCGTCGTGCGAACCGTGTCAATACCCACCTCGGCCGCTTCGGTGACGAGGTCGCCGGCATTGTCGACGATATAGGTGTCGTTGCCCGCACCACCGATCAAGCTGTCCGCACCGGCCCCCCCGTCCAGGATATCGGCACCTGCCGCGCCCCTGATCGTGTTGTCGAGGCTATTGCCCGTCCCGGCGAAGGCTGCTGTTCCGATATAGGCGAGGTTCTCGAGATCGCTGCCAAGCGTATAGCTTGCCAATGTCGTGCGAACCGTGTCGGTCCCGGCGTCGGCAGCTTCGGTGACGAGGTCGCCGATATTGTCGACGATATAGGTGTCGTCGCCCTCACCGCCGATCAAGCTATCCGCACCGGCTCCGCCATCCAGCGTGTCATTGCCGGCGCCACCAGTGATCGTGTTGGCGAACGCATTGCCGGTGCCGGTGAAGTTGGCGGACCGGGTGTAGGTCAGGTTCTCGACATTGACCAATGCGGCGATCGAGAAGGCTACCAGCACCGTGCGGATTTCGTCGGTGCCGGCGCTGTCCTTGATCACGTCGCTCGCACTGTCGAGCACATAGATGTCGTTGCCGGCACCGCCGTCAAGCGCGTCATTGCCAGCGCCGCCGTCAAGCGTGTCGTTGCCAGCGCCGCCGTTGATCGTATTCGCGAGACCATTTCCAGTTCCAGCGAAATCGCCGGTGCCGATGAAGGTCAGCTTTTCAACATTATTGGTCAAAGTATAGGAAGAAAGCGTCGTCTTGACCAGATCGGCTCCTTCATTCGGCCTCTCAGTGACGACGTCGGCAAGGTTATCGACAATATAAGTGTCATCGCCCGCTCCGCCGATCAGTATGTCTGCTCCAGCCTTTCCGTCCAGCGTGTCGGCACTTGCCGCACCCCGGATCGTGTTGGCAAGGTCATTGCCTGTCCCGGTAAAGGCAACTGCGCCCATGTAGGTGAGGTTCTCGACATTGCTACCAAGCATATAGCTTGCCAGTGTCGTGCGAACCGTATCGATCCCCTCATTGGCGTTTTCGGTGACGACGTCGGAAGCGTTGTCGACGATGTATGTGTCATTACCCGTCCCGCCGATCAGCCTGTCGGCGCCAGCCCCGCCGTCCAGCGTGTCATCACCGGCACCGCCCGACAAAATATCGATGACCGCGCCACCGGTGATCGTATTGTTGAGGTTGTTGCCAGTGCCGATAAAGGCAATCCGTCCGAAGTTAATGAGGTTCTCGACGTTGGCGCTCAATGTGTAGCTCGCCAGATACGTCTTCACCGTATCTATGCCCTCGTCGGCGTTTTCAATAACGGTGTCGCCGTCACCGTAAACGACGTAAATATCGTAGCCGCCCCCCCCAGCGAGCGAGTCATCTCCCCAGCCACCACTCAGGGTATCGTTTCCTGCCCCACCAGAGAGAGTATCGTCGCCTGTCCCGCCAGTGATTATATTGTCGAGGCTATTCCCGACACCGGTAGAATTGCCACTACCTGTGAAGTATAGGTCCTCGACATTAGCATTGTCCGCCAGCGAATAAGCCGCAAGATCGGTCCGGATCGTGTCAGCGCCGCTGTCGGCCGCCTCGACCACGACATCGCCGAGATCATCGACAATATAGGTATCGTTGCCCGCACCGCCGATCAGCGTGTCGGCGCCGGCCTTCCCATCAAGCCAATCAATACCTGTCCCGCCAGTGATCACATTGGCCGCCGTATTGCCAGTACCGGAGAACCCAAAGGTGCCAATGTAGACCAGGTTTTCTACGTTGGTGCTGAGTGTATAAGAACCCGTCGTCCGGACCGTGTCCGTCCCCTCATCGACATTCTCAATTACAGCATCGTTGGCATCGTCGACGATGTAGACGTCGTTACCCATCCCGCCCGACATCTTGTCGATTCCGGCACCGCCATCGAGTGTGTCATTGCCGGAATCGCCAGTAAGGGTATCGTTTCCGGCATTGCCCCAGAGCGCATTGTCCGCCTCGTTGCCGACAAGCGTATCGTTGCCGGAGCCGGCCCGAACGTTCTCGATCAACGACGCGACATTGTCATGATAAAGAAGGGCGTTGAAAACGTTACCGCGGGCATAGCCATTATTCGGACCTCCGCCCAGGTCGGCCAACTGGCTCTGGGAAAAGACCGAGTAGCCCCCTGCTCGCAAGTCGATCTTGAGGGCGGTGGTATAAGCGCTCAAATCATAGGTATCGATACCGCCGCCGTCCCAGATTGTCGCGAAGATGCGGTTGGCAGCGGGCGTGATGGCCGCAACGCCGTTGACATAAGTGATGCCCTGGTTCGGATTCCACTTGTAGACGGTATCGCCGCTGTTCGTCGTGTAGTCCGCACCATACATTTCCTGCAGGGCGGCGATGTCGAGCATCATGAAGGTTTGTGGCGCGCCATCATGCTCATACTTATAGCCATATAAGTTATCTCCGACAAATGTGCGGTAGGTCATGATGGTATATTCGAGCGAGTCGTAGGCACCCGGAACGACTGTCAGATTGAGATTATACCCTTCCTGAGCATGTTTCAGTCCGAGAGCGTGACCCAGCTCATGCGCCAAGGTATGGCTTGCATAGTTGCCGAACCTCGGAAAGCGAAGATCATCTTCGGTGCCAGCATATTCCGTTCCGAACCAGACATCGCCGCCGTGGCCGCCGATAATTGGGGTATAGGCCCATGCCGTCGGAGGTAGGGACGATTGAGCGAACCGCACCGTTGCGGTACCCGCGCTTCCGGCCACAAAGTTGGCGTTCGTGAACCCCTCGACGGAGAAGCCGTCATTTGCCGCATTCCCATAGGACTCCTCCATAAAGAACAAGGCGAGAGACTGCTGCTGCGACGAAATTGAAGAGAAAGCATAGTCTTTCTCGCCGCTATAAGCATAAGATGTCGCGGTGGTGGGAAACGCATAGGTTATCGTTCCGTCCCAGGCAGTGCCGCTGAAGAGCCCGTCAACTTTCTGATCCCCAGTTAAGCTGACGTCCTTCGTCGAAGTAATAAGATTCGTCATAAAATACCCGTTTGCCTATTCCAGTCGGCCGCGCCTAATGCCAGTTTCCCTCTGCCGCAAATCAGGGGAAAATTCAACTAAAAGCTTTATTTCGCTTCAGGAAAGTTTTTTGACCCTAAGTAACTAACGCTCCTGAAGCGCTTTCTCCGCAACCTCTATCGAAGGCCAGAAGACATATTCCAGGATTCTGTGCTCGCCCGTCCGAACCATCGCAATTGCTGCCACGGCGGCACTTAAATTGACGTTACGGTCATCTGCTGAAATTTAATAAGTCTCAGGCTCGATGATATCGGGAAAGCGAGAGATCCGCATTGTTTCGGCGCTGCCGAACGTTGTCTCCGCCTGTTGTGCCGTGGGGTTCGCCCTCACGGCGTGCCGCGTCGGGTTCAAGATCGCACCTGCTGCAATTCGGTGACGTCGGCTGTGATCGTTCCATAGCGAGTGAAGGGAAAGGCTTCGAGCTTGACGACAGCGTCTGTCCGACCGTGATGAAGCCGATGTCCTTGTTCAAAGAATCAATTTGGAGCTCAAACGCGCTCCCAAGAAAAACCGGCGAAGCTGAAGTCCCGCTGAGCTGGTCAGCTTGAAAGCCTGCTCCGGGCGTTCTCCGCCAATTCCTGAACCCGATCTACGGGGATGCGGCCGATCAGCATGAAAGCGTGCGTCGCGTTCGACCAATAGACGACATTCATACCTTTGCGGCTTTCGAGGTCCGGCGCCGTCGACCCCTTGTCAGACTTGACGATGCAAAGCGCCATCGGCCCGGTCTCGGGGTCGAGATAGGCGATCTGGGCGAGCGCCTTACCGTCATATTGCAGCAGCAGCGCGCGTTTGAATTCGATGCCCGGGAGCGACACGGCTTCGGGGGAGAGCGACAGGCCGAGTTTTTCGTCGAGCGGGCCGAGCTGGGCGGCCTGGTCCTCCCTGCCGGGGGCGGGGCCGGCCAGGGTTTCGGCGGTATAGAGCGAAATATAGTCGGCGACCACGGCGCGCCATTCGCTGTTTTCGTCCTTTGCCGAAAAGCGTGCTCCGATGCCGATGACGGCGCGGTCGATGGCGATGCCGGCGACCAGCGAGGCGGCGAGCGCGCCGAGGAAGCGGCGGCGGCTGGCGAATGCGGGCGCGAGGCCGGATTTTGCGCTCTGCTGCGCCGGGATGGCGGCGAGCATCGCCTGCAGCTTCTCGCGCGGCGCTTCCGATAGGAGCGGGGCGAAGGCTTGCTTGAAGGGCAGGCTGGCGCGCGCCAGGAATTCCAGCCGCTCGGCGGTGCTCTCGTCTTCGTTCACAATGGCTTCAATGCGCGCAGCCTCTTCAGCCGTCAGCTCGCCGTCGATGAAGGCGGTCAGGTCCTCGTCGGAGGGAATGGTGTGTTTCGTCGTCATGGCCGTCCCCCTTCCGGTCCGGCGTCGGAGAGCTTGGCGCGGGCCGCAGCCAGCCGGCTCATCACAGTTCCGATTGGGATATCCAATATGCCTGCAACCTCGCGATAGGAAAGTCCTTCCACATAGGCGAGGAAAACCACCGTCCTTTGCGCCTCGGGCAGCGCGTTCACCTGTTTCAGCACCTGACCCGCCATCACATGGGTTTCGGTGTCGTGCGCGCCGTCGAAGGTCAGCGTCTCCCCGGCATCGACGAAACCCTGGCCCTGGCGCACCCGGCGCGAGCGGATCTCGTTCAGCCAGATCGAGTGCAGGATCGAAAACAGCCAGCGGTCGAGCCGGGTGCCGGGGATGAACTGATCGGCGCGCTCGAGCGCGCGAAGGCAGGTCGCCTGCACCAGGTCGTCGGCGACATCGCGCTGATGCGAGAGAACGAGACCATAACGCCAGAGCCTTGGCAGATTTTCCGTCAGGCCGCTCCTGATATCCGCTTCGCTCGCGATGGCCGCCTCCGCCAATCCTGCATCCCTCGAAACCGCCGGATGAACCGGCGATTCCATTCTCGCGCGACTATAGGCAGGAAAATGGGTGCGCGCGACCGACATTCTTACATCCCTTTCGTGCTTCCGTTTTCCCGCCCCGTGGCCTACCGATCAGATCTTCGAGGGATCAAGGATTGCAGCATTCAGATCCTGATATTCCTCGCAGCCGGTGCCGCAGATCGCCTTGATTGACTTCAGCTGGTCCTTGGCGAGATCGAGCTGACCCTTGATGACATAGGCTTCGCCGAGATATTCGCGGACCTTGGCATATTGCGGGTCCATCTTCACCGACTGTAGATAATAGGAGATGCCCTCGTCGGTGCGGCCGAGCTTGCGGGTGGCATAACCGCGATAGTTCAGCACTTCGGCGGTGTTCTGATCCTTGACCGTGTCGAGCACGGCAAGCGCCTCCTCGTAGCGGCCGGCCTTGGCCAGCGAATAGGCATAGTCGGCGCGGTTCTCGTCGGAGACGTTGGCGCTCTGCTGCTTGACGCATTTCTTGGTCTTCTGGTCGTAGATCTCGCCCTTCTTGCAGGTGGGCGTTATGCTGCTATCATCGCCGATCGCAAAAACCGGGCCGGAGACAACAGAAGCGGCAAGGCAGCCGCCGAGAATGATGGAAGCGATGCGGGCTGTCATGATCGTCATGGGGAAACTCCTCGAAAGTGACGTTGCGACGAGAGAACACCGCTGCATCCAGCTTTATTCGGCTGCCGCTTGCATTTCTTTCTTCACCCTTTCGTGAAGCTTCAGAGCTGAATAATTTGGGCGTCTGCGTGTTTTCCTTCGTTCCGCCGGAGGGACAAGGAGAATTCTGTGACCGACACCGTCAAACTCGTCAGCCTGGCCATTGCCACACCCGAACATGTCATTTTCCAAAAACAGGCGGTCGAAGCCTCGGCCCGGTTGTTTGCCGACCGCTTCGAGGATTTCCGCCATCTTGCCCGCGTCTTCGATAGCGCCGGTATCGACAAGCGCCATGCGGCGCGGCCGCTTGCCTGGTTCGACGAGCCGCATGGCTGGCAAGACCGGATGCAGGCCTTTGCAGAGGTGGCCGGCGGGCTTTTCGTCGAGGCTGCCAGCTCGGCCCTTCGCCAGGCAGGCCTTGAAGCCGGCGATGTCGACTGTGTCGTGACGGTCTCCTCCACCGGTTTTACGACACCGAGCCTCGATGCACAGCTTGCCGGCCGGATGGGTTTCAGATCCGATATCGAACGCGTGCCGGTCTTCGGGCTCGGCTGTGCGGCCGGCGTGTCAGGCTTTGCGATCGCCTCAAGGCTGGCGCGGAGCCGGCCGGGCACTGTTGTGCTTTTCGTCTCGATCGAGCTTTGCACGCTGGCCTTCCGGCTGGACGAACTGACGCGGCCGAACATCATCGCAACAGCGCTTTTCGGCGACGGCGCTGCCGCCTGCGTGCTGCGATCAGGCGAAGATGGGCTGGCGGAGGTGGAATCGACCGGCGAGCATCTCTTTCCCGACACGCTCGATATCATGGGCTGGAAGATCGATGACGGCGGCTTCGGCATCGTACTGGCGCAATCGCTGCCGCCCTTTGCCGAAAAGGAACTCGGCCCGGCGGTAAAGGCCATTCTGGCCCGCAACGGGCTGAGGGTGGAGGATATCGACCGCTTCATCTGCCATCCCGGCGGCACGAAGGTGCTGGCCGCAATGGAGAGCGCGCTTTCGATGGTCCCGGGCACGCTGGATCACGAACGCGCCGTGCTGGCCGAATATGGCAACATGTCCTCGCCGACAATCCTGTTCGTGCTGGAGCGGGCAATCCGCGCCGGATTGCCGGCGCGCTCCGCGATGATCGCCATGGGGCCTGGCTTTTCGGCGAGCTGCGTGACGCTCAGGAGGGTCGCATGATGTGGCCGTCGATCGCGCTCCTTGCCTTCGTGACGCTGCAGCGGCTGGCGGAACTCGTGCTCGCCCGGCGCAACACGGCGGCGCTTCTTGCCAGAGGCGCCACGGAGGTGGCACCCGAGCATTATCCCGTCATGGTGGCGCTGCATGCGAGCTGGATCATCGGCCTTTGGCTCACTGCACCGGGCAGGCCGGTCGCGCTCTTCTGGTTTCTGGTGTTCATGGGGCTGCAGGTGCTGCGGCTCTGGGTGCTGGCGACGCTGAAAGGCCGCTGGACGACGCGTATCATCGTCCTGCCCGGCGCGTCGCTGGTCAGATCCGGGCCGTATCGCTTCCTCCGCCATCCGAACTATGCGATCGTCGTTGGCGAGATCGCCGCCCTTCCCCTCGCCTTCGGCCTGCCGTTTTACGCGATCGTCTTTTCCCTTCTCAACGCGCTTATCCTCTATGTCCGCGTAAAGGCTGAAAATGCCGCACTGAAAAGCGCAATGATTTTGAAATGAATGCGATTTTCCGTTTGCGTCGCGGTATCGGCGCGGGCATTTTCACCGCGTTAGACAAAGCGGAATGCAAGCGGAAATGACGAAAAACGCAATCGTGCTCGGCGCCGGCATCGTCGGGGTTTCCACGGCCATCCATCTTCAGCGGCGCGGCCGGCAGGTGACGCTGATCGACCGCAAGGATCCGGGCAACGAAACCTCGTTCGGCAATGCCGGCCTGATCCAGCGCGAAGGTGTGGCACCCTACGGCTTTCCCCAGCAGCTCGGGCTTTTACTGCGTTATGCTCTGAATAATCGCATCGACGCGCATTATCATCTGCGCACACTGCCGAGCCAGATCGCCTTTCTCGCTCGCTACTGGAGGAATTCCAATGCGCGTCGCCACGCGCTCATCACCCGGGCCTATGCACCGCTGATCGAAAATTCGGTTGTCGAACACAAGGATCTGATCGAGGCGTCGCAGGCCGAAGGGCTGATCCGCAAGGACGGCTGGATAAAAATTTTCCGCACTGAAGCCAAGCGCGATGGGGCTTTTGCGGAGGCAGCACTTTGGCAGAATGAATTCGGCGTGGAGTATGACAGCCTGACTCCGGCCGATATCGCCCGCATGGAACCTCATATGACCTGCGATTTCGCCGGCGGTATCCGCTGGCGCGATCCCTGGTCGGTGCTCGACCCGCATGCGCTGACATCGGCCTATCGCCGCTATTTTGAAAGTATCGGCGGCCGTTTCGTGACGGGTGACGCCGCCTCGCTCGGTCCGTTCGGCTCCGGGTGGAAAATCATGACTGCGGAAGGTCCGCTGGAAGCCGACGATGCTGTAATGGCGCTCGGCCCCTGGGCGGCCGTTGCGACGCGCCGGCTCGGCTACTCCTTCCCGCTCGGCGTCAAGCGCGGCTATCACATGCATTATGCCGCCGAGGGCAGTGCCGTGCTCAACAACTGGACATTGGATGCCGAACGCGGCTATCTCCTTGCGCCGATGCGCCGAGGCATCCGCCTGACGACAGGGGCGGAGTTTGCAACGCTCGACGCGCCGAAGACGCCGGTCCAGCTTGACCGCGCCGAAGCCGTGGCGCGTACCATCTTCCCGCTCGGAGGCAGGCTCGATCCCGAACCCTGGATGGGGGCGCGCCCCTGCACGCCGGATATGATGCCGATCATCGGCAAGGCGCCGCGCCATCAGGGCCTGTGGTTTGCCTTCGGCCATGCCCATCACGGGCTGACGCTCGGGCCGGTGACCGGCCGCGTGCTTGCCGAACTCATCACCGGCGAGACGCCGTTCATCGATATCGCGGCCTATTCGCCGCAGCGTTTCAACCCGTAACGCCGAGACTTGCGAGGCCTTCGAGGGCTGTTGCCGTAATACCGTCCACCGTGTCGTCGATATCGACGGTGACGACGCCCGGCTCGCCTGTGGGTACCTCAAGTGTCGCCAGCTGGCTGTCGAGCAGCGAGACAGGCATGAAATGTCCCTTGCGCTCGCCCATACGCTTCATCAGCAGCGCCCTGGAACCTTCGAGATAGACGAAGAACAGTTTGCCGCCGGCAGCGGCCCTCAGCCTGTCACGATAGAGGCGCTTCAGCGCCGAGCAGGAAACGATGATGCCCTTGCTCTTCTCCAGCGAGGCCTTGATGTCTTCGCCGATGCGGTCGAGCCAGGGCATCCGGTCCTCATCGGTCAGCGGAATGCCCTTCGACATCTTCTCGACATTGGCGGCCGGATGAAGCGCATCACCTTCGACGAAGGCCAGGTGCAGGGCTTCGGCGAGTTTCTCGCCGACAGAGGATTTGCCGCAGCCGCTGACCCCCATGACAATGATCGCATGAGGTCTGTTCATCTGCTCCGACATGATTTCCTCCTCAAACCTGCGTTCCCGCTCAATCGAGCGGGAAATGACAGGCATATTGATGTGCGCCTTCCCCAGTTAGTTCGGGAGAAACCTGGCGACAATGGTCCTGCGCCTTCCAGCAGCGCGGATTGAAGTGGCAGCCCGACGGCGGCTTCAGCGGCGAAGGCAGTTCGCCCTGCAGGCGGATGCGGGTCTTTTCGCGATCGGGATCGGCGATCGGCGTCGCCGACAGCAAGGCTGCCGTATAGGGGTGGCGCGGCCTGGCGAAGACCTCGGCGGCGGGACCGGTTTCCACGGGACGGCCGAGATACATCACCATCACCTCGTCGGCGATGTGATGGACGACGGACAGGCCGTGCGAGATGAAGAGATAGGCAAGCCCCATCTCCTTCTGCAGGTCCATCAACAGGTTCAGCACCTGCGCCTGGATCGAGAGATCAAGCGCCGAGACCGGTTCGTCGAGCACCAGTACCTTCGGCCGCAGTATCAGGGCGCGGGCAATGGCGATGCGCTGGCGCTGGCCGCCGGAGAACATATGGGGGTAACGGCCATAATGCTCCGGACGCAGGCCGACGCGCGCCATCATCTCCTCCACCTTGCGGCGGCGGGCGGCGGCGTCGAGATTGGTGTTGATCTTCAGCGGCTCTTCGAGGATCGAGCCGACCTTCTGGCGCGGGTTGAGCGAGCCATAAGGGTTCTGGAAGACGATCTGCACCTGGCTGCGCAGGCTGCGATCGCCGACATGGGCGGGCTTGCCGTCGATCAGCAATTGCCCCGATGTCGGATTCTCGATCATCGTGACCAGGCGGGCGAGCGTCGACTTGCCACAGCCGGATTCGCCGACGACGGCGAGCGTCTTGCCGGAATGGAGGCTGAAGCTGACGCCGTTCAGCGCCTTGACGGTGGCGTCGGCTTTGAAGAGACCGCGGTTGACCGTGTAGAAACGGGCGAGATCCCTGCCCTCGAGAACAGCGCCCGTCATACGAGATCTCCTGCAGTTTCAACGGCCATGACGCCGGGATGTCCGAGCGGCTTGCCGTCCTTCAAAGGATAGTTGCAGAGCGCCAGTCCGAGCTCCGGTCCCTGGCGGACGACACCGCGATCGCATTCGACCGTGGCGAAGCCGCAGCGCGGCGCGAAAAGACAGCCTGTCGGGCGACCATGCTGGCCGGGAACGACACCGGCGATCGAGGGAAGACGCTGGCCGACTTTGGCGCGTTCGGGGAGGGCTGCGAGCAGAGCTGCGGTATAGGGATGATGCGGATCGCGGAACAGTGCCCTCACCGGCTGTTCCTCGACCTTCTGGCCGGCATATTGCACCTGCACGCGTTCGGCGGTTTCGGCGACGACACCCATATCGTGGGTGATCAGCACCAGCGCCATGCCCTGCTCCTTCTGCAGGCGAACGAGCAGATCGAGGATCTGTGCCTGGATCGTCACGTCGAGCGCGGTGGTCGGCTCGTCGGCGATCAGGAGCTTCGGATTGCAGGCGAGCGCCATGGCGATCATGACGCGCTGGCTCATGCCGCCCGACATCTGATGCGGGAAGTTCGACAGCCGCTCTTCCGGCGCCGGAATGCCGACGAGGTTCAAGAGCTCGATCGAGCGTTGGCGGCGCTCCTTGCGGTTGAGACCCATATGGAAGCGCAGGGTCTCGCCGAGCTGGAAGCCGACCGTGAAGCAAGGATTGAGGCTCGACATCGGCTCCTGGAAGATCATCGCCATATCCTTGCCGACGATCCTGCGGCGCTGGCGGGCGGAGATGTCGCGAAGGTCCTTGCCGTCGAACTGCATCCGGTCGGCGGTGATCTTCGCCGTCCAGGGCAGAAGCCCCATGAGGGCCAGCATGGCAACGGATTTACCCGAGCCGGATTCGCCGACGACCGACAGGATCTCACCCTTGTCGCAGGCAAGCGACACACCGTCGACGGCGCGGAAGAGACCGGAAGAGGTCTGGAATTCGACCGTCAGATTTTCAATCTCGAGGAGTGGCATCACGACCTCTTCAGTTTGGGATCGAGCGCGTCGCGCAGGCCGTCGCCCATCAGGTTGATGGCGAGAACGGTGATGAGGATGGCAAGACCCGGAAACGTCACCACCCACCAGGCGCGCGAGATGAACTCACGGGATTCGGCCAGCATGGTCCCCCATTCGGGTGTCGGCGGCTGGGCGCCCATGCCGAGAAAGCCGAGGGCGGCGGCATCGAGAATCGCCGCCGAGAAGGCGAGCGTCGCCTGAACGATCAGTGGCCCAAGACAGTTCGGCAGGATCGTCTTGAACATCAACCGGAAGGTGCCGGCACCGGCGACCCGCGAGGCGATGACATATTCCTTCTCGCGCTCTGAAATGACCGAGGCGCGTGTCAGCCGGACGAAATGCGGCTGGTTGACCAGCGAAATCGCGATCATCGCGTTGGTGAGACCGGGTCCCAGCACGGCCACCAGAACGAGAGCGAGCAGCAGCGACGGGAAGGCCAGGATGATATCCATCAGGCGCATGATTGCGGTATCGACCTTGCCGCGGAAAAATCCGGCAACGAGGCCGATCAGGACGCCTGAAATGACCGAAAGCGTGACGACGACGACGCCGATGAACAGCGAGAACCGCGCGCCGTAGATCAGGCGCGAAAGGATATCGCGGCCGACGGCGTCCGTTCCGAGCGGGAAGGAGGCGCTGCCGCCCTCCATCCAGGCCGGCACGGCCAGCAGCACCGCACGGTTCTGCTCGTTCGGCGCATGCGGCGCAAAGAGCGGCGCAAGGACTGCGACGACCAGGATGATGGTGAACACCACGAGGCCGATGACGGCGCCCTTGTTGCGGGAGAAATAATGCCAGAACTCCGCAAGAGCGGATGGCTGGCCGGTTTTGACGGTGACCGTGCTCATGAACCGCTCCTAATGACGAATGCGCGGATTGATGAAGCCGTAGAGAACATCAACAATCAGATTGACCAGCATGATGACGCCGGCGATCAGCAGAAGACCACCCTGGACCACGGCATAATCGCGCTTGAAGACCGAATCGACCATCCATTTGCCGATGCCCGGCCAAGAGAAGATCGTCTCGGTGAGGATGGCGCCGGCAAGAAGAACGCCGATCTGCAGACCGATCGTGGTGATGACAGGGATCATTGCATTGCGCAGCGCATGCACGCCGACGACGCGTAGCGGCTTCAAGCCTTTCGAGCGCGCGGTGCGGACATAGTCCTCACCCAGAACCTCGAGCATCGCCGAACGCGTCTGGCGCGCGATGACGGCGAGCGGGATGGTCGCCAGCACGATGGTCGGCAGAATGAGGTAGCTGACGGCCGAGGCGAAGGCTCCCTTCTGCCCCGACAGCAGGCTGTCGATCAACATGAAACCGGTAACCGGCTTGAAGAAATACATCAGCGAGATGCGGCCGGAAACCGGCGTCCAGCCGAGATAGCCGGAGAAGAAGATGATGAGCAGCAGACCCCACCAGAAAATCGGCATGGAATAACCGATGAGGGCAACACCCATCACGCTCTGATCGAACCACGTGCCTCGCTTGACGGCCGCAAAGACGCCGGCGGGCACGCCAAGACAGACGGCGATGATGATGGCACAGAGCGAAAGCTCCAGCGTTGCCGGGAACAATGTGAAGAACTCGCCGAGAACGGGCCGCTTGGTGACGATCGAGGTGCCGAGATCGCCTTGCAGCACTTTTCCGAGATAATCGAAATACTGCACATATATGGGCCGGTCGAAGCCGAGATCGTGCATGATCTGGGCGTGGCGTTCCGGCGCCATCACACGTTCACCCGACAAAAGCATGACGGGGTCGCCGGGGATCATGCGGATGAACGAGAAGGCTATCAGCGAAACGCCAAGGAATGTCGGGATCAGCACCGCGAGGCGGCCGATGAAAAAACGCAACATAGCAGGTTTTCCAATAGTTTCCGGCGGTCAGGGGAACCTGACCGCCGGCCGCACCCGGCGTTGACCGGGCAGTTTACAGATTTTTTATTATTCGGAAATGTCCACACCGTCGAAGCGGTGAATTCCGAGCGGGTCCATGAAGAATCCCGAGACCTTCTTGCTCATCGGAACGAAGACCAATGAGTGGTCGAGCGTATTCCAGGGAGCTTCCTTCTTGAAGATCAGCTGAGCCTGCTCATAGGCCTTCGTGCGCTCGGCGACGTCGGCCGTCAGCTTGGCCTTCGTCATCAGATCGTCGAATTCCTTGTTGCACCACTGAGCGCGGTTGTTGCCGCCGACAGCATCGCAGCCAAGCAACGTATCCATGAAGTTGTCAGGGTCGCCGTTGTCGCCGGTCCAGCCAAGGATGACGGCACCGTCGCGATTCTTGTCGGACGAGAGCTTCAGATATTCGGCCCATTCATGGGTGACGATTTCTGCATCGACACCGACCTTGGCCAAGTCGGCCTGCATCAATTCAGCGGCGCGGCGCGCGTTCAACATGTACGGACGCGAAACCGGCATCGCCCAGATCTTCATCTTCAGATCCTTGACGCCGGCATCTGCCAGCATCTTCTTCGACGCATCGGGATCGTACTTGTCGTCTACGACGGCATCATTATAGGACCACATCGTCGGCGGGATCGGGTTCTTGGCAACAGCTGCGGCACCCTGGAAGACGGCGTCGACGATCGCCTGCTTGTTGATCGCCATGTTCAGCGCTTTGCGGACTTCGGCCTTGTCGAAGGGAGCAATCAAGGTGTTGTAGGCGAGATACGAAACGTTCAGGCCGGCCTGCTCGAGCACGGTCAGGTTCTCGTCCTTCTTGAGTTCGGAGACGTCGGCCGCATTCGGATAAGGAATGAGGTGGCATTCGCCGGCCTTCAGCTTCTGCGCGCGGACGGCAGCATCAGAGGTGATCGCGAAAACCAGATCGTCGATCTTTTCCTTGCCCTTGAAATAGGTTTCGTTCGCCTTGTAGCGGATGACGGCATCCGGCTGGTAGGCGACGAAGGTGAACGGGCCGGTGCCGAGCGGCTGCTGGTTGAGCTGCGCCATCTTGCCGTCGGCGGCAAGCTTGTCGGCATATTCCTTGGAGACGATCGAGGCGAAGTCCATGGCGAGATCGGCGAGGAACGGCGCTTCGGGATGATTGAGGACAAACTTGACGGTGAGGTCATCGACCTTCTCGATCGACTTGATCAGCTCGGGAAAGCCCATGCCGGCGGCGTATTCGTAAGAGCCGCCCTCGACATACTTGTTCCACGGATTGTCAGCCTTGAGCTGACGCTCGAACGAGAAGATGACGTCGTCGGCATTGAAGTCACGCGTCGGCGTGAAGAAGTCGGTGGTCTGGTACTTGACGCCAGGATGAAGCTTGAAGGTGTATTCCGTGCCATCGGCCGAAACGCTCCAGCTGTCGGCCAGGCCCGGCTCGATCTCGGTCCCGCCATGCTTGAATTCGACGAGACGGCTATAGACCGTGCGCGACGACGCGTCGAAGGTCGTGCCTGCCGTATAGAGGCTGGGGTCGAAGCCTTCCGGCGAGCCCTCGGAGCAATAAACAAGGGTCTTGGACCAGGCCGACGTCGCCATGACGGAAATCAAGGCCGTCGCTGCCAGCAGGACAGAGATCTTTTTCATAATATTGTTTCCCGGTTGTTCTTTTTTGATGTTTGGAGACCGTAGATTGCCATCTCGATCGACGCTCGATGGAACGATATTTATTTACTGAAAGCAACGGGCTACGCAGAAAATTTTTCCAGCTGGACAATTTTAGAAATTTTCCGTCAAAAATCAGCCTCATTCGGAAATATTCGCACAAAAAAGACCGAAATTTTGTCGCATTTGGTATAAAAACGCGCCCATCGCGACACACAGCCGGCATTTCGCCGTTCCGGAGGCCATGAGAGATGCCCGCAAAAACAAAAACCGCGGTTGCTGGGGGCAACCGCGGTTCAGAAGTTCATCCTGGTCTTTTGATCAGGCGGCGGGGGCAACGATCGCGGGTTTGCGATAGGCGGGCTCGCCGGTGATTCCGAGAAGGAAGTTGATCTGCGGACGCGCCTTGACGAGGTCGTCGATGGAATATTCCGAAAGTACCGCAAAGAAAGCGTTGAGCGCCTTGCGCAGCGCCGAATTCAAACCGCAGCTGTCGACCAGGGGGCATTCGACCTCGCCGTCGTCCTCGAAGCATTCGGCCATGGCGAAACTGTCTTCCGTCACCCGAACGACGTCGAAAAGACTAATATCGGCAGCCGGTTTGCCCAAGCGCACGCCACCGTTGCGACCGCGCACGGTTTCGACCAGACCCGCCTTGTTCAGCGGCTGAAGGATCTTGAAAAGAAAGAGCTCGGAAACGCCATAGGCCCTGGCGATTTCCGGAATCCGGCTCAAGTGCCCGTCGTTGGCAGCACAATACATCAACATGCGAACCGCATAGTTCGTCTGCTTCGTCAACCGCATGCCATTCTCCTGACTCGTCTGTTCAGACCTATATAGGCGGTTTGCTAGTTTTGAACAATTCCAAAATATGAAATTCGCATTCAGCTTATGAGGCCATTTGCCGCGAGGTCAATCCCGCTCCAGGATGCTGATGTAATCGAGGATGGCTCGCCTGGGCTCGGGCATGCCTTGCACATCAGTTTGACCTCGGCACTGGGGGAATAGGAGATGTCGAGCAGACCGCGCCCTTGTTTCAGGACATCCTCGACGCCGGACCGATATCGCCGGCAATCAGCATGACGAGGAAAGATTCGGGAGCCAAAAGGCTCCCGAATTACAGATTTCAGATTGGAATGTCGTGAAGATCACTTCATCGTCGGCATGACGAATTCAGCGCCGCTCTTGATGCCCGAGGGCCAGCGGGCGGTGACGGTCTTGGTCTTCGTCCAGAACTTGATCGAATCCGTGCCGTGCTGGTTGAGGTCGCCGAAGCTCGAGGCCTTCCAGCCGCCGAAGGAGTGGTAGGCGAGCGGAACCGGGATCGGGACGTTGATGCCGATCATGCCGATATTGATGCGTGAGGCAAAATCGCGGGCGGCATCGCCGTCACGCGTGAAGATGGCGACGCCGTTGCCATATTCGTGCTTCATCGGCAGCGACAGCGCCTCCTCGTAGTTCTGGGCACGAACGACGGAGAGGACAGGTCCGAAGATCTCGGTCTTATAGATATCCATGTCAGGCGTGACGTGATCGAACAGGCAACCGCCGACGAAGTAGCCGTCTTCATAGCCCTGGAGTTTGAAATCGCGGCCGTCGACGACGAGCTTGGCGCCTTCCTCGATGCCGCGGTCGATCAGGCCGCGAACACGGGTATAGGCTTCCTTGGTAACGAGCGGGCCCATGTCGGCCTTGTCGTCGGTATAGGGTCCGATGCGCAGGGATTCGATCTTCGGCGTCAGCTTTTCGACGAGGCGGTTGGCAGTCTCCTCGCCGACCGGAACGGCAACAGAGATCGCCATGCAGCGCTCGCCAGCCGAACCGTAGCCTGCGCCCATCAGCGCGTTGACGGCCTGATCCAGGTCAGCATCCGGCATGATGATCATATGGTTCTTGGCGCCGCCGAAGCACTGGGCGCGTTTGCCGTTCATCGCCGCGGTGCCATAGACGTAGCGGGCGATCGGCGTCGAGCCGACGAAGGAGACGGCGCCGATATCGGGATCGGTGAGGATCGCATCGACGGCACCCTTATCGCCATTGACGACGTTGAGGATGCCGGCCGGCAAACCGGCCTCGATCATCAGTTCGGCGAGACGGATCGGCAGGGAGGGATCGCGCTCGGAGGGCTTCAGGATAAAGGCGTTGCCGCAGGCGATCGCCGGCGCAAACATCCACATCGGGATCATGCCCGGGAAATTGAAGGGCGTAATGCCGGCGCCGATGCCGACCGGCTGGCGGATCGAATACATGTCGATCGCCGGCCCGGCGCCTTCGGTAAACTCGCCCTTGGCGAGATGGGGAATGCCGCAGACGAATTCACAGACTTCGAGGCCACGGATGACGTCGCCCTTGGCATCCTCGATCGTCTTGCCGTGCTCCTTGGAGAGGATTTCGGCAAGCTCATCCATATGCTTGTTCAGGAGTTCGACGAATTTGAAGAAGACGCGGGCGCGGCGCTGCGGATTGGTGGCGGCCCATTTCGGCTGCGCAGCCTTGGCGTTTTCAACCGCGGCGCGCAATTCCTCGACGCTTGCGAGCGCGACCGTCGCCTGGACTTCGCCGGTTGCCGGATTGTAGACGTTGCTTACGCGGCCGCTGGTGCCGGCAACCTGTTTGCCGCCGATGAAATGACCGATCTCACGCATGGGTGTTCCTCCTGTTTTTGGATGGCCGACAATCGCACTTCAATTTGCACAAATCAATGCGCTGATATAAGCAACCGTTGTGCGCAAATTATAGCTCTATCGTTGCATCAGGCGCTGCCGCTGCTTTCAAACTTGGCACGGCACGCCAACAAGTCAAACGCCGACAAGTCAAACCCTGGGGGAGGTCAAACCGATGAGCCGCAAACCCGTTGTCAGAATGGCGGAGCTGGAGATCGATCCGGACACGCTTGAAACCTATCGCGCATTGCTCACGGAAGAAATCGAAGCATCCCTAGCGCTGGAAGACGGCGTCCTTTCCCTGAGCGCTGTTTCCATCAGGGACAACCCAAACCGGATCCGTATCCTTGAGGTCTACGCCGACCAGGAAGCATACGAGGCCCATCTGCGAACACCGCACTTCCTTAAGTACAAAAACCAGACGGCGCACATGGTCACATCGCTGACGCTTATCGAGGTCGATCCGATCGCAATGCGTGCCAAGCCATGAACTGGGACGATGTCCGAATTTTCCTCGCTGTCGCCCGCACCGGACAAATCCTTGCCGCCTCGAAGCGGCTGGGCCTCAATCACGCCACGCTCTCGCGCCGGCTGACTTCGCTCGAAGAGGCGCTGAAGACGCGGCTTTTCATCCGCCGCACGAATGGCTGCGAGCTGACGGCCGAAGGAGAAGTGTTCCTGGCATCCGCAGAGCGGATGGAAACGGAAATGCTCGCAGCACAGGCCAGCCTCGGCCACACAGATACGGCAATTGCCGGGACTGTGCGCGTCGGCGCGCCCGACGGCTTCGGTGTTTCCTTTCTTGCGCCGCGCATGGGCAGGTTGATCGAGCGCCATCCGGAACTGAAGATCCAGCTCGTGCCGGTTCCGCGCTCTTTCTCGCTCTCGCTGCGCGAGGCCGATATCGCCATCACGCTCGAGCGACCGGACCAAGGGCGGCTCGTTTCCTCGAAGCTGACGGATTACACGCTCGGCCTTTATGCCTCGCGGGATTATCTGGCGTCCCAGGGAACACCTGCCGATATCGACGCGCTCAAGGCGCATCGCCGCATCGGCTATGTCGAAGACCTGATCTTCACCGCATCCCTGAATTTTTCCGGCGCAGTGATGCGGAGCTGGGATGCAGGCTTCGAGATTTCGACGGCGATCGGACAGACGGAGGCAGTGCGTACAGGCGCCGGCATCGGCATCCTGCACGACTATATCGCCCGGCAGTATCCGGAACTCCAGCGCATCCTGCCCGAGGTTTCGATCCGGCGCGCATACTGGACGACCTATCACGAAACGGCGCGCGACCTACTACGCGTGAGGAGCGTCGCCGATTTCCTCCAGGAACTCGTCAGCGCCGAACGGCATATTTTTCTTTAGGTCTCGAAAGCGTGTTTTGCCGGCTCGTCGTTCTCGTCGGGATTGGGAACGGGTGCCTCGTCAGGCAGCCTGTCCGGCTCCGGCTCCTTGATCGGCGGTACCGGCTTCCAGCCGGGCCCGGGCATCGGCGGCTGGTCTGGAATGGGTTCGTTGGGCACGGACATGACCGCCTCCCTTTCATGATCTTGGTTCTGCTTCGTGATCTTGGTTCTCAGCGATATCAGGACAACTTGTCCGGCTTCAGCGATTCGGCAGCGCGCATCGGCATGCTGTCGATGATGGCGAAGAGCTCGCCATCGGTAATCGGCTCGCTAGCCTTGAGCTTGACGGTGCCGTCCTTGCCGAGAAGGAAAGCGGCGAATTCGCCGACCTCCGGCACGTCGAGATCGCGGCGGATCGCTTCGCCGTCGAGGCCGTCAACCGCACCGAAGAGTGCTCGAACGCCGGTGCCCGAAACCTTCAGCACCACTAGGTCGCGCTCGTCGAGGGCCGAGCGATTGGCCAGCAGCTGATTTTCCTGCCGGCCGGCGCGGGAATTATCCCTGTCGGCGAAAAGGATGAAGACGCGGTTCTTCCACTGGAACTGGGCGAGGCTTTCGATCGGCGCATAAGCGCTGTTCGTCTCGTCGATCTTGGTCGCGCCGTAGAGCAGGGTTTTCGACATGCATATTCTCCCGTTAACATGGAGAACGACCCGGTGCGACATGGGTTCCATCGAAACGATAGGAACAGTATCTTTGTCGGCGACGATCTTCGAGCAGCGGCATCCGGCTCCAATCGGAATTAGTCGTTTGGCATTTTCGCCGGCACGCTCCATCGCCTACGCATCTGGATAAACGCATTCTGCTCGTCTGAGCTGCTATACCTTCTTCACCTTCCGTTCGTTTCCCAGCCAGGATAATGCAACCGGAACACTCCAGCCAAGACTGATCATTTGTGGATTCAGATCAACAGAAATGGCCTCTCATGTTTTGTTTAAAGGCCATTCATGTCGATGCCACGCCCGCGGCTGACAGCCCGCTGGCGCCGTTCCGAGATGATCTGCTCACTGCTTTCCCTGCGGACTGCCTGCTGCAGGACCTTCAGCTTTTCCTGCATCGCCTCGAAGGCGCGGCGCTGCACCGGTGGGAGGTGGTGGATGAGATCATTCTCGTCTCGGAGGATGGCACTACGACCGAATCGCTCGTCGAGCGCCTGGCTGACGGCCTCGAATTCCCGGCGAATGTCGGGATCGAGCGAAGCGGCCGATGCATTCTTCTTGCGGCCGTTGTTCTTCGCCCCGGTGGTCAACCGCGTGAGCACATCTTCCGCCGCCTTCGACAGGCCGGGAATGGCGACTGCCATGCGCCGTCGCTCCTCGGCAACAGCCTGGCGTTCGCCATCGAGCACATTGACGTAGGCCGAACCGAGCGCGCGCAAGCGGGCGGCGGCTTCAGGCACGGCCTGCACTGCCTCCTTCCGCTCCCGGCCGGAAGCCAGCATCCGGTCCATCAGGCGATCGGAGCCGCGTAGTGCACCGTAGGCGGCCGGATCGTTGGTCACTGCAGCGGCGATGCGGTCGGCGGCAAAGCCTTTCTGAAGCAATTCTTCGATCTTGCCGACAACACCGGCCGGATCGCGCCAGATCGTGCTTGCCACGGCCGCCAGCGCTGCTCGCTGCTGACGATAAAGAGGATCTGAGAGAACACGAGATCTCGCCTCCTCGTCGACAGGGGTCTTAAACTCAGTGACGGCGGCGAGCATGGGGACATTCTCCTTCTCGGGATCGGCACTGGCGCCGGCAACGATCTTCGAACGATCCCGCCGCTCGGCGAGATGCTGCTCGTCGGCAAAGCGCTTCACGGCCTCGAACAGCCGCGTAAGCTCTCCGCGTCTTTCATCCGTGAGGTCTTCCGGCATACGCTCGATCATATTGCGTTCGGCAACCGCATCGGCCTTCGAGGTAAACGCGCTCCAGTCGAAGCGGGCGCTCAGCGCCTCGCTGACCGCCTTGACCTCCTGGACGAGCGAGCGGTCTTCGGTGGCAAGCGCAAAGGCCGCCTTGTAGGCGTCGTCACCACCTTGCTTGCGTACCGCCTCGATCTCGACGAGACGCGCCATCGCCGTCTTCGAGAGCGCCGGGATTGGCAATGACATATGGGCGCGGCGTTGTTGCTCGCGGCTTTCGAACCGCACGGCGTTTCTTCGGAACTCCGTTGCATGAGCGCGGGCCAACGGCAGCAACTCTTCCAGGGTCACCGTTGCCACGCCGCGTTCGTCGCGTGCCGCACGGCCGTCGACGATCAGATCTGAACCACGCAGGCGGCCGAGCCGATCCGGTGCTGCGGCAAGATCGTCGGCAAGCCTGCGAGGTTCGATGCTCATATCCGAGGAAAGCGCGTTCAGCGCTGACAGCGCCGCATCCGGGTCACGATAGATCTTCTCCAACAACGGCCGCAGGATGGCTTCCCGCTCCGTCCACGCCGGGGACGAAAGCTGAGCCAGGCGCGCATCCTCGGCGACGCTGCTGGCGAATTCCGTGGTGGGTGCGATCAGATACCGCACACGGGCAGCATCTGCATCCGAGACAGTTTGCGTTTCAATTCGCGCCTCGTTGTAGGAGACGCGCCGTTCCCGCTCGATCGCAAATCCGAGCGCAACGCTCGCCGGCTCCCAAAGCTTTGCCAGCTGTTCGCGCTTCTCAGCAATCCCGGCCCACCGCCGGGAAACCTCCTCTTCCATGCCGGCCGCAGCTTGAGAAAGATGATCGAGCCCACGACGCCGGGCGAAGTCGTCGGCATGGGCCTGGTAGCCGGCCTCGCTCTCAAAATCGAGCGTGGTCGTCTTGGCGCCGGAGCGCGACAGGCGCAGGGTGAGCTGCTTGAACAGGTCCGGCCGATGGCTTTCCCGCTCGATGCGCTCCAGGCGTTCTGCGACGGTTTCGACCCGACTGGCGGTCCAGACATTGCGGTCGACTTCTCTTTCCTCGAATCGCTTCTGGCCGGTTTGTTCATCGACGATCGGAACCTGAACCTTGACCTTCTCGACACCGTCCTTGCGCAGGGTCACCGTGTCGCCCTGGGAGACACCACCTTCTTCGAGCGCCTTCGGCAAGCTCACACCCCAGAGACGATGGACGGCTCCGTCATCCGTCTTTACGTCGGCATAAGGACTGTCGTCGGCGTCCTCATCATTCGGCCGGAATTTGGCTTGTCCGGTTTCCACGAGCTCACCGGTCACGCCGGCAGCATGATCGACACGCGGCTTCCTCCCCCATTCCGGCCTCGCCTCAAAATCTTCCTTCGCGGCATAGAGGTCAGCGCGGTCGCGATGTCGGGTCATCGACACATAGGTCAGGTGCTGATCCATCATGCCGGTGGCGAGCACGAAGGTTCGCTCGACGGTCGACCCTTGAGACTTGTGAATGGTCGCGGCATAGCCGTGATCGACATTGCGATAACTGTCCTCACTGATGACGACGTCACGGCCATTGTCGAGACGGACCGAAAGCAGTGTATCACCGCGTTTGTCCCCGGTGGAAACGACCGTACCGAGCATGCCGTTCTTCACATATTGCGGGCCGAGGCGGGGAGCACGGGGCTCGAGGAAACGGGCATTCTCCAGGAAGATGATGCGGTCGCCGGCAGCGAATTCCCGTGCACCACGTGCGGTCTGGAATGAGCGGCCCTCACCCAGCGCGCCCTCTCCCGTCATCACCGATCGCAGCGCTTCGTTCAGACGCTTCACGTCTTGATTGGTGTGGGCGAGCACGAGAAGCTCATCGCCGCGAGGACGGCCGTCATTGCCCGTCGCAGCAGAGTTCCGGATTGCCTGTCGGAGCGCCTTCGTCCAGTCGCCGACGATCCGCGCGATGACTTCGTCTCGCGTCTCTGCCTCGACAAGGTGGCCCTGCTGCGCATAGGCATCAAGACCTTTCTCCGTCTCGCCACGCGCAAAAAGCCGCGATGCCTCGCGCGCCCACGGCTCCCGCTGGCGGCGCACGCCGGCGAGTTCAGCAAAACCGATGCGCTCGGTTATCGCCCGGAAGGCCGCACCCGCCTGGATCGGCTGGAGCTGCATCGCATCGCCGACCAGCACGACTTTCGCCCCCGCCTGTTCCACGAGCTTCAGCACGCGGGCCATTTGCTGCGACGACACCATGCCGGCCTCATCGATGACAACCACATCGCCGCGGTGAAGCGTCTCGTGTCCATTGGCCCAGATGAGTTCCCAGGAGGCGAGTGTTCGCGATCTGATGCCGGAGCTATCTTCCAGTCCTTCGGCGGCCTTGCCGGCAAGGGCAGCACCGATCACCCGGCGACCTTCGCTTTCCCAGGCAACACGTGCGCCGGCAAGCAGAGTCGATTTGCCGGCACCGGCAAGGCCGACAATGGCCGCAATGCCGCTGTCGCCGGCGACATGACGGATGGCGTCCACCTGTTCTGCATCGAGCTTGAAAGGCTTTTCGGGATCCTGGGTCTCGACGTTCTTGACGGCGGCCGCGACATGCCGTGACGAAACGGCAAAACCGCGACGTTCCGACAAGACCTGCGCCGACCGCGCCATGTCATATTCGATGCGAAGAATGTCGCGCGTGGTGAAGACGGCGGGTTCGGCCATCTTTCCCGTTTCGGCATCGACCTGCTGTGGCTTCAAGAGGACCAAATCGTCAGACGCCATCAGCCGCGCCCGGATATTGGCGAAGACCGCGGGATCGTCGACGGTGCGGTGCAGCGCCTTGGCGATATCGCGCTCATCGAAGGTGGAGCGTTCGTTGCCGAGCTGCTTTAGCAGAAGCTCAGGATCGGCGAGCAACCGGTCGGCCATTTCCTGCCGGCGGGCGAGATCGGCCGGCGCGAAATACATCTCGGCACCCCGGCGGGAAAGGGCTGCCTTCTCCGGCCCGAGATGTCTTTGCGCGATGCCATCGAGACCCTGCTCGGCATAGGAGCGGCCATCGATCCGGATCTCGTGGCCTGCAAGCGCCAGGTGCCGGTTGGCCGTCTCCGCCCAGGCGACCTTCCAGGCCTGCAAGGTTTCCTTGTCGCCGCCCCATGACTTATAGACAATCCGACCCCCGGGCCGCCCGGGCGGGAAGAAACGCAGTGGCTTGCCATTCTCTCCCAAAACAGGAGTGTTTTTCGGCCCGAAGCCCTCCTCCGTCAGCGGTCTCACGGTCGTCAGTAGATGGAGGTGCGGATTGCCGTCCTTGTCGTGGTAGACCCAATCGGCAACCATTCCCTCGGACGTGAAATTATCACCGACGAATTCGCGCACCAGTGCGATGTTCTCGGCCCGCGTCAGCTCTTCCGGCAGCGCGATGATCAGCTCGCGCGCCAGCCGCGCGTTTGCCAGTTTCTCGAAAGCTTCAACAGCGTTCCACAGCGCTTCACTGGCACCAGCGACCGAACGCCCCTCAACCGCCGACCGCAGCCAATCCGGCGCCTGATCCGGCAGGACCAATTCCTCGTGCATCAGCTCGGAGGCGCCGCGCCGATAGCTGAACGACGTGCCGGCCAGTTCGTCCATCATCCTAGTGCGATGACGATAGGCGGCGGCCGCGACGATGTTGCGTCCCGCGCCCCGGCTGATCACCTGCGCTCTGACGAACATGATCGCCATGATTGTCCTCGCATATTCGGTTGCACCAACGAGCGAAATCGCTCTTTCACAATAGTCAGACCGAGCGACTGACGCGCTCCGCGCTTGTCTCCGGTTTTCGCGCGGGTCCATCAACTGCGACAAATAGGCGATTTAACTGTTTTATTCAAGATAGTATAATCCGAACCTTATTTCACGCTTTGTTCGCCCTAGTGCACGGGTTCCAGCTACGCCGTGATCAGGCGGTCTCTGCACCTACGTGCTTGAAAAGCTTCAACACTCTCTAGCATGGGTCGGCAACCGGGTGGGACATAAGGGCAAAACAGGAGTTGAGCGATGCTAAAATTGCCAGTAGACGATATTGGAACTTTCGCCTATCGATTGCTCATGAAATCGTCGCTTGAACATATGCCGCTTCGCAAACAGCGAGAGCTCGGCCGGGTTCTCGAAATCCTGCACGAGGAATTCGAGGACGCGTTGAAAGAGGGTACGGCCGACTTCAAGAAGCGCGGCAGGATCTTGAAGATCATCCTGTTCGGCTCCTACGCCAAGGGTGGATGGGTCGATGAACCCTTTACCATGAAGGGGTATCGCTCCGATTTCGATCTGCTGATCATCGTCAACAACCGCAAGCTCTGCGAGTTCGCCGAAATTTGGTACAAGGCGGCTGACCGGCTAATCCACGATAAGTCGATCGAAACACCGGTGAGCTTCATCGTGCATTCCAGACGGGAGGTGAATACCTACCTCAAGGAAGGGCAGTATTTCTTCTCCGACATTCGCAAGGAAGGCATTGTTCTCTACGAACTCGACGATGAGCCGCTGGCCCAGCCCGAGCCTCTTTCGTCGGAGGATCGACTGCGGTTGGCGAAGGAGCATTTTGAGCAAAGGTTTGCCGAAGCCAGCGCTTTTCTTGGAACAGCTGAATTTCAACTCAGCAAGTCGGAAAGGACCGGGGACTCCTGGTCAAACCTGTCCGCATTCAGCCTGCATCAAGCACTCGAACAAGCCTACTCTTGCGTCCTGCTGACTCTGACCAACTACGGCCCACCATCGCACAACATCAAGTTTCTGCGCTCGCTTGCTGAGGAGCAGGACCGTCGTCTGGCCGAGGCCTTTCCGCGTGATCAGCACAAAGAACGCGCCTGGTTCAACACACTGAACGAGGCGTACGTGAAGGCGCGCTATTCGAAACATTACGAGATCAGCGAGGAGGCGTTAGGCTGGGTTCACGAGCGAACGACGGTGCTTCTCGATCTGGTCAAGACGGTTTGCAAAGGGCACCTGGAGATCCTTAAAGGAACAGCTGGCAGCGACGTAATCAAGCGAGATTCGCTGTCATGCGGTTGACGAGCTGCGTGAATGGAATTCGGCATCTCGGGCACGAGCCGCTACAAAATCTTCAATTGCTACAAAGATGACCACCGGGAGGCGCCGACGGATCGGTCTCGGCGGCTGATGCGTTGCGCCAACCAACTACCTTAGCCGGTCGAGGCGATAGTCACGCAGGTGCCAGAAGATCCAAGAACTGCTGGTCAAGGGCCTGGCCGGTGATGTGCGCGTGCCGTCGAACAGAGGATTTTGCGAACGATCGACGACACGTTCGGCACGAGGTTGCCACCCATGTCTTAGGGACGATCTGTTACCTATGTCTTCGATATGGACAAGTGGGAGATGGTACGGTTGGGGGGTCTCGAACCTCCGACCTCAGGTGCCACAAACCTGCGCTCTAACCAACTGAGCTACAACCGCATAAATCGCGCTTGGCGCGACGGGGGTCACATACGAGGACTTGGAGATGAATTCAAGCCCCATTCCTCGTCAATATACAAAAAGGCTGGACGCGAGGTCCAGCCTTTTATCTCCGATCGGTAAAGACCGATCAGGCAACCTTGAAGGAAGCCATGGCCTTTTCGGCGGCGTCCTTGGAGGGCTTTGCGAGCTTTTCGGCCACCTGCTTGGTGGTTTCCTGGATCGACTTGGCCTGCTCGACGGTGAGTTCGGCCTGCTTGCGGATGAACGAGGTCTGCAGCTCGAAGAATTCGGCCGGCGACTTGACGCCAAGCAGCGCTTCGAAGTGCGACAGCGAGTTCTCGGAATTGATACGCAGGATGTCGATCGCCTTCAGGCCGATCTCGACCGAGCCGGCCTGCGCCGTCTGGACGGTGGCTTCGAGCGTCTTGCCGGCTTCCTCGCCAGCGGTCTTCAGCTTGGCATAGGCATCCTTCGACTGCTGAGCGCCCTTTTCGGCGAATTCACGGAAGGATTCCGTGAACTTGGACGGGTCGAAAGAAGCGATTGAAAAAACGTCGTCGGTCTTTATGGTAGCCATGGGTCGCATCCTTTGGGTTGAGGCAGCCGCTGCCTGCGTTTGTTGGATGATGCTTATATAAGACATTTCATTGTGCATTGCAACAATTATTGTGCATCGCACAAGACGTTAACCTTTCCGGCCGAAAACCCCCTCCTCTTCTGGACCGGCATGCGCCCCGCAGTTATTAATAAGCCGTTAATTTAAGAAGGCCGACAGCGACAAGGTTCGAACATGCCCGCAGTCCAATATCCGTTCATCGATATCGCCGTGCATGCACGGGTGCGGGAACGCTTTTCACGCGGCGAGGCCATGGTGCTGTTTTCGGCCGATCTTGCGCGCCTGCTCTGGGCGAACGGTGCGGGTGCGGAGCTTTTCGGCCATTCGGCAGTCTATGACCTGCTCGATCAGGGGGTCGACCGCACCGACATCACCTTCCGCCAGCTGGAAACGGCGGCACGCCAGTTGACCGATATCGGCGACAGCCGCAGCCTGATGATCCGCGTTGCGAAGGGCTTCCAGCGTGCACAGGTGCAGGCGGCGGCCGAACTGATCCGGCTTTCCCAGGGCGAAAAGGCCATCCTGTTTTCGGTGCCGGCCTCGGCAAAGCCGCTCGCGGCCGGCGCATCGGCGGCCCAGATGCTGCAGGGACTTGATGATCCCGACACGCATATGGCGGTGATCGGCGCCAATGGCGAGGTCATCGCGGCTTCGCCGGGCTTTGCCTCGCTCGGGATCTCCGAGCAGACGGCAAAGACCTTGATCAACCTTGCCGGCGCCCATCCCGACCGATTGGTGAAGCGACCTGTCGCGACCGGCAGAGGCAATCTTCCGGCCGCGGTCGGCAAGCTCAGCGACGATCCGGCGCTCAATCTGCTCTTTGCGGTGGAGACCGCGATCGGTCATCTCGACCCGCTGGACGCGCCCGCGCTCGATCCAGTCGATGCGCCCACGCTCGATCCCGTCGATGCGCCCGCGCTCGACCCGGTCGATGCGCCCGCACAGGAAGAAAGCGCGCCGCCGGCCGAAGCGCTTCAGGACGAACCTGTCGCCGCTACAGGCTTCACCGAAATCATCGACGCGGTCTCCGGGATCGAAGAGGTAGAGGAGACTCTCGAGGAGATCGCCGGCGAAAGCGAACAGCCCGCCGAAACAGCCGCGGCATCCGCAGAGGAGGCGATTGAAGAGACGCACCCTGCCGCGGATGCGAAGCCGGAGAGCGATGGCGACATGATCGATAGCGGCGCGGATGAGGCCTCCGAGCCCGCCGCGGTCATCGAGGACGATGTGGCCTCCATTGCGGAGACGGTGGAAACGCTGACGACGGCGGAACTGCCTGCCGAAGCCAGCGAAACGCCTATCGAAGACACGCCGGAAGTGGTCCATGAAGAGCCCGTCATCGCAACGCTTGTGGTCGCCGACGTGCCCCCTGCCCCTCAGCTTGCGGCTGAGCCCGGCTTCGTCTTCAGACCGAACAGCCGCGCTACGCGCTTCGTCTGGAAGATCGACGCCGAAGGCCGGTTCACCGAGGTCAGCCACGAATTTGCCGAGGCCGTCGGTCCGCATGCGTCCGACATCATCGGCTCTCCCTTCGGCGACGTCGCCGCCCTCTTCAATCTCGATCCTGACGGCAAGCTTTCCGAGGCGCTCGCCCGCCGCGACACATGGTCGGGCAAGACGATCCTCTGGCCGGTCGAAGGCACCAGCCTCGTCGTTCCGGTCGATCTGGCGGCGCTGCCCACCTATACCCGCAACCGCGACTTCGATGGCTTCCGCGGCTTCGGCGTCGTGCGGCTTTCCGATGCGCAGGAAGATCCGCTGGCGCTCGGCCTGACACTCGGCCCTGATGGAATCGGCCATGATGCAGCGAGCCTCGGCCCGCCCGCCGAGACCATTGCCGAGGTGGCACACGAAGCGGAGACAGTACTTGAAGAGCCCGTGATCGATCCCGCCCCGACGCAGGAGGTCGAGGATCAGGCGGTTACGGCAAGCGAACCACAGACGGAGCCAGCGCCGGAAGAGATTTCTACCGAGCAGGCGGCCATCGAGACACCTGCCCAGGAAAGTGCTGCAGAAAAAGCGGAAGGCAGCGCCGATGCCGGCGACGTTTCCGCCGCCGAGCCGGTAGCGGAACTTCCGCAAGAGCCGCCGGCGCTTCGGATTTCGGAAACGCCCAATCGCCGTTTCTCCGACAAGATCGTTCAGCTCCACAACAGCGGCGCCGGACTGACGGCTGCCGAACAGGCCAATTTCCGCGAGATCGCCAAACGGCTCGAAGCCTTCGGCACCCGCAAGGAAGAACCTGCCGCCTCGGCGCCGATGGAACCCAGCGCCACGGTGCCGGCGGAACCCGCCGTCACGGAAATGGCCGGCTTCGAAGAGGCCTCCGGACCCGAAGCGTTCGAGGCCGAAACACCCACCGCCGACGACGCAGACATACCGTCGCTCAAGGAGATCACGCCGCAGGAAGCGATCTTCGAGAATGCCGTCGAGGCGGAGCGCGAAGACGATGACGCCGCCGAAGAACCGGCTGTCATCGCCGAGGACGAGGCAACGGAAGGGCTGGAGGAGACGGCCAGCCAGATCGAGGTTCTCACCAGCTTTATCCCGCCGCGCATCAAGATGACGGACGGGCTGTCGGTGGGAACGGTCGATCAACTGCCTGTTGCCGTGCTCATCCATATCGGCGATGCGCTGATCCATGCCAATCCGGAATTCATGCGGTTGACGGGCTACGGTTCGCTCGAGGCATTGCGCGAAGTGGGCGGCATCGAAGCCCTGCTGCAGCGCCGCGAACTTGAGGAGAAGGCCGCAGGCTCCGGCACCATGATGCTCGTCAAGGCCGACGATACGCTGGCGCCGGTAACCGCGCGGCTGCAGTCGGTGCGCTGGGAAGACGCCAACGCCCTGATGCTGGCGCTGATGCCGGTGGAAGGCAAGGAAGATGGCCGCAGCGACGCAAACCGGACCGATGGCCGGTCCGAGGGCCGCTCTGAAGGCCGCTCTGAAGGCCGCCCCGAGCGGATGGTCGAGAAGGTCGCCAAACTCCAGGTCGAAGTGGAAGAATTGCGCTCGATCCTGGAAACGGCGACCGACGGCGTCGTCGTCATCGGCACGGAGGGCGACATCCGCTCGATGAACCGGTCGGCCAGCGCGCTTTTCAATTACGACGAACAGGAGACACGCGGCAAACCCTTCGTCATGCTGTTTGCCCATGAGAGCCAGAAGGCAGTCATCGACTATCTGAACGGCCTCTCCGACCATGGCGTGGCAAGCGTGTTGAACGACGGGCGCGAAGTGATCGGCCGCGAGGCCGCCGGCGGTTTCGTGCCGCTGTTCATGACGATGGGCCAGCTGACATCCTCCAACGGCTATTGCGCCGTCATCCGCGATATTACCCAGTGGAAGCGCACCGAGGACGAGCTGCGCAACGCCAAGGGTGCGGCCGAAACCGCCAACGCCCATAAGACCGATTTCCTCGCCCGCGTCAGCCACGAGATCCGCACGCCGCTCAACGCCATCATCGGCTTTTCCGACATGATGGCCGGTGAGCGCTTCGGGCCGATCGGCCATCCGCGTTATATCGAATATGCCAACGACATCGGCCGCTCCGGCCGGCACGTCCTCGATATCGTCAACGACCTGCTCGACATTTCGAAGATCGAGGCGGGCGAGATGGATCTCGATTTTGCCGCCGTCGGCCTCAACGAGGCGGTCTCCGAGGCCGTGGCTCTGGTGCAACCGCAGGCGAACAGCCAGCGCGTCATCATCCGCACGGCGCTGTCGCATGCCGTGCCCGAGGTCGTGGCGGATCTGCGCTCGATCAAGCAGATCGCGCTCAACATCCTGTCGAACGCCATCCGCTTCACGCCATCAGGCGGGCAAATCGTCGTTTCGACGTCCTATGAGGCGAATGGCAGCGTTGTCCTCAGGGTCCGCGATACCGGCATCGGCATGACGCGCAGCGAGCTCGACCAGGCGATGAAGCCGTTCCGGCAGGTCTCCTCGACCCAATCGCGTCATCGCGGCGACGGCACCGGGCTCGGCCTGCCGCTGACCAAGGCGATGGTGGATGCCAACCGAGCGACCTTCTCGATCAATTCGGCGCCGAACGAGGGCACGCTCGTCGAGATCACCTTCCCGTCGCAGCGGGTGCTGGCCGGTTGATAAAGAAAAGGCAGCCAAGAGGCCGCCTTTGAATTTGGTGCTGTTCAACAAGAGCTCAGTCGATCAACGTCATGTTTCGGAGGCCCGAAGGCCCCAGGCCGCATCGTTCATGTGCGGCCCCCAAGTTAGCTTCACCTTTGACAAACCTTTCTTAACGAAAGGTTTCCATGACAGGAAATTGATAAAGGGTGAAAGCTTGTAATGTGCGATCGCTGTCAATCCTTCAGCTCGCTTAGCCCGGCGAAGAGCCCCAGCGCCTCTGGATTGGCAAGCGCTTCCTGGTTCTTCACCGGCCGACCGTGAACGACCTCGCGCACGGCAAGCTCGACGATCTTGCCGGACTTGGTGCGGGGAATATCGGCAACCGCGATGATCTTCGCCGGCACGTGCCGCGGCGAGGCGCCGGTGCGGATGCGGGTCTTGATCGCCTTGACGAGATCCTCGGTCAACGTCACATCCGGGGCAAGGCGGACGAAGAGGATGACGCGCACGTCGTCGTCCCAGTCCTGGCCGATGCAGAGCGCCTCGGCCACTTCCTCCATCTGCTCCACCTGATTGTAGATCTCGGCGGTGCCGATGCGAACGCCGCCGGGATTGAGCGTCGCATCCGAACGGCCGTGGATGACTAGGCCGCCATGCTCCGTCCATTCGGCGAAATCGCCGTGGCACCAGACATTGTCGAACCGGTCGAAATAGGCGGCGCGATATTTGGCGCCATCGGGGTCGTTCCAGAACATCACCGGCATCGAGGGGAAGGCCTTGGTGCAGACGAGTTCACCCTTCTCCCCGCGCACCGGCTTGCCGTCATCGTTCCAGACGTCGACGGCAAGGCCGAGGCCGGCCCCCTGGATCTCGCCGCGCCAGACCGGCTGCAGCGGATTGCCGAGCACGAAGCAGGAGACGATATCGGTGCCGCCTGAGATCGAGGCGAGCTGTACGTCTTCCTTGATGCCCTCGTAGACGAAGGTGAACCCTTCCGGCGACAGCGGCGAGCCGGTGGAGGTCATCAGCCGCAGGCTGGAGAGATCGTGGCTGACGCGCGGCGTCAGCCCGCCCTTGCGCACCGCGTCGATATATTTCGCCGAGGTGCCGAAGATGGCGAATTTTTCGGCCTCGGCATAGTCGAACAGCACGTTGCCATCGGGGGCGAAGGGCGAACCGTCGAACAGGCAGAGCGTTGCGCCGCTGGCGAGACCGCTGACCAGCCAGTTCCACATCATCCAGCCGCAGGTGGTGAAGTAGAACAGCTTTTCGCCCGCCTGCAGGCCGCAATGCAGCCGCTGCTCCTTGAGGTGCTGCAGCAGCGTGCCGCCGGCCGAATGCACGATGCATTTCGGCACGCCTGTCGTGCCTGACGAAAAGAGAATGTAGAGAGGGTGCGAAAAGCCAAGCTGCGTGAACTCGACTTCCCTTGCCTCATAGGGCGCGACGAAGGCTTCAAGCGTCGAAGCCTCCGGCGTTGCCCGCGCCACCGCCTTGGCATCGCCGGCGTAATGGACGATGATCGTGGGAACACCCAGGCTTTTTGCAACCGTGGCGACCTTGGCGCCGACATCCTGCAGCTTGCCGGAATACCAATAGGCATCGCAGGCGATGAACAGCCTTGGCTCGATCTGGCCGAAGCGGTCGAGCACACCCTGCTCGCCGAAATCAGGAGAACAGGACGACCAGATGGCGCCGATCGAGGCGGCGGCGAGCATGGCGGCGACGGTTTCCGGCATGTTCGGCATCATCGCGGCGATGCGGTCACCCTTGCCGATGCCGCGTGCTGCGAAGGCCTGCTGCAGCTTCGAGACCAGCACACGCAGCCGGTCCCACGACCAGCGGTCCTCGGCCTTGTCCTCGCCGCGGAAGATGATTGCATCACCCTCACCGCGGCCCGACAGCAGGTTTTCGGCGAAGTTCAGCGTCGCATCGGGAAAGAAGCGGGCTTCCAGCATGCGGTCGCCATTGGCTAACACCTCTGCGCCACGCTCTCCCTTGACGCCGCAGAAATCCCAGACGGTCGACCAGAAATTCTCCCGCTCGGCCACCGACCATGCATGCAGATCCTCAAAGCCTGAAAGAGAAAGCCCGAAATCGGCATTGCAGCGCTCCATGAAGGCATGGATCGGGCTTTTTGCAACGGCATCCGCCGAGGGCACCCAAAGTGGTCTGTTATCCTGCATTCAATCCTCCTCCCCAATGCCGTCCTTATACCATGCTGCATTGCATTATAAAGCGTGGAACCGACGCGATCCGACGCCCAGAGTATGATGTCGAAAAGTGCGAGCGATTTTCGGACGACATCATGCTCCAACTATTTAATTGAAAGTGCTACAGCGTCCTTTGCGCGTCTGAAAAGACGCGCGGCGCTGTAGGGATTTGCATATGCCTGATATTTCCTATATCCGGCGAAATCAGCGCATAACGGGATGACCGGCTGAATTTGCCGGCGGAGATCATGAGCACGTCAAGACATCGCAGGTGGCGCAGGAAGATCGGACCCGTTTCGCGCTGGCTTCCGGCCTTCGCCCGCCTGTCGACGGTGTTCCTGCTGATCGCGCTGGCGCTTTTCGTGGCGCTCAGGGTTGCCGCACCCTATCTCATCTCGACCGGCTTCGTGCGCTCCGGCATCGAGGACACGCTGTCCAAATGGACCGGCTACCATGCCGAAATCAAAGGTAGTCCGGTTCTCGAATTCTGGCCGACGCCACGCATCACGCTGAACCAGATCACCATCCGCCAACCGCGCGAAAGCGGCGACAAGCTGCTCGGCAGCATCGAAAGCCTGTCGGCCGATTTCAGCCTCATCGACGCGTTGAGAGGCCGGACGAGCTTCCACGAATTCCACCTGGTGCGCCCCAACCTGGCGCTGACGCGCGACGAAAAAGGGCTGATCGACTGGAGTTATGCCGGCCTGCTGGCACGCGCGATCAGCGGCGTACGTTACGAAAACGGAGCCGAGGTGCTCGATCCCGATCTCGATGCCGAGATCGGCGCGGTGACCGTCGAGGACGGCACGCTTGTGGTCACCGACATCAAGTCCGCCAGGACCTATCATTTCGACAGCGTCACCGCCGATATCGCCTGGCCGAGACTATCCGGCGCGATCTCGGCGGTGGTCATCGCCCGTATCAACGGCGAGGACCTGAAAGTCGATTTCGCCTCGCGCCAGCCGCTGCTCGCCTTTGCCGGCAGGAATGCCGAGACACGGACGTCGCTCACATCGAACCTTTTGACCGCGCACTTCCAGGGCATTGCCAGCATCGCCAATCTTTCGACCCTTTCCGGCAATATCACCGCCAGCATTCCCGATGTGCCCGCACTTCTGACATGGTCGGGCAAATCGATCCCCGGCATCGCAACGCTGAAGAGCGCCTCGCTGGAATCCGACATCATGTCGTCGGGCAACGGGCTGCGTTTCAACAATCTCAGCCTCTCGCTGAACGAAGCGAGCGCCACCGGGGTGATGGACCTTTTTACCCAACCCGGCAAACGACCGAAGATCGGCGGCACGCTTGCCTTCGACCAGATGAACCTCAAGCCGTTCCTCGACGCCTTCGCGCTCAGGCTCGCCGCCGGCGAGGCGGAGGAAATCTCCGCCGGCATCAGCGGACCGTTGCGGGTGCTCGATGTCGACGTCAGGCTTTCGGCGCGGCGCGCGCAGATGGGTCTCTTCGAGCTTTCCGATGTCGGCGCCAGCATGATCGTTGCCGGCGGCGAGGCGAAATTCGATATTGGCGACAGCCAGTTCGAAGGCGGTGAAATGACCGCGCATCTGGAAGCGACGCAGCGCGACTTCGACGGCGGCGGCAAGCTGCGGCTGTCGATCCGCAATGCCGACTTCGCAGCCCTTGCCGAGCGCCTGCAGCTGAAGGGTCCGCTGCCGCTTGCAACCGGATCGCTCGATCTCGACCTGCAGTCGCCGAAGGCGATCTGGACGACCGGTCTTGCCGACGTCACCGGCAGGCTGCACTTCTGGACGAGGGAAGGCACGATCCCCGGCATCGACGCCGCAGCGCTCCGAACGCAGGCGGCCCAAAAACCGTTCTTTCCGCTGAGCGCGGCAGCAGGCGGCGCCTTCGCCTTCAACCAGCTCAACCTTCAGGCCGATTTCGCCAACGGTTCCGCCGAAATGCACGACGCCCGCATCGCCGGCCCCACGCAGACGCTGACGCTTTCCGGCGTCATCACCTATCAGTCGAACGGGCTGGCACTTTCCGGATCGCTGGCGGCGACCGATCCTGCCAAGGCGGCGGAGCTGCCGCTTCTGCCGTTCTTTATCGGCGGCTCATGGCCGAACCCGGTGATCTCGCCGGTTCCGCTTTTCGGCAATCCGCCTCAGGCGCAATAGAGCGCGTCGCACGGCATCAGGCGCCGGCGGCCGCCGCACGCTCGTCCCGCTGGCGCTGGATTTCACGGCGCTTGGTGACGACCGAGGCGCAGATGACACCAACGGTCACGATCGCGATCAGGATCGTGCACACCGCATTGATCTCAGGCGTCACGCCGAGGCGCACCTGACTGTAGATCCTCATCGGCAGCGTGGTGGCGCCCGGCCCCGAGGTGAAACTGGCGATCACCAGATCGTCGAGCGACAGGGTGAAGGCAAGGATCCAGCCGGAGAGCACAGCCGGGGCGATGATCGGCAAGGTGATCTCGAAGAAGGTCCGCACCGGCGGCGCGCCGAGATCCTGCGCCGCTTCCTCGATCGATTGATCGAAACTCAACAGGCGCGACTGCACGACGACGGCGACGAAGCACATGGTCAGCGTCGTATGCGCGAGCGTGATCGTCCAGAAGCCGCGGTCGAAGCCGATCGCGACGAAGAGCAACAGCAGCGACAGGCCGGTGATGACGTCAGGCATGACGAGCGGCGCGTAGATCATGCCCGAAAACAGCATGCGGCCGCGAAAGCGCGTGTAGCGCACCAGCGTCAGCGCCGCCATCGTGCCGAGGATGGTTGCGAGCGTCGCCGACAGCAGGCCGACACGGATCGTCACCCAGGCGGCGTCGAGCAGGCCCTGGTTCGAGAGCAGCGAGACATACCACTTGGTGGAGAAGCCGCCCCAGACGGTGACGAGCTTCGATTCATTGAAGGAGAAGATCACCAGCAGCACGATCGGCAGGTAGAGAAAGGCAAAGCCGAGCGTGACGGAGATGATGTTGAAACGGGTCCATTTCAGCATGACTTATTTCCCCCGCTCTTCGGCCTTGGCCTGGGCGTTCTGGAAGAAGACGATCGGGATTACCAGGATCATCAGCAGGATCGTTGCTACCGCCGAGGAGACCGGCCAATCGCGGTTGGCGTTGAATTCGTTCCAGAGCGTCTTGCCGATCATCAGCGTCTGCGAACCGCCGAGCAGGTCGGGAATGACGAATTCACCGACGGCGGGGATGAAGACCAGCATGCAGCCGGCCACCACGCCGGGGATCGACAGCGGAAAGGTGACGCGCCAGAAGGCCTTGATCGGCGTGCAACCAAGATCCTGCGCCGCTTCGATCAGCGTACCGTCCATCTTCTCCAGAGCCGAATAGAGCGGCAACACCATGAAGGGCAGATAGGAATAGACGATGCCGATATAGACGGCGGTATTGGTGTTGAGGATGATCAGCGGACTGTCGATGATGTGCAGCGACAGGAGAAGCTGGTTGAAAAGCCCCTCCGGCTTCAGGATCGCGATCCAGGAATAGACGCGAATCAGGAAGCTCGTCCAGAACGGCAGGATGACCAGCATCACCAGCGTCGGACGGATGCTGCGCGGCGCCTGTGCCATGCCATAGGCAATCGGATAGGCGATCAGCAGGGTCAGGAAGGTGGAGATCCCGGCAATCACCACGCTCGAGACATAGGCATTGAAATAGAGCGAGTCCTCGGTGAGGTAGCTGTAATTGTCGAAGGAGAGCTCTCCGATCTTGCTCCAGAGCCCGGCCCAACCGTCGGCAAGTGAGAAGACGGGCTCGTAAGGCGGCATGGCGATCGCCGTCGTCGACAGCGAAATGCGGAAGACGATGAAGAACGGCGCCAGGAAGAACAGCAGCAGCCAAGTATAGGGAATGGCGATGACGAGGCGATTGTAGAGGCCGGACGCGAGCTTGCCCATGATGTCAATCCTTCAGCAGAATGCCGGCGTTCTCGTCGAAGGAGACCCAGACTTCCTGATCGTAAGTGAAGGGGTCGTCGACGGAGCGCTGCGCATTGAGGGATGAGGCCTTGACGATCTTGCCGCTCTGCAATTTCACATGGAAGACGGTCATGTCGCCGAGATAGGCGATGTCCCAGAGTTCGCCCCTGGCTGCGTTGACCGAAGCGTTGGCGGGAGGCGTGCGCCCGACCCGCATCTTTTCCGGCCGGATGGCGAAGCCGACGGCGCTGCTGGCCGAGGGTGTCTCGGCGGCGGCGACACGCACGCTGAAGCCGCTGTCGATTGATATCTCGATGGTACCGTTGCCCGATGAGGCGACCTTGCCGTCGAAGATGTTCACGTCGCCGATGAAATCCGCGACAAAGCGGGAATTCGGCGCCTCGTAGATTTCGGCCGGCGTCGCCACCTGCACGACCTTGCCATGGCTCATGACGGCGATGCGGTCGGCCATGGTCATCGCCTCTTCCTGGTCGTGGGTGACGACGACGAAGGTGAGGCCGAGGTTCTGCTGTAAGTCCATCAGTTCGAACTGGGTTTCCTCGCGCAGCTTCTTGTCGAGCGCGCCGAGCGGTTCGTCGAGCAGCAGCACCTTCGGGCGCTTGGCAAGCGAGCGAGCCAAGGCCACGCGCTGGCGCTGGCCCCCGGAAAGCTGGTTCGGCTTGCGGGAGGCGAACTGCTCCAGCTTGACGAGCTTCAGCATCTGCGAGACGCGGTCAGTCATCTCGTCCTTCGACATGCCGTCCTGCCTCAGGCCGAAGGCGATATTCTTCTCGACCGTCATGTGCGGGAAAAGCGCATAGGACTGGAACATCATGTTGACCGGGCGCCTGTAGGGCGGCGTACCGGCCATATCGGCGCCGTCGAGAACGATTTCGCCCGAGGTCGGCTGCTCGAAACCTGCGAGCATGCGCAGGAGCGTCGACTTGCCGCAACCCGACGCGCCGAGCAGCGCGAAGAACTCGCGGTGATAGATGTTCAGCGACAGATCGTCGACGGCGGTAAAATCGCCAAAGCGCTTGGTGACATTCTTGAAAGCAATGAAGGGTTTTGCAGACGGATCGGTCCAAGGCGCAAAAGCGCGGCGGATATTGCCGAGAGACTTCATATTATTCCCCGAAATACAAGGTTCTGCCGGCCTCCACCCCGGCCGGTAATTGAAAGGCCCGGACGTTTCCGTCCGGGCCTAAGGCTGAATTACTGGCCGGTGACGACCTTCGTCCAGAGGCGCGTCCCCAGGCGCTGCGTTTTCGGATCCCACGGCTTGACCGTGAAGAGGTTCTTCATCACCTCTTCGGTCGGATAGATCGCCGGGTCTTCCAGAATCTCCTTGCTGACGAACTGCTGCGAAGCCTTGTTGCCGTTGGCGTAGAAGGTGTGGTCGCTCGCCTTGGCGATGACCTCAGGCTTCATCATGTAGTTCAGGAATTCGTGGGCTTCCGCGACATGGGGCGCATCGGCGGGGATCGCCATCATGTCGAACCACATCTGGGCGCCCTGCGAGGGGATCGAATAATTGACCTCGACGCCGTTCTTGGCTTCGGCCGCGCGGTCGCGAGCCTGCAGCATGTCGCCGGAATAGCCGAAGGCGATGCAGATGTCGCCGTTGGCAAGCGCATTGATGTATTCGGACGAGTGGAACTTGCGGATATTGGGGCGCACCGCCGTCAGCAGCTCTTCGGCCTTCTTGAAATCCTCAGCCTTTGTGGAGTTCGGGTCGAGGCCGAGATAACGGAACGCCGTGGAGATGACGTCCTTCGGTGTGTCGAGAACGTAGATGCCGCAATCCTTGAACTTTTCGGCGACCTTCGGATCGAAGATCACTTCGAGGCCGGGCTTGACATCGGGACCGAGGATTTCAGCGACCTTCTTGACGTTGTAGCCGATGCCGTCCGTACCCCACATGTAATCGACCGCGTGTTCGTTACCGGCGTCATATTCGGCGGTGCGCTGCTGGATCACATCCCACATGTTGGAAATGTTCGGCAGTTTCGACTTGTCGAGTTTCTGGAAGACGCCGGCCTGGATCTGGCGCTGCAGGAAGTCGGCGGTGGGAACGACGACGTCATAACCCGTGCCGCCGGCGAGCAGCTTGGTTTCCACGGTCTCGTTGGAATCGAAGGTGTCGTAGACGACCTTGATGCCGGTTTCCTTGGTGAAGTCGGTCAGGATGGAGTCGTCGATATAATCCGACCAGTTGTAGACGTTGACCACGCGCTCCTGCGCAAGGGCCGGCGCGGCAGCAAGGAGTGCGGTAACGGCGGCGGCCGTCACGCATAGGATGGTTGACCTCATGACTTCTCCTGTTTTGTTCAAAGATTCCGCACCCGGGGTATCTTTTCCCTCTGGTTTTCGACGCAGACTAAGAAGGAATTTCTAACCCCACAAGCGCAAAATCCTGCGCGCTCAATGATTTCACAATCACTGGAAGTCGAAGGCGCTGAGGCCTGCCACCATCTCGTCGAGCCCGAGCGGTCTCGTCACCGGCGGCTCGGCCCGGGAAAGGCAGCCGCGCCGCTCGCAAAGGCGACAGGCCGGACCGACCGCGACCGGCTCGAGCGCCGTCGCCTGCCCGTAGACCACACCTTCGCCAAGGGCAGCGTCGCAGCCGATCAGGATCGCGGTCCGCCTGACCCTTTCGCCGAATTCGACGCTCGGTCCCTCCAGGGTGCGGGCGACCGTCAGGAAGGATGCGCCATCCGGCATGACGACCGTTTCGGCGAGGATCTGGCCCGGCTGCAGGAAGGCGGCATGGATATTGAGCTTCGGACAGCCGCCCCCGAAACGGGCCTGCGGAAAGCCCTGCGCGCCTGCCCTGCGCAGCCGGTGGCCGGCGGCATCGATTTCGATCAGGAAGAAGGGAATGGCTGCCGCCCCGGGGCGCTGCAGCATGGCAAGGCGCGCAGCTGCCTGGCCGAAAGAGACGCCGAAACGCGCTCGCAGAATATCGATATCGTAGCGCGTCGCCTTCGCCGCCGAAAGAAAGGCCTCGTAGGGCATTGCAAGCGCCAGTGCCGCGATACGGGCAAGCTCGAAGCGGGCGATGCGGCGCGCCTCGGCGGAGGAGAGCGGGAGATCGTCGAGCTCGGCATCGATTGCCGGGAGCAAAGCGAGAGTCGCAGCCTCGACGGCAATCTCGTGCGCACGGTCGGCCTGCGACAGGCGCTCCGAGATGAAAAGCCGCATCGAATGGCGATCGAAACGGCGGCGCAGATCCGGCATCACATGGACGGGCAAGACACGCACCGCGATGCCGCGCTCGGAGCGCAGCCAATCCTTCAGTCCGGCGGCAAGATCGATGCCCCAGGGGAGCGTTGCGGCAAAAGCTTCCGCCGCCGTCTCGATCTGTCCGAAATAGCCGGACCGGCGCTCCAACATCTCGCGCACCTCGTCCAGCGGCAAGCGGCCGGCGGCGACCGGCGCATGCCCTTCGGCGGCCATCAGCGCCGTCAGATCGGACAGCCTTGCCGCCTGCTCGCGATAGGCGCGGTAGAGCTTGATCATGCCGCTCGCGGCATTGGGTGCGGCCTCGGCCACCTCGACCAATTCCTGATCACCCGGCAGCTCGCCGGACAGCAGCGGGTCGGCAAAGACTTCCTTGAGCTGGCCGAGACTGCCGCCGGTCTGTCCCCGCAACTCTTCCAGATCGACCCTGTAGACGCTTGCAAGCTTGAGAAGGAGCTGCACCGTCAACGGCCGCTGGTTGCGCTCGATCAGGTTCAGATAGGACGGCGATATTTCAAGCGCTTCGGCCATGGCGGTCTGCGTCAGCGCCAGCGCATTGCGGATGCGCCTGACTTTCGGGCCTGCGAATATCTTCCGTTCCGCCATGTCACACCCTTTGACAGGAAGGAGCGCTCATATTTACAAAATTTTACAAATTCACAGCGCCACTCTGTCAATCCTCCTCATCTTAACCTCTTTCCAACCAGGAAATCAAAGGTTTTTCTGGTCATCGCGCATCATATTGTCAATCTTGTCACGCAGCACCTTTGTCGGGCTTCTAGTGAGGAGAGCACATGACCGATTTTTACAAGCTTGTTCCAAATGCATCAGCCAGCCGCTTCGACGGCATCGAGAGACCGTACTCGGCCGAAGACGTGCAGCGGCTCAGAGGCTCGGTGGCGCTCAGCCATACGCTGGCCGAAATGGGGGCGGACCGGTTGTGGCGGCTTCTGCATCAGGAGGATTTCGTCAATGCGCTCGGCGCACTTTCCGGCAATCAGGCCATGCAGATGGTGCGCGCCGGGTTGAAGGCGATCTATCTCTCCGGCTGGCAGGTGGCGGCCGACGCCAACACCGCATCGGCGATGTATCCCGACCAGTCCCTCTATCCGGCCAATGCCGGTCCGGAACTTGCCAAACGCATCAATCGCACGCTGCAGCGCGCCGATCAGATCGAGACCGCGGAAGCTCAGGGGCTTTCCGTCGAAACCTGGTTCGCGCCGATCGTTGCCGATGCGGAAGCAGGCTTCGGCGGACCGCTCAACGCCTTCGAAATCATGAAGGCCTATATCGAGGCGGGTGCCGCGGGCGTTCACTTCGAGGACCAACTCGCCTCGGAGAAAAAGTGCGGTCATCTCGGCGGCAAAGTGCTGATCCCGACGGCCGCCCATATCCGCAATCTCGACGCCGCACGGCTTGCCGCCGACGTCATGGGCGTTGCGACGCTGGTCATCGCTCGCACCGACGCGGAAGCGGCAAAGCTCTTGACGTCAGACATCGACGAGCGCGACCAGCCCTTCGTCGACTATGATGCCGGGCGCACGGTCGAAGGTTTCTATCAGGTGCGAAACGGCATCGAGCCGTGCATCGCGCGCGCCGTCGCCTATGCGCCGCATTGCGATCTCATCTGGTGCGAGACCTCGAAGCCGGACCTCGATCAGGCGCGGCGTTTTGCCGAAGGCGTGCACAAGGTCCATCCCGGCAAGCTGCTCGCCTATAATTGTTCGCCTTCCTTCAACTGGAAGAAGAACCTCGACGAAGCGACGATCGCAAGGTTCCAGCGCGAACTCGGGGCGATGGGCTACAAGTTCCAGTTCATCACGCTCGCCGGCTTCCACCAGCTGAACTACGGCATGTACGAACTGGCGCGCGGCTACCGGCAGCGGCAGATGTCGGCCTATTCCGAGCTGCAGCAGGCGGAATTCGCCGCCGAGGTCAATGGCTATACCGCCACCAAACATCAGCGCGAGGTCGGCACCGGCTATTTCGACGCCGTGTCGCTCGCCATCACCGGCGGCCGGTCTTCGACCACGGCGATGCACGGCTCGACCGAACATGCGCAGTTCAAACCGGCTGCGGAATAACCCAAAGAAGAGGAGAGAAGATCATGGCATCCATCACACGCGTCAGGGAACGGGCCGAAGAGCAGGCAAGCAGCATGAGCGAGGATCAGCAGACGACGATCCGCATGCTCGCCAACGACCTGCATCGGCTGAACCAATCGGTCATGAAAGCCGTCGAGGCCGGCGTCTCGGTCGAACTGGTGCGCTCGGCCCGTCATCACGGCGGCGACGGCCACTGGGGCGACCTGCTGATGCCGGTCGTCGTCACCAACCGGCATTGACCAAAGCCAGCCGGCGGGCCGATGACGTCGGCCCGCTTCTTCAATCGCCGCGCGGCCTATCGGGCCCGCGGCGCTCTAAGTCTCTATTGGATGCATGTCGCCCAAAACCGCTCACACGTTTCGGCATCATGCTCTAGCCGCGGCTCGGCCGTTTTCCGGCGAAGAGATCCGCATAACTTTTGATGAGCTTGGTCATGCGGTCGGCGACCGTGCGGATCTCCGGGCGGTGGCGGTCCTCGGCATTCATGACGATCCATTGCCGGTGGCGCAATTCCGGCAACTCGCCGCCCTGCCGCTGCAATTCGGGATGGAGATCGCCGACGAAACAGGGAAGCACCGTCTTGCCGGCGCCGGCGCGCACCAGATCCGGCAGCGAACGCGGCCGATTGACGGTGGCGACAATCCCTGTTGCTGCATGGGCGTGCGGCCAGCGCAGATAGGCCGATATCGCCTCCTCCTCAGCAACGGCAATCCAGCGCTCGTCGGTCTCGGCGGCGTTGCGCCTGACATAGACGGCATAGGCCACCTCCCCGAGCAGACGTGCGGCAAGATTGGCCTCCTCAGGCTCGAAGGCGCGAATACCGATGTCGCTCTCGCGATAGGCAAGACTTGCCCGCGCCTCGCCAATGGTGAGCGAAATGGCGAAGGCATCGCCCGGCATGCGGATTGCGGCGAAATTCTCGGTCAGCAGCCAGGCGAGCCAGGTGCCGGCGGCGACCCTGACGGTGGTGCCGCCCTCGCCGGACTGCCGCCACGCCGCCACCTTGCGGGCGGCGGCCTCCATCTCCTGCAGGTGATCGAGCAGCGCCTGGCCATCCTGGGTCAGACGATATCCGGTCTGGCTGCGCGAAAACAATGCCCGGCCGATTTCCTGTTCGAGATCGAGCATGCGCCGGCCGACGGTCGGAGGACTGAGCCCGCTTGCGGTGCTTGCCCCCGTCAGCCCGCCGAGCCGGGCCACCTGTAGGAAAAGCTGATAGGAATCCCAACTCGCGTTTTTCATTGATGAAAAACATAGCGGGATTTTTCCCGTTTATAAAGAGAAATTCGACGCCTAGATCAGGTGATGTCTTACACAGGAAAGGACATTGTCATGATCGACTTGATCACCATTGCAGGCACCATCGGCTATCGGCACTATCCCCAGCGAAGCGGTGGCAAGGCGGAGGAGGACAGATTCTATGCCGAGTTCGGAAACAATAGCCTCATTGGCTTTATCGCCTGGCTGACGTCGCTCGACCTCAATCTAGGAAGGCGCCGCAAGGCCGCGGCGCAATCCCGCAGCGGCTGCGGCTGCGCCGTTCAGGCGACTCTTCTTGCTCCGAGATGAGCCGGTGCCGATTCTGCAACGATGCGGAACCGCTCGATCAGCGCCATCAGCGTATCGGCCTCGCCGGCAAGCAGGCGGCTTGCCTGCGTCGTCTCGGCAACCATCGCGGCGTTCTTCTGGGTCATCTGGTCCATGGCGTTGACCGAACCGTTGACCTCCTGCAGCGCGGCCGACTGATCTCGGCTGGCGGTGGCGATGGTCTCGACATGGCCGCTGATCGCGATGATCTCCTGGCTGATCGAGGCAAGGACGCTGCCGGTCTTCTGGACCAGTTCGGACCCTGCCGTCACTTCGCGGCTCGATGTCTCGATGAGCGACTTGATCTCACGCGCCGCATCGGCCGACCGCTGGGCGAGTTCGCGGACTTCCTGGGCGACGACGGCAAAACCCTTGCCCGCCTCGCCGGCGCGCGCCGCCTCGATGCCGGCATTCAGCGCCAGAAGATTGGTCTGGAAGGCGATGTCGTCGATCACCTCGATGATCTGCTCGATACGCTGCGATGCCTGCTCGATGCGATCCATGGCGGCAACGGCATCGCCGACGACGGCGCCGGAATTGTCGGCCGTCTTCTTGGTCGCAGCCACGACATTGTTGGCTTCACGGGCACGCTCGGCGGACGAACGAACCGTCACGGTAATCTCTTCCACCGCGGCCGCGGTCTCCTCGAGGTTGGCCGCCTGCGCCTCGGTGCGTTTCGAAAGCTCGCCGGCAGAGGCGGAGACGGCGCCGCTGTTGCGCTGGATCGTCGCGGCGCTGTCACGGATACCGGACAGTGTATCCTGGAGCCGCAAGAGGGAAGCGTTGAAATCGACGCGCAGTTGCTCCAGTCGGCCGACGAAGGGCGTGCCGATCGTCTGCGAGACATCGCCCTGCGACAGGCGCCCGAGACCGGCGGCAAGCTGGTTGACGGCAAAGTCGATCTGGCCGTCGAGCGAGCGCTTGTCGGCATCGTTCCTGGCGCGCTCGGCATCGCTCAATTCGCGCTGTTCGGCAGCCTGGGTTTCCAGGTCGCGTCTTGCGCGAGCACTGTCGCGGAAAAGCGCCAAGGCCCGGCCGATGTCGCCGAACTCGTTCCTCTTTTCGACACAAGGGATCGCCCCTTCGAGATCGCCCGCGGAAATCGAGTGGACGCTGGTCGTCAGCGCCTGCAAAGGCTTCACCGACAGGCGGATCGCATAGAAGGCGAGAACGCCGACGATGAGCATGACGATGGCGCCGACACCGAGAACCAGCATCTGCAGCTCATACATGCGCTGGTAATAGAGCTCCATCGGGATGCCGATGAAGAGAATGCCGACATTGGCATTCGAGGCGTTCTTGATGGGGAAATAACCGGTCATGAACTTGCGGCCGAAAAGCTCCGCCGGACCGTAATAAGCCTCGCCCCTGGCGAGAACCGGCTGGGCGGGGTGCTCGGCGACCAGCTTGGTGCCGACGGCCCGGTCGCCGTTTTCCTTCTTGACGTTGGTGGAGATGCGGACGTAGTCGCTGCCCTGCTTTTGAAAGATGGTCGCAACGCCGGCGATCGATTGCGCCGTGCGGTCGACCAGCGAATGGTCGGCAAGGGCGGGAATGGCGTCTTCCGTGACAGTGGAGAGCTGATTGTCCTTCAGCTCGATCTTTGCAGCCTGATCGGCCGCGCCGTAGAGGACGGCCATGGCGCGGGTGGCATCCCTGGCGTCGGAGACCGCCCCGTCCATGACATGGTGGCTCAGATTGTAATAGGTCACGCCGACGATGGCGGCCGTGCTGATCGCCAGCAGAAACAGCGTGATCGCAACGATCTGGCGTACGATCGACGTAGAGAAAAGGCGCAGCATCGAGACCCCCGGGAGATAAACCAAGGTTAAATTAGACTAAAAGCGTTAAAGAAGATTCTCCGTAAAACAGGGTTGTCGGAGGTATTCATCGGTGTCGCTTTCGGACGGATCATCTCTGCGTGATCACCGCGCGGCCGCTCGCAATCCGACCGATCGCGATTTCTGCGGAAATAAATAGAAACGGCCCTGGAAAGCCCGGGGCCGTTCGAATAAAGACAGGTCGGTCGATGATCAGGCGGCGCGATAGACCGGCGCACCGGTGGCTTCGCCGTCGATCTTGAACTGCTGAATGAGCCTGCGCAGCGAACCGGCCTCGTCGGCCAGTTCGCGGCTGGCGGCAGTCGTCTCCTCCACCATGGCGGCGTTCTGCTGCGTCATCTGGTCCATCTGGTTGACCGTCGCGTTGACGCTCTGCAGCGCGGTGGACTGGTCGTGGCTGGCGCGGGCGATCATCTCTACATGCTGGCTGATCGTGACGATCTGGGCGCTGATCTTGGCGAGTACCGTGCCGGTCTCCTGCACGAATTGCGAGCCGGAATTGACCTCGTTGGTCGACTTGTTGATCAGCCCCTTGATCTCCTGCGCCGCGGCGGCGGAGCGCTGGGCCAGTTCGCGAACTTCCATCGCGACCACCGCGAAGCCCTTGCCGGCTTCACCGGCGCGCGCCGCCTCGATGCCGGCGTTGAGCGCCAGGAGGTTGGTCTGGAAGGCGATCTCGTCGATAACGCCGATGATCTGCTCGATCTGGCGCGAGGCACCTTCGATGCGGCTCATCGCGTCGATCGCATTGCTGACGACGACGGCGGAATCGTCGGCGCTGCGCTTGGCCTGGCGGACGATCTGGTCGGCATCCTTGGCACGTTCGGCCGACGAGCGGACCGTGACGGTGATCTGGTCGACGGCGGCAGCGGTCTCTTCGAGCGAGGCAGCCTGCTGTTCGGTACGCTTGGAGAGGTCCTCGGCCGACTGGGCCATCTGGTTGCCGTTGCCCTGGATCAGTTCGACATTGTCGCGGATCTGGCTCATCGTCGCCTGCAGGCGCATCATCGAACCGTTGAAATCCTGGCGCAGCTGTTCGAGACGGCCGATGAAGGGCGTTTCGATCGTCGTCGAGATATCGCCCTGCGACATGCGTTCGAGGCCGGCGGCAAGCGCATTGACCGCGAATTCGATCTGACGATCCATCTCGCGCTTTTCGGCATCGTTGCGCTGGCGTTCGTGTTCGGCGGCGGCGCGTTCCTCGTCGCTCTGCTCCTCGATGCGGATCTTCGAGATGGCATTTTCCTTGAAGATGCCGAGCGCGCGGGCCATGTCGCCGATTTCATCGTGGCGCTGCTCGCCGGAGATGCTGGTATCCAGGGCCCCTTCGGCGATGCGGCGCATGGCGCCGGTGATATGGCTGATCGGGCGCTGCAGCGTCAACACCAGGGCAATGCCGCCGAGGATAGACAGCAGGATGCCGAGACCCGTGGTCATGACGGAGATGCTGTTTGCCTGGGTGCGCTCGGTGCCGGCCGTCTGCTTCTGCAGCTCGGCGAAGTCGGTCAGCTTTTTCCAGATCTGGTCGAGCTCCTGGCGGGCCGCGGCATAGGCGGCGACGCGCTCGCCGATCGTGTCGACGATCTTCGAGCCGCCGCCGGAAATGACGTCGAGCGCCGGCTGGATCGCGCCGGATATGCCTTCGGCAAAGCCCATGCCCTTGGCGCTGGTGACCAGCACCTGCATGTCCTTGCCGAGCGTGCCGGCCTGCTGCTGCAGGCGCACGAGATTTTCCTTGCTGGAGTCGGCGAGAAAGTCGGAAAGAACGATCTGAAGCGAATAGACGGAATTTTCGAGACGCCTGGTATCCTGCAGGACCGAGTTGGCCTGAGCAATCCGGCCGTCGAGCGCGGCGAATTCCTGGGTCGCGTCACGCATCTTCTGCGTTGCGGTCAGCTGCGTATAGGTCGAGGTCTGGCGGAAGCGCGAAATGAGACGGCCGAGTTCGGTGGCGGTCTCGTCGGTCGGATTGGGCGTCTGGACGATCGCCTTGATGCCGTCGATGGTCGCAGCCAGCGCGTCGATGACGTTCTTCTGATTGCTTGGAACCGAGATGGCAATCAGACGCTGCGATTTGATGATCTCCGGCATCTGTTCGTTGATGAAGGCGATCTTGTCCTGCGGTGTCTGCGGCTTGCTGAAACCGCTGGCAACGGTGCCGAGGAAATCGCCGCCCTTCAGCAGGCGGTCGGCCGTGCGAAGGGTGCTGGTGGCGGCGCTCTCGTCGCTCTGGACGGTGCTCTGCAACTGCTCGGCCTGGTAGGACACGGTGAAACGGGTGCTGATCACGCTCTTCTGGGCGGCGTCGATCTGCTCATGCAATGCCCGTTCCTGCTCGTGCAGGGCCCACAGCTTGTCGACGACGCCCGAAATTTCCTTGGTGCGACGCGATGCTTCCGCAAGGCTGTCGCGACCGGCGGCCTCGTCACCGACCTGGCTCAGCGTCTGGTCGAGCACGCCTTGCTGGGTCTTCAGATCCGCGATCAGTTTGTCGCGCGCCTCAGGGCTGGTGACGCGCAGGAAATCGTCCATCGAGCCATAGAGATCTTTGAAGCCGCTCAGCGACTGCAGCACGCTGTTGGATATTTCCATGCGGCCCTGCAGAAGTCCCGAAGCGTAGAGGCCGGTCAGGCCCACCGCCGAAATGGTGACGACGAAAGGCAGAACGAAGATCAGAACCTTGGTCTTGATCCTGAAGCGGGAAAGAATCTTGTCAATCAACATGGCGTTCCGGGCCTTTCATACACCACTCCTCCCGCAGGCAGCCACATGGCGCCAGCCGGGTGCACATCGAGCTATTCTTAATTACATTGGGGGACCCGGAGGCCAGGCGGCAGTCATTGCCAGTTCACGTCCAAACAACTTGGAGATGCCCAAATATTCGCGAGCAATTGTGTCAGATTAGATATTAATTTTCGGATAAGCGGTTATGGCGGGTTAAGCCAAGGCAGTGAAATAGTTGCAAATTATGGGCCGCAACACCGCGGTGCGACAATGAGCATGTCGCAACGTTCGTTCCAGATCTGCGGACAGGATCAGATGACGTGCGAGAGCAACAGCGCGAGGCTGGCGGCGGTGGCGCCGGCTGCAAGCATCAGATAGCGCAGGGCGACCATCCGGGCGTTCGGCTTTGCCTCGGCAATTGCGATGGCGCGGGCGCGTCGTGCGTTTCTGTTCATGGCGAAACCTCACTTCTCTCTAACACAACAACAATCCAACAAATCGGCTTGCCGGTAAAGCTTAATTTAGGAACGACCTTACAAACCGCCAATTGAGACAGGATGGCGCACCTCTATTAAGAAGTCTTGAATCGGTATCTCCAGATATTTCCAAGGCATGTCAAAAAATGTGCAGCGGTTTTGGCCCCACGACATGCATCAAAACAACGAGCTTTAGACGCATTCGCCGGCGGCAAAACCGGAAGCCCAGGCCCACTGAAAATTATAGCCGCCGAGCCAGCCGGTGACGTCGACGCACTCGCCGATGAAATAAAGGCCGGGCACGGCTTTTGCTTCCATGCTACGGGAATCGAGCGCTGCCGTATCGATGCCTCCAAGCGTCACTTCGGCGGTGCGGTAACCTTCCGAGCCGGACGGTTTGACTGCCCAGTTCTGGACGCCGGCGGCAAGACGCAACAGCGCCTTGTCCGGCAGATCGGCCATGTTGCCGGAGATCTTTTCGCGCTCGACGAGAAATTGTGCCAGCCGCTTCGGCAGGATATCGCCAAGTGCGGTCTGCGGCGACTGACGGCCATTGAGCTGTTTTGCCGTCTTCAGATGGGCGGCAATGTCGATATCCGGTTCGATCGAGACCACGACCTCGTCGCCCTCGCGCCAATAGGAAGAGATCTGCAGGACAGCGGGGCCGCTCAGCCCGCGATGGGTAAAAAGCAGCGCTTCGCGGAAGGCGGTCCTGCCGTGACGGATTTCGGCCGGGGCGGCAATGCCGGCGAGCGGCGCGATGCTTTCCAGCAGGCCGGGATCGAGCGTCAGCGGCACGAGGGCGGGTCGGGTTTCGAGCACGGCCAAGCCGAACTGTTCGGCGAGGCGATAGGCAAAGCCGGTGGCACCCATCTTCGGGATCGACTTGCCGCCGGCGGCGACGATCAGCGACGATGCTTCACAGTGACCTTCGCTCGTCGATACCCGGAAGCCGGCTTCGGTCTTTTCGACGCCTGATATTTCGGTGCCAAGATGCAGCACTGCACCGGCCATACGCATCTCCGCCAGCAGCATGCGGATGATGTCTTTGGCGCTATCGTCGCAGAAGAGCTGGCCGAGCGTTTTCTCGTGCCAGGCAATGCCGTGGCGGTCGACCATGGCGATGAAATCGGCGGGCGTGAAACGGGCAAGCGCCGACTTGCAGAAATGCGGGTTGGCGGAGAGAAAATTCTTCGGCCCGGCATGGATATTGGTGAAATTGCAGCGGCCGCCGCCTGATATGCGGATCTTATCGCCAGGCGCCCTGGCATGGTCGAGAATGACGACCGAGCGGCCGCGTTTTCCGGCACGGATGGCGGCCATCATGCCCGCCGCTCCGGCGCCGATGACGATAACGTCGCTTTTGCGCTGCAAACCCGTTTCCCCGATCAAACCCGCGTCTTCTTTTTCCATCAAAGGGCGAAAGTCAACGTTTGCCACCCCTCGCCAATTGGCAAAGTCTGGTTATGATGGCGCCACGATCAATACAAACCGGTGTGTCATGTCCCCAAAAAAGACGACGCTGAAGCCTGCCAGAAACGTACCCGCCTCGAAAAAAACTCCCCCGGAGCCCGGATCCCTGCGCGGCGTTGCGAACTGGAAGGAAGCAGCGCGGTGGCTGAGGCACAGGGGCATCGAAGACATCGAATGCATCACGCCGGACCTTGCCGGCGTTGCGCGCGGCAAGATGATGCCGAGCTCGAAATTCACCTCCAACACCTCGCTGGCGCTGCCTTCGGCAATCTACCGGCACACGATTTCGGGCGAATATCCCGACGAGACGGAGAGCTTCCGCTATGAGCCGCGCGACAGCGACCTGAAGCTGATGCCCGACCTTTCGACGCTTTCCGTCGTGCCCTGGGAGACCGACCCGACGGCGCAGGTAATCTGCGATATCGTCGATTCGGACGGCGGGGAAGTGCCCTATACGCCGCGCAACGTGTTGAAGCGGATCATGAGCCTCTATCATGAGCGCGGCTGGAAACCGATCGTGGCGCCCGAGATCGAATTCTACCTCGTCGCCAAGAACGACGATCCAGACTATCCGCTCCACCCGCCGAAAGGCCGGTCCGGCCGCTCGATCCTCGGCGGCCAGGGCTATTCGATCGCCGGCATCAACGAGTTCGACGAGCTGATCGACGACGTCTATCATTTCTCGGAAAAGCAGGGGTTGGAGATCGATACGCTGATCCATGAAGAGGGACCGGCGCAGCTCGAGATCAACCTGCGCCACGGCAATCCGATCGAGCTTGCCGACCAGGTGTTCCTGTTCAAGCGGACGATCCGCGAGGCGGCGCTGAAACACGACATCTACGCGACCTTCATGGCAAAGCCGATGCAGGGCCAACCGGGTTCGGCGATGCATATCCACCAGTCGGTGGTCGATATCGAGACCGGCAAGAACATCTTCTCCAATGCCGATGGCTCGGCTTCGAAGGAATTCTTCCATTTCATCGGCGGCATGCAGAAATTCGTGCCGAGCGCGATGGCGATGCTGGCGCCCTATGTGAATTCCTACCGGCGCCTGCAGCCCGATATGTCCTGCCCGGTCAACAATGCCTGGGGTTACGACAACCGGACGACGGCCTTCCGTGTCCCGGTCTCCGATCCGCAGGCGCGGCGCGTGGAAAACCGGCTGCCGAGCTCGGATGCCAATCCCTATCTCGCGCTCGCCGCTTCGCTCGCCTCCGGCCTGCTCGGCATCATAAAGCAGATCGAGCCGACGGCGCCGACCGAGGATTCGGCCAATGAGGGTTCGATCGATCTGCCGCGCGGCCTGCTGGAAGCCGTGGCGCTGCTCGAGGACGAACCCGCCTTCGAGGAGATATTCGGCAAGCAGTTCATCGGCCTTTATGCCGGCGTCAAGCGCGGCGAGTTCGAGACCTTCATGCAGGTGATCAGCCCCTGGGAGCGGGAATTCCTTCTGCTCAACGTGTGAGGGAAGCATCATGACATCGCAGGAGACGTGGCAGAGCCCGATCGCGCCGGGGCTGTCCTGGTATCAGGCAACCGTCGGGGAGCGGCCCGCCTACCCCGCTCTCGACGGCTCGAGAACATGCGACGTGGCGATTGTCGGCGGCGGTTATACCGGCCTGCAGGCCGCCTACAATCTTGCCAAGTCTGGCGTCTCGGTGGTCCTGATCGAGGCCTGCCGCTTCGGCGACGGGGCGTCCGGGCGCAATGGGGGCCAGCTCGGCACCGGCCAGCGATGGTGGCCGGAAGAACTCGAGGAGAAGATCGGCTACGAACGCTCGAAGGCACTGTTCGATCTTGCCGAAGCGGCCAAGCGCCATCTCATCGATTTCGCCCGCGAGCATCAGATCGAGATCGACTATGTGCCCGGCCAGCTCAATGTCGCACACAAAGCGAGCTACAAGCGCGACTATTACGAAAATGCCGAAATCGCCGCCTTACGCTATGGCTATCCGCATCTCAGCTTCATGGACGAGGAGGAAACGCAAGAGAGGCTCGGCTCGAAGCGTTTCCATTGCGGCGTGCGCGATGTCGGCACCGGCCACATCCATCCGCTGAAGCTGCTGGTGGGGCTGGCGCGGGTCGCTGCCAATGCCGGTGCTGAAATCTTCGAGATGACCAAGGCGACGGCGATCCGCCAAAGCGGCGGCAAGGTGACGATCGAAACCGAAAGGGGAACGATCACCGCTGAGCGCGCGCTGATCGCCTGCAACGGCCATATCGGCGACCTCGAGCCGGTGACGGCGAGCCATGTCATGCCGATCCGCTCCTTCATCGGCGCCACGGCGCCGCTCGACGGGCATCCCGATGTGCTGCCCGGGGGCGAGGCCGTGGCCGATTCGCGCTTCGTCGTGCGCTACTTCCGCAAATTCGGCGACGGCCGCCTGCTGTTCGGCGGACGCGAGGCCTATACCTCGGACAATCCGCGGGACATTTCGCAGCACATCCGCCGGCAGATCGCCGAGATCTATCCAGAGCTGAAGGACATCGAGATCACCCATTCCTGGGGCGGCAGCGTCGGCATCACCCTGCCGCGCCAGCCCTTCGTGCGCGAGGTGATGCCCGGCGTCATCTCGATCGGCGGTTATTCCGGCCACGGCGTCATGCTGTCAAACTACTGTGGCAAGCTCTACGCGGAAACGGTGCTTGGAAAATCTCGCGATCTCGACCTCTTCACATCGCTTGATATTCCAGCCTTTCCCGGTGGTGCGCGCATGCGGGCGCCGTTGCTTTTCCTCGCCTTGTCGTGGTTTGCGCTTCGCGACAAGTTTTAGTCCGATTGCGGATTTCCTCTTCCGGAAATTCGCTCTAAAACCGGTGCCTGAGAGATTCATTGCACTGCACACTGGCTTTTTTAAATCGATTAGATTAAAAGAGCCGTCAACCAGCCTGATTGAGAGACAAGCTCATGAGCAGCCAAATCATTCCCGTTGAGCCCTTTGATTATGTCGTCTTCGGCGGCAGCGGCGACCTTGCAGAACGCAAGTTGCTGCCCGCCCTTTACCATCGCCAGATCGAAGGCCAGTTCAGCGAACCGACCCGCGTGATCGGCGCCTCGCGCAGCCCGTTGACCCATGAGGAATACCGCAAATTCGCCAAGGACGCGCTGAACGAGCACCTGAAGAAGGGTGAATATGACGAGGCGGAGGTGCAGAAATTCTGTGCCCGCCTCTACTACGTCTCGGTCGATGCCCGCACCGATGCCGGCTGGGATCAGCTGAAGAAGCTGCTCGACGAAGGCAAGGATCGCGTGCGCGCCTTCTATCTGGCGGTCGCGCCCGGCATTTTCGGCGACATTTCGCAGAAGATCCACGACCACAAGCTGATCACCAAGTCGACCCGCATCGTCGTCGAGAAGCCGATCGGCCGCGACCTCGCCTCGGCGCTGCAGCTCAACGACACGATCGGCCGCGCCTTCAAGGAAGAGCAGATCTTCCGCATCGACCATTATCTCGGCAAGGAGACGGTGCAGAACCTGATGGCGCTGCGCTTCGCCAATGCGCTCTACGAGCCGCTGTGGAACGCCAACTACATCGACCACGTGCAGATCACCGTGGCTGAATCGGTCGGCCTCGAAGGCCGCGCCGGCTATTACGACACGGCGGGCGCATTGCGCGACATGGTGCAGAACCACATCCTGCAGCTCCTCTGCCTGACGGCGATGGAAGTGCCCTCGTCGATGGATTCGGAAGCCGTTCGCGACGAGAAGCTGAAGGTGCTGCGGGCGCTGAAGCCGCTCAATGCCTCCAACGTCGAGCAGGCGACGGTTCGCGGCCAGTATCGCGCCGGCGCCTCGGGCAGCGGCCCGGTCAAGGGCTACCTCGAAGAGCTCGAAGGCGGCGTGTCGAATACCGAGACCTTCGTTGCCATCAAGGCCGAGATCAACAACTGGCGCTGGGCCGGCGTTCCCTTCTATATCCGCACCGGCAAGCGGCTGACCGGGCGCATGTCCGAGATCGTCATCACCTTCAAGCCGATCCCGCACGCCATCTTCGACCAGGCGGCTGGGCGCATCAACGCCAACCAGCTGATCATCCGCCTGCAGCCGGATGAGGGCGTCAAGCAGTCGCTGATGATCAAGGATCCAGGTCCGGGCGGCATGCGCCTGCGCAACGTCTCGCTCGACATGAGCTTCGCCCAGGCCTTCAACGTCCGCAATCCCGACGCCTACGAGCGCCTGCTGATGGACGTGATCCGTTCCAACCAGACGCTGTTCATGCGCCGCGACGAAGTCGAGGCTGCATGGAAATGGGTGGATCCGATCCTCAAGGGTTGGGAAACGACCGGCCAGCAGGTGCAGGGCTATACCGCCGGCACCTGGGGTCCGAGCCAGGCCATCGCGCTGATCGAGCGTGACGGCCGTACCTGGCATGACGAAATCTAGGACGAAATCGATGGCATCGACCCTGCATTCCTTCGCCAGCGCCGCAGACCTCGCCAGCAGTCTCGCCGACAAGGTCGCGGATACACTTTCGGCGGCGATTGCCGCCCGCGGAACGGCGTCCATCGCCGTTTCCGGCGGCTCCACGCCGAAGGTCTTCTTCCAGGCGCTTTCGACGCGCGACATCGCATGGGACAAGGTGACGATCACGCTTGTCGACGAACGTTTCGTGCCGGCCGACAATCCACGCTCGAACCATCTGCTGGTCGATGCCAATCTGCTGCAGAACAAGGCAAAGGCGGCACACTTCCTGCCGCTCTACCAGGATGCTGCCTCCGCGGAGGAGGCGGCAAGGCTTGCAACCGAGAAGACCAGGGCGATCAGTTCACCCTTCGATATCGTCATCCTCGGCATGGGTGGCGATGGACACACCGCCTCGTTCTTTCCCGGCGGCAGCAATCTTGCCAAGGCGATCGATGCATCGACGCCGCGCGGCATCATCACCATGGAAGCGGAAGGAGCAGGCGAGCCGCGCCTGACCTTCACCTTCTCCAGTCTTCAGGATGCCGCACTCCTGGTTCTCCATATTGAGGGCGAAGGCAAAAAAGACGTTCTCGCCAAGGCGGAAGGCAGCGGTGACGAGGCAGAAATGCCGATCCGCGCCGTTCTGCGCCGGGCCACTTCCCCGGTCGAGATCTACTGGGCTCCCTGATCAGCCTTAGATCCATTGAGATTTAGGCCAGAGCCGCCGAAACAGATAGAGACAACGAACAAGGCAGGGATATTCCATGTCCGCTCACGCACGCATTTCTGCGATCACCCATCGCATCGTCGAACGCTCGAAACCCACCCGCGAGCGCTATCTGGAACGCCTGCGCGCGGCCGCCTCGCAGGGCGTGCAGCGCTCAGTGCTTGGCTGCGCCAATCTTGCCCACGGCTTCGCGGTCTGTTCCCCCGCCGACAAGGATGCGCTCGCCGGCGACCGCATCCCCAATCTCGGCATCATCACCGCCTATAACGACATGCTCTCGGCCCACCAGCCGTTCGAGACCTATCCGGCGATCATCCGCGAGGCAGCCGCCGAAGCAGGCGGCGTGGCGCAGGTGGCCGGCGGCGTGCCGGCGATGTGCGACGGCGTCACCCAGGGACAGCCGGGCATGGAGCTCTCGCTCTTCTCGCGCGACCTGATCGCCATGTCGGCGGGCGTCGGCCTGTCGCACAACATGTTCGATGCCGCCCTCTTCCTCGGCGTCTGCGACAAGATCGTGCCGGGCCTGGTGATCGCAGCCCTGTCCTTCGGCCACCTGCCGTCGATCTTCGTTCCGGCCGGTCCGATGACCACGGGCCTGCCGAACGACGAGAAGTCGCGTGTGCGCCAGCTTTTCGCCGAAGGCAAGGTCGGACGCGCCGAACTGCTGGAGGCGGAATCGAAATCCTATCACGGCCCCGGCACCTGCACCTTCTACGGCACCGCCAATTCCAACCAGATGCTGATGGAGATCATGGGCTTCCACATGCCCGGCTCGTCCTTCATCAATCCGGGCACGCCGCTGCGCGAAGCGCTGACGCGCGAAGCCGCCAAGCGGGCGCTGGCGATCACCGCGCTCGGCAACGAATTCACGCCGGCGGGCGAGATGATCGACGAGCGCTCGGTCGTCAACGGTGTCGTCGGCCTGCATGCGACCGGCGGCTCGACCAACCATACGCTGCACCTCGTCGCCATGGCGCGGGCAGCCGGCATCCAGCTCACCTGGCAGGACATCGCCGAGCTTTCGGAAATCGTCCCGCTGCTTGCCCGCGTCTATCCGAACGGACTGGCCGACGTGAACCATTTCCAGGCGGCCGGCGGCATGGGTTTCCTGATCAAGGAACTGTTGAAGCACGGCTTGGTGCATGACGACGTGCGCACCGTCTTCGGCCAGGGTCTTGCAGCGTATACGGTCGACGCCCGTCTCGGTGGAAACGGCGCCGTCCTGCGCGAGCCGTCGCCGGAAAAAAGCGTCGATCCCAAAGTGCTCTCCAGCATCGAGACGCCGTTCCAGGCGAATGGCGGGTTGAAGATGCTGCGCGGCAATCTCGGCAAGGCGGTCATCAAGATATCCGCCGTCAAGCCGGAGCGTCACATCATCGAAGCGCCGGCGATCATCTTCCACAGCCAGCAGGCGCTGCAGGACGCCTTCAAGGAAGGCAAGCTCAACCGCGATTTCATCGCCGTCGTGCGCTTCCAGGGCCCGAAGGCGAACGGCATGCCGGAACTGCACAAGCTGACGCCACCGCTCGGCGTGCTGCAGGACCGCGGCTTCCGCGTGGCGCTGCTCACCGACGGGCGCATGTCCGGCGCATCCGGCAAGGTGCCGGCCGCGATCCACGTCACGCCGGAAGCGGTCGACGGCGGTCCGATCGCCCGCATCCGCGAGGGCGACATCATTCGCCTCGACGCGATCAAGGGCACGCTCGAGGTGCTCGTCGATGCGGCCGACATGGCCGAGCGTGAACCTGTCGTCGTCGATCTTTCCGACAATGAATTCGGGATGGGCCGCGAGCTCTTCGCACCGTTCCGCCGCGCCGTCGGACCTTCGGACCAGGGTGCGAGCGTGCTCTTCCACCACTGAGCGTGGTCACTGGAGACAGACAAAAACCCACGGGGCGCGCGCAGCACCCCGTGGGTTTTTGATTTCAGTCGGATGGCCCCTCAGGCGCGGATATCGAGAACGTAGTCGCGGTGCGCCGGATGGGTGCTGTAGACGAAGATCTTGTTCAGCTCCTTCTGCGTCAGCAGGCGCAGGAAGCGGACTTCGACCGTGTTGTTGGCGTTGACCTTCATCAGCAGGCAGCCGACCTTGGTGATGCGGGCATCCGGAATATCCAGATAGAACTGCTTCGGCAGGTTGAACTGGGTCAGGATCGCGAGTGTCGCGCTGCTCATCGAAATCCGGACAATGTCGCAGCGGCGCGAAGCCGCGTGCATGACGCCCTTTTCCGTATATTCGATGCGCGCCGCATTCATCGTGTCCTCCATCTTGAACCGCGCCTCGCGGTCATACATGAAGGATTCTTCCTTGCTCAGGAAATGAGATTTTGGCTGTGACGGATTGGAAGCGGCCACGTGCTTATCCCCCTCATAAATTGACGAGGAAAAGGTAGCAGCCGATCTTTAACAGAAAGTGAGAATTCAGCCCATCCCGCACAATTCTTAGGACTATCACCCCAAAAATGGCCGCCTCATTTCCGGTAGGTGTGACCAGTTGCGTCAAAGAGATGCAACTTCTGCCTGTCGGCGGCAAACCGCATCCTCTGGCCCTTCTTCACATCATAGATGCCGGGCAGCTTGACGACGATCGGCTCGCCGGGAACCAGGCCCTCGATATAAAGCAGCGTCACTTCGCCGAGCGCTTCGACGATCGACACTTCCCCCTCGAAAAGGTAGTCGGCGCCATCGGCAACCCGGAGATCCTCCGGACGAACGCCGAAGCTTGCCTGCTTGCCCATTTCGGATGCATCGGTTGCCACATCGAGCGTCACCGACATGCCGCCGGTCAGCGTCACCGTCGTCTGGCTTCCAGTCCCTGATATCGTCGCGGGGATGATGTTCATGGCTGGCGAGCCGATGAATTTCGCAACAAAGAGGTTTGCCGGGCGCTCGTAGAGGTCCAGCGGCGCACCGACCTGCTCGATATTGCCGGCGGAGAGAACGACGATGCGGTCGGCGAGCGTCATCGCCTCGACCTGGTCGTGGGTGACGTAGATCATCGTCGTATCGGCCATCTGTTCGTTCAGACGGGCGATCTCGATGCGGGTCGCGACGCGCAGCGCGGCATCGAGGTTGGACAGCGGCTCGTCGAACAGGAAGACCTTCGGATCGCGGCAGATGGCGCGTCCGATCGCCACGCGCTGGCGCTGGCCGCCGGAAAGCGCCTTCGGCAGGCGACCGAGATATTGGGTCAGCTGCAGGCTCTCGGCCGCCGCTTTGACGCGGCGATCGATTTCCTGCTTGCTTTCGCCGGCGATCTTCATGCCGAAAGCCATGTTATCGAACACGGTCATATGCGGGTAGAGCGCATAGGACTGGAAGACCATGGCGATGCCGCGCTTGGAGGGCGGCACGTCATTGACGAGATGGCCATCGATATACATCTCACCGCCGGTGATCGCCTCGAGACCGGCGATCATGCGCAAAAGCGTGGACTTGCCACAGCCGGACGGACCGACGAAGACGATGAATTCGCCCTGCTTGATATCGAGGTCGATACCGTGGAGAACGTCCACGGAACCGTAGGATTTGCGGATATCCTTCAGCGTCAGTCCAGTCATTTCTCTCTCCCCTTAGTTCCTAGGCAAGACGGGCGAAATACGCCCCCCAGGCCGGAATATCGATCTTGTCGCCATAGTTGTTGCTGGTAAAGCCGTGGCCCGTCAATGCCTGCCATTCTCCCGCAGGCAGAATGACGGCGGCCTCGGCCGGGCTCATGTTGAAGATGCAGAGCAGTTTCTCATTGCCATATTCACGGGTGAAGACCAGGCTATCGCCCTGTTGTTCCTCGAATTCGATCTCGCCCTTGGCAAAAGCCGGGTGCAGCTTGCGGAAGGCGATGAAGCGGCGATAGTGCTCCAGCACGGAAGCCTCGTCGCCCAGCTGGACGCTGACGGCACGCAGGATATGCTCAACCGGCACCGGCAACCAGGGCTTGACCGTCGAGAAGCCGCCCTGGGCGACCTGGCTGTCCCAGACCATCGGCGTGCGGCAGCCGTCGCGGCCCTTGAACTCCGGCCAGAACTGGATGCCATAGGGATCCTGCAGATCCTGATAGGCGAGATCGGCTTCCGTCAGTGCCAGTTCCTCGCCTTGATAGAGGCAGACGGAGCCGCGCATCGTCATCAGCAACGAGGCATAAAGCTTGGCAAAGGCGTCGTGATCGGCGACCAGCCCGCCCCAACGGCTGACATGGCGCATGACGTCGTGATTGGAGAAGGCCCAGCAGGCCCAGCCATCGGGTGCGGCGGCTTCGAAATCCTGCATCACCTCCTCGACGCGCTCCGGCGTCAGCGGATCGGGCGCCAGGAACTCGAAGGCATAGCACATATGCATCTTGTCGTTGCCCGAGGTGTATTCGCCGACGATTTCGAGGCCGCGCTGGCTATCGCCGACTTCGCCGACGGCGGCGATAGCCGGGAACTCCTCGAGAACGGCGCGAAAGCGCTTCAGAAAGGCAAGGTTTTCGGGCCGGTTCTTGTCGTAGATATGCTCCTGAAAATTATAGGGATTGACCGCCGGCGCCGTCGAGGCGTTGCGGCGCTCGGGCGCGAGCGCCGGATTGTCGCGCAGCTGCGTGTCATGGAAATAGAAATTGATGGTGTCGAGGCGGAAGCCGTCGACGCCGCGATTGAGCCAGAAGCGCACCACGTCGAGCAGACGGTCCTGCACCTCAGGATTATGCAGGTTCATGTCCGGCTGCGAAGTCAGGAAATTGTGCATGTAATATTGCATGCGCGTCGGATCCCACGCCCATGCCGAGCCGCCGAAGATCGACAGCCAGTTGTTCGGCGGCGTACCGTCCGGCTTGGCGTCGGCCCAGACATACCAGTCGGCCTTGGCATTGGTCTTGCTGGAGCGGCTTTGCACGAACCAGGGATGCTGATCCGAGCTGTGAGAGATGACGAGGTCGATCATCACGCGGATGCCGAGGCGATGAGCCTCGGCGATCATCGTGTCGAAATCCACCAGCGTGCCGAAGATCGAATCGACATTCTCGTAGTCGGAGACGTCATAACCGAAATCGCGCATCGGCGAGGTGAAGAAGGGCGAGATCCAGATCGCATCGACGCCAAGGCTTGCCACATGTGGCAGGCGGGCGGTGATGCCCTTCAGGTCGCCGATGCCGTCGCCATTCGAATCCTGGTAGGAGCGCGGGTAGATCTGGTAGATCACCGCGCCGCGCCACCAGTCCTTGTCAGGGGTCGAGATCGATTGGGAAGCCACGTTCATGGAATATCCTGTTTGAAGTCACGTTCGGGAATGGTCAGCCTCCCTTGACCGATCCCGCCAGCAGACCGCGCACCAGATAACGCTGCAGCCCGAAGAAGACGAGTAGCGGCACGATGATGGTGACGAAGGCTGACGCCGTCAAAATCTCCCAATTGCCGCCGCGCGAGCCGAGCAGCGCGTTCAGGCTGCCGGTCAGCACGATGTGGTCCTTGTCGGTGCCGAGGAAGACCATGGCGACGAGCAGGTCGTTCCACACCCACAGGAACTGGAAGATGGCGAAGGAGGCGAGTGCCGGGAAGGACAGAGGCAAAACGATGCGGACGAAGATCTCGAAATCACTCGCGCCGTCGACGCGGGCGGATTCGATGATCTCCTTCGGCAGGCCGGCGATATAGGCCCGCAAGAGATAGATGGCGAGCGGCATGCCGAAAGCGGTATGGGCCAACCAGATGCCGGGATAGGTCTTCGACGGCTGGCCGAGGATGTTGCCGATCTCGTTGTAGAGGCGCAGCAGCGGGATCAGCGACATCTGCAGTGGCACGACGATGAGGCCAACGACGAGCGCAATCAGCAGCCCGCGGCCGGGAAACTCCATCCAGCTCAGGGCATAAGCGGCGAAAGCGGCAATCAGGATCGGGATGATCGTCGCCGGAATCGTCACGGTCAGCGAGTTGATGAAGGATTGGCCGATGCCCTCGCTGGTCAGAACCGTGTTGTAGTTCTGCATCGTGAATTCCGGCGGCGCGGAGACGGATGCATAGATGCGCCGCGGGCGTTGGTCGGGCGAAAAGGCGGCGTTCTTCACATAGCGGTAGCTGCCGTCGCTATTGATCTGCAGAGTTTCGCCGTCGCCGAGATCGGCGGTCTCACCGGCCTTGAAGGCGGCCGGCTGCTGCACGCGGTTGCCGAAGGCCTTCACCTCGCGACCGGTCTGGCCTTCCAGCACATTGCCTGAGATGACGTAGCTGGCGCCCTCTTGCTTTTGCTGGTCGGGTGTACCGAGGCGGACCGCGGCGGTTTGCGTCGAGCCGACGAAGGCCGTCCACCAGCCGGAGACAACGATCTGGTCCTTGTCGCGAAGCGCGCTGACGAAAATGCCGAGCGTCGGGATGAGCCAGATGATGACGATCAGCAGAACGGCGAGATGAACGAAGAGCCGGGCGGGGCCGATCTTGAAGTAGCTTCCGATAGCGGTCATCTCAGTGCCCCTTCAGTTCGCGATTGGCGCGGCGCACGTTCCAGACCATGATCGGCGTGACGGCGAGCATGATGATGATGGCGATGACCGCACTTCGGCCGGAATCGCCGCCGCCGCGGAACATCCAGTCGAACATCAGGTTCGCTAGCACCATCGTCTGCCACTGGCCGTTGGTCATCGTCAGCACGATGTCGAAGACCTTGAGGACGAGGATGGTGATCGTCGTCCAGACGACGGCGATGGAACCCCAGACCTGCGGCACCATGATGCGCCAGAAGATCTGCCAGCCATTGGCGCCGTCGATCACGGCGGCTTCGATCGTCTCCTCGGGGATGCCGCGAAGGGCGGCCGACAGGATGACCATGGCGAAACCGGTCTGGATCCAGATCAGAATGATCATCAAGAAGAAGTTGTTCCAGAAGGGAATGGAGATCCACACCTCCGGCGTACCACCGAAGGTCTGCACGATGGCGTTCAGCAGGCCGATCTGGACGTCGTTGCCGCCGCGATATTCATAAATGAATTTCCAGATGACCGAGGCGCCGACGAAGGAGATCGCCATCGGCATGAAGACGATGCTCTTGGCGATATTGCCCCACCAGATGCGATCGGTCATCACGGCGATGACGAGGCCGAAGAAAGTGCAGGCAGCCGGCACGACGGCGAGCCAGAGAATGTTGTTGAAGATCGACTGGCGGAATTCGCGGTCGCCGAGCGCCCATTTGTAGTTGGCGAGGCCGACGAACTGCAGACCGGCACGGTCGTAGAAGGAGAGGATGAAGGTCGCAACAACCGGATAGACGAGATAGACGATGAGCAGGAAGAGCGCCGGGCCGATGAACAACCACGGCCGGACAAGCGCACGTCGGTTAAGATTGCGCGATGCGGCGCGGATGTCACCATCCTTCACCGGCAGAGCGAGATCCAGGATCTTGTTCGAAAAATAGAAATAGGCCGAGCACGCGACAACGGCAACGACCACGACGCTTAAAGCGGACACTATCTGCGACAGCATTTCGTCCCTCCCCCTGCTTCCCCTGATCTTATTCCGACCGGTTTTTATTCTGACCGGTCAACGCCGGTCATCGTCAATCTATTTGTATTGCCCAATCACAATATATCCTGCGATGGCCGGGCTCTTTGCGAGTCCGGCCAGTCATGCAAAGCCATGCCGCCGGCAAGCCGGCGGCATAATTTTGAAAGATTACTTGATGCCGTCCCAGGCGCTCTGGATTTCGCCTGCAGCCTCTTCAGCGGACTTGCCGCCGACGAAATCGACCATGCCGGTCCAGAAGGCGCCGGCGCCGATCTTGCCCGGCATCAGGTCGGAACCGTCGAAGCGGAAGGTGGTGGCGGAGGTCAGGATATCGCCTTCCTTCTTCATCTGCGGGTTGGCATAGGCCTCGGTGCTGACGCTCTTATACGGCGTCAGGAAGCTCGACTGCGCCATCCAGACCTCATGCGCGATCGGGGTCTTCAGGAAGTCGATGAAAGCGCGAGCAGCCTTCGAGTCCTTGGCGATCGAGACGAGCGTGCCGGCGCCGAGAACCGGCTTGCCGAGTTCGGGATGCGAAGCAAAGGTCGGCATGTAGAAGAAGTCGGCATCCTGACCGAGCTTCGTGCCTTCAGGGAAGAAGGACGGGATGAACGAGGCCTGATGGTGCATGTAGCACTTCGGCGGAACCGCGAAGAGGCCCTTCGGGCTGTCGCGGAAATCGGTCGAGGCCACGGCTGCGACGCCGCCATCGACGTATTTCGCGTTCTTGGCGAACTTGCCGAACTCGTCGATCGCGGCGACGACGGCCGGATCGGTGAACTTCAGCTCGTTGGTCGTCCACTTGTCGTAGGCTTCCGGCGGCTGCATGCGCAGCATGATGTCCTCGACCCAGTCGGTCGCCGGCCAGCCGGTGGCGCCGCCGGAACCGAGACCGATGCACCAGGGAACGCCGCCGTCCTTGACGATCTGGTCGGTCAGGGCATGCAGCTCTTCCATGGTCGTCGGGATCTTGTAACCGGCTTCCTCGAAATTCTCCGGAACGTACCAGACCAGCGATTTTACGTCGGCCTTATAGGGGAAGGCGTAGAAGGCTTCCTTGCCGTCCTTGCCCTTGTAGGTGCCGTAACCGACCCAGCTGTCGCCGGCGCCGTAATTGTCCTTGATCCACTTGGAGTTGTCATCGCCGAGCGGCGTCAGAAAGCCCTTGCTGGCGAGATCGGCCAGAAGGCCAGGCTGCGGCAGAACGGCAATGTTCGGCGGCGAGCCCGCCTGCGTGTCGATGACAATCTGCTGTTCGTAGTTTTCGGAAGAGGAGTATTTGGCATCGATGCCGGTGGCTTCGGTGAAATAGGCAAGCACGCTCATGAAGAACGCCTCGTCCTCGCCGCGCCACGGCCCGAAGATCGTCAGCGGCTGACCCTTCAGATCGGCATGAGCAGCCTTGAACTCGTCATAGCTCTTCCAGTTGAACTTGGAATCCTGTCCCGGGGCAAATTTCAAATCGGCCGCGGACGCAGCACCGGCAAAAAGCGCTGCCACGGCAACGCCCATCAAAAATGACTTTTTCATGTGATCAACCTCCCATCACAATCCCAACCGCGCCGAATTCCCTCAATAAGGAAATTTCAAAGCGCTTTGACCCCCAACTCATTCCACTTTCGGTGGAATGGAGTCAAGTCAATTCGCGAAAACCCGCTGTGAACACACCAGATATAGCGGCATATCGCGGCGCAATAGCGCCTATCGGGAAATATGGAGCGATTTTTCTTGAGTCAAGCGCGCCACATGATACACAATTGAAAGCGCTTTGGATGCCACTGGGAGGCGGCAGGCCTTTTCAAGACGGCAGACGGGCGGGGCCGGGAGGAAGCATAGCAGGTGAATCTCAAACAGCTATCGGAATTGCTGGGGCTGTCGCAGACGACGGTGAGCCGGGCGCTCAACGGCTATCCCGAGGTCAATGAGGCGACCCGGGAGCGTGTGCTCCAGGCTGTCAAGGAGACCGGATACCGGCCGAACAAGGCGGCGCAGCGGCTTGCGACCGGCAAGGCAGGCTCGATCGGCCTCGTCATGCCGACGGCGCCCGGCCACCAGTCCGACGTGCATTTCGGTGAATTCCTGGCCGGGCTCGGCGAAGAGGCCGTGCGCCACGATTTCCACTTCGTCATCATGCCGGCCGACCCGGATGACGAGGTGGCGGCGCTGCGCCGCCTTGCGATCAGCGGCAATGTCGATGCCCTGTTCGTCGCCTATATGCGCGGCCACGACCCGCGGCTCGCCATGCTGAAATCGCTCTCGATGCCTTATGTCGTACACGGCCGGTCCTTCGGTTCGGAGCCGGACTATCCCTATCTCGACATCGACAATGAAGGCGCCTTCTACGATGCAACGCGGCTCTTGCTGCAGCTCGGTCATACGCGCTTTGCGCTGATGAACGGACCGATGCATCTCGATTTCGCCATCCGCAGGAAGAACGGCGTCATATCGGCCCTTGCCGAGCGCGGGCTCACGCTCGAGGATGGCTGCACGAGCCACGCGCTGATGACGGACGAACAAGGCCTGCTGGCGATGGAACATTTCCTGCAATTGCCGGAGCGGCCGACGGCGATCCTCTGCTCCAGCACGGTGCTGGCGCTTGGCGCGATCCGCGCGGTCAACCAAGCCGGATTGCGGCTCGGTGAGGATATCTCGCTGATCGCCCATGACGACGTGCTGCCGCTGCTGAAACCGGAAAGCTTTTCCGTGCCGCTGACGACGACGCGCTCTTCACTGCGGGCGGCGGGCGTTCGCATCGCGCAACGGCTAATCGGCACGGTGAAGCAGGCCGGCCCCTTCCCCGACCAGGAGCTCTGGAAGACAGAGCTGATCGTCAGAGCCTCGACCGGTCCCGTTCCCCAGGCCTAGAGCCTTTCCTGGTTCAAAACTGCGGCGGTGTCTGCCCCGCGGTACGGTGGGCGGCAATGACCGTGTTGGCCATCAGCATGGCGATGGTCATCGGCCCGACGCCGCCGGGAACCGGAGTGATGGTGCTGGCGACCGCCGAGACCTCCTCGAAGGCGACGTCGCCGACGAGCCGGGTCTTGCCCTCGCCTGTTTCGGGGGCTGCCACCCGGTTGATGCCGACGTCGATGACTGTCGCACCGGGCTTGACCCAATCGGCCCTGACCATCTCCGGCCGGCCGACGGCGGCCACCAGGATATCAGCGTTGCGGCAGACCTCGGCGAGATTTTTGGTCCTGGAATGCGCAATCGTCACCGTCGCATTGGCGTTGAGCAGCAATTGCGCCATCGGCTTGCCGAACAGGTTGGAGCGGCCGATGACGACGGCGTTGAGGCCGGAGAGATCCTCGCCATGGGTGCGGCGGACGAAGACCATGGCGCCGGCCGGGGTGCAGGAGACCAGTCCGGTCTTCAGGTCGCCGGTGGCGAGCTTGCCGGCATTGACGACGCTCAGGCCGTCGACATCCTTTTCCGGCAGGATCGACTGGATGATCGCCTCGCTGTCGAGCGGCTTCGGCAAGGGCAGTTGCACCAGAATGCCGTGGATCGACGGATCGGCGTTGAGGGCAGCGACGAGAGCTGCCAGATCCTCCTGCTTCGTGTCAGCCGGCAGCGTATGCTGAACGGACTTGAAGCCGCACTCCTTGGCCATGCGGCCCTTGGAGCCGACATAGGCGTGGCTTGCCGGGTCGTCGCCGACGATGACGACCGCAAGGCCAGTGGTGACGCCGCTGCTCTTTTCCAGCGCCGCCGTCGCACTCTTGACCGTCTGAATGACCGATGCAGCTACGTTCTTTCCGTCGATTACTGTCGTCACGCGTCTCTCCGCCCTGTTTCGCGTCAATCTATGGATACTCGGCGAGCGTCAATTGCCCGCTAACGCCCTATCCTGTCGGAAAGCGGCAATGCAATAGCAAGCTTGCAAGGAAATGTTCGTTCAGCGCAGCGGCTGCCGCACTTCGAGCGCATGAACACGAAGCCGGTCACGCAGGCCGGAGATTTCGGAGCGCAGCAGCTCCATTTCGTCGACCGGCGCGGGGGCCGGCACAGGCATCGAGGGCAGTGGGGCCTGCGGCCGGGATACGGGCATTCTTTCCGCTGTGGAACTGGCGACAGGCCTACGCAGCCGGAGCAGGAAAGCCGCGGCAAGGCCGATCGCAAGGCCAGCCGCGGCACCGGCCAGCGCGCGGCCGATCAGACCATCGCTTCCCGATACTGCGGTTGCCAACGCCGGCTTCAGGAGAACGATACCACCGTTGGCGGCCGTTTCCACCGCTGCGGACGTCGCCTCTTCGAGGCGAGAGCGGGCGGCATTCGTCTTTTCGCTGAGTTCGGTCAGGCGTGACAAATCGACGCCGGTGTCCCGGCTCTGGGCGATCAGCGTGTTGCGGCGATCGTTCAGGCCCTTGCGCGCCTCGACGGCGGCCTTGGCAGTGAGGTTGGCAGTCTGGGCAAGACGGGTAAGCTCCTTGCCCATATTCTCCTTCAGACCGTCCGTTTCGGCCTGCTGCTGCAAGAGGCGCGGATGGCGCGGGCCGAGTTCGGCCGAAAGCTGCGCAAGCGTCGTTTTGGCGACGGCATATTTGTCGCGCCAGTCCTGCAGCGCCGGCGAGAGCATATCGGAGGGGAGCGAACCGTCGAGCACTTCGGCAAGTTTTGCGGCCTTGAGCCGGTCGGCCTGCGCCTTGGCGGCAAGGATGTTCTGGTCGGCGGCCTTCAAATCGGCATCGAGCCGGTCGATCTGGCGGCGAAGATCGATCGCCACCTTGACGTTGCCCTCGCCGCTCTTCGCGGTGAAGGCGGCAAGCTCCGCTTTCATCTCGTCATAGGCTTTACGCAAGGCGGTATCGGTCTCGACGTTGCCGCCGGTTCCGTCTGCCGCGGAAACCGCTTCGGCAAGCCTTGCGGCGATGCGCATGGATTTGCCGCTGTCGCCGGTCGTCACCCTGACGAGGATGGTGCCGGCGGCGGCATCGGGCAGTATCTCGACCGCATGTTTCAGCGTCGCCTCGGCGCGCGAGGCCGGATCGGCAGCAGCACCGGTCGCCGAAAGAAGATCGAGAGCGACGCCGAGCGCATTGGCGCTGGCGCCGGCAAATTCGGAATCATGATCGAGTTTCAGGGCGGCGACCGTCGAAGCAACCACCCTCGCCGACAGCAGTCCTTTCGCGGCGGCCTTGGTGAGGCCAGCGCGGCTTGCGGCATCGCTCTTCACCGCAAGCGTCGCCTCGGCACGGTAGAGGGCCGGCGAAGCTGACATCAGCGCCGGCAAGCCCGCGCCGATGATCGTCGCGGCGACCACCATCATCGCAAGGCCGATCCCGCTCGCCCGACGCCGCGGCGCTACCGGCCGGGGTGCGGCGGGTCCTTCAGGGACCGCGGCGAGCGGTTCGGGTGAGATCATCGGCTCGTCGGCCGGAACAATTAGCTCTTCATCGTCCGCCGGCTCCTGAGGAAGCGGATGGCCGACGTCGTTGGCGGCCCGGAGGCGGTTGCCAAGGATGGTTTCGATGCGGTCGACCAGCGGTGCGGTGCGCGCCGTTCTTCCGCGCTGTTCTTCCAGCGCGCGGCCGATGGCGCGCAGCAACTCGGCTTCGGGCGGCGCGATATCCGGCCGGTTCGACCGGGACACCCCATAGGTATCCTCATGAGCACGCGGCCCTGCGGCTGCGCGATCCTGGAAGCTGTTTCTGGCCCTGATATCGTACATTTGCGCCACATCTCATGCACATGATGGCCGAGTTCGCTCATCCGCACGGATGCAGATGATTAAGCCACTCTAAATATTCATGGCAAAGAAATGGTTAACCACTGCAGGCAAGAACTAAGCATAATTCCTCAAATCGGAAACGATTTGAGGACAAAATTATGCGGCAATTTAAGATGCTGCAGCGTTCTTTGCGCGACTGAAAAGACGCGCGGCGCGGTAGGTCAGCCTGCCTTCTTACGATCCGAGTGCGGCTGCAGCGCGCTGCCGTGCTCTTCCGGATGGCTGAGGATCCTTTCGCGCCGGCGGAAGCGGTAGCGCAGGACATGGAAGAGGAAGACCGGGATTCCGATGACGTAACGGCGCCAGAGGCGCGTCGGCTCCTGCAGCAGGCGATAGGCCCATTCCAGGCGCATCATCCGCACCGTCCTCGGCGCGCGTGGGACGGCGCCGGAGACGAAGTCGAAGAGAGCGCCCACCGTCAGCACCAGACGCGCATGATCGGAGCGGATATTGTTGTGAACCCATTTCTCCTGCAGCGGCGTCCCCATGCCGACGATCAGGATGTCGACCTTCTGGCGCTCGAGTTCCTCAATGACATCAGTGGGATCGACCTTGTCGAAGTAGCCGTCGGAAACGACGACGAATTCGTGCCAGGGCGTGTGCCTGCGAAAATTTTCCGCCGCCGCCTCGACGACCGAGCGCTTGCCACCGATGAGGCCGATGCGGCGCGGAACCTCCATGAAGGTCAGGAAGGCCGGTACGAAATCCGTGCCGTTCAGATTGGCCGGAAACGGCGCGCCATGGGCGATCTGCGATGCAATGTTGAGGCCGATGCCATCGGGCAGCACCAGATTGTGCGACATGATCCGGTAATATTCGTCGTCGTGCAGCGCGGTCAGCATGTTGTGGGCGTTGACGAAGCAAACCACGGTCTGGCCGACCGGAATGGAGGCCAGCTCGTTGATGAAAACGAGGGCGTCGTCCCAGCCGAGATCGCAGACCGGCAGATCGAAGATCGTCCGCCGCGATGCGAGCACCGCGAAGTTTGCAATCAGATTCATTCCTACCTCCTGCCGAGGGTGCTGCATGCGCCCGACATCCCGGAAAACAAGCCCATATTTCCGCACCAGATGCCTCGAAAGGACCGGTCGCGTCCCGCCAGGTGGGCGTCGCTCCGATCCCGGATAAGCGGCGCATGCCAAGCTGTGGCACCTGATATAACAGGACGGTTTCAAACAACCCTTAGGAAAATTCCTTGAATTTCCATGCTCGTATAAGTGGTTTATTAACCACACGAGCCAACGACAAACGGCGCCCTCGGGCGCCGTTTGTCGTTGCTGATCTGATAATGTCTAGTGGGCGGCTGGCGCCGGTGCTTCGGTGGCCGGGGCGGTCTCGACGATCTTGACGGGTGTGCCCACCTTCTTCGGCTGACCGGCGGAGCTTTCCTTGACCTCTTCCTTGGAGAGATAGTCGAGCTGCTCCAGCATCACGTCGGCGACGTATTCGCCGCCGAGGCGCTCGTTCATGCCCTTCTTGATCTCTTCGCGGAAAGCCTTCGGATCGAAGGATTTGATATGGGCGATATCGACCATCTTGTTGCCGACCAGCAGGCTGAAAAGCTCGTCCGTCGTCATCTCGCTCAGCGGCAACGTCACGCCTTTCAGCATGTCCTTGTTCATCATGAACGAAACGCGGCCGAGGAAATAGCCGGTGATCGCACCGTTGCCGATGATCGGCACCGTGATCGTTTCGCCCTTCACCAGTTCAAGCGCACTCTGCTTGGAATCCGTTGCTGCGGGCGCCGGCGCGGTCGCCAGGTACACCGAGAAATAGACCGATGCCAAGGTGATGGCGCAAACCCAGATACCGGTGAGGACGAGCTTGATCATCAGTTTCCACGCGCGGCGAATTGTTCCTGGGAATAGGTGCCGTCGGCGTCGGCGTCCTGAACTGCGTTCTTCAGCAGGTCGGCGACAGCGCGAACCGCTTCGAGATGCGCCTCGACGCGACGGGCATTGAGAACCAGCTTCTTCTTCAGGCCGTGCAGCTGATCGAGATGGGCAGCGGCAAGCTCGGCCGGATCGGTATCGCGGAAAAGCATCGACAGCTCGTAGAGGCAGCGGCTCTTATGCGCATTGGAGACCTTGAGATCGAACTGCGGATCGTTGCCGATCCGCGTGTTCTCATTGTCGATGATCATTTCGAGGCGTCCGAGAACGGATTTGATCCTGTATTCGTTCGAAATTATTTCCATTGTACCCTCGATTATGCGTCGCTTAGAGCATGATGCCGAAAAGTGTGATCGGTTTTCGGACGACATCATGCTCTAACTATATAATTTAGAACAGGATTCAGATTTCCGGCCCGTTGGCCTGAAATCATCCTGTTCTATCAGCCTTGGCGTCCGCCGTCGGCGTGCCAAAGGTCTTGCGCTGGAAGTCGTCGATCATGCTGAGCGCAGTGTTGCGGTCATCGTCGTCGGTGGAGGCATTGACGATCTTGCCTTCCTGGCGGCGCAACTGCTCGCTGTACATCTGCTTGGCGATGCCGATGCCGTCTCCCTTGGCCATGACGTTGCCGAGCTGTTCTGCCATCATGCCTTTCCAGATATCGCCGGTCGCGCCCTTGCCGTAGACGTCTTCGCTTTCGTTCGGCAGCATGGACTTGACGAAATTCTGCAGGACCATGGCCTCGAACTTCCGGTAGCTTTCCGGAACTTCCTCGGTCTTGGTGCGGTTCTGGATGTTGGCGAGGCCGCTCTTCTGGCCGACATGATCGAGAACGTCGACCGTATTGGAGAAGCCCTTGCCATTCTCGGCGAGGCTCGTTGCGGCAAAGGCCGCACGATTTGCCTTCAACTTTTCTTGGGCCGCCTGGACCTCCATGGGGTCGGCAGCTTTGACAACGTCCAGGACCAGATCACTGGGGGGCGAAATAGCCACGTTACAATCCTCTGAATTTAAGATCGTAACGACTATGGTTTTTGAAGCTTGCTGGAGGCTGGCGTTGCGAATTGCTGATCGATGACATCGTAGACGGCATTGTCATCGGCCTCGCGGCGCTCGACTTCCAGGGCTTCCTTCATGCCGTCTTCGAGGCGGTCGCCCTTGGCGCGCTCGCGCGTCAGCCGCATCTCGTGGATCTGCTGCATGCCGGTCAGCTGCTGGTCCTTGATGGTGAGCCTGCCGAATCGGTCGGCGTAATTCTGCGAAAAGGCGTGGTGGACGGGGTCCATCGAGCCGAGCGCGAGGATGACGTCGTCCATCGCCACATTGACCTCGACACGCTGACGGCTGGTTTCGGCCAGGTCGTTCTCGGCCATTCTTTCGATATGCCGCTGCACCGAGAGCAGCCGCTTGAGCTTCTGGGAGCGCTTCTTTTCGATCATATCAGCCTCATCGCCCGATATAGATCGAGCCGAAGGACTGGCCGAACTGGCTGACCATCGCCGCAATCGAGAAATAGATCAGGAAGAGCCCGCCCATCAGCAGATAGGGCGTGGAGATGAAGTAGACCGGGATCTGCGGCGCCAGCTTGTTGATGAAACCGATCGAGACGTTGAAGATCAGGCCATAGATCAAAAACGGACTCGACAGCCGCAGCATGATGTAGGTGGTCTGCTCCAGCGTATCGGTAAAGGAGATCAGCGTCGCGCGCATCTGCATCAGGCCGCCGAAGGGCATGGTCGTATAGGAATCGATCAGCGCGCGGAAGACGATGTGATGGAAATCCATGATGAAGAGGATCATCATGCCGGCAAAGGTGATAAAGGCCGACAGGCTGGTCTCCGGCGTGTCTTCGAGGATGTCGGCGGAACCCGGCTGGGTGTAGCCGACCATCATGGCGGTGATCGAGGCGGCGAACTGCATGCCGAGCGTGTAGATCCTCGCCAGCATGCCATACATCACGCCGATCAGCGATTCGCTGAAGATCAGGCCGATATAGGTTCCGGCACCGGTGTGAACGGCCGGATAGACGGTATCCCAGAGCAACGGCATGACGGCGATCGAGAGCGCGCCGGCGATGAAGACGCGCAGCTGTTGGGGCACGCGCGCCGAGGAAAAACCCGGAAGAGCCAGCACACAGCCACCGATCCGGCAGAAAACCAGAAACAGCGCGAGAACGGTCCCTTGCGGGTCTGTTATCATGAAATAGAGCCCAAAATCTTTATCTCGATGCCCTTGGCCAGTTCGACATGCGACAGGATCGGGAGCGTGGCGAACAGCCTCTCGATGATCATGCGCACATAGGAGCGTGTTTCCGGCGACGTGACAAGGGCGAATGGCAGGCCGCGATCCATGAACTCACGGATAACTTTGGTGGCCTGTTCGCTGAACTCCTCCAGGCTGCGCGGATCGATGTCGAATTCGATCACCTCGCCCTTGGCGTCGCGCTTCAGCGCCTGGTGGAAAGCCAGATCCCATTTGCTGCCCAGCCGCAGCACGCGCAGCACGCCGTTGTCGGCGAGATCGCCGCAAAGCTGCTGGGCCATGCGGATGCGGACATGCTCGACGATCTGCTCGGTCTTCCTGACATGCGGAGCGAGCTCGGCCACCGCCTCGAGAATGAGGTGCAGGTTGCGGATCGAGACACGTTCGGCAAGCAGCAGCTTCAACACTGCCTGCAGGCCGGAATAGGACATGTGCGACGAGCAGATCTCGTCAGCGAGCTTCTTGTATTCGGGGTCGAGCCGATCGATCAGCACCTTGACGTCCTTGTAGGACAGCAGCTGCGGCAGGTTGTTGCGGATGACCTCGCTCATATGGGTCAGCACGACGGAGACATTGTCGATCGGCTGGAAGCCCTCGCGTTTCAGATCGTCGGCGAAGTTTTCGAGGATCGAGACGGCAGGCATGCCGAAAGCGGGTTCGCGGATTTCGTCGCCGGGAATGCTCGGCCGGCGGCCGGCGCCGGTAACGACGAGGACTTCGCCGACGCGCAGCAGGTTGGAAGCGACGGTCGTGCCGTGGATACGGATCTGATAGGACTTCTCGGCGATGGCGATATCGTCGGTCACCTTGATCTCGGGCACGACGAAGCCGTATTGGGTGGCGAACTTCTTGCGCATCTTGCCGACGCGGAAGGCGAGCTCCTGGTGGGCGCCGAGCAGGCGCGTCGAGACCATCTTGCCGAGTGCGAGCTCGATTTCGGAGGTGCGCAGCACTGCCTTGACCGAATCCTTTTCCAGTTCCTTGTTCTGGACGACCTTCTTTTCTTCCTGCTCGCGGCGAAGCATGTTCTCTGCCTCGACCTGACGTGGGATGAACCAGGCGCCGAAGGCGAGAAGACCGCCGAGGACCACGAAGGGCACAAACGGCAGACCCGGCATCAAGGCCAGGATGAACATCAGCACCGCCGAGACGGAAAGCGCACGCGGATAACCGCTCAACTGGTTGACGACCGCCTGGTCGGTGGAGCCGGTGGTGCCGCCGCGAGAGACGAGAAGGCCGGCGGCCAGCGAGACGATGAGAGCCGGCATCTGTGCGACGAGGCCGTCGCCGACCGAGAGCTTGACGAAGACGTCAGCGGCTTCGCCGATCGGCATGCCGTGGCGGAAATAGCCGATGATGATGCCGCCGAAAATGTTGATGCAGGTGATGATCAGGCCGGCGACGGCATCGCCGCGCACGAACTTCGACGCACCGTCCATCGCACCGAAGAAGGAGCTTTCCTCCTCGAGTTCCCTGCGCCGGCGCTGGGCTTCCCTCTCGTCGATGATGCCGGCCGAGAGATCGGCGTCGATCGACATCTGCTTGCCGGGGATGGCGTCCAGGGTGAAACGCGCGCCGACTTCGGCGATACGCGTGGCGCCCTTGGTGATGACGATGAAGTTGATGGTGATGAGGATCAGGAAGACGATCAGACCGATGACGAAGTCGCCGGACATCACCAGGCTTGCGAAACCGGCGATGACGCCGCCTGCCGCATCGTGGCCCTCATGGCCATGCGAAAGGATCACGCGTGTCGTCGCGATGTTCAGCGCCAGCCGGGTCATCGTCGCGATCAGCAAAATGGTCGGGAAAGACGAGAAATCCAGCGGTTTCTGGATCCACAGCGCGACCATCAGGATCAGCACCGAGAAGGCGATCGAGAAGGCCAGTCCCATATCGATCAGGAACGGCGGGATCGGCAGGAAGAGGATGCAGATGATACCGATGATGCCGAGGGCAAAACCGACATCGCGCAGGCTCGGGGCGACTTTTGGAATGGGGAGTGCAGGTGGTTGCGCCATGACGATTCCGTCTCTTCATGAGAGGAGGCGGACACGCAGCCCGCCCAATTCGGATCGAGAGTTAAATGGCGAAGCTTGCGCGAAGGTGGCTCAGAGCGGTTCAGCTTCTCATGGAAGGGTAGAACCGCTCTAGCCTTTGTTTCTACGCAATCCCGGACGCAAAACCGCTGCACACTTTTGCTGGAATTGCTCTAGAAGCCGGACTGGATGCGCGAGAAGACCAGATTGGTGAAAATCGAGATCTGCGAGCCGACGAACGGCGCCGTGACGCCGACCGTGATCAGCACGGCGACGATCTTCGGCACGAAGGTCAGTGTCGCTTCCTGCACCTGGGTCAGCGCCTGGATCAAGGCAATGACGAGACCCACCACCATCGCCGCGATGACGGCGGGACCGGCGGCAATCAGGACGGTCCAGATCGCCGCCTGAAACAGATCCAATGCATCAGCTTCATTCATCCGAAGGCAACCTCATATCGCCTTGAAGCGGCCCCGCCAAGGCCGGACCGCCATTGATTGGTATCACCCGAGCTATGCGGCGCACCGGCGCCTTGGGTATCAGGTATCGCTGGTCGGCGCCTTGTCGGCAATAGTGATTCCCGCCTGCACGAGTATATTACCACCATCCGTGGTCGTCGCTATGATTCCGTCCGAATAAACCTTGACGGATTCGATGGTGCCTTTGACGGTGCCGTCGGCGCTTTCCATATATTTGCCGACGTAGCTGCTGGCCTGGGTGAGGCTCGAGCTTGCGAGCAGCGTGTCGAGCTTGGTGTTGGTTTGGATCGTCTGCTCGACCTGCGAGAAGCTCGCCAGCTGCGACATCTGCTCGCTGGCGTCGACCGGATCGGTCGGATCCTGGTTCTTCATCTGCGCGATGAGCAGTTGAAGGAAATTGTCGTAGTTCAGCGTCGCCTTCGACTGGGCCGTGCTCGTCGTGCTTGTCGTGCTCGACGTGCTCACGCTCGATGTTGCATCTACCGCCATGGTGCAATCTCCCTGCGAATCTGCTCGACCATCGTCGGCGGCATTTCGTGGTTGTTGAGGATATTGTCTTCGATCGCGTAGAGACCGCGGATCGCCTTGAGCGCGTCGAAGGCGCGGCCGGTCGAGACGAGCGCATCGATGCGCTTCAGTTCGGCGAGGATCTCCTCGTTCCTGAAGCAGGAGAGCAGCATGGTGATCGACTTGCGGAACAACGCCGTCGAATGGTCCTTGCCCTCAGGGTTGATGAGGATCATCTGCGCGATGAAATAGAGCTGACGCAGCGGCGTCGTGGCTCCCTCCGGCTGGAGGACATGGTTTTCGAGAAGGAACGTCACATCATTCAGGAATTCCAGCGCGACCTTCCGGTCCACGCGCAGGACGGCGCCGTTGATGAAGATTCTTTCTCCGGCTTTCAGAGAAATGCGAAGTGTACTTTTCATTTAAGTCCATCCCTGATGATGGTGGTAACGTCGATGATGCCCTGGTAGTTATTAGACTGACGTTTTCTGATCCTGTCGCATTCCTTCAATATCCAGATCGCGATCGAGATGAGGTTGGCCCTGAGCTCGATCTCCAGCTGGTTGTCGGGATGTTTCAGATCCTCGATGAAGCTGATCCACACCCGGCGGGTATAAAACAGGGCTTCAATGGCTTCCCGGCCGTATTTTTCCTTTTCGCGCGCCAACGACAGCAGGTCTATGGACCGGTCAAGAACCTGCCATTCCCGCTCTTTCGCGTCGGCCACCGAGTCCTGCATGACTTCGGCATATGAGAACTGATACATTCATGCATCCTTCTTTATTGCGCGCCTTTGCTCATCAAAGGTAGTTTACAAGACTCAACTGCTGGATCTTCGAGACGATCGTGTAAGCGGTTTCAAGCTGCGTTTCCAAGGTCTTGACGAGGGTCGAGGCTTCGTAGGGATCGACGCCTTGGAGATCGACGAGCTTGTTCTTGATGATGTTGGACTGGGCGTCGAGGGCGTCGTTGGACTTCTTGACGCGCTCTTGGGAAAGGCCGAGCTGGCTTGCCTGGGTCACGAGGCCGCTGGTCGCCTTCGTCGTATAGCTGATCGCCTGCTTGGACACAGTACTCATCGCATCGCTGCTGAGGCCCTGGCCCAACAGTGCCGAGGTCATCACCGAGGCGAGCGCGAAGTAACGCATGCCCTCGGAATTGGCATTGGTCGAGGATTCGATCACTTCGGAGTTGCTGATGCGGCTCGTCATGTTCTGGCTCGATGCCTGCGACCAGCCGGTCGTCGGGTCGGTCCAGGCCGCCTCGGTGAACATCGGCTCTACCGTCGTGGTGATGAAGGTCTCCATTTCGGTGCCCGTGAGATCACTTACCGACTTGCCGAGACCTGTCGCATACGTGTTCAATGCGGTGACGATGTCAGCGCTCGTCGCGGCGGTCTTGTCGGTGAGTGGCTGAACATCGGTATTGATGCCGGAGAACAGATATTCGCCGTTCACCATGGTATTGGCCGTGTCCATCATGGTGGAGAGCGCGCTGGTCGCCGACTGGATGGCGACGGTGATGCTGCCTGGGTCGTGGCTGCCCTGGAGAGCCGTCAGCTTCGAAACGAGGCCGTCGCCGACGTCCTTCATCTTGGAAAGGCCGAGCTGCGAGGATTCCATGCGCGCGGTGACAAGCGAATTGCTTGATTTGATCGAGGCTATCCGGTCGACCTCGCGGCTGAAGTCGACGCTCCTGGCGGCGTTGCCGCCGAGCGAGACACCGATATCGGCATAGACTCCCGTCGTCGCTTCCATCGTCGCCTTCGTCATCTGGTTCTGCGCCTGACGGATCGTCAACCGCATCGCATTCTGAATGGCCGAACTTGAAATAAATGAGCTCTTCATGGCTTAACTCGCAATATCCAGCAATGACTTCAACATTTCGTCAACGGCGTTCAGGATCTTGGTCGCCGCCTTGTAGGACTGCTCTATGTCGAGGAGCAGCGTCAGCTCCTCATCCAGGTTGACGCCCGTCTCGTTGGAATAGGCTTCGTCGGAGCGTGACAGCGCCGCCGAGGTGTTCTCCGCCGCTGTCGTGGCATTGCTGCGGTACTGTTCGAGCCAGCCGAGGGAATTCGTGGCGAATTCCATGATGCTGACGTTTGAATCGATGCCGGTCGTGGCGTCGAACCCGACCGGCGTCCCCGCCGCTGGGTCGAAATCGATGTCGGAGCCCAATGCGGTATAGAGACGATCGAGTTCAGTCGTATAACCGCTGGCGCCTGACGTGTTCAGGACGAGCCCGGTCAAGTTGATGCCACCATCGCGCAGGCGCATCGGATCGCCGCCTTGCGAGGTGATGACGCGGCTGCTGACCGTGATGGTCGCCGCCATGCCGGCAACCGCGGTGGCGCCGGTATCGACCGTGCCGCCGCTCCAGGTGAAGAGGCCTGGCACATAGGCCGGACCGGCCACCGTGTTCTGCTCCTTGAAGAGCGAGACCAGGCCGCGAGCGACTTCGTCGAGCTGCTTCTGGAAGTTCGGGGCGATTTCGTCGCGCACCTGGAGGAGAGACTGAAGGCTTCCCTGCCCCGTCGTCGTCGATCCGCTGCCGCGCGGTAGTGCCACACCGTCAACATAGACCGAGTTGCCGGCGATGGTCGCGGTATAGACGTCCTGAGACTTGAACGTCACCTCGCGCGGGATCGTCTCGAAGAGGATCGTCCCGTCAGACGTGCTCAGCACCATGTCGTTATTGTCGCGCGTCGTTGTGTTGACACCGACGATCTGCGAAATCTGCTTGAGAGCCTTTTCACGTTCGTCGAGAGCGCCGGAGGCATCCGCACCCGAGGACGTGGCGGTCTTCACCGCGTTGTTGGCCTTCTCGAAGTCGCTGAGAAGTGTATTCAGCTTATCGACGTCAGTGGCGATCTGCTTGTCGGCGGTGGCGCGAACGTTCTGAACGGATTGCGAGGCATTGTTCAGCGAGTTGGCGACGTCCTGGGCGGCGGTGATGGCGCCCTGAGCGGCGACAGTGCTGCCCGGCGTCGTGCGGAAGGCCTGAAGCTTCTGCTGGAAAACACCGAGATAGGTGGATGGCGACGTTTCGTAGTCGTTGCCACCCACGATCGACTTCAGGTCCTCGAGACCGCTCAGCAGGGTCTGCTGGGCGCTGTCCTGAGAGGATGTCTTCAGGTATTGGCGCAGCAGCGCCTCTTCCTGCGCCCGGTCGATCTTGACGACCTGCGCGCCATTCAAGGACGTGGTGAGCATCGCCTGCCGGCGCACGTAATCTTTGTTGCCGGCATTCGAGATATTGTTCGATACGACACTGCTCTGAGTGCCCGTATTGTTGAATATGCTCTGCGCGGTATTAAGTGCTGACGTGAGCGACATGGCTTACACGGTACCTTGCTTATCTCTTGAGGTTGACGAGAACGTCCATAATGTCGGAACCCGTCTGGAACACCTTGGAATTGGCGGTATAGCTGCGTTGCGATTCGATCATCTCGGTCAGCTCGCCGGCGAGGTCGACATTCGAGCCTTCGAGGGCACCTGCCTTGATCGTGCCGAGACCGTTGGTCTGCGGGAAGCCGGTGACAGTGACGCCCGACTGGCCGTTGGCGCTGTAGACGTTGCCGCTCATCAGCGTCAGCTTGTCCGGGCTCGCGACGTTGGCCAGCGGAATGCGGTAGAGCGGCTTGGTGCTGCCATCCTCGTATTTGGCGTAGACGATGCCGTCACCGTCGACGGTGACGTCCTTGACCGGGCTGGCGGCCTGGCCGTTCGGCGTACCGGTGCCGGCAAAGTCGGCGCCGAGCTGCGTGAAGCCCGTGAGATCCATGTCGATCATCTGGCCGGTCCTCGCCGTATCGTCGATCGTGACGGCACCCGTCGAGTTGGTTATTTTTCCAGTGGCGTCGAAATCGAGCGTGGTCGTGCCGATAGCGGCGGTGCTGTAAGGGAAGGAGGTCGTGCCGCCCGTCGCAGCATCGGCGTTGCGGAAGATCGCAACTTCCCAGGTGCTGGCAGTCGCAGGAGTTGCCGGCGGCGGTGTCGTGACCGAGGTCTTCGTGAAATAGAAGTCGTACATCACCTTGTTGCCGAGAGAGTCGTAGGCGACCATCGAGAACTTCTTGGTGTCGGCTGTCGTGGTGGCACTGTTGGCGCTCGGGCGATCCGCCGCGGTCGAAACGACATTGGCGCCGGAATCGAGGTTGCCCTTGAAGACCCCTGATGTCGAGGCGATGGCGGTCAGCCCTTCCTGATTGACATTGACGGGAACGAGGCCATCGAAGCCGTTGACGACGACGGCGGGAGAGCCGGCGTCATAGGAATAACCCATCAGCTGAAAGCCGGCGGCGTTGACGAGGTTGCCTTCGTCGTCCTTGGTGAAGTCGCCGGCGCGGGTCAGGACCGGCGTACCGTCCGCACCCTGGACGATGAAGAAGCCGTCGCCCGAGATCGCGAGGTCGGTGCTCGAGGTGGTGTAGGAAATATCGCCCTGGTCGGAAACGGCCTGGCGGACCGAGGTCTGAACGCCGCCGGAATTGTAGTTGCCGCCCGAGGAGGGCAGAACCAGCGACGAGAAGCTCGTCGACACAGCCTTGTAACCGGTGGTGTTAACGTTGGCGATGTTGTCGGCGACGGTGCTGAGGCGGTTGGCCTGCGCGTTCATCCCCGATACTGCCGTCTTCATGCTGCCGAAAATGCTCATCTGAAAACCTCGTTTTACCTGTTATGCACGAGAGTATTTGTCGGGCCTTGCGTGAAGCTGTCTGTCATGGCGAGTTGCGAGGCCAATATTGACGTTCAGCCGGGCGCCGCCGCCCGGCCGAGAAATCAGGCCCAATCGATGCAGTAGCCAAGGAAGCGCTTGGAATCGACCGGATCGACGCCGAGCTTTTTGCGCAGCTTCTTGCGCAGCTTCGAGATGTGGCTTTCGACGACATTCTCCTCGACCTCTTCATCGAAGATGCCGTAGATGGCGTTGAAGATCTGGGTCTTGGTGACCCGGCGACCGCGATTGGCGATCAAATATTCGAGGATGCGGCGCTCGCGCCGGGGAAGTGCGAAGACTTCGCCGTTGATCTCGGGGTCACGACCATCCGAGAAGACGCGGATCCCGCCGATCTCGGTGTAGTTGGTGATCGCCTTCAGCCGGCGCCGGATCGCCGCCGCCCTTGCGAGGATCTCGCGGGGATGCACCGGTTTGCGCACCACGTCGTCGACGCCGCAATCGAAAAGCGCAAGGGTGTTTTCGAGCGAGTGCTGGTCGCTGACCGCAATCACCGGCGCCATCGACCGATCCCGGATCGCCCGGGGCAGTTCGAAGTTGCGCTGGCCCTGACCGATCAGAAAGGCCTCGACTGCAGCTATATCGGAATCGGCGGCGGTCTGTACCCACTCGCCGAATTCCGCAGGATCAAAGCCGGTGGAGGGAATGCCCTCACGACCGAACAGAGATGTGTATCCATCTTTCACGAGCTCACGCTCATCAACCACTACGATCATTCGTCCGCCTCCGAATCAGTGTGGCACTTCGATGATCTATGGGTACGAATCGCACGAATCGGCGACAACTCGTTAAAGTTAATGGCAGAAACTAATAATTGATTAAGATCTGGGTAGCGATTTGATCTATATCTAGTGGGTATGCCTGCTTATGCACACCAAAATTTCGTGGAAAAGTTAACAGTCGGTTAAATATGACTTGCGCGGGAGATTCCCGCCGGATTCCCGCCACATTGTGACACAGTTTCGTCACAATACGCCTATTCCATCTTCGGTTGAATCAATTTCGACAAAAGTTACTCGCATTGAGAGTCCACTTGCCGTAGCCGGTGGCGACGAGATTGGAGATAACGCGGCAGACATATTGCTTCTGCGCCGGATTGTTGTTGGGTCCGGCATGGTATCTGGCTACCGCCATCGTCCATGTCTCGTGACGGTCATGCAGATTGCGGAGGAATTTTGCCGCATACTCGACGTTGCGATGCGGGTCGAACATCTCCTCGGCGGAGCGGAAATTCTCGCCGTGAAAGTAATGGTTGATCTGCATGCAGCCGATGTCGATGAGCTTGGCGCCGCTGTTGCGGGCGACATCGAACTGCCGCATCGCGTCCTGCTCCGAGGGCGGAAAGATCGCCTTGCCTTCGACGTTCATGGCGTAGGGATAGAGCGAGCCCTTGCGGCCGGTCTCCGTCAGACCGACCGAATAGAGGATGCCTTCCGGGATGCCGTATTTGGCCGCTGCCGACTGGATCTCGCGTTCGCAGGCGCCGGTGGAGGCGATTGCCTCAGAGGTAAACGCCGCCAGTGCCGCTGCTGCCGCCAGAACGAGTGTCTTCAATACTGGTATCGCCTGCGCCATTGAAGCCTCCGTCCGTCCGCTGTGCCGTCTGATTTTGGCGCTCGCGCGCCTCGCCGCCCTGCCCCTGTTGAGGAAGCGACTGCTGCTGAGAGGCCTGGCCCTGATTGCCGGCGTCGGGACGCTCGACCGGCGCCATGCTGATGGTGACGTTTTCGACCGCGTAACCCTGGCTGCGCAGAGCTTCGAGAATCTTGCCGTGATCTTCCTTCATTTGACGATAGGCCGCTCCGGTATCGACCTTGAGGTCGATGTTCAGGGCGTCGCCGGACAGGCGCATGGTCGCCGTCACCAGGCCGAGATCGAGCGGGTTCATCTGGATCTTCAACGTATTGACCACCTTGCCGGTGCTCGTCCATTCCGCCGCGTTGGAGAGCGCCGAGCTCGGCTCCATGGCGCGCGCCCATTCGGAATCGCCGGCGAGAGCGGCGGTGACGGCGGCGGAATTCGTATTCTGCATCAGGCCGATATAGCGGCGCGATTCGAGCACCGAAACGTTTTCGACATCGGCCTTCGTCGTGCCATCTTTCGGCCCGGCCTGATCCGTGCCGATGTGGACATCCATCGACACGCCGCGGCCATCGGCGCGGCTCAACCTGAATGTCTTGCCATCGGCGGCTTCGGCAGTCTCCGATCCGGGAACCTTGATGTCATTCGCCTTGCCGCTCTCGTTATTGCCGCTGACCGCGGCAAGAGCGTCGGACGCATGGCCGCCCGCCTTGGCTTCGATACTATCGAGTTTCTTGTCGCCCGCTCCAGCCTCATCGACCTTGGCGGAGAGGTGATGTGCGGTGGCCGCCGGCAAAGTCACGGTCCCGTCGGCAGGCTCCTGCTTCAGCAGACCCAGGACATCGGAAATGCCGCCGTCATCATCGTCGCTGACCTTGTCCGTATCGGTTTCCAACGCGTCGGCCTTGGTGTGTTTGCCGCCCTTGGCTGCCGGAGCGACCTCGTCTGCGGGACTGTCCTCCGGATCGAGCTTGCCGAAGGCGAGATCGGCCGGCATTTTGACCTCAGCCTTTGCGGGCTTTGTCGTGGCCTTTTCAACACTGGCAATCGTTTCCGGCTGCACCTCGGCCTGTGCCTTCAGCGCGGCGTCGCTAAGGTCGATCAACGGCTTTGCACTGCTGCGGCCGCGGATCGTCCGCGCCACTTTCTCGGCGCCGCCATCGGCAGCCACGCCCTGATCCGGCTGCGCATCGTCGGGCTCGTCATTGACGGCATCGCTGCCTGCCTTGGCAAGCGCGTCGAAGAAGCCGTTCTTCTGGCCGTCGGCATCACCTTTTCCGGCCAGTCGCGCGGATTTCGCAACCGCAGCCGTCTCCGTACCGGAGGCTCCGCCCGAGACGCTTATATCCATCATTGTTCGTTGCCTTCTTGCGCCAGAAGACCGTCGATCTCGTCGAGCTTGGATCGACTGGTCGTCACAAATGCGTTGAATGAGGGGTCGGTATCCTGGCTTTGGCCAGTCGATGCCACACCTCCCGGAACAGGCTCGGAAAGCGCGCCTGGCGCTCCCGGTTGCATGGCTATCGCCGCAGCCTTTTCAGAAGTGATTTCTTGATGATCAGTGTTAAGATTGGAGGCTTGCGTCAAGCTTGCCGGGTCGGGAGCGCGCAGGATCTGCTCGGCAACGGATCGCGCCGCCTCCTGCAGCGCCTGATCCCGCCGCGACAGCGCGTTGCCGTCGATGCCGCTGACATTCTTTGCTGCCTGATCGATATCCTCCGTGGGAAGGCCGGCCATGCCGCCATAGAAATCTGCGAGCGGACCGAAAGCATTGTCGGTGCCGCCGCCAAGCGACTGCACGCGTCCGACCGCCATGCGCGCCAGCTCCGGCTTGCCTGATATCGCGGCGGCGCGGGCGATGCGCAGATAGACCTCGCGTTGGCGCGGTGCGTCCATGAAGGACAGGATGTCGATGACATCCTGCGGTTTCACGTCGTGATCGTGGCCGACGACGAGGGTGACGAAAAGATCGGCGAACTGGCTGGCATAGGGCGAATGCAGGAATCGTCTGACATAGCGTTGCGAATAGGCCATTCCCCTGTCGAGCATCCCCTTGTCGACGCAAATGGCGACTGAGCGGCGCAACGCCGCCTCCTCGACGATCGTACCCGGGGCGGCAAGACGCGCCTGGTCGTAGAGATCCAGCGCGTCTGTCGGTTTCGTCGCGATCAGCACGTTGCCGCCGATCAGCGCAAGATAGGGTCCGATCTTCTTGTCGCGATATTCCCTGGCGGTCTCCTGCAGCGTCTTGGCGACGAGGAGGCCCTTGCCGCTCAGATATTTGCGCAGCACGTCGGTAACGCGGTTGTCGAAATAGCCGTTGACGTCGTGGGCGATCAGATATTCGAGCGTCTGGGGATTGCCGCCGCTCATCGTGTAGATCAGCGCTGCGTCGACATTGCGGTCGTCGTCGAAGATCGACGGTTCGACGGTGCGCAGCCGCGTGTCGATCGTGCCCAGCATGAAGCGCTGCATCTCACCGGCCGAATGATCGCCGGTAACGACGGAATCCTGCACGAATTGCAGCGACCGCAGCATCTTGTAGGGCGCGAGATCGTCCGAATCCTGCGCATTGGCTGCGGCCGGCGAAAGCATCGCCAGGCCGAGGGCCACAAATCCGACGTAACGATGCTGCCGACGCGCCATTCGACTATCCTTGATCCGCCTGCACCAGAATCTCGATCCGGCGGTTGGTCGCGTTGAACGGGTCAGACGGCAGCTTCAGCCGACGGTCGGCGAAGCCGGAGACCTGGGAGATGCGTTTCTCGTCGAGCCCGCCACGTACAAGCATGTAGTAGGCGCTCTGGGCGCGGTCCATCGAAAGCCGCCAGTTCTCGTTCTGCGTGCCCTTATACTGGCGACCGTCCGTGTGGCCGCGGATGGCAACCGCACCACCCCGCTCCTTCAGGATCGCGCCGATCTTTTCCATGGCGAGCACCATTTCCTGGCGCGGAACGGCAGAACCGATATTGAACATCGAATCGTCGGTCTGGTCGGAGATGCTGACCAGCAATCCGCCTTCGGACGCCGTCACTGTCAGGCCTTCGGCGAGCTTGCCGGCCACGCCGCCGATCTGCTGGGCGATCTGCGCCTGCAGCTGCTCGGCTTCCTTCTTCTGCTGCTGCTCGGTCTCGGCGGCACTCTTGTCCGCATCCTTCTGATGATCGGCGTCTTTCTGAGCTTCGGCCTTCTTGTCCTCAGGCGACCTGCCACCCGGCGTCTTGCCGTCCTTAGCCCCGACCGCGCCCTTGGTTTCCTTCGTTTCTTTGGTTTCCTGGGCGGCCTTCTGATCGGTGGTCAGCGGTATCGGCTTGGCGTCCTCAAGCTTGGCGATCTCGGTTGTCTCGCTCTCGACCGCCTGCTCGTCGCTCTTGCCGGGCGGCAACGGCTTGCCGGCCGTCGTGACCTCGACCTGTTTCGTCCAGAAATCCGGATCGAAGGGATCACGATAGGCCTCGCCGCCATCGGCGCCGGTGGCCGGGCCGGAATCGGCGGCACCGCCATCGCCCTTGGCGCTGACATTGGCCTGCTGGCCGACTTCCTGGGCGATCTCGGCAAGAACCGAATAGGGGTTTTCGAAGAAATCGGCCTCGGAATAATTGGTTTGGTCGCCGGAGGTCGATGTCTGGTCGTCACCATCCGCCGCGGCCTTGCCGTCGTTCGGATCTTCTTCCTTCTGTTTCGACTTCTCCTGCTTCTCCTCACCCTCGGCGTTGTCGACGGGCTTCTTCAGGCCCTTCTCGGTCGGCTTTTCGTCGGAGAGCTTGATCGGATTGAAATAGGTCGCGACCGAGGCCTTGGTCTCCTCGTTGGCGGCATTGACCAGCCACATGACCAGGAAGAACGCCATCATCGCCGTCATGAAGTCGGCATAGGCAATTTTCCACGCACCGCCATGGGCGCCATCGTGATCACCGCCGCCATGTCTCTTGACGATGATGATCTCGTTCTTGCCGTGGTGGTGGTTTTCGCCTTCGCTCATTCCAGAACTTTCTTCAAGCTGGCCGCCCAGGCGGACATACGGGTGACGATAACGGAATCACCGATTTCGACGGCAAGATCGATATCGTCGGTCTCAAGGTGGCGAACCGCGCCGGCATGTTCGCCGAGCTCGGCCTTCAATATATCGAAAAGGCGGGTCGAGCCCCTGACGACGATCGCCCCGGCCGCGCCTTCGAGGATCGCATCACGCAGCAGGGCGGCGAGGCTTTCGGCAGCCTTCGCGGCGAGCGCTTCCGTCATTACAGGCGCGATGACCTGAGCAGCGCCGGCGCTGACCAGCTGAGCGACCTCTTCTGCAATATCGCGGATGCGGGATGCAATGACCGCCGCCGCCTCGACTTCGTAGCGAAGCTTCAGTTCATCCAGTTCACGCGCATGGACCTCCGCCAGCGTCCGCGCCTCGCGTTCGTATTTCTCGGTCAATTCCACGGTCGCTGCGGCATGACCTTCCGCGTAGGCTTCGCGGCGCTCCGCCTCGACGTCGATTGCCGGTTCGCTCGGCATTTCGGGGAAATCGTCGCCACCGAAATCGTTCATGTCGAGGATCGGCGCTGACGATTCCGGTTCACCGAAATCCTTCAAATACCGGGAAAGCGTAATGCTCATAAAAACCATCCAGCATTCGGGAGGCATGCAGCATGCCCGCCCCCGCTTAAAGTGACCTTGCGCGCCGGCATCCCCTTCGAAACGGGCAAGGGCCTGACCCTGCACCGGCATGGATTCGGACGATGCCTTCATGCCGGAAACTAGGCAGTCAAACTTGCGCGAGGATGAATGGCGCCGCCGCCACCGTGATCGCGCCCACCCCTATTCCAGCAGGATCAGGATCTTGCTTGCGGCCGTGTTGAGGATCGAGATCGCTTCGACGGCCATCTGCTTCTGGGTCTCGATCGCCTTCTGCCGGATCGAAGCTTCGTCCATGTCGGTGTCGACGAGCGCGCCGACGCTCTTGTCGATCGAATCGGCCAGATCGGCGGTATAGTCGATCTGATCGTCGATGCGCGTCTTCATCACGCCGATGGACGCGGCCGTCGTCGTCAGCGAGGAGAGAAGCGCGTCGGTGACGTCAAGCATGTCGGTGAGTTGCGCATCGGTCGTGTTGTTGTCGATCGCAATTTCCGTACCTGTCGCCGGCGTGGTCGAGTTGGCGTTCAAAAGATAGTAGTTGCGCGACGTCGCACCGCTGTTGTTGATCGCGTTGGCATCGACCGACTTGGTCAACAGGCCGCCGCTCGCATTGTTCTTGTCGATGAGGATGGTCTGCGACGATGGGAAATCTATGGTCTGGGCCTGGTATTCGCCGGTCGGAGCGCGCACGAAACCGGAAATGATCGACCATGTCGGCGGCGCAGCAGTGTCGCCGTTCAACAGCCAGTTCTCTCCCGCAAACGACGTCGATTCGACTATCGTCTGCAACTGCTCTTTGTATTCACTGATCTCGGCGTTGATCTTGTCCTTGTCGGTGCCCGGCTCTCTTGCCGAAACCAGCTTGGCGCGAATCTCACCTATGAGATCGATCGCCGAGTTCATCGCCGTATAGGTCGCATCCACCTTGGCAGCGCCAAGACCGAGCGCATCTCCGACCGTTCCGAGATTGGTGCTGTCCGAACGCATGACGGTCGCGACCGACCAGTAGGACGCATCGTCGGCGGCCGTCTCGATACGATATCCCGAGGACACTTGCTGTTGGGTCTGGCTGGCTTCTTTGTTGATGCTGCGCAGCACCGCAAGCGCATTCACCGCGGCCGCGCTGGTAATCTTAACGGTCATCGACAGGTCTCGGAATCGGGGTGAAAGGGCAGGCCGGATTGCCGGCGGCGACTGGTGTGGCGTCATGCCTCCGGCAGGGTTTCCACCGGTGTGTCGCAAAAGCAAATCAACTCAAAGCGAAGTTAACTCGATATCAACCTGTTGGGCAAGAGCGCGGCGCCGAGCTTGGCGCGTGAACAGAAATTTCGGTCAAACTATTGATATAAAAGAAAGAACCGCGCCGTTTCGGGCGCGGTCCGGGAGGCTTTACACGTGCTGCCAGACGATGGCGCAAGATTCGGTCCAGCTTCAGCGCCTGACTTAGCTGCGGAACAGCGTGAGGATGTTCTGAGCGCTGGAGTTGGCGATCGACAGCGACTGGATGGCCAGCTGTTGCTGGGTCTGCAGGGCGCTGAGCTTGGAGGATTCTTCTTCCATATTGGCGTCGACGAGGCGGCCGACACCGGAGTCGATCGAATCGCTAAGCGCGCTGACGAAGCCTTCCTGCAGCTCAATGCGAGTGGAAATAGAGCCGAGCTGCGATGCAGCCTTGGTCATCGCCTCAAGGCCTGCCTCGATTGACGTCAGGGCCATGGAGATCTCAGGCGAATCGAAGTTGGTGATGTCCATCGAGTAGATCGAGCCGATCGTACCGGATGATGTGCCGATAAGGCCGGAGCTGGTCTCGATCGCGCCGGTCGAGTCCATGCCGAAGAGAACGTTGCCCGCCGAGCTCGTGTCCAGAATGTAGTCCGTCGTCTTGACCGAGACATTGCCGTTGCCATCGCGGACGAACGAGGAAACGACGCTCTTTGTGCCGTCAGCGCCGGCAACCCAGTTTTCACCGGAGAAGGAAGCCGATTGCGCGATGCTCAGGAGCTGTTGCTGCAGCTGGCCGATTTCTTCCTGCACTTTAGCCTTGTCGACACCCTTTTCGGTTGCAGCGACGATCTTCGCCTTGATCTCGCTGATGACATCGATGGCACTGTCCATGGCGGAGTAAGCGGTGTCGACCTTGGCGGCGCCGAGGCCAAGAGCGTCGGAAACGGCAGAAAGTGCCTTGTTGTCGGAACGCATGGTCGTTGCGATCGACCAGTAAGCGGCGTTGTCGGCCGCCTTTTCGACGCGGTAACCCGATGATACGCGGTTCTGCGTGTCCTCAAGGCTGTCGTTGATGCCGCGGAGTGTCTGGAGAGCGGCCATCGCCGCGACGTTTGTCAAAATGCTGGTCATGAAATGATTGCCCCTCGTTGGCAAATGGAAAAAAGGGACATTCCGGAAGGCCACCGGGAACGGGGATCAGCTTCATGCCTGTTAACCGGTTCTTAAATTTGGTTAACTCACCGCCTCGTTGGACGCAGAAAACAGCATTATGGTTAATCATTGGTTAACAGCCATTAAAAAAGCCGCGCTCCATCGGAGCGCGGCTCGATACCATGCCCGCCGGAGACCGGCGGGCTGATGTTTCCGAGGGTTATTAGCCGCGGAACAGCGTGAGGATGGTCTGCGAAGAGGAGTTCGCGATCGACAGCGACTGGACGGCCAGCTGCTGCTGGGTCTGCAGGGCGCTGAGCTTGGAGGACTCTTCTTCCATGTTGGCGTCGACGAGACGGCCGACACCGGAGTCGATCGAGTCGCTGAGAGCGGAGACGAAGTTTTCCTGCAGTTCGATGCGCTTGGAGATCGAGCCGAGCTGAGCGCCGGCGCTGGTCATCGCCTTCAGAGCCGATTCAACGTTGGTCAGAGCCGACTGGATTTCGCCGAGGGTGAAGTTGGTGATGTCCATTGCGTAGACAGAACCGGTCGCACCATTCGAAGTACCGAGGATACCCGTGGAGGTTTCGACCGAGCCGACGCTCATGCCGAACAGAACGTTGCCCATGGAGGAGCTGTCGAGAACATAGTCGGTCATCACGACCGAAACGGCGTTGGAGCCGTCGCGGACGAAGGAGGCAACGACGTTCTTGGTGCCGTCAGCGCCAGCAACCCAGTTTTCACCGGAGAAGGAAGCCGACTGAGCGACGCTCAGGAGCTGCTGCTGCAACTGGCTGATTTCTTCCTGGACCTTGGCCTTGTCGACGCCGCTTTCAGTGGCGGCAACGAGCTTCGCCTTGATGTCGCCGACGACGTCGATGGCGCTGTCCATGGCGGAGTAAGCGGTGTCGACCTTTGCAGCGCCGAGGCCGAGAGCGTCGGAGACAGCCGAGAGAGCCTTGTTGTCCGAACGCATGGTCGTTGCGATCGACCAGTAAGCAGCGTTGTCGGAAGCCTTGCCGACGCGATAGCCGGACGAAACGTGGGCCTGGGTTTCTTGGAGACCCTGGTTGATGCCACGGAGAGTCTGGAGGGCTGCCATTGCAGCGTTATTGGTGTTGATGCTCGTCATAGTTTGCTTGCCCCTTGTTGGCAGATTTTAAACAGGGACATTCCGGATTTTCGGCCGGCCCACAGCGATCAGCATCATGCCTGTTAACCATTTCTGTTAAGGTTAACTCGCCGTTTCGATGGGCCTAGAAAACACCAAGATGGTTAAGGAAAGCTGAATTCGAATTGGAAATTACTTAAAAATATCTGATGGTTAGAAGGATTTTCATTAACCTTATATTAAAATATTTCGCGGCCGGGGATGACCCGGCCGCGAGACTTGGAAACCTTGTGCCGACCGGTCTTAGCGGAAGAGCGACAGGATGTTCTGCGAAGAGGAGTTCGCGATCGACAGCGACTGGATCGCCAGCTGCTGCTGGGTCTGCAGGGCGCTGAGCCTGGAGGACTCTTCTTCCATGTTGGCGTCGACGAGACGGCCGACACCGGAGTCGATCGAGTCGCTGAGAGCGGAGACGAAGTCGTCCTGGGCGTCGATGCGGCTGGAGAGCGAGCCGAGAGCAGCGCCGGCGCTGGTCATGGCCTTCAGAGCCGCTTCAACGTTGGTCAGAGCCGACTGGATCTGGCCGGACGTAAAGCTGGTGATGTCCATCGCGTAGATCGAACCGGTCGCACCAGTCGAAGTACCGAGGATACCCGTGGAGGTTTCGACCGAGCCGCCGCTCATGCCGAACAGAACGTTGCCTGCAGAGCCGCTGTCGAGAATATAGTCGGTCGTGGTGATCGAAACGGCGTTGGAGCCGTCACGGACGAACGAGGAGACGACGCTCTTGGTGCCGTCAGCGCCAGCAACCCAGTTTTCCCCATTGAAGGAAGCCGACTGAGCGATGCTCAGGAGCTGCTGCTGCAGCTGACCGATTTCTTCCTGGACCTTGGCCTTGTCGACGCCGTTTTCAGTGGCGGCAACGAGCTTCGCCTTGATGTCGCCGACGACGTCGATGGCGCTGTCCATGGCGGTGTAAGCAGTGTCGACCTTGGCGGCGCCTACGCCGAGAGCGTCGGAGACGGCCGAGAGAGCCTTGTTGTCCGAACGCATGGTCGTTGCGATCGACCAGTAAGCAGCGTTGTCCGAAGCCTTTTCAACACGGTAACCAGAAGAAACGTGGTTCTGCGTGTTGTTCAGGTTCTGGTTGACGCTGCGCAGCGTCTGGAGAGCGGCCTGTGCGGAAGAATTCGTGTTAATGCTTGTCATAAGTCTGTCCCCTGGAAACTAGATACAAAAAGGAGGACATACCGGACTATAGTACCGGCGATGACGGACCAGCTTCATGCTACTCGGCGCCTGTTTTGTTTGGCCCAAACCCGTCATGTCCAGGGCAATCTCGCAGCCAATGCTTGCCAACTCCTTAAAAATACAGACCCTCGGCCGGCTCCTCGCAGGGCATAGTTAATGCCTTCTCACAAGGCTTAGTTAATGCCTGCTGAAGATAATTTTTGGCATCCGAATTCGAGCGGCAAAAGCGAATTTTACCGGCGGAAGGGGCGCTTTCCTGGGACAGTCGAGGCTTTCCGGACAAAGCAGGTATTCATCGCGCCACCGGTTTCAAGCAAGCTTCGAATGCCAGTATGGCAGATGCCGGATTAGCATCATCGGACTGACCTCGTTTTGGGAGGACGGTCCATGCGCGCTTCGGCGATCGACAGCCATGCCAGAACATTTCCTTCACGGAGTTGGGTTTTGAACAGCAAAGTTTCGTTCTCTGCGGCATCCAAGGATTACCAGATGGGCCGCTACACACAGTCCTTGGCGACGCTCAACCAGTTGATGGACATCCAGCCGGACGCCAAGACCTATGCGCTGCTGGCCAAGAACCTCGTGCAGCTCGGCTTCAAGGCCGATGCCGCGAAAGCCTATGGCCTGGCCGGCAACTGCGAAGGACCGAATTCCTACGAATACCAGAAACAGGCTGCCAAGCTGCATTACGAGACCGGCAACGAGGACGATGCTCTGCTGATCGCCATGCGAAACCTCACCAAGGCGCAGGAAGACCCGGAGCTCGCCTTCATCATCACCGCGATCTATCTGAAGCGCCAGCAGCGGGATATCATCCGCCCGTTCAAGACGGTGCTGTCGCAGAGTGCCAATCCCGATCATATGCGCCTGGCGGCCCTGCTGCTGAGCGACGATCTGAACGACGCAACCAACCAGAACCTCGCGCGCAACATCTTCAAGCGTTTTCCCGGCAACCTCGCATTTCGCTTCCTTCACCTTGTTTTCGCTCGCGAATTCAATGAGTTCGAAGAGGCGAACAAGCATCAGGCGGTGATCGACGCGGCCCTTGCAAAGGGCGATATCGAGATCCTGCGCAAGGACAACCCGTTCTATCATCTGCACTGGTGCGGCAACGAAGACTTCAACCGGTATGCGACGATCGGCACCACCCCCCTCAACCAGGAACGGGTGGCCTTCCGCCGTAACCAGCCGCACAGTTGGTCGGACAAGATCCGTATCGGCTACATGTCATCAGACTTCTGGGATCGCCACGCAACGATGAAGCTCTTGCAGCGCATCCTCGAACTGCACGACAAGGACCGGTTCGAGGTGACGCTCTTCTGCCATACGGGCCCGGAATACCTCAAGCACAACACGATCGACCGCAGCCGCTGGGGCCGGATCGTCACCGTTCACGGCTTTTCCGATCAGGCGGTGCTGGAAGTGGTGCGCGAGCACAATATCGACATCATGGTCGACCTGAAGGGCCACACGTCGGGCAGTCGCGCGACGGCCTTCAACCTGCCGCTCGCACCGGTGCATGTCGGCTGGCTCGGTTTCCCCGGCAGTACGGTCAATGTCGACCTCGACTACGTCATCGGCGACCATTTCGTCCTACCCGAGGTGGCCAAGCCCTTCTACCATGAGAAGTTCTGCCGGCTGCCGGAGAGCTACCAGCCGAACGACCCGATGCATCGTCCGAAGCCGCGTCCTGTCACCCGCGAGCAACTCGGCCTGCCGGAAGACGCCTTCATTTTCGCGTCCTTCAACGGTAACCGTAAGATCACGCCGGAGACGATCGGCAGCTGGTGCCGTATCCTGAAGCGCGCCCCAAACAGCGTACTCTGGTTGATGGCGAATACGCCGCGCAACCAGGCAAACCTTCTGAAGCAATTCCAGGGGGCAGGCATTTCGCCCAAGCGGATCATCTTCTGCCCGCGCGCGCCCTATGAACAGCACATCGACCGCCAGCAGGCGGCCGACCTCGGCATCGATACCTTCCCCGTCAACGGCCACACGACCACCTCGGAGCAGCTCTGGGGCGGCCTGCCGGTTCTGACCGTCAAGGGTACCAACTTCGCGTCACGAGTCAGCGAGAGCCTGCTCAGGGCCATCGACCTGCCCGACCTCGTCGCGCCCGACCTGCAGGCCTATGAGGATATGGCCGTCGAACTGGCTGAGAATCCCGGGCGGATCGCCGAATACAAGGCGCATCTCAAGGAGAAGCGTTATATCGCACCGCTCTTCGATGCCGAACGGTTCTGCGACCACCTGGAGAACGCCTATGAAGTCATGGCCGAGCGCGCCAGGCAGGGTCTTGCACCCGATCACATGGACATTCCGGCGCTGCCGCCGCGCACGGCGCCGTTCGCCGCCGAGTGAGGCTTTTCGACCGCTACAGCGTCGCGCGTCTTTCAGACGGGTAAAGGACGCTGTAGCACTTTGAATTGTTGCATAGTGAAAGAACCCGCCGGAGCAATTTCCGACGGGTTTTCTCATTGGCGAATATCCAAGCGGCGGCAGCCGGTCAGCTGAACGAGCGCACCAGACTGCCGACGAGCAGGTTCCAGCCGTCGATCAGCACGAAGAAGAGAATCTTGAAAGGCAGCGAGATCGAGGTCGGCGGCAGCATCATCATGCCCATCGCCATGGTGATGGTTGCGACGATGAGGTCGATGACGAGGAACGGCAACACGACCAGGAAGCCGATCTCGAAGCCACGGCGAATCTCGGAAATCATGAAGGCCGGGATCAGCACGCGGTAGTCGATCGGATCGGTCGTCTGGATATTCTGTCCGCGTTCGCGCGCGAGATCGACGAAGAGCGCCAGATCCTTGTCGCGGGTATTGGCCGCCATGAAGGTGCGGAAGGGTTCGGCGATACGCTGGACCGCCTCGGTCTCGTTGATCTGATTGGCAAGCAGCGGCTGCACGCCGTTCTGCCAGGCCTGATCGAAGGTCGGCGACATGACGTAGAAGGTCATGAACAGCGACAGCGACAGGAGGATCATGTTGGAGGGCGTGGAGGAGAGGCCCATCCCTGAGCGCAGAATCGAGAAGGCGATGATGAAGCGCGGAAAGCTCGTCACCATGATCAGGATACCCGGCGCGACCGAAAGAATGGTCAGCAGGCCGAATGTGCGGATGATCCAGGCAGCGACGGAGCCATCGACCGGCACGTTCAACAAGTCAGTCGGCAGCTGCTGTGCCACCGCCAGTTCCGGTACCGCCATCATGGCGGCAAGGAAGACTATGAGACGAATCATTCGATGACAAATGTCCTGAACATGACCTTCGATACCCGCCCTTGCGAGCGCAGGTCAACACGTTCCTGTATGTCATCCTTGAGATATTGAAAGCCCCGCGGTCCCTCGATCTGCTGGAGGGAAACGGTCCTGATATAAGCGAGGATATCCTGGTGAATATCCTCGGAAACCTTGACATCCGGAGGCCCGTTGAACAGCAGCGCGACTTCGAGTCGCACCCAGTTTTCTGAGGGGTAGGCGAGGTTCGAGGTGATCGGCTCGAGCTGGACGACGTTGTTGGCCTCGGTCGAGATGCGCGCCAGGCCTTCCTCGGCCTTCTTCTTCGCCTCCGCATCCTTGGCCTGCTCGACCTCCTTGGCACCCTTGATGTTGGGTGCGACGATCGTACCGACCGCCCAGCCGCCGCCGGCGCCGAGCAGGGTCAGGACGGCGATGCCGATGATCGTCATCAGCGAGCCGGATTTCTTGTGCGATTGACCTGCGCTTGCGTCTGGCTCTGCCATCGTCGTTCAGCCTCAAAGCGGCGAGAAAAGATCGACGGCCTGCTGGCCGCGCGGAGGCTGCTGCACTTCCATCAGGCGGCCGCGGCCGCCGTAGGAGATGCGGGCTTCGGCAATCTTGTCGTAGGAGATCTGGTTGTCGGCATTGACGTCCTGCGGGCGAACGATACCGGCGACGTTCAGGATGCGCAGTTCCTGGTTCAGGCGAACTTCCTGCGAGCCCGAGATGACGAGGTTGCCGTTTTCGAGAATGCCGGTGACGACGGCGGCGACCAGAAGGGTGAGCTTGTCGGTGCGCTCGATCTTGCCCTTGCCGTCGGTGCTGGTGTCTGAGCCATAAGTCAGGTCGGTCTTCGACTCGGGCGTCCAGCCGAAGATCTGGGCGTTGACGTCCCAGTTCATGCCGCTCGAATTCGTGCGGCTGCGGTTGGTCTCGTTGTCGAAGGAGGCCTTGTCGTTGATCTGGATGTCGACGGTCAGGATGTCGCCGACGTTGAGCGCGCGCGCATCCTTGAAGAGGGCGGCCTGCGAATCGCTCCACAGCGAATAACCCTGCGCCACGGCGCGCGGCTGCTTCGGATAAAGCGCCATCTGTGGCGTCTGACCGTAGGCGAGGCCGCTGCCGATCGGGCTCATGGCAGGCGCACGGCCGATCTCGCTGACCGCCGTCGGAGACTGGCAACCCGCAAGGAGTGCGAGGGCGGCGATCGCGGCCGGGAAACGCATATTCATGAAGGATCCTTCGACGTATTGGGATCGGACGCACTGGCGATGACGCTGGCGATGACCGCGGCCTTCTCAGGGTCCATCTCGTTGAGGATGAGGCTCGACTGACGCGGGCCGAGCCGCATGATCACGGCGGAGGCCACCTCGATCTTCATGTCCTGCAACTGAAGTGCGGCCGCATCCGGCTTCATCTTCCTGTAGATTTCAGTGAGGCCGGCTTCCGCCTGCTTCAGGAAATCGTCCCGCCGCTTGAGCCAGTCCTGGTATTCGGTCTTGCGCTTGTCCATTTCCGCCATGCGGGCGTCGATGTCGGCGCGAAGCTTTTCCAACTCCTGCTTCTGCAGGAGGTAACGCTGGTCGCGGGCGGGCTCTGCGATGTTGGTGCAGAACTGCTTGATCTCATCCTGGGAGGTGATGTCGCCTGCCGGCGCATGTTCCTGCGCGAAGGCGCCGGGGATCGACAGAAGGACGAGGCCCGCGGCCGGCAGCGCCAGCCGGCGCAGCAATTGCAGAACGGTCATGTCAGGGTTGATGATGTCAATCATTGCAGCACAAGCTCCGCCTGCAGGGCGCCTGCCGACTTGATGCCCTGGAGAATGGCGATGATGCCATCCGGTTTCACACCGATATTGTTGAGGCCGGCGACAAGGGTCCTGAGATCTGGACCATCGATGATGGCGACGCGCCCGCCGGTCTGCTCGGCCGCGATATCGGTCTGCGGCTGGACGGCGGTCCGGCCGCGCGAGAAGGGTTCGGGCTGGATGATCTGCGGCGTCTCGGTGACCTGAACCGTCAGGGTGCCGTAGCTGACGGCGACCGGCGAGACGCGGACGTCGGAGCCGATGACGATCGTTCCGGTGCGCTCGTTGATGACCACCTTGGCCGGCGTGTCGGTTTCGACGATGAGATTTTCGACGTCGGCCATCAGCCGGGTGAGATCAGCCGCGCGCGGCTTCTGGATCACGACTTCCTGTGAATCCTTGGCTTCGGCGACCGGGCCGCCGAAGCGCGCCGAGGCATAACCGTTGACGATGTCGGCGATACGGATCGCAGTCGAGAAGTCTGGGTTGCGCAATTGCAGGACGAGATTGACCGAGTCCTTGAAGCGGGACGGCAGTTCACGTTCGATGATCGCGCCGCCGGGCACGCGGCCTGCAGTGGTCACGCCTTCGGTCACGGTCGCCGCCTGGCCTTGCGCCTGGAAACCGGAGACGATGACAGCGCCCTGCGCAACGGCGTAGATCTGGCCGTCGGCGCCGGAAAGCGAGGTCATGACGAGCGTGCCGCCGCGCAGCGACGTCGCGTCGCCGAGCGAGCTCACCGTGACGTCGATACGACTGCCGGGACTTGCGAAGGGCGGCAGGTTGGCGGTGACCATCACGGCCGCGGTATTCTTGGCGTTGGACTGACCGCCCTGCGTCGAGATGCCGAGATTTTGCAGCATCGCCCGCATCGACTGCTCGGTGAAGGGCGAGGCACGGAAGCCGTCGCCGGTTCCCTGCAGGCCGACGATGAGGCCATAACCGATCAACTGGTTATCGCGCCCGGCCTGAAGGGAGGCAATATCCTTGATGCGGGAGGTCAGCGCCCAGGCGGGCGCGACATTAGCCAAGCTCATGGCGAGAACCGCGACAAGGGTGACGAAACGGAAGAACAATTTCATTTTGCCCTCACATGGACCGTGCCGTCCGCAAGCACCGTGCCGCTGACGATGACGCCGGAGTCCATATTGCGCGCGCGAACGACCTGCCCGATCGTGCCGTCTTCGAGCGGCGTGCCGGCGGCGGAGATCGTCATCGCGCCGAGCGATAAGACCAGGCGGATCGAAGAGCCGCGCGTCACCGTATAGGCCTCGCGCAGACCCGAAACCGAAATCGTGCGGCCCGGCAACAGCGTGCGCTTGGAAACCATGCCTTCGACCTGGGAAATGGATTTGGCATAATCGCCGGCGAGGTTGGGGTTGGTGACCTCGACCTCCTGAAGCTGGCTCGACGACAATGTGTCGCCGGGGTAGATGATCGTCGTCGGGACGACGGCATAACCCATGCCGGCATCCACGTCCGCGGGCAAGAAAATGCCCGCGACTGCGATCGTGGCTGCCGCCACCCATCCTGAGATGTGTCCTGCCCGGCAAAACATCATGTTTCGGCCCTTCCCTTTACTTCAGGTTCTTGCTGACGATGGAGGCCATTTCATCAGCGGTGGTGATCACCTTGGAATTCATTTCGTAAGCGCGCTGGGCCGAGATCAGCTCGGTGATTTCCTTCACCGGGTCGACGTTCGAAGATTCCAGGTAACCCTGCTTCATGTAGGCGAAACCTTCCTCGTCAGGATTGCCGATGACGGCTTCGCCGGAGGCCGGCGTTTCCTGGAAGAGATTGTCGCCGAGCGGCTGGAGACCCGCCTCGTTGACGAAGTCGGCAAGAGTCAACTGGCCGAGCTCGGTCGCCTCCGTCGCTCCCGGCAGCTTGGCCGAGACCTGGCCGGAGCGGCTAATCGTCAGTTCGGTCGAGCCCGTCGGAATGGTGATGCCGGGAAGGACCTCGTAGCCGTCGATGGTGACGAGCTGGCCCTGGTCGTTCTTGTTGAAGGCGCCGGCGCGGCTGTAAAGCGTCGTACCGTCGGTCGACTGGATCTGGAAGAAGCCCTTGCCGATCAGCGCTACGTCGAGATCGTTGCCGGTCTGGGTCAGTTCGCCCTGGAGATGCAGGTTGCGGACCGCCGAGGTCTGGACGCCGAGGCCGATATTGGCACCTTCCGGAACGACGGCCTGGTTGGCGCGGTTGGCGACACCCTTGGCACGTTCGGTCTGGTAGAGAAGATCCGAGAATTCGGCGCGAGCGCGCTTGAAACCGGTCGTATTGATGTTCGCGATGTTGTTCGCGATGACTTCCAGATTGGTCTGCTGGGCATCCATGCCCGTTGCTGCGATGGCGAGCGCTCTCATGTGTTCGTCCTCAAATCAGTTACATCTGCATCTTGGTGACTTCGAGAAAGGCCGAGACGACCTTGTCGCGGATGGCAATGGCGGTCTGCAGCGTCTGCTCGGCCTGGAGCATGGAATCGACGACTTCGCGCGTCGTCGCCGTGCCCTTGATACCGGCAAAGGACATGCTTTCCGCACCCTTCAGGCTGTTGACCGCATCGCTCGCCATGTTGCCCATGACAGAGGCGAAGCTCATGCCATTGGCCGCACCTGCGGCGCCCGGCATTGTGGCGGCAGACGACGAGGCGGAATTTTCGGTGTCGACGGCGCCGAGCGCACGGGTCATCGAAAGGTTGCTGACATTCTGGACGCTGCTGATCATTATTATTGGCTCTTCAGGAGGTCGATCGTGGAGGAGATGAGATCGCGGGTCTGTTTGATGGTCTGCAGATTGGCGTCGTACGAGCGGTTGGCTTCGCGCATGTCGGCCATCTCGACCAGGATATTGACGTTCGGCAGTTTGACGACGCCCTTCTGGTCCGCAGCCGGATTGCTGGGGTCGAATTCAGTGCTGAAGTCGCCTTCGTCGACGCCGACCTTTTTGACGCCGACAGTCTCGACGCCGTTGCTGCGATCCATCTGCTGGCCGAAAGTAATCGTCTTGCGGCGATAGGGGTCGGCGCCGGGCGTGTCGCCGGTCGAGCGGGCGTTGGCGATGTTTTCCGAAACGATGCGCAGGCGCGTCGACTGCGCCTCGAGCCCGGAACCGGCGATTTTCATTGCTGCTGAAAGCGGATCCATGACTTTACCTCCTGACCGTCATCAACATCATGCGGTTGAAGGAACTGACCAGCGAGGTGTTCAGATCGTACTGGCGCTTGATATCGCCCGACTTGGAGAGCTCCTCGGCCAAACCGACCGTATTGCCGGATTCCTGGACGCCGATTTCCTGGTCGAGTGCGGCGTCCTTGACGTCGATATCGCCGCTGTCGCTGAAATCGTTGCCGCTGAGATGCGCCGGATTGGTGCGCGCCATGTTGATATTGGAATTGTCGAGCACCGCATCAAAGGGCGTAACGTCCTTGGCGCGGAACTTCGGCGTATTGGCATTCGCGATGTTGCCGGCAACAACCTGCTGACGGATCGTCAGCCATTCCGCCTGCCGCGAAGCCAAGTCGAAAAGTTGGATCGGTTGCATGAGAACTCTCCGTTTTTACTATCCCGAACCTAGTGCGGTAATCTTGCGTGGGACTTACGGGGAATTCAGGCTTCGGGGCGGTTTTCGGCGAAGGCCGCCGCGATGACAGTGCCGCGCGTCTTTCGGACGCGCAAGGACGCTGTAACTCTTTGAATTGCTGCGCCATTTCTTAAGTCGGAATCGATTTAAGGAAAAAAGGGGGCTCCGGCCGGTTCGCGGCGGAGCCCCTGTTGCCTTCGGCGTTACGGACAGGTTCAATTGTTCTTGTAGATCTCGCCTTTGGAGGTGACGATCACCCATTTGCCGTCGCGCTGCTCGAGTGTCGCAAGGCGGCTTTCGTCGGGCAGGATCGAGCCGATGCGCACCACATACATGCCCGAGGGATCCTCGATCAGCGCCCGGCCGTTGGAAACATGCAGCAGGCGGAAGGAAGATTTGCCGGGGAAAGGCTGATCTTCCTGTATGGCGCGGCCATCGCGCTCCTTGCCGAGATCGGAGACCGTCGCCGTCGTCAGCGGATCGATCGGCGGGGCCTTCTTGTCCGCCTCGTTCTTGTTGACCATGGCAAGCGGCGAGACGCTGAAGACGTTGCGGGCCGGCCAATCCGGCAGTTCACGCGAATTCTCGCTGCCGGCGACATTGATGCCGAATTTGTCCGCGTTGAAGAAGACGTACCAGGGAAAGAAGGCGGAGGCGCCGGCAAGCGCGAGGCCGGAGAAGGTCAGAAACCGATCCAGGATGGCGGCTTTCCTGCGCTGCTTCAGGGAAGCGATACGTTCGTCGTCGAAATCAGCCACGTCTAGCCTCTCCTCTGAATAGGTGCGCCCTGATTGCCCATGCCGGCTGCAGCCTTGAGCGCGCCGGCGAGATCGGCGAAAGCGTCGAGCGAGTCGCGATCGCCCGGAGACTGCTTCAGAACGTCGTAAATAATCGGCACCTGCTTGATCGCCATGTCGAGATCGGGATCAGCACCTTGGCGGTAACCGCCGATCATGCGCAGGTCGCGCGTCTCTTCGAAACGATGGATCAGCACCTTCAGCCGCGATACCAGCTTTTCCTGATCCGGCGTCCAGGCCTTGCGGGCAAGACGCGAGATCGAGGCGAGCGGATCGATCGGCGGATACCGCCCTTCTTCGGCGAGACTGCGCTGCAGGACGATATGACCGTCGAGGATGCCGCGGGTCGAATCGGCGATCGGGTCATTGTGATTGTCGCCGTCGACGAGGATCGAGATGATCGCCGTGATGGTGCCGGCGCCCTCCGGACCGGGACCGGCGCGTTCCAGGAGGCGCGGCAGCTCGGTGAAGACGGAGGCGGGATAACCGCGCGCGATCGGCGGCTCGCCGGAGGCGGTCGCCACTTCGCGGATCGCATGGGCGAAACGCGTGACGCTATCGACGATGAAGAGGACGTTCTCGCCCTTGTCGCGGAAATGCTCGGCGATAGTGACCGCCGTCAGCGGCGCCATCTTGCGCAGCATCGGGCTCTCGTCGCTGGTGGCGACAACGGCGATCGCCTTTTTCATATTGCTGCCGAGCGTATCCTCGATGAATTCGCGCACTTCGCGGCCGCGTTCGCCGACGAGCGCAATGACAACCTTGTCGAAGGCATCGGCGCGAGCGAGCATGGACAGAAGCGTCGACTTGCCGACGCCGGAACCGGCGAAGATGCCGAGGCGCTGGCCGAGGCAGAGCGGCGAGAAGATGTCGATCGCGCGCACGCCGGTCTTGAAGCCGGTCTCGACACGCTTGCGGGTCATCGAGGGCGGCGCGGTATTGGAGATCGAGCGGCGATCGAGGCCCTCGGTGATCGGGCCCAACCCGTCGATTGGCTCGCAGAGCGAGTTGACGGTGCGCCCGCACCAGCTGTCCGTCGGTGAAATGCGGAAGGCGCCCTTGCGGATGACGGTATCATGGATGCCGATCGGTTCGCCGGGTTCGATCGGGCAGACATATATCAGTTCCGGCTCGACGCGCACGACCTCGCCGAGATGGATGCCGGTGGCCGATTTATGGGCCACGAACTCGCCGAGACGAACATGGCGGGAGAGACCGTGAACCGTGTAGTGGCCGGCAGCGATGGTCTGCACGCGGCCGCCATGGGCAACCGCGAACTCCGGCGATGCGTATCGGTCGACGAGGTCGGACAGATGCGCCAGCTTCGGAGAAAGACCGTCCACTGATAGTAGCGTGGTGCTCATGCTTCAAATCCCGCCCTAAAATACGTCGCGTGCAGCTTGCTGCATGCGACGTATTTTGGATCGTTGTTCTTGTGCGTGTCCCAAAACCGCCGGACACTTTTGGGCGACATGCATTAGCGGCTGCCCCCAAGCGTCTGAACGGCTTCCTTGAAGGAATCCTCGCTGTCGCGCATCAGCGACGAGACGCTTTCGAAGGCGCGGTTGACCTCGATCAGCTGGGTGATCTCGCGCATGGCGTTGACGTTGGAGTTTTCGAGATAACCCTGCTCGACACCGACATTGAAGCGGTCGACGACGGCGCGCGGCTGCTCGGTGGTCATGATGCCGCTGTTTTCGTAGCGCAGGTAACCCTTGCTGACATCGGCCTCGAACAGGCCGAGAGAGCCGATCTGGCGGCCGCCCTGATAGATGATGCCGTCTGTGCCGACGGCCGGCTCGCCGCCTGTCGTGTTGAGCTGGATCGGCGCGCCGCCAGCGTCGAGAACCGGGTATCCGCGGATCGAGACGAGTTCGCCGGTATCCTTGATCGTAAAGCGGCCGTCCCGCGTCAGAACCTGGCCGGCCGGCGTGTCGAGCGCAAACCAGGCATCCCCCTTGATGGCGAAATCGAGCATGTTGCCGGTGTGCTGCAACTCGCCATTTCCCTCGTTCAGGTAGTCGTTGCCCTGGGAAACGAAGGCGACCTTGGTGTTCAGCTTGTTCCTGGTGGCTGCCACCATCTCGTCGAACTTCACCTCGGTGGCGCGAAAACCGGTCGTGTTCACGTTCGCCATGTTGTCTGCGATGGTGGTCAGGCGCTTTTCGAGGGCCATCTGCGACGACAGAGAAACATAAAGACCGGATTGCATGTCGGTAAGCTCCAAGCATTGGCGATGAACGGAACGAAAGGCCGGGCGTCGTCTTATGTGGTTCGGCCGGGATTTCGCTGAGGCGGCATCTCAGAAACGGGCGCTCGCACCCATTCGTCCCCTTTAGACTGACGGCAGATGCTTGCGCGAAGCTGGCACGCGGAAATGCCTCGCGAGCGGGCCTTTCATCAGCCTCACGCAAGGCAGAAACCCTATCGGTCTCAATGAAAAGCAACGTTCAGATTGGGCTGACGATGAACATCATTATCGGATTTATAGTGACTTGCGGCTGTGTCATCGGCAGCTTCATGGCGATGGGCGGCGACGTGAACGCTCTGTTCCAGCCCTTCGAATTCGTCATCATCGGTGGCGCCGGTCTCGGCAGCTTCATCATGGCGAACCCGATGAAGGTGGTGAAGGATTCCGGCAAGGCGCTCGGCGAAGCCTTCAAGCATGCCGTGCCTAAGGAACGTAACTATCTCGATACGCTCGGCGTGCTCTATTCGCTGATGCGCGACCTGCGTACCAAGTCGCGAAACGAAATCGAAGCCCATATCGACAATCCGGCCGAATCGACGATCTTTCAATCGGCTCCGACCGTTCTGAAGAACAAGGAACTGACGGCGTTCATCTGCGACTACGTGCGCCTGATCATCATCGGCAACGCCCGCAGCCACGAGATCGAGGCGCTGATGGATGAAGAGCTCAACACCATCATGCACGACAAGATGAAGCCCTATCACGCGATCCAGATCATGGGCGATTCCTTCCCGGCGATCGGTATCGTCGCGGCCGTTCTCGGCGTCATCAAGGCGATGGCCCACATCAACGATTCGCCCGAAGTGCTCGGTCACCTGATCGGCTCGGCGCTCGTCGGCACCTTCCTCGGCATTCTCTTGTCCTACTGCGTCTGCTCGCCGCTGGTCTCCCAGATCAAGGTCGTGCGCAACAAGCAGCACCGCCTCTACGTCATCGTCAAGCAGACGCTGCTTGCCTATATGAACGGCTCGGTACCGCAGGTCGCTCTCGAATACGGTCGCAAGACGATCTCGGCTTACGAGCGTCCGTCCATCGATGCGGTCGAGCAGGAAATGATGAACCCAGGCGGCGAAAACAAGGCGGCTTAAATGACTATGAGCAATGCTTCGCACGACAAACCGGCGATGGATCCTGCCCTCCTCGCCAAGCTGACAGGCGGGCTTGGCGACAGAGGCAGGGTCGCCAAGATCTGCAGCTCCTTCGGGGAAATCTACAGCGAATTCTTTCCCGACGTTATCAAAAGCGAGACCGGCCTCGACGTGACGGTCAACTATCTCGGCTGCGAGATCGGCTACAAGAACCACCTCATCGAAGACCTGAGCGCGAACGTCACACTCGTCGACGCGACGCTGCGCAACTGGTCGCAGAACATTACGCTTGCCTGCGGCAACGGCTTCGTCATCACGCTGATGGAGCATCTGCTCGGCGCCACAGCCGATACGATCGAGGAACCGGCCGACCGGCTGCTGTCGATCATCGAGCTCGATCTGGCGGTCATGGTCTTCGACAAGATCGCCAAAGTGCTGCGCTCGGCCGTCAACGCGCCGGGCGGTTTCGAACCGAGCCTTTCAGCCCCGTACGCCCATGATATGCGCGCCCGGCCGCAGGAGGATCGTCCGGATGAATTCGCGGCCGCCATCAACATGTCGATCACGCTTGCCGGCATCGTTTCGGAATTTTCGTTGATCGTTCCGCAGACGGCACTGCTCAAGACCAAGGTGACGCCGCCGAAGCCGAAACGCCAGGCCAGCAGCAACTCAGCGGAATGGACCGAACAGCTCGGCGACCAGGTCCGCCGCTCGCATGTCACGCTCGAGGCCAAGATCAGGCTGCAGGACCTGACGCTGCGCACCATATCGAAGCTGATGGTCGGCGACGTCATTCCGTTCCGCGACCACGGCGACGTGCGTGTCGAGGTCAGCGCCAACAGCAAGGAATTGTATGTGTGCGAGTTCGGGCGTTCAGGCGAAAACTACATGGTCCGCGTCAAGGATACGATGAACTCGGATGACGAACTCATCCGTCATTTAATGAATTAATCGGTTCTCTGGCTTTTGGGCTGCAAAGGCAGTTTGAGGCAAGTTTCAACTGGAATAGTGATTTCATGGCTACGAAGAAAACACAGCAGAACAGCGACCTCTCCCTGGATCTTCCGGGCAGCGAAGCCGATCTCGACCAGGCGATCGACGATCTGCGCGGCGTGCTGAAGCAGGATGCCGATGGCGACCTGTCGCAGTTTGGCGACGACCCGCAGAGCGACCCCTTCGCAGCAGGAACGGACCTGGCGGCCTTTGGCGGCGAGACTTCGGAAACCCCGTTTGGCAGCGACGATTTCGGCGGCGACTTCGGCGGCGGTGATGCCAGCCCGGCGGCCGGCATGGACTTCGGGAGCAGCCCCTCCTTCGAGGCGTCGCCGGCCCCGCTCGGCAGCGCTTTGAATTCCAACTTCGACCTGATCATGGACATCCCGATCGACGTCCAGATCATGCTCGGCACCAGCCGCATGCAGGTCTCCGGCCTGATGAACCTCAACGAAGGGGCGACGATCGCCCTCGACAAGAAGATCGGTGAACCGGTCGAGATCATGGTGAATGGCCGCAGGATTGCCCGCGGCGAAATTACGGTGCTTGATAACGACGACACGCGATTCGGTGTGAAACTGATTGAAGTTTTGAGTACGAAAAAAGCCTGATCCCTGTGTGGGACGGAGAGGTTAGACCATGATGGACTTTGACGATTTCGGCGGCGCACTAGCCGGGAAACCGTTGACCCAGGCTGAAAAGGCGGCGGCTGTTCTTCTCGCTATGGGAAAGGGCGTCGCCGGCCGGCTGTTGAAATATTTCACCCAGGCCGAACTGCAGACCATTATCTCATCCGCCCAGTCGCTGCGCGCTATTCCGCCGGACGAGTTGCTGTTGCTCGTCTCCGAGTTCGAAGACCTCTTCACCGAGGGCGCCGGACTGATGGACAACGCCAAGGCGATCGAGGCCATTCTTGAGGAAGGCCTGACGCCCGACGAGGTCGACAGCCTGCTCGGCCGCCGCACCGCATTCCAGGCTTACGAAACCTCGATCTGGGATCGCCTCAGCGAGGCGGAACCGACATTCGTCGCCCAGTTCCTGCTGCGCGAACATCCGCAGACCGTCGCCTATATTCTTTCGATGATGCCCTCCTCCTTCGGAGCCAAGGTGCTGCTGCAACTTCCCGACAACCGCCGCGCCGACATCATGAACAGAACGGTCAACATGAAGGCGGTCAGCCCGAAGGCTGCGCAGATCATCGAAAACCAGGTCATGACGCTGCTTGCCGAGGTCGAGGCAGAGCGCAATGCGGCCGGCTCGACGAAGGTCGCCGATCTTATGAACGAGCTCGACAAGCCGCAGGTCGACACGCTGCTTAGCTCGCTCGAATCGATCAGCCGCGAGTCGGTCAACAAGGTTCGCCCGAAGATCTTCCTGTTCGAGGACCTCATGTACATGCCGCAGCGCAGCCGCGTCATGCTGCTCAACGACATCTCGACGGACGTGCTCACCGTTGCGCTACGCGGGTCGCCCCCCGAGATCCGCGAATCGGTTCTCTCCGCCATCAGCCCACGCCAGCGCCGCATGATCGAATCGGATCTGCAGAGCGGCATGGGTGGCGTCAATCCGCGCGAGATCGCGATTGCCCGCCGCGCCGTGGCGCAGGAAGCGATTCGCCTGGCCAATTCCGGCCAGATCGAGCTCAAGGAAAAGGAAGGCGACGCTTCGGCGGCCGCCTAACACGTCGAGACTGTTGACAAATCCGGCATGCCGAAAGGCGGCTGTTGATCGCCGTGCCACAGGCGACTACCCTTCCAGCAATAGACCGTGCTCTAAAGCGCGTCGCATAGAACTCGGTTCTTGCGACGCGCTTTAGGTCCTTGCTCTGATGCATGTCGTCCTTCCAAAAACGCCGCGCGTTTTTGGCCGACATGTATTGGCTGCGGCCTGTTTCTTTGACGGAGGGCCGCGACTTGGCAGACGATGACAAGGACAGCAAAACAGAAGCCCCAACCGCGAAAAAGCAAAGCGATGCCGCGGAAAAGGGCAACGTGCCGTCTTCGCGGGAACTGTCGATCTTTGCGACGATCCTCGCCACCTTCATCTATCTGGTGTTCTTCCTTCCAGAAAGTGTCGGGCGCATGACTGAAATGCTGCGCGACATCTTCGAGCAGCCCGACCAGTGGAAGATCGAGACGGGACCGGATGTCCTGGCGCTGTTCGTCCGGATCGGTTGGGCAAGTGCGGCGCTGGTGGCGCCCGCCTTCATCCTGTTCATGGTGTTCGGCGTCGCCTCCTCCGTCTTTCAGAACCTGCCGACGCCGGTGCTCGAACGCATCCGGCCGCAGGCCTCGCGTATCTCGCCGATCAAAGGCTGGTCACGGCTGTTCAGCGTGCCCGGCCTGGTCGAATTCGGAAAATCGCTGTTCAAGGTTGTCGTCGTCGGGGTGATCCTGTTTTTCGTGCTCAGGAGCGAATATTTCGGATCGATCGACGCGATGTTCTCCGATCCGCAGACGATCCTGGTGCGAATGATGGCAGCGATGCGCAAGATCATCATCGTCATGCTGATTGCCACGGCGATCGTGGCGATCGCCGATCTTTTCTGGACGCGCCATCACTGGTTCACCGAGTTGAAGATGACGCGGCACGAGGTGAAGGAAGAAAACAAGCAGGCGCAGGGCGATCCCTTCGTCAAGAGCCGGCAGCGCTCGCTGATGCGCGACCGGGCGCGCCGGCGCATGATCGCCAACGTGGACCGCGCGACGCTGGTGATTGCAAACCCGACGCATTATGCGGTGGCGCTGCGTTATGCGCGCGAAGAGAACGACGCGCCGGTGGTGCTGGCCAAGGGTCAGGACCTGATTGCGCTCAAAATCAGGGAGATCGCCGAGAAGAACGGCATACCGGTGTTCGAAGATCCGCCACTTGCGCGCTCCATGTTTGCGCAAGTCTCGATCGATAGTGTCATCCCGTCAGTCTTCTATAAGGCGGTAGCGGAGCTCATCCACCGGGTCTACGCTGCGGACGCCAAGAACAAACGGGTCAGATAAGCCGAATGAAAAAATGCCCCCACTCTACCCAGCGTGAAAAGATCCTCGCAGACGCGATCAGCCCGGTCGCCACTGAACTGCGCCTTCTGGATGCTTCTGACCTTATTTCACTGCTGCGCTTCGAGTATTACGGCAACCTTTCCGATCTCGTCGCTTCGGCGGCGGAGCTTTTCTTTCATCCGGGCACGGTGAATTTCGGCCTGGGCGGCAACTATACTCTGGAGTGGGGCGGCAACCCCGAAGTCGTTCTCGATCTGGAAATCAAGCCGCGCGGCGTCACCGTTTACGCGCAGCTCACCCTTGCCGAAGATCACGCCGGCATCGAGATCAGCCATATCGCTTTCCAGGATCCCTCGGCCGATCCGGACGAGAACACCATCTTCCTCAAAAAGAGCCTTCGGGAAGCGCGTTACAGCGTCAACCAGCCGCCGCAGGCGCTGACCGGCTGACTTTCTTCCATGCACACTTTTGCGCGACATGCTCTCGCGCGTCTGAAAAGACGCGCGGCGCTGTAAGCGACAACGCGTGGGTTCAGCTGATATAACCGAGCCGGATCGCCTTGGCTATCGCCTGGATGCGATTGACGGAATCAAGCTTGATGGTCGCCGAGCCGAGATAGGCGTTCACGGTGTGCACGGACAGGCCGAGCTTGTCGGCAATCTCTTCGCTGATGCGGCCGTCGCCGGCAAGCTGCAGACAGGCGATCTCGCGTTCGCTGAGCGCTTCTGCGGCAGCCGTGCGGCGTTCGTCGAGCGAGAGCAGATCCATCATGATATGGCAGCAGCGACCGTGCAGCTCGACGATGGTATCGCTCGATGGATCGATCTCATCGCCGGTGAAAAGGATGAAACCATTGCCGACGGCGCCGAGCCGCACCGGAAAGGCAAGTCCGGAGAAGGGCAGAATACCGTCCTGCAGTCGCGTCATGAACGGCGAGAAGTCTGCCGGACCGGGTGCCGCACGGTCGTAACCGCCCGCCCATGAGAGCGGCAGCAGCGACTTGTCGATATGGTCGAGAAGAATATCGCCGTAGGCGTCCGTGAAGGCCTTGCCGAAACCGGCATTGGAAGAACCCCAGTTCTCAAGCTCGCAGACAAGCCGCTGCTTTGCCGGAAGGCCCGAGCCGCTGACGCGGAAGATCGCGAAGCCTTGCGCTTCGGCGAGCTTCTGCATCGCGATCAGCCGCGGAAAAAGATCGGACCGGCTGGAAATCCTGTTCACACGCACCGTGCGCAGCTGCTCGGCGCTGCTCATCGTCCTGCCTGCTGGATAGCCCATAGATCCCCCTATACGAGATTATTGCGGACGGCGAAGGCTATGGCCTCGGACCGGGTCTTGGTCGCCGTCTTGCGCATCACGCTGGTGATGTAGTTGTTGATGGTATTGCGAGAGATTCCGAGGATCATCGCGATCTCGTCGCTGGTCTTGCCCTCGGCGATCCAGAACAGGCATTCCAGCTCGCGGTCGGTCAATTCGAAATCGCGATCGACCTTCGTCCCACCGCAGCGCAGGAAGCTCGCTACATAACCTGCAAGCAGGCCTACGTCCCGCAGGCGCTCCGGCGAAAGGATGAACCCCTCGCCGAACAGGAACATCAAAGACAGCCGCGACCGGCCGACATTGAAGGTCACCGAACAATATTGACGGCTGGCGCCATCCGGAACCTCGGCACTGTCAGGCAGAAGAGCAAAATTCGGCTGGAAGACCTGCATGCATTTTTCCAGCTCCGTCGACCGGGCATAGCCGCGAACCAGATCATTGGCGATGTCCCTGACCAGATCGAAAGGCCAGTCCGACGAAACAATGAAATCGAGGCCACTTTCCTGAAGAAGATCGCAGCGCGCCAGAAGGTAGTGCGACGCACCCACGTAGTCCGTCAATGCGCGCAAACCAGACTGCAACCTGCCGGTGCTGGCGACGCCATGGAGGCGCTGGAGCAGCTCGTCGCGCGGCAACAGATCCGGCACCACCGCACTCGCGAAATTCGCCATATGCCTCTCGCCTTTGCTCGCCTGAATTACATTCATATCCATTGGCAATGTCCTGCGGCTGAGAAACGATCGAACTCGGTGCAACAGCAATTTTTCTGCAAGGGATTCAAGTCAAGTCCCGCTCGAATCCCATTTCGAATCACCCAAGGGTAAGCCAGTCGATGCAAATCACCATCTCCGACTTCTAGGGATTTACTTTCGCTGCCGCCAATGCACTGATTCGACCGCTCGTTCCAGCCTTCAAGATATAGGGAGGCTAAGGTGATTCTGGCGGTATCGCAACTTGCTTCGCGTTTTACGCGAGTCCATCTCATCATATCGCCCTACAGCCGCATTTTAGTGGTCGGGTCTTTCGCATTTCCAGTCACGGCTTTCCAGCAAACAGCGGTTAGGGATCCAGCTTCGGTACCGACATGAAAAAAGGCCGGTTGCCCGGCCTTTCCTTTACGCTGCTTCGTCGATCGCCCATTTCCTGAGGATTTTCGCGGCGCGTTCCTCGTTGATCTCAACCATACGGGAAAGCTTGCGTTCCGGGCCTTCCTTGACGCGACGATTGAAGTTTCCATCGTCGTCGCCGAGACTGAGCAGGTCCTCGGTACTGTCGAAGCCGAAGTCGGATCCGAAGCCGTCCATGAGAGCGCCGCCGGGTGCTCCCGATGCAGGCGCGAAGTCCGGAAGCTCGAGGCCAGCCGCTTCCGGCGTCGCGTCGCCGAAAGCCGCGGAGGTGCCGTTGATGCTGCGCACCAGAGGCCGCAGGCCCATCCAGACCACCACGAAAGCGACCGCGACAAAGGCGAGCGAGTTGATGATGCCGGCAAGGTTGCGGCTCAGCATGTCCATGACGCGGACACCGCCGGTGGCGTCTTCGAGCAGCTGGTTCTCAAGGAAGTCCATGGCCGTCACGGTGACGACGTCGCCGCGCTTGGCGTCGATGCCGGCCGCCGAAGCGACGATCTTCTGCATTTCGGCAAGATAGGCGTCGACCTTGGCCTGATCGGCGGGCTCACCGACCATCTTGGCGATGCGGCCCTTGTTGACCACCACGGCGATCGAAAGCTTTTCGACCTTATAGCTGCTGCGGGTCGTCGCCGTCGTCTTGCTGTTGATTTCGTAGTTGGTCTGCTCTTCGCGCTTGTCGGACTTATCCTGCGATTCAGGCCCGGCGGAACCGCCGGCCTCGGGAGCCGCCTGCGGAATGTTCTGCTCGACCGTCGTCGCGCTATCGGACTGCTTCTGCTGCGACTGCTGGGCTTCCTTCGTCGAGCGGACCGAGCGTTCGACCTTGGATTCGGGATCGTAGGTCGTTTCCTGGATCTGCTGGGCGTCGGTGTTGAGATCGGCGGTGACGCTGGAGCGGAAGTTGTCCATGCCGAGGAAGGGTGCCAGCGCCTTGTCGATGTTGGATTCGACTTCCTGTTGAACGTTCTGGACGATGTTGAGCGAGCGGTTCAGCGAGCTGTTGCTCGCCTCGTCGCCGGAAGCGAGCAGCTGACCGGCGGAATCGAGGATGGTCACGTCATCGACGTCAAGCCCCGGCACGGCCGAGGCGACGAGGTGGCGGATCGAGGTCGCCGCGCTGCGCCCGGTGGTGGCGCTTGCGCGAATCATGACGGATGCGGTCGGTTTCTGCTCCGCTTTCCGGAAGTTTCCAACCTCCGGCATGACGATATGGACGCGCGCGGCTGTGATACCCGAGATCGACTGGATGGTGCGGGCGATTTCGCCTTCCAGCGCTCGAACCCGCGTTACCTCCTGCATGAAGGAGGTCAGGCCGAGGGAGCCGACATTGTCGAAGAGTTCATAACCGGCATTGGCGCTGTTCGGCAGGCCGCGCTCGGCAAGCATCAGGCGGGCCTTGCCCGTCATCCCCGCGGGAACGCTGATGCTGGAGCCATCCGTGCCGACTTGGAAATTGATGTTGGCTTCGGCAAGCGCCATGCTGATCTGGTTGAGATCCGGCGAATCCAGACCGACATAGAGCGTTTCCTGTGCCGGCTTGTTGACGAAAAGGGCGGCCGCAAGGATGATTGCAATGGAAAGGGCACCGACGCCTCCAAGAATCATCAGGCGTGTTCGGCCCAGGGAACCGAAGTTCTTAAAGATCTGAACTAATTGATTTAACAGATTCATTCTGTTCTCGCACGATTCGTCAAAGACAAAGCAGGCTTATTGCCTCATCAGACGAATAGTCGGCGAAACTTGTGCGAGCGTTTCGTGAGAGCGAGCGGGAGCGAAAAGGCCTAAAGTAATTCCAGCAAAAGTGCGCAGCGGTTCTGCGTCCGGAATTGCGCAAGAATAAGGAGAGAGCGTTTCAGTGACTCGGAGAAAAACGGGGACGTTTTAAAGCATGTCGCGCAAAAGTGTGCGGCGGTTTTGCGATAACGACATGCGTAAAAACAAAGAGCTAAAGCGCAAGGAGCGTATCTGAAAGATCGCGACGCGCTTTAGAAGAAATCGAAGTCGCCGGCTGCCTTGCTCAATGGCTGGGAGTGGCCGTGGCGTGTGGCGCCGCCCAATGCCTTCTGCATCTCCGCCAGCTTGACGAGGCTGAGCGCAGTTGCGACGTCGACTGCCCAGCCGTGCGGGATTTCGCCGGTGATGGTGTCGATGAATTCGGCAAGGCCGCGCGATTTCTGCACGGCCAGATCAATGCCCTGCATGACCTTCATGGCATCCGGCGAATTCAGGATTTCGGCGCCGCCGATTTCGAGAAGCTGCGGCTCGATGCGCTCGATGAGATAGGCGACATCGTGCAGTTCGGAAACGATGCGCATCAGGATGTCGCTCAGCGCTTCGACAGGCGCAGGCGGCTCCATCATCTGGGTAAATGTCATATGAAAATCCTCGCCATCAAAAAAATTCGATACTGGTTTCGACAGGCTTCTGCGGAGCGGCGGGACGCTGCTCGAGAGCGACGGTTCTCTGCGTTTCGGCGCCGGTCAGCGGGTATTGCCGGGCACGACCGGAGACCGGCCAATATTCAAGCTTGCGTCCATGCTCTCCGCCAGTCGAGGAACCGACCACCGGAATGCCTTCATCCCTCAGGAACTGCACGGCGAAGGCCGCGTTCTGCTCACCGACATTGGAGAATGTCGAGATCGTCTTCGCGCCGCCGAAGATCTTTGCCTCCAGCCGGTCGCGCCGGGCGCCCTGCTTCAGGAGACCGTTGATCAGCAGTTCCATCAGATGTACGCCGTAGCGCGTGGCATCGCCGCCTGATGTCGGCGACGTCGCCGAACCGGGCAGCAGAAAGTGGTTCATGCCGCCGACACCGGCGACAGGATCTCTGAGGCACGCAGCCACGCACGAACCGAGAATGGTCGAGAGGACCGCATTCGGATCGTTCAGAACCTTGTACTCGCCCTGAATGATGTGCACGCGGCGGGCTGCCCCCTCAGTGATCATTTCAGGGCTCCAAACACGGCTTCGATCGCCGCTTTCATCTTCTCGATCGTGAACGGCTTGGCGAGCACGTTGTTGGCGCCGAGCTGGGCCGCCTTCTGCACCAGTGCGCGGTCACCCTGGGCGGTCAGGATGATGAAGGCCGCCTTTTTGGTGTTGGGGTTGGTGCGCACGGCCTGAAGGAAGCCGATGCCATCCATCTTCGGCATGTTGAAGTCCGAGATCACCAGGTGGTGCGGCTGCTCGGCCATGATCTTCATGCCCTGCTCACCGTCACCAGCCGATGTGATCTGCTTGAAACCGAGCTGGGTCAGCGCATCGCTGAGCAGCAACCGGCTCGTTACCTGATCGTCGACGATCAGAACTTTGATTTTCTCCGCGAGCGACATTTATTCGGTCCCTTCCTTTCGGGCGGCTGTCATTTTCAATATTTCTTCACCGATGGCAGACAGCGGCAGCTGCTGCTCAACGGCGCCAAGTTCGTGAGCAACCCTTGGCATTCCGTAAACGACACAGGTTTTTTCGTTCTGGCCGAGCGTTCTGGCGCCGGCGTGGCGCATTTTCAACAATCCGGCGGCGCCATCGCGGCCCATTCCGGTCAAAATCACGCCGACGGCGTTGCGGCCCGCCAGTTCCGCGACCGAATCGAATAGCACGTCCACCGACGGGCGGTGACCGTTGACCGGCGCGCGGTCGATGAGACGGCAGCACGGCGCCGAGGCACCGCTGACCTGCAGGTGCCGCTCGCCGCCGGGGGCCAGATAGATCTTGCCGATTTCGAGCCGGGCGCCGTCGGTCGCTTCCTGCACCACCGGCGCACAGAGGCGGTTCAGCCGTTCGGCGAAGCTCTTGGTGAAGGTCGGCGGCATATGCTGGGTGATGACGGTCGGCGGGCAATTCGCCGGAAATTTCTGCAGCACGGCAATGAGTGCCTCGACGCCGCCGGTCGACGAGCCGATCGCGACGATCTTGCGGCCGACGCGGAAGTCGGCCACCGAGGGTGGTGGCGCGACGGCGACGACCGGCTGGGAATACTGGCGTTGCGTGCGCGCGGCGGCCTTGACCTTCTCGGCGAGGTCGCCGAAAGGCCTGAGTTCGCCCGGCGCCGGCTTGCCGACACAGTCGAAGGCGCCGATCTCCAGCGCCGCAAGCGTCGCCTCGGCGCCGCGATGGGTCATCGTGGATACCATGATCACCGGCATCGGACGCAGCGTCATGATCTTTTCGAGGAAATCGAGGCCGTTCATGTTCGGCATCTCGATGTCGAGCGTCAGGACGTCGGGGTTCAGCCGCTTGATCGCCTCGCGCGCTTCCAGAGCGTCGCCGGCCTGGCCGATGACGTTGACCTCGGGGTCGGAACTCAGCACGGCGGTTATCAGGCCTCGCATCGTCGCGGAGTCGTCAACAACGAGAACTCTTGCCGGAGCGCTCATGCCTTCCTCCCGAGACCTTTGGCCGTGTAGCGATAGGTCGTGATGCCGATATTGTCGAAGACGTGTTTTGCCTCACCCGAAACACGCTCGGAATGGCCGATATAGAGATGACCGCCCTCCGGCAGCAGGCCGGCGAAGCGCTGCCAGATCTTCATCTGCGTAGGCTCGTCGAAATAGATGACGACGTTACGGCAGAAGATGACGTCGAACTTGCCCTTGAACGGCCATTGCGCCATCAGGTTCAGCTCGTTGTAGGTGATCAGTCGCTTTACGCGGTCGTCGACCTGGAACTTCCGGCGGCCCTGTATCTCGACTTCGCTGAACCATTGCTTGCGCATGGCAGGCGACACGGTTTCGAGCGCATTTTCGTCATAAGCGCCGGCACGGGCGATCGCGAGGATCTTCGGATCGATATCGGTCGCCAGGATCTTGAAGTCGTAATCCGCGACATTCGGCATCAGCGACAGCACCGTCAGCGCGATCGAATAGGGTTCCTGCCCGTCGGAGGAGGCGGCCGACCATATGCGCACCCTGCCGCCCGATTTCGCCCGCTGCAGAAGCTCCGGCAGGACATGGTCGCGCAGATGGTCGAAATGGTGGTTTTCGCGGAAGAAGCGGGTAAAATTGGTCGTCAGATGCGAGAGCATTTCGCGGCGCGGCGCAGCACCCGCCGGCGAAGCGACAAGGTCGCAATATTCCCGGAAGCCTGACAGGCCGAGATTGCGGATATGCTTCGACAGGCGCGAATAGACGAGCGACGCCTTCGTCTCGTTGAGGAAGATGCCGGCATCCGAATAGATCATCGCAGCGATCTCGGTGAGGTCGCGGCGCGTCAGCGGATATTCTCCGCTCGCCAGGACCTCGTCGGATCCCTGCCTCTGATCTTTTGCGCCCATTACACTCATGCGGCTTCGCTTTCGGTCTCTGGAAAGAGGGATTCGAGTTCGATCAGGCAGATCATGCGCTTCTCGATGGCGAGAACGCCGCGGGCAAATTGACGCTCGAGCTCGGAAGAAATCTCGGGCGTCGGCTGGATGGTTTCGTCGGTCACCGTCAGGATATCGGAAACGGCATCGACCAGCAGGCCGACGACCTTGCGCCGGACCTGGGCGACGATGATGACATGACGGGCAGTCGGATCGGCCGGCTTCATGCCGAGCCGGGCCGCAAGATCGATGATCGGCAGCACCGCGCCGCGCAGGTTGATGACACCCAGCATATAGCCAGGCGAATGCGGCATGGCGGTTGCCGGGGTCCAACCGCGGATTTCGCGAACCGACATGATGTTCACGCAAAATTCCTGATCCCCGATGCGGAACGCGATCAGCTCGCGATCCCCCTCGTTCAGATTTTTTACAGTGTACGACATTCCCTTATCCCACCGCTGCTAACGACATTTCCGCTTTGAGCGACTGGCCGCGCGAGGCGCCGACAACCGCGTCGACATCGAGGATGAGAGCGACACGCCCGTCACCGAGGATGGTGGCGGCGGCAATGCCCGGCACATGGGTGTAGTTCGCTTCCAGGCTCTTGATGACCACCTGGCGCTGACCCTGGATGGCATCGACCATCAGGGCGCGCTGGCCGCCGCCTTCGGATTCCACCAGAAGCGCCACGCCCTCGACCGGATTGGCCTGGGTGGCGCGGAAATTCAGGATGCGGCCGACATCGACGAGCGGGCAGAAGCTGTTGCGGATCGAGATCAACCGGTGGTTCGCACCGAAGGAGTGGATCGCGGCGGCTTCCGGCTGCAGGGTTTCGACGATCGCGGTCAGCGGCACGACCAGCGTCTGGCCGGCGACGGTGACCACCATGCCGTCGAGGACGGCGAGCGTCAGCGGCAGGCTCATGGTGAAGACCGAGCCGTGACCGGGCTTCGAGGTGATGTTGATGCGGCCGCCGAGCGCCTGGATCGAGCGCTTGACGACGTCCATGCCGACGCCGCGGCCGGAGATGTCGGAGATCTTGTCGGCCGTCGAGAAGCCCGGCAGGAAGATCAGGTTGTCGATTTCTTCGTCCGACAGGTTGGAATCGGCCGGGATGAGGTCGTTGTCGATCGCCTTCTGGCGGACCTTCTCGCGGTTGATGCCGGCGCCGTCGTCGGCAAGCTCGATCAGGATGCGTCCCGAGCGATGCTTGGCGGTCAGGCGGACCGTGCCTTCGGTGTTCTTGCCGGCGGCTGCACGCTTTTCGGGCGTTTCGATGCCGTGGTCGACGGCATTGCGGATCATGTGGGTCAGCGGTTCGGCGAGCTTGTCGATGACCGTCTTGTCGACTTCAGTGTTTTCACCTTCGGTGATCAGGCGGATCGACTTGCCGGTCATGTCGGCGATTTCGCGGACGATACGCGACATGCGCTGGAAGACCGGCTTCACCGGCTGCGCGCGGATCGCCATAACCGAGTCCTGGATCTCGCGGGTAAGCTGCTGCAGCTCCTCGAGGCCCATATTGATCGAGGAGGTGCCGGTCGTGTCGTTCTCGATGACGCTCTGCGACAGCATCGCCTGGTTGATGACCAATTCGCCGACGAGGTTGATGAGGCGGTCGACACGGTCGAGATCGACGCGGATCGTCTGGCCGGCGCCGGCGGCATTGTTCTGGGCGGCGGCACTTGCTGCGGCCGCTGCGGCGGCTGCCGATTCCTTCTTCTCGACGCGGGCGGCGACAATCTGCGTGACGTTGGAGGCAGTCTCGGCGGCAGCAACGGCTGCGGCCGTCTCCTCGGCCCGCGCGTCCGAGGCGGAAATCTCTTCCATTGCACCGGTTTCGTCCAGGATCGACAGATCGAAGGGAACCGGCACCATCGGCAGTTCGTCGTTGCTGGTCGCGTCAGCCCTTGCTTCTTCGACCGGCTTGACCGTCAGTTCGCAATCCCACTCGGCGAATTCGAAGACGGTGCGGATGGCGTCCTCGCCCTTGTCGGTCTTGATCGTGACGTTCCAGAAGAAATAAGCGCCTTCCGGATCGAGTTCCTCGAGGCCCGGCAGGTCATCCGTATTGCAATAGATCGTCATTTCACCCAGGCGCGAGAGATCACGCAGCAGCAGGGTGGCGTCATTGCCCTTGGAATAGAGTTCGTAGCGCGGCTTGAAGATGACTTCATAGGTCGGCATGCCGCCCGCATCGTCGTCGCCGCCAAAATCGTCGAAGGAAAAGGGGACCGGCTGGAAGCCGCTGTCGTCAGTCGGCTTGGTGGTCGGCGCCGGAGCGGCCGGAGCAGCCTTTGCGGCGGTCTTCGGCGCAGGCGCCTCGGCTGAGGCCGAGGGAGACGGCAATTCGCCGTTGGCCAGCGCCTCAAGCTCCTTGACGAGGCCGCGGCTGCGGCTTTCATCGACGCTGCCGCCGTCGCGCGCAGCATTCGTCAGGTCGGCGAGCACGTCGGCCGACTTCAGCATCACCTTCAGGACGTCCTGGTTCGGCTCAAGCTTGTTGGATCGAACGCAATCGAGAGTGGTCTCGAAAACATGGGCGAAGGCGACCAGATCGTCAAGGCCGAAGGCGCCGGCGCCACCCTTGATCGAATGCACGGCACGGAACACCGCATTGACGGTTTCCGGATCGCGATCGCCATCATTCATTTTCAGAAGACCGGATTCCAACTCGGCGAGCTGTTCCTCGCACTCCTGGAAAAAGATCTCTTTGATTTCGTTCATATCCATAGGAGCAAATCCTGGGTTTAAGCGGTTACACGCTCAATGGCATCGATCAGCTTGGCCGGGTCGAAAGGCTTGACGATCCAGCCCGTGGCACCGGCCTGGCGGGCGCGGTTCTTCTTTTCCGCGTCGCTTTCGGTGGTCAGGACCAGGATCGGGATCGCCCGATATTTCTCGTTGCGGCGGACACCTTCGATGAAGCCGAATCCATCGAGACGCGGCATGTTGATGTCGGTCACAATGACGTCAGGATTGGACTCTTCGAGGACCTCGAGGCCCTCGATGCCGTCTTCCGCCTGGATCGTCTCGAAGCCGGCATTGTTCAGCGTCACGAGAAGCATGTTTCGGATGGTGCGGGAATCATCCACGGTCAGCACTTTTTTCTTCATTGCCGAATCTCCTTGGCAAGCAGGTGGTCAATATTGACGCCAACCAGCTGCATGGTTTTCTGAAATGCGTCGGACACCTTGGAGAAGGTGAACGGCTGCTTGTCCTGCTCCCAGGTCTTCTCGGCGGACATCAGAACCTGGGCGCAAAGAGCGCCGATCCGTTCGACGCCGGAAGCGTCTATCGAAAGACCGCTGCCCCGGAGAGAAAGGAGTTTATCGCGCAAGGCGGAAGCCTCGTTGAGGTCGAGCACCGCCGTCAAATCCAGCGTCTTGCCACTCTTCTTTGCTGCCATCAGCTTTTCCTTGTCCCCTTGTCCACGGCCCGAAAAGACGAGCTGAGGCAATCATCCGATAGGTTAGTAAACATTCCGCCCACCTCCGACGCTTGCGAACGCTTGCGGAAGGCCAAAATCATCATTTTCGTATTCGTCCGCGACCGGTGCCGGGCGGGTAGTGCCCTCAAGGGCGCGCGGCGGTGTCGCGCGCACCGGCGCCGGGCGCCCGGCAGTGGCATTTTCCCGGGCGATGCGGAATTCGCGAATCGTCTGGCCAAGCTCGAGAATGACAGTGTGGAGGTGGTCGGCGCCTTCGGCCGAGCGCTCCGCAAGGCCGGCGCTGTCGGCCACCTCACTACCCAGACCCTTGACGTCTGATGTCACGCTGTCGAGGCTTGCGGCATGTTCGCCGGTTCGGGTGGCGATGCCTGATATGGCGGCGTTGATGTCGGTGACCTGGCGCACGATGCTGCCGATCGAATCCTGTGTGCGGCCGACCATCTGCACGCCGGCGTCGACCTGCGCCTTGGTCGTCGTCACCAGGGTCTTGATCTCGCGGGCGGCTTCGGCCGAACGCTGGGCAAGGGCGCGGACTTCCTGGGCGACGACGGCAAAACCGCGGCCGGAATCGCCGGCTCGGGCGGCTTCGATGCCGGCATTCAGCGCCAGAAGATTGGTCTGGAAGGCGATCTCGTCGATCGCGCCGATGATCTGGCCGATCTTTTCGGCCGACTGCTCGATATCGGCCATGGCGCTGATCGCGCGGCCGACGACCTCGCCGCTTTCCTCGACGGCAGCGCGCGTCGTGGCGGCCGCCTGTTCGGCAGCGCGGCTGTCGGCAGCACCGTCGCGGACACTACCAGCGATGCCGGCAAGGGCAGCAGCGGAAAGCTGCAGCCGGTCGGCCTGGCCGGACGCCGTGCCGGCAAACTGCCGCGACAGGCCGGCAAGCGAACCTGTCGCCGCTTCGGCCTTGACCGTGCGCTCGGTAATGGTGGTGAACTCGGCCTGGAGGCCGTCCAACGCGCCGTTCAGCGCGACGGCGATGCCGCCATAGGCGCCGTCGCCGTCGACCGGCGCGCGCCGCGTCAGGTCGCGTGCGGAGAGGCTTTCGATAACATCGCCGAAGATCCGGGTGATTTCGGCCTCGTTGTCGGCACGCTGGTCGGCGAGCGCGCGGCTCTGGGCGGCGCGCAGCGCATTGAAGCGGAGCGAGACAGCGATTTCCACATCGACCATGACGATGCGGATGATCGCTGTCATCAGATCGGAGATTTCGCGGGCGCGGCGCTTGGCCGACGGCAGCAGCGGACGGCCGGCGATCTCTTCGGCGAGACCGGAAACGACATGCTCCAGCATGACGCCATGGCCGGCGACGTGCCAGCGCGGGTCGAGGCCCATCTTGCTTTCGGTATCGGAGAGAACCTTGACGCGCTCGGCATAGAGGCTGTCGAACCGCGCATCCGTCAGCACGTCCCAATGCGAGGACTGCAGATCGTGCAGGCGCTCGACCTGGCGCTCGCTCTCGAAATTGCGCGAAGCGTCGGGGAATGTCTGGAACCTATGGAAGAGATCCCTGAGGCCTGCCTTCAGATGGGCTTCGAGCGCCGGCCGGTTGCGGCGCACCAACTCGCACTGGTCGGCATCGAGACCGGCAAAGCGCAGGCGGTCGCGCAAGCTACCTGCCTGCGCTCCACGAGCCTGATCTGATGGCATGTCCTGCCTCAACGCCTGTCCCCAACCACTTTCCGGGCGAAGGCCCGGCCAAAAACTTGCGCAGCATCCGTTGAACGCGAAGCATGGAGACGGTCCTCACCACCGGTTACAACCGGCGGATCGAAACCCCTGATCAGCTATGTTTCGGAGCTGTCTGAAGAGATGGATACCGGATCAACCCGGTACGGCGGGACGGCGTCATGCCTGGTGGGAACGAGTGCATCTTCCCATTCCGACGTGTACATCAATGTTTATGGTTAATTCCTTGCTTGAAGGTTAATAAGCCTTTCGGAGGACAGGCTTTTGAAGCAATTCAAGGCCGTTCGCAGCAAATACTGTTGCGGAGTTGCATGGCTGCTACAAGGTACACGCAAGCTCCGTGTTATATGCCGGTCGATAACCAAGACATGACGTCGACAAGGACAGAGCAATGATTGTTCTCGGATTGGGTGCCTGCTTAATTGCAATGACGCTGCTTGCAGCCATCGCCCGCCTCGATTCCCTCGCCGCAAACCGCGACATCCGCGCCCTTCGGGTGTTCTAAAACCCATCCTTCCCCGTTGGCAGTCCGGCACCTTTGGTGTATCGCACTCGCGCCTTTCATGTCAGCGGAACTATCGGTTCATGTCCCCCAGATCTGGTCTCCTCATCGTTCTTGGCTTCACGCTCTGGCGCGTCGTCATGCTCAATTTCGATGCGACGGACTTTTTCGTCGACGAGGCGCAGTACTGGTTCTGGTCGCAAAACCTCGACCTCGGCTATTATTCCAAGCCGCCGATGATTGCGTGGGTGATCCGGGCGATGACCGAGCTTTCCGGCTCCAACGCCATCTATTGGATCAGGCTGCTAGGACCGCTGATCCACATGGCGGCGGCACTGGTATTGATGAAGACGGCAAAACGTTTCGTCGGGCCGGAGATCGAAGGCTGGACTGGCGCCACCTACATCACGCTCCCCGGTGTGGCGCTTTCTTCGGTGTTCTTCTCGACCGATGTGATCCTGCTGTTCTTTATCGCGATCGCCTTGCTTGCCTATTTCGGCTTGACGCAGCGGCGCTCGGTCGGGCTGGCGCTGGTCATGGGCCTTGGCGTCGGCCTCGCCTTCCTGACGAAATATGCCGTGCTGTTCGTCGTGCCGGGTGGCGCGATTGCCCTCCTCCTCATTCCGGCGGCGCGCATCGCCGTTCGCGATGTCATCATCGCGGTCGCGGTCGCGGCGGTCGTCGCCCTGCCGAACCTCTGGTGGAACCTGCAGCACGACAATACGACGGTGCGGCATACGCAGGACATTGCCCATTGGAGCGAACTCGGCATCAATCTCCGTCGCGGGCTTGAATTCTTCGCCGCCCAATTCGGCGTCGTCGGACCGATCATCTTCTTTGCGATGCTCTGGGCGGTCTACCGCATGATCAGAGGCAGGAGCGACGATCGGGAAAAGATGCTGGTCTGGCTGTCGATGCCGGTGGTGCTGCTCATCACGCTGCAGGCAACGGTCGCCAAGGCCTATGCCAACTGGGCGGTGACTGCCTATGTCGCAGGCACCATCCTTGCCGTCTGGCTGCTTTACCTGAAGTGGCCGAAGGGGCTCAGGCTGTCGCTCACCATCAACGGCATCGCCAGCCTGCTCTTTCCGCTGGCGACGATCTTTCCGCATCAGTTGCTGCTGCCGAACGGTGACGCGCTGATGAAGCGCTATCTCGGCCGCGCCGAGGTCAGCCGCGAGGCCGCCGCACTCGCAACCCAGGCCGGCACCGACATTATCGTCACCGACAATCGCGATATGGTCGCCGATCTTTTCTATACGCTCCGCGATGCATCCTACAGGATTTATGCGCGGGCGCCCGCAGGCCTGCCGGAGAGCTATTACGAACAGGAATTCGCTCTGCCCGCCGACATCACCGGCAAGGTGCTTTTCCTGACGGACGGGGCCTTCACCTGCGCCACCGAGACGCCCGAAGTGCTGAAGAACTGGCAGCCGACGGAGGGCAACTACAAGGGCAAGACGCTTTCCATCTACAAGGTCTCTGCCACCTGCCTGGCGCCCTGAGCAGGTTTCAGCCCGCTCTATGACAGCGCCAAGCCTTTTTCAGAGGTGCGGCGCGCTAACACTTTGAATTTCTGCATGATTTTATGCAGTGGGCAGGCAGAGACCGGTGCCCGTCCCTTCGATCTCCACGAATTTGACGCCGCCTTCCTCGAAGGCGAGGCGCAGCTGCGCCTCCGTCGCCCGATGGATGTCGTGGTGCCGGCCCTCGTAATCGCGGATGGTGCTGCGCGAGACGGCGGCCTTTTCGGCAAGGTCGGTCTGGGTCCAGTCCAGCAGGCCGCGCGCCGCGCGGCAGAGAGCGGGGGTGAGAATTGTTTCCCTTGCGCCTTGACCCATGATTTCAAGTTGCCCATATTGGTCGATATAGACCATATATGTCATGTTACGAACGGGATTTCCAGATCGGGAGACAATGATGCCACACGATACGCCCTTGATTTCGACAATCGTCGGCGGCCTCGTGCTGGCTTTCATCTTCGGCGCCTTCGCCCATCGGCTGCGGATGCCGCCGCTCGTCGGTTATCTGATCGCCGGCGTGCTTGTGGGGCCACATACGCCAGGTTATGTGGCGGATCAGAACCTTGCGCCGGAGCTTGCCGAAATCGGCGTCATCCTGCTGATGTTCGGCGTCGGGCTGCATTTCTCCCTGAAAGACCTGCTGTCGGTGCGCGGCATCGCCGTGCCCGGCGCGATCGTGCAGATCGCTTTCGCGACATTGCTCGGCTGGGGGCTCGGCGCCTTCATGGGCTGGTCGACCGGCGGCAGCCTGGTCTTCGGCCTGGCGCTTTCTGTCGCCTCCACCGTCGTGCTGCTGAAGGCGCTGCAGGAGCGGCGCCTCGTCGAGACGGAGCGCGGCAGGATCGCCGTCGGCTGGCTGATCGTCGAGGATCTCGCCATGGTGCTGGCGCTGGTGCTGATCCCGGCCGCAGCCAGCATCGGCGGTGAGGGTCACGCTCCCGTCGAGCCGCTCTCGGCCGGGCTGAGCCGCCTGTTCGGCCTCGATCTCGGCATCGGCGGCATGATCGCCATGACACTGGTGAAGGTGGCACTGTTCGTGGCGCTGATGCTGGTTTTCGGCCGCAAGCTCATTCCCTGGACGATGCACCGCATCGCCCATACCGGTTCGCGCGAACTCTTCCGGCTCGGCGTGCTGGCGATCGCGCTCGGCGTCGCCTTCGGAGCGGCGAAGCTCTTCGGCGTGTCGCTGGCGCTCGGCGCCTTCTTTGCCGGCATGGTGCTTGCCGAAAGCGAGCTCAGCCATCGCGCCGCGCAGGAGAGCCTGCCGCTGCGCGACGCCTTTGCCGTACTGTTCTTCGTCTCGGTCGGCATGCTGTTCGATCCGAACATCCTGATCGACAAACCGCTGCCGATCCTCGCCACCATCTTCATCATCGTCATCGGCAAGTCGGTCGCCGCGCTCCTCATCGTGCTCGCCTTCAAGAAGCCGCTCGGCACGGCGCTGACGATTTCGGCAAGCCTCGGCCAGATCGGCGAATTCTCCTTCATCCTCGCCGCCCTCGGCGTCGAACTCGGGCTGCTGCCGGAGGAAGGCCGCGATCTGATCCTTGCCGGCGCCATCATCTCGATCATCCTCAATCCGCTGCTGTTCTTCCTCTGCGACCGCATGCGGCCGCTGCTGGATGGTGCAAAGCGCGAAGACGTCGTGGCAGACCCTGCTCCCGCAGCAGATGCGATAGCGGCGCAAGAGGAGATGCCGCCCGAAGACGACGAGGTGCACCCGACCACTCTCAGCGGCCACGCCATTCTCGTCGGCTACGGGCGGGTTGGCAGCATCGTCGGACAGAATCTCAAGTCGTCAGCCACACCTTTTCTCGTCATCGAGGACTCCGACAAGCGCATCGGCGAGCTGAAGGCGCAGGGTATCGAAACTCTGTCGGGCAATGCGGTGATGCGGGAAACGCTCGACCTTGCCAATCTCTCTGGCGCCCGCAGCATTGCCATCGCCATCCCGAACGCCTTCGAAGCCTGCCGCATCATCGAGCAGGCCCGCAGCGTCAATCCATCGATCCTCATCGTCGCCCGCGCCCATTCCGACGCCGAGGTCGATGAGCTGACGCACTATGGCGCCGACACCGTCATCATGGGCGAGCGTGAAATCGCGCTGGGCATGGTTGACCGGCTCGCCCAAGTGCATCATGAGAGTGTGCCCTATGAAGACGGGCATGAGCCTGATACAATTATGCTGACGGATGACCCTCCGCCGGAAAGAGAATAAGAGATTGGCGCGCTTTTGAGCCGATACGGGAGTGACATCGCCGGGACGGAGAAGATGGAGCTGGACCAGCGCCGTCTGACGAGCCGTATCGCCGCTTCCCTCCTCGTCGCCGTCCTTGCCTATCTCGGCCTGCTTTTCGGCGGCAATCTGGTGATCTCGCCGGCCGCCGCCGCCAATACGCTTTCCTCTTCCGATCGGGATTCGCAGCCGCCGCAGCTGACTGCGCGCGATGCCGTGCGCGGGCTGCTTGCCACTGAACGCAAGCTTGCACCGAAGCAGGCGGCGCATGACGCCGGACCGCTTGCCCTTGCCGTCGTCCCGGCTGTCGATTTTTCCGGCTGGACCATGGCCGCGCCTTTTCCGGCATTTGAAGCTTTGCTTCATGCCGCAGTCTCCAGGACCCATCAGCCGCGCGCACCGCCGGTCGCTGCCTGACGCTCGCGCCGATCGGCGCTTCCGACCATTGACGACATGCCGCCAGCGCCCGAGCGCCGGCCCTCGATATCAAGGAATACAACATGCGTACTTCACGATGGCTGGTGGCCACCTATACGGTGATCATCGTACTCGGCCTATTGATCGCCCTGCCGAACGTCCTGCCGCAATCCGTCCTCCAGCGCGTGCCGGCCTGGCTGCCGCATGAGCAGGTGTCGCTCGGCCTCGACCTTCGCGGCGGTTCGCACCTCGTTCTGGAAGTCGACGAAGCCGACCTTACCAAGGAGCGGCTGCAATCGCTGCTTCAGGACGCGCGCCGCGTGCTGCGCGAAAAGGGCATCCAGCCGAAAGCCGTGGTCCGCAGCCAGAACCAGATCGTCGTGACGCTTGCCGATGCCGCGCAGAGCGATGCTGCCGTCACCGAACTCAAGACACTTGCCAACCCGATCAGCACCGGCCTCAGCGCCGGCCAGGCGGATCTCGATGTCACGGCGAACGGCGCCACCATCACCGTCGGCTTCTCGCGGGCCGGCATCGCCGCCAATGTCGACAATGCCGTCCAGCAGAGCCTCGAGGTCATCCGCCAGCGCGTCGACCAGGTCGGCGTCTCCGAGCCGACCATCCAGCGCATCGGCGCCAACCGCGTGCTCGTCCAGCTTCCGGGCGCGCAGGATCCGTCACGCCTGCGCGAACTGCTTGGCTCCACCGCCAAGATGTCGTTCCACATGCTGTCGCCGAACAATGCGCCCGGGCCCGGCGTGACCATGCTGAAGGACGATGAAGGCAGGTCCTATCCGGTCCTCGACCGCGTCGAAATCTCCGGCGACCGCCTTTCGGATGCCCGCGTCAGCTTCGACCCGAACACGCGTGAGCCGATCGTCAGCTTCCGCTTCGACAGCGCCGGCGCCACTCGCTTTGCCGAGATCACCCGCCAGAACGTCGGCAATCCCTTCGCCATCGTCCTCGACGACAAGGTGCTGAGCGCACCTGTCATCCGCGAGCCGATCACCGGCGGTTCCGGCCAGATCTCCGGCAGTTTCTCGGCCGACAGCGCCACGACGCTGGCCGCCATGCTGCGCGCCGGTGCCCTGCCCGCCAAGCTGACCGTCATCGAAGAACGCACCGTCGGCGCCGACCTCGGAGCCGACGCCATCAGGATGGGCATTTATTCCGGCATCGTCGGCTTTGTGCTCGTCGCAGCCTTCATCTTCGTTCTCTACGGCACCTGGGGCTTCCTGGCGAATATCGCGCTGTTGATCCACACGATCCTGACCTTCTCGGCGCTAACGCTGGTGGGTGCGACGCTGACGCTGCCGGGCATTGCCGGTGTCGTTCTCGGCATCGGCCTCGCGGTCGACGCCAACGTTCTCATCAACGAGCGCATCCGCGAAGAAACGCGCAAGGGCAAGAGCGCCTTCGCCGCCATCGACACCGGCTTCCGCCGTGCCTATTCGACCATTATCGACGGCAACATGACGGCCCTGATCGCTGCGGCCATCCTGTTCTTTTTCGGCTCCGGACCGGTTCGCGGCTTTGCCGTGACCATGGCGCTCGGCCTGATCATCTCGATGTTCACATCGGTCGCCTTCGTGCGTGTCGCGATGATCGAGATCACCCGCCGCCGCAAGCTCAAGGTGCTGAACATCCGGCCGTTGATCCCGTTCAGCCCCTATGACAAGCACATCGAGTTCATGAAGGCCCGCTTCTTCGGCGTCACCGTCTCGGCGCTGCTTTCGATTGCCTCCGTCGTGCTCTTCATTCATCCCGGCCTCAACTACGGCGTCGATTTCCGCGGCGGCATCCAGATGGCCGTCAAAACCCAGGGCGCGGCCGATCTTGCGAAGTTCCGCGAAGGTCTTGATAGTCTCGGCCTCGGCGAAATCACTCTGCAGTCCTTCGGCGACAAGAGCAGCATTCTCGTTCGTGCCCAACGGCAGGAAGGCGGCGAAGAGGCGCAGACGGCAGCGGTGACCAAGCTGAAGGCCGAAGTCACCAAGATCGATCCGACCGCCACGGTCGAAGGCACCGACGTCATCGGTCCGAAGGTCAGCGGCGAGCTTGCCTGGGCCGGTATCCTGTCGGTGGTGATCGCAAGCTTCGCGATGCTCATCTACATCTGGGTGCGGTTCGAATGGCCATTTGCCGTCGGCGCCATCGTCACGCTGGTGCTCGACGTCACCAAGGCGATCGGCTTCTTCGCGATCACCGGCCTCGACTTCAACCTGACGGCGATCGCCGCCATCCTGACGCTTGTCGGTTATTCGGTGAACGACAAGGTCGTCGTCTATGACCGCATGCGCGAAAACATGCGGCTCTACAAGTCGATGCCTTTGCGCGAGATCATCGACAAGTCGATCAACGAGACGCTGGCGCGAAGCCTTTACACCAATGCGACGGCCTTCCTCGCGCTGGTGCCAATGGCGATCTGGGGCGGCAGCGCGGTCTCTAGCTTCGCGATCCCGATGGTCTTCGGCATTCTCGTGGCCGGCGCCTCGTCGATCTTCATCGCGGCACCCATCCTGCTCTTCCTCGGCGACTGGCGCCGCCGCCATGCTAAGGCGGCAGCGGCAACCGATGAGGCAGTCGAGATCATTCCGCCCGGAACAGGGTCGCCCGCGCAAGTCCGCGAGCTAATATCCCGTTGACGCATCCTTGAAGAGGGCGCCGGTTGCAGAGCCGGCGCCCTCTTTCTATTGTCGGATACGATAATTCCTGAAATCGGAATCGGTTTAAGGATAAAATAATGCAGCAATTCAAAGTGCTACAGCGTTCTTCGCGCGTCCGAAAAGATGCGCGGCGCTCTTAAAAGATCGGGGAAACCGCCAGATGTCATCCGACCCGACGAGACCGCCGGAAACCAACAGTGCCAGTGACAGTGAGGAGCGAATCAAGCGTTTCCTCGCGACCGCCTCGCACGACCTGCAATCGCCGCTCCGCCATATCGCCATGTATGCCGAACTGCTGCTCGACGATCTCGAGGAGACTCTCGACGGCGAACAGCTTCAGAGCCTGCGGATGATCATGGAAAAGGCGCAGACGGCACAGCGCCTTACCAAGGCATTGATGAGCCTTGCCGGCGGCACACCCCAGGTGACGCCTGAAGAGGTCGATCTGCAGGCGCTCGCCGAAAATGTCTGGGGCGAACTGACCGACGAGACGGCGGTCGGCGAGGCGGCGCTCGAAAGCGACGGCCTGCCCTCCATCCGTACCGACCCTGCCCTCTTCGGTCTGGCGCTGCGGCATCTGCTGACCAATGCCCTCATGTATCGCGGGGAAGCGGCGCCGCATGTGGCCATTGCCGCGGAGCGCGAGGGGACGGACTGGTTCATCCGGATTTCCGACAATGGAATGGGCATCGATCCGGCTTATCGGGAGCGGATATTCGAGCCTTTCTGGAAATTGCCGAAGCCCGGAACGGTCCAGGGCGCCGGTCTCGGATTGACCACGGCGCGGGAGTTTCTGGCGGCGCTTGGCGGCGATATCAGCCTCGAACATTCGGATGAAAGCGGCAGTCGCTTCATCATCCGCCTTCCGATCACTTGAAATCAGCAATTTCCAGCAAAAGTGTGCAGCGGTTTTGCGTCCGGAATTGCGCAAAAGAAAGAGATAGAGCGTTTCCGCGACTCGGAGAAAAGCGCAAATGCTCTAAATGCTGTAATCGTCCTTCCAGAAATCCGGGACGTCATATGTCACATATTCGCGGATGATGTGCTGCAGCGTCTGGGCATCGATTTCGTCCTTGCCGATGCGGAAATCGACGCCGTAATCCGGGAATTCCTGGAAATAGCCGCCCGATATATCGGTCGAGACGACGCCGATCGGACCGGTGTAACCGATGCCGCGCAACTCCGGCACCGTGTCGCGGAAATCGGCATTGGGCAAAAGGCGATTATCGAGCAGGATGAGATCGAAGCGCGCCGCGCGGATCTTTTCCAGCGCGTCACCGATCGATTGCGAATATTCAACCTCGACGGCCGGCTCGGAGAGATCGGCGATCTTCTTCTTGAGCGCGCGGAATTCGATGAATTCGTCGTCGACAAAGAGAACCTTTACGGCATTCCTTCGGCTCGTTTCGGTGATCATCGTCTCATTCCCCCAATCCCGAAACCAACTTCACGAAACCAAACCATTCCTCAAGGCGATCGCCACCATATGAACGCGGTTCACAGCGTCAAGTTTGCGCGCGGCGGCGGTGATGTGCGAATTGACCGTATGTTCGGAAAGACCGAGAATGATGGCGATCTCCGCCGACGTCTTGCCTTCGCTCGTCCATTTGACGATTTCCGATTCGCGCTGGGTCAGGCGTCCGGACATTTCCGGCGTCAGGATTTCCTCGTAGAGCTTGTCAAAAATGCGCATGGCGTCGAGAAGCATGTCGGCGATCTCACTCTGATCCGGCTCCTGACGCTCGCCGCAGAGGACGAGGCAATATCGCCGCCCTTCCGGCGTGAACAGCGGGATGAAGAGAAAGACACCGCTCAGGAACTCGTTAAAAACAAGATCGGACGGATAATCTTCCGGCTGTGCGCTCCGGCCATGGACCGGCGTTGCCAGGAACTGGGCGGTCTTCGCCCGCACGGTGCCCAGCGCTTCCTTCAACGTGGTGATGAAAAGGCCGACACGCCGCTCGGCAACATTGGTGATGACGATATCGCGTTCACCGAAAGGGGCCGAAGCCTCGGAAATGCGGGCCAGCGCGAAATTATCGAAGTTGTAATGCTGTGCCGCCGATTTCAGCAGACGGAAAAAATCGGTGCGGTTGATCGCCCGGCTCAGTTCCGGTCCGGCATGAAAGGGAATTGCCGGGGCATTGTTCATTCCTACTCTTCCTCTCCTCCCGCCAATGCCTCTAATCCCGAAATCTTGGGATATACGTCTTAAACGCGAAGAGCTACAAAAATTGCGAGACGATTGATGAGAGATATCGAAAACGGGGACTTTCGATATGTAAGGCGGAAATCATCAATTATCTCAACGACAGGTGATGCACGGGCAGATTTTACTGAGGGGCAGTAGTTCTTACCTGGGTATCGTATTCTTCCTGCATTCAACATCCATGAATGCGAGAAGGCAGTGCCAGACGTAAGCGCGAGAGAGCCGATAGACCCATTCAGCTAAGGGGTTGGCTGATGTTCGTGGCGGCGAACGCGGGTTGATCGGTTCTCTCAGCGCTTATTTTGCGTTCCATATTCTTCGCTTCGGTTGCATCTTGTGATGCGTCCTCGACCTTGTCAATTGCGGTTTGTCAGATGGCTTGGACGAATGGGAGGGAATAGGGCATACGGCTTTCGCCGTTTTCTACATCTCAAGATTGAGAATGATCGCGGCAAGGTCAAGTGGCTTTTCCAGATAGACATCGGCGCCGGCATCGAGTGAGCGCGCGCGGTCCTCGGCAGCATCCGATCCGCTGCAGATAGCAAGCCGCATCGCCTTGAAACGATCATCCAGGCGCAACCGAGTGATCAGGACGATGCCGCTATCGAGCGGCATGTAGAGATCGGCGACCAGCAGATCGGGCGAGGTCTTGCCTTCCGCCGCGCGCGTCTCCAGTGCCTCCAACGCCATTTCGGCGGTCGAGAAACAGAATAGATCGACGTCTAACTGCTGCTTTTTGCTCATATAGTCGACATAGAAGAGGTCATCCTTGCTGTCGTCGACATAAAATAGGGTGGTCATCTAGCACCGTGATCTGGATATTGTTCGAATGAACCTCGCTGTCCTTCGACATCACCATACCGCGGTTCCACTAAAATTCGATATACCTCATCGCAGATCATTTCGCAAAAAGCGCGGCACCGCCCTGCCTTGCCTCTTGAGTATTCCTCGATTTCGGAAAAGATTGCCGCGCAAACCGAAGGAGGACACACGGGTGCAGGATCAGGGCAACGTGGACCTGCAGGACCAGCCAAGGCGACACTACCGTGGCTTTGCGATTGCCGTCGGCTGCCTGATGTTCCTTCTCGGCGTGACGGCGCTTGCCGGCTGGCTGCTGCAGGCCGAGATTGTCATTTCGCTGGTTCCCGGCTTTCCGTCGATGGCCTTCAATACCGCGCTCTGCTTCGTGCTTTCCGGCGTGGGGCTTGCCGCTTCGACACTCGCCGCCCGCCGTTTTCGAGCAACGGCGGCGATCACGGCAGGGCTTGCGGCGGCGATCGCCGCCGCCCGGCTCGTGGAAATCGTGATGATCGGGCGGAGTTTTCACAATGTCGACGTGTTGATCTCGCGTTTCCTGGTTTCGCCGGATTTCATTGCCGAGATCGGCGGCGGCATGGGGCCGAACACGGCGCTGGTCTTTCTGATCGCCAATCTCTCGCTGCTGCTCTCGCTCCAGGTGGAGAGGTCGAGAAGCCAGGTGGTGCAGGAATTGACGAGCTATGTCGTCATCACCCTCGGCATGATCGCGCTGGCCGGCTATGTCACCGATGCCGAACAGGGCTACCGCTGGGGCCCCTATGCGGCGATGGCGCTGCATACGGCGGTCGGCATGGTGATCTTCGGCTCCGGGCTTCTCGCCCGCTCCTGGTGGATGCAGCCGGCAAACCGGGCGCAGATCCCGCTCTGGATCCCGGCTGCGGTCTGCTTCACCGGCCTTCTCGTCGATCTCTATACGCCGCTGGGTGTCGCCAACGGCATTCTCTATGTACCGCTGGTGCTGACGGCGCTCTGGTTCGGCAACAGAAATGCGCCGCTTTTCTTCGCCTTTGCCTGTACCGTGCTCCTGATGCTCGGCTTCTTCGCCGTCAAGCACGACGAGTCCGGCTTCTGGCAGGAGATCGCCAACCGCACCATTACGGCTGCCACGCTTTGGCTGATCGCGCTCTTCGTCTTCTATTTCATGCGCAACACCCATCATCTGGAAAGCGAGCGTGTCCGCTTCGGCGCGCTGGTGCGCGGCACGCCTGATGCCGTCGTCGTCATCGACGAGCGTGGAACGATCAAGAATTTCAATCCGGCGGCTGAAAGCATGTTCGGCTACTCCCCGCAGGAGACGATCGGCAAAAACATCAAGATGCTGATGCCCGAACCCTACCATTCCGAGCATGACGGCTATCTCGCCCATTACCGGCAGACCGGCGAGGAGCGCATCATCGGCACGACGCGCATGGTCTCCGGACGACGCAAGAACGGCATCGTCTTTCCGATCGATGTTTCCATCAGCGCCGTCGTCACCGGCCATACGAAAACCTTCGTCGGTATAGTGCGCGACATCAGCGAGCGCGTCCGGCAGGAAGAACGGATGAAAACGACGCTTTCCCAGCTCGAGGCCTATACGGCCGAGCTCGAGCGCAGCAACCACGACCTCGATGAATTCGCCTATATCGCCTCGCATGATCTCAAGGAACCGCTGCGCGGCCTGCACAACCACTCCCGCTTCCTGTTGGAGGATTATGAAGACAAGCTCGATGCGGACGGCGTGCGCCGGCTGAACCGGCTCGTGCGTCTCAGCCAGCGCATGGAGAAACTCGTCAACGAGCTTCTTTATTTCTCCCGGCTCGGGCGCCAGCAACTGGCGGTCAAACGCACCGATATCGGCCTGATCGTCAAGGATGTCGTCGCGACGATGGAGTTGCTGCTCGAGGAGCGGCACGCCAAGGTCATCATCGACGGCCGGCTGCCGGAGGTGGTCTGCGATGCGCCGCGGTTGACCGAAGTGTTCCGCAATCTCATTACCAACGCGGTCAAATACAACGACAAGCCGGCGCCGCTCGTCTCGATCGGCTATCTTGACCGGTTCGTCGGCAAGGACGGCACGGTTGCCCGCAACGTGTTTTTCGTTAAGGATAACGGCAAGGGCATTCCGCAGGAATTCCACGAGGATATTTTCCGCATTTTCAAACGGCTGGAAAAGTCGCAGGATTCCGACGACGGGACCGGGGCAGGCCTCACCTTCGTTCGCAAGATCATCGCCCGGCACAATGGCGATATCTGGCTGGAATCCGAGGTCGGCACCGGCACGACATTCTACTTCACTCTGGGAAAAAAGCGCGAGGGGCAGAATGCAGCAGCGTGATACGCAACCGATCCTGATCGTCGAGGACAGCGAAGACGATTTCGAAGCGACGATGCGCGCCTTCAAACGCACCAACCTGCGCAATTCGATCCGCTGGGCGGCCTCCGGTCAGGAAGCGCTCGACATGCTCGCCGAGATGGTGCCGAAACCCGGGCTGATCCTGCTCGACCTCAACATGCCGGGTCTTGACGGCCGCAAGACGCTGGAGGCGATCAAGTCGAACGCCGGCTGGCGCAAGATTCCGGTGGTGATCCTCACGACCTCCGACGACGAACGCGATATCGAAGGCTGCTATGCGCTCGGCGCCAATACCTATGTGCAGAAGCCGGTGGATCTCGACGGGCTCTTCGCCGCGATCCAGCGGCTGAAGGAATACTGGTTCGAAATCGCGATCCTGCCACTCGAGGACTGACAGATTGGCGGAACACTGCTCTATTCTCATCATCGACGACAACATCGACGATCTCGAGGTCTATCGCCGCATATTGGGCCGCGTTTCCAGCACTGCCTATACCGTCGTGGAGGCGGAGACGGGTGAAGAGGGTCGTGCGCTGAACGGCCGGAAACGGCCGGACTGCATCCTGCTCGACTATTCACTGCCGGGGCGCGACGGGCTCGGCGTTCTTGCCGATATCCTGGAGGATGACCCCGCCGCCAACGTCATCATGCTGACCGGCCAGGGCAACGAAACCGTCGCCGTCGAGGTGATGAAGAGCGGCGCGCGCGACTATCTGACAAAGGATTCGCTTTCGCCGGAGACACTGCATCGCTGCATTCAGAACGCCATCATGCACGGCATGCTGGAAGCGAAGCTGGAGCAGAAGCGGCAATCGCTTGAGATCTTCACCCGCGCCATGGCCCATGATTTGAAGGAGCCGCTCCGGACGATCAAATCCTTCAGCCGCATCCTGCACGGTTCTGCGGCGCTTCCGGCCGAAGACCGGGAATTGCTCGATTACGTGCTCAGCGCCGCCGACCACATGGAAGACCTGATCGTCAAGGTCTCGGGCTTCACCAAGCTCGAGGCCTCCGGGGGGCTGGAACTCAGGCCGGTCTCGCTCTCCGATGTGCTCAACCAGGTGGAGGACAATCTGCGCCAGCAGACCGAAAGCCGCGGAGCCGTCATCATCCGCGGGGCGCTGCCGGAGGTCATGGGCGATGCGACGCTGCTGACCCAGCTCCTGCAGAACCTGGTGTCGAATGCCGTCCGCTATTGCGAGCAGAAGGTTCCGGAGATCAGCATCACAGGCGAAGCGCTGGCCGATACCTGCCGCCTCACCGTGCGTGACAACGGGCCCGGCATCGACCCCGAGCACCGCGAGCTGATCTTCCAGCCGTTCAAGCGTCTCGTCGGGCGTGGCATCGAAGGCACCGGGCTCGGCCTTGCCATCTGCCGCCGCATCGCGCAGATGCATGGCGGCTCGATCTGGTGCGAGGCAGAAAATGGGCCGGGCGCCACCTTCATTCTCGAAGTGCCGCTCGCCGAGGCGAGGCCCGCGCCATCAGCCGCATCGGCCGTGCCGCACAGCGCCAGATCGGCGGAGCAGCCAGGCGAAGGTTCGGGCAGGCTCGCCGAAGTGCTGCTGGTCGAAGACAGCCCTGCCGACATCCAGCTTCTGAAGATCAAGCTGATGCGGCGGGACAAGGTGAATTTCAACCTGCATGTCGCCACCAACGGACGCGAGGCGATGCGGCTGCTCGAAGAACGCGCCGGCATCGCCGATGTGCCGCAGATCGACCTGATGCTGCTCGACATCAACATGCCGATCATGGACGGCTTCGAGGTGCTGCGTGCGCTTTCTGTCGATGTCCGTCTCAAGCGCATTCCCGTCTGTATCCTCAGCACCTCAAGCGATGAGACCGACATGCAGCGGGCCAGAAATCTCGGCGCACGTGCCTATATGGTCAAGCCGCCGACCCTGCAGCAACTGGAAGAGGCACTTGAAGATGTCGAGCATTTGGAGTTGTTGCAGCGCGGCGATTCGCTTGCGCTTTGTGCGGAACAAAATTAAGCGATCGTCATTGGCAACGGTATGACCTTCGCAGCTCTCATACTCGCGCTCCTGACGACACCGCTTCAATCAGGACTGCTCTCGATGGTATCAGGCATACATCACATCACGGCCGTCACCCGCAAGGTGCAGGCGAATGTGGACTTCTACGCGGGATTTCTCGGCATGCGGCTCGTCAAGCAGACAGCCGGTTACGAGGACGCGACGCAGCTTCATCTGTTCTATGGCGATGCCGCAGGAACGCCGGGCTCGCTGCTGACCTTCCTCACCTGGGAAGATGGTGCGCCCGGCCGGGCCGGTTACGGCCAGATCAGCGAAATATCGCTGTCGATCAATCCCACCAGCATCGGCTACTGGCTGACGCGCGCCATGAGCTTCGGTCTGAGCTCAGAGGGACCGGCCGACGAATTCGGCGAGCCTGTCCTGCGGCTGAAGGATCCCGACAACATCATCCTCAAGCTCGCGGGCGCAAAGAAGCTCGCATCGCCAGCCGCCTGGGACGGCGCCTCGATCCCGGTCGAGCATGCCGTTCAGCGCCTGCGCGGCGCGACCATGCTGACGGAGAAGCCCGCCGAAAGCCGCACCTTCCTCGAGACGCATTTCGGTTACCGTTTCCAGGCCAGCCGCGGTACGATCGACAGGCTGGTGTCGCAATCCGGCGACATCATCGACGTGCGCGATGCGCGCGGCTTCTGGTCCGGCGCGCCGGGTACCGGGACGGTCGATCACGTCGCCTTCCGCGCTGCCGACGAGGAGACGCTGCTTTCCGTGCGCAAGGCTCTGGAGGCGACCGACGCCTCGCCGACCAACATGCACGACCGCAAATATTTTCGCTCGCTGTACGCCCGCGAGCCCGGCGGCACGCTGGTGGAACTCGCCACCGACAAGCCCGGCATGACTGTGGACGAAGAGCAGGCCGCCCTCGGAGGGAAGCTGTTCGCGCCGCCCGAAGCCATCACCAATCTTCACGACCTGAAGGTGATGCTGCCGCAATTTTCAATGCCCGGCCAGCCGCGTGTCAATTACCGCGAGTTGCCATTCGTCCACCGCTTCTATACGCCCCCGGACCCCGATGGCAGTGTCTTCGTGCTGTTGCACGGCTCCGGCGGCAATGAGACGACGCTGATGCCGCTGCTGAACAAGGTAGCGCCGCGGGCGACGCTGCTCGGCGTACGCGGCCGGGCGACGGAGGAAGGCTTTCCGCGCTGGTACAAGCGCATTACCCCCTTCTCCTTCGACCAGAACGACATCAAGACCGAGGCCGAGGCCTTCGCGGCCTTTATCGAGGGCGCTGTCAAATCCTACGGGCTTGACCCTCAGAAAGTCGTCTATGTCGGTTATTCGAATGGCGCCAACCTTTTGAACTCGCTGCTCTACCTGCACCCGAACCTGGTTCACAAGGCGGTGCTGCTGCGCTCCATGCCTGTGCTCAGCGACTATCCGCATGCCGATCTGAAAGGCACGGATCTGCTCGTCATCAGCGGTAAGACGGATGCCTACGGCAAATATGCGAGCGAACTGGAAGAGAGGCTGAAGAGTTCGGGCGCCACCGTCGATTCCGACGTCATCGCCGGCGGCCACGATCTCGGCGATGCCGACGTGCCGATCATCCAGAAATGGCTGCTGCAGGAAAACCGCTGATCAGCCGCGGCTTCACACCTGAACGCGGGACGTCCGGGCAATCATGATGCCGGCAAGAACGACGGCGCCGCCGAGCGCCTGCATCGTCCCGATCGCCTCGTTAAGCAGCGCCCAGGCAAGGATTGCCGCAACGACCGGCTGCAGCAGCAGTGTCAGCGAGGAAAAGGCCGGCGGCAGATAGGCGAGCGCATAGGTGATCGCCACCTGTCCGCCGGCATGGCTGATAAAGGCGAGGCCGAAGACGATCGACCAGCCGTAGACGGTCGCGGGCAGCATATGGCCCTCATAGATCAGGCCGATCGGAAAGATGCAGACGGCAGCGCAGGCCGTGCTCCACAGCATGATGCGGATCGTATCGAAGCGGCTGCGCAGCCTGCCGATCGCAAGGATGTAACAGGCATAGAAGAAGGCGGCGATCATCGCGATGCCGTCGCCGCGGAGGTCGCCATTGCCGATGGCTGCCGGTCCGCCCTTCAGAATGACGACGCCTGAGAGCGCCACGGCAAGGCCGATCACGAAGACGCGGCTGATCCTCGCGCTGAAAAAGACGAAGGCGATCAGCGTGACGAAAACCGGTGCGAGGTTGGCAAGCAGCGTCGCATTGGCGACCGACGTCATGGTGAGCGAAAGGTGCCAGGCGGCGAGGTCGAGCGCCAACATGACGCCCGGGAGAACCAGCATGGCATAGTCGGAAAGGCTTTGCGGCTTCGGCCCCCTTTCCTTCTTCATCAGCGAGACGATGACGATCGGGATCAACGCCAGCGCCACGCGCCAGAAGGCCGTCGCCATCGGACCGACTTCGGACAGCCTGACGAAGATCGGCGAGCCGCCGATCGCCGCCCCGCCGAGAAGCAGCGCCGCAAGGGCAAAACGATTGGAAGGCGAGGCTTCGGAAAGGGTGGGAGCGGCCTGCGACATGATCTCGATATTTCTGGTCGCCCAAATGCCGGGCCGGCGGGATATTACAGCGCCGCGCGTCTTTTCAGACGCGCAAAGGACGCTGTAACACTTTAAGTTGCTGCATAATTTTATCCTTAAATCGATTTCGATTTAAGGAATTATGCAGTGATGGCCGAGTGACTATCAGAAGTCGATCACCGGGGACAGCCGAAGAGCGACATATTGATGGAAAATCAGGCAGGATGCTTATTCGTCGCGCTCGTCCGCAGCTTTTCGGCGATCTCGCCGGCGACGAAGAACGCATGCTCGGTCACCTGCGGCAGTCCCATCAGCTCGCCGAAGGTGCCGCGCGCCAGCGGGCCGGAGATCAGCAGCGAAGGATCTGCCTTTCCCGACGGGCCGATCGCCTCCGAGCGCTCGGTGCAGGCAAGGCCGAGGCCGGTCGGGTCGAGCGTCAGATGGCCGCTTGCCGCAAGTGCTGCTAGCCAGGGCTGGGTTTGGAGAATACCGCCATGCGCCGGGCCGGTGGTGACGACGACGGCGTCATAGCGTCCCTCCAACGGCTGGCGCTGATGACGCGGCTGCAGGGTGCAAAGAATAAGTTCGCCCTCGATGCGCGCATCGGCAACCGAGCCGGCAACAATGTCGAGGCGGCCCGCAGCAACCGCCGCGTCGAGCACGGCCTCGACCTGCGGGGCGATCCGGAAACGGTGGACATCCCAATAGGGACGCAGATGGCGAACGAGACGGCGTCGTTCGGCAACCGGCAGCGCCTGCCAGAGATCGTATCCCTGCGCCCGCACCTGATCGATCACCCCATGCCAGCTTATGCCCTCTTCCTTCGCCGCACCTATGGCGGCGCGGATCCCTCTCAGCAGCGACACGGCGGAATGGGCCGCATCGGAGACGAAATCGCCGAAGAGCTCCTGCGGTACCGGCGGATGGCCGCGAGACCGCAGACCGCGGCGCGAGATCGCGGTCACCGGACCGTCATGCCCGCGCTCAGCCAGCGAGGCAATGACATCGGCGGCCGTCAGGCCGTTGCCGATGACCAGCACCCGGTCGTGCGGGCGGATCACGTCCAGCGCGCCCGGCTTGGTGGTATCGGCGACGAAACGGGGATGGGCGGCAAGCCGGCTCGCAAGCCGGCCGGGGGCTGTCGGCGGCGGATGGCTGGTGGCGATCGCGACGATATCGGCCTCCGTCACGCCGCCCCTATCGTCGAGGATCGACCAGCGGCCGGCACGGCGTTCGACAGCCGTCGCTGCAGCGCGGCAATGACGCACGCTACCGTCTTCCAGCAGCGGCTTCAGCAGCGAGGCGACATAATCGCCGAACAGCCGGCGCCGGGGGAAGAGCGAGCCATCGGGCTGCCTGGCCTCAGGGTCGCCGGCGACGGCGTCGCGGACTTCGATCCAGGCCAAGAATTCGCCCAGGTCATCGGGCTGCAGGCTCATCTTGGCGGCTGGAACATTGATGCGGTGGGCCGGATCGGCCGTGTCATAGGCAAGGCCGCGGCCGAGTTCGGCGCGCGGCTCGAAGACCATGATGGCAGGGCGCTCGCCGCAGTCGGCTCTGGCGAGATGATAGGCGACACCGGCGCCGGAGACACCGCCGCCGATGATGGCGACGACGGGTTGTTCAGACGTCGGGAGAGGCTTGGGCTGCATGGTGGCCGGGATCATTGCTTTCGATGCCCGAGCATAGAAGCGGGGCATTGGTCACGCAATCCTCCTCCCCCGATTGTCTATAATTATTATGTAGATTTAGCATTACCCCGATATCGTCGTCGCGAACTCGGGATTGCCGCGGATGGTGTTGCTCACCGTGCAGATCTCGTCTTCGGCGGCATGGGCGATTTTCTGTCGGGTTTCTTCGTCGATATCGCCCTTGATCGAAAAGGCGATGTTGAACTTGGCAACGCGCGAAAGGCCTTCCGTCGCCTTCTCGCCGGTGACCTCGGCAGTGATCTCGCTGATCTTGTCGAGAACGCCCATCTGGCTGGCGGCGATGCGGGCGCTGAGCACCAGGCAGGCCGAGAGCGAGGAATAGAGCAGATCGAGCGGATTGAAACCCGGCTGCGACGGCGCGGTGACGATATCGATCTCGCCTTTGGTGGCGGAGGTGACGTGCGGGAAACCGGTTCGGCCGACAACGGCGGTGGCACCGGTCGGGCGGGGACGTGCCTTGAGATCGGCCATGTTGAAATCCTCTTGCGAATATCCTGCAGATGGTGATTTCCGCCTGAGGCGGCAATGGCAAACGCCGCCCATGGGTTTCGGAACCTTTCCATCCGTCATCAGTTGAATACACCTGAACGAAATCAGTGACAAAGGTGGATTGCGATGCCTGACGTCCGCAGCATGGATAACCAAGGCCGGCGGATGGATGCTCGCGATCGACTGATCGTTGCGCTCTATGCGCAGCTGAAGGCCGAGCGGGAAACCCGCGAAACGCTGGAATGGGCGATCCGAAATGGCGCCGTCTCGCAGGAGGTGCTGGAAGCCATCGCTGCCGATCCGGTTCCGGTCGTCACCAGCGAGGATATCGCGTCGCTGGAGAAGATCATTGCGCTCGACGAACGGCGCAAAGCAAATCGGAACTAGCCGACGACATCATGCACCCTATTTGAGTGAGAAGAGGAGATCCGAAATGGCCGATATCACCTATCAGGTCGTGCCGCATGACAATGGCTGGGCCTATAAGCTCGGCGACACACTTTCGGAAACCTATGCGACAGCGGATGAAGCGATTGTCCATGCCAGGGACGCCGCATCGCGCCAGAAGATCGGCGATGGCGATGCGCTGCTCGCCTATCCCGCGCCCGACGGCCGCGGCTGGGCATTTCAGGAACTCGAAACCGACAAGAGCGGCAGCCGGCTCTAATTTGCGACGGAGGATGGAATGGCCGCTCGGGCAAGCTGGAAGGGTCATCTGAAGGTGGGCGACCTTGCCTGCGCCGTCGGGCTCTACACCGCCGTTTCCTCCTCCGATCGCGTCTCCTTCAACATCATCAACCGCAGGACCGGTGAGACGGCGGCGGTGACGAGCGAGAGCTTGAGATAACCTTTCCAGAATGTCTGACGTGCCATGTCTGTCCTGCTCCCGGACACGGTTGGGCATGGCAATCAACGGCGGGTTCGGCCTTTGGTTCCGGGAGTTGAAGATTTCGTCGATAAGATGCGGTCGGTGCATTTCCATTTCATGGATCATGGGCGAGCATTGCGGGCGGAGGGACCAGAGCCACTCTTTCCTTGCCACCGCCACTTTCCTCTTCAATAATGAAAGCCCCAAGACGTCAGGATATCGGTAATCTGAATGTTGCGACTCTTCGCCAACCTCCTCATCGTCCTCGCATGCAATTTCTTTCTCATCGTCGGCAATGCTGGCCCGTCCTTCGCACAGGAATGCCCTGACCCGACAAAAGCGATGAATGCCTCGGCCCAGCAAAAGCAGGCAAGCAAGCGCTTAAATCGCGCTCTTCCCAGCTATCGCGCCAGATCGGCCCGATACAATCTGGCTCTTGTCGGCGATTCGCTCGTCGAACTCTGGCAACCCTGGATCAAGGACAGCTTTCCCACCCGCCCGGTGATGAACCTCGCGGTCGCCGGCGACACCACGCAAAATGCATTGTACCGCCTCGAGGGTTTAGACCTTCCGGATTTCCATCCCGCGGATGTCGTCGTGCTTATCGGCACGAACAACCTTGGTGCGAAAACTGCGCCTTGCGCAGTGGCGGCCGGTGTCGTGGCTGTTGTCAGCAAGGTTCGCGCTCTTTGGCCGGGCGCCCATATCTATGCCTTGTCCATACCGCCTCGGGGCAAGCGCTATGCCTTCTACGAGGATGTCAGAATTCCGGCCAACCAGCTTGTCGCATCGTCATTGGCTGAAATGCCGGGTGTCACGTTCGTTCAAATGAACGATGATATGTTGCGGTGCGGTAAGCCAAGCGATAAGGATTGTTCCAACTACAAGCCTGACCATCTTCATTTCAATGAAGGGGCATACAAGCTGATCACGAGCTTCCTCGCCGCAGCGGGTCTACAGCTTTGATTTTTGCCGCTCAGGTGGTTACCAAAACGTAAGGCGGAATGTCATGAGCACCTCATTTGACAGCTACCAACCGATTGGCCTGCAAAGACATAGACCTAGAGCTCGCGCGCAATATCGCATTCGGCGTGAAACCCTCGTTCGGATCCTCCTCTCGGCAATATTTTATATTTCCCTCTGGAGAGCGACCGGCATGTGGTACGGGCTGCCCGCCGACTTCCAGGAGGGTGTCGGCAAAGATCCCATGCCAATGCGACTGTTGCTGATGTCGCTCGTTCCACTCATTGGTCTCTACTGCTTGCTGGAGCCCAGGCGAGTCGTTGAATTGCTCCGCAGCGCCTCGCCGCTGGTCGGCATAGTCTGCTTATGCGTCTTTCTCTCGATTGCTTTTTCCGTCAGCGTTACAGCCTCGCTCCGGGCGCTCGTCGCCGTCGCATTGCTGACAGCTGGACCCCTTCTTTACAGAGCCCGTTATGGAGCCGTCGACACATTTGAAAGCTTGGCCAAGTTTGCGATTGCGACGGCTTTCATCAATATTCTTTACACGGCAGCCTTTCCCCGGTTTGCGGTGATGAGAGGCAGCTATGCCGGGATGGTGAAAGGGGCCTTCTACCACAAAAACATGCTCGGCCAGTTTTCGGCAGCAAACTTCATCCTGCTGCTTCCAGCCCTGCCGATGTGGCGTCTGCGCTATTATGATCTGCTGCGATGGGCGGCAATGCTGCTCTACCTCGTGCTCATCGTGCTGGCGAAATCATCAACGGCGATCATCCTGCTTTCGATCGGAGTTGCCGTATACTACGGAATGAGCTGGATTCAGCGCTTTCCAGGCCGCATCTTCAGATCCTTCGTCGTTCTTCTTGCATTCGCCCTGCTGGGCTTCGTCGTCTCCGTCGCGTTGATGGGCGTGGCACAGGCGATTGCCGAGTCATTCGGGAAAGACCTTACGCTCAGCGGACGTACGAATGTCTGGGAACAGTTGCTGCCGTTGATCTACGAGCGGCCGCTTACTGGCTGGGGATTTGCCTTGTTCCGACAACCCGACATCATGGAGCAATATGTTCGCCTTACGTGGGACGCTCAATCCACCCACAACACCTATATCGAACTTGCGCTGAACATAGGCATACCCGCAACCATAATCTGGACGTCGTTCGTCGTGGTGCGGCTCGTGGCGAAGATGACCTCGTCGCCCCTCAATCAAGCGCTCGCCATCACTAAGAGAAAGGAGGTTGTCATTATCCTCCTGATCTTGATCGGCGCATTCACCGAAGCCGGAATGATGCTCGCCCCCTTCATCTTATGGCCCCATACCGTGATCGCGCTTACGAGCCTTGGCCCGGAGTTCCTGTCCCGCTTCCGCAAACCGACCCAGGCAGGCGCGCAACATGCATCAGGCTAAAAAGATGACTTCAAGTAATCGTAGACTGGTTGGCCTCGATGGCATTCGTGGCTTGGCGGCCATTTGTGTGGCAGTGCATCACACCGAAGGTTTTGTCGGATTTGATGCAGCACCGGCTGCCTATCTCGCCGTCGACCTGTTTTTTTGTCTCAGCGGCTTCGTGATCGGCCACGCCTATGAGAGGAAACTCATTCAAGAGTCTTCGCTCTCTGCCAATGATTTCGCCATCAAGCGTCTCATCCGCCTATACCCCCTCTATCTCCTCGGTTTGCTGCTCGGCGTCCTCGCCTATGCGGGCATGTCGCTCAGCAGAAATCAGCAAATGGACCCCATGCTGTTTGCCACCTCGTTGATTGCCTCGATGTTCTTCCTGCCGGCGATCGGTGGGACATCGCTGAAGGCGCCAAACCTGTTCCCTTTCAACGGTCCGTCATGGTCTCTATTCCTGGAGATCGTGATCAACCTCGCCTATGGCTATACGGCGAGATTACTGTCCAACGGTGTGCTCGCTGTCATCCTGCTTGCGTCATGGGTTTGGCTGGCGGCGCAAACGCTGGCCCATGGAAGCGCCGACCTGATACCGCTCGACGGCGCCTTGCTCTCCGGATTTCCCCGCGTTCTCTTTTCTTTCAGCCTCGGCATCCTGATGTACCGCTACCGTCAGCGGCTTTCCCCTTCGGGCATCGGAAAAGCAGCCGCAGTGACAACAATCGTCGTCGCGACTGCTCTTCTCGTCTTCCAGGCGCCAGCCGCACTGGTTGGCATAAAGGACCTGATCGTCATCACTGCTTTATTTCCTCTCGCCGTGCTTGTCCTTTACACAGCCAACTTCGATGGCGTGCTGCGGCAGCCCCTTCTTATTGCGGGAGAGGCGTCCTACGCGCTCTATGCAATTCATGTTCCGCTGCTGGGATTGCTGTTGGGAGCCTGGAAAGCCGCCGGCCTGGGACAACCGCCGGCCTGGGCGATCTTTGCCATTGTTCTTCCGCTGATCGTCGTATTGGCCATTGTCGTCACCCGCCTCTACGATGAGCCGGTTCGCAAAGCGCTCAGCGCAGGAAAGGCCATGAGGCTTCGCTGGCGTCGATCCTGATTTTGCGCGATCCGGGTGTCCGTCGCACCGTCTAAATCGAGAGATAGCGCTTGCGCCACGGCAGCTTGTGTTCCTGCCATGCCCGCGGCGTGAAGTCGTCATAGGCAGTCTCCGCGATCGCCAGCATCCAGTTCTGCGCCTTGCGGGCCAGTAGAACGCATGACAATTCCATGCCGGGCTCGACCGTAATGGAAGGCCGGTTGGCGCCTGGGATATCGATGCCCTTGTTCCGCCACTGGATGCGGATTTCGTCGGGCTCGGATGTCCACTCGCCGGAGGCAACGGACGCGTTGCCATCGGGCTTGAAACGAAGCGGCGGCGGGGTGACGTTCAGAAAGCTGCCATCGTTGCGATAGTTGCCATCGATATCACCCGCAGTCGTTTTGCCGTTTCCCTTGAGAACGATGTCCTGCTCGCACCGCAGAAATATGTTGCGCCGAAAGCTGCCGGACCACCGACGGTTGGCGAAGAACGCGATGTCGCATTGGCTAATGACGTTGTCGTGGATATCGATATCTTTGCGAAATGCCAGCTCCTGATCCGAAAAACCGCTCAGGCTGACGCCACGATTGGTGTTCTCGATCCAGTTATCATAAATGTGATGGCCGGCGTGGTCGGCCTTGTCGCCGACGCCGTAGCCGAAGGAATAATCATTCATCCTGCCATCGCGCATGATGTTGCTGCGCACCACGGCGTCATCCCCAATCGACGAAAAGGAGAAATTCTTACCGCCGATGAAATTGTATTCGACCAGGTATTTTCGCGTTCTGTCGCAGACCAGCGCGCCCTTGTTCGATGCGCTCGCCGGCGACTGCAGGAAGAGATTGCCGCGGATCACGATATCGGAGCTGATATTGTCGTCGCTGTTTTGATAGGCGAACTGGCAGCAGTCTGCTCCCTCGCCCGGTGCCGCGCCGATGCGGTTATTCTCCAGCAACACGTGCGTCGTCTTCGTCAGGTAGATGCCGTCGCCGTTCACATTCTCCGTTTCGCAGCGCCTGACGGTGAGATTCCTGCCATTGTGAAATTTGAAGCCTCGAGGAGAATTCTTGACGATAACGTCTTCGATCACCGTATCGGAAAACACCTGATAGGCGACGCCGACATCGGGCGCACCATCGATGACCTGTCCGCGTGTAGACGCGCCGTGAACTTTCTTTCGCAGGATGGCGGTCATTACATTTCCTTCGATACCGGTGCCGCGGGGAATTAAGCAGAGGGCATGTGGCGGATGTTTGAATATTTGGAAATTCAGCTTGTAAACCGTCCATCTTTCAAAAACGACAGGGTCTGGCTCCACATCACCTTGTTGACGGGCAAGAAAGTGTGGTTTGCCGGAATGACGATATGCGCTGCCGCGCCGTCGAGACGGGTGCTCTCCACCGAAACCTTTCCATCATTCGGAACCCTGAGGCCGATGATAAGGGAGGAGACCGGGTCGATGGTCCGATTCCCGGCGATGATGCCAAGTTCGTAGTCGACCGTGCCGAACAGCTCGGTCATAGCGGCTTGATCGGTAACCAGCTGCTGTCCTGCCGGTCCATAGACCTTCCTGTATAAGGGCCAGTTCTTGAGAAAATCGGCAATCTGACTGCCGTTGTTCGGCGTTCCGACCATGACCACCCTTCCCAAGTTGGCTGGGCGATAGCGCCTGAGAAAAGCGCGGATGATCAGCCCACCCATCGAATAGCCGACGAAATGGACCCGGCCCTCGCCTGCGTCCTTCGCAGCGGCATCGATCTCAGGTCGGATGATGTCGATGAGGTCGCTGAGGTCGCTGATCGAAAACTTGGTAGAGGGGTAACCGACGTTCACAACCCGATAGCCGTGGCCGGACAGGAAGCCGGCGAGCTTCGCCATGCTTTTCTTCGTCCGGGCGATGCCGTGAAAAAGGAGGACAGTGTCGTTCATCATGTGTCCGCTCAACGGGGCTGCTATCGATCAGGCCTATCCTCTAGCTCTCAAGTTGAAGCGTGTCGATTCAATGCCGAACAGCCTGACATCCGGACAGTTTCGTTGTGGCGCACACGTGCTCGAAGCTAAGAGCGACACGGCCGTGATCGGTGAGAACGAAATCCAAGCATTCCCTTTCGACGCAGGAGAGGCGCAGGTTAGCCTCCGCTTTTCCGCCGACGGAATTGGCGGCTTACTCCGTTGGCGCCCGAACAGCCCGCGCAATACATCCAAATGCATTGATTGATTGCATTCAATATAGTTAGAATTTTCCGATTTGATGCGGCTAGGCATCTTGACGCAAGGGCCTCCCTCGCACCCATGGCCATGTGACCAGCACCAAAAGTGGCAAGATCGAAGAGCTTCCCCGGAACCCAGCCGCGAAAGCGGCTCATGCTGCACAAATATTAGGTCTCCTTGCACTGATTGACGATCAATTGAATGCATCTGTTTTGAACTTTCGTGCATTCGTTTTTTGCATTCGATCGCCCAGAAAATCAGCTTTAAAACTTTAACCCTCGCTTTTGATTGCATAATTGAATGCATTATTGCTAGTTTTGACTGCTATTTATGCATAATCAATCTGGCATGACGCTTGCAATTGGATGGATGCTCCCCGGATGGGGATCGGATTTCAATCAAGGAGCCATCCATGCCCGCAGTGACTAAGCCAGCCAATCAAAAAGGCGACTTTCTTGTCGATTACGAGGACAAGGTTTTCGAGGACGTACAGGCCGGCGAAGGCGAAAAAGCCCTCGTCACCTTCCATACCGTGGCCTTCGAAGGATCGATCGGATTCGTCAACCTGCTGCAGGCGACACGCCTGAAGCGGAAGGGTTTCGAAACCTCGATCCTTCTCTACGGCCCGGGCGTGACACTCGGCGTCCAGCGCGGTTTTCCGACGCTCGGCGCGGAGGCCTTTCCCGGCCATCTGAATTTCAACAACCAGATCGTCAAGTTCATGGAAGAAGGCGGCAAGGTCTATGCCTGCCGTTTTGCCCTTCAGGCGCTTTACGGCCATGGCGAAGGCGCGCTGATCCCCGGCATCACGCCGATCAGTCCGCTCGACGTTCTCGACCTGATCCTGATCCATCGCCGTGACGGCGCCTTCATCCTTGATACCTGGACGCTCTAAGCGCCAGGCGCCCCAAAGAAGAAGAGGCGGAGCCTTGGCGCTCCGCCTCCTGCCCCGTCAATCGAGGATTTCGTCATGGAGAAAAAACCGAGCGTCCGGGTTGCCGCCGCGCAGATCGCGCCGGATCTGACCTCGCGCGAGAAAACACTGGCCCGCGTGCTGGATGCAATTCGTGAAGCAGCCGCCAAAGGCGCCGAGCTGATCGTCTTTCCCGAAACCTTCGTCCCCTGGTACCCCTATTTTTCTTTCGTGCTGCCGCCTGTTCTCTCCGGCAAGGAGCACGTGCGACTTTACGAGGAAGCCGTCACGGTGCCGAGTGCCGCCACCGATGCCGTCTCGGCAGCCGCCCGCGAGCATGGCATCGTCGTGGCGCTTGGCGTCAACGAGCGTGACTACGGATCGCTCTATAATACTCAGCTGCTGTTTGATGCCGATGGCACGCTCATCCTCAAGCGCCGCAAGATCACCCCGACCTTTCACGAGCGGATGATCTGGGGCCAGGGCGACGCCTCCGGCCTGAAGGTGGTCGACAGCGCCGTCGGACGCCTTGGGGCGCTGGCCTGCTGGGAGCATTACAATCCTCTGGCCCGCTACGCCCTGATGGCGCAGCACGAGGACATCCATATCGCCCAGTTTCCGGGCTCCATGGTCGGGCCGATTTTTGCCGACCAGATGGAGGTCACCATCCGCCACCACGCGCTGGAAAGCGGTTGCTTTGTGGTCAATGCCACAGGCTGGCTGACCGACGAGCAGATCGCCTCCATCACCTCCGACGCCGGCCTGCAGAAGGCCCTGCGCGGCGGCTGCATGACCGCGATCATCTCGCCCGAAGGCAAACACGTCGTGCCGCCGCTCACGGAAGGCGAAGGCATCCTGATCGCCGATCTCGACATGAGCCTGATCGTCAAACGCAAGCGGATGATGGATTCGGTCGGCCATTATGCCCGACCCGAGCTGCTGCATCTTGTCATGGATGGCCGGGCCACGGCGCCGATGGTCACCACCACCCAGCCATCTTTCCCCACAGCCGAAGCAAGGATCCTTTCCGATGGAGAATACGACACGTCTGCCGACCGAGGTTCTGATCAACGAATTGCAGTCCTACGGAGCCCGGCTCGTTGATCCCAAGGCCGGACATGAAAGCCGCCGCGGTGGTGCCGGACCTTCCGACCACAAGGCACTGACCATTGACGGCATGACGGTGATGGTGCCGGTTCACACCGCACCTGCGTTCGAGAGCCCCTATCTGGTGGAAAAGCCGGACGAGATGGGCCGCAGCCGTATCAGCCGGGATGGCACGGTGCTGGGCGAGGTCTCCTTTCCCTTGCGCCCGCGCTTCTACGAGCGCTCGACCGCCGATGGCATTCCCTATTCGCAGATCGCCGTTCTGCACGGCAAGGACGTGCTTGCCACGACCGTGCTGCAGACCTGCATCCGCTATCAGAGCCGCACCAAGACCTGTCAGTTCTGCGCCATTGGCCAATCGCTGGCCGCCGGCCGCACCATCGCCCACAAGACGCCAGAGCAGCTTGCGGAAGTCGCCAAGGCCGCCGTCGAACTGGACGGCGTCAAGCATATGGTGATGACCACCGGCACGCCGAAGGGCGACGACCGCGGCGCTGCGATCCTCGCCGACAGCGCCCGCGCCATCAAGGCGGCCGTCAACATTCCCATCCAGGCGCAATGTGAGCCGCCGGAAGACGATATATGGTTCACCCGCATGAAGGAGGCCGGCGTCGATGCCCTCGGCATGCATCTCGAAGCCGTGACGCCGGAGGTCCGTGCCCGCATCATGCCGGGCAAGGCGCAGGTCTCGATCGCCAAATACATGGCCTCGTTCAGCGCTGCAGTGGGGGTCTTCGGGCGCGGCCAGGTCTCGACCTATATTCTGGCGGGGCTCGGCGACAGCCGTGAAGCCATTCTGGAAATCTGCGAAAAGCTGGTTGCGCTCGGCGTCTACCCCTTCGTCGTGCCCTTCGTACCGATCTCCGGCACGCCGCTCGAAAGCCACCCGGCGCCGAGCCCGGACTTCATGCACTCGATCCTCGGACCCTTGTCCAGGATGCTGGTCGCCAGCGGCTTGAAGGCCGTCGACATCAAGGCCGGCTGCGGCAAATGCGGCGCCTGCTCCGCCCTTTCCACCTATGAAAGGATGCTCACCAAATGATGGTCGAAGCCTTTGCTCCCTATCGCTCGAGCGAATTCCAGGTGAAGTTCGCAACCTCCGCCTGGGAGCGCAGCCAAGCGCATGCGCTGCGCCGTGCCGTCTTCTGCGAGGAACAGCAGATCTTCGAGGGCGATGACCGCGACGCGATCGACGATCACGCCATCCCGATCGTGGCGCTCTCCATGCTCGGCATTGCCGCCGATCAGCTGGTCGGAACGGTGCGCATCCATCAGGCCGAACCCGGTCTCTGGTGGGGCTCGCGACTGGCGGTCCATCGCGATTTCCGCAAGATCGGCGCCCTGGGGGCGACCCTGATCAAACTCGCCGTGTCCTCCGCCAACGCGATCGGATGCCATACGTTCCTCGCCAATGTGCAGGTTCAAAACGGTCTGCTGTTCCGCAGGCTGCACTGGGATGTGATCGAGGAGTTCGAGGTCTATGGCAAGCCGCATCTCAGGATGAAGGCCGATCTTGCCTATTATCCGCCTTGCGCCACTCCCGAGGCAGGCTTCACCGCCCTTTCCAGAAAGGCGGCGTGAGAATGGTCCCGATCGACATCGAGAGCCTGGCTGCCAAAGTCTCGGCCAGCAGCGGCATCGCCGCCAAGCAGGATATCGGCACGATCGCGGCAAGGCTCGGCCTTCAGGGGCAGCAGATTGCCGTCGGCGACGATTGCGCCGCGCTGCCCGACGGCGACGGCTATCTGCTCTTTGCCATCGAAGGCTTCATGAACGAGTTCGTCGCCGCCGACCCCTGGTTCGCCGGCTGGTGCGGCGTCATGGTCAATATCTCCGACGTCGTTGCCATGGGCGGCCGGCCGATCGCTGTGGTCGATGCCGTCTGGGCCAATGGCGAGGCTGGCGCGACACCCGTTCTCGAAGGCATGCGGGCGGCATCCAGCGCCTTTGGCGTGCCGATCGTCGGTGGTCACACCAATATCCGCAGCGAACGCGGCCAATTGTCGGTCGCCATTCTCGGTCGCGCCAAGACCCTGCTGACGAGCTTCGATGCCAAGCCCGGCGATGTGCTGGTTGCAGCCATCGACCATCGCGGCCGCTACCGCGAACCCTTCAACAACTGGGAAGCCGCCACCGACGCCGCGCCGGCGCGCCTGCGCGGCGACCTCGAGCTGCTGCCCGAGATCGCCGAGGCCGGGCTGGCGCTGTCTGCTAAGGATATCAGCCAGGGCGGCATCGTCGGCACGGCCATCATGCTGGCCGAATGCTCGCATGTCGGCATCGACATCGACGTCACCGCCATTCCCCTGCCCGCCGGTGTCAGTCTCGATCGCTGGCTCGTCACCTTTCCGAGCTTCGGCTACCTGCTCTCGGTCGCGCCGAAAGATGTGGCCGATGTCGTCACCCGCTTCACCGCGCGCGGCATCAGCGCTGCGGTCATCGGCGCGGTCGTGGTCGGCGCCGAAGTCGCGCTGGTCGACGGCGAGAGCCGTGCAGTGGTGCGCGATCATACCGAAACACCCCTGCTGCAGCTCGGTCGGCAGGATGTCGCCGCATGAGCCTCAAGTCGCACCGAACGCTCCGCATTGCCATGCTGACCCATTCCACCAATCCGCGTGGCGGCGTGGTTCATGCCATGCAGCTTTCGGAAGCGCTGACCTCGCTTGGTCATCAGGTGGTCCTGCATGCGCCGGATGCCAAGGGGGCAGGCTTCTTTCGTCAACCCTCCTGCGGCGCGGCCTGCATTGCCGTGCCGCCGGCACCCGCCGACATGACGCAAATGGTCGAGCAGCGGATGGCAGACTATGTCGACTATTTCCGGAGAACGGGAACCGACGGTTTCGACCTCTTTCACGCCCATGACGGCATTTCCGGCAATGCGCTGGCGACACTCAAGCTGGAAGGCCTGATCCCGAATTTTGCCCGCACTGTCCACCACATCGACCAGTTCGCCGATCCGCGCCTGATCGCTTTGCAGGATCGCGCGATCGATGCGGCCGATATCTTCTTCGCCGTCAGCCACCTCTGGCAGGACAGGCTGAGAGACGAGCGCGGCATCGAGGCGACAGTGGTCGGCAATGGCGTCGACACCAACCGCTTCTCGCCTGCCTGGAGCGGGGAGCAGGTCGCTCTGCGCGACAGGCTGCAGCTGGGAAGCGGGCCGATCTTCCTCAGTGTTGGCGGCATCGAGGCGCGAAAGAACACCCTCGGTATTCTCGAAGCCTTTCGTCAGGTCCGCGCCATCCGGCCGGATGCCCAGCTTGTCATTGCCGGCGGCGCCTCCCTCCTGGACCATGGCGACTATCAGGAGGAGTTCCGTTCTTGCCTCGCCTGTCTCGGTCGGGATGCCGCAGCGGTGCACGTCACCGGTGCGATCGCGGATGCCGACATGCCGAGCCTCTACCGGTTGGCGGATGCGCTGGTGTTCCCCTCGCTCAAGGAAGGCTTCGGCCTCGTCGTTCTGGAAGCCATGGCCAGCGGCATTCCGGTCGTGACATCCTCGATTGCGCCCTTCACCGAATATCTGGGACCCGGCGATGCGATCTGGTGCGATCCGCATCATCCGGTCTCCATTGCCGAAGGCATGGCGTTGGCGCTGGTCGCACCGATCCGCGAGCAGATCATTCCCCGTGGTCTCACGGTTGCCGCCCGCCATGGCTGGCAGCAAACCGCGACCGCCCATCTTGCCCGCTATCACACGCTGCTGGAGCCCGACCATGCCTGAAATGCGCTTTGTCATAACCTGGCCCGATGGCCAGGAAGAGAGCTGTTATTCCCCCTCGCTGATCATCCGTGAGTTTTTCACCGAGGGTGAAAGTTATTCGGTCGCCGATTTCGTCGATCGCAGCCGCAGGGCGCTTACCATCGCCAGCGATCGCGTGGAGGCGAAGTTTGGTTTTGCCTGTTCATCCGCAAACGACCAACTCGCCCGAATTGAAAGCGCCGCTGTCGCCTTCCTGCATGACGCAGATGCCCGCGTCCACTGCAAAACCTTCATCCTTTGAAAGGACCCATCATGCCCACACCATCCCTCAAGAGCCATTACAGCGCGGTTGTCATCGGCGGTGGCCAGGCCGGGCTCTCGGCCTCTTACTATCTGAAAAGCCACGGCATCGACCATGTTGTCTTCGAGAAGAAGACCGTTGCGCATAAGTGGAAGAACGAACGCTGGGACGCCTTCTGCCTGGTGACGCCGAACTGGCAGTGCCAGCTTCCCGATCATCCCTATGACGGCACGGATCCGCACGGTTTCATGGTCAAGGACGAGATCCTTGCCTATGTCGACCGCTTTGTGAAGAAGGTCGATGCTCCGATCTTCGAGCAAACCGGCGTGACGTCGCTCGAAAAGCATGGCGGCCTCTTCCGGCTCGAAACCTCGGCTGGCGCGGTGACCGCCGATGCCGTGGTGATCGCCACCAGCCTCTATGCGGATCCGGCCATTCCGCGTGCCGGCGAGCGCCTGCCCGAGGACATCACGCAGATCCACACCGCCGCCTATCGCAATGCCGATCAACTGCCGGATGGCGGCGTCATCGTGGTCGGCTCCGGCCAGTCCGGCTGCCAGATTGCAGAGGATCTGCATCTTGCGGGCCGCAAGGTGCATCTCGTCACCGGCAATGCGCCGCGTTGCGCCCGATTCTATCGCGGCCGCGATGTGGTCGACTGGCTTTCCGATATCGGCCAGTACGACATCACGGTCGAACATGGCGGCATGACGAAGAAAAAGCACGACACCAACCACTATCTGACGGGACGCGACGGCGGACGCGATATCGATCTGCGCAAGTTCGCGCTGGAAGGCATCGCGCTGTATGGCCGCATGTCCGGCGTCGCCGCCGGCCGGATGCTGTTCGAGCCGAACCTGAAGGCCAATCTCGACGGCGCCGACCGTGTCTATAACGGCATCAATGCCCTGATTGACCGGCATATCGCCGAAAAAGGCATCGAGGCTCCGGCCGGATCCCCCTATGTCCCCGTCTGGGAGCCTGAGGCGGAGATTGCCGAACTCGACCTGAAGGCGGAGGGGATCACCTCGGTCATCTGGGCCACGGGATTCAGCCCGGATTGGTCCTTCGTCGGACTGCCGATCTTCGACGGCAACGCCTATCCCGTTCATCGCCGTGGAGTCACCGCCGTCGATGGCGTCTATGTTCTCGGACTTCCCTGGCTCTGGACCTGGGGCTCGGGCCGGTTCCTCAGCGTCGGCAGGGATGCCGAACATGTGGTCGGGCATCTCGCAGCGCGACATTCGGCACAGACATCGTCTCTCAAGCAATCGGTCAGCGCCTGATCATGAGCGCAGCCCTTCTCGACTTTCCGCCCGCAGGACCTTCGGCACGCGATCTGATGGAACGTGCCCTTGATCCGCATATACTGCTGGGCATGCCGCATTTGAATGGAAACGGGCTGTCGGAGACCTGGCTGATGAAGGAACTCGGCCATCGTCACTGGCTGATGCTTGCGTGTCATCTCGGGCTCGATAATGCGGATTTCAGAACGGCCGATGGAGAGGAGGCCTATGCCGCAATCTGTGCAACGTCACTGACGGATGCACGTTTCGACGTGGTGCAGGCGAACGACATTTTGACCATCCACTCGAGACTGTCCGCAGTCTCGCGAACCCGGACGTCGACCCGGCACGAGTTGTCTGTCCACGGAAGAAGCGTCGGCGTGGTCGAACTCATCTCCACCTTCGTTCACAGAACGATCAAAGACAACAATCACTCGATCGCCCGTGTGACGTTGCGTGCGCCGCAGGGACAGCGGTTCCAGCCCAGCCGTCTGGCCCAGAATGCTGCAGACATCCGGAATGGGCGGTTGGGGACGCATTTCGGGTTTCCTGTCCTCGCCAACAAAGCGCTCCGAACCTTTCGGTTCGATCCCAGCGCCTCGCAGGAGTTCAACGGCGCGGGACTATTTTACTTTGCCGAGTATCAGGCGCTCGCCGATCGCGCCTTGGAAGACTGGTTTCCCCGCAAGGGGCCGGTCGTCCGAAAGGACGTCTTCTTCCTTGGAAATATCGAACAAAATGAACGCGTTTTCTTCGACCTCCTTGATTTTTCTGAAGAGCAAAAAACTGTCCATGGGCAGCTACGACGCGAAAATGGGAAAGTGATCGCCAAAATATTCGGCACCTGGAAAAGTCTTTGCTGAGCCTGCACGGGAGTGCACCAGCGGCGCGCTTGATGCGGCGTCCCGCTAGTGATCTAGTGGATAATGAAATGAAGGTGAACTTCAGCAGCCCGTCTCATGAATGTTCGACCGCCCCTATGCTAGCCTCCTTCGCGCGTCTGAAAGGACGCGCGGCGCCGTAGAGAAAGAAATGCGAGCACGTGACGACCAGCATCCGACATATCGCTAAACTTGCAGGAACGTCAGTCTCTTCGGTCTCGCGCGTGCTCAACAACAGCGGTTATGCCTCGCCTGAGCTCAGGGAGCGGGTCGAGGCGGCTATCCGAACGCTGAACTACACGCCCAGCAAGGGTGCCCGTATGCTGCGCGGCGCACCAAGCCGGATGATCGGACTGATGCTGCCGTCGATTGAAGTGCCTTTCTTCGGCATCCTGGCCCATGCGATTGAACAGGAACTGTTCCAGCACGGCTATCAGACGCTGATCTGCAGCACGGCGGAAAATATGGACCATGAGGTGCGCTACATCTCCATGCTGCTCGCCCAGCGCGTCGACGGCGTCATCGTGGCAAGCGCCTTCGGCAGCATCGAGCATTTCGGGGTGCTGCGGGACGCTGGCATTCCGATCATCGCCATTGACCGCGAGCTGAGCGGCATCGCTGACGACGCTGTCATGGCCGATCACGAGGAAGGCGGGCGGCTGATGGCGCGCCATCTGATCGATCTCGGCCACCGGGCAATCGCCATCGTCGGCGCGCCGGCCCACAGCCAGCCGATCCAGCTTCGCCTTAAGGGCATCACGGCGGAGATGGCGAAAGATGGGATCGCGCCTGCCATCGTGGCGATGGCGGAAGAGCACAGCTTTGCAGAAACCTACCGGCTGGCGCGGGAATTGCTGGCGTCTCGACCCGAGGTCACCGCGATCATCGGCACGACCGACGTTTCAGCGATTGCCGCAATCCATGCCATCCAGGATCGCGGATTTTCCGTTCCGGGCGACTATTCGATCGTCGGCTTCGACGATCTGCCGGAGGCTGCCTACGTCTTTCCACGGCTGACAACGGTCGCGCAGCCGATCCGCGATGTTGGACAGCAGGCAGCACGGCTGCTGGAAGCGCTGATCGAAGAGCACCACACGGGAGACGAATCTCGACAGGGTGCGATCGTCAAAGTGCCGGTCACGCTGATCGAGCGTGATTCCACCGGCGCTGTTCGCAGGGCGCGGCCAAGCTAGGGTCGGACGATGACCTTGATCTCGCCTGGCAATGGCGCGTTGCCCACCACGTCGGCGACCTCCTCGAGACCGATGGTTTTGGTGACCAATGCGTCCAGCTCCAACGCCCCGCTCGCGACCATTGCCGCAGCGCGCGAATGGGTGAAGGGGTTGAGGTAGGCCGGCCTGATATCGACTTCGTTTACGAGCAGATCGAAAGGCAGAACCGGCACCTCGACCCCCGCCGGTGTGACCCCGAAAAGCACGAAGCTACCGCCGCGCCGCGCCATCTTCAGACCGCTTTGCAGCGTGTCGCTGACGCCGGCGCACTCGATGACCACGTCGGCGCCGCCTTTGGTGACCTCTCGAACGGAAGCGATTGTGTCTGAAGCGGCCGGGTCGAAGGCGTGCGTCGCCCCCAGGCGCAGAGCCGTTTGGCGTCTCGATTGCTGCCGCGTAATCAAAACCACCTCGCCTGCCCCAGCCAGGCGGGCCAGTTGCACCATGAGCAGGCCGATCACGCCCCCGCCGAGGATCGCGACGCTGTCGCCCGGACGGATCCTTGCCTTGTCGATGGCATGGATACAGCAGGCCAGCGGTTCACTGAAGACGCCGTGAACGGGATCGAGGTCGGCCGGCAGGACGAAGGCCTGGGCCTGCGGCACCGCCACATATTCGGCAAAGCCGCCATCCCGTGTCACACCGATGGCGGTCAAGCTCTCGCACAGGTTCGGCCGTGCCTGCGTGCAAGCCCGACAGGTACCGCAGGCAATATTCGGGTCCACCGTCACAAGCTCACCGCCGGTAAAGCGGGTAACGGTATCGCCGATCGCTTCGACTATGCCGCAGAATTCGTGGCCCAGCGTCACGGGGATAGCCGTCGGATACTCGCCCTTGTACATGTGGCGATCGGAACCACAGATGCCGGCCACCGAAACCCGGACAAGCAGCTCGCCCGGCCCGGCAACCGGTTTCTCGACGCTGCGCATGGTCAAAGACCCGATCGACTCCAAACGTACAGCTCTCATTCCACTCCTCCAGACATCAAGTTCGATTGCCTATTCCGGCTGATGAAGCCAAGCGCTCAGCTCATGACATTGCCGCCGTCGACATTGTAGCACTGCGCCACGATGTATGCTGCATCGGGTCCGGCCAGGAAGGCGGCCATGGCAGCTTGTTCTTGGGGGGCGCCAAATCGTCCGGCCGGGACGGCGGCGGCCACGCGGCGCTTGACGTCACCGGGTCTCAAACCTTCCCGGCTGCCGAGCTTTGCATCGACGACGTCCCACATCGGCGTATCGACGACGCCGGGAGCGATGGCGTTGACGTTGATCCCGTAACGGATCAGCTCCAGAGCGCAGCTTTGGGTGATGCTGATGACGGCCGCTTTGGAAGCGCAGTAAGCCACTGCCGGTCCTTCGCCCCGACGCCCAGCCTGGGACGAGAAGTTGATGATGCGGCCACCTTCCCCTCTTTCCACCATGTGGCGGGCAACGGCCTGCGTCATGAAGATCAGGCCTTCGATATTGACCTGAAATACCCTAGCGGTCCGTTCCCGGGATATTTCCAGGATGGACTCGACGTCGTAAATGCCTGCGGCGTTGACCAGGATGTCGATCTGACTAGCGGTGGCGATGGTGAAGCGCGCGGCTTCTTCGATGCTGTCCTGACTGGTCACGTCAAGCGCTACACCCCAGGCCTGAGGGCCGATCGCTTCGGCCACCCGTGCGCATCGTTCACCGTCGAGATCCGCCACGACAACCCTCGCGCCTTCGGCGGCAAAGCGCTCGCAGACCGCCTTGCCGATGCCGCTCGCTCCTCCCGTGACCAATGCCACCTTGCCGGAAAGTCGCGCCGTTTCCGTATGTGTCATTGCACTGCCTCCCCGGTCGCGCCTAAATCGGCAAAGGCGCCGTGCGCGGCTGCCGTAACGAATAGCTTCATGGTTGCTCCTCCCCTTTTGACTGAACGATAATCGGAACCGCCCTCCTGAGGCGACGCCAATGGGCTAAGCGGATTCCGGCTTCGTCTCCTTCACCTCGCGAAGAAGGACGGACATGTCGGGGATGCCATCTGTGGCCGTCGCCCCCTCGAGGCAACGCGCAGCTGCGGCGTGGGCGACGGCGCAGATATGCTCGACCGGCCAGTTCTCATGCAGGCCGTAGAGCACGGCGGCGCAGAAAGCGTCTCCTGCGCCGACGGTACTGACGATGTCATCGGGATCGACAGGTCGTGAACGCGTGATGATCGGGGAAGCACCCGGCGCAAACCAGAAGCAGGTTTCCGGCGCATGGATGATCGCGCCCTTGGCGACACCAGCCGCAAGCAGGCGCTCGCCCGCTTCCAAAAGCCCTGCCTCGATCAAATCTCCCTCCGCATCGCGGACGATAACGCCGGTTGCCCGCCCCGCCTCCATCTCGTTGATGATCAGGAAATCGCAGAAGGGCAGAGCGACGCCGACCTTGGCCGCAAATTCCGGGTCTTCACTCGATACGAAATCCACGCAGGTCGTCAGTCCGGCGCGCCGCGCCGCTTCCAGCAGGCGCGATGCTCCCGAACGGCCGTCAGGGCCAATGCGGTCGAGACCCGGCAACAGCATGAGATAACCGAGATAGAACAGCCGATAGCCGGCCTTGGCGAAGGTTGCCGGTGAGACAAGCTTGTCGGTGACGGCATCGTTGGCGCCGCCATGATAGAAGAAGGTCCGGTTCTGGCCAGGCACATTCATGACATGGGTATGCGCCGTCACCCGGTCGGCAAGCGCCGTCAGCCCACCGACATCGACGCCGGCAACCGCAAGGCGGGCCTTGACGATTTCTCCGTCCTGATCGGCGCCGATGCATCCCGCCGCCGCCAGCTTTCCGGGAAATCCAAGCGAGGCCAGATCGGTGACGACGTTGGCCGCCCCGCCCCCCACGCCCAGATCCTGGTGCAGGATATGCGCGAGATTGCCCTGTTCGGGCCAATAGGACAGGGTGTGGACGCGATCGACGATGAAGTTTCCCGCGCAGACGATGCCGCCCTGCTTCCGACTGTCGCGATCGTGAACCCCCTCCCCGGCTCGCATCAGCTGACTCCTTCGTTCCACAAGGGTCTCAGCGGCGGCTCGTCTTCCTCGATCGCGGCAAAGCGTGCGATCGGCTCCAGAAAGAAATTGTCGCTGTTGTCGTCGTTGACCTGACTGACCTCGCCGACAAGGACAGGTCCGCCGCCTTTCCTGCCGTAGAAGCGGTGATAAAGCCCGGTGCGGATCGTCACGCTCTGGCCAGGCTGGAGGATCAGCGGCTCCCATGCAGCGAGCCGGTGCGGCAGCCCGTCTACCGGCACCGTCACATCCTCCGTCAGCACATTGCCATCGGCATCGGTTGCGGCGAATTCGATGACGAGATCGCCACCGGCGCGATTGATGATGTCTTCCATCTTCGCCGCATGACGGTGCGTCGGCGTGACCTGCCCTTCGCCAACGAAGAGCAGCTTTTCGGCATAGGTCCGTTCACCCCTGATATCAACGATGCCATTGCGCAGGCAAAACAGCACGAGGCCGCATTCGGCGAAGCGGTTCGAGCCGAAATCGGTGACATCCCAACCCAGCTGATGGGCGCGCAAATAGGCCGATGCCTCGGGATGAGAGGTAAAATCCGCCGCCGTCCAATACCCCCATGCCGGCAGGGACCAGTGCCAGCGCTCGAGGGTCTCGGTTGCCCGCAGCAACGCGGCGTTGATCTCGGAGCGCTTCATCAGGCTGACGCCCCGTCATAGGCGACCGGCACCACGACGTCCTCGCGACCGGATTTGAGGGCTGCCGTCAGGACCGCGTGATGCGCCTGCGCCTCGGCCGGCGTCGCACAGCCGAAACCGTTGGCATTCCCGCCGGCAAGTTCATCGACGAAGGCCGCCCACATCTGCTGTATGGCGTCGGCAAAACCGAATTCGAAGATCTTGCCTGTGATGGCCGGAAACAGCGAGCCATAACCGAGATCCTCGGTGCTCCAGGCCTGGGCACCGCCATTATAATCCATCCACTGCCACTGGCGCGGCGACTTCGTGCTGAAGAACGTGCTCTTCTTCATGCCGAGAACGCGGATGTACCAGGTGTTGGATTCGCCGGGCGCGATGCGCCAGGTTTTCAGCACCATCGGGAAATCCTGATCCCCGGTGCGCACGCGGCTGCTGATTGTGGCGTTGTCCCAGGTGGTGCAGGGCAGCATGCCGCCCTTGCCGTCAGGACGTTCGGTGACCTTCTTGACCAATTGCGCGTGCAGGGTGGTCGGGCGCCAGCCGAGACGCAGCGGCACGTGCAGCACATGCATGCCGAGATCACCCATGCAGCCATAGTCGCCATTGATATCGGCCATGCGCTTCCAGTTGATCGGCTTCTGCCGGTCGATATCCGAAGAGTGCAGGAAACCCGCCTCGACTTCGAGGATATCCCCCATCTCGCCGCTTTTTGCGAGCGCGATGACCTTCTGTGCGCCAGGGAAGAAAGGCATTTCCGACGAGCAGCGGACCAGGCGTTCGGGATGCTCGGCGAGAACCGCCATGATCTCCCGGTTCTGAGCGGCGTCCATGCCGAAGGGCTTTTCGCCGAGAAGATGCTTTCCGGCCTTCAGGATGTCGATGTAGAATTGCTGGTGCAGCACATGCGGGACAGCGCAATAGACCGCATCGACCTCGGGATTGGCCAGAAGCTCCTTATAGTCGGCGGTGAATTGCCGAACGGTCGGCACATGATCCCTGAACCAGTCGAGCAGCGTCGCGTTGGTGTCACAGACGGCGACGATTTCCGGTCGCGCCTTCACATCGGCCAGATGCAGCCAGCGCGCCGCAGCACTCGCGAACTCGCGCCCCATCAGACCGCAGCCGATGACGCCGAAGCGGAATATTTTCGTCATGACATCTCCTCCCAGACGCGCGTCAGGCTATATGCAGCAAGGCTTGCTCGACGGAAGCCTTGTCATGGACGATCGCCATCAAAGCCCGCGTCATGCCGGCGGGATTCTGATGCTGGATGACGTTGCGGCCATAGACGATGCCACGGGCGCCTTGCTCCATCAACTGCTTGGTGCGGATCAGGATTTCCTGATCCGAAACGCGGCCGCCGCCGCGCACGAGCACCGGCAGACCTTGAGCGATCTCGACCACGCGGTGATATTCCTCGACATTGTCGCACGGGTCGGCCTTGATGATATCAGCGCCGAGTTCGGCCGCCTGGCGCACGAGCGGCAGGATCTTGTCGATCGCGCCGTCGACCATGTAGGCGCCCTTGGAATTGTCCTGCATGACGAGCGGCTCGACCATCAGCGGCATGCCGTAGATCTCGCATTCGCGCTTCAGGCTGTTCACATTGCGCACGCAGGCGCGGTAGACTTCCGGCTGGTCCGGCAGCATCAAAAGATTGACGACGACACAGGCGGCATCCAACGCAACGCCCTGTTCCACCGCCCTGTCGATCATCTCGGAAAACAACTGAGACGGCAGGGGATTGCCATAGATGTTGGCGATGTCGGTGCGCAGCACCAGTGCCGGGCGATGTTTGCCGGGGATCGCCTGCAGAAGGGGTGCGGTCCCTGGCGGGAGCTGAATGGCATCCGGCGCCGCGTCCGCGATCACCTCGATCGCCGTCTTCATGTTCTCGATGCCGGAAAGGAAGGTCCGTTCATTGAACATGCCGTGATCGATAGCAACGTCAAAACAATTTCCGGACACGCCGAAAAGTCGGTTCAACCGTGCGGATTTCATCAAACTTCCTCCCAATATGGTATCGTTTCCACATTTGGATAAACGCAGCAGGTATACGAGTCAAGATAATGTGGTAACGTTTCCATACTGGTTTCCAGGTGTGGGCGAGGTGCCGCTCGCACCTCGCCCGGGACCGACTACCAGCAGGTGAACCCAGCATCGACGTTGACGATCGCCCCGGTCATGAGGCTGGCGGCGCCCGATGCGAGGAAGAGGACGGCGCTTGCAACCTCTTCCGGCGTTCCCATCCGCGCCATCGGCGTGTCGGCGAGCCAGAGCGGGATACGCTCCCGATTGGCTTCGACGGCCACCACCATCGGCGTCTCGATGTAGGTGGGCGCGACGGCGTTTACCCTGATGCCGTGATGGGCCCACTCGGCGGCCAACGAGCGCGTGAGGTGATGGACCGCCGCCTTGGAGACGTTATAGGCCGTCTGAGGTTGGGGCCGGTTGCAGATCGTCCCCGACATCGAGCCGAGGTTGACGATGGCGCCGCGTTTCATCGAAATCATGGAACGACCAAAGGCGCGCGAGCACCAGAAGACGCCGTTGAGATTGACGTCCATCATGCGCAGCCAATCGGCGTCAGTGAGATCCTGCGCCGGGATGCCGCTCTGGCCAATTCCGGCATTGTTGACCAGGATGGTCGCCGGCCGCCCGCCATCGGCAAGCTCGGTTGCGATCGCGTCCATTCGGGCCGCGTCGGTGACATCACCGACCCGGACTTCGACGTCGTAGCCTCTATTCCGGAGAGCAAGCGCTTGCTCAGCGTCGGCCTCGCTGCGTTCGATGACGACGACGGCGGCGCCCGCCTCCGCCAGCGCCTCGGTGCAGCAGAGACCGATCGCCCGCCCTCCGCCTGTGACCACCGCACGTTCGCCGTCGAGGCGAAATTTCTGCTGGTAGCTCATCTCACGTCTCCTCAAATGTCAAAGGCGCTTGGAAGCACGACGATATCGCGGATGGTGACGTTGCGCGGCCGGGTTAGCATGAAGATGATCGCGTCGGCGACTTCCTTGGGCTCGATCAAAGCTCCGGCCTCCTTGGCCTTGCGAAGGTTTTCCTCCGGCCAATCCGCAAGCAGAGCGCTGATCACCGGTCCTGGAGAAACCGACCCCACGCGAATGCCACTTTTCAGAAGCTGGCGTCGCATCGTCTGGACGAAGCAGGTCATCGCCCATTTCGATGACGAATAGACAGGTTCCCATGGAATCGCCGAGTGCCCGGCGACAGAACTCGTGACGACAATGTCGCCGGTGCCGCGTTCGATCATGTGCGGAATGACGTTTCGAACGTTCTTGATGACGACATTGACGTTGAGATTGAGCATCCGATCGATGGTATCGAGATCGGTCTCCATCAGGTCGCCGCCGATATAGGTGCCTGCATTGGCATGCAGGATATCGAGCTTGCCCGTCTTCGACAGGATGCCCTCGAGCAATCCCGCGCACTGGTGCGGATCCAGCAAGTTGAGCACCAGCGGAATAGCGCGCTCGCCAAGCCGGGCACAAACCGTCTCAAGGGCCTTCTCATCGCGGTCGACCAGCACGACCGTCGCGCCAGCGGCGAGCATTGCCTCCGTCGAAGCGAGCCCTATTCCGGACGCAGCACCCGTGACCGCCGCGATCTTCCCATTCAATTCCGTCATCGATTTTTCCTCCTGTCTTGATCCTGATTGTCAATTCTTCCCGACGCCGCAAGCGGCATGATAGTCCGAGAGACTCTTCGTCACTCTCCAGATCAAAACCTGTTCCGGATCGAGCGGCGCATCTGCGAAATCCTGTGCGGCCGGCATATGCTGCCAAAGCAACGGCAGCGGTACGGTTTGCCCTCGAAGGGCCCCGCACAGGCGCCGGACGGCCTCTTGTACCTCCGCCGACGCCCAATAATAGCGGATGCGGTCAGACAGCGAGTAATGCCGCAGCCAGCGCATCTCGGCGTCTGTGCCGTGGTAGTGGCGGCTCCAGTTGCCTGGCTGATCGAGCATCAGCGCTTCCATCGCCGCATAGAGCGGACGCTGGCCGTAATCGGGCAAAAGGTCCGAAGCGATCGCATCCAGCGCGTAAAGCGCTTCGCGCAGGACGAAGGTCAGCTCAGGACCGACCTTCAGAATGGGAAAGCCGTCCTCTACCAGCGCGGTCAACGGCCGGGTTCCCTGATAGTCCGTCGAGTGAGCCTCGAAGACGAACTGCGGCTCGTCGGTGAGCACTGATTTCAGCGCGTCTATCTTGTTCCGGTCGTACAGGATGACATTCTGATTGCCGAACTCGACGCCCGGCTGAACGACCAGCCCGATGGCCCGTTCAAACGCCTGGCCGAGTCCGGCCTCCGCAAAGATCCGGCGGTGGACTTCGATCGTCGTCAGCGCCGCTGCAGCCGCCGTCGGATCGATGGTTGTCAGGGTATGATCGGCCCCGCCTGGCGGCGGCACTTCGGTGCCGATGACATAAACCGGCATTGCGCCGCCGGCCCTCTTCGCCGAAGCCTCGGCGACCGCCGCAAGCCGGGCGGCGCGATGGGCCGTGGTTTCGTCATCGAGCGCCACCGGCTCGCCCTTGCAGCCCATCGAGGCATCGAGGTGAATCTTGCGGAATCCGGTCTCGACATAGGCGGCAACCATCTTCTCCGCCTCGGCCATGGCCTCTTCTGCCGGGCGATCGCGCCAAGGATTGGGGCCGAGGTGATCGCCGCCGAGAACGATGAGTTTTTCCGGGCACCCCTCCTCGATGGCTATTTTACGGACGAGGGACGCAAAGTCGCTTGGCGTCATCCCGGTGTAGCCGCCGAGGTGGTTGACCTGGTTGCAGGTCGCTTCGATCAGGACGGTGCTTGCCTGTTGCCGCCCGTGTCGGAGCGCTGCTCGAAGCACGATCGGATGGGCGGAGCATACGGAGGTCACGCCTCTGGGGCGCCCCTCGATCCTCAGCCTGGCCAGTTCATTGAGATGCACCTGCATCACGGACGCCTTTCCGTTGAAGCGATGAACGCATCGAGTTCTTGCTGAGTGCCGGCGCCTTCCATCGGACCCAGCACCGTCACGTTGCGGGCGCCGGCGGCCGAGCCATAGGTCAGAGCTTGCTGCGGAGACATTCCGAGCCGCCGGCAGGTGAGATAGGCACCGCCGAAGCAGTCGCCGGCGCCGGTGGGATCGACCTCCTGAACAACAAATGCCGGAGCGTCGATGCGGTCTCCGTCCCTGCCGAAGTAGGTCGCGCCTTCGGCTCCGCGCTTCAGCACGATCTCCTTGACGCCCACCTCGAACAAGCGGCGGATTGCTTCTGCCTTGCCTTCGACACCGGCGGCACGCTCAAGCTCCTCTCCGGACGGCAGAAGCAAATCGGCGGCAGCGACAAGCTTGGAAAACCGACGCTCGGTGTCCTTGTCCAGCTTCAATTCCTTGCGAATGTTCGGATCCACCGAGAGCGTTCCCCCGCGTGCCTTGACGATGCCGACCGCCTTGTCGATCACCGCGCGCGCGCTGGGGACCGACAGAGCGGAACCCATCACGTGAAGATGGCCGCTCCGATTGATGAGATCGCCGACCGTTTGAGACCAGCCGAAGCGTGCGGCTGCTGATGTGGCGATGTTGTAGACGAAATCCCGGGAGCCATCCTTGCGGTAGCGGACAAAGGCGCTTCCTGTGGGATAATCCGGATCGATCGAGATCGTCGAAACATCGACGCCGTCGCGTTTGAGGCGATCGGTATTGACACGACCGAAATCGTCATCGCCGACGGCGCCGACCATCGCGGCCTTGCCGCCGAGGCGCCCGCATTGCGAGATGAAGATCGCCGGCGCTCCGCTCGCGAACGGACCGACGAGCGGCTGGGCTTCAAGAAAACCGTCTCCGACCGTCGTGGCGACGATCTCGACGAGGATCTCCCCTACGCAAACCGTGGGACCAAGCTGGTCCGGAGCCAGTACTGAAGTCATTTGCAATCCTGCTTTCGATCGTTCTTGTCATCAACTCGTCGCCGACTGGACCGGCGCACCGTCCTCGCCGCCGAACTCCTCGCTCTCCAATGACAGAAAGCGCTGGTGCAACATGCACGCCGCCCCGAAGGCGGAACCGAACTCCGCATCATCGTCCACGACGATCTCAGGCGTGGGGAAAGGTATATTCTGTCCCTCCGACATGTGGACCGCCACACGGGCCGCCACCATCGGGTAGAGAGACGCCACGGAGCCACCCAGCACGATCCTGTCGGGGTCGAGCAGCCGACAGGCCTGCAGCAATGCGTATGCGAGATGGCGCGACCAGGTTTCGGCGATATTGACCGCGGCCGGGACACGGTCATGAACGTCGCCAAGGAACTCCTGCAGGTCGACGTGCTTACGTCCAATAGCCTCGCGATACTGCCTGATCAGCACTTCGCGACCGATCAGTTGCTCAAACTTCTGACCGCCGCTTCCCGGCACCAGGGTGTGGCCGATTTCTCCCGCCAGGCCGTGGCCGCCCCGGAACAGTTTGCCATCGATCATGATGCCGCCGCCGACGCCCGTTTCCATCAGCAGGAACAGGGTCACGCCTGAGACGCCGTGACGATAGCTGTCGCCGATCGCAAACGCGTTGGCGTCGTTTTCAACGGCGATCGGGACGGCGGCCGGGAAGGCGGACTGCCCAATCTCCTTCAACGACACCTCCCGCCAGCCGATGATGGGTGCGAGGGTGACAATTCCGTCCGGCCGGATGTGGGCCGGCGCCGATATGCCGAGACCCTTGCACCGTCCGATCATCCTCTTTTCCATCGCACTGACAATCAGCTCGACGCCCTCGGCCACGGCCTTTTCCACGGTCGAAGACATGGTGTCGAACGCCATTTTCCGACATGCCCGGACGTCGGCGGAGAGATCGATAACTGCCGCCGAAATATGCTCGACGCCAATTTCGATCCCGACGAAGAATGCGGCATCGGGGACCAGTTCGAGCATGATACCAGGACGCCCGGCACGGGAATGTTCCAGGCGCTGCTTGCCGCTCTCGTCCGACTCCTGAACGAACCCACCTTCCGTCAGTTCGGCGACGATCTCTCCCGAGGATGAGCGATTCATCCCGAGCTTCCGGGCGAGATCCGCCCGGCTGAGGCTTCGGTGGGCATAGATCGTCTGCAAGGCGGCGACGATATTGTTCTGCCGGATCCTGCGCGGCGAACTTCCGATGGAGACGGTGTCGTTCATCTTTCAATTCCCTTCAGTCGGCCCAACCCTTACACGACTGGAACAGGCTGTCAGAGGGATAATCAGGGCCGCGCGTTTGTGGCGCGGCGACGCTTGGCCTCTTCATATTTCAGCTCGATGTAGCGCTTCGCGTGCGCGGCCAGCGGATCATTATCCTCCCAGGTGTCGCGCCAGATCGCACAGGCGAGCGACAGGCCTTCGTCCACGACCGTCGTCGAGAAGCTTTCGAACACGATGTCGCGCTTGTAGTCGATGTCGAGCAGAGCGTCGAAGATCAGATCGAAGTTGATGACACCGTCGCCGAGGTAACCGCGATTGCTCTCGCCGATGTGGAAGTAGCCGATCTTGTCGCCGGCCAGGCGGATCGCGGCGGCCGGATTGGCTTCCTCGATGTTCATATGGAATGTGTCGAGGTGGAGACGGACATGCTCTGATCCCGTCTCGGCGATGAACTTCAGCCCCTGCGCCGCCGTATTCAGCAAGTTCGTCTCGAACCGGTTGACAACCTCCAGGACGAGGTCGACGTTCGCTTGTCTCGCGACTTCGGCGATCGCGGCGATCGCGGCGACGCTGTTGTCCCAGCCCTTCTTCGTCGGCTGGCGATTGTACTTGGTGTGCGCGGAATAGAGAATCCCGCCGAGCTTGTTGCCGCCGATGTCACGGACCGCCCGAACGGCGTCGGCCAGCGTCTGCTTGCCGGCGGACACAGCAGAGGTATCCTCACTCGATACGTCCCTGTCGAGCGACAGGCCCATCGTCACGCCAATCTCCACGTCAAGCGACTGCGCAAGCTTTGCCAGTCGATCGAGATTGAATTTCTCGGGGCGCAGATAGGCAAATTCGATGGTGCGATATCCGTGTTCGGCCGTCTTGTTGAGGGCCGTCTCCAGCCCTTCCTGCGTTTGGCCGCCTGTCCATACAAATGAATGGATACCCAATCGACGCATAGCCTTTTCCTCCAAAAAATGCCTTTGGCTGCGGACAGTGCTATGCCATTTAGTTTGGCAAGACAACAAATAATTTTGGCTGAAAATCCTTTGCTGCTTTGCAAAATTACCTTGCAATGCAATATTTTAAGCCTGTGCGCATTGCATTCCACTCTCCGCCGGAAATTACTTTCTGCAAAAATCAATGAGATAGATCCATGATTTGCATGTTTAGACAACAAATGTTGCGCCGGTGGTTTTTTTGGCCTACACAAAGGACCGGCGAAATGATCTCGCTGCAATTTGGGAGGATTGAAAATGAACTATGCTTTGAAGGCTAGCGCGCTTGCGCTGACGCTCAGCCTCGCCACGACCGCGTCGCCGGCCTGGGCTGATTTCTGGTCCGACGCCGGCGCCAAATTCAAGGGCGTGACACTGCACGGCGTCACCGAAAGCACCCCGCCATCGAACTACATCAGGAACGTGCTCGCTCCGGAATTCGAAAAGAAGACCGGCATCAAGGTCGACATCGAGACGACGTCCTGGGATCAAATGTACGACAAGGCCATCAAGGACATGGAAGCCAAGACCGGCATCTATGACATGGTCTACATCGAGCAGGACATCATCTACTCCTATCTCGCCAGGGATTTCCTCGTCGACATCACGAAGACGCTGAAAGACCAGCCGGATCTGAAGGCGCCGACCTACGACGATGCGAACTTCACCAGCTTCGCCGACTACTTCAAGGACTCGAGCGGCGATCTCTTCGGCGTTCCGATGGAAGCCTTCCTGAAGGCGTATCTCTATCGCAAGGACCTCTTCGACGATCCGAAGATCAAGGAAGCCTTCAAGAAGGAAACCGGCAAGGACCTGAAGCCGGCGACCACACACGCGGAATACACCGAGATCGCCGACTTCTTCACGAAGTACGGCAAGGACAACGGCATGGAGCTCTGGGGCACCACCGCTCAGGCACATACAGGCCATCCGGCGTCCTGGTATGAATTCTTCGAGTCCATCGCGCCGACCTTCGGCGTCTACAATTGGGGCATCGACGCCAAGAACAACTATGCGGCGACGATCGAACATGGCGGCGCGATGAACGGCGACAAGGCAAAGGCCGCGTTGAAGTACTGGCTGCACCTGCGCGACATCGCTCCTCCGGAATCGACGCAGTCAACCTGGACGGAAACCGCGACGACCTTCGCCGCGGGCCGCGTCGCCCAGGGACTGATCTATGGTGAGAACGCCGCGTGGATCGCGAGCGATCCGGCGCAGTCGAAAGTGGTCGGCCAGGTCGGTTTCGCTCTGCCGCCGCTCGAGCCGGGCGTGCTGGACGACGCGAAAGCTGGAAAGGGCTATATCGGCTACTACGATGGCGGCGCCTTCGGCGTGCCGGTTACGTCCAAGAACAAGGAAGCGTCACTGCTGTTCCTCGAATTCATCGGTCAGAACGAAGTGCAGCCCGATTGGGCCATCGCCGCACCGCGCATCACCAATACGGCGACGTTCGACGATCCGAAGGTGAAGGAGATGGACGTCAAGCTCGGCGGCTTCTACACGATGCTGAAGGACGACGGCAAGCTCTTCGCCGGCGCTCCCCCCTACCCCTTCCATGCGCAGGTGCGTGAAGCGACCGCGCCTATCTTCTACGACATCCTGACCGGCAAGATCGGTCCCGATGAAGGCCTCGACCAGATGGCGGCCAAGGCCGAAGAAGAGCTCACCTCGCTCGGCTATCGCAAATAAAAAATCCTCCCCAACTTGACGGGTCGTTGCGACGACCCGTCATCTTCCGTTCCCAGATGGGCCGGACATCCACATAGTGTTCAATGGGGGATAGGCGATGCATTCGCAGAAGCTCGGGTGGCTGTTGCTGTCACCGACCATAGTGATCCTCGGACTGTTCGGGATCTTTCCGTTCATCTACGTCCTCTGGGTCTCTTTCCATTCATGGAACCCGTTCGCGGCCAATCCGGGCATGATCTTCAACTGGGCTGAGAACTATCGGCGGCTCGTCTTCGACCCGCAGTTCCTGGCATCGCTCGGCATAACCCTGACATTCGTCTTCTTCGCGGTCGTGTCGGAGCTGGTCCTCGGCTACATCCTCGCCCAGGCGCTGCTCAAGGACTTTCCCGGAAAAGCGGTGTTTCGCACGATCCATACTCTGCCCCTGATCATGGCGCCGATCATCGTCGGCTCGGTCTGGAAGCTGATGACCACCCCGTCCATCGGCATCATTCCCTATCTTCTGAGGAGCTGGTTCGGCTACGATCTGAATATCGGCCAGAGCGCTGTCGCGGCCTTCACCGTCACTGTCATCATGGACATCTGGCACTGGACGCCGCTCGTCACCCTCTCGCTGATCGCCGCACTCGTCTCGCTTCCATCAGACCCGTTCGAGCAGGCGCAGATCGACGGCGCCGGCAAAAGCCAGATCTTCTGGCACATCACGCTCCCCCTGATCCGCCCGGCCCTGCTCGCCACAGTGTTCATCAGGCTGATGGACGCGCTGCGCACCGTCGACGAAGTCCTGATGCTGACCGGCGGCGGTCCGGGTTCTTCGACGCGCTACATCGGCGTCCATATCTTCAGGGAAGTCTTTCCCAAGACGAATTACGGCTACGGTTCGGCGATCTCCGTCATCGTCCTCTATCTCACCATCGTCGTCTGCTGGCTGCTCTATGTCGGTTTGATTGCACCCCGCGTGAAGAGAGGTTGAAGCGATGAAGACCCGTTTTCCCTGGCTTCCGGTCGTCCTCTGGACCCTGATAAGCCTCGCGACCCTTTTCCCGATCTACTGGCTCTTCGTCATATCGGTGAAACAGCCCTTCGACCTGTTCTCGACGCCCGATGTCATTCTCCGGAGCTTCTTCTGGAAGAACTACCAGGACGTGCTGACCAATCCGACCTTGCGCGGATACATGCTCAACTCGATGATCATTTCGTCGGGCAACGCGCTGCTCGTCACCACGCTCGGCTTCCTTGCCTGCTACGCCCTGACGCGCTTCGACCTCGCAGGCAAGGAAAGCATCTTCTTCTGGACGATCACCAACCGCATGGCGCCGCCGGCGGTCTTCCTGCTGCCGCTTTTCCTGCTGCTGACGCAGGTCTACAAGATCGGCGACTTCTCGCTCGCCGATTCCAAGCTGGGCATGATCCTGGTCTACTGCTCCTTCAACCTTCCCTTCGCCATCTGGACGCTGCGCCCGACCGTGGAAGGCATTCCGAAGGAATTGGACGAGGCGGCCTATATGGACGGCGCGAGCCCATGGACCGTCCTCTATGATATCATCTTTCCTTTGGCACGGCCCGGACTTGCGGTGACGCTGATCCTGACCTGGGTGTTTGCCTGGAACGAATATCTGCTGGCGGCGACGCTTACCAACTTCCATGCGCGGACACTCACCACCGGCCTGTCGGAATATGTGACGACGACGGGGACGGCCTGGGGCATCATGGCCGCGATCTCCATGCTGACCTTGGTTCCGGCGCTCATCGTCTTTTCGGTGGTGCAGCGTCACATCGTCGCCGGCCTGACCTTCGGCGCCGTGAAAGGATGAAACGATGACGTCTCAATCAGGAAATAACGAACGCAAGCCGGGGTTTCTGCCGATCGAAACGAACTGGTTCGACCGGCTCTTCATCTCGATCGTGATCTGGGTCGCGCTCTCGCTGTTCTGGATGCGGTTCATCGAGCCGTTCGGGCCTTCGGTATGGTTTGCGGCGGCAATCTCGGCGGTCCTTGGCGCCTATGTCGTCTGGAAGGGATGAGATGATGAATTCCGTCAACGACATCAAGTCACAAGCTGCGCTTTAGGGGGAACGACATTGGCAAACGTACAGGTTAGCGACGTCACCAAGAAATATGGCTCTCTTCAGGTCATGCATGGCGTCAGCGTCGACATCGAGGACGGCGAATTCGTCGTTCTGGTCGGTCCCTCCGGATGCGGCAAGTCCACCCTGCTCCGGATGATCGCCGGGCTGGAGACGGTCAGCAGCGGAGACATCCGGATCGGCGGCCGTGTCGTCACCGACGCTCCTCCAAAGGAGCGTGACATCGCGATGGTCTTCCAGAGCTACGCGCTCTATCCCCACAAGACGGTCGCCGAGAATATGGGCTTTCCGCTGAAGATGGCCAAACGTCCGAAGGCGGAGATCAACGAGAAGGTCGGCAGGGCGGCAGAGATCCTCGATCTGACGCGTTATCTCGACCGCTATCCGAAGCAACTGTCGGGCGGACAGCGTCAACGCGTGGCGATGGGCCGTGCCATCGTCCGAGATCCGAAGGTCTTCCTGTTCGACGAGCCATTGTCGAACCTCGACGCTAAACTCCGCGTCACCATGCGCGTCGAGATCAAGGAGCTTCACCAGCGGCTGAAGACCACCACCGTCTACGTCACGCACGATCAGATCGAGGCGATGACGATGGCTAACAAGATCGTGGTGATGCGCGATGGTAGGGTCGAGCAGATCGGCAAGCCTCTCGATCTCTACGACTTCCCCGTCAACCTCTTCGTCGCCGGCTTCATCGGCAGCCCATCGATGAACTTCCTTGAGGGCCGCATAGCCACCCGCGACGGCAGGAAGATCGTCGTCACCGACCAGGGCATCACCCTTCCCATGGCGGATACGAATGCAGATGAAGGGAGAGCCGTTACCTACGGCATCCGACCGGAGCACATCACGATCGGCGAAGAAGGCGTTCCGGTCGAGGTATCGGTGTTCGAGCCGACGGGTTCCGAGACATTGATCTTCGGTCGCACGGGAGGCGTGCCGATCGACGCCCTGATCCGTGAGCGTATCGAGGTCGACCCCGGACGGACGATGTACTTCCACATCGATCCCCGACGTGCACATATCTTCGATCGGGAAACAGGCCAGAGACTTTAGGAGAACGACCCATGGAGTTCAAAGGAAAGACGGTGATCGTGACCGGCGCCGGCAAAGGCATCGGACGCGAAATTGTAAGGATGCTCGTCGAACGGGGTGCGCAGGTCGTCGCGCTTACCCGCAGTGCTGCCGACGTCGAAGCGCTGCGAGGGGAATTCGGCTGCCGGGCCATCCAGGTCGATCTCGCGGATGCCGATGCGACCAGAAAGGCGGCAATCGCTGCCCTTCCCGCAGATTTCCTTATCAACTGCGCCGGCACGACCGAGCTTCAGCCGTTCCTGGAGACAACCGTCGAAGCATTCGATCGTCTCGTCGCGGTCAACACGCGTGCTCCGATGATCGTCGCCCAGGAATATGCCCGCTCGCTGATCAAGGAGGGCCGTCCAGGCGCCATCGTCAATGTCTCGTCGGTCGCATCCTTCGTCGGCATCCCCGATCACGCGGCCTATTGTGCATCGAAGGGTGGATTGGATGGCTTGACGCGGGTCATGGCAAAGGAGCTCGCGCCTCACGGCATCCGCGCGAACGGCGTCCACCCAACGGTAACGTTGACACCAATGGCGGTGAAGGCATGGAGCGATCCCGAAAAGGCCGCGGGGATGATGAAGCGAATTCCGGTCGGTCGCTTCGCCGAGCCGGCAGACATCGCCGAGGTTGTTCTTTTCCTGCTCTCCGACCAGGCTGCCATGGTGAACGGCATATCGATGCCGGTGGACGGCGGTTATATGATTGCCTGAAGGTCAGGACTAACGTGCAGTACGACCCTGCCGAGTAGTACGATGCTGCGATTGCAATACGGGAAGCGGCGAGGTTGACCGCCGCACCAACCGGCGCAGCTCATCTTGATCGACAAAGTGATCCGTCACTCCAGCTTCTTTATCTGGATGACTGAAGACAAGACCGTCGGAATCCTCAAGCTTCAGCGCTTGCTCCGTATTCATGATCCCCAGTGCCTGGCGCTCGTATTCGGACTCGAGCGCCGCCTCGACGATGGCTTTTTTCTTGCGCATGTCCATGTCCTCCGTTGCTTAAAAGATAACGGACAGGCGGAGTCGCGGTTCCCATCAGGGCATCACGATATGAAACCCGTTGAAACGAACGCCCCGTCGATACACGGCCCGCCATCGCGCGGCCCGAACTGTTTTTATGGCCTCACTACGAGGTTTGGCGCTGCCACCAGCATGCCACTACGGCCGCCAAACAGGCGCCTTTTTCCAAGGCCAAAAATTCGCTACTGATGCAAGGAAAATCAAAGTGGTGCAGCAAGAGTCAGCTGAGCGAGAGCCCTTGAACGTCATTTTAGAACTATCGCCTTGACAGGAATCGAACCGAGAACATGAAAGCGGCCACATTTACCGCGACCGGCGCGATAAATGTTCATGCCCCGGGGGAGACCTTCAATGCGCGGGCTCAGGCGCACCCCTTGAGGCTCCAAGGCTTTGCGCTGACGCAATACCCTTTGCCCTCGCGAGAAATCGATCACCGCGCCGCCGGTGAGGCGGCAAGAACGGGCAGTCGTCTGGGATTTGATGAGCAACGCCGGCAAGATAGGCAGAGGAGCTGCGATCGTTTTGACGGGTCTTTTTATTCGTCAAGCAGTTCCCGCAGCGAGAAATATTTTTGACAATTAGCAAATTCTCACGAACTCGACATCCAACAGCTTTCCTAATTTTTCGATGCTGCTCCCAATGTGTCCGACGCCGACTGCGCAATGATGCGCCGGTCCTTCGGCGTTCCAATTTTCGACGAACGCGCGCGCCCCGATTGGAAATTGATAGCGGCTGTTGGTGTTTCCAATCTCCAGGATCGGTCCGGGCACCGATTGTCCTTCGGCGCACAACAGCTTCACTTTTCCGGCGCACTCCACCACCGAGAGCAGTGTTACCGGGCCATTCCTAACCGACATTTCGACACTAACGCCGGAGCCGACCTTGCCGTGATAGACCTCCAGAGGACGGATCTTGGTTCGACCCTCTGCAATTTTGGTATGGCCTGGACCATCATGGCCCATCAGGACCACATCTGCATCGAAATCCATTGCATAATATTCGGTGAAGGAACCTCCGGTGCCGAAACTGTCCATGATCTTCATGGCCTGCGCGTTCTTGATCTCATATTCGCCAGCAACCGGTATGCCTTCGGCGGTGAGCATCGAACACCCAACGATTACCGACGTGATGACGTCCTCGTATTCATGCCCGGACACCGATTCATAATAATAGGCGAGCGAGCCGAGACGCTTCGCGTCAACGAGTTTGCGCAGCGCGACAGCAGTTCTTGCCGCCCGCGCCAGTTCGTCCGGATCGCAATCCGGCTGCACGTCGAATTCCGTTCGGATTCTGTCCAAGCAGGCCGCCACTTCCGCCTCGCCAACATCGCGTCTCAGGCGTGCTAGTTCGTCAATCTCCACCACTTCGATGTGTGTCCCGAATGCCGTGCTTTGGGCTGTGAGATCGGAATAGATATCGAGCATGCCGTTGTAATAGCGCCCCATGACGCCAAGGCGATTATGCGACATGACGTGGGCTACCCGTGCGGCCTCGATCCACTCCTCGATCTCGTTGTCGACAAACGGGTCATCGTTGAGAACGCCTGTTACTTGGTGGAACCGAATGCCCGCTCGAGTGAACACATTGGCAATCTCGGGCACCGGGCATGCAGCGCAGTGCGCCAGCCACTCGCCGGTCATGGCAGTCCTGTTGCCGAGTGCGTTGAAGGACGCGTAGTCGATCGCACCAGCCGGCTGCAGATTCAAAATAATGACCGGCACCTTTGCACGCCGAACAACCGGCAAGACGGTCGACGATAGAGCGTAGGTGGTGATGTAAAGGAAAATGATATCGACATCGGCCTGGCGAAACAGATGGCCGGCATCGACGGCCTTCTCCGGAGTATCGACGAGGCCAAGATTGACGACTTCGACCCCGGGCCGTTCCAGCTTGGACGCGACGACATGTACATATCCGCGCAGCCTTGCTTCGAGACCGTCAAACTGCGGCCAATAGGCCTCCAGACCGATACCGAACAGGCCGGCCTTCAAGGGGCGATCAGACATTCCATTTTCTCCTGGAATTATGGCGGGGTCAGCCCTGCAGGCGGACACGAAGCTGGTCGAGGCCCACGGCCAGAAGCAACACGACACCGCGCGTGACATCCTGCCAGAAACTGGACACGTTCATGAGGGTTAGGCCGTTGTTCAGAGTTCCGAGGATCAGCACCGCAATCAGCGTACCCCAGACGCTTCCCCGCCCGCCAAAGAGGCTCGTGCCTCCAAGAATGATAGCGGCGATGATCGTCAGCAGATGCTGACTTGCTGCATTCGGGGCTGCCGCGCCGAGCATTGCTGCAAGAATGATACCAGCGGCAGCGCCTGAAATGCCTGAGATCACGTAGAGGATCATCTGGGTGCGCTCGACAGGCACGCCGAGAAGACTGCTGGCCTCGGGATTGCCGCCGGTTGCGTAGACAAACCGTCCGAACGGCGTCTTGGCAAGCACGAGCCAGAGGACGGCAAAGACGATCAGCATGACGATGACGGGAAACGGCACGGAAAAGATGCGACCTGAACCAAGCCAGTTGAAGGCCGGCACGAAAAGCGGCTTGCTCAAGCCACCCGTCATGACCATCGACAGGCCCGAGAAGATGCTCATCGTCCCGAGTGTCACGATCAGGGGATTGAGGCGCAGCTTGGTGACGATCACGCCATTCAAAATTCCGACCCCGGCGCCGATGACCAAGGCTGTCAGGCATCCAACCCAGATATTGATCCCGTTGGAATGCATCAATGCGACGATGACACCGGCCAGTCCGGCAACGGCAGCCACCGACAGGTCGAGTCCACCGCCAATGATCAGCGGCGTTCCGGCTGCGGCCATGAGCCCGATGAAGGCCATGTTCGTGCCGATATTGGCAAGATTGCTCACCGACAGAAAGAACGGCGACAGCATAGCGAAAGCCGCAAGAAGGATGACATAGAAGCCCAGCAGAACCACGATCCCGGCGGCCGGTCTGGCAAGGATCTCCGTCATCGACTGGCGTTGGCTGGTCGTCTTGGGTTCGCTTGCAACGATCGAGTTTGACTTGTTCATGCTTTCTCCAATTCGTTCGCAGCAGACACGGAGTGCGACTCCGCCGCCTGCATCAGCTCGGCGGCCGATGCATTGGCTCCCAGTGCGGCCACGGCCCGGCCCTCTTCGAAGACGATCGCTCGGTCGGCAAGACCGGCGACTTCCTCAGCGTCCGATGAGACGAGGAGTATGCCCAATCCGTTCGCTGCGAGCCGGCGGATCTCCTCATAAATCTCTCGTCGAGCGCCGAGGTCGACCCCGCGGGTCGGTTCCTCGAGAATGAGCAGCTTGGGGTCGCCGAGCAGCCATCGCGCCAGGCACACTTTCTGCTGGTTGCCGCCGGACAGGAGTCTTATCTCCTGCTCCGGACCCGTCGTCTTGACGCGCAGGGTGCGGATCCAGTGTTGCGACATTGCCCGCTCCCGATTGTCATCGACGAGCCCGAAGCGCGTAAAGCGCGTGAGGTAAGGAAGGGTCGTGTTGGTACGGACGGTGAGGTTGGCGATCAGGCCTTGCCGCTTGCGCTCGGCTGCAACGAAACCGATACCGCTTCGAATGCTTGACCGCGGGTTCGACAACGCCGTTTCGGCTGTCCCCATCCGGATTGAACGGACCCTCGCCTTGGGCTCCGCCCCATAAATGGCTCTGCCGACCTTCTCAATCCCGGAGCCGATCAAGCCGAACGCACCCAGGACCTCGCCGCGGTGCACCGAAAAGGACACGTCGCTGAGCCAGCCTGGCAGCGACAGTCCTTCGACAGCCAGGATCGTCTCGTCCGGCAGGGATTGCGGCTTTGCCGGAAAAAGATCGCCGAGATCGCCTCCGAGCATCGCCCGCAGCACCTCGTCGTGACTGGTGGCGCTCGTCTGGAACTGGCCGCGTACCTCGCCGTCCCGCAATACGACGATCCGGTCGGAGAGGCGAAACACCTCGTCGAGGTAGTGGGAGATATAGATGATCGTGACGCCGTCGGCGCGAAGCGCATCGATCACCCCGAACAGGGTTTCGGCATCTGCTTCTCCGAGTGCAGCAGTCGGTTCATCCATGATCAGAATACGAGCCTGGCCGGCCAATGCCCGGGCGATCTCGACGATCCGCTGCTCCGGAAGCGATAGCGATCCCATTCTCCGGCTCGCAGAGACATGACCGAGCTTCAGTCGACCGAGCAGCGTCGTCGCTTGCCTCTGCATGGCGGCACGGTCGACGAAACTTATGCCGGCGATCTTGCGCTGGGGCATCGATCCCAATGCGATGTTCTCCGCGACCGACAAGTCCGGATGCACGGACAGTTCCTGCGGCATCAAGCGAATGCCCGATGCTATGGCCGCACGTGCCGACGTGATGTCGACTGCGGCCCCATCGATCTGTATCTGTCCGGCGTCGCAGGAATAGACGCCGGACAGGATCTTCATCAGCGTAGATTTGCCTGCACCGTTAGCCCCGAGCAGCGCCACGACCTCGCCAGCATCGGCCGAACAGGTGACGTTTTTCAGGACCTGCACGCCGGAGAAGGACTTGGTGACGTTGGTGATTTGGAGCCGCGCCACGCGGTTCTCCGTGCTTGATACAGTCTGCATCAGAATCGCCTCCGACCCCAGATCATTGCTTGGGGAGAATTGCCTCGTAGCCCTTCAACCAATCCTCTTTTTTCAGACCGGAGAGATAGCTTGCGAACTCCGCCTCGGGAAACGTGTAACCGTCGGCTTCGCCGGCGCACGCGAACTCCTTGTAGAATTTGCAGATGTTTGCCTTGGTTACCATCTGATGGGTGACGAAGGTTGCCTCCGGCACGGCCTTGCCGGCGAGCGCAGACAGTGCAATCGGAATGAGATAATTCCCGTAGCTGCCTGGAAACGAACCCGTCGCCGCCACGAGTTTCGGGTCCGTGGCAAGCGCCTCGGCTTCATCCGCGCCGTTGCCGACGGCGATGGCCTGATCAACACGTCCGGCTGCTCGGACGGCCTGCAGCATGCCCATGGTCGCCTGGTCGTTGATCGCGATGATCAAAATCGGCGCGCCTGGCGGAATGCGGCCGAGCACATTGTTCATCTGGGTGTAGGATTCCTGCAGCGTATTCTTCGTATCGATCTCGATGATGTGGTCGGCCGGGAAATCCTTGGTCAGGGCCAGGAAGCCGGCGCGCTGACCTTCCGTGCGCATGCGCGGGATGACGCCCGACTGGGGCAGTGCGCCGATGACGAGATAGCCGCTTTTTACCGTGTCCGCGCCAAACTGTTTTGCCGCAGCCGTTGCAAGGTAGGACCCGCCCATGAAACCGGACTTCGGATTGTTCACGCCGAAGAAACTTGCACCGGGCATGGGGATATCGATTGCCGTAACCTTGGTGCCATCTTGCTTGAACACGTCCATCACGGTCTGACCGAAGTTTGCGTCGGTCTGAAACTCGATGACGTAGTCAACCTTGCGTTCGGCAAAAGACTTGGCATTGGCAAGCGCGGTCGGCCCATCGAGGCGGTTGTCGGCGACGACGAGTTCCACGCCGGCAGCATCGGCGTTTGCCTGAATGCCTTTCTCCACGAGCACCCCGAAAGCGATGTCACGCTGAAGATTGGCAAAGCCGATGCTGTACTTGCTGCCGTTTTTCGGAGGCGTCACTTTCGACGCGTCGGCGGCCATGGCTTTGAGCGCCTCGGCCGAAAGCATATTGCCGTCGAACTTCGCGGGATCGAACCCGTGGAAATCATCGGCATAGGCAGCAGATGCGGCGAGGCAAGTGGCTGCGACCAGCAGTCTGGCGTGGGTTTTCATGTTTATTCTCCTCCCAGCCGCTACCCTCCCCGGCAGCGGCGATAGCTGATGCAATCAGCGTTTCGGCAAATTCAATCGACTTTGCCCTGACCTGATGACGGTACCATCGGCCACACCTGTTGACACGACGCCAAAATCCACAAAAGTGATCATTTGCATACAAAAAATGATCCTAAAAAGGCGACGTCAAATGACGGAAAACTACTTCGTCTACATGCCTGACAACAGAATTTCTGCAGCATGGGGCTGCACCGCTGTCTCGACGGGCTATTCGGTCATTGCGCCGCACTCCAGTTACCCTCCGAGCCGTCATCCGGACGACCACCATTTCAGCTGGTCTCGAGGCCGCATCCTCCAGGCCTATCAGGTCGTGCTGATCAGCGCCGGCAACGGGAAGCTCGAATTCGGAAACCTGCGCCGACAGGTGCGCGTCACGGAAGGATCGATTTTTCTCCTGTTCCCGGGCGTGTGGCACAGGTTCGCGCCCGATCGGCGAACCGGCTGGACCGAGCACTGGATAGAGTGCCGGGGAACCGCTTTCGATTTTGCGGTGGATGCTGGCCTCCTGCATGTCGAACGCCCGCTCAACCCGGCAAGCGATGAGATCGATCATGTGTTCGCCTCAATCCATGACCTGGCGCGGCAGGATCCCGTGCTTCATCAGCTGGTGATATCCACGCTCGGGTTGCAGCTCCTTGCGCTGCTCTGCCGGCCGGACGATCTGGCAACCGGCGCCGGCGCGCGCCTCGTCGATCGGGCGCGCATGATCCTGATGGAACGCTGCGGAACCTCACAATCGGTCGAGGATCTCGCGGCAGAGATGGGGGTGAGCTACCCCTATTTTCGCCGGCTGTTTCGTGAGCAAACCGGGATGTCGGCGAAACAGTATCAAATGAACGTCCGCATTCAGCGAGCACGCGATTTCCTCGTGAACACCGACAAATCGGTAAAAGAAATCGCCGGCCTGCTCGGCTTTCATTCCGCCTTCCATTTTTCCAGCCAATTCAAAAATGCGGTTGGCTGCGCACCGACGGAATATCGTAGGACCTCTGAGAATTGAGAAGTCTGCCGATCCGTGGCACCGCGCGACCCCAGACGTCCCTCAGTCTGTCTTCGATGTCAGGGACCAGCGGCAGCGTCGAAGACGCAGAAAAGATCATCGCGCAATATGGAGCGATCGGAAGGCATCCGACAAGGCTGCACGCCGTTTCACGGCGTAGAAACGAGAGCGGCTGCTCGACGTGCAATCAGTGGCGAAGCCGCACGTCCGCCAGTCGCTGAAGAGGCGGCGCACCGGCCAATGGGGACCACGATTTTCGGAAGACCTCTTATTTCATTGAAAGCTAATTTGAACTTCGGTAGCTTCCTTTGCGGGAGGACTACAATGCAACACATTGATTCGAATACTGCCGAGCCTATCGTAGCGGCGAAGGTCTGGTGCATCGCGGACTTCTGCTCGCAACACCGATTGGATGGCAAGGAGCAAGCCAAGCTTACTGCTTTGTTCGGTGAGTTCGCGACCATCAGCGAACTCGTCCACAATGTAACGCGTAGATCAAGGTCAAGGTGAAGAGGCCGACCCGGCGAAACGGCTGACGTTTCATGCGCTCACCTGGCCGGCGGCACCAGCGAGCGTGCGATATCGATGATGTCGTCACGCGAGGTTGTCGGATCTTCCCTGTTCCAGGCCATCACGATATGAGACCCATTGAAACGAACGCCCGCCGATACTGGCGACACCGCCTAACTCGGCGAGACGTCAGGCCGACCGGCGGCTCTTTGAATTAAGCGGGCAACCACTTCAGTGCGGTTCTGCGCCTGCAACTTGCGCATGATGTGTTGCAAATGCATCTTCACCGTATGCCCCGACAGATTGAGTTTTCCCGCAATGACCTTATTTGAACAGCCGCATTGCAGCTCTGCGAGGACATCCGCTTCCCGGGGAGTGAAATCAGCAATCGCCAGGTACTGCGTCCTATCATCCAAGCTCTTTTCGGCTTCACTTCTGGCCGGACTATGCTCGCTTGAGCCGTTTGTACCAGCTCCCAATAGCTGCGGGAAAAATGTTCCTCCTGCCAGAACGAGACGAAGACCGGCAAGAGCAATGTCAACGGGAAGTGAAGTCGAGAAAAAGCCGCGGATGCCCATCTTGAGTGCCTGACGGGCTATGATGGCGTCATCCGTACCTGAGAGCAACGTGACAGGGGCCTCAGGACAACGTGCAGCAATCGCCGCGAGATCATCACGCAGGCTGGTGCTCTCAACACTTCTGCCGGCCAGACCCAATACAATCAAACGCACCTCAGCTCCAAGAGCACTATCGAGACTCTCGGTCGAGATCAAATCTATAACGTTCCATCCGGCGAGTTCGCGCTCAAGAAGCTTCACCACGGTGGTGCGCGCCAATGTAGAATGCTCGATGATGATCACAGTTGGTGCATTGCGCCCCATACGGCGCCTAGTTCCAGTAATGTCGGACACTTGCGTGCTCCCCACGAATATTTGCAACGCAACAGCTATTCATATTATTCCTGTTCTCACTACATGTCATGAGAAAAAGTGAGTGTATATCAGATATCAATAGTCTGATCTCTTATGATAATTCTTATAGTTTATAAGATATCAACGATAGATAACTGGGCTTGCAAAGAACATTGAAGAGCTTTTTCATGAATTCCTGCCGGTTCGACTTGTCGCCGTAGACTTTCCAGCCTTCGTCGAATTCACGTACGGCAAGCGGGTCAACAAAGCTTACAAAGGCACTGAAAAGGCAACCAATCTGCCACAGACCCACTTCGGAAAGCGCCATTGGATATAACGAGCTGCCGATCGGCTCGGCCTTGTTTCCATATCTCAATTCAAAGCAGTCGCAGATCCGACAGCAAAACGACAAACGCGAAAATCAACAAAAGCCTGAGATCGCCGACTACCCGTTATGATTAGTGAAACTGTGCTCTAATGACGCATTAATACCAGTTAGCATTGTTCTCCCGCAGGCGGTACTACGCCGGCACCGACCGATAGCGGCCGGAGGTCACGGCCTTGGCGGCCGAAATCGACGGCAATGCGATGAGATCATGTTGGAATGTTCGGGATCAGCCCGCCGTTCAGTGCCATGTCGCCCAAGGAGCCGAATGCCGGGCGGAGGAAACAATTCAACATATGGCTTGAAAGATCGCACGAAGAACGGTTTCGTGCAGTTGAGCCACCGCAATACAAGTGGGGAGTCTATCCGCGAGAAGAGGATGTCCTCCGAAAACCGCTCACACTTTTCGGCATCATGCTCTAGCTATGCATGAAGCTCAGAATGTCGTCTACGAGAGCCGAATGGGTGTCCGTGAGGTTACCGTCTCCGCCGTGGCCGGCGATGCCGGCCAACTGAAGCGCTTGCTGATCATAGAGAACATGATCGGTCTGTTGGGCGTCCGCCGTCCCGCCGGCGGGAACGGCAATGTTGATGGGATGGAAATAGGCGAAATTGACGTCTACCATGCTGCCGGTTGACGATCCGACCCCGCCACCGCCACCGCCGAGCGCATGGTTGCCGGTAAAAATCGTATCCGACGACAGGTTGAAGCCCCCGCCATTGCCGCCGATCTGCACAGTGCCCTGATCGAAAATGACATTGTTTGTCTGATGAGCCTCCGCCGATCCGCCTGCGGCGCCGATGGCGATGTTGATCGGCGAGAAGATGGCGATACTCACGTCGACCATGCTGCCGACGAAATATCCATCGCCGCCGTGGCCCGCATAAAAATCGCCGGTCAATGTCAACGCAGTTCCTGGGCTCATCGACGGGCCATGGCCCGTGACGTTATGGTCTCCGCCCGAGCCGCCCATGCCGCCGATCTGGGTTGCGCCCTGCAGGAACAGTGCGTTGTTCGTTTGATCGGCGTGAGCCTCCGCGCCGGGGCCCGCAGCCACGGCAGTATTGACGGGGGCAAACAGCGCAACTTCGGTGCTTACAAGTCCACCGTAAAAAAGCCCATTGCCGCCGGTGCCGGCATGATTGGCGCCATCGCCGCCGCCGATGGCAACATTGCCGCTTCCGCCATTCCCGCCTATCCCCGCCATTTCAGTGGGATGCTGATTGATGAGCGCATCATTGCCCTGGAAAGCGTCGGCACCCGAATGAGGTCCCGCAATGGCGGCATTGGACGGCATGAAGACGGCCAATGAATTGCTGCTGATCACGCCTTCGCTTATCCCGTCACCACCGCTGCCGGCTGAATTATGACTTGGACCGGAAGCGACATCCAACGGAAGCCAGGTCGGCACCAATGCCAGATGCCCCGCGGCCACATTGGAGGCGAGGTATTGATCAGCGCCCGTCTTGGGCTGATCTTCCAATAAGGGACGAGTTTCAGCCATTACCGTCTCCATTCGCGTCGACCGCACGTCCACCGAGCATGCGGCCCTATGCAGCCTGATTTGTTCAGACATTGTGCATCTGAACGCAGGAAAAGCAGAGCCTGCAATTCGTCTACATCCTGTCGGCTAGTTCCATAGCCATTTGGCTGTCATGGCCGCAGCGGCCGTTATGCGACTGTGCGAGCACTAATCCGCCTTGGTTTAGAGGCGCTGGCGTCGCTCCGACGAGTGATCATGACCATGCCACCCTGCACCAAATTGCCAAGCACAGATCCAAATAACGCCCCGCCACCTCCAAGTATACACCCGAATGAGTGTCGCCGAATATCTGGATAGGCCAAAGATTAAATCGCAGGCAGTATTTGTCGGCGGTTGTATTGGCTGCGGTGACATGCTGGAACGCACGCTGCAGGGGGACGCCGTAAAAGTAACACTGACGAAACGAAGTAGAAGGAGTGACATCAATGCCTATTCCACAGATATCCGACACGATTCATCTCAACAATCCGGATGCCGGTGACGCGAATGCCGGCAACGGCGGTGATGGCCACAACGATGGGAACATCAACTACAACCCGGTTGCATATGTAGACCCCGTGCAAACGGTCTACGGGGCAACGACCGATCTGCACAATGGCGATCACGTTTGGCAGAAGGCAGGTTGGGACGCCGGCAGTGGCGGAGACGGTGGCTTTGCTCAGGCCAAGAACGGCTTCCTGGCAGCGGTCAAGAACAGCGGCGACGGCGGCGCGGGGGGAGATTCAAACTCCAACGGCAGCCAAGGAAACTCGAGCGGCGGCGACACGGCTACCGTGAATGCGGCTACGACCGCGACACAATATACGCAGCTTGTGGCCGATCAGCACGCGACCATCCTCGCAGGCGTCGGCGGCAACGGCGGCAACGGAAACAACGCTCTGGGCGGCGATATCTCGTCAGCTCTGGTTCACACGGATCCCGAAACGACGACGGTGAACAATTCTCTCGATCACTTCATAAACGCCTTCGGCCATATCGACGTCGATCATCTCGGCTCCTGAACTCAGACTCTGAGGGCCGCTGGTTTCGGCCGGCGGCCCTCAAGGTAAGCAGCCTCTTCTTGTCAGTATCAAGTGCAGCGAGATCTGATAATGACAACGATTTCCATAAAGCCACCGCGCCCGCAGACACAGCTTGTTGTTGCGCTCCGGGCTTGTGCCGGAGCCTTCGGGTTGGTCTTCCTCTACAGCTGCGGCTACAATCTCTTTCTTCTGGCGCCTTCCATCTATCTCCTGCAGATCTATGACAGGGTCCTGTCGAGTAGAAGCGCTGACACGCTCCTGATGCTGACGATGATCATCGCCATCGCCGTGGTGGTCGGGTCCACGCTGGATATCGTGCGCAGGGCAGCTCTTTCGCGCATCGGCAGTTGGCTGGATCACAGGCTGCGGCCCATGGTGCTGACCGCATCGTTCGAATATGCCGCTCGTGCCGATACGGGAGCCGCCGCGGAATGCTACAGGGACCTGGCCGCATTGCGCCAGTTCCTCGATTCACCGGCTAGCTCGCTTTTTTTTGACGTTCCCTGGGCGCCGCTATTCCTGCTCCTGCTCTTTCTTGTTCATCCGCTGCTTGGGACCATCGGTCTTCTGAGCGCAGTTGCACTGCTGCTGTTTGCATTCATGACGGAACTGGCGACGCGAGAGCCGCTTGCCCACGCCAATCTTGCCCTTTCGAGGAGCTATCTGCGATTTGCGACCGCCCTCAAAAACATCGAGGTAATCAGGGCAATGGGCATGCAGGATGGCGCCGCGCTGATCGTCTATCGCGATGCAGAAATGGCAAGAAGGGCGCAGGACATCGCGATGCATCGGACGGAGATCATTCTTGGTTTCTCCAAATCGATCCGCACACTCGCGCAGATCCTGATGATGGGATCGGCGACATGGCTAGTGCTCGCGAACAACGGCAGTCCCGGGATCATCTTCGTTGCGAGCCTGCTGCTCGGGCGCGGGCTCGCACCAATCGAGGGCGCAATAGGTGCATGGCGCTCCCTTACGTTTGCGCGCAATGCCTTCAATCGCCTGAACAGAATGCTGATATCAGTTGCATCTGAACACGATGCCCGAATGGTGCCGCGACCGGAACCCAATGGACTCGTTCTCGATAACGTCAGCTATTTCAAGCCATTCGCCGACCGGCCAATATTGACGGATATCACATTGCGCCTCGCGCCCGGCGATTGCATAGCGCTCATCGGTCCGTCGGGATCGGGAAAATCGACACTTGGTCGCATCATAGCAGGCGTTGTGCCAGCTACGAGCGGATATGCTCTTCTCGGTGGGGTCGATATTTCGGCTCTGCGCCTTTGCGGGGGGACCTGCCACGTCGGATATCTGCCGCAGGACATCGAACTTTTCGGAGGAGCGATCAAGGATGTGATCGGCCGGCTGGACGGAGGAGATCCCGGCAAAGCCATCGACGCCGCGAAGCTGGTTGGGTTGCACGAAGCGATCATGCGGCTGCCGCAGGGCTACGAGACCGATATCGGTGAAGGTGGAAACCTGCTCCTTCGAGCTCAGCGCCAACAGCTTGGATTGGCACGGGCGGCCTATGGAAATCCGTCCCTGATTGTTCTCGACGATCCGAATTCGAGCCTGGATTATGACGGCGAACGGATGCTGTTCACGGCAATCGAGCGCATGAAATCCAGGGGGATGACCGTCGTTATCATAACTCACAGGATGGGAATCCTGCCAGTCACCAACAAGATTGCCATCATGCGTAACGGGACTGTGGCTGCTGTCGGCGACAGCGAGCGGATTTATGAAACTTATCTTCAACCACCGTCGCGAACAGGAACGTAGGGAGAAACGCTGCCATGGCCCTTGTTCAACTGGACGCAACGCCGGCGAGATTTCCAAATTCGTCATTTCCAGATTCGTCGGGGACGGGTCGGCGGTTGGCTCAACGATCGACAGCGACAGCCAAGCAACAGACGGCCTATTTGCCGGTGATCGAGTCGAAACAGCGCGGACCCGCGCCCCCCTCGCCCATGCCGGGGCTCAGAGGCGCTGTCTGGACGGGGAACCTGTTGATCCTGGTTTTCATCGTCGGATTGGGAATCTGGTCAGTCCTGGCGCCGCTGAAAAGCGCTGCGATCGCATCGGGCGTGATCGAACCGGAGTCCAGCCGCAAGACCATTCAGCATCTGGAAGGCGGAATTGTCCGACGGATACTGGTCAAAAACGGCGATGCGGTCATGGGCGGGCAAATCGTGATAGAGCTCGACGATACGAAGTCCCGCTCGGAGAGAGACAGCATTCAAGGGCAACTTTGGGACGCCGAAGGAAGCCGTGCCCGCCTGCTTGCGGAGCAGACGGGCGGCGACCGTGTCGCCTATCCTGATGATCTCAGGGCAGCAATGGACAGATATCCTTCGGTCAGCGCGATTCTGATCGGGCAGCAGAAAATCTTCGAGGCCCGTCGCCGCGTCATGCAGGCGGAAATTCAGATCGCCAATGAAAAAATCGCGCAGGTGCGGCAGGAAATCGTCGGGCTTGGCGCGCAGAAGGCAGCACTGGCCGACAGAGCCACAATCTCGAGCCAGGAACTGGATCAGGTTACGATCCTCAGCGCCAAAGGACTGGAAAGAAGGAGCAGACTTCTCAACCTCCAGCGGGAAAAAGCAGACCTTGATGGCCAGCAGGGTCAAGTCGAGGCACAGATCTCTCGCGCCTACCAGGTGATCAGCGGCTCACAGGCCGATCTCGCAAAGCTCGAGAGCGACCGGTTGAGCGAAGTCGCCCAAGGCATGCGCGATACGGAGAGCCGGATCATGCAACTGCGCGAGCGCTTGCGGGCGATCGACGACCAACTCTCAAGGACCGACATCCGTGCTCCCGAGGATGGAACAATCATGAACCTGCGCGTCCACACATCAGGTGGGGTGATCGGCGCGGGTGAACCGCTCGTCGATCTTCTGCCACGCACCGATCGCCTTGTCGTGTCTGCCCACGTCAGACCGGAAGACATTCATCTCGTCCGTGCCGGGCTCGAGGCACAGGTCCACCTCCTTCCATATAATCAGCGGCGCGTTCCACTCCTGAAAGGTCGAGTGGAGTATGTATCAGCGGACCGTCTCACCGATCCGCAGAGCGGCCAGCCCTACTTTGCTGCGACGATCCGCGTAACGGACGAGCGGTTGGCGAAAATGAGCGATGTCGAATTGGTCGCCGGCATGCCCACACAGACACTGATCGAAACGGGCCAAAGCAGCGTGGCGCTCTATGCCGTCAGACCACTCCTCGACAGTTTCAACAGAGCATTTCGCGAGGACTGAGGCGGTGATGGGCAAGAGAAAATTCGACGACGACCAGATTACCGGTATTCTGAAAGAACACCAAGCCGGAGTGACGGTGGCAGATGTTTGCCACAAGCACGGTATCAGCGAGCCGACCTTCTATCGGTGGCAATCCTTGCAGGTCGGAAATGCCGGTCTCCATGCCAAAAGGTTGAGAGCACTGGAGGAAGAGAACCAGAAGCTCAAGAAGCTTTTGGCCGAATCCATGCTCTCGGCGGCTACACTGAGCGAGATGCTGGCGAAGACATCGAAAGGGCGACACTAACTTCTGAACACAGGAGTTTGTTGGCCGCCTTCAGGCCCCCGCATATCGGGCGCGCGGCATCATATTTGGACGACGGAGCCTCCCTAAGAAGGGGACAAAGGGATACGGTCCGAAAAGTAGCAAGCTCGATCACAACGTGGCCGCCTTGGGAATGCGTATGCATCAAGCCACATCGTCAAGATCGACGTCCAGCGCGCTGGCGATCGACCTAAGTGCGTCCAGGGAGCCCTCCTTCTTTCCGGTCTCGATTTCCGAAAGATAGGGCTGGGAGAGCCCGGACTTTTCAGCCAGCTCCTTGATGCTCATACCGCGATGCTTACGGAACACCCGGACAGGATCTTCGCCGGCAATCAGCGCCTTGACGACGTCTTCAGGCCAGGTCTCTTCGCCAGCGCCGATACGCGCCTTTGCGGCACGCGCCTCGCTGATGTCGACAAGGTCCTGATAGTCGTCTTCGGAAAGCAGCACGTACCCCTTGCCGTCGATGGTCAGTTTCTGGATTTCACCCATGGTGGTTCCCTATTCGTTATAGATGTCGCCACGTGGGCCGGCCTTGATGACGAGGACCTGCATGGTCTGATCGTCGATGATGACACGGTCCTGCCCGACACGAATTCGAAAAAATTCGCTGCCTTGCAGCTTCTTGAGGTCGACTGACTCACCGTTGGCGAAGGCTTCGACCCTGGCGACGATCGCCGCGGCGCGCTTCGGCTGCATTTTGCGGAGTGCCTTCGTGGCGGCCTTGCTGTAGGCGATCTTTTTCATGGGTAAATATAGCTGAAAGCGAATTATTTCGCAACAATAATATTGCCAGTGGCGATACTTGCGAAATTCTGCAGGTTCTTTCGATCGGATGCCCGCACGCATCGATGATGCGGATACAAAAATGAAATGAAAACATCGTGGATGGCAGTGGTGCCCAGGACCGGAATCGAACCAGTGACACGCGGATTTTCAATCCGCTGCTCTACCAACTGAGCTACCTGGGCTAACCTGCTTCCAATGGTCCCTTTCGGAAAAGGAACCGCGGGGCCTTGGTTCACCCCGGAAGCGAGCGGGGTTATAGCATCTTGTTCGGCCATGGCAAGCGTCAAATGACTCTTTTTTGACGGTCTTGCCGGCTTTACGGATTCATGAGGAAAAATAAGAGCTTCGCAGGCGAAATTCTCTAGTTTTCCCCATCGGGATATTCGGCCTTGGTCTCATCGTCGGCAACCGGAATGGCATAGGCGCCGGTCAGCCAGCGGGAGAGATCGGCCTCGCGGCAGCGGTTGGAGCAGAAGGGGTAATGTTCGCGGTTGGAAGGTTTGCCGCATTCGGGGCAAGGGCGCGTCTTGCGCAGCGGTTCGACCTTGGCGGCCGCTTTCTTGTCTTCAGGCATATCCGTCCGTCCTAAAGCATGTCGCGTAAAAGTGTGTAGCGGTTCAACGACATGCGTAAAAACACAGCCTTAAAGCGCGACGCGCGGATCTGAAAGATCGTGACGCGCTTTAAGCATCGGCCGTCGGGCTCAGCCCTCGGGCCACCGGCTATGCACATCGAAGCCTTCGCCGGTCAAAAGCAGAATGGTTTCATAAAGCGGCAGGCCGACGACATTGGTGTAGGAGCCCACCATCTTCTGCACGAAGGTGCCGGCGAGGCCCTGGATGCCGTAGGCGCCTGCCTTGCCGCGCCACTGGCCGGAGGCCAGGTAATTCTCGATCTCGAAGCCGGAGAGACGCTTGAAGCGCACCTTGGTCTCGACGATCTTCTGACGGACCTTGCGATCCGGGGTCACCAGGCAAACGCCGGTGTAGACCATATGGTTGCGTCCCGAGAGGAGATGCAGCGAGTTCAACGCCTCGTCAGCGAACTCAGCCTTGCCGAGAATGCGCCGGCCGACAGCGACCACGGTATCGGCGGACAGGATATAGCTGCCCTTCCAGGTGATATCGCCCTTGATGGCGGCAAGAGCCGCTTCAGCCTTCTCAGCCGAAAGCCTGCGGGCGAGCGAACGCGGATGCTCCGACTTCTTCGGCGCCTCGTCGATATCCATCGGCATCAGGCGCGAAGGCTCGATGCCGGCCTGGTTGAGCAGGTCAACGCGACGGGGCGAGCCCGAGGCCAGAATGAGCTTGTATTTCAGCGCCATGGAACCTCGACCATCGTCAGACGGGAGCAAAAACCCTTGCGGGGACCTTCGGGCAAACTTACTTGAAACGGTAGGTGATGCGGCCTTTGGTCAAATCGTAGGGCGTCATTTCCACAAGCACCTTGTCGCCGGCGAGAACGCGGATGCGATTCTTGCGCATGCGGCCCGCGGTGTGGGCGATGATCTCGTGTTCGTTTTCGAGCTTCACGCGGAACGTCGCATTCGGCAGAAGTTCGGTGACGATTCCCGGGAATTCGAGGACTTCTTCTTTAGGCATATAAGTGTTTTCTTCCTGTGGGTTGAATAGGCAGCGCAGCGCGCGCCTTTAAAATTTGGGCGGAAACTACACAATCAACGCAGGTTTGTGAACCTCGTTGATCAGGCTTTCCTTTATTTGTTTTCATGCCGATTGCGCGGCAATGCCATTTCGTTTGAGTAGCCGGCTTTCGATGAGACCGGCCAGGTGATCGCGGACCTCGCGGTAGCTCTCCAGAATCTGCTCGCGCGTTCCGATTGCAACCGTCGGATCCATGGTCGGCCAATAGACCACATCGACCGCACTCGACCGCGTCAGCTCGAGTGCTGCGTGATGGGCCTGCGGCGACAGCGTGATGATCAGATCGAAGTAATCGTCCTCGAGCTCTTCCAGCGTCTGCGGCTGGCGGCGCCCGAGGGAAAGCCCGATTTCATCGAGCACGACATCCACAAAGGGATCGCGCTCGCCGGCGCGAACGCCGGCAGACCTGATATAGGTATTGGCTGGCAAAATGCTACGGGCGATCGCTTCGGCCATCGGCGAGCGGATGGCATTCATCCCGCACATGAAGAGGATGGCGCCCTGCCGCTTTCCCTCCTCGACGTCGACGGCGAGCTCCATTGCCGTCATCCGCGCCAGTAGAGCACGCAGACCAGCGTGAAAAGGCGGCGGGCGGTGTCGAAATCGACCTCTATCTTGCCGGCCAGCCTATCCTTCAGCGTCTGCGAGCCTTCATTGTGGATGCCGCGCCGGCCCATGTCGATCGCCTCGATGCGGCTCGGCGTCGACGAACGGATCGCTTCGTAATAGCTCTCGCAGATCATGAAGTAATCCTTGACGATCCGCCGGAAGGGCGTGAGCGACAGGATATGGGTGGCGACGCCGCCGCCTTCTTCGGTGGTGATGGCGAAAACGAGTTTCGAATCGACCAGCGAGATGTTCAGCCGATAAGGCCCGCCGGCATGGCCGAGCGGCTCGAACCTGTTCTCCTCGATCAGGTCGAAGATGGCGACGGCGCGCTCATGCTCGACATCGGGCGTCGAACGGCCGATCGTATCGTCAAGGACGACGTCGCAAAGCCGGAATTCGCCCTTCGCCATGCCCTCACCTTTCGAGGTTGAGGCGGATCGCGACCGATCGCGCATGGGCATCGAGGCCTTCGGAGACAGCAAGGGCGATCGCCGCCGGGCCGAGGGTCCGGAGCTGCTGGGGCCCAAGGCGCAGGATCGAGGTGCGCTTGACGAAATCAAGCACCGAAAGGCCGGATGAGAAGCGCGCCGAACGCGCCGTCGGCAGCACATGGTTCGAACCGCCGACATAATCGCCGATCACCTCAGGCGTATGGGCGCCGATGAAGATCGCGCCGGCATTGCGGATGCCGTCGAGCAGCCGGTCCGGATCGGCGACGGCGAGCTCCAGATGCTCGGCAGCGATGCGGTTTGCCAAGGGAATGGCCTGTTTCAGATCGGCAACGAGGATGACCGCGCCGAAATCGCGCCAGCTTGCCGCCGCCGTCTCGGCCCGATTCAGCGTCTTCAGCTGGCGTTCGACTGCCTGCTCCACCGCCTTGCCGAATGCGGCATCGTCGGTGATCAGGATCGCCTGGGAACTGACATCGTGCTCGGCCTGGGCCAAGAGGTCGGCTGCGATCCAATCCGGATTGTTGTCCTTGTCTGCAATGACAAGCACTTCGGAGGGGCCGGCGATCATGTCGATGCCGACAGTGCCGAAGACATGGCGCTTGGCGGCGGCGACATAGGCATTGCCGGGGCCGGTGATCTTGGCGACCGGGGCGATCGTCTCGGTGCCATAGGCAAGAGCCGCGATCGCCTGGGCGCCGCCGACACGGTAAATCTCGGTGACGCCGACAAGCTTGGCGGCAGCAAGCACCGCCGGATTGACAGCGCCGCCGGTGGCGGGAACGGCGATGACGATGCGATCGACGCCGGCGACTTTGGCCGGTACGGCATTCATCAGCACCGAGCTCGGATAGCTCGCCGTGCCGCCCGGAACATAGAGCCCGACCGCTTCGATCGCCGTCCAGCGCGAGCCGAGACCGACACCCATATCGTCCTCGTAGATATCGTCCTTCGGCAGTTGCCGGCGATGATGGGATTCGATGCGCAGTGCCGCGAGCTTCAGCGCCCCCAGCACTTCCGAAGGCACCGCCTCGACGGCGGCGTCGATCTCTTCAGCTGTGACACGCATCGGGACGGTGGCGTAATCAATGCCGTCGAATTTCAGCGAATATTCGGCAAGCGCCACATCGCCGCGGGCGCGCACGTCATCGATGATGGCGCGAACGACGATGTTCACATCCTCGGAGACTTCACGCTTCGTCGTCAGGAAGGCGGCAAAATGCTGCTCGAAACCTTCCGATGCCTGATCCAGCCAGATTGCCAAGGCCGATATTCCTTCTCAACTCGAAACTGCGATGTTCAAACTTTCGGGCGTCATGTCAGCGGTGGCGAGGCTTGGAAGATGCCTCCCAGGCTCCGCCGATATCGGCCAGCTGGACCTCGATGCATTCGACATCGAGCGCAATCGAGGCCGTGCCGGACAGCGACAGCTCGACGGTGCCTTCCGGCCCCTCGCCCTTCTGCTCGAAGCGCAGCGCCAGCAGCGACAGCACTTCATCGCGTTTTCCACGATCGATGCCAAGCGAGCGGACGGCAAGCACGCGCTTGAAGACCAGGGCAGCACGACGGCGCTCGAAACCCTTGCGCTTGCGCTCGGCACCTTCCCAGACGAAACGATTGGCGGCAAGCGCGAACTGCGCGTCACGCGGCGACCAGTCGATGTCGCCGACCTTGAAGACGCTGTCCTGCATATGCGCGGACATGATCGCAAGATCCTCGTTATCGAGCGCAACAAGTTTCAGGTCGGTCATTCAGCCTCATCCCATTACCGGCCTAGGCCGGGCACCGCCGGAATGGCGATGCGTCAGACAAGGGAAATAAGGCGCGGCGACCAATTACGCAACCGGGATGAACGGTGCTTACTCGCTGATGCGCTCGACGATGGCGCCGCAGCGGGTCAGCTTCTCCTCGAGCCGCTCGAAACCGCGGTCGAGGTGATAGACGCGGGAGACCGTGGTTTCACCCTCGGCGGCAAGGCCGGCGATGACGAGCGAGACGGAGGCGCGCAGATCGGTCGCCATGACAGGGGCGCCGCGCAGGCGTTGGACACCCTCGATCTTCGCCGTCTGGCCGGACAGCGAGATCCTGGCGCCGAGGCGGGCAAGCTCCTGCACATGCATGAAACGGTTTTCGAAGATGGTCTCGGTGACATGCGAGACGCCGGAAGAACGGGTCATCAGCGCCATGAACTGCGCCTGCAGGTCGGTCGGGAAGCCCGGGAAAGGATCGGTGACAATATCGACCGGCCTGATGCCGGCGCCGTTGCGCTTGATGCGCATGCCGTTGTTGGTCGACGAGATTTCCGCGCCGGCGCGGCGCAGCGTTTCCACCGCGGTTTCGAGCAGCGCCACGTCGGTATTTTCGAGCACGACGTCGCCGCCGGCCATGGCGACGGCCATGGCGTAGGTGCCGGTTTCGATGCGATCCGGCAGGACGCGATGGCGGGCGCCAGAGAGCGAGGTGACGCCTTCGATGGTGATCGTCGCAGTACCCGCGCCCGTTATCTTGGCGCCCATGGCGTTCAGGCAGTTGGCGAGGTCGACGACCTCAGGCTCGCGGGCGGCATTGCCGATGACAGTCGTGCCGCGGGCAAGTGTTGCCGCCATCATCATCACATGGGTGGCGCCGACGGAGACCTTCGGGAAGGTGTAGCGTGCGCCGATCAGGCCGCCGGCAGGCGCCTTGGCGTTGATATAACCGGCATCGATCTCCATGGTCGCGCCGAGCGCCGTCAGGCCCTCGATGAAGAGATCGACCGGGCGCGTGCCGATGGCACAGCCGCCCGGCAGCGAAACGCGGCAATGGCCTTCGCGCGCCAGCAGCGGGCCGATGACCCAGAAGGAGGCGCGCATCTTAGAGACCAGCTCATAGGATGCGGTCGTATCGACGATGGTGCGGCAGGTGAAGTGGATCGTGCGCGAATAGGAATCTTCCTGGCGCTCGCGGCGGCCGTTGACGGCGACGTCGACGCCGTGATTGCCGAGGATGCGCATCAGCAGCTCGACATCGGCCAGATGCGGCACGTTTTCGAGCGTCAGCGTATCGCTGGTCAGAAGCGAGGCGATCATCAGCGGCAGTGCGGCATTCTTGGCGCCGGAAATCGGAATGATGCCATTCAGCTCATTACCGCCGACGATTCTGATACGATCCATGTGCGCTTACGGGCCGAGCCCGCCTTTCCTGAAAGTTCTGCCTTGGAATAAGGAGTGAGGTGTTTAGGGGATTTCTCGACACGCTTCAATTCGCGACGGACGGAACATTACGATTCGTCCATTTTTGCGGCGGGAAGCCCATTTGTTTCGTCGGCTTGGCCCGAACGGCGGGCGCGGACCTGCTGTTTGCGTCGCCCCAGATTTTCCCTGAGCTTTTCGGCGGCACGGTCGCGGCGCAATTTCGCCTGCGCTTCGATCGCCTGTTTGCGGCTCTGCTGGCCGGTTTCGGTCTTTTCATTCATGCGACAGGATTAGCCGAATTCGCGCCAATCCAAAAGGCCCTTTGCCTCAATCCATACGAAGTTGGAATTTGCGGCTTGCGCTTGCCGCCAAGCTGTGGCAATAGCCCCCCGTTCTCGCGATTGAGCCACCCGGCTCGCACGGGTCCTGGTCCTGCTGCCGTAGCTCAGTGGTAGAGCACACCCTTGGTAAGGGTGAGGTCGGTGGTTCAATCCCACTCGGCAGCACCAGTTTTTCTCTTAGATATCGGGAAATCACTTTTCTCCGTCAGCGAGGCGGGGCAACATTCCGACTTAGTAGATCGGCGAGACCAGCCCCTCATCCGGCTGCCGCCACCTTCTCCCCGTAAACGGGGCGAAGGGGATATGCCGCGACCTCTCCGTCCCTCGCTCACCTCTCGCAGGGCACGTCCCCTCGCCCCGTTTTTACGGGGAGAGGGTTAGGGTGAGGGGCAGCCATCTGCATGAACCGGACAGCCACGCAGCGCAATCGGGAAGCTCGGTTACTTCGAGATGACAAGATATGAACGGGGAAAACTGCCACAGGTCGAACATTTCTCCGGTTACCAAGTCTTCACCTGGAATTGGCGCGTGAGGCCACGAAGTCGTCCATCGTACGACTACCCAAAATTCCTCTTAGGTTGCGCGCGCCTGCGATCCGTCTTACGCAAGCTGACATTTCGCCTCATCAGCAACCAACGATTCACCATTGTTGACCGCAAAAATCACGCTAGAGTAACTATCGCAAAGTCTCCCCGGAGGAACTGGGAGATGCTGCGCTTCGTTTCTGTCGAAAATCGTGGAGGAGCGTCGATGGCAACTGAAAGATGGAACAGCCCGGTCAAGGTTGGTTTCGAAGGTGCCGATGCGCGAACGGTCAATGGGCCGTTCGATGCGCTGAAGTGCCTGGCGGATCTTTGGCCGAGTATGCGCGGGCTTCGTTATATCAAGGCCCGCAGCGCCTGCCGGGCAGCGCTCGATGGGCGCAAGAGCGTGGAAGAAGCAAGAGCCGAGTTTCTGGCGGCCGCCGAAGAGGCGAAGCTGAAGCTGCATTAGCACTTCGGCAAGGAATTTCGGGCGATTTTCGCCTTCTGGGCGCGCAAGCGTGCCGGAATGGGAGGATGCTTTAATTTTGGGCTTTAATTTTGGTTTAACCCTGCAACAAGTGCGTCCCGGGTTTTGGTGCAAAGGGCGTTGCGCCTGGTACAGCTGCATCAATAGAAGATGACCAGCCATCATGATGATGGTTAGAGGCTCGTCACCTCTGCGGAAACGCAGGCGAGCCTCGTCCGAGCAGGACCGCCTTTTTTCAGCAATCCGCGCCGCTCTCATTATCGATCTCGACATAACCGACGCCGATGATCGTGCCGTCCGTCGCGCGAATGAAAGAGGGGAGATAGTGAGGCTCTACCGGTGTGCAGGCGACGGCCCCGGTATATTCGTTGAGGGCGATCTGGTCCTTCGGCAAAGCGGAATAATTCGTGCCGGTTTCCAGCGAAGCATGGGCGGAGCCGGCAAAGACACCGCAACCCACTATCAAGGTCGTTGCCCAGAGGCGAGGAAGCAACTGCATGAGAGTCTCCAGCGTTTAGGTCCGGCCTTTCAACACGCGAGAGAGCATTTTGGTTCCCTTCATGCATCGCAAAGAGATGAGCGCGCAGACCGGCGCCGGACTTTTATTTGATGCATGTCGTTGTCCTAAAACCGCTGCACACTTTTAGGCGACATGCATTAGCGTCGCAGCAGGCGAGCACGCACATAGCCCCGGCCGACGACGCCCTCAGCGATCTGGAGCGCCCGCTCGACATCACCCCGCTGGCGCACGAAACCCTCCAGGATGACATAGGAGCCCGATATGCTGACGGTGATTTCGCCGGCTTCGAAATCGGCGGCCGCATGAAGGGCGCTTTCCACCGAGGCGCGCGTCGCGGCATCGCTGTGGCCCTGCCGGCCGGGCTCGCCATGCCCCGTGAATGCTGGAAAGCCGAGCACCGTGAACGTTTCCTGATGTTGGTTGATGTCTGTTAACTCCGCAGCGACACATTTCGTTGCGTCCCCCGGAAAAGAAGAGCCTGCTCGACAGCGATACCTGCGCGGTGGCATGGGCACCCCTTGGCGAAAGGCGACGGGGCTTCCATATCTCGCTGCAGTCGAAAGAGGGGTGACGACGATGAAAGCGCTTTTGCCTGCCTTGTTTGCCGGGGCAATGCTTGCCGGCTGCTCCTCGGCCGATACGCCGGCGCTGGAACCCATTCCCGGCAGCATTACCTATGGCGGCCAGCCGCGAACGAAGCTTACCAAGTCGCCGGTCGGCAGCGCCGTCTACAACCAGTTCTACAACGGGACGGGCCAGCGTGTGGAGGAAACCTATATTCTTCAGCCGGACCGCAGCCTGAAGCTGGTGCGGCGCGAGATCGGCCCGGATTTCCCCGACTGAGATGTTGCTCGCGCGCCAGATCGCTTGACAGGGACGGCAATCGCGAACATTCAAGGAACATCTAATCTTTCCCCAGTGATTCTGCGGGAGCCCGACCGGACGGCTGGATGTATCTCGAAAAGCTCAATCCGCAGCAGCGCATGGCCGTCGAGCACGGCACGCTCATCGACGGCAGCCATATTGCCGGGCCGCTGCTGGTCATTGCCGGCGCCGGCTCGGGCAAGACGAATACCTTGGCGCATCGGGTCGCCCATCTCATCGTCAAGGGCGCTGATCCGCGCCGCATCCTGCTGATGACCTTTTCGCGCCGGGCGGCAGCCGAGATGGCGCGACGCGTCGAGCGCATCTGCCGTGACGTGCTGGGTTCGAATGCCGGCGTCATGGCGGATGCGCTTTCCTGGTCCGGCACCTTCCACGGCATCGGCGCCCGGCTGCTGCGCGATTATGCGGAGCAGATCGGTCTCGATCCTGGGTTTACCATCCACGACCGCGAAGACAGTGCCGATCTGATGAACCTCATCCGGCACGACCTCGGTTTCTCGAAGACGGAAAGCCGCTTTCCCACAAAGGGCACGTGCCTTGCCATCTATTCCAGGGCGGTGAATTCGGAAACCGCGCTCGACCTCGTGTTGCGCGACGTCTTTCCCTGGTGCGCGACGTGGGAGAAACAGCTGCGCGAACTGTTCGCCTGTTATGTCGAGGCCAAGCAGAGCCAGAACGTGCTCGATTACGACGATCTGCTGCTCTACTGGGCGCAGATGGTCGGCGAAGCGATGATTGCCGAGGATATCGGCAGCCGCTTCGACCATGTGCTGGTCGACGAATATCAGGACACCAACCGGCTGCAGGCCTCGATCCTGCTGGCGCTGAAGCCCCAAGGCCAGGGGCTGACCGTCGTCGGCGACGACGCACAGTCGATCTATTCCTTCCGCGCCGCGACGGTGCGCAATATCCTCGATTTTCCCGCCGCCTTCAGCCCGGCCGCCAATATCGTCACGCTCGACCGCAACTACCGCTCGACGCAGCCGATTCTCGCCGCCGCCAACGCCGTCATCGATCTCGCCTCGGAGCGCTTCACCAAGAATCTCTGGACCGAACGGCAATCGGCCGACCGGCCGCGCCTCGTCACGGTGCGCGACGAGGCCGAGCAGGCGCGCTACGTCGCCGACATGGTGCTCGACAATCGCGAGGAAGGCCTCACGCTCAAGCAGCAGGCCGTGCTCTTCCGCGCCTCGCATCACAGTGGGCCGCTGGAGGTCGAGCTGACCCGGCGCAACATTCCCTTCGTCAAGTTCGGCGGGCTGAAGTTTCTCGACAGCGCGCATGTGAAGGACATGCTGGCCGCCCTTCGCTTCGCGCAGAACCCGCGCGACCGGGTGGCGGGCTTCCGGCTGATGCAGATCCTGCCGGGCGTCGGGCCGTCGACGGCGCAGAAGACGCTCGACCTGATGGCCGAGGATGCCAGCCCGATTTCTGCTCTCGCTGCCATGCCGGCGCCACCGCGCTCCGGCGAGGACTGGACAATGTTCGTTTCGATGCTGCAAGAGCTGAAGACCGGCAAGGCCGGGTGGCCGGCGGAAATCGGCCTGGCACGGCAATGGTACGCGCCGCATCTTGAACGGCTGCACGAGGACGCAGCGACTCGGCAGGCCGACCTGCTGCAGCTCGAGCAGATCGCTAGCGGTTATGCCTCGCGCGAGCGCTTTCTCACCGAGCTCACGCTCGATCCGCCGGATGCGACCAGCGACCAGGCGGGCGTGCCGCTTCTCGACGAAGACTACCTCATCCTGTCGACCATCCATTCCGCCAAGGGCCAGGAATGGACGAGGGTCTTCATGCTGAACGTCGTCGACGGATGCATACCGAGCGATCTCGCCGTCGGCACCACCGCCGAAATCGAAGAGGAACGCCGGCTACTCTATGTCGCCATGACGCGCGCCCGGGATGGTCTCGACCTTGTCGTTCCGCAACGCTTCTTCACCTATGGGCAGAACTCTCAGGGCGACCGGCACGTCTATGCCTCGCGCAGCCGCTTCATTCCCGCCACACTGCTGCAGTTCTTCGAGGCCTGCAGCTGGCCGCAGGGGAAATCGGAGGCCGCGCAAGCCCAAGCGCGGCAGGTGCGCATCGATGTCGGCGCCCGCATGCGCGGCATGTGGCGATAACCGGATAGAGTTCAGAGTGAAAGCGGCGGCTCAGCCGGTTTCAGGAATTGCTCGACCGTTGATGCCCCCACAGCCTCGACTGATGCCGGCGACCATTGCGGATTGCGGTCCTTGTCGATGACGGCGGCGCGAATACCCTCGAAGAAATCGGGATTATCAAGCATCTGCAGGCAGGCGCCGAGTTCGCGGCCGAGGCATTCGGCAAGCGAGGCGCTGCGGCGGCCGGCCCGCAGCAGCCGCAAAGCGAGCTTCAGGCTGGTCGGTGAACGCGTCAGCATCACCCGGCACGTCTCGGCGGCGAATTCGCCCTCCTCCTCGGCAAGCGCTGCCAGGATCTCCTCGACGCTGTCGAACCGAAATGCGCGATCGATCGTCGCCGCGTTCTGCTTGAGCCGGCTTTCTCCCTGAGGCTCAGAAAGCGCCTGCAGCACGGCATCGACATCGCCGGATGAGCTGGCGCGCGGCAGGTCCGACAGAGCATCGATCGTTTCGCCGAGCAGCGACGAGGCGATCTGAAGGTCGGCAAGGCGGGCGTGGATCGCATCGGCCGCACCAATATCGAGCCCCGTCAGGCCGAGCCATGTTCCGGCCTCGCCGGGGCCACGCGGCAGCAGCCAGGTGGCGCCGACATCCGGGACATAGCCGATGCCGGTTTCGGGCATGGCAAGGCGCGTGCGCTCGGTGACGATGCGGTGGCGGCCGTGCGACGACAGGCCGACGCCGCCGCCCATGGTGATGCCGTCCATCAGCGCGACATAGGGTTTTGGGTAGGAGGCAATCAGATGGTTGAGGCGGAATTCCTCGCGCCAGAAGCTTGCCGCCAGGCCATCGCCGGCACGGGCACTCTCATGCAGGGCGCGGATATCGCCGCCGGCACAGAAGCCGCGTTCGCCCTCCCCCATCATCACGACACTCGCCACCTCGGAATCTCGGGCAAAAGCGTGAAGGGCCCCGGTGATCGTGCGGATCATCGGCAGCGTCAGGCTGTTCAGCGCCCGCGGCCGGTTGAGCCTGATGACGCCTGCGGTGCCTCGCCGTTCAATGATGACTTCGTCTTGCCGTTCGCCGTCCTGCATGGTTCACCTCATCTATTGCGACCATGAATAGACGACGGTGAAGCATCACTCCAGTCGATTTGCGGCGGATCGAGATCGATCGTTCAGGCAGACAGCGAATTGCGGGCGGAGGCTTCGGCCTCGCACCGGGCGGCGTAATCGATGGCAAGTTCGAGCGGCAGCGGCCGCGAGAAATGATAGCCCTGCGCCAGACGAACGCCTATCGCCTTCAATCCCTCGGCAATCTCTTCGCTTTCGACGCCTTCAGCGACGGAGGCGATGCCGAGATTCTGGCAGAGATTGGCGACCGAGCGGGTGATGTTCATACAACGGGCGTCGCGATCGAAATTCATCACGAAGGACTTGTCGATCTTCAGCTTGTCGAAGCCGAGGCGATGAATATGGCTGAGGCTCGAATAGCCGGTGCCGAAATCGTCCAGCGCAATCGAGATGCCGGCAGCGCGCAACATAGTGATCACCTGGTCGGCGGTGTCGAAATCGGAGAGCAGCGCCGTCTCGGTAATCTCGAATTCGATGCGCCTGGGATCGATGCCGGAGCGGGTGATCATGGCAAGCAGCGCCATCGAGGTCTCGTGGTCGCAAATATCGCGCGCCGAGAGATTAAAGGACAGCCTGAGATGCCGTGGAATGATCGCCAGCGCTTCGAGCGCCTTGGCGAAAAGGATGCGGGTCATGCGGCCGATGACCGCCGTGCGCTCGGCGGCCGGAATGAAGGCGTCTGGACTGATGCGGCCGAAGCGGGCGCTGTCCCAGCGGGCGAGCGCCTCGTAAGCGACGACGCGGCCGCTCCTCAATTCGACGATCGGCTGATAGTCGAGTTTCAATTCCTTGGCGAAGTCGTTCGCCTGCAGTTCGAGTTCGATCAGGTGGCGCTGCGTCAGGATCTTCTCGTGCTCGGCTGAGAAGAATTCGACGCCGCTGCTGCGCTTGCTCTTGACCTGGTAAAGAGCGAAATCCGCTTTCTCGTAGAGATCCTCGGCCGTGTACTCGCCGATATCGGGATAGACGATGCCGCAGGAACCGAAGACGCGGACCGAGCCGTCGGGAATTTCGAAAGGATCGCGGACGACGGCGCAGAGCGCTTGGCCGAGATCGGCGATCGCCTGGCGTGTCATCGAGCAGGGGAAGATGATCCCGAACTCATCGCCGCCGAGACGGGAGACGATGCCCTCTTCGCCGACCAGCGCGACGAAGCGGCGGGCCGTCTCCTTGAGCACGAGGTCGCCGGCGGCATGGCCGAAGACGTCGTTGACCGGCTTGAAGCCGTCGAGATCGAGAATGCCGAGGACGGGCGGCGAGGACGGATCCTTCTGCAGCCGTTTTTCCAGCGAGAGAAAGAAGCTGCGGCGATTGGCAAGGCCGGTCAGCTGGTCATGCAGCGCGTTACGGCTGTTGACCAGGTTCAGCTCCTCGGCTTCCGCCTGCTTCTGCTTCAATTCCTCGGTCAATTGCACGAGACCGACGAAATTCTGGAAGTAGCTGTTGATCACCCGGAGGAAGGGCAAGATCAGGAAGAGGCCACTGACGGCGGTCGCCACGAAAACGGGATTGCCCGAGAACAAGAAGGTCGCGACCATGGCCGAGAAGGTGATGACCGTGGTCAGCGCGGCCGCCATCGGCAGGTGCATCAGGCAAAAGATGCAGGAAATCCCCGTCACGACGAGGAAGTAGGCGATCTGACCCTGCTGGGAAGCATCGCCATATTGGTAAAGCGCGATCGCCCAGCCGCCGAAAGCGACGGCCAGGATGCCGGCCCCTGATATCGTGAGCTTCATCAGCCTGTAGGCCCGCTCGGCGGTTACGTTTTCCTTGCCCCGGATCTCCCACCAGCAGAGACGGAAGACACAGACGACGCTCAACGCCACGGGAATGTAGAGCGAAAGCCAAAGGGGCGCGGATTTGAGGTGGGTGATCGCCACCGCAAGGGCATTGATGATCAGCAGGACATAGAGAATGGGAATCTGCGACGACAGGGCTCGGAACTGCGCCAGCAGAAGCGTCGGATTGTCTTTTTGCAGCTGCAATGAGGCCAGAAAGTTCTTCATCGTCTCTTTTCCGTTGGCCCGAGCCAGCCAGAGAAAGCTTGATTTTTCCTTATTCACGTTACGGCATGCAGACCCGCAGGCGCGGGGATGGGAAACGGGTTCTGGATCAGAAGGACGCGGCGGCGAGCGCCCGGTGGATGCTGTGCAGGTCGTCGACATTCTTATTCGACAGGAACAGTTCCCAATCGAGCGAGCTCTGGACGATGGTTTCCAGCGAATCGTATCTGGGCTTCCAGTCGAGCACCTGCCGGGCGAGCGAAGCGTCTGCGACGACGCTTGCGGAATCGCCGGCGCGCCGCGGCGCCATGTGGATCTTGAAGGAATGCCCGTGCAGGCGGGTGACCATGTTCAAAACGTCGAGCACGGAATAGCCGCTGCCATAACCACAATTAGCCACGAGCGAGCCCTTGCCTCTGCGCAGGTGTTGCAGCGCTTTCAGATGTGCATCCGTGAGATCGCTGACATGGATGTAGTCGCGCACGCCGGTGCCGTCATGGGTAGGATAATCGATGCCATAGACATTGACGCTGTCGCGCGTGCCAAGTGCTGCCTCGCAGGCGACCTTGATGAGGTGCGTGGCGCCTGAGGTCGACTGGCCGGCGCGGTGGTGCGGGTCGGCGCCGGCGACGTTGAAGTAGCGAAGCGCGACATAGTTGAAATCATAGGCGGCGGCGGCATCGCGCAGCATGAACTCGGTCATCAGCTTCGACTGGCCGTAAGGATTTTCCGGATTGAGGGGGGCCGTCTCCTTCACCGGCAGGTCGGTCTTTTGTTGGCCGTAGACGGCCGCCGTCGAGGAGAAGACGAAGTTACGGATACCGGCCTTGACCGAAGCGCTCAGCAGCGCCCGGGTCTTGCCGGAATTGTTGTCGTAATAGGAGAGCGGATCGGCGACCGAGACCGGGACGACGGCGGAGCCGGCGAAATGGATGATCGCCTCGATGTCGTTTTCGATGAAGACCTTTTTCAATATGTCGGGATCGGCAACGTCGCCGAGATAGAAACGCGCCGCCGGCGCCACGGCCCAGCGAAAGCCTGTGGAGAGGCGGTCGAGCACGACCACATCCTCGCCCGCATCGAGCAGCGCCCAAACCATGTGACTGCCGATATAACCGGCCCCGCCCGTCACCAAAACCGCCATGTCCCGCATCCCCGCTTTCGTTTTTACAAGCAGGGGCATCAGGCGCCGGTTTTTCTTTCCAATTTTCTTATCGAACGGTCTTTGGAAGGCCTTTGAACGGGTATGTTTGGAGTCGTGGTTAGAGGCCGATTTCGGGCTTTGCTAGAGTTTTATCGATCCGGCGATTCCGGCACAAATCGCGGCATTCTTGGCTGATGGCTGCCCCTCACCCTAACCCTCTCCCCGTTCTGACGGGGAGAGGGGACGTGCCCTGCGCGACGTCAATGGGGACCGAGAGGTCGCCGCATACCCCTTCGCCCCGCGAGCGGGGAGAAGGTGGCGGCAGCCGGATGAGGGGCAGCCCTCGCCGATCTCCTGGGCTGTGGATGACGCTGATTTCAGAGCTTGAGGATATAGTCGCAGAGGCGCTCGGCCGCGACCGCCACCTGCGTGGGGTCGCGCAGGAAGCAGGCGCGCAGGAAGAGTTCGCCGCCCTGTCCGAAAGCGGTGCCGGGAGCAAGGCCGACGCCTGTCTTGTCGACGATGTCGAGCGCTGCCCTGCGGCTCTCTGTGACGCCGTCGATCTTCAGGAAGGCATAGATCGCGCCGTCCGGTTTCAGTGTCTCGACGCGGTTGGTGGCGACAAGCGCATCGCAGAGAATATCGCGGGAGCGGGCCGCCTTGGCGATATTGGCAGCGACGAAATCGTCGCCTTGATCAAGGGCGGCGACGGCGCCCTTCTGCATGAACTGCGCCACCCCCGATGTCGAATACTGGATGAGATTTTCGAGCACCTGTCCCATTTCAGGGGGTGCTACGATCCAGCCGACGCGCCAGCCGGTCATCGACCAGTTCTTCGAGAAGGAATTGACGAAGATGATCTTGTCGCCCTCGTCCATCACATCGAGGAAAGAGGGCGCGCGGCCGCCGGCAAAGGAGTAGCGGGCGTAGATTTCATCTGCCATGATCCAGAGGTCGTGCTTGCGGGCAAGCGCCAGGATATCGCCAAGATCCTGCTTCGTTGCGGTCCATCCCGTCGGGTTCGACGGCGTGTTGATGAAGATGCCCTTGGTCTTCGGCGTGATCGCGGCTTCGATGCGGTTCAGATCGACCGCCCATTTACCGCCTGCGAACTGCAGCTCAACACCAACGGAGCGCGCACCGGATATTTCGAGAGCGGCGGCGATGTTCGGCCAGGAAGGCGAGAGGTAAACCAGTTCGTCGCCCGGCGAGGTCAGCGCCTGCACGGCGATCTGGATCGCCTGCATGCCGGAGCCGGTAACGTAGAAATGCTCGACCGGGAGCCGGATTCCGAAGTGTCTGTCGTAATAATCGGACAGCGCCTGGCGAAGCTCCGGAATGCCGCGCTGCCAGGTGTAGAAGGTCTCGCCGGCGGCAAGCGCGTCCATCGCCGCCCTGCTGATGAAATCGGGGGTCGGCAGATCGCCCTCACCCACCCAGAGCGGCAGCAGGCCTTCGCGGCCACGGGCATAGTTGACGAGTTCGACGATCCCGCTTTCGGGCGCCGCCAGGGCGCGCGGGCTGATGCTGCTGACGATCGACATGCATATCTCCGGTTTCCGCCTTCATAGCGGATTTGCGCCGGCAAATCTCATGACATCCAGTGATGGCATATCGATTTTGGTGATGAATGAGCCCGGCCGGAGCGGACGGGCTCCAGCCCGGATCAAGCCGTCGGGCGCCTGGCGAGAAGATCGCGGATTTCCGTCAGCAGCTGAACGTCTGCCGGCGGCGGGGGCAGCTCTTCCGGTGCCGCCTTTTCCTGGCGCTCGATCTGGGCACGCATGGTGTTCACGCCCTTGACCATCAGAAAGATGATCCAGGCGAGAATGAGGAAGTTGATGAGCACGGTGAGGAAGCTGCCATAGGCAAACACCGCTCCCTGCTCGCGGGCGGCGGCGAGCGACTGCGCGTTGACGGCCGCCGAGAGCGGGAGGAAGTAATTCGAAAAATCGAAGCCGCCGAAAATGGCGCCGACGATCGGCATGATAAGGTCATCCACCAAAGATTTGACGATACCACCGAAGGCGCCGCCGATGATGACGCCCACTGCAAGATCCATGACATTGCCGCGGGCGATAAAGGCCTTGAACTCATTGAGCATCGGATCCGTCTCCCTTCGATCCATTTCAAAGATATGCAATGGAATTTATTAGCTACATCTTCACTGCAATTAATCAATCGGCAATCGCAATTATTCGGCAATACCTCTCCCGCGGTCTTTGACTTAAGGCCTAGACGGCCAGGAATTTTCAAAGCGTCTGAAATGACTTAAGCTGCCCACGTTGCAGGAGGTCCCGGCGGGTTTTCCGCCGGCGGAGGGTCAATGCTTCCAGGCTGGGTTATATTCGCGTCTGCCTTCGGCTATCTGCTCCTGCTTTTCGCCGTGGCAAGCTATGGCGACCGCAAGAACCGCGGCCAGGGCACGCTGGAAGGCGGCCCGGGCACGCTGGGCGGATGGCCGGTGGTCTATGCGCTAAGCCTTGCGATCTACTGCACCTCCTGGACCTATTTCGGCAGCGTCGGGCTTGCGGCGCAGCGCGGGTTGGAGTTTGCCGGCATCTATATCGGCCCCATCCTGGTCTTCACGCTCGGCATGCCGCTGCTTCGCCGCATCATCGAGCTCGCCAAGGCGGAGAAGCTCACCTCGGTTGCCGATTTCGTCGCCGCGCGCTACGGCAAGAACCCGACGGTCGCAACGATCGTCGCCCTGATCTCGCTGATCGGCGCCATTCCTTATATCGCGCTGCAGCTCAAGGCGATCTCCAGCACCGTCAGCGCCATGGTCAATCCGTCCGATTACGGCATCGGCAGCGGCAATCTTTATTTCCTCGACCTGCCGCTAGCCGCGACGCTGGTGCTTGCCTGCTTCGCCATCATGTTCGGCACGCGGCATACGGATGCGACGGAGCATCAGGATGGCCTCATCCTCGCCGTCTCGATGGAATCCGTGGTCAAGCTCGTCGCCTTCCTGACGGCCGGCGTCTGCGTCATCTGGTTTCTGTTCGATGGCCCGACCGATCTCTGGCGCAAGACCGTCGACAACGAGCTGGTCATGTCGGCGCTCAGCTACCATACGCCGATCAGCCGCTGGATCACCCTGATCGTCTTGTCGGCCTTTGCGATCATCCTGCTGCCGCGGCAATTCCACGTGACGGTTGTCGAAAACCGAACCCCGAAACAGCTGAAACTCGCAGGCTTCCTGTTTCCCACCTATCTGATCGCCATCAATCTCTTCGTGCTTCCGGTGGCGATCGGCGGGCTGCTGACATTCGGCGGCACCGGCAATGCCGATTTCTACATGCTGTCGCTGCCGCTTGCCGGCCAGATGCCCGTCATTTCGCTGATCATCTTCATCGGCGGTTTCTCCGCCGCAACGGCGATGGTCATCGTCGATTCCGTCGCATTGTCGATCATGGTGTCGAACGACATCATCATGCCGATCTTCCTCAGGCGCAAACTCGCCGGCCGCGCCGGCCAGCGCGACAATTTCGCCAAGACGCTGCTCAACATCCGCCGCAGCGCCATCTTCGCGGTGCTGCTGTTCGGCTACGCCTATTACCGCTCGACCGACAGCACCGCCGGCCTTGCCTCGATCGGCCTTCTTTCCTTTGCCGCGATCGCGCAGATCGCCCCAGCGCTGTTCGGCGGGCTGATCTGGCGGCGGGCGAATGCGCGCGGCGCGATCCTCGGGCTGACCTCCGGCTTCGTCATCTGGATCTACCTGCTGTTCCTGCCCTCGCTCGGCGGCCCCGATTATTCCTATGTGGCGAGCGCCGTGCTCGGCTTCATCTTTCCCGGGACTACCCTGTTCACCGCGCCCGACGCCGATCCGCTGGTCAATGCGACGGCGATGAGCCTGCTGGTCAACAGCGCCTTCTTCGTCGTCGGCTCGCTCACCCGCAACGCCAAGCCGCTGGAGCGCATCCAGGCCGGCATCTTCGTCAAGCGGCATTCGCGCTCGCAATTTGCCACGCGCGGCTGGAAAACCCGTATCAGCGTCGGCGATCTCAAGGCGGCGATCTCGCGCTATCTCGGCGAAGAGCGCATGCAGCGCTCGTTGACGACCTACGAACAAAGCTCCGGCCGCAAGCTCGAAGACGAGCAGCCGGCCGACATGGCGCTCATCCACTTCAGCGAACAGCTGCTCGGCAGCGCCATCGGCTCGTCCTCGGCCCGGCTGGTGCTGTCGTTGATCCTGCAGAAGATCGAGGATGCCTCTTCCGACACCGCCTGGCTGCTCGACCAGGCGAGCGAGGCGCTGCAATATAACCAGGACATGCTGCAGACAGCGCTTTCGCAGATGGACCAGGGCATTGCCGTCTTCGACAGTTCCAACCGGCTGACGATCTGGAACCGGCGCTTCCGGCAATTGCTGGACCTGCCTGAGAATGCCGGCCAGGTCGGTTTTCCCTTGTCCGAAATCGTCACCACGCTCAGCCAGCGCGGCGACATCGCGCCCGGCGATCTCAGCCAGACGGTGCGGCATTTCCTGACGCTCGACAAACCTTTTTCGCTGGTGCTCGGCGGCGGCGAGCGGATCATCGAGGTGCGCTCCAACGCCATGCCCGACAAGGGCATCGTCGCCACCTTCACCGACATCACCCAGCGCGTCAGTGCCGACAAAGCGCTGAAACAGGCAAATGAGACGCTGGAGCAGCGCGTCGCCGAACGCACGGCCGAGCTTACCCGCGTCAACCGCGAACTCGGCGAGGCGCGCGCCGCCGCCGACGAGGCGAATATCGGCAAGACACGCTTTTTCGCCGCCGCCGGCCACGATATCCTGCAGCCGCTCAACGCCGCCCGGCTCTATTCCTCGGCATTGGTCGAGCGCATGGCGCAATCCGACAACGCCCCGATCGTGCGCAACATCGATTCCGCGCTGGAATCGGTCGAGACCATTCTCGGGGCGGTGCTCGATATATCCAGGCTCGATACCGGCGCGATGCGGCCGCGGCTCGCCTCCGTCGCGCTCTCCGACCTGCTGGAGCGTATCCAGACCGATTTCGCGCCGATCGCTCGCGAAAAGCAGCTGAAGCTGGTGGTCATGCCGACGTCGTTACGCGTCCGCTCCGATCCCAATCTGCTGCGAAGACTGGTGCAGAACCTGGTTTCCAACGCCATCAAATACACGATCACCGGCAAGGTGCTGGTCGGGGCGCGGCGGCGCGGCAACCAGGTGATCATCCAAGTGATCGATTCCGGTATCGGCATCCCGCCGTCGAAATTCCGCACCGTGTTCAAGGAATTCGCGCGGCTGGACGAAGGCGCGAAAACCGCCTCCGGCCTCGGGCTCGGCCTGTCGATCGTCGATCGCATCGCCCGCGTGCTCAACCATCCGGTCGAGCTCCAGTCGACGCATGGCAAGGGCACGGAATTCCGCATTGCCATGCCGCTCGACATCTCGCGCCCGGCCGCGGCCGCAGCAGCGGTTACGCCCGCCGACCGTCCCGGCCAGCCGCTGAGCGGGTTGAAAATCCTCTGCATCGACAACGAGCCGAAGATCCTCGAAGGCATGAAGCTCTTGATCAGCGGTTGGGGCTGCGAGGTGGAGGCGCTCAATTGCCTCGCCGAGGTCAACGCCGTCGATGGGGAGGAGGGACCGCCTGATATCGTCATCGCCGATTATCATCTTGGCGACGGCACCGGCATTGCCGCGATCCTGCATCTGCGCCGGCGGTTCGGCGCCGATATCCCCGCTTTGCTGATCACGGCCGACCGCACGCCGGAGGTGCGCAGCGAGGCCGAGCGACACGGTATCGCCGTTCAGCACAAACCGGTGCGGCCGGCAGCACTGCGCGCCTATATCACCCAGATTTCCGGCATCAAGCGCGCCGCCGCGGAGTAAGCGCAACCTCAGAGCATTTCCGTTTTTCTCCGATTCACGGAGATGCTCTATCTCTTTGTTATCACGCAATCCCGGACGCAAGACCGCTACGCACTTTTGCTGGAATTGCTCTTAGTCCGTCGTGCTGATGACACGCGCAACCAGATCGCGCACGCGTTTTGTCGCCGGCACATCGCCAAACAGGATGCGGTACATGATCGGCGCCACGACCTGGTCCATGACACGCTCGACATCCGGAAAGGTCTCGCCACGAGCCCTGGCCCTCTCGGCGATGACGTCGATCTGCTGGCGGGTATATTCGCTGCATTTACAGGCATTCGCGCCCGCCTGCGCCGCCAGCACGTCCCGGATCATCTCGCGGCCCGGGCCGGAGGACATTTCCTCGGCATATTGCTCGGCCCAGGTTTCGAGATCGGCCTTGCCGCTGCCGGCATCGATCGGCTGCATATCCGGCCGCAGCCGATCGACGGCGACATCTGCGAGAAGCTCCTGCAGGTCGCCCCAGCGGCGATAGATGGTCGACGGCGTTACCCCCGCCTTGCCGGCGATCAGCGGTATCGTCACGTCGGCGCGGCTCATCTCGGCCATCAGCTCACGGACCGCCTTGTGCACCGATGCCTGGACCCGGGCGCTTCTGCCGCCCGGACGGAGATTCTCTTTCGCTGTCATGCCTGCAACCCGACTTTCGCCCTTTGACACCGGATGGTTCAAAATCTTTGACAGACCTATTAATGCAAAGAATTTGCTTTTACGAAATGCCTGCTCTACACAAGCTAACGCAACGGTTTAGCTTTAAGAGGCTTATATATGTTCGCCGCAGCCAAATCCACCGAGAATTCGCCGCGCCCCTCGATCGGCTTTCATGCGCTGACGCTCGCGACCTTTTTCGGCGCCTCCGCGGCGCCGACGCCGCTCTACCGGATCTATCAGGAAAACTTCTCCGTCTCGCCGGTGCTGATCACGGTGATCTTTGCGGTCTACGCCTTCGCGCTGTTGGCGGCGCTGCTGACCGCCGGTTCGATCTCCGACCACCTCGGCCGCAAGCCGGTGATCTTCTTCGCCCTCGTGCTTGAAATCGTCGCCATGGCGCTCTTCGTCGTTGCAAGCGGTCCCGGCTGGTTGATCGCAGCACGGATCGTGCAGGGGCTGGCAACGGGGATCGCCGGCGCCTCGCTCGGCGCGGCGCTGGTCGATGTCGACAGGGCAAAGGGACAGATCGTCAACTCGATCGCGCCGCTTTGCGGCATGGCGGTGGGGGCAGTGGGCACCAGCGCCCTGATCCAATACGGCCCCTTCCCGATGCATCTGGTCTATGCGCTGTTGCTTTTAGCCTTCACGCTGCAGGCGGCGGCCATCTGGCTGACAGGCGAGACCGGCGGCACGCGACCCGGCGCACTCGGTTCGCTGATACCGCGGGTCACCGTTCCCAAGCAGGTGAAGCGGCCGCTCTCGCTGGTGACGCCGATCAACATCGCCAACTGGACGCTTGCCGGCTTCTATCTCTCGCTGGTCCCGTCCTTGGTCGCCACCACGACCGGCAGCCGCGCGCCGCTGACGGGTGGGGCCGTCGTCACTGCGCTCATGGTGAGCGGAGCAATCGCCGTATATCTCAGACGCAGCAAGACGGCATCGGCCAATCTCGCCTTCGGCGTATCGGCCAAGACGCTCGGCATCCTAACCGTCGTTGCCGGCGTGCATCTTGCCAATGTGCCGCTGCTGCTCGTCGGCACAATTTTTACCGGCGTCGGTTTCGGCACCAATTTCCTCGGTTCGATCGGCACCATCATGCCGCTTGCGAAGGCGGACGAGCGGGCCGGGCTGCTATCGGCCTTCTACGTCCAGAGCTACCTCGCCTTCAGCCTGCCGGCGATCCTGGCCGGGTTCCTAGCGAAATCGGCCGGTTACGCGCTGACGACGGACATCTATGCGACGGCGATCCTGCTTTTGATGGGCGTCGGACTGATGAGCATTCGCGCCGATCGGCGCAGGGTGGCGGAGAGCGCGGCCTGAGGACCCAGTTCACGGCTTCAGATCGAGCAGCGCCCGGCCACTACCGTCCATGGCGAAGGGCACCGAGGCGTGCTGATGGGCAACCAGCCAGCGGCCATCCTGCTTGACGAGGCCGAGGGTCTGGCGGAACCAGAGATCGACCGCGGCGCCATCGGTCTTGGTTCCGGTCATGCGCATGAGGCCGCTCCAGAAGGCGACATCGTCGCCAACCGTCAGTCTGGCATCGCGCACCTCGCCGCCGATCGGGCCTTCCCAGGTATCGAACCAGGCCTGCAGACCCGCTTCGTCCTGGCCGTGGTAGACGAGCGGCGGCGCCAGCGAAAATTCGACGGAATCCTCGGCCTCATAGGAAAGCGCGTCGCTGGCGTTCTTCTCACCCAGCGCTTTGGCGCGCATCATCAGCATGGCGATGATCGCCTCTTCCTCGATCCTGGCATTCGCTTCGTCTTTCACGGTCGTTCTCCTTCTCCGTTATGGACAGAGGACGAAGGGGAGGACGACGATCCGACATCAGCGACAGAACCACTGCGCACTTTTGGAATTGCGTCAGAGATAACTCGTCACCGCCGGTTCGTTCCACCAGGCATCGTGCCTGCCATCGGCATAACGGACAGGCAGTGCTGCCAGTTCCTCAGGGGTGATATCGTCAAGGCAGGCGATGTTGATCGAGACATAGGCGCCACCAATCGCTTCGACATAGCCGTCGCCATAGGCCGGCACACCGCAGGTGCGGCAGAAGCGGTGATGACCGCTCATGGTGTTGAACTGGTAGTCGGACGTTTCCGCCTGGTCGCACATCAGCCGGAAGTCCTCCGGCTTGACGTTGGCGCCCCAATAGCGGCGCTTGGCGCAGATCGAACAATTGCAGCGGCCAGTGCCTTCCTCGAGGTCCATGTCCACCTCATAGTGCACTTTGCCACAATGGCAGCTTCCCTTGTAGGTTTTCTTCACGGCGCTCTCCTCCTTCGGCGTTGCCTTCAGTCTCTATATATGACAATATGTTGTCATGATGGATGAGATACAAAATCGACAACATGTTGTCAAACAGAATCGACCGGAGCGGACGATCGAGGGGGATGCCTTTTCCGCTTTCGCAATCACCGCACTTCGCCTCGCCGGCCATCTGACGGCGGCCGGCGACCGGCTGGCAAAGCCGGCGGGACAGACGAGCGCGCGCTGGCAGGTGCTGGCCGCGGCACGACGTGGCGGCATGTCGGTGGCGCAGATCGCCCGCGCGCTCGGCCTCGCCCGCCAGGGCGTGCAGCGGCTTGCCGACGTGCTGGAGAGCGAAGGGCTGATCGCCTATGCCGACAACCCGCAACACCAGCGCGCCAAGCTGGTGCGACTGACGGAAGAAGGCGCGGCGCGGCTCGGTGTCATCGAGGTCGCGCAAGCCGGTTGGGCCGACGGGCTGGGCGCCGCGTTTACGTCAGCCGAGCTCGATGCGGCACGGTCGGTGATGGCGCGGGTCATGGAGATGCTGGAGGGCAACGAGGCGGCAGGCGGTTGAGCGACTTACCTGTCTTGCGGGACTTGTTGTCGCCGGCGACGCGCAGACGCATTTCTCGGGAAAGGGCACGGCATCAAACGGCCAGACACAAAAAAAGGCCGGGTTAACCCGACCTTCCCTGCTATCTCAACGAACCGTGCCAGTACATCCGTGGTCACGATCCGGAGATGATATTTGGAGCCTTGAAGGCTCAGGCCGCCTGGAGGCGGTCTGCCGACATCTTGCCGGACTTGTTGTCGCGGACGAGCTCGTAAGACAGCTTCTGGCCATCCTTGAGATCGCGCATGCCAGCGCGTTCAACGGCGGAGATGTGGACGAAAACGTCGGCTGCGCCGTCATCCGGCTGAATGAAGCCGAAGCCCTTGGTTGCGTTGAACCACTTTACGGTACCTGTGCTCATGACGATATCCTTTTCGAATCGTTCATAGAAGATTGCAGCTCGGATAGATGCCAAGCGGCGATGAAAACCGATTTTGGAGGAAGTTCGCCAGGAACGACGCGAGGCCGTTTCAAAGTTCATCTAGCAAGATCGATGCGCGAACATGTAATCGGAAATTGTGTCCGTGACAAGGCCGTAGCAAGGGAAAGTCGAATTCAAATGGCGAGGGTGAAGTCGAATAATTCTTGAGCGCCGTAGCGCCGCGGCAGGATGGGTAAAGGCGGCCTAAGCCGCCTTCCCTAGCTTCGCATAGGGGTCGAACCGGCCGTAGAACGTCTCGCCCTTGGCGGCCATGTCCTTCAGCAGCGGTGTCGGCTTGAAGTGATTTCCGTAAGCAGCAGCTAACTTTTCTGCCAATTCCGCGAAAGCCTTCGCACCCATCCCGTCGATATAGCTCAGCGCCCCGCCGGTATAGGGCGCGAAGCCAAAGCCCAGGATCGAACCGACATCCGCTTCGCGCGGATCGGTGACGATGCCTTCCTCCACGGTGCGGGCGGCTTCCAGCGCGATGGTGACGAGGAATCGTTGTTTCAGGACGTTGACGTCGACCTCATCCGCCTGCTTCTGCGGATAGAAGGTCTTGAGGTCGGGCCAGAGGGACTTCTTCGCCGGCTTCGGCGGATAGTCGTAGAAGCCCTTGGAATTCTTGCGGCCGAAACGGCCCTCCTTTTCCACCATGCGGGAGATGAGTTCCATATGCCTGGGGTCGATGGCTTTTTCGCCAAGATCGGCGACCGTCGCCTTGAGGATCTTCAGCGAGAGGTCGATGGCGACCTCGTCGTTGAGCGCCAGGGGACCGACCGGCATGCCGGCCATCTTGGCGGCATTCTCGATCATCACAGGCGGCACGCCCTCGATCAGCATGTCGTAGCTTTCCGACATGTAGCGCAGCACGCAGCGATTGACGAAGAAGCCGCGGGTGTCATTGACGACGATCGGTGTCTTCTTGATGGCTGCGACATAGTCGAGAGCGACGGCCAGCGCCCTGTCGCCGGTGTCGCTTCCGAGGATGACCTCGGTCAGCATCATCTTCTCGACAGGCGAGAAGAAGTGGATGCCGATGAAATCGGCAGGGCGTTGCGAATTCCTGGCGAGACCTGAGATCGGCAGGGTCGAGGTATTGGAGGCGAAGACCGCGCCTTCCGGCAGCACGGCTTCGACCGCCTCGATGACCGCCTTCTTCACCTCGCGATCCTCGAACACCGCCTCGATGACGAGATCGGCATTGGCGAGGTCGGCATAGTCTGCCGAGGGCGTGATGCGGGAGAGTAGTGCAGCCGCTTCGTCCTGCGTAAGACGTCCCTTACCGACAGAATCCTTGACCAGGCCTTCGGAGACGGTCTTGCCCTTGGTCGCCGCTTCGATATCGCGGTCGATCAGCGTCACCGGAATGCCGGCGGCGGCCGTGACATAAGCGATCGAGGCGCCCATGAAGCCGGCGCCGACGACGCCGATATGTTTCAGCTCGGTCTTCGCGTGACCTGCCGGGCGGCGGGCGCCCTTGCCGAGCTCCTGCATGGAGATGAACAGCGAACGGATCATCGAGAAGGCTTCACGGGTCTGCAGCACCTCGGTGAAATAACGCTGCTCGATCTTCAGGCCGGTGTCGAACGGCACCTGGAGGCCTTCGTAGACGCATTTCAGGATGGCAAGTGCTGCCGGATAATTGCCCGATGTTTCCCGGCGCAGGATTGCCGGGGCTGCCGGCCAGAGCTGGGCGGAAGCCGGCGTCCAGATGCCGCCGCCCGGCGCCTTGAAGCCCTTCTCGTCCCAGGGGGCGACCGGCTTCAGGCCATCCTTGATCATCTGCTTGGCGGCGGGGATGAGTTGATCCGGCTCGACCACCTGATGCACGAGGTTCATCGCCTTGGCGCGGGACCCGGTCAGCGACTGGCCCGTCGTCATCATCTGCAGCGCATCCTGGGCATTCGCCAGCCGCGGCACACGCTGGGTGCCGCCCGCACCGGGGAAGATACCGACCTTGACCTCGGGCAGCGCGATCTTGACGCTCTTGGCATTGGAGGCGACGCGGCCGTGGCAGGCGAGCGAGAGTTCGAAAGCGCCGCCCATGCAGGTGCCGTTGATGGCGGAAACCCAGGGCTTGCCCGATGTTTCGAGTTTGCGGAACAGGCCGCTCATGCGGCCGACCAGACCGAAGAGGGCCTGCACCGCCGTCTCGGGGCTCTTTGCCTTCTCCTCCTGGTAGGAACTGAACATCGACTTGATCATCGACAGATCGGCGCCGCCGGAGAAGGAGGACTTGCCGGAGGTGAAGACGACGCCCTTGACGGCCGCATCGGCGGTCGTGGCGTCGATAATCGCGTCAAGTTCGGCCATCACCTCCGCGGTGAAGACGTTCATTGATTTGCCGGGCATGTCCCAGGTGACGAGCGCGATGCCGTCGGCGTCGGTTTCGAGCGTGAAATTGGTGTAGGTCATTGGGTTTCCTCCCCGATCAGGCCGGCAAATGGCTGCGCTGCGCGTCTAAGGTCTTCGTCTTTTCGGTGACGACATCGCCGGTATGCTTGGTCTGCGACGGCTCGAAAAGCACGATCCAGCATTCCTCTTCGGCAATAGGATTATGCTCGACGCCCCTCGGCACCACGTGAAAATCGCCGGCCTTCAGATGCACATGCGGGCGGTCGCGATATTCGATGGTAAGCGACCCCTTCCAGATCAGGAAAAGCTCGTCCTCGTCGCGGTGCGAATGCCAGGCGAGCTGGCCCTGAACCTTGGCGAGCTTGACGCTCTGGCCGTTGAGATCGGCGATGACGCGGGGCGACCAGTGTTCGGTGACCTCGGCATATTCGGTTTCGATCGTGCCGGTGTTGAAGCCCATCGTCAGACCCTCTCGATAACCGTTGCCGTGCCCATGCCGGCGCCGATGCAGAGCGTCACCAGCGCGGTGTTGAGGTCGCGGCGTTCAAGTTCGTCCAGCACCGTGCCGAGGATCATCGCGCCGGTGGCGCCGAGCGGATGGCCCATGGCGATGGCGCCGCCGTTGACGTTGATCCTGTGGTGGTCGATGTCGAAAGCCTGCATGTAGCGCAGCACCACGGCAGCGAAGGCCTCGTTCAACTCGAAGAGGTCGATGTCGGCAAGGCTCATGCCTGATCGTTTCAACAATTTCTCGGTGACGTCGACTGGCCCGGTCAACATCAGGGCCGGATCGGAGCCGATATTGGCGAAAGCCTTGATGCGGGCACGCGGCCTTTTGCCCATGCTCTCACCGCCGGCTTTGGAGCCGAGCAGGACCACACTGGCGCCATCGACGATGCCGGAGGAATTGCCGGCATGGTGGACATAGTTGATGCGTTCGATCTCCGGATGGGCCTGGATGCCGACGGCCTCGAAGCCGCCCATCTCGCCGGGCATCTGGAAGGACGGATTGAGGGAGGCGAGCGCCTGCATGTCGGTGCCGGGGCGCATGTGTTCATCCTTTGCCAGGATCGTCAGGCCGTTCTGGTCCTTGACCGGGACGACCGACTTGTCGAACCAGCCCTTTTCCCAGGCATGGGCTGCACGCTTCTGGCTCTCGACCGCGTAAGCGTCGACATCGGTTCTGCTGAAGCCGTATTTGGTGGCGATCAGATCGGCCGAGACACCCTGCGGCATGAAATAGGCCGGGAAATTCACCGAAGGATCCATGAACCAGGCGCCGCCGGACATGCCGAGGCCGACGCGGGACATGCTTTCCACACCGCCGGCGATGACGATATCGTCGGCCCCTTGGGCGATCTTGCCGGCGCCGAAATTGACGGCATCGAGGCCGGAGGCGCAGAAGCGGGAAATCTGCATGCCAGGCGCCTTCGTGGAGTAACCGGCTTCGAAGGCAGCGGCCTTGGGGATGACGGCGCCGGCATCCATGACCGGATCGACGCAGCCCATGATGATGTCGTCGACCGTGCCCGTGTCCAGCCCGTTGCGGTCGCGGATTGCCTCCAGCGTCTTTGCCGCGAGGCGGACGGAAGGCACCTCATGCAGGGCGCCGTCCTTCTTGCCGCGGCCGCGCGGCGTACGCACGTGGTCGTAAATGAAAACCTCGGTCATTGTCTCATCTCCCTGACGGCGCGGCGGCGCCGGTGAATTTCGGTCTTCCCTCTTCTGCCCAACGGGCCACCTCTGCCTGGGTCGAGCCACCGGTCTCGACCCGTCCTTCGGCCCCCCGCTGGGGAGAAGAGGGAATTCGTCTCAAAACGCTTCGGCGGCCAGTTCCATCATCGTGTCGGCGCCGGCTTCGATGCGGGCCTTGCGAAGCGCGGTTTCCGGCATCAGGCGTTCCATGAAGAAGCGGGCGGTGACCAGCTTGTTCTTCAGGTAATCCTCGCGGGCGGCATCGCCGGATGCAAGGCCGTCCTCGGCGGCCTTGGCCATCTTCGCCCACATATAGCCGAGAATGACGAGGCCGAAGAGGTGCATGTAGTCGGTCGAGCCGGCGCCGGCATTGTCGGGCTTGGCCATGGCGTTCTGCATGAACCACATGGTCGCGCCCTGGACGTCGTTCAAGCCCTTCTTCAGATGCTTGGTGAAGAAGGAGAGCTTTTCGTTGCTGCGGTTCTCCTCGCAGAAATCGCCGATCTCCTTGAAGAGGGCCATGGCGGCGCGGCCGCCGTTCAAGGCGAGCTTGCGGCCGACGAGATCGAGCGCCTGAATGCCGTTGGCGCCTTCATAGATCATGGCGATGCGGGCATCGCGCACATACTGGCTCATGCCGTGCTCTTCGATATAGCCGTGGCCACCGAAGACCTGCTGGGCCATGACGGCGTGATCGAAGCCCTTGTCGGTCATCACGCCCTTGAGGATCGGGGTGACGAGGCCGAGAATATCGTCGGCCGTCTGGCGCTCCTTCTCGTCGGCGGCGCGGTGGGCGATATCAGACTTGAGCGCGGTCCAGAGCAGGAAGGCGCGGCCGGCCTCGTTGAAAGCGCGGATGGTCATCAGCGTGCGGCGAATATCCGGATGGACGATGATCGGATCGGCCTTCTTATCAGGCGCCTTGGGGCCGGACAGCGAACGTCCCTGGATGCGGTCGCGGGCGTAGCTGGCGGCGTTCTGATAGGCGATCTCGGAAATGGCGATGCCCTGCAGGCCGACCATCAGGCGGGCCTCGTTCATCATCACGAACATGGCGTTGAGGCCGCGGTTTTCGGCGCCGATCAGGAAACCGGTCGCCTCGTCGTAATTCATCACGCAGGTGGCGTTGGCGTGGATGCCCATCTTGTGCTCGATCGCGCCGCAGGAGACAGCGTTGCGGGCGCCCGGTGCGCCGTCCTTGCCGACGAGGAATTTCGGAACGATGAAGAGCGAGATGCCCTTGGTGCCGTCAGGCGCACCCTCGATACGGGCCAGCACCAGATGGATGATATTGTCGGTCAGGTCGTGCTCGCCGGCGGAGATGAAGATCTTCTGGCCGGAGATCTTGTAGCTGCCGTCAGCCTGCGGCACGGCCTTGGTGCGCAGCATGCCGAGATCGGTGCCGCAATGCGGCTCGGTCAGGTTCATGGTGCCGGACCACGTGCCGTCCACCATCTTCGGCAGATAGGTGGCCTTCTGTTCATCGGAACCGTGGACGAGGAGTGCGGCGATCGCGCCCTGCGTCAGGCCGGGATACATCATCAGCGACATGTTGGCGGCGGAGGTATATTCGCCGACGGCGGTATGCAGCGTATAGGGAAGCCCCTGGCCGCCGAATTCCTCCGGCACCGCAAGGCCGATCCAGCCGCCTTCGCGATAGGCTTTATAGGCCTCCTTGAAGCCCTTCGGCGTCGAGACGCTGGCATCGTCGTGACGAGCGCAGCCTTCCTGGTCGCCGGAATAGTTCAACGGAAAGAGAGCTTCCTCGGCAACCCTTCCGGCCTCGCCGAGGATCGCTTCGATCATATCGGGGGTCGCATCGGCAAAACCCGGCAGATTGTTGTAGCGTTCGAGACCCAGCACGTCGTTCAGGACGAAGAGCGTATCGTTCACCGGGGCCTTGTAGACTGGCATCTCTCAAATTCCTCCCATTCGACTGACCGGATTGCTCCGGCCTCGGGCACTGTCTTACAAAATATTGACGTTTGCGTAAACGTCAAATTTTGCGGTTGCGCCGTCTTTTCTCGAAAAAAATCGAGAGCGCGAACCCGCCGCGATGAAGCACTGGAGGAGAGCAGACGCCATCTCATCTTGCTTGTCCATCGCAGAACGGAGTATCGGCCGGGCAGTAGCGCAAGTCGTTCCGACGTCCTACGTCTGTCGGACGATCCATCGAGGAAGACATCATGATCGATTTTCCCTATGAGAGCGCGCTCATCGTCGGTGCGGGCTCCGGCATCAGCGCATCGCTTGCCCGGCAATTGTCGGCGCAGGGCGTCAAGGTCGGGCTCGCCGCCCGCAATATCGAGAAACTGCAGGGACTCATCGAGGAGACCGGCGCCAGCGCCTTTACCGCCGACGTCTCGCAACCTGCAAGCGTCGCGGCACTCTTCGAAGCGGCCGCTGCCGCAATCGGCGGGCCTGACGTGGTGATCTTCAATGCCAGCGCGCGTCAGCGCGGCCCGCTCGCCGAACTCGATCCCGCCGAGGTCGAGAAGGCGATTGCGACCACTGCTTTCGGCGGTTTCCTGGTGGTGCAGCAGGCGGCGCGGCGGATGATCCCGCGCGGCCGCGGCGCCATCCTCATGACGGGCGCGTCGGCAAGCGTGAAGGGCTTTGCGCAATCGGCCCCCTTCGCGATGGGCAAGTTCGCGCTGCGCGGCCTTGCCCAGAGTGCCGCCCGCGAACTCGGGCCGATGGGCATCCATGTCGCGCATTTCGTCATCGACGGCGCGGTGCGCTCGCAGATCCGGCCGGACCGGGTGGACAAGCCGGATGGCACGCTGCTGCCGGATGCGATCGCCCAGACCTATATCGATGTGCTTCGCCAGCACCGCAGCGCATGGTCGCTGGAGGTGGAAGTCCGGCCCTGGACGGAGAGCTTCTAAGTCTCCCTCGCTGGCCGCGGCCTGCCTCCGCAGGGGAAGCAACTTTCACGACACTCTCAGACGGGCTAGGCTTTGCCGTCAAGGCTAGAACAGGATGATTTTAGGCCTGTTCGGCCTAACATCTGAATCCTGTTCTCAATTAAAGAGTTAGAGCATGATGTCGACCGAAAACCGCTCACACTTTTCGGCATCATGCTCTAGCTGGGAGGATACCGATGCCGCGTCTGGACCATGTCACCATCGAGACCCGCGATGCGCCTCAGATGATCGCCTTCCTGGAAACCGTGCTCGGCGTTAGCGAGGGCTATCGGCCGCCCTTCGCCACGCCCGGCCACTGGCTCTATCTGGACGAACGCCCGGTCATCCATCTCAGCCTGACATCGCGCAACACCGATTTTCCGCCCGGCATCTTCAACCATGTCGCCTTCAGCCTTTACGAATTCGGCCCGGCGCTGGAACGCATCAAGGCAGGCGGCTATCGCTACGAATATTACGATATTCCCGACACCGATCTCGGCCAGGTCTTCGTCTATGGCCCCGAAGGCGTGAAAATCGAGCTGCAATATCCCAGGCCCGCCTGAGCGCGCACGTGGCCATTCGATGTGACGCGTTCGGGGGCAATTGCCGTCAAAAACGGCGTTTGGAACACAAACGTTAAAAAATTCCCATCGGCATTAACGGCTTGTTTACCACGTTTCGTGAAAGGTGCGGATTGAGCAGTAGTGATCCGCATTCCTTTCCCCCGTCTCGCGTTCCTTAAGGATGCCGCTACATCGTTCAGCTTGAGGAAAGTCTAATTGACTATCGTCTTATGAATGGTGCGCTCAGGCCCGCGTAAAGCGGGCAGCAGACGAAAAGCCAACGATCGAGCTCTGACGAGGGGTCGAGCAGTCGAAGCGAGCAAGAAGATGAACGGATCGCGATCAAATCCTTCCCGACAGTCCGACAGGACCTCGCTCGATGCGCTGAACCGCACGATCGAAGGGCTGGAGGCGCGCATCGAAGGGCTGATGGGCAGCGGGCGCGAACAGCGGCCGCGCACGGCAACGGCCGAGCGCGATCCTTATGCCGCTTCCCATGCCCCCCGGCCCGCAAAGGCCCCGCCCGAGCCGCGGCCGGATCCGCTCGCCGAAATTCGTCAACGCCAGCGCGCGCTTGAAGCCGGCCGCGAGCGGCCTTACGCACGCGAGCAGGCTCCGCAGCTTCGCGAATCTGCGCCACGCGCCGCCGCCCCAGTGCTGGCGCCGGCCTTGCGCGCCGGCGACGATACGATGACGGAGATTGCCCAGGCCCTCGTCAACCTGCGGCAGGACCTGAAGCGCGACATTTCCGAGGGCGTCACCCGCGAAATGAACGCGCTGCGCACCGAGCTGCGCGAGATCAAGACAAATGCCGGAGACGGCCGTTTCGCCGACGACATGCGCGCCGATATGGGCCGCCTTGCCCAGAGCATCACCCAGCTGACCGGCCGCTCCGCCGCACCGGAGGCCACGGGCCTGCGCGAGGATTTCGAAGAGCTGCGCTCGCTGATGGACGGGCTGGCGCGCGAGGATTCGCTGCGCCATATGGAAAACCGCTGGGACGGCTTCGAAAACCGGCTTGCGGCGCTCGATACCGAGGGGCTGCAGGAAGAACTCGTTTCGCTCGCCTATCGGCTCGATGATATCAAGCGGCATATCGGCGGCATGGGCGAAAGCCCGGCCGTTCGGGCGCTGGAAGACAAGCTGATCTCGATCGCCACGGCGATGGAGCATTTCGGCAATATGATCCAGCCGCACGACCGGGTCATGTCCGAGCAGTTCGCCGCCATGGACATGCGGCTCGACGAGATCAGCCGGGCGATTGCGGCAAGCGGGCGCACGGCCACTGCCAATGATCCGGGCCTGATGCAGCGGCTGGAAAGCCGGCTTGCGGCGCTCGCCGACCAGATCGACCTGATGAGTCATGATGCGGCCAGCCGCGTGAACCCGGCCGACGAGCTGGCGATGCGGCTGGAGGCGCTGACGGGACGCGTCGAGGAGCTGACGAAGGCGGAAGCGACGTCGCGGCTCGACGAACGGCTGGAACATCTATCCTATCTGCTGGAGCGCACGCAGGAGACGGCGCCGCAGGCCGACCTCACCGGCACGCTTTCCGACATTTCCCGCAAGATCGACGCGCTTGAGAACGGCGCCGTCAACGACGCGCTGGCGCAGCGGCTCGACCATCTCGCCCGGCGCATTGACGAGATGGCCTATCAGCAGCAGGCGCCGGCCGCGGTAGTCGACGACAGCGCCTTCCTGCGTCTCGAAGGACGGCTGAGCGACATTGCCGCCCGGCTCGAAGAGAGCACATCGGCAGCGCCGACCGATCCGCACGCGCTGAAGAACCTCGAAGACCAGATTGCCCATCTGTCGGCGCTGATGAGCGCGCCGCGCGAAAGCGCCGTAATACCCCCCGAACTCGACCAGCGCATGGGCGCGATCGAAGACTATATGGCGACGAGCGATGAATATATCATCGAGGCGGCACGCCAGGCGGCAGAGGCCGTCGTCGAAGCCTATTCGCGCCATGGCGGTCCACAGGGTGTCATGCCCGCCGCCGACATGTCGGCGCTGACGGCGCTGGCCGAGGATCTGCGCCACCTCGAGGATCTCAGCCGCGACAGCGAGGAGCGTACGCACAAGACTTTCCAGGCGCTGCACGAGACGCTGGTGCATATCGCCGACCGCCTCGACGGCATGGGAGATCGCGGCCGGCCGGCCGCCCAGATGCCGATCGCCGACGTCGATTTCGATGTCGATCCCTATGCGTTGATGGTGGCCGAAGCCGACATGAACAGGACGCCGGCCGCTGCCCCGACAGCGAAGGCTTCTCCTGTTATCCGCACGGCCGAGGTCGCAGCCGAAGCTGCCGCCCCGGCACAAGCCACCGCCCCGGCACAAACCAACGCCATGAGCGGAACGAGCGCGATCGCCATCGAAGCCGCGACCAGGACGACGGAGACAGCAGCGACATCGGCAGGGACACGGGCACCGGCAAAGGCCAGCCTGCTCGCCAACCTCGGCAAGCGGCTGCTGCCCGCCAAGAAGGCCGAGAGCCGGACGACCGAACGGCCGATGATCGACCCCGCGCCGTCGATCGATCCCACCGACGTGGTGCCGACGGATGCGGCAAACGAACTGCTCGAGCCGGGCTCGGGCGCGCCTGACGTGAAGAAGATCCTTGAACGGGTTCGCGCCAGCCAGAGTGCGGCGCGCGGCAAACCTGCCGGCGAAACCGATCGCGCCGATTATATCGCTGCCGCGCGCCGTGCGGCGCAGGCGGCCGCGATGGAGGTGGATGCCAATCCGAAGCAGGCAGCCGGCAAGGCCGAGAAGAAAGGCGCGAATGCCGACAAGGCCGGCAAGGCTTCCGACAAGACGGGCAAGACCAGCGCCTTTTCGCGCTACCGGCGGCCGATCCTGCTGGCGGTCGGCGCCGTGCTGCTCGCGATCATGGCCTTTCCGCTTGCCCGAACGCTGACAACAGGCGAGCGCGCGCCGCAGCCGCCAGCAGAAGTCTCGGCGCTGACCGGCGCGGAAAACCCGGCGCCGGCCTTGCCTGACGCGACACCCGCCCAGCCGGATGCCGCCGCTCTCGGAACGACCGCTCCGGCAGCGGATGCCACGCCGCCCGTCGCCGAACAGGCGCAGCCGGAAGCGACCCCGCCTGACGCCGGCGAGCATCTGACCGACGTGACGCCGCTTGACGGCGAAGGGGCTGCGACCCTTGCCCCTCCCGGTCCGTCGGGTGCGGCGCAGGAGACATCGGGCTTCGTTCCGAACGCACCGGCTGCGGCAGCACCCGCACCGGCCATCACCGTTCCCGACACCGTCCAGCCGAAATCGCTTGCCGATGCGGCGAGCGGCGGCGATGCGCTGGCGCTGTTCGAGATCGGCGCGCGTTATTCGGACGGCCGCAACGGCATGACGGTCGATCAGAAGCAGGCGGCGAGCTGGTACCAGCTTGCGGCCGACAAGGGCTTTGCGCCGGCCGAATACCGCCTCGGCAGCATGTACGAAAAGGGCAACGGCGTCGAACGCGACATCGCCAAGGCGAAGGGTTTTTACGAGCAGGCGGCAAACCAGGGCAATGCCAGCGCCATGCACAATCTCGCCGTGCTCTACGCCTCCGGCGCGCTCGGCCAGCAGGATTATGCGACGGCCGCCTCGTGGTTCACCAAGGCTGCGAACCTCGGCATCACCGACAGCCAGTTCAACCTGGCGATCCTCTGCGCGCGCGGCAACGGGGTTCCGGCGGATCTCGAAGAGTCCTACAAGTGGTTTGCGATCGCCGCCAAGGGCGGCGACAAGGATGCGGCGCAGAAGCGCGACGAAGTGGCCAAAGCCATGAAGCCCGACCAGCTCGAACGGGCGCGCGCCAAGGCCGATCTCTGGAAGGCGGAGCCGGTCGACCATCGCACGAACGCCATCGACATCCCCGACGAATGGGCCGGCACCGGCGCCAAGACGGCGAGCGTCGACATGAAGAAGGCGATCCGCAACATCCAGGCGATCCTCAACAATAACGGCTTCGACGCCGGCGTGCCGGACGGCGAAATGGGCGCGAAGACCGTGACCGCGATCAAAAACTTCCAGAAGTCGGTCGGGCAGGAGCCGGACGGCAAGGTGACCGATGCGACCGTGAAGGCGCTGCTCGAACGCAACAAACAGGGCAGCAAGGCAATCTGAGGCCCGCGTCGCATCGACGCAGGAGTGTCTCTCTATTGCGGGCGATGAAAAACGCCTGGCGGCACTATGCCGCAAGGCTTTTTTCAATTTTGCCGTCGCCTGTCACAAAACCTGAAAAAAGCCGGATTATGCCCGGACATATCGATCCGCGCATCCGGCGAATCCTCTGCCACCGATCTCTCCGTCAATCTCTATGGCTAATCACGGGGCCGATCGAAAGCCTCTGGCAACGATTTCACAGTATGGTGCGCATTCGAACGGGGACGTGACAAGAAACCGCCCGGCAGGAGCGGTCATCATTCGGGGTCGGCTGTGACAATCTATCTGCCCATCGCAGAATTGTCGGTGAACATCTTCATCATTCTCGGCATGGGGGCGGCCGTCGGATTCCTGTCTGGAATGTTCGGCGTCGGCGGCGGTTTTCTCATCACGCCGCTGTTGATCTTCTACAACATTCCCCCCGTCGTTGCCGTCGCGACTGGCGCCAACCAGGTTGTGGCATCGTCGATATCGGGCGCGATCACGCATTTCCGGCGCGGCTCGCTCGACGTCAAGCTCGGCACGGTGCTGCTGGTCGGCGGCCTTGCGGGTGCGACGGTCGGCATCTGGATCTTCTCTTTACTGCGCGCCATCGGCCAGCTCGATCTCATCATCTCGCTGATGTATGTCATCTTCCTCGGCACCGTCGGCGGACTGATGCTGCTCGAAAGCGTCAACGCCATGCGGCGGGCAGCGCGCAACGAGCCGCCCGCACCGCGCAAGCCCGGTCACCAGCACTGGGTGCATAAACTGCCGCTGAAGGTGCGCTTCAAGAAATCGAAGATCTTTCTCAGCGTCATTCCGATCGTCGCGCTCGGCTTTGCGATCGGCATCCTCACCTCGATCATGGGTGTCGGCGGCGGCTTCATCATGGTGCCGGCAATGATTTACCTGCTGCGTATCCCGACCAACGTCGTCGTCGGCACCTCGCTGTTCCAGATCATCTTCGTGACCGCCTATACGACGATCGTGCAGGCGGCGACGAACTTTTCCGTCGACATCGTGCTCGCCTTCATCCTGATGGTGGCGGGTGTCATCGGGGCACAATACGGCGTGCGCGTCGGCCAAAAACTGCGCGGCGAACAGCTGCGCGCCCTGCTCGGCCTGCTGGTGCTCGCCGTCGGCGTGCGTCTTGCGATCGCTCTGGTGGTGACGCCGGCCGACGTCTATTCGGTGGTGATGGGAGCGGGCAATTGATACGCCTGGCTGCCGCTGTCATCGCATTGCTTTGCCTGCTGCCGGCCTCTGCCGGAGCGCAGTGGCTGCCGGGGCAAGCAACGGAAGCCGTGCGTGAAGGGTTGGAAATCGGCACGTCGACCAGCGAAATCGCCATCACCTCGGATTTCCACGGTGCGGATCTGACCATCTTCGGGGCGCTCTCGAATACCGACCAGCTGCTGCTCGCCATCGGCCAATATGACGTGGTCGTGGTGCTGGAGGGCCCGCGTGAGGATGCGACGGTGCGCAGGAAGGAACGCGTCTTCGGCATCTGGGTGAACACCCGCTCGATGACCTTCGAAGCGGTGCCCCATTCCTATTCGATGTCGAGCTCGCGCATGATCGACGATCTGACGACACCGCTCGAGCTGACCGATCAGGGGATCGGCATCGACCACATTCCGCTGACGCCGGTCGGCTTCGTCGGCGACGGCAGCAATCTCGGCGAGTTCCGCGACGCCTTCCGGCGACTGCAGCAGGGTGGCGGGCTCTACGACCGCAACCCGAGCGGCGTGCGGTTCGTTTCCTCCAACCTCTTCAAGGCGAGCCTGCGCTTGCCGGCAAACATTCCGAACGGCGTGCACACCGTGCGCGCCTATCTGTTCAAGAGCGGGCTTTTCGTGACCGAGAAATCGCTGCCGCTGCGGGTCATCAAGACCGGCATCGAGCAGACGATCACCGACGCTGCGCATGAGCAGCCGATCCTCTACGGCTTTGCCGCCGTGCTGCTCGCCGTGATCACCGGCTGGGGTGCCAGCCTGATCTTCCGCAAGGACTGATCCACAGCCAAGGCGCTCAAAATTTCTTCCCGAAAATAGGCTCGGCAAGGCGCTGAGCGCGAAGGCCTGCAGGAACAGCTGTTTGCCCGAATGTTCTACTCCAAAAAAACCGCTTGCATTTTGCTATCAGTCTGCCTAACTTTCAACCAGTTGTTAAACGCAACCGGTTTTGGTGGTTGGCAATCCAGAAGGAGGATGGAAATGAGAAAGCTTATCGTCTGGAACCTGATGACGCTCGATGGCTATTTCGAAGGCACGAAGCCTTGGGATATCGACTTCCACAATTTCGCCTGGGGACCCGAGCTGCAGCGCTATGCCGAACAGTTCGGCAGGGAAAGCGATCTGCTGGTGTTTGGCCGCAAGACCTATGAGGGCATGGCCGCCTACTGGCCGACCGCCGAGGGCGAAGGTGAGATCAAGGCCTATATGAACAGCATCGCCAAGATCGCCGTGTCGCGGACGATGAGCGAGCCCGGCTGGAACAATGCCCGCGTCGTCAGCGATCCGATCCCCGAATTGACGAGGCTCAAGCAGGAGGATGGCAAGGCGATCTTGATCTTCGGCAGCGCCGAGCTTGCCGACAGTCTGCTGAAAGCCGGCCTTATCGACGAAATCAGGGTTTGCCTGGTGCCGGTGATCCTCGGCGGCGGCAATCCGCTTTTCAAACCGGCAGAGAGCCAGATGCCGCTGAAGCTCATCGAATCCTCGACGACGGAAGGCGGCGCGATGATCCTGCGCTACGAGCCCGTCAAAGCGTAGTGGATGGGATGGCGTCCCGATGGTCAGGCCAGGGTATCGATCCCTGGCCGCACAAGGAAGCAGTCAGGGAAGTTCGCATTCGACTAAAAACCGGTTTTTAACATTTACGAGTTAGTAATCTCTCGGAAACGAGAGGTTTTGTCATGCGTACTCGTATCGTTCTGACGGCCGTGGGTCTCGCGCTGCTTGCCGGCTGCGCGACGGCGCCGAAGCAGACGAGGAACATCTGTGCCGTCTTCGACGAGCGCGACGGGCTCTTCTCCAGCTGGCAGAGTGCCGCCGAACGGACGGAGAAGAAATACGGCGTGCCCGTGCCGATCCTGATGGCGACGATGTATACCGAATCCGGCTTCCAGCCCTATGCGCGGCCGCCACGCACCAAGCTGTTCGGCTTCATTCCCTGGACCCGGCCTTCGACCGCCTACGGCTATTCGCAGGCACTCGACGGGACCTGGGATCACTATCAGTCACAGACGGGAAACTGGACGGCGCGGCGGGCGAACTTCGCCGACGCGATCGATTTCATCGGCTGGTATCACTATCAGAACAGCGTGGAGACCGGCATTCCGCTGAACGATGCCTATAATCTTTACCTTGCCTATTATTCCGGTCCGACGGGATACAAACGCGGCGACTGGCGCTCGAACGGGCAACTGCAGCAGACGGCGCAGAAGTTTGCGCGGATGGCAGGGACGTATCAGCGGCAGCTGCAGGAGTGCGATTGAGTTTAGGTGGTGCCGTCCAAATATGAAGGGCACTACCCCCACAAATTCCCGTACCTGACCGAATAAATCCGATCCCGCCCCAACAGGTGCGCCACCAGCAAAGCCTTGTCGAACAGGCCCTTCATCGCCTGATGACCGAGATCCAGACCGCCGCTCATGAGGCCGAAAGCCGGCATCAGCAGGCGGGCGCCGTCGGTGGCAAAGCAGGGACGGCGGACGGATTTCTCGCGGCGGCGGACGGTCGCCGAGGGGTGCAGGTGGCCGGCGATTTCGCCGATCTGCAAGCCGTTCTTCGGCTCATGCCGGAAGGTCAGGCCGGCATAATGCATCTCGTCGGCAGATGTGCCCGGCAGATCGACAATGCCATCCGGATCATGGTTGCCATTGATCCAGATCCATTCGCGGCCGCGCGCCATCTCGACGATCAGGGCGCGAAAATTCTCCGGCAGGTGCTTGGAGCCGATGCGATCGTGGAAATTGTCGCCGAGCGAGATGACGAGCTTCGGATCATAACGCGAGATGACGGCGGCAAGGACGGTCAGCGTCGCCAGCGTATCGTAAGGCGGCAGCATCATGCCGCGGCGGGCGAAGGCTGCGCCCTTTTCCAGATGCAGGTCGGAAACGACGAGCAGGCCGGCATCCGGCAGATAGAGGGCGCCGAGCGGATCGCAGACGGCGGCAATGCCATGGACTGCCGTTTCGACGCCTGATGTCGCGGCCAGTCCCGATATGTCGCGCGCCAGCGCCAGGCGGTTCATCACGGTGTTTTTTCCTAGTCGTCATCATGCCAGAGCTTCGGCGATCAGATCGTCCGCCGCTTCGGCGAGCAGCGCATCATGAGCCTCGCCCGGTACCGCCTCGCGTCCGATTTCCAGCATCACCGGCACGGCGAGCGGAGAAATATGGTCGAGAGCGCGGTGGGTGATGTGGCCCCTGATTCGCCTCAGCATATCGCCAAGACGGCCAATATCCAAAAGTCCCGTTGCCGCATCCTGCCGCGTCGCCTGCAGGAGGATGTGATCAGGTTCGTGGCTGCGCAGCACGTCGTAGATCAGATCGGCGGAGACGGTGATCTGGCGGCCGCTCTTTTCCTTGCCCGGATGGCGGCGCTCGATCAAGCCTGCAATCACGGCGCAATTGCGGAAGGTGCGCTTCAACAGGAAGGATTCGTCCAGCCAGGCTTCGAGATCGTCGCCGAGCATGTCTTCGTCGAAGAGGTCGGAGAGGCTGAGCCGGCCATTGCGGATCATCAGCCCCATATCCTCGAGGCCCCAGATGGCAAGCGAATAATCGGTGGCGACGAAACCGAGCGGCTTGGTGCCTATCCGCTCCAGCCGGCGGGTCAGCAGCATGCCGAGCGTCTGGTGGGCGAGACGGCCTTCGAAGGGATAGGCGACCATGTAGCCGCGGCTGCCGCGCGGAAAGGTTTCGATCAGGAACTCGTCACGCTTCGGCAGCATCGACTTGTCGTTCTGCAGCGACAGCCAGTCGCGCACCTGATCCGGCAGCCGGCGCCAGCGATCGGGATCGGCGATCATCGCCCGCACCTGCTCGGCGAGATAGGTCGATAGCGGAAACTTGCCGCCATTATAGGAGGGGATCTTCGGATCGAGCGAAAAGGCCTGCGACGCTAGGCACTCATTTTCGCGAATGCCCTCGAAGCGCAGCACCTTGCCGGAGAAGACGAAGGTATCGCCCGGCGACATTTGCTCGAGGAAATATTCCTCGACCTTGCCGAGGGTGGCGCCGCCGCGGCCGATCCTGCCGCCCTCGCCGCGCTTGACCATGCGGATATTCAGCATCGGGCTTTCGACGATGGTGCCGAGGTTGAGGCGATATTGCTGGGCGACAGCCGGATTGGAGACGCGCCAGCGGCCCTCCGCAGTTTTGCGGATACGGGCGTAACGCTCATAGGTGCGGAGCGCATAACCGCCGGTCGCGACGAAATCGACGATGCGCTCGAAGGTCTCCCAGCTCAGATCGGCATAGGGCGAGGCGCTGATGATTTCATCGTAGAGTTCCAGCATGTCGAAAGGTTCGGCGCAGGCCATGCCGAGTACGTGCTGGGCAAGCACGTCGAGCGCGCCGCGGCCGACCGGCGGGGTGTCCTGCGCGCCGATATAATTGGCATCGAGAGCGGCCTGGCACTCCATGACCTCGAAACGGTTGGCAGGCACGAGGATCGCCTTCGAGGGCTCGTCCATGCGGTGGTTGGCACGACCGATGCGCTGGGCAAGACGCGAGGCGCCCTTCGGCGCGCCGACATGGATGACGAGATCGACATCGCCCCAGTCGATGCCGAGATCGAGGGTGGAGGTGGCGACGACGGCGCGCAGCCGGTTTTCGGCCATCGCCGCCTCGACCTTGCGGCGCTGGGCGACATCGAGCGAGCCGTGATGGAGCGCGATCGGCAGGTTGTCGTCATTGATCGTCCAGAGCGCCTGGAAAAGCATTTCCGCCTGGCTGCGGGTGTTGACGAAGAGCAGCGTCGTGCGATGTTCGACAAGCTTGTTGTAGACGTCTGGGATGGCATATCGGGCGGAATGGCCGGACCAGGGAATGCGCTCTTCGGTCGACAGGATCGAGATATCGGGCTTGGCGCCGCCTTCGACGACGACGAGGCCGGCATGATGTTCGCTACCCTCTTCCTGGCCGACCAGCCATTTCTGCAGATCCATCGGTTCGGCGACGGTCGCCGACAGGCCGATGGTCTGGAGACCGGGGGCAAGGCGGCGCAGGCGGGCAAGGCCGAGCGAGAGCATATGGCCGCGCTTGGAGGTGACCAGCGAATGCAGCTCGTCGAGGACGACATATTTCAGGTCCTTGAAGAAGCGCTCGGCCTCCCGGTTCGCCAGAAGCAGGGCGACCTGTTCCGGCGTCGTCAGCAGAATGTCCGGCGGGTTGAGCTTCTGGCGCTGGCGCTTGGCGTTCGGCGTGTCGCCGGTGCGGTTTTCGACGGTGACCGGCAGGCCCATCTCCTCGACCGGCTTCGTCAGGTTGCGCTCGATATCGATGGCAAGCGCCTTCAGCGGCGAGACGTAGAGCGTGTGGATGCCAGTGAAGGCGGAGCCGGGCGGGATCCTGCCGCGGCGGGTAAGATCGGTCAGCGAGGGCAGGAAACCGGCGAGCGTCTTGCCGGCGCCGGTCGGCGCGATCAGCAGCGTGCTTTCGCCGGCATCAGTGCGGGCGAGCAGTTCCAGCTGATGGGCGCGCGGGCGCCAGCCCTTTTCCGCAAACCAGCGGGTAAAGGCGGCAGGAAGCAGGGTACGGGCTTCGGAATCGATCTGGTCCACGCCATGAAACTAGTGAAACGCCGGGGAAAAAGAAGAGCGGCCAAAGCATGTCGCGCAAAAGTGTGCCGCGGTTTTGCGATAACGACATGCATAAAAACAAAGACCTAAAGCGCGATGAGCGAATCTGAAAGATCGCGATGCGCTTTAGCCTTCACATGGCGATATAGCGGTCCTTGCGGTGGTTGATGGCAATCGTGAGGTTGAGAACGATCGCACCAAGCACGGAGCAGGCGATAATGAAGGGGCTTGCGACGAAGAAGGAGAGCGCCAGGATGATGCCGTCGAAGCCGAGCTGGACGAAGCCGGCGCGCCAGCCGAAGCGATCCTGGATATAGAGGGCGAGAATGCCGATGCCGCCGAGGCTGGCGCGGTGGCGGAAGAGCGCCAGCATGCCGGCGCCGATGACGAGGCCGCCGAAGAGCGCGCCGGCGATGGGATCGACATGCGCCATGCTGATGAAGCCCGAGACGAATTCGGACAGGACCGAGGTCAGCGCGATGGCGGCGAAGGTCTTGATGGTAAAGGCGGCGCCCAAGCGGCGGAAGGCGAGATAATAGAAGGGCAGGTTCACGGCAAAAAAGCAGAGGCCGAAGCTGAAGCCCGTCGCATAATGGGCGAGGAAGGCAAGGCCCGCCGTGCCGCCGGCAAGCAGCCCCGCGCCGGAGAGAAGCGTTACGCCGAGCACGGCGAGCATGCTGCCGGCGACGATGCCCTGGGCGTCGTCGAAGAGCGAGTGACGGTCGGCGCTGGAATTCAGAAGGCCCGCGAAAGCGTTGGATGCCATGTTATTCCCCTGTCGGCGTTTCCGTCTTCTATCCGGGGTCAGGATAAAGGCAAGTGGCAAGCAGCAAGCCCGCCTCTTGACATCACACATAATCGTGGATATTTTTTATCCACGAATTGAGGAGACCAGGTGCATGAAGATGGGCGATGGGGTCGAGCAGGCCATTCACAGCGTTGCGATGCTTTCCGGCCTCTCCGAAGGCGGCGTGCTGTCGGCGGCCGCGCTGGCGGAATTCCACGGCGTTTCGACGAGCTATCTGCTGAAGCATCTGCAAGCGCTGTCGGGCGCCGGCATCCTCGATACCGTACCGGGGCCGAAGGGCGGATATCGGCTGGCAAAAGCGCCGAAGGAGATTTCGCTGCTCGACATCGTGCTCGCGGTCGAGGGGTCTGCACCGGCGTTCCGCTGCGCCGAAATCCGTCAGCGCGGACCGAACCCGGTCTCCGATCGCTTGTTCGCCCAGCCCTGCACCATCAACGCGGCGATGCTGAAAGCCGAACGGGTCTATCGCGCCGAACTCGCCAAGACGAGCCTGGCCGATATCGGCATCGAACTTGCCGCCGTCGATGACGGATCGATCGCAGCCAGAGGCTGCGCCTTCCTTGAAATCCATGAACGCAAGACGGCTCGTTGAGCCATAACAAAGGAGAAAGAGCATGCAACCACGTTTCAACTTCGCCAAAGCCGCTCCCGATGCCTACAAGGCAGTCGCCGCGCTCGAGCAATATGTCCAATCCTCCGGGCTGGAGCGCCGCTTCATCCACCTGATCAAGCTGCGCGCCTCGCAGATCAACGGCTGTGCCTATTGCGTCGACATGCATGTGAAGGAAGCCCGCCATGATGGGCTCTCCGAACAATGGATCAACCTGATGTGCGTCTGGCGCGAATCGCCGGTCTATGACGCCCGCGAACGGGCGCTGCTCGGCTGGGTGGATTCAGTGACCAATATCGCCAAAACAGGTGCCCCGGACGCTGACTACGAGACGCTGAAGGCACATTTTTCCGAGGAAGAGATGACGAAGATCACGGTGGCGATCGGCGCCATCAACATCTGGAACCGGCTTGCCGTCGGCTTCCGCTCACAGCATCCGCTCGATGCGGCGCAGAAGGCGGCGTGAAACTTGTCCCCTCTCCCCGTTTTTACGGGGAGAGGGTTAGGGTGAGGGGCAAATCACACGGAACGACTTTCATGAGAGGTCCCAAGCCCAAAACCACCGCCCGAGCGCGATCGTTGCGTCAGTCGGACAATGATGCAGAGGACAGACTGTGGAATGAGCTGCGCGATCGGCGGCTCAACGGAAACAAGTTTGTCCGACAATTGCCGATTGGTCCCTATTTTGCAGATTTCGCCTGCCGTGAATTGCGGCTCGTCATCGAAATCGACGGCAGTCAACATGCGGAAAGTCGACGAGACGGCATTCGTGATGTCTTCATGACCGGTGATGGCTGGTCGGTGGTGCGCTTCTGGAATGTGGATGTTCTGACGGCACTGCCATCGGTGCTGGATACTATTCTGGCAATTTGCGACGGCCGGCTGGTTGAACGGGTCGAGGTGGCGGATTTGCGATTCTTTCCGGCGGCACGTGACTAGCGATGGTTTGCCGTGTGACATGCCCCTCACCCTAACCCTCTCCCCGTAAAGACGGGGAGAGGGGACGTGCCAAACGCAGCGTTGAAGTTGAGGAAGCCCGTGCGGCATATCCTTCGCCCCCGATTACGAGGGTCCGAAGGACGGGGCGAGACCCGTGGCTCGACCCCGGTTTGGTGGCGGCAGCCATGAGGGGCTGGTGAGGGCGCAGTGACTGATGGCGAGGAATTCATCCTGGCAACCGACCCGAAAATCTCGGGTCGGTCGAATATCGGGTCACTCGTGATTCCTGGTGGCCCGTATGGCAACGGCGTCAAACCGATCGCCCGAGAGGTCGATGCTGTTGAATAGGTCGCGGACGACTTTCGCAATTTCTTCTGCGGAAGCGCCCTTGGCATATTCTTCCTGCATACGGCGTCTCACAAGCTTTTCCAAATCTGACATAGTTCACCTCATCAAATCCGGCGCGAGCAGAGTTTCGCGCCGCGACTGATCACAGGCAAGTTACGTTTTGTTTAGAATGGCTTACCGATTTGTAATGTTGGAGCATGTCGCGCAAAAGTGTGCGGCGGTTTTGCGGAAACGACATGCGCAAAACTAAAGCGCAATGTAACGGTCGGCGCGGTGATTGATGGCGACGAAGAGGTTGAGGACGACGGCGCCGAGCACCGAATAGAAGACGACAGGCGGCGTAGTGACGAAGAAGGCGGCGGCGAGCACGCACATGTCGATGACGAGCTGGACGAGGCCGGCGCGGATGCCGAAACGCTCCTGCAGGTAGATGCCGAGAATGCCGACACCGCCGAGGCTGGCGCGGTGGCGATAGAGCGCCAGCAGGCCGAAGCCGAGCAGCAACCCGCCGAGAAGTGCCGCCCAGGCCGGATGAATGCTCGAAATGGACAGGAAGCGCGACTGCACATCGGCAAGCACCGAGGTCAGGCCGATGGCGATGAAGGTCTTGATGGTGAAGGCGATGCCGAGGCGCTTCCAGGAGAGATAGAAGAACGGCAAGTTAAGCAGGAAGAAGGCGAGGCCGAAATTGACGCCGAAGGCATAATGCAGGAGGAAGGCCACACCGGCCGTGCTGCCGGTGAGAAGGCCGGCGCTGGCGAGCACATAAAGGCCGAGTGCGGCAACGAGGCTGCCGGAGAATATGCCCTGCACGTCTTCGATCGGGGTGTGGCGCGTCGCAGTCGTATTCCAGAAGCCAAGGGCATTGATGAGCTGTGTCATGTCGCCAGTCTCCACGGCAGACGAGTTCAAGAACGCGCTTGGGAAGGCCCGGGCGCGACGGAATTTTGGATCATGAAAGGAGCCCGAGCGCCTCGGCGTAATATTGCCGGGCTCTCTGCCGATATGGTGCAGTATCGGGTTTTTCGGTCTTCCGATCAAGCGAAATAGGTAAGCAATACTGACCTATTCAAAAATCGCAAGAAATGTTCGCTCACGCGGGCTTGCGCGTAAGGAACAGAATGCCGGAAACCGGTTTTCCGCCATCTTTGCGAATGACCGACTTGACGGTCTTGAGGATCTCCAGCCCGTGACGGGCAAGAAGCATCCTGACATAGCTTTCCGAATGGGCGTAGCGCAGCGACGGGGCGAGATGGAAGCCGTCACCCTCCCCCGCATCCTCGACGGAAAAGGCGATATCGGCGCCTGATGCGGCGAGTTCTCCGACGATGGCAAAGACGCTTTCGAGATTGCCGAGATACATCAGCACGTCGGCTGCCGTCACCAGGTCGGCGCGATGGCGCCCGGCATCGGCAAAGACGCCGGAGAGATCGGGCGCGAGCGAGAGATCGGCTTGGGCGAGACCGTCATAGACATGTTTCTCGGCGGCCTTCGCCAGCATGTTCTGCGAGAGATCGAAGCCTTCGAGGCGGCCGACATTGGCGCGGATCTCCGGGCCGAGCAGGCCGGTGCCGCAGCCGAGATCGACGGCCAGTTCGTAGCGCCTGCCGGTGGAGGCGATGAGCGCTGCCAGTTTCTGCGGGACGCTGTAGTCGAGCTTTTCGACAAGCGCTGATTCGAAACGGTCGGCATAGTCGTCGAAGAGGCGCTCGACATAGCGGCTCGGCGGCAGGTCAGGCGTGGCTGCGTCGCCGAGAAGGGCGAGCTTGAGGGCGGCGCCAAAAATGTCGTCGGGATCGAGGGTAAGCGTCCTGCGATAGGCCTCGATCGCGGCTTCACCCCTGCCCGCCTTTTCCAGATAGGTGGCAAGGCGATACCAGCCGGCCGCCCAGGCGGGCACGAGCTCGAGGGCCTGCTCCATCAGCTCGGCAGCCGCTTCCGGCTCGCCGCCTTCTTCGAGCATCCTGGCATAATCGGCGCGGCGGTCGGCGATGACGTCGCCTGACGAAAGCTGGTGGGGCTGCATCAATGGGCCTGTAGCTCTTTGTTTTATGCATGTCGTTTTCCCGGAACCGCTGCACACTTCCGGGCGACATGCATTGGCCCGCATTTGGCGGCGGCCACAAAAAAACTCAAGTCCTATTTCAGAGGCGAAGCGGCCAATTCCGGAAAGGGCTTGCGGGCAGCGCGCCGCGACCTTATTCCAAGGGCAAACAGGAGATGGCTTATGTCCGATCAGGCGAACAGGTTCCTCGGCGATTCAATCGGCCGCACATTGATAAAACTTATCGTGGTGTCGCTGATCGTCGGTTTCGTCATGACCGTTTTCGGCCTGACGCCGTGGAGCATCATCGACGGCGTCCGCGACTTCATCCTGGAAATCTGGCACCGGGGCTTCTCGGCTCTCGGGCGCGTCGGCGACTATCTCATCCTCGGCGCGACGATCGTCATTCCGCTCTTCGTCATCCTTCGTCTTTTCAGCTACCGCCGGTAACATGACATCCATCGATCTTTCCAGACGCGGCCTGCTACGCCTTTCCGGACTTGCGCTCGCCGCCGGCATCGCCGGCTGCACCACGACCCCGCGGATGGCCGGCACGCCGTCAGACGGCGAAGACGAGACGGCGAGCGTGCTGCCGCTCGTCAACCAGCTCAGGGCCAAACACGGCCTGCCGGCGCTTGCCGTCGATCCGGCGGCGAGCACTGCCGCCTTGTTTCAGGCAAAACGCATGGCGAGCGCCGGCAAGATGGCGCATCTCATGGGCATGACCGACAGCTTCGGTGCGCGCGTCAAGGCGAGCGGCGTGCGGCTGCCGGCGGCTGAGAATATCGCCGCCGGCCAGCAGAGCGTCGATGCCGTGGTGACGGCCTGGATCAACTCGCCGCATCACCTGGAAAACATGCTCGGACGTTATGGCGGCCTTGGCGTTGCCGTCGCCCATAATACATCTTCCAGGAACCTGCCCTATTGGGCCATGGTGCTTTCCAGCTGAGGTGATTCCGCCTGCAGCAGTTCAAGTGATGCAGCGTCTTTTGCGCGTCTGAAACGACGCGTGGCGCTGCCGCGACGAGGCCGGCATGGATACACGCAGCAATCACAACGCGCTTGCATTCGACGTAACGCACCTAATGGTGCTGTCGATCGCCATTCCGATGACGCTCGGCTTCATGACGACGCCGCTGCTCGGGCTGACGAACACCGCCGTCGTCGGCCGCATGGGCAATGCGGAAGCGCTGGCAGGGCTGGCGATCGGCGCGATGCTCTTCGATCTGATCCTCGGCAGCTTCAACTTCCTGCGCGCCTCGACGACCGGGCTGACGGCGCAGGCCTATGGCCGTCACGACCAGCACGAGCAGCAAGCGGTCTTTTCCCGGGCGATGATTTCGGCGCTCGGCTGCGGACTGGCGCTGCTCTGTCTTTCGCCGCTGCTGATGGCGGCGGGGTTGAGGCTGATGGGGGCGGAAGGCGCGATCGCCGAGGCGACCAGCACCTATTTCTCGATCCGCATGCTGGCAGCACCCGCGGCATTGGCAAATTATGCCATCCTCGGCTTCGTGCTCGGGCGCGGACAGGGCAATATCGGACTGCTGCTGCAGGCGATCATCAACGGCATCAACATCCTGCTTTCCATCTATCTCGGCCTGACGCTCGACTGGGGCGTGGCAGGGGTGGCCTGGGGAACGATGGCCGGCGAAACCGTCGGCGCGCTCGCCGGGCTTTTCATCGTGCTCAGCGGCTTCGGCAAGGCATCGCGGCCGGCATGGTCCGAGGTCTTTTCCCGCCACCGGCTGGCGGAGCTTTTCGCGCTCAACCGCGACATCCTGATCCGGACTTTCGTGCTGATCGGCGCCTTCACCATCATGACGCGGATCGGCACCAGCTTCGGCGCGGTGACGCTTGCCGCCAATGCCGTGGTGATGAATTTCTTCCTACTATCCGGCTATTATCTCGACGGGCTTGCCAATGCCGCCGAACAGATCATCGGCCGCGCAATCGGCGCCCATTACCGGCCGGCCTTCGACCGCGGGCTGAAGCTCACGACCTTGTGGTCCTTCGGGCTGGCGGCGCTCGGCTCGGCCTTCTTCTTCCTCGCCGGCCCCTGGCTGATCTCGGTGCTGACGACCTCACCCGAGGTGCGGCAGGCGGCTGAAACCTATCTGCCCTGGGCGGCGGTGACGGGCCCGACCGGCGCGCTCGCCTTTCTGATGGACGGGGTCTTCATCGGCGCCACATGGTCGGCCGACATGCGCAACCGGATGCTGATATCTTTCGCCGGCTATCTCTTGATGCTCGCGGTCTTCGTGCCGCTCTTCGGCAATCACGGCCTCTGGCTGGCGATGAACGCCTTCCTGCTCTTTCGCGGTTTCTTCCTGGCGATGCTGGTCAAGCGACGGGCCGATCAGACCTTTCGCGCTGCCCAGTAATCGACCCTGGTATCGCGCAGCTCGCGGATCGAGGCGGCCTTTTCGCGATCCAGGAGTTTCGAGAGGCCGCGGACGACATCGCCGGCCAGACCGGGGCCCTCGTAGACCATGCAGGAATAGAGCTGGACGAGATCGGCACCCGCCCGGATCTTCTCCAGCGCGGTTTCGGCCGAGGAGACGCCGCCGACGCCGATGATCGGCAGATCAGGGCCGACGCGCTTGCGCATCCTGGCGAGCACCGCCGTCGACTTTTCGAACAGCGGCACGCCGGAAAGGCCACCCGTCTCCTTCGCCTGGCGCTGATCCTTAAGTCCGTCGCGCGACAGCGTGGTGTTGGAGACGATCAGGCCGTCGAGCGCATGCGAGAGCGCTTCCGCGGCAATATCGTCCATGCCTTCCTCGGTAAGATCAGGCGCGATCTTCAGAAAGACCGGGATCTTCCGGCCGGATGCCGCCCCCATTTCGTCACGCGCCGCAAGCACAGCAGACAACAGCACCGCAAGGCTTTCGCGCCCCTGCAGATCGCGCAGGCCAGGGGTGTTCGGCGAGGAGATGTTGGCGGTGAAATAGCGCGCGACGGAATAAAAGCGGCGGATGCCAGCGACATAGTCGGCGATGCGATCCTCGCTATCCTTGTTGGCGCCGATATTGACGCCGATCATGCCGCCGCCCCTCAGCGCGGCGAGGCGCCCGAAAGCGGCATCATGGCCTTCATTGTTGAAGCCGAGGCGGTTGATGACGCCTTCATCCTCCACCAGGCGGAAGATGCGCGGCCGCGGATTGCCGGATTGCGGCTTCGGCGTCACCGTGCCGATCTCGGTAAAGCCGAAGCCGAGCTTCAGCAGCGCCTCCGGCACCTCGGCATTCTTGTCGTAGCCGGCGGCCATGCCGAGCGGATTTTCGAAGGTAAGGCCGGCAACGGTCTGGCGCAGGCGCGGATCGGGTGTCAGCTGGCAGGCGGGCACGAGGCCGGATTTCAGCGCGGCGATCGACATGCCGTGCGCCGTTTCCGGATCGAACAGGAAGAGACCCTTGCGGGCGAGACGCTTGAAGGGATCGATCATGGCTGCAACTCCGGAAAGACATGGGCGCCGGTTTCGTCGAGCGGCAGCAGCGCCTCCCAGAGCACGGCGGCAAGCGGCAGATCGGCGTAGAGATGCGGGAAGAGATCGCCGCCGCGCGAGGGTTCGAAGACCAGCTTGTCACTGAGGCCGCTGCCATCGACGGCAATCAGCAGCAGGCCGGACTGGCCGGCAAAATGCAGCGCGGCGGTCTGCTTCACCTGGTCTGCCGTCGAGAAATGGATGAAGCCGTCCTTGAGATCGATGCCGGCGCCATGAAAAGTGCCGGTTTGTCTGGCTTGCTGCCAGAGCGTTTCCGTCACGATCTTGTAAAGGGTCGGTGTCAGGGTCATCATGGCCTCACGATAGGCTGTTCCTTGGTCACGAGGGCTTTGCCGGAAAGAGGCGGCGATGTCCACGCCCCGGCTCCGAAAAACGGGACCGCTAGAACAGAATTAGAGCATGATGTCGTCCGAAAACCGCGCACACTTTTCGGCATCATGCTCTCCTGCATAATTCCTTAAATCGGAATCGATTTAAGGATAAAATTATGCAGCAATTTAAAGTGCTACCGCGTCCCTCGCGCGTCTGAAAAAGACGCGTGGCGCTGTAGTAACAAAATCCGGAGGATGAGACGATGAAGGCATTCGTTATCACGCTTGGCGTTTTTCTGATGCCGTTGGCCGCGGCGGCCGTCGAACCCGATGCGAGCCGTTTCCAGCTGGAAAAGAGCGGCGACCATTTCGTCCGGCTTGACCGGCAGACCGGGGCAATGTCGATCTGCCAGGACAAGGAGGGCGCCCTCGTCTGCCGGATGGCAGCCGACGAGCGGGCGGCCTATGAGGACGAACTCGACCGGTTGGCAAAGCGGGTGACGGCGCTCGAACAGGGCGGTGTCATCCAGCGCGCGCTGCCGAGCGATGCCGAGGTCGACCGTTCGATCAGCATCATGGAGCGGATGATGAAGAGTTTCATGGGGATGGTGAAGGAGTTCCAGGCCGAGGAAAACACCAATCCCCTTCCGCAGAAGACCTGATCTGATATAGTCGGCATGAGCAAGCTGGCGTGCAACGCGGAGGGGCGGCGGCACATGCCGGCATGGTCGGGCTCTTGGGAGGGAGTTTTCGATGCAGGAACACACCATCATCATTGCGGACGATCATCCGCTTTTCCGCGATGCGCTGCGCCAGGCGGTGATCGGCATGGAAGGCCGGCAGTCGATCGTCGAGGCCGGCGATTTCGCTGCCGCGCGCCGGGCGGCCGGCGCCCATGCGGATGCCGATCTGATGCTGCTCGATCTCGCCATGCCCGGGGTCAGTGGTTTTTCCGGCCTGATGGCGCTGCGCTCCGAATTCGCCAGCCTGCCGATCGTCATCGTCTCGGCAACCGACGATGCGACGACGATCCGCCGGGCGCTGGAACTCGGTGCTTCCGGCTTCATTTCGAAATCCTCCGGCATCGAGGATATTCGCCGCAGCATCCAGACGGTGCTTGCCGGCGATATCGCCACGCCGGAGAGCTATCGCGACGGGCAGGAGCAGGATCCCGATGTCGCCGATCTGATCCACCGCCTGCATACGCTGACGCCGCAGCAGAGCCGGGTGCTGACCATGCTCGGCGAAGGGCTGCTTAACAAGCAGATCGCCTACGAACTCGGCGTCTCCGAGGCGACGATCAAGGCGCATGTCTCGGCGATCCTGTTGAAACTCGATGTCGACAGCCGGACGCAGGCGGTGATCCAGCTCGGCAAGATCAACATGGCGATGGTCGCCTGAGCGATACATTTCCTTTGGCAACAGGATTTTATTCCTCTTCTATCTTTACTCGGGCGGCGCGGTCGGTTAATATTCCGCCGGGTTGGAGCGCGGCGTTGAATGAGCCGCGACGGAATCGCGCATGCTGTCACACAACCAGATCTGGGAAGCGCTCGACAGGCTTGCCGAACGGCACGAGCTGACGCCGTCCGGTCTTGCGCGGCGCGCCGGCCTCGACCCGACCTCCTTCAACAAATCGAAACGGCTTTCCGCCGACGGGCGGCTGCGCTGGCCCTCCACGGAATCGATCGCCAAGGTGCTCGACGCCACAGGGGCAAGCATGGAGCAGTTTCTGGCCTTCATGCGGCCGGACGCCGGCCCCTCCGAGCAGCAGGCCAGGCAGCAGGAAAACGCGTTTCAGCCGCAGGGCGGCTCCATTCCGCTGCTCGGCTTCGCCCAGGCGGGCGCCGGCGGTTTCTTCGACGATGGCGGCTTTCCGGCCGGCCAGGGTTGGGACGTGGTGGAATTTCCGGCCGCCCCTTCGCAGAAATCAGGCGTCTATGCACTGGAGGTGCAAGGCGAGAGCATGATGCCGCTTTATCGCGACGGCGACGTGCTGATCGTCGAGCCGGGGGCGCAGGTGCGCCGCAACGACCGCGTCGTCGTGCGCACAAATGAGGGCGAGGTGATGGCCAAGGTGCTGCTGCGCCAGAGCCCGCGATCGATCGAGCTGCTGTCTCTCAATCCCGAACATCCCAACCGCACCCTCGAGCTTTCCGACGTCGACTGGATCGCCCGCATCATCTGGGCCAGCCAATAGGAAGATATTCCATGCGCCCTGCCGCCTTCATCACAGGTATCACCGGGATGGCGGTGGTGGCCGGCCTGCTGCTGGCAGGCGAAGCAAGGCTTGGCGGCGGCACGGCCGGCGAAGAGATGGCGTCCGCGGAGGAGACAGCGACCGCGTCGGCGGATGCCGCCCCTGAGGCCGGCGAACGTGCGACAATCTCGGACGACCGTGCCGAAATGATTGCTCGCTCAGTGGAGCCGACGGCTCCGCCTTCTCCGGGGTCGGGGCCGGTGTCGGGCGACGGCGGGGCACCCAAACCGACCGATGCACCGCAACAAGCGGAGACGCCGGCCGGGCAAACGGCAAGTCCGGCTGCGAAAAAGCCTGTGGAGCTGGCGCGGCCGATGGTCGACAATGGCGGCATTCTGTCCTTTGGCGAGCGCCGGCTTCAGCTTGCCGGCATCGTGCCGACGCCGGTCGACAGGATATGCGGGCCGGCGGGCCGGCAATGGCCCTGCGGCATGATGGCGAAGACGGCGCTGCGCCTGTTGTTGCGCAACCGCAGCGTCAGCTGCGATCTCGAGACGGTGGAATGGAAGGAAACAGTAACGACTGCCTGCCGGCTCGGCACAGAGGATCTCGGCTCATGGCTCGCCGAAAACGGCTGGGCGGAACCGGCGGCGGGTTCGCCGCTTACGGCTGCCGCCGAAAAGGCCAGGCAGGCAGGAAAAGGCCTCTACGGCGATGATCCGCGCCGCAATTAAACCGGCAGCCACGACAGTGGTCGGACAGCCCCGGATCGGGCCGATCCCTTGTAATGGCTGTCGTCAATTCCTAATCTGGGCTGACCGAAAAAGGAATCAGAGATGAACAAGCCGCTTTCCGCCCATGACGCGCTGATCTACGTGATGGTGATGGCATCCGCCGTCGACAGCACGATGAACGACAGGGAGATGACAAGGATCGGCCAATTGATCGGATTCCTGCCGGTTTTCCGGGATTTCGACGACGACAAGCTGATTGCAGTAGCGCGCGACTGCGCCTCGCTGCTGGCCGGGCCGGAAGGCCTCGACGTCGTTCTCGAAACCGTGCGCGATACCCTGCCCGCAAAGCTCTACGACACGGCCTATGCGCTGGCCGTCGAAGTGGCATCCGCCGATCTCTCGGTCAAGGCGGAGGAGTTGCGGCTGCTCAGCCTGCTGCGCGATCGGCTCGGCCTCGACAAGCTCACCTGCGCGGCGATCGAGCGCAGCGCGATTGCCCGCTTCCGCAAGGGCTGAATGCATCAGCTTTGGACTGCTGCATAATTCAATAAAGCCCGTAGGGGAAATAACGCAGATAGATTTCCTGGAGGCGGCCGTTGCGCGACAGCGTGGCGAGCGCGTGGTCGATGGCTGATGTCAGCACGCTGTCCTTCTGCCGCAGCATGATCGTCATGCCCTCGCCGAGGAAATGCTCGGAGAGATAGGGGCCGTCGAACAGCGCGCAGCATTTGGCTGAGGCCGGCGAAGAAACCCAGAAGGAAAGCTGCAGCGCATCGGCAAAGGCGGCATCGACCTTGCGATCCTTGAGCGCCGCAAGCAGGGCGTCCTTCGTGTCGAACGGCTCGGCCTTGAGCGTGGGGAAAAAGGCTGCCAGCATCGCCTCGTGCACCGTCCCCCTGACCACGCCGACCGGGTGGCTGGAAAGCGCGGCAGCGGTCTTTCCGTCGAGCGGCACGCCGAGATTGCGCACGAAGCGCGCCGGCAGCATCAGATAAGGTCTGGAGAAGAGGAATTGCCGGCGCAGCTCCGGGGTCACGGCAAGACCGGCGATGACGGCATCGCCCTGCGAGGCGGCAAGCGCATCCCTGAGGTCGGCGAAGGGGATCGCCTGGATCTGGCACTTATCGGATATTTCCAACTCGCTGCAGATTTCGCGGGCGAGGTCGACATCGAAACCGGAAAGCTTGCCGTTCTGATCGGTGAAATTGAAGGGCGGGAAATCAACCGAGGTCAGGAAGCGCAGGCGCACCAGCGAGGAGAGATCGGGCCTGGCAAGACGCTCGCGCGCATCGAAGAGCAGCGGCAGCGAGGGCGCCGCCTGCTGGGCCGATGCGGCAAAACTCGAAAAGAGCACGCCCAGAAACAGGCCGAGCGTGAAAAAACCCTTCAGAGTCAGGGATGCCAGCTTGGATTGCATCATCGTGATTGTGGTCTCTGGGTTAAGCGCGAAGCATTGCGACGTCGGCGAGATGTATCAGAGTCATGCGTGGCGGGGAATATGCGTGGGAGTGAGCCGGATCGTGCTGCCGTGCGAAGAGCAGCCTTCATGCGACATCCCTGGCCCAGGAGATCTCAGAACCAGCCCCTCATCCGGCTGCCGCCACCTTCTCCCCGTAAACGGGGCGAAGGGGATATGCCGCGACCTCTCGGCTCCCATCCGACCCTCGCATGGCACGTCCCCTCTCCCCGTTAGAACGGGGAGAGGGTTAGGGTGAGGGGCAACCACTAGCGCGAACTGGATAGCCTTGGCGCAGGACCCGAGACGACAATTCAGCCCCAAAAAATCACAGCCAACCACCGCCTCGTGTTAGCGCGGAATTAAAGAATATCGCCTTTATTTATTGCGACGACATCGGACCCCGCCAGCCGATCGCATGATGCAAGCGTCAGCCCAAACGTAATCCCTAAACCGCGATATTGAAGCAGCGTTTTTCTGCAGCAATTGATTTCAAAAGCAACGGGCGCGCGAGCACGCCCCGTCAATCGGGTGACATTTCCATGCTGAAACATCTGAAAATCCGCACCAAAATCATATCGGTCGTGGCGCTCCTGGGGCTCATCACCATGGCCGGGCTGATCTATGTCATTTCCGAGTTCCGCCGTGCGGACGCCGCCTACAGCGCCTTCATCGATCATGAGGCGCAGGCCTCGATGCTGAGCGCGCGCGCCAGCGCATCGGCGGTGGCCTCGGTGCTGCAGGTAAGCCTGCTTGCCGACATGAAGCCCGATACGGCCGAATTCCAGAAGGCGCTCGCCATACCGAGCAAGCTGCCACAGGCGCGTGACCGCATGAAGCAGGCGCTGGCGCTGGTGCCCAGCCGCAAGCCGGCGATCGATGAAATTCAGGCTGGCATCGATGAGATCGAAGCGCTGGCGAACAAGATCATCGAACAGAGCAAAGCCAAGGACAGCGCCGGCGCCCAGGCGAATGTTGCCCTGATCAATGCCAAGCTCGATGCGCTGACGCCGAAGATGATCGCCAACAATGATGCGATGATGGCGATGCTCAACGATGGCGGCGACGCGCTCTCGGCTTCCGTCAACGGACGGATCGTCTTCTGTTTCGTGCTGATCGGCATCGCCGTTCTTGCCGCCGTCGGTTTCAGCGTGGTCGTCGCCCAGAAGGGTATCGCCGGCCCGATGACGCAGTTGCGCCAGCGCATGACGCGGCTTGCCGAGGGCGATACCACAAGCGATGTCAGCGGCCTCGACCGCGGCGACGAAGTCGGCCAGATGGCAAAGGCCGTTTCGGTCTTCCGCGACAATGCAATCGAGCGCGCCCGGATCGAAGCGCGCGCCGAAGCAGACCGCGACGTCAGCGACAGCGAGCGCCGCGACCGCGAGGCGCAGAAGGCCCGTGAAGCATCCGAACTCGACCGCGCCGTCACCGCGCTCGGCGACGGCCTGCGCCGCCTTGCCGCCGGCGATCTCGCCTCGCATATCGCCGAGCCCTTCGTCGCGCATCTCGATGCGCTGCGTGAGGATTTCAACAACTCGGTCGAGAAGCTCAACGAAACCCTGCATACGGTCGGCGCCAATGCCCGGGCGATCGGTGCCGGCGCCAACGAGATTCGTTCCTCCGCGGACCAGCTTTCGCAGCGGACGGAACAGCAATCGGCCTCCGTCGAAGAAACGGCAGCAGCGCTCGAGGAGATCACCACGACGGTGCGCGACGCCGCCAAGCGGGCCGAGGAGGCAAGCCAGCTCGTCGCCCGCACCCGCCTCGGTGCCGAAAAATCAGGCGAGGTCGTCCGCAAGGCCGTCTCCGCCATGCAGCAGATCGAGAAGTCCTCGGGCGAAATCTCCAACATCATCGGCGTCATCGACGACATCGCCTTCCAGACCAATCTTTTGGCCTTGAATGCAGGCGTCGAAGCCGCCCGCGCCGGCGACGCCGGCAAGGGCTTTGCCGTCGTCGCCCAGGAAGTGCGCGAACTTGCCCAGCGCTCGGCAAAGGCGGCCAAGGAGATCAAGGCGCTGATCAGCACCTCCGGCTCGCATGTGCAGACCGGCGTCTCGCTGGTCGGCGAAACCGGCAAGGCGCTCGACGCGATCGTCCACGAAGTGCAGGAGATCAACCAGCACGTCCACGCGATCGCCGAAGCCTCCCGCGAACAGTCGATCGGACTGCAGGAGATCAACACCGCCGTCAACACCATGGATCAGGGCACGCAGCAGAATGCGGCGATGGTTGAAGAATCCACTGCCGCCAGCCACAACCTCGCCACCGAAGCGGCAGCGCTCAACAACCTGCTCGGCCAATTCAGGCTGACGGGCACCGGCGGCTTCACCACTAGTGCGCCAATCGCCACAACACCACGCGCTGCCGCCCGCCCGGCAGCCAGGTCGCCGGTCCGCGTCGCCCGCGAAGGCACCGCCCGCCCGGCCGCCTCGCCGGCCCGCGCGCTCGGCCAGAAAATCGCCAACGCCTTCGGCGCCGGCAGCAGCACATCGCCGAGCCAGGATCCCGACTGGACGGAATTCTGAGCCGCTTGAGGCTTGCCCCTCATCCGGCTGCCGCCACCTTCTCCCCGCACGCGGGGAGAAGGGATATGCTGCAACCTCTCCGTTCCCCGCCCGCTCTCGCATGGCACGTCCCCTCGCCCCGTTTACGGGGAGAGGGTTGGGGTGAGGGGCGGCCCTCGACGCAAAACCGGTGACCGCCTTTTCTCTGAGCGGAACCTCCTGTCAGACCTAACCCGGCCGCCAGCCGCTCTCGACGAGGATATTTCCAGGCGCCGTGCAATAAAACAGCCAGCCGCCGCGCATGGCGACGGGCGGACCGGACAGATCAGCACCGGCAGCAGCAAGCCCGGCATGGACCGCATCGACATCCGCCCTTTCGGGCAGAATGAAGCCGATGTGATAGGTCTTGCGACCCATCTCCACCTGATCGGCGGTGCCGAATTTTGCGATTGCGTGGCTGAGGACGATTTCGAGGCGGGTATCGTCTTCCAAGATCGCGAGGCCATTCTGACCGCGCATATCCTTAAGCTTTAGGCCGAAATGGCGGATCAAGAAATCCGCCGTGGCCGTGATATCGGGTACGTGGAAATCGAGATGGTTCAAGCGCATGACAGGCTCCGTTCGAAAAAATCCCGGGACTGCCTTTTTGCAGTCTCCGCACGCCGCCGGGATGCCGCACCTTGATGCGGATCACGTCGCGGGTTCTCGTGCCATGGCACGGAGCAGAGCTTCCGCGAGAGCGCGCTTGACGCTCGAACGCAAGGGACCGGGCTTACCTCAACCGATCCTGCCTTTTTCGACGATGCCGATCTAGCAGACGGCACCGGTTTCGGCAATGGATGCGTCGGCGCGACTGGCGGAACGGGATTTTCACCCTAATATCCATATAGGAGGATGTCGCGTCCGGCCGCTCGATCACGGCGTCCCCGGCGACGCTTCCCGAAGGATTGTAGCGCGGCATGGGCATACGTGTCGTCAACCCTATCCGGCGACGTGTAGAGTAATATTATTCACGGCATTGGGAGGGATGGATATGAAACCTGCAATCATCGGCCTCGTCGGCACGCTCGTTCTCGCGGGATGCAACACCGTCAGCTACAGCGGACCGGGCCTCGAACCCATCCCCGGCAGCATCACCTATAGCGGTCAACCGCGCACCAAACTCACCAAGTCCCCGGTTGGTTCCGCCTTTCCGCATGATTTCATCGACCAGTACGGCCAGCAGGTGGAAGAAACCTACATCATCCAACCCGACCGGAGCCTGATCATCGCGCATCGCCGATACAAGCCGATCCGGTTTTTCGGGGATTAGGCTTGGTCGGCGTGGTTTGCGGGAGATGGAGCGGGCGCCGCTTAACCGACTTCGAGTCTGGATTTCAGCCCGAGCCGGATCAACCCGTCAGGGCCAGCCAATCACCGATCGTTTTTCCGTAACGCCGCGCGGAGCGGATGGCCGGAGCCGGCCGCTGTTGGGTTGCCACCGTTCTTCGGATTTCACGCGGGCTCAGCCCGAATTCGTGGATGAAGGCGCGCGTAAAATTGGCGGCGACCTCGAAACCGGCGGCTTCTGCGATTTCTGAAATCGGCCTGTGGTCGGCCGAATTGCTGAGATCCGCATAGGCCTGCAGCAATCGCCGCTTGCGAATATAATTGAGCACGCCTCCGCTCGCCTCAAACAGTTGATAAAGCCGCGTACGCGAAATCCCCAACGCGCGGCACATCACGTCCGGCGTCAAGTTTTCCGAATGGAGATTGACGTGAATGTAACGGTGCGCCCGCTCCATCAGTCCCATGTTGGTCTGGTTTTGACCGGTATCAGTCCTTGTGGACGATGCGGCGCCCGCAACGACCATATCGCCGATGGTTTGGATGATCCGGGGCACTTCCCCTATCGTCAGATTGCCGAGGTTCGTTTCGAGGCCCGTGAGATAGCCCGTGAGCAACTCGGCGTGGCTGCCCGAAAGAACCGTGTTGCCGGCGCTCTGGAGAAGGCTCGCATCGCGAGCCAGCATCTCATACGGCAGGAACACGAGCAAAGCTTCGGTATCGGTCATCCGTCCGCGATACGGGCTGCCGAGCGACATGAAAAATATCTCGCCGGCACCGGTCTCGGTGACACGACGGTTGACCTCGGTCCAGGCCTGGCCGCTGCGCTGCAGGCCGACGTTCCAATGGTCGATAGGGCTCGATCGAAGCATGGCCTGATCGCGGACATATCTGTGGGCATGCGCGCGCTGCTGGACGATCAGGATATCGCCGAGATGCCAGCCGGTCTGCTCCGCGAGGAACCCGTCTTCCGGTGATTTTCCCTCCGGCAGATGAACATCCACGAGCGGCGCCATATGTGCCCGCCAGGCCTGGAATTGTTCTGCCGGTGGCAGGTCCTGCGTCGAGAATCGCAGCGGCTCGAGTGCAGGGGAGGCATGGGATAAGCGTTCCTTGCGCATGGCCGGTTCACGCGGCCAGCGCCGCCGCTCCATATGCGCCGGCCGTTCCTGTTCCGCGGCAGGATCATCGTCGGATTCAGACCCTGTAGCCATCCAATTCCTCCAGCGCATAACCCGACCCGAGCCATGGAAATTGAGAAAAGCAATTGTTTTTGCGGCTGAAATCTCCGCAGAACTCCGTCTGAAAAAGCGGAAGTGCCCGAAGAGTCTCCTCCATAAGTTGTTTATCATATTCCTTTTCGCTCTGAAATGTACGGAGCGATAATTTCCAGGACGTGAGGATAACGACAATTGCCTTTCTTAGCTGTATCTAAATAAGCATCGGTTCATTCCAAAAGAAAAACCGGACGAATAAAATATTCGCATGATCGAACGACTTTGTTTCGCGATATGTCGAAGTAAATATCGAATATCTCATAGCAACATCTGAAAACACGGGAGGTAGTCGTGAACTATCTTGGCAGGATTCGTGCGCACTCTGTACAAGCTTCGGCTCGTGATGCAAATTGTCCATCCGGAATACATCGCGCTCCCAAGAGAGTTCTTGTCACCGGCGGTGCAGGTTTCCTCGGATCGCATCTGTGCGAGACGCTTTTGGCCGCCGGACACCAGGTGATCTGCCTCGACAACTTTTCCACCGGCATGCGGCGCAATATCGTCCATCTGAAGCGAGTCGATCGCTTCAATGTCGTCGCCCACGATATCGTCCACCCGCTCGATCTGGAAGTCGACGAGATCTATAATCTCGCCTGCCCGGCATCGCCCCGGCATTATCAGGCCGATCCGATCCATACGACAAAGACCTGCGTGCTGGGCTCCCTCAACCTTCTGGAGCTGGCCGCGCGCACCGGCGCACGTATCCTTCAGGCATCCACATCCGAAGTCTACGGCGACCCGAACGTCCATCCGCAGGTCGAAAGCTACTGGGGCAACGTCAATTCGTTCGGGCCACGCTCCTGCTATGACGAGGGCAAGCGATGCGCCGAGACGCTGTTCTTCGACTTCCACAACACGCACGGCGTCGAGATCAAGATCATCCGCATCTTCAACACCTACGGCCCGCGGATGCGTCCGGACGACGGCCGCGTCGTCTCGAATTTCATCGTTCAGGCTCTGACGGGGCAAGACATCACGATATATGGCGACGGTTCCCAGACCCGCTCGTTCTGTTTCGTCGATGATCTCATCGGCGGCATGGTCCGCATGATGGCCTCACCGTCGTCGCTGACGGGGCCCGTCAATCTCGGCAATCCGGGCGAATTCACGATCCGGGAATTGGCCGAGCAGGTGATCGGATTGACCGGTTCCAGGTCGCAAATCATCCATCGCGCTCTGCCGGTTGACGATCCCCGTCAGCGTCGCCCCGATATTTCGCTGGCCATGCAGGAACTCGACTGGCGGCCGAAGATCGACTTGTCGAGCGGCCTGCGTCAGACGATCGACTATTTCGATGGCCTTCTCGCCCGTCCGGCACGCGAACTGGAGGCGGTCTGATGGATGCGCCCCGGGTCCTGGTCACGGGCGGTGCCGGCTATATCGGCAGCCACACCGCCAAGCTCCTCCGCTCGGAGGGGATTGAGCCTGTCGTCTACGACAATCTCACGACCGGAAACCGTTCGTCCGTGCGCTGGGGCCCTTTCGTCGAAGGTGACGTCCTCGACACGTCATGCCTGATCGAGGTCATCGAGAAATATGCTCCCGATGCCGTCATCCACTTTGCCGCCTCGGCCTACGTCGGCGAGTCCGTGGAAAACCCAGCGAAATATTACAACAACAATGTCTGCGGTGCATTGTCGCTTATCGATGCCTGCCGGCAGACGGGGCTTCAGAACGTCATCTTCTCATCGAGTTGTGCCGTCTACGGCGTCCCCTCCGTGCTGCCGATCGATGAGACCTTGCCGAAGGCTCCGATCAATCCCTACGGCAAGACCAAGCTGATCTTCGAGCATATGCTCGCCGATTATGCGGCGGCCTACGGCCTGCGGTATGTTGCCCTGCGTTACTTCAATGCCTGTGGAGCCGATCCGGACGGCGAGCTTGGCGAATGGCACGTTCCGGAAACCCATCTCATTCCGCGGGCGCTGCTGGCCGCGGCCGGCCGGATTCCGCACCTGGAGATATTCGGCGATGATTACGATACCCCTGACGGGACCTGCATAAGGGACTATATTCACGTCGCAGATCTCGCGCGTGCCCATGTTCAGGCCTTCACCCATCTCGCCAAAGGCGGAGCAAACCTCGCTGTCAACCTCGGCACGGGGCGGGGTTATTCCATCAGGGACGTCCTGCGCGTGATCCAGGAAACGACCGGGCGCGAAGTCCCGGTCGTCATCCATCCACGCCGGCCGGGCGATCCGCCCAGCCTCTACGCCGACGCCAGCCTGGCCCGCGAGACGCTCTGCTTCCAGCCTCGATATTCCGACCTCGAAACCATCGTGCGGACGGCGGCTCCGTTCTTCGGACTGGAGGCGCGCGCGTGACCGAACTTGCGATTACCCAAGCGACGCATGCTCCGGAACCTTCCCACGAGCCGCTTCTTGTCCCGGTTCTGACCGGACATCGGCGGGTCGAATATCTGTTCCTGACGGCCGTATGGGCCTGCGCCTTCGCCTATTTCTGGATCTGGTGGCTGGAGTCGCGCCATCACGTCGATGCTTTCGGCACGATTACGGTGAGCCTCGTTCTTGCCTGGGTTACCGCTCTGCCGGCCTATTTCATCGTCGTCTTCTATCGGGCGGCAAGACCGAACGGTCCCTTGCGCCTGCCGGCGGGCAGCCGAGTGGCCATGGTCGTGACCAAGGCGCCGGCCGAACCCTTCTCGGTCGTCCGTGAAACCCTGCTGGCAATGGTTGCCCAGGAGGTGGAACACGACACCTGGCTTGCCGACGAAGACCCTTCCCCCGAGACTCTTAACTGGTGCTCCGAGCACGGGGTCTTCGTCTCGACCCGCAAGGGGCGATCCGATTATCATCGGACGTCGTGGCCCCGACGCACGCGGTGCAAGGAAGGCAACCTCGCCTTCTTCTACGACCACTACGGCTACAGCCGCTACGATTTCGTGGCGCAACTCGATGCGGATCATGTTCCCGCGCCCGACTATCTCTTCCACATGCTGCGTCCGTTCGCCGATCCAAAGGTCGGCTATGTCTCGGCCCCCAGCATTTGCGACAAGAACGCTTCCGAAAGCTGGTCGGCACGTGGAAGGCTCTATGCCGAGGCCAGCATGCATGGTTCGCTCCAAGCCGGTTACAATGGCGGCCTGGCGCCGATGTGCATAGGGTCGCATTACGCGGTACGTACCGTCGCCCTCGAACAGATCGGCGGCCTCGGTCCGGAGTTGGCTGAAGACCATTCGACGACATTGATGATGAATGCCGGCGGCTGGCGGGGTGTGCATGCGCTGGATGCCATCGCCCATGGTGACGGCCCCAGAACCTTCAGCGATCTCGTGACGCAGGAATTCCAGTGGTCGCGCAGCCTGGTCATGGTGCTGTTGCGGTACTCGCCGAGCCTCGTCGGCCGGCTGCCGGCCCGGCTCAAGTTCCAGTTCCTCTTTTCGCAACTCTGGTATCCGCTTTTTGCGTTCTTTATGTTGCTCATGTTTGCGTTGCCGATCATCGCGCTCGTGCGCGGCCAGAATTTCGTGACGGTGACCTATCCCGATTTCCTGGCGCATTTCGCACCGCTTTCTATCGCTCTCGTGGTGATGGCTTATCGCTGGCGCGCCAGCAGCTCGTTCCGCCCCTACGACGCCAAGATCCTGAGCTGGGAATGCATGCTCTTTCTCTTCGCCCGCTGGCCCTGGGCGCTCGCCGGCACGCTGGCTGCGGTGCACGATTTTGTAACAGGCTCCTTCGTCGATTTCCGCGTCACGCCGAAAGGCCGGTCCGAAGTCGATCTGCTGCCGGTGCGTGTCCTGGCGCCCTACGCTTTGCTGGCGCTCATGGCGGTATTGCCTGCCCTGGCAATCGGCGATGCCGGCGCCTCCAAGGGTGGTTACTTCTTTACCATCCTGAACGCGGCAATCTACTGCGCGCTGCTGTTGGTCATCGTCGGGCGTCATTCGAAGGAAAATACGGTTGCGGCGGCCCCGCGTTTCTACCGTCCGGCGATGGCGACCGTGCTTCTTGCGCTCGTCGCGTTGCCGGGGGCTGCAACCATCATGCGCGGAAAGGATGCGACCGAGGCACTCGCCTGGGGCAGCGGCCGCCTTCAGCTGTTCGAAGAGCGCTACGCCGCCTCCGGTGCAGGCCGGGGCGGGACCGCACTGCGCACGATCTTCTTCAAACCACGATGGATTTCCGATCCGGAGGAAATCCAACTGAGAACGGATGCCGCTCACCCGGATGTGCGGCCGAGCGTGGAGGAAATACACAATGCATAGCCCATCCAAAATAGCCCTGTTGTCGTTAACCGGCCTGTTGCTGTCGGGAGTCGCGGTCCTGCCGACCGCTCTGGGCAGTTCTGCCGAAGGGCAGCCGCTTGCAATGACGACATCGTCCATTGCGCCGCCGACCAAAATGCCGGTCGTCACGAAGGAGTCGATCACGTTCGGCGCCTATGATCCGCACGGAGATTTAGGCGCCTCGTCCGATTCGAAGATCGAACACCTCTTCCTGCCCTGGGAAGATGTCGATCTGCGCACGCTCGCCCTCGCCGACGATTATGCGCAAGCGCGTGGCCGCACTCTGCTGATCTCGGTCGAGCCCTGGACCTGGTCGACCGGTTGGCGCCAAACCTCGCAGGAATTGCTGCACAGCATCCTCAACGGTTCGCGCGATGCGAACATGGCCGCCGTCTGCTCGACTGCTGCCAAGCTGAAAAGTCCGCTCATCATTCGCTGGGGACAGGAAATGGACGAAACCGACAGCCAGTTCTCCTGGTCGCATTGGCAGGGCGCCGATTATGCCAAGGCCTATCGCCGGATGGTTGAGGTCTGCAAGGTCCACCTGAAGACGGCCAAATACATGTGGTCACCGAAGGGCAATGAGGGGCTTCAAGCCTTTTATCCCGGCAACGATGTCGTCGATCTCATCGGGCTCTCGGTCTTTGGCCTGGAGCAATACGACAGGGACAAGACTGGCCGTGACCAGACGTTTGCGGAGCACCTTGCGCCCGGATACGCCCGTGTCGCTGGTTACGGCAAGCCCATCATGGTTGCCGAACTCGGCTACGAAGGCGGCGATTCCTTCGTGCGAAACTGGGCTGAGAGCGTAACGAAACGCTATCCCCAGTTCCCGGCGCTCAGCGCCGTTATCTACTTCAACGACCGTGAAGTCTATCCGTGGCCGGACGGCTATGGCCGCCCCGACTGGCGGGTCGTCCGCGAAAGCATCAATTGAACAAGAAGGAATCTGAACATGTCCATGCTTCAAAAAATGCTCCTGGCCGTGGTCCTGACCGGCGGTATCGCCACGGCCGCGTCCGCTGCCGGAACCAATGAGCCTGCGGGGATCGAGACCGCAAAGCCGATGAGCAGCGCGGAAATCTATCGGCTCTACAACCAGAATACCTGGATGTGGAAAGCCGGCGCCGGCTACTTCTCCGCAAAGGCGCGTCGCTTTACCGCCTGGTCGCGGGAAAATGGCTCGCCGTCCTTCGGCATGGGCCGCTGGTTCATCACGGAGTCGGGTAAACTCTGCTTCAACGCCGACTGGCACGCCAAGACCGGAACGGCGACGGCAATCACCTGCTTCAGCCACCGCAAGAAGGGCGGCCTGATCTATCAGAAACGCGAACCGGACGGTGAATGGTACGTTTTCAAGAGCGCACCGGCACAAGCCACCGACGAATTCGCAAAGCTTCGCCGCGGCGACTACGTGAGTTCTCAATTGGGGGGAATTGAGACGAGCGTCAGTAAGACCAGATAAAGGCGAAGCTAGGGGTTGCGCGCGGCCGAGGCGCCATCTGTATCCTTGTAGGAGCCGATGCCTGCGCGCAACCCTTTTCATAAAAGATCACGAAGCGCCTTCAAAAGGCGGCGAACGGCCTGAGGGTGAGTGGAGCGGGTGAAGGGAATCGAACCCTCGTATTCAGCTTGGGAAGCTGCTGCTCTACCATTGAGCTACACCCGCGACGAAGCGAGATTTCCAACAGATGGGGGCCGCTGTCAAGTCGCGGCCGCCGGAAGGCTCAGATGCGGAAGTGTTTCGAGAGTTTCAGGCCCTGGGCCTGGTAGTTGGAGCCGAGGCCGGAGCCGTAGAGGCTGGCGGGTTTTTCCTGCATATGTTCGTAGACGAGGCGGCCGACGATCTGGCCGTCTTCGAGGATGAAGGGCACTTCGTGGCTGCGCACTTCGAGCACGGCGCGACTGCCGCGTCCGCCGGCAGGCGCATGGCCGAAGCCCGGATCGAAGAAGCCGGCATAGTGGACGCGGAATTCGCCGACCAGCGGATCGAAGGGGGTCATTTCGGCGGCATAATCCGGCGGCACGTGCACGGCCTCGCGCGAGACGAGGATATAGAACTCGTCGGGATCGAGGATCAGCTCGTTGCGGCCGCGGCTGTGGAGCGGTTCCCAGAAATCATAGATGTCGTGCTGGGCCTTCTTGTCGACATCGACGACGGCAGTGTGATGTTTGCCGCGATAGCCGATCAGGCCTTCCTTGTCTCCGGCGAGGTCAATCGACAGCGCGATGCCGCCGCCCGAAACATTCGGCAGCTTGCTGGCGACCAGCGTCTCGCTTTCATGCAGCTTCAACAGTTCCGGCTCGCCGAGCAAGGCCTGGCCGACGCGGAAACGGATCTGCGACAGGCGTGAGCCGCGGCGCACGACGATCGGGAAGGTGCGCGGGCTGATTTCGAGATAGAGCGGGCCGGAATAGCCTGATGGAATCTTGTCGAATTCCTGGGCGTAATCGGTGATGACGCGGGTGAAGATATCGAGGCGCCCGGTCGAGCTCTTCGGATTGGCCGAGGCCGACATGTCGGCCGGCAGCGCCAGGCTCTCCATCAGCGGCACGATATAGACGCAGCCGGTTTCGAGCACCGCGCCTTCGGAGAGGTCGATCACATGCAGGCTCAGCCGGTCGAGCTTGTCGGACACCAGATGCGAGGGGCCGGGCATGAAGCTGGCGCGCACGCGAAAAGCCTTGCCGCCCAAGCGCAGATCGAGGCTTGCCGGCTGGATCTGGTCGCGGTCCAGCTCACGTTCGGAGATCAGACGCCCCGTTTCGAACAGCGCGGAGATCGCGCGATCCGCCAGAATTCCCGTTTCGCGAGCCATCATGCCTCATCCATCATTTGCCGCCGACAAAACCAAACTCGGGGAATTGACGCAAGCAGCTAACAGCAGTATTGCAGAATTATCCCGTGGTGATTTGGCCGGTCGGCTTGCAGCCACGTTAAACAAGTGGCTAAAAAGACCGGGTTGAAACCGGTCTGCTTTTGCGACCGGTTTTTTTGTTATGTGAAGGTGATGGCATGAGCAAGACCTGGCGCCCGGCAACCCAACTCGTCCACGGTGGCACGCTGCGTTCGCAATACGGCGAGACGTCCGAGGCAATCTATCTCACCCAAGGCTTCGTCTACGAGACGTCGGAGGCGGCCGAAGCCCGCTTCAAGGGCGAGACGGAGGGCTTCATCTACGCCCGTTACGGCAGCCCCACCAACGACATGTTCGAAAAGCGCATGTGCCTGCTCGAAGGCGCCGAAGATGCCCGCGCCACCGCTTCCGGCATGGCCGCCGTCACCGCGGCCATCCTCTGCCAGCTGAAATCAGGCGATCATATCGTCGCGGCCCGCGCCCTGTTCGGCTCCTGCCGCTGGGTCGTCGAGACGCTGGCGCCGAAATACGGCATCGACTGCACGCTGATCGACGGCCGGGATCTGGCGAACTGGGAAAAGGCGATCACGCCGAAGACCAAGGTGTTTTTCCTGGAAAGCCCGACCAACCCGACGCTCGAAGTGATCGATATTGCAGGCGTCGCCAAGCTCGCCAACCAGATCGGCGCCAAGGTCGTCGTCGACAATGTTTTCGCGACACCGCTCTTCCAGAAGCCGCTGGAACTCGGCGCCCATATCGTCGTCTATTCCGCCACCAAACATATTGACGGCCAGGGCCGCTGCCTCGGCGGCGTCGTGCTTTCCGACAAGGAATGGATCGACGAGAACCTGCACGACTATTTCCGCCATACCGGCCCGGCCATGTCGCCGTTCAACGCCTGGACTTTGCTGAAGGGCATCGAGACGCTGCCGCTGCGCGTGCGCCAGCAGACCGAGAATGCCGCAAAGATCGCCGACTTCCTGGCCGAGCAAGGCAAGGTCGCCAAGGTGATCTATCCCGGCCGCAAGGACCACCCGCAAGCCGATATCATCGCCAAGCAGATGACCGGCGGCTCGACGCTGGTCGCCTTCGAGCTGAAGGGCGGCAAGGATGCGGCCTTTGCGCTGCAGAACGCGCTCGAGATCATCAAGATCTCCAACAATCTCGGCGACAGCAAGAGCCTGATCACCCATCCGGCGACGACCACGCACAAGAACCTGACGGATGAGGCGCGCGCCGAACTCGGCATTTCTCCGGGCACGGTCCGCCTTTCGGCCGGCATCGAGGATACCGACGACCTGATCGAGGATTTCGCGCGGGCGCTTGCCAAGGTTTCGGCCTGATCGACAGTCATAACGGCCGGGCCCGCCCGGGTTCGGCCGGACCTCAGCCGCACCAGCCGCGGAACAAGTTTGCCCGCCGCGGCGTTCCGAAACGGAATTAACACTGACAATTAGGCTTAACGTTCGAAAACCTTCGGATCACAGCCATTTCAGCGATGATAATTGTTCCGTTTCTTGACGGACAGGGCCTCTTATAAGATACGGGTAACATATCTTGACTAAGGTGCAAGGCATGTATCGCGCCCTCACAAGAGAGATCGAAGTAGTTGTCGAGCCGTTCTATCTGGAGGAGCAATCCGATCCGGAAGACGATCGCTATGTCTGGGGTTACCGGATTGTCATCAGCAACAATTCCGGCATAGCCGTTCGGCTGGTCAACCGTTACTGGAACATCACCGACCAGAACGGCCAGGTGGACGAGGTGACCGGCCCCGGCGTTGTTGGCGAACAGCCGCGGCTCAGCCCCGGCGACACCTACGAATATTCCTCCGGCTGCCCGCTCGACACGCCCTCAGGACTGATGTTCGGCCATTACCAGATGGAAACGGATGAAGGCGAGATGTTCGATGTCGACATCCCTGCCTTCTCGCTGGATTCGCCTGGGCTGCTGCGCGTGCTCAATTGAGAGCGTAGGTTCGCGGTCGTTTCGTCAGCGCAAGCACGGCGCGTAGATGCGGCCGGCTGCAGCCTTCCCGTCAGTACCAACATGGACGCCGTACCCTCGGTCGTAGATCCTCGGGCTTGCCCAGTCATCAATCTACTAAAGGTCAAAAGGGTCCGAGGCCTGGGTGCCTGGCTTTGCTTCGAACGGATCTTTTGATTGTGGCGGCGCCGGATGTTTTGCGACCGCATCGTTTACCGCCTTTTGGCAGGCGAGCAACTCATCCGCTGCACTGGCGGAATCTTTCAAACCGAGAGCCACAATCTGCTTTCCTCCAAAGCTGGCGCGGAAACTCAGTTTACCAGCGAACTCCTCAATCAAGTCGGGATCCTCGAAATCAATCCATAATGATTTGAGGCCATCGAGATCCAGACCTCTCGCATCAGCCGTCCGTTTAGACTGGTCGAACGAGAGTTCGACGGGATAATGCTTACCTTTCTCTAAGGATTTCCAGTTCGGGTTTCCGAGCAGAATGTAAAGAGGGTTGTCCTTTTTGCGGAAATTGAAGCCAAGACGAAAAATGGTGTCGTCATCAAAGGAAGTCAGAACAAAACAGCCATTGTCTAAAGTCGGGTCGACAGCCACGCTCCAGCCCCCGACCTCTTTCCATGGGACTGTCTCGTCATCAGCCAAGCTCACTGGTGGCATCGCAGCTATGAGCGCGAGTACAAAAAACAAAAGTCGCATCAACGCCCCATCCCGCTTTCTCAGGCCAGAACCAATGAAACAGAATAGGTGCACAGTGACTCCGCAAAGTCGAGTCACCGTGCTGCATCATTCGCTAATCTTTTATTGTTCGCTGTGCGTGTCCTTAACCGCGCCTATTCAGCCGGCTGAAGCTCGGCCGGCTCGAAGCGGTAGGTGGTCGAGCAGAATTCGCAGGTGACTGCGATTTCGCCATCTTCCTGGCTGGCCTCGATCTCCTCGGCCGAAAAGCCCTTAAGCACGCCCTTGATCTTGTCGCGCGAGCAGCTGCAGCGGTCGAAGACGGCGCGCGGTTCGTAGACGCGCACGCCGCGCTCGTGGAACAGGCGGAACAGCAGCCGCTCGGTGCCGACCAGCGGATCGGTGAGTTCATCGGCATCGATGGTCTCGACCAGCGAACGCGCTTCGAGCCAGGCATCGTCCTCGCCGTGCGGGCGGCTGCCGGTATCGCCGTCGCCGCCGTGGAGATCCGGTTGGCGCATGCGCTCCGGCGCTTCCGGAAGGAACTGGGCGACGAGGCCGCCTGCCCGCCAGCGATGGCGCGGCTTGCCGGCATCGTCACGGTCGAAGAGCTCGGCCGCGGCAAGGCGGACGCGCGTCGGGATCTGCTCCGACTGGCGGAAATAGACGCCGGCAATGTCTTCCAGCGTGGTGCCGTCGAGCGGAACGATGCCCTGGTAGGGCTGGCTGAACTTGCCCTGGTCGATGGTGAAGGCGAGAATGCCCTTGCCGAGCAATTGCTCCGGCTCGGTTTCGCCCGACTCGATCGCCTTGTTGAGCAGCGCCTGATCGAAACGGGCATAGGCGCGGACATTTTCCGGCGTCGAGAAATCGGCGACGAGAAGATCGACCGGGCCGTCGCCCTTGGTCTGCACCGTGAACTTGCCGTCGAACTTCAGCGAGGTGCCGAGCAGCACCGTCAGCACGACGACTTCGGCAAGCAGCCGGGCAACGGGTGCGGGATAATGATGGCGCTCGAGGATCGCATCGAGCATCGGGCCGAGCTGAACGGCGCGGCCGCGCACATCCAGCCCTTCCACCTGGAAGGGGACGACATGGTCATCGCCGGCGAAATCAAACTGGCCGAGGGCGGCTGCAGCTTCTGCCATGGCTTTTAACTCCTAGTTTTCAGAGCGATGGGTCAGCGTGCCCTTCGCTCACGCGGTCGCGAGTCTGTCTCTCGCGACGTCCGATTATGGTTCAGATCGCGCCCAGGCACCAAGCAAGAATCGACTTCTGCGCATGAAGACGGTTTTCCGCCTCATCGAAGACTACGGATTGCGGACCGTCGATCACATCATCAGTCACTTCCTCACCGCGATGGGCGGGCAGGCAATGCATGAACAATGCATCATTGCCGGCTTTCGCCATCAAGGCCGCGTTGACCTGATAAGGCTGGAAGACATTGTGACCCCGGGCCCGATGTTCCTGATTCATGGAGACCCAGGTATCGGTCACCACGCAATCGACGCCGGCGACCGCACGGTCGGCATCATGGCAAAGCATGATTTCGGCGCCCTCATTGCGGGCCCAGTTCAGATAGTGATCCTTGGGCTCCGAGCCAAGGGGCACGGCCATGTTCATGCGGTAGCCGAAACGCGCAGCCCCTTCGACCAGCGAATGCAGCACATTGTTGCCGTCGCCGGTCCAGGCGATGGTCTTGCCCTTGATCGGGCCGCGGTGCTCTTCGAAGGTCATGATATCGGCCATGATCTGGCAGGGATGGGTGTCATCCGTCAGCGCATTGATCACAGGCACGGTCGCATGCTGAGCCAGTTCCAGCAGCCGCGAGTGCTCGGTGGTGCGGATCATGATTGCATCGACATAGCGCGACAGCACCTTGGCGGTGTCGCCGATCGTCTCGGCGCGGCCGAGCTGCATCTCGGTGCCGGACAGGAACAGCGTTTCACCGCCGAGCTGGCGCATGCCGACGTCGAAGGAGACGCGGGTGCGCGTCGACGGCTTCTCGAAGATCATCGCCAGCATCTTGCCGGCGAGCGGCTTGTCGCCCGTGCCTGCCTTGAAGGCCTGCTTACGGGCGAGCGCATCGTTCATGATCGTTCTGAGATCGGCGGATGTGACCGCCGAAAGATCGAGGAAGTGTTTAGGGCTCATATCGTCTTCTTACCTGTGCTGCGCCCGAAGGCGGCAATTTCTTCAAGCCGTCTTCTTGACCTTGGAAGCGCGAATGCTCTCGGCGGCGCGCTCAATGCGGACGAGCCCCTCGCGGGCTTCCTCGGCGGTGACAACGAGCGGCGGAAGAAGGCGGATGACATTGTCGCCGGCGGGCACGCCGAGCAGATGGGCGGCGCGGATCGCCTGCAGCAGTTCGGCTGAGGGAACCGCAGCCTTGATGCCCAGCAAAAGGCCCTCGCCTCTGATATCCTCGATCACATCGGGATAACGATCCTTCAGCGAGGCGAGGCCCTGGCGGAAGACAAGTGCTACGTCGCGCACCTGCTGGAGGAAGCCATCGGCAAGGATGATGTCGAGCACGGCACTGCCGACGGCCATGGCGAGCGGATTGCCGCCATAGGTCGAGCCATGCGTGCCGGCCTTCATGCCGGAGGCGGCCTCTGCTGTGGCAAGGCAGGCGCCGAGCGGGAAACCGCCGCCGATGCCCTTGGCGACAGCCATGATATCCGGGGTGATGCCCGACCATTCATGAGCGAAGAGCTTGCCGGTGCGGCCGACGCCGGTCTGGACCTCGTCGAGGATCAACAGCAGGCCGTTGTCGTCGCAGAGCTGGCGAAGCGCCTTCATGAACTCAGGCGTGGCAGGACGGACGCCGCCTTCGCCCTGCACCGGCTCGATGAGGATGGCGGCCGTCGCCTCGGTGATTGCGGCGCGGACCGCCTCGATATCGCCGAAAGCCACCTGATCGAAACCCGGCGCCTTGGGACCGAAGCCCTCGAGATATTTCTCCTGGCCGCCGGCAGCGATCGTTGCCAGCGTCCGTCCGTGGAAGGCGCCTTCGAAGGTGATGATATGGAAGCGCTCGGGATGGCCCTTGGAAAACTGGTAGCGGCGCGCCGTCTTGATCGCGCATTCGAGCGCCTCGGCGCCCGAATTGGTGAAGAACACCTTGTCGGCGAAGGTGGCGTCCGTCAGCCGTTTTGCCAGACGCTCCTGGCCGGGGATCTCATAGATGTTCGACAGGTGCCAGACCTTGTCGGCCTGCTCCTTCAGCGCACCGACCACATGCGGATTGCTGTGGCCGACGGAGGTGACGGCGACGCCGGCGCCGAAATCGAGATATCGCTCGCCGCTTTCGGTGATCAGCCACACGCCCTCGCCTCGCTCGAACCGCAGCGGGGCACGAGAATAGGTGTCATAAAGCGGCGCGGCTTCAGCCATGGCGCGATCTCCATCAAAGTTGGCAGGCAATGACTCCGGCTAAGGAAACCAGGCCCGAAAAATCAAAAATGCCGCCTTGCGGCGGCGAGTGGCACTATTTCCTTTTCGCGCTGCAATGTCAACAAAACGGCGCCCTTAGCGTATGCAGCACAGGTGTACAGCGGCATTTTCAGTCTTCAACAGGCATTATTGCAGAAATGCCACGCAGGGGCAGCAAGTTGGGGAAAACTACGAATTCGATTCATCCGGATTCATGCGACTCTTGTCACGGAGTCAGCCTCACACTAGGTTAAAGATCAATTACTAGACTGCATGCGGCGGAACTAGTCACCAAAATTGATCAAGCGTTTCTTGTTTCGGAGCTCCCGGGACAACGGTGAGGGATTCTGCCATCACCAACGCAAAAGGTGGAGACAGGGCATGAACTGGACAGACGAGCGGGTCGAGAAACTCAAGAAGCTTTGGGCCGAAGGACTGAGCGCCAGCCAGATCGCGGCACAACTTGGCGGTGTCAGCCGAAACGCGGTCATCGGCAAAGTGCACCGACTGTGCCTACCGGGCCGTGCCAAGGCCGGCGGCACCAACACCGCGGCGCGAACGCCGAAGCGCAACACATCGGCGCCGCGCGCGCCGAACTACGCCTCCCGGATCACGACCCGCACCGTCACCCGCCAGCAGGGCGCGACGATGCTGAAGGAAGAGATCGAGATCGAAACGATCGAGGAAATGGAATACGTGCCGAGAGGCAATGTGGTGGTGCCGATTTCGCGCCGCCTCGGCCTGACGGAACTGACCGAGCGCACCTGCAAGTGGCCGGTCGGCGATCCGCTGAAGGACGACTTCCATTTCTGCGGCTGCGAGTCCCCCGATAATTCGCCTTATTGCAGCTATCACCAGAAGCTCGCCTACCAGCCGGTCAACGAACGCCGCCGGGCGGCAGCGCGGGCCAGCTGAGCGGGCAACATCGTTAGAATGCAGAAACGGGCCGAGCGGCCCGTTTTTTTATGCGTGGATGGAAGCGCTCATTGCGGGGATGGCTGCCCCTCACCCTAACCCTCTCCCCGTAAACGGGGCGAGGGGACGTGCCACACGAGAGGTGGAGGACGGGGAACGGAGACGTCGCGGCGGGGTCCCTTCGCCCCGCGAGCGGGGAGAAGGTGGCGGCAGCCGGATGAGGGGCAGTCCATCGCCGCGAACCGGACAGTAGCGGTGCAAGCCCGAGCATGACGAAAAAGCCGTCGGCCGACTTTGCCAGCAGACTCAGATGGAAGCCCTCAGGCTTCCATCGAATAGCCGGCGCCGCGGACGGTGCGGATGACGTCCTGCATGTTGGAGAAATTCAGCGCCTTGCGCAGGCGGCCGACATGGACGTCGACGGTGCGCTCGTCGACATAGATATCGTGGCCCCAGACGCCGTCGAGAAGCTGTGAGCGGGAGAAGACCCGGCCCGGCGACGACATCAGGAATTCCAGCAGGCGGAATTCGGTAGGACCGAGGCGAACTTCGCGGGTCTTGCGATGGACGCGATGGGTTTCGCGGTCGAGCTCGATATCGCCGCATTTCAGCACCGTCGACAGCACCTCGGGACGGGCGCGGCGCAGCATCGCCTTGACGCGGGCAACGAGCTCGGGGGTCGAGAAGGGTTTGACGACATAATCGTCCGCACCCGTCGACAGCCCACGGACGCGCTCGCTCTCCTCGCCGCGCGCCGTCAGCATGATGATCGGCAGGCGCTCGGTTTCCGGCCGCATGCGCAGGCGCCGGCAGAGCTCGATGCCAGAGACACCCGGCAGCATCCAATCAAGGATGAGAAGATCGGGTGTGCGCTCCTGAAGCCGCATTTCGGCTTCGTCGCCACGAAGGATGGTATCGACCTCGAAGCCTTCCGCTTCGAGATTGTAGCGAAGAAGCACGCTGAGGGCTTCCTCGTCTTCAACAACTGCAACTCTCGGGATCATGCGTGTCGGTCTCCTCGCGCATGATCCTTAAACCAGGGTGATTTAAGCAATGCATCCTGCGCAAATTCAAAAATTGGCTGCGACCTCTTTGCGCGCCCGGACGGGCGCGCACGCAATTGACGGGTGCGGGCGGTTATTCCGTGACCGCGCCGACGGTATTGGCGCTGTCATCCTTCGGACGATCGCCTTCCGGCTGTGCGCCTGTCGTCATGTAAAAGATCGTCTCGGCGATGTTGGTGGCATGGTCGCCGATGCGCTCGATATTCTTGGCGCAGAAGAGAAGATGCGTGCAGCTGGTGATGTTGCGCGGATCTTCCATCATATAGGTCAGGAGTTCGCGGAACAGCGAGGTGTACATCGCGTCGATCTCGTTGTCGCGTTCACGGATCGCATTGGCCTTGTCGGCTGAACGATTGGTGTAGACATCGAGCACTTCCTTGAGCTGGACGAGCGCCAGCTCGGACAGATGCTCGAGGCCGCGGGCGAGCTTGCGCGGAACGCCGGTGCTTTGGACGGCGATGACACGCTTGGCGGTGTTCTTGCCGAGGTCGCCGACGCGTTCGAGATCGGCGGCGATGCGGATCGAACCCATGATCTCGCGCAGATCCGAGGCCATCGGCTGACGGCGGGCGATCGTCACGATCGCCTTGTCGCCGATTTCGCGTTCGGCGTGATCGAGGATCACATCGTCCGAGATGACCTTCTGCGCCAGCGCGGTATCGCCATTGACGAGGGCGCGCACGGATTCGCCGACCATCTGCTCGGCCAGGCCGCCCATTTCGGAAATCCGCCTGGACAGGAACTTCAGATCATCATCATAGGCAGAAAAAATATGTGTCGATGCCATGGGGCTTTATCCTCGAATAACGGGAAGGCTTGGTGTCGCCAAAATCAACCGAAGCGACCCATGATGTAGTCCTGGGTGCGCGGATCGTCGGGATTGGTGAACATCTTGTCGGTGTCGTTCTCCTCGACGAGGTTGCCGAGGTGGAACATGGCGGTGCGCTGCGAGACACGCGCGGCCTGCTGCATGGAGTGGGTGACGATGACGATCGTGTAGTTCTCGCGCAGCTCGTGGATCAGTTCCTCGACCTTGGCGGTGGCGATCGGGTCGAGCGCCGAGCAGGGCTCGTCCATCAGGATGACTTCCGGGCTGACGGCAACGGCACGCGCAATGCAGAGGCGCTGCTGCTGGCCGCCGGACAGGCCGGTGCCGGATTCGTGCACGCGGTCCTTGACCTCGTTCCAGAGGCCGGCGCGCTGCAGGCTGGTCTCGACGATCTGATCGAGGTCGGCCTTCGACTTGGCAAGGCCATGGATGCGCGGGCCGTAGGAGACGTTTTCGTAGATCGTCTTCGGGAACGGGTTCGGCTTCTGGAAGACCATGCCGACGCGGGCGCGAAGTTCGACGACGTCGATATCGGGATCATAGACATCGTCGGTGTCGAGGGTGATCTTGCCGGTGACGCGGCAGCCGTCGATCGTGTCGTTCATGCGGTTGAGGCACCGCAGGAAGGTCGACTTGCCGCAGCCGGACGGGCCGATCAGGGCGGTTACGGTGTTTTCGCGGACGTTCAGGTTCACATCGAAAAGCGCGCGCTTCTCGCCGTAGTAAACCGAGACATCCTTTCCGATCATCTTATACGGGACGTTGCTCATCTTGTGATCCAGCGCCTTTTCAACTGCAGCTTCCGTCAACATGTTCATGATGTGTAACTCCGTTTACCAGCGGCGCTCGAAGCGACGACGCAAGAGGATGGCGCCCATGTTCATGACGATCAGGAACAGGAGCAGGACGATGATGGCACCCGAAGTACGCTCAACGAAGGCACGTTCTGCCTCGTTGGCCCACATATAGACCTGTACGGGCAGAGCCGTCGAGGGATCGAGCGGTGTCGTCGGCGCGTTGGCGACGAAGGCGACCATGCCGATCAGGAGCAGCGGCGCGGTTTCGCCGAGCGCGTGCGCCAGACCGATGATCGTGCCGGTCAGGATGCCGGGCATGGCGAGCGGCAGCACATGGTGGAACACCATCTGCATTTTCGAAGCGCCGAGGCCGAGCGCTGCGGCGCGGATCGACGGCGGCACGGCGCGCAGTGCCGCACGCGTCGCGATGATGATCGTCGGCAGGGTCATCAGCGTCAGCACCAGGCCGCCGACCAGCGAGGCCGAGCGCGGCAGGCCGATGAAGTTGATGAAGACGGACAGACCGAGCAGACCGTAGACGATCGAAGGGACCGCGGCGAGGTTGTTGATGTTGACCTCGATCAGGTCCGTCAGCTTGTTCTTCGGCGCGAACTCCTCGAGATAGATCGAGGCGGCGACGCCGATCGGCAGAGCAAGGACGAGCACGATCAGCATCAGGTAGAGCGAGCCGATCAGGGCGACGCCAAGGCCTGCGGCTTCCGGACGGCTGGAATTGCCGTTGACGAAAAGGCCGGTGTTGAACTGCTTGTGGAGAGCGCCGCTCGCCTTCAGTTCGTTCATCCAGCCGACCTGCTTGTCGTTGACCTTGCGGTTCTTCTCATCGACCGAGAGATCGATCTGGCCCTTGTTGGCGCTGTCGACATTGGCGTCGGCAAGCACCGTGACATTGATCGTCTTGCCGATGATCGACGGATCGGCCATCACCATATCGCGCAGCTGGATCGGCGCACTCTTCGACAGCATGGCGGTTGCATCGCGCACGTCGGGACGGCTCGAAGCATTGACGTTCAGCTGCTTGACGATCGCGTCACGCAGGAGAACCGGATAATTGGCGGCGATCAGCACCGAAGGGTCGGTCGCACGCTTGTTGTTCGGGTCGATCGTCTTCTCGACGAATTCGATCGGCAGGGTGATCGCCGTCTGCTGGAAGGCGGTATAACCTTTGCCGATCACCGTCCACAGCAGGATGAAGAGGAAGACGAGGCCGAAGGTGATGGCGGCGATGCCGTAGGCCTGGAACCGGCGCTCTGCGGCATAGCGGCGCTTGATGCCGATATCGCGGCGGGCGGGCGCCTTGGAAACGCTGACGCCTGATGTGGGAGAAACAATATCCGTCATTCGTACTGCTCCCGGTATTTGCGCACGATGTAGAGCGCATAGATATTGAGGCAAAGCGTGATGCAGAACAGGGTGATGCCAAGGGCAAAGGCAACCAGCGTCTGCGGCGAGGTGAACTCAAGGTCGCCGGTCAGCTGGTTGACGATCTTGACGGTCACCGTCGTCATCGGCTCGAAGGGGTTGATCTGGATGCGGGCAGCCACACCGGCGGCCAGCACGACGATCATGGTTTCGCCGACGGCGCGCGAGGCAGTCATCAGCAATGCGCCGACGATGCCGGGAAGGGCTGCGGGAAGGACCACCTTTTTGATGGTTTCGGAGCGCGTGGCGCCGAGACCGAGCGAACCGTCACGCAGTGACCGCGGCACGGCGGTGATGATATCGTCCGACAGCGAGGAGACGTAGGGGATCAGCATGATGCCCATGACGATACCGGCCGTCAGTACGCTCTGCGCCTGAATGAAGTTGCTGTAGTTGCCGGACAGAAGGCCGCTGACCTGGGCGGAGAAATCGCGCAGGAACGGGCCGACGGTCACAAGCGCGAAGAAGCCGTAGACGATCGTCGGAATGCCGGCGAGCACTTCCAGCAGCGGCTTGGCGACCGAGCGCACCTTCATCGAGGCGTATTCGGCCATGTAGATGGCGGCAAAGAGGCCGACCGGCACCGCGACCAGCATGGCGACCAGGCCGATATAGATCGTGCCGAGCAGCAGCGGGATCAGGCCGAACTGACCGAAGGACGAGCTGCCGGCGCCGGCAAAGCGCGGATCCCAGACGGTGCCGAAGAAGAAGTCCATTGCGGGAACGGCCGCAAAGAAGCGGGCGGCTTCCGACAGCATGGAGAGCACGATGCCGATCGTCGTCAGAATGGCGATCGAGGAGGCGAGCAGCAGGCCCCAGAGTATGACACGCTCGACCCGGTTGCGGGCACGGAAGCGCGGAGCGATGGAGCGCAGTGCATAGAAGGCGCCTGCGACGGCGAGCGCGAAGACGATCGCCGTCATGGCGATGCGGCTCGTCATGCTCATGGCGTTGAGCGTCCTGGCGGCGTCGATCATGTAAGGCAGCGGCTGGCCGGCAAGCGGCACGCCTTTTTCGAGGAGCTTGGCCTGAAGCGCAGCTGGATCGTTGCCGACCGCCGCAGTTTCATCCGAGGTCAGCATCGTCAGGCCGCGGGCGACCGTCGCCACCGTCGAATAGCCAAGATCCTGCTCGACCGAGACTTGAGCCTGGATGTCGTCAGGGAAAGCGCTGCGAACCGAAGACTGGATGATGCCGGGGCTGATGGAGAGCCAGAGGCCAAGGACGATGAGGGCGGGAAGAACTGCCCAGATCGCCGCATAGGCGCCGTAATAGGCCGGCCGTGAATGCAGTGAGGAGGATCTGCCTCCGGCAAGCGCCGTGGCACGGTTGCGCGCGACCAGATAGGCGGCGACTCCGATCACCACAAGGCACAAAAGTATGATGGATGTGCTCATTCGTTACGTCCCCAGGCCCATAGCCCCAAAAAGCCCGGCAGCTTCGTCAGCTGCCTTCAGCTTCCAATCATGGAGAAGGAATTCAACCCTGCAGCTCCGGAACCGCCGGCGCGCAGGGCATAAGCAATGCCGGCGCGGGCTGAAAGGCACCGCGCCGGCAAAACATTACATAGCCTTACCGGCTTCGACTTCCTTGCGGATCGCTTCGCGCTCGGCATCCGGAGCGGCAACCAGGCCGTATTCGACGAGCGGGCTGTCAGGGCCGATCATCTGGTCGGATACGAAGAAGTTGACGTATTCCTTCAGGCCCGGAACGGCGCCGAGATGTGCCTTCTTAACGTAGAAGAACAGCGGGCGGGAAACCGGGTAGGTGCCGTTGGAGATCGTTTCGGTGGACGGAACGATACCGCTCATGGTCGCAACCTTGAGCTTGTCGGCGTTGTTTTCATAGAAGGAAAGGCCGAATACGCCGAGGCCGGTCTTGTTGGCGGCGATGCGTGCCAGGGTTTCCGGATAGTCGCCGTCGATGTCAACGGCGACGCCGTCCTTGCGGACTGCGACGCAGGCCTTGCCCTGGGCAGCCTTGTCGGCGATTTCCTTGGCGATGACGTCGGTTGCGCCAGAGGCCTTGCAGCCGGCAGCGAGAACGTTCTGTTCGAAGACTTCGCGGGTGCCGTGCTTTTCGCCCGGAATGTAGGCAGCAATATCAACAGCCGGAAGCTTCGGGTTGACTTCCGACCATTTCTTGTAGGGGTTGGCGACGAGCTTGCCGTCGACGACGACCTGGGCTGCGAGGGCCTTGTAGATATCGGCAGGAACGTAAGCGAGATCAGGGTTGGAAGCGTCGGTTGCGAAGACGATGCCGTCATAACCGATCTTGACTTCCTGGATGTCCGTTACGCCGGCAGCCTTGCAGGCTTCCAGTTCGTTCTTGTTGATCGGACGCGATGAATTCGCAATATCGATGGTGTCTTCGCCAACGCCCTTGCAGAATTCCTTCAGACCAGCGCCCGAGCCGCCGGATTCGACGATCGGCGTCTTGAAGTTGGTGAAGGTTTCGCCGAAGGACTCGGCAACGATCTTTGCGTAAGGCAGGACGGTGGACGAACCAGCGACCTGAATCTGGTCGCGGGCGACGGCGGCGCCAGCGAAAGCAGCAGTTGCAGCGAGCGCGGCAACGGTGAGCTTGAAGGTGTTCATGTAAATCTCCCGGCATTTGGGCTTGTGTGAGTGCGGCCTTAGAGAGGCCCTCGCATTGCCTTTTTTCATCGGCGAGACTCTCTTAGCGCTGTAAGCACCGTCCTTTTATGACAAACCGATGAAACATTTATGACAGCTTAAGTCTCTGATTTATAACGCTATATTTTAAATGGACCGTTCGATCATGTCGGGCGACCGGCAAAGTTCGGCGGTCAATCCACCTCGCGTTGTAAAAACGGCTGTAGATAGGCGAAAGGTTGCTGGCACTTTCCGCTTGCGTCCTCTTGTCAAGGTCGTTCCGCGTGATTTGCATCCGGCTGCCGTCACCGTCCTTCGGACCCCCGCTCGCGAGGCGAAGGGACATGCCGCAACGTCTCCATTCCCTGCCCGCTCTCGCATGGCACGTCCCCTCTCCCCGTCTTTTACGGGGAGAGGGTTAGGGTGAGGGGCAAGCCACACGGCAAGCCATCGCTAGTCGCTTGCAGCCGGAAAGAACCGCAAATCCGCCACCTCGACACGCGCGGTCAATCGCCCGTCGCAGATTGCCAGAATAGTATCCAGCACCGATGGCAGCGCTCTCAGCACGTCCACATTCCAGAAACGAACAACCGACCAGCCATCGCCGGTCATGAAGACATCACGAATGCCGTCTCGTCGACTTTCCGCATGTTGGCTGCCGTCGATTTCGACGACAAGGCGCAGTTCACGGCGGGCGAAATCTGCAAAATAGGGACCGATCGGCAATTGTCGGACAAACTTGTTTCCGTTGAGCCGCCGATCGCGCAGCTCATTCCACAGTCTGTCTTCTGCATCATTATCCGACTGACGCAGCGATCGCGCTCGGGCGGTGGTTTTCGGTTTGGGACCTCTCATGAATGTCCTTCCGTGTGATTTGCCCCTCACCCTAACCCTCTCCCCGTTTTACGGGGAGAGGGGACTACGTCTGAGGCTGCCTGTCACGTCAAAAACGGACAGTAAAATCGGTGCCCTTGCCGACTTCCGACCTGACGATCAGACGCGCCCGGTGGCGGGTGAGGATATGTTTGACGATGGCAAGGCCGAGGCCGGTGCCCTTCTTCGAGCGGCTGTCCTCGATGCTGACGCGATAGAAGCGCTCGGTCAGGCGCGGCACATGCTCGGCCGGAATGCCCGGCCCCCTGTCGACGATGCTGACCTCGACCGGCTGGCCGGCTCCGTTCTTCAGCCAGACATCGACGATCTCGCCCTCCTGGCCGTATTTGCAGGCATTTTCCATCAGGTTCTCGAAGACCTGGACAAGCTCGTCACGGTCTCCGAGCACTTCGACCTTGCCGTCGGGCAGATGCAGGTTGATGTCAACGCCGACATCCCTTGCCAGCGGCAACAGCGCATCTCTGACATGGCCGAGCAGCGGCACCAGATCGACCTTCTCATCCGGCGCGATGTGCGATTTCAGCTCCAGGCGCGAGAGCGACAGCAGGTCGTCGACCAGCCGGCTCATGCGCGTCGTCTGGTCGAGCATGATGTTGAGGAAACGCGCCTGCGCCTTCAGATCGTTCTTCGCCGGCCCCTGGATGGTCTCGATGAAGCCGCGCAGCGAGGCAAGCGGCGTGCGCAGCTCATGGCTGGCATTGGCCACGAAATCCGAGCGCATGCGGTCAATGCGGCGGACCTCGGAGATATCCCGGAAGGACAGGATGAAATAGCGCTCATGCGGCCCGTCTCCGGCCGCGAATTCTATGGGCGCGCTGCGCACGATATAGACGCGCTCGGAGGGCAGCCGCTCGGAATGCTCGATCTGGTTCGGCGCGTTGGTGGCGATGGTTTCGCGCACCATGTCGAGCACGCCGGGCGAGCGCAGGCGGGCCGATATATGGGCGCCGAGCGCCACTTCGCCAAAAGCTTTCTCGGCAGCGCGGTTCTGGAAGAGCACCGAGGCATCGTCCGACAGCACCATGACCGGGATATCGAGGCCGGAGAGCGTGGCGGAAACTTCCGGCAGGTGGCTTGGCAGCACCTCCGGCTCGATCTCCACCGGCGGGGCCGGGTCGGCCGCGATGACCGGGGCCTCATTAAAAAGCGCGGTGAGGATCATCACAAGCAGGAGGCCAAGCACGACCCATTTGTTCATGCCGGCGGCAAGCGCAGCGAGCGCGCTGAGGATTGCCGCAAGCAGCACCGGCCGCTCGCGCCTTATGCGCGCCAACAGGCTTTTTCTCCACGGAGTTTCGTCTTGCAAGTGCCCTCGCGGCGTCGATTCGTTTTCTTGATATTGAACTCTGCCTGATAGCGGCAATTCATGACAGAAGTTTTCGGGCTGCTGCTCAGATGCGAAGGGCCGCAGCAGAAACCGACGAAAATTGCCGGCCGACCGCGAAAGATTTGATTTTCAACGGTAACTATGTTCGCCTGCGGGAAGAGAACAATCAGGCTGAGGAGGACCATATGGGCGAGACCGTCGAAAGCAGGGCCGTGGAGCTGGATATCCACGGAAACAAGCGCATCTTCGACGTCGACGATCCGGTCCTGCCGGTATGGGTGGACGAATATGCGCTGGCATCCGGCGATTTTCCCTACAAGAAGAAGCTCAAGGAGGAAGACTATCTGGCGCAGCTGCAAAAGCTGCAGATCGAACTCGTCAAGGTGCAGTTCTGGCTGCAGGCGACCGGCAAGCGGGTGATGGCGCTGTTTGAGGGGCGCGACGCTGCCGGCAAGGGCGGCGCGATCTCGGCCTCTTCGGCGCATATGAACCCACGCCTTGCGCGCGTCGTGGCGCTGACCAAGCCGACCGAGCGCGAGCAGGGGCAATGGTATTTCCAGCGTTATGTCGCGCAGTTTCCGACATCAGGCGAATTCGTGCTGTTCGACCGCTCCTGGTACAACCGCGCCGGCGTCGAACCGGTCATGGGCTTCTGCACGCCGCAGCAATATGAGGACTTCCTCAAGCAGGCGCCGCAGCTCGAAAAGATCATCGCCCATGAGGGCATCTTCTTCTTCAAATTCTATCTCGATATCGGCCGCGAGATGCAGATCAAGCGCTTCCACGATCGCAGGCATGATCCGCTGAAAGTCTGGAAACTGTCATCCATGGATATCGCGGCGCTGACGAAATGGGGCGATTACAGCGACAAGCGCAACCGGATGCTGAAGGAAACCCATACGGATTTCGCGCCCTGGACGGTGATCCGCGCCAATGACAAGCGGCGGGCGCGCCTCGAGCTCATCCGCCACATGCTGAACAAGATGGATTATGACGGCAAGGACAAAAAAGTGCTGGGCACGGTCGATACGGAGATCATCGGCTCAGGGCCAGGTTTTCTGAAATAGGGCACCGATCGCATCGGGACCGGGGCCACCGGCTCCGCCGGGACTGCGGTCACCGGCTCTGCCGGGACCGAGGCCACCGGCTCTGCCGGGACCGAGATCACTGTCCCGGCAGGATGCGGATGGCGAAGAGGTTGATGCCGCGCGCCTTGCCGTCGAGATCGCTGTTGATCGTCAGTGTACCCGGCGAATTCGGCGCCAGCGAGCGATCGAACTTCACCTGCAGCAGCGCATCCGACTTTTCCCGGGTAACGGTGAAACGATGGCGGGCGCAATTGCCGAGCGTCTGGAAATTGCACTCGACGGTGATCTGGGTCGGCTCGTCGGTGGTGGATTGCAACGTCAGCGCGATCGTCGAGGATTTGCCGGCAAGCTGCTGCAGCACCGAAGGCGGCACGCTGATCGAGATATTGCCATCGGCGGCACCGCTCTCGGAGATCAGCCGGACGGCGGGACCGTCATTCTCGGTGATTTTTTCGGTCCGCGCCCGCGGGCCGCTTTGAATCTTGTCGGCATCCTCAGGCTTGAACAGCGGGATCCAATCAGCCGAGAAACTGTTCTGCGGATCGATGGTTACCGGCTGATCGGTGTGGGAGGCGGCATTGCCGGCGCTGTCGTCATTGCCGGTGAAATCCTCGGGCTGGGTGCTGGCCGGCGGATTGGCAACGCTGGTGTCGCGCTCGGCCGCCGTCATCAGCAGGCCCGATGTATGCGCCCACCAGGCGCCGATGCCGATGAAGGCCAGCAGCACGCACCAGACGAGCAGCCGCGAAAAGAACTTTCTGGGCTTGCGGCGGCCTGCCGCCCGCTCCGGACGGAAATCCATATTGGTGGCGCGCTGGCCGCGGGCAAGGCGCTCCTCGCCGACGGGGGCGGCGGCAAGGTGATCGGTACTCCCGGCATGCACGTCGTCGAGGCTGGACTCGTCGCCGCGGCGTTGGACCACCTCGGCCGCGCGGGTCTCGCCCGACACTGCGGGGCCGTCGAACTGATCGACGTCGGCTTGGTGAACCGGCGGCGCCGGCATTTCCACGACCGGCGGCACGGGGACTTCGGGCGGCCTCTGGCGGGGGTGAAGGCGGTCGCGCTCCTCGCCTTCGATGGCGTGGATGGTGCTTTCCAGGCGATGGCGGTGATGGGCGACGACCTCGGTGTCGGTGATATCCTGCTTGCGCAGCCCGGCTTCCAGCGCCTGGCGGGCCGACTGGTAGATCCTCGCTCGAACCTCCGGATTGTCACGATCGGAATTGTCGAGTGCCGTTCTGATGGCCGTTTCTAATCCGCTCACATTCAGTCCTTCACCTTGAATTCGGCATCGGACTGCAATCCCCGCCGTTCTCCATCAAAATTCGGTAGCGTCAAGTGCGGCAAACCGCAAGCCTTGCGGGCCCGGCCGCGGTCGATCGGCGGGGATATCGGCAGCTTTCACCGCTTGCGGGCCTTATTATATGAGCTTTCTTGGACGTATATATTCGGGCCGAAATCGACGAAGGCATGGCAGCCGGCCTTTTATCGCCTTTTCATCTCTGTTATGAGATTGACGTTTTCGTAAACGTCAATGGAGGTGATGACCATGGCCCTGCCCCCGATCCTGAGGGATAGATTGAGACTGCCGGTCATCGGCTCGCCGCTCTTCATCATCTCGCATCCGGCGCTGACGCTGGCGCAATGCAAGGCGGGCATCGTCGGGGCGTTTCCGGCGCTGAACGCCCGGCCGGAAAGCCAGCTCGACGAATGGCTGGCTGAGATTACTGAGGAGCTTGCCCGCCACGACGCCGCTCATCCGGAGCGGCCGGCGGCGCCTTTTGCCGTCAACCAGATCGTCCACATGTCGAACAAGCGGCTGGAGCACGACCTTACGCTCTGCGTCAAATATAAGGTGCCGATCGTCATCTCCTCGCTCGGCGCGGTGCCCGAGGTCAATGCTGCCGTGCATTCCTATGGCGGCATCGTGCTGCATGACATTATCAACAACCGCCATGCCCATTCGGCGATCCGCAAGGGTGCGGACGGGCTGATTGCGGTGGCGGCCGGCGCCGGCGGCCATGCCGGCACGTTATCGCCCTTCGCGCTCGTCCAGGAGATCCGCGAATGGTTCGACGGGCCGCTGCTGCTGGCCGGCGCAATCGCCACCGGCGGCGCCATCCTTGCCGCAGAGGCGATGGGCGCCGACATGGCCTATATCGGCTCGCCCTTCATCGCCACCGAGGAAGCCCGCGCCGCGGACGCCTACAAGCAGGCGATCGTCGCAGGCGCTGCTGGCGACATCGTCTATTCCAACTATTTCACCGGCGTGCACGGCAACTACCTCAAGCCCTCGATCGTCGCCGCCGGCATGGACCCTGACAACCTGCCGCTTGCCGATGCCTCGAAGATGGATTTCGAGCAGGCTGTCGGCGGCGCCAAGGCCTGGAAGGACATATGGGGCAGCGGCCAGGGCATCAGCGCCGTCAAGGCGGTCGAGCCGGTGGCAAATCTCGTCGACCGGCTGGAGGCCGAATACAGGGCGGCGCGTGCCCGGCTGGCGCTCTGAGGCGCCCTCCCCTCTTTTTTGCCAAAGCCATGACAGGGCGCTTGAAATCTTCGATCAATGCCTGTATCAGCGCCATGCAAATCGCAGGCCGCATGCTTCGGCCGTGAAACGCCGCTTTAGCTCAGGTGGTAGAGCACATCATTCGTAATGATGGGGTCGCAGGTTCGAGTCCTGCAAGCGGCACCATTTCTTTCAAGCACCTCGGCCGGCTTCAGTTTTCTCGCTCATCCTATTGCATAATTCAAAGTGTTACAGCGTCTTTGGGTCTGAAAAGACACGCGGCGCCTCGACCAGTGCCAAAGCTCATCTGCGTCAATTAATACGGGAACGTTCGCTCCCATGACCGAATAACACGGTCTTCAGCTTCAGGCCCAATCGGTCCAACGGCGATTGTGATAGACGATCTAGCCTATCTTCGCGTGTGCACGCTCACAGAACTGATTGCCTTTCAACGCTTTGTAGAGCACCATCATCGGCACAGCCGGGGGGATGGAACAATGGGACAGCTCACGAGCGCGGAGCGGGGTTCCGCGGCAGCTATACTTATTGCTTTGATGGTTGTTGGTGTCGCGATGGCGGCCGCTGGCCGCTTTGATCCCATCGGCATACACGGCGCTATCGTCCTTGTGTATTGCGGCGCGTTGTTCTGCTACATCCTGACTTCAGCTTTCAGCGAAGAACCGGATGCTTCGCGCTTTTCCAGCTACTATGACGATCCGATCAAGGTCGGCGTGGCCCTCACACTGGCGTGGGCGGTCTTTGGCATGTTCATCGGCGTTTGGGCAGCTGCACAGCTTGCCTGGCCGAGCCTGAATTTCGATACGGCGTGGTCGAGCTTCGGCCGTATACGGCCCGCCCATACGACAGGGGTGATCTTCGGCTTCGGCGGAAACGCGTTGATCGCGACATCATTCCATGTCGTTCAGCGAACATCGCGCGCAAGGTTGGCCGATCAACTCTCGCCGTGGTTCGTGATCTTCGGCTTCAACCTTTTCTGTCTGATCGCGGTCAGCGGGTATTTCATGGGCGTTACCCAGTCCAAGGAATACGCGGAAGCGGAATGGTATGCCGACCTCTGGCTCGTGATCGTTTGGATCGCCTATTTCGTGCTTTTCGTACGCACCTTGGCACGGCGCAAGGAACCTCACATCTACGTTGCCAACTGGTACTATCTCGCCTTCATCATCGTGGTAGCGATCCTCCATATCGTCAACAACCTGGCAGTGCCCGTATCGTTCGGACACGCCAAAAGCTACACGGTCTGGTCCGGTGTACAGGATGCGATGGTCCAGTGGTGGTACGGGCACAACGCCGTGGCGTTTTTTCTGACGTCGGGCTTCCTAGGGATGCTCTACTATTATCTGCCGATCCGCGCTGAGCGGCCGATTTTTTCCTATCGATTGTCCATTCTCAGCTTCTGGGGGATCACCTTCTTCTACATGTGGGCGGGGTCCCACCATCTCCATTACACCGCACTGCCTATCTGGGTGCAAAACCTTGGAATGACGTTCTCGGTCATGCTGCTCGTTCCGTCGTGGGCGTCGGCCGGGAACGCATTGCTCACGTTGAACGGGGCTTGGCATCGCGTGCGTGACGACGCCACTCTTCGCTTCATCATGATGGCGGCGTTCTTCTATGGGCTGTCGACATTCGAAGGGTCTTTCATGGCAATCAGACCCGTCAACTCACTGTCTCATTATACCGATTGGACGGTCGGCCACGTTCATGCCGGTGCGCTGGGCTGGGTTGCCATGATAACGTTCGGCGCGTTCTACACACTCGTTCCATCGATCTGGAAACGCGAAAGGATGTATTCTGCAGCCCTGGTCGAAGTCCATTTCTGGTTGGCGCTTGCAGGCACACTCATCTACGTCTTCGCCATGTGGAATTCCGGCATTATCCAGGGATTGATGTGGCGCACATATTCAGCCGACAACACCTTGGTCTATTCATTCGTCGACAGTCTGCTGGCGATGTATCCCTACTACATCGCACGCGCTTTCGGAGGGCTGCTTTTCCTCCTTGGGGCGATCGTGGCAAGCTTCAATATCTGGATGACCGTCCGAACGGCTCCCGCCGTGGGAGCAGTTCACGATGCGCCCCTGACTTCTGGCATTCTCGAAAACGCGCCGGCGGAGTGAGAGATGAGCGAACGTCTGCATGGAAGACTGGAACGGACGGCCGTCGGGTTCATGCTGGCTATCGTTGTGGCGGGAAGCGTCGGCGGGCTTGTCGAGATCGCCCCGCTGTTCACGATCCACGAGACGGTCGAGGACGCCCCCGACATGAGAGTGTACACACCCCTCGAGGCGGCGGGCCGGAACATCTATGTGCGAGAAGGCTGCTACGCCTGCCACAGCCAGATGATCAGAACGCTGCGGGACGAGGTCGAGCGGTACGGTCCTTATTCTCTTGCGGTCGAATCCAAGTATGACCATCCCATGTTGTGGGGGTCAAAGCGCACGGGTCCCGATCTGGCGCGCATCGGCGGGAAGTATTCAGATCTCTGGCACGTGGCCCATTTGATCAACCCTCGCGAGGTCGTCCCGGAATCCAACATGCCGTCCTATCAATGGTTGGCGACAACCCCGCTCGATCTGGGCGATCTGCGTGACCAACTGGCGGCCCTGAGAACCGTGGGAGTGCCTTATACGGATGACATGGTCGCAAACGCATCTGCCGATGCCTTCGGCCAAGCCAATCCGGACAGCGAACAGTCCTCAGGCGTCACGGAACGTTATGGGCAAGACACGCAGGTCTCCGCGTTTGACGGCGTAAAAACCAGCGTGACTGAAATGGACGCCATGGTCGCGTATCTGCAGGTGCTTGGCCGGCTCACAAAGGCTGCCTACCAGAACACTGCGGCACCGGAGCAGATGCCGAACCCCAACAATTGATTGCTCAGGGGATTTGAAATGGATCTTACCCACGAAACCATGTTGGAACTGTCCAAGGTTTGGGGCCTGTTCTATCTCATTGTGTTTTCGATCGGGGTAATCATCTACACCTTCTGGCCTTCCAACAAGGCGCGTTTCGATCGGGCGGAAACGGACATATTCGACAAGGACGACACCCCATGGCGATAGAGGAAGTCGATCCCGTAACAGGCCGGAAGACGACGGGACACATTTGGAACGGCATCAAGGAGCTCGATACTCCTGTACCGCGCGGGGTTCTGCTCTTCCTGATCATCACGCACCTGTTCGCCGCTCTCTGGTGGATACTGTATCCGACCTGGCCGCTTGGAAACACGTATACGAGGGGCCTGATCGGCACGGGTCAAAAGCAGGCGGTAGAGCGAAAGATCATAGAAGCTGATGCTTCGCGCGCGCTCTGGATCGAGAAGATCGAGACCAGTTCCTTTGATGAAATCCGTGCCGACGAAAAGCTGATGGAGAAGGTGGCCTCCAGCGGCCACCAGTTGTTCGGAGACAACTGCGCCGCCTGTCATGGACGGGACGGCAAGGGCGGACGAGACTTCCCCGATCTTACCGATGACGACTGGCTTTGGGGTGGAGGACCAGAAAAAATCGTCCAGACCATGACGGTGGGCGTCAATACGACGCACTCGCAAAGCCGCGTGTCGCAGATGCCTGCGTTCGGAACAGACGAAATGCTCAACCGAAAACAGGTGAGCGACGTCGCCGCCTATGTCTATTCGTTGAGCAATACGTCCACCGAATCCGTAGACGCCAGCCAGATCGCTGCTGGCCGCCAAGTGTTCATGGCTAGCTGCGTGGCATGCCACGGCGAAGATGCCAAAGGCAAACAGGATGTCGGTGCGCCGAACCTGACCGACGGCCGCTGGATTTACGGCGGGGGTATCGAACGGATCGTCCAGTCGATCCATGGCGGACGGCAGGGACATATGCCCACCTGGGAGGAACGCCTAAGTCCAGCTGAGATAAAGATACTCGCGCTTTATGTGAACAAGCTGGGTGGGGGTCGGCAGTGACGCCCGAAGCGAAGAGCCCCATACCCCGCGTTTTCAAGTGGCTGCTGATCGGACTGACCGGCGCGATCTTTGTCGGCGCTAACGCCCATTTTGTTTACATGGCGATCACCACTCAGCCCGCCTGCATCGAGCATATCAAGGAAAAAGGCCAGCAACCCAACCAATTCAGGGCCGCCGCTTCAGCTTGCTGAATGCGCGAGGAGGATCAGATGCCGCAGGACGACACTTCCGGCCGATATCGGAGCGAGGTATCAGGGATACAGGAGACGATGAATCCCAAGTGGCAGCGGCATCTGCCCCTCGGCGCTCCTCTCGGTTGGCTTGGCAAAGGTTGGCAGGACTTGATCCGGCAACCCTGGCCAAGTCTGGCCTACGGGTTCGTGGTGTTCTTACTCGCGTTGGCGGCCACCGTGATGCTGTTTCGGCTCGAGCGCGACTATCTTCTCTTTCCTGCGTTGGCGGGCATATTGATCGTCGCCCCGCTCTTTGCCGCAGGGCTCTATGTCAAGAGCAGGAGTTTGGCGAACGGCGAGCGCATCTCGCTTCGTCAGATGTTGTTCGTCCGGCCGAGAGCTGGAGGGCAGGTGTTTTTCACGGGGATGCTGCTGTGCATGGTGATGCTGCTCTGGATGAGGGCGGCGGTCATTATCTACGCGCTCTTTTTCGGCGTTAATCCGTTCCCCGGCCTTGATGGCGTAGCAAGGCTATTGGTCACCACTCCCTCGGGCTGGGGCATGCTGATCGTCGGCTTGTGTATCGGCGCATTGTTCGCTGGATTCGCTTTTGCAATCGGGGTGTTCTCAATCCCGATGCTTCTGGATGAGCGCATTGACGCCTTCACAGCCATGGGCGTCAGCGTTGTCATGGTCTGGAACAACATGGGACCGTCAATGGTCTGGGGTGCGATCGTACTCGCCCTCTTCCTCGCCAGCCTGCTGACGGGACTTGTCGGACTGATCGTCGTTTTTCCTTTGCTCGGCCACGCCACATGGCATGCCTACAAGGCAATGAGGTAGCGAGGAACGGACAATGACCTGCTGCGCGTCAATTGCGTCGTCACTCCACGAGCCCGGACCAAGAAGGCCGGGGGTGGACGAGGTTGCGTTGGCAAGCAGGGATTTGGGCAATGGTCTCAGGCAGATCACCCTGTCCGTTCCGGACATGCGATGCGGCGCATGCATGGCGCTTCTGGAATCGACCCTTGGCAAGCACCCCGAAGTTCACATGGCGCGCGCCAATCTGACGGCAAAGCGTGTAACCATCCATTGGCAAGCGGAAAATGGTTCGCCACCCGATTTTGCCGCTCTAATCGGAAAGATCGGTTACACGGCCGTCTTGCCGGCGGAAGGCCGCGATCAACCGGACGGTGAGATATCGGGCCTGTTGCGCGCGCTGGCAGTCGCTGGCTTTTGCTCGATGAACATCATGGTGTTGTCCGTATCGGTCTGGGCGGGCGCGGACCCGGCAACACGTCAGACGCTCCACCTGATGTCGGCCGCGCTCGCACTACCCGCCGTTATCTACTCCGGGGCGACATTCTACCGGTCGGCGTGGCGGGCGCTCGCGCACGGTCGGGCAAACATGGATGTGCCGGTCAGCATCGGCGTCCTGCTCTCTTTCGGTCTCAGCGTATACGACACGTTCGCCGAAGGACGGCAAGCCTACTTCGAGGCCAGTACCTCGTTGATCTTCATTTTGCTCGTCGGACGCACGCTGGACCATCTGATGCGACGCAGGGCGCGATCGGCGGCGGCGTCTCTGGCCGACATGATGCCAAAAGGCGCGAATGTGATCCGCGCGGATGGACGGATCGAATATGTTCCACTGAGCGACATCGTTTCCGGAACCCGCACCCTGATTGCCGCCGGCGATAGAATTCCGGCCGACGGGACGATTCTCTCCGGCATGTCGGAACTTGACCGTTCGTTGCTGACGGGAGAGAGCCGTTGTGAGACGGTTGGACCAGGTGGACAGGTTCGCGCGGGCGATTTGAACGTCGGCCATCCCCTGACTGTCGAAGCCACCGCCGCACCGGGAGATTCGACACTCGCCGAGTTGCATAGGATGCTGGAAGCCGTCGAGGACTGCCGGTCTCAATACCGGATACTCGCCGACAGGGCCGCGCGTCTCTATGCTCCCGTTATCCACGGACTGTCGGTGCTGACATTCCTTTCGTGGTTTGCGGTGACACAGGACATCCACCTCGCCCTGACGATTTCGATCTCGGTCTTGATCATTGCCTGCCCTTGTGCGCTGGGGTTGGCGGTTCCGATGGTTCAGGTCGTTGCAGCACGCAGATTGTTCACCCGGGGCATCGTGGCAAGGGACGGATCGGCATTGGAACGTTTGGCGGAAATCGACACCGTCGTTTTCGACAAGACCGGTACGCTGACGCAATACGAGCCGAGGCTGTTGACCGGGAACTGGACCGGACCACTGGAATTTTCACTGGCTGCGTCGCTGTCACGGTTTTCGAGCCATCCGATGTCGAGAGCGATCGCGGATTACGCCTCACGGCGCGAGTGGGAGGCTCTCGCGCTTGATGACGTCCGGGAAATACCTGGCAACGGTCTCGAGGCGTCTTTCCGAGGGGAAGTTTATCGACTTGGGCGAGCGGCATGGGCGGCGAGCGGCGATGCAGACGACCGGACTGGCGCAGCTTCGACTGTCGTCCTGACGCGACAGGGAGAAATCCTCGCCTCTTTCGTTTTTGGAGAGAAGGTTCGAGCCGGGTCGGCGATGGCGGTGCAGTTCTTGAAGAACCGCGGCATCGCCGTCGAAATGCTGACCGGCGATGTCCCCGAAGCGGCTCTTGCCGTGGCACGGGAAGTCGGAATCGACTCGGTAAGAGCTGCCGCCCTCCCCAAGGACAAGGCCGAGGCGATCGATGCGTTGCGCAGTCTCGGTCGCAAGGTGATGATGATTGGTGACGGAATAAACGACGCGGTCGCGCTGAAGGCCGCGCATGTTTCCATGGCTCCGGCATCAGGAAGCGACATCGGTCGCAGCGCCGCCGATTTCATCCTGCTCAATGGAAACATGGACGGAATAAAGGTCGCACTGACGACGGCGGGTCGTGCGGCCGTGCTGATCCGCCAAAATTTCGCTTTGGCTATCGTCTACAACGCGTGCAGCATTCCTCTCGCGCTGTTGGGTTATGCCAACCCGCTCATCGCCGCGATAGCGATGTCGACGTCGTCGATATTGGTCGTCGCGAATGCGATGAGGCTTGAGATCGACCGCACGCCACCAGAGCGGGAAATGCGGCGGATAAATAAGCTGGCGGGAGTGGGATAAATGAGCGCATTGTCGTTTCTGATACCCATAGCTCTGTTCATGGGCATCGCCGGGCTTGGCGCCTTCCTTTGGTCCCTGCGCAACGGTCAGTACGAAGATCTAGATGGCGCAGCAGAAAGGATATTGTCCGAAAAGGACGACAAGCCTCTCGGCGGCTGAAGGATCGATTGTAAATGCTTTGAAGGAGGGTCGAATGGAAGACACGGATAGCCAGTCTCCACCGGTTGAACATGATACCGCCCATGCGTCACGCATCCGTACCATTGATCCATCGGAGGCTGTGACGGGGGTTGCCATTGTCTTGGGCATCCTTGGCGGAGCAATCGGCGTCGTTTCCACATTGGTCCTGGCCGATGCATCCAGTGTCGGCTCCTGGATCGCCTACTGCCTCATTGCAGCGTTGGCGGGCGGCTCTGCAGGGATCGTCGTTGGCGGAATGTTTGGAGCGATTTTCGCGGTAACCAGGGGAATAACGGTACCCGCCCACAGTGATCGTCAGGGCTGAAGAGGCTAGGCCGGGGTCACCGCCTCCGGCGCAATAGTGCCAACCAGCCCAACCCATCCCGGAACAATGCTCCCGCGGATCAAGTTTTCTCCCTGAGACAACAAGCATGGAGAAAATCATGTCCGGCAAGTTCATCGCAATATCGCTGCTTTCGATCGGTCTGGCCGGCCCGGCGCTGGCGCAGACGGCCGGGGGTGCGGATGCCAATGGGCGGCTTTCGGTGGCGCCTGTTATCGGTGGATCGGGGAGTTCGGGCGGCGGTTCCGCAGGCGCCGGGTCGGCTGGCACTGGGTCTGTCGGCACCGGCTCGACGGGAACCGGGTCTGTCGGGACCGATCCCGGCACCACCGGCAGCACGACCGGCAATGGCGGCGTCAATCTCAACAGCGGCCGCAGCACCATCAATCCCGGCGGGGTTAATCCCAACCTGCAGCAGACGCCGGGTTGCACCAGCGGCAGCGCCGACACCGGCTCGCTGGGCGAGGCATGCCCGCAATAAGGATGAGGTGATTGTTCGCCTTTCCTTCTGACAAAACGAAGGTCCGGAGCGGAATGGCGCCGGGCCTTCGCTTTCGACCTCCACTTCGCCGACATCACGCGAAAACAATGGCTGGCGTCAGAAACCGGTCGCGGCCTGCTTTACCGGCCGGGCTTGAGGTCGTAAAAGGACGGCATCACTCCGCAAGCGGCGCATCGCCCCACATCTCGCCAGCCTGCCGATATTTCCGGCATCTGCGGAGCACCCGAAGAGGATCGTCATGTCGAATGCAGCGCAACGCTCGAACCGCGTGCTTATCGTCGCCACCATCATGCTCGCGACCTTCATGGTGGCGATCGAGGCGACGATCGTGGCGACCGCGATGCCGCGCATCGTCGGGGAGCTCGGCGGCTTTTCCTATTACAGCTGGGTGTTTTCGGCCTTCCTGCTGGCGCAGTCGACGACGACGGTCATCTACGGCAAGCTTTCCGACATTTTTGGGCGCAAGCCGGTGCTGATCGGCGGCATCCTGATCTTCCTCGTCGGCTCTTTGCTCTGCGGGCTTGCCTGGTCGATGATGTCGCTGGTGCTGTTCCGGCTGCTGCAGGGGCTCGGCGCCGGCGCCATCCAGCCGGTGACGATGACGATCATCGGCGATCTCTTCAAGCTGGAGGAGCGCGGCCGCGTGCAGGGCGCGATGGCGACCGTCTGGGCGACCTCGGCCGTCGTCGGGCCGCTGGCCGGCGGCATCATCGTCGACAATATCTCCTGGGCCTGGATCTTCTGGATCAACCTGCCGATCGGCGTCATCTCGATCATCGCCTTCATGGTCTTCCTGAAGGAGGACGTGGCGCACAAGCAGGCAAAGATCGATTACCTCGGATCGGTGCTGTTTTCGATCTCGATCGTCGCACTTCTCGTCATGCTGACGGAAACCGATGCGAGCGCCTGGATCCTGCTTTCGCTTTTCGCCGTCTTCGTGGTCACGGGCCTGCTCTTTCTCGCCCAGGAGAAGCGGGCACCGGAGCCGATCATCTCGATCCCGCTCTGGAGCCGAAGGCTGATTGCGACCAGCAATACGGCGACGCTGCTGGCCGGCATGGCGCTGATCGGGCTTTCGACAATCCTGCCGCTCTATGTGCAGGGCGTGCTTGGCCGCTCGCCTCTTGTCGCGGGGTTCACGCTCACGATGCTCGTCGTCGGCTGGCCCTTGGCGGTGATGCTCTCCAGCCGCTTCTACAAGGCCTTCGGCATCCGCCGCACTCTGCGCGTCGGCAGCCTGATGTTTCCATTCGGCGCCTGTTTCCTGTTGTTCCTCACCCCTGACAGTTCGCCGGTCGTTGCTGGCGCCGGCTCGTTCTTCATGGGCTTCGGCATGGGTCTCATCAGCCTCACCAGCATCGTGCTGGTGCAGGACAGCGTCGAATGGTCGATGCGCGGCAGCGCCACGGCCTCGATCATCTTTTCCCGCAGCCTCGGCAATACGCTCGGCGCCACCGTGCTCGGCGCCATCCTCAATGCCGGCATCAACCACTATGCGAGCGGCGATGCGGCGGCAGGTCTGCACGAGGCGCTGAACCAGCCGACCGGGCTTTCGGCGCTCGCCGCCGATCCGGCGATCCGCTCCGTCTTCAATGCGGCCCTGCACTGGAGCTTCTGGGGCGTGGTCGTCGTCGCGGTGCTGACCTTCTTCACCACCTGGCTGATCCCGGTCGGGCATGGTCAGAAGGGCGAAGGGGCGGCGGTTCCAAGCGAGGCCGCTTCGCATTAATCGGTTCGGCTTGTGGAAACGCAGACAAGCTGCGTTTCCACAGCGGTGGATTGTGTCGGGAAAGTTGTCGGACGATGAGTGTTTTCGTGCTGCTCTTGGGGTTCCCGGGCGTCGGGAAGCTGACAATCGCTAGAGAACTCGGCTCGCTGATATCAGCAAAGATCGTTGATAATCACTGGTTCAACAACCCGATCTTGCGCCTCCTCGACGAGGATCAGACCGCTCCGCTGCCGAAGGGCATATGGGAATACACCGGGAGGGTCCGGCAGGCCGTCCTGGATGCAATCACCGCCTATAGCGGCCCGTCGGCGAATTTCATCTTCACCCATGCCGGTGTCGAAGGCGATGAGCGCAGCACACGGACGTACCAACAGTTTGTTGACGCCGCCGGACGGCGCGCCGCGGTCTTCGTTCCGGTGCGATTGCTGTGTGCCGAAGAAGAATTGGCGCGTCGCGTTTCGTCGCCCGCACGGCGCGACCATTTGAAAACCACCGATGTCGAGACGTCGAGGAGCCGAAGCCGACAGGCCCTGGTTCTTGATACCCCACACCAACACGCGCTAACGTTGGATGTGACGTTCACGTCGCCGTCAGAAAGTGCAGCGGCAATACGGGATCATATTGCGAGATGCAGCGCCTGAGGAGCGCAGCCCTTCGCGCCGATAGCGAAAGATCGGCCTCGGGCCGCAATGCGCCGCTGATGTCGGGATTCAATGGAAATAAGCGCCATCGGGCCAATCGCCAGGCGCGACAAAACCTGGTGGGACGGAGTGATTGAATTGACCAAGACTATTGGAGCTTTTATACAATAGCTTTTGCGAAACTCCGGATTAGCCAAAAATAATCCTTTTAAATCAATGGGCTTCTCCTGGATGGCGCCAAATCAAGAATGCGGAACAAGCGGATTGCTGAAGCGATGCAGCCCGGCTGTATGCATCGGCCATGGAGAAGCAACATTATAAAGATCATGGTCTTGCTGCACAGAGCCGATGGCATGGCTTGGCAGTCTCCCCCTAAAGGCACCAGCCTGAAGACATTGAGCGAAGCCGAGGAGCAAGGCTTCATCTTGATCCGCGGGGAATTTCAGAAACGCCAATTCCGTCTGACGGAGCTGGGCTCCGACTATGTCGAGCGCGACAAGCGGCGTCTGGAAGCGCGCAGGCTCTGAACCGATACCGCCGGCTAAGTGCGAATTGAACGCACAAGCCAGGCCCCCGACGGCCGAAAAGCGGGCCTGACAATGGCGCGTCGCAACAGGAGCGGTCATCCCCGCACGGGAAGTACCAGCTCACAGAGCATGCTGGGCTTACAGAGCATGCTGGGCTTACAGGGCATCCCGAATATCGAAGCGGACGATCTTGTCGCCTTCCATGCGGAAGATATGCGTCACCGTCTTGTCCTTCAGGCCATGGGTCTGTCCCTCCAGCGGCCGGCCATCGAGGTCAAAGACCGACTGGATCACCTCGACAGCGACGGCGCCACCTGGCGTTTCCTCAAATGCCATGGGCTCGACATGCGGACTGATGACGGCCCATTGGCGTGTCCAATAGTCGCGCACGGCCTCACGGCCATGAACGTGGCCGCCATCCATGCCGTTGGCCCAGGCGACATCATCGGAAAGAACGGCAAGGACAGCGTCGATGTCTCTGGCGTTGAAGCTGGCATAGATGCGCTTGATCATTTCGACGTCGTTTTGAGACATGTCGTTTCCTCTATGGAGATTGAAACATTCGCTGGCGGCATCGAAACGGCCTTGCCTCGTGCTGCACATCAATATACATACGTACATATATATCTCGCGGTCAAGCGCAGGCAAGAGGTGATCGGAATTGGACGAAGATGTGCTTTCTACGCCGGGGCATCTCATCAGTCTTGCGGCGCGGGGCTTTGCCCGCCTCAGCGAGTCACGCCTCAAACCGCTCGGCTTCGGTGTCGGCCAGTTGCCTGTCCTGGTCGCGCTGCAAAATGGCAAGGCCAGCACGCAACGCGACCTCGCCCGCTTTGCCAGGGTCGAGCAGCCGCCGATGGCGCAGATGCTCGCTCGCATGGAGAGGGATGGCCTAATCGAGCGGACACCCGACCCGGCTGACGGTCGCAGCAGCCGCATCGTGCTGACGAAAACCGCACAGGAATGCATGCCGAAGGCAATTGCGGCCCTATTCCAAGGGAATCGTGAGGCACTGGCCGGGTTCACGGATGCGGAAGCGGGACAACTTGCAGATCTGCTGACGCGGCTGATCGACAATCTGGATCAAATTGCGAGCGCAGAGCTTTCGTCAGGTGATTGATGGTTTTGTGGCCAAACGGCGAGTTTCTATTCGGGGACTGTGCCGCCTTCATTCGAGGTCGTACTGCCTTTTGGCGGGGAGCGGCGCTTCTCCAAAACGCGTGACAGCAAGTTCCGTTTTCTCTTGCGCTTGATCAGATCGATATCGCTGACAAGCTTTGCGCCGCCCTCGCGCCGCTCGAGCGTGATCTTGCGGCTATGGAAGACTTCCAGCTCAACGCGATGCGCGACGCTTAGGATGGTGACCTCCGGCAATTCATCGATCACCATCTGCATCATCTTATCCTGGCTCTTCTCATCGAGTGCTGCCGTTGCTTCATCCAGCACGATGATATCGGGTTGGTGCAGCAGGAGACGCGCAAATGCGAGCCGCTGCTTTTCGCCGCCCGACAAGGTCTGGTCCCAGGGCGCATCTTCCTCGATCTTGTCGTTCAGATAATCCAGTCCCACCTTGTCGAGGGCCGACTTGATCTCATCCAGCGGCCAGCTATCGGCGGCGCCGGGATAGGCGACGGCGCGGCGAAGCGTGCCCGAAGGGATATAGGGCCGTTGCGGCAACATGAACAATCGCCTGTCGGCATGGAAATTGACGCTGCCGCCGCCCCACGGCCAGAGACCTGCGATGGCCCGCACCAGCGTGCTCTTGCCCGACCCGGATTCACCTGACACAAGCACCCGCTCGCCGGGTTCGATCTCGACCCGGGTTTCCGTGACCACGGCGGTGCCATCGTCAAGCGACACGGAGAGATCGTTGAGGCTGAGCATCGCCTCGCCTTCGGTTTCACCATGCTTGATGCGTCCCAGAGAGTCGCTCTGTTCGGCGCGCTCCAACCCGTCAAGCGACATCATCAGCGAGGCGATGCGCCGTGCACAGGCATTCCAATCGGCAAGACGCGGATAGTTGTCGACCAGCCAGCCGAACGCGCCCTGAACGATGGCAAAAGCAGAGGCGGCCTGCATGACCTGTCCGAGGGTCATGCTGCCTTCGAGAAATTTTGGTGCGCAAAGCAGAACCGGTACAACAGGCGCAATCAGCATCGATCCATGCGACACTACCGTCGTGCGCATGTGCTGGCGGGCAAGGAGCGCCCATTGCTTCAGCACATTGGTGAAGGTTTTGTCGAGGTCGTTACGCTCCTCCTCTTCGCCGCCGAGAAGCGCGATGCTCTCGCCATTTTCCCGCACATGCGTCAGCGTGTAGCGAAACTCAGCTTCTGCTTGATTTTTGGCCTCGGAGACGTGGACGAAATAGCGGCCGATGACCGCCATCGAAGTAGAGGTGATCGCAGCGTAGAGGACCGCAGTGATGACGAGAAAGCCGGGAATGGTAACGGTGAAACCTGCGATCGGCAGAGTCAGAGCCCCGCCGATCGTCCAGAGCACCACGATGAAGGTCGAGGCCGCCAGAAATGCGGATATGACACCGGCGACGAAATCGACGGGTGCTTCGGTGGCAATCCGCAAATCCTCGGAAATGCGCGCTTCGGGGTTCTTGTGGTCGCCGCCGATGAGATTCAACTGATAGTAACGGCCGTTTGCGAGCCAGCGCGCGATGACGGCTGTCGTCAGCCAGGAACGCCAGCGGCGCTGAATCATCATGCGAACGGCGACTTGTATCGTGACAATGGCGACAGTTCCGAGCACGAGCGGCACGAACACGCCGCTCAAGAAATAGACGGTGCCGGCATCGTGTCGCTCTATGGCGTCGAAGATCCCGCGGTTCCACAGATTGATTCCGTACTGGAAGCCGACATTCATGCAGATCATCGCCAATAGCCCGATCGAGAGGGGCCAAGCGAACTTGTCGCCACCGCGGCCCCAGTAACGGCGCGCGCTGATCCAGAAACGCTTGAGCAAATACCGCTTGCGCGCCTGCTCGGCCTCTTCAGGCGTCAGCTCCGGATCGGGTTCGATGGCATCTGGCGGCGGCATGACCTCGACAGTCGATGCCGTCTCCTGGGGCGAGTTTCCGGCACCGTGCGGTTCGGTGCCGTCGACCGATTTCGGTTTGAGTTTAGCGTCGGCCATAAGCGCGATAACGGCTTACAGATCGAAATGTTTCATGATGCGATGCTGGCCATCGGTTTTCAACGAATAACGATAACTTGATCGACCGGCACAGTTATCGGAAGGCACAGCGGCCCTACTTACCCATGAACTGCACTGACCGATTTTGGGCAGCGGGGGGTTAGATGCTTCAAATTCGCAAACTATTGGCTGCCTTGACAGCCGTCATCGTGGTCGCGATAGCGTCGTCATCCTGCACTACGGCCTCAAATAGCTCGATGCAGACGGGCTCGATTGGTTACGGAAGCGCCGACCTTTCTCTCAGACCAGCTTGCCGAGGCGGTTTCGGCAATGATCGTCCGTGCAGCTATTAGCGGCAGAAAACCGGAAGTGGTGCCTGGGTTTCGACCATTCGGCACCCGTTAAGGTATGAACCCGGAAAATCTGTCAAACATGCCCACCCCGTGGTTATGGCTTGCCAATCCATGCCGGTCTCCTTCCCCCAGCCAGCATCTTGAATCTGATTTGCAGCCCTTGGCAATGCCCTGGATTCAAGACAAAATCACCCGGCTCTAGTGTTTGGGGAAATTCTGATGGAAAACCACGAGCCGTTTTTACGCGAGGCGATTGCGCTCTCGAGATCCGCGGTGGAAAACGGCGACGAACCGTTTGGCTCGCTGCTGGTGAAGGACGGCGAAGTCATCCTGCGCGCCGAAAACAGCGTCTTCACCGGCCACGACATGACGAACCACGCCGAGATGAACCTGGTTAAACTGGCAGCGCAGCACTACGACACTGCTTTTCTCGCTGATTGCACGCTTTACACCAGCACCGAGCCGTGCGCGATGTGCTCCGGGGCGATTTACTGGTCGGGCATCGGGCGGATGGTGTTTGCGTGCTCCGAAGCGCGGCTTGGCGAAATCGCCGGGATCGGGTTGAACGTGCCGAGCCGGGCGGTGTTACAAACCGGCGCGCGCATCGTCACTGTGGTTGGCCCGAACCTCGAAGACGAAGCCGCCGCAGTCCATCAAGAATTCTGGCCGAAGCATCTGGGCAAGGCGTAGCCTCTTTCGTCCGAAATGCCGCTGGCGGGCACACCGAGGCGGTGCCCGGAGTTGCTCTCATCTGATCAGGCGGTTTCGGTGGCGATCTGCGGCAGGGATTGCAGCAGGGTCTGGCGGGCGGAGTGCAGATGCGCGCGGCAGGCGGCATCGATCGCGGCCTGGTCGCCGGATTCCAGCGCTGCGATATAATCCAGATGTTCGTGAATGGCGCGCTCGTTGCGCTGGCGGGCGGCGGTCTTGTTCCACTGGTAGTGATAGTGGAAGACGATGGCGATGGCGTCGTAGAAATCGGCGATGAAGCGGTTCTTCGAGGCGCGATGGATCAGCAAGTGGAAGCGTTCGTCGAGGACGGAGAAATCCTTGAAGCGCTGGTTGATGTCGGCAAGCATGGCGTGATGTTCGTCGCGCATAGCGGCAAGATCGGCCCAGCTCTGATTATCCCTGGGAAGCCGGCCGAATTCGGCGGCGGAATGCAGCTCGAACATCTCGCGCACATCGGCAAGTTCGAGGGCGAATTCGCGGGTGAAGCCTTTGAGCGTCCAGTGGCTGTTCGGGCGCTTCTCGATGAGGCCGAAGCGGGAGAAGCGGATCAGAAACTCGCGCACGCTGGTCGTGCCGGTGCCGATCTCGCGGGCGAGCTCCAATTCGTTGATCTGCATGCCGGGTGCTGCATCATCTGCAAGGATGCGCTGCATGAAGCTGCGCTCGATGATATCGTGCAGGGAGTCGGTTTCTTCGGAGGGAAAGAGGTCATGGTCGGTCGGCTGGCGCAGCACGATCTTCTGGCGCTTGTTCCAGCGGATGATGCCTTCTTCGCTGAGCCGGGTCAGGATGGCGCGCGCCGTCGAGCGGCTGACGCCGAGCTGGGCGGCGATCTCCGGTTCCGAGGGCAGCGCGGTATCCGTGCGCAGGGCTACGGCATACCTGTTGTAGGCTTCCTTGAAGACCGTATTCTGCCTTGCCACCAGACCCCGCTTTCCGCCCTCGTGACCGTCGTTCCGCTTCAAAGCAGGGCAGAACAGACCGGGGCTTGTTCAAACGACCTTTAGCTTATTTCCGGTCGCCTGCGGCTCATTGCCTCCCTCGTCCACAGGATCAATATTCCCGTTGACTTGAAAATGTTTATTGTAGATAAAAAACAAAATCAATGCGCTTTCGCCGATGCAGCGAGCCTTTCCCAGGGAGAATAAATTGGACAAACTGCCTTGGATCATCCTTTCGGCCGGCGACAATGTCGCGGTCGCAACGGCGGCAATCGCGCCGGGTTCGACGGTTGCCGGCATTCAGACCCGTGAGAAGATCGACCCCGGCCACAAGGTGGCGATAGCGGATATTCCGCTCGGGTCACCCGTGGTGAAATACGGACAGGCGATCGGCCGCACGACGGCCGAGGTCAAGGCCGGCGACCATGTGCACAGCCACAACCTGCATTTCGAAAACGACCGGCTGGCGGCGACCGCCAATTCGGCGCCGGAAACGGCCACAGCCGACGACGTCGGGCGCACCTTCATGGGCTATCGCCGCGCCGATGGGCGGGCCGCGACCCGCAACTATATCGGCATCATCGCCAGCGTGAACTGTTCCACCACGGTCTGCCGGGCGATCGCCGACGAGGCGAACCGGACGATCCTGCCGCATTATGAAGGCATCGACGGTTTCGTGCCGATCGTGCACGACCAGGGCTGCGGCATGAGCTCGACCGGCGACGGCATGAACGTGCTGCACCGGACGCTGGCCGGCTACACCAGACACGTGAATTTCGGCGGCGTGCTGATGATCGGCCTCGGCTGCGAGGTCAACCAGCTGACGCTTTACGGCCAGAGTGGTGCGGGCGCCTCCAAGCGGCATTTCAACATCCAGGATGCCGGCGGCTCGCGCCGCGCGGTGGAGCGCGCCATGGGCATGCTGCGCGAAATTGCCGCCGATGTCGGCAAGGAAAAGCGCGTGCCGATGTCGATCGGCGAGATCATCATCGGTCTGCAATGCGGCGGCTCGGACGGCTTTTCCGGCATCACCGCCAATCCGGCGCTGGGTGTCGCGGCCGATCTGCTGGCAGCAGCCGGCGGCACGGCGATCCTGTCGGAGACCTCGGAAATCTATGGTGCGGAACATCTGCTGCGCAGCCGCGCCGTCAGCGACGAGGTGGCAAAGAAGCTCGACGACAAGATTGCCTGGTGGGAAGATTATGTCGCCCTGCACGGCGCCTCGCTCGACAACAACCCCTCGCCCGGCAACAAGCGCGGCGGGCTCACCACCATTCTCGAAAAGTCGCTCGGCGCGGTTGCCAAGGGCGGGCGTTCGCCGCTGACGGCGGTCTATGGTTATGCCGAGCGGGTCACGGCCCCCGGCCTCGTCTTCATGGACACGCCCGGCTACGACCCGGTCTCGGCGACCGGCCAGGTGGCCGGCGGGGCAAACATGATCGCCTTTACCACAGGCCGCGGCAGTTGCTTCGGTTGCCGGCCGGCGCCGTCGCTGAAGCTTTCCAGCAATTCGGCGCTCTATGCCTCGATGGAAGAGGATATGGACATCGATTGCGGCACGATCGCCACCGGCGACGCGACGATCAGCGGCAAGGGCCGCGAGATCTTCGACCTCATCGTCGATACGGCCTCGGGCAAGAAGACCAAGAGCGAGCTCTTCGGCTACGGCGACAATGAATTCGTGCCCTGGCATCTCGGTGCGACGCTCTGACCTTTTTGTTTTACGCAATCCCGGGCGGAAAACCGCTTCACACTTTTCCTGGGATTGATTTGAAGTACGCAATCCCGGGCGGAAAACCGCTTCACACTTTTCCTGGGATTGCTCCCTAGACCAAGCTCAAGTTCTTCGCGAGGAGGCATGATGAAGACGAGACGGATCGGCAAGACCAAGCTGGAGGTGACCGAAATCAGTTTCGGCGCAGCCGCTCTCGGCGGTCTCTACCGCGCCTGCCCGCGCGAGGTGGCGATGGACACGCTGCAGGCGGCCTGGGACAGCGGCATCCGCTATTTCGACGTGGCGCCCTGGTATGGGCTCGGCCTTGCCGAACGGCGGGTCGGCGATTTCCTGCGCGACCAGCCGGATGGGTCTTACGTGCTGTCCACCAAGGTCGGCCGGCTACTTCGGCCGGTGCCGACCGGCACGGTGCCCGACTACAGCTATGTCGACCCGCTCTCCTTCGATGCCGATTACGACTATTCTTATGACGGTATCATGCGCTCGGTCGAATTCAGCTATGCGCGGCTCGGCCTCAACCGCATCGATATTCTCTATGTGCACGATCTCGGCGTCTATACACATGGCGCGGCGAAGAATGCGGTCCACCAGAAGCAGTTTCTCGATTCCGGCGTGAAGGCGCTGGAGGAACTGAAGTCGTCTGGCGCGATCTCCGCCTTCGGCCTCGGCGTCAACGAAGTGCCCGTCTGCCTCGACGTCACGCGCCATTCCGATCTCGACTGCATTCTGCTCGCCGGCCGCTACACGCTGCTCGACCGCTCGGCGGTCGCCGAACTGCTGCCGCTCTGCCGAGAGAAGGGCACCTCGCTCGTTGTCGGCGGCGTCTTCAACTCCGGCATTCTCGCCACCGGCCCGGTGCCGGGTTCGCATTTCGACTATATGCCGGCTGATGACGACGTGCTTGCCAAGGTCGGCGCCATGGAGGCGATCGCCAATCGCCACGGCGTGCCGCTGGCGGCGCCCGCCCTGCAGTTTCCGCTGCGCGAGGCGATCGTCGCATCGGTGCTGATCGGCACGGCCAAGCCGTCGAGCCTCACGCGCAATATGGAGATCGTCGAGCCGCGGCTTGCCGACGAGATCTATGCCGAATTCGAACCCTATACGCTGGTCGCGCCGCCGCTCGGCGCCGAAGCCGTGCGAGTCTGAGGAGAGATTATGCTCAAGGGTATTCATCCGCTGCTTGGCCCCGACCTGCTCCATGCGCTGAAGACCATGGGACATGGCGACGACATCGTCATATCGGACGCCAATTTTCCCTCGGGCTCGATGGGTCCGCCTGTCATTCGCGCCGACGGCGTCAGCGCCACCGCGATGGCCGAGGCCATTCTGACGCATATGCCGCTCGACACTTTCGTGCCGGAAGCGGCATGGCGGATGGAGGTGGTCGGCGATCCCGATGCGATGCCCGAGGTCTGCACCGAATTCCAGCAGATCGTTTCCAAACACGCCGGCGATTTCCGCATCGTGCCGGTGGAGCGTTTTGCGTTTTATGCGATGGCTCGCAAGGCCACCTACATCGTCGCGACGACGGAATTCCGGCTGTACGGCAACCTGATTTTGAAAAAGGGCGTCGTCCATCCGCACGAGGTCGATCAAGCCTGATACCTATTTTAGGGTATCGTTGTATTGGAATGAAATCAGTTGCTTGGCGGGAGTTTACCAAAGCAAAAAAGCCGGTTTGGCGCTCTTGCAATTTGATTGCGCCTCGGCTAGCTTCACCTGGCAAATGTTTTTTATCGATAAAAATCGTCCGCCTGCGTTCAGCGGCCGATTTATTTGGAGGAGAACGCACCCTGAGAGGAGAACCCTTATGAGTATCGTGAAATCCCTTCTGTCCCGCCGCGCCTTTACCGCGCTTGCAGGTGCCGCAGTCATCGCCACGGCGATGCCGGCACCGTCGTTTGCAGCCGACGTGACGATCCCGATCATCGTCAAGGACACGACGTCCTTCTATTGGCAGATCGTTCTCGCCGGCGCCCGCAAGGCCGGCCAGGATCTCGGCGTCAACGTACCGGAACTCGGCGCACAGGCCGAATCCGACGTCAACGGCCAGATCAGCATTCTGGAGAACGCCGTTGCCGGCAAGCCGGCCGCTGTCATCATTTCGCCGACCGAATTCAAGGCGCTCGGCAAGCCGATCGATGAAGCCGCCAAGTCGGTTCCGATCATCGGCATCGACTCCGGTGCCGACTCCAAGGCGTTCAAATCGTTCCTGACGACCGACAACGTCCAGGGCGGTCGCATCGCAGCCGATGGTCTGGCTGCCGCCATCAAGGGAATGTCGGGTAAGGAAGAGGGCGAAATCGTCATCCTCACCAACCTTCCGGGCGTCGGCTCGCTGGAACAGCGCCGCGAAGGCTTCCTGGATCAGGTGAAGACCAAATATCCGGGTCTGAAGGTCATCGCCGACAAGTATGGCGACGGCCAGGCAACGACCGGCCTCAACATGATGACCGACCTGATCACGGCAAACCCGAACCTCGTCGGCGTCTTCGCCTCGAATCTGATCCTGGCGCAGGGCGTTGGCCAGGCGATCGCCGAAAACAAGCTCGGCGAAAAGATCAAGGTGATCGGCTTCGACAGCGACGACAAGACAGTCGGCTTCCTCAAGGATGGTGCGATTGCCGGCCTCGTCGTTCAGGACCCATACCGCATGGGTTATGACGGCGTGAAGACCGCGCTTGCCGTCTCCAAGGGCGAGAAGGTCGAAGAAAATGTCGACACCGGCGCAAACCTCGTCACCAAGGCAAATATGGCCGATCCGAAGATCGACGCGCTGCTGAACCCGAAGATCAAGTAACAACGACAGACAGGCCGCGCCGGCTTCAAAAACCGGCGCGGCCTTTTCCATCCGTGCTATGTTTTGCGGGGGATGGAGAGCAGACGCGACACAAGGAGGAGAGGTCCCATGATCGGACTGGAAGAGGTCAGTCATCGCCATGATGACAGTGCGACGCTGAAAGAAGCCAATCGAATTCCCGCCGGATCGCCTATCCTCGAACTCAAGGGCCTGCAGAAGAATTACGGTCATGTGCAGGCGCTGAAGCCAGCGACGCTGACCTTTCTTGCCGGCGAAATCCACGCCATCGTCGGCGAAAACGGCGCCGGCAAATCCACCCTCATCAAATTACTGACAGGCGTCATCACCCGCACCGCCGGCGAGGTGTTGTGGTGCGGCCAGCCGGTGGCGCTGGCGACGCCGAACGAAGCGATCGCCCGCGGCATCAACGCCGTCCACCAGGAGGTCGTGCTCTGCCGGCACCTGACGGTCGCCGCCAATCTTTTCCTCGGCGACGAGGTCAACCGCTTCGGCCTGATGCGCAAGAAACAGATGGAGAAGATGGCGCAGGCCGTGCTCGACGATCTCGGCTTCGGCCTGCCGGCCGGTGCGCTGTTGAGCTCACTGACGATCGGTCAGCAGCAGCTGGTGGCGACGGCGCGCGCGGCGATGCGCGGCACGCAGTTCCTGATCTTCGACGAACCCACAGCCTATCTGACGCGCCAAGAATCGGCGCAGCTCTTCAAGCTGATCCGCCGCCTGCAGGGTGAAGGCGTCACCATCGTCTATATCAGCCACCGCATGGAGGAAGTCTTCGAGCTTGCCGACCGTGTCTCGGTGCTGCGCGACGGCACGCATGTCGGGACCCGCCTGATCGGCGAGACCAACGACGCCGAGCTGATCGCGCTGATGATCAACCGCTCGATCGAACAGATCTACCACAAGGAAGAGATTGCGATCGGCGAGACGATCCTTGCCGTCAACGGCCTTTCCGGTCCGGGCTTCAATGACGTGTCGCTGAGTGTCAAGGCCGGGCAGATCGTCGGGCTCTATGGCCTGATCGGCGCCGGACGCAGCGAATTCGCGCTCGGGCTCTATGGCCGCCAGCCGACGACATCAGGCGATGTCCAGTGGATGGGCAAGCGTGTCGACATCCGCAACGAACGCACGGCGATGGAGCTCGGCATTGCGCTGGCGCCGGAAAGCCGGCGCGACCAGGGGCTTTGCCTCAACCAGTCGATCGGCCTCAACATCAACCTGCCGGTGTTCGGGCGGCTGAGCCACGGTCCGGTGATCAATCACACGCGCGAATCGGCCAATGCCGACCAGCAGATCCGCAATCTCAGCATCAAGACGCCGAGCCGGCGCGTTCCGGCCTCCAGCATGTCGGGCGGCAACCAGCAGAAGATCGTCATCGGCAAGTGGCTGAGCCATGGCGCCCGGCTTTTCATCTTCGACGAGCCGACCGTCGGCGTCGACGTCGGCACCAAGGCGGAAATCTATCGGCTGTTCGCCAAGCTTCTGAAGGACGGCGCCGGCATCATCCTGATCTCCTCCTACCTGCCCGAGGTCTACGAACTGGCCGACCGGCTGCACGTCTTCCGCGCCGGCAAAATCGTCGCGAGCCATGATTATCACGCGGCGACGCATGAAGAAGTGCTCAGCGAAGCGATCGGCGTCTGAGCCAAAAGAATAAGAGGGAGAAAATTCATGACTGCCACCCCCACCGAAATCGTCGCGCCGCCGCCGCGCCGGAAAATGAACATCCTGTTCGGCCTGACGCTGATCGGCCTGCTGATCTTCCTCTGGATCGTGCTTGGCGTCGTCACCCCGAGCTTCTGGACGCCGCTCAATATCTCCAACCTGCTGCGGCAGGGTGCGATGACGGCGATCCTGGCGCTTGGCCAGACCTTCGTCATCATCACCGCCGGCATCGACCTTTCGGTCGGCGCCATCGTCGGCTTCTGTACCGTCATCATCGCCTGGCTGCTGCAGGCGGGCGTGCCGGTCTGGGGTGCGATCGCGCTGACGCTGCTCATGGGTGTGGCGATTGGCGCCTTCCATGGCTTCGGCATCGTGCATATGGGCCTGCCGCCGTTCATCATCACGCTGGCAACCCTGACATCGCTGCGCGGCATCGGCCTGTTGATCACCAACGGTTCGACGATCAACATCACCAATGAGGGCTTCAGCAATTTCGCTCGCGCCGATCTGCTCAGTATTCCGAGCTTGTTCTGGATGGTGATCTTGGTGGCGGTCCCATCCTTCATCTTCCTGCATCTGAGCCGTTGGGGCCGCTATCTCTTCGCGGTCGGTTCGAACGCCGAGGCGGCACGCCTTTCCGGCGTCAACGTCAAAGGCATGATCTACCTTGCCTACATCCTCTCGGCCTCCTTCGCCGCCTTCGTCGGCGTGCTGCTTGCCTCGCGCATTGCGATCGGCAATGCGACACAGGCCGACGGCTGGGAACTGCAGGCAATCGCCTCCTCCGTCATCGGCGGCACCAGCCTGTTCGGCGCGGTCGGCTCGGTGCACGGCCCGCTGATCGGCGCCTTCATTCTCGCCACCATCAACAACGGCGCGAACCTTCTGAACGTCAACTCCTTCTGGCAGCGCATCATCACCGGTCTGCTGATCATCGTGATCGTGTTCTTCGACCAGCTGCGCCGCCGCCGGAGCAATTGAGCGACAAGAGACAGCCGGCCTGAACAAGCCGGCTTCTTCCATTCCAGGAATGCGAGACCCGTCATGAAAGCAGTTCTTTGCCGGGAGCCCGGCGTGCTCGATATCGTCGAGCGTCCTTCGCCAGCGGCTCCCGCCGCCGGCTGGGTGCGGCTTGCCGTCAGCCACGTCGGCATCTGCGGCACCGATTACCACATCTTCGAGGGCAAACATCCCTTCCTCGAATATCCCCGGGTGATGGGGCATGAGATCTCGGCAACGGTGCTGGAAGCGGGCGACGGGGTCACTATCGCAGTCGGCACGCCCGTCATCGTCAATCCCTATCTCTCCTGCGCGCAATGTATCGCCTGCCGCCAGGGCAAGCCGAATTGCTGCACCAACATCAAGGTGCTCGGCGTCCACACCGACGGCGCCTTCTGCGAGGAGATTTGCGTTCCGGCCGAGAACCTCTATGCCGCCAAAGGTGTAAGCCTCGAAGCGGCGGCAACGACCGAGTTCCTGGCGATCGGCGCCCATGCGGTGCGCCGTTCGATGACCGATGCGGGAGCACGGGCGCTCGTCATCGGCGCCGGGCCTATCGGGCTCGGGGCGGCGATCTTCTCGCGCATCGCAGGACATGAGGTGACGCTGCTCGATACCAGCACCGAGCGGCTGCAGATGGCGTCCGAGCGTTTCGGCTTCACCTCCGGCATCGTTGCGAACGAGGCGACAGCGGAGGCCGTGCGGGAAAAGACCAATGGCGACGGTTTCGACGTGGTCTTCGACGCGACGGGTTACGGCCCTTCGATGGAAAAGGCCTTCTCCTTCGTCGCCCATGGCGGCGCACTGGTGCTGGTCAGCGTCGTCAAGGACGATATCCGCTTCTCCGATCCCGAATTCCACAAACGCGAGATGATGGTGATCGGCAGCCGCAACGCCACCCGCGTCGATTTCGAGCATGTCGCGGATTCGATCGCCAAAGGGCTGGTGCCGGTGGACAAGCTCATCACCCACCGCACGACGCTTGCCGATGCACCGCGCGATCTCGCGCGCTGGGCGCATGAGAAGAATGGGCTGATCAAGGCGGTGATCAGTATTGGTGCTTAGGGCGTTTCCAGCGAAAGCGTGACGTGATTTCCGTGCGCTTTGCGCCGGCGGCTGCCCCTCACCCTAACCCTCTCCCCGTAAAACGGGGCGAGGGGACGTGCCCTGCGAGAGCTGGGCGGGGGACGGAGAGGTCGCGACATATCGCCTTCGCCCCGCGAGCGGGGAGAAGGTGGCGGCAGCCGGATGAGGGGCAAGCCGCGGTCGCTAACTCACCGCCTCGATCGCCCTGCGCATCTGCCTGACGACGGCGACGTCCGTCTTGTTCGTGCTTTTCGCTTCGAAACCAAAAGCAACGGCGCGCGGATCGGCGCTTTCGACCGGCGAACTGCAGGAACCGTGGATCTCGCGGGCGCCGGTCGCCTGCAGGATCTCGCCGACATTTGCCGGGCGGATGCCGCTGCCGGGCATGATGGCGATCCGGCCGGCGGCCTTTGCCGAAATGCGCTTCAGCGTTTCGAGACCGTCGGTGGCCTTCAGCGCGCAGCCGGAGGTCAAGATGCGTTCGCAGCCGAGTTCGACCGCCTGCTCCAGCGCCTGATCGGCATCCGGCACCAGATCGAATGCGCGATGCAGCGTCGAGCCGAGGCCCGCCGCATGCGCCTTCAAACGATGGATCAACGGCATGTCGAGCGTGCCGTCCGGTCGGTTGGCGCCGATGACCACACCGGCAAGGCCAGCGGCGCGCACGGCATCGATATCGATCATCATCGCTTCCTCGTCGGCCCCGTCAAAGATGAAAGGTCCGGCATGAGGGCGGATCATCGCGTAGACCGGAATGGGAGCCCGAGCGGCGATCCGCATCAGGCTCGGCAGCGGCGTCAGGCCGCCGAGCTCCAGCGCCGAGCAGAGCTCGATGCGCCCGGCACCGCCTTCCATCGCGGCGGCAAGGCCTTCGGCGCTGTCCACGCACACTTCGAGCAAAATCGTCACGCTGCAGTCTCCCTGGCTCCGGCGTCCGTCGGCCTTATGGTGCGCGCGACGGTTTCCGAGGTAATTCTCGCCGCCACCTCGATGATGACAGTGCAGGCATCGGCGGCGGCTTTTCGATGGTTGAAGGCGACGTGATAGGACATCGGCAGATGCTCGTCGAGATCGACGATGCGCACCTTGTCGGCAATCGGCATGGCGCTGACCCGGCCGAGGAAGGAGACGTAACCGTGATTGGCGACGAGGTCGACAATGACGGGCAGCGAATCCGCCGCGGTGATATCCTGGCTGCGCAGGCGCCGGTTGGGCGCACGCTCGTAGCTGAAGGCCATCGCCGCATGGCCGAGGCCGGTGCGCGGGCTCGGCATGCAGATCGCGTGGCTGGCGACGAGATCGGCGACACTGGTCTCGGTACTGTCAGGCGGCGCGATCACCACCATGTCGGTCTGCAGCAATTCGCGATGCCGGAAACTTTCCAGCCCGAAGACAGAATCCAGGATTGCGACATCGATGCGGCCGCTCTTCAGCGCCTCGCGCAGATCGTCGGCGGTCATCGATACCAGCGAGATCGCATTGTTGTTGCGGCGCACATTCCATTCCGAAACCAGCGAGCCCAGGCAGCGTGCCACCCAGCTCTCCGATCCGGTCGGAATGATCGAGCCGATGCGCAGCGACCGGGCGGTGCGCCGATAGCGCTCGTCGGCCGACGATTTCAGATCGTTCCACGCCTGGCTGATCGCCATGAAGATCTGGTAGGCGCGCCTGCCCTCCTCCGTCAGCACCGACCCCTGCGCCTGGCGCTCGAACAGGCGATGGCTCAGAAATTTCTCAAGATTGGCAAGCTGAAGCGAAAGCTGCGGCTGACCGAGGCGAAGGCGGCGGGCGGCCCGGTTGATGCTGCCCTGGTCGGCCACTTCGAGAAAACGCTCCATCGTGACGATCTTGACGGGAATGCGGGATGCCCAGGCCTCGTCGATCCCGGCGCCGTCGTGACCGGCCCATTGGCCGAGTTCGCCGATCGCAGCCATGATCGGCTCCAGGCCTTCGAGCACCCTGCCGCTCGCGATCAGCGTCGCCAGCTCCCCGGAAGCGCGTTCCGTCAACGTCATCGCCAGTTCGGTCTCGAGATTATGGATTGCCGTCGAGACGGTGGAAGGCGACAGCTGGAAGCGCCGCGCGGTCTCGCGGACCGAACCGGAGGTCAGGACATGGCTTGCGATGAACAGGGCACCAAGATGCAAACGGCCGCCTCCGGAAAGCGCTGGAAAAACCGGACGATATGATGTGTTCAGGAAAAAAGATATCCCTGCCTCCGGAGAGGCGGGCTATCGTTCGATCATAGAAAAATCCGGGCGGCGGGAATCCGCAACAGAGCCTGGGAGTATCGTGGAAACACGCAAGGGGACAAAAACAAATCGCGCCGGCCTTGGAAAAGGGAATGCGTTTCCGCGCGCGGAGGTGCATTCGCCGCCATAATCGTGCCGCGACCGCAAATACTGGAGGGGGCTTGCATCGATTTTTCGGGCATGCACGCTATTTCCATCACGCACGCAATTCCGGCATGATGGCGACTTGGTCGCCTTCGCCGGCGGATTTTTCTGCGCGCAAGCCTCCCGCCAAGGGCTTGAGCAACTGCATAATTCCTGAAATCGGAACCGATTTCAGGATAAATTATGCAGCAATTCAAAGTGCTACAGCGTCCTTGCACGTCTGAAAGACGTGCGGCGCTGTAGGTCAACGGTGTTTAACAAGGGGATATTCCATGCTGAAGAAACTCGCACTTGCCGTTTCGCTCTCCGCCTTCGCGGTGGGTGCGGCCCATGCCGCCGACATCGTCGTTTCGTCGAAGATCGACACGGAAGGCACGCTGCTCGGCAACGTCATCGCGCTCGCTCTCGAAGCGAACGGCATCAAGACGCAGGACCGCATCGCGCTTGGCGCGACACCCGTCGTGCGCAAGGCGATCACCGCAGGCGAAATCGACATCTATCCCGAATATACCGGCAATGCCGGCTTCTTCTTCAACAAGGCCGATGACGCCGCCTGGAAGAACATCGACCAGGGCTATGAGCTGGCGAAGAAGCTCGATTACGATGCCAACAAGATCGTCTGGCTGACGCCGTCGCCTGCCAACAACACCTGGGCGCTCGCCGTGCGCAGCGACGTCGCCGGCCCGAACAAGCTGAAGAGCCTCACGGACTTCGGCAAATGGGTTGCCGGCGGCGGTGCCGCCAAGCTTGCCGCCTCCGCTGAATTCGTCAATTCGGCCGGCGCGCTTCCCGCCTTCCAGACGACCTACGGCTTCCAGCTGAAGCCCGACCAGATGGTCGTTCTTTCCGGCGGCGACACGGCGGCAACGATCAAGGCGGCCGCCGACCAGACGAACGGCGTCAACACCGCCATGGTCTACGGCACCGACGGCGCCATCGAAGCGGCCGAACTCACCGTTCTTGAAGACGACAAGAACGTGCAGCAGGTCTATGCCCCGACGCCGATCATCCGCGAAGAGGTGTTGAAGGCCAATCCGAAGATCGAGGAAGTGCTCTCGCCGATCTTCAAGAGCCTGACCGCCGACGAGTTGCGCAAACTCAACGCCAAGATCCAGGTCGATGGCGAGCCGGCAAAGTCGGTCGCCGAAGGCTATCTCAAGGAAAAAGGCTTCCTGAAATAGTCATTGCCCGCTCCGCCCGATTACGGGCGGAGCTTTCTTTCCTGACAGGATTGGCTTTCCTGACAGGGTTGGCCAGACAGGATTGGGATTCATGGCAGAAACCTTAGCGGTCCGCAGGCTGGACCGGCTCGGCGTGGTTCTGGTGGCCGGCGGCATCGCGGCGACTGCACTGATGCCCTTCATCTACGTGAAGGCGAACCGCATCGCCGCCGGCAAGCCGATGCTGCTGATGCAGCTTCTTCCCCAGCCTTCCGTCATCATCCTGACCGTGCTTCTCCTTCTCACCGCCTTCGCCACGCTGTTCCTGCGCCATGCGATCGTGCGGCTTGCCATCGCCACACTCTGCCTTGCGGCGCTGATCGTTGCGATCGGCCTAGTCTCGGCGGCGGCAACGCCCACCGGCAGCACGGTGGCGCGCATGACGCCCGGCGGCGGCTTCTGGGTGCTGTTTGCGGTGATCGGCCTCGTCATATCCGATGCGCTGGTGAAGATCCGCCTGGCGCCCTGGATGCGGATCGCAGCCCTTGCAGCCTATACGGCGCTGCTCTTCATCTCGCTCTCCTCCGGCCTGCTCGACAGCCTTTCGATCATGAAGGAATTCTCGACGCGGGCCCCACAGTTCGAAACCGAAGCGATCTCGCATCTGCTCTTGGCGTTCGGCTCGCTCGCCATCGCCATTGTTCTCGGCCTGCCGCTCGGCATCCTCTGCTTCTGGGTGCCGAAGCTGCGCGCCATCGTGCTGCAGTGCCTCAGCCTCATCCAGACGATCCCGAGTCTGGCGCTCTTCGGCCTGTTGATGCTGCCGCTCGGTTACCTCGCCACCCATGTGCCGCTCGCCGCCGCGATCGGCATTCGCGGCATCGGCACGGCGCCGGCGCTGATTGCGCTGGTGCTCTATTCGCTACTGCCAATCGTCGCCAACACCGTCGTCGGCCTGCAGGGCGTCGATCCCTCGGTGCGGGACGCTGCGGCCGGCATGGGGCTGACGCGGTGGCAGATTCTGACCGGCATCGACATGCCACTCGCCTTTCCTGTGATCCTCACCGGCATCCGCATCGTGCTGGTGCAGGCGATCGGCATGGTGACGATCGCCGCGCTGATCGGCGGCGGCGGCTTCGGCATCTTCATCTTCCAGGGGCTCGGCCAGACGGCCATGGACCTCGTCCTGCTCGGCGCCGTGCCGACCGTCTTCTTCGCCTTCTCATCGGCCGTCATCCTCGATGCGGTCATCGAAAGCATCCGGGGATCTGCCGCATGACTATGATCGAGATCAGGAACGTTACCAAGCGCTATGGCGCCGCCACCGTCGTCGACAACGTCTCGATGAGTGTCGAGAAGGGCGAGATCACCGTCATCGTCGGCACGTCTGGCTCCGGCAAATCGACGCTGATGCGGATGATCAACCGGCTGGTGCCGATCACCGAAGGCGAGATCTTCGTCGGCGGGCAGAATGTGATGGACGTTCCGGTGACCGAGCTTCGCCGCAAGATCGGCTATGCGATCCAGGGGCACGGCCTCTTTCCGCACCGGACCGTGGCGCAGAATATCGCCACCGTGCCGCAGCTTCTCGATTGGGATTCCGCCCGCATCGCCAAACGCGTCGAGGAACTGCTCGGGCTTTTCAACCTCGATCCGGCAACATTTGCCGACAAATATCCGCATCAGCTCTCCGGCGGCCAGCAGCAGCGCGTCGGCGTCGCCCGGGCGCTGGCGGCCGAACCGGAGCTGCTGTTGATGGACGAGCCCTTCGGGGCGCTCGATCCCGTCATCCGCGGCAAGGCGCAGGACGATCTTTTGGCGATCCAGAAGCAGTTCGGCACGACAGTCATTCTCGTCACCCACGACATGGACGAGGCCTTCCATCTCGGCAACCAGATCGCGGTGATGAGCGAGGGCAGATTGCTGCAATGCTCGACGCCGGAAAAAATCCTCACCGAACCCGCCGATCCCTTCGTGCAGCAATTGACCGGCACCTCCGACCGGGCGCTGAAGCTGATGTCGCTGCTGCCGCTGAAGGAAAGCATGGAGCCAGCAAAGAATGGCCTCGCCTATGCCCTGCCGCAATCGCTGAGTCTCCGCGATGCGCTGGCCGAAATGATCTGGCAGGGGGTCGACGAGGCGGCGGTGCAGGATGCGCAAAAGGCGCCTGTGGGATCGATCTCGATGACGCGGCTGCTTGAACTGGGCCGCAAGGCATGAAGCTCGTCGTCGCCAATCTCTTCCGTGTGGCGGCGCTGGCTTTGCTGCTCATCCTGCTGTTCAGGACGGAGTGGCTTTCCTTCATGCTGGTGCCGCTGACCAGCAACAATGCGCCTGCCGTCTATACGCAAAACAGCCTTGCTTCGCTGGCCGCCGGTCATCTGCAGCTGGTGATCGGCTCGATCGTCTGCAGCGCCGTGCTCGCCGTTATCGGCGGCATCTTCGTGACGCGGGAAAGCGGCGCTGACTTCCTGCCGCTGTCGCGCGCCGTCGCCAATGCGGGGCAGACCTTTCCACCCGTCGCAGTGCTGGCGCTCGCGGTTCCCGCCACCGGCTTCGGCGCCATGCCGACGCTGATCGCGCTCTTTCTCTACGGCCTGCTGCCGATCTTCGAAAACACCGTCGCCGGGCTGAAGCAGGTTTCGCCGCAGGTTCTCGACGCCGCCGACGGCATGGGCATGAACGGTACGCAGCGGCTGTTTCGCGTCGAGCTGCCGCTTGCCCTGCCGCTGATCCTCGAGGGGCTGAAGGTCGCCACCGTGATCAATATCGGCACGGCGACGATCGGCTCGACGGTTGCGGCCAAGGGTCTCGGCGAGGTCATCATCGCCGGGCTGATCTCCGACAATACCGCCTTCATCCTGCAGGGCGGCCTGATCGTCGGCCTGATGGCGGTGCTGATCTATGATGCCATGGGCTTGGTCGAAGGAGTGATCACCCGAAGAATCGGCTTGCGCGCGGCGTAAGAGGACGGGTACCAAGGCTGCGGTGATCGGCACATTGGGAGGCAGACTTGGCGAAGATGATCCACTCCATGATCCGCGTTCTCGATGAGGCGCGCTCCGTCGAATTCTACGAGAGGGCATTCGGCCTTTCGGTCGCCGACCGCGTCGATTTCGAAACCTTCACGCTGATCTATATGAGCAATGCCGAGACCGGCTTCGAGCTGGAACTGACCGTCAACAAGGGCCGGACCGCGCCCTATGACCTCGGCAATGCCTACGGCCATCTCGCCGTCTCGGTCGAAGAGGTGGCGGTCGAGCGCGAGCGGCTGTCAAAGCTCGGGCTGAAGCCCGGTGAACTGGTGGAGCTCAACCGCGACGGCAAGCTCTTTGGCCTGTTCTTTTTCATCAGCGATCCCGATGGCTACAAGATCGAGGTGCTGCAGCGCCACGGCCGGTTTCTCTGAGGCATCTGGCCGAACCACCGATACGTTCCAATCCACAGATAATCCCACAGCTTCAAGCGGCATGCATCAGGAGCCCGCCATGATCGAAAAGACTGCGCTCAATTCCGGCTGGACGCTCTCCTGCAACGATACAGCCGGGCCCGGTCTGCCGGCTGCAATACCCGCGACGGTGCCGGGCTGCGTGCATCTCGACCTTCTCGCCAACCGGCTGATCCCCGATCCCTATATCGACGTCAACGAAATCACCAATGACTGGATCGGCAAGACCGACTGGACCTATCGCTGCAGCTTCGAGGCGATACCTGACGATGCCAGGGTGCAGGAACTGGTCTTCGACGGGCTCGATACGATCGCGGTGATCTCCCTCAACGGCGAAGAGATCGGCCGTACCTTCAACATGCACCGCAGCTATCGTTTCGATGTTTCCCGGCTTCTGAAGGCTGGCCAGAACGAACTCACGGTCACCTTCCGCTCCGCCTACGCCTATGGAGCGGAGATGGAAAAACATTACGGCTACCGTCCCAACAACTACCCGGGACCGGGCAATCTGATGCGCAAGATGGCCTGTAATTTCGGCTGGGACTGGGGGCCGACGCTGGTGACGGCAGGCCTCTGGAAGCCGGTCCGGCTGGAAAGTTGGGATCGGGCGCGGCTTGCCGAAACACGGGTATCGGCAATACTTTCCGGCGGTGACGGCCTAGTGAAGGTCCATGCCCGGCTGGCGCGGCATGGAGATAAGACGCCGTTGAGGCTCGTTGCCGAAATCGGCGGCGTGAGCAAGACGGTGGCGATTGCGCCTGATGAAGACGCGGTTTCCTTCGAGCTTGCCCTCCCCTCGCCGCAGCTCTGGTGGCCGCACCATCTCGGCGCGCAGCCGCTCTATCCAATGACGCTGAGGCTGTTCGACGAGGCCAGCGACGATCTGCTCGACAGCTATCAGCGTGAACTCGGTTTCCGCTCGCTGCGGCTCGATACCGCAGCCGACGACCATGGCTCGGCCTTTACCTTCATCATCAACGACGTGCCGCTCTTCATCTGCGGGGCAAACTGGATTCCGGACGATTGTTTTCCCCCGCGGTTGACGGCCGAGCGTTATGCCGCGCGGATCGAGGAAGCAAAGGCCGCCAATATTCATATGTTGCGCGTCTGGGGCGGCGGCATCTTCGAGGCCGACGAGTTCTATGAGACCTGCGACCGCGCCGGCATGCTGGTCTGGCAGGATTTCCTCTTTGCCTGCGCCGCCTATCCGGAGGAAGAGCCGCTCGGAAGCGAGATCGAGGCGGAGGTGCGCGACAATGTCGTGCGGCTGATGCCGCATGCTTCGCTGGTCCTTTGGAACGGCAACAACGAGAACATCTGGGGCTTCGACGAATGGGGCTGGCGGCCGATCATCAAGGCGGGCGAAAGCTGGGGGCTCGGCTACTATCTCGACCTGTTGCCGAAACTCTGCGCCGAACTCGATCCGGACCGGCCCTATTATCCCGGCAGCCCCTATTCCGGCTCGATGGAGATCGAACCGAATGCCGACGGACATGGCTGCAAACATATCTGGGATGTGTGGAACGATGTCGGCTACGAGGTCTACCGCAATTATATCCCGCGCTTCTGCTCCGAATTCGGCTGGCAGGCACCGGCTGCCTGGGCGACGATCGAAGAAAGCGTGCATGATGCGCCGCTGACGCCGCAATCGAACGGCGTCTTCCACCATCAGAAGGCAACGGAGGGCAATGACAAGCTGATCCGCGGCCTGTCCGGCCATCTGCCGGAGCCCAAGACGATGGACGACTGGCACTTCGCCACCCAACTCAACCAGGCGCGCGCCATCCGCTTCGGCGTCGAGCACATGCGCTCGCATCGGGATATCTGCAAGGGTGCGGTGGTCTGGCAGTTCAACGATTGCTGGCCGGTGACCTCCTGGGCCGCCCTCGATTCGGCCGGACGCCGCAAACCGCTCTGGTATGCGCTGAAGGCGGCCTATGATCCGCGCCTGCTGACGATCCAGCCGCGCGGCGGCGGGCTTTCGGCGGTTGCGGTCAATGAACGAACGCTGTTCTGGCGGGCGAAGATCAGCGGCAAACGCATGACGCTCGACGGCACCGTGCTTGCCGAATTCGAATTCTGGCGGCTGCTGTGCGACCGCTTCGAGGCAAAGGAATTTCCGCTGCCCGAGGATATCGTTACCCCCGGCTTACCGAAGGACGAGCTCATCGTCGTGCAGATGCTGGACAGGCGGGCCTTCCACTATTTCGTCGAGGATATCGAGCTTGCCCTGCCGGCGCCGCGGCTGACGGTCGATGTCGTCGGGATCGACGGCGGGTATGCGGTCAAGGTGACGGCGCAAAACTTCCTCAAGGATCTTTGCCTGATGGCCGACCGGCTGGATCCGCATGCCGTCGTCGACACGATGCTGGTGACGCTGCTGCCGGGCGAGAGCCATGTGTTTGCTGTGAAGACGGCAAGGACGATTGAAGCAGGTGACATCACCGTCGGCACCGTGCTGCGCTCGGCCAACGATCTTGTTGTCACACACTAAAAGGGCCCCGCATCCGCGGGGCCCTTCCAGCTCGGCCTATCGGACGACGTTACATCCAGTAGGGCGGCACGCCGTAGTAATCATAGACCCGGCGGCCATTGTCGTTGTACCAGGTGTCGTCATCGTCCGAATAGCTCGGGGCTCCTTCGATCTGCTCCTTGGTCAGGTCGATGCGATAGCCATCCAGCTGGGTGTCGTAGTTCAGCTTTTCCCAGGGAAGCGGATAGTGATCGTGACCGATGCCCAGGAAACCGCCGAAGCTCAGCACGGCATAGGCAACACGGCCGTCGAGCTTTCCGATGATCAGGCGTTCGATCGAGCCGATATGCTTGCCATCGGCCCCATAGACACGGGTGCCTTCGACGCGGTCGCTGGCGATCAGCGAGTGTGTGCTCTTGACATTCGGGTCACGGCGGGTGGCGTCAGTATCCTGGTTCAACATTGTGCACCTCCTTTTGGTGTTTCCTCATGATGAGTATGCAAGATCAACGTCATGGCGGACTCAAAGTTCCCCACCTTCCGACGATCGTGCGGCGAGCGAATGTTGACGTTTACGTTAAGGTTAGTATAGCTTCATTCGGCTTGAACCGTTCAAGCAATGGCATAAGCTGCCGGACTGGAAGATGGAGGACTCTTCCAGTCAATTGCGGGCCAGTCGCTTGCCGGCTCGGCGCCGGCGGCGGCAAGGGAGAGAGGACAAAGATGAACAGCATTTCCGTCCATCCGAACGGAGCCAAGCCCGACAAACCCTGGCTTGCCGCCTATCCCGATATCGTTCCGGCAGAGATTCCGCCGCTGGAATATGCCTCGCTTGCCGAACTGCTCGAAAAATCCTGCGCCCGTTACGCCGACCGGACCGCCTTTTCCAGCATGGGCAAGGGGATGCGCTATCGCGAGCTGGAGAGCCAGACGCGCAAACTCGCCGCCTGGCTGCAAAGCACCGGCCTTCAAAAGGGCGACCGCGTCGCCGTGATGATGCCGAACGTGCTGCAGAACCCGATCGCGACCTACGCCATCCTGCGCGCCGGCCTCGTGGTCGTGAACGTCAACCCGCTCTATACGCCGCGCGAGCTCGAACACCAGTTGAAGGATTCCGGCGCCAAGGCGATCTTCGTGCTGGAGAATTTTGCCCGCACGGTGGAGCAGGTCCTCAACAAGACGGACCTTCGCCATGTCGTCGTCACCTCGCTCGGGGAAATGCTGGGGCCGAAGGGGCTGATCGTCAATTTCGTCGTGCGCAAGGTGAAGAAGCTCGTTCCCTCCTGGTCGATCCCTCAGCACAAGAGCTTCGGCCAGGTGCTGCGCGAAGGTGCGGGAAAAGAGCTCCAGCCGGTGACGCTAACAGGCGGCGATATCGCCTTCCTGCAATATACCGGCGGCACGACGGGCGTCGCCAAGGGCGCGGTGCTGACCCATGAAAACCTGCTCGCCAACAAGCTGCAGCTGTCGCTCTGGCTGCGATCGGCCTTCGAGCGCAAGAAAGAGCCGGAGGTGCTGAATTTCCTCTGCGCCCTGCCGCTGTACCACATCTTCGCGCTGACGGTGAATTCGCTGATGGGCATGTCGCATGGCGCCCACAATATCCTGATCGCCAATCCGCGCGACATTCCTGGCCTCGTCAAGGAATTCGAAAAATCGAAGGTGCACATCTTCCCCGGCCTCAACACGCTGTTCAATGCGCTGATGAACAATGCCGATTTCGCCAAGCTCGATTTCTCGTCGCTGATCATGTCGCTTGGCGGCGGCATGGCCGTCCAGCGCCCGGTCGCCGAACGCTGGCTGAAGATGACGGGCACGGCGGTGACGGAAGGCTACGGCCTTTCCGAAACATCGCCTGTTGCCACCGCCAACCGCTTCGATTCGCCCGAGTTCACTGGCACGATCGGCCTGCCGCTTCCCTCCACCGACCTCGATATCCGCGACGAGGAAGGCAATTCGCTGCCATCAGGCCAGGTCGGCGAAATCTGCATCCGCGGGCCGCAGGTGATGGCCGGCTACTGGCAGAAACCGGAAGAGACGGCGCGGGTAATGACCGATGACGGCTACTTCCGCTCGGGCGACATGGGCTTCATGGACGAACGCGGCTATACCAAGATCGTCGACCGCAAGAAGGACATGATCCTGGTTTCGGGCTTCAACGTCTATCCGAACGAGATCGAGGAAGTCGCCGCCATGCATGCCGGTATCCTCGAGGCCGCGGCCATCGGGGTGCCGGACGGACATTCGGGCGAGGCGGTGAAGCTCTTCGTCGTCAGGAAGGATCCGAACCTGACGGAAGCGGAGGTGAAAGCCCATTGCATCGCCAACCTCACCAACTACAAGCTCCCGCGCTTCATCGAATTCCGCACCGAGCTGCCGAAGTCGCCGGTCGGCAAGATCCTGCGCAAGGACCTGCGCGGCTGAATTTAACGATTGGATGAATTAGAGGCTTTCCTGAAGGGGCCATCCGCTTGCCGCGGGTGGCTTTTTTCCATTTCCGCAGGCGACTGAACTTGATTTGCGGGTGAGAAAGCGAATAGTTTCCGCAACCTTTCCGCCTCCAAAGGAGCCTCCCATGAACGCCATCGTCGAACAGCTGAAAAGCACCGCTGATGCCACCAAGGCAACAGATATCCGTGCCGCCTTCGCCGCCGATTCGCAGCGCTTTTCGCGCTTTTCCGTTTCGCTCGACGACCTGCTGATGGATTTCTCCAAGACGGCGGTGAATGACGACATCCTCAAGCTCTTGGTGAAGCTCGCCGAGGAAGGCGGCGTCGAGAAGAAGCGCGAGGAAATGTTCTCCGGCAAGGCGATCAACTTCACCGAAGATCGCGCCGTTTTGCACACCGCATTGCGCAACCGCTCCAACGCACCGGTTCTGGTCGACGGCAAGGACGTCATGCCCGACGTCAATGCTGTGCTTGCCGCCATGGGCAAGTTTGCCGACGACGTCCGCTCCGGCACGCTGAAGGGCGCCACCGGCAAGGCGATCACCGATGTCGTCAATATCGGCATCGGCGGCTCGGATCTCGGGCCTGTGATGGCAACGCTGGCGCTTGCCCCCTTCCATGACGGCCCGCGCGCGCATTTCGTCTCCAACATCGACGGCGCCCATATCGCCGACATCCTGAAGCTGGTGCAGCCGGAAACGACACTGTTCATCGTCGCCTCGAAGACCTTCACCACCGTCGAGACGATGACCAATGCGCAGACGGCGCGCAATTTCATCGCCAAGGCGCTCGGCGAAGCGGCCGTGCAGCACCATTTCGCCGCCGTCTCGACGGCGCTCGACAAGGTCGCCGCCTTCGGCATCGACAGCGCCCGCGTCTTCGGCTTCTGGGACTGGGTCGGCGGCCGTTACTCGATCTGGTCGGCGATCGGCCTGCCGCTGATGATCGCCGTCGGGCCGGAGAATTTCGGCAAATTCCTCGACGGCGCCCATGCCGTCGACAATCATTTCCGTAAGGCGCCGATTACCGAAAACCTGCCGATACTGCTCGGCCTGATCGGCTTCTACCACCGCAATGTGCTGGGCTACCCCACCCGCGCCATCCTGCCCTATGACCAGCGCCTGTCGCGCTTCCCGGCCTATCTGCAGCAGCTCGACATGGAATCGAACGGCAAGGGCGTCACCATCGACGGCACGCCGGTCGAAGGCAATTCCGGCCCGGTCGTCTGGGGCGAGCCCGGCACCAACGGCCAGCATGCCTTCTATCAGCTCATCCATCAGGGCACGAGCATCATCCCGGCAGAGTTCATGATCGCTGCCAACGCCTTCGAGCCGGAGCTGCGCCACCAGCACCAGCTGCTGATCTCCAACGTGCTTGCCCAGTCGGAAGCGCTGATGAAGGGACGCACCTTCGCAGAGGCCAAGAAGCAGCTGACCGACAAGGGCATGGACGACAAAAAGGCCGACTTCATCGCGCCGCACCGGGTCTTCACCGGCAACCGGCCGTCGATCACCTTCGTCTACGACAAGCTGACCCCTTATGCGCTCGGCCGCCTGATCGCGCTTTACGAACATCGCGTCTTCGTCGAAGGCGTGCTCTTCCGCATCAACTCGTTCGACCAGTGGGGCGTCGAGCTCGGCAAGGAACTGGCGACGGGCCTGCTGCCGGTCGTCGAAGGCAAGGAAAGTGCAGCATCGCACGACTCCTCGACGCAGGGCCTGGTTGCGGCACTGGCGAAGCTTGCGAAGTAAGCGATCGAGATTGCCCCTCACCCTAACCCTCTCCCCGTTCTGACGGGGAGAGGGGACGTACCCTGCGAGAGGCGAGTGAGGAACGGAGAGGTCACGGCATATTCCCTTCTCCCCGTCAGAACGGGAAGAAGGTGCCGGCACGCGGATGAGGGGCGGACGCTGGCTCCCGTCTCAAAGCCCGATCTCACGCGGCCAGTGCTGACTGCCGCCAACATCGTCATTGCGTCCGCAAATGATGCACTGATATCAACGAGGCTGGTGCATCCGCATGATGGGCTTCGCTAAGCGAAATCGGATTGAACGTTCTTCTAATCAAAAATTGTAGAATGAATTCTTTCAATTCGTTGGAATCGCCCTAGATTCAAGCAAAATCTATGCGGAAAATGCTCCGTTCGTTGTTCTTGTTGGCATCTGCACCGGGGCGCTCGCGCCCGGGTCGGCTCTGTCGATGTCGGCGCCTTCACTGCATGGTCCCTGCCCAAGTTCAGGAGATGCCTCAAGACGCTCGTCACACAGCGTTTTCATGGCCCATCTCCACCAAAGGAAGCTCATGAGCCGTCTTGTCGTCGTTTCCAATCGTGTTCCCATGCCGGCCAAGGATGGGAGCGCCGCTGCCGGCGGCCTGGCCGTCGCGCTGCAGGCAGCCCTGCAGGAGCGTGGCGGCATTTGGATGGGATGGTCGGGAGAATCGAGCGGGGACAGGGAACCTGGCCCGCTGTCGCAGCTGCAGAAGGGCAACATCACCTATGCGCTGACCGATCTCACCGATACCGACGTCGAGGAGTATTATCGCGGCTTCGCAAACCGCGTTCTGTGGCCCATCTGCCATTATCGACTGGACCTCGCCGAATATGGCCGGAAGGAAATGGCCGGCTATTTCCGCGTCAACCGCTTCTTCGCACATAGGTTGGCGCCGATGATCGAGCCGGACGACATCATCTGGGTTCATGATTACCACCTCATTCCGCTGGCGGCCGAACTCCGCCAAATGGGGCTGAAAAACCGGATCGGCTTCTTCCTGCACATTCCCTGGCCGCCGGCCGACATTCTCGTCACGATGCCCGTCCATGAGGAAATCATGCGCGGGCTCTCGCATTACGATCTCGTCGGCTTCCAGACCGACTACGACCTCCAGAACTTTGCCGGGTATCTCAGAAGGGAAGGAATTGGCGACGACCTCGGAAATGGATTGTTCGATTCCCATGGGCGGATATTCAAGGCCGGCGCCTATCCGATCGGGATCGAAACTGCGGGCTTCGCCGAATTCGCCGAGAGAGCCGCAAACAATATCATGGTACAGAAGACCCGGCGCAGCGTTGAAGGCCGGGACATGATCATCGGGGTCGACCGCCTCGATTATTCGAAGGGCATCATTCAGCGGCTGGAAGCGTTCGAAACCTTCCTCACCAGCAATCCTGCCTACCAGAACAAGGTCACCTATCTGCAGGTCACGCCAAAATCGCGATCGGAAGTTCCCGAATACGAGCATATGCAGAAGATGGTTGCCGAACAGGCCGGCCGCGTGAACGGCGCCATCGGAACGGTCGACTGGGTGCCGATCCGCTATGTCAACCGATCGATCAGCCGCAACGTGCTCGCAGGCATCTACCGGCTGGCGACGATCGGGCTGGTCACGCCGTTGCGCGACGGCATGAACCTCGTCGCCAAGGAATATGTCGCCGCCCAGGACCCGGATCGGCCGGGCGTATTGGTGTTATCGCGCTTCGCCGGCGCGGCTCGAGAGTTGAAGGGCGCACTGCTGGTCAATCCTTACGATGTCGAAGGCACTGCCAATGCCATCGCCAAGGGCCTTTCCATGTCGCTGGAGGAGCGCCGCGACCGCTGGAGCATGATGATGGAGCATCTGCTTTCTCACGACGTCTCACTTTGGTGCGAGAACTTCTTGGGGGATCTGGTGCTTGCTCCCGAGCTTCGCCCGGAGCATGATCCCGGATAGTCTCCTGATCGATCGGCATCGACCGGTCCTTCGGACCCGAGGGAAGAAGAGGGAATCGAGACGTTGCGGCGTATCTCTTCTCCCCTCGGGGAGAAGGTGCGGCAGGCAGATGAGGGGGCCGCACGGCACGCCCTCTCATCTAAAACCCATCCCGAAATGCCGTGCCCCAACGCCTTGAACAAGGTCGAGACGATTCCAGCGCGGCCGAACCCCGTAGGAGCGTTGTTAAGACCGGCTTCGCCGGCCCCCTCATCCGCCGTACGGGCACCTTCTCCCCGCTGGGGAGAAGAGGGAATCGAGATGTTGCGGCTTAAGTCTTAAAGCCCGATCTCGCGCGCCCAGGGCGGATTGGCGCCGGCGCGGGAGACGGTGACGGCGGCGGCTTTGGCGCCGAGGGTCAGGGCGTTGCGCAGCGCCTTTTCGTCCAGCGAAGCGACCTGCGCCTTGGTCAGCAGATTATCCATCTTCAGCGACGCCAGGATACCGGCATCGAACGTATCGCCGGCGCCGACCGTGTCGACGACGGTGACGCGCTCACTCGGCACCGTTACCTTGCGTTCCTTGGTATAACCGGAAGCACCTTCCGCGCCCTTGGTGATGACGACGAGCTTGGCGCCGTGGTTCAGCCAATGGGCGGCGAGCGCATCATGGTCGCCTTGCAGGCCGAACCATTCGAGATCTTCGTCGGAGAATTTCACGATGTCGGCTTTCGCAGCCATGCGCTTGATGCGGGCCATATGCGACGGCTTGTCCTTGATGAAACCGGGACGGATATTCGGATCGAGCGAGATGACGCGGCGAGCGGCTTCACGGTCGAGCAGGGCTTCATAGGTTTCGCCGCAGGGGCTGGGGATCAGGCTGATTGCGCCGAAATGCAGCGCCTCGCAATCATCGCCGAGATCCGGCAGGTCGGCTGTGGTGATCATCCGGCCGGCCGTGCCCTCGTCGTAGAAGGCATAGGTCGCCTGGCCGTTGACCAGCTTGACGAAGGCGATGGTCGAGGGACGCGGCGTGATGGCGCACGGGCTGTAATCGACATTGCTCGCCTTCAGCGTCTCCAGCAGGATTTCGCCCATCATGTCATCGGCAATGCCGGTGAAGAAGGCCGTGGGGATGCCGAGGCGGCCGAGCGCGATTGCGGTGTTGAAGATCGCGCCGCCGGCATAGGGCGCAAAGCCCTTTTCGCCCAGCGTCGTGTCCCTCGGCAGCATGTCGATCAAGGCTTCGCCGCAGCACAAAATCATCGTATTCCTCCCAACAGCACTTATGTGTTCATCAACCGATTAAGCGAGCTTTTGTCAACTAGCTAGAGCGAAAGCTCACTAACGCCACCATTTCTTCCCGACCAAGCGAGCGGCGCATCGAGGAAGGCCTCGACTTCCGACAGCGTCTTGTCGTCGAAGAGCTTCTGTTCTTTGGCAACAGCCAGAACATTACGCCAAGTGGCGATGTGATGCAGCCTGACCTTGCCGTCGGCAAAGCGCTCTTCGCCGAATATGCCGTAGAAGAAAAGCGCGATGCCGTGATCGACGATGCCGCCGGCGGCACGGATGGCATCGATGAACTTGAACATGCTGCCGCCTGCTGTCGTCAGGTCTTCGATAACAAGCACGCGCGAGCCTTCCGGCATGTTGCCTTCGATCTGGGCATTGCGGCCATGGCCCTTCGGCTGCTTGCGGACATAGATCATCGGCAGGCTGAGGCGGTCGGCAAGCAGGGCGGCGAAGGGAATGCCGGCGGTCTCGCCGCCGGCGATGCAATCGAATTGCTCGAAGCCGGCATCGCGCAGCAGGGTGCTGGCGGCGAAATCCATCACCGTCGAGCGGATGCGCGGGAAGGAGAGCAGCTTGCGGCAATCGATATAGACCGGGCTCGCCATGCCGGAGGAGAGTTTATAGGGCTGGGCGGCATTGAAATGCACCGCCTTGATTTCCCAGAGCATCTTGGCCAGCAATTCAGCCATCACGGCACGGTCGGGAAATGTGGTCTGGATCATGCGGCTCTCCTTCGGCTTGGATCCTTGCGGGAATAGCAGCAAGAGCCCGCCGTTTCCAGACGAAAGGCGGGCTATTGCTGTAGCAGGCGGCCGATATCAACGATCTGCATTTTCTTGAAGAGGGCGATCGCCTGGGCGCCCTCCTCCGCATCCAGCGAAACGGCATAACGCACGGCGGCGGCAAGCAGCTGCATCGTCAGCCGGGCGATGGCGAGCAGTTCCTTGCGGTCGCGATCCGGCCACAGGCGGACCAGCACGGCGAGAAATGCCTGGGCATGGAATTCCATGTCCTCGGCATCGACCTGCTGCAGCAGCTTATCGGTATGGGTCGCATGCCAGATGTCGCGCATGACAGGCTCGCGGCGGAAGAAGGCATAATATTCGTCGACGATATTGGCGAGCGCGCCCTGCAGGTCCGCAGCGTCGGTCACCTTCGCCAGTTCCTCTTCGACGCAGCGCCTGCCCTCTTCGTTGAAGCGCTCGGCCAATGTGCGGATGATCGAGGTCTTGTCGGGGAAATACTGGTAGAGGGCGCCAAAGGAGAGACCGGCCTTTTCGACGATCTCGCTCATCTTCAAGCCGTCGCTGCCATGGCTTTCGATCAGCTCGGCGGCCACCGCGAGGATCTTTTCGAAGCGCTCGCGGCCGCGCTGCTGGCTGGGAATGCGGCGCAGCTGGCCGGTAGACTCCTGCTGGCGCCTGCGCGTTGCGACCGGCTGTTCCGACATGCTCTCTCCTTTTCCACGTTGACAAACAAAATAAGAGAGATTATCTCATTTTGCAAATGAGAGAGTTTCTCTTGTTTTCAAAGTTTGGGAGGAGTTTTGACATGCAGACTTCCGAAATCGTCCTCGTCGGTGGATCGGGAAAGACCGGCGGCCGCATCATCAAGCGCCTGGAAGAGCGCGGCCTCACCGTCCGCGCGGCATCACGCTCCAGCGCACGGCCCTTCGACTGGGAGGACAGGTCGACCTGGCGCGGCGCGCTTGACGGCGCATCGAGCGCCTATGTCGCCTTCCAGCCGGATCTTTCTGTCGCCTGGGCGGCGGAAGCGATCGAAGCGCTCGCCAGGGTCGCTGTGGAATGCGGGCTTGAGCATATCGTGCTGCTTTCCGGCCGCGGCGAAGAGGGGGCGCAACGGAGCGAGGCGGCGCTGAAGGCGTCCGGCATGAACACCACCATCCTGCGCGCCTCCTGGTTCTGCCAGAATTTCAGCGAGGGCGCCTTCCTGGAGCAGATCCTGAGCGGCCGCCTGCAATTGCCGGCGGGCGAGATCAGCGAACCTTTCATCGATGCCGACGACATCGCCGATGCCGCCGTCGCCGCCTTGACCGATCCGCGCCACCGCAACAAGACTTACGAACTGACCGGCCCGCGGGCGCTGACGTTCCGCCAGGCGGTCGCCGAGATCGCTCAGGCCACCGGGCGGGCGATCGAATATGAGCAGGTGTCGATGGCGGATTTCTCCGGCGGGCTTGCGGATGCCGGCCTGCCGCGGGGCCTGATCGAACTTCTGGAGGAGCTTTTCGGCCAGGTACTCGATGGCCGCAACTCCAACGTGATGGGCGGTGTCGCCGAGATTCTCGGCCGTCCGGCCACCGATTTCAGCGAATATGCCCGCCGGACCGCGGCAACCGGACTATGGAGCGCCTGACCATGCAGATCATTCTCATCCTCTCCCTCGTGGCCGCGGCGATCGGCAGCGGCCTCGTCGCCGGCATCTTCTTCGCCTTCTCGACCTTCATCATGACCGCCTTCTCGCGGATCCCGGCGGAGCAAGGCATCGCGGCGATGAACTCGATCAACGTGACGATCGTCCGCTCGCCCTTCATGGGCCTCTTCGTGCCGACAGCGATCCTCTGCATCGTCATCGCCGTGCTCGCCCTGATCGACTGGCGCGGCGGGGCATCCGTTCTGATGCTGGCGGGTGCAGCCCTCTACATTTTCGCCTCCTTCCTCTCGACCATCATCTTCAACGTGCCGATGAACGATGCGCTGGCAAAGGTCGGCGGCAACGGCCCGGAAGCGGTTCAGCTCTGGACCACCTATGTCAGGGACTGGACGTGGTGGAACCATGTGCGGACCATCGCCTCGCTGCTCGCCTCGGTGGCCTTCGTACGGGCGTTGATGGTCGTCTGAGAAGAGGCGGATGCATTCAAGGAGCAGCGTTGCGGCGCGTCCTTCGAGGCGATCCAGCGGATCGCACCTCTGGATGAGGTAGATTGGGAGGGTGCCGCAGCCTCGCCTCCGCCTCGGTCACCGGCTCCTGGAAGCGCGCCAAGCGGAGATCACGGCGAGCAAAAAGAACAATCCCGCCAAACCGGCCCACAGAGAAGCGCCTTGCGTCAGGTTGTCACCGTCGGGAGTGAGGCAGCTGGACAGGGCTTGCGATATGCAATCTCGAAACTTCCAGTACCTTTCATAGAATAACCATCCGAAGACAATCGACAGAAGCGCTAAAGTCAGGACCGAAACATATTTCATCTGGTTCCCACCCTGCCGACCAGGACTCATTTCCATTGAAACAACGTCGATGGTGTGACTGTAGGTTCCAAGGACGGAGATGCAAGCGCCGACATCCAAGGGAGCGCCATCCTTGTCGTTTGTCGTTGGTGTATAAAGGGGCTCCGCGACCTCTTAGACGCAGCCAAAATGGTTTTTGCTGCCCTGATCGTGCCCCTTGAAGCCGCCAGCCGAAATGTGTCACAGAGTGATTGACAGGTTGCGATGTAAAGAGCGGTACGTTGTCCATGGGGTCGAAGGAAGAGAGTGTCAAATGGTCGCTCGGTAAACCGGGCCGGATCCTTCTGACTATGTTGCTTTTGCCGGCCGTACTTTCCATTTTCGTCCAGATATCCGGCCTTAACTTTCTGCCGTCAAACGAGTGGATCTCCAAGGCGGCCCTTCCTGCTCTCGCCGTCGGCGTGGTCTCTGCGGCATTGCCGTTTTGGCTCACTTTGAAGAGCAGGCGCGAGATCGACGGCGTGAGGAAAGGTTTCGGCCTGCTAATCGCTCCGATCGCTGGTTATTTCTTCGGAAAGCATCTCGTCATCATCGCAGTGCCGATGCTATTCGCCTTTATCGCTGGCCATCTGGTGGAGCTTTCTTTCACCGTCGTCGACGCCCATGAAAGGGGTAGCAAAAAATGCCGGTCACCGGTTCAGGTCGAAGGGGTTCCGATGCTATTCGACGAAATTTGCTGGGTCCCTGAGAACGTCAGGCGAGAACTTGGACCCGGACAGCGGATCGCCGTTTCGGGCCGAGGCACCAGTCGGGGTGTCTTTGTGGAAAGTCTGCGCCGGGTAGATTGAAGAAACGCCGCGCCTCGAAGGCTTTCCGGATGAGCTCGGCCCGGCGGGGCATGATCTCCGTCAGCACCAGCGCAAACTCTTCGCCGCCGAGCCGGGCCGCGGTATCGCCGGGGCGGCCACGGGCCGTCAGGTCATCGGCGAAGACCTGGAGCACGCGGTCACCGGCGGCCTGGCCATAGCGATCGTTGACCGATTTGCTTGCCACCTATAAGCCAAGCTGCGCTGACCACTATCTCTGTTCGCAAAAGGCGATGCGGTTGCTGAAGGGGTCGGTGACGGTCATCTCCAGCCCCCACGGCGCTTCCTCGACGCCGGGCTTCATGTAGCGATAGTCCTTGCCTGAGAGTTCGGCGTGATAGGCCCTGATATTGGCGACGCGGACGAAGGCCTTGGCGCCGGGGCTAGCGTCGCCGGAATGCTCGCTGAGGTGCAGCGCCATGCCGTCACGCGAAACCTGGCAATAGAGCGGGAAGTTTTCGCCGAAGCGGTGCTCCCAATCGAGATGGAAGCCGAGGAAGCCGCAATAGAACTCCTTGGCCTTTTCAACCGAGAAGATGCGGAAGATCGGCATCGGCGGCTCGATGCCGATGGCAGAGGGGTTAGCCCCTGCCGCATCGATCTTTGCCGAGAGGATATTCCATTGATCGAGCCCGAACTGCCGGGCGACGATTTCGAGCGTCTCGCTGTGGGTCAGCGAAATGTCGCGGTCGGCAAGGGCCTGTCGCAATGTCTTTGCCATGAGCTTGGCATCGCGAAAATCGCGCATGATGTCATCCTTCCGTTGGCGGCAAACAGGAAGATCAGTGCCCGCGTCTGCTGACCCGTTCGCCATCGATCGCCAAACGGCAAGGGATGTGAAGGATGTTGTCTGGATGCATTCACCTTAACGCAGAAGCGTCGCGGGGCGGCTGGCCGCATCCGGCCGAGGGCGATAATATGAGAGAGTCGGTCAGGAATCAAGACGCGGTGCGTGTTGCCTCGACGGGAACCGCCTTGAGGTAGCTGGCAAGCTCGACCCGGTTGCGGCCGGCGCGCTTGGCGACATAGAGCGCCTTGTCGGCGGCACTCAGCATGGTGTCGAAATCCAAGCTCTTTGAACGGCCGGGGGCGACGCCGACGCTGACCGTGCATGTCAGCACCTCGTCGTCGATATGGATCTCGCGCGCCTCGAACGCTCGGCGGATGCGCTCGGCCGTCAGTTCCGCCCGGCCGGGCATGATCTCCTTCAGCACCAGTACGAATTCCTCGCCGCCGAGCCGGGCAGCGGTATCGCCGGTGCGGCAATGGGCCGAAAGTTCGCCGGCGAAGACATTGAGAACGCGGTCGCCGGTGGCATGGCCGAAGCGATCGTTGACGGATTTGAAATGGTCGATATCGAAGACGATGACGGCGGTGGTCGTTCCCATCGGGCGTGTGCCGTATTGGTCGAAGAGGGCGCGGCGGTTGAGCAGGCCGGTCAGCGGATCGGTGATCGCATCGAGACGATGGCGGGCAGCGAGCCGCCATTGATGCAGCGCCAGCGACAGCGCACCGATCCCGGTCATGCCGGCGATGCAGACGGCAAGGCTCAGATCTTCGGCCCAGTTGCTGGGGGCGTGGCCCAGCACCAGCTTGCCGTCTGATATCAGCACGGCGGCGCAGAGAAAGAAGGAGATCGCCGTCAACGTATAAAGCGCTGTGATGCCGAGGAGCGGCGCGGGTGCTTCGGCACGGGCGAGCCAATATTGCCGGGCGGTGGCAAAGAGCAGAAGGGCGATGGCGAGATTGTCGGCGATGAAGGCCAGGCCGTCATAGCCCGACAGCATCGGCACGACGGAGAAGACCATCGCCGCAAACGCGCGGATCGCGATTGCGGGGAGAAACACCCGGCCGGTGAGGAATTGTTTGCCGGCCCCCCAGATGGTGGCAAAACCGGCATGGAACAGCACGAAATTGGCGACGCCGAGCCATTTCTCCGGCGTATTGACATAGGCGCTATAGACGAAAATGCCGCTGACGACGAGGACAAGGCCGACGGTGGCGGTCAACAGCACGGTCTCCGAGCGGCGGACAAGCCAACTGCCCATCAGCGTCACGGCCAGGCAGGCCGCGGAGACGCCGAGCGCCAACAAGAGGGAGTTATAGTCAAGCATCATGCTTTTCAGTCTCCGCGACTGCAGCCGCGCCGGATGATGTCGGCAGCTCATGGGGTCGGTGCTGAGGAATGTCTTATGCATCCGTTAACAAATGATGCACCGCACAATACAAATGTTACGCGTTTAACGTTACACCGGAATTTAGGATAACAAATCTATTTAAAATTGAAATCTGAAAGCTTACGCCTGCTGCACCACCTGCCAATGCAGGGGAAACATGGGATCGAACACCGTCACGGGACCGGCGCCAGTTTCAATCCTCGCGGGAAAGACAACCGGTTCGGCCTGCCTCGACAGGGTGATGCGCTCCTCGTTCGGCTGTAGCCCGTACCAGGCCGGCCCGTTCAGCGACACGAAGGCTTCGAGCCGCTCCAGCGCGCCCTCCTGTTCGAAGACATGGGCGAGGCAGCTCATCGTGTTGACCGAAGTATAGATGCCGGCGCAGCCGCAGGCGCACTCCTTCAGCGGATCGACATGCGGGGCGGAATCCGTGCCGAGGAAGAAGCGCGGGTCACCGCTGACGGCCGCTGCACGCAAGGCCAGCCGGTGGTTTTCGCGCTTGGCGACCGGCAGGCAATAATAATGCGGGCGGATGCCGCCGACGAGGATGGCGTTGCGGTTGATGATCAGATGGTGGGTGGTGATCGAGCCGGCGAGATTGCCCCTGGCCGCCTTGATGTAGTCGACGCCATCCGATGTCGTTACATGCTCCATCGTCACCTTCAACTCCGGCAGGCGCTGCCGTAGCGGGTCGAGCACGGTGTCGATGAAGACGGCCTCGCGGTCGAAGATATCGACCTCCGGCGTCGTCACCTCGCCATGGACGCAGAGCGGCAGGCCGATCTTTGCCATGCGCTCCAGCACCGGCATCGCCTTTTCCATGTCGCGGACGCCGCCATGCGAATTGGTCGTGGCGCCGGCGGGATAAAGCTTGACGGCGGTGATGAGGCCGCTGTTCTTCCCCTCCTCGACGTCGTCGGGGCTGGTATGCTCGGTCAGATAAAGCGTCATCAGCGGCTGGAAACGATGACTATCAGGCAAGGCCTTGAGGATGCGCTCGCGATAGGCCTTGGCGTCAGCTGACGTGACGACCGGCGGCACGAGATTGGGCATGATGATGGCGCGGGCGAAGGTGCGGCTCGTATCGGCGATCACGCCCTCCAGCATGGCGCCGTCGCGCAGATGCAGGTGCCAGTCATCAGGACGGCGGATGGTGATCGATTGCATGGCAGGCCTCCGAAGCGATGCGTCTGCCGTCTCGATAGCACTATCTTTTACATGAAAACAATCGCCGCTGCATCACGCCAGCGCGATCTCCAGCGTCACATCGGCCGGACGGCGGTTTTCGAGGATCAGCCGGCCGTTCGGCAGGTCGTTGCCGTAGACCTTGGCGTTGGCGGCCTCTTCGGTCAGGTTGTAACCGCGCCAGCGATCCCAAAGGCGCTCTTCCAACACCTCGATTGGTGGGGCGAGCATGATCGTATAGTCGAAGATGCCGTCGAGTTCGGCCCATTTGCCCTGCGTGAAGAGCAGATAATTGCCTTCGATGATGATGAAACGATCCCCGGGAGCGATCGGGCGGGCAGAGGCAATCGCAAGCTCGCGCGAGCGGTCGAAGACGGGGACGAGAACTTCCTGATCTGCGGGGCGAACCGCGCGGACGATATCCAGGAAGCCACGCACATCGAAGGTTTCGGGAATACCCTTGCGGGCAAGCAAGCCGCGTTCAATGAGAATGGCATTGTCCATGTGGAAACCATCCATGGGCAGCACCGCGACACTCTCGCCTTTCGCCCTCAGGGCGTTGGCCAGATTGTCGGCCATGGTCGATTTGCCGGCACCCGGCGGTCCGGCAATGGCGACCAGGAACCGCCTGGAATGGCCGGCGCGGTCAAGCACCTCGCCGGCGATTTCATCGATGCGTGCGTTCATGCGGCGACGGGCTCCGTCGGCACCGCCTTGGCGCCGGTCATGAAGGCGACGGCGTCGGACATGGTGTATTCCTTCGGATCAATCACCGTCAGCCGCCGGCCGAGGCGGTGAATATGGATCCGGTCGGCCACCTCGAAGACATGCGGCATATTGTGGGAGATCAGCACGATCGGCAGGCCGCGGGCGCGCACGTCGAGGATCAGTTCCAGCACGCGCCGGCTTTCCTTGACGCCAAGGGCCGCCGTCGGTTCGTCCATGATGATGACCTTCGAGCCGAAGGCGGCGGCACGGGCGACCGCGACACCCTGGCGCTGACCGCCGGAGAGCGTTTCCACCGCCTGGTTGATGTTCTGGATGGTCATCAGGCCGAGTTCGGTCAGCTTGTTGCGCGCCAGCTTTTCCATGGCCGGCCGGTCGAGCATGCGGAACATCGAACCGAGCACGCCCGGTTTGCGGATCTCGCGGCCGAGGAACATGTTGTCGGCGATCGACAGCGCCGGCGACAAAGCGAGATTCTGATAGACGGTCTCGATGCCGGCCTCGCGCGCTTCCATCGGCGAGCGGAACTGCACCTGCCGGCCTTCGAGGGTAATCACCCCCTCGTCCGGGGTGACGGCGCCCGATATCGCCTTGATGAGCGAGGATTTGCCGGCGCCGTTATCGCCGATGACGGCGAGGATTTCACCCGGATAGAGGTCGAAATCGGCGTTGTCGAGCGCGGTCACGCGGCCATAACGCTTGACGAGACCCCGGGCAGTGAGAAGGGGGGCAGTGAGAAGGGGTTCGCTAGCCATGATTACACCGAAACCTTTCTGATCCACTGATCGATGGCGACGGCGGCGATGATCAGCACGCCTGTCAAAAGGACTTTCCATTGCGGGTCGGCGCCGAGCATGTTGAGGCCCATCGAGACGACGCCGACGATCATGGCACCGAAGAGCGTGCCGAGAATGGAGCCGCGGCCGCCGAACAGCGAGATGCCGCCGATCACCGTCGCGGTGATCGCCTGGAGGTTAAAATCGGTGACGGCCGAGGACGGCGAGATCGAGCCGTTGCGGCCGATCGAGACCCAGGCGGCCAAGCCGGCAATGACGCCCGATATCGCGTAAACGGTCAGCAGCACCTTCTTGGTCTGAATGCCGGAGAGCTTGGCCGCCTCCGGATCGTCGCCGACCGCATAGACATGCCGGCCCCAGGCGGTGTGATTGAGGACATACCAGAGCACCAGGACGAGCAGCACCATGGCGATGACGCCGAGGGTCAGCACGGCGCTGCCGAGCTTGAAGCTCACGGCGAAAAGATGCAGCAGCGGTGCCTTTTCGTCGACGTCGGTGTCGCGGATCGTCTCATTGGCGGAATAGATGAAATTCGTCGCCATGACGATGTTCCAGGTGCCGAGCGTGACGATGAAGGGCGGCAGCTTCATGTAGGCGACGAGGAAGCCGTTCAGCAATCCGCAAAGGCCGCCGACGACAAGCCCGGCGATCACTGCAATCGGCGTCGGTATGCCGTAAGTGATGGCGACATTGCCCATGATAACCGCCGAGATCACCATGATGACGCCGATCGAAAGATCGATGCCGGCGGTCAGGATGACCAGCGTCTGGGCGGCGCCGAGAATACCGACGATGGCGATCTGCTGCAGGATCAGCGTCAGCGTATAGGACGAGAAGAACCGTCCGCCGATGGTGAGCCCGAAGATGACGATCGCCAGCACCAGCACGATCAGCGGCACGGCGGCCGGCGTCGAGTGGAGAAAATGCTGCGCGCGCTTGATCAGCGAGACTTTCTCGTGCTCGAAGGAGGCAACGCTCTTGTCGCTGCCGTCGAGGACACGTTCGAATTCCTGTGTTCCGGTCATGGTTCCTCCTCCGCATCCGCGCGCCGAACTCGCGCGGGGGCCGTCACCGATATCCATCCGGTCTTTGATTAGCCGGTTCGTGAGGCGACGGCACATCGTCCGTCGAAAACGGCCGGGGATCAAGCCCCGGCCGGTCTGCTTTCAACAATCAGGGCTCAGCCCCAGCACTTGTCCGTGCCTTCTTTGGTGTCGATCGACTTGACGCCGGAAACCGGCTTGTCGGTGACGAGCGAGACGCCGGTGTCGTAGAAGGACTTGCCTTCGGTCGGCTTCGGCTTTTCACCATTGTCGGCGAACTTCTTGATCGCTTCGACGCCAAGGGCTGCCATCATCAGCGGATATTGCTGCGAGGTGGCGCCGATGACGCCTTCCTTGACCGACTTCACCCCTGGGCAACCGCCGTCGACCGAGACGATCAGCACGTTCTTTTCCATGCCGACGGCCTTCAGCGCCTGATAGGCGCCGACAGCGGCCGGCTCGTTGATCGTGTGGATGACGTTGATGCTCGGATCCTTCTGGAGAAGGTTTTCCATGGCCTTGCGGCCGCCTTCTTCATTGCCGTTCGTCACGTCATGACCGACGATACGAGCATCGTCCTCGTCGCCGATCTTGTTCGGGTCCTTAGGATCGATGCCGAAGCCCATCATAAAGCCCTGGTCGCGCAGAACGTCGACCGTCGGCTGCGACGGGGTCAGGTCGAGGAAGCCGACCTTGGCATCCTTGGCCTTGTCGCCCATCGTTTCCTTGGCCCACTGGCCGATCAGCTTGCCGGCGAGCAGGTTGTCGGTGGCGAAGGTGGCGTCGGCGGCATCGGCCGGCTCGAGCGGTGTGTCGAGAGCGATGACCAGCAGGCCGGCATCACGGGCCTTCTTGACCGAAGACACGATGCCCTTGGTGTCGGAAGCAGCAATCAGGATGCCCTTTGCGCCGTCGGCAATGCAGCTTTCGATCGCGGCCACCTGGCTTTCGCTGTCACCGTCGACCTTGCCGGCATAGGACTTCAGCGAGACGCCGAGTTCCTTGGCCTTGGCCGTCGCACCTTCCTTCATCTTGACGAAGAAGGGGTTGGTGTCGGTCTTGGTGATGAGGCAGGCAGCAACGTCAGCCGCCATGACAGGAGCGGAAAAGGTGACACCAAGCGCGAGCGCGCCGAAAGCGAGAACAGACTTCTTCATGGAACTCCTCCCAGAGTTTGCCGGCGCCGCCCCTGCGGGGCCGGAAGCTTAAGATATGACACTTCGCCGTGGATCGCTAATGCCTCCCAGCGGTCCCGTGCCCTTGACGACGGCAATTAAGAGCGAAAAGAAATCGGCTTGTCAATAAATAAATCCAATTGAATTATTAATTCGATGTGGCATGCTCCATCGAATTCGGGCATAGGCCAACGATCGGGAGGAGCGGCCATGTCGACCTTGGATGGACCGGAACACACGCCGGTCCCGCCACCAATTCTGAATCCGGCCGGAGGTGCGAACCAGGTCAGGGTGCGGGCCTATAACGAACGGCTCGTGCTGTCGCTGGTGCGTCTCTACGGCGCGCTGTCGAAGGCCGATATCGCGCGCCGCAGCGGGCTGTCGGCACAGACCGTCTCCGTGATAATGCGGGTGCTGGAGAAGGAAGGGCTGCTGTCGCGCGGGGAGCCGGTGCGCGGCCGTGTCGGCCAGCCGTCGATCCCGATGCATATCAATCCCGATGCCGTCTATTCCTTCGGCCTGAAGATGGGCCGGCGCAGCGCCGATCTGGTGCTGATGGATTTCGTCGGCCGCATCCGCATGCAGTTGCACCGGACCTATGCCTACCCACTGCCGGATGAAATCCTCGCCTTCGTCATCTCGGGCATCCGGGAGCTGGAAGAGCGGCTCGACGACAAGCAGCGCTGCCGTATTGCCGGCCTCGGCATCGCCGCGCCTTTCGAGCTCTGGAATTGGGCCGAAGAGGTGGGGGCGCCGGCTGGCGCCATGGAGGTCTGGCGGGAGATCGACCTGCAGGCCGACATCGCCTCCCGCGTCTCGCATCCGGTCTTCATGCAGAACGATGCGACCAGCGCCTGCGGGGCCGAACTCGTCTTCGGCGTCGGGCCGTCCTATCCGGATTTCGTCTATTTCTTCATCGGCTCCTTCATCGGCGGCGGCATCGTCCTCAATTCGGCGATCTTTTCCGGCCGCACCGGCACGGCAGGCGCGATCGGCCCCCTGCCCGTGCGCGGCAAGAACGGCGAGACGAAGCAGTTGCTCGAAATCGCCTCGATCTTCGTGCTCGAAAACATGCTGCGCGAGCGTGGCATAGATCCCGAGCCGCTCTGGTATTCGGCCGACGACTGGGTGGATTTCGGCGAGCCGATGGAAGCCTGGATCCAGGATAGCGCCAAGGCGCTGGCGCAGGCGATCGTCGCCGCCGCCTCGATCCTCGATTTCAGCGCGGCTGTGATCGACGGCGGCTTTCCCAGCTGGGTGCGCAGCCGCGTCGTGCAGGCCACCATCGACGAAGCGGCCAAGCTCGACCTGCAGGGCGTCGTCATGCCCGAAATCATCGAGGGCGCGGTCGGCGCCCAGGCGCGCGCCATCGGCGGCGCCAGCCTGCCGATCTTCGCGCGTTACCTCACCGACCAGAACGTACTCTTCAAGGAGGTAGACCATGCTGAAAGGACTTGATCCGCTGTTGAGCCCGGAGCTGCTTTTGACGCTTCGCGCCATGGGCCACGGCGACGAGATCGCCATCGTCGACGGCAATTATCCGGGCGTCGAACATGCCCGCCGGCTGATCCGGCTCGACGGCCACCACCTCATACCGGTTCTCAACGCCGTGCTCAGCGTGCTGCCGATCGACGACTTCGTGGCGGAGGCGATCTTCCGTTCGACCGTCAAGGCCGAGCGCGACAAGCTCGACCCCGTGCATGAGGAGATGATCGACTGCTGCGCCCGCCACGAGCCGCACCGGCAGGTAGTGCCGCTGATCGGCCAGGATTTCTACGGCCGGGTGAAGACCGCCCATGCGGTGATCCAGACCGGCGAGCCCAGGCTCTATGCCAACATCATCCTGCGCAAGGGCGTGATCTATCCGAAGGAGCCGGGAACCCATGCCGCGGCCGGGGTCGATCCGTTCGTCTACTAGAATAATTCCGGCAAAAGTGCGCAGCGGTTTGGTCGTCGGTAAGCTTTGGCTTTCGATCCGGCTGAAGGTCAGACTTTCGGCATTCGTTCGATGGATGTTATGGTGCGGTGGTTGCGTTGGTGCACCGCGCCGGCAAGCCGCTCGGTAAGCCAAGTGCTGCGAACGGCGACGTCGCGCGGCTGCATGGGCACGTGCGGGATCAGGCCGGTGAAGCGATGAAGACACGGATATCACATGGCACCTGACATGAGCGCGCCTCCTCGTCGCAGCACCACTGGTCTGCGCAAGTTTCTGGATCCTGAGCAGCAGCGCGATTGGATGGAAGGCGAGGCGGAGTTGATCGACGCCGAAGAGCGCCTGGAGTCCCTGGAACAGCGGTTCAAGTATGTCGCCCGGTACGAGAAGCTGCTTCGTCGCCCGCAGGCGCAAGACATTCTGGAAATTCTCAGGCTATACGGACAAAGCTGCATCCCCATCCCGCGCAAGACCGAGCGTCACTACTGGTCGGTTTCGTGCCTGCCCTCGACTTCCGACAAGCCGCTCATCCGCGTCAATGCGAGCTGGATGGAGCTTTTCACGCTCTATGCCGACGGCGAAGGTCTGCGTGCACGATTCCTGGTGCATCTTTCGCATTTCACCACGGACCATTCACCCGCGCAGGGCGATGTGGACGAGCCTTTTCTTGAGGACTGCGTCGCGACGCCCGAAGACGTCGGTTATTTTTTTCCGCGCGGCGAGGACATTTTCGGCATCACTGTGCGAGGCTCCGCCTCGATCCGCAAATTCCTCGCGGAGCGCCGCATCTTGCGCGCCATTCGGACTTTCAATGTGACGCACATGAACCGAGGTCGAAACGCTTATCAGGCGAGCCACTGCTACAGCCTGGGGGATACCATGCTGGCAGGTTGATCGGCCCTGGGATGCGCCCTACCTCGGCGAGATTGCCGAGCCGCTCCGCAGTCGCCGGTGACGCGCAGATGCTGAAAAGACGCGGGGGCGCTATAAACCCGTCACGCCCATTACTGATCCTCTGGCGGTTCTTCAGCCGTCCGAAGAATGGCAGATAGCGGCGACCGGCAGACACCATGGAATCGAGGCCTCATCCGATTTACGGGAAAGATATCCAATTCACGCAGCGAAACGCTCGCACCTTCGTCAATGCAACCCGCCATTAACCTTCGGAGGTAACGATCTTACGGACCTGTCGGTGCTGCGCAGCTTGATCAACGACTGCAAGGCCCGACCCGGCATTCGGTGATACGAGCATCAGCCATGTCGGCTGTTGATTGAAAACATGTCGGGGACGATGCGGTTCTCCAAACTGGCCATGACGGCTCGTCACACAACAGGAGCCTGTTATATGCCTCGCATCCAACCGACCAGACCCCAGGTGGAGATCGTTGCCTGGCTCGCGGTCTTCCTGCTTCTCTTCTGCCTGTCGTGGTTCTTCGACTGGCATGAGGGGCTGGATGCGTTCATCGAGAAGCATCATGACTATCCGCTCGACCATGCGCTCCTTGCCCTGAATATCTCCGGGTTTCTCGGGCTCATTTATTCCGCGCTGCGAATCCGGGATCTTTCGAGGGAGGTTCATCGCAGGTTGCAGGCCGAAAAGAACGTGGACTGGATTGCCTGTCACGACACGCTGACCGAACTGCCGAACCGCAGATTTCTGGATTCCGTCTGCGCGCAGGCGATGAGCGATCAAAGGGAAGAAACCTATGCCGTGTTCAGCATCGATCTCGATGGCTTCAAGAAGGTCAACGACCTCCTGGGGCACGATCACGGTGACGCGGTGCTGAAGACTGTCGCTCAGCGGCTCTCTTCCCTCTTTCCGCGTGAGCACGTTTTTCGTCTTGGCGGAGACGAGTTTGTCGTTCTGGCGCGGCGCACCGGAAATCCCGATCTTGCCGCGTTGGGGAACCGCATCGTGAGCGTGATCGGCAAACCCTTCGCATTCAATGGCGTCGCCGTCGACCTCGGCGCGAGTGTCGGCTTCGCACTTTATCCGGAGAACGGCGATGACCTCAGCGAGGTCATCCGACATTCGGACTGTGCGATGTATGTCGCCAAAAAGCAGGGGCGCAATCTGGTGAAGCCCTTCGTCCCTTCGATGCAGGATGAGTTGGCGAAACGGATTCGGGTGGAAGCCGATCTAAGAGCCGCCATCAGGAAGGCTGAGATCGTTCCCTACTATCAACCGCTCGTGGACCTGAAGACAAACAAGATTATCGGCTTTGAGGCGCTGGCACGCTGGAAGTCGGCCTCCGGCGAATTCATCCCGCCGAACGAATTCATTCCTGTGGCAGAGGAAGCCGGGCTGATCGTCGAATTGACGGACCAACTGCTTCGCCACGCCTGCACCGATGCGCTTTCCTGGCCAAGTGAGCTTGTCCTGTCATTCAACCTTTCTCCGATCCAGCTGAGCGACCGGTTGCTGGGGCTCAGAATTCTCAAGATATTGGGCGATGTCGGTCTGCCGGCGCACAGGGTCGAGCTGGAAGTGACGGAGAGCGCCATCATCCAAGATGCCGTCACGGCACGAATCGTCCTCGACGATCTGGTGAACGCCGGCGTCAGGATTGCCCTCGACGATTTTGGAACAGGCTATTCCAGCCTCTCGCAACTCTCCAACTACCGGTTCGACAAGATCAAGATCGACAGGAGTTTCGTCTCTTCATTCGAAACCAATGACAAGCAGGACAAGGTGATCAAGGCCATCATCGCTCTCGGCGCCGGACTTGGCGTGACAATAACCGCCGAGGGTATCGAAGAAGAGAGCCAACTTCAGCGGCTTCAGGATCTGGGTTGCGACATCGGCCAAGGATATCTGCTTGGTAGGCCAGCGCCGGCCGCGGAGCTTGCCACAGATCACATCAGCACCAGAATTTTGCAACGCCGTTGATGGGCCGCAGCGTGTCGGCTCTGATTCAGAGCCGACACCAGCTTACCGACTTCAAATGGCGGCTGTGTTTGCGCCTATCCATTCCTCACTTTTCGCCCAAAGCCGCTTGGCTTTGTCGGCGTCGAGCGCATAGGACCTGACGCCGTCGGCAAACGGGTTGGGCGTGTCGTTGATCGGCGCGACGGCGCAATCATCGAGATAGTGTCCGCCGATCTCGTCCTTGTCAGCCACGACGGCGGCCCAGACCGAGGTTGCGGCCACCTGCGGGATGTCTTTCAGCTCCGCCGGAGGCAGACCGGCTTCGGCGCGGGCCTTGCCAACGGTCTCGAACAGGCCCTGCAGGTCTTCCTGCCGGAGATGGCGGGGGAGATCGGTGAGGCTATTGCCAGGCATCACCGAGGCGGCTCGGATGCCGCGATCGCGATGCCGCTTATCAAATTCTGCGGCGAAGAGAGAGGTCGCCGTCTTCGATCGGCCATAGGCGACCCATGGGTCATAGGCCTGTCGCTCGAAATTCGGATCGTCCAGATCGACATCGGCGACGCGATGCGCCTGCGACGACAGCACCACCAGGCGGCCGTTATCGGCAAGTAGCGACGCGATCCGATTGACCAAAGCGAAGTGACCGAGATGGTTGGTCCCGAACTGCAGTTCGAAGCCGTCGGCCGTCCGAGCGAACGGCGTTGCCATGACGCCGGCGTTGGCGATGATGGAATCGAACCGCCGGCCGTCAGCCAACAGCCTGTCCGCGCAGGCGCGAATGCTTTGCAGGGATGCCAGATCGAGCTCAGTCAGTTCCAGAGTGCCACCTCCTTGCGACGCAGCGTCACGGACCGATGCCGTGGCTCGCTCCGCCTTCGCGCGGTCCCTGACCGCGCCGACGACGCTTGCGCCGTGAGCCACCAGTGCGCGGGCGGTTTCGAGCCCAATGCCCGACGATACGCCCGTAATGAGAAACCGCTTTCCCCTGAGATCAACGCCGGACAGCACCTCGTCGGCGGTCGACTTTGCACCAAATTTCTCAGTCATTTCTTTTCCTTCAATTGCGTGAGTAAGAGTCTTGGTCTTCGACCTTCAGATGGCCAGGCCACCGGCCACGTCGATCACGCCGCCGGTGATGTAGCCGCCATTCGGCCCGGCCAGATGACGGATGAGGGCAGAGACTTCCTCAAGCGTTGCGATCCGGCGGATGGCGTGCAGGTTCATGAGCGCCTCGGGGACACCATCGCCCAGCACCTCTGCCGCCATGTCGGTCGGCATCACACCCGGCTGGATGACATTGACGGTGATATTGCGTCCGCCAAGATCGCGGGCGACGCCCTTCGCATATCCGACGATCGCCGCTTTGGTTCCGGCGTAATCGGCAGCGCCGGTAAACGGGACGTGGGTGCCGAGAGCCGAGCCGATGAAGATGATCCGGCCGCCATCCGGCAGTACCGGCGCTGCTGCGCGCGTGGTCGCCACGGCGCCCATGACGTTGATCTGCCACTGGCGATCGAGATTGACCGTGTCGAGATCGGGGTCGTCGACCGTCTTGCCCTGCACGGCGATCGCCGCATTGTTGACGAGGATGTCGAGCTTGCCGAAGTAGGCCACCACCTTCTCGACCAGCGGCTTGGCCGCCGCCATGTCGGCCTGGTCGCTTTGGATCGCCAGCGCCCGCACACCCCGCGCCCTCAGCGTCTCGACCACGGCTTCGGCCTTTTCGGCAGAGGCGACGTAGCTGATCGCAACATCCGCCCCCTGGTCGGCCAGCGCCTCGGCCGTGGCGGCGCCGAGCCCGCGCGAGCCGCCAGTCACGAGGGCGACCTTGCCCTTCAATATGTTCGACATGGAAATCCTTTCGGTACTTGATCCGGTCGCTGTGTGGGTCTTGACTAAAGACAGCGATTTATTTTCATAACGATTATTACGATAACGACCGGTATGAAATTTGACATGCGCTGTCAACCGGTTTAATAACGGTCATTATGAAAAAAACCGAGTTGACCTGATGGGACGCCATCGTGAATTCGATGTGGAGAAAGCGCTCGACGCCGCTTTATGCGTCTTCTGGCGCAAGGGCTACGAGGGTTCCTCCTATACCGACCTGACCGAGGCTGCCGGCGTCGAGAGACCCGCCCTCTATTCTGCATTCGGCAACAAGGAAGCCCTCTTCCGTCTGGCGCTGGCTCGCTATTCCGAGCGATTCCTGCACTATATTCCGGAGGCGCTTCAGCTCCCCACAGCGCGTCAGGTTGCTGCCCATATCCTCGTCAACGCAGTCGATCTCAATACGCGTTATCCCGACCATACCGGATGTCTCGGCATCAATGGCGCCGTAGCGGGATCGGATGACGCCGAACCTGTGCGGCAAGCATTGATCGATTTTCGTGCGGCTGGTCAGGCGCAGCTTCGTGAACGCTTCGAACGAGCCAAGACAGAGGGCGACTTGCCGGAGACGGCCAAAGCCGATGCCCTTGCAGCCTTCGTGATGGCTCTCACGCACGGCATGGCGGTGCAGGCCAAAGCCGGGTTTAGCCGCGAGATGCTCGAGGCTGTCGTCGAACAAGCGCTGTCCACCTGGCCGACCGGCCGTTCCACGCTCTCCGAAACGTCATCTTAAAGCTTGAGGAAGAAGCACGCCGGCCGTCGTCGTCTCCGTGACATCCTCGGGTCAAGCGGCGTATCCAACGAAGCATCGTGCAGACGCTGACACCTCGCCAGCGCCCGGAGCGGCGGCGTTTAAGAGAGCCTCATCCTGAGGAGCCCCCAGGGGCCTCGAAGGACGAGGCGGGCATTCCGGCGCCCGATCATGCGAGGAGCAGCGCTGTGGCGTGTCCTTCGAGGCGATCCTGCGGATCGCATCTCTGGATGAGGTATGTTGGAGGGTGCCGCGGCTTGGCTCCCCCCTTCTCCTCAACGGGGGCTGGAGGACGGGTTAGAGCGATGGCCCTCAGACCGAAAGAAGGGACCGACCTCCGTCGATCCCCCGTGTCGTTTACCGTTCGCAGGCAACAGACTCCAATTCAGGTATTCAAGCCGCCATCCACCGTGAGGACGGTTCCGGTGATGTGCTTTGCAGCAGGGCTTGCGAGGAAAGCTACAGCGGCGGCCACATCTTCCGGCTCACCGTAACGTCCAAGTGGAATCAGGGCCCGCTGGAAGTCGGCGAAGTCGCCATTGGCGGGATTCATATCGGTGTCGGTCGAACCCGGCTGGACGAGGTTTACGGTGATATCGCGAGATCCGAGTTCCCGCGCGAGGCCGCGGGTAAACGAGTGGAGCGCGGATTTCGTCATGAAATAGACCGTCCCGGTGTCACCGACGATGCGTTCGGCGCCGACCGAGCCGATGGTGATGACGCGGCCTCCCGCCTGCAGATAGGGAATGGCGGCCTGAGAAGCGAGCAAAGGCGATCGTACATTGACATCCAGCAGCGCATCGATCTGCTCGACGCTGACGTCGGCGATCGCGCCGTAAAGCGCGATTGCGGCATTGTTGACGAGGATGTCGAGGCCGCCAAGTGCCTGAGCTGCCTCGTCGACCGAGCGCTTCACGGCCGCCGGATCGGCGCTGTCGGCCTGGATGGCAATCGCTTTGCGGCCCTTGCCCTCGATCGCCCGGACGACTTCGGCGGCGCGATCGGCCGAACGCTCATAGGTGATGGCGACATCAGCGCCTTTGTCGGCAAGCGCCAATGCGATGGCGGCACCAATGCCACGCGAGCCACCTGTGACGAGGGCACGCTTTCCAGCCAGTTCTGTCATGATCTTCTCTTTCTGTAGTGATCGACACATAAATAGCTAGGCACGTTGCGATGAGGTGTCAATGGGTTTATATAATGATCGATGCAGAAATCGGATGAGATGTCGAACGTCGATGAAACCCCTGCCCGCAGTCGCGGGCGGCCGCGGGCGTTCGATCGGGAAGCAGCCTTGGCGCAGGCGACCCGCTTGTTCTGGATCAAGGGCTTCGAGGCGACTTCGATCGCCGATCTCACCGAGGCGATGGGGATCGGCTCGCCGAGCCTTTACGCGGCGTTCGGTTCGAAGGAGGCGCTCTATGCCGAGGCGCTGCGCCACTATCGCGACAATAACGAGGCGCTCGTCTGGGCAGGGTTCTTTTCCGCAGGCACGGCCCGTGACGCGGTGATGTCGCTTCTGATGGATTCGGCCGCTGCGCTGACCGGCTGTGTCGCGGATATTCCCCGCGGCTGCATGGTGACACTCTCCTCGGTCGGCAGCGAAGGCCACGTGGAACTCGGCGAACTCGTGCGAACCGCCCGCGCCATCACGCTCGAGCGCCTGAAGCTGCGCATAAACCAGGCGATATCAGAGGGCGAAATTCCGGCCTCGGCCGACGTCCACGCGCTTGCCCGCTTCGTCCAGACCGTTCAGAACGGCATGTCGATCCTGGCCCGCGACGGAGCGACCCGCAGCGAACTGGAGGCAGTGGCCGAGCTGGCCATGCTGGGTTGGGACACTCGAACCGGGGCTGCTAAGCGCAGGCAGGGCTGATCGCGTTTCGAATATCGTTACGCAGATACTCATGTGCTTTGGTCAGTTGGTCGAGGAAGCTTGATAAGATCGCCGGCGCGTGCCGCTGCCCCTCATCCGGCTGCCGCCACCTTCTCCCCGCAAGCGGGGAGAAGGGCATATGCCGCGACCTTTCCGTTCCCCATCGGCCTCTTGTATGGCACGTCCCCTCTCCCCGTTTTTACGGGGAGAGGGTTAGGGTGAGGGGCAGCCATTGGAGCAAACCGGTCAGGAAACCGCTTCACACTTTCGGCAACATGCTCCTCGCAGTCAAATCTCTCCCGCCGCCGGCCCCCAGACATCCGTCAGCGCAAAACCGTTCGGATGCGGGTCAAAGGGGTCGAGAGCTACCTGGGTCAGGCCGAAGGTGAAGCCGCGGCCGGTGATGGTGGGGATCACCGCGGGGCGGCCGGCCACCTCGGTTACTGCCTGCAGCCCGACCTCGAATTCGGAGCCGATGATCGATTTCGAGGTGAAGGTGTCGCCGACCTTGACCTTGCCGCGGGCATAAAGTGTGGCGAGATTGGCGGAGTTGCCGGTGCCGCAGGGCGAGCGGTCGGCCCGGCCCGGCCACATGGTGGTGCAGGTGCGCACCGTGCCATCGGCTTCGGTATCGCGGAACATGACATAGGCGACGCCCGAGATCGCCGGGATCTCCGGATGGACGACCTTGATGTCGCGGTTGATCAGTTCCTTGAGGATCATGCCGGCCTGGACGAGGCCGGCGGCATTGGCCTTCTCGATCGTCAGACCGATCTGGCCGACATCAACAAGCGCATAGAAGATGCCGCCATAGCAGATATCGGCCTTGATCCTTCCCCAATGCGGCGTGTCGATTGCGACATCGAGCTCATGCACGAAGGAGGGCACCATGGTCAGCTTGACCTTCTCGCAACGCCCGTCGCGGCAGGTCGCCGTTGCCTTGACGAGGCCAGCGGCGGTTTCGAGTGTCACGATCGTCTCCGGCTCCTTCATCTCGACGATGCCGGATTCGAGAAGCGCCGTGGTGACGCAGATCGAGTTCGAGCCGGAGCTCGCATGCGCCTGGTCGGGTTGCAGGATGATGAAGGCGGCGTCGGCCTCGGGGTGTCGTGCCGGCAGCAGCAGGTTGACCGAGCCGATCGGCGCGCCGCGCGGCTCCAGGCAAAGGAAGCGGCGCAGTTCGTCACCCTTCGGATCGGTGTTCAGCCAATGCAGCTGGGCGGCAATGGTATCGCCGGGGATCTTCGGCACGCCGCCGATCGCGACGCGGCCGATCTCGCCTTCGGCATGGACATCCAGCAACTGGATCGTGCGCTTCCATCTCATATCGAAAACTCCAGATCAGACGTGACGGGTGACGCCGCCATCGACGCGAATATTCTGGCCGGTGATATAACCCGCGCCATCGGAGAGCAGGAAGGCCGCGGTCTTGGCGATCTCCTCCACATGGCCGATGCGCTTCATCGGGACCTTCTCGGCTGTCTCCGGCTTGTGGTTGAGGCTATCGATATAACCCGGCAGGATGCAGTTCATGCGGATATTGTCGGCCGCATAACGATCGGAATAGAGCTTGGTGAAGGCGCCGGCAGCGGCGCGATAGGTGCAGGAAACCGGGAAGACCAGCGTCGGCTCATAAGCGGCGAAAGTGGTGATGTTGACGAAGGCGCCCTTGCCCTGTTTCAGCATGACCGGCGTCACCAGCCGCGCCATGCGCACCAGCGACAGGATCATCATGTCGGAACCGAGCGTCCAGTTCTCGTCCGAAATATCGAGCAGGTCGCCCTTCGGCGGATGGCCGCTCAGGTTGACGACGGCGTCGATGCGGCCATAGGTCTTCATCGTCAGGTCGAAGACCGCCTTCAGATCCTCGGCCTTTTCGGCCACGCCGCGCGAGGCGACGCCGTCGAGTTCAGCCGCCAGCTTCTCACAGCTTTCGGACGGCGACATCAGCGCCAGCAGATAACCCTGCGCGGAGAGCTCGCGGGCGATCGCCTCGCCCATGCCGCGGCCGCCGCCGGTGATCAGCGCTACGGGTTTGGTGGTTTCGGACATCGGGACCTCCTAATAACGGTCTATGCGGAACGGGGTCATATCGAGGGATGGTTTGAGCCCGGTCACCATATCGGCGATCACCAGCGCTGTCGTTGCCGAAAAGGTCAGACCGAGATGGCCGTGGCCGGTCGCATAAAAGACGCCGGGCAGTTTCGACGAGGGCGAAATGATCGGGATCGTATCGGGCAGCGCCGGACGATGTCCCATCCATTCCGTCGTCTCCTCGACCTTGAGACCGGGCAGCGCGCGCTGGGCATGGCGCACCAGCACCCGTGGACGGCGGAAATCGGGCGCGGCATCGAGACCGGCGAGCTCGACATTGCCGCCGACCCGGATGCCGCCCGCCGTCGGCGTCACCATGAAGGCGCGATGCGGCCAGATCACCGAATAGCGCATCTCGATGCCGGGCTTCATGATCTGCGTGTGATAGCCGCGCTCGGTTTCGAGCGGGATCGGCTCGCCGAGCTTTTCGGCAAGGAAACGGGTGTGGACGCCGGCGGCAAGCACGACCGAATCCGCCTCGATACGCCTGCCATCCTCGAGGAGAACGACGGCGGTGCCATCGCCCCTGCGCTCGATATTCCGCACAGTGCCGGAGACGAAAGTCGTGCCCGCAGCCTTTGCGGCGTCCGTGAGTTTCACCACCAGCTTGTAGGGATCGCGGATCGACTTGTTGTCGGGAAGCAGCACGGCTTTGGCGATTGCCGGTGACAGAGTGGGCTCGTAATATTGGATGGCGCCGTTGCTCAAAACCTCGAATTCGAGGCCGTAGCGCTGCATCATGGCGAGATGGCCGCGATCGGCGGCAAATTCCGCCTCCGTCTCGTAGATCGCCAGACAGCCCTCCTCCGTCATCAACTCGGGCGCACCGATCGCCTCGAGCATCCCCCTGAAATCGCCGAGCGCGCGATGCGACAGGCTCATGCCGGCATCCTCGATCTCTCTGAGGCGCGAGGGCCGGCCGGCAGCGAGGAAGCGCAGGAACCAGGGCAGCATCCTGGCGGCATAGGAGGGACGCAGCCAGACCGGGCCTTCGGGATCGAGCAGCCAGCCGGGGATCTTCTTCCAGGTCGAGGGGCCGGAACCGGCGGCAAAGTCGAGCGCGATGCTTGCCATATTGCCGAAAGAGGTGCCGCGTCCCGGCTCGCCCTTGTCGATCAGCGTCACCTCAAACCCGCGCCGCTGCAGCTCGAAAGCGATCGAGGCGCCGATCACGCCTGCGCCGACGACCGCCACACTCTTCTTCGTCTCATCCGCCATGCCATCAACCCATCGCACGGCAGACAGAAGTGCCGTCGTGAATCTGATATATCACAACAAGATGCGATGCCTAGAGAATTTCCGTTTTCCGAAACACGGAAATTCTCTATCTCTTTGTTTTTTCGCAATTCCGAAACGCAAAACCGCTGTGCACTTTTGCTGGAATTGCTCTTTGGAATTTTTACTGGCTTTCCGGCAGGCTGGCGCCGACGCTGTCGCCAACCGAACCGACGGTGTTGTTCATCGACTGGCCGAGACGCTTCACCTGGGCGTCGTAGTTGCGCCGGGTGCGCGGATCGAAGATCGCAATCGGCGTGCTAACGGCAACACTGACGGCACTTCCGGCGGTCTGGGCAGCACCCATCGCCACGGCGCCGACGGCCTCGCCGAGACCGACATTGGAATCGGTGATCGTCTGGCCGGCAATCAGCCGATCGCCGATCAGCTTCACCACTTCGGGGCTTTCGGCGAACTTGCCGTGGTTCAGCCGGTCGCCGCCCTTGAGCTTGGTGAGGTCGAGCACGGTGATGCCGGCCGCCTCGAGCTTGCTGCGGTAAGGTTCGGCGGAAGGATCGATCTGGCCGAGCCGGTCGACATTGCCGGAGATGCGCCGCGACAGCGCCAGAGCGCGATCGTCCTGCGAGACGAAGATGGTGAATTGCGGTCGTTCCTTGCCGAGGCTTGCGAACTGACGGCCGAAGACATCGACATCGAGATCCGGCGAGGCGAGGATGACATTGTTGATCTTCGGTGCGACGTGGCCGTTGCGGATCGCCATCTGCCTGAGCGCTTCGACCGTTAGCCACGTGCCCATCGAATGGGCCATGATGGTAATGTCGCTGACAGCCGGATTGGCGGCGGTGCGGGTCAGCAGCTCCTCCAGCGCGTCGCGGGAATAGTTGGTGCTTTCCTTGTCGTAATTATAATCGAAGATGCTGCCGCGCGACGGCCAGGTGAAGACGACGGGGGCGACGTCGGCATGCGAATCGTGGACGATCTGCGCGAAGCGGTAGACGGCGTCCTCATAACGATTGTTGAAGCCGTGGACGAAGACGAGCACGCGGCGGCTCTTCGGCATATGGGTCTTCAGCCAGGTCTCGCCGGCCCGCTCACCTTCCAGCGGATCGACGGAAACGGTGACGAAATTGCGCAACGGATCGGCCGGCAGGCGGCTTGGCCATTGCACCTGGCCGACCTTGCGATTGGCTTCCGGCGGGATCGAGACGTCGACGGCATTGACGGCGAGCCCGGTGCCGCGTTCGCCGGAGAAAAGCACGGCGGGATTGTCGTCGGCAGCGCGCGTTGTTGCGACGAGAAGATCGACCTTGGAGGTGCCGGGGGCCGCGGTGCCGGCCGCCTGCATGACACCGACCGGCCTGCCGCCGCAGCCGGCGAGCGCCATCGTTGCAATCAGAAGACCTGTCAGAGCCGCGGGCAAGCCGCGTCTTTTGCCGATCATGACCAAACTCCAATCGGTTCACGCACCGGACAGGCGGCGCCCGTTCAAATAGTCCGACGAGGCTTGCCGAGTCAAACCGCGGGAGGTGGACAAGAGCAATCCTGTGAAAACCGCTGCGCGCTTTTGCTGGAATTGCGCCTGAAACTTTCGGCTATCCGCGGCGTTTTGCCCGATCAGGTTCAATCGATGGATCACGGTGATGAAATTGCTCGGGATCACATGCTTGTCGACATTGATGCTGATGCCTTCGCTCGGCTCGACGGAGACGCTCGGCGAGGCCGATATCCGCCGCGACATCATCGGCAAGACGGTCTACCTCTCCACGCCGCTCGGCGGTGAACTGCCGCTGATCTTCCGCTCGTCCGGCAAGGTCGACGGCAACGGCCAGGCGATCGGCCTCGGCCGCTATGTCAAACCCAGCGATACCGGCCAATGGTGGATCGACGCCAACCGCCTCTGCCAGAAATTCCAGAGCTGGAACAAGGGCAAGCCAATGTGCTTCGAACTCGAACGCGCCGGCGCCAACACGATTAAATGGACCTGGGACAACGGCAAAACCGGTGTTGCCCGCATCGGTAATTGATCGACTTCGACCTGGAAGAAACAGACTTGGAGAAAAGAAAAAAGCCCGACGCGGGAGGAGGTGCGCCGGGCTCTTGATCCTGACTGACAACTGGGAGGAGGAGTGTTGTCAGTCCGATGTAAGAGCGCTGGGAGGAGGAGTGCGCTGCTTACGAAGATAGTAATAGCCAATTCTTTTGATTCGGAATAGCGAAAATACCGCAATGCAGCAATGCGCTGAACGCAAGGCTTGCCTCCTAAATGGCACGCCGCCGCCTCATTTTGCAGCATGTTTGACCAGATGGTCAAAATTATGCCGAAAATTGCGGCCTCGGCCTGGATCGCCGACTTGCACCTCATCCGCCTGCCGGCACCGACCGGGGTCGAGCCACGGGTCTCGACCCGTCCTTCGGACCCCCGCTCGCGGAGCGAAGGGGGGCATGCCGCAACCTCTCCGTTCCCAACGCACCCATCGCAGGACACGTCCCCTCTCCCCGTCTTTTATGGGAGAGGGTTAGGGTGAGGGGCAGCTACTAGCGCAAACCGGAAAGCCGTGGTTTGCCCGTCAAGCAGCCTTGAAGACCTTGCTGCCCTCGGCGTCGAGGGCGGAGAATTCTTCGTTCGAGAGGGTGATGTCGACGGCGGCGACGTTTTCCTCGAGATGCTTGACCTTGGAGGTGCCGGGGATCGGCAGCATGACCGGGCTGCGCTTCAGCACCCAGGCGAGCGCGATCTGGCTGGGTGCTGCATTGTGCTTTTTGGCGATGCTATCGAGCAGCGAGCCGGGCTTGGCGAGATCGCCGGCGGCCAGCGGATACCACGGGATGAAGCCGATATTGTGCTTGGCGCAATAGTCGAGCACATCCTCGCTGGTGCGGTCGACGAGATTGTAGCGGTTCTGGACGGTCGCGACCTTGAAATGCTTCGAGGCTGCCTCGATGTCGGCAACGGACACTTCGCTCAGACCCGCATGGCGGATGAGGCCGGTATCGAGCAGCGATTTGATCGCATCGAACTGCTCCTTGGCCGGCACCTTCTGATCGATCCTGTGCAACTGCCAGAGATCGATCTGCTCGACGCCGAGATTGCGCAGGCTCTTATGCGCCTGCTGGATCAGATATTCCGGGCGGCCGACGGGCAGCCAGATATCGGGGCCGTGGCGGGTCAGGCCACCCTTGGTGGCGATGACAGACTTGCCGCCATAGGGATGCAGCGCTTCCTTGATCAGCCATTCGGAGACATCGGGGCCGTAGGAATCGGCCGTATCGATGAAGTTGACGCCGAGTTCCGGCAGGCGCTTCAGCGTACGGATGGATTCGGCATGATCGGAAGGCTCGCCCCAGATGCCCTTGCCGGTGACGCGCATGGCGCCGAAACCGAGACGATTGATCTCGATATCCCCGCCGATCTTGAAGGTGCCTGACTTTGCCGCGTTGTATTGGGCTGCGTTGTGACTGGACATGGTCTTTCCTCTCTTATCAATCAATCATTGAAATCGGTGGAACGGTCGGAGGCGGTTCAACAGCCGCGGCACGAATGCCGAGGCTTTCGGAGATGCCTTCGAGCGCGAATGTCTGCCCTGATCGAAAGCGATGCCCGGCATGGTGAAGATCCGCCTATCGCGGGGATCATCAGAATGTGGTCGCTGCGACGCTTGCAGATATAGGACGGCCCGGTTCCGATAACAGGGCCTGATCACAGGGATGAGCGGAAACATCGACATCGAGCCGATGTCGCTGAAGTGCGCACGGAGGCTCAGGCGGTCCCGCGTCAACGCCTGGTCTTTGCCTCGTCGCCGAATTCCGCCAGCATCTTCCAGAGGTCGGCGAAAATCTCCCGGGCGAAATCCTGCGGCGAAGCACTTGGCGGGCGCTGCTGCCAGAGCTCAGCCCCGACGCGCAGCGCACCGATGACGATTGCCGCAAGGACGCGCATGCGGGGCCGCTCAAGCGGATCACCTGCCTTGCGCAGAAGCAGCGCCTCGGCGAGCTTCTGTTCGAGTTTGGCATATTTCAGCTGGTCGCGGGCCTTCAGCGCCGGCGTGCGATGGATGAGGTCCCCACGCGCCAGACCAGGCTCGTCGACGGAAGCGATGACGGTTGCGGTGATCGCCGCCTCTACCGCCGCGACCGAGGATTCGCCCGCCGGCCTTGCGGCGACCGCCGCCATCAGGCGATCGGCGAAGGCATCCTGCCAGGCGAAAACCACCTCTTCCTTGGATGGGAAATAATCGAAGAAACTGCGCTTGGAGACATCGGCCGCCTCGGTGATGTCCTCGATCGTCGTGGCCTCGAAGCCGCGCTGCAGAAAGAGGGTCATCGCCGCCTGCTCGATGCGCTCGCGCGTCTGCCGCCGCTTGCGTTCCCGCCTGCCTTCCGTCGTTTCTGTCCGCTTGTTCTCAGCCATTCCGGCCCGGCATCATCGTTCAGCCGCCGGTTTCGTTGGAAAAGGCGGCGACATCGTCGACGTCAGCCGCGCTCGAGCGATAGCTGAATCGCTCGCGCGACAGTTCCAGCGGCTTGCGGCGCGAAATCCGGTAGACAGAGGCCGGCGGCAGGTTGCGCACCGTGCCGCCGATGCGCACCGCCTTCAGGCCGAGACGGTCGAGGATCGGCCGCGGCACCGGGCAGCGCGGACCGTAGGTGAACTGATAGACGGCGCCGCCCGGGCGCATATAGGCGAAGGCGCCGGCCAGGATCGAGGCGATCTTGCGCGGCGACATGGAGAGGAGCGGCAAGCCGCTGACAACCGCGCCGACCGGTTCGCCTTCGAAAATATCGGCATGGGCGAGATGGGCGGCATCCATCTGCAATACGCGCGCCGTTGGGAACCGCGCCTGCAGCGAGGTGATGAACTCCGGGCCATACTCGATCAGAGTCAGATCCGCTTCACTCACCCCGCGCGCCAGCAGCGCCCGGGTGAAGACGCCGGTTCCCGGGCCGAGCTCGATGATCGGCCCGTCGAGTGCGGCAATTTCACTGGTCATGATCCTGGCAAGCGAATCCCCCGATGGCGCGATGGCCGCGACCCGAAGCGGATTACTGACCCAGGAGCGGAAAAAATGCAGGAAATCGGAGCATGCGGCCTTTGCAGTCATGACTATCCCACCTGTCTGAAATTCGATTGATTATGAAATGCGACCATCGCGGCGAGCATGGCAATTCCAAGGCAAACGCGTCAATCGCTCTTGGCTGCGGCTTTTCGCAACACCACTGCCAACAGTTGCTGCATTTCGTACTTATTGCATTTTTGCAGCCAATGCAAGATTATCAATCGACACGCGAAAGGGGCAGCCTGGAAGCCGCCCCGCTCAAATCGCGAGATGCCGAGGTGTCCTCAATAGTTGCAGCTGGAGCCGCTCCCCGGGTTGAAGCCGAGCTTGCAATCCATCTTGAGGGGCTTCTTCGGGTTCATCATGTAGGGCGTCATCCGACCTGAGGTTTCCGAGGCGCGATCGCCGATCGAACCCGTCGTGCGCCTGTCGTGCTCGACCTTGGTTTCTTGGCTCGCAACCGGACGCTCGGCTGCGCCCTGCTCTGTCGCGCTCGACTGGAGGGGAGCTGCCGTGGCCGAGAAGGCCGAGAGGCCGAGGATTGCGCCGAAGGCAGCGGCCATCAGGCCGGTCTTGAAAGTCGTGGTCATCATCGTCTCCTTCGGAGGATTCGTGGAATTTACGTCCCGGAGTTAGGAAGGCGATCTGTCACATACTACGGTGTCAAATAAGAGGTCACGGATATGTGAGCGGCGGCCCGATCGAGAAAAAGGCGGCTCATCGCCGCCTCCTTCATTTGCCGGCTCAATAGCCGTTATCACACGGCATGCTGCCGGGACCGATCGATCCGGAAAACGTAGGGTTGCACATTTCCGGAGCTGCCGGCCTGTTCACCGGCGGGCGGACGATGGAGCCCGTGGTGCCGGCCTCGACGCCGAAAGCGGCAAGCGGATACCAGTAGCCATCGGAGTGGCGGCGGGTGCCGGGGCGCTCGGTGCGAAAGCCCCGATAGCCATGCCATGAACCGGCATGTGGTTTATATTGCACCACTTTTACGTCCGAGACAGCGGGCGGCCGAGCCGTCTGAACGGGTGCTGCCTGCACAGGGATGATCGACGTGAGGGCGAGAAGGGCGCCGAGGGCGGCGGTGGAAGGGGTGAGACTGAGCATCTTCATGATAAACCCTCCTTACTGGATTTATCTCGGGAAAATGCGCTTCCCAACTGCGGAGTTCCGCCGCGGCGCGCAACTTCCAAAACTCGTGATTGCAGGCGATCGGGCGTGACCAAATCGCCAAAAAACGTGAAAAGTCGTAATCAGAAAGAGGGCTCAAACGGCGTTTGTGAGGAAACGTGAATTCTCTGTTCTCAATTCGCGTATAATGTCCGGTAACCCTGGCCGGAGAGGCAAGCGACATATTGGCGATGGGCGGCAGCGCGCGCTATCGTTTCGGCCTCAAGCTCATCGGCCTGAGCATATCCGGTCAGCTGGGCGCGCAGCTGATACTGCTTCCTCGCCTCGTCATACATGGCGTTGCCGTCGGTCATGCAAAGGCCGTGCGCAACGACCGGCGGATTGACCGGCACGCCGACCGCCAGGAGCACGGGATCATTGGCATGGTCGATGCAGCCGCCAAGGGCCGTCATCATCGCCAGGACAGCCAGAGCCCGAAAAAGTCCCACCGTCATGCATTCCTCCGGCTGAAGCGCCTCTGAATCACCAGACCTGCGGATACATCAGGAAGGTTGCGCGAAACTAGGCTGACGGCTTGCCTGCCAATTCCGGCCGGACGCGCCACTTGCCCAGACATGCTTAAAACATTGCTAAAATATTATATTAATGCTTACTTATAGTCGTAAACGCTAATCTTTCGGGAGGGAAAGATTATGGCTTCGCCGTGGGTAAACGACGCGCTCTCGCACGCACAATCAGCATTTTCCAGCAAGACTGATACAAATATCCTTGAGGTCGGGGGCGGCTCCCGCACGCATATCCCCTTGAAAGGTGCGCGATATACCGTTGTCGACATCTCCAAGGAGCAACTCGAAAAGAACCAGGACGCCGCTGAGAGGATCCTCGGCGACGCTCAAACCATCGACTATGGAGATCGTCACTTCGACGCCTGCGTCTTCTGGGACGTCCTCGAACATTTGGAAAGCCCGCGCTCTGCCTTGTTGAGAGCCCATGATACCCTGTCTCCCGGTGGTCTGGTGTTCGTCAAGGGTCCGATCCTGAATTCAGCCAAAGGGATCTTCACCGACCTGACGCCCTGGTGGACCCACGTCTTGTTCTATCGCTACGTTCTCAGGCAGAAAAACGCCGGAAAGCCGGGCTATGCGCCGTTCCGCGTCGAGCATGCCGCAGAGGCATCCCATTCGGAGATTGCCGGGACATTGAAAGACCTCGGGATGGATGTCGTCTTTGTCGGCGAATATGTGTCGACGCAGGTGCATGCGCTCAAGGATAGAATTCCCCCGCTTTATTGGCTCTATGAAGCTTTCGGTCTTGTGCTTCGCACCGTTTCGGCCGGGAAGATCGGGGGTCGGGAGACGGAGTTCCTGATCGTGGCAAAGTGTCTTCGTTAGGGACACCCCACCAAGATCTATATAGCACTTCGGAATCCCGAAATTGGTTGCGGCATTGAAACCATTCAATTTTTCCTCATGGCGACATCTCACGAAGCGCGGCGGATTTCGGAATCCCGAAGCGGGGGGATTTCGGGATTCCGAAGTGGGGATTTTTTCTTCCTGCCGACGCGCCCGCGTTTGTCGGCGGCAATCTTGCGGTCGGTCTCGGACCATTTCCGGCACCTCTCCGCCGTGCATCGCTTCCACTCGTCGGTGGGTGGCGCACCTTCATGGTCACCGACAAAAGTCAGCGTGAACCGGTTGGGATGCGCGACACCACTGCCCGCCCGGCCGCGGCGAACTTTTATCAGCCCCTTATATTCGAGCTCATCGATCGCATCGGCCACATATTCGCCGGTCACGCCGTAGGACACGAACTGAGGGTGGGTCACGATCAGCTTGCCGTTTTCCAAGGCAGCGTGGGCCGTGTGCTCGATGACGATGCGGAAGAAGGCGCGGCAGGCGTTCGCACTCAGGGTCGTGAAGGCCGCAGATTCCAGCAGCTGAATGGTGAACCATTGCCAGCGAAGGCTACCGTCATCCGCCGCGCCCGGCGGAGCAGTATGCTTGCGCACCATCGCCCGCGTCTTTCCCTGACTGGTTCGGCTTTTGTCGCGAGGGTTGAATTCCGCCATCAGCCCCTCGCCCGTGTTGTCGGTCGGTATCCGCCCGCCCTCCGGAGCCTGTTGCGGAAACTCCGTTCATGCAGCGCGCGACGGCCACAGCTCGCCCGCGCCATCACCTCACCCCTGAGAAAAAAATTACTCAGCATCTAACAGTCCGTGGTTGCGATGGCGGCAAACCTACCGCTAGAACGATCCATGAACTAGGAAAATATTCTTAGTTATGATCTTCTACTATCCAGTCCCTTCTGCTAGGATCGCTGCAATGAATCTTGGGGGTAGAAGCGCGATGCGAATAAGCGGTATGGGGGAGAAGAGCGTGGTCGTTTGCGTCCGGCGATTGTTGGTATTGATTTCGATCTTGCTGGGAAGCACCGTCCAGGCTTTTTCCTGCGATCAGCCGATCATGATATCTAACTGGTCGTTCTGTGCGATCGCCAACGTGACCGATGAGGGCGGCGACGCTGATTGGAAAGTCGTGCCTGCATGGACTCGCGAGAAAGCCATAAGCGCGTATTTCGGAAACGATCCGCGGCTGCTGGCAAACCACGGACTTTGCAACGCCAAATTCCATCGCGTTGTACTCTGCCAGCCGGGATGGCAAACGGGCAACCCGGATGAGTGCTCATATCTGGTTTGCAGCGGCTATTACTCATCCTTGGTCGGGAAGGAAGAACGGGATGCATATTCAAGAGACTACCCGATCGCGCAATAGTTTTTCGTTTCGCTGCCTTGGGGCCGAAACTGTAGCGGCCGATGAGAAGTGCTTAACCTTGATCTCCCGATCTCAATCTTGAAAACCTGAAGCAGTTTCGCGCAAAACGGTTATTGCGGCAACGGCACTACCCATCCTCTTCATATGCAAATATGCTCGCGCGCCGACAGCCGGAAAGCGCCCTACAACCTTCAATGTTCAGAGGCCCCTGCCCGCATGACATCGCCGCACTGGAAGAGATTTGCCTGGTTTTGCATTTGCCTCATACTCTCCCATCCGGCATGGTCCGCCGGCGGCGTCACGATCCCCGGCTACGCGCCAGCGACCGGCGTCGAGCGCAGCTACCGCGTTCAAAAAGCGACCGAGACCGATATGTCGTTCTGGTTCGACAAATCAGGCACCCCGCCGGTGACGGCGCGCGGCGCGTTTCGCCAGGCTATGACCGTCCTGTCGCGGGATGAAGACGGCATGCGGGTCCGCTGGTCCCTCAGCGCAGATTTGCCGGAAGGCATGGCTGGTCTTGCCGACAGCTATCAGATGAACCTACTCTATCGGAATTCCCTCACGGCCTATGGCACCGCTACGCTCGAACTCGAAACCGACCTGAACGGCAACCCGCGCGATGTCGCCGGTGTCGACCAGATCGTGGCGCACATGCGGGCGATGGTGGCCAATGGACCGGGCGGGGTCCCCGCGGCACCCGAAAGCGGGCTCTATGAGATCATCAACACCATCGAGGCAAACCCTCTTCAAATTGTTGCCGCCATGGTGCCGGAGGCGCAACTGCTCGCCACGGGACAATCCTACAAGGATGAGACCATGGACGTCGGACCGGCCTCGGCGACCTCGCGGGATGAAGATTATGGCGGAGTCAGTGTTCCGGTGATATCGACCTGGACCCTGAAATCCACCGACGCGACCGCACACACGGCAACCCTTTCCCTGTCGGAGGAAGCCGACGCCGCAGCGTTCAGCCAGTCGCAGCAGCCGGCGATCGCAAATTTGATGACGGGCTTTGCCGAGCGAGCAAAGAACCTCACCGCCGATCAGCTGGCTTCCCTCAAACGCGCCAGCAAGAGCCGAAGCGTCGAGCTCATGGTGTCCCTGGACGATGGTTCGACACTCGAAGCGTCGGAGATCGTCACCGTTGAGGCAGGAGGGACGAGGTTGCGCACATACACCCACATCCAACGCGAGGATATGCCGGCCAGCTTGCCGCTTCCCGCCGTGCTGACGGCAAGAGACTTGCAGACGCCCGATTTGCATATCGAGCCGCTGCCATCGGCCAGGGCCGGGCCGGGCATCATGGATGACCTTTCGACACCGCCTGCCCCGCCAACGGCATCGCAGGATACGACCGTTACGACGGGCGATGACGCGGCCACGGCGATCGCACCCGTCTCGCTTGAGGTGAAGAGTGCGGAGGTAAGCCTGTCCCCCATGTCCTACGACCAGGGCCTGAATATCGTGCTCACCCCGGAAAGCGCCGCCACATTCCGCGATTTCACGCAGGCGGTATTGGGCCGACAAACGCAGATGCTGATCAAAGACAAGGTCGTCATGGAACCCTGGATGAGGGAGCCGATCATGGATGGTCGTATCGTTCTGGCGGGAACAGATAGGAAGGATCTGGAAGCGCTGGCGGAACAGTTGAGGGTTCCTGGAGCCAAGATTCTCGTCCGGTTACGCCCATGAGGGCGCCAGCTGTGTAAAGGCGGACTTCAAACTTTCGCTTCAGAGATCAGACGTATCAGAGTTCCGTCACTCGCCGCGGCACTGATTGCCGTTGCGATCTGCCGGAACGGCCCACGCGCGACGAGCGTCTCTGGCGAAGGGTGTTTTCCGGGACCCGGATCGATAAAGGCCGAACACTGGTGATCCGAGTCGAGCATCGCCATAAATGATGTGGCGACAATCGTTTCGCCGCAGGCGGCGCATCGAAGAATGTAGGAACCGCGGTGGATGATCGATTCTGTTTTGTCCAATCCGCCGGACGGGCAGGCCAACATCTCGGTCATTGCTTCACTCCAGCGTGAGCACGCGGCTCTAGAGCATTCCCGCTTTTCTCCGAATCACGGAAATGCTCTATCTCTTTGTTTTCACGCAATTCCGGACGCAAAACCGCTACGCACTTTTGCTGGAATTGCTCTAGGAGGCAGCGGCCAGAACGATGGCGATCGCGAGCAGCAAGGGACCCATCCATTTGAAATGGCGAAGCAGGGGCGGCCGGCTGGCCGGCTTGCCTGGATATGGCAGATAATCAAAGCCGACGGATGTCATCCATAGGCCGGCGCAAAACATGATGATTTCGTCAAAATAGGCTGCGATCATGACTCTCCTGCCTTCGGATCGGCGCTGCGATATCTCCGTCTCGGCGTCCGATAGCACTTATCCTACCCATCAGCGCGGCCAGACGGAAGAGAAGAGTGGAGCCGAGAGATTAAACTTTGGGTAGCATAACTGCTTCGGATCCCCTAGGCATTCGCAACACACGAATCCACGACAGCCACTTTCTCGGGAATGTTTCATGCGCAACGCCAAATTCATTCGCTACGCCGCCTTCTCTGCGTACGTCGCTTTTGCGACATTTCAGGCTGGACAGGTTCTTGCCGACTCGGCCAATGACAAGTTCTTTGACGCAGCCCTTTGCAAGCCACCCTATACGATGACATCGGCAATGAAGATCTATGATGTCGTGGAAGCTCTGGCCAAGCCGGACACGTCATCCTTGGGCGCGGCGATCTACAAACTCCCGAACCAGATAGGCCGCGACGGCTTTAAGTCGACCGAGATTTTCTTTGCTAGCAACGCTGTTGGCGTCTTGATCGAGGGCGAACGCGCCGACGATCTGGCCGCGAAATACGGTTTGAAGGCAGAGACCTCAGACCTGCTCGGCACATCCACGAAGGGCTATTCGCTTGAACTTCCCGCAGATCTGCAGCCGGAACCCGGAATGGCCGGGCCTGGAAAGGTCTCTATCATTGCCCGCCAAGGCAATGCCTTACCCGGCAAAACCTTGCTGGCGTGTGAATTCGTGCAGGAATTCTAGGAGGCGCCGCATAAGCGCGCAAAACGGCGGCAAGAACCCTTTTCGAAAAGCACATCCCAGTAGTTCGCTGCTCGAGAAAAGCATCTCGTTCATACTGCGCCTCGCCACGCCGGATGAATCGCCCTATGTGTGCAGGTTGCAACGGCAGAGAGCACGCAGCGGAGGTCCTGAGATCATGGAAACCAATTGGAAGAAGCCGGTAACGCTTGCCCTAGAAGGCCCGGATCAGTGGGTGGTGATCCAGACGACCCAGGCCGCTACATGGGCGCTAGTCGAAGACTGGCCGACCGAAGAGGGGCCTGCCTTGGACAAGGCCTGTGCGGTTTGCGCGGATGTCATGGCGGGAAAACGAAACCGGGAAGAGGCGCGGCAGGCCTTCATCGACGCTGCGATCGAAGCCGGAATCCCCATCAAAGAATGAGGCCACGACCCGTGCGGCGCCTATTTGGCGCTGGAAGGCGAGCGGTCATCGCGGCCCGCCATCCAGCGTGATGATGAAGAGATTATAGGCGATCAGCCATCATAATGGCCCGACAATGCCGCCTCCGCAGACTTGACAACCACGGCCAGATTGACGCCCTTCGTCACGATTGACCCGGTCGCGCGAAGGTCGGTCACCGCTTTCAGCCCGCCCGACTTGGGAGACGGAAGAGGCACGACCGTGCCGGCGTCAAGATCGGCGACCCAGAGAGCATCGTCGCCTTCAACACTAATAACAACAACTCTAGCCATGCTTTTTCCCTCTTCTAATGATTGGTGTTTAAAATCCAGCTTTCTTCAGGCCTTCTCGGTAAAGATCCTTATGCCATTGCTCCTTACTCGGAACCGCGGACAGCCATTTGTCCACGTCGAAGTCCGGGTTGACTTCGCGAAATCTCCTGACGAAGGTCCGCGCCTTGTCCTGATGGCCCAACATGGCCCAGTTTGCGGCCGCCAGCCTGTCGGCCAAACTGGCATCGGCCATTTGCCCAATGTAATCCAGCGAAGCTTCGAATTCGCCAAGGGCATAATTTGCTCCGGCAGCGGTCCAGAAATAGGTGTCGGGACTGAGCGGGTTCAACTCAATTGCCCGCTCGATCTTTCGCAAGGCGATGGCAGGGAGCGAACAATGAACCAAAGTGTCCGCGTAGTCGGCAATAACATCCGCATAATGCGGGGCAAGGCTCTCTGCCACTTCCATTGCCTCGGCGCTTTGGTCAAATGCACCCTGCAACAATTTCGCAACGCCAAACTCGCGATATCCATCGGCAAAATCCGGACGCGTTTCGGTGGCCTGCGTTGCCAAAGTCTCTGCCGTTTTCAACAGATCGATATCGCCTCGCGCGGTTAACAACCATTCCTTGGAGTAAGTCCGTGCCATCGAACTCAGCGCCGGTGCGAAATCAGGGCTGACGCTGAGCGCGGCTTTCATCTCCTTGCGCGCACGCCGCAGGTTCGGAAGCGTCAGGCGCGCAAGGTGCCGCCTGCCAACGAGATATCGATGGTAAGCAGCTGGGTTCAGATCCTCGCGCAACGCCTCATGGCGCTCGATTTCGCTGGATATGGAAAGAGCAATCCGTCGAGAGACAGTCCTCCTGTCTTTGACAAGATCCCTATGATCAAGGCTGAATCTCTCTGCCCAGACAATTTGATTCTGGTCAAAAAAGATCAGTTGGGCGAACAGGGTGACGTCATCGCCCGCATTGCTGATCCGAGTGTCGAGAATGTAGTTGACGTGGTGTCGTTCGAAGAAAGCCTTCTGGGTCTCCATGTGGTGGCCAATTTGCACCGCCGAATATGGCGCTATGACCTGCAGGCTGTTGAAGGCACAAAATCCAATCGTGATATCCTCCACCAAAGATGCTGCTAAAAAACCGGCTTGGGGATGAATGGATTGATTTCTGGGTGGAAGCAGCACCAGGCGAGGGATTGCAATGCTGATGTCCTCGGGCTCAAGGGAAACAGCTGTTGCGTGTTTTTCCCTTGAAGGCGCTAAAGCCGGGAGAACGGGTTTTGTGTCACCGCCGTCGGATGCGGTGCGTACAGCGATCCCTCGCGAAATCGAAATGCGCCGCTGTTCGAAATGATTTCGAAGGGATTCAACTTCTTCCTCCGCCTTGAATATCTCTATCAGCAACTGCAGCGTATCCGGATCCTTCGGTTCCGTCCGAAACAGGATAATGGCGGCCTTTCGCAGGAGTTCGGATTCCGTTCTCGACTGCGCTCGTTGAGATACCGCTTTCAATGTATTTGCGAGAAGGTCGATATGGCTTTTTTCGCGCTCGGCAAGCCAGTGTTGAAACTCGCGACTGTGACAGTGAACCGGCCCCAGAAAGGGCTGGTTCAGCAGCTTCACAAGATGCTTAAGCAGGGAGAACGAGGCGACCGCTTCGTCGGTTTCAGATAACAGAAGGTCGGAAGACAAGGACTCTCGGTCGAGAGAGACCATGTTCCCCTGGGATGAGAGGATGTTTATTCCGAGTTCGGTTTGACGGGCCTTTATTCTCGAAATCAGCTTACGCAAAGTCGAAAGCGCAACGTCCCTGTCGGCATCGCCCCACAGAAAACGAGCCAAACTCGTTCGATCCGCCGAACCTTCACCGGTCGTCAACAAATAGACGAGAAGCAGCAACCCTTTCTCGGGAAACGCGACGAGGCTCCCCTGCCCGTCAACGAGCTGCAACCTTCCAAAGGTGTTCAAAACAAAAGTCATTTTGCCTTTACGTCACCACGTACCCGGGGTGTTCACATGAAAAGTGAAATGCGCGCATTGCAATAATAAAGTCGCGAACTCGTTACGCGGCGGGCACCTTGTCCCAATGTCCGACGGAATTCAATATCCGAATGAGACGCAAAGGTTGCATTATGCTTGAGATCCTCGCCATTACGAATAGATTTTTCACAAACAAACTTAATGCCGGTTATCTTTAGAATAATTCTATATACAAGATCGTTTTCCCAAACACGCGCGATAGTCGTGTCTACACATATTCCGCGGCGTTAGAGATATCCTTAGAAAATGACCGCAAAGCCGAGAATCAAAATCAGTCAATTGAACAGCCTAATTGCGCTGTTGTTGGTGAATCTTTCACCTGATTGCCCGAACGAAGGCAAGTTTCGATAAAGCATCTAAAGCATGTCGCGCAAAAGTGTGCCGCGGTTTTGCGACAACGACATGCGTAAAGACAAAGAGCTAAAGCGCGAGGGCGAATCTGAAAGATCGCGACGCGCTTTAGAACGGCGGATTTTTCCCTATGGCGCAAAACGCCAGGGCAGATTTTCAGTGAAAGAGAGAAATAGCGCACCCGACGAGATGAAAATGGGCACTCCTATGCAATGGTTTTTCCTATTCTGTTTGGCATAACCAATTGCCGCGACGCTGACAGCAACATCAAGCCGTCTCGGGGGCTTTGGCTCTCGCCAGGTCCTGCAGGAACTCTTCCATCAAGGGCTCGTCGCCGAACCGGCGATAAGCCCTTTCCGCTTCCAGCGAGAATGCCGGATGGGCTTCAACAAGGCTCGCCATGGTAGCCTGCGCCTTTTCAAGCTCTCCGCTTCCACCCTGCAACGCGGCTTGGATGAGAAGGCAATTCGCATCCCGGGGCGCTCTGACAAGGCACTCGCTGATGACCGTGGCCGCCTCTTCGCGGCGGCCATCGGCATAAAGCGCCTGACCATGCACGTAGGCATAGTATTCCGGTGCCATGGGGTGCAGTCGGCGCGCCCGCTCCGCGTTGGCGACAGCGTCCGGATAGTCTCCGAACCGGACCTGCGCTTTGGCCAGCGCAATCATACTGTCGGGATCGTTGGGGTTTAGTTCGACCGCACGCTGCGCCGCCTGAAGCCCGCCGGAGTAGTCCGCCTGCAGTGCAAGTCCGAAACTGATTACCTGATATCCAAAACCGAGATTGGGATCGAGCCGCACGGCCTGCCGCGCCTCACTGAGACCCAAATCCAGCTCGGGCGCGGCGGCTTGACCGCCGGGCCTTTGCGCCACTTCGCCGATATAGGTCAACGCAAGACCTGCGCGGGCTGCAGCATAAGCCGGGTCCATTTCCAGGGCGCGCTGATACAGGCCACGGGCGGCGAGGATAGCGTTATGGTCAGTGGCGCCGTGCCGGTAACGGTCGCGGGCCTGCAAGACGAGATCATAGGCCTGCAGACTATCCGTCGGCCGCAGCGCCGCCGCTGCCGCTTCGCTTCGGCCGATATAGGGCGCGAGTTGCGCGACGATTTCCGTGGTGAGCTCGCTCTGTACGGTGAAAACGTCAGCAACCTTCTTGTCGAAGCTGCGCGACCATAAGTGCGCGCCCGTGCCGACATCAATGAGCTGCGCCGAAACGCGGAGCTGGTCGCCTTCCCGGCGCGCGCTGCCTTCAACCACGTAATCAACGCCAAGCTTTGCCGCGAGCTTACGCACATCCGTCTCCTGACCGCGCACGGCATAGGTGGAATCGCGGGCGATGACCTGAAGCTCGGGATTGCGAGCAAGCGCCGTGGTCACGTCTTCGGTCAGTCCGTCCGCAAAGTAAGGCTGGTTACCGCTGCCGCTCATGGTTGCGAACGGCATGACGGCAATCGAGGGCCTGGGGTCTCCACGGGTCTGGTCCAGAGAGAGTGCAGCCGGGATGCCGCTCACCATCGCTGCCAGCGGAAGAGGTGAAATCTGGGTGCCGATGAGAACGAGAGCGATGGCGGCAATGCCATATGACCAGCGCGCCGCGCTGCCGCGCAGGACATGTGGCATCTGCCGCCAGATCGACCAGGGAGAGCCCGCCCGCCTTACGCGGTACACTTCAAGCAGCTCGGGAATATTCTTGGCGCGCCTGCGGCCGACCCGGGCGAACAGATCGCCGCGGTTGCGCTCGGCGGCCATCACCACAGCGCCGCTGACGAATATCTGGCCGGGCTCGGTCATGGCCTCAAGCCGGGCCGCGACGTTCACCCCATCCCCATAGACATCGCCATTATCCTCGATAACATCACCGAGGTTGATGCCGATACGCAGCTTGAAAGGGCCGTCGTCAAAGCCTTGCTGGATGGCAAGCGCCGCATCAACGGCCTCGTTGACGCTCGGGAACATCGCAAGGAAGCCGTCACCCGTCGTTTTGAAGGTGGTTCCGCCATGGCGGGCGACAGTGGGGTCGATCAGCTTGTCAAAAACAGTGCGCAGCTCTGCGTAGGTGGAAGACTCGTCCTCGGCCATCAGCCGGCTATAGCCGACGATATCAGCGGCCATGATTGCCGCGAGCTTGCGTTGCATTTCAGTCTCCCAACGGAGTGGCTTGGCACACGGCCGGCACTGCTAACAAATTAGTGCGCAGCGATCATTCAGACTAGGGGCTGTTGAGAATCATCTTGAGTTTATAACGGCTGCCGCGAGGTGAATGATTGCGCTGAAACTTTGGTCGGTTTTGTCCGCTCGCATTGCAATGCGTTTGAACTCTTTGAGTTTGCAGAAGAAATTCTCGATGAGGTGCCGCCATTTGTAGATTTCGCTGTCGAGTGGAAGAGGTGCTTTTCGTCGTGGATGCTGGGAGATGACGACCTTAGCTCCACGCTCGTTTAAATCAGCGACGATTTGGTTGCTGTCGAAGGCCTTGTCAGCGATCAGCCCGTCAAAACCAATGCCATCGATGAGCGGAGCAACGCCCACCGTGTCGAAGCGATGACCGGGCAGAAGAACAAAGCGTACGAGATTTCCAAGTGCGTCAGTCAACGCAAGGATCTTGGTCGTCATGCCGCCCTTCGAACGCCCTATAGCCTGGCTCTGAGTCCCCCTTTTGAGCCCTGTCCGTGGCGGTGGACCTTGACGATGGTGGCGTCAACCATGGCATATTCCATGTCAGGCTCATCTGAGCAGACCTCAAAAAGCCTTGTGAAAACATCGGCTTTGACCCAATCGCGATACCGTTTGTAGATCGTGTTCCAGTTTCCAAAAACCGTGGGAAGATCTCGCCACGGGCTTCCTGTACGCACAATCCAAAGAATTGCCTCGATGAAGCGCCGGTTGTTGCTGCCACTTCGGCCGGGATCAGACGGCTTGCCGTGGCAATGTGGTTCCATTTTCGCCCATTGGGCGTCCGTCAGCACAAATCGTTCCATCTGCAGCTTGAATCACAAACAAGCCCCAGAAGAAACCCTGAACCTCAACAGCCCCTAGTCCTGCAATTCGGGAAGCGGTTATCACTACAGCTCATAAATGCGTGAATATTGAGACGGTCCGTCAATTGGCGGTCCGCCGGCCGCTACTTCGTCTGGAGCAGTCCCGTCGCCTGACCGATGAGGACGAGCTCGATCACGCGAAGGCCGCGCTGGAGCGAGCGTTCGCCGCGTTGCGCCCCGACACGCGCATGACTGAGGAGAAGATCGACGCGTTCGCCCGCCTCATGCGGGAGAAGGCAACGCAAGGGCCGATCCCTTTCCGCCGCGCCTACCTTCGCTCCGTTATCGATCAGGTCGAAGTCGATGACGATGGAAACCGCATCTTCGGAAAGCGGGACGTTCTGGAACGTCTGGTGGCGAGCGGAGAGGCTGCGGCTGGAGTGCCCAGTTTTGTATGGAAAAGAATGGCGCACCCGAAGAGATTCGAACTCCTGACCCCCAGATTCGTAGTCTGGTGCTCTATCCAGCTGAGCTACGGGTGCGTGCAAAATGCGGCGGTGCCGCTTGCGTGGCGATCCTCTAAAACGTCCTTCGGGACAATGCAAGAGCATTTCTGAAAAAATCGCGTCTTTGTCTGCCCGCAGCCACGCCTTGGCAAACCCCGTCACTTTTCAACATGCGTCCGGCTGCGGTAATCCTCCAGCGAAACCGGGCGATCGGGGATCTCGATGCGGAACTGCGTGCCGACCGTTGGTTTTTCCACCAGCGCGATCGTGCCGCCATGGGCGAGCACCAGTTCGCGGGCGATGGTGAGGCCGAGGCCGGTGCCGCCGGAACGGGCGGAGCCGCGGAAGGCGGCAAAGAGGTTCTGGCGCGCCTTCAGCGGCATGCCGGGGCCGGTATCATCCACCGTGATGCTGACGACGCTGCCGACGCGCTGGGCGGAAACGGTGATCCGCCTGACGGAGCCCGGGCCGCCCTCGCCCGGCGACGTCAGCGCCTGCAGCGCGTTGCGGCAGAGATTGTGGATGACTCGGAAAAGCTGCTCGCCATCGGCATCGACCTCAAGCTCGGCGCCGATCTGCTCCGCGAATTCGATGCCGCTTTGCGGATCGATCGCCAGCATGTCCTTGACGTCCTGGGTCAGTTCCAACAGGCGGATATGGCGGCGGCGTGGCGCGGATTCGCTCGCCTTGCCGTAGGACAGCACCTCGGTGGTGTAACCGACGGCGCGGTCGATGGTGCGCAGCAGTTTCGGGGCGAAGCTTTTTACCATCGGATCATCGACATCGACCAGCCGATCGGACATCAGCTGCGCAGACGCCAGGATATTGCGCATGTCGTGATTGATCTTGGAGACGGCCAGGCCGAGAGCGGCAAGGTTCTTCTGCTGCTTCAGCGTCTTTTGCAGTTCCATCTGCATCGAGGTGAGGTTGCGGCCGGCGACCGCCAGTTCGTCGCGGCCGCCGTCGCCGATATAGATATGGGCCGGGTTGTCCGGATCGGAGGAGAATTGCTGCATGCTGCCGGTCAGCCGGCGGATCGGACCGATGAGGATTCGGTTGATAGCAAAGAAGATCAGCGTCGCCGTGAACAGCGAGATCAGCACCGACAGCAACAGGACATTGCGGGAATAGACGAACATCGCCCTGCGCAACTGCCGGTCCTTCATCACCACCTCGACGCCGGTGTTGGTTTCCCCGACGGGGCCATAGACGCGGATTATCCTGCTGCCGCCGAAGACCAGCGTATCGAGTGCGTCGCGTATCGCCGTTACCGGCGGCACGTCGGTGAGATCGTAGGACTCGTCGACGGAGGCCGGCATGTCGGTCGTCGCCAGCAGCCGCGAGGTGCCGTCCTTGCGCAGCACGATCGCCTTGGTGCCGGTCGCCTCCAAGGTCTCCTTCTGAAGCGCGCGGGGCAATTCGACCGGCTGCAGCCCATCGATGACGATGGCGGCGGCAGCGGCCGTATTCAGCCGGTCCTGCAGCCAGCGTACGCGCATGCTGGCGACCGAGGGGAAGAAGATCAGGATTTCGGCGAGCATGATAAAGAAGACGGTGAGCCAGAGCAGCTTGCCGGAAAGACCGCCGAACAGGCCGGCAGACGGGCACGGCGCCCTTACGGCCTCGCCGGCCGCCGGGTTTTCCGCCGAAGGATTGTCGCCCTGGTCTCTCATCGGCATTCTCGTCTCGCCCGATCGGCAGCACCCAGGCCGCCCTTACCGTTGAGCTCTATATTAGACCAAGATGCTCCGCTTTCAAATCTTTGCGAGCAGCGTCATGTCGTCACAAAGAAACGCCGCCCGGAGGCGGCGTTAGAGTGGCGTGACTCCAGTCTTTTATTTTACGCAATTCCGGACAGAAAATCGCTTTCACACTTTTCCTGGAATTGCTCTGAGGATCAAAACTCTTCCCAGTTCTGCTCGGCTGCAGCCGCATTGCCGCCAAAGGCGCGGGCGACCTTGGCGATCGCCCGGCGGGCGGGCGAGGCAACCGGTCTTTGCGGCTCGTTGCGGACGAGCGCCACGGGCGTCGGCGCATCATCCGGCAGCTTGAAGCGGGCAATGAGGCGCACCAGTCCACCGGCTTCGGCCGACAGCCTGTGCGTGGCGGCGGAGGTCTCTTCCACCATCGCGGCATTCTGCTGTGTCACCTGGTCCATCTGGTTGACGGCGGTATTGACTTCCTTGAGGCCGGTCGACTGTTCGGTCGCGGCGGTGGCAATCGAATGGATATGATCGTTGATGGCAATGACGCGGGTGCCGATTTCGGCCAGCGCCTCGCCGGTCGCCTGGACCAGCTTCACGCCAACCTGCACCTCGTTGCCCGACTTGGTGATCAGCGCCTTGATGTCCTTGGCAGCCGTTGCCGAACGCTGGGCGAGTTCGCGAACCTCCTGCGCCACCACCGCGAAGCCCTTTCCGGCATCGCCGGCGCGTGCCGCCTCGACGCCGGCATTCAGCGCCAGAAGGTTGGTCTGGAAGGCGATCTCATCGATGACGTTGATGATCTGGCTGATTTCGCGCGACGCCTGCTCGATGCGGCCCATGGCCTCGACGGCATTGCCCACAACGACGCCGGAGCGGCCGGCATTCTCCTTGGCTTCGGACACCATGATGGTGGCTTCATGCGCCCGCTCGGTGGAATTCTGGACGACGGCGGTGATCTCGTCGAGGGCTGCCGAGGTCTCTTCGAGGGCGGCCGCCTGCTGCTCGGTGCGCTTCGACAGGTCGTCGCTGGCATTGCGCAGCTCGGCGGTGTTGCCGTTCATCGCTTCCGTCGTCTCGCGCACTTCGCGCATCGTCGCCTGCAGGGTGACGAAAGTATTGTTGACGTTCCGCTGCAACTCGGCAAAGGCGCCCTGGAAGCTGCCGCTCATGGTCTGGGTGAGGTCGCCTTCGGCAAGGCTTGCGATGACGCGGCGGGTCTCGCCGATGCCGGCATCGACGCTCGACAGCAGCGTGTTGATGTTGCCGGCGAACTGGTTGAGGTTGTCGTCCTCATAGTCCTTGCCGATGCGATGACTGAAATCGCCGGCCGCAGCCGCAGCCACGACGACGGACATGCTCGACTGCAGGTCGTCGCTCTTGGCGCGCATCGCCGCCTCCTGGGCGTTCAGGCGCTTGACGGCGAGGCCGTTCGCCTTGAAGACCGCAACCGCTGCAGCCATTTCGCCGATTTCGTCCCGGCGGCCAGCAAAGGGAACCTCGGCCTCGAAATTGCCGTCGGCGACCTCCTTGATCGCATGGGTGACGCGCTTGATCGGGCGGCTGAGATGGCTGGTGCCGATATAGAAGCCCATGCCGATGCCGACGGCGATGCCGATGCCGGTGATGCTGAGCACGAGCATCAGCACCCAGGAGCGGAAACTCTCGATCTCGGCGTTGACGGTTTCGAGCGCCGCCTTGTCGGTGGAGACGACGGCGTCGATTTCGGCCTGGAACGCCTTGCGGTTGGCGCGGTTGGCGTCGTTGTTGCCCTGTTGGCCGGCGGCTTCGGGGCCGACTTCCGTGCCGAGGCGGGCCGTTTCCGTGCGGAAGGTGCGGAATTCCGCGGCGCGGGCGACGAGCTTGGCAAAATCGGCCTTCTGGCTCTCGGGAACGAGCGGCGCCCAGCCCGAGATGACCTTGTCGATCTCGTCGAGCCCGGCCATCAGGCCCTTGGCGAAGTTCGGCGTATCCTTGATCGTTTTGGCGGCATAGATGCCGCGCGATTCCATGACCACGGCGGTGACGAAACGATTGAGGCGTTCGCCGGCATAGGCGCGGCTGGCGGCGTGCTCGTAAGCCGTCAGGTTGCGACTGTATTCGTGCATGGCGGACAATGCCGTTGCACCGATCAGAAGTGCCACCGCGCCCATCACGCAAACCAGCAGATTAATTTTGCCACGGATCTTCAATGCAATGCCTCCTAGCTACGCCACTGCCTGGAAAGCCAATTCCCAGTCGATGCGTTGAATATCGGCGAAATTTATTAAAGTTAGATTTCTAATATTTACGATTATGGCTTCGGAAGCGATCCATGCCGAATGTAGCCGGAAGGCGTAAACGCCTGAAAACCGGGGCGATCGGTCTGCCGCGGCGCAAACTACAACCACTCAGGGCATGCCTCATTTCTTAACACCAGAGTGCGAAATTACTTTCGGGGCCAGCAGCGCAGAGTGAAATTATCCGGCATAATTGACTTTTATGGGCTTCATCCTTATAAGCCCGCGCACGTCCGGTCACTCAAGCCTTTCATGGCCCGCCCGTTCGAAAAACAACGCTCCTTGCATTATGCAAATTCAAGAAGGGCCGCACTCCGCGGTGTTTAAAATAAATGAAGCGTACCTACCAACCATCCAAGCTTGTTCGCAAGCGTCGCCACGGTTTCCGTGCCCGCATGTCCACGAAGGGTGGCCGCAAGGTCATCGCAGCCCGCCGCGCGCAGGGCCGCAATCGTCTGTCGGCGTAAGCCGGGTTGCCCGGTAAAAGATGGCGGGCGAATTGACGATCAGTGAGAAGAAACACACTGTCGGGCGGCTGAAGAGCCGCCCGCAGTTTCTTGCCGTGCGCGAGGGCGAAAAACGCCGGGGCGGCTTCTTCCTTCTCGAGGTCCTCGACCGGAAGGAACCCGACAGCCAGGCACGCGTCGGTTTTACAGTCACCAAAAAACATGGCAACGCGGTCGAACGGAACCGTATGCGCCGCCGCCTGAAAGAGGCGGTGCGGCTTCATGCGGGGTTTGCAATGCAGCCCGGACACGACTATGTGGTTGTCGCGCGCAGGGACGTGCTTGACGCGTCCTTCCAGGAATTGGCCGCGGAACTGAAATCCCGCGTGGAAACCAGGCCGAAACACCGGCGCTCCGGAGACGGACGCCCCAGGAACGTATGATGGAAAACAACCGCAATTATTTCATTGCGATCGCTCTCTCGGTGCTGATCGTCCTCGGCTGGCAGTTTCTCTATATGAATCCGCGCATCGAGGCCCAGCGCAAGGCGCAGGAAGCCCAGAAGGCGCAGCAACAGACCGAGCAGGTGCAGCAGCCCGCAGCAGGCGGTCAGACTCCGGCCCAGACGAGCGGCGCTGCCCCCTCCGGCCAGGCGGCCGCGACGGCGACGCTCGAGCAGGCGCTGCAGAAGTCCCCGCGCGTTGTCATCGACACCCCGGCGCTTTCCGGCTCTATCAACCTTGCCGGCGCCCGTCTCGACGATCTGAAGCTCAAGGGCTATCACGAGACCGTCGACGACTCGAGCCCGATCATCACCCTGTTCAGCCCGGCGGAAACCAAGGACGGCTATTTCACCGAACTCGGCTACATCGGCAGCGACGCAACGGGCAGCGTTCCCGGTCCCTCGACGCTCTGGACCGCACCTGAGGGCGCCAAGCTCACCGAAAAGACGCCGGTGACGCTTTCCTACACCAATGACAAGGGCCTGACCTTCACCCGCACTATTTCCGTCGACGAACGCTACATGTTCACCGTCGCCGACAAGATCGAAAACACAGGCCAGGCGCCCGCTGCGCTCTCTTCCTACGGCCGCGTGACGCGCTACAACAAGCCGACGACGCCGTCCGTCTACGTCCTGCATGAAGGCTTCATCGGCGTGATCGGCGATGACGGCCTCATCGAAACCAAATATAGCGCCGTCGAGAAGGAAGCCGTGGCACCGGCGAAGTCCACCGGCGGCTGGCTTGGCATCACCGACAAATATTGGGCGGCGACTATCGTTCCGCCGCAGAGTGCCGCCTATGAGGCGCATTTCTCCTATTTCGCCGATGGCCAGCCGCGCTATCAGGCCGACTACAAGGACGATGCCTTCACCGTTGCGCCGGGCCAATCGATCGAGCTGAAGAACCTCGTCTTCGCCGGCGCCAAGGAAGTGCCTGTTATCGACGGTTATGAGGCCAGCTATTCGATCCCGAAATTCGACCGGCTGATCGACTGGGGCTGGTTCTATTTCATCACCAAGCCGATGTTCAAGCTGATGGACTTCTTCTTCCGCTACTTCGGCAATTTCGGCGTGGCGATCCTGTGCACCACCATCGTCGTCAAGGCTCTGTTCTTCCCGCTCGCCAGCAAGCAGTACGCTTCGATGGCGAACATGAAGCGCATGCAGCCGAAGATGGAGGAACTGAAGGCGAAATTCGCCGACGACCGCATGGGGCTGCAGCAGGCAACGATGCAGCTCTACAAGGAAGAAAAGATCAACCCGATCGCCGGCTGCTGGCCGGTGGCGCTGCAGATCCCGATCTTTTTCTCGCTCTATAAGGTGATCTATATCACCATCGAGATGCGGCACGCACCCTTCTTCGGCTGGATCAAGGACCTTTCCGCGCCCGATCCGACGACGATCGTCAATCTGTTCGGCCTGCTGCCTTTCGAGGGGCCGACGCTGCTGCACCTCGGCGTCTGGCCGCTGATCATGGGCGTCACCATGTTCGTGCAGATGCGCATGAACCCGACGCCGCCCGATCCGACACAGGCGATGATCTTCAACTGGATGCCGCTGGTATTCATGTTCATGCTGGCAAGCTTCCCGGCCGGCTTGGTCATCTACTGGGCCTGGAACAACACGCTCTCGGTGGCGCAGCAGGGGCTGATCATGAAGCGCCACGGCGTCAAGGTCGAACTCTTCGACAATCTGAAGGGTCTGTTCCGACGAAAAGAAGCGCCGTCGAAATGACGCTTGCCAAGCCCCGCTCCGGCGGGGCTTTTCTTTTCCGGCAGCGGAAGAAGGAAACAAGGCATGCCGCGCAGGCGCCTGAAAAGCTTGACATCCGCCCGCAAAACCATGAAGCCCGGTAAAAGACCGAACCCAGAGATTGCAGAACCAGCATGCCCGAAACCGAAAAACCGCTCTTCGGCCACCCATGGATCTTCATCCGCGGCGTGCCGTCCCTGAATTTCCTGCCGCCGGAAGGGCCGTTGGAAGTGGCCTTCGCCGGTCGCTCGAATGTCGGCAAATCCTCGCTGATCAATGCGCTGGTCGGCCAGAAGGGCCTAGCGCGCACCTCGAATACGCCGGGACGCACGCAGGAACTGAACTATTTCGTTCCGGATGGTTATTCCGGCGAAGGCGGTGACCTGCCGCCGACGGCGATCGTCGACATGCCGGGCTATGGTTATGCGCAGGCGCCGAAGGAGCAGGTCGACAAGTGGACCAAGCTCGTCTTCGATTACCTGCGCGGCCGCGCAACGCTGAAGCGCGTCTATGTGCTGATCGACAGCCGCCACGGCATCAAGAAGAACGACGATGACGTGCTTGATCTGCTCGACAAGGCGGCCGTCTCCTATCAGATCGTGCTGACCAAGACCGACAAGATCAAGGCGGCTGGTGTGCCGAAGCTGCTTGCGGAAACGGCGGAAAAGATCCGCAAGCGCCCGGCCGCCTATCCCGGCGTGCTGTCGACCTCGTCCGAAAAAGGCGACGGGCTGGACGAATTGCGCCAGGCGATCGCCGAGACCGTCGGCATCGCCCGCTGGAAGTAGAAGGCCTGCGCACGCCGGATGCGAAGCCGTGTTTGGTGTAAAGGTTGCCGTTACATCTCAAAGTTGAACATGACACCGACGGAAAACTAACGGTTGACGACGCAAAGTTGATGAGCTAGATAGCGGGCATCGAATTTTGCTTGCTGGATTGGTTATCGCGCGATTGGCACCGCGCCCTGAACGAACTTCCTTTCAAAAATCGCTATCACCATCCGCATCGCCTTGGCGTTGTAGTTCTTCAATATTGCTATGAAAGGGTTCATCATCATGACCACCGGCACAGTTAAATGGTTCAATTCCACCAAAGGCTTCGGCTTCATTCAGCCTGACAACGGCGGCGCTGACGCCTTCGTTCACATCTCCGCTGTCGAGCGCGCCGGAATGCGCGACCTCGTCGAAGGCCAGAAGATCGGCTTCGACCTCGAGCGTGACAACAAGTCGGGCAAGATGTCCGCTTGCAATCTCCAGAACGCTTAAATCGGTATCTGCTTCCCTTTGACCACGGATGTACTGGCACTGCCGGAAGCACGTTATCAATCCAAGGCCAGGCGATTTGCCTGGCCTTTTTTGTTTTCGCTCGCGCGTCGAGCCCACCCATATCGGAGCCAACATGACAGAGACATACAGCAAATCGCGCCAGCGGGCGGAGATTGCCTTCGGCAACGTCCAGACCCAGTTCTTCGCGAAGAACCAGGCGGCCGAAGAGCTCCAATCCGACGCCCAATCGCAACAGGCAAAGACGTTGCGGCTTCGGGAGGCACGGCTTGCGCGGGAACATAGTAATCGTTCATCGGCAACCTCTGCCCTCATTGCAAAACGCGCCAGGGCCCGCTGAGACCACAACCAGATCGCCACGGCTCGATATTTGAACGCGTCTGAAGCGGCGGGCTTGCAGATCGCGCGCTGCAGCACGACCCAAAGCGTGCTGGCATTCACTCACATCATGGAAGCATCAATGGCAGAGACTCCGCAGGAACTTCAGTCGATCAATACGGCCTGGCAGATCGCTATTCAGGAAATTCTGCGCATGGTGATCAGAGATATGTATCACGGCGGCGGCGAGGCTTCGTTCAAGACGCATATCAAGCGTATCGAAGAAGCGGCCGTCGACAGTATTTACACGGATTTGCGGCTGCGCGGGACTGATGAATGGACGGAAGTGCTGGTCAAGGAAAGGGCGAGCAATTTCGTCACGACCCTGCTGACGTCATTTACGTATGACCGGACTTAAATCACGAACAATCGCCGAGTTAAGAAACGGCTTGCGTGGACTGACCGGCGTTGATTGCGCTTGCGTCCCTGCAGTTTTTGAAGCAACCCTAGTTCTCCTGCTGCGCAGGAGCAGCCGCGTCCACGAGTAATATTTGATGACTGAAAGCAACGACCAGCCGCTTTCGCCGGAAGGCGTCGGCAACTTGCCCCATCTTGCCGAAGCCCTTGATGACAACCGGTTTCGACACTTTCTCGATCATGTGCCATTCGCGGTGGCTGTCTCCGAACTCGCTGGCAATGAACCACTGATTTACGTCAACCTCGAATTCGAACGGCTGACGGCGCTTGAGGCAACCGAGGTCCAGGGAAAACCTTGGCCGGAAATTGAATTGAACTCCACCGCCGTCTCCGGAGAGGTTCCGCTCACGGCCGCTGTGACCTCTGCGGAGGAGTATATTGGTGCCTTCTCGCTGGTGGCCGAACCCGAGAGCACGGTCGTTATCGATGTCTGGTCGAATACCATCGTCGACGATGATGACACGCCGCTTTTCCGATTGGTGGCCTTTGCTGCCCGCAATGAGGCGACGGCCGCTGAGAGTTTCAGCGAACTGCTGACGGAGAAAGATGTCCTTCTGCGTGAACTTCAGCATCGCGTGAAGAACAATCTTCAGATGATCACGGCGCTCATCCGAATGGAGGCGCGCAATGCTCAGCAGAATGAGGAAAGCGAGAGATTTGCGCGGCTTGCCGGGCGGATTGAAGCCTTGGCCCTTCTCTATCGTTCGCTGTCGGACGAAGAGAAAGGCGCCACAGTCGATCTTGGCACCTATGTCAGCCAGATTGCCGCCTCGGTGATGGCGGCCCATGCCGTGGAAGGGATCCGGCTGGACATGAAGGTCGATACCTGGCCGGTTTCCGTCGATGTCGCCATGCCGGCCGGCCTCGTCATCAACGAACTCCTCACCAATACGCTGAAGCATGCTTTCGTGGGGCGCGATGGCGGAGAAATCACGCTTCGCTGTGTGGTCGGCGATACCGGCTGCAGGATTACCGTTGCCGATAACGGGGTCGGTCTTCCCCAGGATGTGACCTGGCCGCAGCCTGGGAAGCTAAGCGCGATGATCGTACAGTCGCTGAAACAAAACGCCCGCGCCGAGGTTGAAGTCAGCTCGTCCCCTGATACCGGCATGAGTGTCACCCTCGTCTTCCCGAGAGCCGAAGCGGCCCGATAGAGCGCCGCGCGTCTTTTCAGACGCGCTAAGGACGCTCTATCACTTTGAATCTGCGCGTAATCCTTTCCGAAAATCGATTCCGATTTCGGGGTTATGCGCTAGCCACCTCATCAATCTGTGTTTGGGGCGCCATTAGAGCGGTTCAGCTTTTTATGGAAGCGCAGAACCGCTCTAACCTTTTGTTTTTGCGCAATTCCGGACGGAAAACCGCTCTGCACCTTTCCTGGAATTGCTCTAGGAGCGCCCCAATGCGTCTGCCGATACGAGCGGGTTTACATCTTCGGCAGCAGCACCTTGTCGACGACGTGGATGACGCCGTTCGACTGCTTGACGTCGGCGATCGTCACATGGGAGACGCCGCCGTTTTCATCGGTCAGGGTGATCTTGCCCATGCTTTCCTTGGCTTTCAGCACGCAGCCGCCGACGGTCTTGATGTCGTGCTCGCCGCCGTCATCCTTGATCATCTTGGCAACGGTCTTGGCCATCGCATCGGCGGCAACGACGTGGCAGGTCAAAACCTTGGTCAGCGTCGCCTTGTTTTCCGGCTTCAGCAGCGTATCGACGGTGCCCTTCGGCAGCGCGGCAAAAGCTTCGTTGGTCGGCGCAAAGACGGTGAAGGGGCCCTTGCCCTCGAGCGTGCCGACGAGGCCTGCTGCCTTGACGGCGGCGACCAGCGTCGTGTGATCCTTGGAGTTCACGGCGTTCTCGATGATGTTCTTGCTATCGAACATCGCAGCACCGCCGACCGTCGGGTTTTTCGCGGCGGCAAAGGCGACGGCGGACATGGCAGTGGCGAGCGCGAAGCCGCGCAATACGGACTTGATCATGATTTTCTCCTCACCGGACACCATCCGCGGGCTTTATGCCTGAGCGTCGTCCGGACATTTTGAACTACGGAGAGCCGCGCGGAAGAGTTTCAGGCAGGAGAAAATGATTTATGGCCGACACAGATTATGGTCGGCGCAGGGGACCGCTTGCGATCACCGGACCAGTCGCCTGGCCGGTCGGCGAACCGCCGAAGGGTTCGAGACTGACGGCAAGCGTTGCGCCATCGGCTATCATGCTGCGCAGTTCGGCGGGAATAACGAGTTCACCGCTTTCGCCCGGCTGGAAGACACCGAGCGATCTCGTCATGCCGCTGCCCGGGACCAGCCAAAGTTCCAGCGACTTCTCCTCCGGCTTGCCGGCGGCGACCGGCACGATTTTCAGCCGGCCGCTCTGAAGCTCGTAGGAGGCAAGAAGATTGATGGTGCTGTTCTGGCCCGAAAGCGAGGCTACCAGTGGTGCAGGCCCCTGCGGTTCCGGCACCACGCCCGAGGCGAAGATGACGGCGCTGGCGGCGACGACGATGCAGGCGAAGCTCAGCGAGCGCCAGAAAACGGCGGAATTCCAGAGCCCCTGCGAAAAGGAGGGGGGCTTTTGGCCATCGCCGAAAAGTCGCGCCTCGATCTGCTTGAAGGTTTCCCGGTTCGGAGCAACGCCTTCATACTCGTCGTTGAAGGCGGAGAGGTTGGTTTCCCAGCGGCTGACGATCGCGGCGAAGGGGCGGTCGTGCCGCATGCGCTCTTCCACCACCCGGCGATCCTGCAACGACAGGACGCCAAGCACATATTCGCCGGCGAGAACCTCGTCGCGGGAGCGGTCTCCCTTGCTTTTGTCGGGCGATGTCATCGTTCCATGCACTCTCTCAGTTTCAAGAGGCTGCGCCTGAGCCAGGTCCGCATCGTGTTCAGCGGGACACCAAACTGATCGGCCAGTTCCTGATAGCTCAGCCCTTCGACATAAGCCCGTTTCACCGCGACCGCGCGATCAGCTTCCAACTCTTCCATGCAGGTGTCAATCCGCCTTCCTTCATCCTTGGTCACCGTCTGCATTTCCGGGTCGGGTCCGGCATCGGCAAGATCGTAGACCGTGTCCAATTCGTCGGCGACGGGCTTGCGTGCCCGCAGCGCATCGATCGACCGGTTGCGGGCAATTGCGGCCAGCCATGCCGAGGACGAACCCGAGGCGACGGAGAAGCTGCGAGCGCGTTGCCAGATGCTGATATAGACTTCCTGCAGGGCTTCTTCGGCTTCCGTGCGATCCTTCAAGATACGCAGGCAGATCGAAAAAAGTTTCGGTCCTGTCTGATTGTAGAGGGCCACGAAAGCCCTGCGATCGCCGAGTGCGACGCGGCCGATCAAGTCTGCGATCTCATCGCCTTGCATGCCGTTCCTCATCTCAAGCTTGCGTGCGCCAGACGGTAACGACGTCCGGCTCCGCGACAGATACGAAAAACTATTGCCCTCTGGATTATTCCCTCTGTCAGAAACTTGCGATAAAAGGCCGCGAACAATTCTGCGGGGTTCCCATGAACGAAACCGAAAGCGAAATGCAGGCACGGCTTCTGGCCAAGGCACTGCCCTTCATGCAGCGTTACGAGAACAAGACGATTGTCGTGAAATATGGCGGCCACGCCATGGGCAATCCCGAGCTCGGCAAGGCCTTTGCCAGCGACATCGCGCTCTTGAAGCAATCGGGCGTCAACCCGATCGTCGTTCACGGCGGCGGCCCGCAGATCGGCGCCATGCTGAGCAAGATGGGCATCGAATCGAAATTCGAGGGCGGCCTTCGCGTCACCGACCAGAAAACGGTCGAGATCGTCGAGATGGTGCTCGCCGGCTCGATCAACAAGGAAATCGTCGCGCTCATCAACCAGACCGGCGAATGGGCGATCGGCCTTTGCGGCAAGGACGGCAACATGGTCTTCGCCGAAAAGGCGCGCAAGACCGTGAAGGATCCGGATTCGAACATCGAGCGCGTGCTCGATCTCGGTTTCGTCGGCGAAGTGGTCGAGGTCGACCGGACGCTGCTCGATCTGCTTGCCCGCTCCGAGATGATCCCGGTTATCGCCCCCGTGGCGCCTGGCCGCGACGGCGCCACCTACAATATCAATGCCGACACGTTCGCCGGCGCCATTGCCGGTGCGTTGAACGCCACCCGGCTGCTGTTCCTGACCGATGTGCCCGGCGTGCTCGACAAGAACGGCCAGCTCATCAAGGAGCTTTCCGTCGCCGAAGCGCATGCGCTGATCGCCGATGGCACGATCTCCGGCGGCATGATCCCGAAGGTCGAGACCTGCATCGATGCGATCAAGGCCGGCGTGCAGGGCGTCGTCATCCTGAACGGCAAGACCGCCCATTCCGTCCTGCTCGAAATCTTCACCGAGCACGGCGTCGGAACGCTGATCGTTCCCTGAACGAGGCTGCGCCCTTCACCACGAGGGCGGATCTTCCTGGCACGGGAACAGGGTATCGAGGAACGAAATGCGCCTGACAGACTGCTATAATTTTCACGATTTCCGGCGCATGGCCAAACGGCGTCTTCCCGGACCGATATTCGACTATATAGACGGCGGCGCCGATGACGAGGTGACCTACCGGCGCAATACGGCCGCCTTCGAGGCTTGCGATCTGGTGCCCGACGTTTTGCGCGGTGTGGCCGATGTCGATATGTCGGTGACCGTCATGGGGCAGAAGCTCGCAATGCCGGTCTATTGCTCACCGACGGCGTTGCAGCGCCTTTTCCACCACCAGGGGGAGCGGGCGGTCGCGGCCGCGGCGGCAAAACACGGGACGATGTTCGGCGTCTCCTCGCTCGGCACGATTAGCCTGGAGGAAGCGAGACAAATCAGCAACGGGCCGCAGGTCTATCAGTTCTACTTCCACAAGGACCGCGGCCTCAACCGCGAGATGATGGCGCGCGCGAAAAATGCCGGCGTGCAGGCGATGATGCTGACGGTCGACAGCATCACCGGCGGCAACCGCGAGCGCGACAAGCGCACGGGCTTTGCCATTCCCTTCAAGCTCAATCTTGCCGGCATGACCCAGTTCGCGGTCAAGCCCTCCTGGGCGATCGACTGGCTGACGCACGAGCGCTTCCGGCTGCCGCAGCTCGAAAACCACGTCAAGATGGATGGCGGCGCGCTGTCGATCAGCCGATACTTCACCGAGATGCTTGACCCCTCGATGTCGTGGGACGACGTGGCGGAGATGGTGCGCGAATGGGGCGGGCCATTCTGCCTGAAGGGCATCATGTCGGTCGAAGACGCCAAGCGCGCGGCCGAGATCGGCTGCAGCGGCATCGTGCTTTCCAATCATGGCGGGCGCCAGCTCGACGGCTCACGCAGCGCATTCGACCAGTTGGCCGAGATCGTCGACGCCGTGGGCGACCGGATCGACGTGATGATGGATGGCGGCGTGCAGCGGGGAACGCATGTTCTTAAAGCGCTGTCGCTGGGGGCGAAGGCCGTCGGGCTCGGGCGCTACTACCTCTTCCCGCTTGCCGCTGCCGGACAACCCGGCGTCGAACGGGCGCTGGAGACAATGCGCACCGAGATCGAGCGCGGCATGAAGCTGATGGGCTGCACCTCGGTCAGCCAGCTGACGCGGCGAAATCTGCGCTTCCGTTCCTGAGGGGAACGGGATTTCATTGCGGGCCGCAGCCTGTCGTACTAAAGCGCGTCGCGATCTTTGGGATTCGCTCGTCGCGCTTTAGCTCTTTGTCTTTACGCATGCCGTTGTCGCAAAACCGCTGCACACTTTTGCGCGACATGCTTTAGATCTGCGGCCCTCGGGCATTCGACGTCAGAGCAGGCTATAAATCGCCGCCGCCTCCTGTTTCAACTTTTCCATCATCGACCGGTAAGGCCCCGGACCATAACTGACGCGGCCGACGCCGAGCTTGGCCAGCGCCTTCACATCCGGGGCGCCCGTCCGCATCATGATGTTGACCGGCAGCGGCGATGCCGCGCAGACCTTCTCGATCAAGGCGGGATCGATCAAACCAGGCACGAAGAAGCCGCTGCCGCCGGCGGCCGCATAGGCCTTGCCTCGCTCGATCGCCTCGTCCACCAGACCGGCATGTTTGGAAAGATCGCTCTCGGCCAGGAAGAGATCGGTGCGGGCATTGATGAAGAAGGGAATGCCCTTGCCTTCGGCCATGGCGCGAATGGCGCGGATGCGGGCCGCCTGTCTCTCGGCCGGATAAAGCCCGCCACCGCCTACCACCTGATCCTCGAAATTGATGCCGATAGCGCCGACCTCCACCAGCTTGGCGACATTGGCGGCCGCACCTTCAGGCTCGGTCGAATAGGCGCCTTCGAAATCGACCGAAAGCGGCAGGTCGACGGCAGCGGTGATGGATTTTGCCGTCTCGACCAGCACCGACATCGGCAACTTCTCGCCGTCGGCATAACCATGGGCCGCGGCGACCGACCAGCTTCCTGTTGCAAGCGCCTTGGCGCCGGCGTCGCCAACCGCCTTTGCCGTCCCGGCATCCCAGATATTGTAAAGAACAACCGGATCGCCTTTGCGGTGTAATGCACCGAACGCCTTGGCCTTTTCACTCTGGTTCATGCTGTCTCCTCCATCTTTGCTTGCGTGCTGATCTTCTCTTCATGCCGCAGCAGCCATTGCTTGCGCCAGAGCCCGCCGCCATAGCCGGTTAGCGAACCATCCGCGCCGAGGATGCGATGACAGGGCACGATGATGGCGAGCTGGTTGGCGCCGTTGGCGCGGCCGACGGCACGCACGGCCTCCGGCCTTTCCATCTCCCTGGCGAGATCGCCGTAGGCGCGCGTCTGGCCGGCAGGAATCTCCATGAGCTTTGCCCAGACATGTTTTTCGAAAGGCGTGCCGCCGTGCGCCAATGGCGTCTTGAAGACGGTCAGCCGCCCTTCGAAATAATCCCGGATCTCCGTCTCGATCTGGTCGATCGCCGGCGTGCGGCCGATCGCAACCGAGGAGCGGACGCGCTTCTGCAGCGCCTCGAGCTCGGTCGGCAGCGCCTTACGGTCGTGGAATTCGAGAAGATGCAGATGCGTCCGGTCGGCGACGGCTATCATCGGCCCGAGCGGGGTGTCGAACCAGTCGGCAAAGAGCAGTTTGCGGTTCTGCGACAGCGCCGGCGCCATGCCGACCAGCCGCTGGAAAGCCGCCCGAAAACCACTTGCGGAGTCATATCCCGCATCGAGCTGCGCATCGATGACGCGCGCGCCATCGGCCAGCTGCCGGGCCGCCTCGCCCAGCCTGATATAGCGGACGATATCGTGGAAGGTCATGCCGAGCCCGCGTTTGAAGGCGCGGCGCACGGTCGAAGGATCGTGGCCCCGGCGCATGAGCTCATTCTCGGTCCAGCGCAGCTGCGGCTCGCGGTCCAGGGCAGCAAGCAGCTCATCGACGATCGGCTCCCTGCCCGGCTGCTCCAGCGGCCTGCAGCGCTGGCACGGGCGGAAGCCGGAATGCATGCAGGCGGCGATCGTATCGAAAAAGAGTGTATTTTCCCGCTTCGGCTTGCGCGCCGGGCAGGTCAGACGACAGAAGATGCCTGTCGTCTTGACGCAGACATAGGCCTGCCCCTCATAATCGGCGCTGCGCGCGATCAGGGCATCATAGAGCGTATCGTCATCGGGGCGTTCGAAGAGCATGACCGCTTTCTAGCATTCCGTGCCTGCGCCGTCCGCCGAAAATCGGGCGTCTATTTTATTCCGCCGCGTCGAGGCTTTTCACATACCGTTGCGGGCGCAACATGGATTCCTCCTCTGAATCCTGCGGGGCGCCCCAGAAATTCTCGAGCGTCGGGCCATCCTTGAGATGGCGGCGGCGAAAGAGGAATTCGAGGATCTCGTGAAACCAGACGCGACGACCCATTTGCGTATACCAGCGCATGGAATGGCGTTGCTCGCGATCGCGATGGAAGAGTATGCGCAGCAGTGCCTTCGGCCGCGCCTGGACCGCCACCTCGATGAGCTTGACGCAGGCGACCAGCACGATCGGGTTGAGATGCCGCATCTTCAGTACCTGATGCTTGTAGTCCCATTTACGGATGTCGGTTTCGATGACCTGTCGATCGCGGGCGATACGGAAGAACGGCGTCCAGCGATGTGGCGTCACATAGAGCGCCTGGATCTGATCGGGATCATAAGAGAGCAATTGCCGGAAGCCCCGCAAGAGGTGGCTCAATGTCTCCTCCTCGAAACCGACGACCCAGGTCGCCATGGACAGGATATCGTGTTGGCGCAGAAGACGGATCGCCTCACGATCAGTTGCCTTGGCACCGCCCTTCTTGATCAGCGTCAAGGTCGCCTCATCGGTGTTTTCCATGCCGATCAACCAGCGCACGACACCCGCCTTGCGATAGAGATGCAGGATATCGGCATCGCGGACGATATCATCGGCCCGTGTCGATCCGACGATCTGCACCGGCACATTCTCGATGATCATCGCTTCGAGAAAAGCGAGCCACGCCTTTCGCGAGGAGGTCGGATTCTCGTCGGCGAGATTGATAAGTTCTACACCCTCTTCGCGATAAAGCCTGGCGATCTCGCGGGCAAACAGTTCCGGCGAGCGGTGACGCCAGCGGGTCCAGAAACCGCGCTGGCCGCAGTAGTTGCAAAGATGCGGACAGCCGCGCGAAAACTGCATGACGACGGCGCGCTTGCCGCCCCAGTAACTGTAGTGGCGATGATCGATCAACTCCCAGCCGACACGATAGGCATCGAGATCGGCGAACGCCTGTGCCGGCTGTGTTGCCAGGATTTCGCCATCGCCATTGCGATAGGCGATGCCGGGAACGGTTGCGAGCGGGCGGCCCGCCGTCAGGGTGCCGGCCAGCCGCCGCATCGTTTCCTCGCCTTCGCCGCGCACGAGGATATCGAACGCCTCGGTCTCGGCCAGCACCTCCCGCCAGTGATAGGTCGGGAAGACACCGCCATAAACAATGCGGATAGCACGATCGCTGTGCTTGACCGCCTCTGCGATCGCGCGGGCGGTGGGATGGGCCGAGGTCGAGCCGGAATGACCGATCAGCACCAGATCGGGGCCGCTGGCCGCCACACGGCTGACAATCTCCGCTATCGTCATCGGTCCGAACTCGGCATCGATGAGACCGACGATATGACCGTCGTCGATCAGCGGGCCACCGACCGAAAGAAGGCCGAGCGGGGGAAGGTGATCATCGGGAATGCGACTGCCGATCGCCGTATGCGGCGGATTGATCAGAACGATCTTCATGCGACTTTACCCCTTGCGGGCCCCCTGTCTGACGCAGGCAGAAGTCACCAGCGATCAATGGCAATATTCAGCCAAAATCCTCTTAAAGTTGTGAAAATCTGACGGCATTTTTGCGGAAGCTGCTGTTTCAGGCGAACTTGGGAGCCAAAAGCCTTTTGTTTCCCACAGGAGCCGTGCCATAAGACCGCCATGACCAAGATCGACCGCACGCCTGATAAAGCCGATTTCGAGCACGTCACAGACTGGGTCTTCGACCTCGACAACACGCTCTATCCGCATCATGTCAATCTCTTCGCACAGATCGACAAGAACATGACCGCCTATGTTGCGGCACTCCTGCAGATGGAGCGGGAAGAGGCGCGCAAGCTGCAGAAGCAATATTACCTCGACCATGGCACGACGCTGCAGGGCCTTATGATCCATCACGGCATCGACCCGAACGACTTCCTCGAAAAGGCGCATGCGATCGACTACACGGCGCTGACGCCGCAGCCGGAACTCGGCGAGGCGATCAAGGCGCTGCCGGGGCGCAAGTTCATCTTCACCAATGGCAGCGTCAGGCATGCCGAAATGACGGCGGAGGCGCTCGGCATTCTTGAACATTTCGATGACATCTTCGATATCGTCGCTGCCGACTACGTGCCGAAACCGGCGCAGGCGACCTATGACAAGTTCGCGGCGCTGAAGCGGGTCGAAACCAACAAGGCGGCCATGTTCGAGGATCTGCCGCGCAACCTGACGGTGCCGAAGGCGCTCGGCATGCAGACCGTGCTGCTCGTACCGCGCAATCTGGAAGAGACGGTCGTCGAATGGTGGGAAAAGACCAGCGGCGAGGAGGATCATATCGATTTCGTCACCGACGACCTCGCCGCTTTTCTTCGCAAGATTATCGGCCTCGGCAAGATTACCGGCTGAAGCATTACGAAGTCTTCACTTAGCTTACCGATGTTTAACTGGGTCTTCCGGGTCCGCGGCCATATCTTCTTTCGTGAAGGGACACCTTACGAAAGGCAAACACGATGTACCGCAACAAGCTGATACTGGCAGCGCTTTCCTCCACCCTCATCTTCGGCGCCGCCGCCGGGGCAGTTTTTGCCGCACCGGGTGACGGGCCGCGCCAGCATGCCGGCATGGGCCGGCCCGGTCCGGGCGCCGCTGCCTTCCGCGAAATCACCTATGTCCGCATGCTGAAGCAATTCGATACGAACAAGGATGGACAGGTCTCCAAGGACGAGGCGACCGCCGGCCTCGACAAGATCTTCGCCGCGATCGACACCAACAAGGATGGCTCGCTGACCCCGGGCGAAATCCGTGAGTACCGGAAAACGCAGATGCAGGCGATGCGAGACCAGCGCAAGCAGGAGGCCGGCGAAAGCAAGGATGCGAACGCCGCACCCACGGCACCTGAAACCGCCGACAACAATGACCAGGGACGGCCGCCGCGCGACGGCCACGACGGTCGTGACGGACATCGCTGGATGCGCCATGGTGGCAACATCATGCGTGCCTCGATCATGATGCACCGGGTCGACACCGACCAGAACGGCCAGATCTCCAAACAGGAAGCCGAAGCCGCCATGGGCAAGCTGTTCACTCGGATGGACCGCAACAAGGACGGCGTCATCTCGATCGACGATATGCCGGACCGGCCGCTTCTCTAAAGCCAAGCGACGACTTGTCCTTGCCTTTCCCCGCCTCGACGGGGAGAGGCTCCGAAGTTTGTGCCTCTGAAGCGCCTATTCGCGGTGTTCGTAGAAATTCTGAACGATCTTCCATGCTTCTTCGGCCGTATCGACAAAGCTGATCAGCTTGACGTCGTCGGGCGCGATCGTGCCGAACTCGGCCAATGCGTCGAAGTTGATGATGCTCCGCCAGAACGCCTCCCCGAAAAGGATCAGCGGCAGGCGCTCCATACGGCCGGTCTGGATCAGCGTCAGGCATTCGAAGAATTCGTCGAGCGTGCCGAAGCCGCCGGGAAAGACGGCGATCGCCTTGGCGCGCACCATGAAGTGCATCTTGCGGATGGCGAAGTAGTGGAAGTTGAAGCTGAGCTCCGGCGTCACATAGGCGTTCGGCGCCTGCTCGTGCGGCAGCACGATGTTGAGGCCGATCGAAGGGGCGCCCTCGTCGGCCGCGCCGCGATTACCCGCCTCCATCACGCCGGGGCCGCCGCCGGTGACGATGACATATTCGTGGAAATTCAAGGTGGCCGAATATTTCGAGCAGAGCCGGGCGAATTTGCGCGCCTCGTCATAATAGACGGAGGCCGCCTCCAGGTTGACGCGCTGGATATCGTTGCGGGCTGCCCAGGCGCTTTGGCCGGGGGCGGGAATGCGGGCGCCGCCGAACATGACGACGGTCGACTTGATGCCGCGTTCGGTCAGCATCATCTCCGTCTTCAACAACTCCAGCTGCAGGCGGATCGGCCGCAATTCCTCGCGGCAGAGGAAATCCTCGTCGACATAGGCAAGGCGGTAGGCAGGCGACAGCGTCTGCGGCGTCTTCGGCACGGCTTCGGCGCGCTGCCTGTCGGTCGAGCTGCTCTTCAGCGGGTCCCATACGCCATCCTTGCGCCGCGAACCGCCGTTTCGTCCCTTCGCCATGTCGAAATGCCTTTCAGTATTGCCGGCTTCGAAGCCGGATATGTCGCTATAACGCCTTGAATCCAGATATGATCTTGTCGGAAAAATCATTCCGTTCTACGGGTTCATACTGTAGAGCAGGATTGACCCCCGCCAACCGCAATTCCGGAGACCCCGCCGTCTCCACGATAAAGATCGAAGTTTAAGGAATTCTCATGAGCGCCACCGACCTCGCATCCCTCGAAAAGATCATCGAAGCCGCCTTCGACAATCGCGACAATGTGAACACGTCGACGAAGGGCGAGGTTCGCGATGCGGTCGAATCAGCGCTCGATCTGCTCGATGCCGGCAAGGCCCGTGTCGCCGAACGCAGCTCCGACGGCGCCTGGACGGTCAATCAGTGGCTGAAGAAGGCCGTGCTTCTGTCCTTCCGCCTCAACGACATGGACGTGGTCAAGGGCGGCTCGGGCAATTCCACCTGGTGGGACAAGGTTCCTTCGAAATTCGAGAACTGGGGCGAGAACCACTTCCGCGCCGCCGGCTTCCGCGCCGTGCCGAACTGCGTCGTGCGCCGCTCGGCTTACATCGCGCCGAACGCGATCCTGATGCCTTCTTTCGTCAATCTCGGCGCCTATGTCGGCGAAGGCACCATGGTCGATACCTGGGCAACGGTCGGCTCCTGCGCGCAGATCGGCAAGCATGTGCATCTCTCCGGCGGCGTCGGTATCGGCGGCGTGTTGGAGCCGATGCAGGCGGGCCCGACGATCATCGAGGACAATTGCTTCATCGGCGCCCGTTCCGAGGTGGTCGAAGGCTGCATCATCCGCGAAGGCTCGGTGCTCGGCATGGGCGTCTTTATCGGCAAGTCGACCAAGATCGTCGACCGCGCCACTGGCGAGGTGACCTACGGCGAAGTGCCGCCCTATTCCGTCGTCGTCGCCGGCTCGATGCCGTCGGGCAATGCGACCATGGGCAACGGCCAGCCGGCGCCGCATCTCTACTGCGCCGTCATCGTCAAGCGCGTCGATGAAAAGACCCGCTCGAAGACCGGTATCAACGAGCTGCTCAGAGATTGATGACACCGAGACGTTGATCCGGTAAACAGACGGCGTCTTTTTACGCGAGGCGGCCCCGCCTTGCCATGTCTTTGCCATTCCCGCCGGATAGTTCGACCGCCATGACCGCTACCGACCCCGTCGCCAATCTTCAGACGCTGATTCGCTGCCCGTCCGTGACGCCCGCCGAAGGCGGCGCGCTGTCGGCGCTGGAGGCAATGCTTGCGCCGCTCGGCTTTACGGTCGACAGGGTAAAGGCGAGCGAAGAGGGAACACCCGACATCGAAAACCTCTATGCCCGCCTCGGCACGGACGGCCCGCATCTGATGTTTGCCGGCCATACCGATGTCGTGCCGGTCGGCGACGAAGCCGCCTGGACGCATCCGCCCTTCGCAGCCGAGATTTCGAAGGGCGAGCTTTTCGGCCGCGGCGCCGTCGACATGAAGGGCGGCATCGCCTGTTTCGTCGCCGCGGTCGCCCGCCATATCGAGAAAAGCGGGCAGCCCAAGGGCTCGATCTCCTTCCTGATCACCGGCGACGAAGAAGGTCCGGCGATCAACGGCACGATCAAGCTGCTACAATGGGCAGCCGAACGTGGCGAACGCTGGGATGCCTGCCTGGTCGGCGAGCCGACCAATCCGGACAGGCTCGGCGACATGATCAAGATCGGCCGGCGTGGCTCGCTGTCGGGCAAGATCACCGTGCACGGCGTGCAGGGCCATGCCGCCTATCCGCATCTTGCCGACAATCCGGTGCGCGGCATGCTGCAGATGACGCACGCGCTGATGGACCCGCCGTTTGACGGCGGCACCGACGATTTCCAGCCCTCGAACCTCGAAGTGACCACGGTCGATGTCGGCAATCCGGCGACCAACGTCATTCCGGCAAAGGCGTCGGCGAGTTTCAACATCCGCTTCAACGACAGCTGGACCGTCGAAACGCTGCGGGCCGAGATCCTCCGGCGCCTCGATGCCGCCGCCGGCAATGGCGAGTTGCGGCCGGGCCGCGATCCGGTGAAATACGATATCGTCTGGGCCGACCGGCCGAGCCATGTCTTCCTGACGCGCAACAATGCGCTGATCGCCTCGCTGTCTTCAGCCGTCGAAAGCGTTTCCGGCCAGTCGCCGAAGCTTTCGACCACCGGCGGCACATCGGATGCGCGCTTCATCAAGGATTATTGCCCGGTCGTCGAGTTCGGCCTCGTCGGCCAGACGATGCACATGGTCGACGAACGCGTCGCTGTCGCCGATCTGGAGACGCTGACGGCGATCTACGAAACCTTCATCGCCCGCTGGTTCGCCAATGCCGGGCTTTAGGGAGGTTCAGTACTATCTGGCCGGCCTCTGGCTGCTGATCCGGCTGGATCCGCGCGGCTTCCGCTACCTCGACATGTCCGAGCGCGGCGTCAACCGTTCGTTCTGGGCGATGCTCTGGTGCCTGCCGCCGATGGGCATTTCCTGGCTCTGGTGGCGACAGGCCTTCCTGCGGGCGATGCCGCCGGAAGCCGATGTCGATTTTCCCTTCTATATCAGGCTCGGCCTCGTCGAGCTCGCCAACTGGTTCGTGCCGCTGGTCTTTGCCGGGTTTCTGCTGCTTGCCTTCCGCATGGGCGAGCGTTTCGCCCCCGTCGTCGTCAGCGTCAACTGGCTCGGCGTGCCGCTTTCCTATATCAACGGGCTGCTGCTGGCGCTGGTGTTCTTCCTGCCCGGATCCGTCGGCCTCGTCTCGCTGCTGCTGCTCGCCTTCATGCTGGCGCAGGTCTTCGTGCTGGCGCGCATTCTCCGGATGATCTGCCACGGTCATGCGCTGATGGTCGGGGCGCTGACGCTGGTGCTGCTCGTGCCATCGATGATCCTTTCGGAATATCTCCAGCACTTCCTCGGCATCTATCCTGCGTGATCAAGCCTAAGATAGATCGTCACTTTCATCGGCGCCGTCATCGTTATCGGTGACCGGTCTGCGACGGTCGACGATGACGTCGGGATAATCCACCTGCATGAAATAGAGCCCGTCCGGCGGCGCCACCGGGCCGCAGGCCTTGCGGTCGCGCGCCTTAAGCGCTGCCTCGACATCGTCAGGCGTCCATTTGCCTTCGCCGGCAAGCTTCAGCGTGCCGGCGAAGGAACGGATCTGGTTGTGGAGAAAACTCTGCGCCGTGGCGCGGATCTCGATCAGCTCGCCGCGGCGCGTCACATCCAGCCGGTCGAGCGTGCGCACCGGGCTGTTTGCCTGGCAATGGGCGGCGCGGAAAGTGGAGAAATCGTGCCGGCCGACCAGCCTCTGGGCGGCGGCATGCATGACCTCGTGATCGAGCACCTTCGGCACCCACCAGGCCTTGCCGGCTTCGAGCGCCAGCGGCGCCCGGCGGCTGACGATGCGATAGAGGTAATGGCGCCGCAGCGCCGAAAAGCGGGCATCGAAGAATTCGGGAGCCGCCTCGACGTCGAGTACGGAGACACGCTCGCCGGCAATCCTCAGATGCGCGTTCAAGGCATTCTGCAGCTGGTAGGGCGACCAGTCCTTCGAAAGATCGGCATGGATCACCTGCCCCATGGCGTGGACGCCGGAATCGGTGCGTCCGGCGCCGCGGACCGACACCGTCTCACCGGTCAGCGACAGCACCGCGGCCTCGATCGCACCCTGCACCGAGGGGCCGTTCTCCTGCCGCTGCCAGCCGACATAGGGGCCGCCGTCATATTCGACGGTCATGCGGAAACGCGGCATCAGGTGAGCCTCGTGCCCGCCGCAAGCGGCGTGCCCCTGAGGAAATCGGCCGCTGCCAGCGGCTTGCCGCCGGCCTTCTGCAGCCTGGTGAGCCGCACCGCGCCCGAGCCGCAAGCGACCACGAGATCATCCGTCAGCAATTGCCCGGCCACACCCTGCCCCTCAGCCGGTTCGGACGCCAGCACCTTCACCCGTTCCGGCTTGCCGCCGATTTCGAGCTCGAACCAGGCACCCGGAAACGGCGCCAGGCCGCGGATGTGATTGTGCACATCCCCGGCATCCCTGGAAAAATCGATGCGCGTCTCGGCCTTGTCGATCTTGGCGGCATAGAGCACGCCGTCTTCCGGCTGCGGCGTCAGCGGCAGGTCGTTCATCTCGAGTTTCACCATGGCCTCCGCCATCGCCTTGGCGCCGACCAGCATCAGCCGGTCGTGCAGTTCGCCGGCCGTCATGTTCGGGCCGATCTCGACCTCGCGGGTGAGTGCGACGGCGCCGGTATCCAGACCCTTGTCCATCTTCATCACCATCATGCCGGTCTTTGCGTCGCCGGCCATGATCGCCCGCTGGATGGGTGCCGCACCCCGCCAGCGCGGCAGCAGCGAGGCATGGCCGTTGTAGCAGCCATCGCGGGTGCCGTTCAAAATCGCTTCCGGCAGCAACAGCCCGTAGGCAACGACGACGCCGACATCGGCATTCAGGCCACGAAACCTTTCACGCTCCTCGGGGTCCTTGAAATTGACCGGGGTGAAGACCGGCAGGCCGAGCAGTTCGGCCGCCTGATGCACCGGCGATTTCTGCAGATCGAGCCCGCGCCGCCCGCCCGGCCGCGGCGGTTGCGTATAGACCGCAACGATCCTGTGGCCGGCATCGACGAGCAGGCGCAGGGTCGGAACCGAGAACTCCGGGGTTCCCATGAAGATGATGCGAAGAGACATTTTATCTCGCCAATTGAGGATCAACCGTCTTCAAACGGGTTTACGAGCTTGAGATCAAGCCCCTCGAAATCTCGGGTATTGCGGGTCGCAAGCGTCGCGCCGTTTGCAAGGCAGATGGCGGCAATCATGGCATCCTTCGTTTCCATCGGCCGCCCCGCCTTTCTGCGCTCGGCAGCCAACAGGCCGTAGCGATGCGCCGCACTGAGGGCAAAACCGAGGATGCGGCCGGCAAATTCCGACTCGATCCGATTGAAGTCGGACACCAGCGCTGTCTTTCGCCTGCCATCATCAAGGAGTTCAAGACCGTAACGCATTTCCGCGACGGCAATCGTCGTCAGGAAAAGCGTCTCGACGTCGTAGGCGTCCAGCCAGTTCAATATCCGATCGCTGTGGGTCCGCCCCTGCATTTCGGAAATCACATTCGTATCGAGAACGATCATGTGTCGAAACGCGGCGGTTCGCGGTCGCGTTCATGGCGAGATGCGGCAATGGCCTCCACCTCATCTTCGCTCAATCTTTCCTCACTCATCAGGGAACGCAGGCGCTGCCCGGCGGAAGCCCCCGAGCGCTCCACCGCAATCTGTCGGCGCATGATTTCGATCGCCTCTTCCGAAAGACTGCGGCCGTTGCGTTGCGCGCTTTCCTGAAGCTGCCGCTTCATCGCATCCGGAACGTCTCGAATAAGCAGGTCGCCCATTTCGGCACCTCCATCATGATATCAGCGATATCATAGTGCGTCGCCGGTGAATTTTCAATGTAGCGTCAGAGCGCCTTCGACTTCGCCGCCTTGGTGAATTTCTTGATCACCATCTCCCGCTTCAGCCGCGAGATGTAATCGATGAAGAGCACGCCGTTCAGGTGGTCGATCTCGTGCTGCAGGCAGGTGGCGAGCAGGCCGTCGGCTTCCACGGTCTGTTCCTTGCCGTTGCGATCGAGATATTTGACCGAGACGACAGCCGGGCGCTCGACCTCGGCATAATAATCCGGAATCGAAAGACAGCCTTCCTCATAGAGGGAACGCTCGTCTGACGATTTGACGATCTCAGGATTGATGAAGACCTGCGGCTGCTTTTCCTCGCCCTCGCGCGAGATGTCGATGACGAGCATACGGCGCGGCACGCCGATCTGGATCGCGGCAAGGCCGATGCCCGGCGCGTCGTACATGGTTTCCAGCATATCGTCGGCAAGACGCTGCAGGTCGGAATCCACCCGCTCGATCGGCTTGGACAGCTGGCGGAGAACGGGATCGGGAAGAATGATGAGTGGCTTGATGGTCATGGCGTTCCCATAACCCATCTTTTCCGACTATGGAATTATCCGGCAGGCGGGGAATACGCTTTTTTGCATCCCCGCCTGGAATTTCGCCATAGAGCCTCAGGCCGCCCGGCGGGCAGCACTGGCGGAATGGCCCTCCGGCCGGGCGCGGAAGCGCCGCAGCAGCTCGATCAGGCTCTCCACCTCGTCCTTGAGCCGGCGGGTTTCTGCCGAGGAGTGCTCGACCATGTCCGAATTCTGCTGGGTGATCGCACCCATGTTGCGGACCGCGACGCTGACCTCGTTGACGCCAGTCGCCTGATCGCGGGCGGCGGCGGCGATATCGGCGACGAAACGGTTGATGATGTCGATGCGGCTGATCATATCGTTCAGCGCCTCACCGGTGCTGGAGACGATGCCGACGCCCTGATTGACCTGGGTCGAACTCTGAGAGATCAGGTTCTTGATCTCCTTGGCCGCTTCCGCGGTGCGCTGGGCGAGCTGGCGGACTTCCTGGGCGACAACGGCAAAACCCTTGCCGGCATCACCTGCGCGCGCCGCCTCGACACCGGCGTTCAGCGCCAGCAGGTTGGTCTGGAAGGCGATCTCGTCGATAACGCCGATGATCTTGGAGATCCCGGTCGAGGATTTCTCGATGCCGGCCATCGCCGAAACGGCGCTGGTGACGAGTTCGCCGGAGTTCTTCGCCTTCTCTTGCGTCTCGCGCACGGCGGCCGAAGCCTTCTCGGCATTGGCCGCCGTCTGGCCGACGCTGACGGACAGCTGCTGCAGGGCGGCCGAGCTCTCCTCGACGCCTGCCGCCTGCTGGGCGGTACGCAGCGCCAGATCGTTGGTCGCATTGGATATAACGTCGGCGCCGCTCATGATGTGGCCGGAGGTCTCGCGCACGGACGCGAAGGACTGGCTTAGCGCCCTGACGGCGCGATTGTAATCCTCCGCCATCTGCCGGAAATTGCCCGGCAGGTCTGTCGGCAGAGTGGCTTCGAGATCGCCTTTCGACAGCGCTTCCAGACCGCGGCGCAGCTGCTCCAGTGCGATCGCCTGATCGGATTCGGCCTCAGCGCGCTCTTCTTCCAAGGCGCGACGCTTGGCCTCGAGCGTCTCGAGATAGACCGAGATGGAATAATCCATGTCGAGCATGCCTGATTTGATGACAGCCGACAGCTTCTCGGCCAATGCCTTGCCTTGCTGGCGTGCAAAGATCGACGGCCACTGCTTCTCCATGATGCCCTTGACGAGCTCGGACATGACGATGGCGTAACCGCCGATATACCAGCGCGGCTCCAGCCCGATGCGGGCGTGGGTGCGGCCGACTGCGGTCACGCCGTTGACATAGCTCTCGTCGAATGCGCCGCCGGCGAGATTGGCCCAATGATCCTGCTGGCGCTTCTTGGCATGGCCGACATGGTTCTTATCGGCGAAGAAGCCTGCGACAGCCGGGGTCTTGGCGATCTTGGCGTAGAATTTATCGAGGGCGCCACCGATCAGCTCTGATATGACAGGGCGCAAATCCCGCATCGACTTGCGCGCCGCCTCATCCAGTTCGATGAAATCGAGGCGCTGCCTGAGGGCACTGTCGGTCTGCTGGGCGGTCATGGAGATCTCTGTACTTGGCGCGACGCACGCGGGGAGGAATTTCTGCGCCGCAGGTTTTGGCCAATATGGTTGAGCAATCGTTAAATCGGACGGCGATTTCTTCTCCCCGAGCGAGGAAGAGCGATAGCGTGCGAGGATATTGCGGGTCGCCCATTCCGTTCACGTTTTGATCTATATATCGCCGTTTCTTCTGTTATGCTTGCGGCATGACCATCCATTCCGAATCGCTCGCCCTTGCCCTTGCCTCGATCAGCCCGGCCATGCTGGCGCTTGTCGGCGGCGCTCTCGCCGCCCTCGCCCTGCTGGTGATCGTGCTTCTGCTGCGCGGCGCCAGCCTTCGCCGCGAGCAGGCGGAGGAAGCGAGCTTTCGTGCTCAGGAAAACGAAGCGCGCATGGCCGAGCTTTTGAAGATCCAGGCGGAGATGCAGGGCCGCATCGCAGCGATGACCGAGGTGTTCGGCGCGCGGCAGAGCGAACTCAACCAGACGATAAGCCAACGCCTCGACGGCATGTCGCAGCGCGTCAGTTCGACGATCACCGAGCAGACGAAATCGACGCATGAGAACCTGCAGCGGCTGCAGGAGCGGCTGGCGGTCATCGATGCCGCGCAGAACAATATCCAGACGCTCGCCAAGGATGTCGTCGGGCTGCAGGCCATTCTGTCCAACAAGCAGACGCGCGGCGCCTTCGGCCAGTCCAGGATGGAAACGATCGTCGCCGACGGTCTGCCGATGGGCGCCTACGCCTTCCAGCAGACGCTTTCCAACGGGTCGCGGCCGGACTGCACGATCCGCATGCCGAACGGCGCGCCGCCGCTGGTGATCGACGCAAAATTTCCGCTCGAAGCCTGGAACGCGATCCGCGACGCCGGCAGCCCCGAGGCCGGCAAGATCGCCGGCCAGCAGTTCCGCCGCGACATGGAGGTCCATATTAGGGACATTTCCGAGAAATATCTGATCCAGGGGGAAACCCAGGATACGGCCTTTCTCTTCGTGCCGTCCGAATCGATCTTCGCCGAGATCCACGAGCACTTCGAGCCGGTGGTGCAAAAGGCGCACCGCGCGCGCGTCGTCATCGTCTCGCCGTCGCTGCTGATGCTGTCGATCCAGGTCATCCAGGCCGTGCTCAAGGATCAGCGCATGCGAGCGCAGGCGCATCTGATCCAGGGCGAAGTGGCGATCCTGATGGACGATCTCAGTCGTCTCGACGAGCGGGTGCGCAAGCTGCAGGGCCATTTCGCCATGGCGCAGAAGGATATCGACATGGTGGTCACGTCAGCCGACAAGCTCACCAGGCGCGGCGCCAGGATCGAAGCGCTGGAATTCGAGGCCGCCGTCGGCGATGCCAAGCCCGCCCGCGACAGCGAAGCCGCGGGCAAATCGGTGGAAAGCCGCACCGGTCTTCTGAAGCTCCGGGTGGTTGACGAGGAGTGACCGCTTCGGGCAGTGTCTCGCCCGCATGAAACATGCAGGAGCATGATGTCACTTGCAGGCTCCAGAACAGGATGATTTTAGGCCGGGTCGGCCTAAAATCTGAATCCTGTTCCAAATTATATAGTTAGAGCATGATGTCGTCCGAAAACCGATCACACTTTTCGGCATCATGCTCTGGAAGACGGGACACATTCATGATCACAGTTTTCGGGTCCATCAACATGGATCTCATCGCCACGACCGAGCGCCTGCCGAAGCCCGGCGAGACGGTGGCCGGCAACGGCTTTGCCACGGCCGCCGGCGGCAAGGGCGCCAACCAGGCGCTGGCAGCGCGCCGCGCCGGACGCTACGTGCATATGGCCGGCGCCGTCGGCAAGGATGCCTTCGCTGCGGAGGCGCTGGCCCTGCTCGATGATGCAGGTACCGACCTTTCCCTGATCAAACATGTCGACGGCCCCACAGGCACGGCGCTGATCCTTGTCGGCGGCGACGGCGAAAACATGATTGCCGTCGTTCCCGGCGCCAATGGCCAGGTCACGCCTGCCGATGCCGAGACGGCGATCGGCCGCATGAATGAAGGCGATATCCTGATGCTGCAGCTCGAAGTGCCGGTTGCGGCCGTCGAACGCGCGCTGTCGGCCGCCCGCGCCAAGGGCGTCACCAGCATCCTCAACCTCGCGCCGCTGATCCCCGATGCGCCGCGTCTCGGTCGGCTTGCCGATATCGTCATTGCCAACGAGACCGAATTCGAGCGGCTCGCCGGACAGGAGGGCATGGACGCGCAAGCGCGCGAGGCCGCCCTTGTGCGCCTGCACGCGGAGACGGGCCAGACATTGATCGTGACGCTCGGCGCCGATGGGGTCATCGCCATCCGCGACGGAGCGATTTCAAGGGCGCAGGGTCTCAAGATCGAACCTGTCGATACGGTCGGCGCCGGAGACACTTTCTGCGGCTATTTCGCTGCAAGCCTCGACGACGGCCTCGATTTTGTCTCGGCGCTGCGTCGTGCGGCGGTTGCCGGCTCGCTCGCATGCCTCGAGGCCGGCGCGCAACCTTCGATCCCCTTGAGCGAGGAAGTCGCAGACAGGATATAGAGGCGTCTCTTTGCGAAGCCGCCGGCAAAACTCCCTGTAATTCAGGGCGTTCCGGCGATTTTCCTTGTCTCGATCGATCGAGTTTCATTCAAATTTAAGAGATCTCCGGCGATGTTGCTCGTGGCCGCCGGCTCCTTCCCGCCTTTCGGATTCCGGCCATCCACTGCATCATTCCTTAAATCGGAATCGATCTAAGGGGAAAATTATGCAGCCATTCAAAGTGCTGCAGCGTCCCTCGCGCATCTCGAAAAGACGCGCGGCGCTGTAGGCGGCTGCCCCATGATGGGGCGAAGCCTTTGCTGCTGCGCCGGAGAATGCCCGTTCGGCGCATCCTTGCCTGAGGACCCCATGTTCATTTTTCGCATGAAATCGCTTGCCGCGAAACTCATCGTTATCACCGGCATCGCCATCGCGCTTGTTCTCATCGTTTCGAACTTTTTCCTCATCGGCCAGACCCGTGATCGTGTCCAGACGCTGACGATGGATCAGGCCAACCTCGAGGCGAAATCGATCGCCAATGATATCGCCGCCAATGTCGGCGAACTCGCCAGCGCCGCGCGCACCATGTCGGGCGTCATCGGCCGCGGCCATGAAGGCAAGTCGCTCGATCGCAAGGGCATGATCAACGTGCTGAAGGCCAATCTCGAGCAGAATGCCTTCGCCTTCGGCAGCTGGTTCTGCGAGCAGCTCGGCGCGTTTGACGGCAAGAGCACCGAGATCGCCAACAATAATGACGAAGGCACGAACAAGAACGGCGCCTTCACGCCCTACTGGTCGAAGACCAAGGACGGCGGCATCCAATATTCGACCTTCGACAATGATTATACCGCCGCATGGTGGAAGCTCGCCGCCGACAGCGGCGAGGGCGCGATCACCACGCCCTATATGGCTGAGGGAACAGACGTGCCGACGCTGCTGACCTCGATCGCCTATCCGGTCATGTCTGATGGTAAGATGATCGGCGTCGGTGGCGTCGACATTTCGCTGAAGTCGCTGACCGACAAGCTGCAGGCGCTGCATCCTTTCGGTTCGGGCCGCGTCACGCTGCTGTCGCAGGCCGGCAACTGGATCGTCGCGCCGATCCCCGAGCTGATGACCAAGGAATATGACGGCGAGGGCGCCGACATCGTCAAGTCGGCGCTGTCGAGCAAACAGCCCGGTCTGGTCAGGAACCTCACCTATGATGGCCTCGATCCCTTCGATCGCGTCGTTTATCCATTCGCAGTTCCCGGCGTCAACGCCACCTGGGTCGTGCTCGTCGACGTGCCGCACACGGCAATCAACGCGCCGGTGCGGGACCAGACCTACATGATGATCGTCAACGGGCTGATCGTGCTTGGCGCAGTCATGCTGGCGCTCTATTTCGCCGTCCGCTCTTTCGTGCAGCGGCCGCTCGACGGGCTGGTCGCCAGCGTCAAGGCGTTGAGCGACGGCGAGTATGGCGAACCGGTCGCCGCCCAGGACCGCAGCGACGAAGTCGGTTCGGTCGCCAAGGCGCTCGAAGGCTTCCGCTTCACCCTCGCCGACAGCCGCCGCCTCGAGGACGAGGCCGCAGACCAGAGGCAGGCGGCCGAGACCGAGCGCAGCCGCTCGGAATCGGAGCGCCAGGAATCGGTGTCGCTGCAGCGCCATATCGTCTCGATCGTCGGCGCCGGCCTTTCCGAACTGTCGCAGGGCAATCTCAGCCACCGCATCACCGACGAGTTCCCCGGCGAATACGGCAAGCTGAAGCAGGATTTCAACGCCGCGCTCGCCAGCCTCGAAGAGACCATCAACACGATGAACCTCAGCGTCGCCAATATCGGCTCAGGCACCGGTGAAATCAGCAACAGCGCTTCCGACCTCGCCAAGCGCACCGAGCAGCAGGCTGCCAGCCTGGAAGAGACGGCGGCCGCGCTCAACGAACTCACTGCGCAAGTCGATTCCAGCGCCGAGAATGCGCGCACGGCGGCCGATAACGTCAACCTCGCCTGCCAGGACGCCGAAAAATCCGGCGAAGTGGTGCAGAAGGCGATCGCCTCGATGCAAGGGATCGAACAGTCCTCGACGGAGGTTTCGCGGATCATCGGCGTCATCGACGAGATCGCCTTCCAGACCAACCTGCTGGCATTGAATGCCGGCGTCGAGGCGGCCCGTGCCGGGGAAGCCGGCAAAGGTTTTGCCGTCGTCGCCCAGGAGGTGCGTGAACTCGCACAGCGTTCGGCCAATGCCGCCAAGGAGATCAAGACGCTGATCAACACCTCGGCCGTCCAGGTCAAGGAAGGCGTCGATCTCGTCGGGCGCGCCGGCGGCACGCTGCACAAGATCGCCGAACAGGTGATGGGCATCAACGACCTCATCCGGCAGATCTCGGCATCGGCCAGCGAACAGGCTGTCGGCCTGAAGGAAATCAACCAGGCCATGAACCAGATGGACCAGGTGACGCAGCAGAATGCGGCCATGGTAGAGGAAGCGACCGCTGCCAGCGTCGCACTCAACGACGAGGCACAGACGCTGAAGGCGCTCGCCACGCGCTTCAACGTCTCGGGTTCGGGCAACGCCGCAGCCCTTGCCTCCGTCGCGCAAAGGATGAGGGCACCGTCGACTTCAGCCCCTTCGCATCGCGCGGCCGCCCCGGCGGTCCGCCGCGCGGCTGCCCCGTCGCGCGGATCCGCTGCCGTGGCGCAGGACAGCTGGGAAGAGTTCTGATCGTTCAGCCCTTCATAATGCAAAAGGCGCCTGGGAGATCAGGCGCCTTTTGCATTCGAGAATTAATGCGTTATCGCGCCACGCGCGTCAGGCAGCGTTCGACGTCTGCTCTTCGTTGAGGAAGGCGTAGATCGCCGAGGCGGATTCGGTGGCGCGCAGCTTGGCGACCAGATCGTGATCGCGCAGCACGCGGGCGATACGCGACAGAGCCTTGAGATGATCAGCGCCCGCGCCCTCCGGCGCAAGCAGCAAGAACACGAGATCGACGGGCTGGTCGTCCAGCGCCTCGAAATCGACCGGCTGCTCCAGCCGGGCGAAGATGCCGACGATCGAATGGATATTTCCCAGCTTGCCGTGGGGAATGGCGATGCCGTTGCCGACGCCGGTCGAGCCCAGGCGTTCGCGCTGCAGGATGACGTCGAAGATCTCCCGTTCGGAAAGCCCGGTGATCCTGGCGGCTCTTGCAGCCAATTCCTGAAGCAACTGTTTCTTGGAATTTACTCTGAGGGCGGGAATGATCGCATCCTGATGGAGCAAATCTGCCAATGCCATTTCTTTTTCCTTCTGTCGCCGGGATCAAATGCAAGGAGCGGCGGCAACACCGCCGCTCACCACGCTGATCTCAGCCTTTGATACTGGCTGAATCGATCCAGCCAATATTTCCGTCGTGCCGACGGTAAACGATGTTCAGATGTTCCTTGCCGGGGCTGCGGAACAGGAGAAGCGGCTCGTCGGTCATGTCGAGCGCCATCACTGCGGTGGCGACCGACATGGTCTTCAGCTGCTTCGTGCTTTCTGCGACGATCGCCGGAGCGAAATCGTCGGCGATTTCATCATCGTGATCAGGAACGGAATCCATAACCGTGTAGGAGACCTCTGCAAAACCATTCAGATGGCTTCCGGCGTGATGGTCCTTCAGCTTGCGCTTGTATCGCCGCAGCCGCTTTTCGATCCGCTGGGAAGCCGCGTCGAAAGCCAATTGCGGGTCGGTCGCCTCGCCGGCCGCATGCAGCACCACCCCGCTGTCGAGATGCAGCTTGCAATCCGCCGAGTAACGAGAACTCGCCTTTTCCACGGTCACCTGGCCGGAATATCCCCCGTCGAAGTATTTCGTGATGGCCATACCAATTTGGTCCTCGATCTTTTGACGGAACGATTCACCAATTTCCATATGTTTCCCGGATACACGCACACTCATGGAGTTTCCCTTCTTATGGTCGTTTGCGGGTATCAGTTTACGCCAAGCCTCGGGTTCATCCAAGCACTTCGCACAATCTCAAGCAAGATCGGCTTAGGCCTGCGGGTCCTTGGTGCCCTTCTGATGCTGGGGATAACTCCAGACGCCGTTCACGGCATCGATTGCGGCGGGCTTCTAGCCAGAGCGTACCGAAAAGTCAATAGGGCGCCGAATCACCCTCGGCGGCACGCGGTCAACGTGTGGCGGATACCTTGTCGGCCAAAGCATGTCGCCGGTCGCCAGTCCATCAACTTTACGCGTTTCGCGCTTGCGTTGCGCCCCTTCTTGCAGGGATCGTCATGGCGGCGACACCTGATATGACGCAGATGAGTCCGATCCAGGCCGTCGGGCTCAGCCTTTCGCCGAGGAAGACGATGCCGATCGCCACACCGATCGGCACTCTGAGATAGGCTTGCGCGGTGGTTCCGACCGAACCCAGCGTCTGGACGAGACGGAAATAGATCACAAAGGCAAGCGCCGTCGAAAAGGCGGAGAGGGCCAGCAGCGCCAGCATCGATGCCGCCGAAGGATCGAGTTCCCACGGCCGATCGACGACGAGGCTCGTCGGCAAGAGAATGACCGCGCCTGAGATCAACGAGCCGGCCGCCGGCACTGCCGGATCGAGCCCCTTGAAATTCTTGCTGAAAATCGCGGCACCTGCATAACAGATGGTCGCCAGGATGATGGCAAGCTGCGCCGTCAGGTTTTCACCGAGACCACTGAGCGCCTCGACGCCGATGACGAGGCAGATGCCGGCAAGCCCGGCCATGACGCCGAAAAGCCTTCGCAGCGTCACCTGCTCATGGTGGGTGATCAGCACCGCCAGCAGGAAGGTGAAAATCGGCGTTGCCGAATTCAGGATGACCGCCAATCCGGCATCGACGGACTGTTCCGCCCAGGCGATTAGCGTGAAGGGGACGACGCTGTTCAGGCAGGCCTGAACGAAAAACCGCCGCCAGGTGGCACGATCGCGCGGCAGACGGACACGCCGGTGGTGCAGGACGGCCAGCAGAATGCCCCCGGCAATCAGCGTGCGGGCGGCGATCAACGTTATCGGCGGGATCGTCTCGACGCCGATCTTGATGAAGCTGTAGGAGGAACCCCAGAGGGTCGCCAGCACCAGCAGCAGGAAAAGCTCTCTGGCAAGGCTGGAATTTTGCGGCGTCATGGTCGGCATTTCGATATTCGTTGAAGACAATTCAAAGGGTTGCAGCGCCATTGCGCGTCTGAAAAGACGCTGGGGCGCTGGAGAGGAATAGCGGGATTTGCGGACAAGATGCTTCGATCGAGGTCGAAGCATTGCTGCGTCAGAAGCCCGCGACCTTGGCGAGCGCCCGCTTCTCGCGGCGGCGCTGGACCGACGAGGCGATGTTCATTGCCTCCCGGTATTTCGCAACGGTGCGGCGGGCGAGATCGACGCCGCCCTTCTTCAGCATGTCGACGATATCGTCGTCGGAAAGCACCGCCTCCGGGCTCTCCTGCAGGATCAGCGCGCGGATCTTGTGACGCACGGCCTCGGCCGAATGGCTGTCGCCGCCGGCGACGGCGCTGATCGAGACGGTGAAGAAATATTTGAGTTCGAAGAGGCCGCGCGGCGTCAGCATATATTTGTTCGACGTGACGCGGCTGACGGTGGATTCATGCATCTTGATTGCCTCGGCGACCGTTTTCAGGTTCAGCGGGCGCAGGTGATCGACGCCGTGCAGCAGGAAGGCGTCCTGCTGGCGGACGATTTCGCTTGCCACCTTCATGATGGTTTTTGCCCGCTGGTCGAGGCTGCGGGTCAGCCAGTTGGCGCTCTGCAGGCAATCGGAGAGGAAGGCGTGGTCCTCGCCGTTCTTCGTCACACGGGAAAAATAGGACTGGTTGACCAGCACGCGCGGCAGCGTATCCGGATTGAGCTCGACCAGCCAGCCGCCGTCCGAGGCGTGCCTGACGACTACATCCGGCGTGATCGCTTCGGAAACACCCGCTTCGAAGCCGCTGCCGGGCTTGGGATTGAGCTGACGGATCTCGCCGAGCATGTCCAGAAGATCTTCCTCGTCGACGCCGCAGAGCCGCTTCAACGTGGCAAAGTCGCGCCGGGCCAGCAGTTCGAGGTTTTCGACCAGAGCCTGCATGGCCGGGTCGTATCGGTCCTTCTGCCTGAGCTGGATCGCCAGGCATTCGGCGAGGCTACGGGCGAAAACACCCGGCGGATCAAGGCTCTGGAGCGTAGCAAGCACGCGCTCGGCCTGTGCGAGGCTCGTGCCCAGCCTCTCGCCCGCCTCGACGATATCGGCCTGCAGATAACCACAGTCGTCGAGCTGGTCGACGAAATTCTGCGCGATCAGCCGGTCGGCCATGTCAGGCAGGACGAAGGGGATCTGCTGGGCGAGATGATCACGCAGCGACACTTGGCCGGCGACGAAATCGTCGAGATCATAGTCGGCGCCCTCGCCGCTGCCCGGCATCGACTTCCACTGGCTGACGAGCTCCGGCGCATCGAGGCGCTGCGGGGCACCGTCATCAGGAAAGACATTGGTGTAATTGGCGTCGAGTTCGTCGTTCAGCCGGCTGGTACTGGCGCTGCCGCCATTGTCATACCAGTCGCTGGAGAGCGCCTCGGTGCGGTTGTCGTAGCCATCGTCCGACCCGGCATCCTCCGGCTGATGAGCATATTCTCCATCTTCGGCTTCGCCGCGTTCACCGCCCGCCTCGCCGTCATTCGACGGAAATTCGAGTAGCGGGTTCTTCTCCACTTCCAGGGCGATAAACTGGTTGAGTTCGAAATGAGTCATCTGCAGCAACTGGATGGATTGCATCAGTTGCGGTGTCATCACCAAAGACTGGGTCTGGCGCAGGAAAAGATTGGCGGACAGTGCCATGACGGACGCGAAACTCCCCTCGATTCCTCCGGGAAACCGCGTCCGATCAAGGCTTCAGGCCACGGAAATCCAAGTTGGCCCAAAAATTGCTTTTTTATTGTATTTGGTCAAGCGGAACTATGACGGCACGGTGAATTTCTGCCGATCCGGCCTAAAATCATCCGGATCCGGCGTCAGAGGCTGAAATTGTCGCCGAGGTAGAGCCGGCGCACTTCCGGATTGTTGACGATGTCGTTCGCCCGACCATGGGTCAGCACCTCACCGGCATGGATGATGTAGGCGCGGTCGATAAGGCCCAGCGTCTCGCGCACATTGTGGTCGGTGATGAGCACGCCGATGCCGCGTGCCGTTAGGTGGTGAACGAGATTCTGGATGTCGGCGACCGAGATCGGGTCGACGCCGGCAAAGGGCTCGTCGAGCAGCATGAAGGTCGGGTCGGTCGCAAGTGCACGCGCGATTTCGAGGCGGCGGCGCTCACCGCCGGACAGGGCGACGGCGGCACTTTTGCGCAGCTTCTGGATATGGAATTCTTCCAGCAGCTCGTTCAGCTTCTGCTCGCGCTCGGCCTTGTCCTTCACATGCACTTCGAGGACAGCGCGGATATTCTCTTCCACCGTCAGGCCGCGGAAGATCGAGGCTTCCTGCGGCAGGTAACCGACGCCGAGGCGCGAGCGGCGGTACATCGGCATGGTCGTGACATCGTTGCCGTCGATCTCGATCGTGCCTTCATCGACCGGCACCAGGCCGGTGATCATGTAAAAACAGGTGGTCTTGCCGGCGCCGTTCGGGCCGAGCAGGCCGACGGCCTCGCCACGGCGCACCACCAGCGAGACGCCGTTGACGACGCGCCGCGTCGCATAGGTCTTCGTCAGACCCCGTGCGATCAGCGTTCCCTGATAGCGGCTCTTGTCGGCGGCGCCCGCAGCTTGTGGCCCGGGCTTGCCGAACATGGTGGATAGCGATGATAATTTCACGTGGGAGGCCGGCTTCTCAGTTCTGCTTCTGCTGCTGCGCATTCGGCTGCGATTTCGGATCGAGCTGAATCTGGACACGCCCACCGCAGCTTTCAAGCTCCGCCTGGCCAGTCTGCATGTGAACCGTCAGTTTGCAGCCGGTAAAGACGTTCGGCCCGTCCGACAGAATAACTTTATTCCCCTCATCCGCGGTGAGGATGAATGTCTGCGAGGCCATGTCGAAATTGCCATCATCGGCGGTCGCCGTCTGCGTGCCCGAGCTCAGAAAGACCTTGTCCGTCACCAGGATCTTGTCGATATCGGCACTTCCCGATGCAAGCGAGGCCGACTGATCCGGCTGCGCTGCGGGCTGCGCGCCGTCAGCGGCCGGCTTTGCCGCCTTGTCCTTGTAATAGACGGTCATCTTGCCGGACTGCATCGTCGTCGTCCCCTGGACGACCTTGACGTTGCCGGTGAAGAGCGCGGTGTGTTCCTGGTCGCGGATCTCCAGCTTGTCGCTTTCGATCTGGATTGGCTGGTCGTTGGACAGCTTCATGCCCGGCATCGTCGCCGTCGCCTGCTGCGCGCCGGCGCCCGAGGCCGTCAGAATAAGGGCAAATGCGCCGGCAATGAATGCCATGCCTGTCTTGCAAGTGGAAATGCGACAATCTTTTGTCATGGATGACCCGGCTGGTTAAGTGCCCTGTTTATGGATGGTGGATGGATCGACATTCATTCGAACATTCCCCTCGAATGTGATCACCCGCCCCTTATCGGTTATCTGAAGCGTCTTCGCAACAATGGAGGCATTGTCCTTGGTGATGGTGACGGGGTCGTCGCTCCGCATGTTTCCGCCCTTGATGTCGAGCTCTGCGGACTGAAAATTCGCATTGAGGCCGCTGCTCAGCACCAGGGTGAAGGGGGCCGTCATATGCAGGTTGTCGGTGGTGCGGTTGTAATCAGCGGTCGAGGCTACGACGCGGGCGATCAGGCCGTCATTCATCGGCACGGCGGCCTTGATGGTCTCAAGCGTGATGAGATTGGGATTGCGGATATCCTGCAGAGCCCTTTCGGCCAGCATCGAATAGTTGATGCCGTCGGAATTGCGTCCTGATATCGCCGGCTTTTCCATCACGACCTTGCCGTTCTCGATCTTGGCGCCTTCCATCTTGACATTCTCGGGCAGATAGATGCTGACCAACGCCACCGCGGTGAGGCTCGCCGCGATGATGAGGGCCGCCACCGGCAGCAATATCTTCAGCCGCCGCACGCGGGCGGAATGGAACAAGGCATCGCCATAGGCATTCCTGCCGGACCCTGAATAGGCGGCATGTCCGTTGTTCTTCAGGGTATCGAGCATAGGCCTCGTCCATGTGCGGTGATCGCCGCGCCTCGATAACAAAGCCGGCCGCCAATCACAGTTCGTTTCGCATTATTACATTGGCTTGCCAATATGGAATTTTTTCTGCAACAAGCAACAAAACGGAAAAACATTGAAAATTGGCATTCGTACGGGCCGCTGCCACCCTATTTCACCGGATCGATCGGCGGCATGCCGAAGCCGGTGCCAGCGCTGGAGGTTTCTATGGACAGTTCGATCATCGCCGATCGCCGGCGGTTGCGCCGCAAGCTGGGCTTCTGGCGCCTCATCGCGGTGGCCCTCATCGTGGCACTTGGTTTCGCCTTCTACCGCTTCGCCCTCGGCGATGCCGGGACGCAGCGCCCGCACATCGCCCATGTGACGATATCCGGGCTGATCGTCGATGACGACGAGCTTCTCGAGCGGTTGAAGAAGGTCGAGACCAGCGACCAGGTGAAGGCAGCGGTGATTTCGATCTCCTCGCCCGGCGGCACGACCTATGGCGGCGAAAAAATCTTCAAGGCGATCCGTGCGATATCTGCCAAGAAGCCTGTCGTCTCCGACGTGCGCACGCTTGCCGCCTCCGCCGGCTACATGATCGCAACCGCCGGCGATACGATCATTGCCGGCGACAGCTCGATCACCGGTTCGATCGGCGTCATCTTCCAGTATCCGCAGATCCAGCCGCTGCTCGACAAGATCGGCGTTTCGCTGCAGGAGATCAAGTCCTCGCCGCTGAAGGCCGAGCCCTCGCCCTTCCACGAGGCGAGCGAGGAAGCCAAGACGATGATCCGCAACATGGTGGTCGACAGCTATAACTGGTTCGTCGACCTGGTCGCCGACCGGCGCAAGCTGCCGCGCGACGAGGTGCTGAAACTGGCCGACGGCACGATCTATACCGGCCGCCAGGCGCTGAAGGTGAAACTCGTCGATGCAATCGGGGGCGAGGCAGAGATCCGCGCCTATCTGACGTCACGCGGCGTCGACAGCGATCTGCCGATGGTGGACTGGGACAAGAAGAGCAATACGCCCTTTCTGCTCGCTGGGGCTGTTTCTCGGTTGATTACGATCTTCGGTTATGATGATCTCATGAAAACCCAGGATATCAATGGAATCCTGCCCCCAAAGTTGCTTCTTGACGGGCTGCTTTCAGTTTGGCAGGTTGGCCACGATTGATAAGAAATCAATAATTTAAGGGGGCGAAAGTGATCAAGTCCGAATTGGTGCAGATTGTTGCCGCACGCAACCCGCATCTCTATCATCGCGACGTCGAGAATATCGTCAACGCGGTTCTCGACGAGATCACGGATGCATTGGCTGCGGGTAACCGAGTCGAATTGCGCGGCTTTGGCGCCTTTTCGGTCAAGAACCGCCCTTCGCGCTCCGGTCGCAACCCACGGACCGGCGATACCGTCTTCGTCGAGGAGAAGTGGGTTCCCTTCTTCAAGACCGGCAAGGAGCTGCGCGAGCGGCTTAATCCCGGCCAGGCCGACGAAGAGGATTGAGCCGTCGCTGCCTGCGGCGAAACCGCACTTGAACTCGGGGGCCGTTTTCCTATTCTGGTAACGCATCGTGCTTTGCGTGTCCTACATAGCGCTGCAAGCATGAAACGCGCCCAGCAAAAAGACCGGCGCAATCTGCCGCGTGGAGACATCAAATGGCCAAGAAGATCGTCAACCTGTTGATTCTGCTGCCGCTCGGCGTCATCCTCATCGTCTTCTGCGTCGCCAACCGGCAGAGCGTCACGCTCGCCTTCAATCCGTTCCGGCCGGAAGATCAGGTGCTTGCAGTTTCAGCGCCCTTCTTCGTCTTTCTGGTCGTCGCGCTGATCGCGGGCATGCTGATCGGGGCGGCCGCCACCTGGTTCAGCCAGGGCAAACACCGCAAGCGCGCCCGCACCGAGGCCAAGGAAGCCATCCGCTGGCAAAGCGAGGCCGACCGCCACAAGAACCGCGCCGAGGAAATCGCCGGGCAGCTGCCGGCGCGGTGAAACTGGTCAATATTCGATTGGCTCGGGCTCGGCTGCCGTCAAGCCGGAAAAAAGCTCAGTTCCTCATAATCGCCCTCCGGCGAGGTGCCGTTGCCGGTCACGTGGAAACCGTGGGCAAGGTAAAACGCCTTTGCCCGCCGGTTCTTCACCAGGCATTTCAGCCGGTATCGGTGCTGCGGCCATTCCGGCAGGGCGTGCAGCAGCGCCGTGCCTGCACCCTGACCCTGGAATTCGGGGCTGATATAGAGCATGTGGATGAAATCGTCCTCCGGCCAGAGCGACAGGAAGCCGGCGACGCTGCCGTTTTCATGCGCGCAGACGAAGACTGTCTCGCCATTGGTATGGGCGGCAAAATCCTCGCGATAGAACTTGCCGGGATCGACCCAGACGAATGTTTCGCGGCGCACGGAAAGATAAATCTCCGCGAGCATTTCCTGGTCTTCCGCCCGCGGCGGCCTGATGGTCCACGTCATGACGTCGATTTAAACAAACCCTTCGCCCGCGCCAAGCCTAACCGGCCGCCATCTTCGCGACGACGGCGGCATTGAAATCCGAAAAGAACCCTTCGGCGAGCTTCTGCGAGGTCGAATCGAGCAGGCGGGCACCGAATTGAGCGAGCCTGCCGCCGAGTTCCGCCTTCGACCGGTAGCGCAGGATCGTCTCGACGCCCCATTCCTCGAGCACGATATCGGCGCTGCCCCTGGCGAAGCCGGCAAGACCACCCTTGCCTTCGGCCGACAGCGTGTAGCTCTTCGGCGCATCGACATTGGAAAGCGTCAGCAGCCCATGAAAGGTGGCAGACAGCAGACTGACCTTGACCTTGATCGTCGCCTCGAAGGCGCTCAGCGACAGCCGCTCGATGCTCTGGCAGCCCGGAATGCAGCCGCGCATGATCTCGGGATCGTTGAGCGCTGTCCAGACGACGTCCCGTGGCGCAGCGATGCGTTCTTCGCCGGAGAAATCCATTCGATGGCCCCATCTTCGATTCGCTCATCTTATTCCAGCGGGAAAGCGCTTTGCCAAGGCGGGACGGAATGTTATCTGCCGGGTTCCGATCTGGCACACATTTGACACACATAGGGGATGGGCCGATGAACGACGAACTGAAGCCCTGGAGCGTGACGGCAAGCCGCATCTCCTATGAAGATCGCTGGATCCGGGTCCGGAGCGACGATTGCATCACCGCCGATGGAACTGTCGTCGCGCCCTTCCATGTGCTCGACTACCCCGACTGGATCAACGTCATCCCTGTGATGCCTGACGGGCGCGTGCTGCTGACACGGGAATATCGGCACGACCGCGGCGAGATCGTGCTCGGTCTGGTCGCCGGCAGCCTCGAACCCGGCGACAGCAAGACCGGCGACGCGGCGATGGCGGCCGCCCGGCGCGAACTGCGGGAAGAGACCGGCTATGAAGCCTCGACCTTCATCAAGCTGCTCACCTCCTATCCGAATGCCGCCAGCCAGAGCAATATGGTGACGAGCTGGCTGGCGCTTGGTCTCAGCCGGGCCGGCGAACCGTCTTTCGACCCCGGCGAGAAGGTCGAGCTGCTGTTTGCGGATCTTGCTGCCATCCTCGGCGAGTTGCAGTCCGGCGCGGTCATCATGCAGTCGATGCATGTGGCAGCCCTCTATGCGGCGGAAAGCTGGCTTCGCATACAGGCCTCCGAGGGCTTGAAATAGGCGCCGCGCCGGGAAAACCCTGTCCTCTTGCCCGGGCTGACCGGCAGCGCAGTTGATCCGCCCCGCTTTTCTGGGCTACTGCATATTCAAAGTGCCGCAGCGCGCTTTGCGCGTTTCAAAAGACGCGCGGGCCTGCAGCCGAAGCAAATCCGATAAGACACCCCGACAGAGACGCGGAAGAGCACGTTGAAACAGAGAGAAGGCCGGCCGGGCCAGAAGAAAACATCAGGTCCTTCCGGTGAAAGCCGCAGGGACGATCGGGCAGGCCGGCCGCCGAAGCCGGTCGCGCGGCCTGCGGCAACCCGTGAGGCGGTGCGCGAGGCTGCTGTGCCTGCCGCCGTCGCGCGTCCTCTGATGACACGCAGCGGCGAGCGTCCGACCGAGCGCGTGCCCGTCATCCTCGAATCGCTCGGGGCCGGCGATTTCCATCTGATCGACAGCGGCAACGGCGAAAAGCTCGAGCAATACGGCCCCTATCGCATCATCCGTCCGGAAGCCCAGGCGCTGTGGCGGCCTTCTCTGCCCGGCCATATTTGGGAAAAGGTCGATGCCGCCTTCACCGGCGACACCGACGAGGAAGGCACCGGCCGCTGGCGTTTCCCGAAGGAGGCGCTCGGCGAGACCTGGCCGCTCAATCTGCTCGGCGTCGATTTCCTCGGCCGCTTCACCTCCTTCCGCCATGTCGGCGTCTTCCCCGAACAGATCGTCCACTGGAGCTGGATGAAGGATGAGGTCGAAAAGGCCGGCCGGCCGCTGAAAGTGCTGAACCTCTTCGGTTATACCGGCGTCGCTTCGCTGGTTGCCGCCGCAGCCGGCGCCGAGGTCACCCATGTCGACGCCTCGAAGAAGGCGATTGGCTGGGCGCGGGAAAACCAGGCGCTCGGACGCATGGAGAAGCTGCCGATCCGCTGGATCTGCGAGGATGCGATGAAATTCATCCTGCGCGAGGAACGCCGCGGCAGCCAGTACGATATCATCCTCACCGATCCGCCGAAATTTGGCCGCGGCCCCAATGGCGAGGTCTGGCATCTCTTCGAGCATCTGCCGTTGATGCTCGATGTCTGCCGCGAGATCCTGTCGCCGAAGGCCGTCGGCCTGGTGCTGACGGCCTATTCGATCCGCGCCAGCTTCTATTCGATCCACGAGCTGATGCGCGAGACGATGCGGGGCGCCGGCGGTGTAGTCGAATCCGGCGAGCTGGTGATTCGCGAAGCCGGCACCGACGGCAAGACGCAGGGCCGCGCGCTTTCCACCTCCCTCTTTTCCCGCTGGGTGCCGAAATGAGCAAGGATTTCCACGATCAGGGACCGCGCAGGGTCGGACAGGTGAAGGAAGTCACCTCGCTCGCCAATCCGATCATCAAGGATATCAAGGCGCTGACGAACAAGAAGTCGCGCGAGGAAAGCGGTACTTTCCTCGCCGAAGGACTGAAGCTCGTCATCGATGCGATCGAACTCGGCTGGGCGATCCGCACGCTGGTCTATGCCAAGGCAGCCAAGGGCAAGCCGCTGGTGGAGCAGATGGCGGCAAAGACCGTCGCCTCGGGCGGGCTGGTGCTCGAGGTCAGCGAAAAGGTGATCGCCTCGATCACCCGCCGCGATAATCCGCAGATGGTCGTCGGCATCTTCGAACAGCGCTGGAGGCCGCTGAAGGGTATCCGACTGAGCGAGGGCGAGACATGGGTGGCGCTCGATCGGGTACGCGACCCCGGCAATCTCGGCACCATCATCCGCACGGCCGATGCGGCCGGGGCTTCCGGCATCATACTTCTCGGAGAAACGACCGATCCCTTCTCGCTCGAAACGGTGCGGGCAACCATGGGCTCGGTCTTTGCCGTTCCGCTCGCGCGGGCGACGCCAGAGGAATTCATCGCCTGGCGGAAATCGGCCGGCGTTTCCGTCGTCGCGACACATCTTGCCGGGGCGGTCGATTACCGGACGATCGACTACCGGAAAAAGCCCGTCGTGCTGTTGATGGGCAACGAACAATCCGGCCTGCCCGAGCAGCTGGCCAGGGAGGCCGACGCGCTTGCCCGTATTCCGCAGCAGGGCCGCGCCGATTCACTGAACCTCGCCGTTGCCACCGCCGTCATGCTTTTCGAGGCGCGCCGCCATCTCCTCTCACTTGCCGAGGGCAAATGACCGAACAGACGCATGCACGCCCGGCGCTGTTTTCGCGCCCGGCGCCGATCCTCTTCTTCATCGTCGTCGCCGTTCTGATCGACCAGGCCGTCAAGATCGCCGTCGATCATTACCTGCCGCTGCAGGAGGCGGTGCCCGTCGTTCCGATGCTGGCGCTCTACCGCACCTACAATCTCGGCGTCGCCTTTTCGATGCTATCAGGCATGGATGGCTGGTTCATCGTCGGCATGCGGCTCATCATCGTCGCCTTCGTCATCTGGCTGTGGTACCGCACGGCGAAGGATCGCTGGATCGCCCATCTCGGTTATGCGCTGATCATCGCCGGTGCGATCGGCAATCTCGTCGACCGCTTCGCCTATGGGCATGTGATCGATTACATTCTTTTCTACACCGAGAGCTGGTCCTTCGCGGTCTTCAATCTCGCCGACAGTTTCATCACCATCGGGGCCGGCTGCGTCATTCTCGACGAGCTGCTTTTGCCGAAAAAGGCCGGCCGCTAAAATCTTATCGAAATCCTGAAGGCATTCGGAACGGGCCTCATGTTAGCTAGATAGCATGCAGAACCTGGGACAGTTGCAGGAAAGATTGTCCGCCGCCTTCGGTGGACCCGCCGCCAAGCCGCTTGAGAAGCGGATGGAGGTCTTTTCCCCACGGCCCAACGCAGCGGCACCCCGGGGCGCCGATGACCGCCAGGGCGGGCCTGCACCGACACGGCGCCTGCTGTTCTACTGGCTGGGCGGCGCCGGCCTTCTGGCCGCAACAATCCTGATGCTGCTAGCCCATGCCGGCGATCCGCTGCTGCTTTCTGGCGGTCTCGTCGTTCTTGGGCTTGCCGTCATCGCCAGTTATGCCCTGCTGATGGTTCGCTCGCGCAGGGCCGGGCAGCGCCCCGGTCAAACCATGCCGGATGGGAACGGCGGCGCAAAGCTGTTCGCCGACGTGCACGACGTGCTCGGCGACATCACGGTCAGCCGCACCATGGACCGGCGCATCATCTCCGCCAACGACACATTTCGCCGCCTGACCGGGCGGCTGCGCCCGGAAGGAAAAACCTGCGAGGAAATCGGGCTTGCTTTCCGCCCCGGTCCGATACCGCATTGCTACGATGTCGAGATCTCGACACCGGAGGGCCAGCGTATCTTCCTCTGGCGCGATGTCGTCACCCGCGACCCGGCGAACGGCCGTCTGCTGCTGCAGAGCGTTGCCCGCGACGTGACCGACGAGCGGCTGATCGCGCAGGGCCGGGAGGAGGCCCGCCAGAAGGCCGAGTATAACAGCGCCGCCAAATCGAGGCTGCTTGCCACCGTCAGCCACGAGGTGCGCACGCCGCTTTCCGGCATCCTTGGCATGACACATCTGATCGCCGAGACGCGGCTGACGCAGGAACAGCAGAACTATCTCGCGAGCATCCGCCAGTCCGGCCATGCATTGACGCAGCTCGTCGAGGATCTGCTCGATTTCTCCACCATCGAGGTCGGCCGCTTCGCGCTGCACCCGCGCTCGGAATCGCTGCGCAAGCTTCTGGAAAGCGTCGTCGAGATGCTTGCCCACCGGGCGCATGAAAAGGGTATCGAGATCGGCGCCACCGTGTCATCCGACGTGCCCGAAAATATGAGCTTCGACCCGGCGCGGCTGCGCCAGGTTCTGTTCAACGTTATCGGCAACGCCGTGAAATTCACCCAGGTCGGCGGCGTCTTCATCCGCGTGTCGCTCGACGGCGACGACCTGTCGATCACCGTGACCGACAGCGGCCCCGGCATGACGGCGGAGGAGCAGGCGCGCGTCTTCGGCGAGTTCGAGCAGGGCGGGAGCGTTACCGACAAGAGCAGCGGCACCGGGCTCGGCCTTGCCATCTCCGCCCGCATCATGCGCGAATTCAACGGCGCGCTGACGGTTGCCAGCGAAAAGGGCAGAGGCAGCGAATTCACCATCCGCTTTCCTGTCGATATCGGCAGCGAGCGCCCCGACCGGCGAAACACGCTGCTTGCCGGCAACAGCGTCGTACTGCTGGCGCCGGCAGGTGCGGCGCGCACTGCCATCGCCGAAACGATCACTGCGCTCGGCGGCCTCTGCCATCTCGTCGGCGACGGCGAGACGGCGCGGGCAACACTGCTCGAGCTGGCAAAGGGCGGACGGCGGCCGACCGACATCATCATCGACCATCGCATGTCGGCGGAATTTTCCGCCCATCTTGCCGATCGCGCCGACATCGCCGCACTTGGCCTGCGCAAGGTCCTGCTCGTCAATCCGGAAGAGCGCAGCGCCCATCCGCTCGACCTCTTCGATGCCTGGCTGATCCGGCCGCTGCGCGAACAGTCGCTGATCGACGTACTGCGCGGTCGCATGCGCGGCATGGAGAAGCGCGACGCGTTGAACGACAACCAGCCGGGCTTCGGCCTTTCGGTGACGGAGACAATGGTTGCCACCCGCGGGCTCAGCATCCTGCTCGGTGAAGACGATCCGATCAATGCCATGCTGGTGCGTGTCGTCCTGGAAAAGGGCGGGCACAAGGTGCGCCATGTCGAGGATTTCGAGACCCTGCTCGACTATGCGCTCTGCGAGGCCAATGACCGGCCCGATATCATCATCAGCGATCTCTCGATGCCTGGCGGCAACGGCATCGACATGCTGGGACGCCTGCGCGGCCACGAGCGACGGCTCGATCTCGCCTCGGTGCCGGTGATCGTGCTGACTGCCGACAAGAGCGACGAATCGCGCCGCCAAGTCTTGCTCAACGGCGCCAACCGCGTCATGATAAAGCCGGTCGATCCGGTGCGGCTGCTGACCGAAGTTCAGGCGGTCGCCGCCCTTTCCGCCCGTCGGGCAGAGGCGCGGTGAGCTCCTCAGAAACCGGCACGCTTCTTGCGGCTGGAAATTCAAAATGTCACTTTCCTGTCGTAGAGAAGTGTTTTATGGCGTCGATAAGCCGGCAACGGGAGAATCGTCATGTCCGCCATCGACATCCTGAATCGTGACACCACGGCGGAGGCTGCACGGCCCTCGACGGCTGCCGTGCAGAAGGACGGCGATATCCTCGGCCGCATCGGCAATCTGGAGACCCGCCTTGCCCGCACGGCACGCGAGATCGATGCCGCCCAGGCCGTGCGCTACCGCGTTTTCGTCGACGAAATGAAGGCGCAGCTGCCGCTGGACGCCATGCGCCGCCAGCGCGATGTCGACGCCTATGACGCTGTCTGCGATCATCTTCTCGTTCTCGACCGCTCGATCGAGGGCGACCCGGAAGACCAGATCGTCGGCACCTACCGTCTGCTGCGTCAGGATGTCGCCATCGCCAATGGCGGTTTTTACTCGGCTTCCGAATTCGAAATCGAGGGCCTTATCGCCAAACATCCGGACAAGCGCTTCATGGAGCTCGGCCGCTCCTGCGTGCTGCCGGAATACCGCACCAAGCGCACCGTCGAGCTGCTGTGGCAGGGCAACTGGGCCTACGCGCTGAAGCACGGCGTCAGCGCCATGTTCGGCTGTGCCTCTTTCCCCGGCGTCTATGCCGAAAGCCACGCGCTGGCGCTGTCCTTCCTCTACCACAATGTGCTGGCGAAAAACGAATGGGCCGTCGGCGCCCTGCCGCATCTGGCCCGCAACATGGACCTGATGCCGGTCGAGGCCATCAACCCGAAGCGGGCTCTGATGGCCCTGCCGCCGCTGATCAAGGGCTATCTGCGCCTCGGTGCGATGGTCGGCTCCAGCGCGGTCGTCGATCATGCCTTCAACACGACCGACGTGCTGATCGTGCTGCCGATCACCAGCATTTCGGACCGTTACCTGAATTATTACGGCGCCGACGCCGGCCGCTTCGCGAGCTAGAGCCCCTGGTCGCCACGACCCTAGCCATCAATTTCGTATAAGCGAAACAGCTGGCGACCACGATGGCTAGAACAACAAGCTTGTTACTCAACTTGATCTCATGTTCAGGAGGCGCGCTCGAGGCCGAGCACGATCGGCCGGCAATGGCTAGAGCATGATGCCGAAAAGTGTGCGCGGTTTTCGGACGACATCATGCTCTATTTCTTTGATTTAGATCAGGATTCAGATTTTAGGCCGATCGGGCCTAAAATCATCCTGATCTAGTAGGCCTTGGCGATCAGGATGATTCACCCCTCGGCGCCAGTCTAAAGCCGGATAAATGCCCGGCCGACGCACGTCAGCCGGGCACCAAAAGGCGTCTCAGAAACGCCGGACGAGGTTACGAACCCGCCCCGTAGGCGGCGATCGCCGCCATGTTGACGATGTCGCTGTCCTTGGCGCCCATCGAGGTGATCTGCACCGGCTTGTCGAGGCCGACGAGAATCGGGCCGATCACCGTGGAGCCGCCGAGCTCCTGCAGCATCTTGGTCGAGATCGAGGCCGAGTGGAAAGCCGGCATGACGAGAACGTTGGCCGGCCCGGAGAGGCGGCAGAAGGGATATTGCTCCATCACTTTGCGGTTCAGAGCGACGTCGGCGGCCATCTCGCCGTCATATTCGAAATCGACGCGGCGCTTGTCGAGGATTTTCACCGCCTCGCGCACCCGCTCGGAGCGTTCGCCCGAGGGATGGCCGAAGGTGGAATAGGCCAGCATGGCGACACGCGGCGGATAACCCATGCGCCGCGCCAGACCGGCGGCCTCTTCGGCGATATCGGCAAGCTCTTCGGCCGTCGGCATGTCGTGCACCGCCGTATCGGCAACGAAAACCGTGCGGCCGCGGCAGAGCGCCAGCGACACACCGATGACGCGGTGGCCCGGCTTCTCGTCGATGCAGCGGCGCACATCTTCGAGCGCCGTCGAATAGTTTCGGGTGATGCCCGTCACCATGCCGTCGGCATCGCCGAGCGCCACCATGGTGGCGGCGAAGTGGTTGCGGTCGTTATGGATCAGCCGCTGGGCGTCGCGGTGGAGATAACCGTGCCGCTGCAGCCGGGCGTAGAGATAGTCGATATAGGCCTCGACCCGGGTCGAAAGCCGGGCATTGACGATTTCGAGGCCCGGCCGGTTGAGATCGATGCCGGCGCGTTCGGCCGTCGCCCGGATCAGGTCCTCGCGGCCGAGCAGGATGGCGGTGCCGAGCTGCTGGTTGGCGTAGGACATCGCCGCACGCAGGACCTGTTCTTCCTCGGCCTCGGCAAAGACGATGCGCTTCGGACGGCGGCGGACGCGCTCGTAAAGGCTGGCGAGCGTCGAGGCGATCGGATCGCGGCGCGCCGAAAGCTCGCGGGCATAACCGGCCATGTCGGTGATGACCTTGCGGGCGACGCCGCTTTCGATCGCGGCTTGCGCGACCGCCACCGGGATCGCCGAGATCAGGCGCGGATCGAAGGGAACGGGGATAATGTATTGCGAGCCGAAACGCGGCCGGTTGCCCTGATAGGCGGCAACGACGTCATCGGGCACGTCCTCGCGGGCCAGGTTTGCCAGCGCGTTGACGGCGGCAATCTTCATCGCGTCGTTGATTGTGGAGGCGCGCACATCTAGAGCGCCTCGGAAGATATAGGGAAAGCCGAGGACGTTGTTGACCTGGTTCGGATAGTCCGAACGGCCGGTCGCCATGATGGCGTCGTCGCGGATGCGGGCCACCTCTTCCGGGGTGATCTCGGGATCGGGATTGGCCATGGCGAAGATGATCGGCCGCTCCGCCATCGAGCGGATCATCTTGGCCGAAAACGCGCCCTTCTGCGACAGGCCGAAAACGACGTCCGCACCTTTCATCGCCTCTTCCAGCGTGCGCGTGTCGGTCTTTGCCGCATGCGCCGATTTCCACTGGTTCATGCCCTCGGTGCGGCCCTGGTAGATGACGCCCTTGGTATCGCAGAGGATGACGTTCTCTGGCGCAAAACCCATCGCCTTGATGAGTTCGACGCAGGCGATCGCCGCAGCACCCGCACCGTTGCAGACGAGCTTCGTCGTCTTCAGGTCGCGGCCGGTCAGCTCCAGCGCATTGATCAGGCCGGCAGCGGCAATGATCGCCGTTCCATGCTGGTCGTCATGGAAGACGGGAATGTCCATCAGCTCGCGCAGCCGGCTTTCGATGACGAAACAATCCGGCGCCTTGATATCCTCGAGGTTGATGCCACCGAAGGAGGGACCGAGGAAACGCACGCAGTTGATGAACTCGTCGACATTTTCCGTATCGATCTCGAGATCGATGGAATCGACGTCAGCAAAGCGCTTGAACAGCACCGCCTTGCCTTCCATGACGGGCTTCGAAGCCAGCGCGCCGAGATTGCCGAGGCCGAGGATCGCCGTGCCGTTGGAAATGACCGCAACCATGTTGCCGCGGGCCGTGTAGTCATAGGCCGTCTGCGGATCGGCGGCGATCGCCTTGACAGGCACGGCAACGCCCGGCGAATAGGCAAGCGAAAGGTCGCGCTGCGTCGCCATCGGCTTGGTCGGGTTGATCTCCAGCTTGCCGGGCCGACCCATTGCGTGAAAATCGAGCGCCTCCTGGTCGGTAACCGAGGTCACCGGCCGGTCCTTCTTATCGATATCGGGCATAAATCCTCCAACGTCCTGTGGGCGACGCTTTGCTCTTCCTCAAATGCTGTTGTCATCTATAGCGGCGCGCGGATAGGGTTGGCACCTGTTTTTTTGGGAAAAACTCCACCTCCGTGAACGCACGAATAGATACAGGGAATGAAGCCTTTTCGGCTGCCGAGCTTGCCACGGCGGAAAGCCGTGCCTCGGCGACGCCGATGATGGAGCAATATATCGAGATCAAGGCGAACAATCCGGATTCGCTTCTGTTCTATCGCATGGGCGATTTCTACGAGCTGTTCTTCGAGGATGCGCTGGAAGCCTCACGCGCGCTCGGGATCACGCTGACCAAGCGCGGCCAGCACATGGGCCAGGATATCCCGATGTGCGGCGTTCCGGTGCATGCGGCCGATGATTATCTACAGAAGCTGATTTCGCTCGGCTTCCGCGTCGCCGTCTGCGAGCAGATCGAGGATCCCGCGGAAGCGAAGAAACGCGGCGCGAAATCCGTCGTCAGGCGCGACGTCGTCCGCCTCGTCACTCCCGGCACGATCACCGAGGAAAAGCTGCTTTCGCCCTCGGAATCCAACTATCTGATGGCGCTGACCCGCATTCGCGGCAGCGGCGAGGCCTTGCTGGCGCTTGCCTGGATCGATATTTCCACCGGCGTCTTCCGGCTTGCCGAGACCGAAGCCTCGCGCCTGCTTGCCGATATCCTGCGCATCGATCCGCGCGAACTCATCCTGCCCGACACCATCTTCCACGATCCCGAACTCAAGCCGGTCTTCGACGTGCTCGGCCGCACAGCCGTGCCGCAGCCTTCCGTGCTCTTCGACAGCGCCAGCGCCGAAGGCCGGATCGCGCGGTATTTCGGCGTCGCGACGCTCGACGGCTTCGGCACCTTTTCGCGCGCCGAGCTGGCGGCCGCGGCTGCCGCCGTCGCCTATGTCGAGAAGACGCAGATCGCCGAGCGGCCGCCGCTTGGAAAGCCGGAGCGGGAAAGTGCGGCTTCGACGCTGTTCATCGATCCTGCCACCCGCGCCAATCTCGAACTTGCCCGCACGCTGTCTGGCGATCGCAACGGTTCGCTGCTGAAGGCGATCGACCGCACCGTCACCGGCGGCGGTGCCAGGCTTCTCGCCGAACGGCTGATGTCGCCGTTGACCGACCCCGCCCGCATCAATGCGCGGCTCGATTCGATCGGCTTCCTGATCGACGAGCCCTTGCTCTGCGGCAATCTGCGCGACACGTTGAAACATGTGCCCGACATGCCGCGTGCGCTGTCGCGGCTGGCGCTCGACCGCGGCGGCCCGCGCGATCTCTCAGCGATTCGCCAGGGCCTTGACGCGGCGGGCGGAGTTGCGGTGATGCTCGGCAAGGCGGTGCTGCCCGAAGAGCTCGGCCAGGCGCTGTCCGAGCTGCAGGCCCTTCCCGCGACCCTGGAAAAGCTGCTTGCCGAAACGCTTGCCGAAGAATTGCCGCTGTTGAAACGCGATGGCGGCTTCCTGCGCGACGGCGCCAACGCCGAGCTCGACGAGGTCCGGGCACTGCGCGACCAGTCGCGTCGCGTCATCGCTGGCTTGCAATTGCAATATGCCGAGGAAACCGGCATCCGGTCGCTGAAGATCAAGCACAACAACGTCCTCGGCTATTTCATCGAAGTCACCGCCGGCAATGCCTCGCCGATGACGGAGACGGCGGACGCGAAGGCCCGCTTCATCCACCGCCAGACGATGGCGAACGCGATGCGCTTCACCACGACCGAACTTGCCGATCTCGAAAGCCGCATCGCCAATGCGGCCGACCAGGCGCTTACGATCGAACTCGAAGCCTTCGACAGGATGACGGCGGCCGTCGTTGCGGAAGCCGAGGCGATCAAGTCGGGCGCCCGGGCGCTCGCGGTCATCGACGTCGCCGCAGGCCTGGCGCTTCTCGCGGAGGAGCAGGCCTATTGCCGCCCGCAGGTCGACGGCTCGAAGATGTTTGCCATCGAGAGCGGGCGCCATCCGGTCGTCGAGCAGGCGCTGCGGCGGCAGGCGGGCGGCCCCTTCGTCGCCAATCATTGCGATCTGTCGCCGAAGACCGGCGACCGGGACGGGGCGATCTGGCTACTGACCGGCCCGAACATGGGCGGTAAGTCGACCTTCCTGCGCCAGAACGCGCTGATATCAATCCTGGCGCAGATGGGCTCCTTCGTGCCGGCGACATCGGCCCATATCGGCATCGTCGACCGGCTTTTCTCGCGCGTCGGCGCCTCCGACGATCTGGCGCGCGGGCGCTCGACCTTCATGGTCGAGATGGTGGAAACGGCGGCGATCCTCAACCAGGCAAGCGACCGTTCGCTCGTCATCCTCGACGAGATCGGCCGCGGCACCGCGACGTTCGACGGCCTGTCGATCGCCTGGGCCGCCGTCGAGCACCTGCATGAGGCCAATCGCTGCCGCGGCCTCTTCGCCACGCATTTCCACGAGTTGACCGTGCTTTCGGAAAAGCTTGGCCGGCTGTCGAACGCGACGATGCGCGTCAAGGAATGGGACGGCGACGTCATTTTCCTGCACGAGGTCGGGCCGGGTGCGGCTGACCGCTCCTATGGCATCCAGGTCGCGCGCCTTGCCGGGCTTCCGGCCTCGGTCGTGGCACGCGCCCGCGACGTACTCACCCGTCTGGAAGATGCCGACCGCAAGAACCCGGCGAGCCAGCTGATCGACGACCTGCCGCTCTTCCAGGTGGCGGTGCGCCGCGAGGAAACGGCCCGCGGGGCCTCCAAGGTCGAGGAGGCGCTGAAGGCGATGAGCCTTGACGACATGACGCCGCGCGAGGCAATGGATGCGCTTTACGACCTCAAGAAAAAGCTGAAATAGGAGCGGCGCGCCATGTTCATGGAAAAACTGGTTCGCGAAACCGAGCGCCTCCAGCTCATCTGCTCCATGCTCGATACGATGCGGCGCGCCGATAAGGACCGCAATGCGCGCGGCTGGACGTCGCCGATAGGCATGCTGAAAATCACCCGCTGCTGCGCAGTGATCTCGGAGCTCGGAACCTCGATCGCCAAGGCCGGCTATCGCGAATGCGACAGGCAGGCGCTTGAGGAGATCATGCGCGAGACACGGCAGGTGCTGCATTTGCTGAATGCGCGGGCCGCCGGCTGAGCATTTCGGGAAAGCCTGAGAATTTCCGAGAAAGCCGGCGCCTTGTGTCAAAGCGCCATCGCCTGTTGCGGCGAACCAACACCATTTCGCCAAATTTAAAGGTTCTTGCAGTATGAAGGCCCGTGTCAATCGCCGGGCAAAGGGGCTATAGCGCATGCAGACGAAACAAGCGGCAGGCCGTGAACCGGCAGTCCGGCATGAACAGGAAACCGCCCCGGCGACAGCGATGCGCGACCTCGATTTCACCAATATCCTCGACGTCGAGCTCTTGCAGAAGCAGTGTGACGCCGTTGCCGAGGCCAACCGGAACCGGCCCGACGTCCTGCGCGCCGATCTTCTGGCGGTGCTGAAGAAGGCGAGCACCGAAGGCCGGCAGAAGGCGCGCGAGGCACTGATGGCCGACGGCGGCGGGCTCAACTGCGCCTACCGGATTTCCTGGCTGCAGGACCAGATCACCACCGTCCTCTACAATTTCGCCACCGCCCATATCTTTCCGCAGCAGAAGGACAAGTTCGCGGTCACCGCCGTCGGCGGCTACGGCCGCGACACGCTAGCGCCGGGCTCCGATATCGACCTGCTGTTCCTCTTCCTGCCGAGGCCGGCCGAAGAGACGCACAAGGCGGTCGAATTCATGCTCTACGTGCTCTGGGACATGGGCTTCAAGGTCGGCCACGCCACCCGCACGGTGGAGGAATGCATCGCGCTTTCCAAGTCCGACATGACGATCCGCACCGCCATCCTGGAGATGCGCTACATCTGCGGCCTGCAGCGGCTGGAAACCGAGCTCGAGACCCGCTTCGACAAGGAGATCGTCACCGGTACCGGTCCCGAATTCATCGCCGCCAAGCTTGCCGAGCGCGATGAGCGCCACCGCAAGGCGGGCGACACGCGTTATCTCGTCGAACCGAATGTCAAGGAAGGCAAGGGCGGGCTTCGCGACCTGCACACGCTGTTCTGGATCTCGAAATATTATTATCACGTGCGCGACCAGGCGGAGCTGGTCAAACTCGGCGTGCTCTCCAAGCACGAATACCGCCTGCTTGAGAAAGCCGACGATTTTCTCTGGGCGGTGCGCTGCCACATGCACTTCCTGACCGGCAAGGCCGAGGAGCGCCTGTCCTTCGATATCCAGCGCGAGATCGCCGAAGCCTTCGGCTATCACACCCGCCCGGGCCTTTCGGCCGTCGAGCGCTTCATGAAGCACTATTTCCTCGTTGCCAAGGATGTCGGCGATCTCACGCGCATCCTCTGTGCTGCGCTTGAAGACCAGCAGGCGAAGTCGATCCCGGGCCTGACCGGGGTCATCAGCCGCTTCACCCACCGCAACCGCAAGATCGCCGGCAGCGTCGAATTCGTCGAAGACCGCGGCCGCATTGCGCTGGCCGACCCCGAAGTCTTCAAGCGTGATCCGGTCAACATCATCCGGCTCTTCCACGTCGCCGACATCAACGGGCTGGAATTCCATCCGGACGCGCTGAAACGCGTCACCCGTTCCCTCGCTTTGATCGACAACGCCTTGCGGGAAAACGACGAGGCGAACCGGCTGTTCATGTCGATCCTGACGTCGAAGCGGGATCCGGCGCTAATCCTTCGCCGGATGAACGAGGCCGGCGTGCTCGGCCGCTTCATCCCCGAATTCGGCAAGATCGTCGCGATGATGCAGTTCAACATGTATCACCACTATACGGTCGACGAACATCTGATCCGCACCGTCGACATTCTCTCCGAGATCGACAAGGGCCGCGCCGAGGATCTGCATCCGCTCGCCAACAAGCTGATGCCCGGCATCGAGGACCGCGAGGCGCTTTATGTCGCAGTGCTCCTCCACGACATCGCCAAGGGCCGGCAGGAGGATCATTCGATCGCCGGCGCCCGCGTCGCCCGCAAGCTTTGCGTCCGCTTCGGCCTGTCGCAGAAGCAGACTGAGATCGTCGTCTGGCTGATCGAGGAACATCTGACCATGTCGATGGTGGCGCAGACCCGCGACCTCACCGACCGCAAGACCATCACCGATTTCGCCGACCGCGTGCAGTCGCTCGACCGGCTGAAGATGCTGTTGATCCTGACGATCTGCGATATCCGCGCCGTCGGTCCCGGCGTCTGGAACGGCTGGAAGGGACAGCTTCTGCGCACGCTCTATTATGAAACCGAGCTGCTGCTCGCCGGCGGCTTTTCGGAGGTCTCCCGCAAGGAACGCGCCAATGCCGCCGCCGAGGCGCTGCATTCGGCGCTCGCCGACTGGAGCCAGAAGGACCGCAATACCTATACCAAGCTGCACTACCAGCCCTATCTGCTTTCCGTGCCGCTGGAAGACCAGATCCGCCACGCCCATTTCATCCGTCAGGCGGATAAAGCGGGCCAGGCGCTCGCCACCATGGTGCGCACCGACAGTTTCCATGCGATCACCGAGATCACCGTGCTGTCGCCCGACCATCCACGGCTGCTCGCCGTCATTGCCGGCGCTTGTGCTGCGGCCGGTGCCAACATCGTCGATGCCCAGATCTTCACGACGTCGGACGGACGGGCGCTCGACACGATCCATGTCAGCCGCGAATTTACCGACGATGCCGACGAACTGCGCCGGGCTGCGACGATCGGACGGATGATCGAGGACGTGCTGTCCGGCCGCAAGCGGCTGCCCGAGGTCATCGCCACGCGCGCGCGCAATCGCAAGAAGAGCAAGGCCTTCGTCATTCCGCCGTCGGTCAACATCACCAACAGCCTGTCGAACAAGTTCACGGTCATCGAAGTCGAATGCCTCGACCGGCCGGGACTGCTGTCGGAGATCACCGCCGTCCTGTCCGATCTGTCGCTCGACATCCAGTCGGCCCGCATCACCACCTTCGGCGAGAAGGTGATCGACACCTTCTACGTCACCGATCTGGTCGGCCAGAAAATTTCCGGCGACAGCAAGCGCGCCAACATCACCGCCCGGATGAAGGCCGTCATGGCCGAGGAAGAAGACGAGCTGCGCGAGCGCATGCCCTCCGGCATCATCGCACCCGCCGCCACCGCCCGGACCCCGCCCGCCAGCGAAAAGAAGGCCGGTTCCCCCATATGAGCCTGAACGCATGAGCCCCCACGCATGAGCCCAAACGCATGAGCCCAAACGCATGAGCCTCGTCAAGAAATTCGCGACCGTCGGCGGCGCCACCCTCGGCAGCCGCATCTTCGGCTTCGCCCGTGAAACGCTGATGGCTGCGGCCCTCGGCACCGGACCGATGGCCGACGTCTTCTACGCCGCCTTCCGCTTTCCGAATCTCTTCCGCCGGCTGTTTGCCGAAGGCGCCTTCAACGCCGCCTTCGTGCCGCTCTTTGCCAAGGAGATCGAGGCGAACGGCACGGATGGCGCCAAGCGCTTTTCGGAAGAAGTCTTCGGCGTGCTGTTTTCGGTGCTGCTGCTCATCACCATCGTGATGGAGCTTGCCATGCCGCTCTTGGTGCGCTTCGTCATCGCGCCGGGCTTTGCCGACGATCCCGAAAAGTTCTCGATCACGATCCGCATGGCGGCCGTGATGTTTCCCTATCTGATGTGCATGTCGCTGACGGCGATGATGAGCGGCATGCTGAATTCGCTGCATCATTTCTTCGCCGCCGCCATCGCGCCCGTCTTCCTCAACGTGGTGATGATCGGGGCGCTGTTTTATGCGCTCTATACCGGCGCCGATCCGCTGGCGACCGCCTGGTACCTCTCCTGGGGCGTTCTTGCCGCCGGCGTCCTGCAGCTTGCCGTCGTCTATGCCGGCGTGCTTGCGGCCGGCATGAGCATCGGCTTCCGTTTCCCGAAGATGACGCCGAACGTCAAGCGGCTGCTGATCCTGGCGGTGCCGGCTGCGGTGACGGGCGGCATCACCCAGATCAACCAGTTGATCGGCCAGGCGATCGCGTCGTCCCGCGACGGCGCGATCGCAGCGCTGCAATATGCCGACCGCATCTATCAGTTGCCGCTCGGCGTCGTCGGCGTCGCCGTCGGCGTCGTGCTTCTGCCGGAACTGGCCCGGGCGCTGAAGGGCGGCAACCTGCGCGAGGCCGGAAACCTGCAGAACCGCTCGATCGAATTCGTGCTGTTCCTGACAATCCCCGCCGCTTTCGCGCTCTGGATCCTCTCCGACGAGATCATCCGCGTTCTCTACGAGCGCGGCGCCTTCCATCAGGAAAACACCGCCGTCGTCGGCTCGATCCTGGCGATTTACGGCATCGGCCTGCCGGCTTTCGTGCTGATCAAGGCGCTGCAGCCCGGCTTCTATGCCCGCGAAGACACCAAGACGCCGATGCGTTTTTCGGCCATCGCGGTTGCGACCAACTGCGCCACGGCGCTGACCCTCTTTCCCTATATGGGCGCGCCCGGCATCGCCGTTGCCGAAGCCACCGCCGGCTGGATCAGCACTGTACTGCTATTTGCCACGCTTTTGCGCCGTGGCCACCTGACATGGGAATGGGCGCTGGCAAAGCGCACCGCTTTGCTGATCGTCGCTGCGGCCGTCATGGGTGCGGCCATCGTCTTCCTCAAGCAATATTGGGCGCCGTCGCTTGCTTCCGGCGCGCCGCTTCTCACCAAGATCGGCACCCTCGGGTTGCTGATTGCGATCGCCATGCTGATCTATTTCGCCGCCGCTTTCCTGGTCGGCGGGGCAAACCTCAGCATGATCCGACGCAATCTGAACCGCAAGCCGGCGCCGGCAAAGGACGGGTGAGGTCGCATTTTCCTGGTATTGCTTCAGCAATCCACCCATCGTCGCTGCGGTCCGACGTCGACATGAATGATGCCGTTGCAATAGCTGCCGATGCCGCCGATGCCCGGCGCGCTTCTTGCGGCAGCCATGATGGTGCGCTCCGACAGGCCGGGCATCCTGAAATCGGCCGCCAGACATTTTCCATGCAGGGAGCCATGGCGGCGGGGATGCGGCCTGTGGCCCGAGGTTATCACAGGGCGTCGGCCGGTCTTTGCAGCAATATGCGACAGGACCGCTCGCAGGCGCCCTGGAAAGCAGCCGGCACGAACGCTGACGGTCTGGACCGTGTAGGCGAGACGTGCCTGATATTTTGGAAGATGAGCGGCATGCCTTTTCATGTCTTGACCGACGGCACCCGTTGCTGATTGAAAGGCGAAAAGGCCTGCCATGGCGAGCAAAATTGCGTTCTGCATGGTCGCTCCGATCGGCTATCCAGCGACCCCAACGGCGCCGGCAACACGCGCAGGATTTTCGGTTCAAAAAAAGCTTTTTTGTGAAATTTTATACTCAATTATGAGTAAGGCGGTTGATCAATTCGGCTTAAAATCAGGGGAATTGCCACTCACAACTGGAATAAACATCTCAAACGCGAGGCAGCACATGGTGATCCAGTCTCTTTTCCTCGTCACCCTCGTGGTCGACGATTACGACCGCGCCAAGGCTTTTTATTGCGATGGGCTTGGTTTCGAGTGCCTTCAGGACGAGCTGCAGCCGGAGGGCAAGCGCTGGGTAGTGGTGAAGCCGAGGGGTGAGGATGGAGCCGCCTTTCTGCTCGCGCAGGCGGCAGACGAGACGCAGCGCGCGGCCATCGGCAATCAGACCGGCGGGCGTGTCGGCTTCTTTCTGAAGACCGACAATTTCGCCCGCGACCATGCCGCGATGCTGGCAGTCGGCGTGCGTTTTCTGGAAGAGCCGCGTCACGAGGTTTACGGCACAGTGGCGGTGTTTGCGGATCCCTACGGCAACACTTTCGATCTGATCCAGCACACTGCCGCCTGAACCCCTTGATTGCGACCGGTTGCCCGTGCATAAGCCGCGGCGTTAACAACATGGGCGCAAAGCCCTGCTGCATTCTGCAGCAATTCAAACTGTGACAGCGTGGGCCCTCCACCAGCCTATTGAGGACGACATGAACGAATTCAAGAAACTCGTATTCTCCGGCGTGCAGCCGACCGGCAATCTGCATCTCGGCAATTATCTCGGCGCGATCCGCCGCTTCGTGGCGCTGCAGGAAGGCAATGACTGCATCTACTGCGTCGTCGACATGCATGCGCTCACCGCCCAGCTCGTGCATGAGGACATGCCGAGCCAGACGCGCTCGATCGCCGCCGCCTTCATCGCCGCCGGCATCGATCCGGAAAAGCATATCGTCTTCAATCAGTCGGCCGTGCCGCAGCATGCCGAACTCGCCTGGATCTTCAACTGCGTCGCCCGCATCGGCTGGATGAACCGGATGACCCAGTTCAAGGACAAGGCCGGCAAGGACCGCGAGCAGGCCTCGCTCGGGCTCTACGCCTATCCGAGCCTGATGGCCGCCGACATTCTCGTCTATCGCGCCACCCATGTGCCTGTTGGTGAGGACCAGAAGCAGCATCTGGAGCTTGCCCGCGACATCGCGATGAAGTTCAACCTCGACTATGCCGAGCATATCAGCAGGACCGGCTACGGCGTCGACATCACCGTCGGCAACGAGCCGGTGCATGCCTATTTCCCGATGGTCGAGCCGTTGATCGGCGGGCCGGCGCCGCGCGTCATGTCGCTGCGCGACGGCACCAAGAAAATGTCGAAGTCGGACCCTTCCGATCTCTCGCGCATCAACCTGATGGACGATGAGGACGCGATCTCGAAGAAGATCCGCAAGGCCAAGACCGACCCTGACGGCTTGCCGAGCGAGATCGACGGGCTGCAGGGCCGTCCGGAAGCCGACAATCTCGTGGCAATCTATGCCGCACTCGCCGACAAGTCGAAGGCGGACGTGCTTGCCGAATTCGGCGGCCAGCAATTCTCCGTCTTTAAGCCGGCGCTGGTCGACCTGGCAATCAACGTGCTCGCGCCGATCACCGGCGAAATGCGCCGGCTGATGGACGATACCAGCCATATCGACGCGATCCTGCGCAAGGGCGGCGAACGTGCAAGGGCCCGCGCCGAGGTGACGATGCGCCAGGTGCGCGACGTCATCGGCTTCCTTTATTGAGATAGATCTCCCCTTTTCCCTGTCGTGGGGAGAAGAGAATCTTCCCCTGGGGAGAAGAGTATTTCTTCCGGGGCATCAGGGCAAAAACTGGGCTTGCAAATTTTCCGCTTCGGGTGTCAGAGTCCGCGCCATGGTATCAAAGCGACTCTCACGGCTCGAAGGTCACCGCCGCAAATTCATGGCGGTAATCGACGGTACACCCGAATGCCAACGCGCCGTTCATTATGCCGGCCGGCGCGCGAAAAATTCCAATGGCGGGCTGGTGCTGCTCTACGTGATCCCCGACGGGGATTTCCAGCAATGGCTCGGCGTCGAAGAGATCATGCGGGCCGAAGCGCGTGAAGAGGCCGAGGCGGTGGTTGCCAAGATCGCCCAGATCGTGCGCGAGACCATCGGCATCGAGCCTGAGGTCGTCATCCGCGAGGGCGGTGCTGCCGAACAGATCAACGCCGTGATCGAGGAAGACCGCGATGTGGCGATCCTGGTTCTGGCCGCCGGTTCGGCAAAGGAAGGTCCAGGGCCGCTGGTCTCCTCGGTCGCCGGTCGCGCAGCGGCGTTTCCGATCCCGGTCACCGTGCTGCCGGATACGCTGACCAACGAGGAAATCGATGCTCTCTGCTAAAGCATGATGCCGAAAACTGTGAGCGGTTTTCGGACGAAATCATGCTCTAACTATCTAATTTAGAACAGGATTCAGATCTTAGGCCGAACAGGCATGAAATCATCCTGTTCTAGCATTTCTTGAGTACAAGTCTCTTGATTAGAGCCGTCAATCGGCTTATCTTCTTTTGAAGCATTCTAAAGACGGCCGAAACCATGGGCCGGCCGCATGGAGAATCAGATGTTCATTCAGACCGAAGCCACGCCGAACCCCGCTACGCAGAAGTTCCTGCCGGGCAAGGTGGTGATGGAAAACGGCACGGCCGAGTTCCGCAGCACTGAGGAGGCTCAAGCCTCGCCGCTTGCTGCCCGCCTGTTCGAAATATCAGGCGTCACCGGCGTCTATTTCGGCTATGATTTCATTTCCGTCTCCAAGGACAATGCCGACTGGCAGCATCTTAAGCCGGCTATATTAGGCTCGATCATGGAGCACTTCATGTCCGGCAAGCCGGTCATGGGCGATGCCTCCATCCTCTCCGAAGACGCAGATGCCGACGACGAATTCTTCGACGAAGGCGATGAATCGATCGTGCTGACCATCAAGGAGCTTCTGGAGACCCGCGTGCGCCCGGCCGTTGCCCAGGATGGCGGCGACATCACCTTCCGCGGCTTCAAGGATGGCAAGGTCTATCTGAACATGAAGGGTTCCTGCGCCGGCTGCCCGTCTTCGACGGCAACGCTGAAGCACGGCGTCCAGAACCTGCTGCGCCATTTCGTTCCGGAAGTGCAGGAAGTGATTGCCGCTTAAAAATCCTGAATTCGTCCCGCCGTTCATCTCAGGTTCGGCCGAACGGATTTATCGATAGGCGACACTGGTTTATTCGGAAATTGATGGCATGATCATTCTGGCGCTCGACACGGCAGGTGTGGACTGCGCTGCCGCCGTCTATGACAGCGGCAGGGATACGGTGCTGGGGGAGGCATCGGACATGATCGGCAAGGGCCATGCTGAACATATGATTGGTATCGTCGATCGCGCACTCGATCAGGCGGGACTGGCCCTTTCGGATATCGACCGCCTTGCCGTCACCATCGGTCCCGGCTCCTTTACCGGCATCCGCGTCGGCGTTGCCGCAGCCCGCGGTTTTGCGCTTTCCCTCAATGTGCCGGCCGTCGGCGTCACCACGCTCGAAGTCATGGCATCAGCCCAGCGCGACAAGACGCCTCATCGCGCCGTGCTGGCGGCGATGGATGCCAAGCGGGACGAAATCTACCTCCAGTCCTTTGCCGCCGACGGTTCGCCCCTCGACGCGCCACGGGCAGTCAGCGTTGCGGAAGCGCAGGCTTTTGCCGCCGGCTTCGACGGCGAGATTACCGGTTCGGCGACGTCCCTCCTCAAGGCCGACGCCGGCGGCGATCACACCAACAGATTCCCGATCTCCGTCGTGGCGCGCCTGGGCGCTGCCGCCTCCCCCAATGCCGGAAAGCCGAAGCCCCTTTATCTGCGCGGACCCGATGCCAAGCCGCAGGCCGGGTACGCGATTGCGCGACGAGTATGACGATGCTGGAAGCCTATCTGACGCTGAAACCGGAATTCGAGATCATCGCCATGGAGCGCGAGGATTGCCGCGATGTCGCCGTCCTGCACGGCGAGCGCTTCGCCCGGCCCTGGGGCGACGGTGAATTTCACGGCCTGCTGATGCAAGATACCGTCTTCGGCTTCGTCGCGCGCCAGACCAATGCCATCCTGAAAAAGCCGCTTCCGGGGTTCATCCTCGCCCGCCATGTCGCCGGCGAGGCGGAGATCCTGACGATTGCGGTGCAGGCGAAGGTCGCCCGTGCCGGGCTAGGCTGGCGGCTGATGCAGGCGGCGATGCGGGAAGCGCGCTCGCGCGGCGGCGAGAGCATGTTTCTCGAGGTCGACAACGGCAATACCGCAGCGCTTGGCCTCTACCGCAAGCTCGGCTTCGAAAAGGTCGGCGAACGTCAGGGTTACTACAAACAAGAAAACGGCGCCCTCTCCACGGCGCTTGTCATGAAGCGCGTTCTTCGGTAGTTCCCTGGCAGCGAGATAACATGCAGGCCGGCGCAAATGCCGTGCGGCGTTGTCGAAACACGAATATCTCTATAGGCCGGCGATGACTGATGTAGCCAAGACCCTTGAGGAGCTTTGCACCGAACGCGGCATGCGCATGACCGAGCAGCGCCGCGTGATCGCGCGCATCCTGGAAGATTCGGAAGACCATCCCGACGTCGAAGAACTCTACCGGCGCTCGGTGAAAGTCGATGCGAAGATCTCGATCTCGACCGTCTATCGCACCGTGAAACTGTTCGAGGATGCCGGCATCATCGCCCGGCACGACTTCCGCGACGGGCGCTCGCGCTACGAAACGGTGCCGGAAGAGCATCACGACCATCTCATCGACTTGAAGACCGGCACGGTCATCGAATTCCGCTCGCCGGAGATCGAGGCGCTGCAGGAGCGCATCGCCCGCGAGCACGGCTTCCGGCTGGTCGACCACCGCCTCGAGCTCTACGGCGTTCCGCTGAAGAAAGAAGATCTCTGAAGCAATGGCAGCCCGGGAGACCAGCATTTGATCGCCTGGCTGCGCATCGCCTTCGCCGCGGTCGTCATCCTTGCCGTCAGCATCGTGCTCATGCCGCTGCAGGTATTGGCGCTGCGGTTCGACTGGCGGCTGCGGCGCCGGCTTCCGCGCGCTTGGCACCGGATCGTCTGCTATTGCCTCGGCATCCGCGTCCGCGTGAGCGGCAAGCTGGAAGATCGCCGGCCGCTGATGCTCTGTTCCAACCATTCCTCCTGGCTGGATATCATGGTGATGTCGGCCGTTGCCGACGTCGTCTTCATCGCCAAGATCGAGGTGCGCGAATGGCCGATCTTCGGCACGCTCGCCAAGCTGCAGAAGAGCGTCTTCGTCGTGCGCGAGGAGCGGCGCAAGACCGGTCATCAGGCAAATGAGATCGCCGGGCGAATGGCCGACGGTGAGATCGTCGTGCTCTTCCCCGAGGGCACGACCTCGGATGGCAACCGGCTGCTGGAGGTCAAGTCCTCGCTATTCGGTGCCGCCGCGATGGCCGTGCCTTATTCGCCGACGGGAACGGTCGTGGTGCAGCCGGTGGCGGTTGCCTATACCAGGGTTCACGGCATCGCCATGGGGCGTTATCACCGGCCGCTCGCCGCCTGGCCGGGTGATATCGAGCTGCTGCCGCACCTCCTCGACATCGTGCGCTGCGGCGCCATCGACGCCGAGGTTTCCTTCGGCGAGGCGGTGGATTACCGCGCCGAGACCAGCCGCAAGGAGGTGAGCGCAACGATCTCCTTGCGCATCCGCAACCTCCTGAACAGCCGCCTGCGCGGGCGGGAAATCTCTTAGAGCCTTTCCTGGTCAGATTGCAGCATTCTGCCGGAGCAGGTTTTTGTCAGGGCAGAGGCGATTGGCGACGGGCATACCTCTTGGTACGTCCGAGTCGATCGCCTCTGATCCTGGCGGAAAGATGCCCGGCCCACCGGCCGCACTGCTTCGCCATGCGAAGCAATAGGTGCGTCCGGCGATTCTAAAGTCTTGCAGATTTGCCAGGCAAATCTGCGGGAGGGTTGGCTGAAACGGGCCGCCTGCTCGATCGGCCGGCTTGGCCGTAGAGCCGGGCTACGACGCGCGCCGGCCGGTCGAGCATTCGACTCCGTTTGAGCCAACAGAATGCTGCAATCTGACCAGGAAAGGTTCTAGAAGAAGATTTCGATTTTCTCCGGCGGCAAAAACCACTAAATAGCGCGCCATGACACAGGACAGCGCCCTTCTCCAGGCCCCCGAGGCAATTCCCAGCGAGAGCCTCCGCGACGGCAGCAACAGCCGCAAGGTCTTCATCAAGACCTATGGCTGTCAGATGAACGTCTACGATTCCATGCGCATGAGCGATGCGCTCGCCCGCGACGGCTATGAGCCGACGGAAGATATGGAAGTGGCGGACCTCGTTCTCCTCAACACCTGCCATATCCGCGAGAAGGCGGCCGAGAAGGTCTATTCGGCGCTCGGGCGGCTGCGCGAGATGAAAAAGAAGAAGGCGGCGGACGGACGGGAGATGATGATCGGCGTTGCCGGCTGCGTCGCCCAGGCCGAAGGCGAAGAGATCCTGCGCCGTGCACCCGCCGTCGACGTCGTCATCGGCCCGCAGACCTACCACCGCCTGCCGGAGGCGTTGCGCCGGGCCAAACAAGGCCAGCGCGTCGTCGACACCGAATATGCGATCGAGGACAAGTTCGAGCATCTGCCGATCGCCGAGAGCCGAAGGATCCGCGCCCGCGGCGTCACCGCCTTCCTGACGGTGCAGGAAGGCTGCGACAAATTCTGCACCTTCTGCGTCGTGCCCTATACACGCGGCTCGGAAGTGTCGCGTTCGGTTTCCCAGATCGTCGAGGAAGCCGAAAAGCTCGCCGACAGCGGGGTGCGCGAAATCACCCTGCTCGGGCAGAATGTCAACGCCTGGCACGGCGCCGGGAGCCAAGGCGAGGCATGGAGCCTCGGCGACCTGCTCTACCGGCTGGCCGAGATCCCCGGCCTTGCGCGGCTGCGCTATACCACAAGCCATCCGCGCGACATGGACGACCGGCTGATCAATGCCCATCGCGACCTCAGCGCACTGATGCCTTATCTGCACCTGCCGGTGCAATCGGGCTCCGACCGCATCCTGAAAGCGATGAACCGGCGCCACACGGCGGCCGAATATCTGGCGCTGATCGAGCGCATTCGCACGGTGCGGCCCGACATTGCGCTGTCGGGCGATTTCATCACCGGCTTTCCGGGGGAGACAGATGAGGATTTTAAGGATACATTGAGACTTGTGGAGGAGGTCCGTTATGCACAGGCCTTCTCGTTCAAATACTCGACACGGCCGGGCACGCCCGGCGCGGAACTGAAGGACCAGGTGCCGGAAGAGATCAAGGCAGAACGGCTGGAACGCCTGCAAATGCTTCTTCTGAAGCAGCAGCAGGAATTTGCCGAATCTTGCGTCGGCAAAGAGATCGACCTGTTGCTCGAAAAGCCCGGTCGCATGCCGGAACAACTAATCGGACGTTCTCCCTGGCTTCAATCAGTGAATGTTGATGCAAAAGCATCGCAAATCGGTGACATTATTAAAGTGCGAATCACAGGGACCGGAACAAACAGCCTGTTTGCCGAACACGCAGAGGCTGCGGTCTAACCCAAGGAGCCTGACCGCTTGAACGGACAAGAATTGGTTTCTTCTTCACCGCGCCACCCCCGCACGCCGAGCGATACCAATCACTTCGTCCTGACGTTCGAGAACAACCGGTTCGCCAGCGAGCTCTTTGGTCAATTCGACCAAAACCTCAAGCTGCTCGAGCAACGGCTGAACATCGATGCGCGGGCACGCGGCAATTCGGTCGTCATCACCGGCGATATCGTGACCACCAACCAGGCGCGGCGCACGCTCGACTATCTCTATGAAAAACTTCAGAAAGGCGGCAGCGTGGAACGATCCGACGTCGAGGGTGCAATCCGCATGGCGGTCGCCGCCGACGATCAGCTCAGCCTGCCGACCATGGAGCGCAAGGCCAAGCTGACGATGGCGCAGGTTTCCACCCGCAAGAAGACGATCATCGCCCGTACGCCAACCCAGGACGCCTATATCAGGGCGCTGGAACGCGCCGAGCTTGTCTTCGGTGTCGGCCCGGCCGGCACCGGCAAGACCTATCTCGCCGTTGCCCATGCCGCCCAGCTCTTGGAGCGCGGCGCTGTCGAAAAGATCATCCTGTCGCGCCCGGCCGTCGAGGCCGGCGAGCGCCTCGGCTTCCTGCCCGGGGACATGAAGGAAAAGGTCGATCCCTATCTTCGCCCGCTCTATGATGCGCTCTACGACATGATCCCTGCCGACAAGGTCGACCGGGCGATCACTGCCGGCGTCATCGAAATCGCGCCGCTCGCCTTCATGCGCGGCCGCACGCTCGCCAATGCCGCCATCATCCTCGACGAAGCGCAGAACACGACGTCGATGCAGATGAAGATGTTCCTGACGCGTCTCGGCGAAAATGCGCGCATGATCGTCACCGGCGACCCGAGCCAGATCGACCTGCCGCGCGGCGTCAAATCCGGCCTCGTCGAGGCCTTGCAGCTTCTGAACGGCGTCGAAGGCATCTCGATCGTGCGCTTCACGGATACCGACGTCGTCCGCCACCCGCTGGTCGGGCGCATCGTCAGGGCCTATGATTCCACCTATGCCGTCGCCGAAGACGTCAGCCGGCAGGGCTAATGGCCGAACTCGACATCCAGATCAGCGTCGAGGACATCGGCTGGCCCGGCGAGGAGACGCTGCTGTCGTTTTGCGAACGTGTGCTCGGTGCCGCCGCGGTTTATCTCCGCGACAGCGAGAAGCAGCCCTTCCCGACGATGGCGCCCGAGGTTTCGCTTGTTTTCACCGACGACGCCTCGATCCAGGACATCAACGCCGAGTGGCGCGGCAAGGACAAGGCGACCAACGTGCTCTCCTTTCCGGCCTTTCCGGTTCAGCCCGGCAAGATGCCCGGCCCGATGCTCGGCGACATCATCATCGCCCGGGAGACGCTGGAGCGGGAAGCGGCCGAGCTCGAAAAGAGTTTCGACGACCACCTGACCCATCTTCTGGTGCACGGTTTCTTGCATCTTCTCGGCTACGACCATATGAATAGTGCCGAAGCCGAAATTATGGAGGGGTTGGAGACTCGCATTTTGGCGCAGCTCGGCCTATCTGATCCCTACGAGGGTCAAGACCTTAAAATGGAACCATGAGCGACTTTACGACGAAGCCGGCGGCAGACGCCAAGGACTCCGAGCCATCCTCCTCTTCGGACGAGGCAGGCAGTAGTAGTCGGCCCTCTGGCCGATCGCAATCCTTCTGGTCGCGCGCCGCGCGCATCCTTCGCCCGCAGCAGGGCTCGCGACTGCGCGAGGATCTCGCCGACGCGCTGATGACCGATGCGGCCGGCGACGACGCCTTTTCGCCCGACGAACGGGCGATGCTCAACAACATCCTGCGCTTTCGCGAGGTCCGCGTCGCCGACGTGATGGTGCCGCGCGCCGATATCGAGGCGGTCGACCAGAACATCACCATCGGCGAACTGATGATCCTCTTTGAGGAATCCGGCCGCTCACGCATGCCTGTCTATGCCGATACGCTCGACGATCCGCGCGGCATGGTGCATATCCGCGACCTGCTCTCCTATGTCGCCAAGCAGGCCCGCAACAAGCGCCGCGGTCCGACAAAACCGACCACCGTCGTGCCGGCGATCGAGGTTGCACCCGAAAACATCCAGAAGACCGCGCGTTCGGCCAAGCAGAATTTCGACCTCGCCCGCGTCGACCTGCAAAAGACGCTGGCCGAGGCCGGTATCATCCGCAAGATCCTGTTCGTGCCGCCGTCAATGCTGGCGTCAGACCTGTTGCGACGGATGCAGGTGAACCGCACACAGATGGCGCTCGTCATCGACGAATATGGCGGCACCGACGGGCTTGCCTCGCATGAAGACATCGTCGAAATGGTGGTCGGCGACATCGACGACGAACATGACGACGAAGAGGTGATGTTCAAGCGCGTCGCCGAGGACATGTTCATCGCCGACGCCCGCGTCGAGCTGGAAGAGATCGCCCAAGCGATCGGGCCGGATTTCGACATCAGCGAGCAGGTCGACGAGGTCGATACGCTGGGCGGCCTGATCTTCTCCGCACTCGGCCGCATCCCGGTGCGCGGCGAGGTCGTCCAGGCGCTGCCGGGCTTCGAATTCCACATTCTCGACGCCGATCCGCGCCGCATCAAGCGGCTGCGCATCACCCGCAAGCGCCACGCGATCCGCCGCCGCGCGAAGGCGGACGGCGACGCCGCTCCCGGCTCCGAGACCGGCGACGATCGGCCGGCGAAATCGACCGCCAACTGACAGGACCCAACTGACGGGACAAAGAGCCGCTTTTTTGAAAGACTGCGAATGGGTTGATTCGCGGTTTGATGGGAGTGCGCATGGAGCGGCTTGCGGACAGGGTTATCCTCGTCTGGGGTTTCAAACGGTCGCTGCTGGCTATCGCAGCCGGGGCATTCGCGGTTCTGGCGCTGCCGCCTATCGGCTTTTTCGCGGCGATGTTCGTTTCCTTCACCCTGCTCGTCTGGCTGATCGACGGGGCGGCTGCTTCGCCTGAAAGCGGCCTGATCGGCAGGCTGTGGCCGGCGTTTGCCACCGGTTGGCTGTTCGGTTTCGGCTATTTCGTCGCCGGCCTCTGGTGGCTCGGCCATGCGCTGCTGGTCGATCAAGAGGAATTCGCCTGGGCGCTGCCGCTGGCAATTTTCGGGCTGCCGGCCTGTCTTGCGATCTTCTACGGCCTGGCGGCCGCCCTTGCCCGCATCGTCTGGTCTGATGGCATGGGGCGGATCGCCGCGCTTGCGGCAGGCTTCGGGCTGATGGAATGGCTTCGAAGCGTGATCCTCACCGGCTTTCCCTGGAACGCCATCGGCTACGGCATCATGCCGGTTCCGCTGATGATGCAGTCGGCGCATGTGATCGGGGCGATGGGCGTGACGGCCCTCGCCGTCTTCGTCTTTTCTGCGCCTGCCCTTGCCGGGACGCGGCAAGGGGCACGGACGGGCATCGCGCTCGCCGCCCTCTTCTTTGCCGCCCATCTCGGTTATGGCGCCTATGCTCTCCATCTCGCGCCACGACCGGACACATTGCCTGAGGACAAGCGGCCGGTGGTGCGGCTGGTGCAGCCGGCGATCGACCAGACAGAGAAAATGGATAACGACGTCGACCGCGCCGCGATCTTCGAGACGCATCTGAAGCTGTCGGCCGAAGCGCCGAAGAATGGCGGGCGCAAGCCCGATATCATCGTCTGGCCGGAAACGTCGATCCCCTTCATCCTGACCGACAATCAGGATGCGCTGACGCGGATTGCCGATACGCTCGACGACGATCAGATCCTGATCGCCGGCGCCGTACGCGCCGAGGAGATGGGGCCAGGCACGCCGCCGCGCTACTATAATTCCATCTACGTGATCGATGGCCGCGGCCAGATCATCGCCGCCTCCGACAAGGTGCATCTGGTGCCCTTCGGCGAGTATCTGCCCTTCGAGGACGTGCTCACCGAATTCGGCATCCAGAACGTCGTCGAGATTCCGGGCGGCTTTTCGGCCGCGGCAAGCCGGCACCTGCTGGCGCTGCCCGGCGGGCTCAATCTCTATCCGCTGATCTGTTACGAGATCATTTTTCCCGGCGAAATGACCGGTGACATAAAAGACGCCAACGCAATCCTCAATATCACCAATGACGCTTGGTTTGGCGTGACGCCCGGCCCCTACCAGCATTTCCAGCAGGCGCGGGTACGGGCTGTTGAAACCGGCCTGCCGCTGATTCGCGACGCCAATAGCGGCATTTCAGCGCTGGTGAATGCGCATGGGGAAATTATTGCGGGCCTCGATCTTGGAGAAACCGGCTTCGTCGATGCAACGCTCGATAGCATCAGCGATGGAGTCGGAACGACATTTCCCCGACAAACATACTTCTGGTTGACCGAGGTGCTGCTGATTTTGATTGCGCTAATTTCTCGCAGAGGTTTTATTTCCGGGTTGAATTGACCAAAAACCCCTAAAATTGCATAGTGATGTCAATCGGCGTTCTTAACGTATGTTTGCAGGTGGGTTCCTCACCGCTTGCAACGTGGCGTTTTGGGATGGATCAGGGGCATGCCGGTTAGAAACAGGTTGAAATTCTTAGCTAGGGCACGACCATGATTGAAAACAAGAAGAAGCCGAATCCGATCGACATCCATGTTGGCAGCCGTATTCGCCTCCGCCGTACGATGCTGGGCATGAGCCAGGAAAAGCTTGGCGAAAGCCTTGGCATCACCTTCCAGCAGATCCAGAAATACGAAAAGGGCACCAACCGCGTCGGCGCAAGCCGCCTGCAGAACATCTCGAACATCCTCAATGTTCCGGTGTCGTTTTTCTTCGAGGACGCGCCCGGCGAACATTCCAGTGCCGGCGGCGGCATGGAAGCCTCCAGCTCGAATTACGTCGTCGATTTCCTGTCGTCCTCGGAAGGACTGCAGCTCAATCGCGCCTTCGTCAAGATTTCCGATCCCAAGGTTCGCCGCAAGGTCGTGGAGCTGGTGAAAGCCCTGGCCGCTGAAGCCGACGCCGACTGAACCAAGACCAGCGCAGAATTCGAAAGGCGGTCGAAAGGCCGCCTTTTTTGCGTTTTTGGGGCAAAATTTGTCACTTTGCCGCAGATATAAAGATATATTTATGTCCTTCTGCGCTTGTCATCGGCCCTCGAACTGAGTACCTACTAGCTGGCTTTTATTCTTTGAGGGGAATCCCGAAATGCGCGCGAATTATCTCTTTACCAGCGAGTCTGTTGCCGAAGGTCATCCGGACAAGGTCTGTGACCGCATCTCCGACGAGATCGTCGATCTGGTCTACCGCGAAGCGGCCAAGACCGGCGTCAATCCGTGGGGCGTGCGCATTGCCTGCGAAACGCTGGCGACGACCAACCGCGTCGTCATCGCCGGCGAGGTCCGCCTGCCGCCGAGCCTGATGAAGAAGGACAAGGATGGCAAGGACGTCATCAATCCTTCGAAGTTCAAGGCTGCCGCCCGCCGCGCCATCAAGGATATCGGCTACGAACAGGATGGCTTCCACTGGAAGAAGGCAAAGATCGACGTGCTCTTGCATTCGCAGTCGGCCGACATCGCGCAGGGCGTCGACAGCGCCGCCGACCAGCAGGGCGACGAGGGCGCCGGCGACCAGGGCATCATGTTCGGTTATGCCTGCCGCGAAACGCCGGACCTGATGCCGGCCCCGATCTATTATTCCCACAAGATCCTGCAGCTGCTCGCAGTTGCCCGCAAGAAGGGCGACGGCGAAGTCGCCAAGCTCGGCCCCGACGCCAAGAGCCAGGTGACCGTGCGTTACGTCGACGGCAAGCCGTCGGAAGCAACCTCGATCGTGCTTTCGACCCAACATCTCGACGAGAGCTGGGATTCGAAGAAGGTCCGCGCCGTCGTCGAGCCCTATATCCGCGAAGCGCTCGGCGAGCTGAAGATCGCCGACGATTGCAAGTGGTACATCAACCCGACCGGCAAGTTCGTGATCGGCGGACCGGACGGCGATGCGGGCCTCACCGGCCGCAAGATCATCGTCGACACCTACGGCGGCGCCGCTCCGCATGGCGGCGGCGCATTCTCCGGCAAGGACACGACGAAGGTCGACCGTTCGGCCGCCTATGCCGCCCGCTATCTTGCCAAGAACGTCGTCGCCGCCGGTCTTGCCGACCGCTGCACGATCCAGATCTCCTACGCGATCGGCGTCGCCCAGCCGCTGTCGATCTATGTCGACCTGCACGGCACCGGCAAGGTCACCGAGGATCAGATCGAAGCGGCTATCCGCAAGAACATGGACCTTTCGCCGACCGGTATCCGCCGCCATCTCGACCTCAACAAGCCGATCTATGCCAAGACCTCCGCTTACGGCCATTTCGGCCGCAAGGCCGGCCGCGACGGTTCGTTCTCCTGGGAGCGCACCGACCTCGTGAAGGCGCTCAAGGAAAGCGTGAAGGCCTGAGATAGAGCATGACGGATATGGAACGCCGCGGCCGGGCGACCGAAGCCTTCTTCGGTCGTCGCAAGGGCAAGGCCCTGCGCGAACAGCAGGCCGAGACGCTGAACAGTCTGTTGCCGGCATTCCTTATCGATCTCTCGGCGGCTCCCCCGGAGCCGCTGACTTCCCTCTTCCCGGTTCCGGTCGAAAGATTGCGGCTGGAAATCGGTTTCGGCGGCGGCGAGCATCTGATCCACCGTGCGCTGGAGACGCCTTCGACCGGCTTCATCGGCGTGGAACCCTTCGTCAATTCCATGCAGAAGCTGTTGTCGCGCATCGGCGAGACGGGTGCCTCCAATATCCGCGTCTATAATGACGACGCGACCCAGCTGCTCGACTGGCTGCCGGACGGCGCACTCGATCAGATCGATCTGCTCTATCCCGATCCCTGGCCGAAGCGGAAGCACTGGAAACGGCGTTTCGTCTCGAAAACCAATCTCGACCGCTTTCATCGCGTGCTGAAGCCCGGCGGCCTGTTCTGCTTCGCCTCCGACATCGACACCTATGTGAACTGGACGCTGATCAAATGCCGCGACCATGGCGGTTTCGAGTGGATAGCGGACAATGCAGCGGATTGGCTGACCCCCTATGAGGGCTGGCCGAGCACACGTTACGAGGCCAAGGCGCGGCGCGAGGGCCGGTCTTCGGCCTATCTGACCTTCAGGAAGGTCTGAGGCCGCCGGCAAGTCGGCGAACGGATTTCCGTGCCGAAGGGATGGCCTATCCAAGTTTAGCGATGGTTGGGGCCGTATACAGTCAGATAGCTGGTTGGAACGCGAGCGCTGGCCACCCTTGGGCCTTCCATCTCTGCTGGGTCATAGAACAGACCGTTTTCGGCGTCGTAGAGCATGAAGTGATCCCCCTGAACGTGGACGATGGCAACCCCCTGGATATCGCTCCATCGACTGGTTTTGATCGGGGTTTCGACAGACAATCCGATCTCCGCCAACACGCCGCAAAGATCGTTCCAGGTTGTATAATGCGCCGACTTATCGCCCCAATCGATCATGGCTGCCACATCGTCGTAGCTCATGCCGGTGAGCATCTGCAGGACAAAGACCCCGCATCCATCGTCTCTCGGGCATTGTGTGTGAAATGGAAATCGATTTGGCTGCGATTGGTTCAATGCAAGCTCCTTTCGTCGCCGACCATGAACAAGCCAACGCGGAATAGATGCACTCGACGTAGCATGAAAAGGCACCCGAACAGATGACCGCTGTTGGCGGCGCAAGGAGACGTCGCCCACGGCAGCTTCTGATGAGGAGACGAATTCAGATTTCAGCTCGATTAGATCCAAAATGATCCGGCTCTAAAGCCGACAGCGACAACAGACCGAACTGAAGGCGCTGCGCCCTAACTTGCGGCGCGGAGAGTTCCGCCGTTGGGCCGGTTGCCATTGGCGCTCACGCGACTATTTTCTGTGCTGGCCACCCTCCTCTCAAATGGAAGAAAGACAATGACCGGGAGCAAGTCATGTGCCGAAATATAAAACCCCTGTTCAATTTCGACCCGCCAGCGACGGACGACGAGATCCATGACGCCGCGCTCCAGTTCGTGCGCAAGGTGAGCGGAACGACCAAACCGTCGAAGCGCAATGAGGTCGCATTCGAGCACGCGGTCAGTTCGATCGCGGCATGTGCCCGCGAGCTGCTCGATTCGCTGGAAACGTCTCAACCTCCTCGTGATCGCGAAGAGGTAGCGGCAAAGGCGCGCGCGAGAACGGCGGTCCGGTTCGCTTAAGGAAACCCTGTCACGCAGAGATCTCAATCAAGGCTCAAATGGCCTTGACGGTCAGTGCAGGCTGACCGTCTTCAATTCGTCCTCGGCAGCCTTGAAAAAGGTGCTGGAGCGGTTGTCCGTCAAAAGGATCGGCGTGCCGTCGGCGCCGAAGAGTGCCCAGAGATCGACGTTCGGATCGATATCCGGCGCCTCGGGAAAGCACTTGGCGACCTCATCGGTGCGCATTTTTCTGATATAGGCGACCTCGCCGTTGCCGATGTGGGCAAGCTCGGATTTGGTCAAGTGAGACGTGGCTTCTTTCATCAACATTCCTGTTCCTCCGGGAGAAGGGACCAACGGTTCGACAAACCGTTGTGCTACTGTGAGACCGAAATGTTAATTTTCTTGACCATGCGCGCGGGTTCCGGACGAATTAGATCGACGGAGAGCAGACCGTTCTTCAGGCCGGCGCCGAGCACCTGCATGCCGTCGGCAAGAACGAAAGTCCGCTGGAACTGACGGGCGGCGATACCGCGATAAAGATAGTCCCGTTCACCCTGTTCGACCTGGCGGCCGCGGATCACAAGCTGGTTCTCCTCAATGGAGACATCGAGTTCCTCCTCGCTGAAGCCGGCCACGGCAAGGGTGATACGCAGACGTTCCGGCGCGCCGGTGTCGGCGGCGATGCGTTCGATATTATAAGGCGGATATCCGTCACTCGCCTTGGAAATGCGCTCCAGCGTCTTTTCCATGGCATCGAAGCCCAGAAGCAGCGGGCTGGCGAAAGGGGTAATGCGGCTCATCTCGTTTCAAGTCCTTGATGCAAGCGACCATCCCGGACCTTAACGGCAGCATCCGGATGCCGCTAATATGGGGAGAGGAGCCCGGCGCTGCAAGGCATGGGACGCGACGGCGGGTGTCAGCCTCTCAATTTAAGGCGGTGCCGACAGGCTCTTTCCTTGACAAAGCGTCTGCTGCCTCGCATCAAAACATGCCCGCGCGGATTGTGCTGATTTGTGACGGGAGGTGAAGACATCGGTGCATGCCCGATAACACGCAGTGCGAGGATGGAACGACCGGAATGGCAAGCGCAAGAAAGATCATCATCGACACTGATCCCGGCCAGGACGACGCAGCCGCCATCATGCTTGCCTTCGGCAGCCCCGATGAGCTGGAGGTGCTGGGGATCACGACGGTCGCCGGCAATGTGCCGCTTTCGCTCACCAGCCGCAATGCGCGCATCGTCTGCGAGCTCTGCAGCCGGACGGAGACGAAGGTTTTCGCCGGCGCCGACGCGCCGATCGCCCGCAAGCTGGTGACCGCCGAACATGTGCATGGCAAGACCGGCCTTGACGGTCCCGAACTCAGCGAACCGACAATGGCGCTGCAGCCCGGCCATGCCGTCGACTTCATCATCGAGACGCTGCGCCGCGAGCCGGAAGGCACGGTGACGCTGTGTACGCTCGGGCCGCTCACCAATATCGGCTTGGCCTTCCAGAAAGCGCCCGACATCGTCCCCCGCATCCGCGAACTGGTGATGATGGGCGGCGGCTTTTTCGAGGGCGGCAACATCACGCCGGCGGCCGAATTCAACATCTATGTCGACCCAGAGGCGGCCGATATCGTCTTCCGCTCAGGCGTTCGGGTCGTGATGATGCCACTAGACGTGACGCATCAACTGCTGACCCGCAAGGACCGGGTGAAACGCATGGCCGAGATCGGCACGGCGCCGGCAAAGGCCATGGTCGAGATGCTGGAATTCTTCGAACGTTTCGACATCGAGAAATACGGTTCCGACGGCGGGCCGCTGCACGACCCGACCGTCGTCGCCTATCTGCTGAAGCCGGAGCTTTTCAAGGGCCGGGACTGCAATGTCGAGATCGAGGTCCAGTCCGAACTTACCGTCGGCATGACGGTCGTCGACTGGTGGCATGTGACCGAGCGCAAGCGCAATGCCAAAGTCATGCGCCATGTCGATGCGGACGGCTTCTTCGATCTGCTGATCGAACGCTTCGCCCGCATCTAACTTCGGTTTCCTTCCTCGCGAGCAGGAAGGAGACGATCTCAGGCGTCTTTTTCGTCGAAGACGGAGTTGGTTTCCGCTTCGGCCGGCTTCGGGCCGCCCTTGGCGACACCGACCATGGCCGGGCGCAGCACCCGCTCGCCGATGGTGAAACCTGCCTGCACGACCTGGACGACCGTGTTGTTCGGCACGTCCGGGTTCGGCACCTCAAACATCGCCTGATGGAAATTCGGATCGAACTTCTGGCCAACCGGCTCCAGCTTGCGAACGCCGTGGCGCTCGAGAGCCGACAGCATGGCGCGCTCGGTCATTTCGACACCCTCGATCAGCGTGCTCAGGCCGGCATCGGCCGTAGCCTTGGTCTCCGGAGAGATGGCATCGAGCGCGCGGCGCAGATTATCCGAGACGGCGAGCATGTCGCGCGCGAAACCCGCGACGGAATAGGACTTGGCATCCTTGACCTCGCGCTCAGTGCGGCGGCGCAGATTGTCCATCTCGGCAGCAAGGCGCAGATAGCGGTCGCGCAGTTCGCCGTTTTCGGCTTTCAGAAGCTCGATCGGGTCCGGCTGGGCGGGCTCTTGCTGCGCAGTTTCGTTCTCGACGTAGGCGGTAGCGTCGGCTGCGGCATCGGCCGCAGTTGCGTCAGGTCCGTTTTTCGTCGTGTCATCGGTCATGACGGTCTCCGGTTGGTGTCTTCAGATGCGCCCGATATCGAGGTTTGACCGAAAAAAATCAAGTCTGCGTGACAAAGAAGCGAAAATTCCGCGTGACTGGTAGCTGCGCGTCAAAGCTGACTGCGCGAAAGGCGGGAGACGAGCTGCGCTGTATAGTCCACCATCGGCACGATGCGGGAATAATTGAGCCGCGTCGGGCCGATGACGCCGACGGCACCGACGATGCGATCGTCGTCGTCACGATAGGGCGCGACGATGAGCGACGAGCCGGACAGCGAGAAGAGCTTGTTTTCCGAGCCAATGAAGATACGCACGCCCGAACCGCTTTCGGCGAGATTGAGGATCTCGATCAGGCTGTCCTTCTTCTCGAGATCGTCAAACAGCAGGCGCAGCCGGTCAAGATCCTCGGCGCCGGCGAGGCCTTCGAGCAGGTTGGCGCGGCCGCGGATGATCAGCTGCGTCGGCTTTCCCTCGTCCGGGCTGCCGGCCCAGACGGCAATGCCGCGCTCGACCAGATCGCGCGACAGGGCATCGAGCTCGTGACGGACATCGTCCTTCAACCGGCTTAGTTGTTTGCGGAGCTCCGGCAGGGTCTGGCCGGACATATGGGCATTGAGGAAATTCGCTGCCTCAGTCAGCTGCGAGGAGGTGACACCCGCCGGCAGTTCGATGATGCGGTTTTCCACCTGATCATGATCGCCGACGAGCACGGCTAGCGCCTTTGTCGGTTCGAGCCGGATGAACTCGACATGTTTCAGCACCGGATCGCTTTTCGAGGTGATGACGAGGCCGGCGCCGCGCGAAATGCCGGATAACATGCGGCTTGCCTCGTTCATCATCGATTCGACGGGATTGCCGCCGCTTTCGACCCGTACCTGGCGGTCGATGCTGGCGCGTTCCTCGGCCGACAGGTCACCGACTTGCATGAAGGCATCAACGAAGAAGCGCAGGCCGATCTGGGTCGGCAACCGGCCGGCGCTGACATGCGGCGAATAGATCAGGCCGAGCTCTTCGAGATCGCTCATGACGTTGCGCACCGAGGCCGGCGACAGCGACATCGGCAGGATACGGGACAGGTTGCGCGAACCGAGCGGCTCGCCGCTTTCCAGATAACCTTCGACGATGCGACGAAAAATTTCCCTGGAGCGCTCGTCCAGCGCAGCTACGGCATCCGAAACCGACGTCGACCTGATGCCCATGAAGCTTTCGAACCCGTGCTGATGATACTTCCCGAAAAGTAAGTCAAACTAACACCCGTGGCAAAAGGGAATTTGCAAATGAGCGCCGCCAATCGTAGAAGCGGTCAAATAAACCCCAGGAGATAAGAATGCGGCCTTCAGGCAGAAAAATCGACCAGATGCGCAAGGTCTCGTTCGAGCGCAATTTTTCCAAGCATGCGGAAGGCTCCTGCCTGGTGAAGTTCGGCGATACGCATGTGCTCTGCACGGCGAGCCTCGAAGAAAAGACGCCGCCATGGCTGCGCAATACCGGCAAGGGCTGGGTCACGGCCGAATACGGCATGCTGCCGCGGGCGACCGGCGAACGCATGAAGCGCGAAGCCGCCGCCGGCAAGCAGGGCGGCCGCACCCAGGAAATCCAGCGGCTGATCGGCCGGTCGCTGCGCGCCGTCGTCGACCTGCAGGCGCTCGGCGAACGGCAGATCACGCTCGATTGCGACGTCATCCAGGCCGATGGCGGCACGCGGACCGCCTCGATCACCGGCGGCTGGATCGCGCTTTACGACTGCCTGAAATGGATGGAAAGCCGCAACATGATCAAGGTCGACCGGGTCCTGAAGGATCATGTCGCCGCCATCTCCTGCGGTATCTTCGCCAGCCAGCCGGTGATCGATCTCGATTACCTCGAGGATTCCTCGGCCGAGACCGATGCGAACTTCGTCATGACGGGCACCGGCGGGATCGTCGAGATCCAGGGCACGGCCGAAGGCACGCCGTTCAGCGAGGGCGAATTCACCTCGCTGATGCAGCTTGCCAGAAACGGCATCGGCGAACTCGTGGCGCTACAGAAGCAAGCCGTCGAAGGATGAACCCCATGCTGGAAGGCATGTTGGAAACGGCGCTCTATGCGCGGGATCTCGATAAGGCCGAGACGTTCTACGAAGACGTTCTCGGACTTGAAAAGATCGCCCGCGCCGCCAACCGGCATGTCTTCTTCCGCTGCGGGCCAGGCGTTCTGTTGATCTTCAACCCTAAGGAAACGGTGAAGCCGCCGGCGCCTGAAGCACTGCAGGTGCCGCCGCACGGCACGAGCGGCCAGGGCCATGCCTGTTTCCGGGTGTCCGGCCGCAATATCGATGCCATGGCCGAACGGTTGACGGCGGCCGGCGTTGCGATCGAATCCGAGGTGCGCTGGCCGAACGGCGGCCGCTCGATCTATTTCCGCGATCCTGATGGCAACAGCCTGGAATGCGCGGAGGCTAAAATCTGGGGCATCGAACAGGACATCTGAATGCGCAAGCTTGAAACGAAGACCATCGTCGTCGCCAGCCACAATGCCGGCAAGATCCGCGAGATCCAGGAATTGATCGGGCCGCTCGGCTTCACCGCCAAATCGGCGGCCGAGCTGAATTTCGTCGAGCCGGATGAGACGGGCACGAGCTTCGAGGAGAATGCGACGATCAAGGCGGTCGCCTCGGCCAATGCCTCAGGCATGCCGGCGTTGTCGGACGATTCCGGGCTGGTGGTCGATGCACTCGGCGGCGATCCCGGTGTCTACACCGCCAATTGGGCGGAGAAGGCAGACGGCACGCGCGATTTCGACATGGCGATGGCCAAGGTGGAAAAGGCGCTGCAGGATGCGGGCGCGACAAAGCCGGAACAGCGCACGGCGCGTTTCATCAGCGTGCTCTGCCTCGCCTGGCCGGATGGGCATACGGAGCTGTTTCGCGGCGAGGTGGAAGGCAGCGTCGTCTGGCCGCCGCGCGGCACCCAGGGCTTCGGCTACGACCCGGTCTTCCAGCCCGAGGGCTATGACATCACCTTCGGCGAAATGAGCGGCGAGGAAAAACACGGCTGGAACGTCGGCAAGCCGCAAGCGCTGTCGCACCGCGCCCGCGCCTTCAAACTCTTTGTCGAAACCTGCCTGGAGGCATAGAGTCGGTCCGTGGACAATTTCGACACGCCAAGCACCTCGCGCGACGCGGCTCTGCTGCCCGATACCGGCGAGCCGGGCTTCGGCGTCTATGTGCATTGGCCCTTCTGCGCGGCGAAGTGTCCCTATTGCGACTTCAACAGCCATGTGCGCCACCAGCCGGTGGATCAGGAGCGCTTTACATCAGCCTTCCTGACGGAGATGGCGGCGGTCCGGTCGATGAGCGGGCCGAAGACGGTGACGAGCATCTTTCTCGGCGGCGGCACGCCTTCGCTGATGAAGCCGGAAACGGTCTCCGCCATTCTCGACGGCATTGCGCGGCACTGGCATGTGCCAGATGGCATCGAGATCACCATGGAGGCCAACCCTTCGAGCGTCGAGGCCGAACGGTTCCGCGGCTACCGGGCGGCCGGCGTCAATCGCGTCTCGCTTGGCGTGCAGGCGCTGAACGACCGGGATCTCAAATTCCTCGGCAGGCTGCATGATGTCGCCGACGCACTGAAGGCGATAAGGCTGGCACGCGACATCTTCCCGCGCATGTCCTTCGACCTGATCTATGCCCGGCCGGAGCAGACGGTCGAGGAATGGGAAAAGGAACTGAAGGAGGCGATCTCCTATGCGGTCGACCATCTTTCGCTCTATCAGCTGACCATCGAGGAAGGCACGCCATTCTACGGTCTGCACAAGGCCGGCAAGCTGATCGTGCCGGACGGCGAGCAATCGGCACTGCTCTACGAGGCGACACAGGAGATCACGGCGCGCGAGGGCATGCCGGCCTATGAGGTTTCCAATCATGCCCGGCCGGGTGCTGAAAGCCGGCATAACCTGACCTACTGGCGCTACGGCGATTATGCCGGCATCGGCCCAGGCGCCCACGGCCGGCTGACGCGTGGCCCGGAGAAGCTTGCGACGGCGACCGAGCGCAAGCCGGAAACCTGGCTCGACATGGTCGAGCGTGATGGGCACGGCATTCTCGACGAGGAGCGGCTCGGCTTCGAGGAACAGTCCGACGAGCTGCTGCTGATGGGGCTGCGGCTGAGGGAAGGCGTCGATCTCGCCCGCTGGCAGCAGCTTTCGGGCCGCGACCTCGACCCGAAACGCGAGGAATTCCTGCTCGAACACAAATTCATCGAGCGGATCGGCAATTCACGCCTGCGCTGCACGCCATCAGGCATGCTGATCCTCGATTCCGTCGTCGCCGATCTCGCCTGCTGACACCCATACGATGTGTGGATTTGGCAGCGCGGCGGCATTGACATCACCGCCGCGCAGGAAGGCATGTCTCAGCCGTGGCTGGTGGCGCCCGCCTTGAAGAGGCTGCCGGTCGGTGTTTTCAGGAACATCTCCAGCGGAATATGCTCCTGGTGCAGGAAGCCGGTCACCGGCAGCAGACCGTCGCGGACCATCTCGATGACGGCGACGACGGAGGCTGACGTCGTCCAGGCGATCGCCGTGCGGCGCGCGCCGGCAATCTCGATCGGGTAATAGGCGCGCACGAACTCCTTGCGGCGCAGGCTGCCATTCTCGGTCCCCTCGGCGGCGACATGAACATAGACGACATCGTCTTCAACCGGCGGCTTGGCATTGGTAAGGATCTCGCCGGCGAGCTTGCGCTTGTCGCGCATCAACAGCTCGTGGAAGAAGAAGTTCATCAGCTCCATATGGCCGGGATACCGCATGGTCTTGTAATCGAGATTGTCGATCTTGCCGAGCATCGTATCGCACATGGTGCCAAGGCCGCCCGACGTCGTGAAGGCTTCGAGCTTGACGCCGCCGACATAGACGGTCTCGTGCCATTCCATCGGCGAGACGAGCTTGCGCACACCGCCCTCGATGACCTCGCAGTCGTTCAGATATTCGTTGACGACGCCCTCGGGCGACCAGTTGAAGGCGTAGCCGAGCAGCCCGGTCGGATGCTGCGGCAGGGCGCCGACGCGCATGCGGATCGACCGGCAGCGATCGAAGCCGTCGGCCAGGCTTGCGCCGACGATGCCGACGAAACCCGGCGCCAGGCCGCATTGCGGCGCCATCAGGCCGCGGGCGGTCTTCGACAGTTCGATGATGAAATTGGTTGTGGGAACATCTTCGGTCAGATCGAAATAATGGATGCCGGCAAGATGGGCGGCGCGCGCCAATTCGATGTTCAAATGATAGGGCAGGCAGGAGAGCACCGCCTCGACATTCGAGAGCAGTTCGCCGATCACTTGCGGGTCGGAGATATCGCCGGTGCGGCACTTGAAGGGAACGTCGCTCAGCGGCAATTGCGCGTCGACGCCGATGACCTCGAAGCCGCCTTCATGCAACAGCGTCGCCGCCAGCCGTCCGACCTTGCCCAGGCCGAGAACGGCGATCTTTTCGAAACTCATTCATTCCTCCCACGCGCCGTTTTGGCGCTTCAGTCTTTGACATGCACGTGATGCGCGGGAGGTATAGAATAAAAAACTTATAAAAGAAAACGGCCGAAATCGCTTCCGGCCGTGGATTTTTCGGAAAAACTCGACGATTATTCGTTGATCAGGCGCTTCAGAAGCTCGACTTCGTGCGAAAGCTTGGTGTCTCCTGAAATCAGCTCCTCGATCTTGCGCACGGCATGCAACACGGTCGTGTGATCGCGCCCGCCGAACCGGCGGCCGATCTCCGGGAAGGAGCGTGGCGTCAGGGTCTTCGACAGATACATGGCGATCTGGCGCGGCTTGACGATGACGCGGGTGCGGCGGTTCGACACCAGTTCCTGGCGCGAGACATTGTAATGCCTTGCGACGATGCGCTGGATATCCTCGATGCGCACACGGCGCGGCTCGCCGGAACCGACCAGATGGGCAAGCAGTTCGTCGACGCGTTCGATCGACAGGTTCGGCTCGAAGGAGCGGCGGAAGACCAGCTGGTTGAAGGCGCCTTCGAGTTCGCGGCCGCTGGCCGTGACGTTGCGGGCGACGTGCTGGAGCAGTTCGGCCGGAATTTCGAGCGACGGATCTTCGAGCCGGGCGACAGCAAGGCGACGCTTGAGGATTTCGAGACGCATCTCGTAATCCGGCGCGTCGAATTCGATCGCGACACCGCCCTGTAGGCGCGAGCGAACGCGGGGGTCGAGCGACTCCAGCTCCCAGGGCGCACGGTCGGCGGCAACGACGACCTGCTTGGCGCTGTCGAGCAGCATGTTCAGGAGATGGCAGAATTCATGCTGGATCATCTTGCCCTGCAGGAACTGCATGTCGTCGATGATCAGGAGATCGATGTTGCGCAGCGAATCCTTCAGCGTCAGCGCATCATTGTCGCGTATCGCGGTGGCGAAGCGCCACATGAAATATTCGGCCGTCAGATAGACGACGCGCAGAGACCTGGGGTTCTGCACTGCCGCATTGGCGACCGCCTGCAGCAGGTGGGTCTTGCCGAGGCCGACGGTCGAATGGATGAAGAGCGGGTTGAAGCGCACAGCGCCCTGACCAGCTTCCGCGATGGTCTTTGCAGCCGCAAGTGCTACCCGGTTCGAGCTGCCTTCGACGAAGGTGTCGAAGGTGAAGCGGCTATCGAGCGGCGAACCGAAGAGCGGCGAGCCAAAGCTTGCAGGCCTTGCGGCGGCAACAGCCGAAACCGCTTGCTGGACGGCCTGACCGGCCGGCTGCGCGCTTGTCGGGCGACGCATCTGGGTGGGGGCGGCTGGTTCCGGCGCGACCACCTCATCGAGCGCCTTCGTGCCGTGCCGCGTTGCCGTGCGCACCAGGACTTCGATTTTCAGAATTTCCGGATCCTCGGCCTGGAACAGACCGGTGATGAGATCGAGATAACGATTGTTGATCCACGACTTCAGGAAGGTCGTGGGAACCGAAAGGCGAACCACGCTCTTCGATACCGAATGCAGCTTCAGCCTGGCAAACCAGCTGGCATAGACGTCAGGACCGACCTGGGCCTTCAAGCGCGCGCTGACGCGCTCAAACAAAATGCTCTGCTTCATTTCCGCCTTTGCTTCGCCCGCTTCGAGGCCAATGGAGCCGAACGCTTGCGGTGCCGCATCCCCATTGTCGAGCCCGCCCGTCGTCATCGTATTCATCTGCATAATGCCGCCTTTCAATTCCACCGGGCGGCATCCGCTAAACAGCCGCCCGATCATTCCCCGCTTTGGCGGGCTGACGGATCCTCATGAGCCGCTCGCCTGCCGGTTCACTCAAAACACTGGCCCCTCAAAGGGACCGACGCAGAACTCCGTTGCAGGGGCCGCATTCATGCAGCAACCTTCATCGGCTTTCCGTGTCAGGCTGTCGGTCGAACCTCGTTTTCGGCCGACCAGCCCGAACGCAATATTACTTTACCTTCTCCGGCGGCCTCGCCTTAAACGTGTGACCACTGAAGGCACAAAACATCCCCGCTCCGTAACAGCCACGTTACGGCCCAAATCCGTCGAGTGCTTGAAAAAACGGAAGCGCAGGGCTCCGTAACAAAAGGCACAAACTCATCGCCCTGCCGACGTGGCAGTTAAAACCGAGCCTCTGCAGGTGATGTCCGCGCCCTCTGTTGGAAGCCATTTAGGCAGGATCAAACGGCAATATCAACGATGAATTTTACGCAAAATTAACAAGCGGCCATTGACTCCGCCTGCCGTTTTCGGGCGTCACACCAGCGTCAAAAAAGAATCGCAGTTGAATCAAAGAGATTCCCCCGTTCGGGCTATTTTGACACGCATTGAAAGAAAAAAAATAAAATCCTCTTGACTCGCCTGTGGTCCCGGAAGCTTGGGGCAGAGTCGCGCAGTGCAAAAGCATCCTTGCGCAAGCCATTGTTTTTAAAGACTTTTTCCTGTCATGGCGCTGACACGAAACAGTCGTGAGATTAACCATGCAGGGGCTGATCGGTTGAATCGAAAAAGCCCGGTAAAATTACCGGGCTAATCATAAAGAAGAAGTCCTTAACGGAAGATTACGCGGTCGTGGTGACCGAAAGAGCCTTCACACGAGCAGCCAGACGCGAGACCTTGCGCGATGCCGTGTTGGAATGCAGCACACCCTTGCTGGCGGCGCGGGCAAGCTCGGGCTGAGCAGCCAGGAAAGCTTCCTTCGCCTTGGCGGCGTCACCGGATGCGATGGCCTCTTCGACCTGGCGAACGAAAGTACGAACGCGCGAGCGACGAGCCTTATTGACGTCGGTACGGCGGGCGATCTTGCGGGTCGCTTTTTTCGCCGAAGTTGTATTGGCCATGGATGCCTCTCTCAAGAATTCGAACAAACTCCGCCATTACCGCGGGCCCTGCGGCCACAAAATCCAGCAATGCGGGAGCAATCGCGGAAAACCAAACCGGCTTTCCGAACCGTGGGCGGGCATATAACTCTAAAGCCGGCCCACGTCAACGCGGATTTTCAAGCTTTACCACCGGCAAGCGCCTAAAAGCATTCAACGGTGCGTAAAAGCAGGTTTGCGCTTCTCGACGAAGGCCGCCATGCCTTCCTTCTGGTCGTCCGTGGCAAAGAGACTGTGAAACAGGCGGCGCTCGAAACGCAATCCCTCCTCCATCGTCGTCTCGAATGCGCGGTTGACCGCCTCCTTGGCCATCATCACCGAGGGGCGCGACAGCGAAGCGATCTTTTCGGCTGCGGCAAAAGCCTCGTCGAGCAGACGTTCGGGCGCCACCACACGCGAAACGAGTCCCGATCGTTCGGCTTCCGCCGCATCCATCATGCGGCCGGTCAGGATAAGATCCATCGCCTTCGCCTTGCCGACGGCGCGCGTCAGCCGCTGCGAACCGCCCATGCCGGGAATGACGCCGAGGGTGATTTCCGGCTGGCCGAACTTCGCCGTCTCCGAGGCGATGATGAAATCGCACATCATGGCGAGCTCGCAGCCGCCGCCGAGCGCAAAGCCGCTGACGGCAGCGATCACCGGCTTGCGTGCCTTGGCGACCTCATCCCAGCCACTGATGAAATCACTCTTATAGATATCGGCGAACTGAAGCGGCTGCATCTCCTTGATATCTGCGCCGGCAGCGAAGGCGCGCTCGGAACCGGTCAGCACGATCGCCCCGACCGTCTCGTCGGCGTGGAAGGCGGCATAGGCCTCTTTCAGTTCCTTCAGGACGGTGGAATTCAGCGCATTCAGCGCCTGCGGGCGGTTCAGCGTGACGAGGCCGACATTACCTCGGGTTTCGACGATCAGGGTCTCATAGGCCATGCTGTTCTCCCGGTTTCTCACTCTTAACGTCTGGCAGGCTTACTTCTGGCAGGTGGCGCAATAGAAGGTGGAGCGACCCGCCTGGACGATGCGGGCGACCGTACCGCCGCAGCCGGGCGTGCGACAAGCCTGACTTTCGCGATCATAGACGGAGAAGGAATGCTGGAAATAGCCGAGCGATCCGTCGGTCTGGATGTGGTCGCGCAGCGATGATCCGCCGGCGGCGATCGCGTCGGCGATGACGTCGCGGATCGAAGCGACGAGCAGGTCGAGCTGCGCCTTCGGCCGGCCACCTGCCGTCACCAGCGTGCCGGCGGCGCGGATCGGCGAAAGATGCGAGCGCCACAATGCTTCGCAGACATATATATTGCCGAGACCGGCAATGTTCTTCTGGTCAAGCAGCGCGCTCTTCAGCGGCTGCGCCTTGTCGCGGAAGCGTTCGGCCAGATAGGCGGCGCTGAGCTCGTTTCCTGTCGGCTCCGGGCCGAGATCGCGGAAGAATGGATGGGTGGCGAGATCGGCGCGTCCCACCATATCCATAAAGCCGAAACGGCGCGGGTCGTTATAGACGACGCGGCGGAGGCCGCTGGCCGCTTGCAGATGGAAGACGACGTGATCGTGCTTCTCGTCCTTCGAGCGGGCATGGTGGAATTCGCCCGGCACGCCGGAGGCGGCACCCTCCTCGATGCGAAAGGAACCGGACATGCCGAGATGCGAAATCAGCGTGTTGCCATCGTCGAGATCGACCAGCAGATATTTGGCGCGGCGGCCAAGGCCAACGATGGTGCGGCCGGAAACCCTGTCCGCGAAAGCGTCGGGAAAGGGGAAGCGCAGATCGCCGCGGCGCAGCTCCAGCCTGGTGACGCGGGTGCCCTCCATCGCCGGCGTCAGGCCGCGTTTCACCGTCTCGACTTCTGGCAATTCCGGCATCTTAACCCATCTATCTCTAACGTGTTTCAACCGACGACGATGTGCGCTATAGCGCCAGTGTGTCGCGGAAAACGCGGCCCATAGATAACGTCGCGCGCGGTCTTTCGCTATGGCCGTCGCGCCCGAATCTTCAGGAACGGAGCAGTCTGATGTCAGAAAGCCGCACTTCCGCCGATGGCGGCATGGAGACCTCCTACGGCTTCCGCGAGGTGCCTGATGGCCAGAAGCAGGGCCTGGTCAACCAGGTGTTCCACAAGGTCGCCAAGCGCTACGACATCATGAACGACGTCATGTCGATGGGCATGCACCGCGCCTGGAAGGATGCGATGATCTCGGCGCTGAACCCGCGCAAGGAGCCTGGCTACAAGGTACTCGACGTTGCCGGCGGCACGGGCGATATCGCCTTCCGCATCGTCGAGGCCTCGGGCAGACAGGCGCATGCCACGGTGCTCGACATCAACGGTTCGATGCTCGGCGTCGGCGCCGAGCGGGCGGAAAAGAAGAAGCTTTCCGGCAATCTCACCTTCGTCGAGGCGAATGCTGAGGAACTGCCTTTCGAGGCAGGCAGCTTCGACGCCTATACGATCGCCTTCGGGATCCGCAACGTGCCGAGGATCGATGCGGCGCTGTCTGAGGCCTATCGCGTCTTGAAGCGCGGCGGACGGCTTCTGGTGCTGGAATTTTCCGAAGTCGATATGCCGCTTCTCGACAAGATCTACGATGCCTGGTCGTTCAACGCCATTCCGCAGTTCGGCAAGGCGATCACCGGCGATGCCGAACCCTACCAATATCTGGTGGAATCGATCCGCAAGTTCCCGAACCAGGAGAATTTCGCGGCAATGATCCGCCAGGCCGGTTTTTCGCGCGTCACCTTCACCAATTATACTGGCGGCATCGCCGCACTCCATTCCGGCTGGAAGCTCTGACGCATGACGCCGAAAAGTGTAGAGCGGTTTTCGAATAGCGTCGCGCGAGAATCAAACAGAACATGAGTACTTTCGGCGCATATTTCCGCCTTTGGCGCGTCGGCTGGGTGCTCGTGCGTGAGGGTGTCGTGTCAGCCCTTCCTTCCGAAGGGCTGCCGCCTCCGGTCGCGCTCGCCAAATCCTTCGTCACGATTTTCGAGCGAAGCAAGGCGCGGCATCAAAAGCGCAGCGACAGGCTGGCCCAGGCTGTCGAGCGGCTCGGTCCCTCTTATGTGAAGATCGGACAGTTCCTGGCAACGCGGCCGGATGTCGTCGGCGTCGAATTCGCCAACGACCTGTCGCAGCTTCAGGACCGCATGGCCTTCTTTCCCTCTGCTGCCGCCAAGGCCAATATCGAAGGCTCGCTCGGACGGCCGATCAGCGAGCTCTATGCGAGCTTCGGCGATCCGATTGCCGCCGCCTCGATCGCGCAGGTGCATCCGGCCGAGGTCGAGAGCGCCGAAGGCCGGAAGAAGGTCGCCGTCAAGATCGTGCGGCCTGGCGTGCGCCAGCGTTTTGCCCATGACATCGAGGCAATGTATCTCGTTGCTCATATGCAGGAGCGTTTCCTGCCGTCCAGCCGGCGGCTGCGGCCGGTCGAGGTAACGAAGACGCTGGAGCAGACGACGAAGGTGGAGATGGATCTTCGCCTGGAGGCGGCCGCCCTTTCCGAGATCGCCGAGAATACCGAACGGGATCCCGGCTTCCGCGTGCCGAAGGTCGATTGGGAGCGCACCGGGCGCGACGTCATCACCATGGAGTGGATCGACGGCACGAGAATGTCCGATGTCGAGGGCCTGCGCGCGGCGGGCCACGACCTCAATCTGCTTGCCGATACGCTGATCCAGTCGTTCCTGCGCCACACGCTGCGCGACGGCTTCTTCCATGCCGACATGCATCCGGGCAATCTCTTCGTCGATGCTGATGGCATGATCGTCGCCGTCGACATGGGCATCGTCGGGCGGCTGGGCAAGAAGGAACGGCGGTTCCTCGCCGAAATCCTCTATGGCTTCATCACCCGCGACTATATCCGCGTCGCCGAGGTGCATTTCGAGGCCGGCTATGTGCCCGGCCACCACAATGTCGAAAGCTTCGCCCAGGCGATCCGGGCAATCGGCGAGCCGATCCACGGACAGCCGGCCGAGACGATCTCGATGGGCAAGCTGCTGACGCTGCTTTTCGAAGTGACCGAGCTCTTCGACATGGAGACGCGGCCGGAGCTGGTGATGCTGCAGAAGACCATGGTCGTGGTCGAAGGCGTATCGCGCATGCTCAATCCGCGCTTCAACATGTGGAAGGCCTCCGAGCCCGTCGTCGGTGACTGGATCCGTACCAATCTCGGACCGAAACGGATCGCCACCGATCTCAAGGACGGGCTGAAGGCGGCGGTCAAGCTCGCCGAAGCCGTGCCGGAAATCGCAGCGAAGACCGAAAAATTCCACCATCAGCTGCTGCATATGAGCGAGCACGGCTTACGTTTCGATGCTGAGACGGCGGAGGCGATCGGCAAGGCCGAAGCGCGGCACAACCGTTCGGCCAAGATTGCCCTGTGGATCATCGCATTGACGCTTGTCTATATTGCCTGGGTGCTGAGCTGATCCGCCTGCCAAAAACATGCTGTGTTCGGCATTTGGGATATCCCATGTGACGGAGGGCTCGCTTAGTCTCGTCTTCAAAGCATGATGCCGAAAAGTGTGAGCGACATCATGCTCTGACTCTTTAATTTAGAACGGGATTCAGATTTTGGGCCGATCGGCCTAAAATCATCCCATTCTAGGGAGATATGGCACATGAAGCACGAACGCCCTGGCATCGAACTTTCCGGACGACCGCTCGGTTTTGCCGAGATGGTGACAATCGGGGCGGGCAAGGCTGCGGTTTCGGCTTCGGCGACAGGCATGGCCCGCATCGCGATCGCCCGCGAGGTCGTCGAGGATGCGATTGCCTCCGGCATGCCCGTCTACGGCTCGACGACAGGCGTCGGCGCCATGAAGGATGTGGAGTGGTCGGCCGACGAACTCGACACCTTCAATCTCGGCTTGGTGCGCGCCCATCATTTCGGCACAGGCACCCCCTTTTCCTGCAATATCGTGCGCAATGCCATGGCGATCCGTATCAACACGGCGCTGACCGGCCAGGTCGGCTGCACGCCGGAGCTGATCCAGGCCTATATCAGGATGCTCGAGGCCGATCTCATCCCGGTCGTGCGCCGCACCGGCTCGATCGGCTGTGCGGATATCGGCCTGATGGGACAGATCGGCGCGGTGCTGACCGGCGTCGGCGAAGCAATCTATCGCGGCAACCGGATGCAGGCGGCCGAGGCTTTCCAGGCGGCCGGGCTGGAACCGATGCGGATGGCGCCGCGCGACAGCCTCGCCTCGCTCAGCGTCAATGCGGTGAGCTTTGCCTCGGCAGCGGAAACGACGCGCAACGCCGCGGCCTCGATCCGCGTCCTGCTGGCAACGGCGATGATGGCGGCCGGCGCGCTCGGCGCCTCCCGCGATCCCTGGAAGGCGGTCCGGCATGTCGGAACGGCGCGCGAAGCGCTGATCGGCGCCTGGCTCTGCAATGCCTCCGACGAATGGAACTGGCCTGTGGCAACGCATGTGCAGGATCCCCTCAGCCTGCGCATGATCGCGCAGGTGTTCGGCGCGGTGATCGAGAACCTGCTATCGACCGGCCACAAGATCCTTGCCGCCACCGGGCGCTCGGACGACAATCCCGTCGTGGTCGAAGGCCGGGTGATGACGTCAGGCGGCTCTCTGCCGCTCGATGTGACGATCCTGCTCGAATCGGCCGCGCTCTGCATGGCGCATGCGGCGCGCAACGCCTTCAACCGCTGCGTCATTCTCGGCAACGGCCAGCGGCGCGACCTACCGGTCAATCTCGTGCCACCGGGGCGGATTGCCACCGGTTTCGGGCCGATCATCAAACTTGCCGGCGAGATCTTCTCGCGCGTGCTGTCGATGTCCAATCCCGTGTCGGCCCAGTCGCTGGTGGTTGCCGCCGGACTGGAGGACGAGGCTGCCTTCTTGCCGCTCGTCATCGAGCGCTTCGACCGGCAGATGCGGGCGCTGAAGCGTCTCGCAGCCCTCGAGGCACTGCTGTCTGCCCAGGCGATCGACATTCTCGGCGATGAACCGAAAGGTGTCGCCGCCATGCTCTACGAGGTCGTGCGCAAACATGCGGATTTCTATACGGTCGACCGGCCGCTTTCGGCTGAAGTGGAGGCGATCGAGGAAGAACTTGGTTCGGACGAATTCGTGACCAAGCTGACCGAGCAGGTTCCGATCGCCTCCTTCGACGATTTCTTCGCCCTCGGCTCGCTGCAGCGCATCGAGGAACGGCTAACCCATCACGAGCCGGCAGCGGTCTGATTTCCAGTTACGGAGGAAGCAGCATGGACTTCGATCTCGTTCTGCAGGGCACGGTGGTGCTGCCGGACCGCATTGTCGACGAGGGCTATGTCGCCGTGCGCGACGGCAAAATCGCCGAGGTCGGCCTCGGCGTACCGCCTGCGGGCCGCGAACGGCATCTGCTCGGAAAAGCGCTGATCCTGCCCGGTGCGATCGACGCGCAGGTGCATTCGCTTTCCCAGAAAGACCAGGAGGATTTCCTCTGGTCGACACGATCGGCAGCGGCCGGCGGCGTGACTGTCATTGTCGACATGCCCTATGACGAGGGCAATCTCGTCTGCTCGGCGGCGGCGGTGAAGCGGAAGATCGACCATGCCGGCCCGCAGGCGCTGGTCGATTACGCGCTTTACGGCACCGTCGATCCCGAAGAAGGCCCGGTGCGCATCCGTGAGATGGTGGAGGCAGGCGTTGCGGCCTTCAAATTCTCGACCTTCGGCACCGATCCGAAGCGCTTTCCGCGCATTCCGCCGGCCCTGCTCGACGCCTGCTTTGCGGCAATCGCGCCGACCGGGCTGACGGCGGGCGTGCACAATGAAGACGACGAGGCGGTGCGCACTTACATGGAACAGGTGAAGGCGAGCGGCATCACCGACTGGCGGGCGCACGGCCTGTCGCGGCCGCCGATCACCGAACTGCTGGCGATGCATACGATCTTCGAGACCGGCGCCAATACCGGCTGCCCGGCGCATGTGGTGCACTGCTCGCTCGGACGCGGCTACGATATCGCGCGCGCCTATCGCCGCGACGGCTTTGCGGCAACAGTCGAATGCTGCATCCACTACCTGACGCTCGACGAGGAAAGCGACGTGAAGCGGCTCGGCGGCAAGGCGAAGATCAATCCGCCCGTGCGGCCGCGCGCCGAGGTGGAGAGGCTCTGGCGGAAGGTGGCGGAGGGCGATGTCTGGCTGGTCTCGACCGATCACGTCAGTTGGTCGGAAAACCGCAAGACCAATCCCGACATGCTCGCCAACGCCTCCGGCGTTCCCGGCCTCGAGGTGATGGTGCCGCTTTTTGTCAAAGGTGCCGTCGAACGCGGCATTCCGCTGACATGGGCCGCCAGGCTGATGGCGGAGAACCCGGCGAAGCATTTCCGGCTCGACCATATCAAGGGCGCGCTGACCCCTGGCAAGGATGCCGATATCGTCGTGCTCGAGCCGCGCGAAAGCGTCTATGATGCCGCAGCCAGCGGTAACAACGTCGTCGGCTGGAGCCCCTATAACGGCATCCGCCTGCCCTGGACCGTCTCCGCCACCTATCTGCGCGGCGAAAAGATCGCCGAGGGCGCGAAGGTGCTGGCCAAGCCCGGCACCGGCAGGTTCGTGCGGCCGCTGCCGCGCCAGGTCATTGCGGGAGCTGAAGCATGAGCCGCAATCTTCCCGTCAATGCCAGCCGGATCGCCGAAGATATCGAGGCACTGGCCGGGATTACCGAGCCGGGGCATCCCTGGACGCGGCGGGCCTTCTCGCCGCTCTTTCTCGACGGCCGCGCCTATATCGAAGGACGGATGAAGGCGGCGGGGCTGGAAACGCGGATCGATGCCGCCGGCAATCTGATCGGCCGGCGGACAGGCCGAAAACCATGGCTCGGCACGATCATGATCGGCTCGCATTCCGACACGGTGCCGGACGGCGGCCGCTTCGACGGCATTGCCGGGGTCATCTCGGCACTGGAGGTGGCGCGCGCGCTTGTTGACCAGAATATCGAGCTCGATCACGATCTGGAAATCGTCGATTTCCTTGCCGAGGAGGTGAGCATCTTCGGCGTGTCCTGCATCGGCAGCCGCGGCATGACCGGCCAACTGCCGGAGGCCTGGCTTTCGCGGGTCAGCGACGGGCGCGACCTCGCAGAGGGCATCGCGCAGGTCGGCGGCAGACCCGATGTGCTGATGCAGCAGAACAGGCCCGATATAGCAGGCTTTCTGGAGCTTCATATCGAACAGGGCCCGGTGCTCGAAGCCGAAAAGGAGGATGTCGGCATCGTCACCGCGATATCAGGCATCACCCGTGTCGAGATCACCGTCGAAGGGCGGGCCGACCATGCCGGCACGACGCCGATGGACCGGCGGGCGGATGCGCTGGTGGCGGCGGCGCAGCTGGTGCTCGACATCCGCAATGCCGCCGCCGAGCTTGCCAAATCGCCGGGGCATTTCGCGGCGACGGTCGGCGAATTCCGGATCGAGCCGAATGCCGCCAATGTCGTGCCGTCGAAGGTGGTGCTGCTGATCGATGGCCGTGCCGAAATCCGTGCCGACATGGAAGCATTCTGCCGCTGGCTCGACGGTCATGTCGAAAAGCTGGCGGGCGCCTACGGCGTGACGATCAAGACGCCGAACCGGGTTTCCGACAATCAGCCGACGCCTGCTGATCCCGGGCTACTGTCGATGTTGGAGGCTGCCTGCGAACGTGTCGGCGCAAAACATCGGCGCATGGCCTCCGGCGCGGGGCACGATACGGCCTGGATCGCCAAGGTGGCGCCGGCGGCGATGATCTTCGTACCCTGCCGGGAAGGCCGCAGCCATTCGGCCGACGAATGGGCTGACAATGACGATATCACGCTCGGCACCGCCGTGCTTTTCGAGGCGGTGCGCGAGATGGACACGAGCTTGAATCAGGAGAGGACCGATGGGACGCATACTCGTTGAGAAGGACGTGGAAGCTGCCGTCAAGGGCGGCTCCGTCTATGCCGCCGGCGGCGGCGGCTGGGCCGATCACGGACGGATGCTCGGTTATGCCGCCGTCAATGTCGGCAAGCCGGAGCTGGTCTCGATCGACGAATTGCGGGACGAGGACTGGATTGCGACTGCGGCCGCGATCGGCGCGCCGGCCTCCACCACCCCCTGGGAAATGCAGGGCATCGACTATGTGAAATCAGTGCAATTGCTGCAGGAGGCGCTGGGTGAAAAGCTTTCCGGGCTGATCATCGGCCAGAATGGCAAATCCTCGACGCTGAACGGCTGGCTGCCATCCGCGATCCTCGGCACCAAGGTGGTCGACGCCGTCGGCGATATCCGTGCGCATCCCACCGGCGACATGGGCTCGATCGGCATGGCGGGCTCGCCCCAGCAGATGATCCAGACCGCCGTCGGCGGCAATCGGTCCGAGAACCGCTATATCGAGCTGGTTGTGAAGGGCGCGACGGCGAAGATCTCGCCGGTGCTGCGCGCTGCTGCCGACCAATCCGGCGGCTTCATCGCCAGCTGCCGCAATCCGCTCCGCGCCTCCTATGTCCGCACCCATGCGGCGCTCGGCGGCATCTCGATGGCGCTTGCGCTCGGCGAAGCAATCATCGCGGCGGAGAAGCGCGGCGGATCTGCCGTCATCGACGCGATCTGCAAGACGACGGGCGGCCATATCCTTGCCGAAGGCGTCATTACCCGCAAGGACGTCGTCTACACCAAGGAAGCCTTCGACATCGGCACGATCACCGTCGGCGCAAGCGAAAAATCGGTGACGCTGCACGTGATGAACGAATATATGGCGGTGGACGATGCGGATGGCAAAAGGCTTGCCACCTTCCCCGCCGTCATCACCACGCTTTCACCGGAAGGCGAGCCGCTCAGCGTCGGCCAGCTTCAGAGCGGCATGCATGTCTTCATCCTGCATGTGCCGATGGAGATCATTCCGCTGTCGGCAAGCGTGCTCGATCCGACCGTCTATCCCGTCGTCGAAAAGGCGATGGGGATCGAGATCGCACGTTATGCACTGGCGACGAAGGCCTGATCCATGGCGCGCGATCCCGGCTTGGAAGAACTGATGCGTGAGGAACTCGGCGGTCAGCCGGGCCTTGCCGAAAAATCGATGTTCGGCGGCTGGGCCTTCATGCTGAACGGCAATCTTCTCTGCTGCGCGCGCCAGGACGGCATGCTGATCCGTCTCGGCAAAGGGAATGACGGCTGGGCGCTGGCGCTGCCAGGCGTGATCCAGATGCTGTCGGGCGAGCGGGTGATGCATGGCTGGGTGCGCGGCAATGCCAAGGTTTATGGCGACGATGCTCTGAGACGACGTTTGCTCGATGCGGCGCTCGCCTATGTGGAATCGCTGCCGAGCAAGTAGCAAAACGAGGAACCCACGATGCCGAAGGCCAATCCACGTCATCCGAAATTTCCGATTCCCGGCGGGCCGGAACTGCGCGCCAAGGGCTGGCGGCAGGAGGCGCTGCTGCGGCTGCTCGAAAACGTGCTCTCCGTCGGCGAGGATCCCGACAACCTGATCGTCTATGCCGCGCTCGGCAAGGCGGCCCGCAACTGGGCGGCGCACAGGGGCATTGTCAAGGCGCTGACCGAGATGGAGGAGGACCAGACGCTGCTCATCCAGTCCGGCAAGCCGATCGGGCTCGTTCGAACGCATGCCAAGGCACCGCTGGTCATCATGGCGAACTGCAATATCGTCGGGCAATGGGCAAAGGCCGAAGTATTCTACGAGCTGCAGCGCAAGGGACTGATCTGCTGGGGTGGGCTGACGGCCGGCGCCTGGCAATATATCGGCAGCCAGGGCGTCATCCAGGGCACGTATGAGATCTTCATGCGCATCGCCGAGCGGCGCTTCGGCGGCGATCTCCTCGGCCGGTTCGTGCTGACGGCCGGCCTCGGCGGCATGGGCGGGGCGCAGCCGCTCGCCGGCCGCATGGCAGGCGCTGCGATCCTCTGCGTCGACATCGATCCGGAGCGGGCCCGCAAGCGCCAGCAGATCGGTTACCTCCAGGAGATCGCGCCTGATCTCGATAGCGCCCTTCAGATGATCGATGCGGCGGTGAAGGACAAGCGGGCGCTTTCCGTCGGCCTCGTCGGCAATGCGGCGGAGGTCTATCCGGAAATCGCCCGGCGCGGCATCGTGCCCGACATCGTCACCGACCAGACCTCGGCGCACGACCTCGTCTATGGCTACGTGCCGAAGGGCATGAACCTCGATCAGGTCAAGGGTCTGCGTGACGACGGCCAGGGCCAGCTGATGGCGGCAAGCCGCGCCTCGATCGTCGAGCATGTGACGGCGATGCTGGAGTTCCAGAAAAAGGGCTCGGAAGTCTTCGACAACGGCAATCTGATCCGCACGCAGGCCAAAGAGGGCGGTGTCGCCAATGCCTTCGACATTCCGATTTTCACCGAAGCCTATCTCAGGCCGCTGTTTGCCCGGGCGATCGGCCCATTCCGCTGGATGGCGCTATCGGGCGAGGAGAGCGACATCGCCCGGATCGACGACCTGCTGCTCGAAATGTTCCCCGACAACAAGATCATCACCAACTGGATCCGGCTGGCGCGCGAGCACGTGCCCTTCGAGGGGCTGCCGGCCCGCATCGCCTGGCTCGGCCATGGCGAACGCACGGCACTCGCCCGGCGCGTCAATGCGCTGGTGGCGAGCGGCGAACTCAAAGGCCCCGTCGCCTTCTCCCGCGACCATCTCGATGCCGGCGCCATGGCGCATCCCAATATCATGACCGAGGGGATGAAGGACGGCTCGGACGCGATCGCCGACTGGCCGCTGATTGACGCGATGATGCTCTGCTCGTCGATGGCCGATCTGGTCGTCATCCATTCCGGCGGCGGCGGCTATGCCGGCTACATGACGAGCTGTGGCGTCACCGTCGTCGCCGACGGCACGGACGACGCTGACGAACGGCTCGACCATGCGCTGACCAACGATACGGCGCTTGGCGTCATGCGCTACGCCGATGCCGGTTACGAGGAGGCGCTGGATGAGGTGGCGAAGAAGGACGTGCCCTATATCCGGCTTGGTTGATGTGCGGGAGGCGGACGTCAGGCAATCAGATTGGAGACCTCGATGAGGTTGCCGTCGGGATCCCTGAAGTAGACCGAGCGCAGACGTCCGGTCGCACCGGTGCGCTCGACGGGACCCTCTTCGATCGCAACGCCCGCGGCCTGTAGATCAGCGATGACATCGGCCAGCGGTGTCTCGGCGATGAAGCAGAGGTCGCCGGAGCCGGGTGTGGGATGTGTCGCCTTGGGATCGAATTCGTGTCCGGCCTGATGCAGGTTGATCTTCTGCCCGCCGAATTTCAGTGCTTTTCGGCCTTCCGCGAAGGTTTCGACCGACATGCCAAGGATGCGGGAATAGAAATCGCAGGTGATGGCGATATCGGCGACGGTCAGCACGAGATGGTCGAGACGGTCTATGCGGATCATGCTTTTCTCCTCGCGAGGTGCTGGGCAAGACAGGCGGAGACAAAGGCCAGCGCCAGCATGGCAAGCGTGAAGATAACGACAGCGGCCCAGCCTTCAACCGCGAAGAACCAGCCGCCCGCCGAACCCATGAGGCTGGAGCCGACATAATAGGCGAGCATATAGAGCGACGAGGCGTGGCCCTTGGTGCCATGCGCAAGCTTGCCGACAAGGCCGCTGGCAATGGAATGGCTCATGAAGAAGCCGGTCGTCAGCACAATGATGCCGAGGATGATAACCGGGAGAGAGGCTGCGAGCGTCAGTGCGCTGCCGGCGGCGGTAAGCGCCAGACCGAAGAGAAGCACGGAAAAGTGCCCGATCCGGTCTCCCAGCAGGCCGCCGATCGAAGAGGCGCCGATGCCGAAGAGATAGACGGTGAAGATCAGGCCGAGTTCGGTTTGGTTGAGGCCATAGGGCGGCGCCATGAGGCGGAAACCGGCATAATTGTAGATGGTCACAAAGGATCCCATCGCCAGGAAGGCGATGGCGAAGATGAAGGGCAGCGCCGGATTGGTGAGATGGCCGAGCCAGGCTTTTGCATGAAAGCGCGGATCGAAGCCCGGCCGGCGGACGAAATTGCGTGACGGCGGCAAGAGGGCGATGAAGCCGATCGCGGCGGCAAGGCCGATGGCGCCGATGATGAAGAGCGCCGGACGCCAGGTGAGATATTCGGCGAAGATGCCGGTCAGCACGCGGCCGGACATGCCGCCGAAGGCCGTGCCGCCGACATAGAGGCCCATGGTGGCGCCAAGGCCTCGCGGATCAATTTCCTCGGCGAGATAGGCCATGGCGACGGCCGGCACGCCGCCGAGAACGAGGCCTTGCAGGGCGCGGATGACGAGCAGCAGGTGCCAATTCGGGGCAAAGGCCGTGGCGATGGTCAGCAATGCCGCGCCGACCAGCGATATCGACATCAGGCTGCGGCGGCCAAGGCCTTCCGAGACGGCGGCGGCACAGACGATCGCGACTGCGAGGGAACCGGTGGAGAGCGAGAGCGACAGCGAGCTTTCGGCCGGGCTGACGGAGAATTGCTGCGAGAAGATCGGCAGCAGCGGCTGCACGCAATAGAGCAGCGAGAAGGTGGAGAAGCCGGAAAGGAAGAGCGCCAGGCTGGCGCGGTGATAGGCGCCGGTGCCACGGGTCAGGTATTGCTTCTGCCCTGGGATTGCGGCTGTCTCGGCGGTCTTCACGGCATGCACTGACGTCGGCATATCTTCATCCTTCCGGTCTCCGATCTAGTCAACGCCACTCCATTTGTCCAATATATGAAACTGGCGATTCCGATAGGTTTTGGAGATGGCGATGGAGTTGCGGCATTTGAGGTATTTTCTCGCGGTGGCAGAAGAAGGCAATTTCACCCGTGCCGCCGGCAAGCTCGGCATCGGGCAGCCGCCGCTCAGCCAGCAGATCCGCGATCTGGAGAGGGAAGTGGGTGCGGCGCTGTTTCACCGCGTGCCGCACGGCGCCGAATTGACGGCAGCGGGTACGGCCTTCCTCGGCGAGGCAAAGGCGTCGCTCGCGGCCGCGGAAAAGGCGAAGCTTGCGGCGCAAAGCGCCAATCGCGGCGAGACCGGCCGGCTGTCGCTCGGTTTCACCGCCTCCTCCGCCTTCAATCCCGTGGTCAGCACGACGATCCGCCGCTTTCGCGCGTGCTGGCCGGAGGTGCAGCTATCGCTGACGGAAATGAATACGCTGGCGCTGATGCAGAAGCTGGAACGCGGCGAGCTGGACGCCACCTTCATGCGCCCCAGCCTCGACGATCCCGCCGGTATCCGGCTGCGGCGGCTGCCGGATGAGCCGATGGTGATCGCCCTGCCCGCCGGCCATCCCTTGGCACGGCGCAGCAAGCTACCGCTTGCGGCGCTGGCGGACGAACCCTTCATCCTCTTTCCGCGGCTCGTGGGCTTGAGCCTCTACGACGATGTCGTGCTTGCCTGCCGCAAGGCGGGATTCGAGCTGACCGTGGCACAGGAGGCGCCGCAGATTTCATCGGTCGTCAATCTGGTGGCGGCCGATCTCGGCGTCTCGATCGTGCCGGCCTCGATCTCGCAGATCAAGCTCGAAGGTGTGGCCTACCGGCCGATCGAGGGGCCGCCGGCCGTGGCGCGCCTGGCGCTGGCAATCCTGAAAACACATCGTTCGCCGGTCACCGAGAACCTGATCAGCCTGCTGAGTACATGAGTTAACCCACCGGATCCCAATAGGGCGGATCGCCGAAGCTCTTCTTCAGGTGGTCGGCGATGGCGCGGAGCTTGGCGGAGGGATTTCGGCCCTCGGGATGTGCCATGTAGATGAATTCGGCCTCCGGCTTGTGGCCGACATCGATTTCGGCAAGCCGGCCCTCGCGGATGGCCGGGCCGGCGATGAAGGCTGGCAGCAGCGCGATGCCGAGCCCGGCAATCGCGGCGTCGCGGAGCATATCGCCATTGTTGATGCCGAGCGCCAATTTCGCGCGCACGACGATCGCACCGTCGAACGTCTGGAACCGCCAGTCGGCAACGCCGCGATTGGTGTAGAAGATGCCGCGATGGCTGTTGAGATCAGCCAGCGACGACGGAATTCCCTGGCGGGCGAGATAATCCGGTGAGGCGCAGAGAAGGCGGCGGCTATGAGCGAGCTTCCAGGCGACCAGCCGGCTATCGGCGATCGGGCCGTTGCGGATGATGGCATCATAACCGTCCGAGGCGGCATCGACGCGCCGGTCATCGATATCGAGGGTCAATTCGATCTCGGGATGTTCGGCAAGAAAAGGATAGAGCGCCGGGCCGAGATGCATGCGGCCGAAGGTGACGGGGGCGGCGATACGGATCGGGCCGGACAGCGTTCCGCGCCGCTCCGCCATATCTGCCGCGGCTTCCTCGATCTCGCGCACGATGCGCGCGGCGCGCCCAAGGAAGACCGTGCCATCCTCCGTCAAAGTGAGCTTGCGCGTCGTTCGGTGCAGCAGCATGCCGCCCAGCGATTTCTCCAGTTCCGCCAGCCTTTCGCTGACGACGGATTTGGATAGCCGCAGGCGCCGGGCCGCCTCGCTGACCGAGCCCGCCTCAACCACGGCGACGAAAGCCGCAATACCTTCGATCCTGATCATCGTTCGGCTTTTCCGAATTCGAATTCCCCAATCTGAAGACTAATCCGAACGAAAGGAAAATGCCATCTTCCCTTCATCGAAAGGGACGGCAGGGGCCGCCTCACCTTAAACCCAGGAGATGGAACCATGAACCGCTTGAACAACAAGGTCGCGATCGTCACCGGCGCAAGCTCCGGCATCGGCCGCGCCACGGCAAAGCTCTTCGCCGCCGAAGGCGCCAAGGTCGTCGTCGGCGCCCGCCGCCAGGGCGAACTCGACAGTCTCGTCGCCGAGATCAAGGCAGAGGGCGGCGACGCCATCGCCATTGCCGGCGACGTGCGCTCGGAAGACTATCACAAGGCGCTGGTCGCCGCCGCCGTGACGAAATACGGCAAGCTCGACATCGCCTTCAACAATGCCGGCACGCTCGGCGAAGCCGGTGCGAGCACCGGTGTTTCGGAAGCAGGCTTCAGCGAGGCGCTGGCGATCAATCTGACGGCCTCCTTCCTCGCCGCCAAGCACCAGATCGGCGCAATGGTGGAAAATGGCGGCGGCTCGGTGATCTTCACCTCGACCTTCGTCGGCTACAGCTTCGCCTTTCCGGGCGTTGCCGCCTATGCCGCCAGCAAATCCGGCCTGATCGGCCTGACACAGGCGCTTGCCGCCGAATTCGGCCAGCAGGGCGTGCGCGTCAATGCCATCCTGCCGGGTGCTGTTGATACCGACATGTATCGGGACATGAACGACACGCCTGAGAAGCAGGCCTTCGTCACCAATCTGCATGCGCTGAAGCGTGTCGCGACACCCGAAGAACTCGCCCGCTCGGTTCTCTATCTCGCCTCCGACGATGCGAGCTTCGTCACCGGCACGGCATCGCTGGTCGACGGCGGCGCCTCGATCACCCGCAGCTGAGACGGCAGGGCGCGATTATCCGCTGCGGGTTGGTGATCCTTCAACGCGCCGGCTTATCGCGCCGCTTTTTTCAGAGCATTCTCCCATCCAACAACAACGGGCCGCGGCCCAAAATTCGATCAAAGGAACGTCATCATGTCACGCCTCCAGAACAAGACAGCCCTCATCACCGGCGGCACCAGCGGCATCGGTCTCGAGACCGCCCGCCAGTTCATCGCCGAGGGCGCCCGCGTCGTCGTTACCGGCAGCAGCACGGCAAGCGTCGAGGCGGCCCGCGCCGAACTTGGCGGCAAAGCCACCGTCATCCAGGCCGATGCCGGCAATGCGGTCGGCCAGAAGGCCGTCGCCGATAGCGTGAGAGAGGCTTTCGGCACGCTCGACATCCTCTTCGTCAACGCTGGGGTCGCCGAATTCGGGCCGCTGGAACAGTGGAGCGAAGCCGCCTTCGACAAGTCTGTTGATATCAACGTCAAAGGACCGTTCTTCCTGATTCAGTCGCTGCTGCCGATTTTTTCGAAGCAAGCCGCGATCGTGCTCAACACCTCGATCAACGCCCATATCGGCATGCCGAACTCCAGCGTCTATTCGCTGACGAAGGGCGCGCTGCTGACGCTTGCCAAGACATTGTCGGGCGAACTCATCGGCCGCGGCATCCGCGTCAACGCCGTCAGCCCCGGTCCGATCGCCACGCCGCTTTACAGCAAGCTCGGCGCTTCGGAAGCCCAATCCAAGGCGATGGCCGAGCAGATCCAGGCCCAGATCCCCGTCGGCCGCTTCGGAAATCCCAGCGAAGTCGCCAAGACGATCGTCTTCCTCGCCTCCGATGAGGCGGCCTATATCGTCGGTAGCGAACTCATCATCGACGGCGGGATGAGCAACCTCTGACCCACGAGCGCGGCGGGACCAGCTGCCGCGCTGCTTGCCGGCTTCGGCATGGCGATCGCGATCGTCATGCAGCGGCTACCCGAGCAGGTCCGCTGCATGTCGTCGGCGCGATTGCATGTTCTCCGCCAAAGGCTTAGGGTCGAGGACGGTCAGAAAAGGCGACGGGTAGAAGGCCATGGCTCTCAGCGGCAAACGCATCCTCCTCATCATCTCCGGCGGCATCGCGGCCTATAAGAGCCTGGATCTGATCCGCCGGCTGCGCGAGCGCGGCGCGAGCGTGCGCCCTGTGATGACCAAAGGCGCCCAGGAATTCGTCACGCCGCTTGCCGTCGGTGCACTGGCGGCGGACCATGTCTTCCTCGATCTGTTTTCGCGGCAGGACGAACAGGATATCGGCCATATCCGCCTGGCGCGCGAATGCGACCTCGTGCTGATCGCCCCTGCCACCGCCGATCTGATGGCGAAGATGGCGAACGGGCTTGCCGACGATCTCGCCTCGACCGTGCTTCTGGCGACCAACAGGCCGGTGCTGGCCGCACCGGCGATGAACCCCGCCATGTGGGCGCATCCGGCGACGCGGCGGAATGCGGCGATGCTCAGAGCCGACGGCATCCGCTTCGTCGGGCCGATGGCCGGCGAGATGGCGGAAAGCCGGGAGGCCGGGCTCGGCCGGATGGCGGAACCGCTGGAGATCGTCGCTGCTGCCGAAACCATGCTCGACGATGGAGATAAGCCGCTCAAGGGACGCAAGGCAATCGTCACGTCAGGACCGACGCATGAGCCGATCGATCCGGTGCGCTATATCGCCAACCGCTCCTCCGGCCGGCAGGGCCATGCGATCGCCGCAGCCCTTGCAAAGCTCGGGGCGGAGGTGACGCTGGTGTCAGGGCCGGTAACAATTGCGGACCCCGTCGGCGTAAACGTCGTGCATGTCGAGCGGGCAGAGGAAATGCGTGATGCCGTGCTTGCGGCGCTGCCGGCCGACATCGCCGTGATGGTCGCGGCGGTTGCTGACTGGCGCGTAGCCTCGGCGGCCGACCAGAAGCTGAAGAAACATCCGGGCGAATCCATTCCGACGCTGGCGCTGACCGAGAATCCGGACATCCTGAAAACCGTCGGCCATCATACGATGCGGCCGAAACTGGTGATCGGCTTTGCCGCCGAGACGCAGGACGTGGAAATCAATGCGAAGGCGAAACTCGAGAGGAAGGGCGCCGACATGATCGTCGCCAATGACGTTTCTCCCGCGACAGGCATCATGGGCGGCAGCCGCAACAGGGTCAAACTCGTCCGCCGCGACGGGGTCGAGCAATGGCCTGACCTGGCGAAGGAAGAGGTTGCCGAACGGCTCGCGGCGCTGATCGCCAAGCAGTTCAGCTAACGCCGAGAGTTTAGGCAGGAATAGCCACGCGCAGCGGTTTGGCGGCACTCCGCTTCTCCGGCCGGAAGTCGGCGACGTCGATGCCATCTTTACCGACGGTGACGGCGCTGCCATCCGGAATTTCAGCCCAGGCATCGACATCGTCGTTCAATGGTTCCGACACAAGGCAATAGCCCGCGCCGACGGGAGAAGCATAGAGCGTCGGCGCCTTGCGATCGGTCGCGTAGCGGATGGCATAAAGCGCCTTGCCGTCGGAGAAGGCAGCGGTAAAGCGCAGCAGGATCGAGCCGATGACGCTTTCGGCCAGATCCTCGATCACACCGATCATTTCCGCCATCGCGGCGACCGGCGCCTCGCGCAGGCCGAACTGCAGCGCCAGCAGGAACATCAATTCGGAATCGGTCGTGCCGCCGCGGGCATTGAACAACTCGTCGTCGAGCATCGCCTCCATCGGCCGGCGCAGGCGCTCGAAGCCGGAGATCTGGCCGTTGTGCATGAAGGACCAGGTGCCCTGGGTGAAGGGGTGGCAGTTGTCGCGGCGCGTGCCGCCGCCTGTGGCAGCCCGGACATGGGCGAGGAAGAGCGGCGAACGGATCTGCCGCGCCAGGCTCTTCAGATTGCAATCCGACCAGGCGGGCAGGATATCGCGGTAGCGGCCGGGCTCGGGTCTATCGCCATACCAGGCAATGCCGAAGCCATCGCCATTCGTCGCGGTCTTGGCGCGGGTGGCGCAATGCGACTGCTCGATCAGGGAATGGGCGGGCGAGGATACCAACTCCTCGAGATAGAGGGGGTCTCCGCGATAGGCTGCCCAGCGACACATGGCTCTTTGCTCCGGAACCCGCCGCATCGGCGGAAAATGCTGAAACGACAACTGAATTGTCGAATATCGTCGCTAATAACAGCTTAACGCCCTGCCGGTTTGCAAGTGAAACATGACGATTTCTTGACGTCTGACCTCTTCAAATTCGGCGAAACGCTGTGTTCTTTTGTGAACACTGCGTTGTCTGTCCCGCAGACTTCGCGCCCGGCAGCCGGGCGGCTATAGTCGCCGCCAAGTTGAACCCCTAGGAGGACGCCATGTCGATCCGCCCCGTCAAGCATGAAAGTACTGCCACACCGACCATGGAAGGCGCCGGCGTCAAGCTGCACCGCGTCTTCGGCTTCGGCGATCCCGCGATGACCGATCCCTTCCTGATGATGGATGATTTCCGCAACGACAATCCCGCGGAATATATCCGCGGTTTTCCCTGGCATCCGCATCGCGGCATCGAGACGATCACCTATGTGCTCGCCGGCACCGTCGAGCACGGCGACAGCTTGGGCAATAGCGGCCTGCTCGGCGCCGGCGACATCCAGTGGATGACGGCCGGCAGCGGCATCATGCACCAGGAGATGCCGAAGGGCGATTTTGCCGGCCGTATGCACGGCTTCCAGCTCTGGGCGAACTTGCCCTCCTCGCTGAAGATGACGCCGCCGCGCTACCAGGACGTCAAATCCATCGATATCCCTATCGTCGTCGATGATGACGGCACGGCGGTGCGGGTGATCTGCGGCGATTTCTGGGGCAAGGCCGGTCCGGTCGATGGCGTCGCCGCCGAGCCGATCTATCTCGACGTTTCGGTGCCGCCCGGCCGGAAGAAGCGCCTGCCGGTCGATACCTACCGCAATGCCTTCGCCTATATCTTCGCCGGCTCCGGCACCTTCCGCGATGCATCGAAACCCTTCGGCGTGCGCGTCGAGAAGGAAGTCGACGGCGAGGAATTGAATATCCGCGACATGTCCGGCAACCGCACGCTCGTGGTCTTCGACAGCGGCGACGAAGTGACGGTGCAGGCAGGCGACCAGGGCATCCGTTTCCTGCTTGTCTCCGGCAAGCCGATCGAGGAGCCGGTTGCCTGGCACGGCCCGATCGTGATGAATTCGCGCGAGGAAATCATGCAGGCGATGCGCGAACTGCAGAACGGCACCTTCATCAAAGCTGCGCACTGAACGCATTTCTCTCTTGCATCTGCGAAGAATCGGCCTACTTTTAAGTCATCAGCAACAGAACGAAAGGAAGGTGATCCAATGTCTAATGAGATTTCGGACCTCGTAACGGGCATGGAAGAGGTGACGAAGGCGAGGCAGCCCTCGCTCTAATCCCCGCCTTCCTGGGGCTGCATAGACAGTCCAGGCCAGTTTGAGGCCAAACTCATGGAAAGGGTCGCTGAGGCGGCCCTTTTTTATTGTCTTGATGCCTTTATTGTCTCGATGCCGGGCGTTGACGAAAGATCGAAATCCCACTACTCATAAAGTCATCAGATGACTTTATGAGTAGTGGGATGAGAGCGCTCAGCAAGACCAATCTCGCCGATGAGGCGATCGAGGCGATCCGCGGCGACATTCTCGGCAAACGCTGGGCGGTCGGCGAGAAATTGCCGAATGAGGCCTCCCTGTCGGCCATGCTGTCCGTCAGCCGCGGCACGGTGCGCGAGGCGGTGCGCGTTCTCGTCTCTCAGGGTTATCTCGAGACAAGGCAGGGTTCGGGCACCTATGTCCGCGCCACCAGCGATGCCGGCCGACCGCTGACGATGGCGCGGCGCGCCAGCCTGCGTGACCAGTTCGAGGCGCGCCTGGCGCTCGACGTCGAGGCCGCCCGGCTGACAGCGATCCGCAAGACGCCGGAGATTGTTGCCGGGCTTCGCAGGCTGCTTGCCGAACGCGGCAATTACGACGGCGGCAACCAGGCCGCCTTCATCGAACGCGACCTCGCCTTCCACAAGGCCGTCATCGCCGCTTCGGGCAACCGGGCGATGATCGAGATCTACGATTTCTTTTCGGCCTCGATCGCCGACACCATCGCGGCGACGCTCGGCAAGGATATTCCGGAACCCGATATGCAGGCGCATGCCGAGATCGTCGACGCCATCGAAACCGGCGATCCCGACAAGGCGGATGCGGCGGTGCGCCGCTTCATGGCGCCGGTTCTTGCCGCGCTCGAGCGGATGATCCTGTCATGAACACGCCTGCCAACCATGCCGCCAGCGCGCTCGACGCCGCCGACGAATTGCTGATCGATGCCGAGGCCGGCAGCCTTCCGCCGCCGCAGGCCACGCCGGTGCGGGGAGCTGCGGGTCGTTTTCTGCTGGGCGCAAGCCTGGTGCTGATCGCCTTCAACCTGCGCCCGGTCTTCTCCAGCGCCTCGGCGCTGCTGCCGGAAATCCGCTCGGAGCTCGGCCTCAGCGCGCTGGGCGCCAGCCTGCTGACGACGCTGCCGGTGGTCTGCCTCGGCGCCTTCTCGCCGCTTGCGCCCCGTCTTGCCCAGCGCTTCGGAACGGAACGCACGCTGCTCGGCGTTCTCCTGCTTCTGGCGCTCGGCACGGGTTTGCGCGGGCTTTCCTCCGTGCCGCTGCTCTTCATCGGTACGGCCCTTGCCGGCGCCTGTATCGCCGTCGGCAACGTGCTGCTGCCGGGGTTGGTGAAGCGGGATTTCGCCGGGCGCGCCGCGCTGATGACCGGCTTCTATACGATGGCGCTCTGCGCCGGGGCGGCAAGTGCCGCCGGGCTGACGCTGCCGATCGAGCACGCGCTCGGCGGCTCTCTCGAGGGCGCCCTCGCCGTCTGGGCGCTGCCTGCCCTCATCGTCAGCCTGCTCTGGCTGCCTGAGGTTCTTCGCAGCGGCAGGCAGGCAAGACGGAACGGCTTCCACGTCAAAGGCCTCTGGCGCGACCGGCTCGCCTGGCAGGTGACGCTGTTCATGGGGCTGCAATCGGCACTTGCCTATTGCGTCTTCGGCTGGCTGGTTCCGATCTTGCGCGAACGCGGGCTCGACGGCGTCACCGCCGGGGCGATCGTTTCCCTGTCAGTGATGGTGCAAGCGGCATCCTGCCTGATCGTGCCGCATATCGCCGTCCGCGGTCGCGACCAGCGGCTGATCAATGCGAGCCTCTGCGGCGTCGCCGTCACCGCCCTGCTCGGCCTGCTCTTCGCACCGCTTTCGACGGTCTGGCTATGGGCGGTGCTGCAGGGCATCGGCCAGGGTGGGCTGATCGCGGCGGCCATGACGACGATCGTGCTGCGCTCGCGCGATCCCGATGTCGCCGCCCATCTTTCCGGCATGGCGCAATGCGTCGGCTACCTGCTCGCCGCCATCGGCCCGCTCATCGTCGGCCTCATCCGCGGTTGGACCGGCAGCTTTTCCTGGTGCGCAGCCCTGTTCGTCGCACTCGGACTGGGCGCGGCGATCAACGGCTGGAAGGCCGGCCGGGCGGTCGAGATCAATGTCCATGCCGCCGAAAAGGACGGTTGATCCGCCCGCTCACCTGTCCATCACCATCTCTTGATGCCGGTCGTCGGCCGCGGATGCTACGCTATCTCAGCCTCTCATCCCGACCGCCGGAGGAAACATCTTGCGCATACGAACCCTGTTTCTGCTCGCTACGTTTATGGCGTCGCTGGCACCTGCCCTGTCCCATGCACAGGAAAGCAATCAACCGAGGGCAAATGTCCAGAGCGGCGCGCGCGACGGCGTGCTGAAGCTGTTGCCGCCCGATTCCGTCACCGAGCATGCGCTGACGATCGGCGACCGGAAGTTTGCCTATACCGCCACCGCCGGCACGCTGGATCTCTTCGGCCAGGACGGCGCGCAGACCGGCGCGATCTTCTACACCGCTTATGTCGCAAGGGATAGCGGGGCGAACCGGCCTCTGACCTTTGCCTTTAACGGCGGACCGGGTGCCGCTTCCGCTTATCTCCATCTCGGGCTGGTCGGGCCGAAGGTGCTCGATTTCGGGCCGGATGGACGTGACGGCGCCAATGCGAAACTCGTCGACAACCCGCAAAGCTGGCTCGATTTCACCGATCTCGTGCTGATCGATCCGATCGGCACCGGCTGGAGCCGCACGACAAAGGCGGATGACGCCAACTATTACAACGTCGACGCCGACGCCCAGAGCATTGCCAAGGCGATCGCGCTCTATGTCGCGCACAACAACCGCTCCACCTCGCCAAAATATCTTCTCGGCGAAAGTTATGGCGGCTTCCGCGCCGCCAAGGTCGCCTCCGTGCTGCAGCAAAGCCAGGGCATCATCGTCGCCGGCGCAGTGATGCTTTCACCCTTGATCGAGGGCCAGCTGATGTTCAATGCCGATCAGTTCGCGCTCGGCGCGGCACTGGAGCTGCCGTCGCTCGCCGCCGCCGAACTCGACCGGCACAAGGCCTTTGACGAAGAGAAGCAGAAGGAGGCCGAAACCTTCGCGCTCGGAGACTATCTGACGACGCTCGCCGGGCCGCCGCCGACGGGGGCCGATGCCGCCGCCTTCTACGGCAGGATCGCTCGCCTGACGGGCATCCCCGAGGATATCGTCAGCCGCAACCGCGGCTTCCTCGGCAGTTCCTTCGTCAAGCATTCGGACGCCGGCAGCGGCGAGGTGATGAGCTCCTACGACGCCTCCTTTGCAGCACCCGATCCCTACCCGGAATCGGATTACGATCGCGGCGACGACGCCATCCTCGACGGTTTCACCCGCGCCTATGGCGGCGCCTTTGCCGATTACGCCCGCAACGAACTCGGGTTCAGGACCGAAATGACCTATTCTCTGCTCGACGGCGATATCAGCCGACGCTGGGAATGGGGCGGCGGACGCGGCGGCGGATCGCGCTTCCAGGCCAGCGCCACCGACGACATCCGGCAACTGCTCGCCGCGAACCCGGCCTTCCATCTGCTGATCGCACATGGCTACAGCGATGTGGTGACGCCTTATGGCGTCAGCCGCTACGTGGTCGACCATCTGCCGCCCTCGCTCGCCGGCGGCCGTGTCGGACTGAAGCTTTATCGCGGCGGCCATATGTTTTATACAAGAGCTGAACAGCGGGCCGCCTTCACGGCGGATGCAAAAGCCTTCTACGCCACACATTTAGCCGCTCAGCCGGCGGACTAAAGCGCGGCGAGTCTTTGTCGCTAAACCGCTGTACAGTTTTGCGCGACCTGCTTTGGGGACTTGCCGATGCATATTACCGGAGGATGCCACTGCGGCGCGATCCGCTATCAGGCGGAGATCGACCCGCAGCGGGTGTCGATCTGCCATTGCACCGATTGCCAGCGGTTGACGGGCTCGGCCTATCGCATCACCGCGCCGGCGCGGCCGGAAAGTTTCACGCTCACTTCAGGCGAGCCGAGAGGCTACGCAAAATATGGCGACAGCGGTGGTCTCAGCCGGCAATTCTTCTGCCCGAATTGCGGATCGCCGCTCTACCGCACGGACGGCGAAGGCGGCGCGATCGGCATTCGCGTCGGCAGCATCGACCAGCGGCAGGAACTGGTGCCGAGGAAACAGATATGGTGCCGCTCGGCCCTGCCCGGAGTGGAGAATATCGAAACGCTTCCACGCTTCGAGGGCGAGGATTAGGCTGGCCTCGGCTTAACATCCCGCCTTCATTCCGGCAGAGGCATGTCCGGCCAGCTATCGGTGACGCCGGCCTGTACGGGACGCTCCAGATAGGTGGAAAGCGCAATATAGCTGCGGGTGCCGGTGACGCCGGGAACGGCGTGGATCTGGGCGAGAAAAGCTTCCAAGGCCTGCGGGCTGGCGGTGCGGACCTTGAAGAGAACGCTGGTGTCGCCGGCGACCGAATGCATCTCCTCGACCTCGGGAAACTGCAGGACCTGCATCAGTCGCTCGCTCTTGCCCCAGCCGGCCGCCTCCACATGCACGAAGGCAAGCAGCGGCTTGCCAAGCGCTGCGCCATCCAGCGCAGCATGCACGCCCTTGATGGCGCCGGATTGCCTCAGGCGACGCACCCGTTCATGCACGGCCGGCGCCGACAGGCCGACCGCTTCGCCAAGCCTGGCATAGCTCTGGCTGCTGTCGGCGGCGAGCGCGGCTAATATTCTTCGGTCGAATGCATCGATGACCGGCTGCTGCCTGCGTCCCAGCCGAAGATCGTCTGTATTTTTCGCCATTCCGCAAACTCCCCTTTCTGCCGAAGAATAATCGCCGATACTGACATTCTTCAATAGGATATTCGGAAGAGGAGGAATCTCATGGAGATGATCGCGCACAATCCGGCAAACGGGATCTATGCGGCGAGCCCCGATTACATCCATGCGCTCGAGGTCAGGCAATCGTCCCGGCTGCTCTTCGTCAGCGGCACCATGGGTCTCGATCAACAGGGAATGGCGGCGGCGGATCTGGAGGGCCAGTTGGAGCTCATCTGGTTCAATCTGCGCGCCATCCTCACCTCCGCTGATATGACGGTGGACAATATCGTGCGGCTGACGAGCTATCTCAGCGACGGCGTCTTTATGGAGGCGAACCAGAATGCCCGTGTTCGGGCGCTTGGCGGCCGCGCCGTGCCGACCACGGCGATCATCGTCGAAACGCTGCGCGACGACTGGCTGGTCGAGATCGAAATCATCGCCGCCGGCTGACGGCAGATCGGCCGCCGCACCGCAGGGGCGCGACGGCTGAGGCGATCAGGCCGCCTGTTTCAATAGGCCGAGCCCCTCGGCCAGATCGACCTCGCCGCGGAAACCGCCGCTGCTTTTCGCCTCCTGCCGATGCTCGATCGCATGGGCAAAACGCACGGCCGGCTCCTGCTGCATGCGCTCATAGAGGCGATGCAGGCCGGGAAACTGCCGGCGGTCGACGACCTTGTGAAAGTCGTTCCAACGGGCGATGCCGACGAAATAGGCGTCCGCCAAGCTCGGGCCGTTGCCGAGAAGCCATTCGCGGCCATCGAGCAGACGCTCCAGCCTATGATGCGCCTTTTCGACCGCGGCGATGCCATAGGCCGTGAGGGCCTGCTTCTCTTCCGGCTCCAGCGGATGCTCGATCGCATACCAGAGCGGGCCGAAGGCCTGGAAGAAGGTGGTGTTGAGAAAGGCCAGCATCTGATTCAGCCGATCGAAATCTGCCGAGCCCTGCGCAAAACCCAGACCGCTGCCGATCGTACAGGCGCCGATATGGTGGAGGATCGCCATGCTTTCGCTGATCGTCCTGCCATCTTCGAGCAGCAGCGACGGCGTTTCGCCGACCATGTTGATCCGCTTGTATTCTTCGCTGGAGACTATTTCCGGCATCTCGACGCGGCAGAGCCGGTAAGGCAGGCCGGACCATTCCAACGCGACGATCGAGCCAAAGGAGCAGCCCTCCGGCACGCCGTAAAACAATATGGGTGACATCAATCGTTCCTTTCAGAATTGAACCCGTTTGGACGCGATGAATGTGATGATGTGGACGATCATGCGGTAGAGGCTATAAATGCATCGCAATGTCCACATATCTGGAAGCTGGCAATGGCGCTCTTCAACCTCAACGACCTCCATCTTTTCGTACAGGCCGTCGACAGCGGCAGCTTCACCGCTGCCGCCAGGCATCTCGGCATTCCGAAATCGACGGTGAGCAAGCGGGTTGCGGAGCTGGAGGCACGGCTTGGTGTGCGGCTGATCCAGCGCACGTCGCGAAGCTTCGCACTGACCGAACTCGGCCGGGAATTCTTTCAGCATGCCCAGGCCTCGATCATCGAGGCGGAGATGGCCGAAGGCATCGTGCGGCGGCATCTGGCCGAACCCGCCGGCAGCGTTCGCCTGACCGCCTCGGTGCCGACGGCGCAGTTTACCTTGACGGAGCATCTGCCGGCGCTGGCTGTGCGCTATCCGAAGCTCCGGCTCTCCGTGCACGTGACGGACCGCTTCGTCGATATCGTCCAGGAAGGTTTCGATATTGCGCTGCGCAGCCACCGGACGCCGCTGCCGGATTCGGCGCTGGTGCAGCGGAAGCTCGCCAGCCATCCGTTCTTCATCCTCGCCTCGCCGGATTATGTGAGCGTCCACGGGCAACCACGCCGCCCGGAGGAACTGGCGCAGCACGCGACGATCATGACCAGCCTGACGGAGGACCTGTGGCGGCTTTACTCGGGCGGCGACGAGGTTCTCGTCGCGCTGCAATCCGTCATGGCCGCGGATGAGCCTTATGTCTTGATGGAAATGGCCATGTCGGGGCTTGGCATCACCTGCCTGCCGACATCCGTCTGCCGCAAGGCGCTGGCAGACGGGCGGCTGGTGCGGGTGCTGCCGGAATGGACGGCCGGCAGCATCGAGACGACCATCCTGATGCCGCACCGGCGCGGCCAGCTGCCGGCGGTGCGCGCCGTCGTCGACTTCCTGGCCGAACGGCTGGCGGGATGATGATTACGCCGCCTTGGCGGCGTGATATTCCTTGATGGCGACCATCTTGATCGCCGGATGGCGCTCGGACTCGTAGCGCAGCGAAAAACCATCCTGGGCGAGGAAGACCGGATCGCCGTCGAGATCGCGGGCGATATCGCCGCGCTTGACGGTGAGGAATTTTTCCAGATCGGCCGGCTGCTCGGCCGAAATCCAGCGGCAGACGGAGAAACGCGACATTTCGAAGGAGACCGGCAGGCCGTATTCGGCCATCAGCCGCTCCTTCAAGACGTCGAGCTGCAGGGCGCCGACGACGCCGACGATCGCCGGCGAGCCGTCTTCCGGCGAGAACAGCTGGACGACGCCTTCCTCGGCCATCTGCTGCAGGGCTTCCTTCAGCTTCTTCGCCTTCATCGCATCTTCCAGACGCACGCGGCGCAGGATTTCCGGCGAGAAGTTCGGTACGCCCTGGAAGACCAGCGATTCACCTTCTGTCAGCGTATCGCCGATCCGGAGCGTCCCGTGGTTGGGAATGCCGACGACGTCGCCGGCATAGGCGGTGTCGGCGAGCTGGCGCTGCGAGGCGAAGAAGAATTGCGGCGCCGTCAGGCCGAGCTGTTTGCCGGTGCGGGCAAGCCTTGCCTTCATGCCGCGCTCGAGCTTGCCGGAGCAGATGCGGGCAAAGGCGATGCGGTCGCGGTGGTTGGGGTCCATGTTCGCCTGGATCTTGAAGACGAAGGCCGTCATCTTGTCGTCGGTCGCGTGCACGGTCCTCGTATCGGCGACCTGGTCACGCGGCGGCGGCGCAAAATCGCCGAGCGCGTTGATGAGGTCGCGAACGCCGTAGTTGCGCAACGCCGAGCCGAAAAAGACAGGCGTCATATGACCTTCCAGGAAGGCCTGACGGTCGAACGGACGGCAGGCCTCGATCGCCAGCTCGGTCTCCTCGACGAAGACCTGGCGCTCGTTTTCCGGCAGCCTGCCGGCCACGCTTTGCGGGCCATTGACCGGCGTTCCCTCGATTTCGGTATCCGAACCGCGCACCGTGTTGGCGGCGATATTATAGGATCCGCAAAAGGTCTTCGAGCGGCCGATCGGCCAGGTGATCGGCGCCGTATCCAGCGCCAGCTTCTCTTCCACCTCGTCGAGGATCTCGAAGGGATCGCGGCTTTCGCGGTCCATCTTGTTGATGAAGGTGATGATCGGGATATCGCGCATGCGGCAGACTTCGAAAAGCTTCAGCGTGCGCGGCTCGATACCCTTGGCCGCATCGATGACCATGACGGCGGCGTCGACGGCGGTCAGCGTGCGATAGGTGTCGTCGGCGAAATCCTCGTGACCCGGCGTGTCGAGGATATTGAAGACATTGTCGTTATATTCGAAGGTCATCACCGAGGTGACGACGGAGATGCCGCGTTCGCGCTCGATCTTCATCCAGTCGGAGCGCGTCTGCATGCGATCCTTCTTCGCCTTGACTTCGCCGGCAAGCTGAATGGCGCCGCCGAACAGCAGCAGCTTTTCGGTGAGCGTCGTCTTACCCGCGTCCGGGTGGGCGATAATAGCGAATGTGCGGCGGCGGGAGACCGCCTCGGCGAGACTTTCGGCCATGCTTGTGAATCCTGTGGAATTGCCGCGTATCTAGCGATTAAAGCCCGGCAATGCAATTGACCTCGGGCCTTCGGGCGCAAAGTAATGGGCCATGACCATTCATCACGATCTCAGCCCGACGCTGAACCTCATCCGCTTAGCCAATGGCGAAGGCCTCGATCTGCCCGCCTATGAAAGCAAGGGAGCGGCCGGCATGGACCTGCGTGCCGCCGTCGACGAGGCGGCACCGCTGACACTTCTGCCCGGCAAGCGGGCGCTGGTGCCGACCGGCTTCATCTTCGAGATCCCCGAAGGTTTCGAGGGACAGGTTCGGCCGCGTTCCGGCCTGGCCTTCAAAAACGGTATCACCTGCCTGAATTCGCCGGGCACCGTCGATAGCGACTATCGCGGCGAAGTGAAGGTACTGCTCGCCAATCTCGGCGAGGAAGCCTTTGTCATCTCGCGCGGCATGCGTATCGCCCAGATGGTGATCGCGCCTGTGACCCAGATGCGGGTGGCCGAGATCACCGAGGCCAGCGAAACGATGCGCGGCGCAGGCGGCTTCGGCTCCACCGGCGTCTGATGGCACAACGCCTCGACAGCGCTGGCCTGACCTTCCGGCAGGACTATTTCGGCGACCCTGCCGGCTGGGCGGCGCTGGTCTGCCTGCTCAGGGATATTTTCGGCATCGATATCGGACCGCTGCAGCAGCTCGGCGGACCCGATCCGACGAGCATGCCCTTCGGCTGGTTTGATGCCGACGGTGGGCTTGCGGCCAATATTTCGGCCTTTGCGCTGCCCTTCGTCCTCAACGACAGGATCGTCCATGCCGCCGGGCTGCAATCCGGCGCCGTGCGGCCGCCATGGCGCGGCCGCGGCCTCTATCGCGACGTCACGGTAAAAGCGCTCGACTGGTGCGAGAAGCAGGGTTTTGAAGCCGTCATCCTTTATACCGACAAGCCGTCGCTCTACGAAGCCTACGGTTTCCGCGCGATACCGCTGCACCGATACGAGGGAGCGGCACCCGCCCCTTCGACACCAGCCGCACCCGCCCGGCCACTTTTACCGACGAATGCGGATGATCTTGCGCTGCTGCATTCGCTGTTGAAAGGACGAAGCCCGGTTTCGACCTCGCTGGCGGTCACAGGCAATGCGGCGATGTTTCTGATCAACACCCGGCTCGATCCCGATGTCCGGATCAGCTTCCTGGAAGACAAACAGGCGGTGATCGCCTGGAAGATCGATGAGACGGGCCGCTTCAGCCTTCTCGACGTCGTGGCGGCTGACATGCCGCCGCTTGCCGCGATCCTCGCCGGACTGGAGATCGCCCCCGCTTCCGTCGAGGTGCTTTTTCGTCCCGACAAGCTCGGCTGGGAGGGTGTTCCACAATCATTGGAGAGCGGCACGAGGCTGATGCTGCGCGGGCTCGGCGACGCCACCCCGGATTTTCCGGCGATGCTGTCGCCGATGGCGGAATTCTAGATCCCCCTATTTCCGGCGGGAAAGCGGCGGCAGGCGGCGTTTGACGGGCGAGGCTTTGATCATCGCCGTGTTGGTCTCCGCCCTTTCGGCAACCCGGTCGAGAATGCCGTCGAGGTCGGCCATCGAGCGGATGACCAGGCGGGCGATAAAACAATCATCACCCGTCACCTTGTCGCATTCGATGATTTCGGGAATGTCCTGGATGATCCGCTCGACGATGTGCAGCTGTCCCGGCAGCGGACGCACGCGCACGATCGCCTGCAGGGGATAACCGATGGTGGCGAGATCGAGATCGATGGTGAAGGCCTTGATGACGCCGCGCTCCTCCAGCCGGCGCAGGCGCTCGGCGGCACTCGGCGAAGACAGGCCGACCTGCTGCGCCAGCTCCTTCAGCGAGATCCGCGCATTGCCGGCCAACGCCTCCAGAATGGCCTGATCGATTTCGTCGAGCGATTGAACATCATTAGCCACGGCGATCTCTTCTCCTATTATGATTAGGATAATTCGTTCATTTTCCTTCTTATCCTTATATAAAATCGCCTCTCGCCGCAATATTCTTATGTCACCGAAATGGAGGCAATCATGGGCAGCGACATCAGACGAGGCACGGCGGAAATGACGGCAGCGATGCTGATCTCGGGAACGATCGGCTGGTTCGTCGTCATGTCGGGTCAGCCGGTCAGCGGCGTGGTCTTCTGGCGCTGCCTGTTCGGCGCGCTCACCTTGCTTGTCATCTGCGGCGCTCTCGGGCTACTGCGGCCCGGCATCATCACGCTGCGCGCCTTCGGCATCGCCATTTTCGGCGGCATCGCCATCGTCTTGAACTGGCTGCTGCTGTTTGCCTCCTATTCGCATGCGACGATCTCGATCGCGACGACTGTCTATAACACCCAGCCCTTCATGCTGCTGGTGCTCGGCGCGCTCTTTCTCGGCGAGAAGATCACCGCCACGAAGCTGTTCTGGCTGACGCTGGCCTTCGCCGGCATGATTGCCATCGTCGAGGCAAAACCGGAGACTGGCGGGTCGACATCTGACGGTTACGGCCTCGGCATCCTGATGGCGCTGGGGGCTGCCTTCTTCTATGCGCTCGCAGCCCTTGCCGCGAAATGGCTGAAAGGCACGCCGCCGCATCTGATCGCGCTCATCCAGGTCGCAACCGGCATGCTGATGCTGGCGCCGATGACGGATTTTTCCCATCCGCCCGGCGATGTCAGGTCCTGGGCGATCCTGGTGACCGTCGGTGTCGTCCATACCGGGCTGATGTATGTTCTGCTCTACGGCGCGATCCAGAGGCTGCCGACGCATCTCACAGGCGCCCTGTCCTTCATCTATCCGATCGCAGCAATCCTCGTCGATCGGCTCGCCTTCGGCCACGCACTGCAGCCGATGCAGATATTAGGCGCGGCGATCATCCTGCTTGCAGCCGCCGGCATGAATCTCGGCTGGACGCCGCGTTGGCTGCGGCCGCGGGCGCTGGAGAGCTGAGAACCGGGCGTCCCGATCGGGATGGCTGAGACGCCCGGTTGCCGACATTACCTCTGCGGGCGCGTCGTTTCGAACAGGAACCAGGTGCGGCGCTCGCCCTCGTCGATCCAGTTCTCGATCAGGCTGGCGGTCGCGACATCATTATGCTCGTCGCAGAGGCCATGCACCTCGCGCAGCAGCGAAACGAGCTGAACGTTATCCTCGCGCAGTTCCGACAACATGTCCTCGGGCGTGACGAAATCCGCGTCATTGTCCAAAAGGCGCTGCTGACGGGCGATCTGGCCGATCGAGCGCAGCGTCGTGCCGCCGATCTTGCGTGCACGCTCGGCAATGTCGTCGGTCATCGCGAAGATCTGTTCCGCCTGTTCGTCGAGCAGCAGATGATAGTCGCGAAAATGCGGGCCGGACATGTGCCAATGGAAATTCTTGGTCTTCACATAAAGCGTAAAGACATCGGCGAGCAGCGCGGTCAGCGCCGCCGAAATATCGGTCGTGGCGTTGGTCGACAGGCTGGACGGCGTCTTGAGTGGCGAAAGCCTGCGGGTTTCGGCTGGCGTATGGGACATTTAATCTCTCCTTGGTGATGAAAATCTCCAGCGCCACCGGCCGGGAAAACGCGGCGGGCCGCGCTGATCGCGCATTTGCAGAGAGAGAAATAGCAAGGCCGGGTCGCTTTCCAAGTAGATCATGGTCGAGCAGACCTATTCCTTATGGTTATGGACCGATCAGCGCCAAAGCATTGATGAGGAAGCGGCGCTTGCCTATAGATGGGCGGTGGAAGCCCTGAGGGTTAAGAAGATGAGCCTCACCGTCCTGATCACCTATGCCGGAGCGCTGTTCATCGCCGCGGCCATTCCGGGACCCGGGATTACCGCAATCGTCGCGCGTGCGCTCGGCTCGAATTTCCGCGAGACCTTCTTCATGGGTCTCGGCCTGGTGCTCGGCGACATGATCTATCTCACGGCGGTCATTCTCGGCCTTGCCTTCGTGGCGCAGACCTTTACCGAGGTGTTCATAACAATCAAGATCGCCGGCGTCCTCTATCTCGGTTACATCGCCTGGAAACTCTGGACGGCGGGGCTGCTGCCACAGGATATCGCGGCGCGCAAATCCACCAATATCGGCCTATCCTTCCTCTCAGGCCTGCTGGTGACGCTCGGCAATCCGAAGACGATGCTCTTCTATGTCGCCCTGGTGCCGACGCTGATCGATATCGGCAATATCGGCCTGCGAGACTATGCACTCCTGCTTACCGCCACCTTCGTGGTCCTGATCGTCGTGCTCGTGCCTTATATGCTGCTTGCCTCGCGGGCCCGGACGATGCTGAAGCAGCCGCGGGCCTTGCAGGCGCTGAACCGGGTTGCATCAGGCATCCTCGCCGGCACGGCAGCCTTCATCGCCACGCGGGCCGGCTGAAATAAACATTCGGCAAGAAACGGTTTTCAAAGGTTTTTTTCTCTCCTGATCGCCTCTCCAGGTCGAACGCGGTCTGGCCTAGACGGGCCTTTGACCCTATTCTCCCCCTCGATTTCAGGAGCAGGATTTCAAAGGGAGAGCACCCATGTCGCACAAGCCCGGCCGCGGCCGCATCTATTCCTCGATCACCGAGACCATCGGCGACACGCCGCTCGTGCGCTTCGACAAGCTGGCGCGGGAAAAAGGCGTCGTGGCGAACCTGATCGGCAAGCTCGAATTCTTCAACCCGATCGCCTCCGTGAAGGACCGTATCGGCGTCGCGATGATCGAGGGTCTCGAAGCGCAAGGCAAGATCACCCCCGGCAAGACGGTGCTGATCGAGCCGACCTCCGGTAACACCGGCATCGCGCTCGCCTTTGCCGCCGCCGCCAAGGGTTATCGGCTGATCCTCACCATGCCGGAGACGATGTCGGTCGAGCGCCGCAAGATGCTGGCGCTGCTCGGCGCCGAACTGGTGCTGACCGAGGGCCCGAAGGGCATGAAGGGCGCCATCGCCAAGGCCGAGGAACTGGCCTCATCGCTTGACGATGCCGTCATTCCGCAGCAGTTCGAGAACCCTGATAATCCAGAGATCCACCGCAAGACGACGGCCGAGGAAATCTGGAACGATACCGACGGAACGGTCGATATCGTCGTCTCCGGCATCGGCACCGGCGGCACGATCACCGGCGTCGGACAGGTGCTGAAGAGCCGCAAGCCCGAGATCAAGATCATCGCCGTCGAACCGGCCGATTCGCCGATCCTCTCCGGCGGCAATCCCGGCCCGCACAAGATCCAGGGCATCGGCGCCGGTTTCGCGCCGAAGATCCTCGATACCGGCATCTATGACGAGGTCGTCACGGTGACCAATGACGAGGCCTTCGAACAAGCGCGCCTGGTCGCCCGGCTTGAAGGCGTGCCGGTCGGCATCTCCTCGGGTGCTGCGCTGACCGCCGCAATCAAGGTCGGCATCCGTCCCGAGAATGCCGGCAAGAACATCGTCATCATCATCCCCTCCTTCGCCGAACGCTATCTTTCGACGGCGCTGTTTGAGGGGCTGGGGAGCTGAGGCAGGGCTTTCCCGGTTATCATCCTCGCAGAATATCGGGGCGCTTCGGCGCCCCGTCAGACTGCTGACAAAGCCGGCCAACTTCTCTTACGTCATGCTCGGGCTTGTCCCGAGCATCTGCAGCCGGTTGATATGTAGCAGATCCTCGGCACAAGGCCGAGGATGACGCCGAGTAAAGGGCGAGGCTTGTCGGCAAACTGTCGAAACGCATTCGGCGCCCCTATCCCTCACGCAGCCGCCGTCAGCCTTTCGCCGGCGATGCGGTAGGAGATGGCTTCGGCCAGATGGATGCGGCCGACCGTCGGCTTGCCGTCGAGATCGGCCAGCGTGCGGGCGACCTTGAGCACGCGGTGGTAGCCGCGGGCGGAGAATTTCATCTTTTCGGCGGCGTCGCGCAGCAGCTGCAGGCCGCTGGCATCGGGCTCGGCCAGTTTCTCAATCATCGCGGTGGAGCAGCGGGCATTGGTGCCGATGCCTTTCGCGCCGGTGCTTTCGAAGCGCTCCTGCTGGATTTCGCGGGCGCGGGCGACCCGGCGCGCGACGTCGGCGCTGGATTCGGCCGCCATTGGCCGGATGAGATCGGCGGCGGAGACGGCCGGCACGTCGATGCGGATATCGATGCGATCCATCAGCGGGCCGGAGATGCGGGCCTGGTAATCGCTCATGCAGCGCGAGCCGCGGGCGCAAGTATGGCCCGGCTCGCCCGCCATGCCGCAGCGGCAGGGGTTCATCGCCGCGATCAGCTGGAATTTCGCCGGATAGGAGACGCGGTGATTGGCGCGCGCAATGACGCATTCGCCGCCTTCGAGCGGCTGGCGCAGCGCATCCAGCGCCTGCGGCGTGAACTCGGGAAACTCGTCGAGAAACAGTACGCCGTGATGGGCAAGCGAGGCTTCGCCCGGACGGGCGCGCAGGCCACCGCCGACGAGGGCCGCCATGGTGGCGGAATGATGCGGGGTGCGGAAGGGCCTACGATCGGAAAGCTTGCCGCCGGAGAGCTGACCGGCGATCGAATGAACCATCGACACCTCCAGGAGCTCGGCGGCCGAAAGCGGCGGCAGGATCGATGGCAGCCTTGCCGCCAGCATCGACTTGCCGGAGCCCGGAGGACCGACCATCAGAAGGTTATGACCGCCGGCCGCGGCCACTTCGAGCGCCCGCTTGGCGCTTTCCTGGCCCTTGATCTCGGCAAGGTCCGGCAGGTTTGCGGCATTGGCACGGATCGACGCCTCCGGCCGAGATAGGACCTGCGTGCCGCGGAAATGATTGGCAAGGGCAATCAGGCTGCGGGGGGCGAGAATGTCGACCTCGGCACCTGCCCAGGCGGCTTCGGCACCGCTTTCAGCCGGGCAGATCAGCCCCTTGCCGAGCGCATTGGCGCCGATCGCGGCCGGCAGCGCGCCGGATATGGCGGCGATCGTTCCGTCGAGATTGAGCTCGCCGACGACGACAAAATCCGACAGCGCATCGGCGGGAATGGCGCCGAGGGCGGCCATCAGGGCAAGCGCGATCGGCAGATCGAAATGCGAGCCCTCTTTCGGCAGGTCGGCAGGCGCCAGGTTGACCGTCACGCGCTTGGCCGGCAGCGCCAGGCCGGAGGCGTGGAGGGCCGCCTGCACGCGTTCGCGGCTTTCGGCCACCGCCTTGTCAGGCAGGCCGACGATCTGCATCCCGACTTTTCCGGGAGCGACCATGACCTGGACCTCGACCGGCACACCTTCGATGCCCTGAAATGCCACCGTACTGACACGCGCGACCATATGCCCATCCCCTTGCCGCAAACTCTTATACCGCCCCCGGCCGTTCAGGGCCAGCGGTTGCAATCTGGCATGGAAGCCGGAATAAAACAAGAACAATCAAGGAACATAGTCAGGCATCCGCTGTGACCTTGGTTGTGCTCGGTCGCGGGACCAAATCGGTCATGGGCGGCTGGCTCAGCCGCGCTTGCGTTCGATCGCGTCCCAGAGCAGGCTCGCTATATCGGCGCCGCCGAACTTCTTGACCTCGCGGATGCCGGTGGGCGATGTGACGTTGATCTCGGTCATGTAATCGCCGATCACATCGATGCCGACGAGCAGGAAGCCGCGCTCCCTCAGCGCCGGGCCGATGCGGGTGCAGATTTCCTGTTCGCGCGGCGTCAGTTCGGTCGCCTCAGCGCGGCCGCCGACATGCATGTTGGAGCGGCTGTCGTGCTCGGCCGGCACGCGGTTGATGGCGCCGGCGAATTCGCCGTCGACCAGGATGATGCGTTTGTCGCCCTTGCGCACGTCGGGCAGATATTGCTGGGCGATGAAGGGCTCGCGGAAAAGCTGGCCGAACATCTCCAGCAGCGAGGAGAGGTTGCGATCGTCGCGGGTCGAATGGAAGACGCCGGCGCCGCCATTGCCGTAGAGCGGCTTCAGGATGATGTCGCCCATCTCGTCGCGGAAGCGGCGGATCTCGGCGGCATCCTTGGTGATCAGCGTCTTCGGCATCAGATCGGAGAATTCGGTGACGAAGATCTTCTCCGGCGAATTGCGCACCCAGGCGGGGTCGTTGACGACGAGCGTCTTCGGATGGATGCGCTCGAGCAGATGCGTCGAGGTGATATAGGCCATGTCGAAAGGCGGGTCCTGGCGCAGCAGCACGACATCCATGGTCGCAAGGTCGACGCGCTCCGGCACGCCAAGCTCGTAGTGATCGCCCTTGAGGTCGCGCAGCACCATCGGCTCGACGCTGGCATAGAGCTTGCCGTCACGGAAGCTCAGGCGGTCGGGGGTGTAATGGAAGAGGTTGTAGCCACGCACCTGGGCTTCCAGGCTCATGGCGAAGGTGGAGTCACCTGCGATATTGATGCCTTCGACATGGTCCATCTGGACCGCTACATTGGTGATCTTGGCCATTTCCATCCCTCGCTGAATGCCGGACAGATGTAGGTCGGCCGGATATCAAACGCAACGGTCAATCAAGGGCTTCCGGCGCCTCAACGCGGGGCGTTCAGGCGGCGATGCCCTGGTTGCCGCTGTTGCGCAGCATGTTGCGGAGACGGTAGGCGATCGCCAAGGGCTTCGGGAAGGGCTTGCGCAGGAAGGCGACCTTGCGGACGTAATTGTCGACCCGCCAGCTTGCCCAGGTTCCACCGGCGAAAAAGGCGACATCGCCGGCGCTGAGGGTTCGTTCGGTGCCGTCCTCGGCGGTGATATGGACCTCACCTTCGAGGATCATCACCGTCTCGTCCCAGCCGAAATACCAGCGGAATTCGCCGGCCGTACAATCCCAGATCGCCGTCAGCGAGGCCTCGTCATGACCGCGCGAATGTTCGGCGGTGCGGGCCTGCGGATTGCCGCTGACGATCCAGTCCGGATTGATCGGCGTCGATTTCAGCGGCAGCAGATCGCTCGCATGCGCGACGAAGGATTTTCCGGCCGGCTTCGCCACGGCATACGGCACCGAGCGCGCGGCCATGGCGACCGCACTTGCAAGCATCAGCTTCCAGGCCATGAAACAACCCCCAATTGCTACCCTACCGAGTCGATAGCAGAGAGTCGTAAGGACCTGGTTCAAGCGGGAACTAAAATTTTAACGATCCGGAAATCCGATGGATCGAAAGAGGTCAGAAGGCATCCAGAAAGTGCCGCGGCAGCCGGCCCGGCATGATCGCGACGATATCATAACGCTGGGAAAGGCGGGCCTGATCCGCCTGGCGGGCAAGCCAGAGATCGCTTGCCGCCCGTATGCGCTTTTGTGCGGCGACAGAGACGGCATCGACCGCCGCGGCCTCGCCATGACGGGCCTTGACCTCGACGAAGACGGCGAGATCGCCCTTTCGGGCGATGATATCGATCTCGCCGAGCCGGGTGCGGTGGCGCAGCGCCAGGATGCGGTAGCCCTTCAGCATCAGGAAGACGGCCGCGACATATTCCGAGATGCGGCCCCGGCGCAGCGCCTTCCTTCTGATCGCGGTGAGATCGCTATCGCCCATCGGCGTTCTTGATCTCCAGCAGGCGCTGGTAGAGCACCTTGCGCGGCAGGCCGGTAAGGCGGGCGGCCTCGGTCGCGGCGCCTGCCGTCGGCATGGTCTTCGACAGGTCGGCCAGCATGGCTTCGACATCGGCCTCATCCGTCTCGACCGGCTCCGGCGGACCGATCACGAGAACGATCTCGCCCTTGACGTTTTCCACCTGCTGATAATGCGCGGCAAGCTCTGCAAGCGTGCCGCGGCGGAACTCCTCATAGGTCTTGGTCAGCTCGCGGCAGACGGAGGCGGGCCGCGTGGGCCCGAGCACATCGGCGGCGGCCAGAAGCGTTGCGCCAATGCGGTGCGGCGATTCAAAGAAGATCAGCGTTGCGGGTGCTGCGGCAAGTTCACCGAGACGGTCGCGGCGGGCCTTGTCCTTGGCCGGCAGGAAACCGGCGAAAAGAAAGGCATCGTTCGGCAGACCGGAGCCGACAAGGGCTGCGAGCGGCGCGGAGGCGCCGGGAATGGGAATGACGCGGTAACCTGCGGCTATCGCCTGCTGTGCCAGCCGATAACCGGGATCGGAGACCAGCGGTGTGCCGGCATCGGAAACCAGCGCCACCGAGCGTCCGGCTTCGAGCGCCTGCAGCAGCCTTGGACCGGCCTCATCGGCATTGTGCTCGTGATAGGCGAAGGGGCGGTTCTGGATGCCGTAGCGGTCGAGCAGCACGCGGGTGACACGTGTATCCTCGCAGGCAAGCACGTCGGCGCCGGCCAGCGTTTCCAGCGCCCGCAGCGTAATGTCGCCGAGATTGCCGATCGGGGTGGCGACGAGATAGAGCGCCGGCTCCAGCGGCCGCGCCGGCACCGCCATATTGTGCAGGCGGAAGCTTCGCCGGCTGGCGGCGTCCGCTGTGGTTTCCTCATTCATGCCATTTGCTTTCGTCCCGCCGGCTCGTCGCCGGCATCGAACCCTTATGGGCGAGCCGCACCGCTTCGGCAAGGGTTCGGATTTCTGTGAGCATTGCTCTGGAAAACCGCAAATGCAGGGGTGCCGGCGTCCATGCCTCTTGCAAAGCAATGCTGAAGTCTGCCATTTTGCCCGTCCACTCCCCCGGCCTCAAGCCGGGACAGCATTCTTCGGGTGCTCGACGCGCCCGGAAAGTCACGGTCGAAAGCGGTAGCATCCCATGCGTATTACTATTGAGCGGTCAAACCTGTTGAAATCGCTGAACCACGTCCACCGCGTGGTCGAACGTCGCAACACGATCCCTATCCTGTCCAACGTATTGCTCAAGGCCGACGGCCAGAAGCTCGACATGAAGGCGACCGACCTCGACCTCGAAATCACCGAGGCGACCCCTGCTAGCGTCGAGCAGCCCGGCGCCACCACCGTTCCCGCGCATCTTCTCTACGACATCGTGCGCAAGCTTTCCGACGGCTCGGAAGTGCTGCTTGCCACCAGCAGCGATGGCGGCTCGATGACCGTGCAGTCCGGCCGCTCGAAGTTCTCGCTGCAGTGCCTGCCGGAATCGGACTTCCCGGATCTCACAGCCGGCACCTTCACGCATTCCTTCAAGCTGAAGGCGACCGATCTGAAGATGCTGATCGACCGCACCCAGTTCGCAATTTCGACGGAAGAGACGCGTTATTATCTCAACGGCATCTTCTTCCACACGATCGAGAGCAACGGCCAGCTGAAACTCAGGGCGGTTGCGACCGACGGCCACCGGCTGGCGCGCGCCGATGTCGATGCGCCCTCCGGCTCCGAGGGCATGCCCGGCATCATCATTCCGCGCAAGACGGTCGGCGAGCTGCAGAAACTGGTCGACAATCCCGAGGTGATGGTGACCGTCGAGGTCTCCGACGCCAAGATCCGGCTGACCATCGGCTCAATCGTCATGACCTCGAAACTGATCGACGGCACCTTCCCGGATTATCAGCGCGTCATCCCCACCGGCAACGACAAGGAAATGCGCGTCGACTGCACGAGTTTCGCACAGGCCGTCGACCGCGTCTCGACAATCTCCTCCGAGCGCGGACGCGCCGTCAAGCTGGCACTTTCCGAGGGTCAACTGATGCTGACCGTCAACAATCCCGACTCCGGCAGTGCGACCGAAGAGGTCGCCGTCGGCTACGACACGGATGCGATGGAAATCGGCTTCAACGCGAAATACCTGCTCGATATCACCGCGCAGCTTTCCGGCGAGGAAGCGATCTTCCTGCTCGCCGATGCCGGCTCGCCGACGCTGATCCGCGACACGGCGGGCGACGATGCGCTCTACGTGCTGATGCCGATGCGCGTCTGACGGAAACGAAGGCTGCACACCTCCGTTTTTCCTCCTGCGCGCGCCTGTCGACGCCGATCACTTGGCCGAAAGGCTCGCCGATCTCATGCCTCGTTCAGCGCCGAAAGCCGCATGAACTGTTGATGCCGATGTCCTTGTTGCGAAAATCCTTGTCCCTTAAGCGACAAGCGGCATATTAAGGCATTCGATCAACATGCGGATGGGTGGAGAATGAGCTTACGGGTCAAGGTGAAGGAACGGCTGGGCAAGAGGTTCGACGACGAGATCCGCTTCTTCCGTGGCATGATGCAGGGGCCGAAGACGGTGGGCTCAATCGTGCCGACCTCCTCGATCACGGCCAAGCGCATGGCAAGCGTTGTCGATATCCATTCCGGGTTGCCGGTGCTTGAACTCGGACCGGGCACGGGCGCTATCACCAAGGCCATTCTCGGCCGCGGCGTCCGTCCGGAAAATCTCGTCGCAATCGAATATTCGACGGATTTTCATAAACATCTGCAGCGGACCTATCCCGGCGTGCACTTCATCAACGGCGATGCCTTCGATCTTCAGGCCACCCTTGGCAATTTCAGCGGTCTCACCTTCGATTCCGTCGTCTCGGGCATTCCGCTGCTGAATTTCCCGATGGCGAAGCGCATTTCGCTGCTCGAAAGCCTGCTCGATCGACTGCCGGCCGGCCGGCCGATGGTGCAGATTTCCTACGGCGCGATCTCGCCGATCGCCGCCAATCCCGACCGCTACCATATCCAGCATTTCGACTTCGTCATGCGCAACATTCCGCCGGCGCAGCTCTGGATCTATAAGCGCGGCTGAGATGTTCGGGATCTACATCACTCATCCGCAGGTCAGGATCGACGCCAACGTGCCGGTGCCGAAATGGGGACTTTCCGATGTCGGCGCGGCGCGCGCCCGCAAAGCGGCAGAGAGCGGCTGGGCGAGGCAATTGCGGCGCATCGTTTCCAGCGACGAGACGAAGGCGATCGAGACGGCCGAAATCCTGGCGAAAGCTTCCGGTGTGACCGTGGAGATCGTCCACGCCATGCACGAGAACGACCGCACGGCCACCGGCTTCCTGCCGCCGCCGCAATTCGAAGAAGCAGCAAACTGGTTCTTTGCCCATCCGGAGCAGAGCTTCAAGGGCTGGGAGCGCGCCGTCGACGCGCAGGACCGCATCGTCGAGGCTGTTAACGCCGTTCTCGCCACGCATGATGCGACGGCGCCGATCGCCTTTGTCGGCCATGGCGGCGTCGGCACGCTGCTCAAATGCCATCTGGCGGGCAGGCCGATCTCCCGCGACCGCGACCAGCCGGGCGGCGGCGGCAATCTCTATGCTTTCGGTCTTGCGGATCGGCGCCTAACATGCGACTGGACGCCCATCGAAGACTGGCAGGGGTGACTTCAGATGGGCGCACGCGAGCGGTTGATCGTCGGCCTGGATGTTCCAACGATCGGCGAGGCGGAAAGACTGGTTTCCACGCTCGGCGACGACATTCTCTTCTACAAGATCGGCTATCAGCTGGTCTTTGCCGGCGGCTTGGAATTCGCCCGCGATCTTGCCGCCAGCGGCAAGAAGATCTTTCTCGACATGAAGCTGCTCGACATCGACAACACCGTTGCCTCCGGCGTCGAGAACATCGCCAAGATGGGCATGTCGATGCTGACGCTGCACGCCTATCCGAAGGCCATGAAGGCGGCGGTCGAGGCCGCGGCCGGCTCCGGCCTCTGCCTGCTCGGCGTGACCGTGCTGACCTCGATGGATGCCGACGACCTTGCCGAGGCCGGCTACAGCCAGGATCCGCATAGCCTGGTGCTGCGCCGCGCCGGACAGGCGCGCGCGGCCGGCATGGGCGGTATCGTCTGTTCGGCGGAGGAAGCGGCTGCGGTGCGCGAGATCGTCGGACCCGACATGGCGATCGTCACCCCCGGCATTCGCCCCGATGGTAGCGATAAGGGCGACCAGAAGCGGGTGATGACGCCTTTCGACGCACTGAAGGCGGGAGCGACGCATCTCGTCGTCGGCCGGCCGATCGTCAAGGCGCCGGATCCCCGTGATGCCGCCCGCGCGATCCTCAGCGAGATGGTGAGCGCACTCTGGCCGGCAAATCGCTGACCGCAATCAACGACAAAAGGGAGAAGACCATGGCCAAAGGATACTGGATCGCCCGCGTCGACGTTCGCGATGCCGAGCGCTACAAGGATTACGTGGCGGCAGCCAAGCCGGCTTTCGAAAAATACGGCGCGAATTTCCTGGCGCGCGGCGGCGCCTTTACCGAACTCGAGGGCAAGGCGCGCGTCCGCAACGTAGTGATCGAATTCCCGTCGATGCAGCATGCGGTCGACTGCTACAATTCGCCGGAATACCAGATCGCCGCGAAAATCCGCCAGGAAGTCGCGGATGCGGAAATGGTGGTCGTCGAAGGCGTCTGAGCGCCCTCGCATTCTCAAAAAACTGACGGTGTGATGGGCCTTCCCGTCGCGCCGGGATTCGGCTAAGACGGAGCCAATCAAGCATTCCGCAAAGCCTTTCGAGGAGCCTGCCATGACCCTTGCCAACCTGCCGCCGCTCGTCACCGTGTTCGGAGGGTCCGGCTTCGTGGGCAGGCACGTGGTTCGGGCGCTGGCCAAGCGCGGCTATAACATCCGCGTCGCCGTGCGCCGTCCCGATCTCGCCGGCTTCCTGCAGCCGCTCGGCAATGTCGGCCAGATCTCCTTCGTCCAGGCGAACCTGCGCTACCGCAGCTCGATCGATCGCGCCGTCGATGGTGCGAGCCACGTCGTCAACTGCGTCGGTATTCTGCATGAGACCGGCCGCAACACTTTCGACGCCGTGCAGGAATTCGGCGCTCGTGCGATTGCCGAGGCGGCGCGCGGTGCAGGTGCGACGCTGACGCATATTTCGGCGATCGGCGCCGACGTGAAATCCGATTCGGATTATGGCCGCACCAAGGGCCGCGCCGAAACGGCCATCCTGTCGGTCAAGCCCGATGCAGTGATCTTCCGTCCGTCGATCGTCTTCGGACCGGAAGACAGCTTCTTCAACAAGTTTGCCGAGATGGCGCGCATGTCGCCGATCCTGCCGCTTATTGGCGGCGGCAAGACGAAATTCCAGCCTGTCTATGTCGAAGATATCGCCGAGGCCGTCGCCCGCGCCGTCGACGGCAAGGTTGCCGGCGGCAAGGTCTATGAGCTTGGCGGGCCTGAGGTGCTGAGCTTCCGCGAATGTCTCGAGACGATGCTGAAGGTGACATGCCGCAAGAACCCGCTGGTATCCTTGCCCTTCGGCGTCGCTTCGATGATCGGCAGCATCGCCTCGCTGATCCCCTTTATCACGCCACCGATCACGCCGGACCAGGTGCGCATGCTGAAGCGCGACAATGTCGTCTCCCCGGAAGCCGAGGCGGAAGGCCGCACGCTGAAAGGCCTCGGCATCGCGCCCACGATGGTGGCATCGGTGCTCGGCTCCTATCTGGTGCACTATCGTCCGCACGGCCAATACACCGGCACCGGCAAGGCCGCCTGACCATCTTTTCCAGCTGATAAGACTTGGCCCCTGCGGATGCCGCGGGCGGCCTTATGGCGTTGCCGTGTCCCGCAAAGCCCGGCGCAAGTTTGAAGTGTTCTGGTGCGCGGCATATTCAGCAGCGTTGCATAAAAGACGCATCGGAAATTTTGTGGAATTAACGCCAAATTTAGCAGGAACGATTATTGCTATTAGTCATTCCACTGACTACCAAACCCGCGCGTCTTCCAACGGACTCAACACCTTCGGTCGCGTGCGGCAATCACTGTGAAAGGCATTTCTCAATGGGCAAGTCAATCGCGCTCCTGTTTGCGTGTGCGGCGCTGGTTATCCTTGCAGGCTCTTTCGTTGCGCCCGGTTCGGTCGCGGCGGTAAAGGGCGATTGCTCGCCGGCCTACGGCGTCGATCCTTGCTCTACGGCTTCGATCATCCATTGACGAAAGGCCGGTCCTGCGCCGGCATCCTGCTCCAAGCAAGCAGCGATCGGAACGCCTGAAAGAGGGCGCTCCACAATGAACGTTCAGTCTCGCCTGCATCAACAACGGCGGCGGGCGCTTATCCTCTCAATGTTGCCTATCTGAAAAATCGGCGCCCTGCCGGTAATCGAGTTTATTCGCGAAGTCCGACGGGACATTTGCATTCGCGCCGGGAGTTGCGCGAATGCAATGCGGGACAGATGTCTCAGGCAATCAAGCCGGTCGCGGCCATGCCGAGCAGCAAGACACCGAGAATGATGCGGTAGATGGCAAACAGCGTAAACCGGTTGCTTCTGATATAGGCAAGCAGCCATTTGACGGCGATGAAGGCAACGACCGTGGATACGACGAAGGCGATGCCGAGCGCCGTCCAGTCTTCGCCTGCCGCTCCGCCATCCCTGAACGTCTTCAGCAATTCATAGGCGCTTGCCGCGTACATTGTGGGTATGCCGACGAGAAAGGCAAATTCGGTCGCGGAGGCGCGGTTGCCCGTGCCTGCCAGCATGGCAACGAAGATGGTGGCGCCGGAGCGCGAGGTTCCCGGGAAGACGCCGGCAACGATCTGGGCGATGCCGACCAGGATGGCGACAAGCCAGGTAATCTCTTTATGCGGCGGCCTGCGCGCAGCGGCCCATTCGGCAAAGATCATCCAGATACCGCCGATGATGAGCGCCCAGGCGATCGGTGTCGCGGTCTCCGGCAGTTCAAAGCCGAGCTTCTTGACGACCAGTCCGAGAATGGCGGTGATGAGAAATGCGACGATCAGCTTGGCGGCATAATCGCGATTGACCGGGTCGCGCCAGCCAAGCACCAGATCCACCAGACGACGCCAGTAAATGATGGTGACGGCGAGGATGGCGCCCGCTTGAATGACGATGTTGAACATATCCGACCGATGTCCGAGCCATTGCTCCGCAATGATCAGGTGGCCGGTGCTCGAGATCGGCAGGAACTCGGTGATCCCCTCTATGACGCCGAGAATTGCAGCATTTATATAATCCATATATTGTCTCCGGTTTAAAGTTCGGTCGGGCCTGAGCGCTTGGGTCGATCAGGCTGCCGCTTCCATTCGTTCGTTAGACCGTGTTTCGCCATTATCAGATGGCCTGAAAAATCCGATTCGCTTGTATTGGCGGGGCCAAGCTCCTATAGCTTCAACCAATCAGTCATGACTAGGGCGCTATAATTGAGCTGCCACACAGTCCTGTAACAGCAATCAGAACGCCCGAGTATCGATGCCCACGCTTTATCATCATCCCATGTCATCCGCATCTCGCTTCGTCCGGCTGATCCTGGCCGAATACGGCTATCAGGCGGATCTGATCGAAGAGCAGACATGGGAGAAGCGCCGGGATTTCCTGGCGCTCAATCCGGCCGGCACGCTGCCTGTTTATGTCGACGACAGCATGCGCGCGCTCTGCGGCGCGAGCGTCATTTCCGAATATCTGGACGAGACGCATGGCGTCTTGAAGCGCGATCGGCGGCTGCTCGCCGAAGACCCTTTCCAGCGGGCGGAAATCCGCCGGCTGACCGAATGGTTCATGCAGAAGATGGAAAACGATGTGACCAAGCCGCTCGCCCGCGAGCGTGTCTATAAGTTGCAGATGACCGCCGATCAGGGCGGCGGCGCGCCGGATTCGAAGATTCTGCGCACGGCCCGCGCGAATATCCGTCAGCATATGCGCTATCTCACCTGGCTTGCCGGCTCGCGTCAGTGGCTGGCGGGCGAGCGGATGAGCTATGCCGACCTTGCCGCCGCGGCCTCGATCTCGATCCTCGACTATCTCGGCGAGATCGAGTGGGCGGATTCGCCGGTCGTCAAGGACTGGTACCAGCGGCTGAAGTCGCGTCCGTCCTTCCGGCCGATGCTGACCGAGCGCGTGCGCGGCCTGACACCGGTTTCACACTATGCCGATCTGGATTTCTGACGAGGGCTCTTCATGCCCGAACCTGACAATGACGACAAAGAGCGCCGCCGCCGCGACAATTTGACCGAGTTCGTCCGGGCGGAATCTGCCGCCAAGGGCTTCGATCTCTGCCGCATCACGCGCCCGGACGCGATCCCGCAAGCGAAGGAGCGTCTCGGTCAGTTCATCGATGCCGGGCGCCACGGGACGATGGACTGGATGGCGGAGACGCGCGACCGGCGTGGCGATCCCCGCACACTCTGGAGCGAGGTGCGCTCCGTCGTCGTCTTCGGCCTGAATTACGCCCCGGAAGAAGATCCCCGCGCTATCCTCGACAAGCCGGATAAGGCAGCGATTTCGGTCTATGCCCGCAACCGCGATTATCACGACGTCATCAAGGGCCGGCTGAAGGAGATCGCCACGCGCTTTGCGGCGCGGGCGGGCGCCGATGTGAAGGTCTTCGTCGACACGGCGCCGGTCATGGAGAAACCCTTAGCGGCGGCAGCCGGGATCGGCTGGCAGGGCAAACACACCAATCTCGTCAGCCGCGTTCATGGCTCCTGGCTGTTCCTCGGCACGATGTTCACCACCGCCGATCTTGTGGTCGACGCGCCGGAAGCCGATCATTGCGGCTCCTGCCGCGCCTGCCTCGACATCTGTCCGACGGCCGCCTTCCCGGCGCCTTATCAGATCGACGCACGGCGCTGCATCTCCTATCTCACCATCGAGCACAAGGGGCCGATCGACGCCGATTTGCGCGTGCTGATCGGCAACCGCATCTATGGCTGCGACGACTGTCTTGCCGCCTGTCCCTGGAACAAGTTCGCAAGCTCCGCCTCCGAGATGAAGCTACAGGCGCGGGAAGATCTGAAGGAGCCGTCGATCGCCTTTCTGCTGACGCTTGGCGATGCCGCCTTCCGTGCCTTCTTCAGCGGCTCGCCGGTGAAGCGCATCGGCCGCGACCGCTTCGTCCGCAACGTGCTGATCGCCGCCGGCAATTCCGGCGACAAGGTGCTCATCGGGCCATGTCGCCTGCTTTCGGACGATCCCTCGCCCGTGGTGCGCGGCATGGCGGTCTGGGCGCTCTCACGGCTGATGGAGGCTGGCGAATTTGCAGCCTTTGCCGCACAAAGGGCAGACGAGAGAGACGACGACGTATTGAACGAATGGCGATTGGCGGGAGTGGGCTGATGCATGTGATGATCTTTGGCTGCGGTTATTCCGGCACGGCAATCGCCAAGGCCTTTGCCGGCGACGGCGTGCGGGTTTCCGGCACCACGCGCTCGCCTGACAAGATGGACATGCTCCGCCAGAAAGGCATCGAAGCATTCCTTTTCGACGGCGAGAGCATGGAAGAGGGACTGCGCCAGGCTTTGGACAGCGTCACCCATCTGGTGCAGTCGATCGCGCCTGGAAAGGCCGATCCGCTGCTGCGGCTGCTCGGTAAAGACGGCGCACGCCTGCTGCCGAAGCTCGAATGGATCGGTTACCTCTCCACCGTCGGCGTCTATGGCGATCACCAGGGCGCCTGGGTGACTGAGGAAACGCCGTGCTTGCCGGTTTCCGGGCGGTCGACCGAGCGGCTCGAGGCGGAAGAGGGCTGGTTGGCGATGGGCCGGGAGCGCGGCGTGCCGGCGGCGGTGCTGCGCCTTTCCGGCATCTATGGACCAGGCCGCAACGCCTTCTCCAACCTGGACAAGGGCACAGCACGACGGCTGATCAAGAAGGACCAGGTGTTCAACCGTATCCGCGTCGAGGATATTGGCGCGGCGGCACGTTTCCTGTCGGAGCGCGGCCTCGGTGGCATCTATAATGTCACCGACGACCGGCCCGGCCCGCCGCAGGATGTGATCGTCGAGGCAGCCCGCCTGATGGGCGTCGAACCGCCGCCGGAGCAGGCGTTCGAGACCGCCGAATTGACGCCGATGGCGCGCACTTTCTACGGCGAGAACAAACGGGTTTCGAATGCGAAACTCAAGGCCGCCGGCTTCGCATTTTCCTTCCCGAACTATCCCATGTCGCTTGCGCAATTGTGGCGGGACGGACGCTGGCGGGGGTAGTAGAACTCAGTCCTGTTTGCGACGGATGCGCTCACCCGAAATGAGTAGGAAATTCCTACTTTCCCGCTTTGGCCGGACAATTTTCGCCGCATCTTATGGTTAACGGCCTTTGAATTTGCCCAAATGTGGCAGTAAATATGGCGAAATCGGAAAAATATTTTCGCGATTTTCGTGAACACCATGACGTTAACTATCCCTTCGGAAAATTCGTTCTGATTTTAACTGATTTTATTAGGTTTTTTCCACGTTTGCGCGCGGCGCGCATTGCTGAAATCCCGACACCACACTCACGAATGTTACAGATTGTAATATTCCGTGAACTGACTCGGCACTTTTTCGCCACTTTTTCACAGATTTAAGCCCCGCCGCCTGCAAGGGCGTGAGTTCAATAGTTGAGGGATACTCTGTTTTGAAGAACATACGTCGTTCTATTATCGCCGCTGTAACTATTGCAGCCTGTTCTTCCATGCTTCCGGCGGAGGGTTTTGCTGGCAATGGTTGTGGCGGTGCTTCATGGTACGCACTTCGCTCCAAAACTGCTTCCGGGGAACGTATGAACCCTGCCATCTTGACTGCCGCACATCGTTCGCTTGCTTTCGGCACCAAGGTGAAGGTCACCAACCGCAACAATGGCCGCACCGTCGTCGTTCGCATCAACGATCGTGGTCCGTTCATTCGTGGTCGTGTGATCGACCTGTCGCGCGCCGCCGCCCAGAATATCGGTATGGTGAGCTCCGGCACTGCGAAGGTCTGCTACCAGGTCGTCAGCTGAGACCATCATTGACTGCGCCGGAAGCGGCGCTTGCTCTTGCCGTCAATCGCGGTTACCACCCGGTTGAGACTTGTGAACAATCCGATGCGTGACACTCGCGTTTGCGCTGATCGTTCACTCGCCACGGCAACAGGAGACATGTGAATGCGTCTGGGCGGCCGCCTCGAAGGGGCGATTTCTGTGCTCGCGGACATCGATGCCCGCAAGCGGCCCGTCGCCGACGCGCTGAAGGACTGGGGCCTCGCGCACCGCTTCGCCGGCTCCGGCGATCGTGCGGCGATCGGCAACATCGTCTATGACGCACTGCGCATGCGGCTTTCCCATGCCTGGCTGATGGATGACGACAGTCCTGCGGCCATTGCCCATGGCGTCATGTTCCGCCAATGGGGTTTTTCACCTGACAGTCTTGCCACTGAGCTGGCGGATGACAAGTTCGCGCCGGCGCCGCTTTCGGCCGACGCCGTCTCGGCCTTTCAAAGCCGCTCGCTCGACGATGCGCCGCCGCATATCCGCGGTGATATTCCAGAATGGGTCCAACCCTCCTTCGAACAGGCCTTTGGCGCCGGCTGGCTCGCCGAGGCACAGGCACTCGCCGCCCGACCGACGCTCGATCTGCGCGCCAACCTGCTCAAAGCCTCTCGCGACAAGGTCGTCAAGGCGCTCGAAAGAGCCAACGCGCATGCAGCGAAGATCGCCCGCTACGGTATCCGGATTGCCGCTGGCGAAGGCGCCTCGCGTCTTCCCAACGTGACTGCCGAGCTTTCGTTCCAAAAAGGTTGGTTCGAAGTTCAGGATGAGGGATCGCAGATCGTCGCCGACCTGGTGCTCGCCCATGATGGCGAACAGGTTCTCGACTATTGCGCCGGCGGTGGCGGCAAGACGCTCGCCATGGCGGCGGCCATGCAGAACAAGGGACAGGTTCACGCCTATGACGCCGACCGCAAACGGCTGGCGCCGATCATCGAGCGGCTGAAGCGGGCGGGCACACGCAATGTCCAGGTGCATGACGACGCCAGGGCGCTCTCCGCCCTTGCCGGACGCTGCGATAAGGTGCTGGTCGACGCGCCCTGCACCGGCACCGGCACATGGCGCCGCCGCCCCGATACGAAATGGCGGCTGACGGCGAAGAACCTCGACGAACGCACCGCCCAGCAGCAGGACGCGCTGGCGCAGGCGAGCAGCTTCGTCAAATCAGGCGGCGAACTGATCTATGTGACCTGCTCGGTCCTGCCCCAGGAAAACGAGGAGCAGGCGCGCCGCTTCACGGCTGACAATCCTGATTTTCAGATCGTCAGTGCCCTGCCTGCCTGGGATCAGCTGTTCGGAAAGGACGCCCCGCGTCCGCACTCTTCCGACGGCCTGTCGGTGACTTTGACCCCCGCCTCCACCGATACAGACGGCTTCTTCTTCTGCCGCATGCAGCGGAAGGGCTGACGCGACTTAGCGGAGGCCTCCGCAACTGCCGGTTTTTCAAGCAAATGCCGTTCAAAAATGACCGGTTAGCCACGCCTGTCCATTCTTAAAATCATTCCAAACTAGAGTGTTTGACACCAGTTTGCTTTTGGGCGAAGAGACGGAGCCCGATTACAGCGCCGCGCGTCTTATCAGACGCGCAGAGGACGCTGTAACACTTTGAATCGACGCATCGTGCTTTCCGAAAATCGATTCCGATTTTCGGAAAGCACGATGCGGTAGACGGAAAATCCCGTCACAGGAGAGGATCATGAAGCTCAACACATTCCGCGCAGCCGTGCTGGCGATCGCCCCCGCCGCCCTGCTCGCGCTTCCCGCGCATGCCGAGACCGATGCCGCCGCCGTGGTGAAACACTATGCCGACGTGGCGCATGCGAAATACGAAGACTCGCTGACGACGGCCAAGGCGCTCGACGCCGCGATCGACGCCTTCCTGAAGGCGCCGACCGACGCGACGCTCAAGGCCGCCAGGGAGGCCTGGATCAAGGCGCGTGTTCCGTACCAGCAGACGGAAGTCTATCGCTTCGGCAATCCGATCGTCGACGACTGGGAAGGCAAGGTCAATGCGTGGCCGCTCGATGAAGGCCTGATCGACTATGTCGATGCCTCCTACGGCACCGAGAGCGACGAAAATTCTCTCTATGTGGCAAATGTCATCGCCAACAAGACGATCAAGATCGACGGCAAGGATGTCGACGCCTCCAAGCTGACGCCGGAATTCATCTCCGGCACGCTGGCCGAGGCCGGCGGCATCGAAGCCAATGTCGCGACCGGCTACCACGCCATCGAATTCCTGCTCTGGGGTCAGGATCTGAACGGCACGGGTCCCGGCGCCGGCGATCGTCCGGCAACCGACTACGACCTCAAGAATTGCACGCACGGCAATTGCGACCGCCGCGCCGAATATCTGAAGTCCGCCTCCACCCTGCTGGTTTCCGACCTGCAGGAAATGACCGACAACTGGAAGCCGGATGGTGCAGCGACGAAGAATGTCGAAGCCGATCCGAAGGCCGGCCTGGTGGCGATCCTGACGGGCATGGGTTCGCTTTCCTACGGCGAGCTTGCCGGCGAGCGCATGAAGCTCGGCCTGCTGCTGCACGATCCGGAAGAAGAGCATGATTGCTTCTCGGACAATACCTACAACTCGCATCTCAACGACGCGATCGGCATCGCTGCCGCCTATACCGGCAACTATACCCGCGTCGACGGCACCAAGCTCAGCGGCCCGTCGCTGCACGATCTGGTGGCCGCCAAGGACAAGGCGCTCGATGCCGAAGTTGAAGGCAAGCTCAACAAGACGCTCGATGCGATGAATGCCATGGCAAAGCGCGGCGAGACCGTCGAAAAGTACGATCAGATGATCGGCGAAGGCAACAAGGAAGGCAACGCCGTCGTTCAGGCCGCTATCGACGGGCTGATCGACCAGACGAAATCGGTGCAGCGCGTTATTGCCGCACTCGATCTCGGCACGGTTCAGCTTGAAGGTTCCGACAGCTTGGATAATCCTAACGCCGTCTTCCAATAAGCAAAAAGGCGGGCCGCTTCGAAAGCCGGAGCGGCCCGGACCCTGAAATGTCGCATGCCCCGGCCCGCCGATTGATCGCCAGCGCAGCGCTCTGCGCCACGCTTGCCGGTTTTTCCGTCAGCATCGCCGCCGGTTTCGACCTGCCGCGGAAACGCACCGACCTCTCCGAGGCCGATCTGAAACGCGTCGCCGACGTCACCCGGCCGACAGCGGATTTTTCCAAGGCCGAACAATACGAAGCCATGCAGGCGGGTGCGACGACCTCGATCGACCCTGTCACCGAGGACAGCTTCTCGCATATTTCGGCCAACATCCCTTTCGAGGAAGAGCAGAATTTCAAGCTCGGCAATGCGCTTTTCCGCAAGCTCTGGGTGTCCTCTCCCTCCTCGACGCAGGCTTCCGATGGCCTCGGGCCGCTGTTCAACGCCCGCTCCTGCATGAGCTGCCATGTCAATGACGGCCGCGGCAGACCGCCGGAGGGGGCCGCGAGCGCCACCTCGATGTTCCTGCGCCTTTCCCGCGCCGCCACGACGCCGGAGGAAGAAAAGGCGGTCGCGCGTGCCGATGTCGTCAATTTTCCCGATCCGGTCTACGGCCATCAGCTGCAGGATCTCGCCGTTCCCGGGCTTGCTGCCGAAGGGAAGATGGCGATCAGCTATCGCGAAGAGAGGGTGACGCTCGGCGACGGCGAGACCGTCTCGCTGCGCCGGCCGAGTTATGCGGTGACGAACCTTGGCTATGGGCCGCTCGATCCCGCGACGACGATTTCGCCGCGTGTCGCCTCGGCGATGATCGGCCTCGGACTGATCGAGGCCATTCGCGAGGCCGACATCCTTGCCCATGCCGATCCTGATGATGCCGACGGCGACGGCATTTCGGGGAAGGCGGCGATCGTGCGCGACCACCGCAGCGGCAAGATCGCGCTCGGACGATTCGGCTGGAAGGCACAGAACGCCACGGTGCGCGACCAGAGTGCGGATGCCTTTGCCAATGATATCGGCATCTCGACGCCCGATCAGCCGAATGCGCAGGGCGACTGCACCAAGGCGGAAGAAAAATGCCTTGATATGCCGACAGGCGTGCAGAAACGACTTGGCGCAGAAGAAGCGCCGGGTCCCATTCTCGACCTCGTCACCTTCTATTCCGAAAATCTCGCCGTTCCGGCACGGCGCAAGGCGAGTTTCGCCGAGACGCTGCGGGGCAAGCGGATCTTCTACGAAAGCGGCTGCATTTCCTGCCACGTGCCGAAATTCGTCACCCGGCGGGATACGCCTGAAAAAGCACAGTCCTTCCAGCTGATCTGGCCCTATTCCGACTTTCTTCTGCACGACATGGGCGACGGGCTTGCCGACGGGCAGCAGGTCGGTCTTGCAAGCGGACGTGAATGGCGCACGCCGCCGCTATGGGGTATAGGACTGACCCGAACTGTCAGCGGACACAGCTTTTTCCTGCATGACGGCCGTGCGCGGAGCCTCACCGAAGCGATCCTCTGGCATGGCGGCGAAGCTGAAAGGGCCCGCAACGCTTTCTCCTCCCTGCCGAAAGACGACAGGGCGGCCCTGATTACATTCCTGGAGTCACTTTGATGCGCCTATGGCACCCCCTGCTCTGCCTTACTCTGATCGGCCTCGCGACATCAGCGGCCGCCCAGACGGCCACTCCCCCGGCAGGGCTGAACGAGGATGCCGTTCCCGCCGTCATGCAGCGCGCCGTCGACGAGGTGATCCGTCCCGGCTATCGCAACATGCAGCAATCGGCCGCCCGGCTGACGACGGCGATGAAGGATCTTTGCAGCGACGGCACGCAGCAGACGCTCGACAAGGCGAAGTCCACCTTCGACGATACGATCCGCTATTGGTCGATCATCGAGATCGTCCAGACCGGGCCTGTCATCCAGGACAATCTCTTCGAGCACATCCTGTTTTATCCCGACCGCAAGGGCGTCGGCCTGAAGCAGGTGCAGGCGCTGATCGCCAAGGCCGATCCGAACGACGCGACCGTTGATGCGATCGCCGGCAAGAGTGTTGCGTTGCAAGGCCTGACGGCGCTGGAATACGTGCTTTACGGCAATGGCTCCGACGATCTCGTCGGGCAGAAGGGCAGTTTCCGCTGCCTTTACGGCGAGGCGGTCGCCGGCAATATCCAGCGTGAAGCCGGCGAAGTCGTCGCCGCCTGGGAAAAGCCCGACGGCGTGCAGGCGAGCTGGAAACATCCAGGCCCGCAGAGCAACGATTTCATGGACAACAAGGAAGCGGTGACGGCGCTGCTCGGCATTCTCGTCCATGGTGCAGAGAATGTCCGCGACCAACGGCTGGAACAGTTCTACAAGGGCAAGGACACCGCGCCGCGGCCGCGCATGGCGATCTACTGGCGCTCCAAGAACACTTGGAAATCGATGGCCGCCAATCTGGAGGGCCTGCGCACGCTCTGGCAGAAGGCCGGCATGGCCGAGCTTCTGCCGCCGGACAAGCAGTCGATCGCCGCCTCGATCGACGAGGACTTCAAATCGCTGCTCGACAGCGTGCCGAAGCTCAATCCCGACATCGACGTCGCCATAAGCGATGCGGAGAAGGCCAAGCTCGATACGCTGCTTGCTGAAAGCCGCGACCTGATCACCCGGATCAGCGACGAATATGGCGCAGCCATCGGCCTTTCGGCCGGCTTTTCCTTTTCGGACGGAGACTGAGACGATGATGCAAAGTGCCGCGATCAACCGACGCAGCTTCGTCAAGGCGGCGGGGCTCGGCTTCCTTGCCACCTTGACGCCAAGGTCGCTGATGGCGCTGGAGCGGGCCGATGCGGTCTATGCCTCGGGCATTCGGGCAGCCGACGGCTCCTTTGCCATTGCGACCGTGACCGAGCGCGGCGAGATCGTCGATCAGGTGGCGCTTCCTGCCCGCGCCCACGGCATAGCCTTCAGCGCCAGTACCGGCAAGACTGTCGCCTTCGCGCGCCGGCCCGGCACCTATGCGATGATCTTCGATCCCTGGAACAAAAGCGAGCCGATCGTCATCAGCTCCAGGGAGGACCGGCATTTCTACGGCCACGGCGCCTTCTCTCCTGACGGCCGTTTGCTCTACGCCAGCGAGAACGACTTCGACGGCAATCGCGGCATGATCGGCCTCTACGACGCCACAGACCGCTTCACCCGCATCGGCGAATTCGAGACCTACGGCATCGGTCCGCACGACATGACCGTTTCCGACGACGGACGCCTGCTCATCGTCGCCAATGGCGGCATCGAGACGCATCCGGATTTTGGCCGCACCAAGCTCAATCTCGGAGAGATGCAGCCGTCGCTGGCGCTGATCGATGCGGCGACCGGTGCGCTGGTCGAAAAACATGTGCTGCCGGCGGAATGGGCAGAACTCTCCACCCGCCATGTCGATCTCGATGGCGCGGGCCGCATCTGGTTCGCCTGCCAGTATGAAGGCCACCGCAAGGATTTGCCTCCGCTCGTCGGCCATTTCGCCAAGGGGGAGGATCTTTCCTTCATCGACCTGCCGGAGGAGACGACGCGCAGGCTTGCCAATTACGTCGGGGCGATCGCCGTCAATCGCAGCGAAGGTCTCGTCGGCATCACCTCACCGAAGGGCGGCGCCTCGGTGACTATCGACGCTAGGACGGGCAAGATGCTGGCCGAGACTTCCGTTCCGGATGCGGCGGGCATCGCGCCGGCAAGAAACGGCTTTGCCGTCTCCTCCTATGACGGCGATTTCCTGTCGACCCGCAGCGACGTCGCCTGGGATCAGCACATCGTGCGGATCTAAATCAGAGAAGCGCAATTCCGGACGCAAAACCGCTGTACACTTTTGCTGGAATTGCTTTAGCCGGCGCGGGAATAGGCTTTCTGCTCGGTGCTGATGCTCGATGCCGCGGCCCTTGCCGCCTCATGCAGCCATTCGTTTCCCCGCGCCGCCAAATCCTTCAGGATTGCGGCCGCCGCCGCCGCATCACCGGAATGGCAATTGGCGATCTCAAAGCCCATCAGTTCCAGCATCGTCGGCGAAAGCAGGATCTCGGGGTGTCGGTCGATTTCGACCTTGCAGCTGTTCGGCGAGAGCCGGCGCACGAGGATGCGGCCGGAGGCCCGGTAATGCGGATCGGCTGAGCGCGCCCGCCCATTGGCGATCTCGCTTGCATGGATCGCCACATCCTGCGGGTTGTGGCGAAGCGACCAGGCGGACGGCACCAGCGCCTTTGCCTCGCGCAGCACCGGTCCACCCTGCCATTCGGCATAGGCGACGAAACGCGGCCGGCCGAGGCTGCCGGTGCCGCCGCTGCGTGGCTTCGCCAAGAAAGGTCCTGATCCCAACGGCAGCGCGTCTGCGAGCGCCTTGACATAGGCTGGTGGTGCCGGCTTCTTGCCGGGCTGCAGCATTTCGTATTTCTCCCAGAATTCCCGGCGTTCGGAATTCGGCAGCAGCAGCGCCTTGCGCAGCCATTTGTGGTCGCGCTCGAGGATGACGGGCAGCGGATTTTCAAGGCCCCGGCGATAGCCGCTCAGGATCAGTTCGCCGATCATGCGAACCGAGGGACCGTCACCGCTGCGGGCCAGCACGGCGCTTGCCGCAAGGCGAACGAGATCCAGCGCATAGGGCATCACCGCTGCGTCATCGAAATCATTGACGCCCCAGACGAGCCGGCCCTCGACATCGCGCCATGTGCCGAAATTCTCCAGATGCGTATCGCCGATCGCGAGTACCTGAGGCGCGCCCGTCAGTTCCGGGCAGATATCGAGGATGATCTCGCACCAGCGCCAATAGGTGGCGCGCAGGAAGACGAAATCGTCGCTCCGCATCTTCTCATGCTTCTCCCGGAGATCGTCCTTGACGAGATCGTCGCCGAGTTCACCGGCCAGCCAGGCCTCGAAATTCCGCACCGATTGCGATATCGTCGTCATGCCGCCGGCGCTCCATCATTTCGCGATCCGATGCGGACAATACGCGCGCCGCGCGAAGCTGCAATCGTCTTCGCATCGGATCGCCACAATACAGCGGTAGTGGCCAGCGGTACCGGCCAGCTGTGCCGGCTCGCACGGCGACCGAAAGGTGAAGGGTTGCCTCGGCGACACGGTCCCGGGTTTCCATCGCCGCCCGGACCGATTTCAGCAATGTCCAGCTTGTCGAATGCGGCGCGCCATGCCAATTTCGCGGCTGCAAGAGGGGCAGACATGAGCGAGACTGACAGGGGCGATTTCCGCGCGCGAATCCGCCGGAATTTTGCGCGGCAGGCGGCGATGGAGACGATCGGCGCGGAGCTGACGCGCGTCGAGCACGGCGTCGTCGAGATCGAGCTGCCTTTCGACGTCAAACTGACACAGCAGCACGGCATCCTGCACGCAGGCATTATTTCCGCAGCGCTCGATTCGGCCTGCGGCTTTGCCGCCTACAGCGTCATCGACCCGGAAGCCTCGATCCTGACGATCGAGTTCAAGGTCAATCTCATGTCGCCGGGGCGTGGCGATCGTTTCCTGTTTCGCGGGGAAATCACCAAACCAGGCTCCACCATCATCGTCGCCGACGGACGAGGCTACGCGATCAGCGACGGGCCGGCGAAACTCATCGCCTCCATGACCGGAACGATGATGGTGATCCGCGGTAGAGAGGGCATTACGGGATGAAGTTCGAACTGAAATCGGTCGCGGGGAAGTCCATTCTTTTCGTCATGGCGGCGGAGGCCGAGTACGGTCCCTTCCTGCGTTCGCGCATCGAACCTTTGATGACCGGCGTCGGCCCGGTCGAGGCAGCCATCGCGCTGAGCAAGACATTGGCGCGGCTGGATGCCGTCGACGACCTGCCCGATCTCGTCGTCTCCCTCGGCTCGGCCGGCTCCGCGAAACTGGAGCAGACCGAAATCTATCAGGTGACCTCGGTTTCCTACCGCGACATGGACGCCTCGCCGCTCGGCTTCGAAAAGGGCAAGACACCCTTTCTCGACCTGCCGGCAACGCTCGAGCTGCCGCTGCGCATTCCCGGCATTGCCGAAGCAAGCCTTTCCACCGGCGGCAACATCATCTCGGGCGTCGCCTATACCAATATCGACGCCGACATGGTCGACATGGAGACCTATGCGGTGCTGCGCGCCTGCCAGGGCTACAAGCTGCCGCTGATCGGCCTGCGCGGCATTTCCGACGGCGCCGTCGAGCTGCAGCATATTTCGGGCTGGACCGAATATCTGCACATCGTCGACCGCAAGCTCTCTTACGGCGTCGACAGCCTGTTCACGGCGCTGGAGGACGGGGTTTTCTGGTTCTGAGCCTTAGAATGCGGGACAATTGGAACAATAAAAACCTAATGCCGCCGATTTCCCGGATTGCCAGGCGGGGCGCTTTTCATTAAAGCCTCGCCATGACCCAGACAGCACATCCCGACTCCGTTCTCATCGTCGATTTCGGCAGCCAGGTGACCCAGCTCATCGCACGACGCGTGCGCGAGGCCGGCGTCTATTGCGAGATCGTTCCCTTCCAATCGGCCGAAGAGGGCTTCCACCGCCTGCAGCCGAAAGCCGTGATCCTGTCCGGCAGCCCGGCTTCCACGGTGGACGAGGGATCGCCGCGAGCGCCTGATATCATCTTCGACAGCGGCCTGCCGGTGTTCGGCATCTGCTACGGCCAGCAGACGATGTGCATGCAGCTCGGCGGCAAGGTCGAGAGCGGCCATCACCGCGAATTCGGCCGCGCCTTCCTCGAGGTCGACAGGGACTGCCAGCTGTTCGAGGGCCTCTGGTCCTCCGGCTCGCGCCATCAGGTCTGGATGAGCCATGGCGACCGCGTCACCGCGCTGCCGGATGGTTTCGAAGTGGTCGCCACCTCCTCCAACGCGCCCTATGCCTTCATCGCCGACGAGAAGCGCAAATATTACGGCGTGCAGTTCCACCCCGAGGTCGTGCATACGCCTGATGGCGCCAAGCTGATCGGCAATTTCATTCATAACATCGCCGGCATCAAGGGCGACTGGTCGATGTCGGCCTATCGCCAGAAGGCGGTCGAGCAGATCCGCGCGCAAGTGGGCGACAAGCGCGTCATCTGCGCGCTTTCGGGCGGCGTCGACAGCTCCGTCGCAGCGCTCTTGATCCACGAGGCCGTCGGCGACCAGCTAACCTGCATCCTCGTCGACCACGGGCTGATGCGCAAGGACGAGGCGGCCGGCGTCGTCGCCATGTTCCGTGAGCACTACAATCTGCATCTGCTGCACGTCGATGCCGCCGATCGTTTCATCGGCGAACTCGAGGGCGTCAGCGACCCGGAAACCAAGCGCAAGATCATCGGCCGGCTGTTCATCGAGACCTTCGAGGAAGAGGCCAGGAAGCTCGGCGGCGCCGATTTCCTCGGCCAGGGCACGCTCTATCCCGACGTGATCGAGAGCGTTTCCTTCACCGGCGGCCCGTCGGTGACGATCAAGTCGCACCACAATGTCGGCGGTCTGCCGGAGCGCATGAAGATGCAGCTCGTCGAGCCGCTGCGTGAACTCTTCAAGGACGAGGTGCGCGCACTCGGCCGCGAACTCGGCCTGCCCGACAGCTTCATCGGCCGCCACCCATTCCCAGGCCCCGGCCTCGCGATCCGTTGCCCCGGCGGCATCACCCGCGAAAAGCTGGAGATCCTGCGCGAGGCCGATGCGATCTATCTCGACGAAATCCGCAAGGCCGGCCTCTACGACGCCATCTGGCAGGCCTTCGCCGTGCTGCTGCCCGTCCAGACCGTCGGCGTCATGGGCGACGGGCGCACCTATGAATTCGTCTGCGCGCTGCGCGCCGTCACCTCCGTCGACGGCATGACGGCGGACTTCTACCACTACGACATGGAATTCCTCGGCCGCGCCGCCACCCGCATCATCAACGAGGTGCGCGGTATCAACCGCGTGGTCTACGATGTTACGTCGAAGCCGCCTGGCACAATCGAGTGGGAGTGAGGGAAACGGCAAGCGTGGCATAGTTTCGACGGCAGTTTGCGCTGCCCATCGGCTGCCATCCATGTTGTACCTCGCTCTCGCCTGGTGATGTTGGTCTCGCTGCATCAGCCCGCGCCTGGTTTTTTGCGCGTTTAAGCCTGCACGACCGAAGCGCTTCGCGGAAGCGCGATGAAATAGACGAGCAGCCCTGCAGCGGTCAGCACAAATCCGGCAAGCGGTGAAAAGAGGACGCTGTATCCCGCAGCGATGACCAGTCCACCGCCCCAAGCCCCAAGCGCATTCGCGACATTGAGGGCCGCCAGGTTCATCGCCCCCATCAGTGTCGGGGCTTCCGGTGCAAAATGCGTCATCCGCACCTGAATGGTTGGAATCGCCGCCATCATCGCAGCACCCAGCCCGAAGAGACAGGGCATGAAAACCCATACCTTCGTCCCAAAGCACGACAAGATAACAAGGAGGATGAGCGTTATCCCGTATCCAAGGATGAGGCCGCGAAACGCAAAAATGTCTGCGAGCTGACCGCCGACAGCGTTGCCGACCGTCATGCCAACGCCAAAGACACCAAGCGCAAGGGGGATCGTGGATTGATCGAGTTGCACCACATCGGTCACCAATGGTCCGATAAAGGCATAGACCGCAAAAATGCTTGATATTCCGAGTGCCGCAACGACGATCATTGCCCAAACATTCCATCGACGAAGCCCGGATAACTCATGGAGGACCGAGCCTCCGTTAAGGGCTTCCGTGCGCGGCACGAACAGGAACAGCGCAAGAAACGCAACTGCGCCGAGCGCGGCCATGGCGAGATAGGTGTTCCGCCACCCGAGCGTCTGACCAAGGAAGGTTGCCAAGGGCGAACCGAAGATCGTTGCGATCGTCAGACCGGTCATGACCAGCGCGAAAGCCTTTCCGGCGCGGTCTGCGCCGAAGAAATAGGCCGCGATAACCGCCCCCGCTCCAAAATAGGCGCCTTGCGGCACACCGCTTATGAACCGGGCGGCCGCAAACAGGCCGATATTGCTCGCCATCGATGACAGGACGTTTCCAACTACCCATAGCGCCATCAGACACAACAGCAAAGTCCGACGATTGAGTCTGGCCGCGACGAGCGTGGCGAGCGGCGCGCCAAGGACGACGCCGAAAGCATACCCGGTAATCGCATTCGTCGCCGTTGGAATATCGATGCCGAAGTCTTCGGCATATAATTGTATGATGCCCATGCTGGCGAATTCTGACGTTCCGATGCAGAAACTGCCCAGTGCAAGCGAGAAAAGAGCCAGCGCTTGGCTCTCATGGTGAGCACTGGACGGGGCAAACTTCGTTGCCTGGCATTGCGCTTCGTAAGCCTTTCCAAACATCGACCGATCTCCAATCCGGTGGGTGCACGAGGCGTAATTTTAGAAGATGCGCCGGCTAGCGCTTGAAGACGATCATCTTCTCCGCGGTCATTTCGCGCGCCGTAAAGGGAATGCCGCCGACGCCGTAACCGGATTCGCGCCGGCCGGCAAAAGGCATCCAGTCGGTGCGGAACGCGCTGTGATCGTTCACCATCACCGCCGAAGCGTCGAGCTTCTCGGCCGCGTTGAACGCGACATCCAGATCGCGTGTGAAAATGCTCGCCTGAAATGCTACCGGCAGGGAATTTGCTGCAGCAATCGCATCCTCGACCTCGTCATATCCGTAGATGCAGGTGACAGGCCCGAAAATCTCATGCGTCGAGACCTTGGTGTCGCGCGGCGGATCGACGAGTATGGCCGGCTTGAGCGTGGTATCGCTCAGGCGTCCACCGCCGATCCGACGGGCCCCTGCCGTTGCGGCTTCATCGATCCACGTCTCGACCCGCGTGGCTTCGGCAGGTGTGATCAGGGGGCCGACCTCTGTTTCGGCGTGGGTGGGATCGCCGACACGGAGTTGCTCGACCCGCGCGGCGAACCGCTCGATGAAAGCCTCTTTGAGTTCGGCGTGTACATAAATCCGCTGGACGGACACGCATACCTGGCCAGCATGATAATAGCCGCCTTTGGCAAGGGGCTCGATGATCGCGTCGAGATCGGCACTCCGGTCGACAATGACGGGTGCGACGCCGCCGTGCTCAAGGGCGCAACGGGTGCCCGGAGCCAGGTTTGCGCGCAGGCGCCAGCCCACTTCCGCTGACCCGATGAAGCTCAGGAACGCGATGCGCGCGTCGCTCGCAAACGCGCTTGACAGAACGCGACTTTCGGGAAGGAAGGCCTGCACCCAGCCCTCCGGCATCCCGGCCTCATGAACCAGCTTGACCAGTTCGAGACAACAAAGCGGCGTAGCTGCAGCCGGCTTGATGATGACGGGGCAGCCGGTTGCAATCGCCGGTGCCATCTGATGGACGATGAGATTGAGCGGGTGATTGAAGGCGGAAATGGCGGCCACGACACCGATCGGCTCCTGAATCGTCCAGGCACGTCGATTGTCACTTGCCTGCGTAAGGCCCATCGGGATTTCGACGCCACCGCGGGTCCGCAGCACATCGGCAGCATTACGAATGCCGTCGATCGCGCGGTCGGTCTCGACGAGCGCGTCGGTGTAGGGCTTGCCGCCTTCGCATGCGATGCGCTTGGCGAAGACCTCGCGCTGCAGCCCGACAAGGTCCGCGAGTCTCCGCAGCACTGCCATCCGTTCATGCGGCGCAAGCCAGTCGTTGCGATTCAGAAAGCGTGCGCGCGCAGTCTCGAGCTTCGATTCCAAGGCCGCAGCATCGTCCGTCGGCAGATCGGCGATGTGTTTCCGATCAAAGGCTTGCACCACTTCAAGCATGGATGTTCTCCGATCCTCGACAGAACTACGACACGGCTACCGCCTCGAGTACCAGCGCCGACCGCTCTGCCAGCGAAGGAATGCGCGTCAGATAATCCTGGTAGTGCGGCGTCCGGCGATGCGCCTCCACCGCCTCACCGTCGCGATAGAGCTCATCCAGAACGTAGCGCTCGGGAACGGCCTGGTCGCGCCAGACATCCCAGCGCAGATTGCCGGGTTCGGCTCTGCAAAGCGGTGCCATGCCAACAAGCAGTGATCGCAGGTCAGCGGCTTTGCCGGGGTGAGCAGTAAGGACGGCAGTGATTTTGGCCGGCGATTGAGTCATGCGATAGGCTCCCGATAAAATGCGCAAGTGCACTCGTTTGAGCGGGCGGGGCGAGCGCGGTCGCGGTATGAGGGGCACGCCCGAATGTTTCAGCCTGCGTCTCATCAATTCACGCCGGAACGGCAGCCCGTTTGAGGGCGGCGACCAGTTCTTTTCCCAGCGGCCCCGCCGAGGCGGGGTTCTGGCCGGTGATAAGGCGGCCATCAACGACGACGTGAGGTTCCCAGTTGGATGCAGAGGAGTATTCGGCGCCCTCCGCCCTTAACGCATCCTCAAGTTCGTAAGGTACGTCATCGCGAGCGTAGTCGTACTCTTCCTTCTTCGAAAACGACGTAAGCTTCTTGCCGCGCACGAACGGCGTGCCATCCCCGAGGTCGACGCTGAGCAGCGCGCACGGACCGTGACAAACAGCGGTTACGAGCTTTCCGGTGGTCCAAGCGCGCACGATGGCCTTCTGGACATCCGCGTTACGCTGGATGTCGACCATGGGCCCGAGGCCACCCGGCACCAGGATGGCGTCGTAGTCCGCAGCGTCCACTTCGGACAACTTTCGGCTATGATTCAGGCGACGAAAGGCCTTGCTCTCGAGAAACTCCTTTTGGGCGGGGTCTTTCTCGTCGTACGCGTCGTAGGGCGTCCATCCGCCAGCGGGAGACGCGAACTCTACGGCGATCCCCGCCTTGTCGAGCACGTCGAAAGGATGAGCGACCTCGGCGAAAAAGAAGCCGGTCTTGCGACTGTGCGGACCGATCACGGCTGCGTTTGTGACGATGAACAGGACATGTTGAGTCACGATCTTCTCCTTGAATAAATTATGACGCGTTCAAAGATTGGGTTGCATTCGGACATGAAGTCACTTGGGGCGCAGGATACTTGGCGCGGCAGTAATCCGGTCTCGTTGCGCCCTCATGCTGTCAGAACGTCACGACGGCACGCCCAACGATTTTATTGTCGCGCATCAGGTCGATATATTCGTTGATGTCGTCGAAGGAGATCGTCTTGATCGTGTGCTGGATTTTGCCTTCGGCCGCGAGCGCCATTACCTCGGTGAGATCCGCGTTGTTGCCCCAGAACGACCCGTGGAAAGTCTGTTCGCCGGACACACGCGGGAACAATGGGATATCGATGCGATCGCCGATGAACCCGACATCGGCATAGTGGCCGCTGATCGCCAGCCGCGAGAAGGCGAGCTGCATCATCTCGGTCGCGCCGGCGCAATCGATGATCGCATCGAACTTGTCCTGGCCAGTGGCTTTCCTGAGCTCCTTGCCAACGTCCTCGGAGGACTTGCCCTCTATGGCGATGATATGATCCGCGCCATATTTCTTGGCCACCTGCAACTTTTCTTCATTGCGGGCCACCGCGACGACCGGACCGCCGGCGCCAAGCAATTTGGCATATTGGACGGCGTACGCTCCGAGCCCGCCAATGCCAAACACACCGATCACCCGATCCGGGCCGAGGCCACCGGCGTTACGGATTTTCTTGAGGCCGCGGTAGGGCGTCAGCCCGGCGTCGGTCAGCGGCGCGAGCTGCTCGAACTTCAGGTGTTTCGGCACCTTGATCACATAGCGTGCCGGTACCGGGATATACTCCGCGAAGCCACCATCGGGGCCGAAGCCGGGCCAACGGACATTGGGACAGATGTGCGTATCGCCGACCATGCAATGGCGGCAGACACCGTCGCCCCAACCGGGTGCGACCACCACGTGATCGCCTTCTTCGATGCCGGCAACCTTTGGCACGACGCTGCCGATTTTCTCGATCGTGCCTGTAATTTCATGGCCGGGAATGACCGGTGGGGGGATATCGCCATAGCCCTGGAAGAAGCCGTCGATCAGCAACACATCCGACCGGCACATACCGCAGGCAGCAACCTTCACCAGCACCTCGTCGGGCTGAATATCGGGGACCGGTATATCCTCGAGAACCAGGGCCTTTTTATACTCCAAGATACGCGCTGCTTTCATCGCAAGTCTCCCTACGGTTTCGCGTTTGGTGAAATTGCTTCTGCTGCCGCCACGGCGACCGCGATGTCCTGCTCGACCGAACCGGCGCTGGTGCCGACCGCGCCGATGATCTGGTTGTCGTACTTTACCGGCAGACCGCCGCCGAAGATCACGACATTGCCGCCATTGCTCTGTTCGATCCCGAACAGCGGTGCGCCGGGCTGAGCGAGCTCGGCAAGATATTCCGTCGTCTTGTCGAACAAGCGCGCTGTCTTCGCCTTACCGATGGCAAGATCGATGCTCCCGGCGAGCGCACCGTCCTGGCGGGTGAATGCGATCAGCGCGCCTCCGGCATCGACCACCGCGATATTGTAGGGGATGCCGAGGTTGGCTGCCTTGGCCTCGCCGGCCTGCAGCATCTGCTTCGCATCCGACAGCGTCAGTGTGTTGAGCGTGCGAGGCATGCGGCCGTTCCTTCCATCCGGTTTCCGCTCTGTCAGTCCGACACGAGCGCTACCGGGAATGGCCCCCGGAGGTAGAGCGCCCAAATGCATGAATGTTTTCCTGCCGACCGACTTGCGCCCGGACCAACCGGCTCAGCCTTTTCTCAAGTTGGCCTGGGAACGTAAATAGCATCGAGGCGCTGGCGGCGCCGGTTAAAAAAGGTAAATTTAATGCAGCCGTGGAGATTACTTCAGCCAGGGAGCTACGATGGAAGAATTGGAAGAGGCCAACGTAACAACCTATTGTTTCGGCGACTGCCGCTTCATTCCCGCTCGCCAGTTGTTGCTTCATCGCGAGGTTCCAATCCGTGTCGGATCCCGTGCGATCGATCTACTTCATGCGCTGGTACGCCGGCCTGGTATCGTTGTCAGTAAGGACGAGCTCTTTCGCGCAGCCTGGCCGAACGTTTTCGTCGATGAGAGCAACCTCAAGGTCAACATCGCAGTGCTGCGGCGCGCTCTGGCGCAGGTTGAGCCCGATCTAACTTGCATCGCAACCGTGCCGGGCCGCGGCTATCGGTTCGTCGCGCCACTGCGCGTCCTCGGCGTTGCTGACGAGGCAGCTCTTTCCGACGCGGTCAGAGGTATTTCAGGGGAATTGCCAGCCCCACCGGCGCTGATCGGGCGCGACGAGGCTATGGCCGACCTCGCCGGCGCGCTTGCCGAGACCAGGCTGCTTACAATTGTCGGCCCACCCGGCGTCGGCAAGACGAGCGTAGCTGTCGCCACCGCACGGCAGGTCGGTGAGAGCTTGAAGGACGGCGTCTGCTTCGTCGATCTTGCGGCGATCGACTCTCCGCAGCTGGTAGCGCCGGCAATTGCCTTTGCGTGTGGCCTGAACAGCAATCTCGTCAATATCCTGGCAGGTCTTGTCGAAATGTTGCGCGACCGTGAATTGTTGCTGGTGCTCGACAATTGCGAACATGTGTTGAACGCCGCGGCGACGGTTGCAGACCACCTCAATCACGCGCTTCCGAGGCTTCTCGTCGTCACGACGAGTCGAGAGCCACTCCGGTGCAGGCGGGAGTCGGTCTATCGTCTCGCCCCGCTTCGCTTTCCGCCCGCGGGGAGCGAGCTGGACGCGGCAGCGGCGTTAGACTTTTCGGCCGTAGAATTGCTGGTACAGCGCGCTGTGACGCAGGGATATCGGCTCGACGATGCGGACGCCTCTTCGCTCGCGGCCATTAGCCGTCGCCTCGATGGTATCGCGCTGGCGATAGAATTGGCGGCCCCGCGGCTGTCCACCGATGGGCCTGCCAAGCTGGCCGACCTGTTGGAGAATGCCTTCGATGCGTTTGTGTTGCAGGGGAACGCGGCGGCGCCTCGGCATATGACGCTGATGGCGATGCTGGACTGGAGCTATAGGTTACTTCCCGAGCGCGAAGCATGTCTGCTGCGTCATCTATCACTATTTAGTGGAACTTTCACGCTGAACGATGTTGTCGGCGTCTGCGGCCATCTCGGGTCGGCAGAGGATGTCGGGGCGTGGCTGGAGAGCCTTGCCGCCAGATCGTTGTCGTCTGTCAGCTATCATAGCGGACACCGATACTATCGCCTCCTTGACAGCACGCGGAGCTTCGCCAGCGAACGCCTTCGCGCGAGCGGCGAAGAGCAGGCGGCGATGGCGAGCTATACGCACTACCTGCTGGCTCTGTTCGAACAAGGCGAAGTCGAGTGGAACTGGCGGGCGCGCGAAGATTGGACCGCACGTTACGGCCGTTGGGGAAATGATCTCCACCGAGCCATCGATTGGGCGTGGCGTGATGGACACAACAGGGAACTCGGCATCCGGCTGACCGCAGCCGCCATTCCACTGTGGAACGAGCTGTCCTCCCTCTCAGAGACCCGAACGCGCGTGGCTGAAGTGGTGGAGGGGCTCAATGGTCTGGCTATGGACGATGTTGTGCTCAGATTGAAACTCGTGTCGGCGCACGCCCTCAATCTCAATTTCGGCGACGATCGCGGACCGGAGATTGAAGCGGCGTGGCGTGAAGCGAGGACCCTTGCCGACGAAACCGGGAATGTCGAGTATCGGTTGCGAACGACGATGGGCTGGGCCGGCGCGAAGACATTCGCCGGAAATCATCGCCAAGTCCTGTCCGCCCTTTCCGAACTCCGCGGCCTCCTCAACCAGGAAGGAGGTCACTCGGCGGTGCCCGATGTCACGAGACTGGAATTGGTCAACCGTTTCTACTGCGGCGATATCGAGACTTCGGTCGCGGGCCTCAAGGCGTTGGCACGCAGTCATTCCACGGTCGCCTATCGCTCGCAGACGTCAAGGTTTCAACTCGATCGCTTCGTCGGAATACGGTCCTATCTCGCGCCGATGCTGTGGGTAGTCGGCGAGCACCGGGAGGCCTTCGATGTGGCGCAGGAATGCATTTTAGCCGCAACGACCATCGGCCATCCCGTCTCGCTCATGCATGCGTTGGCGGTGGGGGGACTTTCGGTATCGCTTTGGTCTGGCCTTCTTGACGTGGCGCAGGACCAGTTGAAGCGGCTGGAAGCGCAGTACCAAATCTGTCAGCTGGACATTTGGCCGCCCCTTATTCGATTCTATCGGGCTGCCATCGACACCGCTGGCCGTGACGCGCAGGCGGTAGACAGAATGCGTGACGCTATCGGCGGACTCAGGAGCCGCAATCTGCGGATTCATTTCGCAATGAACCTCGCAATGCTCGCGGACGCTGCTCTGTCCCATAATCGTCTCGATGTCGCGCGCGCCGTCGCGGCAGAAGCCAGCGATTATCTGGAGCGGGACGAGGCTTGGTGTCGCTCAGAATTGTTCCGCGTCATTGGCCTCACGCGGTGGCGCGAGGGTGATGTCCTTTCCGCCGCGGAAAATTTGGCCATGGCGGTGCGGGCGGCGCAGCGAAGCGGCGCTCTAACTCTCGAACTGCGCGCTGCGACCCAACAGGCCAAACTCGCGCTGCAAACTGGACATGGTGATATCGCGCTAAGTCACTTGGCCTGCGTGTACCAACGCTTCGAAAGCGGCTTGCATACCGCCGATGTGGTCGCGGCGCGCGACCAGCTGGAGGTTGGTCAGATGATCTCACGGGGCGGCTCTTAATCTGCCCACCCCAAATCGTGAAAGGACGGAGCCGGTTCGCAATACTCAATCAGCAATTCGGTGAGGACCCGTATCTTCCGTGCGGGATGCTGACCTGGCGGGCGGATGACATAGGCACCTGCCGGGGGTGGTGGATAATGCGTCATGACCGGCACAAGCGCGCCGGAGGCAATAAATTCATGGGTAAGGCAATCGGGCAGGTAAGCGATCCCTAATCCTGCTACCGCGGCGGCGACCAGAGCAGTACCGTTGTCGGCTTTAAAGCGCCCCTGCGGACGAACCGTGATGATCTTGTCGCCATCCATGAGTTGCCAGGCTTCGGTGCCCTGCATGAGGGCCTCATGAGCGATGAGTTCCTCCGGCGTCTCGGGAGACCCATGCGCCTTGATGTAGTCCGGGCTTGCGACGAACTTCCCATAGATCGGTCCGACGCGTCTTGCGATCAAGTTGGAGTCCTGAAGATAGCCAACCCGGATCGCACAATCATAACCCTCTGTGATGAGATCGACGAAGCGATCACTGTAGCAGGTGTGGATGTGGAGCTGGGGGTGGCGGCGCGCCATTTCCGCGAGGATGGGAGCGAAGTGAGTCTGGCCGAAGGAAAGCGGCACGGCAACTCGCAAGCGGCCGCGAAGGTCACCGGCGGGTAGGATCGTTTCCCTGGCCACGTCGATCTCGGCGCAGACTCTCGCTGCATAATCTCGGAACGTGACCCCTGCTTCCGTGAGAGCGGCGCCCCGGGTGGTCCGTGCAAGAAGCTGGACACCAAGTTCCGCTTCAAGCCGGAAAAGCCGCCGACTGACGATCGACTTGGAGACGCCGAGCCGGAGCGCGGCCGGCGAAACGCCCCCGGCATCAGCCACTTCCACGAATGTCTGCAGTTCTTCGATATCCATTTAGCGTTCCCCTTTCCGCGACACAGCTTGCCATAAAAGCGTGCTACCGCATCTCGAATAGGAACGGCAATACTGCTTCCAGGCAACGTCGCCCTTGGCGCATGTCTCCCGCAAAACCAATGCCGCTCATGGGCGGCAGCAAAGGAAGTAATAATGACCTTTCGTAACGGCCTTGCTTCGCTTCTTCGTCCCGAAGATTCGGTACTCGTTCTGATCGACCACCAGCCCTACCAGCTCGCGAACCTGAACAGCCACGATCCGCATGCAGTGGTCAACAATTCGACGGCACTGGCGAAGGCCGCGAGGGCTTTCGGTGTTCCCACCATCCTGACGAGCGTGATCGCCGATCGGGGCGGTCTGATCTTCCCGCAAATCACCGACGTATTTCCCGGCCAGGAGGTAATCGACCGGACGTTCATCAATACCTGGGAAGACAGGAAGGTCGTGGACGCGGTCAAAGCAACCGGCCGCAAGCAGCTGATCATCGCCGGCCTGTGGACCGAAATCTGCGTCGCGATGCCGGTGATCCAGGCGCTCGGCGAAGGCTGGGATGTGACTGTTATCACCGACGCGTCGGGCGGCACTTCGGTCGAGGCCCACGAGGTCGCCATCCAGCGCATGATCGCGGCTGGCGCGAACATGATGACCTGGCTGGCGCTGGCGTCCGAATGGCAGCGCGACTGGGCGCGCACCGAGCACGCTGCAGAGTTGACGGAGGTTCTCAAGCAGCACGCCGCCGGTAGCGGCATCGCGTACCTCTGGGAGCAGCAGCTGCTCAACACACCTGTGCCTAGAGCATGATGCTGAAAAGTGTCAGCGGTTTTCGGACGACATCATGCTCTAACTTTTTAATTTAGAACAGGATTCAGATTTTAGGCCGATCTGGCCTAAAATCATCCTGCTCTAGCAACGCAGGCTGGTCTGCACCCGGATCAGGCGCCCGTCCGCTATCGCGGGCATCACCTTTGCGACGGGCGCCCCTATGAATTCTTAGGCTGCGCGCCGTCACCTCCGTCGACGGCACCAAGCGGGCTGTTTCCGTCGCTTTGGCCCCAACCCAAGACCAAGACTTTCGCGGCGATTTCCATCTGGCGAGTCCCGAGATCAAGCCGGAACGTAGGTCAACCTGATCACATCCTCGCCAATCCGGTCATGAGCCATCAGGCGGAGCGGCGGCCTGGGTCCGGCGAAATATGGCTTGCCGTGACCGAGCACGACGGGGTGCAGGTAGATGCGATACTCATCGATCAGGCCAAGTTCGGTCAGGCTTTGCGCCAAATTGGGGCCGGCAACTTCGATCTCCCCGTCGCGTTCCGCCTTCAGCTCGCGGATCGCGGCCGCAAGATCTTCCTCAACAAGCCTGGCGTTGGGACCGACCGACTTCGATGAGCGCGAGACGACCCATTTCGGCTGGTTCCGCCACGCTGCCGCGAAGGCGTGTCGCTCTGCGTCCCATTCAGGATGTTCGTCGTCCCAGTAACGCATGACCTCATACATCTGGCGACCGTACACACTGCCCGCCTGCCGCTGAGCCTCCTCGATGAAGTGGCGGAAGAGTGTCGGGCTTGGCCCAAACGCCGTATGATCGACGTAGCCGTCCAGGGACTGGTTCATTCCGAACACAAGCTTGGCCATACTCACTTCCTTTCCTTAAAAGGCATATCCGCGCAAGCTGATTGCACTATGCAATCGGTTGTAAGTTAGTTCAACTGGTTTTTGAAATGCGCATAAATCCGCGACCCGATGTTCGCCACCCGCCGTGTCCACGCTATAATCCGCAGGCGCGCATTTCGTTGCCGTAGGGAACCGCCGTCGATCTTGGGTGTCTCCAATTTCTAATCCTTCATGTTGACCCGGCCGAGGCGGATGAGGCTGTCGGCCGTGGCGCCGATAGCCTCTTCACGCGAGCGGGGCTCCCAACCAAGCAGGCGTTGGGCCTTCTCGCTGCTGGCGTTCATATTGACGCCGAGATGCGGCACGATCCCCTTCATCGCCGGATTGAACAGCGCGACGACGCGGACGAACCAGTTGGGCAAAACACGCGTGGACACCTTGCTCGCGCCTTTCCCCAGACGTTGTTTGAGAAGCCTGGCGATCTCGACCATCCACAGGCTTTCGCCCGACGCTGCGAGGAAGCGCTCGCCCCTTGCTGCGGGATCGGTCATCGCGCGTAGATGCAAGTCGGCGACGTCGCGCACGTCGACAACGCAGGTATTGATCTTGGGACAGCCCTGCTGACCGTCCAGCAAGTTCTTGATGAGACGGATCGAGTGGGAATAGTCGGGACCGAGCGCGGGCCCGAGCACGGTCGTGGGGTTGACACTCGCAAGCTCGAGCCCGCCGCCCTCGCGGGCAATGAAATCCCACGACGCGCGCTCGGCCAGCGTCTTCGATCTCTGATAGGGCGCCACATGCCCGTTCAGGTCACTCCAGTCGGTCTCGACGAAGGGACGACTTCGCGGTTTGTGGCCGACGCCGATCGCACCGAAGGCCGAGGTGAGCACCACCCGCTTCACGCCCGCATCGCGTGCCGCGCGGAGCACGCGCATGTTGCCGTCGACCGCAGGCCTGACCCAATCTTCCTCGCACACCTGATCGCCGGACGGCGTAGGCGAGGCGCCGTGGATCACATAGGTGCAGCCTGCGGCAGCCTCCGCCCAGCCGTCGTCGGCGGTAAGGTCAGCAGCGATAAACGAAAGGCGGTCGCCTGGCTCGGCACCGCCAGTCCTGAGGTTGCTGAGAACCTCCGCCTCTCGCGACAGTGACCTGAGCGTGGTCCGCACGCGATAGCCCGCCCGCAAGAGCGCCAGGATGCAATGCTGCGCGATGAACCCGCTTCCGCCGGTCACGAGCACCAGTTCGCCACTCATAACGATCTCCAGACTTGCTTGTTGTGCATCAGCGGTCGATCCCCGCCATGATCCAGTCGGGATAGCGATTGCCGGAGACCGTACCAGTCGCCAGTGCATCGTCGAGCGTCTGCATCTCGGCAGGCGTCAGCCGGACAGCGTCTGCCGCGACATTTTGCTCGAGGTAGGCGCGACGCTTGGTGCCGGGGATCGGCACGATAAAATCGCCCTTGTGCAGCAGCCAGGCGAGCGCGATCTGCGCAGGCTTTACACCCTTGGCTTCAGCGATGTCGAGCACCGCCCGCGCCGCCCGTAGGTTGGCGCCGTAATTCTCGCCCTGATACCGTTCATCGATGCGGCGGGTATCGCCTTCAGGATAGTCTTCCGCGCGCTTCACCCCGCCGGCCAGGAAGCCGCGTCCGAGTGGACAAAACGGCACAAGACCGATGCCCAGGTCGCGCAAGACCGGGATCACGTCGGCTTCGAGATTGCGTTCCCACAGCGAATATTCGCTCTGCAGCGCCGAGACCGGATGGGTGGCATGCGCGCGGCGCAGCGTGGCGGCACCTACCTCGGACAGGCCGAAGAAGCGGACCTTGCCTTCCTTCACCAGCTCGCCGACTGTACCCGCCACATCTTCGATCGGTACCTTGCGATCGATGCGGTGCTGATAGAGCAAGTCGATATGGTCGGTTTGCAGCCGGCGCAGCGAGCCCTCGACCGTCTGGCGGATCGCCGCGGGGCTGCTGTCGGTCTCGGTGCCGAGCTGGCGACCATTCTCGAATCGAAAGCCGAACTTGGTGGCGAGGACCACTTTCTCGCGACGGTCGCCGAAGGCGCGGCCGAGAAGCTCCTCGTTGGTGTGCGGGCCGTAGCCTTCCGCCGTATCGAAGAAGTCGCAGCCGAGCTCGATGGCACGATGCAGGGTGGCGATCGATTCGGCCTCGTTGGCCGGTCCGTAGGACTGGCTCATGCCCATACAGCCCAGGCCAATCGCGCCGACCTTGAGGCCCTGATGTCCAAGTTGCCGTTTGCTCAATATCATTGTCATTGGCCTCGTCGTTCTGGTGTGTGGCAGTGAACATAGATGTGGCAGGGCGGACGTTGAATGCTTGAGAATACGCAATACTTGCGCGAGAATACGAAATGACTACTGATCCCTTCTCCGACATTCTCAAGCTTGCGCGGGCGGAAACGCTGGTCACGGGTGGATTCACCGCTGGAGGCCCTTGGGCGATCCGTTTCCCCGTGCCGAAGACGATCAAGTTCTTCGCCGTCGTAAAGGGAGGCTGCTGGGTGACGCTCGACGGCGAAGCGCCTATCCGGTTTGCAACTGGTGATGTGGGGCTGCTCTCGGCGCCGCGAGCATTCGTGCTCGCCAGTGATCCCGATGTCTCTCCTGTCGACGCGATGACGTTGTTCTCCGGAGTCGGGCGAACGACGGCTCAACTCGGCGACGGTGACGACTTCGCGCATGTCGGCGGACACGTCCTACTTGATCCCGTGAGCGGCCGCCTGTTGGCGGACGTGCTGCCGCCCTGGATCCACGTGCAGGCGAACTTGCCCGCGGCCACGACGTTCCGCTGGCTGCTCGACCGGCTCGTCGAGGAGCGAACATCCGATTTACCAGGCGCTGAACTCGCATCCGCTCAGCTGGCGCAGCTGCTTTTCATCCAGATCCTGCGGGCCCATCTGGCCGGAGCACACTGCGCAGGCAGCGGCTGGCTAAGGGCGCTAAGCGATCCGCGCATCGCGCCGGCCCTACGTTTGATGCACGAGGATCCAGCGCGGGCATGGCACCTTGAAGATCTCGCTGCTGCCTGCGCCATGTCGCGGACGACGTTCGCCGACCGGTTCCGCACCGTCGCCGGCGTCGCGCCCCTGACCTACCTGACACAGTGGCGCATGCGACTGGCTGAGCAGGCACTGCGGGACGAGGCAGGAAAATCGGTGGCGTTGATCGCGCGCTCAGTCGGCTACACGTCGGAGAGCGCTTTTAGTAACGCGTTCAAGCGGGTAGCCGGTAAGTCGCCGAAATCTTACCGAGACAATAATATGCACAAACGCAGTTTGACGCAGGTCAAGGATATCTGATGCACTCCGGACCTTGGCTGTTGCGCACCTCTCAGGTGTTCGAAGGCTGACGCTGACGGTACTTCTGCCGCGTTCGCGGTTCGGACCTGGAATGGTGCGCTAAGAGCCGATGGTAGTCGGTAGATGGCTTGCGGGGATTGTAGACATTCCCCCGGGGCTCAAGCCCCCCGGCCGGCCCGAGGCGGACAACGGCCTGTCCGCTTCCAGCGATCAGAATGGACAGGCCGCCGCCAGAGGGCGCTATTTCAGCGGCAGAAACAGTTCCGCCACCGCCTCATGCTCCGGCACTTCGGGGAAGAAGCTCAGCCGCTGGCAATAGATCGGGAAGTCGCGCACTTCCTCGCCGCTGGCCGGAAGCCAGTCCCGATAAAGGTAGAGCGCGGCGGGCTCCAGATTGTCGGTGTTGCCGACGACACGCAGCACCGCGCAGCGTCCGCCAGGGATCTCGCCGGCTTTGATCTCCTCGCCATTCGCCTCGATCGCTTGATCGGTCCCGACACAAAGGTCCACGCTATAATCGGTAGGCGACTGAGGACGCCGCTCTGAACGCCAGACATTGAAGGTCGGACTTGTCCTGGGGTGCAGGCCAGCGGCCTTGCGCCAGGCGATGAACCGCTGGATGGTGGCGCCGAGCGTCGCCGGGTCGCCCCGATGCTCCATGATCGCCACCGGCGTGGTGGGCACATTGCGAATTATCACGTCGTCAGTGGTAAAAGTCTTCTGCATGAGCTTGCTCCTTGCATTGTCGAGAGGCCCGAAGGCGGCAAGCCACGGCTCCCAGTCGGGAGACTTCCGAAACGACGAAGGCGATTGCCCGAACCGTTGCCGAAAAGCGCGGGCGAAGGCATCCGGTGCATCGTAGCCGGCATCCATCGCTATATCGGTGACGCGTTCTTCGTCCCTGTAAACCAGCCGGTATGAAGCGCGCTTCATGCGGGCAAGCTGGATATAGCGATGTACTGACAATCCGAAGGTCGCCGTGAACTGCCGGTGGAAGTGAAACTTCGAGAAGGCTGCGACACCGCTCAGAAGGTCAAGATCGAGATCGTCATCAAGGTGCTGGTCGACATAATCCAGCACTCGCAACATCCGCTCATGATAGTTCCGAAGCGCTGCGGTCATTCGTCTTGCTCTCCGTGTCAGCTCAAACTAGATCCCTCCGGCAACGCAGCGCTCGACCGATCTTGCGGTTTGGCATGGATCAGCCGGTGCCGCCCGATCGGAGCATCTTGCGATCCTCGCCCGGCACTGTTATTCGCATTTCCGTCTTAGAGGAGAACGCCTTTGTTTGCCGTCGCAACGATCCAGAACTCACCGGCTGCGGCGGTAGGGATAAAGGCGCTCGGCATCGTGACCGAGCGCTGATCCTCGCTCTATCGCTCGGCCATTAGCGCGCCCAATGCTGGCGCATGTCTAATGTCGAGAAAACGATGATTATCGAACTAACGTCTCATGATTTTGAAGCGGTGCTAAAGGGCATGGCGCCTCATCATCTGCGCCTTGTCCAAGACAGCGCGATTGCGCCTCCTGACGTACTCGCGATGTTGAGCCGCCTCGCGGCTGAAATCGGCGCTGATTTCTCGCCGTCGGCCTGGATGATCGTGGACGATGGCGAGATCGTCGGCCTCTGCTCCATCGTTCGGGTTCCACAAGATGGAAACATCCATATCGGCTATGGGATTGCGCCTTCCCGTCAGGGCCGTGGATGCACCACGCGGGCCATAGGGCAGTTGCTGGAGTGGGCGCGGGACGACCCTCGCGTGGCTTTGATCTCTGCAGAAACCGGGTTTGAGAACATCGCGTCACAGCGTGTCCTTGAACGCAATGGATTTATTCGTGTCGGCGAGCGTATCGATGCCGAAGATGGTCCATTGATTTGCTGGGAAGCAATGACCGTGTAGGTTTGCCGGCTGGAAAAGCCCGTACAGGAAAACGGCCGGCCGAGGTTCAATTAGCTCGGCCAGCCGTTGTCATGGAGGGATGACGACTGCTATCCGGCTTCAGCGGCCGTGGTGACCTCGACGGAGGCCGCCCATCGTTGATCTGCTTCACAAGCGGTTTGGATCTATTCCAGTTCACGCTTCCCACCTCAGCGCATTTTCGTGGCTGGTGTTTGCCTGTCGTCGATGTGAATTCGGGTTTTGTCGGCAGCGTCCGCCCGGCTTTTCACGTGATCAATGAAGGCCCGCAGCTTCGGCATCACTTGATGACGACTGGGATAGTAGAGGAACACACCCGGCGCCACCGGTTCGAAAACCTCCAGGACGCGGACGAGTTTTCCCGCCTTCACGGGTCCGGCGGCGATTGGCTCCGGCACTTGCGCAAGCCCCATATCTCCGATGGTTGCTCCCAGCATGGTGGGAAAGTCGTGGGCGATCAGCGGCCCGGAGACAACAGCCTCGATCGGCTTTTTGCCAATGACAAACGACCACGGCGCGATTGAGCCGTTCGAGCGGCGCATGCGGATGCAGGCATGCTGACGCAGATCGTCGATACGCTCGGGCCACCCTCTCCGGCGCAGATATTCGGGGCTGCCGACGACCACCAGCGGGAAGGACGGCGTCAGCCGGACCGCGACCATGTCGGCTGCGATGAACTGGCCGAGCCGGATACCGGCGTCAAATCCGTCGGCGGCGATATCGACCAGTTCCTCATTCGCGGCGATCTCCACCTCGATCTCGGGAAAGGCCTGGCAGAAGGATGCGATCAGTGGCTCCAGCAGGATCGGCACCACTGCCGGCGGCACAGTGAGACGCAACAGTCCAGCCGGTCGCTGCCCGAGCTCACGCGCAAGCGCGCTTGCGGCGACCAGTTCCTCGAAAGCGGGCTTTGCGCGCGTCAGGAACCGCTCACCGGCCTCCGTCAGGCCGACACTGCGCGTCGTGCGGATGAAGAGCACTGCGCCGACACGCTCCTCGAGAGCGCGTACGGCCTGGCTGATTGCCGATGGGGTCACTCCGAGTTCCCCAGCTGCTTTGCGAAAACTGCGGTGCTGGGCAACGCTCAGAAACGCCTCAACGCCGTCGAGCGCGCCTTGCCTGACTGTGAAGTTCTGCTTCATACCGCATCGATATTATCGCGAATAGTCGACCGCGGGAAGCGGCCGTACATTTGGATCCCACAAATCAGGAGTGCCCCGATGTCGACGGAATCCATCTTCCAAACCCATCTCGTCCTAGGCTATGTCGCGTGGCTGATTTGCTTCGGCGCCTATATTCTGCCCTGGCTCACATCGATGGACAGGGTCAGGGCGCACCGCGCCATCGCCACTCTGCACAGCTTCCGCTTCTTCGGGCTCGTCTTCATTCTGCCCGGCGTCGTCGGCCCCAACCTGCCCGCCAGCTTCGCCGCCTTCGCCGCCTATGGCGACCTCGCGGCCGGGCTGCTCGCCATGCTGGCGCTCATCACGATCAGGATACGCCCGATCTTCTGGCTGTTCGTCGTCGCCTTCAATCTCGTGGGAATGGGCGACCTCGCCCTCGACTATTATCACGCGATCCAGGCCGGCCTTCCCGCGCAGGCGGGGAGCTGGGCGCCGCATATGCGATACCGATCATTTACGTGCCCCTGCTGATGATCACCCACGTCTTCGCATTCTATTTGCTGATGCGCCCTCAGCCGAAGGCAACCCAGGCCCTCGCTGGCGAGGCTGCGGTATCTTAGTACTCCGCCGTCTCAAGCCCTGAACCTCGCGATAGTGTGGTGACGGAACCATCTGCCTCGCATATCTTGTCTTTGTGTTACCTGCGGGACTCAAGCTGATGGCTCACTCCGAAAACCTCATTGCAACGGTCTCGACCAACGGGCAGATCATTCTCCCAAAAACGATCCGCCAGCGGCGGGAATGGGAGGCTGGTACTCGGCTGATCGTTGAGGAAGCTGCGGAAGGCGTGCTTCTGAGGCAGGCTCCTGCCTTTTCTCAAACCAAGCCGGACGATGTATTCGGCATGCTTCCCTTCAGCGGTGAGCCGAAAACTCTGGAAGACATGGAAGCCGACGTATTGGCCGAAGCCCGCCGCCGTGACGGCCTCGAATTCGCAGATGGCATCTAACCCTTAGACTTGCGGACATAATCGACCAACGCGCGCAGTTTCAGCGGCTGCCTCTGGCGCCGGGGGTAGTAGAGATAGAAGCCCGCGAAGGGCGGGCAGAAATCCTCCAGCAGCGGCACGAGTTCGCCCCGTTCGATATAAGGCTGGAAGGTCTCCACCATGCCGAAGGTGATCCCGGCCCCCGCGCAGGCCATGCGGATCATCATTCCCATGTCGTTGGTCGTAACAGTGGGATCGACGGAGACGTCGAAGTCGCGGTCGTTTTCGGTGAATTCCCAGCGATAAGGCGCCGTATCCGGGCGTGGCCGCCATCCGATGCAGGCGTGTTTCTGCAACTCGCCGGGATGGCGGGGATGGCCGCGGCGCTCGAGATAGCTGCGGGATGCGGCGGCGCATTGTCGCTGCTCTTCGGAGACTGAGATCGCGATCATGTCCTGCTCGATCACCTCACCTAGCCGGACACCCGCGTCGAAGCCGGCCTCGACGATATCGAATTCGTCATCGGTGATGGTGATATCGAGTTTGATATCAGGGCAGGCTTCCATGAAGCCGGCCAGCAAGGTGCCGGAGAGGAAGTTCTCAGCGATCGAGGAAACGGTGATCCGCAGCAGGCCGCTCGGGCGCGCCTGCATTTCCCTTACCGTCTGCATCGCATCCTTGACCTGACGGACCGATGGACGAACCGCGTCGAAGAACACTTCGCCGGCTTCGGTCAGGCTGACGCTGCGCGTCGTGCGCTGGACCAGGGCGACGCCGACCCGATCCTCCAGGCGCTGCAGGGCCTGGCTGACGGCGGAGCGGGTAACGCCGAGCCGCTCGCCGGCGAGCCGGAAGTTGCGCGCCTCCGCCACCGCAAGAAAAACTGAAATGCCTTCGAGATCGTCGACCATTGGTTAGCATCTCTAACCAAGGCATCCTGGATTGGCAACTTAATCACTCGGGTTCTCCGTATTATCTTTCAGTCGAGGTCAACGAAGGCTTCGAAAGGCAAGGCAATGCGAAGGATTTTCAAAAGCCCCGTCCTGCGGTTTTTCACGGCGGTCACACTGGCTGGCGCGGCGACCAGTTCGTTCGGCGCCGATACCGTGAACGACCGAGAAACTCAGCAGCAACAAACAAGCGAGAACAGAATGCAGCAACATCCTTATGTCGGCATGTGGGTTACGGATGATGGCCGCGTCCGCCACGAACTTCTGCCCAATGGCCGCTACGACGAAGCCCGTGGCAGCAGGGAAAGCGCCTACCGGGGACGCTACGAAGTCACCGGAAGCCACATCGAATATTGGGATGACACCGGCTTCACAGCCGACGGCGATTTCGTCGACGGCAATACCCTCCATCATGGCGGCATGGTGCTTCGGCGCAAATGATGTGCCGCCTGAAAGGCAACGATGCACTGCGCGCAAACTTCGACGCCTGGGCGGAGACATCGCTCAGCGCCGATTTTCCCACCTGACCACCAAGAAAACCCTCAGCCGCATCGCCAGGCGAGCGGCGTACACATGGAGCTTGAAATGTCTGATATCAAAGGAAAAGTCATTGCAATCACCGGCGCCAGCAGCGGCATCGGAGAGGCTGCGGCGAAGGTGCTGGCTGCCGCAGGCGCCCATATCGTCATCGGCGCCCGCCGCACCGAGCGCCTAGAGGAACTCGCCGGCGAAATCGCCGCAACGGGCGGGACGGTGCGCCTGCGACAGCTTGATGTCACCGACCGTTCCCAGGTGGAAGCCTTTGCAGGTTTTGCCCGCTCCGAATTCGGCCGGCTGGATGTCATCGTCAACAATGCCGGCGTCATGCCGCTGTCGCCGCTCGAGGCTCTCAAGGTCGACGAGTGGGACCGGATGGTCGACGTCAACATCAAGGGCGTTCTCTACGGCATCGCGGCGGCGCTCCCGATCATGAAGGCGCAGGGATCAGGGCAGATCATCAACCTGTCTTCGATCGGCGGCCACAGCGTCTCCCCGACGGCGGCCGTCTATTGCGCGACGAAATTTGCGGTGCGGGCAATCTCGGACGGATTGCGGCAGGAGACCGATCGTATCCGCGTGACCGTCATCTCTCCGGGCACGACGACATCGGAACTGGCCGACACGATTACCGATCCGACGGCGCGGGACGCCATGAAGGCTTTCAGGGCGATCACGATCAGCCCTGAGGCCGTCGCCAATTCGATCCTCTACGCCGTCAGCCAGCCTGATGACGTCGATGTCAGCGAGATCATCATCCGCCCGACTGCCAGCCCGCATTGAGCGGCTGACACTGCTACTGAAGCAATTCCTGCAAAAGTGCGCAGCGGCTTTGCCAGGCAAAGCGCGAAGCGATTTTGCCGGGAATTGCGGAAAACGAAAAGCCTCCGCCGCCTAGAAACCCAGGGACTGCTGGGCAGGCGGCGGCGGGCCGAGGTTGACGCCTTCGAGTTCCAGCATGCGGGCCTTCGATGACGAACCGCCGGGAGCCGAGAAGCCGCCGATCTTGCCGCCGGCTGCAAGCACCCGGTGGCAGGGAATGATCAGAGCGACCGGGTTCTTCGCCATCGCCTGGCCGACGTCGCGGGCGGCTTCCGGCCCGACGCCGAGCTCCTTCGCCAGCGCGCCGTAAGTGGTGGTGCGGCCCCAGCCGACACGCCTTGCCGCCGCATAAATATCCCGGAAGAAGGCATCCTGGCCGGCAAGGTCGAGGTCGACGCCGGAAAAATCCGTCTCCTCACCCTGGAAGTAACGCTTCACCGCAGCGACCGTCTCCAGCACGGCAGGCGTCGGCGCGCCGGCTTCGGCATCCGGCAGGCGGCGCAGCAAGAGCCGTTCGGTCGCTTCTGCTGATTTGGTCGGCAGTTGGAAACGGGTGATGCCGGCGTCACTCCAGGCAATGCCGCAGAAACCGCCCGCGGTTTCGAAGATGAGATAGTGGTGCGTTGTCTCAGCCATGACACAGCCTCCGCGTTTTCGATTATCTCAAAATCGTATGGGACGGCCTCGGTTTCAACCCGTTTCTTGCGCGCATAAGGCTTCCGGGAAATATCGCGATGCGTCTCTCGAAATGTCGATCGAACGTCCACATCATCCGTTCAGAGCGGATTGTATCGGAAAATTATGTTCTCTTTCTGTTCTTGATATTCAATCTCGTCAGAGTATCCTTCGTCGCGTTTTGGAAACGACGAGGTGGGTCATGACGACCCTGAGAGCCCATGAACCAAATCTCCTTCGACTTCGAGGATAGGCGAAGTCGGCGCAGGCGACCGGGCGAAAACCATAGCGGCGGACACCGGCTTTTCTTCGCCCTCTGTCCGCCTGCGGCGGTCGAGCGGCAGGCGGCATCAATCGCCGATGACTATGGCAAGGCTTTCTCTCTTTCGGCAAAGCCGCGGCTGACCACGCTGCATGTGACGATCATCGGCATCGACGATTATGAAGAATTGCCCGAGGACGCGGTCTTTGCGGCGCGCCAAGCCGGCGCCACGGTGGAGAGCGCGCCGATCGCGATCACTTTCGACAGGATCATGAGCTTCAGGCGGGAAGGCAAGGCGCGGCCGCTCGTGCTTTACGGCGAAGGCGGGCTGAGGCTGCTCACCCGACTGCATGTCCAGCTCGGTGTCGGCATGCACAATGCCGGACTGCGGCACAATATCAGCCGCGATTTCACACCGCACATGACACTGCTCTACGACCGCAAGACCGTGCCGACGGCGAGCCTCGACACACCGGTTTCATGGACCGCGTCCGAATTCCTGCTCATCCACAGTGTTCTCGGAAAAACCGAACATCGGATCATCGATCGCTGGCCGCTGCTCGGCTGAGGCAATGATGTCTCCGGACCACGCTTGCGCTTGCCCTATTTCCGCTCATATAGCTCGGAATGCCTAACCGGGCGCTGGTTACAAACGGGAACGAAGACAGCATGGACGTTTCAGAGATCATCATCCCTGGAGATACGCCGGGAACGGAGTGGCGGTTGCCGGTGCTGCGCTTTAAAGGTCACGATCCGAAGGCGCCGAAGATCTATATCCAGGCGGCACTGCATGCCGGCGAGCTGCCGGGAACGGTGCTGCTGCATTTCCTCTGCGAAAGGCTGCGGCAGGCGGAAGACCAAGGCGGGATCGCCGGCGATATCACCATCGTGCCGCAGGCCAATCCGATCGGTGCGGCGCAATCGCATTTCGGCGAGTTGCAGGGTCGTTTCGACCTGGGCTCACGCACCAATTTCAACCGGGATTTTCCACTGATCTCGATTGTCGATCGCGCCACGCTGACCGAAGATCTCGATGATTACCCGGCTACGGACAGATTGAAGAGGCAGCTGCTGCATATGGCGCTTGGCGCCGATCTCGTGCTCGATCTGCATTGCGACGATGAATCCCTGCAATATGCCTATATCGACGAGGCCTTCTGGCCGGAGGCGGCCGATCTTGCCGCTGCACTCGAGATGGAGGCGGTGCTGCTTTCGGATGGCGAAAGCTCGGCCTTCGAGGAGGCCGTCGGCTTTGCATGGAAATATGAAGTGCCCGGCGAGCGCCGACCCCGGCTGCCCGGCAAACTCTCCGTCACCGTCGAGCTGCGCGGCAAACGCGACGTCGATCCCGTGCTGGCGAAAAAGGACGCGGACGGGCTCTGGCACTTCCTCTCGGCACGCGGGATCGTTGGCGATGGGAAGCCCGCGGCGACGGTATTTTCCGGTCCGGCCGTGCCGCTCGACAATGTCGAGATCATTCGTACGCCAGAAGGCGGCGCCGTGCTTTTCCATCGCGACATCGGCGAAAGGGTTGCCGAAGGCGATCTTCTGGCGACGATCGTCACCCGGCCCGGGCAGCCGGGCGGCAGCATCGAGCTCACCGCGCCGCAGGACGGGCTGATCCTGACCCGGACCTCCGACAGGCTGGTGCGGCGGCGCGGCGACCTGATGAAGATCGTCTGCGACGAACCCAGCAAGGCTTCCCGCAAGGCCGGCACGCTGGAGAATTGAGCCACGGGCCGGCTTTGCCTGCCTCGATCGTCGACGCGCTCCGGGGATAAAACGTTGCACGGCGTTTGCGCCGGCCTTCGTGCATGTTATCTCGCTGTCATCACAGGGAGATCGATCGGGCATGGCCGTCACCATCTATGGCATCAAGAATTGCGACACGATGAAGAAGGCCCGCAACTGGCTGGAAGAACATAGCGTCGCCTATGAGTTTCACGACTACAAGGCGCTCGGTATCGACCGCACCCATCTCGAAGCCTGGATCGACGAGGCCGGCCTCGATACCGTGCTCAACCGCGCCGGCACCACCTTCCGCAAATTGCCCGACGCCGAGCGCGAGAACCTGACCCGGGAGAAGGCGATCCAGCTGATGCTCGACCAACCGTCGATGATCAAGCGGCCGGTGCTGGAGGCGGAGGGGAAATTGCTGGTCGGCTTCAAGCCGGAGATTTACGCCGGAACATTCGGAAGCTGACAGGCGGCCGGGTGAACTCACGAGGAGAAGAGATGTCCAAGACCACGCGCGCGACACAGCTTCTTTCGCAGGCAGGCGTCGCCTTCACCGTTCATGCCTATGACTACGACCCCAATGCCGAGCGCGTCGGGCTGCAGGCGGCCGAAGCACTCGGCGAGGCGCCGCACCGGGTACTGAAGACGCTGATGGCGGAGGTGGACGGCAAACCGGTCTGCGTCGTCGTGCCGTCGGATCGCGAGGTCAGCATGAAGAAGCTTGCCAGCGCCTTTCACGGCAAATCTGCCCACATGATGAAGCCTGCCGATGCCGAGCGGCTGACGGGCTATCATGTCGGCGGCATCAGCCCATTCGGCCAGAAAAAGACCGTGCCGACAGCGATCGAGGAAGCCGCCCTTGCCGAACCGCTCGTCTATATCAATGGCGGGCAGCGCGGGCTGCAGGTGCGGCTCGATCCGAAGGCTGCGTTGAAGGCGCTGAAAGCGGTCGCCGCGCCACTGATTGCCTGATCGGAGCATGATGCCGAAAAGTCTGAGCGGTTTTTCCGACGACATCATGCTCTCGCTCTTCAATTGAGAACAGGATTCAGAGAAAGCGGTCGAGCAGGCCGGCGATCGCCTTCGCCTCGTTTTCGGCAAGCTTGCAGCCGATATGAGTGTCGATCGATTTGGCATAGACGATCCACATGCGCTCGCGAAGCTTTCGGCCGGCATCTGACAGCACCACCCAGCGGCCGCGTCCATCCTCAGCGAAGACCTCGCGCCGGACCAGGCCCTCCCGTTCCAGCCGGTCGAGCAGCCGGGAAAGATTATACTGCGCCAGCAACGTCCGCTCCTCGATCTCGTAGGGGCGCAGCTTGCCGTCTTGCGAGCGCGCCAATTCCCACAGCACGTCATACCAGGCAAGCGGCGGCATGCCGGCCGCCTTCAGGTCGGCTTCGATGGCGCCAAGCAACCGCTCGCGGGCGCGCATGATGCTGGTCCAGGCAGAGGTGACTGCTTCGCTCGGATTCGACGGTTTTTCAGACATAAATGCAGTTACATCTATCTTGAATTTCGCCGCAAGCACTATTAGATGCATTTACATCTATCATCGTCGTGTGGAGACCGCCATGAGCAAGCTTACCCTCGTCAGCCATCATCTGTGCCCCTATGTGCAGCGCGCCACGATCGCGCTGCTCGAAAAGGGCGTGCCCTTCGGGCGCATCAACATCGATCTTGCCGACAAGCCGGACTGGTTCCTGCAGATCTCGCCACTCGGCAAGGTGCCGCTGCTGCGGATCGAGGAGGAAGACGGCAGCCAGGCCGTGCTGTTCGAAAGCAGCGTCATCTGCGAATATCTGGAGGAAACGCAGCCGGGTGTGGCGCTGCATCCGAGAGATGCGCTGACGCGTGCCCGCCATCGCGGCTGGATGGAATTCGGTTCCTCCTTGCTTTCCGATCTCTGGGGTTACGAGACGGCTGAGGATGCCGCGCAGCTGGAGGCCAAGCGCACGGCACTCATCTCCAAATTCGCAACTGTCGAGAAGGTGTTGACGGACGGCCCCTATTTCGCCGGCAACGACTTCAGCCTCGTCGACGCCGTCTTCGCGCCGGTCTTTCGGTATTTCGATCTCTTCGAGACGCTCGGCGACAGCGACATCTTCGAAGGGCTTGAACGGGTGAAGCGCTGGCGCAAGACGTTGTCCGAACGGTCAAGCGTCAAGGCCGCCGTTGGCGAAGACTATCCGCAGCGGCTGATGGAATTCCTCGAAAAACATAACTCGATCCTGCTCAGGCTGCCTGCCGCAGCTTAAAGCCCCGCGAGCGGCCGGACATATAATCCGGCCGCTGCAATTCGGCAGCGGCGCGCTTCATTTTCGCCGCAAACGGGTCTAAGTCTTCCAGCCTCCCACCGTCGATGACAGAAGGCAGGTTGAACCATGACTTTCATGCCCCAGAGCCAGAACACCGTTGATCCCGTCAAGCTGGAAAAGCTTGCGGAAGTCGCCGTCAAGGTCGGGCTGCAGCTGCAAAAAGGTCAGGACCTGGTGATCACCGCGCCTGTCGTGGCGCTGCCGCTCGTCCGCCTGATCACCAAACACGCTTATAAGGCCGGCGCCGGGCTGGTCTCCGCCTTCTATTCCGACGAGGAAACGACGCTGGCGCGCTATCAATACGGCAGCGACGAGAGCTTCGACCGCGCCTCCGGCTGGCTCTACGAGGGCATGGCCAAGGCCTATGCCAATGGGGCGGCCCGTCTTGCGGTCGCCGGCGACAATCCGATGCTGCTGTCCGAGCAGGATGCCGGCAAGGTCGGCCGCGCCAATCGCGCCAACTCCACCGCCTACAAGCCGGCGCTGGAGAAGATCTCGAATTTCGACATCAACTGGAACATCGTCTCCTATCCCAACCCATCCTGGGCCAAGGTGGTCTTCCCCGACGATCCGGAACCGATCGCGATTGCCAAGCTCGCCAAGGCGATCTTTGCCGCTTCGCGCGTCGATGTCAGCGATCCCGTCGCCGCCTGGGCCGAGCACAATGCCAATCTCGGCAAGCGCTCCGCCTGGCTGAACGGCGAGCGCTTCGCCTCGCTGCATTTCCGGGGACCGGGCACCGACCTGACGATCGGCCTTGCCGACGGACATGAATGGCACGGCGGCGCTTCCACCGCCAAGAACGGCATTACCTGCAATCCGAACATCCCGACCGAGGAAGTCTTCACCACGCCGCATGCGCTGCGCGTCGAAGGCCATGTCTCGAGCACCAAGCCGCTCTCGCACCAGGGCACGCTGATCGACAATATCCAGGTGCGTTTCGAGGGCGGGCGCATTGTCGAGGCCAAGGCCTCGCGCGGCGAAGAGGTCTTGAACAAGGTGCTCGATACCGACGAGGGCGCGCGCCGGCTCGGCGAAGTGGCGCTGGTGCCGCATTCCTCGCCGATCTCGGCGAGCGGCATCCTGTTCTACAACACGCTGTTCGACGAAAACGCCTCGTGCCACATCGCGCTCGGCCAGTGCTATTCCAAATGCTTCCTCGATGGCGCGACACTGAGCCAGGAGCAGATCAAGGCACAGGGCGGCAATTCCAGCCTGATCCATATCGACTGGATGATCGGCTCGGACAAGGTCGATATCGACGGCCTCAAGCCGGATGGTTCACGGGTTCCGGTGATGCGGCAGGGCGAATGGGCCTGAGCGGCATCATCGTGCGCTGACTGAGCCACACGCTGGCAAGAACCATAGCCAAACCGCCGATCTGCACCGGCGTCAGGCTCTGGCCGAGCGCCAGCCAGCCGAGCAGGGTCGCGACCAGCGGACTAAGGAAGCCAAGCGAGGCAACCGCCGAGGGCTCGATGCGCGACAGGCCACGGAACCAGAGCAGATAGGTGAAGGCTGCGCCGATCAGCCCGAGATAGGCAATGCCGGCAATGTTTGCGGCGGTCGGCATCGGCAGCGCCGGTTCCAAGAAAAAGGCAAAAGGCACCAGCAGCATGCCGCCCGCCGTCAATTGCCAGGCGGTGAAGGTGAGGTTTGAGACCGGCGGCGCCCAGCGGCGCGTCAGCACCGTGCCGAAGGCCATCGAGACCGCGCCGGCCAGACCGGCAGCGACACCTATCGGATCGAGCCCCGCCTTCGGCGTCAGCACCAGCAGTCCGACGCCGGCCATGCCGGCGAGACCAGCCAGTACGGCAAGCGGCCGGACCGGCTTGCCGAGAAAAAGCTGCGACAAAGCGATGACGATCAACGGCTGCACGGCGCCGACCGTTGCGGCAACGCCGCCTGGCAGCCTGTAGGCCGAGACGAAGAGCATCGCCCAGAAGAACGAGAAGTTAAGCGCGCCGAGAACGAAAGCCCTTCCCCACCAGATGCCGAAAGGCAGCTTTCTGACCAGGAAGAGAAGCAGCAAACCGGCCGGCAAGGCGCGCAGCATCGCCACCGTCAGCGGATATCCAGCCGGCAGGAAAGTGGTGGTGACGATATAGGTGCTGCCCCAGATGGCGGGTGCGAGCGCGGTTGCCGCAAGATCGGCGACGTAACGTGAATTTGTCTTCATATCGAGAATCTCTATTTCAAGATAAATTCATCTTACGCCTTCTTATCTTGACGTCAAGATAATGAATGATATCGATGGAGCATGAGCGAAGACGGCAAGATGGACCATGTCGACAAGATCCTGGCGCAATGGCGACGGGAGCGGCCGGACCTAGACGTCGAACCGATGGGCATCCTCGGGCGTCTGAAACGCCTGAGTACCCATCTCGGCCGCGAAGTGGAGGCCGTGCTCATGAAGCAGGGGCTGTCGTCCTCCGCCTTCGACGTGTTGGCGACGCTGCGCCGCGCCGGCGCGCCCCACCGGCTTTCGCCGGGGGAGCTTCTGGAGATGACCATGGTCAGCTCCGGGACGATGACGAACCGCATCGACCAGTTGGAGAAGGCGGGCTACGTCGAACGTATCCTCAATCCGGAGGATCGCAGGAGCGTGCTCATCGCGCTGACGGAAAAAGGGCTTGCGACGGTGGAGACCGCCGTCGATGCGCATGTCGTCAATCAGCACCGGCTGTCGAAAAATCTGAGCGCGGCCGACAAGGCGGAACTCGACAGGCTGCTGCGCAAGTTTCTTGCGGACTTCGAATAGCGCCTAGCGGATCGCCGACAGCAGCTTGCGCACACGATCGAGATGCGCCCTGCGCTTTACATCCGAGGCCCGGTCCATGTCGTGCAGGCTGAGCATGCGGAAATTCAATCCCTTCGAGCAGAAGGCGGCGATGCCGCGCTTCAAGAGCCGGCGTACCGGATCGCCCATATAGAGACGCACCAGCCACCAGGGCGAGCCTGTCGTCGTCAGCGCATAGAGCAGCCTTATATGGGTCAGCTGCGGCACGATACGGCCGCCGGCGGCATCATGGCTGAAGGCAACGCCGGGGGCGAAGACCCGGTCGAAGAAACCCTTCAGGATGGCGGGGAAATTGAACCACCATTGCGGAAAGACGAGGATCAGGCCGTCGGCAGCCTTCAGGCGGGCGACAATATCGGCAACGGCTGAAGTATCGTAGGGCTGATCGAAATAACCGCCGCGCTCAGCCTTCGAAAGACGCGGATCGAAATTTTCGGCATAGAGATCGAACAGGTCGACAACATGGCCGGAGGCTTCCAGCGCCTCACGCGCAGTCCTTGCCACGGCAGCGGCGAAACTATCCTCCAGCGGATGGGCAAGCACCAGCAGGATCCGCATCGTCAGAACAGGCTTCCCTGCTTCGGCGGTTCTGCGGGTTTTGTGCTGCGCTTCTTGGCACCGGCCGGCGGTGTGCCACCTTCCGTGGTCATGGCGCCGACACGGCCGTCGGCGAATTCGATGGCGATGCCCATGCCGGCGGAGAGGTGAGCAGCCTGCGAGACCGGCCTGTTATCCTCATCGCGAATGACGGCGTAGCCGCGCTTCAGCACATTCTTATAGGAGAGCGACTGCAGCACGCGGTCCTGCGCGGAAAGCTCGGAGCGCGCGCGGGTCAGCTGGTGGCGGACCGCCGTATCGGCATGGCGCGAAAGATTGCCGAGGCGTTCGCGACCGCGGTCGGTCTGGGTCTTCAGCCGGGCCGGCAGTGAGGCGAGGATGGCTTCGGCGCGGTCGACGCGCGATTTCGAGCGGTCGATCAGCCGCTCGACCATGCGCTCGGCCCGGGCCATGCGCTCGTTCAACGTCTGGCGGCGCTCGGCGATGCGGCCGGCGAGCAGATCGGGGCGCAGATGCGCGGCCACGCGCTCGAAGCCGCGGCGCTTGTTGATGGTGTTGAGCTCCAGCCCGCGACCGAGACCGGTTGCCGCCTCGTCGAAACGGCGGCGCGGCAATGCGAGAAGCTGATCGAGCGACGGCAATGCCCGCATCAGGGCACGCACCGACTGGCGCCGCTGATCCATCTGCCGGTTCATGCAGCCCTGCAGGCGTGCCGCAAGACCGGCGGCCTGCGCCTCGAGCTCCGCCTTGACCGGCACTGCCATTTCCGCTGCCCCCGTCGGCGTCGGCGCACGGACATCGGCGGCGTAGTCGATCAGCGTCCAGTCGGTCTCATGGCCGACGGCCGAGATCAGCGGTATTGCGCTTTCGGCGGCAGCACGCACGACGATTTCGTCGTTGAAGCTCCAGAGATCTTCCAGGCTGCCGCCACCGCGTGCGACGATCAGTACATCCGGGCGCGGGATGGTGCCTGAAGGTTCCAGCGCGTTGAAGCCGCGGATGGCGTTCGCCACCTCCTCGCCGGAGCCCTCGCCCTGGACCTTCACCGGCCAGACGAGGACATGCACGGGAAAACGATCGGAGATGCGGTGAAGGATATCGCGGATCACGGCGCCGGTCGGCGAGGTGACGACGCCGATTACGCCGGGCATGAAGGGCAGCCGCTTTTTGCGGGCGGCATCGAACAGGCCCTCGGCGCCGAGCTTGCGCTTGCGCTCCTCGATCAGCGCCATCAGCGCGCCGGCGCCGGCCGGCTCCAGCGTCTCGATGACGATCTGATATTTCGAAGAGCCCGGAAAGGTGGTGACCTTGCCGGTGGCGATGACTTCCATGCCCTCTTCCGGGCGGAACTTCAGCCGTGAGAAGGTGCCCTTCCAGATGACGGCATCGATGCGGGCGCGATCGTCCTTCAGCGCGAAATAGGCATGGCCCGAGGAGTGCGGCCCGCGATAGCCGGAGATCTCGCCACGCACGCGAACCTGGTCGAAGGCGGTTTCGACGGTGCGCTTGATCGAGCCGGAAAGTTCCGAAACCGAATATTCGGCAAGGTTGGTCGGCGAATCGCCGTCGAAGACGTTGCTCATCCCTCTTTGTATGTCGATCAGCGATAAACGGGAAGCTCGGCCTTGGCGCAGGAACCTGTTTTCCCGGCCGTCGAAATCGTTGGCGAGAGTGGTTCGTTGCCGTTGCATCAAGCGCGCTCGTCTCAACGCATCCTCCACATGCACTCGTTGCAGCCGGGCGGACAAACAACAAAATCGTGTAAAACTGTTTTGTTGCGGAACGGATAGTTAGAATATGCGTTTTATCCGAAAGGGATTGCTAACCACCGCAATACAAAGGCTTTTCGGCGAAGATCGCCGGTAAATCTTTGTTAGTTGGCGCTTCCTATGCTTCCCCTCGTTCTCTCTGGGAAGGTGCTGAAATGATTATTCTCACAGCAGCAGCATTGGGCGTCAGCGCCGGGCAGACGCGTTCGGCTGGCGTGATCGCGCTGGTCGCCGCGCTGATCGGAATGACATTCGCGTTGGCGGCGATAACCTCGCCCGGGCCGGTGTCTATTCTCGCATTCGTCTATGCCGTGCTCGGCTATAATGGCGGCCTCATGCTCTTCGTGCTCGGGCTCTATGCCAATCAGCGCCTTCGCCGCGCCATGCGCGTTTCGCACTGATAAGCGCGTCGCGATCTTTCAGATCGGCTTCCCGCGCTTGCTTTGTTTTTACGCATGTCGTTATCGCGACATGCTTTATCCCACCCTGAAGATTGCCGGCGTCAATTCGTCGCCGGCCGATAGCGAAAGAACTGAACGCCCACGTCCGCCGCCTTCGGAAGCGGTTCCAGATAGGGCGGGATATTGCTCTTGCCGAGCTCAGCATAGAGCCCATCCGGCTTCAGTTTGGTGATCTCGCGGGTCTGCAGGTCGCTGGGGCAGAAGGCAAGCACCGTCACGCCGGTCCCCTTCAGGAAGGCTTCCGCCTCCTGCGGCTCCGCCATGCCGATATGCAGCTCCGTCAGCATGCCGCCCTGATTGCGATGATAAGGCGCAGAGAGAACCCGGTTCGCGGTGAAGCGGAGGATCGGCACGCCCATTTCCGACGGCGCCGAGACCAATCCGGCCGGTAGTCCGGCCAGCGGCGCCAGCGCCGCTTGCGATGTGCAGGAAATCTTCTTTGCCGGCTCTGCGGCCTTCTTCTGCGCAGCATTCTGCATCTGCAGCGAGACAAATCCGCCGCCGACGGCCCAGGCGGCCGGAGCACTGGCGAGCACGGTGACGATATAGACGAAGGCGGCTGCGACATTCTCGCTGTCACCGTTGGAGATGCGACGGACATCTATAATCAACAGGGCAAGCGGCAGGATGGAGATCAGGTTCGAGAAGGTGGAACCACGCACCTGGACCAGCGCGATTGCCCAGCTCGTCATCAGCAGGAAGAGCAGGACCAGATGGATTTGCACACGGTCACGCTGGACGACGCGGAAGATGCAGACGGCGATGCCGAACAGGCCGGCCGCATAGAAGCCACCGATCGAGAAGAGATCGGTGCGTCCGAGAGCGAAAATCGACTGCGCTTCCGAAACATTTCTGAGCCAGAGCTCGACCAGCATCGGGTCGAGGCCGGCCAGCGGATCGCTCAGGCATTGTGGTGCGATCACGATCGCCGAACCGAGAACGCCGGCGCCGACGACGGCGAGTGCGGCAAAGCGCAAGGGCCGGCGCAAGCGGCTGGCAAAAACCGCCGAAAACAACAGCAACCCGCCGCCGATCGCCGCCAGGCTGTAATAGCCGAGCGAGAGATTGTCGCAGGTGACTGTCGAATAAAGCCGGGGCGGCACCGTTGCGAAGAAGAGGATGCTGATCGCAATCGCCAGCGCCAGCCCGAAGGCCTTGGCGGCGGCGGCGAAATTTTCGCCCTCCCATGCCCAGAGCAGGGCGATGGTCAGGCAGACGGCGGCGACGAAGGGGGTCGTCTCGGCGCCGATGGCGATGGCAACGGCTGCCGCGATGCCGGCGACCGCATAACTCCAGGCGCGACGCTCTGGATCCAGCAGCATGGCGATCATCGTCGCGACCAGCGCCAGCTGCACATTGTGATGATCGATGGCGCCCGGCGCGAAGCGGTTTCCGGTGTAAATCGCAAGACTGGTCAAGCCGAGACTGATATGCATGGCGGCAACGCCGCCGATGCGCCGGCCGGCAACCGCCATGGCGAGCATGGCGGGCAGGATGAGCGATACCGGCCAGACGGCGAGCGCCAACGCTTCGGCCGTCTCGCGGGGCGCGAACAGGCCGAAGAACCAGATCAGCGAGGCGATCGGCAGATCGATCAGCCGCGACCAATGCATCAGCGTGCCGCCGTCGAGGCCGAGACGGTATTGCATCAGATCGAACCAGCCCTGCCCGGCCAGAAAATCGCGAACTTCGACGAGACGCATTCCATCATCATTGTCAGGCCCGACATAGTCGGTGGCGCCGGAAAGCTTGGTGATGAGGATGGCGGCGGCAAGGATGACGCTATAGGCGATGACGGTCGGCCAGAGACGCGTCAGCAGGTCGCGCAGCCCGTCCCTGGGAGCGGGCAGCCCGCCCCTGGGAGCGTCGATCGCGGAGGATGCATGGGGGATCGGCTGCACAGCGTTCATTGTGGTTAGCGGTTCGTTTCGATACCCGAACTTTAGCCGCCGCCGATCAAGAAAGTGTAAAGCCGTTTGTGGCAGCTGCCGATTTTGCCTGCGTCATAGGGTCTTATTAACGGCGCGTGATTTAGGCTGAGCGCGGCTTTCAGTGTAACGAGTAGAGTCATGGCCCGATCGCGTACCGATAATCTGAATATTGCCGTCCTGCTCCCTTGCTATAATGAAGCGGCGACGATCAGCGCTGTCGTGCAGGGCTTCCGGGCGACGCTGCCCGATGCTGCGATCCACGTCTACGACAACAATTCCACCGACGGCACCGCGCTGCAGGCAATGCTTGCCGGCGCGCATGTCGTGCGCGAGCGGCGTCAGGGCAAGGGCCATGTCGTGCGCCGCATGTTCGCCGATATCGACGCCGACATCTACATCATCGCCGACGGCGACGGCACCTATGCGCCTGGTGATGCCGAGGAACTCGTGCGCACGCTGCTCACCGAGCGCGCCGACATGGTGGTCGGCACCAGGCGCGGCGTGCACTCCGATGCCGGCCGTCAGGGCCATGCGCTCGGCAACCGGCTTTTCAACCTGCTCTATCGGATGATCTTCGGCCCCGACTTCACCGATATCTTCTCCGGCTACCGCGCGTTTTCGCGCCGCTTCGTCAAGAGTTTCCCGGCGGTATCCGGCGGCTTCGAGATCGAAACCGAAATGTCCGTGCATGCCTCCCGGCTGAAGCTGCCGGTCAGCGAGCTGGAGCTCGACTATGGCCGCCGGCCGGAAGGCTCGCATTCCAAGCTTTCGACATTCCGCGACGGCGCCAAGATCCTCTGGATGTTCGCAATGCTGATGAAGGAAACCCGGCCCTTCGCCTTTTTCAGCGCGATCAGCGCCACCTTCATGCTGGCGAGCCTCGGCTTCATGGCGCCGGTGCTGGCGGAATATTTCGAGACGGGTCTCGTCAGCCGCATGCCGACCTGGGTGCTGTCGACGGCGCTGCTGATGATTTCCTTCATGCTGTTCACCGCCGGCGTCATCCTGGATTCCGTTGCGCGTGCCCGCGCCGAACAGCTTCGTATCCATTATATGGGCCTGGAAAGGCCGAGCGCGTTGAAGGCACCGCTCAGCGACGCAGGGCCGGTATCGCGTGCACGTCCCGGCAAGGCGGATGCGGCATGAGAAAGCTCATCCACTTCGCGATCGCCGGCGGCATCGGCTTCCTGGTCGATGCTGGCATTCTGTCGGCGCTGCTTGCGCTGACGCCGCTCGGGCCGTTTCTGGCGCGGCTCGTGGCGATCGCCTTCGCCATGGCGGCGACCTGGGCTTTCAACCGGAGCTTCACCTTCGATCGCTCCGGCCGTTCGCTTGCCGCCGAAGGTTTCCGCTACGGCTCGGTCGGGGTGACGGCAGCGCTCGTCAATTACGGGCTCTATTCCGCCCTTCTGCTGTCGCTGCCGGCACTTCAGCCGCTGGCGGCCATGGTGATCGCCAGCATCGCCTCGATGATCTTCAGCTTCTTCGGCTATTCGCGCTTCGTCTTCCGCGCGGAATGATTAGAGCGCCGCGCGTCCAATAGGACGCGCTAAGGACGCTCTAACCCCCTGAATGGCGCATAATCCTTTCCGAAAATCGATTCCGATTTTCGGGGTTATGCGCTAGACCGCCTCCCAGCCGTCCTTTTCGCTGGCCCGATAGATCGCGTCGATCACCTTCTGGTTCAGTTTCGAATTTTCGAGCGTGACGATCTCTTCCTTGCCGTTCTTCACCGCCCGGGCGAAGGCCTCGACCTGCCGCTTGTACTGGCGGCTGTCCTGGAAGCGGAAAATGCGCGATTCACTGTGGCTGCGGTCGGCAAGCTCGATCTCTTCCGGTCCCCAGCGATTGGCGTTGAACGGCGACTTGACCTCGATGTAGCCTTCGGTGCCGTGGAAGACCATGACCTGGCGGTTGGCCATCTGCGTCGAGATATAGAAGCTCAGCTCGAAATCGCCGAAATCCGCCTTGACGCTCGAATAGATGTCCGTGCCGAAATCCGCATCGCGCTCGGTGATCGCCTGGATCCACAGCGGCTCCTTGCCGGTGGAAAAACGCGTGCCCATGACGGGATAGACCCCGATATCAGGAAGGCCGCCGCCGCCGAGCTCGGGGACGTTGCGCATGTTGGCGGGGTCGCGGTTGAAATAGGTGAAGGCGCCCTGCACATGCCGGAGCGAACCGATGGCGCCCTCGTCGATCAGCGAGCGCACCTTCTGCCAGACCGGGGAATAGGTGATCATATAGGCTTCAGTGACCACCACCCGGTTGCGGTCGCGGGCGGCGATCACGTCGTCGATATCGTCGGCCTTGAGCGCTAAGGGCTTTTCGCAGAGCACGTGTTTGCCGGCATCTGCCGCCTTGATCGACCATTCGATATGCTGCGAGGTCGGCAGCGGAATGTAGACGGCGTCGATGAGGTCGGAGGCCAGCATCTCCTCGTAGGAGCCGAAGGCATGCGGCACCGAGAAACGGTCGGCCATCTCCCTTGCGCGCGCCAGATCACGGCTGGCAATCGCCGTGACGACGCAATTCTCCGCATCCTGGATCGCCGGAACGACATTGTCGCGACCGATCTTCGCCGTTGAAATGATACCGAAACGCAGCATGATCCAAGTCTCCCAAACTGATTTCCGCGAACCATATTCAGGCCCTAGCTGCGGCGCAATGGCGCGACCTGAAATCACGGAAGTTTGCCTTCCCGGATACGCGGATCGCGCTAAGTTGGTCAGGGCGGCGTTCTGCCGTATCCGCGATTTCAATTCCTTCACACTTCTGGAGAGCGTCATGGAAATGCGCCGGCTTGGAAAAACAGGTCTATCGGTCGCGCCGATCGTCATCGGCGGCAATGTCTTCGGCTGGACCGCCGACGAAAAAACATCCTTCGCTATTCTCGATGCCTTCTTCGACGCGGGCCTGAATACGATCGATACGGCCGATGTCTATTCCTCGTGGGTTCCCGGCAACAAGGGCGGCGATTCCGAGGAAATCATCGGGCGCTGGCTAAGCCAAGCCAAGGTCTCCCGCGACAAGGCTCTCATCGTCACCAAGGTCGGCTCCGACATGGGACAGGGAAAGACGCTGAAGGAGACCTATATCCTGAAGGCGGTCGAGGATTCGCTGCGCCGGCTGCAGACCGACTACATCGACGTCTATCTCTCGCACTGGCCGGATGAAGATACGCCGCACGAGGAAACGCTCGGCGCCTATGCCAAGCTGAAGCAGCAGGGCAAAATCCGCGCCATCGGCTGCTCGAATTATGATGCGAAACTGCTCCAGGCTTCCTTCGACGCTGCCGAAAAGGCCGGATTGCCGCGTTACGATGTGTTGCAGCCGGAATATAATCTCTATGAACGTTCGAGCTTCGAGGGGCCGCTTGCCGATCTCTGCGTCAAGGAAGACATCGGCGTCATCACCTATTTCAGCCTCGCCGCCGGCTTCCTGACCGGCAAATACCGCAGCAAGTCCGATACGCAAGGCCGCGCACGCGAAGGCCGGGTTTCGAAATATCTCGACGACAAAGGCCTGCGCATCCTGGCCGCGCTCGACAAGGTTTCTGCCGAGACCGGCGCCAAGCCGGCGGAAATTTCGCTCGCCTGGCTGCTGCGCAAGAAGGGCGTGACGGCGCCGATCGCCAGCGCGACCAGCCTTTCACAGCTTGAAAGCCTGGCGAAATCGGCGACACTTGCGCTTTCCGATGATGCGATGGCGCTGCTCGACCAAGCCGGCGCCTGAAAGAAAGAGACGCCATGACCGTGACGATACGTGAGGCCCGCCCCGAAGACGAAGCCCGCTGGCGCGAACTTTGGGCCGCCTACCTCGTCTTTTACGACGTCACCGTCGATGCCGATATTACCGATTCCACATGGCGCCGGGTCTTCGATCCGGCGTCGGCGATTGCGATGCGTGTCGCCGAGGTCGATGGCCGGATGATGGGCTTTGCGCTCTATCTCACGCATGAGGGCACGTGGATCCGCGGCAGGGACTGCTATCTCGAAGACCTGTTCGTCGATGCCGATGCGCGCGGCCAGGGCGTCGGGCGGGCACTGATGGACGATCTCGTTTCGACCTGCAAAGCCAAGGGCTGGTCGCGGCTCTACTGGCATACGAGCGAGCAGAACAGAACCGCGCGGGCGCTCTATGACAGCTATGTCGAGAGCGACGGCCACATCCGCTATAGGATCAGCTTTTGAGCAATGGAAAACCCGTATACCACTCGGAATGATCGCTTTCCCAGTTGGCCATGCCGGGTTTGGTCAGGATGCCGCGCGGGCTGACATAACTCTGGATCACCCGTTTCGGCCGTTCGTGCCATTGGATATTGAAGGCCCAGAGCTTCGGGAAAAAGCAGAGCGAAGCATAAGGCAGGTGGTCGTGAATCCACCAGGCGAGCCGCTGCCAGTCGCTTTCAACGCGGTAATGGTCGACCATCCACGGCACGGCAATGCAGACGGCAGCACCCATGCAGCCGTCAAAGTCCCTCATATCCCAGATGTGATGCGCGGCGGTGGACGCATTGGTCGAACAGTTCAGTTTGTTCTCGTTGCCGAACCTGTTGACCGCAGGCGAACGATAGCCGGAACGAATATGCAGCCGTCCGAACGTTGCCTCCAGCGGCTCCAGCAATTCCTCGCAGAGCCTCTTGCCTGTCTCGATCGCCAGATCGGGATCCTCGGGGATGTTGGGGATGCGGTAGAAATCAGCGATTTCGGAGTGCAGGAAATCGCGGAGAAAGAAGTTTTGCGACAGCCGCACACGGCCGAGATCCTCCAGACCCTTCATCGAACCCGGCTTTCGCATGACTTCACCTCCCACATCGATGGCAGGAATCATCGCCCGGCACCGATTTCCAGTCCACCCGAAATCGATCGGGAACAATTAGCGCGATCTTCTCTTCTTAATGTGTCGCCGCATTCGCGGTTTTCCCCAAAACAAGGATCGAGAAAATGGCCAAGGAAAAGACGTTGGAAGATCTCTTCTACGACACGCTGAAGGACATCTACTTCGCCGAACGGCAGATATTGCGCGCCCTGCCGAAGATGGCGCGCGCCGCCCAATCCCCCGAATTGAAGAAGGGCTTCGAAAAACACCGTGAGGAAACCGAAGGCCAGGTCGAGCGCCTGCAGCAGGTTTTCGAGCTGATCGGCAAACGCGCCCAGGGCAAGACTTGCGAGGCGATCCAGGGCATTATCGCCGAGGGCGAGGAAATCATGGAGGAATTCAAGGGCACGGTGGCTCTCGATGCCGGCCTGATTTCCGCTGCCCAGGCCGTCGAGCATTATGAAATCGCCCGTTACGGCACGCTGAAGACCTGGGCCGCGACCCTCGGTCTCAAGGAGGTCGTCGGCCTGCTCGACCAGACGCTGCAACAGGAAACGGCCACCGACAAGACCCTCTCCCAGCTAGCCACCACGGCAGCAAACCAGAAGGCAAAGGCTGCCTGATGCATAAAGCGCCCTAATGAGAACGGGCGGCCCGGTTTCCATTCCTTACCGGCCGCCCGTATCCTGCTCGCTGTATCTGAAGAAATCTATGAAGGCGCGTAGCGCCGGCCGCATCTGCCGCCGGGTGGGGTAATAGAGAAACGGCCCGGAATAGGGCGCGCACCAATCTTCCAGCACCCGCACAAGTGTGCCGCCCGCCAGCTCATCATAGACGCGCATGTCGAAGAGATAGGCAAGGCCGGCGCCGTTCAGCGCCGCAAGCAAAGCCAGCCGATCCTCGCTGACGATCAGCGGCCCGTCGACCGAAACGACGAGTTCCTGCCCGTCCTTTTCGAATTCCCAGCGATAGATCGAGCCGTTGGTAAAGCGCCGCTTGATGCAGCGATGATGGACGAGATCGCGCGGATGCTCCGGCTTCGGATGATGCTCGAAATATTCGGGCGAAGCGGCGATCACCGTCGTCAGATCGGGCGAGACCCTGACCGCGATCATGTCAGCCTCCAGGCTCTCCTCCAGCCGGATACCGGCATCGAAACCCTCCTTGACGATATCGGTGAAGCCATCTTCATTGGCGATCTCCAGGGTGATATCGGGATAGAGATTGAGAAAGTCGCCGAGCCGCGGAGCGAGCAGCAGATCGGAGGCGAAGCGCGGCGCAGTGATGCGCAGGTTTCCGGCCGGCTTGGCGCGCGTATCGCGGACGGCCTCCAGAGCAATGTCGATCTCCTCCAGCGCGGGACGAAGTCTTTCAAGCAGCAGGCGGCCCTCTTCCGTCGGCGCGACGCTTCGGGTGGTGCGCGCCAGAAGCCGCACCCCCAGACTTTCCTCGAGGCTCGATATCGCATGGCTGATTGCCGAGGGCGCGACGAGGAGTTCCTTCGCCGCCGCCCGGAAGCTGCGATGCTCCGAGACGGCGGCGAGAACGGCGAGTTGCGAGAGCTGTGTCCTGTTCATTGATCGAAATTATAGAACAACCTGTTAGAAACTGCATGTATTTTCTGATTGATGCGACAGCGATATGGTCTGGCGGTACCGCAACCGATCAAGCGGTTCAAAACTGCTCACAAAGGAGCGCATCATGAAAACCCGGAAACTCGGAAACGATCTGACCGTATCTGCCGTCGGCCTTGGCTGCATGGGCATGAGCTTTGCCTATGGCGCCAGCGACGATGCGGAATCGATCAAGACACTGCATCGCGCCATCGATCTCGGCGTCACCTTCTTCGACACTGCCGAAGTCTATGGCCCGTTTACCAACGAGGTTCTGCTCGGCAAAGCGCTGAAGCCGTTCCGCGACCGCGTGGTGATCGCCACCAAGTTCGGCTTCAAGATCGATGCCAGCAAGCCGGGCATTGCTGCCATCACCGGCGTCGACAGCCGCCCCGAGCATGTGCGAACCGTGGCCGAGGCCTCGCTGAAACGCCTCGGCATCGAAACCATCGACCTCTTCTACCAGCACCGGGTCGATCCTGACGTGCCGATCGAAGAGACGGTCGGCGTGATGGCGGAACTGGTAAAGGAAGGAAAAGTCCGGGCGCTCGGGCTTTCGGAAGCCGGCAGCGCCACCATTCGCCGCGCCCATGCGGTCCATCCGATCGCAGCCCTGCAGAGCGAATATTCGCTCTGGACGCGCGATCCGGAAGAGGAGGTGCTTGCCACCTGCCGCGAACTCGGCATCGGCTTCGTGCCCTACAGCCCGCTCGGCCGCGGCTTCCTGACCGGAGCAATCCGCAAGGCGGAGGATCTCGACGCGGACGATTTCCGCCGGCAGGTGCCGCGGTTCCAGGCGGAAAATTTCGACGCCAATGCCGCCCTCGTCGCGACGCTCGAGCGGCTTGCTGCCGAGAAGGGCGTGACGGCAGCGCAGCTGGCGCTCGCCTGGGTGTTGAACCAGGGCGACGACATCGTGCCGATCCCCGGTGCCCGCAAGCTTCACCATCTCGAACAGAATGCGGCCGCTGCCGATATCGTGCTGAGCCCGGCGGAGCTCGCGAGGCTTGAAGAGATCATCCCCGCCGGACAGGTTGCCGGCAAGCGCTATTCGGACGCCTCGCTTGCCATGACGAACATCTGAACCCCTACCGAAACAAAGAGCGAAAGCCCGGTCGGCCACAACCGGCCGGGCTTGCCTTCGGGCTCGGCGAAACTATCTAACACCATCTCTGAGAACGGGATGAAAATATGTCGGACAGGCAGGCAGTCGAACAGACGGTTCATCTCTATGTCGAAGGCATGGCCTTCGCCAATGAGGCAGCCTTGAAAAAGGCCTTTCACCCGAAAAGCTCGATCATCGGCCATTACGAAAATGCGGTCGAATGGCTGACGCGGGACGAATTCATCGCCGCGATCCTGCAGGAGGAGCCGGCGCCGCCCGGCACGCAGCCCTACATGGACATCCAGAGTGTCGATGTCGAGGGCGATGCGGCAAGCGTCAAGGTCACCGACGATTTTGCCGGCATGCGCTTTACCGATTATCTCTCGCTGCTGAAGATCGACGGCCGCTGGACGATCGTCAGCAAACTCTTCCATCTGCATCGGTGAAAAGACCGGCCGCCATTCGCGACCGGTCCATTATCTGGCAACGTTGGGTGACGCTCAGCTTCTGAGGACACCGCCGGTGAATTTCGCAACACTGGCGACGATCTTCTGCGTCAGCGCCTCGAAATCCTCATCCGTCAGCGTGCGCTCGACCGGCTGGATCTGCACCTCGATCGCCACCGACTTCTTACCGTCGCCAACCGATGCGCCCTCGAAGATATCGAACACATTGACGGCGGTCACCAGCTTGCGGTCGGCGCCCGTCGCGGCCTTGACGATGGCGCCGGCTTCCACCGTCTTGTCGACGACGAAGGCGAAGTCGCGCCGCACCAGCTGGAACGGCGACAGCTCGAGCGCCGGTTTGGTGCGCGTCGCCTTGCGCTTGGCCTCCGGCATGGCGTCGACATAGACCTCGAAGCCGCAGAGCGCGCCGGAGACGTCGAGCGATTCCAGCGTCAGCGGATGGAATTCGCCGAAATAGCCGAGCACGACCTTCGGCCCCATCTTGATCGTGCCGGAGCGGCCGGGATGGTACCATGCCGGGCCCCCCTGCTCGATCTGGATATTGCCCATCGGCAGGCCGCAGGCTTCGATGACGGCGAGCGCGTCGGCCTTGGCGTCGAAGACGTCGACCGGCTTGCCGCCGCCCTTGGCGGCGTTCGACCAGGCGCGACCGGCGCCGGCAAGCGAGGCCGTGCCGCGGCGGATGCCGCCGGCAACGCGGCGCTGACCCTCCGGCCTGTCGTTCTCATAAGTGCCGGAGACCTCGAAGAGGGCGACGTCGCCGTAACCCTTGTCGGCATTGCGCTGGGCGGCTGACAGCAGGCCCGGCAGCAGCGACGGGCGCATATCCGACATTTCGGCGGCAATCGGGTTGGCAAGCTTGAGGGCGGGCGAACCCCCGCCGAAGAGCTTTGCCTGGTCTTCGGGAATGAAGGACCAGGTGACGGCTTCGAGCATGCCGCGCGCGGCGAGCGCCCGCTTGGCGAGGCGGGTGCGGATCTGCAGCGTCGTCAGGATCTTGCCGTTGACGGCCGCATGGCTTTCAAGCGGCGCCGGCTTGATATTGTCGACGCCGTGAATGCGCATGACCTCCTCGACGAGATCGGCCTTACCGTCGACATCGGGACGCCAGGAGGGGACAGCGACGGAGACGCGCTCGCCGGAACCGGAGACGGTAAAGCCGAGGCGCGTCAGAATCGTGTTGCTTTCCTCATTCGAGACGTCGAGGCCCGTCAGGCGCTTGACCTCCGAATAGGGGAAATCGACGATCTTCGGTTCGTAACCCTGGTAGCCGACGATCTCGGCCTTGGCGGCCTTGCCGCCGCAAAGCTCCAGCACCAGTTCCGTCGTGCGTTCGAGACCCGGGACCATATATTCCGGATCAACGCCGCGTTCGAAGCGGTAGCGGGCATCGGTGATGATGCCGAGGCTGCGGCCTGATTTGGCGATGTTCATCGGATCCCACAGGGCGGATTCGATCAGCACGTCGACGGTGTTCTCGTCGCAGCCGGAATGTTCGCCGCCCATGATGCCGCCGATCGACTCGATACCGTTTTCATCGGAGATGACGACGTTGTTCGGCGACAGCTTGTATTCGCGCTGGTCGAGCGCCAGCACCGTCTCGCCTTCGGCGGCACGACGGACGGCCAGGTTGCCGTTGATCTTGGCGGCATCGAAGACGTGGATCGGCCGCCCTTGATCGAAGGTCATGTAATTGGTGACATCGACCAGAGCGTTGATCGGGCGCAGGCCGATGGCGATCAGCCGCTGCTGCATCCAGCGCGGGCTCGGGCCGTTCCTGACGCCGCGCACGAGGCGCAGCGCAAAGCCCGGGCAGAGCTTCGGATCATCGAGATCGAGCGTCAGCTTCACCGGCGTCTCACCCTCGACGGCGAAGGACGGGGCGGGCCGCATCTTCAGCGTGCCGAGGCCGGAGGCGGCGAGATCGCGGGCGATGCCGTGGATCGAGGTGCAGTCCGGCCGGTTGGGCGTCAAGTTGATCTCGATGAGGGGATCGTCGAGATGAGCATAGGCGGCATAACTCTGGCCGACCGGCGCATCCTCGGGCAGATCGATGATGCCGTCGTGGCTGTCGGAGATCTGCAGCTCCTTTTCGGAGCACATCATGCCATGGCTTTCGACGCCGCGGATGTTGCCGACGGCGAGCGTCACATCGATGCCGGGAACATAGGTTCCGGGCGCTGCGAAGGCGCCGACGAGGCCGGCGCGCGCATTCGGGGCGCCGCAGACGACCTGGACCGGTGCGCCGGATCCGGTATCGACCATCAGCACTTTCAGGCGATCGGCCTGGGGATGTTTTTCGGCCGAGACGACCCTGGCGATGACGAAGGGCTTGAAGGCCGCCTTGTCGTCGACATCCTCGACCTCCAGCCCGATCTCGGTGAGGCGCGTGCAGATTTCATCGAGGCCGGCATCCGTTTCCAGATGCTCTTTCAGCCAGGAGAGCGTGAATTTCATCGTCCCAATTCTCCGTTCAAGCGCTGAGGCCGCCGAACAGCGTCGGCATGTCGAGCGGGCGGAAGCCGTAATGCGTCATCCAGCGGACGTCGGCGTTGAAGAAGTCGCGCAGGTCGGGCATGCCGTATTTCAGCATGGCGATGCGATCGAGGCCCATGCCCCAGGCAAAGCCCTGATATTCGTCCGGATCGAGCCCGCCGTAACGCAGCACGTTCGGGTGGACCATGCCGCAGCCGAGGATCTCCATCCAGTCGGTACCCTCGCCGAACTTGACGATCGGGCCGGAGCGGTCGCACTGGATATCGACCTCGAAGGAGGGCTCGGTGAAGGGGAAGAAGGACGGGCGGAAACGCATCGTCACGCTGTCGACCTCGAAGAAGGTCTTGCAGAATTCTTCCAGCACCCAGCGGAGGTTGGCGACATTGGCCTTCTTGTCGACGACCAGGCCCTCGACCTGATGGAACATCGGCGAATGGGTAGCGTCCGAGTCCTGGCGGTAGGTCTTGCCGGGAATGATGATCCGGATCGGCGGTGTCTGCGCCTCCATGGTGCGGACCTGCACCGGCGAGGTGTGGGTGCGCAGGACCTTGCGCTCACCATTCTCATCCGGGTTGAAGAAGAAGGTGTCGTGCATCTCGCGGGCCGGATGGCCTTCGGGGAAATTCAGCGCGGTGAAATTGTAATAATCGGTCTCGATGTCAGGACCTTCGGCGATCGAGAAGCCCATGTCGGCGAAGATCGCGGTGATCTCGTCGACGATCTGGCTGATCGGATGGATACGGCCGCGCTCGGCCGGCGAAGAGCGCACCGGCAGGCTGACATCGACCGTCTCGGCCTGCAGCCGCGCATCGATCGCCGCTTGCCGGAGCGTCGTCTTGCGGGCGGTGAGCGCCTCGGTCACCGCGTTCTTCAGAACGTTGATCGCCGCGCCCTTGCTTTGGCGCTCTTCCGGCGTCATGGCGCCGAGCGTCTTCAACAATTCGGAGACGGAGCCCTTCTTGCCGAGGGCGGACACGCGCACGGCTTCGAGCGCCGTCTCGTCATCGGCGGCAGCGATTTCGGCGAGCAGCGATGTGTTGAGCTGGTCGATATCTGACATTGTCACTTCTTTCCGTCCAGTATCAGGCGGGCGATCGGGAGGCAGGCGGCGCCGGCCGGCGCCAGGAATATAAAGAAAGAAAAACCCGCGCTAGCCCAAACCAGCGCGGGTTTCCCAAAATCATAAATTCAAAAGCTTGGGAAGCGCTGGTTACTTGACCGCGCCTTCAAACTCGTTCGCCGTACCGGCTTCCTTGAGGTATTCAAGAGCCTTCTTGGCAGCGCTGACCAGCGCGCCGAATGCTTCCGGCTCGTGGATCGCCATGTCGGAGAGAACCTTGCGGTCGACCTCGATGCCAGCCTTGTTCAGGCCGTCGATGAAGCGGCCATAGGTCAGGCCGAATTCACGCACAGCGGCGTTGATGCGCTGGATCCAAAGCGCACGGAAGTTGCGCTTGTTGACCTTGCGGTCGCGGTAGGCGTACTGCTTCGAACGATCGACAGCAGCCTTGGCGGTACGGATGGTGTTCTTGCGGCGGCCGTAAAAGCCCTTTGCGGCCTTCAGAACCTTCTTGTGCTTGGCGTGAGAGGTGACGCCTCTTTTTACACGTGCCATATCATGATCTCCTTAAATCTAGCGTTCGCGGACGAGTCTCAGAGACCGTTCGGCAGGTAATTCTTGATAACCTTGCGGCCATCCGGTTCTGCGAGAACCATGGTGCCACGTGCATCGCGAATGAACTTGTTGGAACGCTTGATCATGCCATGGCGCTTGCCGGCAGCGGCAGCCTTGACCTTGCCGGTTGCGGTGATCTTGAACCGCTTCTTGGCAGAGGACTTCGTCTTCATCTTGGGCATTTTGCTACTCCTTCTGTCCTCCCTGCGCGCTTCATCAAAAAAGCCCTTCTCGCGAAGTCCGGTTCTCCGGCCGTCGCAACAAGTTGCGGGAGCGTTTGTTGTTGATCTGCGGCATCGGCGACGAACCGTTCCGCAAGCATTCGAAACTGCCACGGCATGCCCTGCCGGTCAGTTCGGACGCGCGCTTATAACCGCAGCGTCATGAAAGTGCAACGGGGCCGCGGAGGAATCTTCGTGCATCCAAAAATACAGTGGCAGAAAGCACAAAAGCCGCCCTTGCGGACGGCCTTGGGCGAAATACTGCCTGGCGCTTACTTCGGCGCCAGCACCATCATCATCTGGCGGCCTTCGAGCTTGGGTTCAGCTTCGACCTTGGCGAACTCGATCGTATCGGCCTTGACCTGCTGCAGAAGCTTCATGCCGAGTTCCTGGTGGGCCATTTCACGGCCGCGGAACTTCAGCGTCACCTTGACCTTGTCGCCTTCGTCGAAGAAGCGACCCATCGCCTTCATCTTCACCTCATAATCATGGGTGTCGATGTTCGGGCGCATCTTGATTTCTTTGACTTCGACGATCTTCTGCTTTTTGCGCGCCTCGGCTGCCTTCTTCTGGTTGGCATATTTCAGCTTGCCCAGATCGAGGATCTTGCACACTGGCGGTTCGACATTTGGGGAAATTTCGACGAGATCGAGGCCGGCTTCTTCCGCCATTCTCAAGGCCTGGTCGGTAGGCACGACGCCCATATTCTCTCCGTCAGCCCCGATCAGCTGAACTTTGGGAATGCGGATTTCACGGTTCGAGCGCGGTCCGTCCTTCACGGGCGCGTCGGTTTTAAAAGGTCTGCGAATGGTCGTATTCTCCTCGCGTTGTTTCGGAACGTTGCAGCATCGCGCTCCCAATCAGGGGTGCACAAACGTGTCGCGTCATCGCTGCAACGGAGTCAATATCATCCTTTAGCGGAAAAATCACCCGCTGTCAGCCTGCCAAGAATCTGTTTTATAGGCCAAAACAACAGGAGTTTCGCCGATGTCCGATCAGTTGTCCAATGCCCAGCCGCAGTTCCTGACTGTCGGCGAGGGTGAGGCGGCGCGTGAGATCGCCACGCTCGTCCGCCCGGCGCAGACCGGCAATGGCGCACCGGCACTCGTCTGGCTGTCCGGCTACCGCTCCGACATGAGCGGCACCAAGGCGGTGGAACTCGACGGGCTGGCGGCGGAACTTGGGCTCGCCTGCATCCGCCTCGACTATTCCGGCCACGGACTTTCCGGCGGCAGCTTCCGCGATGGCACGATCTCGCGCTGGCTGGAGGAGGCGCTGGCCGTCATCCGTCATGTCGCGCCCGATCGGGTGATCCTCGTCGGCTCGTCGATGGGCGGCTGGATCGCGCTCAGGCTGGCGCAGGAGCTTGCACGGCAGGGCGGCCCGAAGCTCGCAGGCATGGTGCTGATTGCGCCCGCCCCCGATTTCACCTCGGAGCTGATCGAGCCGAACCTCAAGGCCAAGGAGCGCAAGTCGCTGGCCGAGCGCGGCTATTTCGAAGAGCGTTCGCAATACAGCCCCGAACCCAACATCTATACGCGGGCGCTGATCGAGGACGGCCGAAAGAACCGGGTGCTCGACGGCATCATCGAAACCGGCTGCCCGGTGCACATTCTCCAAGGCATGAAAGACGCCGACGTGCCGCATGCGCATGCGATGAAACTGGTCGAACATCTTCCCGCCGACGATGTGGTGCTGACCTTCGTCCGGGACGGCGACCATCGCCTTTCCCGCCCCGGCGATATCGCGCTTCTCCTGAGCGCCGTCAAAGGCATCATCCGTTCATCAACAAATAGGCAGATGCCCACTTGAATGGCAGAGGCGGATAAATTCGCCTGATGCAGGTCCCCAACCCGTTGCATTTTAACCATGTCGGCGAGTCGCAAGGTCCTCCCAAGAAGTAACGATTGACTCTTTTGGGCCCTCTCCATTAACACTTTGTTAATAAATAAGGGGCGATGCGAGGAAAGAGCGGGCGTGCGGATCAAGGGTATCTTTGTGGCCATGATGGCCATGTTTGCGATGGCGACGGCCGCCATACCGGCCCCCAGCAGAAATGCTTCCATGGTGACAGGCAATGCCACCTCACAGCCGATCGGGCACTATGATTTCTGTCAGATCCACCGCAGTGAATGCGGCGCAGACCGAAACGCCGGCCCCGTTGCCATGAACCCGGGGAAGTGGTCGCTCGTGCGTTCGGTCAACGCCACGGCCAACCGCACGATCACGCCGATGACCGACAAGGAAATCTACGGCAAGGATGAGGTCTGGGCCTATCCGACCACCGCCGGCGACTGCGAGGATTTCGCGCTGTTGAAGCGCCGCATGCTGATCCAGCGCGGCTTTCCGGCTGCCGATCTGCTGATGACCGTCGTGCGCAAGCCGGATGGCGAAGGCCATGCGGTGCTGACGCTGCGCACCGCCGAGGGCGATTTCGTGCTCGACAACCTCGCCGCCGACGTCAAGCCATGGTTTGGAACGCCCTATTCCTTCGTCAAGCGCCAGTCGAGCTACAATGCCGGCCGCTGGGTCACCATCGAGAACGGCCGCGACGTCCTGGTCGGCGCGCTGCGGTAAAGGTTGCAATAGAGAATGTGGAAAGGCCGGCGGTTTGCCGGCCTTTTTGTTTTAGCAGGTTTGAAAGATGTGGCACCGTCTCCCGGCCCTTCGCTTGGGCTCAGGGCGTTCGTTGCTGCAATCGATTCACTGGATCGATTGCTCGGGCTGCGCCCGACCGCAACTCACCCATTCCCAATCAGGATACCAGCGCCGAGCACCAGGCCGCCGCCGAGCACCACCTGGAAGGCGGCGCGCAGGAAGGGGGTTTCCATGTAACGGTTCTGGATGAAGGCGATCGCCCAGAGCTCGAAGAAGACGACGACGGCGGCGGTGATCGTTGCCGTCCAGAAATGCGGGATCAGATAGGGCAGCGCGTGACCGAGACCGCCGAGCGCCGTCATGATGCCGCAGGCAAGTCCGCGCTTGATCGGCGAGCCTCTGCCGGAAATCTTGCCGTCGTCATGGGCGGCTTCGGTGAAGCCCATCGAAATCCCGGCGCCGACGGAGGCCGAAAGGCCGACGAGGAAGGTCTGCCAGGTATCCTGCGTGGCGAAGGCGGCGGCGAAGATCGGCGCCAGCGTCGAGACCGAGCCGTCCATCAGCCCGGCAAGACCCGGCTGCACATAGGTCAGCACGAATTGCCGATGCACCGTCGCGTCCTCGTCGTGCTTGACGTCTTCGGGCGTATGTTTGTCGCCCAGCATGCGGGCGATATCCTCATGCCCCTGTTCGGCAAGGGCGAGATCACCGAGAAGCTGGCGCGTCGATGCGTCGGAGGTACGTTTTGCCGCCTCGACATAGAAACGATAGGCCTGCTCCTCCATCGCCTCGGTTTCCCTGCGCATCGCATCCAGCGAAAGGTTTGCCCTGAGCCAGTCCGGCTTGCGCTCGTAGAAGCCCTCCACATGCTCGCGCCGGATCAACGGAATGCGCTCGCCGAAACGCTGACGATGGATCTCGATCAACGACTTGCGATGCGTATCCTCGACCTCGGCCATGTCCTCGAAGACCTTGGCCGAGGCCGGAAATTCGCGGCGCAGCCTATCGGCATAAGCAAGGTAGATGCGGGCATCGTCTTCCTCGGAGGCGATCCCAAGGGCAAGGATTTCCTGCTCGGACAGCGAGTCGAAAGATCGTTTCGAGGATCTGAAAAACCGCGCCAGCATGACTTTCTCCAATATTTTAGAATAATTCTAAATCTAAAGAACCGTGCGATGCCGGTCAAGTGCGTAGGGCAAGCTGGCTGACAGATTGCCGCAAGCGGCACGGACGACTTTGGCGCGCTGGCATAAACACCTATATGAGAGGGCGCCGCATCACGCGGCGCCGGGGTTTCGGAATGGACAATGACATTCAGGGCCGCCCTGCTCATGTCGCGGCGATCCGCGAAAGGGCGGAGGCGGAGATGCGGGAAATGGGCGTCGACGCGGCCTTCATCGACAGGCTGGTCGAGACCTTTTACGGGCGCGTGCTAGCGCATCCCGATCTCGGCCCGGTGTTCGACGCCAGGCTGTCCGGCCGCTGGCCGGAGCATATGGCGAAAATGAAGAGCTTCTGGTCGGCCGTTGCCTTCCGCAGCGGCGCCTATGGCGGCAAGCCGGTGCAGGCGCATACGGGTGTCCAGAACCTGACGCCCGATCTCTTTCCGAAGTGGTTGTCGCTGTTTGCCGCAACGCTTGACGATATCGCGCCAACGCCGGAGGCCAAGGCCTGGTTCATGGCGACGGCGGAGCGGATCGCCAAGAGCCTGATACTGTCGCTGTTCTACAATCCGGCGCTCGACGATCCCGCCCGCAAACCCGCCTGATCCATCTTGTAGAGACGGCGTTCCCGGAAAACGCTGACACTTTTCTAGGTCTTCGCCGCCGAGGCGGTGGCGCCGGCGCTGGCCGCCACCACGAGCGCCGTACCCAACATCTGCAGCGCGGTCATCGGCTGGGCGAGGATCAGAAAGCCCGCGAGAGCGCCGAGGGCCGGTTCGAGGCTCATCAAAATGCCGAAGGATGCCGACGGCATGCGCCGCAGCGCCACCATCTCCAGCGCATAGGGCAAAAGTGGCACGAGGATGGCAAGGCCGAGAACCTCGACCAGTCCCTGCGCTGTGAAGGCGCCCCCTGTCTCGGCCAGACCGAAGGGTGTCGCGACGAGGCCGGCAACGATCAGCGACATGGAGAGACCTTCCAGCCCCTTGAAGGCAGCGCCGACCTTCTTCGTCAGCAGGATATAGACCGCCCATCCCACGGCCGAACCGAGGGCAAAGAGGACGCCTGAGGAATTGCCGACCCAGCCTTCGCCGTCATGGGCGAGGAAGAGAATGCCGGCAGCAGCGATCAACGGCCAGGTGAGCCGCCAGGTCAGGCCATAGCCGAAGACGGCGACCGAGAGCGGCCCGAGGAAATCGATGGCGATCGCCAGGCCGAGCGGCAGCCGCTGGATCGCGGCGAAGAAGCAGAGCGTCATGGCAGCCGTCGTCGTGCCGAGCAGCAATGTCGCCTGCCATTGGGCGCCGCTATAACGCAGCACCGAAGGCCTGACGACGGCGGCAAGGATGATCGCCGCGAAAGCAAGCCGCAGCCAGGTGGCGCCGGCAACGCCATAAGTCGCAATGGCTGACGAAGACAGTGCCGCGCCGAACTGGATCGACGACATCGACATCAGGCACATGGCGACACCGGCCGCCAAGCCGCCCGAAGTCGGCGATATGCCCGGCTGCGCGATCAAGGCTGCGCCGTCCGTCCCGGTCTCGATATTCTTGATATCCATGTTGCCCCCGATCCTGGCGCGGTTCTAGGCCGAAGACGGGTGAGAACCAAATTCAAACTTTTCATGCCGGGATCAAGAGCGCTGATGCTGAGGCGCCGCAGATCGGCCCGCGACGATGATCTCTTCGGCGTCTTCGAAGCTCATGTCGAAGACCTTCCTGCCGATGTCGAAGCTGAAGCCGTTGCGGGCAAAAGCCGAAAGCTCTTTCGCCTTTCGCTTTTCATCAAGCTCGACCCGGCGGAAGGGGCCGAAGGCGCGCTTGCGGGCGAAGATCGCTGCAGCATAGAGATCGTCAGCCTCTTCAAGTGCTGCCTCGACCTTGTCGCTGGAGACGCCCTTGGCAGCAAGCTTCTGGGCGATCGCGCGCTTCGATTTGCCACCGCGCACGGCAGACCGCGTGCTGACCTCCGCATAGGCGTGATCGTCGAGCACCTTGTTGTCATAGGCAAATTTGACGGCGAAATCGGCAACGGCCTTCAGTTGTGCCGCGCTGATACCCGCGAATTTCTCCTTCGCCTTGCGGGCAATGGCATCAAACAGCTGCTTTTCCGTCATCATCCGCCGCTCGAGGCGGTAGACGGTGGAGTTGCGCGCCCAGCTCAGCATGCGTGATGTCGGGATATCGGATGGAACGGTCTCGTCGGTCATCGGCAGCGATCAGGCTTCCAGACCCTTGAGGACATTGGCGACGTTGAGGCCGATCTCCGGCACGCCGTAGCCGCCCTCCATGCAGGCGAGCACCGGCAAGCCGGCGGAAGCGATCATCGCGCCCATGCGGGTGAAATCGTCGGAGGTGAGGCTGAAGAAAGAGATCGGATCGCGCTCGAAAGTGTCGACGCCGAGCGCCACGACGATCGCCTCGGCGCCGAAGGCCTTGATGCGGGTGAGTGCATCGGCAAGGGCCGAAGACCAGACATCCCAAGGCGTGCCCGGCGGCATCGGATAGTTACGGTTGGCGCCAGTACCCTCCCCCTCGCCTTCCTCGTCGGCATGGCCGAGGAAATAGGGAAAGGCCTGCATGGGATCGCCATGCAGCGAGGCGGTGAAGACATCGCCTCTGTGATAGAAGAGATCCTGCGTGCCGTTGCCATGGTGGAAATCGACATCCAGCACCGCGACTTTCCTCGCACCATGGTCGAGCAGCCGCTGCGCGGCGACACCCGAATTGTTGATGAAACAATAGCCGCCGAAGAGATCGATGCCGGCATGGTGGCCGGGCGGGCGGCAGAGCGCGAAGGCGAAACGATTGCCGGCATTCAGCCAGTCGGCGCCTGTGATCGCGCAGCGCATGGAGGCGATCGCCGCCTCGTACGAGCCCTTGGTGATCGAGGTATCGGCGGCATTGGCGTAATGGCCGATTGCGCCGACGATATTGTCGGGCACGCGCTGGCTGGTGCGGCGAACGGCGAAGGAATTGGCGATCGCCTCGCCGGTGAAACCAGCCGCCACCCAGCGGTCCCAGACGGTGGCGAGAAAGTCCAGATAGGCGGGATCATGCACTTTTCGAGCCGTTTCCAACCCGTGCGCATCGGGCGCCACCACGTCGGTAAAGCCCGCCTGCTTGACCGCCGCCAGGATCCATTCGGCGCGAAAAGGCGCCTCGAAGGGCGTCACCAGCTGGCCGGCGTGCAGCTCGGTCCTGGCATCGCGCAGCTTGTGATCTTCGGAATAGATGACGCGCATTTCAGATCCTGCCCTTGATTGACAATGGAGATTTACACGGCTCGGCCCTGACAAAAAAGCGGCGCGGACCCTTGATCGTCTGGAATAATGACGCCACCTTCGCCGCTGTTTTGAGAACGAGGAAATTTTCCGCATGAAAGTGCTGATGGTCGATGTCGACGGCGTGCTCATTCATGGTCGTCCGACCGATGGCCTGCCTCACTTCACCTACCTCGAGCGCGATCTCGGCCTGCGCTTCGACCTGCTGCAGCAGGAATTCTTCCAGACGCACTGGGGCGATATCATCATCGGCCGCGCGGCGCTGGAACCGAGGCTCGCCGGCGTTCTCGCAAAGATCGCGCCCCACCTCAGCGCCGAAACGCTGATCGACTACTGGTTCGAAAACGATTCCCGCCTCGATCGCAATCTGCTCGAGGAACTCGCTGGTCTCAGGCAAAGCGGCATCACCCTCTTGCTGGCGACCAACCAGGAGCATAGGCGGGCACGTTACCTGATGGAGCAGATCGGCCTTAGCGCGCATTTCGACGACATCATCTATTCCGCAGCACTCGGGCACAGCAAACCTTCCCCCGACTTCTTCCGGCTGGCGACGGAGCGCGCCGGCGTGCTGCCCGGCGAGATCGCCTTCATCGACGATATGGCGGTGAATATCGAAGCGGCGCGGCAGTTCGGCTGGAATGCGGCGCAATGGACGGCGGGTGCGACGCTTGGCGGCGCGCTTCCGGTCTTCGCCAGGCCGACTTAAGCGGGGCCGGCGCAATCAGGCGAGCCGCTTGTAAAACAGGGTCGTGGCGCAGAAGCCGCCTTCCGGCCACAGCGCGTAATCGGGGATGACGCCGACGCGCTGCCAGCCCAGGCGCGGATAGATCGCCTCGGCATCGCTGCCGGTTGCCGTGTCGAGCACGAGCAGGGTCTTGCCGCGGCCTGCCGCCTCGCGTTCGGCGGCATCCATCAGCAGCCGGGCGAGCCCCTTGCCACGGGCGGAGCGGTGCACCAGCAGCTTCTTCAGATCGCCGCGATGCGGCTGGTTCGGCATCTGCGCGGCACCCACCTGCACCGTGCCGACGATCCTGCCGTCGAGTTCAGCGACCAGCAGCAGATTGGCGCCGGTGGCGACCGCATCGGCGACATCGCGCCAATAGGGCTCGGCATCGTCAGGCCCATAGGGCTGCATGAAGCCGACGGAGGCGCCGCCCGCGACGCAATCGACAAGCACTTCCGAAAGGGCCGGAACGGCGGCGCGGGCCTCCTCGGCGGAAAGGATACGAATACCGGGCATGCTGTTCTCCTGAAATGAATGCTGTTATCGGCCGCCGCGATTGAGCACGACGCAATAGCGCGCCGGCGCGTTGCCCGGATTGTGGAAGACGTGACCCTCGCCGACCGGCATGAAGAGGCAATCGCCCGGGCGCAGCCGGTAGACGGCCTCACCCGCCGTCATCTCCAGCTCGCCGTCGAACAGCCAGATATGCTGCGTCATGCCATGGGCGCTCGCATGCGGGGGGAAGCTGACGCGGGCGCCAGGGGGGAATTCGACCTCGACGATATCGACATCGGAAGGCGTGCCCGGGGGTGAAACAGACCGTCTGATATAACCGGTTTCCGGATCGCGCCAGACCTGCTGTTCTTGCCTCCGGGCGAGCGGCGAGGCCTGCCCCTCTTCCGCAAAGAAGGCCGACAGCGACAGGCCGAGCGCAGCGCAGATTCTTGCCAGCAGCGAGGCGGTCGGGCTCGCCTCCGCCCGCTCGATGCGCGAGATCATCGCCCGGCTGACGCCGGAGGCCGCAGCAAGATCATCGAGCGTCAGAGCCTTTTCCTGCCGCAACGTGCGGATGCGGATGCCGATCGCCTGTTCGAGTTCCGGTTCCATTTTCCAGTCCAATTTTCCAGTCCAATGATTCCACTATAAGAGAAATACATTATCTGATGATGGAATCAAGAGCTTACGAAAAGCGGCCACACGCGCCTTGCTTTCGCCGCTGCGCCGTCCATATATGGCGGCGTAATCCGAGGAGAGAGTGATGGACGCCAGCACACAGAGCACGGACACGACGGGAAGCTTCACGGCTGCCGCCTGGGACAGGATCGCGCCGATCATGGCTGAAATCGAGGCCTTGCCGCTGTTGCAGCGCCTTTCGGACGGCACGCTGCCGCCGGAGGTTTTCCGGCACTATATCCTGCAGGATGCGCTCTACCTGAAGCATTATGCGCGATGCCTTGCGATCGTCGCGGCCAAGGCGCCCGACAATGCGCAGGTCCTGCGCTTCCTCGGTTCGGCGCAGAAGGCGATCACCGTCGAGCAGGGCCTGCATGCCGGCTTCCTCACCCAGTTCGGCATCACGTCTGCGAACGTCACGTCAGCTGAGCCCTCGCCTGCCGGCTTTGCCTATACGAACTTCCTGCTTGCCACCGCCTATCACAGCTCCTACGCGGTGGCGCTGTCCTCCATCCTTCCCTGCTTCTGGATCTACTGGCATGTCGGCGAAGCGATCAAGAACCGGCCTGTTATCGAGGGCAATGCCTTCCAGGCCTGGATCAACACCTATGGCGATCCGCAATTTGCCGCCGGTGCCCGCGAAGTGATCGCGCTGACCGACATGGCCGCGCGCGCCGCATCGCCGGTGGAGCGGGCTCAGATGACCGATGTCTTCATACGCGCCTCGCAATATGAATGGATGTTCTGGGATTCGGCCTGGCGGCAGGAGACGTGGCCGGTCTGATACGCGCCTGACACAGGACGAAATAGCGTAAACAGCGGGATAATTACCGCTTTGCGGCAGGGGGCGGCGCTGCTATATGGCGCGCATGAGCACCAATTCCACCACTCCGCTGTCCCATATCCGCAACTTTTCGATCGTGGCCCATATCGACCACGGCAAATCGACGCTGGCCGACCGCCTGATCCAGACGACAGGCGGCCTTGCCGAGCGCGAAATGTCCGAGCAGGTGCTCGACAATATGGATATCGAGCGCGAGCGCGGCATCACCATCAAGGCCCAGACCGTGCGCCTGCATTACCAGGCGAACAACGGCGAGAAATACATTCTCAACCTGATCGACACGCCCGGCCATGTCGACTTCGCCTATGAAGTCTCACGGTCGCTGTCGGCCTGCGAGGGCTCGTTGCTCGTCGTCGACGCCAGCCAGGGCGTCGAAGCGCAGACGCTTGCCAACGTCTACCAGGCGATCGACAACAACCACGAGATCGTCACCGTCCTCAACAAGATCGACCTGCCGGCCGCCGAACCCGACCGAATCAAGGAACAGATCGAGGAAGTGATCGGCATCGACGCTTCGGAGGCGGTGCTGATTTCGGCGAAGACCGGCCTTGGCATTCCCGATGTGCTGGAAGCGATCGTCCACAAGCTGCCGGCGCCGAAGAGCCCCGGCGGCGACAAGGCGCCGCTGAAGGCGTTGCTCGTCGACAGCTGGTACGACGCCTATCTCGGCGTCATGGTTCTGGTCCGCGTCATCGACGGCGTGCTGACCAAGGGCCAGACGGTGCGGATGATGGGCACCGATGCGAAATACCAGGTGGAGCGCGTGGGCGTGCTGACGCCGAAGATGGTCAATATCGACCGCCTCGGCCCCGGCGAGATCGGCTTCATCACTGCCTCGATCAAGGAAGTGGCCGATACCCGCGTCGGCGACACGATCACCGAGGACAAGCGGCCGACGGCCCAGGCGCTGCCGGGCTTCAAGCCGGCCCAGCCGGTGGTGTTCTGCGGTCTCTTCCCGGTCGACGCCGCCGATTTCGAGGATCTGCGCGCCGCCATGGGCAAGCTTCGCCTCAACGACGCCTCCTTCTCCTTCGAAATGGAATCGTCCGCTGCCCTCGGTTTCGGTTTCCGCTGCGGCTTCCTCGGCCTGCTGCATCTCGAAATCATCCAGGAACGGCTGGAGCGCGAGTTCGACCTCGACCTCATCGCCACCGCACCCTCGGTCGTCTACAAGATGTTTATGACCGACGGCACGGAGCGTGAGCTGCACAACCCGGCCGACATGCCCGATGTCGTCAAAATCTCCGAAATCCACGAGCCGTGGATCCGCGCGACGATCCTGACACCCGACGATTATCTCGGCGGCATCCTGAAGCTCTGCCAGGACCGGCGCGGCATCCAGATCGAGCTCACCTATGTCGGCACGCGCGCGATGCTGACCTACGACCTGCCGCTCAACGAAGTCGTGTTCGATTTCTACGACCGGCTGAAGTCGATCTCGAAGGGTTATGCCTCCTTCGACTACACGCTCACCGACCACCGCGAGGGCAACCTCGTGAAGATGTCGATCCTCGTCAACGGCGAGCCGGTCGACGCGCTGTCGATGATGGTGCACCGGACGGCCGCCGAAAAGCGCGGCCGCGACATGTGCGAGAAGCTCAAGGAGCTGATCCCGAAGCACATGTTCAAGATCCCGATCCAGGCGGCGATCGGCGGCAACGTCATTGCCCGCGAGACGATCTCGGCGTTGCGCAAGGACGTGACCGCCAAATGCTACGGCGGCGACGCCACCCGCAAGCGCAAGCTGCTCGACAAGCAGAAGGCCGGCAAGAAGCGCATGCGCCAGTTCGGCAAGGTGGAGATTCCGCAGGAAGCCTTCATCGCGGCATTGAAGATGGGCGACGAATAGGCCTTCGCAGAGCTTCTTTTGAAGAGGAGACGTAGGTCTTTGCTGACAGGCCTCGCTCTTTATTCCTGTCATCCTCGGCGTTTGAGATACACTTCGACCCGGTAGATCACCGAAACCAGCCCCTCATCCGGCTGCCGCCACCTTCTCCCCGCTTGCGGGGAGAAGGGACATGGGGCACCGGCTTTCCCCGACCTCGACGCTGCGTTTGCCACGTCCCCTCGCCCCGTTTTTACGGGGAGAGGGTTAGGGTGAGGGGCAACCACCGTTGCGAATAAGCATGGCTTGCCATTTGCGAAATACCGGCAGTTTTGACTTACCCCCTGCCCATATACTCCTTCACCAGCCCCTCATAGGCCTCCATCTCGGGCAGCGCCTCGTAGCTGTGCACCGCGCCGGTCTCGGCGAAGGACAGCTTCTCGCTCGTCCAGGTCTCGATGAAGGGCGTAAACCAGCTCGGATCGTCGAGCATGGTCACGCGCAGATTGACGCACCAGTCCATGCCTTCCGGCCGGGTGAACATCCAGCTCATGCAATGCGGACAGAAATAATGCTTCGTGACGCCATGCAGGCCGCCGATCACCGGCTCGCCTTGCGTGACCTCGAAGCCTTCGCTCGGGATGGCAGCACTCAGCGAATAGCCGCTTGATGTCATCTTCTGGCACCCTGTGCAATGACAGGCCATGGTGAGCAGCGGCGGGGCGCTGATCTTCAATCGCACCCGGCCGCAACGGCAGCCGCCTTCCATGGGTAAGGTTCGCTCGCTCATGATGTCCTCCCGATTTGCCTTCTGATCTAGCGGAGCTTTGCTCGCTGTCGAGATGGCGAGGTCATCGCGGCCGTTTGCCGGCATTATCGGATGCGGGCCGGATTGCCGACCACGGTTGCGCCGGCCGGCACATCCCTCGTCACCACCGCACCGGCGCCGACAATTGCACCGTCGCCGATGGTGATGCCGCCGAGGATGATGGCGCTGCCGCCGATCCAGACATCGCTGCCGATGGTGACAGGTCGGGCGATCTCGATGCCGGTGCTGCGAAGCGCCGGCTCCTTGTGATGCTCGGCGCAATAGATCTGCACGCCGGGGCCGAACATGCTGCGGTCGCCGATCGTAACCCGGCCGGAATCGAGGACAGTGCAGCCGGCATTGAAATAGACGCGTTCGCCGAGAGTGATGTTGATACCGTAGGAGCAGTGAAACGGCGCTTCGATGAAGATATCGGGCGCGGCCTGCGCAAAGAGCGCTCGCAGGGCCGGCGCAACGGCGCCACGCTCGTCCGCCGGCAGCGTATTGTGCGCATGGACGGCTAAGCGCGCCTGCCGGCGCAAGAGATCGAGCTCGTCATCGAGGCAGCAATACCATTCGCCTGCCGCCATCTTGTCGCGTTCGCTGGCCAGCATCGCATCGCCTCTCACGCCGAGGCCTGCGACAGCATTTCGACCTCTTCCTGCTCGATCAGGCTGACCCAGGCACGCGCGATGGCAAGGCCTGCAGCATCGGCGGCTCCGGCATGCCTTGCCGCCAGTTCGGCATGGTTTTCCAGCCAGCCCGGCGCAATGCGCGCGATCGTATCGGGGAATTCGGCCTTCCATTGCGCGACGACCGCTGAATTGGCCTCGAAATGGAACTGGGTGCCATAGACGGCCCGGCCGATGCGGAAGGCCTGGTTCTCGGCGACAGGGCTCGAGGCGAGACGCACCGCGCCTTCGGGCAGCGAAAACGTATCGGCATGCCATTCGAAGATGGTGAACTCGCCGCCAAGCGGCGACAGCAGCGGATCGGCCCGGCCCTCGGCAGTGACGCCGATCCCGTGCCAGCCGAATTCGCGGGCGATTCCTAAATGATTGTCGGCGCCATAGGCGCGGGCGAGGATCTGGCTGCCGAGGCAGATGCCGAGCACCGCTTTGCCGGCATCACCGAAGCGGCGTGCGAGCCGGACGAGCTCCGGCAAGTAGGGGTGGGTTTCGTCATCCAGCGCGCTCTGCTCGCCGCCGAGAACGACGAGCGCGTCATGGCCGGATATATCTTTCGGCAGGATGCCGTCCCGCCACACCCGGAACCACTCGATCTCCGCGCCCGCCTCGTCGAGGGCTGCGGCAAGCGCGCCGAGGCCGGTATTCCGCATGTTTTCGATGACTGCTACGCGCATGGGCTCTTCCTGGTATGGCCGATCACGGGAAGAGACCATGGCGGAGGGCGGCGCGCAAGACGCCAGAACAGGATCGAGGCTTTAGGCCGGTTCGGCCCAAAATCTGAATCCTGTTCTTAATTAAATAGTTAGAGCATGATGTCGCCCGAAAACCGCTCACACTTTTCGGCATCATGCTCTGCGAGGGCGATTGCGCGCACGCGCCACAGGCCTTAAATCTGAGCAAACGAAAGGACATCGCCATGACCGAAAAAGCCCGCGTCACGATCCTCTACTGCACCCAGTGCAACTGGCTGCTGCGCGCCAGCTGGATGGCGCAGGAGCTGCTGCATACCTTTTCCGACAGTCTCGGCGAAGTGGCGCTGATTCCCGCCACCGGCGGCAATTTCGAGATCCGCGTCAATGGCGATCTGATCTGGGAGCGCAAGCGCGACGGCGGTTTTCCCGGGCCGAGGGAGCTGAAACAGCGGGTCCGCGACATCGTCGAGCCCGGCCGCGATCTCGGCCACGTCGACCGCGCCTCGCTCGAAAGCTGACCGCAACGGCCTCAGCGATAGGGCGAGCGGCAGGTCTTGTAGATGCCCTCATAAGTGAGGAAACGATCCGTCCTCGGATTGTAGGAGCGGTATTCGTTGCTGCACCAGGCGGCATGGCGGTTCATGTCGCGCGCCTTCGGCTGCACCCTTTGCGCCGGCGGCGGATCATAGGTCAGCTGTGGCGGCCCGGCAGCGCCCGGCCGGTAATAGGTTGGCCCCGCGCCGCGTGGGCGGTAGTTCGGCTGGACATAGGCGGGACGATGCCATTGCTGCGGCCCGAAACCGAAGCAGCCGCGAAAATCGCAGAGGGTCGATCCGGTGTTCAGCGGCCCAACCCCCGGCTTGCCGAGCTTCAACGAATCAGCCCCGGCGATGGCGGGCGTGAGAATGGCGAGAAGGCCGGCGAGCAGAAGCGTGCGGGGAGCAAGCATGATGCATTCCTTTCGATATTTCCTTTATATAGGGCGCACCAGCCGGAGCGCTATGCCCACCCTCCGGCGCTCCCGCCCATGTGATTGGCTGCTTTTTCACTAACTGTCAGAAAAACTTCAAAAACCCAGTTGACAGTCAGGGGCCACCCCCTTACATCGCTCTCCGTCGCCCAGATGGCGGAATTGGTAGACGCGCCAGCTTCAGGTGCTGGTACCCGAAAGGGTGTGGAGGTTCGAGTCCTCTTCTGGGCACCATTCCATTCTTGATCGCTACCAAGATCAAGGAGTTAAGCCTTTCCAATTAAGTTGCGCATTTTGTGCCTTTTAGCAAAGGCCAGCCAGAATGCGCTTGAGGCTTGTTCACTCGATAGCTCCCAAGAACTCTCCGAAATCCTGATTTCTGGACGCTTATTCCCACCGCTCTTGATAGCTGGCCTCCATTGACTCCCTCACCCCAAAATGTGAACATATAGCGAACATAATGGAGTCTTGCAATGATCCGATACGCCACGTCCGCAGCCAGCAACCCCCCGCCACCAAAGGCACGTGAGGTGTCAGCTGCCGAACCACCCGTTGAAATGTCGCGCACCAAGCCGGTCATTGAGGTAGCTTCTGCCGGCGCGGCGCTTGCTGCCTACCCGCTGCTGCCCAGCGGCGAGTCAGACGAGCTCGGCTCCGACACTCTGCCGAAGACCACCAAACCACCACGCCGTGCAGCAACAAAACGTAAGCCTAAGGTCGCCGAGGCAGACGATGCCCCACTCCAGCTCAGTCTGGAGGCTTAACCGCAAACGATCCGACCAAGGTATGGCGGCGCGTAGGGAACTCCCACCATAATCTATATAGCACTTCGGAATCCCGAAATTGGTTGCGGGCCTGAAATCATTGGATGTTTTCTCGCGGCGACAGCCCACGAAAGGCGGGGAATTTCGGGATCCCGAAGCGGGGGAATTTCGGGATTCCGAAGTGGGATTTTTTCTTCGGCCGACGCGCCGGGCCTTTGCCCGGAGGCAATCGGCCGGCTATCTGACGCTTTTCTATCAGGACCGACCGCGTCTGGTCGGATCAATTGCGCCCGCTTGGCGCCCCCTCGTAAAACTGGAGGGACGTGCCTTCGGCCAAACGGGATGTCTCGAACGGCAAGCTGTTCCATTGCTCAACGCACGGCCTGCGAAACGCGCGGCTGTCGGTTCCCACACCCCCGCAAGCCTCGCACAAGAACGAAATCGGATACCGGGGCAAGGATGAACATACGGCCGTTCCGCCTGTAAAGAGCCGGGCGGCTCTGAGGGTGGTCGGGAAACCTGACTAGACACTCTGGAGTTCGCTTGGGATGAAAGTCGTAATTCTCGCCGGTGGCCTTGGCTCTCGTCTTGCCGAGGAGACCAGTATCCGACCCAAGCCTCTGGTCGAAATCGGCGGCATGCCGATCCTCTGGCACATCATGAGCATCTACGCCCATCACGGGCTCAATGATTTCATCATCTGCGCCGGCTATAAGGGCTATTTGATCAAGGAATATTTCGTAAACCTTGTTCTGCACCACAACGACATCACCGTCGACCTCGCCTCCAACAGCATCAACTACCACGGCGGCACACGACCGAACTGGCGCGTGACCGTGGTCGATACCGGCATGTATTCGATGACCGGCGGCCGTCTCGGGCGCATTCGCGACCATCTTACGCCAGGCGAACCCTTCTGCATGACCTATGGCGACGGCGTCGGCGACATCGATATCGCCGCCGAGGTCGCGTTCCATCGCAGCCATGGCCTCAAGGCGACGATGTGCGCGGTAACCCCGCCCGGACGTTACGGCGCCACTAATATCGAGGGGCAGTTCATCACCTCCTTCGTGGAGAAACCGAGGGGTGACGGCCAGCGTATCAATGGCGGCTTCTTCGTGCTCGATCCTTCGGTGGTCGATCTCATTCCCAGCGACGACACGATCTGGGAAGCCGGGCCGCTGGAATGGCTCGCCGCCAACAACCAGCTCGCCGCCTTCAAGCATGACGGTTTCTGGCAGCCGATGGACACGCTGCGCGAGCGCAACCAGCTCGAGGAGCTCTGGAGTTCCGGAAAGGCACCGTGGAAGCTATGGGCCTGACGGACTTCTGGAATGGCAGGCGCGTGTTCCTGACGGGACACACTGGGTTCAAGGGATCCTGGCTGTCGTTGTGGCTGGAAAAGCTCGGTGCGGAAGTGACGGCGGTCTCGCTCGAACCCGAGACCAATCCCTCGCTCTATGGGCGGCTTGCGCCCTGGAACGGACAGGGCCATCACATTGCCGACATCCGCGAAGCGGCGACGTTCAAACAGCATTTCATCGATTTCGAGCCTGAAATCGTCATCCACATGGCAGCGCAGGCGCTGGTGCGGCGCTCCTACGAAAATCCGACCGAAACCTTCGCGACCAATGTGATGGGAACGGCAAACGTGCTTGACGCGGTGCGAGAAACGCCCTCGGTCAAGACGGCTCTCGTCGTCACCTCCGACAAGGTCTATGCCAACAACGGCAGCGGCGTTCCCTTCGTCGAGACGGATATGCTGGGCGGCAAGGACCCCTACTCCAACTCCAAGGCCTGCACCGAACTCGTCGTCCGAAGCTACCGCGACAGCTTCTTCAAGGGGCGCGACATCAAGCTTGCGACGGTACGTGCCGGCAATGTCATTGGTGGCGGCGACTGGTCGAAAGACCGGTTGATCCCGGACTTCATCCGCGCCTTCGAAAGCAGCCAGCCGATCCTGCTGCGCTATCCCGAAGCGATCCGCCCCTGGCAGCATGTGCTGGAGCCGCTCGGCGGCTATCTCGCCTTCGCCGAGGCCTTGACACTTGCCGGCGAACAGGAACTGCCCGAAGCGCTCAATTTCGGCCCAGACCCGCAGAGCTTCGCGACGGTCTCCGAACTTGCGGAAGCGCTCGGCCTCGCTCATGGCGTGAACGACGTCTGGAAGCCCGCGCTGGGAAAACATCTTCCGGAAGCGCCTGCCCTTACCTTGAGTTCGGCACTGGCGCTCTCCGCCATCGGCTGGCGTCCGCGCCTCGGCCTGAAGCAGACAATCGACTGGACAGCCGCCTGGTACAAGGCCAACCGCGAGGGCGCCGACATGCGCGCCTTCTCGCTCGGGCAGATCGCGGCCTATGAGGAAACAATATCATGACAGCGCATAATTGCCGGTTCTGCAACGCTCCGCTGAAACATCGTTTCGTCGATCTGGGCTCGACGCCGCTCGCCAATGCCTATCTGACGGAAGAGCAGCTCAAACTGCCCGAGCCATCCTATCCGCTGCGCGCCTTCGTCTGCACGGAATGCTGGCTGGTGCAGGCCGATGCCTTCGTTCCGCCGGAGGATATCTTCAGCCACTATGCCTATTTCTCCTCCTACAGCGACGGCTGGGTGGAGCATGCTCGTCAGTTTACCATCATGGCGCGCGAGCGCTTCGGCCTCGACGCCACATCGCAGGTGATCGAAGTGGCGAGCAATGACGGTTATCTGCTGAAGCATTTCGTCGAAGCCGGCGTGCCGGTGCTCGGCATCGAGCCGGCCGAGAACGTCGCGGAAGTGGCACGGCAGATCGGCGTTCCCACGGAAGCGCGCTTCTTCGGCAAGGAAACCGCTGCCGATCTCGTCTCCCGCGGCCTTGCCGCCGACATTGTCATCGGCAACAACGTGCTGGCGCACGTGCCTGACATCAACGATTTCGTCGGCGGGCTTTCGGCCGTGCTGAAGCCTGACGGCGTCGTCAGCGTCGAATTCCCGCACCTGCTGCGGCTGATGGAAAATATCCAGTTCGACACTGTCTACCACGAGCATTTCTACTATCTGTCGTTGCTCGCCGTCGAAAAGGTGTTCGCGGCGCACGGCCTCAAGGTCTTCGACGTGGAAGAATTGCCGACCCATGGCGGGAGTCTCCGCGTGCTTGCCTGCCGCGCAACATCCATGGTTCACGCAATCGGCCACGGTCTTGCCAAGGTCCGAGCCGATGAGGCAGCCGCCGGCTTCGACAAGGTCGAGACCTACGAGGCTTTCCAGAGCCGCGTGGCGCCGATCAAGGATGGCCTGCTCGCCTTCCTCACGGAAGCCAAACGCAGCGGCAAGAAGGTCGCCGCCTATGGCGCTGCCGCCAAGGGCAACACGTTGCTGAATTTCTGCGGCGTCGGCACCGACCTCATCGAATATGTCGTCGACCGCAATCCGCACAAGCAGGGGCATTTCCTGCCGGGGAGCAAGCTGCCGATCTACGCGCCGGAGAAGATGGACGAGACGCAGCCGGATTACGTGCTCATCCTGCCCTGGAACATCAAGAACGAGGTCGTTGCGGCCAACAGCAGGGTCGGCGCCTGGGGCGGACGCTTCGCCGTTGCCGTGCCGGAGCTGACGGTGCTCGGATGAAATTCCTTCCGACGGCGGTTTCAGGCGCCTTTGTCGTGGAAGTCGACGCACGCTCCGACGACCGGGGAATGTTCGCACGAACCTTCGACGCGCAGACCTTTGCGGCGCAAGGTCTCGTGCCCGTCTACCCGCAGTGCAATGTCTCGCAGAACCACAAGCGCGGGACGCTGCGCGGCATGCATTACCAAGCCGAGCCGCGGCCGGAGATCAAGCTGGTGCGCGCCACGCGCGGCAGGGTATTCGACGTGGCGCTCGATCTGAGACCGGATTCGCCGAGCTATCTCAAATGGGCCTCCGTCGAGCTCGATGCCATCAGGCACAACGCCTTCTACATACCTGCCGGATGCGCACACGGCTTCCTGACGCTCGAGGATGATTGCGAACTCTATTACCAGATGTCGGAAACCTACGTGCCGGAACTTGCCCGTGGGGTCCGCTGGGACGATCCCGCCTTTTCCATCGCCTGGCCGTTCACGCCGAGCATCATCAACGAGCGCGACGCCGCGCTTGACAGCTACGGCCAGGAGACAAGCCTTTGAGCGGTATCAAACTCAGCATCTGCATCCCGACCTATAACCGCGAAGCCTATCTCAGAAACGCGCTGACCTACTGCGAGAACGACTACACGTTCACCTTTCCCTTCGAAATCGTCATCTGCGACAATGCCTCCACGGACGGCACGCAGCAGGTGGTCGAGGAATTCATCGCCCGCGGGCAGCCGATCCGCTACTACAAGCGTGAAACCAATGCCGGCGCCGCGGCAAACGTCACGAGCGCTCTGCGCCTCGGCAAGGGCGAATACCTCATCTATCTCGCCGACGATGACATGCTGATTGCAGATGCGGTGGCCGACACCATCAGATATCTCGACAACAATCAGGAGGTGACCTGCGCCCATGCGCCGTGGTTCTTCTACGACGAAGTCGCCAAAACCGACATCGAGAAGTTCTACAATGTCGAGGAGGATCGGAAGTTTCCGCATGGAAGCTTCGGCGACGTCTTCCAGTATATCTGCGAAGGCCACATCTTTCCGGAAATCGCGATATATCGCTCGTCAGCCTTGCGGTCCGCCTGGATTCCAAGAGAATTCTGCTTCTACCCGTTCCCGTTCCTTGCGCATTTCCTCGATCAGGGCGCGGTCTCCTTCCTGCAACGGCCGTTCTACCGCTCCATCGTCAATTCGGCGATCGCCCGCGACCGTCCGCAAGAAGGCACCAACGACGTCATGACGAGCTGGGACCGCTATCGCGGCGGGCTTGAATATTTCCTCTATATGGGCGTCAAGCGCGGAGCGATGACTCTCACGCCTGAGACGCATCTCAAGTATGAGGAGATGTGCAAGGTCTTTACGCTCAATCGCATGGCGGTCGCTTTCCGCTTTTGGGCGGAGCGCAAGAACTTCATCAAGGCCTATGAGCTCTATACCCGCATCATGTGGGGCGGGATGCTCAACCACCCGGAAATTCGCAATTTCCGTGAAAGGTTGCCCCTGATGGTCGCCATCCAGACGCTGGTGAGCGAAGTGAATTCGGCAATCGGCATCGATACACTGCTTCTCGGCGGTTTCTCGGAAATCACCGCTCTCGAAGGCCTGATGCGCGAACTCGGCCTCAACGAAAAGGTGAAGATGACGGTGAAACTCAGCGACAGTCCGCTGGAAAGCACCGCCGTCTTCGTCAGCGTCAATAGCGACCGGGAGTATTTCGTAGCACTCGGCTACCTGCCCAACCTCGTGTTCCACGAGCACGATCTCTCCCGGCACATCATCATGTGAGCCTCGCGCCAGCTTCAAAAACTAGCGTCGTGGCGGGCGCCTGCGTCTTGATTTCAATTCAACAGAAATTAGCGGCATGACAAACAGGATCTTCTACACCAAGCCTTCGATCACCCAGCTCGAAACGGATTATGCGGCCGATGCCGCCGCCACCGGCTGGGGCGCGAGGTTGCCGCCCACAATCTCGACCGCTTCAGCGCGTGGATCACGCTCTGCAGGGCGATAGCTTGCCTATCAGGCCCGTGATGCTCCCAATTCTTTCTCAAGGATCAGAATATTTTGAGATCTATCGCGTAAACGTCTGACGGGGATACCAGCGTATACTCCCCATGCAGGGAGAGACTTATTTACGAGAGATAGGCTACCTACAGAACTTCCCTCCTCAATTGTTACCTTAGGCAAAACGACCGAGTTGGAGCCGATAATCACATGTTTGCGGAGGACGACTTTCCCAGCAGGGCCGCCAATAAGATGGCGCGGCAGAGTCGGGTTGGTCATCTTTTCACCCGTGTAGTCATCGCTTGAGGTGTAGATTTTGACACCTGGTGCCAAACCCGAAAAATCCTCCATGACGAAGCCGTCACTCCCAGATATATAACACTGTGACGCGATGTGCACGTTGCATCCAATCTCAACGTGTTCCCTACTTGCCACAATGATGGTGAAATCATCGATCCGCGCGTCATCCATGATGGAGATATTCTCTACGAAAAAAAGTCCGGCGGTTCTCTTAATCTTTACGTTCGCCCCAAGATGTCGGAACGGCAGGGATCTCAGTTCAGTCTCGTCGTAAAATGTCGAGCCTAAATGCATCCGATACCTCCATACTCCGTCGGCCCCAAAGTACGTCGACTAATCGACGAGAATTTTTGATTTGATCGCATCAATGGCATGCTTAGGACCGCACACATCGAAGATAGCCGCCCGGAGAGCTGGAGAGAACGAGCTTTCCATTGATGATGGTATCCAACTCGAAACGATCCGTTTCCTGCAAGTAATCATTGAGGGCAACCAAGGGCTCATCGCCAGGCAAGAGAACCTTGGAGCGTTTGGTCGGAACCTGGGAAGGTTCGTAACGGCCAAGGATCGTGTCGGCAACGACGAGATACTGGCCGTCCGTCACTAGCGGCGCGTAATTGCGTAATTCATCAAGTACATGCGCCTTGCTATGATCGCTGTCGAGAATGACCATGACCGAGGCCCCTTCAGGGATAGACGCCTTGACCTTCGCCATGATTTCGGCGGAGGTGGATGGCCCTTCGATCAGTTCGACGCGATGCGCCATTGGATGGGATTCGATCGCCTGACGGTTATGGGCGCGAATGTCGATATCTACGCCTACCACCTTGCCCTTGCCAATCAGTTGTAGCATGGCAGCCTGGAAGATCATCGATCCGCCACGCGCCACGCCCGTCTCAACGATCACGTCTGGCTTGGTGGCCCAGATAACTTCCTGGGTGGCCATCACATCGGCGGGCATTTGGATGATTGGCATGCCCATCCACGACCACAGATAGGAATAGTCGTATTTGTCCAGGCTCACCAGAGTGTCGAGCGTCTGACGGAAGACATCCGTGTCACGACCTAGCGCGAGGCTCATTTCGCGCTTGTTGGCCTCGAACTCCTGCCTATCATCTTTGGTGGTCATGAACTTTACAAACCTTCCTACCTGAACATGTGGCGCATTTGCGGCGGACGTCCTTGCGAAGGGCAAGCGAGCACAGATGTTTCATTTTCCATCTTTCATCGGAACCTTATGTGAGGCTGGAGCGATCACGCTCAACAGCGACCGGGAATATTTCGTAGCACTCGGCTACCTGTCCAATCTCGTGTTCCACGAGCACGATCTTGTCCGGTACATCATCATGCGAGCCTCGCGCCAGTTTCAAAAACTAGCGTGGTGGCGGGCGCCTGCGTCTTGATTTCAATTCAACAGAAATTAGTGGCATGACAAACAGGATCTTCTACACCAAGCCTTCCATCACCCAGCTTGAAACCGATTATGCCACGGATGCGGCAGCGACGGGCTGGGGCGCACACTGCTACGACTACATCAACCGCTTCGAACGCGACTTCAAGACCTATCTCGGCAGCGGCTTCGCCATCGCTACATCGAGCTGCACCGGCGCCATGCACATGGGCCTGGCCGCGCTCGGCGTCGGCGAAGGCGACGAAGTGATCCTCGCTGACACCAACTGGGTCGCCACCGTCTCGCCGATCGTCCACCTCGGCGCCAAGCCGGTTTTCGTCGACGTGCTGCCGGATTCCTGGTGCATCGATCCGAGCGAGGTCGAGCGCCATATCACGCCGAAGACGAAGGCCATCATCGCCACGCATCTCTACGGTAATCTCTGCGACATGGACGCACTGCTGGAGATCGGGCAGCGGACGGGCATTCCGGTGATCGAAGATGCGGCCGAAGCGGTCGGCTCCGTCTGGAATGGCCGCCGCGCCGGCTCGATGGGCACCTTCGGCACCTTCTCCTTCCACGGCACAAAGACATTGACGACGGGCGAAGGCGGCATGTTCGTCACCAACGACGCCGCGCTTTCCGAACGGGTGCTGACGCTCAGCAACCACGGCCGGGCTCGCGGCCAAACCAAGCAGTTCTGGCCCGACGAGATCGGCTTCAAGTACAAGATGTCCAACATCCAGGCGGCCATCGGCTGCGCACAGCTCGAACGCATCGAAGAGCTCGTCGCCCGCAAGCGGGAGATCCTCGCGGCCTATATGGTCCGGCTTTCCGCCCTGCCCGGCATCTCGATGAACCCGGAATATAGCGGCACCATCAACGGTGCGTGGATGCCGACCGCAGTCTTTCATCCGTCGACGGGTACCACCCGCGAGATAATGCAGCAGGCCTTCGAGGCTGCCAATATCGACGCGCGCGTCTTCTTCTATCCCCTCTCCAGCCTCTCCATGTTCGAGGATCGGCCCGAGAACGTGAACGCCTGGAGCATTCCGGGCCGCGCGATCAACCTGCCGAGCTATCACGACATGAGCGAAGCCGATATCGACCGGGTAGCGGCAACGCTGCTCGATGTGGCAGGCGGGCGGATCTATCACAACAGAACAGCATTGCGGCAGTCGGTCTAAGACAGCCCTACAGCGAAGGACAAAGAATAGTCATGACCACCAAGGACGATCGTCTCGAATTCGAAGCCCACAAGCGGGAAATGTCGCTTGCGCTCGGCAAGGATGAGGCAAGTTTCCAACAATCGCTGAACACGCTGATCGGGCTCGACAAGTTCGACTATTCCTATCTCTGGTCATGGATGGGCGTGCCGATCATCCAGCTTCCGGTCGATATCCTGGCGACCCAGGAAGTCATCTGGGAGACCAAGCCCGATGTCATCATCGAAACCGGCATTGCGCGCGGCGGCTCGCTGATCTTCATGGCGTCGATCCTCGCCGCCATGGGCAACGACGCGGCCAAGGTTGTCGGCGTCGACATCGACATCCGCGCCCATAATCGCGAGTCGATCGAAACCCATCCGATGTCGAGCCGGATCAAGATGATCCAGGGCGGTTCCGTCGACGACGACGTGATTGTCGCCGTGAAGGCCGAGATCCCGCCGAGCGCCCGGGTGATGGTGGTGCTCGACAGCGACCATTCCTACGAGCATGTCCTGGCGGAATGCCGCGCCTACGGTCCGCTGGTGACGGAAGGCTGCTACCTCGTCGTCGCCGACACGTTCATCGGCCACCTGACCGAGGAACAGGCCTTCACAAAGCGCTCCAAGGTCTGGCTGCGCGGCAACGAGCCGCTGAAGGCCGTCACCGATTATCTGGCGGAAACCGACCGCTTCGAAGTCGATCCGGTTCTGAACGGCAAGCTGGTGCTGTCCTCCTCGCCGGGCGGCTACTGTGTCTGCCGCAAGGCGTGAGCGGAATCAGGGGTCGTCGCTCATGGCGCAGGTCGATATCGCCAGTCTCAAGGACAATGCGGATCTGGCCAGACGGCTCCGGCCTCCGATCAAAGACGATAGCGGCAAGCATGTGGGCGATCTGCAATGCATCGACAGGTCGATGCTCGACGAGCCCGGCCTGATCAACGACCTAACGACGTGGCGCAACCAGTCGATGCCGTTTTTCCTCACTCAGTTTAGCGGCACCGAGGGCCGCACGCGACGTGGCTCGAAAGCATCTCGCTGCCCGCCGAGGAAGAGGGCATGGTCAAATATTCGGTCGTCGATCGATCGGAAGCAAATGCCGGCTTCGACTATCTGAGGATGGAGCTTCCGATCGGACGTTTCCGGCAGGCGCATCCAGCGGCTTTGCTGACCGCCTGAAGCCCCTCACCGCACCGGCTGATAGTGGCCGCGGAGCGGAACTTTGCCACCCGTGGTAACGAAGCCGTCGCGTTCGCAGACATACATCAGCGTCGGCATGCCGCCGGAACGGAAGATTTCGTCATAACGACGGCGGATCTGCACGGTTTCGGTGCGGCAATTGTAGGATTCCTCCTCTTTCTTGTCCGGCTGCGCCTTGACGCCGGGAAGACCCTTGTAGGGATAGAGGGGTTGAACGCCCGAATCGACGGATTTCGTCCAGTCGACGGCAAAGGCGGATGCCGGTGCAAGGCCAGGCACGGCAGCGAGCGATATCAGAAGCATCATCAACAGCCGCATGGGAACTCTCCTGCCGGCTAGAGCGGTAGCTTTTCACGGAAACGCAGAACCGCTCTAACTTTTCGTTTTACGCAATTCCGGACGGAAAACCGCTTCGCACTTTTCCTGGAATTGCTCTATAGGCCGCTTCCCCGATGTAGGAAAACCAACGAGCTTCATCAAGCGGCCGCAGCGGACGACTTCCTGAAATAACTTCTGATGACGGGATGGCCGAAGAGGCCGGCAAGGATCGCAAAGCCGGCGCCGACGACAAAACCGGCAAGAAAACCGCCGATGATGCCCGCGACCAGCAGGATTTTCTTTCCTGGACCGTCGGCCTTGACCGGCGGCTCGGCCGGCGAGATGACGCGAATGTTACTCTGATTGAGGTTCTGCTCCTCGCTCGTCTGGCTGGAGCGCTTCAGCACCGTCTCGTAAATATCGCGCGCCGCAGTCGCCTTGCGCTGCAATTCGTTCAATTCCACCTGCTTGTCCGACGAACTGGCGTGCAGCGCCTTCTGCACGGCAAGCTCCTTGGCGATGCTGTCCTCGGCGGCCTTGGCCTGCTCGTATTCGCCCCTTGCCGAGGTGGCGAGACGCTGCAATTCGCCCCTGATTTCGACTGATATGCTCTGCAGCGACGAGCGGGCCGCCTGCAGGCGCGGATGACGCGTGCCCATCTGGCTTTCGAGGCTGCCGACGGCGGCGGCCTGGGTGGCATATTGCTGACGCAGGCTGACGAGCGGCGAGGTGACGCCCCCCTCCGCCTGGTTGCCGGCGACGATGTCCTCGACGCGGAGATTGGCGACGGCATCGGCGCGCGCCTTTGCCTGGATGGTCTTTTCCTGCGCCGTCACCAAAAGCGTGTTCAGCGATAAGAGCCGCTGATCGGAGATCAGGTTGCCTTCGGTCGCGGCCATGTCGTTGTCGGCGCGGAAGGTTTCGACTGCCTGCTCGGCTTCCAGCACCTTCTGGCGCAGGTCGTCGAGGCGTCCATCGAGCGTCGAGGAGGTGTTTTCGTAAATGCCGTTCGAGGCGCTGTTCTCCTCCTCGGTGAAGGAGGTGACGACCTGATTGGCAAGCCTTGCGGATTTTTCGGGATCGTTGGTCGTGGCAGCAAGCGAGACGACATAGGTGCTGGCCTCACGAGTGATGACCAGCGCCTTCTGCAGAGTACCGATCAGAGCGGCGCCATCCGTCCGGCCGCCGGTGAATTCGGGATCCTGATCGAGCTTCATGGCTTCGGCGACGCGCCGCAGCACATTGCCCGAAGTGAGGATCTGCACCTGGCTATCGATCAGCGCCGAAATCATTTCCGGCGACGGACCCGACGATTGCGCACCGGCATCGGCAAGGCCGATCTGGCGCGGATCGAAATAGAGGCTGCTGACGGCGGTGAACTTCTGGGCAATCAGCGGCGCCACCGCTCCGCCGGCGAGGGCTCCAAGAAGCGCCAGGCCAAACACGATCAGCCGCCGGCTCCAGATCGCGGCGATACTCGAGCGGAGGTCGAGAAGGGGTGCGGCAGCTGCGGGTTCTGCATTTGGCGGCGCGTCCACGACTGGCGGTTTCGGAGGCGGAGGCGCCGGAGGTTCATATTGGCGGGTTTCCGCAATGCTTGCCGGCGGCACGAAGGGAGGCGGGGCGGGTTCGGGCGATGGCCGGACGAAATCATCCGGGCGAATGACAGGACTGCGCACGCGCACGCCTTCCGGCGCAGTCTGAGATGGCTCAAAACTGCGCCAGTCAGGGAGCCGGCTTACCCTGTTCCTGTCATACTGGTTCATACGCGCACTCGTGTCCTGCCCAGCGTGAAAGACTGAAGCCGAGGTGCCGATACTTTAGAAATTCTTAGCTAACGGACCGTTAAAATAACCGCAGCGACGCCAATGTTGCGATTTGCCGCGATAGCGAGGATGCCCATGAAGACGACACGACATCTGACAGCGCTGCTGCTTGCGGCCGCTCTCATCCCGTCGCCGGCCCTTGCGGCTGAGGCCCCCTGCTACCGTGGCGTCAATTTGTCCGGCGGCGAATATGGCGAACGCGGCGGCATCTACGGCACCAATTACACCTATCCGAGCGAAGACACGATTGGCTATTTCGCCGAAAAAGGCATGACGATCATCCGGCTGCCCTTCCGCTGGGAACGGCTGCAGCCGGCCCTCGGCGGGCGGCTCGACGAGGATGAGCTCAAGCGGATCAAAGATACGATCGGCCTGATCCGCAAACACGGCATGGCGGTTCTGCTCGACCCGCATAATTTCGGCTACTACGACAAGACTCAGGTCGGCACGGCGCCGGCAACAGATGCCGCCTTCGGTGATTTCTGGGCAAGGCTCGCTGTCGAATTCGCCAATCAGGACGGCGTTCTCTTCGGCCTGATGAACGAACCGCACGACATCAAGGCAACGGATTGGCTGGATGCCGCCAATGCCGCGATCCGCAGCATCCGCGCCGTCGGCGCCCGCAACCTCATCCTGGTGCCGGGCACCGCATGGAGCGGCGCGGGCAGCTGGGAAAAGGACGTGATCGGCGGCGCCAACGGCACGGTGATGCTCGGCGTGCGCGATCCGCTCGACTTCTACGCCTATGAGGTCCACCAGTATCTCGACGCCGATTCCTCCGGAACCCATCCGACCTGCGAAGGTGCCGGCGCCGCGGTCGCCGCGATCAACGGCGTTACCGCCTGGCTGAAGCAGAACCACAAGCGCGGCTTTCTCGGCGAATTCGGCGCCTCCGCCGACAAGGACTGCATGAGCGGGTTGACCGAAATCTACGCCACCATGTCTGATAATAGCGACGTCTGGCTCGGCTGGTCCTATTGGGCCGCCGGCGATTGGTGGCCGGCGAACGAGCCGTTCAACGTCCAGCCGCGCAAGGGTCCTGAGCGGCCGCAGATGCGGCTTCTTGCCGAGGTGGCAAAAGCCGGTGCCGGCACTTGCTCCGCCGTCAAGCCTGCGGGGAAATGAGCATGGCGGTCGTCGATCACAGGGCAGCAACATTCACTGTAGCCGGCACCGTCGCCGGCAACCGGCTCGATGCCGCCCACGAGGCATCGCGTACCGATCATACGGTGCTCTGGCTCGGCCTGCTCTCCGTGCTCTACAACGGCATTCTCGCCTTCATCAACCACAATATCGTGCCGCTCTCGCTGACGCATGTCGCCGCCAGCGAAGGCCTGATCATGGCGAGCGCGATCATCTATATCCTGCATAAGGGGATCTACGAGACCGACCTTCCGGCCTTCCTGTTCCTGCTGTTCACGCTCATCGTGACCATCTATGTCAGCGTGCTCAACCGCATGCTGTTCATCGATCACTTCCGCAACGTGCTGATCATCTTCTGCTTTACCGGGCTCGGCGGCTGGAGCAACGAGAAAACGATGAAGCTCGCCTTTCGCTGGGCAAGCCTTGCCGTCATGATCTTCCTGATCTTCGAGATCATCAGTGTGCCGTTCTATGTCAGCATCGTCCACCCGTCCGATTATTTCGCCAATACGCGCGGACTGCTGCCGCTGAGCTACAACACGACGGGCCTCTTCCAGAACGCGCTCGGCTTTCCCGAGCGCTTCTCCTTCGGCATCATCGACCACCGCTCCTCCTCGATCTTCCTCGAGCAGGTGTCGCTTGCCAATTTCTGCGGCGTGATCGCCGTCTACCTGATTTCCATGTGGGAAAAGCTCAGCCGCTGGGACCGGTTGCTGATGATCGGCACGGCCGTGCTGATCCTGGTGACGAACGACACGCGCACGATGCTGATCTTCTGCTTTGCCTGCATCGTCGGCTATTTCGTCTTTCCGAAGATCCCGAAGAATTTCAATCTGGCGCTGATGCCGCTGATCGTCGCCGCCGGCTTCCTCGTCTACGTCCTGAAACCCAATGCGACCGGCGACAATTTCACCGGCCGCATCAACCTGACGATGAAGAAGATCATGGAGCTCGATCCGCTCGCCGTCCTTGGGCTTTCGGTCGACCGGGTGGCTGAATTCGCCGACAGCGGCTATGTCTACCTGATCTACGCGGCGACGATATTCGGCGTCATCGCCTTATGGCTGTTCGTCTGCCTCTTTCCCGCCGGGCGCACGGCGGCGCAGCGGCGCTGCGCCCATTCACTTTCTCTTTTCATTTTTCTGAATATGATGATCGGGGGAACCGCGGTCTTCTCGATGAAGATCGCCGGTCTCCTCTGGTTTGTCGTCGGATATATGCGCTTCCACGACAGCCCGCGCATCCGGCAGGATCGTCCGGCAGATGTACTGAGTTGACCGCAGCGGGCGCCTGTCCGCGCGAGCCTAGAACAGGATGATTTTAGGCCGGATCGGCCTAAAATCTGAATCCTGTTCTAAATCAAAGAAATAGAGCATGATGTCGTCCGAAAACCGCCCACACTTTTCGGCATCATGCTCTAGGGAGCAAGACGCTCGATGCTTGTCCAGCTTCAATATCTGCGCGCCATCGCGGCGCTGATGGTCGTCTATTTCCACGCGGTATTGCAGCTTGCCAAGGTCAACCCCGCAGTCGATGCCACCGCCTTCGTCTATGGCGAAACCGGCGTCGACATCTTCTTCGTCTTGAGCGGTTTCGTGATGTGGCTGACGACGAGCGGACGCGGCATGAGCCCGATCGATTTTGCCCGCCGGCGCATCAAGAGGATCGTGCCGCTCTACTGGCTGGCAACGCTGTTTTCGGCGACAGTGGCGCTGGTCGCTCCATCATTGCTGAAATCGACGGTGTTCGACCTGCCGCATCTCGCAGCCTCGCTGTTCTTCCTGCCATGGGCCAATCCCGCCGATCCCAGCACGATCACGCCGGTGGTCGTTCCAGGCTGGACGCTGAATTACGAAATGTTCTTCTACTTCATCTTTGCGCTGCTATTGCCGCTACAGGAAGCTCGGCGTATCCCGGCGATGTTTGCCGTCTTTGCCGTCATCCTGATCGCCTGCCGGCTGCTGCCGGAAACGACTGTGACCCGGTTCTACGGCGAACCGATCATGCTGGAATTCCTCGCCGGTGTCGTGCTCGGCTGGCTCTACGGGCAGAAGGTGCTTCTGCCGAACCGCTGGGCTTGGGCGGCTCTTGCCATGGGCTTTGCGTTTCTCTTCATCAACGAGGCGCTGATGCCACCGGAAAGCCGGTTCTATGCCTGGGGAATCCCGGCGATCTTCATCGTCTACGGCGCGATCTCCATCGATTTTTCCAAGTTGCCGGTGATCGGATGGCTGAACTATCTCGGCGACTGCTCCTATAGCATCTATATCACCCACGCCTTCACGCTGGCTTTTCTTAGGGTCGCCGCCGACCGCCTGCCGATCGGCATCCTGCAGCAGCCGGTGCTCTTTGTGATCCTCTCGCTGGTGCTCTCGTCGATCGGTGGTGCGATCATCCATGAGATCACCTCGCCGCGCCGCCGGAAGGTTGCGGTGGCGAGCCGGCCGCCGGCCTAAAGCGCGTCGAAGGCGAGAATACGCATCCAAGCGGCGCTGACGGTACAGTTTTTCGCGCAACTTCTCCTAAGCTTCAGACTGAGCAATGACAGAACTTGCACAAGCGTGATGGTTTATCTTGCAATTTGTCGCATGAATGAAAGTGCGCCGGCCTATTCGCGGTCCGGGCTTTGATCTAAGCACAGCGGCGGCCTTGGAGAGGGAAGAGGGAAAGACATGACAAGTTACGTATTGACGGTATCCTGCAAGTCGACGCGCGGCATCGTGGCGGCGATTTCGAGCTATCTGGCCGACAAGGGCTGCAACATCGTCGATAGTTCGCAGTTCGACGATCTCGATACCGGCAAATTCTTCACGCGGGTGAGCTTCATCTCGGAGGAAGGCGTGCCGCTTGCCGAACTCAAGGAAGGCTTCGAGCCGATCTGCAAGCGGTTCGCCATGGATGCCGAGATCCATGACGGCAATGCCCGCATGAAGGTGCTGTTGATGGTGTCGCGCTTCGGCCATTGTCTGAACGACCTGCTTTACCGCTGGAAGATCGGCGCCCTGCCGATCGATATCGTCGGCGTCGTCTCCAACCATTTCGATTACCAGAAGGTCGTGGTCAACCACGACATCCCCTTCCACCACATCAAGGTGACGAAGGAGAACAAGCTGCAGGCCGAAGGCCAGATCATGGATATCGTCGAACAGACGGGCACCGAACTGATCGTGCTGGCGCGTTACATGCAGGTGCTTTCGGATGCGATGTGCCAGAAAATGTCCGGGAAGATCATCAATATCCACCATTCCTTCCTGCCGAGCTTCAAGGGCGCCAATCCCTACAAGCAGGCCTACGGCCGCGGCGTGAAGCTGATCGGCGCGACGGCGCATTACGTCACCGCCGATCTCGACGAAGGCCCGATCATCGAGCAGGACACGGCGCGCATCACCCATGCGCAGTCGCCCGACGACTACGTCTCGATCGGTCGCGACGTCGAAAGCCAGGTGCTGGCGCGTGCCATCCATGCCCACATCCATCACCGCACCTTCCTGAACGGCAACCGCACCGTGGTCTTCCCGGCAAGCCCGGGTGGCTACGCCTCCGAACGCATGGGCTGAGCGCAGCCGTGCATCTCTTTTGCTGGCAAACGACAATCCCCGTTGCCTGCCAGCAGCAAGTACTTGATTATCTCGTTCAATAGGTAATCGAATCATGCTGCGGGAGGGGTGTCATGACCGACGAGGCGCTTGTTGATCGCATGGCACTGCCGCGCCCCGACGTGACCGCCACCGACGTGGAAGAGATCCTCCTTGCGCATTACAGCCTCTCCGGAAGGCTTGCCGAACTCGGCAGCCAGCAGGATCGAAATTATCGCGTCGATAGCGACAGGGGTCGTTACGTCCTGAAGATCTGCCATGCCGCCTACGAGATCCGCGAGCTCGAAGCACAGAATGCGGCGATCCGTCACCTCAAAAGCAGGCAAGGTGCGCCGCGCGTTCCGAAGGTGATCGCCACCAATGACGGGCGGGAGATCGTCGTCCTTACCGTGCGTGGGCAGGGCTATCAGGTCCGGCTGCTGGAATATCTGGAAGGCCAGGGGCTGACGGAGCTGACCTATCTGGCGCCGGCTTCCGTGGCGGCGCTGGGCGCGCTCTGCGCCAGGCTGGCGCAGGCGCTTGCCGATTTCAACCATCCCGGTCTCGACCGCAGCTTGCAATGGGATCTCAGACGGGCAGGTCCCGTTGCCGTGCAGCTGCTTTCGGCCATCACCGACAGTGCGGCGCGCGACCGGATCGCCAAGACCATGGTGATGGCCGTCCGCCGCATCCAGCCGTTGGCGCCGGCGCTTCGGCTGCAGGCCGTGCATCACGACGTCACCGGCGACAATGTCGTCGGCCACCGTGACGCTCATGGCCATATCATCCCCGACGGGGTGATCGATTTCGGCGACATCATCCGCGGCTGGCTGGTCGGCGACCTCGCCGTCACCTGCGCTTCGCTGCTGCATCAGGCAGATGGCGACCCCTTTTATATCCTGCCCGCCGTCACCGCTTATCAGGCGATCTATCCGCTGAGCGAGGAGGAACTGAAGGCGCTCTGGCCGCTGATCGTCGCACGCGCGGTCATTCTCGTTGCCAGCGGCGAGCAGCAGATTTCGGTCGATCCCGACAATGACTATGTCCGCGGCAATCTCGACCGCGAGCGGGCGATCTTCGATACGGCGATGTCGGTTCCCTTCGATCTCATGGAAGCGGCGATCCTCAAGGCAGCCGGCGCAGATGTCGCCGCGCCGGAAACGTCGGGATGGCTGCCGTTGCTGCCCGACATCGATCCCGCCGGGATCGCCTACGTCGATCTTGGGGTGCGGAGCCCGCATTTTTCCGCCGGCAACTGGCTGAATACCGACATGGACTGGCGGCTGCTTGCTCGCATGGCAACCGAAAACGGTACGGCAGCGACGCGCTACGGCGAATATCGGCTTTCCCGCGCGGGAACTGCGAGGGGACAGGCGACCTGCGCCCTGCATGTCGACATATGCCTTGCCGCAGGCAGCGCGATTGCCGCGCCGTTTGCCGGCCGCATCGGCTGGAAGGACCAGCATCTGACGCTCGCCGGCGACAACATGACCCTGCATCTCGATGGGCTCGACCTCTCGGTCGACGATGGAGCCGAGATTGCCGCCGGCGATTCGCTCGGCACGGTTTTCGGAGAGGCGTCGTCGCTCGGCGGGCTGCGCGTCCAGCTTTGCAGCGTCGCCGGTCTCGAACCGCCGCTCTTTGCCTCACCGCGCGCGGCGGCAGCCTGGTCGGTGCTCTGCCCTTCGCCTTCGCTGCTTCTCAGCCCGCAAGCGGATGCGCCGCAACCTGAAACCGCCGCGCTCTTCGCCAGGCGGCGGGCGCATCTCGCAAGGCCGCAGAAGAATTATTATGCGGCGCCGCCGCAGATCGAGCGCGGCTGGAAGGAACATTTGTTCGATGTCGAGGGCCGCGCCTATCTCGACATGGTCAACAACGTCACCATTCTCGGCCATGGCCATCCCAGGTTCGCGGCGGCGATCGGCGCGCAATGGCTGCGGCTCAACACGAATTCGCGCTTCCACTATGCCGCGATCACGGAATTTTCCGAACGCCTCGCCGCCCTGTCGCCGGATGGGCTCGACGCGGTCTTCCTGGTCAACAGCGGCTCGGAGGCGAACGATCTGGCGCTTCGGCTCGCGCAAGCCCATAGCGGCGCGCGCAACATGCTCTGCCTGCTCGAAGCCTATCATGGCTGGTCGGCGGCGAGCGATGCCGTCTCCACCTCGATCGCCGACAATCCGCAGGCACCGACCACCCGGCCGGACTGGGTGCATACCATCGTTTCGCCGAACACCTATCGCGGCGACTTCCGTGGTCCCGATACGGCAGCGGATTATCTCGGCATGGCGACGCCGGTGCTGGAGGCGATAGATGCTGCGGGCGAAGGCCTTGCGGGCTTCATCGCCGAATCGGTCTACGGCAATGCCGGCGGCATTCCATTGCCGGAAGGCTATCTCAAAGAGCTCTATGCGCAGGTACGCGCTCGCGGCGGCCTCTGCATCGCCGACGAAGTGCAGGTCGGCTATGCCAGGCTCGGGCATTATTTCTGGGGCTTCCAGCAGCAGGGCGTCGTGCCTGATATCATCACCGTCGCCAAGGGCATGGGCAACGGCCATCCGCTCGGCGCCGTCATCACCACGCGGGAGATTGCGCAATCGTTGGAGAAGGAGGGCACTTTCTTTTCCTCCACCGGCGGCAGCCCGGTCAGTTGCGTCGCCGGCATGACGGTGCTCGACATCATGGCCGAGGAAAAGCTGCAGGAAAATGCCCGGACGGTCGGCGATCATCTGAAGGCGCGGCTCGCCGCGCTGATCGACCGCCATCCGATTGCGGGCGCCGTGCACGGCATGGGCCTCTATCTCGGCCTCGAATTCGTCCGCGACAGAACGACGCTGGAGCCGGCGACGGAAGAGACGGCTGCAATCTGCGACCGGCTTCTCGAACTCGGCGTCATCATGCAGCCGACCGGCGATCACCAAAATGTGCTGAAGATCAAACCGCCGCTCTGCCTCAGCATCGACAGCGCCGATTTTTTCGCGGACATGCTGGAGAAGGTGCTCGAAGAAGGCTGGTGACACAGGGCTTCCAGCATTAACCAAATCGGTCATTTCGAGGCATGTCGATTTTTAATGAAACGGGCCATTGCCTGATACAGCAAGGCTTCCTATCTCTGCGGCGGTGATCGATCGAAGTTCGATTCTGTCATGCGAATTTAACGAAGAGCTGATATGTTTCTTTCTGTAAGTTCGGGCTATGACGGAATGAATTTTTTCGGATCGTCGATATTTTGACACGTTTCGGAATATGTTTCTGACAGGCTATCGGGTAATCTCTACCAAGTTAGTAGATTATCGAAGACAGCCTTCACCGGCCCCGGGCTCTACCGGGACCACTCAAGTGCAACGCCAACACAAGGAACGAGCATGATAGACATCGATATTCTCGCCGATCTCCTTGGGCGATCTGTGCTTGGCAATGACCGTCCGGGCGCCCTCTCCCGCCCGAACTGTCGAATGTGACGTTCGTCCTCCTTTCAACGGTACCAGACAAGTCAATTCGCCATGGCTGCGCATATCGCGCGGCAGGAGTTCTATCTATGAAGAAGCAAGTTATCGAATATGCAGGCGTTCCCGTCGGGATCGTCATTCCCGATGAAGACCGGCTGAAGTTCATCGCCGTGAAATTTCATGTCCACGACCTCGACGAGCAGCGTTTCGGCTCGCCGGACGAGGTGCGGCTGGCCATCCATGACCTGATGACCCGCCGTCATCCCAAGCCGCTTCATGCCTGAGGGCATGAGGCCGCGATTAGCATTCACGGCTTTTCCCGATGTCCGACCGGTCCCGCCAAATGGGGCCGGTCTTGTTTTTTGAGGACATTACAGCGCCGCGCGTCTTTATCAGACGCGCAAAGGACGCTGTAACACTTTGAATTGCTGCATAATTTTATCCTTGAATCGATTCCGATTTAAGGAATTATGCAGTACAGTCCTACCGGCCGCCTTTCCGCATAAGGATCCGCCCTTGCCCGATCTTCTCAACCTCATCACCGATATCGAAGGCGTTTCCGTCGGCCATGCGACCGACCTTGTGCTCGGTTCCGGCGTCACGGTCATCGTCTTCGACGAACCGGTCGTCGCATCCGGCACGGTGCTCGGCGGTGCGCCCGGCGGGCGCGACACCGGCCTGCTCGATCCGTCGATGACCGTCAATGCCGTGGATGCCTTCGTACTCTCCGGCGGCTCGGCCTTCGGGCTGGATGCCGCCGGCGGCGTGCAGGCGGGCCTGCGCGAACTCGGCCGCGGCTTTGCCGTCGGGCCGGTGCGCATTCCGATCGTGCCGCAGGCAATCCTGATGGACCTGCTGAACGGCGGCGACAAGGATTGGGGTCTTCACTCGCCCTATCGCGACATGGGTTACACGGCACTGCAGGCCGCGGCCAAGGGCACATTCGCGCTCGGCACGACAGGTGCCGGCACGGGAGCGACGACCGCCACCGTCAAGGGCGGGCTCGGCTCGGCCAGCGCCGTCAGCAGCGCCGGGCATCGCGTCGCGGCGATCGTCGCCGTCAATGCGCTCGGTTCGGCAACGATCGGCGACGGGCCGCATTTCTGGGCGGCACCCTTTGAAAAAGACGCGGAATTCGGCGGGCTCGGCATGCCTGATGTGGCCGACCACCGGATGCGGCTCAAGGGCATGAACACGCCGGCAACGACGATCGGCGCAGTGGTGACCGATGCGCAGCTGACGAAGGCCGAGGCGCACCGGCTATCGCTTGCCGGCCATGACGGGTTTGCCAGGGCACTGCTGCCGGCGCACCTGCCGCTCGACGGCGATACCGTCTTTGCCGCTTCAACGGCCCGGCATCAAAGAGACGACATGGCAAGCCTGATGGAGCTTTGCCACCTCGCGACCATCGTCATGGCGCGGGCGATCGCCCGTGGCGTCTACGCGGCGACCGCGCTGCCGGTCGAGGGCGCGCAAAAGGCCTGGCGCGACCGCTATGCGAGCAGCAGCTGATTGAATAGGGTCAGACTCTCTACAGATCCAATATGCCGAATGGTGGAGAGACGTGAATGCAGATCCGGGCGCTGATGTATTTCGACGAGCTGGTCAGGACCAATTCGATGCGCCAGGCGGCCGAGAATCTCAATGTCGCGCCGACGGCGATCAGCCGGCAGATCGAGAACCTCGAATATCATTTCGGCGCGCCGCTCGTCGAACGCAGCGCCCGTGGTGTCAAGCTGACGGCCGCCGGCGAGCTGCTTGCCGCCCGCGCCGGTCGGACGCTGCGCGAGCTCGATCATGTGCAGCAGCTGATCGAAGACCTGAAGGGCCTGCAGCGCGGCCGCGTCAGCATCTATGCCAATGGCGCCACCGTCGCCAATCTGCTGGCGCCGGCGCTTGCCGAATTCAGCCTGAAATATCCGAAGCTGCGTTTTACCGTGACGATCACCAGCGCGCGGCAGGCGATCGATGCCGTCAACAGCGCCGAGGCGGATATTGCGGTGACGCTGTTTGCGCCACCGATGTCCGGCACCAAGGTGCGGCTGCGCTCCGAGATCGGCTATGATCTCATCGCCACGCCGCAACATCCGGCCGCCGCGCATGCCGAGATCCCGCTGAGGATGCTTGCCGACTACGCATTGGCGCTGCCGGATCAATCCTTCGGCTTCCGCCAGGCCTTCGACGCGCTGTTCGAGAAGGAAGGGTTGAGCCTCGATCCCGTCTTCGTCACCAGCTCGCTCGAAATGCTGAAGGAACTTGTGCTCAGCGGGGCTGCGGTCACGCTGCTGCCGGCGCTGACCGTCCGCCGCGAGATCGAGGCGGGTCAGCTCCTTGCCATTCCACTGGCCGGCAAAACCGGCATCCGCACCCATGTCGATCTCTGCGTCGCGCCGGACCGGCAGCTGTCCTTCGCCGCGACGAAATTGCTCGACTTCATCGAAAGGTTCATGCGCGAGCGTACGAACCGCCGGGCCGAGACGAAAGACTGACGCTTCGAGCTTGCATTGCCCGCAGATTTACGGTGTAGCTTTTTTGGCTACACTGAGCACACAAAATCGTCATTGTGTGTGCACCGGCATAGTGTCACTCTCCTCGCAAAAGGTCGTCGTCATCGACTCGCGGCCAGATAAGGGAACATGATGATCAAGCTTTCGTTTGCGCCTTCAGCGCGTTTGGCCCGGCGGCTTTCGCTCAGTGCCGCGCTTTCGGCCGGTCTGGTGATGACGGCGATGACGCCGGCCGAGGCGGCGAAGACCACGCTCAATCTCGGCATGAGCGTCGAGCCGACCGGTCTCGACCCGACGATCGCAGCGCCGGTCGCAATCGGCCAGGTGATCTGGCAGAACGTGTTCGAGGGCCTGGTGACGATCGACCAGGCCGGTAAGATCCAGCCGCAGCTGGCGAAAAGCTGGGAGATCTCTCCCGATGGCCTGACCTATACGTTCAAGCTGCAGACCGGCGTCAAATTCCATGACGGCGAGGCCTTCGATGCCGCGAGCGCCAAGTTTTCGCTCGACCGCGCCCGCGGCGCGGATTCGGTCAATCCGCAGAAGCGCTTTTTCGCCTCGATCGCCTCGATCGATACGCCCGATGCCGAAACGCTGGTGCTGCATCTCTCGGCACCGACCGGCAGCCTGATCTACTGGCTCGGCTGGCCGGCCTCGGTGATGGTCGCACCGAAGACGGCTGCCGACGACAAGACTACGCCAGTGGGCACAGGTCCGTTCAAATTCGCCAGCTGGGCGAAGGGCGACAAGGTCGAACTCGCCAGGAATGCCGATTACTGGAACAAGGATGCGGCCGCCAAGCTCGACAAGGTGACCTTCCGCTTTATTGCCGATCCGCAGGCGCAGGCGGCTGCGCTGAAATCCGGCGATCTCGATGCCTTTCCGGAATTTGCAGCACCTGAACTGATGAGTTCTTTCGATGGCGATGCGAGGCTCGTCACCAGGATCGGCAATACCGAACTCAAGGTCGTTGCGGGCATGAACACTGCCAAGAAGCCGTTCGACGACAAACGCGTCCGCCAGGCGCTGATGATGGCGATCGACCGCAAGACGGTGATCGACGGCGCGTGGTCCGGCCTCGGCACGCCGATCGGCAGCCATTACACGCCGAACGATCCGGGCTATCAGGACATGACGGGCGTGCTGCCCTACGACGTCGAGAAGGCGAAGGCGTTGCTTGCCGAAGCCGGCTACCCCAACGGCTTCACCTTCACGATCAAATCGCCGCAGATGGCCTATGCCCCGCGCAGCGCCCAGGTGATGCAGGCGATGTTTGCCGAGATCGGCGTGACGATGAATATCGAGCCGACCGAATTTCCGGCGAAGTGGGTCCAGGACATCATGAAGGACCGCAACTTCGACATGACGATCGTTGCCCATGCCGAACCGCTCGACATCGACATCTATGCGCGCGATCCCTATTATTTCAACTACAAGAACCCTGCTTTCAACGCGCTGATGAAGAAGGTCCAGGAGACGGCCGATCCCGCCGCGCAGAGTGCGATCTATGGCGAAGCGCAGAAGATCCTCGCCGAGGACGTGCCGGCGCTCTACCTCTTCGTTATGCCGAAACTCGGCGTCTGGGACAAAAAGCTGAAGGGCCTGTGGGAGAACGAGCCGATCCCTTCCAACGTGCTGTCTGGTGTTTCCTGGGACGAGTGAGAGAGGTAGGTCAGGCGGATTGAGAGGCACGATGAGCCAGGGGAAGCCGCATAGTGAACCGTCCAATGACGGTCGCAGCCTTCTCCGTTCCACATCGAAAGCGTGGCACGCATGATACCACTCCTCGCCCGCCGCTTCGTCGGTCTCATCGTCACGCTTGTCGTCGTCTCGCTGCTGATCTTCGCCGTCATGGACCTTCTGCCCGGCGATCCCGCCTCGATCATGCTCGGCACCTCGGCAACACCGGAAACGCTTGCAGCGCTCCGTCACAGTCTCGGCCTCGACCAGCCGCTGCTGCTGCGCTACGGGCAATGGCTAGCCGGCGTGCTCTCCGGCGATCTCGGCAATTCCCTGACCTATGGCGTACCGGTCGCTGGGTTGATCGTCGAGCGGCTGGCGGTAACGCTGCCGCTGGCGCTGATGGCGATCGTGCTTTCGGTGGCGATTGCCCTGCCGCTCGGCGTGTTGGCCGCCTCGCGCCGCGGCGGTATCTTCGACGTCATCGCGACGCTGTTTTCTCAGATCAGCATCGCCGTGCCTGCCTTCTGGGTGGCGCTGCTGTTGATCATCCTGTTTTCGACGATGCTCGGGCTGATGCCGGCCGGCGGTTTCCCGGGCTGGAGCGCCGGCCTCACGCCGGCATTGCAGGCGCTGGTTATGCCCGCCGTCGCGCTGGCGATGCCGCAGGCGGGCGTGTTGACGCGGGTGGCGCGCTCGGCGGTGCTCGACACGATGCATGAGGATTTTGCCCGCACCGCGGTCGCCAAGGGGCTGTCCCGCAGTGCGGTGCTGTGGCGCCATATCGTGCCGAATGCGCTGATCCCGATCCTGACGATGATCGGGCTGCAATTCACCTTTCTCGTCGCCGGCGCGGTGCTGGTGGAAAACGTCTTCAACCTGCCCGGCCTCGGACGGCTCGCCCTTCAGGCGCTCTCCCAGCGCGACATCATCGTCATGCAGGATGTCGTGCTGTTCTTCGCAGGCCTGGTCATCGTGATGAATTTCATCGTCGATCTCTCCTATATGGCGATCGATCCCAGGATGAGAAAGGCGGCCTGAAACATGGTACCGATCGCATCCACCGCAATTGCAGGTCGCCGTCGAGTCTTTAGACTTAGCCGGCGAATGAACCTGATTGCAGGGGCTGTCATCATCGGCCTGCTGGTCGCCGTTGCGCTGCTGTCGCTCGTCTGGACACCGCTGCCGCCGGCGAAAATGCAGATCATCCACAAGCTGCAGCCGCCGCTTGCCTTCGGCCTGCTCGGCACGGACCAGTTCGGCCACGATGTGCTTTCGATGCTGATGGCGGGCTGTTGGAATTCACTGTCGATCGCCATCACCGCGGTTACGATCGGCGGGACGCTCGGCTCAATCGCCGGCATTTCGGCAGCGGCAATCCGCGGTCCTTTCGAAGCGCTGCTGATGCGCATCTGCGATGTCATCTTCGCCCTGCCGCCAATCCTGTCCGCCATGGTGCTCGGCGCCTTTCTAGGGCCAGGGCGGTTCACCGCGATCACTGCGATCGCCGTCTTCATGATTCCGGTCTTTGCCCGCGTGACGCTTGCGACCTCGCTGCAGGCCTGGAGCCGCGACTATGTGACGGCGGCGCGCGCCATCGGCAATACCCGCCTGACCATTTCGCTGCGCCATGTGCTGCCGAATATCATCAGCCAGATCATCGTACATGGCGCGATCCAGTTGGGGCTGGCGATCCTGACCGAAGCGGGTCTCAGCTTCCTCGGGCTCGGCATGGCGCCGCCGGCGCCGACCTGGGGCCGGATGCTTGCCGATGCGCAAACCTATCTGGCGCTTGCTCCCTGGCTGGCGATCCTGCCCGGCCTTGCCATCGCGCTCACCGTCTTCGGCTTCAACATGCTCGGCGACGGTTTGCGCGATCTGCTCGACCCGCGCGAGGCGAGCCGCTGATGTCCTCCCAAGACGAAAAGCCCGAAAGACCATGCCATGACCGAAACCGACCTTACCATCCACGAACTCAGGCAGCGCTTCGCCGATAAGAGCCTCTCCCCTCTCGAATACTGGCTCGCCCTCGAAGACCATATCGCCGCCTGGGAGCCTTCGATTTCGGCACTCTACCTCTACGATCCGGAATCGGCGCGCGCCCAGGCGAAAGCGTCGACGGAGCGCTGGGCGAAGGCAGAAACGCTGGGCCCTCTCGACGGAATCCCGGTGACGCTGAAAGAGCTGATCGCCACGAAGGGCCAACCGGTACCATCAGGCACGAGGGCAGTGGAACTCAAACCCGCGGACGCCGATGCGCCGGCCGCCGCCCGGCTGCGGGAAGACGGCGCGGTGATCTTCGCAAAGACCACCTGCCCTGATTACGGCATGCTTTCCTCCGGCCTTTCGAGCTTTCATCCTCTCAGCCGCAATCCTTGGGACATCACGCAGAATCCCGGCGGATCGAGTGCTGGGGCTTCCGCGGCGGCAGCCGCCGGCTACGGACCGCTGCATATCGGCACCGATATCGGCGGTTCGGTGCGCCTTCCCGCCGGCTGGACCGGCATCTTCGGCTTCAAACCGAGCCATGGGCGCATTCCGGCCGATCCCTATTATGTCGGGCGCTGCGTCGGGCCGATGGCGCGCACGGTCGAGGATGCGGCCTTTTCGATGGCGACACTGTCACGGCCGGACTGGCGCGACGGCACCAGCCTGCCGCCGAACGATTTCAACTGGATGGATCTCGACATCGACCTGTCGGGCATGAAGATCGGGTTGATGCTCGATGCCGGATGCGGGCTTGCGGTGGACGACGAGATCAGGACCGCGGTCGAAACGGCAGCGAAACAGTTCGAGGCGGCCGGCGCAACCATTCTATCGGTCCAGCCGGTGCTGACACGCGCAATGCTGGATGGGCTCGACAATTTCTGGCGGTCCCGGCTGTGGGGCGATATCGCCGATCTCGATGAAGAACGGCGCGACAGCATCCTGCCCTATATCAGGGATTGGGCGATGGGTGGCGCCGACATCAGCGGCGTCGATGCGGTCAGGGGCTTCAACCAGACGATCGAGATGCGCAAGAGCTGCGGACGGCTGTTCACCGAGGTCGACGCCCTGCTTTCGCCGACCAATCCGATCATCTCCTATCCGGCCGAATGGGCATCGCCGACCAACGATCCGGCCCTGCCGTTCGAACATATCGGTTTCACGGTGCCTTGGAACATGTCGGAGCAGCCGGCCGCCTCGATCAATTGCGGTTTCTCCCGCTCGGGCATGCCGATCGGGTTGCAGATCGTCGGGCCGCGCTTCGACGACATGCGGGTGCTCAGACTGTCGAAGGCTTTCGAGGATTGGATGGGCGGAGTGAGATCATGGCCGCAGCCTCCGATCGGCTGATCAGCTGATCGGTCGGCGATAGCCGGTCGGTTGCTCGTAGAGCCAGCCGATGCGCTCGACCGCGGCCGCGAAATTCTCGCGCGCCACCGTCATGCTATGGCCATTGGCGTGCAGAATGGTTTCCGGATCTTCGAAGACGGCGACATGGCCCTTCCAGAATACCAGGTCGCCACGGCGGAGTTCGGATCGGTCGATCGGCTGGCCGAGGCCTGCCGCCTGCATATCGGTATCGCGTGGCGCAGCTCTGCCCGTCATCAGCATCGCCAGCTGGACGAGGCCGGAGCAATCGATGCCGAGGCCGGAACGTCCGCCCCAGAGATAGGGCGTTTCCAGGAAACGGGCGACGATCTCCACGTAGTCGGCGCCATCGAGCGCACCGATCGGCTGGACGTGCTTGGCGAAGATCGCCGTTCCGTCCTCGAGCACGACATAGCGATTGCCGCGCGCTTCCGTCTCACCGGCGACATGAATGCGGCTTCCCATCGACAGGATCGCCTGGTGAGGCTTGCGCAGTTCCGGTTCGGGATAGAGGAAGGTGCGCTGGACGGTGACGATGTGAGTCGCCGCCGGCCGGCCTTCCAAGAGCGCGTCTGCCTTGACATAACCGACATAGCCGTCCGAGGCGGCTTTCACCCAGCACCAGCCGTCGGCGCGATCGAAAACCGTCACATCCTCGCCGAGAAGCAGTTCCGTATCGATGCCGCGGGCAAGATCGGGTTCAGGGCGCAAGGCCACGACCGGAACGGCGACGCGGGCCGGGGTGCCTTCCGTAAAACGCGGCGCCTCGACCTTGCCTTCGAGGCCGGCTTCCGCGAGATCAGACCTGTAGGCATGCAGGCGGCAGTCGAGCATCGTCATTCGCATTCCTTTCAGATCGGCAGCCGGCGGGCCTGATCTCGGATGAGATCGCCGAGATTTTCCAGGTAGAGCGCACCGCCGACGGTGCGCTTGATGATCACGTTGCGCCGGTCGGCATCGTCGCGCACACGATCGACCAGGCCCATCTCGCCCATCGTATCCAGGGCGCGGGTAATGACCGGCTTAGTGACCTCAAGCGTGGCGGCAAGCCCGCGCACCGTGTGCGGCGGCGGCACCAGATAAATATGCAGCAGGATCGCCATCTGGCGCAACGTCAAATCGCGGTCATCGTGGCGAACCTGATCGAGCGCCACGCCATGCCAGAGCCCCAGCGCCTGCGAGGCGGTCAGTTCGATCGGCACGGCCCCTCCGGAAGATCGTTACGCTAACGTTCCATTTTCCGGCAGTTGCCATGCACATGCAAGGGGCGGCAGAAATTGCCGCCCGGCAAGGTGAATAAAATTTTAACGATCGGCAGCCAGGCGCGGCGCGTGAACAGGGATCATGCGATGCGCCTCAGCGACGCGCTTTAACATGGCGTCAGCGCAGGCTCTCGCGGATATGGTGAAAGAGCGCGCGGATTGCCTGAGCTTCACCACCACCCGGCGAATGCGGCCGTTCGGACTGGGCCCAGCCGTAAATGTCGAAATGCGCCCAGCTCTTCGCCTTGCTGACGAAACGCTTGAGAAAGAGGGCGGCGGTGATCGCCCCTGCCATGCCGCCGGCCGGCGCGTTGGTGAGGTCGGCGAACTTGGTGCGGATATCCTTTTCGTAGCCGGAATAGAGTGGCAGGCGCCAGATCGGATCGTCGGTTTCCAGGCTCGCTTCGGTCAGGTCATGCGCCAGATTGGCGTCATCGGTGAAGAAGGGCGGAAGATCCGGACCAAGGGCAACGCGGGCAGCGCCGGTCAGCGTCGCCATGTCAATCAGCAGCTCGGGCTCTTCCTCGTCGGCATAGGCAAGCGCATCGGCAAGGATCAAACGGCCTTCGGCGTCGGTATTGTCGATCTGGACGGTCAGGCCCTTGCGGCTCCGGTAGATGTCGCCGGGCCGGAAGGCATTGGACGAGATCGCGTTTTCGACGACCGGAACGATAACGCGCAGGTCGACCTTCAGCTTGGCGTCCATGATCATCAAGGCAAGTCCCATGACATTCGCCGCGCCGCCCATGTCCTTCTTCATCAGCAGCATGGAAGCAGCAGGCTTGATGTCGAGACCGCCGGTGTCGAAGCAGACGCCCTTGCCGACGAGCGTCACCTTGCGATGGCCCTTCTTGCCCCAGCGCAGCTCGAGAAGGCGCGGCGCATCCGCGCTAGCGCGGCCGACGGTATGGACGAGCGGGAAGTTCTGCGTGAGCAGGTCGTCGCCTGATATAACCGACATCTCCGCCTTGTAGTGTGCGGCCAGGCCACGGAAAACGGCCTCGAGTTGGTTCGGGCCCATGTCGTTCGTCGGCGTATTGATCAGGTCGCGGGCAAGAAAGACGCCGGCCAGCTGGCGCTTGATGTCGGCGGCGTCGGCATCGCGGGGGATCATCAGCGTCGCCGCCGGCGATTTTTCGGATTTGTAACGGTCGAAACGGTAGCTGCCGAGGCCAAAGCCGAGGGCCAGGCGATTTGCCGTCAGCGGCGCGGTCTCGATGTGCCAGTCGCCGGCCGGCAGCGCACGGGCGAGCCTGCCGGTGATGTAAGGTTGCTCGGATGGGTTGGTGCCGAGGCCGTAAAGCGCGCCGCCGAGATGGCCTTCGGCCGTCGGGATCAGCAGCAGCGACCCGCTTTCAGCCTTGTAGCCTGCCCTGCGCGCCCAATCGAGCGCGATCGGATCGATCGTGCCGGTCTCGATATGGGCAGGCGTGACGGCAAAGATCGGCAGCGTCGAACCGCCCTTCGTGTTGAAAGGGGTTGGTCTCTCGATGAACTGATAGGGGGCCATGATTGTCCTTCGGCGGTCGCAAGGAATCGTTCCTTAACGGTCTGTTAGGGTTAACAGACTATTGCTGGAGCGAAGATTACGCGTCAAACCTTTCCCTGTTCCGCTTCGAGGTCAGGCGCCGATTTCGGAATCCAGGAACGCGCCATGCCTGCCTCGCTCACCACCACAATCACGAATCGTATCCTGCAGGGCGCTGCGGCATCGCTGCTCGTCTTGGCACTTGCCGGTTGCTCGACGACCAAGGACCGGATGACAACAGGCTCGGTGCCGAAACTCACCAAGCCGGTTGAAGAGATGGACGCGACCGAGCTGCGCTCGGCGACGGACCGGCTCGGTCAGGCCTATGAAAAGAACCCGCGCGATCCCGTCACCGGCGTCAACTACGCCAATCTGCTGCGCATGAACGGTCGCGACACGCAGGCGCTCGCCGTCATGCAGCAGGTGGCGATTGCAAATCCCGGCGACCGCAACGTGCTGGCCGCCTACGGCAAGGCGCAGGCGGCGGCCGGCCAGTTCCAGCAGGCGCTCGACACGATCGGTCGCGCCCAGACACCCGACCGTCCGGACTGGAAGCTGATCTCGGCCCAAGGCGCGATCCTCGACCAGATGGGCCGGGCAAGCGATGCCAGGCAGCGCTACCGCGACGCGCTCGACATCCAGCCGAACGAGCCCTCCATCCTTTCCAACCTCGGCATGTCCTACGTGCTGACCGGCGATCTGCGCACGGCCGAAACCTACCTGCGTTCCGCCGCCAGCCAGCCGACCGCCGACAGCCGCGTCAGGCAGAACCTTGCCCTGGTCGTCGGTCTGCAGGGGCGTTTCCCGGAAGCCGAGCAGATCGCCCGGCGCGAACTTTCGCCGCAGCAGGCCGATGCCAATGTCGCCTATCTCAGAGGCATGCTCTCGCAGCAGAATTCCTGGCAGAAACTCGCCGCCAAGGACAAGACGCCGCAAGCAGGCGACAGCAACACCAATTGACCGAATCATGTCGTCCAAAGGCTTACGCCTTCGGAGAGATCATGATGTAATTTGAAGAGTTAGAGCATGATGTCGTCCGAAAACCGCGCACACTTTTTGGCATCATGCTCTAGCGGGCGCTCAGGCCCGAAAGAATGAGACGCAAACCTAGGCCGCCCATGACGGCACCGGCGGCCCGATCTATCCAGCCCTTGGCTGCAAGATAGAGACGCCGCGGATGGCGGGCCGATAAAGCGAAGGCCACGATCGAATACCACCCGGCCTCCACGGCAAAGACGCCGAGCGGCAGCGCGACAATCAGATCGAGCGGTACCGTTCTCGGCAGAAGTGCAGCAAAGAGGCTGGCATAGACGATGATGGTCTTCGGGTTGCTGAGCTGGGTCAGCAGCGCAGTCATGAAGCTCAATCTCAGCGCGCGGTTGCCGTTGACGGCGTCAGAGACTTCGAGCGGCTGACCGGCGCTCCTCCAGATATTGACGGCGATATAGACGAGATAGGCGCCGCCCGCGACCTTTAGCAGGACATAGAGCCATTCGAACTGAGACAGCAGTGCCGTCAGCCCGGCAAGCGCCAACACGGCAAAAACGACACCGCCGGCGCCCATGCCGAGCGCGGCCGCAAGGCCATCCAGCCTCGACCGCGAGATTGCGATCCTGGAGACGACGACGAAGCTTGGGCCGGGGCTCATCGCGCCGACCGCCAGGGCTGCCATGATGCTGATGAAAATGCCGGCAGAAGACATCGGAAACCTCTCTCTTGGATTGAACGAGCGCTAGGGGCACTGCGGCTGCATCCGCGCGCTTGCCGATGGTCGTCCATCCCGTTTACCAGCTATGCCGGCGGCGGTCACGCGTGATTGAAGGCTGCAGATCGGACCAATGGTCTTTGAGGCAACATCGTCTTCTGCCGAAAGCGGCATCCGCTTTCCGGCGCCGGCGCAACCGTCAGAACTTGTCTGCCACCTGAATGCCGGCCGGACCGAGAATGACGGCGATCAGCACCGGCAGGAAGAACAGAATCATCGGCACCGTCAGCTTCGGCGGCAGGGCAGCCGCCTTCTTTTCCGCTTCGTTCATACGTTCGTCGCGTCCTTCCTGGGCGAGAACGCGTAGCGCCTGCGCGACCGGCGTACCGTAGCGATCGGCTTGGATCAGCGCCTGAGTCACCGAACGTACCAACTCGATCTGGGTGCGCGTGGCAAGATTTTCGAGCGCCACGCGGCGATCCGGCAGGAAGGAGAGCTCGGCCGTGGTCAGCACCATCTCCTCAGCGAGCGCCGGCGACTGCTCGCCGAGTTCTTCGGACACACGACGCATCGCAGCCTCGATCGAGATGCCGGATTCGACGCAGATCAACATCAGGTCCAACGCATCCGGCCAGGCGCGCTTGATCGAGTGCTGGCGCTTGCCCATGCGGTTCGAGATATAGATATTCGGCGCGTAGAAGCCGAGATAACCGACGCCGATGACGGCGAAGAGGCGGATCGGCGTGCCCTTTTCGGCGAGATTGCCGAGACCGAACACCCAGAAGGCAGCAAGCGCCAGGAAAAGGAACGGCAGCAGAAAACGCGCCACCAGGAAGGTATTCAGCGCATTCTCCGAACGAAACCCGGCGGCACGCAGCTTGTTGATCGTGTTTTCGTCGACCAGCGCCTTGCGCAGGTTGAAGCGCTCGACGATCTGACGAACCGAGCGGTTGTTCTGGCTCCTGAGCGAGGCCTTGCCGGCGCCGGTTTCCGTGTTCATGCGGGCGCGTTCGCGGGCACGGATCTGCTCGCGCTCTGTGGAAACAGCCTTCATACGCTTATTCAGATCGCCGCGCTCGAAGAAGGGAACGGCAATCGTGTAAAAAGTGGCGAAGACGGCGATCGCGACGAGAAGGGCGATCAGCATGCTCGGATTGGTCAGCGTTGCGGCAAGATCCTGCGACATGGTGCGTCCTTCCGGCTAGATGTCAAAATTGACCATGTTGCGCATGACGAAAATGCCTATCGACATCCAGATCGCCGAGACACCCATGATGAAATGGCCGCGCGGGTCGGTGAAAAGGATCATCATGTAATTCGGCGACGTCATGTAGACGAGGGTCGCGACGATGAAGGGCAGAGCCCCGATGATGACGGCCGACGCCTTGGCTTCCATCGAGAGCGCCGAGACCTTGGCCTTCATCTTCCTGCGCTCGCGCAGCACCTTGGAGAGGTTGCCGATCGCTTCCGACAGATTGCCGCCGGCCTGCGACTGGATGGCGATGACGATGGCGAAGAAGTTGACTTCCTGGAGCGGCATGTGGATCGTCATGCGGGCGCAGGCGTCGGGAATGCTGAGGCCTACCTGCTGCGCCTCGATCACCCGCAGGAACTCGCTCTTGACAGGTTCGGTGCCTTCGGTGGCGATAAGGCGGATCGCATCGTTGAGCGGCAGGCCTGATTTGATCGAGCGCGTGATGACGTCAAGCGCATTGGGGAACTCGTTCAAAAATTTGGTCTGGCGGCGTTTGATTAGGAAGCCGACGACCCAGCGCGGCAGGCCGAGACCGGCAACGACGGCGATACCGATCATGACCATCAAGGATGCGCCGACGACCAAGGCGATAAGCAGCAGCACGGAGGCGAAGACGGCGCTGATGAGGTAGAATTTCGCCGCCGTGATCGTTAGGCCGGCCTGCACCAGCCGCGATTTCATCGACACGGTCTTCTTGGTCTTTTCGTGCTGGCGCTTTTCCAGATCCTTCAGATTGTCCTGCACGGATTTGCGGCGCTTCGACAGCTCCTGCACCCGGTCACGGGCGGCCTTGACCTTGACCCGGTCGCTTTCGGCCGATTTGACGCGATTGATGCGGCTTGCCGATTTCTTGTCGGCCTCGATCTTCGAAAACAACAGGGCATAGGCGACCGCCGCCGCGGAGACGGCGGCGAGGACGACGATTGCCAACACTATCGGATCGAACCCGAACATCGCGCCTATTCCTTCGTTTTCGCTTCCATTGCGTCGAGGGCGGCGGCAAGACGCTTTTCCTCGTTGAAGTAGCGCGCGCGATCCCAGAAATGCGGCTTGCCGACGCCGGTCGACATGTGCCGGCCGACCAGGCGGCCGTTCGCATCCTCGCCTTCGATCTCGTATCGCATCAGGTCCTGGGTGATGATGACGTCGCCTTCCATGCCGATCACCTCGGTGATCTGCGTGATGCGGCGCGAACCGTCGCGAAGGCGTGCCGCCTGAATGACGACGTCGACCGAGCTTGAAATGATCTCGCGCACCGTCTTTGCCGGCAAGGTAAAACCGCCCATGGCGATCATCGATTCGATACGGCTCAGGCATTCGCGCGGCGTATTGGCGTGGATGGTGCCCATCGAGCCGTCGTGACCGGTATTCATCGCCTGCAGCAAATCGAAGACCTCCGGTCCGCGCACTTCGCCGACGATGATGCGCTCGGGACGCATGCGCAGGCAATTCTTGACGAGATCGCGCATGGTGATCTCGCCCTCGCCTTCGATATTCGGTGGGCGCGTTTCGAGACGGACGACATGCGGCTGCTGCAGCTGCAGTTCGGCGGTATCCTCGCAGGTGATGACGCGTTCGTCCCTGTCGATATAGTTGGTGAGGCAATTCAGAAGCGTCGTCTTGCCCGAGCCGGTGCCGCCTGAAATGACGACATTGCAGCGCACGCGCCCGATGATCTGCAGCACGGTTGCGCCTTCCGGCGTGATCGCACCGAAACGGACGAGCTGATCGAGCGTCAGCTTGTCCTTCTTGAACTTGCGGATGGTGAGCGCCGGCCCATCGATCGACAGCGGCGGCGCGATAACGTTGACGCGCGAACCATCCGGCAGGCGGGCGTCGCAGATCGGGCTCGATTCGTCGACGCGGCGGCCGACCTGGCTGACGATGCGCTGGCAGATGGAGAGAAGCTGCGCATTGTCGCGGAAGCGGATCTCCGATTCGATCGTCTTGCCGCCGACTTCGATGAAAGTCTGGCCGGCGCCGTTGACCATGATGTCGGCGATGTCGTCGCGCGCCAGCAACGGCTCCAGCGGGCCGTAACCGAGGACGTCGTTGCAGATATCCTCGAGCAGTTCTTCCTGCTCGGAGATCGACATCGCAAAGTTCTTGATGGTGATGATGTCGTTGACGATGTCGCGGATTTCCTCCCGGGCGCTTTCGCCGTCGAGCTTGGAAAGCTGCGAGAGATCGATGGTGTCGATCAGCGCGGAAAAGACCTGCGCCTTGGTGTCGTAATATTCATCGGTGCGGGCCGGGCGCTTGCGCTGCGGCGTCTGCATCTGCGGTGGCGTCACCTGCTGGCGTGCGGACTCGCGCGAGGGTTCGACCAGAATGGAGGGGGAAGAGGCCGCAGGGGCGGCGGCCGGAGCCGGCGGCGGAGGAGCAATCGCCCCCCCGACCTTTCCGGAACCTTCGTTTCCGCGTTTTCCAAACATGCCACTCGATCCAATCTGCTCGTTCTAACTTGTCTACTTGCGCTTCAGGAGGCCCAGCAGGCCGCCCTTCTTCGCCTTCTTGATCGCGACACGGCCGGTGACGATATGCGATATCTGCGAAAAGGTTTCCGCCGTCGGCGACTTCGGGTCGACTTCGGAAATCATCCGGCCGCTGTTGGCGGCGTTGCCGAAAAGATTGATGTCGAAGGGAATGATCGCGATCGGATCGATCTCCAGCGGCTCACAAAAATCCGACGGCGAAATCTCCGGCCGTTTCGGCATGCCGACCTGATTGAGGATGAGATGCGGCGGCCTGTCGTTCGGCCGCATCTTGCGCAGCGCGTCCAGCATGTTCTTGGCGTTGCGCAGATTGGCGAGATCGGGAACCGCTGCGATGACCACCTCGTCGACGCTCGACAGCACCGAGCGCGTCCATTCCGACCATGCATGCGGAACATCGAGCACGGTGACGGGCGCGCTGCGCTGCAGAACGTCGAGCACCGGCTGGAAGGCCTGGCCGTCGAAATCATAGGCACGGTCGAGCAGCGAGGGCGCGGCAAGCAGCGACAGATGCTCGGAGCATTTCGTCAGCAGGCGGTCGAGGAAGACCTCGTCGAGACGATCGGGTGCGAAGACCGCTTCGGCGATGCCCTGGGCCGGATCTTGATCGAAGTCGATGTTCGCCGTGCCATAGGGCAGGTCGAGATCGGCGAGGATCGTCTCGGTGGAGAAGAGATTGGAAATGCCAAAGGCGCAATTATGCGCGATGGTCGAGGCGCCGGTGCCGCCCTTCGAGCCGATGAAGGCGATGCTGCGACCGAGTGGCTCGGCGTCCGGATCGACAAAGATCGAGGCCATCGCCGTGAGGATATCGGGCATGGCGACGGGCTGAACCATATATTCGGAAATGCCGTTGCGGATGAGTTCGCGATAAAGCCCGATATCGTTGTAATAGCCAATAATGACGACCTTGGTCGTTGGATCGCAGACGGCGGCGAGTGGCGCGAGTTCGCCGAGCAGGTTCGCGGCATTCGCCTTGGTCTCAAGGATGATGAGGTTCGGCGTCGGGGCGCCGGAAAACATATTGGCGGCAGCGGCGACGCCGCCGCTGGTGATGCGCATGCTGACTTTCGCGACGCGCCGATCATTGGCGCAGCGTTCCATGACATGCTGCAGGGCCTCGCTCTCGCAGAAGGCATGCACGGAGATGCGCGGCAGCGGCCGCATGTTTTCCAGATCTGCCATGCGCACCGCCTCCTCGGCGTTGCGAAGCTCGCTGGGATTCCTGATTTCGTATTCGATCGCGCTCATCGTTCCGTTCCGCCTCAGAATCCGCTGTCGCCGGCATCTTCGATCGTCGTCGTCGTCGTCCGGTATTCCTGGATGGCATTGTTACGCCGCTGCGCGTCGATCGGGGTCATGCCGCGGGGCGCCACCAGATCCTCCGGATTGGCGATCTGGGCGGCAAGGTTGTTCTGCGAGGCGCAGCCGAAATTATAGTAGTTCTGGTTGGTCAAATCGTTCGATATGTCCTTCGGCCATTGACCGCATTGTGTGGTGACCGCGGTGGTGCCGGTAAAGCTCAGCCGGATCGGCGCCGCATCGCCGGGACCGACCGCGGCATAGGAGGTGTTGACGATTTTCGAGCTTGCGATCCCCCTCGATGTCAGCTCGGCACGAACCTGATTGCGCAGCTGATAGGCTGCCGCCGAATTGGGCGAGCCTTGCGGCGACAGCACGTAAACCGGGCCCGAGGCGCGCGAGATGTAGTTTGCGGCAAAGCCACGAATGAGGTCGCGCTGGGCGATGGTCAGGCGGCGATCGGTGGAGGCGACGGGTATATCCACCGTCTGCTCCGCCTCCGTGACGATGATCGGGTGGCGGGCGCGGTAGTCGTCCGGAATGCCGCCGGTCGTCAGCTGGTCATGCGGGCCGGCGCATCCGGATAGGATCGCCACCGACATGGCGACCGTGGCAAAAAGCGCCTTCGAGATTCCGAGACGGGGTGTCGTCGCATTCATATGGGCCATCGCCTGATCTCTGTTTTCTGCCATCGCTGCTGCTCGCGCCCCGCTCATTTGTAGATGAACCCGATCGAGCCGTGGAACTGCGCATCGGCGACGGGCGCCTCACGGCGGCCATAGACTTTGTTGACACGGTTGAGGAAGAAGGTCGCACCGTCATTCTCAGGACTGAAATTGTCGTCCGGCCGGTTGAGCTGATTGCGCGCCACCGGGCGCACCAGATAGGGCGTTGCGATGATGACGAGTTCGGTTTCCTGACGCTCGAACCCCTTCTGGCGGAAAAGCGTCCCGAGCAGCGGGATCTTCGAAACGCCGGGTGTGCCGCCCATCGTCTGGGAAACGTTGTCGCGGATAAGGCCGGCCAGCGCGATCGAACCGCCCGAGGGCAGCTCCACCGAAGTCTCGGCCGACCGGCGCTGATAAGTGGCGTTGCCGCTGCCGGCTACCGGTTCGGAGACATTAGTCTTGATCTGCAGGCTGATGCGGCCCGATGACAGCACGACCGGTTTGAAGGCGAGGTTGATACCGTAGTTGAACGGTACGACGGTGACGTTGCCGTCGCTGTCGGTCGTCGAATAAAGCTGCTGGCCGCCCGAGTTGAAGGTCGCGGCCTGGCCCGATATCGCCGTCAGCGTCGGCTCGGCGAGCGTCTTGACGACCTTGGCCTGTTCCAGCGCGTTAAGGTAGGTCGAAATGTCGTATTTGCCGATCGAGCTCTTGAAGAGCGCCGCCAGGCCGCCGCCGACCGTCGCCGTCGCGCTGTCGGCGCTTGGGCTGCCGAGCTGGGCGACCGTCATGCCGGAGGAATTGGAAACCAGATTGTCGAAGCCGAGCTGCTTCAGCACCTCGCGGCGGACCTCGGCGATCGTTACCTTGAGGGTGACCTGGTCCTCGCCCTCGATCTGCAGGAGGTTGACGACCTGTGAGCTCTGGCGACCTTCGGCAAAGAGCGCCACCGAGCTGTCGCCGCCGGTGCCGGATGCGGTTTCGGTTCTGGTCGTCGCCTCGCCGCCCTTCAGGAAGACCTGCGCCAGATCGGCCGCCTGCGTGGCATCCTGTGGCGTGCGCACCGTGCCGGTCAGCACGATGTTGTCGGAGACGATTTCGACGTTGATGTTGGAGTCGCGAATGAAGCGACGGAGATTGACTTCGAGGCCGGAGACGTCGCGCTCGATCTCGATGTCGAGATTGACGATCTCCTGTCCACCGGCGCCGAAGACGAAGATATTCGTCTGGCCGACCTTCTTGCCGAACAGGTAGATGCGCCGCGAGGTGCGGGTCACGGCATCGGCCATGGTCGGATCGGAGACGAGGATATCATGCGCATCCTCCGGCAGATCGACGACGACGGCCTTGTTGAGCCCGAGCTTCAGCCGGCGATGGGCATTGGAGCCGGTCTGCGAGATCCGGACCAGGCTATCGGAATCGGCGCGCGCCTCGCCTGCAGCGAAAAGCGTGGCGAAAGAGGCCGGCACCATACCGGAGACGCCGATTGCCAGAGAAAGACAGCCTGTCACGAGAGGTCCGGCGCGCCGCATTGAATTGCCCATTTGCACGTCCCTTACTCCGCCTTCGGTGCTGCGCTGGCATCCGTGACGATGGCGCCCGATTTGATGACCTGGATGATCGCACTGCCGTTGTCGCCGCTCAGCAGATAGTCGGCGGCACTGGTATCCTGCTCCTGCGCATCGGCGACCGAGCGCAGCGCCAGCGACAGGCGGTCCGCCATCTGCTGGGCGACGGCAAGAACCTTCGTTTGATCGGGCGTGAGTTCGAGCGTCGCGGTCGTGCCGACCACCGATTTCGAGCCGTCGTCCTTTTCCTGGATCTGCTGGTCGATGGCGAGGACGCGGACATTGCTCAGCACGGTTTCGGTGATGAGCTTGTCGGCCTCAGCGCCCTTGCGGACCATGATGACGTCGACGCGATCATTCGGCAGGATGAAACCGCCGGCGCCCGTTGCCACCGATATCTCGGTCGCGACGGCGCGCTTGCCGGCCGGCAATAACGAGGAGAGGATGCGGCTGCTGGAATCGGCAATCTTTTCCGGCCGGATCGGTTCGCCTTCGAAGATCGGCAGACGCACGACGGCGCCCTGCAGATCCTTGACCGCATCCGGCTTGTCGGCTTCGGTGATGAGACCGGGAACGACGCCGCCCTGCGGCCAGGCCATCCAATGCACCGACTGATCGTCCAGCCTTGCGCCGACCGACAGATTGGCGCTCGAGACGAGGATGTTGACGGTCGGTTCCTTCTCGACGACCGAGCGGACCTGGGTAACGACACCGCCACTACCCGCCATTTGCATTGCCAGGAGGCCGGCAAGGCCGGCTGCCACCACGGCGACAGCTAGGATTATAAGGCGGGCCGGTTTCATCGATCATTCCTCAGGGCACGATATGTTCGCCCTGTAGAATGCTCAGCAATTGGTATAATTATGGTTAATGGAATGCTTACATTTTAAGTTAACGGGCATTTAAAATGCCGTTATTTCAGGCTTTCCAGCGCGGCGAGGAACAGCGGCGAGGAAGGAAAGGCCATGAAACCGCCGATCGCGATCGCAATGCCGTAGGGGATCTTCTTGGCGAGCAGGACCGAGTTCGGTACCGGCAGCCCGATGGCGAGGATAGTGTCCGATTGCCCTCTCACCAGCAGGATCAGCAAGGTGATGAGGCCGCCAATCATGGCGACGTCGGTCATCAGGAAAAGCAGGGATTCGTTCAGACCGAACCAGAGCGCGGCGGCGCTCATCAGCTTGGCATCGCCGCCGCCCATCACATTGAAGGCGAAAAGAGCAAAGCAGGCGCTGAAGACGATGGCGGCGCCGGCAAGATGCATGCCGATCTCCGCTAGGCCCAAGCCTGAGAGCGGCGCGAGGACGAAGAAAGAGGCGGTCAGGATCACGGAAATGCGGTTCGGGATCGTCATGGTGAACAGATCCGAGAAGGCCGCCATGGCAAGGCAGAGTGGCAGTATTACGAAGACTGCGGCTGCGATCATGCGTATACCCGATCGTGACTTGATGCGAAAAGGCTCACGGCTGTTCAGCCTGTGAGCCCGCTCGATAAATCGGCAAGAGCGAATCCGGCCGTATTCATTTCAATGCCAGCTGGCGGCACTTAACTTAGTTCGACGCCGTAACGCCGGTATTCATCTTGGTGCCCAAATTGTTGAACGTGGTGCCGATCCTGTCGCCGAGGGTCGTTGCGCCGGTGATGAGCGCTACGGAAATGAGGGCGGCGATCAGGCCGTATTCGATTGCGGTCGCGCCGGATTCGTCCTTCAGAAAACGGCTAAAAAGCTTGGTCATGGTAACTCCTAACTCCAGTTGATGTTCAGCACGTCCGCCAACTGTTGCCGTTGATCGGATGACTGCAACCTAGCGAATGGCCGTTTCCATCGGCTTAAGGAAAAGAGTTAACGACACGTGAACGAGACAACAGGCCTTTGTAGAGTCAGTATTTTCTTACGCACTTACCTCAATATTTAACAATATTCCTGGAATAACCGCTGCATTCATCCGGAAATAGCACAAATTCCGCTTCCAACCGAGGCGTGCGCCGCCCGAATGCCGTACCAAATCGGATCATTGCGCTTCATCCCGGAACAGAGTGGTAGGCTTAAGGCTTCGTTCACCAATTTTTTCCATTCTATGCGGATATTGCGCTGTGATCGTGAAAGAGGACCCAATGTCATCGAGCGGCAAAACCATTTTCTTTGCCGGCATGATCGCCGTTTTCGGTATTTCGGGAGTGTCCGCGGCCGCAGACGATGACATGCTGCGCGTCTACATGGATCACGCGCGCGTCTTGAAGCTCGATCGCCCTGTCAGCAAGGTGATTGTCGGCAATGCCGCAGTTGCCGATGCGACCGTCGCCGACGCCAAGACCATCGTGCTCACGGGACGCAGCTTCGGCACCACAAATCTGGTCCTCCTCGATGCCGACGGCAATGCGATCCTCGACGAACGCATCCTGGTGTCGATCGACGAGGGCAATACGGTGCGCGTCTACCGGCAGACCCAGCGCTCCGTGCTGTCCTGCACACCGAATTGCGAGCAGCATGCGCAGCAAGCGGCCACGGCGACCTCCTCACCCTGAGCACCATCTCTGAGCTTTCTCGACCATTCGTTAAAATCGTCGTGTCAGGTTGAAACGGAAAATCAACGAACGGACCTTAGTCTGACGACTGGAAAATGTCGCTCGGATCCAGGCAATGACGGTAATTGATCAGAAGACGGATAAGGGGCGCGCCTTTGCGCCGTTCCGTTTCTTACGGTTTCGCACCCTTGCCCGTTCGCGCGAGGGTGCTGCGGCGATCGAATTCGCGCTACTCGCCATTCCCTATTTCCTGGTGATTTTCGCAATCCTCGAAACTTTCGTCGCCTTCGCCGCCGAGGAACTGGTCTCCAATGCCGTCGATACGATGAGCCGCCGGATGCGAACCGGGCAGATCACCTATAATCTCGGCCGCACCACCGATATGAACCAGGCGCAATTCCGCCAGGCTTTCTGCGATGAGATCTCGATCCTGATCCGCTGCTCGGCGAGCGAAGTCGCCACACCAAGCAAGCTCTACCTGGATGTGCAGACGTTCAGCACCTTCTCGGCCATTCCGACGACGATCCCCAAGGTTTCCACCGACAAATATGCCGACATCAACACGGCTGCCTTCAAATTTGCGCCGGGCGGCGCCGGCACGATCAACATGGTCCGCGCCTATTACCGCTGGGAAATCATCACGGATCTGGTCCGGCCCTATATCACCACGATACGTCCCTCCGACGGCTCGATGCCGAGCCAATATCTGATCGTCGCGACCGCGGCCTTCCAGAACGAGCAGTATCCATAATGGCGTTGCGCAACCCGTTCACCAGATTGGTCCTGACGATGCGGCGGCTGGCCCGGGACCGAAAGGGCGCCGGCGCGATCGAATTCGCGATCCTCTTTCCCGTGCTCGTCATGCTCTATATCGGCGCTTTCGAGATCACGGTCGGCCTCAGCGTCAGCAAGCGCGTGACTCGCGCCGCAGGAACGGTGGCCGACCTCGTCACCCAGCAGCAATCCGTCACGAAGAGCGCGCTCGCGCAGATGCCGTCGGTGGCAACAGCAATCTTCGTGCCGTACAACTCCACGTCGCTGACGCTGAAGATCACCGGGATAACCATCGATGCCGGTGCCAATGCGAAGGTGCTCTGGTCCTGGGCGAAGGACGGTACGGTGCCCTATGCCAAGAACACCGCGGTGACCAACGTGCCAGCGGATATGAAGACGGCGAACAGTTTCCTTGTTCGTACCGAGCTCAGCATCCCCTATACGATGTTCCTGTTCGCCCCCAACTTCATGCCGGACGGCATGCGCACGATCACGATCAGCCGCAGTTATTTCTACCGCCAGCGGCAAGGCGACTCGATCCCCTGCGGCGACTGCTGACGGTCCTTCCCGCTCAATTCAAAGTGTTACAGCATCCTTTGCGCGTCTGAAAAAGACGCGCGGCGCTGTTATTTGCCAAGCCGGCCGCAGCATTATATGGCTGGATCTCAGCCGCCTCCGATATTCCAGAGGCCGGCGATCGGCTCTCTCGGGTGTAAAATGGCGCGTGCTTTTCTTTTTGTTCTGGATTCCTTCGGCGTCGGCGGAGCGCCGGATGCGGCGGCCTATGGCGACGAGGGCGCCGATACGCTTGGCCATATCGCCGAATTCTGCGCAGCCGGCGCAGCAGACCGCGCCGGATTGCGCGAAGGGCCGCTTTCCCTTCCCAACATGTCGGAACTCGGACTGATGCAGATCGCGCGGTCCGCCTCCGGCCGATTCCCGGCTGGTATGCCCGTCCCGGAAAAGGTCTACGGTATTTATGGCGCCGCCACCGAAATCTCCCGCGGCAAGGATACACCGTCGGGCCATTGGGAGATCGCGGGAACACCTGTCAGTTTCGATTGGGGTTATTTCCCGATAGAGGGTGACGCCTTTCCCCAGGAATTCATCGAGGCGCTGTGCAGGGAGGCTGACGTGCCCGGCATTCTCGGCAACTGCCATGCCTCGGGAACGGAGATCATCGCCCGGCTCGGCGAGGAACATATCCGCACCGGCAAGCCGATCTGCTACACCTCGTCGGATTCCGTCTTCCAGGTCGCGGCGCATGAGGTACATTTCGGCCTCGATCGTTTGCTCGCCTTCTGCGGTTTGGCCCGGGGGCTGCTCGATTCCTACAATATCGGCCGTGTCATCGCCCGGCCCTTTATCGGCCAGTCCGCCTCTACTTTCCAGCGCACCGGAAACCGGCGCGACTTCTCCGTGCTGCCGCCGGAGCCGACGCTGCTCGACCGGCTGATCGAGCAAGGCCGGCATGTGCACGCTGTGGGAAAGATCGGCGACATCTTCGCGCATCAGGGCATTTCCAGGGTCATCAAGGCGAATGGCAACGAGGCGCTGATGGATGCGTCACTCTCGGCGATCGACGCGGCTGAGGACGGCGACCTCGTTTTCACCAATTTCGTCGATTTCGACATGATCTACGGTCATCGCCGCGACGTGCCGGGTTATGCCGCGGCACTCGAAGCCTTCGATGCGCGCTTGCCCGACGTCCACAAGAAACTGAAGCCCGGCGATCTCGTCGTGCTCACCGCCGATCATGGCTGCGATCCGACCTGGCGCGGCACGGACCATACGCGCGAGCGCGTGCCTGTCATCGCCTACGGCCCCGGCATCCGGTCGCGTTCGATCGGCGTGCGCCGCGGCTATGCCGATATCGGCGAGAGCATCGCCCGGCATCTCGGCATCCCGGCCGGACCGCACGGAAGGAGTTTTCTGTGACATCGCATTTGAAGAAGGTCGAACTGCACTGCCACCTGGAGGGTGCGGCACCTCCGGCTCTGACCGCGGCGCAGGCACGGAAATATGGCGTCGACATCAGCGCTGAGCTTCGCGACGGTGCCTATGTCTGGCATGATTTCGCAAGCTTCCTCGTATGTTACGACAAGGTTTCCGAGGTCTACAGGACCGAGGAGGACTATGCGCTTCTGACCGAAACCTATCTCGACGAACTCGCCGGCATCGATACGATCTACAGCGAGCTCATCGTTTCGCCCGACCACGGCAAGCGCATCGGGCTGGGCGCCGATGCCTATATATCCGGTATCTGCGAAGGCATCCGGCGAGCCAGGGAAAAGAGCGGCATCGAGGCCCGGCTGATCGTCACCGGCGAGCGGCATTTCGGTCCGGAGAGCGTGATTGGTGCTGCCGAATATGCGGCAAGGGCCGCTAACCCTCTGATTACCGGGTTCAACCTTGCCGGCGAAGAGCGCATGGGCCGTGTGGCCGACTATGCCCGCGCCTTCGATATCGCCCGCGATGCCGGCCTCGGGCTCACCATCCATGCCGGCGAGGTCTGCGGCGCCTTCAGCGTCGCCGACGCGCTCGATGCGGTGCGCCCTTCGCGCATCGGCCACGGGGTGCGCGCCATCGAGGATCTCGATCTGGTGACGCGGCTTGCCGATCTCGGCACCGTGCTCGAGATCTGCCCGGGCTCCAATATCGCCCTCGGGGTCTTTCCCGATTTCGCGTCCCATCCGCTGCGCCGGCTGAAGGACGCAGGCGTGCGGGTGACGATCAGCTCGGATGATCCGCCATTCTTTCATACTTCGCTCAAGCGGGAATACGAACTTGCGGCCGGGACCTTCGGCTTCGGCGATGCCGAGATCGATGCCATGACGCGCACGGCGATCGAAGCCGCCTTCGTCGACGATGAGACACGCAAGGCCCTGCTCGCCCGAATTTGAGGGCTGGAGCCTTTCCTGTTCAGAAGTATTCTGACCAGGAAAGGCTCCGGAGATTGGGGATGATCGGCACAAATTGACCGCCACTCTTGCGGTCGGGCCGATTTCCGTGAAAGAAACATTCGATAGAAAGAATGAAAGGCTTCCCCATGGACGGCGTCACGGTCATCGATCATCCGCTTGTGCAGCACAAGCTCACCATCATGCGGCGCAAGGAGACATCGACGGGAAGTTTCCGGCGCTTGCTGCGCGAAATCTCGACGCTGCTCTGCTACGAGGTGACCCGCGATCTCGAACTGACGATGGAAACGATCGAGACGCCACTGCAAACGATGGAATCGCCGATCCTCGAGGGCAAGAAGCTGGTCTTCGCTTCGATCCTGCGCGCCGGCAACGGGCTGCTCGAAGGGATGCTCGATCTGGTGCCGTCCGCGCGCGTCTCGCATATCGGCGTCTACCGCGACCACGAGACGCTGCAGCCGGTCGAATATTACTTCAAGGCGCCGGAGGACGTGGCCGAACGGCTGATCATCGTCGTCGACCCGATGCTTGCGACCGGCAATTCCTCGATCGCGGCGATCGACAAGCTCAAGGAACGCGGTGCCCACAATATCCGCTTCCTCTGCCTGCTTGCCGCCCCGGAAGGCATCCGCAACTTCCGCGCCGCGCATCCCGATGTTCCGGTTTTCACCGCATCGATCGACAGTCATCTCAACGAGAAGGGCTACATCATGCCCGGTCTCGGCGATGCCGGCGACCGCATGTACGGCACCAAGTAATTTCAACCTTCCTTTACCAAATCGAAAGACTTTGAGGCCCGGAGGTTCGTTCCGGGCTTTTTATTGTCGACATTAGCAACTTATCAGCACTTGAGGTTTAGCAAGCTTGGAGCATGAGGCCCTGCATGAAGCCGGGTTTATACAGGAAGGATTTCTGTTTCATGCTCGTGCGTACCGTCCTATTCGCCAGCATCGCCGCGGTGCTCGCCACACAGGTGCCTTCCTTCTTCGGAGGCACCAGCCAGCAGCCCGCTGAAACTCTCTCCGCCAATTACGTATCGGCCCAAACCGAGCAGCCGGTCGCACCGGAGCCCGTCTACGGCAGCAATGCGATCCGCCTGCAGGCCGATGCGCAGGGCCACTATACCGGCAGCTTCAAGATCAACGGCAAGCCGGTGCAGGGCCTGATCGATACCGGCGCCACCTATGTAGCGCTCAACGAGACGCTCGCCCGCCGGCTGGGCTTCACCGCCAACCAGCTCGATTTCCGCTATGGGGTGAACACGGCGAACGGCCAGACGAAGGCCGCGCATGTGACGCTCGACCGCGTCGAGATCGGCGGCATTCGCGTGCGTGAGGTCGAAGCCTTCGTCCTGAAGGACGATGCGCTGACGACGACGCTGGTCGGCATGAGCTTCCTGCAGAAGCTCGCCTCCTATTCCGTCGCCGACGGTTCGCTCAGCCTCAAGCAATAAACCGCGTCAGATCAGGCCCGCAATCACCGGTGTCAGCTCCGGCTTCTCCTCTGTGATGCGGTAGTGCGCGGCAAGTGCCGCAACTGCTCTCTCCGCCGCGGCGTCGTCGGCGGCATGAACCAGCGCGATCGGTTCGCCGGCATTGACCCGGGTGCCGAGCGGCAGGAGTTCGGAAAAGCCGACGCGATGATCGATCCGGTCCGCCGGATGGCGTCTTCCGCCGCCGAGATCGATGACACTGACGCCGATACCGCGCGCATCGCAGGCGGCAAGCCAGCCGGACCGGGCGGCCGGAACAGGCTTTGCGACCGGCGCCCTGGCCAGGTACCGGTCGGGGTTTTCGATCAGATCGGCCGGGCCGCCGAGCATGGACACCATGCGCGCGAAGACCTCGGCCGCCTTTCCCGATGACAGCGCCCGACGCGCCATTCCCTCGGCTTCATCAGACGAGGCGGCGATACCCGATTTCACCAGCATTTCGGCGGCGAAGGCAAGAACGACGGTCTCAAGCCGCGTGTCGGCCTTTCGGCCTGCCAGGAAATCCAGGCAGTTGCGCATCTCGACAGCGTTGCCGGCACTATCGGCGAGCGGCTGGTTCATGTCGGTGATCAGTGCCGAGGTCTTCACGCCTGCGCCATTGGCCACCTCGACCAGCGACTGCGCCAGAGTCTCCGCCTGGCCGCGGTCCACCATGAAAGCGCCGTTGCCGACCTTGACGTCGAGCACCAATGTCTCGAGCCCGGCCGCAAGTTTCTTCGAGAGGATGGAGGCGGTGATGAGGGGAATGGAATCGACGGTGGCGGTTACGTCGCGCACGGCATAGAGCCTGCCGTCGGCGGGCGCCAAGGTCCCGGTCTGGCCGATGATGGCGCATCCCGCCTCCTTCACGACCTTGTGGAACAGATCCGCATCCGGGGTGATCATATAGCCGGGAATGGATTCGAGCTTATCCAGCGTGCCGCCGGTGTGGCCGAGGCCGCGTCCGGAGATCATCGGAACGGCGAGGCCGCAGGCGGCGGCGATCGGCGCCAGCATCAGCGAAACATTGTCGCCGACGCCGCCGGTCGAATGTTTGTCGGCGATCGGGCGATCGACATCGGCCCATTGCAGCCTGTCGCCGGAATCGGCCATCGCCAGCGTCAAGGCCACGGTTTCGGTCCGCGACATGCCCTTGAACCAGACGGCCATGGCGAATGCGCCGATCTGGCCTTCCGACAACTGACCGGCAGCCAACGCAGCGATGAAGGAGCTGATCTCGGCGGCGTCGAGTTCGTCGCCATCGCGCTTACGCCGGATGATCTCCTGCGGAATCATTTCAGTAGCCCGACGCCGCAGCCGAGGCCGACTGTGTTCCGCTCAGAACAGACAGGATATCGTCGAGCAGGTCGGAAGCGCCGAAGCGGAACGTCGACGGCATCGCCCAGTCCGGTGTCATGATGGTTTCGGCAAGGCTCAGATAGAGTGCAGCATCTGCCACCGAGCCGATGCCGCCGGCCGGCTTGAAGCCGACCTTGCGGCCGCTCTCGCGGATAGCGCGGATCATGATGTCGGCGGCTTCGAGAGTCGCATTGACGGCGACCTTGCCGGTGGAGGTCTTGATGAAATCGGCGCCGGCTTCGATGGCGAGTTCGGAGGCATGGCGGATCAATGCGGCATCCTTCAGCTCGCCGGTCTCGATGATGACCTTCAGCAGGACGGGGCCGGCGCATTCTGCGCGCACGGCCTTGACCATGTCGGTCACTGCCTTCTCATTGCCGGCGAGCAGCTTGCGGTAGGGGATGACCAAATCGATCTCATCGGCTCCATCGGCAATCGCCTCGCGGGCTTCAGCGGCGACATCGGCTACTTCCATATCGCCGGAAGGGAGGTTGACGACGGTCGCGATACGCACGGCGTGCCCAGTGCCAAGGATATTGCGGGCCTGAGCGACGAATCGCGGCCAGATGCAGATCGCAGCGCTGGTGCCGTAGGGCGTCTGCGCACGGGCGCAGAGCGCGTCGATTTGCGCCTCGGTGCAATCATCCCTCAAATTGGTGAGATCGAGAAGAGAAAGGGCGACAGCCGCCGTCTCCCGGTTGGAATGGCTATTCATCTTCGCTTCCTCTAGAGCATGATGCCGAAAAGTGTGAGCGGTTTTCGGACGACATCATGCTCTAACTCTTTAATTTAGAACAGGATTCAGATTTCAGGCCGACCCGGCCTAGAAATCATCCTCTTCCAGCCGCAATCATGTCTTTCAATATGGCGGCGAGACGGGCGCCGCCGATGGGCGCCATGTCCTTGGTTTCTTCATGGCTGAGCTCATTGCCGGTCATGCCTGCCCCATAGTTGGTGATAACGGAGGCGGCTGCAACCCTCAGGCCCAGCATTCTTGAGATGATGACCTCGGGCACCGTCGACATGCCGACGGCATCGGCACCGAGGATGCGCGCCATGCGGATTTCGGCCGGCGTTTCGAAGCTTGGACCGGAGAACCACATATAGACACCTTGCGCCAGCTCGATTTCAAGCTTCGCCGCTGCCCTCTGCATCGCCGCGGCAAGGCCCGCATCATAGGCATTGGTCATGCCGACGAAACGGTGATCGCTTTCCTCGCCGATCAGCGGGTTCATGCCGGAATAGTTGATGTGATCGGTGATCTGCATTACCGAACCGGGCGGCATGTCGTCGCGCAGCGATCCGGCCGAATTGGTCAGGATCAGCGCTTCGACGCCGAGCGCCTTCAGCACCTCGATCGGCAGGCGCATGGCGTTGGCATCGCCCTTCTCGTAATAATGCACGCGGCCGGAGAGCATGACGACAGGCACGCCGCCGAGGCGGCCGGCGACGACTTCGCCTGCATGTCCGGAGACGGCGCTGACGGGAAAGCCCGGCAGGTCGCGATAAGGGACACGGACGGCTCCGTCCAGCTCACCGACGAGGGAGCCGAGACCAGAGCCGAGCACGATGCCGTGGCGCGGCTTGATGCCGCCGAGCAATGCGGCGAGCAGGCTGACGGTCGCCTTCATCCGAGTTCGGTCTCGAAGCTGAAGGGAAGAAGCTCTTCCATTGTCATGGTCTTCTTCACGCCCGCTTCATCGCAGAGGTAGATCTTCGTCTCCTTGGAGGCGAATTCGGAGATCTTCTGGCGGCAGCCGCCGCAGGGTGGGCAGAGCGGCAGTTTTTCGGCAATGACCGCCATTTCGACGATCTTCTTCGCGCCGCCCATGATCATGGCGCCGATCGCCGTCGGCTCGGCGCACCATCCTTGCGGGAAGGAGAGGTTTTCGATGTTGGCGCCGGTATAGACCTTGCCGTCCTCGGCGCGGATCGCGGCACCGACCGGGAATTTCGAATAGGGCGCATGGGCAAAGGCCATGGCGCCGCGGGCGGCTTCGAACAGATCGTGAGACATATCAACGCTCCTTCGTATAGGGCACGCCACCGGCTTTCGGCGGGGTTGCGACGCCGATGAAGCCGGCAAGCAGGACGCAGGTGAGGACATAGGGCAGCGCCTGGAAGACCTGAACCGGCACTTCGCCGATCAGCGGCACCTGCTTGCCCTGCATGAAGTTTGCCAGCGCATCGAGGAAGCCGAAGAGCAGGCAGGCAAACATGACGGGCACCGGCTTCCACTTGGCAAAGACGAGAGCGGCGAGCGCGATGTAGCCCTTGCCGGCCGACATGTCCTTGATGAAGGCGGCGGACTGGGCGATGGCCAGATAGGTGCCGGCAAAGCCGCAGAGAATGCCGGCACACATGACGGCGCGGTAGCGCAGCCAGGCAACGGAAATACCTGCCGTATCGACCGCGCCCGGATTTTCGCCGACGGCGCGAAGGCGCAGGCCGAAACGTGTGCGGTAAAGCACCCACCAGGAAAACGGTACGGCGAGAAAGGCGAGGTAGGTGAGTATATTGTTGCCGGATATGACATTGGCATAAAGCGGGCCGATGATCGGAATGTCGCGGGCGACGTCGGCGCCCGGCAGGATGATCGGCGCAAAGCGCGAATCCGGCGCCAGCTGCGGCGTGCGCCCGCCCTGGCCGAACCATGCCTGGCCGAGCACGATGGTGATGCCGGCGATGAAGAAGTTGATCGCCACACCTGACACAATCTGGTTGCCGCGATTGGTGATCGAGGCAAAGCCGTGCACCAGGCTCAGCGCCACCGAGCAGAGGATGCCGGCACCGAGGCCGAGCCAGGCCGAATCGGTGAGATAGGCAACGCAGGCGGCGGCAAAGGCCGAGCCCAGCATCTTACCCTCGAGGCCGATATCGAAGATGCCGGCGCGTTCCGAAAACAGACCGGCAAGGGCGGTGAAGATCAGCGGGATCGACAGGCGGATGGTGGAGGCTAGAACGCTGATGAAGATGTCATAATAATCCATCGCCCGCTCCTTAACCGCGCTTGAACTGCTGATAGAGGCGCACCATCGCCGGCCGGAACATATATTCCAGCGCGCCGGCAAAGAGGATCACCAGACCCTGGATGACGAGGATCATCTCGCGGGTGATATTCGGCATTTCGAAGGAGATCCAGTCGCCGCCCTGGTAGAGGATGCCGAAGAGGAATGCCGCCAGGATGATGCCAAGCGGATGATTGCGGCCCATCAGCGATACGGCGATGCCGACGAAGCCGGCGCCGCCGACGAATCCCACCTGCAGGCGCGCGGAGGCGCCCATAACCGGATTCAGCGCCATCATGCCGGCCAGCGCGCCGGAGAGCATCATCGCGATCATCACGATTCGTACGTAGGGAATACCGGCGTATGAAGCAGCTGTCGGGCTGACGCCCAGCGTGCGCATCTCGAAGCCAAGTTTCGTGCGCCAGATTAAAAGCCAGACGACGTAGCACATAACCAGTGCAATGATGAAAGAGACATTCAACGGGGCAGCACCCAGCTTTGTCCCGAATATTTCCATCAGCCATGTTAGCTTCGGCAACTGCCCACCCTCGAGGAATGTGCGTGTTTCCGGCGCCATTTTGCCGGGCACGATCAATACGTGCACCAGCAGGTAGTTCATCAGCGAGGCGATGATGTAGTTGAACATGATCGTCGTGATGACGATATGGCTGCCGCGCTTCGCCTGAAGCCACGCCGGTATGAAGGCGGCAACCGCGCCGAAGAGTGCAGCGCCGACCACCGCAACCGGCATCGTCACATACCATGGCACGTAATTATCGAGCGAAAGCGCCACCAAAGCACAGCCGAGGCCGCCCATGTAGGCCTGGCCTTCGGAGCCGATGTTGAAGAGACCGGCATGGATTGCCACTGCGACGGAAAGGCCGGTGAAGATGAAGCTCGTCGCGTAGAACAGCGTGAAGCCGATGAATTCGCCATTGCCGAGCGCACCCTCGATCAGCAGCGACAGCGCATCGAGCGGGCTCTCGCCGATCAGCCAGACGACGAATCCGGAGATCAGGAAGGCGACGATAAGGTTCAAAATCGGGATGAGGCCGTAATTGATCCAGTTTGGCAGCGGAACGGAAGCAGTGCTCATAAAGGCCTCATGCGGCAATGCCGGCCATCATCAGGCCGAGGGTCTGTTCACCGGCATCGGGCGTCTTCTCGCCGACGACATGGCCGGCAAACATGACAAGGATACGGTCTGAAAGGGAGCGGATTTCATCGAGCTCGACGGAGACGAGCAGGATCGCCTTGCCCGCGTCGCGCATTTCGATGATACGGCGGTGGATGAATTCGATAGCGCCGATATCGACGCCACGTGTCGGTTGGCCGATGATCAGCATCTTCAGATCGCGTTCGATCTCGCGGGCGACGACGATCTTCTGCTGGTTGCCGCCGGAGAAATTCGCCGTCTTCAGACGCGGGTTTGGCGGGCGGATGTCGTATTTCTCGATCTTCTCCATCGCATCCTTGCGGATCGCTTCGAGATCGAGCAGCGGGCCTTTGCTGTAGGCCGGGCGGCGATGATAGCCGAGCACGGAATTTTCATATTCCTCGAATTTCAACACCAGGCCCATATGGTGGCGGTCCTCAGGAATATGCGCGAGGCCGAGATCACGCAGGCGGGCGGGATCAGCCTTGTCGATCGTCTGGCCGTCGAGAAGAATTTCACCGGAGGTCGGCTTGCGGATGCCGGCAATTGCCTCCAGCAATTCGGATTGGCCATTGCCGGCGACACCGGCGATGCCGACGATCTCACCGGCGCGCACGTCGAAGGAGACGTTGTCGACCATGGTGACGCCGCGATTGTCCTTGACCGTCAGGTTGCGGACAGACAGCACGGCAGATCCGGGGTTGGCCTCGCCCTTCTGCACGCGCAGCAGCACGCGGCGGCCGACCATCAGTTCGGCGAGTTCCTCCACCGTCGTCTCCGCCGTCTTGCGGGTCGCGACCATCTCGCCGCGACGCATGACCGAGACCGTATCGGTGATCGCCATGATCTCGCGCAGCTTGTGGGTGATGAGGATGATCGTCTTGCCCTGGTCGCGCAGCACCTTGAGAATGCGGAAGAGGTGATCGGCCTCCGCCGGCGTCAACACGCCGGTGGGCTCGTCGAGGATCAGGATCTCGGCGCCGCGATACATGGCTTTCAGGATCTCGACACGCTGCTGCAGGCCGACCGGGAGCTCTTCGATCAGCGCGTCCGGATCGACCTCCAGGCCATATTCCGTTTCCAGCCGCTTGAGCTCGGCGCGGGCCGAGGCAACGCCTCTCGCCAGCAGCATGCCGCCTTCGGCGCCAAGCATGATGTTCTCGAGCACCGTGAAATTATCGACCAGCATGAAGTGCTGGTGCACCATGCCGATGCCGGTGGCGATCGCCGCCTGGCTGTCGCGGATGGTGACGGGATTGCCGTTGACGCGGATCTCGCCGCTATCGGCATGGTAGAAACCGTAGATGATCGACATCAGGGTCGATTTGCCGGCGCCGTTTTCACCGATGATGCCGTGGATCGTCCCCTTGGCAACGGTCAGGTTGATGTCCTTGTTGGCATGGACGGCACCGAACTTCTTGTCGATGCCGACAAGCTCGATAGCGGGCTTATCTGTCACTGCAGGCTCCAAATAAGAAAAGGGCGTATGGCGAAAATCCCCTCCGCCATACGCCCGATCTCAATCGTCGATCACATTCGGGCGCGGATCACTTCGGGCAAGCGTTGTCCGAGGTATAATCGTGAACCTTGATGGTACCCGCGATGATATCGGCCTTGGCCTTGTCGACGGCAGCCTGCATTTCCGGCGTGATCAGCGACTTGTTGTTGTCGTCGATCGCGGCGCCGACACCATCTTCCTTGACGCCGAGCGCCTGGACGCCAGCGGTGAACTTGTCGTTCTTGGTGTCGTTGTAGGCATTGTAGACGGCGAGGTCGACGCGCTTGACCATCGAGGTCAGGACCGAGCCCGGATGCAGATGGTTCTGGTTGGAGTCGACGCCGATCGACAGCTTCTTGTTGTCGGCGGCGGTCTGCAGAACGCCGAGACCGGTGGCGCCGGCTGCCGCATAAACGACGTCAGCGCCCTGGTCGATCTGGTTCTTGGTGAGCTCACCGCCGCGGACCGGGTCGTTCCAGGCAGCGCCCGTGGTGCCGGTCATGTTCTGGAACACTTCGATATCGGCCTTGACGGAGCGGGCGCCCTGCTCGTAGCCGCATTCGAACTTGCGGATCAGCGGGATGTCCATGCCGCCGACGAAGCCGACCTTGCCGGTCTTGGAGGCCATGCCGGCGAGAACGCCGACGAGGTAGGAGCCTTCTTCTTCCTTGTAGACAACCGAACGGACGTTCGGCTTGTCGACGACGGAGTCAACGATGATGAATTTGGTATCCGGGAATTCGGCTGCAACCTTCTCGATAGCCGAGGTCCAGGCGAAGGAAACAGCAACCACCGGATTGAAACCGCGGCTTGCGAAGTTGCGGATGGCCTGTTCGCCCTGGGTGTCGCCCGTCGGCTCGAAATCGCGATAGGCAATGCCGGTCTCGGCCTTGAACTTCTCGGCACCGTTATAGGCCGCCTCGTTGAAGGACTTATCGAACTTCCCGCCGGTGCCGTAAACCAGCGCCGGCTTGACATCGGCGGCAAGCGCCGTCGTCGACATGGCAGCCACGGCAAAGAGAGTGAGAAGGGATTTTTTCATTGTGCAGCCCTGTTGTTGCTATTCGTTAGGGGTCCTCCCGCAAGCCCTTTTCGGGCATGTCTGCGGAACCACCGACCTCCCCCCGGAGGCCTGGCTGCGCGCATCCTTGCATGGCTCACGGAAAAATTCACCAGAAATTTTTCAGCTGGTAAAGATTTGCAGCGATTGCCGAAAATCAGCTCTTCGGGGCTGATTTTTGGACAATCCTTGCATCGGAATGCGGATTTTCTAGCCAATCCTCTGACAAATGACGCGGCGGTAGAGGGGCGAATGCCCACCCGGATTTCCCGCCGGATCGTGTTGGCAGAACCACCTTGCTATGCGGTGAAGCGACCGGCCACCGACGGCTTCTTGTAGCCGATCATCCACAGAAGCAGCGCGATCACCAGGAAAACGGCAAAGGCCGGCTGGAGCATCAGCCACTGGAAGATGAGGGCGTAGAAACGCGGGTGGATATAATAGGAAAGGGAGGATTGCAGCGACGTCAGCGTTGTCGGGCTCACATCCTGCCAGGCATCGGAGATCGGCGTCATCACCACGGAGGACGCCGCAACCGATTGGATCGAATCGATGGTCCCGGCAATCACGGCCGCCGCAAGCGCGACAAGACTCGCCAGACGCAACAGGAAACGCATCAATTCCTCCGACGCTCGATATGCCGGACAATTCCGGCCGGCCGCGCCATTCTCCACCTTCGAGAATTACATAGTCATCGATGAGGTGAAGCACAATGGAGGGGCCGAGGCGAGTTTTATCCGAAGAAGTCAAAAAACTGTTAGATTTCGGTTGATCGGCAAAAATTCATCGGTATATATCGCGCCGTTCCGACGATTTGCTCCTATCCGGGCGCGAACGCCAAAAAAGGACAGGTGGCCGAGTGGTTTAAGGCGCACGCCTGGAACGCGTGTGTACGTGAAAGCGTACCGTGGGTTCGAATCCCACCCTGTCCGCCATACCCTCATTTTCAATATTGATTCAAACCGTATCGAGAGCGGGACGCGCAAGCGTATTGGCGGTACGCTTCGATAGAACAAGCTGGTCGTCCGCATACTCTCAAGGGCGCTGCAGCAGGGCGCGTCCAATCGGCTTCGGATTCTCGCTGCGCAACACCAGAGATGTCGTCACGGCCCCAAAACGCGCGATCGTGTCAACGATCGTTTCCAGCTCTCCCGGCGCCGGAACCAGCACCTTCAAGAGAAAACAGTCCTCTCCGGTGAGGCGCAATACCTCCATGACCTGCGGCATCTCCGCGAACTGTTTCAGACAGGGTTTGATATGCTCATGCGTCGTGCGCAAGCGAAGCACAGCCGTCATTCCAATTCCCAAAGCGGTGGGGTCGATACGGGCGGCGTAACCGACAATGATGCCGCGGTCTTCCAGCCGCTTGACCCGTTCTGATGCTGCCGGCTGAGAGAGCCCGACCCGTCGACCGAGTTCGGAAACCGCAATGCGTCCGTTTTCCTGCATCGCTTCGATAATGGCGATATCGGTTGGATCGAGCTGTACCCGATTGTTTTCCTGAAAAGCCATGGGATCACCTTGAAATCATCGGAAAGAGACGCGGTTTTCCGATGATCATTCATTCCGAAGCAAATGAAAATGGATCATTTTCACCGGCGCGGATGATCAGAGGAAAAGACATGAAGGACATCATCATATTGCCGGGGATTGGCGGTTCGGGCGAGGCTCATTGGCAAACACGCTGGGAACGGTCGAACCCTTATATGCGGCGTTTCCAACCGACCAATTGGGAAAAACCCGACCTGGCGGACTGGATTTCAGCCCTGGAGCGCGCCGTCGGCGCATCGACAACCCCTCCCCTGCTGGTCGCCCACAGCCTTGCCTGTCTGCTGGTCGCTCATTGGCAGCAGGTTTCTTCGCTGGCCGTTGCCGGAGCGTTTCTTGTGGCAGTCCCGGATCCGCAGTCCGCGTCATTCCCCAAGGAGGCGGCCGGATTCGCCGATCCGCCGTCGCAAAGGATGCGCTTCCCCACTCTGATTATCGCAAGCGGTGATGATCCCTTCGGCACGCTCGACCATGCCCATGCGCGAGCCGACCTGTGGGGCAGCGGTCTTGTCGCGATCGGTCCTTTCGGCCATATCAACGGGCAAAGCGGCCTTGAGGACTGGGGCCAGGGAAAGGCCTTGCTGACGGCGTTCTCCGCCGGATTGGCAAGATCTGATCGGGCTTGATCTTGTTTTCGGGCTCACGATCGAATGGACGAAACACGCCTTTGCGTGTGCTGGATCCGTGCGAGACCGAACAACGAAATGGCCCGCTTGCCTGCGTATCCTCGAGGCCGTCGCTCCGATGGCGCTGCGAGATTTAGACGTTCAAAGATTCCTGATTTTTTACCATGCAGCTTCACCGCGTCTTTGCACGTTTGGGTTTATCGTCTGCCAAAATCAAAAACAGAGGTAAAACAGGTGGAAGAACTTTCGGTAAAGTCGAAGATCATCAAAACCGTCTATTTCAGCCAGGAAGACGGGCGGCTCAGGATTTGCTTTAAGAATGGCGAGGAGCGGCTGTTCGAAGGCGTTCCGTCCTCGGAAGCCCATGCGATGACGGTGGCACCGTCTCCCGGCCATTATTACCTCGACCGGATCAGAACCCGGTTTCGCAGACTGGCTGCCTGAAAAACCCGAAGGATAGCTTGTGCGAAATCGGGGCGAGGCCGGTGGATATTAACCGGCTGTTAGCCCTCGATATCATCTGGGTTGGATCGCCCCTGCCGGAAAGCGCCAACGTGTCGGGGCTGCCGGCCTGTTCAAGGTAGGCCAGCCGGGAGGCTCGGCGGCGGACCCCAGCCAGGAAGTCGAGCCTCCCCGTCACCGGTGTGCTCGTTGAGATTAATGGCGAAACACATTGAACGGCTTTCGGACGCCGCTACGCCCTGCTGCCTGATTGAGCTGACCCCGGGCCGTTACGACCGATCATCCCCTAGGCTAGCGAATAGGGGCTAATCCTGTGAAAAACCCAAATTATCGCATCCGGACTCGACAATGCTTTATTAGCATGATTGCATAAATCGGGATAAAGACGGGGGTAACGATGTTCGAGAATCTGCTTGAGATGCAGGAGCGTGGCGCACGGGATCGTGCACGTGGCCGCAGCTTGGCCGACAATCCGATGTCGAAGCCGGATATCCTGCCGATCGCCGATTTTCAGGAATGGTACTCGATGTTCGACGCCTGGCGCTTCGGTTGGTCGATCGAGGATGCGATGGCGGGGCACATCAATATGCCCTGGGATAGCGGCACATTGGCCCGGACCTACACCAGAACGGTCTGATCGATCCTGTCCTCGGCGCCGAAGAATTTCAGGTAGCGTTCGACCTCGGCCGGTTCGCCGGTCGCCTTCTGCGGGTTGTCGGAGAGCTTCACCGCCGGACGGCCGTTGGCGTCGCTGACCTTGCAGACAACGGAGATCGGGTTGAGGCCGGAGATCTCGATCGGCGCGCAGCCGGAAAAATCGTTCGTCAGGTTCGTGCCCCAGCCGAAGCTCATGCGCACGCGGCCTTCGAAATGCCGGTAGGTATCGATGATGGCGTCGACATCGAGGCCGTCGGAGAAGATCAACAGCTTCTGGCGCGGATCGCGACCCATCTTCTTCCACCAGTCGATAATCTTCTCGCCGCCTTCGATCGGCGGGGCACTGTCCGGGCGGAAACCGGTCCAGTCGGCGACCCATTCCGGCGCGTCGCGCAGGAAGGCTGCGGTGCCGAAGGCATCCGGCAGCACGATCAGCAGGTTGCCGCCATAGAGCTTGTTCCAGTCGCGCAGGATCTTATAGGGCGCGTTGCGCAGCTGCTCGTCGGTTTCGGCAAGGGCGGCGGCCACCATCGGCAGCTCGTGAGCATTGGTGCCGACGGCCTCGAGATCGGAATCCATCGCCAGCAATACGTTGCTGGTACCGGCAAAGGCCGGGCCGATGCCTTCCTTCAGCGCCTCGACGCACCAGCGCTGCCAGAGGAAACTGTGGCGGCGGCGAGTGCCGAAATCGGAGATACGCAGGCCCGGCAATTCCTTCAGCCGTTCGACCTTCGACCACATCTTCGCCTTGGCGCGAGCATAGAGCACATCGAGGGTGAATGGACCGAGCGCCTTCATCGCCGAGCGGGAGCGCAGCTCGTTGACGATGGCGAGCGCTGGGATTTCCCACATGGTGGTTTCCTTCCACGACCCGTGGAAATCCAGCACATACTGGCCGTCCTTCTTCGACAGCTCGTATTCGGGAAGCTGGAAATTGGAAAGCCAGGCAAGGAATTCCGGTTCGAAGATCTGCGCGCGGCCATAGAAGCTGTTACCCGCAAGCCAGATCATTTCCTTTTTGGAAAGTCTCAGCGTGCGGGCATGATCGAGCTGCTCGCGCAGCTCGCCTTCGTCGAGCTCCTCGGCCAGACGCACACGCTTGGTGCGGTTGATGAGGGTGAAGGAAGCGTTCACATCAGGATAAAGCTTCCAGATCATCTGCAGCATCAAAAGCTTGTAGAAGTCGGTATCGATCAGACTGCGGATGATCGGATCGAGTTTCCAGGCGTGATTGTAGACGCGTCTTGCGATATCGGTCCTGGCCATCAAACTCCCGCCCCTGTCCACTCCGGTCAGGTGCTGCCAAATTCCTGGGTACTGCCAAGTTCCCGGCCGGCGCACAAAACCGGCTCGTGCGCCTTCTTATCGAAAAATCGGCGGCTAAAGTCCAGACAAAACAATGAACGTCCCGCCGCGGAGTGGCGGCGGGACGTGAACATGGTTTTGCTCACGATTATTGGGCCGGCGTTGCGGGCGCCACATTCGGAGCGGCTGGCGTGGTGTTCGGCGTTTCGGTTGGAACGGCAGTCCCGTTTTGCAGCGCCGGCGCGGGAGCCGGAGCAGGCTGCTGCGACTGGAGCTGCTGACCCGGCTGTTGCGGTGCCACTTCGTTTGCCTCGCGATTACCCCAGATTTCGACCGGTATCCAAACCACGAAAGCAAGCACCAACGCGACGATCAGCACCGTCAGGATGCGATAACCCATGCGTCCCTGCCTTGCCTTCACCGGCGGGATCTGCTCTTCCTTGTGAAGCTTGCCATTCGACTTTTCCCAGCGTGTATCGGTCTGATGGGCCATCATCGTCTCCTTCCGCTGTCTTGACGGGCCGATCCGGCCGCGAAGAATTTCCGCAGAGGAAACGGGTGGCTGTCTGGAAGGTTCCGAAAGCTCAATAGCCGGCGGCGCGGTCGACGACGAATTGCAGCGGCTCGCCGCGCTCAAAGCGGGCGATCTGCGTCTCGACATGACAGAACAGCGCGTTTTCTTCGGAGACAGCCGCGTCGTGCGGCGTGATGAAGACGTTCCGCAATTCCCATAACGGGTGGTCTGATGCAAGCGGCTCCGCCTCGAAGACATCGAGGGAAGCGCCGCCGAGGGTGCCGTCACGGATGGCGGAGACGATATCGGCCTCGACCTGGCTCTTGCCGCGGCCGGCATTGATGAAGACCGGCTGTCCGAGCGCGCCGTTGCGGCGCAGCTTCGCAAACAGCCCGGCGTCATAGAAGCCTGATGTTTCAGGCGTCAGCGGCAGCAGGCCGACGAGGATGTCGGTCCTTGCGAGAAAGCTGTCCAATTCGCTGGCATCGAAGGTTTCGACGCCATCAATCTGCTTGCGGCTGCGTGACCAGCCGATGACATTGAACCCCATCACTCTCAGCTTGGCGACCGCATCCTGCCCGAGAATGCCGAGGCCCATGACACCGACCGTCACCTCTGCCGCCTCCGGCGCGATCAGCTTGGCCCACTCACGCTGCCGCTGGTGGCTGTCATGGGTGTATTGCCCGCGCAAATGCATCAGGCATTGCATGACCACCCATTCGCTCATGCGGGTCGTCAGGCTGCGGTCGACGAAGCGGACGATCGGGATCTCGGGCAGGCCGTCCATGCCGATAATATGGTCGACACCGGCGCCGCCGGAGAAGATCACTTTCAGGTTCGGAGCCCGCGCGAAAAGGTCGGCATCCGGCTTCCACAGAAGCGCGTATTCGACCGCGCGGAGATCGCGTGCCCGATTGCGCGGATCGGCGAGATTGATGCTGCCGCGGTCGGCAAAGGCGGTCTTCAGCACGCGGGCGACGCCTTCGGCATTGAACTTGATGTCGACGAGAACGGGAGGAGTTGCGGGCATGATCTTCTTTATTGCTGTACGGCGGGTGTCGGCACCGCCTCGATGTTGAAAGCGGCGGCCATCAGTGCCCGGGTGTAATCGTCCTTCGGCGCGCGGAAGATGTCGGCTGACGGACCCTGTTCCACCACCTTGCCGAAACGCATGACGATGACGTCGTTGGCGAGCGCCTTCACCACCTTCAGGTCGTGGCTGATGAAGAGATAGGCGAGGTCGTGCTTCTTCTGCAGATCACGCAGGAGATCGACCACCTGCGCCTGCACGCTCATGTCGAGCGCGGAGGTCGGCTCGTCGAGCATGACGAAGCGCGGCTTCAGCACCATGGCCCGGGCGATGGCGATGCGCTGGCGCTGGCCGCCGGAGAATTCGTGCGGATAACGCCAGCGGGTCAGCGGATCGAGACCCACCTCCTCCAGCGCCCAGCAGACGCGCTGGTCGCGTTCTTCTGATGTCAGGGACCGCTCATGCACCTTCAACCCTTCGGCGACGATATCGCCGACCGACATGCGGGGGCTCAGCGATCCATAGGGATCCTGGAAGACCACCTGCAGCTGGTTGCGCAGCGGCCGCATCTCGTTGAACGAATAGCCGGCTATATCCTTGCCGACGAAGGCGATCCGCCCTTCCGAGGAAATCAGCCGGGTGAGCGCCAGGCCGAGCGTGGTCTTACCCGAGCCAGACTCGCCGACGACGCCGAGCGTCTGGCCGGCGCGCAGCGAAAGATCGATGCCATCGACTGCCTTGACGTGATCGACGACGCGGCGCATCAGCCCTGATTTGATCGGGAACCAGACGCGGATGTCCGAACCTTCCATCACCAATGGTTTCGACGGATCGGCCAGCGGCGGCTCGCCACGTGGTTCGGAGGCGAGAAGATGCCGGGTATAGTCATGCTTCGGATTGGCGAAGACCTCCTCGACGGTGCCGGTTTCGACGATCTTGCCCTTGGTCATGACGCAGACGCGATCGGCGAATTTGCGGACGATGCCGAGATCATGAGTGATGAACAGCATCGACATGCCGTGGACGGCTTTTAACTGCCGGAGCAATTCGAGGATCTGCGCCTGTACAGTGACGTCGAGGGCGGTGGTCGGCTCGTCGGCGATCAGCAATTCCGGCCGGTTGGCGAGCGCCATGGCGATCATGACGCGCTGGCGCTGGCCACCTGACAGTTCGTGCGGATAGGCTTTCAACCGCTTCTCCGGCTCGCGGATGCCGACCTGGTTCAGCAATTCCAGCACGCGCTGGCGTGCCGACTGACCGGTGAGGCCCTGGTGCAGGGCGAGGATCTCGGCGATCTGCTTCTCGATCGTATGAAGCGGATTGAGCGAGGTCATCGGCTCCTGGAAGATCATGGTGATGTCGTTGCCACGCACTTCCCGCAGCGCCCGCTCCGACGCCTTCAGAAGGTCCTTGCCCTTGAACAGGATTTCACCCGAGGGATGGCTTGCGGAAGGATAAGGCAAAAGCCGCAGGATCGAATTGGCCGAGACCGACTTGCCGGAGCCGGATTCGCCGACGAGCGCCACGACTTCGCCTTTGGCGATATCGAAGGAGATATGATCGACCGCGAGCGAGGTTTCGCCGCCCTGATGAAAGGCAACCGAGAGATCGCGGACGGAAAGCAACGGTTCTGTCATGTCACTCATTGAAACGTCTTCCTCGGGTCGAAGGCATCACGCACGGCTTCGCCGATGAAGATCAGCAGGGACAGCATGATCGACATGGCGAAGAAGGCCGTCAGCCCGAGCCACGGCGCCTGCAGATTGGTCTTGCCCTGGGCGATCATCTCGCCGAGCGAGGGGGAGCCCGGCGGCATGCCGAAGCCGAGGAAATCGAGCGAGGTCAGCGTCGTGATCGAGCCGGACAGGATGAAAGGCAGGAAGGTCAGCGTCGCGACCATGGCGTTCGGCAGCAGGTGGCGCCACATGATGGTGCGATTGTTGACGCCGAGCGCGCGGGCGGCGCGGACATATTCGAAATTGCGGGCGCGCAGGAATTCGGCGCGCACGATACCGACGAAGCCGACCCAGGAGAAGAGCAGCATGATGCCGAGCAGCACGAAGAAGCCGGGCGGCAGGAGTGCAGCGATGATCAGCAGGATGTAAAGCACCGGCATCGACGACCAGATCTCGATGAAGCGCTGCAACAGCAGATCGGTCCAACCGCCGAAATAACCCTGCACCGCACCAGCCGTCACGCCGATAACAGCCGAGCAGATGGTCAGCACCAGGCCGAAAAGCACCGATATGCGGAAGCCGTAGATGACGCGCGCCAAGACGTCGCGCGCCTGGTCATCGGTGCCGAGCCAGTTGAGATTGCCGAGGGTGCAATCCGGATCATTTACCCCCTGCGGGTAGCCTGCGCAGCGCTCCTCGTTCGTCATCAGCCAGAACGGAGCGGTGGGCGCCGAATGCGGAATGTTGGAATTGACTGAGCGGTAGGAATAGCGGATCGGTGGCCAGATCATCCAGCCATTGGCATTGATTTCGTCCGCAATCACCGAGGAACGGTAGTCGGTTTCGGCGAGAAAGCCGCCGAACTTCTCCTCGGGATAGTCGATGAGAACAGGAAACAGGACCTCGCCCTTGTAGGAGGCGATGATCGGCCGGTCGTTGGCGAGGAACTCGGCGAACAGGCTGAGCACGAACAACACCAGGAACAGCCACAGCGACCAGTAACCGCGGCCGTTCGCCTTGAAATTATGCCAGCGGCGGATGTTGGTCGGCGAGAGCAGGCCCTTGCGCGGCGGCTTGACGGGCGTTGTGATGACAGGATTTGCGGCGGCGTCCATCAGACATCCCTCCGCTCGAAATCAATGCGCGGATCGATCCAGGTGTAGATCAGGTCGGAAACCAGGCTGACGACGAGGCCGAGCAGCGAGAAGATGTAGAGCGTGGCGAAGACGATCGGGTAATCCCGGTTGATGACTGAGAGATAACCGAGACGGCCGAGGCCATCGAGCGAGAAGATATTTTCGATCAGCAGCGATCCGGTGAAGAAGGCGGAGATGAAGGCGCCGGGGAAGCCGGCGATGATGATCAGCATGGCATTGCGGAAAATATGGCCGTAAAGGACCTGCCGCTCATTCAGACCCTTGGCGCGGGCGGTGACAACATACTGCTTCTTGATTTCCTCGATGAAGGAATTCTTGGTCAGCAGGGTCGTCGTCGCGAAGGCGGACAGCGAAAGCGAGATCAGTGGCAGGGTGAGGTGCCAAAAATAATCGAGCGGCTTCTGCCACCAGGCGAGCTGATCGAAATTGTCGGAGACCAGGCCGCGCAACGGAAACCAGTCGTAGAAGGAGCCGCCGGCGAAAAGCACGATCAGGAGGATGCCGAAGAGGAAGCTCGGGACGGCGTAGCCGACGACGATGACGCCCGATGTCCAGACATCGAAGGTCGATCCATCCTTGACTGCCTTGCGGATGCCGAGCGGGATGGAAATGGCATAGGAGAAGATCAGGATCCAGATGCCGAGCGAGATCGATACCGGAAGCTTCTCCTTGATGAGTTCGAGCACGGAGGTGTTGCGGAAGAAACTCTCGCCGAAATCGAAGCGGATGTAATTCCACATCATCTCGCCGAAACGGGTCAGCGGCGGCTTGTCGAAGCCGAACTGCTTTTCGAGCTTGGCAATCAGTTCCGGATCGAGTCCCTGGGCGCCGCGATATTTCGAGCCTTCGTCGCTGCCGCCACCGCCGAGAAGATCGCCACCGCCGGAGAGGCGCTGGTCGGCACTATCGGCCTGACCGGTCAATTGGGCGATCACCTGCTCGACGGGACCGCCGGGCGCGAACTGAATGACGACGAAGGAAATCGCCATGATGCCGACGATGGTCGGGATCATTAGAAGCAGGCGGCGAAGAATATAGGCGCCCATCAGCCTTCAGCCTCCGGGAATGTTTTTCTCGCCTGCCTGCCGTCCAGTCTCATGCCGCTCAATCCGCCAGCCTTCCCTTGCCGGCTCTGCCGGCTTGTCGTGATTCGCTCGTGCCATTTGGAGCCGAGGCGCCCTGCATTGCAAGCCCGCTCATTTTGCCGAAGTGGACCACCAGGCATCGGGGAAGCCAAGACTGTAGGCCGGAAACTCGGCCGGATGCGTGACCGTGTTCCAATAGGCGATGTTATAGGTATCACGGTAGAACAGCGGGATGACGTAGTGATTTGCAAGCAAGACCCGATCCATGGCCTTGATTGCTGCGATTTGCTCGTCGCGATTCGGCGCGAAGATAACCATGCGAATGAGTTCATCGACTGCCGGGTTGGCAATGCCGGCATAATTGCGAGAGCCTTGCTGGTTGACCGAGCCGGAACCCCAATAGTCGGCTTGCTCATTGCCTGGATTCATGGTCTCCGCCCACACATTCCAGATCATATCATAGTCGAAGCTGCGTTCGCGGTTGACGGCTTGCGAGGCGTCGACTGTCCGGACTCGCGCATCTATGCCGATTTTCCTGAGATTGCTGGCATAGGGCACCGCCCAGCGCTCCAACATGGGGCTTGACAACAAGATCTCGAAACTCATCGGCTGGCCGGTCTTGCTGTTGACCATGCGATTGCCCTTGATCTCCCAGCCGGCTTCTTTGAGAAGCGCAATTGCCTTGCGGAGATTATCGCGGCTCTTCTGCGGATCACCTGCGACCGGATTGGTATAGGGCGTGGTGAAGATTTCTGCCGGCACCTTATCCTTCATGCCCTGCAGAATTTCCAGTTCTCTACCCTGCGGCAGGCCGGAGGAGGCGAGTTCGGTATTCCAGAAATAGCTGTCGATGCGTTTGTAACTATTAAAGGCCACAGTGCGGTTCAGCTCCTCAAAATCCAGACCATAGTTCAGCGCCTCGCGGACCCTGATGTCCTTGAAGAGGTCACGTCGCATGTTGGGCACGAGAGCCTGCATGATGCCGGTGGCGCGCAGCGGGTTTGCAACCTCCTCTTTCTTGACACGTCCTTCCTTCACCGCGGGAAAATCATATCCCGTCGCCCAGCGGGCAGCCGTGGTTTCCTGCCAGTAGTCGCTGTTGCCGGCGCGAAAGGCCTCGAACTCGACATCCCGATCACCGAAATAGGTGTAAATGACGTTGCGGAAATTGTTCTGGCCGACATTCACATTGAGGTCCTTGCCCCAATAGTCGTCACGTAGTTCATAGCGGATTGTCGCGCCTGGCGAGAAGGAAGCAATCTTGTAGGGTCCCGAACCCATCACGGGCTCGAGCGTCGTCTTTGAAATATCGCGTGGCTTGCCGTCCGGTCCCTGCCCCTCCCACCAATGTTTCGGCACCACCACCAACTGGCCGAGAATATTCGGGAGCTCCCGGTTGTTCTTCTCGTCGAAGGTGAAGGTGACGTCGCGGTCGCCGGTCTTTTCGGCCTTCGCGACGTGGCGGTAATAGTTCGCCGTGAGGGGATTTAATTCCTTCGTCTTATCCAAACTGAAGATGACATCCTCGGGCGTTACCGGCTGACCATCCGACCATTTCGCTTCCTTGCGCAGGCGGAAGGTCGCGCTCGAGACGTCGGTGGGAAAAGACAATCCCTCGGCAAGCAGACCGTAGGAGACGAGCAGCTCGTCGTCGGCGGGCTTCATCAGCGTGTCGTAAACGAGCGTCAAGCCCACTGCTGCCTGGCCTTTAGCGAGCAGCGGGTTGAAGGTGTCGAAGGCGCCGCTTGCGGAGAGGCGCAGGTCTCCGCCTTTCGGTGCATCGGGATTGACGTAGTCGAAGTGCGCAAAGCCCGGCTTGTACTTCATCTCGCTGATGACCGAGCTTCCGATCAGAAACGGCTGGTCCTGAGCCGTTGCAGTCATTGGCGCCAAGGCACCCGCAAGCGACAGAAACAAACCGATCTTCGACCACAGAGCCGCCATTCACGCTTTCCCCTGATTATTGATGGGTTCGACAATACGAAAAATACGGGCGAAAAACAGGAGAGAGTTTGGTTTTTGCCGGGCGCGCGAAATTTTGAGCCATCGGCTCGCTTGAGGGCGTCACCTCTTCGAGCCGCCTTCGCAACATGCGACGCAACTCTGCGGCGATCCATCACCGCCGCTTCCCATCGCCAGCCAAAACATCGATTCACCAAAATCGCTTTTCAGGATAGATTCGCGTGCAAATCACTTCGACATCGAATTAAGGGAACAGCATGGCTTTCGGCTTCGCCCAGGCTTTCAGGACATTAGGCACACTGGCGCTCGCCGGCGCGATCGGCGCAGGCCTTGCCGTTGGCGACGTCGGCGCTGAGCAGAAGACGCCAAGCCCAGGCAGCGCCAAGGCACTGTTCGGCGGCGCCGGCCTGCCGACGCAGGGGCCAGCGCAGCCGATCGGCTTCTATGCTAAAGGCTGCATGGCTGGCGCGGTAGCGCTGCCGACCGATGGTCCGACCTGGCAGGCGATGCGGCTTTCGCGCAACCGTCGCTGGGGCAATCCGGCCATGATCGCGCTCTTGGAGCGCTTTTCGCAGGATGCGGTCAGATATGCCGGCTGGCCGGGCATCCTTGTCGGCGATATCGCTCAACCACGCGGCGGGCCGATGCTCAACGGCCATTCCTCGCACCAGATTGGCCTCGACGCCGATATCTGGTTTAGCCCGATGCCGGCGCGCCGCATGACAGCCCAGGAACGCGAGGACTTGCCGTTCACCAGCATGCTGCAGAAGGACAAGTTCCTCACCGTCAACCCCAAGGTGTGGACGGAATCGCGCGCGCGGCTTTTGATGCTGGCGGCGAGCTATCCGGAAGTGGAGCGCATCTTCGTCAATCCGGCGATCAAGAAGAAGATGTGCGACACCTGGGGCGGCGACCGCACCAACCTTGGTAAGCTCCGGCCAATATACGGCCATGACTCGCATTTCCACATCCGCATCAAATGCCCGCCGGGCGCTGCTGGATGCACGCCGCAAGCTCCTGTCCCTGCCGGCGACGGCTGCGATAAGTCGCTCGCCTATTGGTTCACGCCGGCGCCTTGGGCGCCGCCGAAACCGCCCAAGCCAGGCGCCAAGCCGCCGAAGCCGCCGCGTGAGATGATGGTCACCGATCTGCCCAACGCTTGCGCCGCCGTGCTCGATGCCGCTTCCGTTGCTTCGATGCAGGCCGCCACCTATGGTGGACCCTCCGCCGCAAGCGCGCTCGCCGCCACTCCGGCAGCCGCGTCGGCCGATGACACCGATGGGGCGTTACCGGATGTCGGCCCGGTTCCGAACGACAAGCCGGCGATCCAATGAAGGGGCGGATGCGCTGTCTTTCAAATCGCAAGCTCTTGGTATACAGCGGTCAAATCGATTGAATTGTGGGGCGGAGATTCACTTCATGGCCGGCGGCAAATGCCTTGCGCTGATCGCGCATGACCAGAAGAAGGACGACATGGCGGCGTTCGCCCGCGCCAACCGGGACATTCTCTCGCGCTGGAAGATCGTCGCGACGGGCACGACCGGCGGGCGGGTGCTCGATGCCGCTCCCGATCTTGACGTCGTCAGGCTGAAAAGCGGGCCGCTCGGCGGCGACCAGCAGATCGGCGCGCTGATTTCGACCGGCGAGGTCGACGCCCTGATCTTCTTCGTCGACCCCTTGACGCCGATGCCGCACGATGTCGACGTGAAGGCACTGATGCGGCTGGCGATCGTCTACGATATTCCGATGGCGCTCAACCACGCGACCGCTATAAAACTTCTTCCCACACTCGAAGCCTGATCAGCACGGAACCGGCCATGTCAAAACCGAACAACAGCACCGCTCCGCTGCCTTTCCCGATCCTGATCGGCGATATCGGCGGCACGAATGCCCGCTTCTCCATCCTGACCGATGCCTATGCTGAACCGAAGCAGTTTCCGAACGTGCGCACGGCGGATTTCGCGACGATCGACGAAGCGATCCAGCAAGGCGTGCTCGACAAGACCGCCGTGCAGCCGCGCTCGGCGATCCTCGCCGTCGCCGGCCCGATCAACGACGACGAGATCCCGCTGACCAATTGCGACTGGGTGGTGCGGCCGAAGACGATGATCGAGGGCCTCGGCATGGAGGATGTGCTCGTCGTCAACGATTTCGAGGCGCAGGCGCTGGCAATCGCCGCGCTTTCGGATGAAAATCGCGAACGGATCGGCGACGCTACCCGCGACATGATCGCCTCCCGCGTCGTACTCGGACCGGGCACCGGCCTCGGCGTCGGCGGGCTCGTGCATGCCCAGCACAGCTGGATCCCGGTTCCCGGCGAAGGCGGCCATGTCGATCTCGGGCCGCGCAGCAAGCGCGATTATGACATCTTCCCGCATATCGAGACGATCGAAGGCCGCGTTTCGGCCGAGCAGATCCTCTGCGGGCGCGGCCTCGTCAACCTCTATCATGCCATCTGCGTGGTCGATGGCATCGAGCCGACGATGAAGGATCCCGCCGACATCACCTCGCACGCACTTGCCGGCAGCGACAAGGCAGCCGTAGAGACCGTCTCGCTGTTTGCCACCTATCTCGGCCGCGTGGCGGGCGACTTGGCGATGGTGTTCATGGCGCGGGGCGGCGTCTATCTTTCCGGCGGCATCTCGCAGAAGATCATCCCGGCGCTGAAGAAGCCGGAATTCCGCATCGCCTTCGAGGACAAGGCGCCGCATACGGCGCTGCTTCGGACCATCCCGACCTATGTGGTGACACATCCGCTGGCAGCGCTTGCCGGGCTTTCCTCCTATGCGCGCATGCCGGCGAATTTCGGCGTCTCGACGGAAGGCCGCCGCTGGCGCCGCTAACCCCGGCGCGTAAAGCAAATAGAGCGCCTCTGGCGCGTCCTGTCCGGACGAGCGGCGCTCTAGCCAAACCGGTCCCAACTCTTTATAGACCCCGGCAAAAGTGCGTGTCGCCCTCGCGGGCGCTTGGTCCGAGACAGGAAACCCTATTTGGAAGCGGCGGAAAGCAGAACGCAGAGCGTCAGCAGCGATACCGTAACCGGCATCCTGAAACGCATCATCGCTGAAAACGGCCGCGACCATCTGTGGGGCTATGTCTTTGCGATCGCCTGCCTCATCGTGGTGGCGCTTTCGACGGCGTTCACCGCCTGGATCATGCGGGCGATCATCGACGAGGCCTTCGCCAACCGGCGCGCCGACGTCGTCTGGATCATCTGTCTTTCGATCTTCATCGCCTTCGTGCTGCGCGGTTTTGCGAGCTATGGCCAGGCGGTGGCGCTGTCCAGAGTCGGCAACGATATCGTCGCCCGTTACCAGCGCCGGCTCTATGCGCATCTGATGACGCTTTCGGTCGGCTTCTTCAGCGAGGCGCGCTCGGCCCATATCGCCGCGCAGGTAAGCCAGAATGTCAGCGGCATCCGCGACGTGCTCAACCTGACGATCACCTCGACGGTGCGCGACCTGCTGACCTTCGTTTCGCTGCTCGCCGTGATGATCATCCAGGATCCGCTGCTCAGCCTTGCCGTGTTCATCATGGCGCCGCCGCTGCTCTATGCGCTGCGGTATGTTTCCAAGCGGCTGCGCTCGGCGACCCGCGAGGCCGTGCATCTGAACAGCCACGTTCTCGGCGCCATGCAGGAGACGATCCAGGGCATCGCCATCGTGAAAGCCTTCACGATGGAAGAAGAGCTGGAGCGCAAGGTCAACAAACTCATCAAGGGCGCCGAAAGCCGGGCGAACCGGATTGCCCGGCTGTCCGAACGCACCTCTCCGCTGACGGAAAGTTTCGCGGGCTTTGCCGTCGCCAGCGTGCTTGCCTATGCCGCCTACCGCTCGATTTACTTCAATGTGCCGCCGGGCGCCTTCTTCTCCTTCGTCACGGCGCTGCTGCTTGCCTATGACCCGGCCCGCCGGCTTGCCCGCCTGCAGGTGCAGATGGAGCGCGCCGTCGTCAATGCGCGGATGATCTATGAATTGCTCGACATGGAACCGCGCCAGCGCGACCTGCCGGATGCCCGGCCGCTGACGGTGACGCAGGCAAGGATCGAATTCCGCAATGTTTCCTTCGCCTACGGTAAGGAGAGCGTACTCAGCGGCGTCAGTTTCATCGCCGAGGGCGGCGGGACCACAGCGCTGGTCGGCCCCTCGGGCGCCGGCAAATCCACCGTCATCAGCCTCATTCCGCGCTTCTACGATCCGCGCGAAGGCGAAATCCTGATCGACGGGCAGGATATCGCCCACATCACCAAGAAGTCGCTGCGCCAGCAGCTCGCCTATGTCTCGCAGCAGCCCTATCTGTTCGAGGGCACGATCCGCGACAATATCCGCTATGGCCGGCCGGAAGCGACCGATGCCGAGGTCGAAGAGGCGGCGCGGCTTGCCTATGCGCATGACTTCATCTCGGCACAGCCGCAGGGTTACGAGACACCGGTCGGTGAGAACGGCGTGACGCTTTCGGGCGGCCAGCGCCAGCGGCTATCCATCGCGCGCGCCTTGGTGCGCAATGCGCCGATCCTGCTTCTCGACGAGGCGACCTCGGCCCTCGACACCGAATCCGAGGCGGCCGTGCAGAAAGCGCTCGACGAAGCGATGAGCGGACGCACCGTCGTCGTCATCGCCCACCGGCTTTCGACCGTGGTGCGCGCCGACAAGATCGTCGTCATGCAGCAGGGCCGCGTCGTCGAGGAAGGCAATCACGAGACGCTTGCGAAGGTCAGCGACGGTCTTTACGCTCGCCTCAACAACCTGCAGAGGCCTTCGGCCTCCGATTCAAACTGACCTGGTGAGACTGACATGAGCGATGCTGCGATGAAACTGGTGGTGGTTGGCGCAGCCGGACGCATGGGGCAGACGCTGATCCGGCTCATCCATTCAATCGAGGGCGTCAGGCTGCATGCCGCGGTCGAGCGCGCCGGCTCGCCCTTCGTCGGCAAGGATGCCGGCGAGATCGCCGGTCTCGGCCCGACCGGCGTCATCATCGGCGACGATCCGCTCAACGCATTTCTCGATGCTGAAGGCGTGCTCGACTTTACCTCGCCTGCCGCAACGGTGGAATTCTCGGGCCTTGCCGCGCAGGCCCGCATCGTCCATGTCGTCGGCACGACGGGCTGTTCGGCTGATGACAATACCAAGATCGCCGCGGCGGCCCGCCATGCCCGCATCGTCAAGTCGGGCAATATGAGCCTCGGGGTCAATCTGCTCAGCGTGCTCGCAGAGCAGGCAGCGCGTGCGCTGGATCCTGATGACTGGGATATCGAGATCCTGGAAATGCACCACAAGCACAAGGTGGATGCGCCTTCCGGCACCGCTCTTCTCATCGGCGAGGCCGCGGCAAAGGGGCGCGGCATCGATCTGGCCTCGCAATCGGTCCGGGTGCGCGACGGCCATACCGGCGCCCGCGAAGCGGGCACGATCGGCTTTGCGACGCTGCGCGGCGGCTCCGTTATCGGCGAGCATTCCGTGCTTTTTGCCGGCGAGGGTGAAATCGTCACCCTATCGCACAGCGCGGCCGACCGCTCGATCTTCGCGCGTGGCGCCATCAAGGCGGCCCTTTGGGCACGCGACAAAAAGCCGGGTCTCTATTCCATGCTCGACGTGCTCGGGCTTTCTTCTTCATAACGATACTACGGAGGCATATTCATGAGCGGTACCCTCGTCCTCGTTCGCCACGGCCAGAGTGACTGGAACCTGAAGAATCTCTTCACCGGCTGGAAGGATCCCGATCTGACGGAACTCGGCATCCAGGAAGCCAATACAGGCGGTGCGGCGCTCGCCGAATACGGGATCAAATTCGATGTCGCCTACACCTCGGTGCTGGTGCGTGCGCAGCACACGCTGAAGCTCATCCTCGACAAGGTCGGCCAGCCCGATCTCCTGACGATCCGCGACCAGGCGCTGAACGAGCGCGACTACGGCGATCTCTCCGGCCTCAACAAGGACGATGCACGCGCCAAATGGGGCGAGGAACAGGTGCATATCTGGCGCCGCTCCTATGACGTGCCGCCTCCCGGCGGTGAAAGCCTGCGTGACACCGGCGCCCGCGTCTGGCCCTACTACCTCACAGAAATCCTGCCGCGCGTGCTCAGGGGCGAGAAGGTGCTGGTTGCCGCGCACGGCAATTCGCTGCGTTCTCTGGTGATGGTGCTCGACAAGCTCAGCCGCGAAGGCGTGCTTGCCCTCAATCTCGCGACCGGCGTGCCGATGGTCTATAAGCTGAAGGCGGATTCCACCGTCGCTTCCAAGGAAGTGCTCGGCGACATGTCGGGCGCGCATTGATCTCAGCTGATCTTTCCCCGCTTCGGCGGGGAAAGGCGCTCAGTTCTCGATGGTGAACTGCACCCGGTCGGCCGCGAAGCGGCTGATCGAATATTGCACCGGCACACCCTCAAGGTCGGTATTCATCGCCTTGGCGATCAGAAGGATCGCACCGGGGGTGAGTTCGAGGTCGGCCATATCGGCTGCACTCGCATGGGCGGCCGTTACCTCGGTCGTCGCCCGGACATAATCCGGCAGGCCGAGTTCGGCGAAAGCCTTGGTGATCGATTCTTCCGTCCGGTAGGCCTCACCGATACCGGCAAAGCGCTTGGCGGGAAACCAACTCGTCGCCCTTGAAACCGGCCGTTTGTCTGCCTGGCGCAACGTTTCCAGGCGGATCACCTCTTCTCCCGGCTTCAGACCCAGCCAGCGGGCGATCTCGGCACTCGCTTCTTCCTTCGCCTCCTCGAGCAGAAGGCCGCGCATTTCACGCGCCTGATCGCCGATGCCGGCGGTGAAGCGCGTGCGCCGTGTGATCGGGAAATTCAGCCGCTCCTTGCGCTCGATCAGCGTGCCGCGACCTTGTACCGCACGGACGATCCCCTCCTGCGCCAATGCCGCCAGCGCGCTGCGCACCGTATGCCGGTTGACGCCGAATTGCAGCGCCAACATCGTTTCCGGCGGCACCATTCCCGTTTCGTCATAGGCGCCGTTGCTGATCGCCTCGCGAATCCGATCGGCGATCTGGCGCCAGAGCGCCACGCCGGTCTGCCTTTGCACCTGCTTCAATCCCGACATTCCGCCCCTGCCCGCCCATTTAACTCACGATGTCACACGCTTGTCACGACATCGATTTAGAGCTAAACATATCTTGTATGGTTGTCTATATCAATAGACATTTTAAGGGAAGCGGCGATGATATCAGCGGACAGGACAGACGCTGCGTCACAGACGGCATCCGGGCGCAAACGCGCCGCCGATCTGCTGGCGCGTGCGGAGCGCAGCGAACTCTTGGCGGCCTTCGATGCGCTGCCGGAAAAGCCTGTTGCCCACCAAGTGCGCGGACCGGAGACCGGGCTGGTGATGGTGCGTGGGCGCATCGGCGGCGGCGGCGCTCCCTTCAATCTCGGCGAAGTGACCGTGACGCGGGCGACGGTCCGGCTTGACTCCGGCTCGGTCGGCCATGCGCAGGCGCTCGGCACCGACCGCGAGAAGGCCAGGCTTGCGGCGATCTTCGACGCGCTCTGGCAGGAGGAGGCGACGAAGGATTTCGTCGAACAGGCCCTGCTTTTACCGGTCACTGAGCGGATCGCCGACGCCGAACGCCGCAAGGCGGACGAGACGGCGGCAACCCGCGTCGATTTCTTCACCATGGTGCGGGGAGACAACTAATGGGCCTGAAGACAGAAGCTCTGACCGGCGGCTTCGTCGAGCCGGTCTTCCATGCCCAAAGCGTCTTCAAGATGCTGATGGACGGCATGGCCCGCCCCGGCACAATCCAGACCGTTCAGCCCGACGTCGCTCCGCCGGCCCCGCTCGGCATCGCCGCCGGCACGATCGCGCTGACGCTTTGCGACCACGACACGCCCGTCTGGCTTTCCCAGGGACTGGCGAGATCCGCCGTGCCGGAGTGGCTCGGCTTCCATACCGGCGCGCCGTTGACCACCGAAAAGGCCGAAGCGCGCTTTGCCTTCACCGAGGCCGGCACCGCACTTTCCTCCTTCGGCCTCTTTGCATCAGGTACGCAGGAATATCCCGACCGCTCGACGACACTCATCATCGAACTCGCCGAACTCGAAGGCGGCCGCAGGCTGGCGCTGATGGGTCCCGGCATCCAGAGCGTGGCGGAGATCGCGCCTATCGGCCTGCCGGAGACCTTCCTGCGGCTTTGGACCGAGAACCGCGCGCTCTTTCCGCGCGGCGTCGACATCGTGCTGACGGCGGGCAAGCGTTTCCTCTGCCTGCCGCGCACCACCAAGATCACAGCAACGGAGATCTGAGCTCATGTATGTTGCCGTCAAGGGTGGCGAGACCGCCATCGCCAATGCCCACCGCCTGCTGGCCGACCGCCGTCGCGGCGACCGTTCGCTGCCGGCGATCGGCATCGATCAGATTGTGGCGCAGCTGGCGCTCGCCGTCGACCGCGTCATGGCCGAGGCTTCGCTTTTCGACCGCACGCTCGCTGCACTCGCCATCCGCCAATCGCGGGGCGACATGATCGAGGCGATCTTCCTGCTGCGCGCCTACCGCACGACCCTGCCGCGTTTCGGCTATTCCAGGCCGCTCGACACGGCTGATATGACGATCGAACGCCGCATTTCGGCGACCTACAAGGATCTGCCGGGCGGCCAGCTTCTTGGCCCCACCTTCGACTATACACACCGCCTGCTCGATCCCTCCCTGCTTTCGGACGAGGCGGTCGAGACGCCCGCTCAGCGCGCAGCCGAGACCGGCCGCGTCATGCGCGTCTCCGAAATCCTCGGCGAAGAAGGCCTGATCGAGGCCGACGGCGACATGCCGGAAGATCACGAGATCGGCGACCTGACCCGCGAGCCGATGGAATTCCCGATGACCCGGGATCTCCGCCTGCAGGCGCTTGCCCGCGGCGACGAGGGCTTCCTGCTGGCGCTCGGTTATTCTACCCAGCGCGGCTATGGCCGCAACCACCCCTTCACCGGTGAAATCCGCATCGGCGACGTCGAGGTGGAATTCGATGTGCCAGAACTCGGTTTCGCCGTCTCGCTCGGCACCATCCAGATCACCGAATGCCAGATGGTCAACCAGTTCAAGGGTTCGGCCAAGGCGCCGCCGCAATTTACCCGCGGCTACGGCCTGGTCTTCGGCCAGAGCGAGCGCAAGGCGATGGCGATGTCGCTGGTCGACCGGGCTCTTCGCGCCGAAGAGCTCGGCGAGGATATCACCGCGCCGGCACAGGACGAGGAATTCGTCATCTCGCACTCCGACAACGTCCAGGCGACGGGCTTCGTCGAGCACCTGAAGCTTCCACATTATGTGGACTTCCAGGCCGAACTCGATCTCGTCCGCCGCATGCGCCGCGAATTCGAAGCCGCCCGCAACGGTGGCGAAGACATGAAGGAAGCCGCCGAATGACCGATCTGGCCAGCTACAACTTCGCTTATCTCGACGAACAGACCAAGCGGATGATCCGCCGGGCCATCCTGAAGGCAATCGCCATTCCCGGCTACCAGGTGCCGTTCGCCTCGCGCGAAATGCCGATGCCCTATGGCTGGGGCACCGGCGGCGTGCAGGTAACGGCCTCGATCATCGGACCGGACGACGTGCTGAAGGTCATCGACCAGGGCGCCGACGATACGACCAACGCCGTTTCCATCCGCGCCTTCTTCCAGAAGGTCGCCAATGTCGCGGTGACGACGCATACCAAGGATGCGACGATCATCCAGACGCGCCACCGCATTCCCGAGGAAAAGCTCGGGGTTGGCCAGGTGCTAGTCTACCAGGTGCCGATCCCCGAGCCGCTGCGCTTCCTCGAACCGCGCGAGACCGAGACCCGCAAGATGCATGCGCTCGAAGAATACGGCCTCATGCATGTGAAGCTCTACGAGGATATCGCCCATAACGGCCGCATCTCGCGGACCTACGCCTATCCGGTAAAGGTCCACGGCCGCTATGTCATGGACCCGTCGCCGACGCCGAAATTCGACAATCCGAAGATGCATATGTCGGACGCGCTGCAGCTCTTCGGCGCCGGGCGCGAGAAGCGCATTTATGCGGTTCCGCCCTATACCGACGTCGTCAGCCTGGATTTCGAGGATTACCCCTTCGATATCCAGCGCTTCGATAAACCCTGCGCCCTTTGCGGCGCCGAGGACGTCTATCTCGACGAAGTGGTTCTCGACGACAAGGGCGGGCGCATGTTCGTCTGCTCCGACACCGATCATTGCGAAGACCGCCGCGCGCACGGACATGCCGGCGAGATGCTGGCCCGGGAGGCTGCAGAATGAGCGATACTCCACTTCTCAAAGTCCATGACGTTTCGAAATTCTACGGCAACCGCATCGGCTGCCGCGACGTCTCCTTCGAGCTCTGGCCCGGCGAAGTGCTCGCCATCGTCGGTGAATCCGGTTCCGGCAAGACGACGCTGCTCAACTGCCTCTCCACCCGGCTGCTGCCGAGCACCGGCAGCGTCGAATATCACATGCGCGATGGCAGCTACCGCGATCTTTACCGCATGAACGAGGCCGAGCGGCGCTTCCTGATGCGCACCGACTGGGGCTTCGTGCACCAGAACCCAGCCGACGGCCTGCGCATGACCGTCTCTGCCGGCGCCAATGTCGGCGAACGGCTGATGGCGACCGGCGACCGGCACTATGGCAAGATCCGCGCTTCGGCGATCGACTGGCTCGAACGCGTCGAGATCGACGCCGACCGCATCGACGACCAGCCGCGCGCCTTTTCCGGCGGCATGCGCCAGCGATTGCAGATCGCCCGCAACCTCGTCACCGGCCCGCGCCTCGTCTTCATGGACGAGCCGACCGGCGGCCTCGACGTCTCGGTGCAGGCGCGCCTGCTCGATCTCGTGCGCGGCCTCGTCAACGATCTCGGTCTCTCGGCCATCATCGTCACCCACGATCTCGCCGTCGCCCGCCTGCTCTCACACCGGATGATGGTGATGAAGGACGGCTACGTCATCGAACACGGGCTCACCGACCGCGTGCTCGACGACCCGCGCGAACCCTATACGCAGCTGCTCGTCTCCTCGATCCTGCAAGTCTGAGGCCCAAAACCAAGGAAAAAGAAATCATGGCAACGCCCCTCGTCGTTTCCGAAGTCTCCAAGAGCTTCACCATGCATCTGCGCGACGGCATCAAGTTGCCTGTCGTCTCCGATGTCGCCTTCTCGGTCGCATCGGGCGAATGCGTCGTGCTCGGTGGCCCATCGGGCATCGGCAAGAGCTCGCTGCTCAAGATGATCTACGGCAATTATGCCGTCGACACCGGCCAGATCCTCATCCGCCACGACGGACGCATCGTCGATCTCGCCTCCATCGATCCGCGCACCGTGCTCAACGTCCGCCGCAATACACTCGGTTATGTCAGCCAGTTCCTGCGCACCGTGCCGCGCGTCGCGGCGATCGACGTGGTTGCCGAACCGCTGGTGGCACGCGGCGAGGACGCCGTCACGGCCCGGGAAAAGGCGGGCGCCCTGCTTGCCAGGCTCAACCTGCCGGAAACGCTCTGGCAGCTTCCGCCCGCCACCTTCTCCGGCGGCGAGCAGCAACGCGTCAACATCGCGCGCGGCTTCATCACCGAGCACACAATCCTGCTTCTCGACGAACCCACAGCCTCGCTCGATGCCAGGAACCGTGCCGTCGTCGTCGGCATGATCGCGGAAAAGAAGAAGGCGGGTGTGGCCCTTCTCGGCATCTTCCACGACGAGGAAGTGCGCGAAGCCGTCGCCGACCGCATCCTCGACGTCCAGCAGTTCTCACCCAGGAAGATCGCTGCATGAGCCGCAAGCTGGGTATCGAGCCCTACTTTCATGAAACGGCATCCGTCAGCGATTCCACCTTCGGGCGCTATACGGAGGTCTCGGAACGCTGCCGCATCAGCGAGGCCAGCTTCGGCGACTATTCCTACATCATGCAGGATGGCTCCGTCTGGTGTGCGACGATCGGCAAGTTCGTCAATATCGCCGCCGCCGTGCGCATCAACGCCACCAACCATCCGACCTGGCGCGCGACACTGCATCATTTCACCTATCGCGCCGCCGACTACTGGCCGGATGGCGACATGGAAACGGACTTCTTCGCCTGGCGGCGCGCAAACCGGGTGACGATAGGCAACGATGTCTGGATCGGCCACGGAGCGACCATCCTGCCGGGCGTCAGCGTCGGCAACGGCGCGGTGATCGGAGCCGGCGCCGTCGTGTCGAAGGATGTCGCGCCCTATACGATCGTCGGCGGGGTGCCGGCCAAGCTCATCCGCGAGCGCTTTCCAAGAGAGGTCGGCGAACGGATGGACAGGCTTTCCTGGTGGGACTGGGAGCATGACCGGCTGCGCCAGGCGCTCGAGGATTTTCGCAACCTGGACGCGGAAGATTTCCTGTCCCGCTACGGCGGTTAAAACCCCCGATATAGGGGCGAAGAATTGTGACAGGACTTACACAAATATGACATGCGAGGTTCATCAAGCGGGACTAATGCGATGCTGACCAAGGCCTGGATCGCAAGGGAAGAGCATGATGTTCGAGCTGAAGAATGTCACACGTCGTTTCGGAAAAAAGCTCGCTGTCGATTCCGTCACGCTTGCCATTGCCCAAGGCCAGATGGTTGGCATCATTGGCCGCTCCGGCGCCGGCAAGTCGACGCTGCTGCGCATGATCAACCGCCTTCAGGAGCCGAGCTCCGGCTCCGTTCATTTCGCCGGCGTCGAGGTCTCCGGACTTCGCGGCCAGGCGTTGCGCAACTGGCAGCGCGACTGCGCGATGATCTTCCAGCAGTTCAACCTGGTGCCGCGCCTCGACGTTCTCACCAATGTCATGCTCGGCCGCCTCAATCATCGCTCGACGCTTATGAGCCTGCTCAACATCTTCACCCGCGAGGAACGCGTGCATGCCATCGCGGCACTCGAACGCCTCGGCATCGAGCAGACGGCGCTGCAGGCAGCCGGCACGCTTTCCGGCGGCCAGCAGCAGCGCGTGGCGATCGCCCGGGCGCTGATGCAGAACCCGAAAATGGTTCTCGCCGACGAGCCGATCGCCTCTCTCGATCCGCTGAACGCCAAGATCGTCATGGATGCGCTGCGCGATATCAACGAGCGCGAGGGCATCACCGTCATCACCAACCTTCATACGCTCGATACCGCCCGCAACTATTGTGAGCGCATCGTCGGCATGGCCGGCGGCCGCGTCGTCTTCGACGGCAAGCCCTCGGAGCTGACCGCCGAAGCGGTGAAGGAAATCTACGGGACGGACAAGGACGGCGCCGGCATCGACGAAACGATGACATCAACCAGCCTCGAATCCAAGCGTCGCGCCGAGGATGTCTCATCCGGCAGGGTGGCCAAAGCAGCCGCCGTGCACTGACCCGTTTCCGGCCGACGGGACAACGGTCGGAAAAATTACTGACAAACAAACCATGTCACAAAAGGAGGTGGCATGAAAGAGGCCGCGCCCGTTGAGAGAACGGATCACTGAGATGCAGATGATGATCGAGGGACAGTCACACTTCCAGCCTTTCGGCTTATCCTATTGGGGTTTCGAAGATCTCAATAAGGGAGTTGGAAGCATGACTGCCTCTTATGAATACCATATCGGGGTCGACTACCACAAATCCTACAGCCACCTGGTGGTTCAGGACAGCAGCGGCAAGACGCTGAGATCCGGCCGGGTGAAGAACGACCGACAGTCGCTCGGCGGGTTTCTCGAACGCTATCGGGAGAACTCGCATGCGGTTGTCGAAGCGACGCGCAACTGGATGGTGATGTACGACTGGCTCGACGACATTTGTGATGATGTCGTTCTCGCTCATCCGCTGAAGGTTAAGGCGATCGCCGACGCCAAGATCAAGACCGACAAGATCGACGCGACGGTGCTGGCACATCTGCTCAGAGCCGATCTGGTACCCGAAGCCTGGGCGCCAAGCGAGAGATCGCGGGACCTTCGCGTCGCGCTGCGCGAGCGGATGTTTTACGTGCGGCTGCGCACGATGACCAAGAACCGCATCGTCACGGTGTTCGACCGCTATCCGGAGCAGACGGCGCAATTGAAGAAGCTTGGCGACCTGTTTGGCAAGGCCGGCCGCGTCCAGCTGGCTCAAGTGAACGTCTCTGAGATCGACCGCATCCAGATTGACCGTGGTCTCGCCTTCATCGGCGACATCGACATGCGGATCAAACAGTCGGAAGCAACGATCCGGGCGATGACCAAGGCCAATGCCAACGTCAAGCTGTTGAAGACGATCCCCGGCATCGGCGAGTTCTTCGCCCGGCTGATCGATGCGGAGATCGACGACATATCGCGGTTCCGCCACTCGAAGAAGCTTGCCGCCTATGCCGGGCTTGTGCCGTCGACCCATTCCTCCGGCGGCAAGACCTTCCACGGCAAGATCATCAAGCAGGGCAACAAGTGGCTGCGCTGGGCCTTCGTCGAAGCCGTCGCTCCTGCCATCGCCAGCGATCCACAGCTGCGCGCCCAATACGAGCATCTGAAGATCAAAGGAATAAACAAGGCGCGGGTGGCGATTGCGCGCAAGCTTTTGACGATCACCTTCCAGATCCTGCGTGACCAGCGCGCCTACGAGCCGCGCGGCGAAAGCACCATGGAAGGCGCGTCGACGATATCCCGGTTGTCCTGATGGCAGTCTAGCGAGCCCGGTAGAACTGGGTTGCGCTTCTCAAGGAGAATGGGAAACCGGGAGCCGAACGCCACTCTGTGACCGAAGCCCCAGGCATCAGGTCACGCATTGGAGACTGGTTCAAGAACCGAAGGACAGCAAAGCGATCTGTCCGGCGGAAAGAGAGACTTTGCCGATCGGTGCGAATGCCGGTCAAAACTTAACCGAACCCAAGGAAAAGCCGCCAAATGGTGGTGTTCTGCCCCTTGCGTTCTTTCATTGGAGACTTCCATGTCTGCATTCCGCAAGATCCTGATGGCAACCATCGCCGTCGCCGCCCTCGCCGGCAATGCTGCTGCCCAGGACGTCAAGGTCCTCCGCATCGGTCTCGATGGCGGTGAAAACGAAGCCGACCAGGTTCGCCGCACCGAGTGCGTCAAGCCGGGCCTGATCGCTGCCACCGGCGTTTCCGAAGTTCAGCTGTTCCCATCGCCGAACTACAACGGCGTCATCCAGGGCCTCCTTGGCGGCACGATCGACCTCGCCGTCATGGGCGCCGCCTCTTACGCCGCGATCTATATCAAGGATCCGAACGCCGTCACTCCGGTTCTGACCACCAAGCAGGCCGACGGTTCGACCGGATACTACTCGATCATGGTTGCCCGCAAGGATTCCGGCATCAAGACGCTCGCCGACGCCAAGGGCAAGAAGCTCGGCTTCGCCGATCCGGACTCTACCTCCGGCTATCTTGTTCCTAACGTTGCCCTTCCGAAGGACACCGGCGCTCCAGTCAAGCAGTACTTCTCTGAAACCGGCTTCGGCGGCGGCCACGAGAACCTCGTTCTCGGCGTTCTCGACAAAAAGTTCGACGTTGGTACCACCTTCGGTTCCGGTCAGGGCGACTGGGCGCAGGGCTACTCCTCCGGCAACCTGCACCAGATGGTCACCAAGGGCCTGCTCGACATGGACGATATCGTCGAAGTCTGGAAGTCGCCGCTCATCCCGAACGGTCCGCTGATGGTTTCCCAGAAGCTGCCGGCCGACCTCCAGAAGAAGGTTACCACCTACTTCGCCGAACTGCCGAAGACAGACAAGAGCTGCTTCGAATCGTTCACGGGCGGCGGCTACGTTGACTGGGTGCCGGTCGACCAGAGCTTCTACCAGACGATCATCGACGCCCGTAAGGCCGTTATCGGCGGCTGATCCTCAGTCTGAACAAGCTTGCGGCGGCATCATGATGATGCCGCCGTTTTCCAAGAAGGAAGCCACATATGGCGCACTCAGCCGGCGCGGACTCTCTGAGCGGATTGCAGGAGGGCTCCCGCACCATCCTCGATCATTATCAGAGCCAGGTTCGAACGCGGCGGATCTATACCGTCGTTTCAATCGTGGTCTTCCTGATCATCCTCGGCGCCTCGCTCGACTTCGCCAACAGCGCCAATTCGGGCAAGTTCTTCGAGCGCCTTCCCTATTTCTTCGACTTCATGAAGAGCTTCGTGCCGGACAGTCCGCTGGAGATCTTCCGCGCCATGTTCGACCTGCCGTCGCCCTTCTCCGACGGTTCGATCAAATACGACTATACAAGCGACCGCGTGTGGATCACCGATAGTTTCTACATCCCGAATTTCTTCTACCAGCTCGCGATCACGCTCAACATCGCCATCGTCTCCACCATTCTCGGTGCGAGCGGCGCGTTCTTGCTCTGCTTTTTCGCTTCCACCAATCTGGTCGGTGCAGGCGTGACGCGCTGGGTCGTGCGGCGCATCATGGAAATCATGCGCGCCTTCCCGGAGATCGTAGTCGCCGGTCTTCTCGCCGCGATCCTGTCGATCGGTCCGATTTCGGCGATCATCGCGGTATGGGTCCATACTGTCGGCGCGCTTGGGAAGCTGTTCTTCGAAGTCGTCGAGAATGCCGACATGAAGCCGGATGAAGGCCTGCGCGCCGCCGGTGCCGGCTGGCTGGAGCGCGTGCGCTTCGCGATCCTGCCGCAGGTGTTGCCGAACTTCGTCTCGTACACGCTGCTGCGGACTGAGATCAACGTGCGCGCCTCGACGATTATCGGCGCCGTCGGCGGTGGCGGCATAGGCGAGGTCTTCAGCCTGTCGATCGGGCGCGACCATGCTGCCAAGACCTATGCGATCATCATCCTGCTGCTGATCACCGTCATTTGCGTCGACCAGTTCTCCGCCTGGCTGCGCCGCAGGCTAATCGGCAAGCAGTCCTTCGAATTCGGCCAGGGAGCAGCCTGATGTCCTCTGTTCCGACCATCAACGCCGCCGAGCGCGAACGACTGCTTTCCGCCTATCCGGACGTCTTCCATCGCAGCTTCATGCAGCGCTGGGGTCTGCTCCTCATTTCAGCTGCCGTCTTCGTTTACCTTGCCTTCTGCTTCGCCTTCTTCAACGTCATCCCCACCTTCGTGAACGGCAACTGGGACCGCGCGGCGATCTATGTCCAGGACTGGTATTCCTGGCGCGCCCAGCCACGCCTGCGTTTCCAGAACGATCAGGTCGTCCCCCAATGGACGAGCCGCCGCCAGTATCCCGAGGGCGCCGATATCAACTGGCTGAAGCCCAATGCCGACGGCAGCCGATACACCGTCACCTTCGGCAGCGACGGCGACCGAATGGAAGTGACGCCGAGCCGCGTCGACGTCTATATCGACGGCAAGCTCTATCCCGTGACCATCACCCACGATCGTGCCTCCCTGCCGTCCGATGCACCTGCCCGGATGCAGCAGGACGACAACAAGGTGAACGTCTATTACGGCTTCGCGGGACAGGCGGAAATCCGTACCAACCAAGTCTATATCCAGCGCCGCTTTCTCGGCTGGGCAAACTTCTTCTTCGATACGCATTCGCCCTTCTGGGGCCGCAGCCTGCCTGAGGTCGTCGGCCTGATGTTCTCCGGCGAACGGCTCGATCCGAACCAGTCCAATGCCTCGCTGGCGCTGGACAACTTCCTGAACAATGCAAGCTGGCAGCATGGCGACATCCTGTCGAAGTTGATGCAGACGCTGGTCATGGCCTTTGTCGGTACGCTCTTCGGCACGCTGGTCGCTTTCCCGCTTGCCTTCATCGCCGCGCGCAACATCATGCGCAGCCGCGCTGCGAACTGGGGCACGAAGCGGCTCTTCGATTTTCTGCGCTCGATCGACATGCTGATCTGGGCGTTGTTCTTCACCCGTGCCTTCGGCCCAGGGCCGCTTCCGGGCATCGCGGCGATCTTCTTCACCGATACCGGCGCGCTCGGAAAGGTCTATGCCGAAGCGCTTGAGAACATCGACGACAAGCAGCGTGAGGGCGTGAGATCGGTCGGTGCGGCACCGGTGGCCGTCCAACGTTATGGCGTCATCCCCCAGGTCCTGCCGGTGTTCATCTCGCAATCGCTCTATTTCTGGGAATCGAATACCCGCTCGGCGACCGCAATCGGCGCCGTCGGTGCGGGCGGCATTGGCCTCAAGCTGCTCGAATCCATGAAGACCAATTCGGACTGGGACAAAGTCGCCTATATGGTCCTGCTGATCCTCCTCGTGGTCTTCGCCTTCGACAACCTCTCGAATGCGCTGCGTTCGCGCGTGATGGGAAAAAAGGGCCACTGACGAACTGACCCCATCATCATTCTGTCACGGAAATCTTTTAGCCGGGAGCCTGCTTGCGGTTCGCCGCCAAATCACTGCACAGTGCGCTCCCCCCGTTTGGACGATCTCCAGGATAAAAGCCTTGCGCTACGCTCTCTATTTCTCGCCGCCGAAGGATGATCCCCTGACCGGCGCCGCCTCGCTCTGGCTCGGCCGCAATGCTTTCACCGGCGAGACCTATCCGGCACCGGAACATGAGCAGCTGGGTGCTGCAGAGCAGTTCGAGCTGACCGCCGACCCCCGCCGCTACGGTTTTCACGCCACGATCAAGGCGCCGTTTTCGCTCGCCTCCTCCGTCACCGAGAAGGATCTCATGACCGTTGCCGAGGATTTTGCCCGGCGCACGCAAGCCTTCGAGATTCCTGAACTCGTGCTTGGCCAGCTCGGCCGTTTTTTTGCCCTCGTTCCCGGTTCTCTTCATCAACCTCTTCAGGATTTCGCCGCGAAGGTGGTAAGGTCCTTCGAACCGTTCCGCGCGGCGCTTTCTGAGACCGATATGGCGCGGCGCAACCCGGAGAAGCTCAGCGACAGCCAGCGTGCCCATCTGAAGCGCTGGGGTTATCCTTACGTCATGGAGGATTTCGGCTTTCACATGACGCTGAGCGGCCAGGTGCCCGAGACACGCGCCGAGGTGATGAAAGCGATCCTGACCGAGCGGTTTGCCAATTTCACTGGCCGGCCGCTTTCGATTTCCGGCCTTGCCGTCTTCATCGAGGAGACGCGCGGCGCGCCGTTCAAAGTTCATTCCTGGCTGCCGCTTGCCGGCGCCAAAAGCTGAAAGACCTGACGCCATGAGCAAAGAGACCGTGTTTTCCAACGCCCGCATCGTTCTTGAGGACGACATCCTCTCGGGCTCTATCCTCATCCGCGACGGGAAGATCGCCGATATCTCCGAGGGCAACTCGGTAGCCGGCGAAGATTTCGAAGGCGACTATATGATTCCCGGCCTTGTCGAACTGCACACCGACCATCTCGAAGGCCATTATCAGCCGCGCCCCGGCATTCGCTGGAACAAGACTGCCGCTGTCCAGGCGCATGACGCCCAGATCGTCACATCAGGCATCACCACGGTGTTCGACTGCCTGCGCATGGGGGCGGACGAAGACGGCGGCTTCGAACATGGCGAGATGCGCGAGATGGCCGATGCCATCCAGTCGGCGGAGACGGAAGGCAGGCTGCGCGCCGAGCACCTCATCCACCTGCGCTGCGAGGTCTCGGCCGACAATGTGCTCGAACATTTCGCCGATTTCGAAAGCGACCGGCATGTGCGGCTCGTCTCGCTGATGGATCACGCGCCCGGCCAGCGGCAATTCCAGACGATGGATCAATATATTTTCTACTACCAGAAAAAGCGGGGCCTGAGCGACGAGGCCTTCGCCCGTTTCGTCGCCAAGCGCCAGGCAGAATCGGCGCGCAATTCGACGCCGCACCGCAACGCCATCGCCAAGGTCTGCGCCGAGCGCGGCATCACCGTGGCAAGCCATGACGATGCGACGCTCTCCCATGTCGATGAGGCGATCGACAACGGTGTGCGCCTGGCCGAGTTCCCGACCAGTTTCGATGCCGCCCGGGCATCACACGAGCACGGCATGAGCGTGCTGATGGGTGCGCCGAACATCGTGCGCGGCAAGTCCCATTCCGGCAACATCGCCGCCCGCGACCTTGCCGAGATGGGGGTGCTCGACGTGCTTTCCTCCGACTACGTGCCGCTCAGCCTGCTGCATGCGCCCTTCATCCTCGCCGACGAAGTCGAGAGCATCAGCCTGCCGAAGGCGATCGCCATGGTGACGTCGACGCCCGCCCGCACCGTCAGCCTCGACGATCGCGGCCGGATCGCAACGGGGCTGCGTGCCGATCTCGTGCGCGTCCACCGTTCGCACGGCGTGCCGGTGACACGCTCCGTCTGGCGCCAGGGACGCCGTGTCGCATGATGTCGCACGAACCCCACGCAGGAGCCGGAGCCGAGCGCGGCACCATGGTCGTCGTCGTCGGACCGAGCGGCGCTGGCAAGGACACGCTGATGAACCTCGCGGCCCGGCGTTTCAAGGGCCGCGAAGATGTGCATTTCGTCCGCCGCGTCATCACCCGTCACCGTGACGCCGGTGGCGAAGATCATCTATCCGTCTCCCTCCAAGGTTTTGCCGCCATGGAGCAATCAGGCTCCTTCGCCGTCTGGTGGGAGGCGCACGGCCTGAAATACGGCATTCCGGCCGAAATTTCGGTAGCGCTTTCGAAAGGCCACATCGTCGTCGCCAACGGCTCGCGCTCGGCGCTTCACCGCTTCCAGGCCGCCTTCCCGCGGCTGAAAGTCATCAACGTCACCGCCCGCCCCGAGGTGCTCGCCGGCCGGCTGGAGACGCGCGGCCGCGAGACGCATGAGGATATCATGGCCCGGCTTGCCCGCGGACCGCTGACGGTGCGCGGCGAATACGACGTGGTGGAGCTCGACAATAGCGGCTCGCTTGAGGAAGCCGAGCAGAAGATGATCGAGATCCTGAACGGGTTGCTGACCAAGACGCCCTGAACAGATCGAGAGGAAGGGCATGCGCGCCATCAAGGTGGTCGACTATGATCCCTCTTGGCCGCGGCTGTTTGCCGAGATCAGCGCGGAGGTCTCCGCTTTGCTCGGTGACCGCCTGCTTTCCATCGACCATATCGGCAGCACGTCGGTGCCTGGCCTGGCGGCCAAGCCGAAGATCGACCTTGCTGCCGTGATGATATCAGACGCCTTCCTGCCAGCGGCGATCGAGATCGTGCGCGCTGCCGACTTCGTCTTCCACGGCGATACCGGAGAGCAACGATGGGCCTTCACCCGCGATCATGACGGTTATGGGTTCAGGCTCTATCTTTGCGGACCCGATAATCGCGCGCATCGGGGCCGCATTCTGTTTCGTGATTATCTCAGGAATCACCCCGAGAGGGCCAAGGCCTATGCCGATCTGAAACGCCGGCTGGCTGCGGAGGCAGACGACGATTGGGATTTTTATACCGGCGGAAAGACCGATTTTGTCAGCGAGACGGTTCGGCTGGCTGCCTTGAAAACGTAAAACAGGAATCCGTCAGACGCCCTGGCCGCCGGCGATTACTCGCCGTCGCCCCGTCCCGATACGATCTCGCGCTTGCCGACATGGTTGGCCGGGCCGACGAGGCCTTCCTTTTCCATGCGTTCCACCAATGAGGCGGCGCGGTTGTAGCCGATGCCGAGGCGGCGCTGGATATAGGAGGTCGAGCATTTTTTATCGCGCATGACGACCTTGACCGCCTGTTCGTAAAGCTCGTTGCCATCTTCGGAGGCCATGGCGCTCTTGTCGAAGACGGCGCCGGCTTCTTCCTCTTCCGTCTCTTCCTCCTCGTCGGCGGTGACGGTATCGAGATATTCCGGGCGGCCCTGGGTCTTCAGATGGGCAACGACCTTTTCGACCTCGACATCCGAGACGAAGGGTCCGTGGACACGGGAAATCCGCCCGCCGCCCTGCATATGCAGCATATCTCCCTGACCGAGCAGTTGCTCGGCACCCTGTTCGCCGAGAATGGTGCGGCTGTCGATCTTCGAGGTCACCTGGAAGGAGATGCGGGTCGGGAAGTTTGCCTTGATCGTGCCGGTGATGACGTCGACAGACGGACGCTGTGTCGCCATGATCAGATGGATGCCGGCGGCTCGCGCCATCTGGGCGAGGCGCTGGATCGCGCCTTCGATGTCCTTGCCGGCGACCATCATCAGGTCTGCCATCTCGTCGACGATGACGACGATATAGGGCATCGGCGTCAGGTCCAGCGCCTGGCTTTCCTCGATCGGAGTGCCGGTGCCCTTGTCGAAGCCGACCTGGACCATGACATGGATGGTCTCGCCCTTTTCGCGGGCCTGGGCGACGCGGTCGTTGTAACCGTCGATGTTGCGGACACCGAGGCGCGACATCTTGCGATAGCGCTCCTCCATTTCGCGCACGGCCCATTTCAGCGCCATGACCGCCTTCTTCGGATCGGTGACGACGGGCGTCAGCAGATGCGGGATGCCGTCATAGACTGACAGTTCGAGCATCTTCGGGTCGACCATGATCAGGCGGCACTGTTCCGGCGTCATGCGGTAGAGCAGCGACAGGATCATCGTATTGATGGCGACCGACTTGCCGGAACCGGTGGTGCCGGCGACGAGCAGATGCGGCATCTTGGCAAGCTCGGCGATGACAGGCTCGCCGCCGATGGTCTTGCCGAGGCCGAGCGCCAGCTTGTAGCCGCTCTTCTCGAAATCCTGGCTCTCGATCATCTCGCGGAAATAGACGGTTTCACGCGTGACATTCGGCAGTTCGATGCCGATGACGTTGCGGCCGGGCACGACGGCAACGCGGGCCGAGAGCGCCGACATCGAGCGGGCGATATCATCGGCAAGGCCGATGACGCGCGACGATTTCACGCCCGGCGCCGGCTCGAATTCATAGAGGGTGACGACAGGGCCGGGACGGACATGGATGATTTCGCCCTTGATGCCGAAATCTTCCAGCACGCTTTCCAGAAGCCCGGCATTCTGCTCCAGCGTCTCCTGCGACATGATCTCGCCGAGGCGTTCCGGCGGTTCCTGCAGAAGGGCACGCGGCGGGAATTCATAGCCGGATGCGTCGATCTTTTCGGGCCTCGCGGCCAGGCGCGGCGACGGCAGGACCGCGGCGACGGGCGGCGTGCGCTGCGGCGCCGGCGCGGCTTGAGGGGCTGATGCGATGTGAGGGGCTGGCGCGAGCTGAGGCGTTGGCGCCGCCTGAGGTGCGAGCATGACCGGTGCCTCGACAGCAATGCGCCTGGGCTTTTCCAGGGATATTGCGGCCGCAGGGCGCACGGCAACCTTCGCGGAGACCGCGGCGGGCTGTGGGGCCGGGCGGGAGACGACTTGAGCGGGGGCCGGCCGGCCGGGGCGCCATTCCATGATCCGGAACAGCGACGTGATCGATTCGGGCGAGGTCTCGGTCTTCGGGAACGATATCAACGGCGGCGCGCGAACCGGCTCTGCCTCTTCGAAGGCCATGACTTCCCAGAAGGCGAAATCCGAAATGGAGGAAAGCTCGGCGCTGGCGCGGAAAGCCGGCGCGGCGGCCTCATCAAGCAAAGGTGACTGCTGCAGTTCGATCCTCTGCGGTGCTGCGGAAATTTCGTCCGGCTCCGGCAGATAGATATCGAACGGGACGTCGACGGCGACCGGCTCTATCCGTATCGCCTGCTGTCCAATCTGCGAATCATCGCGAACCGGCTCATTCGGCGCGCGCCGCCTGCTGATCAGCGTTTCCGGCGTGCGGGTGAAACGGACATTCGGCGCGAGGGAAAAGTTGCTCTGCCAGATGGGTGCCGCCGGCTTCTCCCCTGGGTTTTCCTCCGGAAGGTCCGTTTCAATCTCGCTGGAAAAATCTCCGGCATCCGTCAAATTGGTTCTGGGAAAACGCATGCGTCCGCTACTCACTCATGCTTTGCAAATTACGACCCTACCGGGATAGAAAAGGAAGGTTAATAAGTTCCTTCCTGCCGTATCGTTCCGATACGACCCCTTGGGATAAATCGCTGCACTTTCAATGAGTTCTGGCAGTGAGAAAAATCTTTGCCAATTTTGGGGAGGCGCTCTGAAGCGCGTCGCAATCTTTTAGATTCGCACGTCGCGCTTTAGGCTTTATTTCCACACATGTCGTTGTCGCAAACCGCTGCACAGTTTTGCGCGACATGCTTTAGTGTGCCTCGTCCCAATTGGTGGCGGCGCGTGCATCGACCCTCAGCGGCACGCGCATTTCCAGCGCCGGCATGGTGGCGTTTTCCATGACCGAGACGATGACCGGCATCGCCTTTTCGACATCCTCGTCCTCGACCTCGAAGATGAGTTCGTCATGCACCTGCAGCAGCATGCGGACGCGATCGGCAAGGCCGACTTCAACAAGCGCCGGCTCTATCTTGATCATTGCCCGGCGAATGACGTCGGCAGCCGAGCCCTGGATCGGCGCGTTGATGGCCGCACGCTCGTTAAAGGCACGCACGGATGGATTGGAAGAGCGGATTTCGGGATAGTTGATGCGGCGACCGAAGATCGTTTCGACGTAACCCTTGTCGCGCGCCATGGCCTTTCGGCTTTCCATATAGTCGCGGATGCCGGGGAAACGTTCGAAATACTTCTTGATGTAGTCGCCGGCTTCCGAACGCTCGATCGAAAGCTGATTGGCAAGCCCGAAGGCCGAGATGCCGTAGATGATGCCGAAATTGATCGCCTTGGCGCGGCGGCGCACCTCGCCCGGCATGCCTTCCACCGGCACGCCGAACATTTCCGATGCCGTCATGGCATGGATGTCGACGCCATCTTCGAAGGCCTTGGTCAGTTGCGGGATCTCGGCCACATGGGCAAGCACGCGCAGTTCGATCTGGCTGTAGTCGGCGGAGATCAGCTTGTGGCCAGGCGTCGAGATGAAGGCGGTGCGGATCTTGCGGCCTTCTGCGGTGCGCACCGGAATGTTCTGCAGGTTCGGCTCGGACGACGACAGACGCCCCGTGGTCGTCGATGCCAGCGAGTACGAGGTGTGGACCCGCTTTGTCTCGGGGTGAACGTAACCCGGAAGCGCGTCGGTATAGGTGGATTTCAGCTTGGTGACCTGGCGCCAGTCGACGATCTTGCGCGGCAATTCGAAACCGGCGGCGGCCAGATCCTCGAGTACCTGGGCGGAGGTGGACCATTGGCCTGTCTTCGTCTTGCTGCCGCCGGAAAGGCCCATCTTGCCGAACAGGATATCGCCCAGCTGCTTCGGCGAACCGATATTGAAACGCTCGCCGGCCAGCACGTAAATCTCGTCCTCCAGCCTTGCTGCACTCTGGGCCAGCTCGCCGGAGAGGCGCGACAGGATCTGCCGGTCGACGGTGATGCCGCGCGCTTCCATGCGCGCCAGCACCGGCAATAGCGGCCGCTCCAGCCGTTCATAGACGCTGGTTAATCCCGCCGCCGCCAGCCGCGGCTTCAGCACCAGCCAGAGGCGCAGCGTCACGTCGGCATCTTCGGCGGCATAGTGGGTGGCGCGGTCGATATCGACCAGATCGAAGGTGACATTCGCCTTGCCGCTGCCGGCCACGTCCTTGTAGGGGATCGGCGTATGGCCGAGGAATTTTTCCGAGAGCGGGTCCATGCCATGCGCGCCGGTGCCGGCATCGAGCACGTAGGAGATCAGCATCGTGTCGTCGAAACTCCTGGTCTCGATGCCGTAGCGCTTCATCAGCAGGTAATCGTATTTCAGGTTCTGGGCGACCTTGAGAATAGATTCGTCCTCCAGCAATGCCTTCAGCCGCGCCAAGGCATCGCCCATCGGGATCTGGTTTTCGGCAAGGCCGCCGCCGAGCAGATCGCCGACGCCGTTCTTATGGACGAGCGGCACATAGGCGGCGCGGATCTTCGTGCCGGTGGGATCGGCCGTATTGTCGGCGATCGCCAGCGAAAAGCCGACAAGCTCGGCCTGCATCGCATCCAGCGAGGTGGTCTCGGTATCGAAAGCAACGAGGCCGGTGGCGCGCGCATCGGCGATCCAACGGTCGAGCGTCGCCAGATCGCGGATCGTGACATAGGCCGAATGATCGAAGGGCAGCGTCGCAAAGGCCTCGGCCCGCGCCTTGGCAAGATCGGCGGGCGAAAAGGCGCCTTCGACGGCGGTCTTTGCCTTTGCACGCGGCGGCACCGGCACGGATTCGCCGGAAACGTCGGGGATGCCGCCGGCAACGGGCTCGGGCTCGGCCGCATCGAGATCCGGGCCGCGGGCCTTCTCACCCCATTCGATGCGGACGATCGCCGGCTCGATGGCGCTGGCATCGCAATCGCAGGCTTCGGCGACGCGGCGCGTCAGCGTGGTGAATTCCATCGTCTTCAGGAAGCCGATCAGCTTCGGACCGTTCTGCGGTTCCAGCACCAACGCGTCGAGATCGAGATCGAGCGGCACATCGGTGCGCAACCGCACGAGGTCGCGCGAGAGCCTGGCCATATCGATATTGGCGAGGATCGTCTCACGGCGCTTGACCTGCTTGATCTCGGTGGCGCGTTCGAGCAGCGTATCGAGATCGCCGTATTCCTCGAGCAGTTGGGCGGCGGTCTTCGGGCCGATGCCGGGAATGCCGGGAACATTGTCGACCGAATCGCCGGTCATCGCCTGCAGGTCGATCATCTTTTCCGGCGGCACGCCCCATTTCTCGACGACATCGGGAATGCCGATCTGCTTGTCCTTCATGCTGTCATACATATGGACATTGGGGCTGACGAGCTGCATCAGATCCTTGTCGGAGGAGACGATGGTGACATCGGCGCCGGTCGCTTCGGCCTGGCGGGCATAGGTGGCGATGATGTCGTCGGCCTCGAAGCCCTCGGTCTCGATGCAGGGCAGATTGAAGGCGCGAGTCGCCTCGCGGATGAGGCCGAATTGCGGGATGAGCTCCTCCGGCGGTGCGGAACGGTTCGCCTTGTAGGCGTCGTAGAGATCCTTGCGAAACGTCCTGGCGGAATAATCGAAGATGACGGCAAGATGTGTCGGCGTCACGCCGACATCGGTATTGCGCGCGTCCCTCAGCAGCTTCCACAGCATGTTGCAGAAACCGGACACGGCGCCGATCGGCAGGCCGTCGGTCTTGCGGGTCAGCGGCGGCAGTGCATGAAACGCCCGGAAGATGAATCCGGAACCATCGACTAGGAAGAGGTGATCGCCTTTTTTCATGCGTGCATGGATAGCGCGGGCATGGGACGAGGTCCATATAGAGTTCGGCATAAAGTTCGGCGCGCGAAAAGGATTATGGCGCTCGGAGCGTCACACAGCGCCGCGCGTCTTTTCGGACGTGCAAAGGACGCTGAGCACTTGGCGTTGCTGCATAATTTTATCCTTCCATCGATTCCGATCTCAGGAATTGTGCGGCAGAGATTCCGGCTCACCAAACTGTTACCGATTTGTAACGATCGCCCTCCCTTGAAAAACCACATTCTGAGCCACAAATCCATGTCACCGGCGCTTGATCGCGTCGCGGGTCTGATTACCGGCTTGTCCCCCGCCGCGTCAGGCTTGGACAAAGGCCTTATCCCCCTCTCCGGGCCTTTGTCCCCACTTTAAAGTCGCCATGGCCAACCTCCAGGCCATGGCGACTTTTGTTTTTTCGAGGCACTCGAAATTCTGCTCGCCGCTTGCATGTTTAGGAGCATCGTATGCGATTTGCTGCATTGTCTCCGGCATGGTTTTGAGCCTAACTTGCAATCATGGGATTTAACCGCATGGATTCGGGAGCCTACCTTGCCAGCCAGCTGGCGAAGGGTTTTGCCCGCTCGCTGCACCAGCGCGCGGTCGGGCTCGGTTTTTCTCCGGGGCAGTTCCCCATTCTGCTGGAACTCTGGGCCGAGGACGGGCTGACCCAGAAACAGCTTCTCGAGCGGGTCGATATCGAGCAGGCGACCATGGCCAATACGCTTTCGCGCATGGTCCGCGACGGGTTGATCGAGCGCCGTCCGCATCCGTCCGACAAGCGGGCGCAGCTGCTCTTCCTGACGCCGAGGGCGCGCGCCATGGAGGCCGAGGCGATCGAGACCGCGCGGGAGGCCGATCTTGCGCTGTTTAAAGGTTTCCGGGTTTTCGAGCGTGAGCTGACGCTTGAATATATCCGCCGGCTTCTGGAAAACGCCAAGGCGCTCTGACCACTGCATAATTCCTTAAATCGGAATCGATTTGAGGATAGAATTATGCAGCAGTCCAAAAGTGTTACAGCGTCCTTTGCGCGTGTGAAAAGACGCGCGGCGCTGTAAGATCACTCACCAGCACCCTGTGCGCGTCGCAATGAGGACACGCCGGTTTCGATCTGCGCGGTCAGGACGTTTTCGTGAGCGGCAAGCTTGATGCTCGGCTCGATATCCGGCTTGCCGAGTAAAAGGCCCTGCACTTGCGCGCAACCTTCCTCGACGACTATCCGGCGCTGCATCTCGGTTTCCACCCCCTCCGTCACGACAGGCATGCCGAGGCTATGACCAAGGCCGATGATGGCGCGCACGATCGAGCGCGCCCCCGCATCATGTTCCAGCACGCCGGTGAAACTGCGATCGACCTTGATCTTGTCGAAAGGGAATGAACGCAGGTTGGAAAGCGAGGAAAAACCGGTGCCGAAATCATCCATGACGATGTGCACGCCGAGCTTGTGCAGCCGCAGCAGCGTCGTCATCACCCGGTCGCGATCGCGAATGAGGGCCGCTTCGGTGATCTCGAGCTCCAGCCGGCTGGGCGCAAGCCCGGTTTCGGCAAGGATCGCCTCGATCCGCTCGCAGAGGTTCGGCAGCATGAATTGCACCGGCGAGAGATTGACGGCGATCATCAACGGCAGCGGCCAGCGCACAGCCTCCCTGCAGGCCTGCTGCAACACCCATTCGCCGAGTTGGACGATCGAGCCGCTTTCCTCGGCGATCGAGATGAAGATATCGGGCTCGGTCAGGCCGTGACCTGGCCGGTTCCAGCGCATCAGGGCCTCGTAGCCGCCGATCTCGCCGCTCAGCGCATCGAGGATCGGCTGATAGCTGACATGGATCTGGTTGCGGATGATCGCATGGCGCAGTTCGCTTTCGATCTGGCGGCGGTTCCGTGCCGCCTTATCCATTTCCGCGTCGAAGAAACAGATCTTGCCGCGACCGTCATGCTTGACGCGGTAGAGTGCAGTATCGGCATTGTTGCAGAGTTCTTCAGCAGCAGCGCCATCCGTGGGATAGAGTGCGATGCCGACGCTGACGCCGACGGCGGTCGGGTCGCGCGCCGTGTCCATCTCGGCGGCGAATTCGCCAAGGATATCAGCCGCAAGCTTTTGGGCCGCCGCCGGCTGCTGCCCGGCGAGCTGAATGATGGCGAATTCATCGCCGCCGAGGCGAGCGACTGTATCGCTTTCATCGGCCACGCGGCGCAGGATCGAGGCGACCTTGCGGAGAATACGGTCGCCTTCGGCATGGCCGAAGATATCGTTGACGGCCTTGAAGCGATCGAGGTCGAGATAAAAGAGGGCAACCTCGCTGTTCTTTCGTTCGGCCATCTGCAGCGCCTGCCGGATGCGGGTATCGAACAGCGACCTGTTCGGCAGATCGGTGAGCACGTCGTGGTGGGCGAGATGCTCGATCATCTCCTCGGCCTGCCTGCGCTCGGTGAGATCACGCACCGCCAGCACCTCGCAATTGTGCCCGCGATAGACGATCCTGCTCGCGGTCACTTCGACGGCGATCTCCCTGCCGTCCCTGGTGTTGAGCACCGTCTCGCTGGGTCTGTTCTGCCCAGTCCCCTGAACAGCGGTCAAAACAGCCGAGGGCGCCTTGCCGGAAAGACCGGCAAGCTTCCAGCCGGAAAGCCCCTGGAAGCGTTCATTGGCATCGATGATCCGGCCTTCCCGCAGGATCAGCAGCCCCTCCTGCGAGGCATTCGCGAGCCCCTTCAGATCCGTCAGGTGGCTTTCGATAAAGACCACCGCGAGCGCAATGAGAATGAGCGTCGTCGCCGCCACAACGACGATCGCAGCAAGCAGGCTGGCATCGAGTACCGTTGCCGGAACCTCTTTGCCGGGATCCGGCACGAGCGTGATGCTAGCCATCGAGATGAAATGGAGAGCGCAGATCGCGAGGACGAAAGTGATTGACGAGGCGAGGAGCCGCCTCAGTCCCTTCGATTGGAAAAAGGCGTGGAAGGCGGCGCTCGACAACAGCGCTCCTGCGAGAACCGCACTCAGCGTCATGAAGGGATCATAAAGGATTGCCGCCTGCGTTTCGATCGCCTGCATGCCGGTCAGGTGCATGGAGGCGATGCCGAGCGCCATCAGGACGCCGCCGCGGATGCGAGAAAACCTGCCGCGGCTTTCCGAAGCGACGAGGATTGCCGCCCACGAACCGACAACCGACAGGAGGAAAGAAAGCGCCGTCAGGCCCAGTTGGTAGCCGATCGGCATGCCGCCGTCATAGGCCAGCATCGCGATGAAGTGCGTTGCCCATACGCCGGTGCCGAAAGCAAAAGCCGAGGCGCCGATCCAGAGCTTGCGCCGCCCGGCATCGCATTCCTGGGCGCGGGAAAGCAGCAGCATAGCCGCCATAGTGCCGACCAGGCAGACCGCCGCCGCCGCAAGCACCAGCCGCCAATCGTGGTTGTCCCGAATACATGTAATGACCGAAAACATCCGAACCTCGCACAGCTGAATTCGGTCAAGCTATTTAGGTTGTACTAAATAACTGTAAATTGAATTAGAATTCACTTTTATATTATCCGGCAAATCTTCCTGATATTGGTCTATGCCCCACCGGTCTTTCGCGCCGACGATTTTTGTTTTTCCGCCTCGCCTGCCTTTCTGGTTTGGTCTATCGTCCGGCCGAATTTCAAAAGGAGTCGAAAATGACCGATGTAAACCAGGTGCTTGCGCGCGCGGATCAGAACCTTTCATCGAGCCTCGACAAGCTGTTCGAACTTCTGCGCATCCAGTCGATTTCCACCGATCCCGCCTATAAAGCCGAATGCCGAAAGGCCGCCGAATGGCTCGTCGCCTATCTTGAAGGGCTAGGCTTTACGGCCTCGGTCCGCGACACGCCCGGCCATCCGATGGTGGTCGCCCACCATGCCGGCGCTTCCGCCGATGCGCCGCACGTTCTCTTCTACGGCCATTACGACGTTCAGCCGGTCGACCCGATCGAGCTCTGGGAAAACGACCCCTTCGAGCCATCGATCAAGGATGTCGGCGAGGGCCGCAAGATCCTGACCGGCCGCGGCACCTCCGACGACAAGGGTCAGTTGATGACCTTCGTCGAGGCTTGCCGGGCCTATAAGGAGATCAACGGCGCGCTTCCCTGCCGCGTCACCATCCTCTTCGAGGGCGAGGAGGAATCCGGCTCGCCGTCCCTGAAGCCCTTCCTCGAAGCCAATGCCACCGAGCTCAAGGCCGATTATGCGCTGGTCTGCGATACCGGCATGTGGGACCGCGACACGCCGGCGATCGCCGCAGCGCTGCGCGGCCTCGTCGGCGAGGAAGTGATCGTGACGGCCGCCGACCGCGACCTGCATTCCGGTCTCTTCGGCGGCGCGGCCGCCAATCCGATCCATATTCTCGTCAAGGCTCTTGCCGGTCTGCATGACGAGACGGGCCGCATCACGCTTGACGGCTTCTATGAAGGCGTCGAGGAAACGCCCGACAACATCAAGGCGTCATGGGAGACGCTCGGCAAGACCGCGGAGAGCTTCCTTGGCGAAGTCGGCCTTTCCATCCCATCCGGCGAAAAGGGCCGGTCGGTGCTGGAACTCACCTGGGCTCGGCCGACCGCCGAAATCAACGGCATCTGGGGCGGCTATACCGGCGAAGGCTTCAAGACGGTGATCGCCGCCAAGGCTTCGGCCAAGGTTTCGTTCCGCCTCGTCGGCACGCAGGATCCGGCCGCCATCCGCGAGGCTTTCCGCAGCTATATCAGCTCGAAAATTCCCGCCGATTGCTCGGTCGAGTTCCATCCGCATGGCGGCTCGCCGGCGATCCATCTTTCCTATGATTCGCCTGTTCTCACCAAGGCGAAGAACGCGCTTTCCGACGAGTGGCCGAAACCCGCCATCGTTATCGGCATGGGCGGGTCGATCCCGATCGTCGGGGATTTCCAGAAGATGCTTGGCATGGAATCGCTGCTCGTCGGCTTCGGCCTCAGCGATGACCGCATCCACTCGCCGAACGAGAAATACGAGCTCGTCTCCTACCACAAGGGCATCCGCTCCTGGGTGCGGATTCTTGAGGCGCTCGCTGCCTGAAGGAAGATGCGCCAGGCAAAGTCGCAAGCAACAAAAAGGCCGGTTCGACCCGGCCTTTCGTCATCCGCTCATCTCAGTGCCAGTTCATCCGTGGTCAAGGAGCAAGCGGGTATTGCAATGAGACTGCCGCCGAAAGGTTAATGGGCCGTTAACGGCGCTTGCTCAATGGAATCGCACGGCCCGACCGCGCTTAAGGTCCACGCATTTGCGATTTCACAGGGCCTATCGAGAACGCGATATTGCGTCACAAAATTCCCCCCGTTCAAGCTGCGTTCATCACCACCGGAGTATAAGCTATTGAAAGACAATGAAAATAGTGGCGCTCTAACAAATGCGAGCGATCGCTCCATGTTTTGTTCCAGATGGCATATGCCAAGAAAACGCAGCCAAGCGCTGCTTGAAAAACGCGCCAACGAGGAGTGAGAAGCGTGAAAAATCTCATTGTTAAAGTCGCTGCGGCCGCCATGCTTGTGCTGGCTCCGGCCATAGCGCAGGCCGCCGAGGGCTACTCGACGGCGAACGTCAACATGCGTGCGGGTCCAAGCACCCGATACCCTGCTGTCGCAGTCGTGCCCGCCGGTTCCTCCGTCGAAATCCGTGGATGCCTTTCCAACGTCAACTGGTGCGACGTCGAATTCTATGGCGGCCGCGGCTGGGTTTCCGGCCAATACGTGCAAGCCGTCTATCAGCAACGCCGCGTCTATGTCGGCCCGCAATATTACCGTCCGCTGGGCATTCCGATGGTCAGCTTCAGTGTCGGCAATTATTGGGATCGCTACTATCGCAACCGTGATTTCTACCGCGAGCGCGACCGCTGGAGTCGTGGCCCGGACTATTACTACCGCGACCGCGTTTACCGGGATCGCGACCGGGACTGGAGCGACGACAAGCGAAGGGACGACCGCAGAGACGATATTCGCCGGTCGGACCGCCGGGATAACGACAACAGAGGCAACACCAGGAGTTCGGATTTCCGTGACCTGCCGCAGTTCAATGGCGGCAAAGCCGACACCTACAATCGCCCGGACCCCAGGGCTTCGCCCTTCGTCTGCCGCCCGGGCGATCCGTCCTGCGACTGAGATATCGCGGGCGGCAGCAATGCCGCCCCCATCTCAAGATGCAGCTCGTCCTGTAAACAGAGCCTACCGCATAATTGAAAATGTTACGGCATCCTTTGCACGTCTTGAAAAGACGCAGCGCTGCCAAAAAAAGCCCGGCGCTCCCATGAGGGGTGCACCGGGCCTGATGTCGATCGGCGCGCGTTGAGGGGAGACGGCCGATCATTCGCGGGACGTGAGGGGCTGTCCCGCTTCTTCATAAACAATCGCGAGGCCTATTGGTTCCGCCTGCTGCATAATTCCTTGAAGCAGAGCCGATTTGAGGAGACACTATGCGGCAATTCAATGTGTTACAGCCTTTTTTATGTCTCTCGAAAAGACGCGCGGCACTAAAAATGCGTCGTATCACCCGTGATTCACGTGACGCACTTCAGGTCTTTTTTTCATGAGCGTGCGAATTGGCCGGTGAGCGCAAGATAAGAGCCGCCGAGGAAGCATCGGTCCTCGAATGCGGTCACCGACAATTTGATGTGAGGCCATCGCGAAGCTCTTGTCTTGCGGGATTGTTTATTGCACTTTTGTGAAGTTGCGGATTGATCTTAATCCGTTCGAGGCTGGACCCTGATGACGCAAGACTACCTGGCTTTCCTCGGGCTTTTTGCCCCTCGGGCAGCCGCCATAGATGTTACCGTTTGGCATAAACACAATCCGATCCTGCCAGTACGCCTTACCGATGGGGCGAACCTCAACCCTTCCGGTCAGATCTGGCGCCGCTTTCATCTGGGCGAGTGGGAATATAAGCAGGACCCGGAAACGCTCGACGATTACGAGGCCCGGCAGTTCTGAAGGCCAAGCTGTCGCCCGGCGTGATCTGCTTTACTTTCCATTATTAATACCCCGTTAAATCGCCGCATTTACAGTTCAGTCGGATGATCACGGCGGCACTCAAAGTGCTCCAGCGTCCTTTGCGCGCCTGAAAAGACGCGCGGCGCTGCAGAAGAGCGCCGTTATGCGAAGCTGACTTCGCGATCGAACATGGGGTGTGACCGGTCCGCGATGGCAGGCAGAGGCAGATCAGGCGACAGAATAGAACCCTCCTTCAGCGGCCGCCCGGCGCGCGACGATGACGAATTCTCGCTCGATGCCGACGATCGCATCGCCGGAGGCCGATCTCAGCGCCGCGGCGGCTCGAAACCCCCGCCGCAGCGCGCCGCCCCCCGACGGCGGCGCGAGCCGCCGGAGCGTGAAGGCGGCGGGTTTTTCGGCTTCATGCGCCGCGTGATCTACTGGTGCGTCGTGCTTTTCATCTGGGCCGGCATCGGCGTTGCCGGGCTCGTGGTCTATTATGGCTCTCGCATGCCGAGCGCCAGCACATGGGCGATCCCGGAGCGGCCGCCGAACGTCAAGATCACCGCTGTCGACGGCAGCGTCATTGCCAATCGCGGAGCCACCGGCGGCGAGGCGCTGTCGCTCGAAAACATGTCGCCCTATATTCCAGAAGCCGTCATCGCAATCGAGGATCGACGTTTCTATTCGCATTTCGGCGTCGATCCGCTCGGCCTCGGCCGGGCTATCGTGACCAATCTCACGGCTGGCCACATGGTCCAGGGGGGCTCGACGCTCACGCAGCAGCTTGCCAAAAACCTCTTCCTCTCGCCTGAAAGAACGCTGGAACGCAAGGTGCAGGAGGTGCTGCTCTCGCTCTGGCTGGAGCAGAAATACACCAAGGACCAGATCCTTGCCATGTATCTCAACCGGGTGTTCTTCGGATCGAACGCCTATGGCGTCGAGGCAGCCTCGCGCCGCTACTTCAACAAATCGGCGCGTGACGTAAACCTCGGCGAGGCCGCTGTGCTGGCCGGCCTGCTCAAGGCGCCGTCGCGGCTTTCGCCGGCCCGCGATGCGGAAGCTGCGAATGCACGCGCCCAGCTCGTGCTCGCGGCGATGCGCGAACAGGGTTTCATCACCGATTCCGAGGTCAAGACGGCGATGTCGCAGACCCCGGCTTCGGCCAAGAGCTACTGGTCCGGCGCCGGGCACTATGTCGCAGACATGGTGATGGACGAGCTGCCGGGTCTGATCGGCGACGTCAAGGAAGATGTCATCGTCGATACGACCATCGACAAGTCGCTGGAAAAGAAGGCCGAGCAATCGCTGGTCGACATACTCGACAAGGAGGGCGGCAAGCTCGACGCCTCGCAGGCCGCCCTCGTCTCGATCGACGGCACCGGCGCGATCCGAGCGCTCGTCGGCGGCAGGGACTATGCGACGAGCCAGTTCAACCGCGCCGTCAAGGCCAAACGCCAGCCGGGTTCCTCGTTCAAGCCCTTCGTCTATGCCGCAGCACTCGAAAAGGGGCTGACGCCCTATTCAGTGTTCAACGACGCGCCGATCCGGATCGGCGACTGGACGCCCGAGAATTACGAGAAGAAATACAATGGCGAAGTGACGCTGGCGACTGCGCTTGCCAAGTCGCTGAACACCGTGGCCGCCCAGCTGGTGATGTATGACGGGCCGGATCAGGTGATCAAGCTTGCCCACCGGCTCGGCATCGAAAGCGAGCTGCAGCCGAACGCCTCGATCGCGCTCGGCACGTCCGAGGTTTCGCTGATGGAACTCACCGCCTCCTATGCCGCCTTCATGAACGGCGGCTACAAGGCGACGCCGCACGTCATCCGCCGGGTGACGACGGCCGAAGGCAAGGTTCTCTACGAAAATACCTATGACAGCCCGCCGCGCGTGCTGTCCGAGCAGATCGCCGCCGAAATGGATGCGATGATGATGGGCGTCATCGACAACGGCACGGGCAAGAGCGCCAAGATCCCCGGCTGGCAGGCGGCGGGAAAGACCGGCACGACGCAGAATTCGCGCGACGCGCTCTTCGTCGGCTTCACCAGCAACCTCACCACGGGTGTCTGGTTCGGCAATGACGACGGCAAGCCGATGAAGAAAGTGACCGGCGGCGGCTTGCCCGCCAAAGCCTGGAAGGAATTCATGATCGCCGCCCACAAGGGTCTTTCGCCGGCGCCGCTCTTCGGCAACGGCCAGTTGATCGCCGATCCGAACAACGGTCAGCCGATGGCTGAGGCACCGGGTAATGGGCAGTTGGGCAGCGGGCAACCGATGACGGCGGAGGCGCCGCCATCGACGATCGGCGGTATCATTTCCGGCGTCTTCGGCGGCAACGACAATGCAAACCGCTATCCGCAAGCACCTGTCCGGCAGCAGGCGGCGACCTCCGGCAGCGGCCCGGTTCCGCCCGCAGACATTGCCGAAGGCGGCGGTTCTGGCTATGAGGGCATGGTGCCGCCCGGCGATGTCGGGGGCGCGCAGACCACCTCTTCCGTCCAGCCGCGGCGCACGACGCTGCTCGATCTGATCATGGGCCAGTGAGATCTTTGCTGCATGCCCGGCACAAGCCCGATGCTCTTAAGCGCGCCGCAATCTTTCAGATTCGCGCCTCGCACTTTTGCGCAACATGCCCTAAAAAACGACCGCTTTCCGGAGATGGGGCGACCTCTTTCCCGGCTACTGTAAAAATTGAACGCAACACATTCGTTTTGCTGGATTCCGGGCCATTTCTCGCCTTGCAGTCCAGAAAACCGCTCCTTATATACGCCGCATCACCGCAATCACGATTGCGTAATCTCAAGTAGACCCATCCCGTAAGGGGCTGTCAGGGAAATGCCTTCTCGGGGTTCCGACAGCTTGCTTCAAGGAGAGAATGACATGGCAAAAGTAATTGGTATCGACCTTGGAACGACGAATTCCTGCGTCGCAGTCATGGACGGCAAGGACGCGAAGGTTATCGAGAATGCGGAAGGCGCGCGTACGACCCCTTCCATGGTGGCATTTTCCGATGATGGCGAACGCCTCGTCGGCCAGCCGGCCAAGCGCCAGGCAGTCACCAACCCGACGAACACGCTCTTTGCGGTCAAGCGCCTGATCGGCCGCCGCTACGAAGATCCGACCGTCGAGAAGGACAAGCACCTCGTTCCCTTCACCATCGTCAAGGGCGACAATGGCGACGCCTGGGTCGAAGCCAATGGCAAGGGCTACTCGCCCGCACAGATTTCCGCGATGATCCTTCAGAAGATGAAGGAAACGGCCGAATCCTATCTCGGCGAAAAGGTCGAGAAGGCCGTCATCACCGTTCCCGCCTACTTCAACGACGCGCAGCGCCAGGCAACCAAGGATGCCGGCCGCATCGCCGGTCTTGAAGTCCTGCGCATCATCAACGAGCCGACTGCTGCGGCTCTCGCCTACGGTCTCGACAAGAAAGAAGGCAAGACGATTGCCGTCTACGACCTTGGCGGCGGCACCTTCGATATTTCGATCCTCGAGATCGGCGACGGCGTCTTCGAAGTGAAGTCCACCAACGGCGATACCTTCCTCGGCGGTGAAGACTTCGACATGCGCCTCGTCGAATATCTCGTCGGCGAGTTCAAGAGAGACAACGGCATCGACCTGAAGAACGACAAGCTTGCCCTGCAGCGCCTCAAGGAAGCTGCGGAAAAGGCAAAGATCGAGCTTTCGTCCTCGCAGCAGACCGAAATCAACCTGCCGTTCATCACGGCCGACGCCTCCGGCCCGAAGCATCTGACGCTGAAGCTGACCCGCGCCAAGCTCGAAAGCCTGGTCGACGATCTCGTCCAGCGGACGATCGCGCCGTGCAAGGCAGCGCTCAAGGATGCCGGTGTTACCGCTGCCGAAATCGACGAAGTGGTTCTCGTCGGCGGCATGAGCCGCATGCCGAAGGTACAGGAAGTCGTCAAGCAGCTGTTCGGCAAGGAGCCGCACAAGGGCGTCAACCCGGATGAAGTGGTAGCGCTTGGCGCCGCCATCCAGGCCGGCGTTCTGCAGGGCGACGTCAAGGACGTCCTGCTCCTCGACGTGACGCCGCTGTCGCTCGGCATCGAGACGCTCGGTGGTGTCTTCACCCGGCTGATCGAACGCAACACGACGATCCCGACGAAGAAGAGCCAGACGTTTTCGACCGCCGAAGACAACCAGCAGGCCGTGACCATCCGCGTTTCGCAGGGCGAGCGTGAAATGGCTGCCGACAACAAGCTGCTCGGCCAGTTCGACCTCGTCGGTCTGCCGCCGTCGCCGCGCGGCATGCCGCAGATCGAAGTCACCTTCGACATCGACGCCAACGGCATCGTCCAGGTTTCGGCAAAGGACAAGGGCACCGGCAAGGAACAGCAGATCCGCATCCAGGCTTCCGGCGGTCTTTCCGACGCCGACATCGAGAAGATGGTAAAGGATGCCGAAGCCCATGCAACCGAGGACAAGAAGCGCCGCGAGGCCGTCGAAGCCCGGAACCAGGCCGAAAGCCTGATCCATTCCTCGGAAAAGTCGCTGAAGGATTATGGCGACAAGGTTTCCGAGGCCGACCGCACCGCAATCTCGGATGCGATCGCCGCGCTGAAGACGGCGTCGGAAGCGTCCGAGCCCGATGCCGACGACATCAAGGCCAAGACCCAGACGTTGATGGAAGTGTCGATGAAGCTCGGCCAGGCGATCTATGAGGCACAGCAGGCCGAAGGCGGCGCTGCCGGTGATGCTTCTGCGGAAAGCGGCGACAATGTCGTCGATGCCGACTACGAGGAAATCAAGGACGACGACCGCAAGAAGTCCGCGTAATCCGCGACGGCGTGGTTATGCTTCAACATCTGATCCGGCTGCTCACCATGGCAGCCGGAAATCCATTTCCGGGGTTTAATCCTTAATGGCAAAAGCGGACTTTTACGAAACTCTGGGTGTAGCCAAGTCGGCGGACGAGAAAGAGCTGAAGAGCGCCTTTCGCAAACTGGCGATGAAATACCATCCGGACAAGAACCCGGATGACAAGGACGCCGAGCGGAAGTTCAAGGAAATCAACGAAGCCTACGAGATGCTCAAGGACCCGCAGAAGCGGGCGGCCTATGATCGGTATGGTCATGCGGCCTTCGAGCATGGCGGCATGGGCGGCGGCGGCGGCGGATTTGCCGGCGGCGGTTTCTCCGATATTTTCGAAGATATCTTCGGCGAGATGATGGGTGGAGGGCGCGCGCGCCAGCGCTCGTCGGGCGGCCGCGAACGTGGCGCCGATCTTCGCTACAATATGGAAATAACGCTGGAAGAGTCTTTCTCCGGCAAGACGGCGCAGATCCGCGTTCCGACGTCGATCACCTGCGACGTCTGTTCGGGTTCAGGCGCCAAGCCCGGCACGCAGCCGAAGAACTGCGGCACCTGCCAGGGAACGGGGCGCGTGCGCGCGGCACAGGGCTTCTTCTCGATCGAACGGACCTGCCCGACCTGCCACGGCCGCGGCCAGATCATTCCCGATCCGTGCCCGAAGTGCCACGGCCAGGGCCGGGTGACGGAAGAGCGTTCGCTCTCGGTCAATATTCCCGCCGGCATCGAGGACGGCACCCGCATCCGGCTGCAGGGCGAAGGCGAGGCCGGCGCCCGTGGCGGACCGGCAGGCGACCTCTATATCTTCCTGTCCGTCAAACCGCATGAATTCTACCAGCGCGACGGAGCCGATCTCTATTGCGCCGTTCCGATCTCGATGACGACGGCCGCGCTCGGCGGCACCTTCGACGTGGCGACGCTCGACGGCACCAAGTCGCGCGTCACCGTGCCCGAGGGCACCCAGGTCGGCAAACAGTTCCGCCTCAAGGGCAAGGGCATGCCGGTGCTGCGTTCGGTGCAGACGGGCGACCTCTACATCCAGATCCAGATCGAGACGCCGCAAAAGCTCACCAAGCGCCAGCGCGAATTGCTTCAGGAATTCGAGCAGCTTTCCTCCAAGGAGAACAATCCCGAATCGACGGGCTTCTTTGCCCGCATGAAGGAATTCTTCGAAGGCTGAGCCGCAATCGACATGCCCATTACGAAAGCCGGGACGGAAACGTCTCCGGCTTTTTTGTTTTAAGAATCTTGATTTGCGACATTCGCCGTCCATGCCGGCGAATCTGTCCCGGATCGATACGGCAGCGGGCGGGACGACGACTTGCGTTAACGCAGCCAGATGATGCCGCTTGCAAGTTTTCCAAATGAATTCAGTCTCTGCCGTCAGTGCATGACCCCGGGAGCCGGAATCGATTTCGGGGTCATGCACCAAATCAAAGTGATAGAGCGTCCTTAGCGCTAGCGGGAACAAACAAACCAAGGGTATCAGCCATGGCGCCAGCCTTTTCATCTCAGTCCGAAGACGTCGACGTTCTCGCCGGCGCCATCTACACATGGTGCGCCGAGCGCAACATCAAGCTTCGCAGTCAGCAAGGCCTTTCCATCGCCAGCATTGCGATCGACCTCTATCATGCCGGCCACCAGACGCAGGACGATCTGCTGATGGCGCTGCACGAATGCGAGCTTCACTGAAGCGCGCGGCATCGAACCTCAATCAGGCGGCCTGCTTCCGGTCTTTGTGCTGATGCACTTCATCCCCCAATACCGCTGCACGCCCGCGGGTGTCCGGAAATCATCCAGACCTTGAATAGGTCGTGCTTTCCGTGGGAACCGTGATTGCTGCGATGGAATCAGGCGGTGGTTTCGGCTGATTCGCCCGTCATGAGGGTGACGATGGTCTTGACCGCTTCCTTGCCTGCCGGTGAGTTCAGCTTGTCGTAGCTCAGCGCAAGCGCATAGGCGTCGGGGCTGAGTTCGACACGGCTGCCGAATGGCGACATGCCGGCACCCTCGAAGAGAGCAGAGATGTCGACGTCGAGAAAAACCGCAATCTGATGCAGCTTGCTGGCGGAAACGCGGTTCGCCCCCTTTTCGTATTTCTGGATCTGCTGGAAAGTCAGTCCGAGTGCTTCGCCAAGCTCGAGCTGGGAAACACGGCGAAGGGCGCGAAACTGTCTGACGTTGCGACCGACGATAATATCAACCGGATCTGGCACTTCATCACTCTCTTATACGTAAACGGTCCGTTTACCATATCGTTTGCATCGGATAACTCAACCCTACAGTTGCAAAGTTCAACCAACTTTTTTTGGGCTTTACGTAACGTCAGTAGCCTTAAAGGATGGCGGCAAACCTTGAATATCCGGCGCTGGAAGACATTGGCAATGACTGTCGACGGGATCGGCTTGGCGATGTCAGGCCATCTCCGATGGTTGTATTTTTAGCCGAATTTTGAAAGTGCCATGGCTGTGGTGCCAGCCGCTGCGCCCTGACGTCCGGCAGCAGCGGCGGTACACGATCCGCGGCCAAAAAGCTGCCAGCCTTGCCATCAGCGCCGCTTCGGCTTAGCTGTCACGCTTTACGATTCCGGACATTCGATGCCGCACAAGGTTTCTCTTTCCCGTCTGAAGCTGACAGACTTCCGCAACTATGCGGCGGCGGCCCTTGCCCTTGATGGTCGGCATGCCGTGCTGACTGGAGACAACGGCGCCGGCAAGACCAATCTCATGGAGGCAGTCTCGTTGCTTTCGCCTGGCCGTGGTCTGCGCCGCGCGGCTTATGGCGACATTACCCGCGTCGGCGCGGCCGGCGGCTTTTCGATCTTCGCCGCGCTCGACGGCATGGAGGGCGACGTCGAGATCGGCACCGGCATCGAAACGGGCGAGGAGACCACCGCCCGCAAGCTGCGCATCAATGGCACGACGGCAAAGACTGCCGACGAACTGACCGACCATCTGCGCCTTCTCTGGCTGACACCGGCGATGGACGGGCTCTTTACCGGCGCCTCTTCCGACCGGCGCCGCTTTCTCGACCGGCTCGTGCTGTCGCTCGATCCCGCCCATGGCCGCCGCGCCAGCGATTTCGAACGCGCCATGCGCAGCCGCAACAAATTGCTGGATGAAGGGCGCTTCGATCCCTCTTGGCTTGCCGGCATCGAGGAGCAGATGGCAAGCCTCGGCATCGCCATGGCGCTCGCCCGGCAGGAGATGCTCGGCCTGCTGACCCGGCTGATCGAGGAAACCCGCGAAACGTCGCCCTTCCCTTCGGCATCGCTGCAGCTTTCGGGCTTCATGGACGGTCAGTTCTCGCGCCCCTCGGTCGACCTCGAGGACGACTACGCGGCGATGCTGGCGGAGAGCCGCTACCGCGATGCCGGCGCAGGGCGCACGCTCGAGGGACCACACCGGGCCGATCTCATCGTGCATCACCGCGAAAAGGCGATGGAGGCGGAACGTTGCTCCACCGGCGAGCAGAAAGCGCTGCTTGTCGGCCTGGTGCTTGCGCATGCGCGGCTGGTCGGCAATCTCACCGGCCATGCGCCGATCCTGCTGCTCGACGAGATCGCGGCCCATCTCGACGAGGGCCGCCGCGCCGCGTTATTCGACCTTATCGACGGGCTCGGCGGCCAGGCCTTCATGACCGGAACGGATCGCGCGATGTTTTCAGCACTCGGCGACAAGGCGCAGTTTTTCACGGTGGCAGACGGAAGGGTGTTCGAATGACCGAGGCGGCTTTTCCCGGCGTCGGGCGTCATGATAACATCGGCGCCATGGAACCGCTCAGCCCGGAAGAAATCGCGCGGTATCACCGCCACATCCTGCTGCCCGAGATCGGCGGCGCCGGCCAGCAGAAACTGAAAGCCGCCCGCGTGCTGGTGATCGGCGCCGGTGGCCTCGGGGCGCCGGTCCTGCAATATCTGGCCGCAGCCGGCGTCGGCACGCTCGGTATCGTCGACGACGACCGGGTGTCGCTGTCGAACCTGCAGCGCCAGGTGATCCATGATTCCGGCACGATCGGCGAATTGAAGACCGAGAGTGCCGCCTTCGCCATCGCCAGGCTCAATCCACATGTCCGACTGATCCGCTTCGAGGAACGCTTCTCCCCGGAGGCCGCCCGCCGTCAGCTCTCAGGCTTCGATCTGCTGATCGATGGCTCCGACAATTTCGACACCCGTTATGCCGCCGCCGATGCGGCTGATGAAGCGCGCATTCCGCTCGTCACCGGCGCCGTCGGGCGCTTCGACGGCTCGCTGACGGTTCTCAAGCCCTATGAAACGGCTGAGGACGGAACGCCCAACCCTAGATATCGTGACCTGTTTCCGGAAGCGCCGCCGGCTGGATTGATTCCTGCATGCGCCGAGGCCGGCATCATCGGCGCGCTGACCGGCGTCATCGGCACGATGATGGCGATGGAGGCTATCAAGCTCGTCACCGGCATCGGCGAACCGCTGGTCGGACGGCTGCTGCTCTATGACGCGCTCTCGGCCCGCTTCGACACCATCCGTTACAAACGACGCCGTACAACACAGAGACAGGCGGGATGAGGATTGTTCCGCTTGATCAGACTTTCACGCGCTGGGACGAACTGCTGGCGCTCATCCTTTCCGCCTTCGCCTCCATGAACGGCAGGATCGACCCGCCATCTTCGGCGCTCAAGCTGACGACGGCATCACTGGCCGAAAAGGCCGGGACCGAGATCGGTCATGTCGCCATCGACGGCGAAAAACTGATCGGCTGCCTCTTCCTGCGGCCGGAGGCCGATTGTCTCTATGTCGGCAAGCTCGCCGTTCTGCCTGAGGTGCAGGGCAAGGGCCTCGGCAAACGGCTGCTGGCACTTGCCGAGGAGACCGCTGCGGCGCTCGACCTTCCCGCCTTGCGGCTGGAAACGCGGATCGAACTCACCGACAACCACGCCGTCTTTGCCGCCTGGGGATTTTGCAGAACCGCCGAAAAGGCGCATCCCGGCTTTGCCAGGACGACATTCGTCGAGATGCGCAAGGTCCTTGCGCCTCCGATCTGCGTCGCCTGATTTACAGCGTTCTTCAACGACCCGGCAGTACCCGATTCGGCGGTCTATGGCCGTCGATGAAGGTGCGGATATTGATGATGACCTTGTCGCCCATGTCGATGCGGCCTTCGATCGTCGCCGAACTCATATGCGGCAGCAGCACGACCTTGCCCTCATTGGCGAGCTTGATGAGCCTCGGGTTGACGGCAGGCTCGTTCTCGAAGACGTCGAGGCCGGCGCCGGCAATCCGGCCCTCCCTCAGGCATTTGATCAGCGCAGCTTCGTCGACCACGTCGCCGCGTGCGGTGTTGACGAGATAGGCCGTCGGCTGCAGCAATGCCAGACGGCGGGCCGAGATCAGGTGGAAGGTCGCCGGCGTCGACGGACAATTGACCGAAACGATGTCGACGCGGGCAAGCATCTGGTCGAGACTTTCCCAATAGGTCGCCTCCAACTCGTCCTCGACGGCCGGATTGACGCGCTTGCGGTTGTGATAGTGGATCGACAGGCCGAAAGCCTTGGCGCGGCGGGCCACCGCCGTGCCGATGCGGCCCATGCCGACGATGCCGATGCGCTTGCCGTGAATGCGCCGGCCGAGCATCCAGGTGGGAGACCAGCCTGCCCATTCGCCCGGCTTGTCGGTCAGCACGCGCGCACCTTCGCCGAGCCTTCTCGGAACTGCGAGAATCAGCGCCATGGTCATATCGGCGGTGTCCTCGGTCAGGACGTTCGGCGTGTTGGTGACGGTGATGCCCTTGCGCGCCGCCGCCTCGACGTCGATGTGATCGGTGCCGTTGGAGAAGCTCGCAATCAGCTTCATCTGCGGTCCCGCCTGTTCGATCAGCGCCGCGTCGATGCGATCGGTGACGGTCGGCACCAGCACATCGGCGGTCTTGACCGCGGCGATCAGCTCGGGAACGGAGCGCGGCGCGTCGTCGATGTTCAGCTCGGCGTCGAAGAGTTCGCGCATGCGGGTTTCGACGGCATCCGGCAGCTTGCGGGTGATGTAGACCTTCGGTTTTTTCTTCGCTGTCATGGCTGCCTGTGGTGCCTTGTTCAGAGGTCTTTAACCAAGAGGGGTGATAATTTTCCCATTCCGGGCATTTTCTACCAGACCCGCACGCGAAGACAAACAAAACTCGTGGTGCAGCCGGGGAATGTCAGAGCCCGGAGCGCGAGCAGGCCGGGCCTGCCCGCGAATTCGAGCAAACGGAAACTTCCATGCGCAGCAAAGTCCTGAAGTCCTGCCTCGCCCTTGCCATCGCTCTGGCTGCATCCATGGGAAGCGTCGAGTTCGCCCATGCGCAGGCGGCCAAGGGGCCAAGCGGACTGCCATTGCCGCGTTTCGTCACGCTGAAATCCAAGCGCGTCAACCTGCGCATCGGTCCGGGAACGGATTACGCGGTGTCGTGGATGTACCTGAAATCCGGGCTGCCGGTGGAGATCATCCAGGAATACGACAATTGGCGCCGCATCCGCGATGCCGACGGCACCGAAGGCTGGGTCAACCAGTCGCTGCTGTCAGGCCAGCGCGCGGCGATCGCCGCCCCGTGGATGAAGACCAAGGGCAAGGGCATCTATGTCAATCTGCGCCGCGAGGCGCAGCCCTCCGCCTCGATCGTCGCCAAGCTCGAACCCGGCGTGATGCTGACGATCGGCGAATGCAACGGCGACTGGTGCCGCGCCGAATCCGACGGCGCCTCGGGCTGGGTGGCGCAGTCGGAGATCTGGGGCGCCTATCCCGGCGAAGCCTTCAAATAAGCCCTGCCCGTTTGGCGGCCTCGGAAAGCGAGGTCATCGGGCGCGGGCCGATCTGCTGGATGACGATGCCGGCAGCCAGGCAACCGAGCTTGCCGCAATCCTCGAGAGATCGTCCCTGCGTGTAACCATAGAGGAAGCCGGAGGCGAAGAGATCGCCGGCACCGGTCGTATCGACCACTTCCCTGATCCTGATCGCATCGACGTAAAAACGCTCGCGGCCCTTCAGGATGACGGCGCCATCCTCGCTCATCGTCACGGCGGCGATCTTGCAATCGGCGGCGATCCTGTTCAGCGCCTCCTCGAAATCGTCGGTCTCGTAGAGCGACAGCGCTTCCTGGCGATTGGCGAAGACGATATCGACCTTGCCGGAGCGCATCAGATCGAGGAATTCGCCGCGATAGCGGTCGACGCAGAAGCTGTCGGACAGCGTCATCGACATTTCGCGGCCGTTTTCATGGGCGATGCGGGCACAATCGAGGATCGCTTCCTTGGCGCGTGGCGGATCCCAGAGATAACCTTCGAAATAGGTAACCTTTGCGTCGGCCACGACGTCGGTCTCGACGTCTTCCGGGCCGAGCTCGACGCAAGCGCCGAGATAGGTGTTCATCGAGCGCTCGCCGTCCTCGGTGACGAAGATCATCGAACGCGCCGTCGGCGGGAAGGTGCCCTTCGGCCGGGTCTGGTAGTGGACGCCCTGGGCGCGGATGTCATGCGCGAAGATGTCACCGAGCTGATCTTGAGCGACATTGCCGAAATAGGCAGCTTTGCCGCCGAGGCTCGCCACGCCCGCCGCGGTGTTGCCGGCGCTGCCGCCGGAAGCTTCGAGCGCCGGTCCCATGCGCGAATACAAGAGTTCGGCGCGTTCGGCATCGATCAGGTTCATCGCCGCCTTGGTAATCTGGTTGTCAATGAGGAACTGGTCGTCGCAACGGGCAATGATATCCACGATTGCGTTGCCGACTGTCAGAACATCGAATCTTGTCATGAAATGGGGGGTCCCGGAGTTTGTGATAGCCGGGGTTTGGTCTTAGCGAAATTTCCGAGGTTTGGAAGGATAAATGGTGGATGGCCTCTCTATTTCTTCGCAAAAGTGCCGCCTATTCGTCATGTCCCTGTCATTTTCAATATCTAGAAATACTCGCAAGAAGACCGGCATGAGCAGCTTTCAGTTGCAGTCGGGCTCACGAGGGATGATCCCTTCGATCTTACCGGCGCGATGCTGACCACGGATGAACTGGCAGCTTCGTGATCCGGATATCCGGCACGGCCGGAGCGGAAAAGCGGGCTGTGCCCGCTTTTTTTGCTTTCGGATGCCCGGGCTGCCGGATCGGGCGGCGATTGGCTTTTCAATCCAAGCCGTTTGCTGTTACTGCATAATTCCTTAATTCAAAGTACTACAGCGTCCTTTGCGCGTCTTGAAAAGACGCGGCGCTGTAGAGGTCGTATACTCCCCGCGCAGAGCAGCCTCCCGCATGTCAGCCATCATTTTCGACGTCCTTCCCGTCTTCATTCTGATTCTCATCGGCTGGGTGATCGTTCGCAGCGGGTTGATGGCGTCGAATGTCGGCGAAGCGCTCAGCGAATTCGTCTTCAAGATCGCCGTGCCGCTTCTGCTCTTCCGCACCATCGCCGAGGCGGATTTTCACGGCGCCTCGCCCTTCCGGCTCTGGATCGTCTATTTTTCCGGCGTTGCCATCACCTGGACGGCCGGCCATATCGCCGCCACACGCCTCTTCGGCCGCGACGAACGGATCGGCGTGCTGGCCGGCGTTTCCTCGGCCTTCGCCAACAATATCTTCATCGGCCTGCCCCTCGTCGAGCGGACCGTCGGCGACGAAGGGCTGGTGGCGCTGTCGATCCTGCTTGCCGTGCATCTGCCCGTGATGATGGTCGCCGGCACGGTGCTGATGGAGCATGCCGAGCGCAAGATCGCCGGCAAAAGCGATCGCAGCATGGTGCTCGTGCTTCGCCAGATCGCTGTCAACCTCGTGCGCAACCCGCTGGTGATCGGCCTTGCGGCCGGCATGGCCATGCACCTTTCCGGTCTCACCATGCCGACAACGCTGGCAACGGTCGTCGGGCAGATCGCCGGCATTGCCGGCCCGGCGGCGCTGATATCGCTCGGCATGGCGCTGGAGAGATACGGCGTTTCCGGCAATCTCGGCATCGCCAGCGTCACCTCGAGCCTGAAGCTGCTGCTGCTGCCCGGCTGCGTATGGGCGGCGAGCCGTCTCCTCGGCCTCAGCCCCGAATGGACGGCAGCGATCGTGTTGACCTCCTCCGTCCCAACAGGCGTCAACGCCTGGCTGATCGCCAATCGCTTCGGCGTCGGTCACAGCCTCGCCGCCTCGACGATCACCGTGACGACGGCGCTCGGCGCCATCACGGTCTCGCTCTGGGCCTATTTCCTCGGCGCCTGAACTGATATCCGCACAACGAAAAGCCCGGCTTGCGGGCCGGGCTTCGATGTCATGCGATTGTCTGCCGCGTTACTGCGTCGCGGCGTTCGGATCCGGCAGCGGTCCCGGCGAATCGGCAAGCGTGTGCAGGTAGAGGATGACGTTGGCGCGCTCCTGATCCTTCGCCAGACCGGCGAAGCCCATGGCGGTGCCCGGAATGTCCTTCTTTGGCGCCAGCAGGAACTTGTTGAGATATTCGAAGGTCCACTTCTCGCTGCCACCCTTGGAGAAATCCTTCATGGGAGCGGAATAGGCGAAGCCTGCATGCGAGGCGATCGGGCGATCTACGACACCAAAGAGGTTGGGACCGACCTTGTTCGGTCCCCCTTTGGTGCCGTCATGACAGGCCTGACACTTCTTGAAGACAGTTTCACCGGCCTTGGCATCTGCAGAAGCGAGCAATTGCGCGATCGGAACGGCAACGGCAGGCGCAGCCTCGCCGCCAGCGGCGGGCGCCTCTTCGGCAACGATCGCGAAACCTTCCTTTTCCGGTGCTTCGGAATGGAAGATCCCCTCGGACGCGATGGAGACAGACATCAGAACGAAAATCGTTCCGAGCAGCGCCCCGACGGCCGTATTGACGTATGAATTCATCTGCAATGCTCCCCTTGCAGCCGGCAGACCATAAACCGGACCATCTTGAAATCGCGCGGAACCTATGTCTTTTGGTTGATCGTTGCAACTGTCTAAATGGTCTTGTGCGTGAGACTTTTTGACACTTTTCAGCCCGGAATAGAAGGCCCGAACAATGAGTGATTCAAATTTAGACGGCGTGCTCGTATTGATCCCGGCGCGCATGGCCTCCACCCGGCTTCCGGGCAAGCCGCTGGCCGATATTTGCGGTCTGCCGATGATCGTGCAGGTGGCGATGCGTGCCAGGGAGGCAGCCATCGGCCGTGTCGTCGTCGCCGTCGACGAAACAAGAGTGTTCGATGCCGTGGCCGCCGCCGGCTTCGAAGTCGTCATGACCCGCGTGGACCACCAATCGGGTTCCGATCGAATCTTCGAGGCGCTGACGAAAGTCGATCCGGAGGGAAAGGCGAAAATCATCGTCAACATCCAGGGCGATCTGCCGACGATCGATCCCGAGACGGTGCGCGCGGCCTTGCGCCCGCTCGAGAACGAGGCGGTCGATATCGGCACGCTGACGACCGAAATCGACAATGAGGAGGACAAGACGGCGCCGCACATCGTCAAGATCATCGGCTCGCCGATTTCCGGCAACCGGCTGCACGCGCTCTATTTCACGCGCGCAACCGCACCTTACGGCCAGGGGCCACTCTACCATCATATCGGCCTTTATGCCTATCGGCGCGCGGCGCTCGAACGGTTCGTCTCGCTCGGCCCCTCGACGCTCGAAAAGCGCGAATCGCTGGAGCAGCTGCGGGCGCTGGAAGCCGGCATGCGCATCGACGCCGAGGTCGTTGACACGGTTCCGCTCGGTGTCGATACTCCCGCCGACCTCGAAAAAGCGCGGCGCATCCTCTCCGCAAAGTCGAACTGACGGAACCATCATGAACATCAAGACCAACAGGATCGCCTTCCAGGGCGAATTCGGCGCCAATTCCGACATGGCCAGCCGCGATATGTTTCCGACCATGGAGCCGCTGCCCTGCCAGACCTTCGAGGATGCGTTCACGGCGGTCGACAACGGCGACGCCGATATCGGGATGATCCCGATCGAAAACACGATCGCCGGGCGGGTCGCCGATATCCACCATCTGCTGCCGGAGTCGCGGCTGCACATCATCGGCGAATATTTCATGCCGATCCGCTTCCAGCTGATGGTGCTGCCCGGTGTCACCAAGGACGAGATCCGCACGGTGCACAGCCATATCCACGCGCTCGGCCAATGCCGCAAGATCGTTCGTGCCAATGGCTGGAAGCCGGTGATCGCCGGCGATACGGCGGGGGCGGCGAAACTCGTGCAGGAAACCGGCGACCGCTCGATGGCCGCCTTGGCGCCCCGCCTTGCCGCCGATCTCTACGGCCTCGAGATCATCGCCGAAAATGTCGAGGATACGGAAAACAACGTCACCCGCTTCGTCGTCCTGTCCCGCGACGAGGAATGGGCGCAACGGAATTCGGCGGAAGAAAAGGTCGTCACCACCTTCGTCTTCAACGTCCGCAACATTCCGGCCGCGCTCTACAAGGCGCTCGGCGGCTTTGCCACCAACAACATCAACATGACAAAGCTGGAAAGCTACCAGCTCGGCGGAAAATTCGTGGCGACGCAGTTTTACGCCGATATCGAAGGCCATCCGAACGACCCGAACGTGCGTCGGGCGTTGGAGGAACTGCGGTTCTTTTCCGAGAAAGTCCGCATCCTCGGCGTCTACAAGGGGCATGCGATGCGAGGCCTGCTTTAGAACAGGATGAAGTCATCCTGTTCTAAATTAAATAGTTAGAGCATGATGTTGTCCGAAAACCGCTGACACTTTTCGGCATCATGCTCCAAGGCAAGCCCCGCAAGTCGCCTGAATTATTTATCCGGCTCACAGACACGCAGCCGATGCCCATCCGGATCGAGTACGACGAAGGTCGGGCCGAAATCCAGTTCGGTCAGTTCCTGGGCGATCGGCAGACCGCGCTGGCGCCAGTCTTCATAATGCCTGGCGACGGCGTTTTCTCCTTCGACCATGAAGGCCACTTCGCCGCGGTTGCCGATGGCGGAGGGCTGCGGCTCGACCTTGCTGCGCCGCCAGAGGCCGAGCGTGAAGCCGCCCTCAAGCGGAAAAGCGACGAAATTCGGCGCTTCCACGGCCGGTTCGCGGTTCAGCAGATTCCGGTAGAAGCTGGCGCTTTCACCGGGGTCCTTGACGTAAAGAATGATGAGGTTGGGGCTGGTCATTTCGGTTCTCCCGTTGTTTAAGAATGGCGCCGCGAGAGATCTCGCCTGCTGACAAATTATGGCAGCAGACTACCGGAGCCGTTGCGATCGCAACGCCCCGTTCTCGTCGGGCAGAATGTTGATAAGGATGGGCGGCCTAAAGCGGTCGCGCATGTCGTTTCGCAAAACCGCAGCACGCTTTTGCACGATATGCTTTAGAGCGGAAAACGGTCCTCGCAGCGCGGGTCGCGTCCGTCGATGAAGCCGAGGTCGCGCTTCAGGTAATCCGGTGTCGCTTCAAGGTCGAGGCCAGTGCGGTCTCCTCTGCGAAATCGGAAAATGTTCATGACCAGGTGCAGCAGGCCGGACGGCGCTGATTGGCGGACATCGGCAAAAGTCTCGGCCGAAATGACATCGGCAAAGGACTCGGCCGCAAAACTGTCGTTGGTGAAATGAATGGCTGGAGGCGTTACCATGATCAGTACTCCTTCCTGGTGGATTGGCACTGATAATAACCCTGGCTGCTGACAGTTTATGGCAGTAGCGTTCAGTTCTCCATCGGTACGTCCTGCGTCTCGCGCCATTCCTTGAGGAGCACCGTGCGGCGGCGCGGATAACGCACCTCGTGCAAGGCCATGTCGATGATGCGATCGGTGCGGAAATGGCGAAAATCCTGGCGTAGTTCGCACCAGGCCATGAGGACGCGCACATGCTCGTAATAGCCGAGCCCGAAAGGCCAGACGCGGCGGCGCGAGATACGGCCCTGCTCGTCGCCATAATGTAGTTCGAGGATACGCTCCAGGCGGATCGCCCTGCGGATGGCCGAAACGTCAGCCTTGTCCTCGTCCCTGCGTTTAGGACCGACAAAAAGCGCTGCCGAATCGATCATCTCGCGCATATCGGCCGGCAGCACGGCGGCAATCTTAGCCAGGGCGTCGGCGCCGGCGCCGGCAAGGCGCGGCTCGGCGGCGCGGGCCACCCAGCGCGAGCCGAGCACCAGTGCCTCCAGCTCTTCTTCGGAAAACATCATCGGCGGCAGCATGAAGCCGGGCTTCAGCACATAACCGATGCCGGCTTCGCCTTCGATCATCGCGCCCTGGGCCTGCAGGCTGGCAATATCGCGATAGAGCGTGCGCAGGCTCACCCCGGTCTCTTGTGCCAGCACGGTGCCAGTCACCGGCCGCCGGTAACGCCGGAGCGTCTGGAGCAGCGTCAGCAGCCGTTCCGAGCGGGCAACCGGCATGGCGCTAGCGCTTCCACTCCACCCAGTCGCGCATCAGGCGGTGGGCGATCGCCCCTTTCGGCGGCGAGGCCCTGCCTGTCGCGCTCGGGCGTTCCAGCATCTCGATCGTTTCCTCGCGGGTGAACCAGCGGCAATCTTCCAGCTCGGTCTCATCGCGGCTGATTTCGGTGGATTTCGCCTCGGCGTAACAGCCGATCATCAGTGAATGCGGCATCGGCCAGGGCTGCGAGGCGTGATAGCGGATGCGGCCGGTGCGGATGCCCGATTCCTCCAGCGTTTCGCGACGCACGGCGTTTTCGATGGTCTCGCCGGGTTCGAGGAAGCCGGCAAGACAGGAATACATGCCGGGCGCGAAATGCGGACTGCGGCCGAGCAGGCAGAGGTCGCGCTGCTCGTCGACCGTCAGCATGATGACGACGGGGTCGGTGCGCGGGAAGATCACGTGTTCACAGGCAGCGCAGACACGTTTGTAGCCGCCGATGTGGATCTCCATCGCCGAGCCGCAGCGGCCACAAAAGCGATTGTCGCCATTCCAGCGGATGAGGCTCGCGGCCTGGGCGAATTCGCCGAGCAACACTTCGTCGATCAGCATTTCGCGAAACAGCGTGCGGCCGTCGGCAGGCTTGTACTGGCTGGTGAGGTCGTCGACGTCGATGCCGACGGGAACGGCAAGGCGCGGCTCGCCGCTCTTGCGGTAACCGAGAAGCACGGTCTCGTCCCAATCCGGCTGCAATTCCTGCAGCTCGTAGCGGGCAAAGAGCGGGTCGAGCACTTGGCCGTCATGCTTCAGCACCAGCTTATCCCTGGTGAAGGCGAAGATATGAGTGCCTTCCTTGGCCAGCGCCTTTTCGACAGATTGTTCGTCGCGATGCTCGGAATCGCGGTTGAGGTCGTTGGCGGCAAAGGCCGTGAGATTGCTGGGTTCCGGATGCGGCACATCCGAATCGAAAAGCGAATGACTCATGATGAAAGGGCTTCCCGCAACTTCGCTGTAAATTCGTCTCTCTTTCCGTCCTCGTAGGGCTCCGCGCGCCCGAAGCCCCAGACGGGACCCGGCCAATTGGCATCGCCTTCGAAGCGGGCAATGACATGAACATGAAGCTGGCGGACGATATTGCCAAGAGCCCCGATATTGATTTTTGTCGCGCCGGTGATCTTCTTCAGCGCCTTGGCGACCAGCTCCGTCTCGAAGGCAAGCAGCACCTGGTCGAGCGGCGTCAGTTCGAAGATTTCGGTTATATCAGCCCGGCGCGGCACGAGAATAAGCCAGGGCCAGCGGGCGTCCTTCGACAATCTCAGATCGCAGAGGCCGGTGACCATGATGCTGACGCTGTCGTTTTCCAGCCGGGGGTCGAGCGCGAAACCTTTCAAAGGGCATTCCTCCTGTCTTTTCCTACGACTAGCAGTTTTTTCGCATGTTGGCTTGCTTTTGATGACGATATTGCCGATATGTGCATCCGGGAGGTTGGTGGTGGACGAGCCACTCGCCAACCGGGTCAGGTCCGGAAGGAAGCAGCCCTAACGAGCCCGGCACGGGTCATCGTGCCAGCCTCCCACCTTCTCTCCACGAAGTGCCCGACAGTCCGGGCGACAAGCAGGGCGATGAGCGACACCGAGCGACAATCAAAAGATGCCGCCTCGACGGGCACCGGATACCGAGTGCTGGCTCGCAAATACCGCCCCAAGGATTTCACGGACCTGATGGTCGGCCAGGAGCCGATGGTCCGCACCCTCACCAACGCCTTCGAGACCGGCCGCATCGCGCAAGCCTACATGCTGACCGGCGTGCGCGGCGTCGGCAAGACGACGACGGCGCGCATCCTGGCGCGGGCGCTGAACTACAAGACATCGGAAATCGACAAGCCGACGATCGACCTTCGCGCGCCGGGCGAACACTGCCAGGCGATCATGGAAGGCCGGCATGTCGACGTGATCGAGATGGACGCCGCCTCCCATACCGGTATCGACGATATCCGTGAGATCATCGAGCAGGTGCGCTACCGGCCGGTTTCGGCGCGCTACAAGGTCTATATCATCGACGAAGTGCACATGCTGTCGACGCAGGCCTTCAACGGCCTGCTGAAGACGCTGGAAGAGCCGCCCGAGCATGTGAAATTCATCTTCGCCACCACCGAGATCCGCAAGGTGCCGATCACCGTGCTGTCACGCTGCCAGCGCTTCGACCTGCGCCGCATCAGCGCCTCCGATCTCGTCGGACTGTTCACCACGATCGCGGCCAAGGAAGGCATCGAGGCGGAACCGGACGCGCTGGCGATGATCGCGCGTGCTGCCGAAGGCTCGGCACGCGACGGCCTGTCGCTGCTCGACCAGGCGATCGCTCATGGCGCAGGCGTCGTGCAGGCGGAAGCCGTGCGCGGCATGCTCGGCCTTGCCGATCGCGCCCGGATCGTCGATCTCTTCCAGCATATCGTCAAAGGCGATGTGGCCGCTGCCCTCGGCGAGTTCCAGAACCAATACGAAGCCGGCGCCAATCCGGTGGTGGTGCTGACCGATCTTGCCGATTTCACCCATCTGGTGACGCGGTTAAAATATGTGCCGGATGCGGCAAACGATCCTTCGCTCAGCGAGGTCGAACGCACTAAGGCAGCGGAATTTGCGAAGTGTGTTGCAGTGACGACGCTGTCGCGCATCTGGCAGATGCTGCTCAAGGGCATTCCGGAAACGGAAGGCTCGTCGCGGACGGCAGGGGCGGCCGAGATGGTGCTGATCCGGCTTGCGCATGCCGCGCATCTGCCGGCGCCCGAAGACGCGGCGCGGCGGCTTGCCGAATTTTCCGGTGACAATACCGGTCCGCGGCCCTCCTCCTCGCCGTCCGGCAATGGCGGCGGCAGCGGTACACGGGTTCCCTATCAGAGCAGTGTCGCGGCGCGTGCAGCGGAAACCGCGCCGAGCCAGCCACCCTCTTCCGCGCCGGTGGCGATGCTGCGGGCCGTGCCGAGCAGCCAGTCGGAGACGATGGCTGTCGGGCGGATCGAGCCGAAACCGGCGGAAGCACCGAAGCCGCTCGTCCCGGTCAATTCGGTCAATGATATCGTCAACCTCGCCACCGAGAAACGCGATCCGAAGCTGAAGGCGATGGTGCGCACCTTCCTGCGCCCGGTTCGGATCGAAGCCGGCCGGCTCGACGTCAGCCTGGCTCCCGGTGCGCCGACCACACTGCTCAACGAGCTCGCCGTCAAGCTGAAGGAATGGACCGGCATCCATTGGATCGTCAGCCTCAGTCGCGACGAGGGCCAGCCGACGCTGGTCGAAGCGGAGGCCAGGACGCGGGAACAGCATGTGATCGACGCGCGCCAGGACCCTGACGTGGCGGCAATCCTTGCACATTTTCCCGGTGCCAAGATCATCGACGTGCGCGTACGGGCGCCCGAACCGGAGGAGGAAGGCGAGGCGACGCCGCCGGCCGCCGCCGAATCCGAGGAAGGTGACATCCTGCCGGGCGACGACATAGAATTCTGAGGTTTCAAGAAGGAGCGAGACGATGCGGGACATCATGGGCATGATGGGCAAAGTCAAGGAAATGCAGGCCAAGATGGAGCAGATGCAGGCGGAGATCGCCGAGCTCACGGCCGAAGGCAAGGCGGGCGGTGGCCTCGTCACCGTCCTCATCTCGGGCAAGGGCGACCTGAAGAGCCTGAAGATCGATCCGTCGCTGTTCAAGGAAGACGATGTCGAGATCCTCGAGGACCTGATCGTCGCCGCCCATAAGGACGCCAAGGACAAGGCCGAGGCGCTGGCCGCCGAAAAGACCAAGGCGCTGACCGCCGGCCTGCCGATCCCACCGGGCTTCAAGCTGCCATTCTGAGGCGATGAAAAGCTGAACCGCTCTAACGCGCTTCGTCGGCTTGGGATTCCAGCATGGCCCGAAGCTTGTAGTGAATTGGGGCCGCGAGATATCGCGTCCGATCTGCGCCCGGAAGCCTTCGGCCGAAGGCCTCCATTAGCTCGGGCATCGTAATCTTGTCTCCCGAAAAAGACGTGTATTCCATCGGCATCCCGGGCTCGACCACGCCGCCCCGGATGACGCGGCAATAGATGCCGGGACGGGCGGCGGCGGTGTAACGCTTGACGAATTTCGGATCGGCCATCCTCGCGGCGAAGGTGGCGCAGGGCATGCGGCATGATGTGACTTCGAGGACGAGATCGCCGGTGAGGAAACGGTCGCCGACGGCGACGTCGCGATTGTCGAGATCCGATATCACCATGTTTTCGCCGAACGTGCCGGGTTCATAAGGCCGGCCGAGCTCCCTGCTCCACCAGTCGAGCGTCAGCGATCCCTCGACATAGACCGCCTGGTCGACGCCGCCATGGTGTTTGCGGTTGCAGATCGCATCGCCGACCAGACCTTCGGCGTCGATCATCACCGCGCCGGTGACGGCGTGTTTGAAGATGCCGGTCTTGTAGCTCTTGCCCGGCAGACTTTCCGGATTGCCGGTGCACAAGGCCAGGATTTTCATGGGATGGCCGATCCTTCCGCGATTCCGTTTTCGTTCCATATCAGTTAAGAACGGCGCATGGCAAAACGAGTCACCGGCCCCGAAATCGAAAAACTCATCCAGCTTCTGGCGAAGGTGCCGGGCCTCGGGCCGCGTTCGGCGCGCCGGGCGGCACTGCATCTGATCAAGAAGAAGGACCAGTTGCTCGGCCCGCTGTCGCATGCAATGGGCGAGGCCTATGACAAGGTGAAGATCTGCTCGCGCTGCGGCAATGTCGATACGGTCGATCCCTGTATTGTCTGCACCGACGTCCAACGCGATCAATCCGTCATCATCGTCGTCGAGGACGTATCGGATCTCTGGGCGCTGGAGCGGGCAGGCGCGATGAACGCCGCCTATCACGTGCTCGGCGGCACGCTGTCGCCGCTCGACGGGGTCGGTCCAGACGATCTCAATATTCGCGGCCTGATCGACCGGGTCGGCGAAGGCGGCATCCGGGAACTGATCATCGCGGTCAACGCCACCGTCGAGGGACAGACGACGGCGCATTACATCACCGACCAGCTGCAGGGGCTCGACGTGAAGATCACGCGGCTGGCGCATGGCGTGCCCGTCGGCGGCGAGCTCGACTATCTCGACGAGGGCACGCTTGCGGCGGCACTTCGAGCGCGGACGGTGATATGAGAGGGTTGCATATGCTGAAAGATGGTCCACGGCGGCTGCGGATATTCGCACTCGCTTTAGCGGCAGCTCTCCTGCCCCTCTCCTGTTACGCGGCCCCTTCGAAAGCCGATGTCGAGGTGCAGTTCGAAAAATGGGTGCAGGCCGACCTCTGGCCGGAGGCGAAGGCGAACGGCATTTCGGAGAAGGTCTTTCAAGCGGCTTTCTCCGGCATCACGCTGAACTGGAACCTGCCCGATCTCGCTCCGCCCGGTTTCCCGCCGCCGAAGGAGCAGAAGCAGACGCAGGCCGAATTTTCTTCGCCCGCTCCCTATTTCAACGAGGACCAGCTGAAGAAGCTTGCCGCAACGGGACGCGGCTTTGCCGCCCAATATGGCTCGACGCTGAAGCGGATTGAAAAGACCTATGGCGTGCCGGGCTCGATCGTGCTTGCCATCTGGGGCCGGGAGACGGGCTTCGGCGCCGCGAAGATCCCCAATTCGGCGATCGAGGTGCTGGCGACCAAGGCCTTCATGTCGACGCGCAAGGAGATGTTCCGCACCGAGCTGGTGGCCGCACTTCATATTCTCGACGGCGGCGACGTCACACCTGCCAACTTCAAGGGTTCGTGGGCGGGCGCACTCGGCCAGCCGCAATTCATGCCGACCAGCTATCTAAAATATGCCGTGGATTTCGATGGCGACGGTCACCGCAATATCTGGACCTCGGTGCCCGATACGCTCGCCTCGATCGCCAATTACCTGGTCAAGAAAGGCTGGCAGCGCAACCGCGACTGGGGCTTCGAGGTGTCGATACCGGAGGCGGTCTCCTGCGCGCAGGAGGGACCCGATCTGGCAAAGCCGCTCTCGCACTGGACCTCGCTCGGCATCGACCGCATCTCCGGCAAGGGCTTTCCCTCTGGCGAAATGAAGGCTGAGGGCATGATGCTGGTGCCGGCCGGCCGCGACGGACCGGAATTCATCGTCACGCCGAATTTCTACATCATCAAGGAATACAATAATTCCGACCTCTACGCGCTCTATATCGGCAATCTTGCCGACCGGATCGCCTATAATGGCGGCGCCTTCCAGGGCAAATGGGGCGATGTTGGCAAGATGCTGCGCTCGGATGTCGCCGCCATGCAGAAGGCGCTGGAACGGCAGGGCTATGATGTCGGCGGTTCCGACGGTCTGCCGGGCTACAAGACGCGGCGTTCGATCGGCCAGTGGCAGGCCAAGAACGGCATGAAGCCGACATGCTTTCCGGAGGCGACGATGAAGGGCAAGTTGAAGTAGGCGGCTTCAGAGATTGCGTTTCAAACCTTCATGGCTGGCGACGAAACCGAGCCTCTCGTAGAAGCGGATCGCGTCCCCCCGCGTCTTGTCCGGTGTCAGCTGCACCAATCCGCAGCCGCGCTCGGCGCATTGGGCGATCGCCCATTCGATGAAGTGCGAGCCGAGGCCCGAGCCGCGAAGATCGCTTGCGACACGCACGCTTTCGATCTGGCCGCGCCACATGCCCGTCCTCGAAAGACCGGGAACAAAACTCAGCTGCAGGCAGCCGACGACCCGATCGGTCGCGTCGTTGGCGACGGCCAGAAGCTGATTGGCGTCCGCCTCGATCGCCGCGAAGGCCGAGAGATAACGCGCGTCGACGGGATCCGAAACGATCTCCCTGGTGCCGCCAAGATTGTCATCGGCCAGAAGCCGGACGATGGCGGCAAGATCGGATTGGCGGGCGAGCCTGAATCTATATATGCCTGATCTCTGCATAGCTGGTCTCAATGATGCAGATCGATCGGCGCCTTGTGGAAGACGTCGTTATCAGGCGGAATGGCCTGGCGTTCGATCATGCGGTGGACATGCAGCGGACCTTCGCCGCGGTGAAGCGCACGAAGCCTGTCGGTATTTTCGGCATCGGCCTGCGTGCGCCGCTGGTTGTGTCTTATGTATTCGACCCAGGTCGGCGTATGGTAGGTTTCCGTCCAAAGGCTGGGATTTTCGAGATCACGCATCAGCGCCCAGTTGCGGGCGCCGTCGCGGATGCGGATCCGGCGGCGTTCGCCCATCAGTTCCATGAACTCGGCAAGGTCCTCATCGGCGATCTCGTAATCGACCTGGATGACGATCGGGCCGCTGCGCGGCGTGATGTCGAGACTGAGGGCCGGTTCGATGAAGCGGTTCAGCGGATCGAGGTTGAGCGAGGCGAAGGCCGGCATGGAAAAACGCAGGCCGATCGCGATGCCGAGCAGCATGACGACTGATGACATCAGCAGCGCATCGGCGACGCCGTAGCGATCGGCGGCGATGCCCCACAGCCAGCTGCCGCCGGCAATGCCGCCGAAGGTGACGGTCTGATAAAGCGACAGCGCCCGGCCGACCACCCAGCGCGGCGTCGAAAGCTGGACGATGGTGTTGAACAGCGAAAGTGCGGAGACCCAGCAGGCGCCGGAAACGAGCAGCCCGGCAGAGGTGAGGACGGCGCTCGGGCTCAAGGCTGCGATGACAGCACTCAGTGCAAAGCCGGCAAAGGAGAGGCGGACGATCATCTCGCTGGAAAGCACCTGGCGAAGCCTGGCATTCAGCACCGCGCCGCCGATCGCGCCGATGCCGAAGGCGCCGAGCATGAAACCATAGGTCAGCGGCCCGCCGGCAACGAGATCGAGGGCGACTACCGGCAGCAGCGCCAGGATCGAGCTGGCGCCAATGCCGAAGAGCAGTCCCCTGACAAGGACCTTTTCGAGATTGGGCGACATCGAGACATAACGCAGGCCGGCAAAGATGGCGCTGCCGAGCGCCTCTCGCGGCAGGGTCGAGACGGGGGCGGCTGGCCGCCAGCGCAGCAGGGCATAGATCAAGGCGAGGTAACTCAGCGTATTCACCGCGAAGGCCGCGGCCGCGCCGGCAGCCGCGACGATGACGCCGCCGATCGCCGGGCCGACGCTGCGGGTGATGTTGAAACCCATGCTGTTCAGCGTGACCGCGGCCGGCAGATCGGCACGCGGCACCATATCGCCGACCGAAGCCTGCCAGGAGGGATTGTTGAGCGCGGTGCCGCAGCCGATCAGGAAGGTGAAGAAGAGCAGCAGCCAGGGCGTGATCCAGCCGAGCAGGGCTGAGGCCGTCAGCAGCGCCGAGACGGTGAGCATCATGCACTGCGCCGTCAGCATGACCCGGCGGCGGTCATAATTGTCGGCCAGCGCACCCGATATCAGCGAAAACAGCATGATCGGCAGCGCCGTCGAGGTCTGCACCAGCGCCACCATGTCCTCCGAGGCGGTGATCGTCGTCATCATCCAGGCGGCGCCGACCGCCTGGATCAGGCCGCCGAAATTCGAAGAAAGGCTCGCGAACCAGATGGTGCGGTAGGTATCGTGCCGCAAAGGCGCCAATGTCGACGAAGTGTAGGCCACGATTTCTCCCGCTTTTGTTATTGCGCGCCAACGGCAATATATGCGCAAGACCGGCGCTGGCCATAGGCCTCATCACGTCGCCGGAAGCGAATTGGCCGAATCGGTCGCAGACCTTGCAATTTCGGAAAAACCCGACTATATGCCTCTCAAATTCTTGATCGCTTGATGAAGAGTGGGCCGCAAGGACCCGCTCTTTTTTATTACCGCGATCGCCGAAAAAGCATGAAATTGCGAGGAGCGCACCGCTTGTCGGATCTGACAAACGCAGACAATGAACGTGAGCCGCGGCTGATTACCGAAACCGGGCTCGACCAGCGTCTTGCCGATATCATCGAACCCGTTCTCGTCGACCTGGGCTTCCGGCTTATCCGCGTCCGCATGATGAACCAGAACGGTGCGACGATGCAGGTCATGGCCGAACGCAACGACGGCACAATGACGGTTCAGGATTGCGAAGAAGTCTCGATGGCGATTTCTCCCGTCCTCGATGTGGAAGATCCGGTCGATAAAGAGTATCATCTGGAAGTGTCTTCGCCCGGCATCGACCGTCCGATGGTGCGGAAATCCGATTTCGTCCGCTGGCAGGGCCACCTTGTGAAATGCGAGACGTCGATCCTGATCGACAATCGCAAGCGCTTCCGCGGCAAGATCGTCGAAGCAGGCACAGATGGTTTCACGCTCGAGCGTGACCAGATCGCCTATGGGGAAGAGCAGAAGGTCACCATTCCCTTCACGGCGCTTAGCGATGCGAAGCTCATTCTGACCGACGACCTGATCCGCGACGCGTTGCGCGCCGACAAGCTGGCGAAAGCCCAGGCCGCCAACCAGAACGAAGCGGACGACGAAGAATAACCGATCAACAGACCGCTCCAGGGACGGGACCCCTGGAGTAAAGACGGAGAAACAAGACAATGGCAGTCAGTGCGAACCGGCTCGAACTTCTGCAGATCGCAGATGCAGTGGCGCGCGAAAAAGTCATCGACCGCGAGATCGTGCTGGCCGCAATGGCCGATGCCATCCAGAAGGCGGCACGCTCCCGTTACGGCACCGAGTCCAACATCCGGGCCGACATCAACCCGAAGACCGGTGAAATCCGCCTGCAGCGCCTGCTCGAAGTCGTCGAGAAGGCCGAGGATTATTCGACGCAGATCCCGCTGGAGCTGGCCCGCGACCGCAACCCGGACGCCGCACTCGGCGATTTCATCGCCGATCCGCTGCCGCCGATGGATTTCGGCCGCATCGCCGCACAGTCGGCCAAGCAGGTGATCGTGCAGAAGGTGCGTGAAGCCGAGCGCGACCGCCAGTTCGACGAATTCAAGGATCGCGTCGGCGAAATCGTCAACGGTACCGTCAAGCGCGTCGAATACGGCAACGTCATCGTCGATCTCGGCCGTGGCGAAGGCATCATCCGCCGCGACGAAATGATTCCGCGCGAAAATGTCCGCTATGGCGATCGCGTCCGTGCCTATGTCTATGATGTCCGTCGCGAGCAGCGCGGCCCGCAGATCTTCCTGTCGCGCACGCATCCGCAATTCATGGTGAAGCTCTTCACCATGGAAGTGCCGGAAATCTACGACGGCATCATCCAGGTGAAGTCGGTCGCCCGCGATCCGGGTTCGCGCGCCAAGATCGCGGTGATCTCGAACGACAGTTCGATCGATCCGGTCGGCGCCTGCGTCGGCATGCGCGGCTCACGCGTTCAGGCCGTCGTCGGCGAGCTTCAGGGCGAAAAGATCGACATCATCCCGTGGAGCCAAGACCCGGCGACCTTCGTCGTCAACGCTCTGCAGCCGGCCGAAGTCGCCAAGGTCGTTCTCGACGAGGATGCCGAGCGTATCGAAGTCGTAGTTCCCGACGAGCAGCTGTCGCTTGCGATCGGCCGCCGCGGCCAGAACGTCCGCCTCGCTTCGCAGCTGACCGGCTGGGATATCGACATCATGACGGAGGCCGAGGAATCGGAACGCCGCCAGAAGGAATTCAACGAGCGCACCAACCTGTTCATGGATTCGCTCGACGTCGACGAGATGGTCGGCCAGGTTCTGGCTTCGGAAGGTTTTGCCGCTGTCGAAGAACTGGCTTATGTCGATCTCGACGAAATCTCTTCGATCGACGGTTTCGACGAGGAGACGGCGCAGGAAATCCAGCAGCGCGCCCGCGAATTCCTCGAGCGTCTCGAAGCCGAGATGGACGAGAAGCGCAAGGCGCTCGGTGTCCAGGACGAACTGCGTGAAATCAACGGCATGACCGCCCAGATGATGGTGGCGCTCGGCGAAGATGGCATCAAGTCGATCGAGGACTTTGCCGGCTGCGCTGCCGACGATCTCGTCGGCTGGTCGGAGCGCAAGAACGGCGAAACGAAGAAGTTCGAGGGCCTGTTCTCGAAGTTCGACGTCTCGCGCGTTGAAGCAGAACAGATGATCGTCCAGGCCCGCCTTTCGGCTGGCTGGATCACGCAAGAGGACCTGGCGAAGGGGACCGAAGAAGAGGTCACCGAAGCCGAACAAGAAGCATGATGACCGCGCATGAACCGGACGCTCCTCTCGAGGACGACGATCTTGCAGGTTATGACGTGAACGGACGCATGTGCATCGTGACGCGCGAAAGCGGATCGCCGGAAGAGCTGATCCGCTTCGTCGCCGCTCCCGATGGAACAGTTGTCGCCGATCTGAAGCGCGAGCTTCCGGGACGCGGATGCTGGGTGAAGATCGACCGGTCGCTGGTCGACAGGGCGGTGGCGAAGAAGCTCTTCGCCCGCGCGCTGAAGACGGATGTAAAGGCGGCGGACGATCTCGGCGAGAGTGTCGACCGGCTGCTCGCGGCGCAATTGATGCAGATGATGAACATGGCGCGGAAAGCCGGCCAGTTCGTCAGCGGGTCCTCGAAAGTGGATGCCGCGGTCAGAAGCGGAGCAGCCCTTGCGGTGTTCCACTCGACTGGTGCAGCGGACGACGGCGTCCGGAAAATCGACCAGGCCCGCAAGGCCTGGCACCTCGGAATGGAGACCGAGGAGGAGATACCTTCCTTCCGTCTCTTCTCGGAGAGCGAAATGGAAGGCCTGATGGGCCAGAATGCTTTTATCCATGCCGCAGTGCTTGCAGGGCAGGCGGGTGAAGGTGTAGTGAAGCGCGCAAAGATGCTCGAACAGTACCGTATTGGCGGTCAGTCCCGGGCAGCGGGCGGCGCTGGCCGGCTAAAACAATGAGGCGGTCACCGGCATCGGCCGGTCCCATCCTCATTGATCGACAGTATTGAACGACAGGGTCTGATCTAGTCATCGCTCCCTGTCCGAAGGAACGGGAACGAATGACCGATAGTAACGACGACAAGACAATCAGCGTAGCGGGCAAAAAGACACTCACCCTGAAACCATCGGGGATGAGCCAGGGCACCGTTCGCCAGGATATGGGTCGAGGTCGCACCAAGGCGGTCGTCGTCGAGACCCGTAAGCGGCGCCCGATGCGCCCGGAAGACGAAAAGCCGATTACGCCCGTCGCTCCAGCGGCCCCCGTGCGCGCAGCCGAACCGGCGCCCGCACCCGTGCAGGCGCGTCCGCAGCAGCCGACGCCGGCTCCGCGGGTTCAGCAGGGCAACAACAACCAGACGAACCAGCGTCCGCCGCAGCAGTCCCACCAGCCGCCGCGCCAGAACGATCGCCCGCGCCCGGTGGTGCTGAACCATCTGTCGCCGGAAGAGATGGACGCCCGCCGCCGCGCGCTTGCCGACTCACAGGCGCGTGACGCCCAGGATGCGATCCGCCGCGCCGAGGAAGAAAAGCGCCGTGCCGCCGAAGAGGTTATCCGCAAGGCAGCCGAAGCGGAAGAAGCTGCCCGCAGGGCCGCTGAAGAGGCTATCCGGCAGGCTGAGGCACCCGCTGTTGCTGAACCCGCAGCCGCAGAACCGGCTCCGGCCGAAGCACGCACCGACGCGCCACGGCCGCCGCAGCCCGCATCGTCGGCGCCGGCCGCACGCCGGCCCGACGCGGCTGGAGCACCTGCTGCCCGTCCGGCACCCGGCGCTGCCGTCCCCGGCGCCGTTCGCGGCCGTCGCGACGAAAAGGAAGAAGACGATCGTGGCGCAGCGCGCGGCGGTCCGGTCCGTGGCCGCGTCGTTCGCCCGGAACCCGCAAAGCCGGTCACCACGCGTCCGAAGACGGATGAAGAGCGCCGTCGCGGCAAGTTGACGATCACCACTGCCAACGTCGACGGCGAGGATAATGCCCGCGGTCGTTCGCTCTCGGCGATGCGTCGCCGACAGGAGAAGTTCCGCCGCGGTCAGATGCAGGAAACCCGCGAGAAGATCTCCCGCGAGGTGGTTCTGCCCGAGACCATCACCATTCAGGAACTGTCGCAGCGCATGTCCGAACGCGCCGTCGACGTTATCAAGTACCTGATGAAGGAAGGCCAGATGATGAAGCCGGGCGACGTCATCGACGCCGACCTTGCCGAAATCATCGCCGGCGAATTCGGCCATACGGTCAGGCGCGTGTCGGAATCCGACGTCGAACTCGGCATCTTCAACGTGTCCGACGAGGATGGCGAACTGGTTTCGCGCCCACCCGTCGTTACCATCATGGGCCATGTCGACCACGGCAAGACCTCGCTGCTCGACGCCATCCGCCACGCCAACGTGGTCTCCGGCGAAGCCGGTGGCATCACGCAGCATATCGGCGCCTATCAGGTGGAGCAGAACGGTCAGAAGATCACCTTCATCGATACGCCCGGCCACGCCGCCTTCACGGCAATGCGTGCCCGCGGTGCGCAGGCGACCGACATCGCGATCCTGGTCGTCGCAGCCGACGACAGCGTGATGCCGCAGACGATCGAATCGATCAACCACGCCAAGGCGGCCGGTGTTCCGATCATCGTGGCGATCAACAAGGTCGACAAGCACGAGGCTGATCCGCAGAAGGTCCGCAACCAGCTGCTGCAGCACGAAGTCTTCGTGGAATCCATGGGCGGTGAAGTGCTTGACGTCGAGGTTTCGGCCAAGACCGGCAAGAATCTCGACAAGCTGCTCGAGGCGATCCTGCTGCAGGCGGAAATTCTCGATCTGAAGGCCAATGCGAACCGGACCGCGGAAGGCACTGTCATCGAAGCCCAGCTCGATCGTGGCCGTGGTTCGGTCGCGACCGTGCTCGTCCAGAAGGGTACGCTGCGTCCAGGCCAGATCATCGTCGCCGGCGACGTCTGGGGCCGCGTGCGTGCTCTCGTCACCGACAAGGGCGACCATGTGAAGGAAGCCGGCCCGGCAACGCCGGTCGAGGTTCTCGGTCTTTCCGGCACGCCGCAGGCGGGCGACAAGTTCGCCGTCGTCGAAAGCGAAAGCCGCGCCCGCGAAATCTCGGAATATCGTCAGCGTCTGGCCCGCGATAAGGCGGCTGCCCGCCAGTCGGGACAGCGCGGTTCGCTGGAACAGATGATGATGCAGCGCCAGAGCGTCGGCATCAAGGAGTTCCCGCTGGTCATCAAGGGTGACGTGCAGGGCTCGATCGAAGCGATTGCCGGCGCGCTGGAGAAGCTCGGCACCGACGAAGTTCGTGCCCGCATCGTCCATTCGGGCGCCGGCGGTATCACCGAGTCGGATATCTCGCTCGCCGAAGCCTCGAACGCGGCCATCATCGGCTTTAACGTTCGTGCGAATACGCAGGCACGCCAATTCGCCGAGCGCGAAGGCATCGAAATCCGCTACTACAACATCATCTACGACCTCGTGGATGACGTGAAGGCAGCGATGTCGGGCCTCCTGTCTCCGGAACGGCGCGAAACCTTCATCGGCAACGCCGAGATCCTCGAGGTGTTCAACATCACCAAGGTCGGCAAGGTCGCGGGCTGCCGTGTCGTCGAAGGCAAGGTCGAACGTGGTGCCGGCGTCCGCCTCATCCGCAACGACGTCGTCGTTCACGAAGGCAAGCTCAAGACGCTCAAGCGCTTCAAGGACGAAGTGTCCGAAGTGCCTATGGGTCAGGAATGCGGCATGGCCTTCGAAAACTACGAGGACATGCGCGCCGGCGACGTCATCGAGTGCTTCCGCGTCGAGCACATCACGCGCACGCTCTAAACTGCTGCGCCTGAACTTTTCCGAAAGCCATCCGCCAGCCGGCGGATGGCTTTCGGGTTCCTGCCGACTTGACCTTTTCGGCCAAAAGAGTCATGGACGCTCTCCTTTGACGGGTTCGATTCCCAGCCGCATCGGCAAATAGAGATAACAATGACCAGACCAACTTCTTCCGCGCCTTCGCAGCGCATGCTGCGCATTGGCGAACAGGTTCGCGCCGCTATCACCCAGGTACTGCAACGCGGCGAAGTGCGTGACGACGTCATCGAGGCGACCGTGATCTCGGTCTCGGAAGTGCGCATGTCGCCGGACCTCAAGATCGCCACCGCCTACGTGACGCCGCTCGGCGTTTCCGACCACAGCATCGTCATCGAGGCCCTGAACCGCCATGCGAGGTTCATCCGCGGCCGGCTCGGACCGCAGCTTCGGCAGATGAAATACATGCCGGAGGTACGCTTCCGCGACGATACCAGCTTCGACAACTACAAGAAGATCGACGAGCTGCTGCGTTCGCCCGAGGTGAGCCGCGACCTCGACGGCGATAATGACGAACAATAAACAGAAGAGACGCATGTCCAAACCACGCAAACCCAAGGGCCGGCCGATTTCCGGCTGGTTAATCCTCGACAAGCCGGTGGATTTCGGCTCGACGGAAGCCGTTTCCAAGATCAAGTGGCTCTATAAGGCTGAGAAGGCCGGTCATGCTGGCACGCTCGATCCGCTCGCCTCCGGCATGCTGCCGATCGCGCTCGGCGACGCGACAAAGACCGTTCCCTATGTGATGGACGGCCGCAAGATCTATGAATTCACGGTGAGCTGGGGCGAGGAGCGGGCGACCGACGACCTCGAGGGCGACGTGACCAAGAGTTCGGACAAACGTCCGAGCGAACAGCAGATTCGCGATATCCTGCCTGGATATATCGGCACTATCAGCCAGGTGCCGCCGCAGTTTTCCGCTATAAAGATCGCAGGTGAACGCGCCTATGATCTGGCGCGCGAAGGTGAAACCATCGAAATCCCCTCGCGTGAGGTCGATATTTTCCGGCTGACCTTGCTCGCCTGCCCGGACGCCGACAGCGCGCATTTCGAAGTGGAATGCGGCAAGGGTACCTATGTCAGGGCGCTGGCACGCGATTTCGGCCGCGAACTCGGCTGCTACGGCCACGTGTCGGGGCTGCGGCGCACCTTCGTCGCGCCTTTTGCGGAAGGGGCCATGGTGCCGCTCGCGGATCTCGTGGCACTGGAGGCGATCGAGGATATGGACGAGCGCCTGGCGGCCCTCGACGCGCTGCTGATCGACACCTGCGAAGCGCTATCCTCCCTGCCCCATCTCGTCATCAACGACGACCAGGCGCACCGGTTGAAGATGGGCAACCCGATCCTGGTGCGTGGCCGCGATGCGCCGGTTGCCGAAAGCGAAGCCTATGCGACGGCCCGCGGCAAGCTGATCGCGATCGGCGAGATCGGCCAGGGCGAGTTCCGCCCGAAGCGGGTTTTCGCCTGAGCCTATCTGGCTTTCTGACAAGACAGCGATTGTCAGGCGGTAGCGATGCGATATCTTCCCTGTCGGGCCGCCATAGCGGCCCGAGGGGCCATGGGGGCCCGACAGAGGGAAAGATTATGCGCGGAACTGCTATCGGAATCCTGACGTTCTTTTCGATGTTTCTCGCCGCCGCCGGCGCTCGATCGGCCGAGCGCTGGGCCGAGCTCCCGGCCTTTCCTTCGATGCCGGTGGCAAAGACGAGCGGCATGGCCGAGGTGAACGACATCAAGATGTATTACGCCGAATACGGCGAAGGCGACCCCATCCTGTTCATTCATGGCGGTCTTGGAAATGCCGACGTCTGGGGTCACCAGGTCGCCGATTTTGCCAAGGATCATCTGGTCATTGTTGCCGACAGCCGCGGACATGGGCGTTCGACGCGCAGCCAGCAACCCTTCGGTTACGATCTGATGACGTCTGATTACGTCGCCCTTCTCGACTATCTGAAGATCGACAAGGTGACACTTGTGGGATGGTCGGATGGCGGCATCATCGGCATCGACATGGCGATGAAAAATCCGGAAAAGCTGACGCGCGTCATTGCCCAGGCAGCCAACGTCACGACCGACGGCGTCAAGGCTGACGTGATGAACAACAAGACCTTCAACGACTACATCAACGTCGCCGGCGAATATTACAGGAAACTGTCGCCGACGCCGAACGAGTACGAGGCCTTCGTGACACAGATTTCCCACATGTGGGAGACCCAGCCGGCATGGACGGCAGCGGATCTTGGAAAGATTGCGGTGCCGGTCACGCTCGCCATCGGCGACCATGACGAGGCGGTGAAGCTCGACCATACGGAAATGATGGCGAAAGACATTCCGGGCGCCAAGCTCGTGATCCTGAAAGACGCCAGCCATTTCGCCATGCTGCAGGATCCCACGGGTTACGATGCGATGATCCGGGACGCCATGGCGGGCCGTTGAAAACCGCTGCGGGCGCTCCCCTCTTTCCATCGCGGCTTATTTGGTTTATAGGCAGCGCCAGCGTCAGGTTTGCCTGCTCGCATTCACGGCCAAAGCTGGACGACATCCCGGCTTTTGGCGACTTTATCTCCTCCTCTTAGAAAGGATCACCCGATGTCGATCACTGCTGAGCGCAAGTCTGCGCTGATCAAGGAATATGCGACCGTTGAAGGCGATACCGGTTCTCCGGAAGTCCAGGTCGCGATCCTGACCGAACGCATCAACAACCTGACCGAACACTTCAAGGACCACAAGAAGGATAACCATTCCCGCCGTGGCCTGCTGACGATGGTTTCGAGCCGCCGCTCGCTTCTTGATTATCTCAAGAAGAAGGATGAAGGCCGCTATTCCAAGCTGATCACCAGCCTGGGTATCCGCCGCTAAGATTGTCCGGCGGGCGCTTTCCGAGCGCCCGCCGGATCTGTTTCGGGACGACGTTCCCGATGAAATGTTCCAGCCGCGCCCTATCTTTTAGCGGTGGAAAGACCGGCAGACCCGGATGGGCCGGTTCTGCCAAACCAACCGTTGACCTGTCATGGGGCAGGATTGCCGGATGCTTTCGGCCAAGGCTTGTCAATGAGCTTTGGCCCGGTTTCTCAGGAACGCCTGAGGAAACCGAGGATGAAAAGCCTCCCGTTGTCTTGCCCGTGATACGTCACATTGATTGCGGTCGACTGTGCGCTGCGCCTTGATATCGGCGATGGCGCGTGCTCCCGCATTGAAGGACAAGACATGTTTGATACACACACAGTGGAAATCGAGTGGGCCGGCCGCCCGCTGAAGCTCGAAACCGGCAAGATCGCCCGTCAGGCCGACGGCGCGGTTCTCGCCACCTACGGCGAAACCGTCGTTCTCGCCACCGTCGTCTCGGCCAAGGCGCCGAAGGCCGGCCAGGACTTCTTTCCGCTCACCGTCAACTACCAGGAAAAGACCTATGCGGCCGGCAAGATCCCCGGCGGCTATTTCAAGCGCGAAGGCCGTCCGAGCGAGAAGGAAACCCTGGTTTCCCGCCTGATCGACCGCCCGATCCGCCCGCTGTTCCCTGAGGGCTACAAGAACGACACGCAGGTTGTCGTTACCGTTATCCAGCATGACCTCGAAAACGATCCCGACGTGCTGTCGATGGTTGCCACCTCGGCTGCGCTGACGCTGTCCGGCGTTCCCTTCATGGGCCCCGTCGGCGGTGCGCGCGTCGGCTACATCAACGGCGAATACGTTCTCAACCCGCATCTCGACGAGATGGACGAATCGAGCCTCGACCTCGTCGTCGCCGGCACCTATGACGCCGTGCTGATGGTGGAATCCGAAGCCAAGGAACTTAACGAAGACGTCATGCTCGGCGCCGTCATGTTCGGCCACAAGGGCTTCCAGCCGGTTCTCGACGCGATCATCAAGCTCGCCGAAGTGGCCGCCAAGGAGCCGCGCGACTTCCAGCCGGCAGACTATTCCGCGCTCGAAAGCGAAATGCTCGGCCTTGCCGAAGGTGAACTGCGCAATGCCTACAAGATCACTCAGAAGGCTGATCGCTACGCCGCCGTCGACGCCGTCAAGGCGAAGGTGAAGGCGCATTTCCTCCCCGAGGAAGGCGAAGCCAAGTACACGGCCGAGGAAGTCGGCGCGATCTTCAAGCACCTGCAGGCGAAGATCGTCCGCTGGAACATCCTCGACACCAAGAGCCGCATCGACGGTCGCAACCTCGAAACCGTCCGTCCGATCGTTTCGGAAGTCGGCCTTCTGCCACGCACCCACGGTTCGGCGCTGTTCACCCGCGGCGAAACCCAGGCGATCGTGGTTGCCACGCTCGGCACCGGCGAAGACGAGCAGTATGTCGACAGCCTGACGGGCATGTACAAGGAGCGCTTCCTGCTCCATTACAACTTCCCTCCCTACTCGGTTGGCGAGACCGGCCGCATGGGCTCCCCGGGTCGCCGCGAAATCGGCCACGGCAAGCTCGCATGGCGCGCGATCCGTCCGATGCTGCCGACGCCTGAGCAGTTCCCCTACACGCTGCGCGTCGTCTCCGAGATCACCGAGTCGAATGGCTCGTCCTCGATGGCGACCGTCTGCGGTACCTCACTCGCTCTGATGGACGCCGGCGTTCCGCTGGCAAAGCCGGTTGCCGGTATCGCCATGGGTCTGATCCTGGAAGGCGATCGCTTCGCTGTCCTGTCCGACATTCTCGGTGACGAAGACCACCTCGGCGATATGGACTTCAAGGTCGCCGGTACCGCCGACGGCATCACCTCGCTGCAGATGGACATCAAGATCACCGGTATCACCGAAGAGATCATGAAGGTCGCCCTTGGCCAGGCCCAGGGCGGTCGTGTCCACATCCTCGGCGAAATGTCCAAGGCGATCACCGAAAGCCGCGGCCAGCTCGGCGAATTCGCTCCGCGCATCGAAGTCATGAACATCCCGGTCGACAAGATCCGTGAAGTCATCGGCTCCGGCGGCAAGGTCATTCGCGAAATCGTCGAAAAGACCGGCGCGAAGATCAACATCGAGGATGACGGCACCGTCAAGATCGCCTCGTCTTCGGGCAAGGAAATCGAAGCGGCCCGCAAGTGGATCCACTCGATCGTTGCCGAACCTGAAATCGGCCAGGTCTACGAAGGCACGGTCGTCAAGACCGCCGACTTCGGCGCCTTCGTCAACTTCTTCGGCGCCCGTGACGGCCTCGTCCACATCTCGCAGCTCGCTTCCGAGCGTGTTGCCAAGACCCAGGACGTCGTCAAGGAAGGCGACAAGGTCTGGGTCAAGCTGCTCGGCTTCGACGAACGCGGCAAGGTTCGCCTGTCGATGAAGGTCGTCGACCAGGCCACCGGCCAGGAAATCCCGAACGAGAAGAAGAAGGAAGAAGCGGCCGAATAAGCCGCCTTCCAAATTTGCTATCGGGCGCGGGAATGCTTCCGCGCCCTTTTTTGTATGAGAAGACGAGACGAGACCATGAGCAGCGAGACGCTGAAGACCCTGTTCCATCCCTTTGCCAGCGGCACAGTCGCGGCGCCCGGCGAGGGCGAGCGCGTGCTCTTCCTCGGCGCCGAGGCGGGCTTTGCGCTGCCGGAAGGCTTTGCTGCCTCGCTCAGCGCCGTCCAGGGCTTCCGGCCGCTCTATCGGCAGCTACTGGCCCAGCGGATCGAAGCCAAGCCGGAGATCGACGGCGAGGACTACGATGCCGCTCTCGTGCTCTGCACCAAGCACAAGGGCGAGAACGAGGCCAATCTCGCCGCGGCGATCGCCCGCACGCGGCTCGGCGGCCTGATCGTCGTTGCCGGCGCCAAGGAAGACGGCATCCAGCCGCTGCGCAAGCGGATGGAAGGTTTCAATCTCGCCGTCGATTATATGCCGAAATATCATGGTGTCGCCTTCTGGTTCGGCCGGCCGGCGGATGCAGACGAGATTATCTCCAAGCTGGCAAAGGCGCCTGTGCGCGTCGACGGCCGTTTCAATGCAACCGCCGGCATGTTCTCGCATGACCGCATCGATGCCGGATCGGAGCTGCTGACCTCGCGCCTGCCTGAGGATTTCACCGGCGACGTCGCGGATTTCGGTGCCGGATGGGGCTATCTCTCCGTCGAGATGGCGCGGAAGTCGGTTGGACTGACGCGCCTCGACCTCTACGAGGCCGATCACGCGGCTTTGGAGGCTGCCAGGGATAATCTGGCTAAGAACTGCCCGAACGCGCCTGCGCGCTTCTTCTGGCACGATCTGGCGGGTGAGCCGGTCAAGGATAAATACGATCTCATCATCATGAACCCGCCCTTCCATGAGGGGCACGCGGCCGAGCCGGCGCTCGGCCAGGCAATGATCAAGACTGCCGCATCCGCCCTTCGCGGTGGCGGCCGCCTGATGCTCGTCGCCAATCGCGGCCTGCCTTACGAGCCGGTTCTGGCGGCGAATTTCAGGGAAAGCGGCGAAACCTGCCGCAACGCCCGGTTCAAGGTTCTCTGGGCGAAGAAATAGGCTCAAGGCCTCGATACGATCATTCTTACCGAGAAAAAGGCCGTGCGCATCATCTGCGCACGGCCTTTGAGTTTCCATCGAATAGTGTTTATTCGACGTCCGCTTTGCGCAGCGTTTCCAGCGTCGGCATGGAGGTGACGTTGAAGCCGGCGTCGACGAAATGGACTTCGCCGGTGACGCCCGAGGAAAGGTCGGAAAGCAGGTAGAGAGCCGAGCTGCCGACCTGATCGATGGTCACGGTCTTGCGCAGCGGCGCATTGCGCTGGTTCCAGGAGAGGATCGCGCGCGCATCGGAGATGCCGGCGCCGGCAAGCGTGCGGATCGGGCCGGCGGAAATGGCATTGACGCGGATGCCGCGCGGGCCGTAATCGGCGGCGAGATAGCGCACCGAAGCCTCGAGCGCTGCCTTGGCGACGCCCATGACGTTGTAGTTCGGGATGACGCGCGTCGAGCCATTATAGGTCAGCGTCAGCATCGCACCACCATCTTCCATCAACGGAGCGCAGCGCTTGGCGATCTCGGTGAAGGAGAAACAGGAAATGACCATGGTGCGGCTGAAATTCTCACGCGTCGTATCGGCGTAGAGACCCTTCAGCTCGTTCTTGTCGGAAAAGCCGATGGCATGGACGATGAAATCGAGCTTGCCCCAGCGCTCGCTTATCGCGTCGACGACGGCATCGACCGAGGCGATGTCCTCGACGTCGCAGGGCAGGACGAAATCCGAGTTGACCTCGGCAGCAAGCGGCTTGACGCGCTTGCCGAGCGCATCGCCCTGATAGGTGAAGGCGAGTTCCGCACCCTGTGCGGCGAGAGCTTTTGAAATTCCCCAGGCGATCGAGTGGTTGTTGGCGACGCCCATGACGAGCCCGCGCTTACCCTGCATGATTCCCGTCATATTATTATTATCCGTTATAGCGCTGGAAGACGAGCGTGGCGTTGGTGCCACCGAAGCCGAAGGAATTGGAGAGGGCAATGTCGATCTTGGCGTCGTCGATACGCTTGCGCACGATCGGTACGCCTTCGAATTCGGGATCGAGCTCGGTGATATGGGCGCTTTCGCCGATGAAGCCTTGCTGCATCATCAGCAGGGAGTAGATCGATTCCTGCACACCGGCAGCGCCAAGCGAATGGCCGGTCAGCGACTTGGTCGACTGGATATGCGGGATCTTCGAGCCGAATACTTCGCGGATGGCGCCGATTTCCTTGCTGTCGCCGACCGGCGTCGACGTGCCATGGGTGTTGACGTAGTCGACATCGCCTTTGACGGTGGCGAGCGCCTGGCGCATGCAGCGGATAGCGCCTTCGCCCGAGGGGGCGACCATGTCGTAGCCGTCTGAAGTTGCGCCGTAGCCGACGATTTCGGCATAGATCTTGGCACCGCGGGCCTTGGCGCGTTCCAGCTCCTCAAGCACCAGCACGCCCGCGCCGCCGGCGATGACGAAACCATCCCGGTTGACGTCATAGGCGCGCGAGGCGCTGTCCGGCGTGTCGTTGTACTTGGAGGACATGGCGCCCATGGCGTCGAAGAGGTTGGACATCGTCCAGTCGAGATCTTCGTGGCCGCCGGCAAACATCACGTCCTGCTTGCCCCACTGGATCATCTCGGCGGCGTTGCCGATGCAATGCGCCGAGGTCGAGCAGGCCGACGAGATCGAATAATTGACGCCGTGGATCTTGAACCAGGTGGCGAGCGTGGCCGATGCAGTCGAGGACATCGCCTTCGGCACGGCGAAGGGGCCGATGCGCTTCGGGCTGTTGTTCTTGATGGTGATTTCGGCGGCTTCGATCAGGGTGCGGGTGGACGGACCGCCAGATCCCATGATGATGCCGGTACGCTCGTTCTGAGCGTAGTCTTTCTCTTCCAGGCCGGAATCGGCAAGTGCCTGCTTCATGGCGACATGGTTCCAGGCGCCGCCCTGCGACAGGAAACGCATGGCGCGGCGGTCGACCAGTTCGGCAAGTTCGGCCGAACCGAGCTTCGGACTGCCCCAGACCTGGCACTTGAACCCATGTTCGGCGAAATCGCTCGAAAAGGAGATACCCGACTTTGCCTGTCGCAAGGATTCGGTGACTTCGGCCGCGTCGTTTCCGATCGAGGACACGACACCCAGACCTGTGACAACTACCCGTCTCATCTGATCAAACCTTTGTTGTTTTCGTCAGCCGCTCGAAATGCGGTTTCAGGCCGTCTTGTCTTTCGATAGACCGACGCGAAGATCGGCCGCCTGATATATGGTCTCGCCGTCCGCCTTTAGCCAGCCGTCGGCGGTGCCGAGGACCAGACGGCCGCGCATGACACGCTTGAAGTCGATGCCATATTCGATCAGCTTCGTCTGTGGCCGGACCATGCCCTTGAATTTCACTTCGCCTGTTGAAAGCGCCATGCCGCGGCCTTCTTCGCCGAGCCAACCCAGAAAGAAACCGGTCAGCTGCCACATGCCGTCGAGACCGAGGCAACCCGGCATGATCGGGTTGCCTTCGAAATGGCAGGGAAAATACCAGTCATCCGGGCGAACGTCATATTCCGCCCTGAGGTAGCCCTTATCGAAGGTGCCGCCCGTTTCGGAAATCTCCGTGATGCGGTGAACCATCAGCATGGGCGGCAGAGGCAGCTGTGCATTGCCGGGCCCGAACAGCTCGCCATGTGCGCAAGCGATGAGTTCTTCATACGAGAAGCTGGACTGTCTGGTCGTCATAAAGTTTCTTTTCCCCCCGCATCAAGCCGATGGATGTGAACGTGTAGTCCAAGTTCTTCAGAAAATGAAGCACAAGCAAGGCAGCTTCATTCATCTCCCCGGACCAGGCTTGCGCCATTATTTGGTGGTCGCATACAGGAAGGCTAGGGCCGGGACCAGACCTATTTGCGTCAAAAGCCCGTTTTTGCCGCGTTTATCAGGCTCCTGTCCCCATTGAACTATTGAAAGGCTCCGATGCAAAAGTTATACCCCTTAAAGAAACATGATTGCTTTATGCCAGAATAACCGGAGTTGGTTTTGATGACGGGTGCATTCCCGATCGCAATAGAGGTAAGGCTGCGCGGTGCAGGCCTGCGCCCCACCCGCCAGCGCGTCGCGCTCGGCGACCTCCTGTTTGCCAAGGGCGACCGGCATTTGACCGTCGAGGAACTGCATGAAGAGGCGGTTGCCGCCGGCGTGCCGGTGTCCTTGGCAACCGTCTACAACACGCTGCATCAGTTCACGGAAGCCGGTCTCATTCGAGTTCTCGCCGTCGAGAGCGCCAAGACCTATTTCGACACCAATGTTTCCGACCATCACCATTTCTTCGTCGAAGGCGATAACGAGGTGCTCGACATTCCCGTCAGCAACCTGACGATCGCCAATCTGCCGGAACCGCCTGAGGGCATGGAGATCGCCCATGTCGACGTGGTGATCCGCCTGCGGGCGAAGCAGGGCTGACGACGCCTCTAAAGCGCGTCGCGCCGAATCGGCCTCATGCGATGCCCTTTAGATCTTTATTTTTATGCATGTCGCTTCACATGACATCGTCGGGATGCCGGCCAGGCTTGTGCCTGTAGGTTGGGAACGTCCAGCCGAACCACAGGGCTCCACCGCGCACCCCAAAGGCCGCCACGACGCCGCAGGCAGACGCCAGATAGAGCTGCATTCCGAGCCCATTGGCGAGCGTGAACACGCCGGCGCCGATAAGGGCTGCAGTCACGTAGATTTCCGGCCGCAACAACACCGAAGGCTCGTTTGCCATCAGATCGCGCAGGATGCCGCCGAAGGTCGCCGTCAGCGTGCCGGTGACGATCGCGATGGTAGGCGAACCGGTGGCGGCGAGGCCCTTGGCAGCACCGATCACGCAATAGGCGGCAAGGCCGATCGCATCCAGCCAGATCAGCAGGCGATAGCGCGATTCCAGCAGATGGGCGGTGAAGAAGACCATGACGCCCACGATGCAGCAGACGAGGATATAGGCGGGGTTCAGCACCCAGAAGACCGGCACGCGGCCGAGCACGATATCGCGCACGGTGCCGCCGCCCGTTCCCGTCACCATGGCAAAAAACAAAAAACCGATCAGGTCCAATTGCTTGCGCGAGGCGGCAAGTGCGCCTGTTGCGGCAAACAGCGCAATGCCGGCATAATCGAGATAGACGAGCAAGGACATGCGAACCCCGAAACCGGCAGACGTTTTATCGAAAGAACCACGGCGGCAAGGGCGGCGCAAGGCGGCGGCGCCATAAAGCTAAGGTCTTTACGTGATGCATGTCGTTGTCCTAGAACCGCTGCACACTTTTGGCGACATGCATTGGGCCACAGAGCCTTTATCCAAAAGAGGAAAGCCGTGAAAACGCTGGTGCTCGCCGTTCTGAATATCGTCCTGCTGCTTGCCATGCCGGCTGTCGCCCTCAGTCAGCAATCGCTGATCTCCGACCCTGAGATCTACGAGAAGAAACATTTCCAGGAGCAGTGCAAGACGGCCGAATTTGCCGATGGTTTCATCATCCGGCAGGACATCAACAATGACGGCCTGATCGACGCGGTGGTCAACGAGGGCCAGCTGACCTGCGACGGGCAGAAGGGGCCGCAATGCAATGACGACGGCTGTACCTATAATTTCTACCTGCAGGTTGCCGAAGGCGGTTATTTCATGATCGCGACGGCGCAAATCTATGGCTACGATTTCGTCCAGCGCTTCGGCAACATGGTGTTGGCGATGAAGATGCATCCGCGCTTCTGCGACCGCACCGAAGGTGATCCCTGCATCGTGACGGCACGCGTCCGCGGCACGAAATTCGTCACCATCTCGAAGAAATAGCTCTCAGCTCGGATAAAGCTCCGACGTGCGGCCGGCGAGATAATAGCCGACCAGGCCGTACCATTCGCGGATCGCCGTCGCCAGGTTTTGCGCATTGAGGCTCGGCTGAGTGAAATCGAGCCCCAGCCTCACCTGACCGTCAGTGCGATAATCGGTCGGCCAGGGCACGATATCGATGCCGAGCTTGCGGAAGATGCCGACGGAGCGCGGCATGTGGAAACCCGAGGTGATCAGCAGGCAATTGGAAAGGCCCTGGCTTGCCAGAAATTCCTTGGTGTTGACGGCGTTTTCGAAGGTCGTGCGCGATTGCCTCTCCTCGATCAGGCGATCCCTGCCGACGCCGAAGAGCGGGAAGAAGCGCTCGGATGCCGCCGCGTCGCCTTCATAGATGCCGGAAATGGAGCCGTCGCCGCCCGACACCAGAATGCGCGACTGCGGAAATTTCTGCGCCAGCCGCAGGGCTTCGATGAAGCGATCGGCTCCACCATTGAATTCTATGCCGTGGCGCGCCGTGTTCACCTCGTTTTCGAAGCCGCCGCCGAGCACGATCATGCATTGCAGGCTATCGGGATCGGCGGCGGGCTTTGCGAAGCGCTGCTCGAGACCCTGCATCAGCAGGTTGCCGGCCGTGGTGTAGAGCGTGACGAAGAGGATGAGGGCCGAACCAGCTGCGCCGAGGATACTTAAGGTACGCCAGCGCAGAAGGCCGGCAAGCAGGGCAAGGAAGACGAGGAAGAATGCCAGCGACAGCGGCTGCGCGAAAATCCAGACAAGCTTCGAAATCAGGAACAAGACCCACTCCTTGAGGATTGGCGGCGATCCTTCCTATCCGATTCGACGGTGACAGGAATGCGACGGTTTTATTTCGCGCGCGTGATGGCCGATCCGCTCGGTGCGACCTTCTGATTGAAGCGGCGCTGAAGCGGCCGAGGGATGAGCATGGCGGCAAGTGCAAGCACCATGGCGAAGAGGGAGACCAGCCACAGCGCATGTGCGCCCGTTAGCCGTGTCAGGACGGCCCCGGCGATCGCGCCGAGCACCATGCCGCCCCAGGGCACGATCTGGATCGTCCATTCGACACGACGATCGCCGATGATCCAGCGGCCGATGCCGCGGCCGAAGCGCGACAGGGCGCCGGTCACATAGGTCAGCCCGATCGGCAGGCCTTCAATGTGCTCGACGGCAGCGTTCACCATGCCCATGGAAAAGACTATCATGTAGAACCGTGCGAACAGCATGTTCTGCACCGTCATCATCGAGGCGAGCGCCAGAACCAGCCCGACGCAGCCAAGCACCACGAAAATGCGGCGTTGCGAGATATGGGAGATGACGATGCCTGCCGCATTGCCAAGCACGAAAACGACGATGGCGCAGATCAGGACCGCCGCGTGATAAAGATTGCCCTCGCTCAAGGCCAGTGCGGCCCGCGTCGTGTTGCCCGTCATGAACGAGACGAAATCGCCGGTCAGCAGAAGACCGGTCGCATCGGTCATGCCGGCCAGAAACGAGATCGAGCCGACAAGGGCGAGCCCGGTCAGGGTTCGTCGGGTACGGATGATGCGGCGGCGTCTTGATCTGGTCATTGGTTGAAGGTCCTGGAGCCGAATCGCTGAGGTTGCGGCAACCAACATACATCGTCCTATTGAGGAATTGGCAAAGGTGATCGGAAGGGGATGGGGGCGTTTACGTCAATCTAACGCGCGACCCGGTCGGTCGAGTTGCAATTGTCTGATCGGGCGGCTGCGGGAGCGTCCTGCCGGAATTGAAGGGGGCGGCTAGAGTCTTTATCTTTGCGAAAGCTCTGCCTGAAGCCGACTTCAGATATTTCTCGAAAGCGAAGGCCTGCGCTTCATCGGAGAAAGCGAGATAGGTCTTGAGAGACCAAGGGAGGTACTTCGAGGTATGCGAAACCTCGCCAGCGTTGTGCTTTGCCAGACGCGACTTTAGGTCACTCGTCACGCCTACGTAATAGCGATCCGGAAATTCAGTGCTATGGAGAATGTAGACGTAGTTCATGGAAGGATCATAGCCCGCCTACGTTGCTTCGCAACTTCGGCGCGGCAGCCTCCGCTTCCCTTCTCGCCCTCGTCCCGTCAATCCTTCCGGCTTGCCGAGCCGAAGCTCGAAGAGCGTAGGGTGGTGGAGCTAAGCGGGATCGAACCGCTGACCTCTTGCATGCCATGCAAGCGCTCTCCCAGCTGAGCTATAGCCCCATCAAGGTGGTCCGGCTCAGGGCCGGTCCTGGGATGTTCCTCAAGGCGTGCGCCTTCGGAGTGGCGGCTTATTACTTCCGGATTCCGGAGATAGCAAGCCTAAAAAAATGCGGCCCGGAGAATTTTTTCCTCGCCGGGCCGAAATGCGGTCTCAGACTTCGTCTTCGTCGCCGGTCACGCCGATGATGTCGCTCATGTCGTCATCATCGTCATCTTCGTCGGGTGTGAGGAAGGTATCGTCGTCGTCATCGCCTTCGATTTCGACATCGTCATCGCCGATATCGGGGATGTCGTCGCCGCTGGCGGCGTCATCGGCATCTTCCAGCGAAACCAGTTCGACTTCGGTGTTTTCAGTATCGACTTCCGCGACCTCGTCTTCTTCGGCAACTTCGGCGATCGCCGAGGTTTCTTCAAAGAAGGACAGAGGGTAGGACTTGCCGGTATAAGGAGAGACGATCGGATCCCGGTTCAGATCATAAAACTTCTTGCCGGTTTCCGGATCGGTACGCTTGGTTCCAAGTTCCGCTTTCGCCACTATGAGCCTCGTGTGAATAGCCGAATATGAGATTCGGCAGATGCCGTTCAAGCCGGCGTTCCATCGGAATTTATAAGCCGGTCCCCTTAATCGCTGTGGCTTCCCATGTCAAAGCCAAACTTTGCGATCGGAGCGCCGGGTTTTTGGCAAGCCGACGGATGACCGCCCGGCACGTTTATGTTAACGAGCCGCAACAGCTGCAGAAGCGGACGGGAATTGCGACCGGCCAAGCCCGTCTTGCGGCGAAAATAGACTGCGTTTGCAAAGGATTGCGTCATGCTGAACGGCTCCGCGTCAAAGCCCGCCACCGCCCGCAAATCCGCCGGTCTTACGGGCAGCGTCCGTATTCCGGGCGACAAATCGATCTCGCATCGTTCCTTCATGATCGGCGGGCTTGCTTCCGGCGAAACCCGGATCACCGGCCTGCTCGAAGGCGAGGACGTTATCAATACCGGCCGGGCGATGCAGGCGATGGGCGCCAGGATTCGCAAAGAAGGCGCGCAATGGGTGATCGAGGGCACCGGCAACGGTGCGCTGCTTGCGCCTGACGCGCCGCTCGATTTTGGCAATGCCGGCACCGGCGTGCGGCTGACCATGGGCCTCGTCGGCACTTACGACTTTCACTCGACCTTCATCGGCGACGCCTCGCTTTCGAAACGGCCGATGGGCCGCGTGCTCAATCCGCTGCGCGAAATGGGCGTGCAGGTCAGCGCATCCGAAGGCGACAGGCTGCCGGTGACGCTCAGAGGCCCGGGAACGCCGAGCCCGATCCGCTATCGCGTGCCGATGGCATCCGCCCAGGTGAAATCGGCCGTACTGCTTGCCGGTCTCAATACGCCGGGAGTCACCACGGTCATCGAGCCGGTGATGACGCGCGACCATACCGAAAAGATGCTGCAGGGTTTTGGCGCCGCCCTTTCCGTCGAGACGGACGGGGATGGCGTCCGCACGATCCGGCTCGAAGGCCGCGGCAAGCTGGCGGGCCAGGTGATCGACGTACCGGGCGATCCCTCCTCCACCGCCTTCCCGCTGGTTGCGGCGCTGATTGTTCCCGGCTCCGACATCACCATCGTCAACGTGCTGATGAACCCGACCCGCACGGGGCTGATCCTGACGCTGCAGGAGATGGGCGCTGATATCGAGGTGGTGAATGCACGTCTTGCCGGCGGCGAGGACGTGGCGGATCTGCGCGTGCGCCATTCCGAGCTCAAGGGCGTCACCGTTCCCGAAGATCGCGCGCCGTCGATGATCGACGAATATCCTATCCTCGCCGTCGCCGCCTGTTTCGCCGAGGGCGCGACGGTCATGAAGGGGCTGGAGGAACTGCGCGTCAAGGAGTCCGACCGTCTTTCCGCCGTCGCCGATGGCCTAAAGCTGAATGGCGTCGACTGCGACGAAGGCGAGGATTTTCTCATCGTGCGCGGCCGGCCAGACGGCAAGGGCCTCGGTAACGCTGCCGACGGCAGGGTCAGCACGCATCTCGACCATCGCATCGCCATGAGTTTCCTTGTCCTGGGGCTTGCCTCGGAGCATGCTGTGACGATCGACGACGCGGCGATGATCGCGACCAGTTTTCCGGAATTCATGCAGCTGATGACCGGCCTTGGAGCGAAGATCGAGCTGGTGGCGGAATGATGTGCCAGCTGCCGCATGTCCGCGAAGACAAACGCTTTCGCCGTTTCCACGTGCTGCCGCAGGATTGATCGTATGACAAACGAGACCTTCACCATCGCCATCGATGGCCCGGCGGCGGCCGGCAAGGGCACGCTTTCACGCCGCATCGCCGACCAATACGGCTTCCATCATCTGGATACCGGCCTGACCTATCGCGCCACGGCCAAGGCGCTGCTCGATGCCGGCCTGCCGCTCGACGACGAGGCGGTGGCGGAAAAGATCGCAAGAGAGGTTGAACTCGCTGGATTGGATCGCGATATACTTTCCAAACATGAGATCGGCGAAGCCGCCTCGAGGATTGCCGTGATGCCGGCGGTGCGCCGGGCGTTGGTGGAGGCGCAGCGACGGTTTTCGACGAAAGCGCCGGGAACCGTGCTCGATGGGCGCGATATCGGCACGGTCGTCTGCCCGAATGCGGCGGTGAAATTCTATGTAACGGCGTCGCCGGAAGTCCGCGCAAGACGCCGTTATGACGAGATCCTCGGCAAAGGCCTGACGGCGGATTTCGATGCGATCTTCGAGGACGTCAAGCGGCGCGACGAACGCGACATGGGACGGGCCGACAGCCCTTTGAAACCAGCTGATGATGCGCACTTGCTTGATACGTCGGAAATGAGTATAGAGGCCGCGTTTCAAGCTGCTCAATCGATCATCGATGCGGTCTTGAGCCGAAATGCCTAAATTCAAGCGATTTTGCGTGCTCTGAGCATGGATCGCTTCTAATACAGCAAGCCTGAAATTCCGTCCAAGCGCCGGATTGCCTTCGTCAGAGAGGGCGGACTGGGTTCAGGCCCGTTCAACGCAAACCAACCGGCGCATACGTGTCCGCTTCCGTTTCAGGACACGCAGGAGATTTTATGTCAGTAGCTACCCCCTCCCGCGAGGATTTCGCGGCTCTTCTCGAAGAGTCCTTTGCCAAGAACGACCTGGCCGAAGGCTATGTCACCAAGGGCATCGTCACGGGCATCGAGAAGGACGTCGCCGTTGTCGACGTCGGCCTGAAGGTTGAAGGCCGCATCGCGCTCAAGGAATTCGGCGCGCGCGCCAAGGACGGCCTGTTGAAGGTCGGCGACGAAGTCGAAGTTTATGTCGAGCGCATCGAAAACGCGCTTGGCGAAGCCGTTCTGTCGCGCGAGAAGGCTCGCCGCGAAGAAAGCTGGGTCAAGCTCGAAGCCAAGTTCGAAGCTGGCGAGCGCGTCGAAGGCGTGATCTTCAACCAGGTCAAGGGCGGCTTCACGGTCGACCTCGACGGTGCGATCGCCTTCCTGCCGCGTTCTCAGGTCGACATTCGCCCGATCCGCGACGTGACCCCGCTGATGCACAACCCGCAGCCCTTCGAAATCCTCAAGATGGACAAGCGCCGCGGCAACATCGTGGTTTCGCGCCGTACGGTTCTGGAAGAATCCCGTGCCGAGCAGCGTTCTGAAATCGTTCAGAACCTCGAAGAAGGCCAGGTTGTCGACGGCGTCGTCAAGAACATCACCGATTACGGTGCGTTCGTTGACCTCGGCGGCATCGACGGCCTGCTGCACGTCACCGACATGGCATGGCGCCGTGTGAACCATCCGTCGGAAATCCTGAACATCGGCCAGCAGGTCAAGGTTCAGATCATCCGCATCAACCAGGAAACCCACCGTATCTCGCTCGGCATGAAGCAGCTCGAAAGCGATCCGTGGGATGGCATCCAGGCCAAGTATCCGGAAGGCAAGAAGATTTCCGGTACCGTCACGAATATCACCGACTACGGTGCATTCGTCGAGCTGGAGCCGGGCATCGAAGGCCTGATCCACATCTCGGAAATGTCCTGGACCAAGAAGAACGTTCACCCCGGCAAGATCCTGTCCACGAGCCAGGAAGTCGAAGTCGTCGTTCTCGAAGTCGATCCGTCCAAGCGCCGTATTTCGCTCGGCCTCAAGCAGACGCTGGAAAATCCGTGGGCAGCATTCGCCCGCAGCCATCCGGCCGGCACTGAAGTCGAAGGCGAAGTCAAGAACAAGACCGAATTCGGCCTGTTCATCGGCCTCGACGGCGATGTCGACGGCATGGTGCACCTCTCCGACCTCGACTGGAACCGTCCAGGCGAACAGGTCATCGAGGAGTTCAACAAGGGTGACGTCGTCAAGGCCGTCGTTCTCGACGTCGATGTCGAGAAGGAACGTATCTCGCTCGGCATCAAGCAGCTCGGCAAGGATGCAGTCGGCGACGCCGCTGCTTCCGGCGACCTGCGCAAGAATGCAGTCGTTTCCTGCGAAGTGATCGCGGTCAACGACGGCGGTGTCGAAGTGAAGCTCGTCAATCACGAGGACATCACTTCCTTCATCCGTCGCGCCGACCTCGCCCGCGACCGCGACGAGCAGCGCCCTGAGCGTTTCTCGGTCGGCCAGGTGTTCGACGCCCGCGTCACCAACTTCTCCAAGAAGGACCGCAAGATCATGCTGTCCATCAAGGCTCTGGAGATTGCGGAAGAGAAGGAAGCCGTTGCCCAGTTCGGTTCGTCCGACAGCGGCGCTTCGCTCGGCGACATTCTCGGCGCAGCCCTGAAAAACCGCGGCGGCGAATAAGCTTCGCATCCGCCTTTGAATTGAAGAACCCGCCGGAGCGATCCGGCGGGTTCTTCATTTTCAGGCTTTAAAAAAAGCGGTTCTGCTTTTCATGGAGCGCAGAACCGCTCTATACTTTTGTTTCTACGCAATTCCGGACGGAAAACCGCTTCACACTTTTCCTGGAATTGCTTTATTCCCAGCCGACCATTCGCTGATAGAGGGCATAGACCGGATCGGCGGCCGCGCCTGCCGGCTGATGAGCCACCGGTTCGGCATCGATCATCCTCGGGGTCCTCCGCGCGGGTGCTGCGTCGGTCTCTTCGCCGTCGGGCTCGGCATCCTCGCCGCCGGACTGCGCCTGCTGCTCGTCCTGATTCTGATCCTGTGGGGCGCCGTCGCGATGGTGCTGGTGCTGGTGGTGGGTTTCGCCTGCCTTTTCGTTCGACAGTATATCCTTGGCGAACTGATAGGGCAGCTGGGTGTAGGCAAGTCCCTCCGGCATTCTTGCCGCCAGCGGCACATAGGGGGATTCGATCGTCTCCGGGACCGGTATCATTTCCGCTTGGGCGGAGACTTCCCTCGGCTGGCGGGTCTCGACAACCAAGGGCGGGATATCCGGCTGCGACGGGCGGAGCGCTGCGGTCTGGCGGACGTCCGGCGCGGCAAGTTCCATCGGCTGCTTAGTCAAGCTCCCGGTCGCCTCGCTGATGACGGCCTCATCGAGGATCGTATCGATTTCCACCGCCGCCTCGACGGGAACATCCTCCAGCACGGTTTCGATTTCCTGCTCGCGGATGAGGGTGGCGATCATCTCCGAGGCTTCTTCGGTCATGGAGGCGACGATCCCTGCCCAGTTCCTGGGAATGACGGGATCGGCCTTGTCGGACACTATGCGGGGCTGAACGGCCGATTGCTCCACCGCTTCCTGCGTATCCTCGATTTTGTCCAGGTCCGTTGACAATAATTGCTGGGCTTCGAGCTCCTGCGGCAGGGATTCTTCCGCGGCAACTTCCGCTGCCGCCACCGGGGCAGGCTGGGCCGGGGCTTCTTCAGGCTGTGGCGTTTCCGGATCGGCGGCCTCGACAGTTTCGGCGATAAGCGGCTCTTCGGCAGTCAAGAGCGCTGCAGCCTCGGTCAGCGGAGCGACCAATACCGGCACCTTTTCCGCCAGCTGGCGCGTGGCGGCAGCCGGCCTGTTGTCCTCATGCAGCTGGATTTCGGGGCGGGCTTCGGTGCGCATCGGCGAGGCGTCGTTCTGGCGATAGGAGCGTACGACGGCGCGGGCGGCGAGATCGCGATCCTTGTAGCGAACGATTTCCAGATAGGCGACGATGCGGGCGGCTTCCGGGCCCGTCGGGTTTTTCAGAGCTTCGGCAATGGTCCGCAGCGGCAGACCGTGGCCTTGCGCGGTCAGCTGGCGCTCGACCTCGTCGATTCTCGCGGCCGGCAGCCGCCGGATCGCATCGGCGAGCCGAGAGGCGAAGGCAAGATTGCTCTCGTCCTCGCCACGGTCCAGCGATAGCGAGTGGCCCGCCGCGTCGATGACATCGAAAAGGGCTTCGACCATGCGTTCGCGCGCCGCAAGAAGCAGAATATTGAGCTTGCCGGCAATGGCGGAATTGAGGTCGGCGGCTTCGACGGCGTTGACAGGCGCGGGGGCAATCACCGATTGGCCGAGACCACTGGCGACGATCGCGGCTGTCTGACCCTGGGACGAAAAGCTTGCATTGGACGCTGCACGAACGGGAGTCAACATGGCATGCTCCTTTCGTAAAGTGACGATGAAAGCAGGCTCTAGAAAAGGACCGCGCTCATCCGGTCCCCTTGCATCCCAGCAGATCCTCCTGTCCGCATGACGCAGTTCCGGCGTCATCGAAATGCATAAAAATTAACAGGAATATTAATGAATAGGCGTTAATGAATCGCTAACGGCCGCGGGCAAGCCTGCCGCCCGGCTGTTGGCAAACGCAGAATGAGGGCAATTCGCTCAGCTATGGGCGAAGATATCGGCCTCTTCCCAGCCGAGCAGGTCGAGCTTGGCGCGGGTCGGCAGGAATTCGAAGCAGGCCGTCGCATGATCGTAGCGGCCGTCGCGGATCAGCCGTTCCGTCAGCTTATCGCGCAACGCATGCAGATAAAGCACGTCGGAGGCGGCATATTCGAGCTGGGCCGGGGACAGCCTCTCGGCCGCCCAATCGGAAGATTGCTGTGCCTTGGAGACGTCGACGTCGAGCATCTCCTTGAGATTGTCCTTGAGACCATGGCGATCCGTATAGGTCCGGATCAGACGCGAGGCGATCTTGGTGCAGAAAACCGGTGTCGTCGTGACGCTGAAGGTATGGAAGAGCACGGCAATATCAAAGCGGCCGTAATGAAAGATCTTCTGATGGGTGGGGTCTTCAAGCAGGGCGACGAGATTGGGCGCCTCTTTCTGACCGGCGGCGATGCGGATGATATCGGCGGTGCCGTCACCCGGCGAAAGCTGGACGACGCAGAGCCGATCGCGGCGCGGCACCAGGCCGAGCGTTTCGGTGTCGATCGCAATCGCGCCGGTGTAGCGGGCAACGTCGGCCGCGGAAATATCGCCTTCGTGATAACGTATGGTCGCTGCCATGAGACTGTCTTTCGTTCGATGCATCCCCTACAGCGCCGCGCGTCTTTTCGAGAGCCGTAAAGGACGCTGTAGCAATTTGAATGGCTGCATAATTTTATCCATAAATCGATTCCGATTTAAGGAATTATGCAGCAGCGCTATAGCGCAAAGGCGCAGAGCGCGAAACCGCTTTCCTGCCGCTGGAGCGCCGTGCGTCCCCTTGGACGCACATAGGACGCTCTTCCTCTTTTATCTCGGCATCAGAATGTCGGCGGCGTATTGATCCAGAGAAGCACGGTTTCGCCATCGTGACGGTTGCGCCAGGAATGGTCGCGGCGGCTTTCGAAATAGAGTGAATCGCCAGGCCCGAGATCGAAGAACTGATCGCCGTCGAGCACCAGTTCGAGCCGGCCGGACAGAACATGCATGAATTCCTCACCCTCGTGGCGATAGGCGCCTTCGCTGGCAGCCCCCGGCGCCAGTACGAAACGATGGCAATCCATCATCCTGCGGCCTTCGGCAAGGAGCTGCACCGTGACACCCGGCGTTGTTTCCGGCCACTTGCGCCATTCGCCGGCGCGCACCAGCACCGGAACGTCCCCACTTTCTTCGCCGGAAAGGCGGGAGACGGTGGTGCCGTAATATTCGGCAAGATCATGCAGCGTCTTGAAACTAACACCCTGTGAGGTGCGCTCCAGCGTCGAGAGGGTCGACGAGGTGACGCCGATGTCGCCGGCCACCTGATCGAGCGTCTTGCCGTTCGCATGGCGCAGGCTGCGCAGCTTGCGGCCGAGGCCGGTATCCTGGCTTGCCTCGGCGCCATCGGCGGAAGGCTCCTCGCTCTCCAGCGCCTCGCGAATTGCTGCGGGATTAAGGCCCCGCTCGACACGATACCAGGAAATGCGCTTTAGCCGCGCCACATCGTCGGCGCTGTATTGCCGATGGCCGGTTTCCGAACGGCCGGGAACCACCAAACCCTGGCTTTCCCAAAGGCGCAGCGTCGAGGCCGACACGCCCGCCAGCCGCGCGGCTTCCGCCACCTTGTAGCGCACAGGCCCGTTATCGTTCATCCGCCAGTATCCCTGATTCCAATCGCCCCAAAGCTTTCATCAAAAAACGTGATGTTTGAAGCAAAAATGCCGCTTGTTTTCTTGCAGGAAAAATGTAGGTGTTTTATATACATCTTGCAGAAAATATACAAGATAGTTTTCAACCCTTTCAGCGGAGGAGCCATCGATGAACGCGACAAGCCTTACGGACCGGAAGAACGCCGCCATTTCCCGCGGCGTCGGCATGACAACCCAGATTTATGCGGATCGTGCAGAGAATGCCGAGATCTGGGACAAGGAGGGCCGCCGTTACATCGATTTCGCCGCCGGCATCGCCGTTCTCAATACCGGCCACCGCCATCCCCGGGTCATCGCAGCGGTCAAGGATCAGCTCGACCGATTCACCCATACCTGCCATCAGGTGGTGCCCTATGAAAGCTACGTACACCTTGCCGAACGACTGAACGCGCTGCTTCCTGGTGATTTCGAGAAGAAGACGATCTTCGTCACGACGGGTGCCGAAGCGGTCGAGAACGCCGTCAAGATCGCGCGCGCCGCAACCGGCCGCTCGGCCGTCATCGCCTTTGGCGGCGGGTTCCATGGCCGCACCTTCATGGGCATGGCGCTGACCGGCAAGGTCGTGCCCTACAAGGTCGGCTTCGGTGCGATGCCCGGCGACGTGTTCCATATTCCCTTCCCGGTCGAGCTGCACGGCGTCACCGCCGATCAGTCGCTGGCAGCACTGAAGAAGCTCTTCGCCGCCGATGTCGATCCGCAGCGCGTCGCGGCCATCATCATCGAGCCGGTACAGGGCGAAGGCGGCTTCTACTCCGCACCTGCTGCCTTCATGAAGGCGCTGCGCGAGCTCTGCGACCAGCACGGCATCCTGCTGATCGCCGACGAGGTGCAGACCGGTTTTGCCCGCACCGGCAGAATGTTCGCGATGGATCATCACGAGGTGGCGCCCGACCTGACGACGATGGCAAAGAGCCTGGCCGGCGGCTTTCCGCTCGCCGCCGTCACCGGCCGCGCCGCGATCATGGATGCGCCGGGACCTGGCGGGCTCGGCGGCACCTATGGCGGCAATCCGCTTGGGATCGCCGCTGCCCATGCCGTGCTCGACGTCATTGTGGACGAGGATCTCTGCAACCGCGCCAACCTGCTCGGCGGACGGCTGAAGCAGCGGCTGGAATCAATGCGCGAGACGGTGCCGGAGATCGTCGATATCCGCGGGCCGGGCTTCATGAACGCCGTCGAATTCAACGACCGGACGACGGGACTGCCAAGTGCGGAATTCGCCAACCGGGTGCGGCTGATCGCACTCGACAAGGGCCTGATCCTGCTCACCTGCGGCGTCCACGGAAACGTCATCCGCTTCCTCGCGCCAATCACCATCCAGGACGAGATCTTCGGCGAAGCGCTCGATATTCTAGAGGCCTCCATGCTGCAAGCAAGCGCGGCCAAGTGATCGCACCCTAGAGCGGTTCAGCTTTTCACGGAAGCGCAGAACCGCTCTAACTTTTTGTTTTACGCAATTCCGGACGGAAAACCGCTGCGCACTTTTCCTGGAATTGCTCTAGCCGGATTTCAATGGCTGCCGGCAACCGGCAGCCGCACTCCCAAGGAGGATATGACATGGCTTTCACCAGCGCACTGACCAAGCACGTTCCCTTCTCCTCGCCCCTGCTGCGCGATGCCGGCTATATCGACGGCGTCTGGACATCAGGCGATGCCACAAAGACTTTCGACGTGCTGAACCCGGCAACCGGCGAGCTGCTCGCCTCGCTGCCCGATATGGGTGCGGCCGAGACGCGGGCGGCAATCGATGCGGCCCATGCCGCCCAGCCGGGCTGGGCTGCCCGTCCGGCCAGGGAGCGCAGCACGATCCTGCGCAAATGGTTCGACCTGATGGTCGCCAATGCCGACGAACTCGCGGCGATCCTGACCGCCGAAATGGGCAAGCCGTTCCCGGAAGCGCGCGGCGAGATCCTTTATGCCGCGGCCTATATCGAATGGTACGCGGAAGAAGCCAAGCGCATCTACGGCGAGACGATCCCCGCGCCTTCCGACGATAAACGGATGATCGTCATCAGGCAGCCGGTCGGCGTCGTCGGCACGATCACGCCGTGGAATTTCCCGGCGGCGATGATCACTCGCAAGATCGCCCCGGCGCTTGCCGTCGGCTGCACCGTGGTCTCGAAGCCCGCCGAACAGACGCCGCTGACGGCGATCGCGCTTGCCGTGCTCGCCGAGCAGGCCGGCATTCCGGCCGGCGTCTTCAACGTTATCGTCGGGGTCGACGGTCCGGCGATCGGCCGCGAGCTCTGCGGCAACGAAAAGGTGCGCAAGATCAGCTTCACCGGTTCGACGGAAGTCGGCCGCATCCTGATGCGGCAGTGCGCCGACCAGATCAAGAAGGTAAGCCTGGAGCTCGGCGGCAACGCACCCTTCATCGTCTTCGACGATGCCGATCTCGACGCCGCCGTCGAAGGCGCGATCGCCTCCAAATACCGCAATGCCGGCCAGACCTGCGTTTGCGCCAACCGCCTCTACGTCCAGTCGAACGTCTATGACGCCTTCGCCGCCAAGCTTGCCGCGAAGGTCGCCGAGATGTCGGTAGGCGACGGCTTCGAGCCGGGTGTCGTGATCGGGCCGCTGATCGACGAGCAAGGCCTTGCAAAGGTGGAGGACCATGTCAGCGACGCGCTTGCCAAGGGCGCCAAGCTGCTGACCGGCGGCAAGCGCATCGACGGCGCCGGCACCTTCTTCACGCCGACGGTACTGACCGGCGTGGCGCGCGGCATGAAGGTGGCGCGCGAGGAGACCTTCGGGCCGGTGGCGCCGCTCTTTCGCTTCGACACGGTCGAGGATGTCATCAACCAGGCCAATGATACGGAATTCGGTCTTGCCGCCTATTTCTACGCCGGTGATCTGAAAAAGGTCTGGCGGGTGGCGGAAGCGCTGGAATACGGCATGATCGGCATCAATACCGGCCTGATGTCATCCGAGACGGCACCCTTCGGCGGCATCAAGCAATCCGGCCTTGGCCGCGAAGGCTCGCGGCACGGCGCCGACGACTATCTGGAAATGAAATATCTCTGCATCGGCGGCGTTTGATCCGCCGTCTCATGGCGCAAGACACCTAACGACACGCGGCATCCGCCGCGTGTCGTCAATAATGCGGCGGGCGGGTGATCGCTGGCGCGTCCAGCGACTGCTCCTCCAGCGACAGGAAGCGTTCGGTCAGCCGGTCGAGCTTGGTGCGCATCTGCTCGACCGTCTTCCATTGCTCGGCGAGCTGATCGGAAAGCTCTTCGATCGTCTTTGCCTGGTGGGCCAGCATTTCTTCCAGCCGGGTGATGTGGTTCGTCTCGTCGGACATCGATCCTCCTTTGCCGAAACCGGCAGAACAGATGGTTCTCCCAAAGCGGAAATAGGCCGCCTCGTCAATGCTTTCCATGCCCGGCGCAGCCACGCGCAAAACTGTACCGTTTGGTTACTAAAAGACCTTGCCGCGCCTGATGTTGTGGGGTAGGCCGTTATCCATCAGGGAGGAATACTGATGGATGCAGGAAACGGCTTTCTTCATCCGGACCGGCTTTTTCCGGCTGATCCGGCAACACGGACCGTCGCGCGAGACCTCTACGAGACGGTGCGCAATCTTCCGATCGTCAGCCCGCACGGGCATACCGAACCCTCCTGGTTCGCCGACGACAAGCCCTTCGAAGACGCGGCCTCGCTGCTGGTCATTCCCGATCACTATCTCTTCCGGATGCTGCACAGCGTCGGCGTCACCTTGGACGAGCTCGGCGTGCCGCGGCTCGACGGCAAGCCGGTGGCATCGGGACGGGCGATCTGGCGGACTTTTGCCGCGCACTACCACCTTTTCCGCGGGACGCCTTCGAGCCTCTGGGTCGACCACGCCATGTCGGCCGTGCTCGGCTGCACCGAGCCGCTGACACCAGACAATGCCGATGCGCTCTACGACCATATCAATGCCCAGCTTGCCCTTCCCGAATTCCGACCGCGGGCGCTGCATCAGCGATTCGGTATCGAAACGATCGCGACGACGGATGGAGCGCTCGATCCTCTGGCGCATCACCAGAAGATGGCCGCCGACGGCTGGATCGGCAAGGTGCGCACCACCTACAGGCCGGACAGTGTCACCGATCCCGATGCCGTCGGCTTCCGCGACAATCTCGTCAAGTTCGGAGAGATCACCGGCACTGAGGTAACGCGCTGGGACGGCCTGATCGAGGCGCATCGGCGCCGGCGCGCCTATTTCCGCCAGTTCGGCGCCACCGCGACCGATCACGGCGTGCCCACGGCCTTCACCGCCGATCTGCCGCTTACGGAAAAACAGGCGCTGCTCGACAAGGCGCTGAAGGGTCCGCTTTCGGCCGAGGATGCCGAGCTCTTCCGCGGCCAGATGATGACCGAGATGGCCGGACTTTCGGCCGAGGACGGCATGGTAATGCAGATCCATGCCGGCTCGAGACGCAATACCGACAGCGGACTTTTTGCGACCCGCGGCCCGAATATGGGCGCCGATATCCCGACAAGCACGGACTGGGTCGGCGGCTTGAATGCGCTACTATCAAAATATGGTCACGCACCGGGTTTGCGTGTGCTGCTCTTCACGCTCGACGAGACGACCTATGCGCGCGAGCTGGCGCCGATGGTCGGCCATTGGCCCTGCCTGATGATCGGCCCGCCCTGGTGGTTCCACGACAGCCCGCTCGGCATTCGCCGTTACCTCGACCAGGTCGTCGAGACGGCGGGCTTTGCCAATATGGCGGGTTTCAACGACGATACGCGCGCGCTGCTTTCGATCCCGGCCCGGCATGACGTCTGGCGCCGCGAAGTCTGCCGCTTCCTTGCCCAGCTCGCCGGCGAACACCGGCTTTCCAAGCGGGAAGCCGAGATCGTCGCAGGCGAGCTCTCCTATGGCAATGCAAAGAAGGCCTACAAGCTGTGACCGAACGACTGCAGACCCTTTCCGACCTCGCCCCGACGGCGAAGCTTCCCGCCTATGACCGCAACCAGCTGAAAAGCGGCATCCTGCATCTTGGGCCGGGCGCCTTCTTCCGCGCGCATTTCGCGCCGTTTACCGATGCCGCACTTGCCGCAGAGGGCGGTGACTGGGGCATCGAGGTGGCAAGTCTGCGCACTGCCGATGTCGCTGACAATCTGAGCGCTCAGAACGGGCTTTATACGACGTTGATCCGCGACAGCTCGGGCACGACGGCTGAGGTGATCGGTTCGATCCTGAAGGCGCATGTGGCGCCGCGCGATCCGGCTGGCCTGCTGGCGCGGCTCGAAGATCCCGCCATCCGCATCGTCAGCATGACGGTGACGGAAAAGGCCTATGGTTTCGATCCGGCAACCGGCGGCCTCGACCTGAAGCACCCCGATATCGTCGCCGATCTCGTCAGCCGGCATACGCCGCGCGGCGTCATCGGCTACCTCGTCGAAGGCCTTGCGCGCCGCAGGCAGAAGGGGATCGCGCCCTTTACGCCGCTCAGCTGCGACAACCTGCCGAGCAACGGCGCGGTTCTAAAACGCCTCGTGCTCGAATTCGCCTCCCGCATCGACCCCGACCTGCATCGCTGGATCGAAGCGAGTGTGCCCTTCCCTTCGACGATGGTCGACCGCATCACGCCGGCAAGCACGGAAGCGACCTATGCCGATGCCGAGCGGCTAACGGGCCGCACCGACATGGCGGCGGTCGAGACAGAGCCTTTTACGCAGTGGGTCATCGAAGATCATTTCGCCAATGGGCGGCCGGCCTGGGAAAAGGTCCGCGGCGCGCTGATGGTCGAGGAAGTCTCGGCCTACGAAAAAATGAAGCTGCGGATGCTGAACGGCGCCCATTCGCTGCTCGCCTATCTCGGTTATATCGGCGGCTATGAATTCATCCGCGACGTGATGGACGATGCAGCCCTGGCAGCACTTGCCTACCGCCACATGCATGCGGCCGCGCGCACGCTCGATCCGGTGCCGGGCATCGATCTCGATGACTATGCCAGCGAATTGATAGCGCGCTTTGCAAACAAGGCGATCGCACATCGCACTTATCAGATCGCCATGGACGGCACGCAGAAACTGCCGCAGCGGCTCCTGGAACCGGCAAGCGAGGCGCTGGCGCATGGCGACAGGGCGGAGACCTATGCGATCGCCGTTGCGGCATGGATGCGCTATGCGATCGGCGAGCACGGTAACGGCGAGCGCTATGAACTGCGCGATCCCCGTGCAGGCGAAATCGCCGCTCTCATCGCCGATATCCCGCGCACCGGCCTGGCGATCTCGGCGGCTCTCTTCACCCTTCCCGGACTTTTCCCGGCGGCTTTGACAGGCCACCGAGCCTGGACGCAGGATGTGGCTGACAAGCTGGAGATCCTGATCCAGGACGACCGGCTGCCGCTATTCTGAGGCTTGAGGTCTTTCCGAGGTAGACTCTGTTCCGGCAGGGCGGAGTGGGGCGACCACGGCACAACATCTCCTCGTCACCTGTGTCCTCAGGGCTTGGCCCGAAGGCGGGGATGAGAAAAGTTCGAGTCGTCAGGCCTTCACCCGCGCCATATCCGGATCGTAGAGCGGCGACAGCGAGACCTTGCAGGGGATGCGTTCCCGCGCGACATCGAGCTCATAGGTGCCGGAGAGGACGAAATCCTCGGTCACGCCGTCGGGATTGCGGACGTAGCCGTAGCCGATCGGCTTGCCCAGCGTATAACCGAAGCCGCCGCTCGACAGCCAGCCGACGCGCTTGCCGTCGCGATAGATCGTTTCGCGGCCGAGCAGTACGGTATCGGCATCCTCGGGAACGAAGCAGGCGAGGCGCTTCTTGACGCCTCCCGAAAGCTGCCGCTCGATCGCCTCACGGCCGCGGAAGGGAATGCTCTTCCGCATCTTCACCGCCCAGCCGAGACCGGCCTCAACAGGCGTATGGTCGGGACCGATATCCGACCCCCAGGCGCGATAACCCTTTTCCAGGCGGCAGCTCTCGATGGCGCGATAGCCGGCATTCACGAGGCCGAGCTCACCGCCAGCGGCCATCAGCACGTCATAGACCGTGGTCGCATATTCAACGGGAATATGCAGTTCGTAGCCGAGCTCGCCGACATAGGTGATGCGCAGCGCCCGCACTGGGCAGCCTGCAATGCCGATGGTCCTGACCTTGCCGAAGGGGAAGGCCGCATTCGAGACGTCGCTGCCCGTCACCTTTTCCAGCACGGCGCGGGAATTCGGTCCCATCAGCGATAGCACGGAATAGGCGGATGTGACGTCGACCAGCTCGGCATGCATCTCCGCCGGAATATTGCGTGCGATCCAGTCGAAGTCATGGGTGGCGAAGCCGGTACCGGTGACGATGTAATATTCGTTCTCGGCGATGCGGGCGACCGTCACGTCGCATTCGATGCCGCCCTTGTCGTTCAGCATCTGCGTGTAGACAAGCGATCCCACCGGCCTTGCGACATCGTTGGAGGCGATCCAGGACAGCGCTGCCTCAGCATCCCTGCCCTTCAGCACGAATTTGGCAAAGGAGGTCTGGTCGAAGATGGCGGCCGCCTCCCGCACCGCCTTGTGCTCGCGGCCGACAGCGTCGAACCAGTTCTGCCTGGTGTAGCTGTAGACGTCCTTCGGCTCCTCGTTGGCGAAGAGATCGGCAAACCAGTTCGGCCGTTCCCAGCCGAGCTTTTCGCCGAAACAGGCGCCCTGCGCCTTCAGCCGGTCATAGAGCGGCGATTTACGGCAGGGGCGGCCGCTCGAATGTTCCTCGAACGGCCAGGCCATGGTGTAATGTTTGCCGTAGGCTTCGAGCGTGCGTGTCCGCACCCAGTCGGTATCGAAATGCGGACGTCCGAAACGGCGGATATCGACCGGCCAGAGATCATAGGGCGGTTCGCCCTTCGTCACCCATTCGGCAAGCGCCATGCCGGCGCCGCCGGCCGAGGCGATGCCGAAGGCGTTGAAACCGGCGCCAACGAAGAAATTCTTCAGCTCCGGCGCTTCGCCGAGAATGAAGTTGCCATCCGGCGTGAAGCTTTCCGGGCCGTTCAGCAGCTGCTTGACGCCGACATTCTCCAACGCCGGAACGCGGCCGAGCGCCTGTTCCATGATCTGCTCGAAATGGTCGAAATTACTGTCCAGCAGCGTGTAATGGAAACCGTCGGGGATGCCGTTTGCCGCCCAGGGAATGGGGTTCGGCTCGTAGCCGCCCATGACGATGCCGCCGACCTCTTCCTTGTAATAGGTCAGGCGATCGGGATCGCGCAGCGTCGGCAGGTTGGAGGGCACGCCGAAGGATTCGGTGATGATGTATTGGTGCTCGACGGAGACCAGCGGCACGTTGACGCCGAAGCGGGCGGCGAAGGCACGCGTCCATTGGCCGGCACAGACGACGACGCGCTCGCATTCGATGCGCCCTTGCGCCGTGATGACGGCACGGATCCTGCCCTTGTCGATTTCAAGGTCGAGGACTTCGGTATCCTCGAAGATCGAAACGCCCGACATGCGGGCGCCCTTTGCCAGCGCCTGGGTGATGTCGGAGGGATTGGCCTGACCGTCGGTCGGGAGGAAGGCGGCACCAACGAGATCGTCGACCGCCATCAGCGGCCAGAGATCGAAGGCTTCCTGCGGGGTCAGCAATTGCATTTCGAGGCCGAAGGACTGCGCGGTGGTCGCTTGGCGCCTGACCTCGGTCCAGCGTTCCTCATTGCAGGCAACGCGCAGGCCGCCATTCATCTTCCAGCCAGTGCCGAGGCCCGTTTCCTCTTCCAGCCGCTTGTAGAGATCGACGGAATAGCCGAGAAGCTGGGTGATGTTGGCGCTGGTGCGCAACTGGCCGACGAGGCCGGCGGCGTGGAAGGTGGTACCCGAGGTAAGCTTCTTGCGCTCCAGCAGCACGGTATCGGTCCAGCCGAGCTTGCCGAGATGGTAGGCCGTCGAGCAGCCGATGATGCCGCCGCCGATGACCACGGCTTTCGCCGTCTTCGGTAATTCCTTCGTCATTTATTGGTCCTGTTCAAAGGCTTGATAGGCGCGATCGAAGCGCGCGAGATTTTCGGCCGTATAGCCGGCGTAATCGAAATCGATGCTGGAATGAATTTCCGAAATCATGCTCCAGAGCGTCTCGCGCAGCAGCGAGGCGCATTTCATTGCGGTGTAGCGCCTGTTGAGATCATCGGTCAGCGGCCGGTCGAAATAGGTCTCCAGCATCGTGCGCTCGGTCGCCTCCGAGAGCTCGTTGTTGGAGGCCAATCCGCCGAGATCGAAAAGCGGCGTGTTGAAACCGGCATAGTCCCAGTCGATCAGCCAGAGCCGTTTGCCGTCATCGAGAAAGTTGGCGGCCAGCAGATCGTTGTGGCCGAAGGCGATCTCGAAAGGCCCTGCCGCTTCCTCCAGCGTCTCAGCCCTGCCGACGAGCCCCGGCAACAGAGGAAGATAGGCGCTCTCCGACGCCTTCAGATTGGCGGCGTAATCTCGGATGACGTGGAAGACCCAGAAGATCATCGCCTGGCCGCGGAAATGCCGGGCGATATCGCGATGGCAGGCACGCACCAGCGGCAAGACCCGGGCGAGCATTTGCGGCGTCCTGATATCCTCCGGCGAAAGCGCCCGCGCCTCGATATATTCGAGCACCAGCACGCCCGGCGAATGATGGATGACGGCAGGCGAAATGCCGGCGGCATGCGCCGCGCGGCTTGCGGCAAGCTCGTTCTGCCTGTTAATGTGATGGATCGGAATATCGGTGCCGAGCCTGACCACGCAGCGCGCGACGGCATCGCTGACCAGATAATTCCTGTTGGTGATGCCGCCTGCTATCGGCGAGATTGCGATCGGCCCCTGCCAGATGCCAAGCGCATGAATCCTATCTTCAGGCGTCATGCTCACCCCCCAGAGCATGATGCCGAAAAGTGTGAGCGGTTTTCGGACGACATCATGCTCTAACTATATAATGTAGAACAGGATTCAGATTTTGGGCCGACCCGGCCTAAAATCATCCTGTTCTAGCGGCCCCTCGTGAAATGATGGGCCAGAGGAGGATCGGCTGTCAAGCAGCCGCTACAGCGCCGCGCGTCCTTTCAGACGCGCAACGGACGCTGTAACACCTTTGAATTACTTCATAATTTATCCTTAAATCGATTCGGATTTAAGGAACTATGCAGTGGGGTCAGATCGTCTTGCCGGCCGCATCGAAGACGTGGCAGCGGGCCGGATCGAAGGAAGCCTTCACATTGGCGCCGCGCTCCACCTTCTGCTGGCCGTCGAGCGCGACGGTCAGGAGCTGGTTATCCGGCGTCGTGGTGTAGAGCATGGTGGCGCCGCCGAGATTTTCGACGAGATCGACGTTGATGGTCGAGAGCGTGATTGCGCCTTCGGCCAGCGAAAGATGCTCGGGGCGGATGCCGAAGGTGACCTCCTCTCCGGCCCCGCCTTTCAGCCGGCGCGGCAGGCGGACGGAATTGCCGCAGACATGAATGCTGGTTTCGGTCTCGCCGGCCTGCTCGATGCGGGCCTTCAGGAAATTCATCTTCGGGCTGCCGATGAAACCGGCGACGAAGCGGTTGGCCGGGTTGTTGTAGAGATCGAGGGGCGCTCCGACCTGCTCGATACGGCCGGAATTCAACACCACGATCTTATCCGCCATCGTCATGGCTTCGACCTGGTCATGGGTGACATAGATCATCGTATTGCCGAGGCTGCGGTGCAGGCGGGAGATCTCGACGCGCATCTGCACGCGCAGTTCGGCATCGAGGTTCGACAACGGCTCGTCGAACAGGAAGATACGCGGCTCGCGCACGATGGCGCGGCCGATCGCGACACGCTGACGCTGGCCGCCGGAGAGCGCCTTCGGCTTGCGCTCCAAGAGCTTCTCGATCTGCAGGATCTCGGCGGCGCGTTTCACCTTCGGCTCGATCTCGGCCTTCTTGTAACCCGCCGTCTCCAGGCCGAAGGCGAGATTCTTGTAGACCGACATATGAGGATAGAGCGCATAGGACTGGAAGACCATGGCGATACCGCGCTTGGCAGGCGCCACCTCGTTCATGCGCTCGTTGTCGAGCAGCAGCCCGCCGCCGGTGATCTCCTCGAGACCTGCGATCATGCGCAGCAGGGTGGATTTTCCGCAGCCCGAGGGCCCGACGAAAACGACGAATTCGCCGGGATCGATCGTCAGGTCGATGCCATGGATCACGTCCATCGCGCCGTAGCGCTTCTCGACCTTCTGAAGAACGACACTGGTTGCCATCTTCTCAAAACCCTCTCTTTTATTTTATCCGTTACTTCGTTCTTGCGCGCCAATCGGCGTATTTCGGACTATCGGGACCGACCGGCAGCGGCACGTCGGCGCCGCTGTCGGAAGACTGGTAGATGGCGGTGACGAGTTCGAGCGCGCGGCGGGCGTCCTTTGTCGTTACCGGCAGCGGCGCATGGCCACTCAGGAACGCATGGAACTGGCCCATCTGCGTGGTGAAACGCGGCGCGACCGGCTGCCAGTCGCCAACCACCCTGTCGATCTGCTCCCGCACGTCGTCATTCGCAGCGATGATCTTCCAGGGGTCTTTGCCGGGGGTATAGGGCTCGTGGCTGCTTTCAAAAGTGACATTCTCGAAGTGCAGCCTGAGCCGGCTAATCTGTTCCTGCGAACCAAGCGTGCAGGACAGCGAGACAAAGGCGCCGCTTTCCATCAGCAGGCTGGCGGAGGCACAATCCTCGACCTCGATATCGTTGACGCGGGTGGCGACGCGGCCGAAGACCCTGGCCGCCGGACCCATCAGATGCATCAGCATGTCGTGCAGATGCAGCGCATGGGTGACGAGCACGCCGCCAAGTTCCGTCGCCCATTTGCCGCGCCAGGGCACGGCGTAATATTCCGGCTTGCGCAGCCAGAAGGTTTCGACCGAAGCGGTATAGGGCTTGCCGGCAATACCGGCGTCGATGATCCGCTTGGCCTTCTGAATGCCGTCGCCGTAACGGTACTGGAAGATCGGCATCAGCACGCCTTTGGCGGTCTTTTCCGCTGCCATGATGGTATCGACGGCGGCAAGCGAGCCCGTCAGCGGCTTTTCGCAGACGACATGTTTACCGGCGGCAAGTGCTGCGACCACCTGTTCCAGATGGATGCCGGGAGGGGTGCAAATATCGATGATATCGATCGTGTCGTCGGCCAGCAGTTCCGCAAAAGAGGTGGTGCGCCGTTCGATGCCGAACTCGTCGCCGACCGCTGCCATGCGCTGCTCGTTCAGGTCGCAGATCGCCACGACCTTGAACTTGTCGGAATGAGGCAGGTAACCCTCGACGATATGGGAGCGGCCGATGCCGCAGCCAACGATCGCGACTGTCCTGATGCTCATGTCGCTCTTTCCCGTCATCGCCATCAACGCTTCATGCCCGTCGTGGCGATGCCCTCGATCAGCAGGCGCTGGAAGAACAGGAAGAAGAAGAACACCGGCACGAGCGTCAGGGTCGACATGGCGAACAAACCGCCCCAATCCGATGCGCTGGTCGAGTCGACGAAGGTGCGCAGGCCGAGCTGGATCGTATAGGTGTTCATGTCGTTCAGGTAGATCAGCGGACCGAAGAAATCGTCCCAGGTCCAGATGAAGGAGAAGATCGCAGCCGTTGCCAGCACCGGCAGCGACAGCGGCAGCATGATCTTCCAATAGATGCGCCAAGCGCTGCAGCCGTCCATCATCGCAGCCTCGTCCAATTCGCGCGGAATGCCGCGGAAGAACTGCACCATCAGGAAGATGAAGAAGGCATCGCTTGCCAGGAACTTCGGCACGACAAGCGGCAGGATGGTGTTGACCCAGCCGAGATCGAGAAAGAGCACATATTGCGGGATCAGCGTCACGTGATAGGGGATCATCAGCGTGCCGAGCATGATCGCGAACCAGAAATTCCGGCCGGCAAAACGCAGCCGCGCAAAGGCGAAAGCCGTCAGCGAACAGGCAATGACATTGCCGGTCACCACCAGCAGCGAGATGACCAGCGAATTCCAGAAGAACCGGCCGAAGCTGACATCGAGGCCGACCCAACCGCGCGCATAGGAGGAGAAATCGATCGACGACGGGATGAGCGAGGTCGACGAGAAGATCTCGGTTTCCGGCCTCACCGATGCCGAAACCATCCACAACAGCGGATAGAGCATGAGGAGTGAAGCTGCGATCAACAGGGCGTGGATGATCAGCGACGCCGGCAGGCTGCGTTTGGTGATGTCGGATGGCGGCCTGGCGGCGGTGACGGAAGCGGTCATCTCAGTCATCGTAGTGCACCCAATAACGCGAGGTCAGGAAGGAGAAGGCGGTGAAGATCGCGATGATCACCACCAGGATCCAGGCGAGCGCCGAGGCATAGCCCATGCGGAAATTGCCGAAGGCTTCCTGATAGAGGTAGAGCGTGTAGAACAGCGTCGAGTTGATCGGACCGCCGGTGCCGCCTGATATGATGAAAGCCGGTGTGAAGGCCTTGAAGGCATCAATCGTCTGGACGACGGCATTGAAAAAGATCACCGGCGTCAGAAGCGGCAGCGTGATCTTGTAGAATTGCCGGAACTTGGAAGCGCCGTCGAGGCTCGCGGCCTCATACATATCCTGCGGGATCTGGCGCAGGCCGGCCAGGAAAATAATCATCGGCGAGCCGAACTGCCAGACGGACAGCGCCACCAGCGTATAGATCGAATAGTTCGGATGCGAGATCCAGCTCGGACCTTCGATACCGAAATACGAAAGCGCGGCATTGACGAGGCCATCGCTGGCGAAAAGCTGGCGCCAGAGCACGGCGATCGCCACGCTGCCGCCCAGCAGTGACGGCAGATAGAAGATGGCACGATAGACCGACAGCCCGCGCAGGCCGCGGTTCAGCGCCATGGCGACCAGCAATGCGAAGGTCAGCTTGAACGGCACCGAGAAGACGACATAGGTCAGGGTGACATACATGGCGGCCGAGAATTTCGGATCCGCCGTGGCGATGCGCACGTAATTCGCCATTCCCACCCACCGCGGCGACTGAAGCATGTCGAAGTCGGTGAAGGAAAGGTAGAGCGAAATCAGGGCCGGCCCGAGCGTCAGCCCGAAAAAGCCGATGAGCCATGGAAGAAGGAAGAGATAGCCGGGAGCATTGGCATTCCAGAGACGCCTGAAGCGTCCATCGGCCACGGCCCCCTGATATCTTTCCACATTGATGGCCCCTGCGGGCGTGCGCATCGCATTGCTCATACGGGATCAGCCTCGTGCGAGAATCTGCGTGATTTCAGCGACAAGCTGTTTGCCGCCGTCGGAGGGAGACAGCTGTCCGAAGCCGACCTGTTCGGCGATGTTGCGTAACATCAGCTCACCTTCACCGGCGCCGGCCGGCGGCGGGGGCGGCAATTTGCCGGCGAGATCGCCGAGGCCGCTGACATAGGCCAGCGCAACCTTGCCGTTCTCATCAAGCTTCGCCGCGACGACCTCGCGCATGGCGCTCGATTCCGGAATGCCGCGTTCGACATCCAGAAGCAGCGCTGCCTCGGGATTCTTGACGAAGAAATTGACGTAGTCCACGGCCAGGTCCACGGCTTTCGACTGGGCGGACACCGAGAAGAACATCGAAGGCTTGCGATAGTGGCCGCCCTTCGATTCCGGCTTGATGCGCATGTAGTTGGTCAGCGCCAGCTTGTCCTTGTTCATTGCCTGATAGGCGACGAACTGGTTGGAATGGGCAAAACCGGCGGCCGACTTGCCGAGCGAGACCGTGTTGGTTTCGATATCGTTCTTGTCGAGAGCCTGGATATCGGCAGGAACACAGGCACCGGCCTCACGGAACTTGGCCCACATGTCGTACCATTCGGAGGCATCGTCCACGTCGAAGGCGATCTTGCCGTCAGCGGTATAAAGCGCCTTGCCGCGCTGACGCAGCCAGTTTTCGAACAGCGGTTCGCCGCCGCTGCCGTCGGCGATGCCGAACATGCCCTTGCGTTTGCCCGCCTTGGTGATCTCCGCACCGATGCGGCCGAATTCTTCCCAGGTGGTCGCCTGGGTCGGCAGATCGACGCCGGCCTCCTTGAAGGCCGTGGTGTTCAAGACCGTAGCCGCCGAATTCGCGCCCAGGCTGACGCCATAGAGATGACCGTCGACGCTGCCGCCTTCGATCTGCGCCTTGTCGAAATCGTCGAGGTTGAGCTTGGCCGGCATATAGGATTCGAGCGGGGCGAGCGCGCCGCGCCGCGCATATTGGACGATATAGCGATAGTCCATCTGGATGACATCGGGCGCGTTGCGGCCGGCGACCTGGGTCGCGAGGCGCGGCCAGTAGTCGCCCCAGCCGAGGAATTCGCCGGTGATCGACGTGCCCGGCTTCTTCGACTGATAGAGCTGCGATACCTTGTTGGTGCGGTCGGCGCGCGGCTGCGAGCCCCACCACAGGAGACGCAGTCGCGTTTCCTGTGCCAAAGCGCTGGTTCCCAGCGCCGAGAGCGAGAGAAGCGTGGCGCCTCCCGCGACGAAATTACGTCTGCTTACACGGAATGTCATTTCTTTTCCTCCTCCAAAGGGAAGCGCCTCCACACGCTTCCGAACCTGGTTACCCTTGCATAAATAACTAATTGGTTACAAGCTACGGGCAAAGCGGCGAGCGTGTCAAGCGGTGTCGCTCGCGGGGCTTTCAAATTCGGTTTTTACAATTTCGCACCGAAGGCTTATGAGCGCAACATGTGAGACGGAGGTGGAGAGATGAACGACAGCGGGGGGAATGGGGAAAAGAAAAGGTCTCGGCGCCCATCTGCCGAACGGACGGCCCAACGCGATCCGGAGCGGACACGCGCTGCTATCCTTGACGCGGCAACCCGGGAATTTGCCGAAAACGGCATGGGCGGGGCTCGTGTCGACGCCATCGCCGAGCGCGCCGGCACCAACAAGCGCATGCTCTATCATTATTTCGGCGACAAGGAGCAGCTCTACCTCAGAGTGCTCGAAGAGGCCTATGTCGGCATCCGCACCGCCGAGCGCGCGCTGCATATCGGCGACCGCAGCCCCGAGGAAGGCATCAGCGAACTGGCGCTCTTCACCTGGCGTTATTTTCTCCAGCATCCGGAATTCCTCAGCCTGCTCGGCACGGAAAATCTGCATCGGGCCCGCTGGCTGCGCCAGTCCGTCCGGCTCAAGGAACTGCACTCGCATCTGATCGGCGAGCTTTCGGACGTGCTCGAGCAGGGAAAGAAACAGGGGGTCTTCATCGAGACTGCCGATCCCCTGCATGTCTACCTGACGATCGCCTCGCTCGGTTATTTCTACCTGTCCAATCAATACACGCTTTCGACGATCTTCGGCCGCGACCTGATGGAGCCGACCCATCTCAATGCCTGGGAAAGGCATATCGTCCACGTCACGCTCGCCTCGATCAAGCGCTGAATTTCGAAAATCGGAATTGACTATTGACAGCCGCGTTGCTCTTCTGCCATCAAGTAACTGTTTAGTTACCGGCTCGGGAGGACCGGACGAGGATGCCCGCTCCCGCCGCAAAAATCTGCTGGGAGGAAAAAATGGCACGCTTGGGGATCATCTTGCACGGCGTCACCGGCCGCATGGGTTACAATCAGCACCTGGTGCGCTCGATTCTCGCCTTCCGCGACCAGGGCGGCATCACGCTGAAATCGGGTGAGAAACTCGAGATCGACCCGATCATCGTCGGCCGCAACGGCGCCAAGATGGAAGAGCTGGCGAAGAAGCATAACATCAAGCGCTGGTCGACCGATCTTGATGCCGCTCTCGCCAATCCCGACGACACGATCTTCTTCGACGCCGGCACGACGCTGATGCGCGCCGAACTTCTGTCCAAGGCGCTCGACGCCGGCAAGCATGTCTATTGCGAAAAGCCGATCTCCGACGATCTGCAGGTGGCCCTCGACCTTGCCCGCAAGGCGCGCCGCTCCGGCCTCAAACATGGCGTCGTGCAGGACAAACTCTTCCTGCCCGGCCTGCGCAAGCTGGCGCTGCTCAGGGATTCCGGCTTCTTCGGCAAGATCCTCTCGGTGCGCGGCGAATTCGGCTACTGGGTTTTCGAAGGCGATTGGGGCGTACCGGCCCAGCGCCCCTCCTGGAACTACCGTAAGGGCGACGGCGGCGGCATCATCCTCGACATGCTCTGCCACTGGCGCTACGTGCTCGACAATCTGTTCGGTGAAGTCAAAGCCGTATCCTGCCTCGGTGCTACGCATATTCCGCGCCGCATCGACGAGCAGGGCAAGCCCTATGACTGCGACACGGACGATGCGGCCTATGCGACCTTCGAGCTCGAAGGCGGCGCGATCGCGCAGGTCAATTCCTCCTGGGCCGTCCGCGTCCGCCGCGACGACCTCGTCACCTTCCAGGTCGACGGCACGCATGGTTCGGCCGTTGCCGGTCTGACGAAATGCTGGAGTCAGCACCGCGTCAACACGCCGAAGCCGGTCTGGAACCCGGATCAGCCGCAGACGATCGACTTCTACAAGACCTGGGATGAGGTTCCGGACACGCAGGCCTTCGACAACGGTTTCAAGGCGCAGTGGGAAATGTTCATCCGCCATGTCGTCGAAGACGCACCGTGGCCCTATGGCCTGGAAGCCGGCGCCAAGGGCGTGCAGCTTGCCGAACTCGGCCTGAAATCCTGGGCCGAGCGTCGCTGGCTCGACGTTCCCGCACTGGAGTTCTGAGCCGTGACGACGATCAATCTCCCTCTCGACGGCAAGATCGTTCCCTATACGCTGACCGGCACACCGATCGCGCTCGCCAAGCGCGACGCCAAGGCCTTTCCGCGCATCGCCTTTGCCGCCGCCCATGTCGTCGCCGATCCGCTCGCCGACAACGATCCGTGGCTGACGCCGGCGATCGATTGGGAGCGGACGCTCGCCTTCCGCCATCGGCTCTGGGATCTCGGCCTCGGCGTTGCCGAAGCGATGGATACGGCGCAGCGCGGCATGGGCCTCGGCTGGCCGGAAGCGCGCGACCTGATCCGCCGGGCGCTCAGTGAGGCGGCCGGCCGCAAGGACGCGCTGATCGCCTGCGGCGCCGGCACCGACCATCTGACGCCGGGACCCGACGTCACCGTCGACACAATCCTCAGTGCCTATGAGGAGCAGATCGAAACCGTGGAGGCGGCCGGCGGCCGCATCATCCTGATGGCGAGCCGGGCGCTTGCCGCCGCCGCCAAAGGGCCGGACGACTATATCCGCGTCTATGACCGGATCCTTCGCCAGGTCAAGGAACCCGTCATCATCCATTGGCTCGGCGAAATGTTCGATCCGGCGCTCGAAGGTTATTGGGGCAACGGTGATCATATCCAAGCCATGTCCACCTGCCTCGAGGTGATCGAGGCCCATGCCGACAAGGTCGACGGCATCAAGATCTCGCTGCTCTCCAAGGAGAAGGAAGTGGCGATGCGCCGCCGGCTGCCGAAAGGCGTGCGCATGTATACCGGCGACGATTTCAACTATGCCGAACTGATCGCCGGCGACGAAGAGGGCCATTCCGACGCACTGCTCGGCATTTTCGATGCGATCGCTCCGGCTGCCTCGGCAGCCCTCGAAGCGCTCGGCCGCAAGAGCAACCATGAATTCTTCGATCTGCTGGAGCCGACCGTGCCGCTGTCGCGCCACATCTTCAAGGCGCCGACCCGCTTCTACAAGACCGGCGTCGTCTTCCTCGCCTATCTCAACGGCCTGCAGGACCATTTCGTCATGGTCGGCGGCCAGCAGAGCACCCGCTCGCTGACGCATCTAGCCGAACTCTTCCGCCTGGCCGACAAGGCCCGGGTTCTCGCCGATCCGGAACTCGCGACGGCGCGCATGAAACAGGTGCTTGCCGTCCACGGGGTCAACTGAATCACGGGCTGCTGCATAATTTTGTCCTTAAGTCGGAACCGATTTGAGGACAAAATTATGCAGCAATTCAAAGTGCTACAGCGTCCTTTGCGCGTCTGAAGAGACGCGCGGCGCTGTAGTGACGGGAGGAGAATGACATGCAGGTCGAAGGACTTTCGATCAACCTGGCGACGATCCGCGAGCAATGCGGCTTCGCCGAGGCCGTCGATATCTGCCTGAAACACGGCATCACCGCGATCGCCCCCTGGCGCGACCAGGTCGCCAAGGTCGGTCTCGACGAGGCGGTGCGTATCGTCAAATCGAACGGCATCAAGCTGACCGGCCTTTGCCGCGGCGGCTTCTTCCCGGCGGCGAACGATGCCGACTGGCAGAAAAACCTCGACGACAACAGGCGGGCCATCGATGAGGCGGCAGCATTTTCCGCCGATTGCCTCGTGCTCGTCGTCGGCGGTCTGCCGGGCAGCTCGAAGGACATCGTCGCCGCGCGCCGAATGGTGTTCGACGGCATTGCTGCCGTTTTGCCGCATGCGCAGGCTGCCGGCGTGAAGCTCGCTATCGAACCGCTGCATCCCATGTATGCCGCCGACCGTGCCTGCGTGAACACGCTCGGTCAGGCGCTCGACCTGTGCGAGCAGCTCGGCGAGGACGTCGGTGTTGCGGTCGACGTCTACCATGTCTGGTGGGATCCCGATCTTGCCAACCAGATCGCCCGCGCCGGGCGCATGAAACGCATCTTCGCTCATCACATCTGCGACTGGCTGGTGCCGACAAAGGACATGCTGCTCGACCGCGGCATGATGGGCGATGGTGTGATCGACCTCAAAGGCATAAGACGGATGGTGGAGGCCGCCGGTTTCTTCGGAGCTCAGGAGGTGGAGATCTTTTCGGCCGAAAACTGGTGGAAACGCCCGGCCGAAGAAGTGATCGCCACCTGCGTCGAGCGCTTCAGGAGCTGCTGCTAAAGCATGTCGCGCAAAAGTGTGCAGCGGTTTTGCGACCATGACATGCGAAAAGCCAAAGACCTAAAGCGGGGCCAAGCGATCTGAAAGATCGCGACGCGCTTTGGGCCTGATTTCAGTATTTGTTTCATCACGCATGCAGGAGGATCATTCGATGGAGAAACGCCGTTTTGCCCTGATCGGCACGGGAAACCGCGGCACCACCATGTGGGGCAAGGATCTGCTTGCCGGCTGGCGCGAACATGTCGACCTGACCGCGATCGTCGAGAAGAATTCGCTGCGCGGCGAGCGCGCCCGCAACATGATCGGCAGCAATGCGCCGCTCTACGAAAACATCGATTCGATGCTTGCTGAGCAGAAGCCGGATCTCGTCATCGTCTGTACGCCCGATCATACGCATGACGATATCGTCGTGCGGGCGCTGGAGTCCGGCATCGACGTCATTACCGAAAAGCCAATGACGACCTCGGTCGAAAAGATTCGCCGGATTCTGGATGCCGAAAAGCGCACCGGTCGCCGGGTCGATGTGTCCTTCAACTATCGCTACGCGCCGACGGCTGCGAAGATCAAGGAATTGCTGAATGCCGGCGAGATCGGCCGGGTCACCTCAGTCGATTTTCATTGGTATCTGAACACCAAGCACGGTGCCGACTACTTCCGCCGCTGGCATGCGTATAAGGAAAATTCCGGCAGCCTGTTCGTCCACAAGGCGACGCATCATTTCGATCTGTTGAACTGGTATCTCGACAGCGATCCCGAGGCCGTCACCTCCTTCGCCGACCTGCAGAATTACGGCCGCAAGGGCCCGTTCCGCGGCCCGCGCTGCAAGCTCTGTCCGCATACGCATGAATGCGACTACTATCTCGATCTCGAGGCCGATCCCTTCCTTGATTCACTCTACGAAGATCCCTCGAAGATCGACGGCTACTTCCGTGACGGCTGCGTCTTCCGCGAGGACATCGACATTCCCGATACGATGGTGGTGTCGCTCCGGTACCGCAACAACGTCCATGTCTCCTATTCGCTGAACACCTTCCAGCCGATCGAAGGCCATCACCTTGCCTTCAACGGCACCAAAGGGCGGATCGAGCTTCGCCAGTATGAAGCCCAGCCCTGGGAAGAGCCGAAGCAGGACACGATCCTGCTCATCCGCAATTTCCCTGATGGTAAGGAGGCAGTGGAGCGCATCGTCGTTCCGCATTTCACCGGCGGCCATTACGGCGGCGACGACCGGATGCGCAACATGATCTTCAAACCCGATACGGAAGACAGGCTCGCCCAGCGCGCCGGCACGCGGGCGGGCGCCATGTCGGTGCTTTGCGGTATTGCCGCGCTGGAGAGCTCGCGCACCGGCAAGGTGGTCGATATTGCCGATCTCATGCCTGAACTTGCCAATGACGGTTCACCAAATTCGCTGAGGACGTCGCGCTGATACCCTTCGATAGAGCGTTTTTACGCAATTCAGGACGGAAAACCGCTTCGCACTTTTGCTGGAATTGATTTAAGCCGCTCGACGCGCGTCAGGCGATGTTTGCGAGATTTGCCTGGTGGATCTGGTAAAGCAGCGGCTGGCCGGTCACGAAGCGCTCTATCTCGTCCACCGCCATCTCACCGAGACGCGCCCGTTCCAGCCCAATAGCGCCGGCAATATGCGGCGTCAGAAAGACGTTCGGCAGATCGTAGAAAGCAGAACCCGCCTCCGGGATTTCCGGATCGGTGACGTCGAGGACCGCGTCGATACGACCGGTCTTCAGCACCGAAAGCAGGGCGGCCTCATCGATGAGAATGCCGCGCGCCGTGTTGATGAGCGTCGCGCCGTCCTTCATCAGCGACAGCCTTCGCGCATCGATCATATGCTGCGTCGACGGCAGCGATGGCGCATGCAGGGAAACGATATCCGATTGCCGCATCAATTCGTCGAGATCGATTTTTTCTGTTCCCAGGCCGGCGGCCTCGGCGGCATCAAGCGTCGGATCGGAGAGCAACAGCCTGTAGTCGAAGGGTTTCAAGAGTTCGATCACGCGCCGGCCGATGCGCGAAGCGCCGACGATGCCAACGGTGCGGCGGTAGTTTCCGATCGCTTCGCGCTGCATCAAATGTGTCCGGTTGCGGTTTCGGTCGGCAACATAGAGATCGCGGAAACGGAAGACGCGCTTGCCGGCGAAAATGATCGCCGCCAGCGTGAATTCGGCCACCGGCACGGCGTTAGCCTCGGCCGAATGGCTGACCGGGATACCGGCTTCGAAGATGGCGTCGTCGATGACTCCCTTTACCGTGCCCGCCGCATGGACGATGAACTTGAGATGCGGCGCCGCGGTGGGAATTTCAGGCCCGACATAGGGCCCGCCCCAGCCGGTGATCAGGATTTCCGCCTCGGCCAGCAGACGTCGCGCACGCTCGTCGTCGAAGCGCTGCAGCGGCTTGGAATCCAGCAGGCGACCGATGCCGCCCAGCCGGCGCAGGACCTCATCCGGCAGGACATGCTGCGTGCGCGACGGTTGCATGGCAAGGATAATGGCCGGCTGGCTCATGGCATTTGTCCGGGCGCTTCGATGGCGCTGACTGTCACGCCCTTTTCCCTCACCAGGGCCTCCAGCGCTGCAATGTCGGGCGCTTTCGGCGGTCTCGCCCAGGCAGACGAGAGGGCGGCGGGATCGTCAAGCGCCAGCACTGCCGTTACCAGAATGGTTTCACCGGTCGGAATCTGCCCGCGCAGCTGCGGCACCAGGGTTTTCGCGACAATCACATTGGTGTTGGGCATTGCCTTCTGGACGAGGCCCGAACGTTTGACCGAGGAGCCGAGATCGAGAATGCCGGTGAAATCGGCTTCGCCGACCGCATAAGCAACCCCACCCGAAGCGGACAGCGTATCCAGCTCGAAGTCCCGGCGGCCGATGGCAAAGCCGCCTTCGGCAATCCGCAGCGGCCGGCTTGTCCTGATCCTATGGAGGCGGATATGCCAAGGTGCGGCGGGCACGAGCCAGGTTTCGACGTCGACATCGGCAAAAGGCGACCATTTCGCAAACAGCACCTCGCCTGCGATCTTGGCTTCCTCGTTCGTTTCGCGCACGCGGTAGTGCAGGCCGTCATCGCTGAAGGCAAGCGCTGAATCGAAGGCGGCAAGCGCAAAGGCACGCTCATCGGCCTCGACGCTGAAGCCGTAGCGGGCGGAATAGGCGAACTTCGCGTATTTTTCCGTGCCGCACCGCATCTGCAGGTTTTCCTGGCCGGAAGACAGCGCAACGACATCGCCGCCCGCCCGCATGATCACCATGCCGGGATGACGCTGGGGGATGATGTCAGGTGCTTGCTCCGGCACTTTTTCCTTCGCCGTCCAGAATGGGTGATCCTCAGCGATCGCCAGCGGCAGGAAGGCCTTGAAGGCCCAGTAGGGCGAGCCGGCGGAATTGTAACTCTCCGACATCAGCAGGTTCGGATAGCCGAAACCGATCGACAGCACGCCGTCGCGATCGGCAATCGGCTTATCCTTCCACCAGCGCAGATGCTGCAGGCAGAGATGCTTGACCTCGCCCCAGGGCAGAGCCTCGACATCGGCAAAGGCGAGCGCCGACCAGAAGCCGGCACAGGCAAAGCGATAAGTCAGGCTGCGGCCGAAGGGGATCGTCGCCCCGTCAGCGGCAAACCAGTGCCGGAAATCCCGGGCGAAGAGGACCGCGCGCTCGCGGTAGCGCTTTGCATAGTCGTCGTCGACGAGCTTCGAATAGATCAGGCCATAGAAATGCATGGCGAAGGGAATGTAGTGGTCGATGCGGCGGACGTTTCCGTCACGATACCAGCCGTCGCCGATATAAAAGCCTTCGAGCTCCTCAAGATATTGCCGCGTCAGGCTGCGGTCGAAATCGGCGCCGAGACGATCGAGCGCGATATCGACGAAGATCCGGAAGAATTTCCAATTGTTGTCGGCATAGTCGAACTGCCGGGCATGCTTGAGATAGGCGACGACATTGCCGCGGGCACGCGCATCGAGCGGCTCCCAGATCTTTTCGGGCACCAGCGCCAGGGCAAAACCGAGAGCGGCAAGCTCGACCATCCGCTGATCGCGGCCATTGACCGTTCCCCAATATTCGGGGTGGGCGGGATCGGTGCCGTTTGCGAGGCCTTCGGCAAAACGATGCCAATGGGCGAAGTCGCCATTGCCGGCGCCAAGCGGCGCCAATCCCCAGAGCGGGCGGGCGAACCCTTCGAGATCGGCTGCTGCCCGGTCGAAATGGGCGCCGCCGCCATTGAGGGTGACGCGGGCATTGCCCTTCGAGAAACAGGCAAGCAGCGGATCGAAGAGCGCAAGCAGGGCGCGGCTCATATCGGCGCGGGTTTCCAGCGGATTGCCTGCGAGCGGGTTGGCGCTGGCGGGATCATAGGTCATCGGTATCACTCACGGGTTCTAGAGCATGATGCCGAAAAGTGTGAGCGGTTTTCGGACGACATCATGCTCTAACTATTTAATTTAGAACAGGATTCGGATTTTAGGCCTTGACCTAAATCATCCTGTTCTAGGCGTTCGGAACGGTCCCTCCCGGAATGGGAGCGACCGCCTGGCAGATGTGGCGCGCAGAGGCCGTCCTGTTGCGGAAACGGGACAGCATCAGCGAAACGGCTTCGCGCCCGAGGGCGGCGCGGTCGACACGCATGGTGGAAAGCTGCGGATTGGTCATCTGCGCGCAGGGCAGATCGTCGAAGCCGACAATCGCGAAATCCTCCGGCACACGCAGGCCTGCCTCGGTGACGGCCTCGAGCACGCCGACGGCGATGAAATCATTCATGCAGAAGGCGGCGGTAAAACCGGCATTCTCGGCAAGTGCTTCTGTCGTGCGTTCGTGCGCCTCCCGGCTGGCGCTGCCTTGAAGAGCCAGGGATACGAGACGGCCCTCGGCGCCGGAGACGGCGGCGATTGCCGCCTCGAAACCGCGCACGCGCTCCCGGATCGTATGGCGGTGAGAACCGCTCAGGTGCAGGATGCGGCGATGGCCGGCCTTTGTCAGCCGGCTGGTCGCCTCATAGGCGCCAAAGAAATTAGCCGGCGAAACGCCATCGAACTGCATCCTGGGATCGGTGCCGTTGACAAGAACCGTGGGAGTCATGCTGGCTTGCAGCCAGTCGCGCAAACTCTCGTTCGGATCTATACCGACGAGAAAGAGACCTTCGGCGCCCGCGGTCTGCATATAGTCGCGCACGGCATCCGGCGTGGTTCGATCCTCGCGGACCAGCCGGACTTCGAAGGGCATACCCGCTTCGGCAGCGCCGGCGCGCAGGCCGTCGACGATCGCTTCATAAAAGACGCTGAGGGTGCCGGTGACGCCGTCGCTGGCAATCAGCGCCAGTCCCCCGGCAACGGCCTCGGAAGCAGGCTTGACGGGATAGCCGTTCTCGGCTGCCACTTTCAATATCTGCAACCGCACGCTTTCGCTGATACCAGGTTCGTTGGCGAGCACGCGTGACACCGTGGAGACCGAGACGCCGGCCAATGTGGCTATATCGGCCTGACGCGGCCGTCTGATTTTTTGGTCGTTCATAGGGCAAGCATCATGCAAATAATGCAAATTTGCAAGAAAATGATTACTTCTTGCAAAGAATATTTTTTTGCGTAGTCTATTTGCTGAAATGCCCTGACAACGCCATTGGAGGATGGCAGCAGGCATATTTGGGACAAGGAGGATATCATGCAGGTCAATCGCCGTTCATTCCTGATGGGTTCAGCCGGTGCGGCCGCCGGCTTGGCCTTCGGTGCCGGAAGCGCCATTCCGGCCTTTGCCGAAGACGCACAGCTACGTGCCATGTGGTGGGGTTCCAACGATCGCGCCAAGCGCACACTTGACGTCGCCAAGCTCTATCAGTCCAAGACGCCCGGCGTCACGATCGTCGGTGAATCGCTTTCGGGCGACGGCTACTGGACGAAGCTCGCAACGCAGATGGCCGGCCGCTCGATCGCCGACATCTTCCAGCTCGAGCCAGGAACCATCTCGGACTATTCCAAGCGCGGCGCCTGCATGCCGCTCGATGAATTCGTCCCCTCGACGCTGCAGGTCGACAGCTTCGGCGCTGACATGCTGAAACTGACCACCATCGACGGTAAGCTCTATGGTGTTGGCCTCGGCCTCAACTCCTTCTCGATGTTCTTCGACACAGTCGAGTTCGAAAAGGCAGGCATCCCGGTGCCGACGCCCGACCTCACCTGGGATGAGTATGCCAAGCTCGCCGTCGAACTCGCCAAGTCCTCCGGCAAGAGCGGCGGCCCCTATGCGGCGCGCTACGCCTATGTGTTCGATGCCTGGCTGCGCCAGCGCGGCAAGAGCCTCTTTGCAAGGGAAAGCGTTGGGCTGGGCTTCACGGCCGACGATGCCAGGGAATGGTTCGACTACTGGGAGAAACTGCGCAAGGCGGGTGGCACTGTTGCCGCCGACGTGCAGACGCTCGATCAGAACACGATCGACACCAATGCGCTTGGTCTCGGCAAGTCGGTGATCGGCATGGCCTATTCAAACCAGATGATCGGCTATCAGCTGATCATCAAGAACAAGCTCGGCATCACCATGCTGCCGCGAGAGAAGAAGGGCGGCCCGTCGGGCCACTATTACCGTCCCGCACTGATCTGGAGTGTCGGCGCCACGACGAAGAACGGCGAAGCGGCCGCGAAATTCATCGACTTCTTCGTCAACGATATCGAAGCCGGCAAGATTCTCGGTGTCGAGCGCGGCGTGCCGATGTCGCCGACCGTGCGCGAAGCCATCCTGCCGCAGCTTAACCCGACGGAGCAGGAGACGGTCAAATACGTGAACCTGCTCAAGGATCAGGTCGGCGAATATCCGCCGCCGGTGCCGATGGGCGCAACCCAATTCGACCAGCGGGTGTTGCGCCCGATCTGTGACGAACTCGCCTTCGAACGGGTCTCGCCCGCCGATGCGGCAACCCGGCTCATCGAAGAGGGTAAGGCAACGATCAAGGGATGATCGGTCGCCGGACGTGAGAGGAGAGGCCCGCAACACCCCGGCGGGCCTTTCTGTTTTCTGGCTATCGGTTAGCCAGACTTTCGACCACGCGCCAGTCCGGCCGACCGAGATCGAAGGGCCAGGCGTGCACATCCCGATCGTTGAAATAGACCACCTCCTGCAGATTCGGGAAGGCGCTCTGCTTCAACGCAACCGTTTCGATCCACGGCTTCATATAGGCGTCGCCGCCTCCATAGCCGAGCTCCGCCACCCAGATGGGCTTTCCGTAGCCGGCGACGAGATCATATCCCTGCTTCAGCGCTTCCGAGAAGGTGCGGTGCCCATTGTAGGCAAGCTCGTCGTAGCGCTGCAGGCCGAAGACCGAGAGCCCGACGAGATCGACATAATCGTCGCCGGGATAATAGGCCTGGAGGCCAGGCTCTCCCTTCGGCGACCACATGAGCTCGGTGCCGGGCGCCTCTTGGCGGACAATGTCCATCATCCGCTTGTAGGCCGTGATATAGTCCTGCGGGCTCCAGCCGGACCATGAAAACCGCCCTGACTTGTCCTCCATCTCCTGTCCCCAGCGGACGATCACCGGGCTTTTCAGCTCAGATATCATCTGCGCGATCGCACGCATGTTGACATCATAATCACCGCGCAGGACCTTTGCGCGAAGCTCCGCGGAGGTCAGCCGCCAATCGACGTCCCAGGACCATGGCTCCACAGTGATCAGCAGGTTGCGGCCTCTGGCCTGCGCATAGGCATCGGCGACACGCAGCGTCTCGAGATCGACGTCCTCCCATGGCAGGAACAGGGCTTCGGTCGCGACACTCGCCTGGGCGCCGAAATCGCCGTGCGGATCGTAGGCACCGAACTTGATGCCGTCGGCATGAAGCACGGGGCGCTTGTCGATGATCGTCCGCACGGCCGCCGCCGGGTTCGGGGCAATGCCGGCATATTGCACTTCGCTTCGGCCCGGCAGATCCGCGACACACAGTAGCAGCAGCGCTATCGCGGCGGTCGAGAGGTTTTTTTTCATCAGCTTCTTCATGGCTCACCCTCCTTTTCGGGCTACTTCCTGGCTCAACAGGATCTGCTTCACTTCGCTTGCCTTCGCGCTCACGGTGTCCGTGGGAACAAGCTTCTGGAACTCATCACCCTGACGCACCGATGCGTGGCGGAAGACGTACCATTCGCCGTTCGGCTGGCGCCGCTGGTAGATCGTATTGCCGATCTTGCGATGTCCGAAACAGGTGCTGGCGCGGGCCGCGCCCTCGGCATTCGTCCAGGTGGCGCGCATGCAGAGCTGGCCGAGATCGTCGACCACCCATCTGCCTTCGGCAAAGGACGGCTTCCCCTTGTCGTTGCTCCAGGCGACGAACCGCCGGCCGTCATAGAAGAAACGACCGCCGCCGGTGTTCCAGGTCCAGGTCTTGTCGCCGTAGATCCGATAGAGCTCATAGGCGCTGAGCGGCGTCGGCGCCTTCGTTTTGGCAACCTCGGCGCCGTGCGTTGCCACCGGCAGGCACAGGCTGAGAGCAAGCGCTGCTCCCCATAGTCTCGATCCGATACTCATTACATCCTCCATACTCGACACTTGCCGGTTCCGCCGGCTCACGCACCCTGTTCATCTCGGCCGGTTCTGCCGAAACCATTCCATCTCAGGTGGAATTTCACGATCCTGGTCTTGCCGCCGCCGAGGCCGGCGCCGGCCACGGCAAATTGCGTTTCGGTGAAACTGACAAACGTCTGGCCGTGCGAAAGAGCTTCGAGGCCGCGCAGGCCGTGGCTCCCCGCCTGCGTGCCGCCGGCGACGAAAATCGCAAGCCCGGTTGCTGTCGCAAGCCACAGCCCGCGCGATTGCGGCAGCAGCGGCAGATCGTTTTCGACCGCATGGCGAACGACGATCAGCACCGTCAGCGCCAGGTAGACCGAGAGGTTCATCATGGCGAAAACATAAAAACCCTGGGCGGCCGCGGCATCGGTCGCAAACATCATTGCCGCGGCGGAAAGGCCGGCGAGCCCGATATAGGGCGCGATGACGCGCAGCGGCAAAGACCGCTGCTGCTGCCTTCCCTTCGGCGTGATGCGAAAATCGACGAAGGAGCCGCAGATATAGTCGCGAACAGCGGCAAGGCTGCCGGCCAGCGACCACGGCCAGCGCAGAAAGATGAAGGCAAGCCCTTCCCAGCCGAGCAGTTTCGCATCGTGCGGCCTGAAGGTTGCCGTTGTCCGCCAGAAGAAAGCAAACAGCGTCAGCACCATCGACATCGGCACGAAATGCAGCAGGAAATCCGGATAGGTGACATTGACGAAGACACGGCCCGTCAGCAGCGCGGCAACCGGCAGCAGGAACATCATGGCCATGAAGACGGAAAAGAGCGGGTACCAGAGCTGCGAGAACACAAACTGGAACCTCAGCCGCCAGGGCAGGTGCATGATGTGACGGCGGGAATGTTGCAACAGAATGGTGACCAGGCTGCGCGACCACTGGAATTCCTGGACGACGAGGTCGGTGAAATTCGCCGGTCCGTCGCCATGCGCAATCGCATCGACGGCATGCACGCCACGCCAGCCGCCGGAATTCATCATCAGCGTCGTCGAATGGTCTTCCGCAAGTTCCGGGCCGAGGCCGCCGATCTGACGAAGGGCTGATGTGCGAACCGCATAATGGGAACCGATGCAAAGAGGCGCCCAGCCATTATTGTAACCCGTCTGCAGCGAACCGTGCAGGCTTGCCTCCGCATAGAGCCTGCCACGCGCCGCCCAGCTTGTCCCGGCATTGGCATCGCAGATGCTCGGAGCGGAGACATAGCCGATCTCGGGATCGGCGAAGGGGCGCAGGATTTCACGGAGGTAGGTCGGCGTCGGCACATGGTCGGCATCGAACTGGGCGACGAAATCGTAGCGCGCATAGCCGAAATGGTCGTAGAAATAAGCAAGGTTGCCTTCCTTGCAACGCGTCCGGCGCGGCCAGGTGGTGCGATGATACTCCGCCACACCCTTACGAGTGGAGATCAGCACGCCGTGCTCCTCACACCAGCGCCTGGTTTCCTCCGAAGGGTCCTCGTCGGCGAGCCAGACATCAAAATCGACGCCGATCTGGTCGAGCATCGCCTGCAGCGTGGTGCGGACGACGGCAAAGGGCTCGGACGGCGCCTTGGTGACGACCATAGCCACCCGCCCTTCCGGCAGCCCTGCGCGAGGGCTGACCGTCCTCGCATCGAGGAAGATCAGGATGAAATAGGCCGGCACAAGCGTGATCCAGACAAGCACGAGGGTGACGAGCACGAAGGTGGCCCAGGAAATGATATGGGCGGACTGGCACCACCAGATCCAGAAATAGCCAAGTGCCGTCAGCCAGCAGAGAATGCCGAAGCCATAGGCGACACGGTTCCAGCCGGTGAAAACAGGATCGAATGTCTCAACAGTTGCGGCTTTGGCCGTCCTGACGCCATGGCCGATTTGCGAAACGCTGCTCATGCCCTCATCTCCAGCCCGAAGGTGGGGCCGGCGGTGCGGATGATCGTATCGATATCCGAGAAAGCCGGCGCGAAGCCGAGTTCCGCCTTCGCCCTTGCGGTATTGGCAAAGAGGATCGGCGGATCGCCGACACGGCGGGAGCGATAACGCACGGGGACTTCGCGGCCGCTGGCGCGATGGATCGCCTCGAGAATCTCGCGCACCGAGGTGCCCCGGCCGGAGCCGAGATTGACGCTGAGCGAGCCGCCGTCCGCCAACAGATGATTGACGGCGGCGAGATGCGCCTGCGCGAGATCGCTGACATGAATATAGTCGCGAACACAGGTTCCGTCCTCGGTCGCATAATCGGTGCCGAAGATATCGAGCCGCTCCAGCCTGCCGGCGGCGGCGAGAAGGGCGCGCGGGATGAGATGGGTTTCGGGTTGATGGCGCTCGGCGAGCTCGCCGTCTGGATCGGCTCCAGCCGCATTGAAATAACGCAGTGCGGCAAAGCGGATGCCGTAGGCAGCGGCAAAATCCTCGAGCGCCATTTCGAAAATCAGCTTGGTGCGCCCGTAGGGATTGACCGGATGCTGCGGGCTTTCCTCCCGTATCGGCAGCGAGGCGGGGACGCCATAGGTGGCGCAACTGCTCGAAAAGACGATCCGGTCGATATCCTGGTCGAGGCAGGCCTCCAGCAGTGTCAGACTGCCGACGACGTTGTTCCGGTAATATTTTCTCGGCATCTCGACGGATTCGCCGACATAGGCATTGGCACCACAATGGATGACGCAATCGGGCGAAAACTCCGCAAGGGTCCGGCGCAGCGCGGCTGCGTCGGCAAGTTCCGCCCGGATGAGCGGCCCCCAGCGGACGCTGTCGGCATGTCCGGTCGAGAGATTATCGTAGGTAACCGGGATCATGCCGGCGCGCGACAGCGCTTTGCAGATATGACTGCCTATGAAACCGGCGCCGCCGGTGACGAGGATGTAGCGGGGCATCTCATACGACCTCCGCCTTCTCTGTGCCGGCGAGCAGCCCGTCGAAATAGTCGACGGTGCGAGCCAGGCCGGTTTCGAGGCCGATGCGGGGCTGCCAGTCCAGCTCGGCCATGGCCCGGGAAATATCCGGCCGCCGCTGACGGGGGTCGTCGGTGACCGCCGGAAGGTGGACGATCCGGGAACGCGAGTTCGTCAGGTCCCGGATGATTTCCGCCAGGCGTCGAACGGTCATTTCTGTTGGATTGCCGAGGTTGATCGGCCCGTTGCAGGCGCTGCCGGCGGTCGAAAAACGCAGGAAACCCTCGATGAGATCGTCGACATAGCAGAAAGAACGGGTCTGCTGGCCATCGCCATAGATCGTCAGATCCGCGTTGCGCAGGGCCTGCACGATGAAATTGGAAACCACCCGCCCGTCGTCCAGGCGCATGCGCGGTCCGTAGGTGTTGAAGATGCGGCCGACCTTGACGTCGACGCCATAAGTCCTGTGATAGTCGAAAAACAGGGTTTCGGCGCTGCGCTTGCCCTCGTCATAACAGCCGCGCGGTCCGATCTGGTTGACATTGCCGCAATAGGATTCGTGCTGCGGGCTGTGGATCGGGTCGCCATAAACCTCCGACGTCGATGACTGGACGACGATCGCACCGGTCTTTCGCGCGCAATCCAGGGTGTTGACGGCGCCGAGCACGTTGGTGAGCAGCGTTCCCACAGGATCCCGCTGATAGTCGGGCGGAGAGGCCGGAGAGGCGAAATTGAAAATGAGCGACGCTTCGATGTCGAAGGGCTGGCGAACATCATGCTCGACGATGTGGAAGCGAGTGTTCGACGCAAGGTGATCGACATTCGCACGGCGGCCGGTGGAAAAATTATCGAGGCAAATGACACGGTGGCCGTGCTGCAGAAGCCTTTCGCAGAGATGTGAACCGAGGAAACCTCCCCCGCCATTCACAAGAACGGTGCGCAACGCTTGCGCTACCGGTATGCCTGACGACACTTCAGAATAGCCTTCGCTGGGAACGAAACTACGCATTACAAACTCCTTCCCATGTATTTAGTCTTTTGATTTATTTATGCGCTTCAAGTCTTCCTATCCGTCTGGATGTTCGTGATCCCTCCCTTTCAAGACATAACTTTGTAGTTATTCTTAGGATAACTGATTTACTACTCAAATGATAAGACGATTAGCGTGAAGGTCAACTTGAAAAAGTTCCAGTATCCAAAATAATTACACAAGTATTCTTCAAGGTAACGAATGATTAATCACACTTAATACTTCTCCGCCACAATGCTTTCACCCGCCGCTTAAGCTCCACTCAATGCAGCTAATATAAAGGGGAAGGCGGGAGATTGGCCGAGCTCAACAACTGCACCGCCGGTCTTGCATCCGGAAGCGCCATATGCGAGGGGTTTTGACATGGTGAAAAAACAAGATGCAGCGCAGCTGAAAGGCCGGCGTATCCGCTCGGCGATGTTCGCCTGGGGAACGGCGCTTCTTGCGATCGGACCGACGGCCTGCACGGTCGTCGACGACCATATCGCGGTCGTCGCGAAGAAGAATATCCCCGTGGTCGAGGCGCCGCGCGTTTCCAAGGCCTATGCCTATCCGGCAAATCGCGTCGGGCGCCCGGCTGCGGCAACGGTCCGCACCGTAGCCTATCACGGCTCGGCGCCCTATATCTGCTCTCCAAGCGGCTTCGGACAGAAGTCACGCTGCTTTGCACGCCCCCCGATCTGAAGCAAAAGCGTCAGATCAATTGCGCCACCGGCCGGACATATCTTCTTCACCGGCCGGATGCTCGTTGAAGAAGCGGGATGCAGCTTCCGTGCGGTTTCGGACGTTCATCTTCTTGTAGATGTTGCGGACGTGAACCTTCACGGTATTCTCGGAAAGGTGCAGCTTGTCGGCGATGATCTTGTTCTGCGTGCCCTTGCATATGAGATCCAGGATCTGAACCTCCCGGGTCGTCAAAGCGGAGATGCTGTCGCGTCTCAGCTTGAGCGCATTGCTGCGGGCCGCATCGACCGATTTTGTCTGATAGAGCGAAGGCTCCAGCTGGGCGTTTTTGTTGGTGAGGCGATTGAGAAGTGCCGACGGAAAATGTTCGCCGCCCTTCATCAGCAGATCCACTGCAGCCATGAAGACATCGAGCCGCAGGTTGAGTGGCAGGACGCCGTCGATGATCCGGGCTTCTACCAGCCGGCTGACATAGGGCTCGAGCATGTCGATAGCTTCGACGACAAGTCCGATTGAGGTTTCAGGGTGGTTTTCGCGGGCGGCCTGCAGCGCTTCATGAAGCTCCGGGCCGGGTATATGATAGAATAAAACGAGCTTCATATCGCTGGAATCTTTATCCAGTATCGGCTTTGTACTCGTTATGCTTGCCACTTCACAGTTCGGAAATTTCTTTGCCAGTGCTTCTACCATGCATTCGGAAAACAGATCCGCCTTGGCCACCACTAGTATAGTATCTCCGGACGAACCCAACTTCCTCCCCTGGTCCGCATTCTCCATTCCTGAGCCTGTCATGAACATTTACGCCTCCCCTAGCGTTACACTTTACTCAACTTGGCGCGATGGCGGGTATTAGATAGTAAGAAATGCCGATCCCAAATGTCATCGCTTTATTTTTTAGACATTTCTTAATTATGTTAATACGGATTGAGAAGGAAGGAAATGGCCCAAAGTGATTAGTTTTAGCGGGCGAAAAACGATACGATACAAAGCTTTGGTTGTATTTTCACTGCGATAGATACTTCAAGGCTATATTTGCTCCGACTATAGATGATCAGTTGAATGTAATATTTCAGTACAAATTGTCATGTTTTAGTTGTGCAGGGCAGGCCGGATATGAGACAGCGAGATGTCGACAGGTGCCCGTCAACTCTGCGGTGGATGCCGGGAGCCCCGGATTATCGCTGCTCGCCGACGCGGCCACCGAACAGATCTTAGCGCTCCGACGACAGGAGCTATCCGAGGGCTATTCGGGCGGGGCAGATCCGCCTTAGCCCGAATTGATGTCTATCGGATCCGCATTTTTTCCAGCATTCTGTGATCGTCGTCCAAGTGGCGACAGGGAGAAGCCAGGTATTGTTATGCGTTTTTGATACACGGCCTCCATTATAGGGCAACTCAACGAAAAGAAAACCTGACCACTCCCTATCCTTTTCAGGATTCGGAGCCGGATATGTGCGGCCTTGTACTGAGTACGTACGTTCCCAATACCAACGGTTTGATCAACAAATCGCGATGAAGCTGCAGATGACTGGTATCGAATACATCTGCCGATGTTAACCGCATCGGAGCGAGCGCGAGTAAAATCCCATTTGAGATGAGAGGGATTTCGAAAAGCTGCTCCGGTTTTTTCTGGAGAATGCAATGTCTGACGACACCGAAATCACGAAGGTCGGGGCGCTTGCCGACGGGTTTGCCAACAGCGCGATCAATTCGACTGAAATCGACGACGATTCGACCGGTTATGTCGGCGGCGTCGCCAATGGCGACAATCGCGACAATACCGACAACAGCGTCGACGTCGACGTCAAGGCGGAAATCGATGTCGCTACCAATAATGGCGACAACCGCGACAACGAATATGACTGGAGCTACAAGTCCGACGACGATACGAGCACCAAGACCACAACGATCACCGATACCGACACCAAGACCGATTACGACTGGAGCTATGACAGCAAGACGTACAGCGACAACGACACCGACACCAAGACGATCACGGACACCGATACGAAGACCGTGACCGACACCGATATCAAGACCGTTACGGAGACGGAGACGGATACGAAGACGGTTACCGACAGCAACAACACCTCCGACAGCTTCAACAAGACGGACACCGACTTCGCCGTCATCGAGGACGTCAAGGACTCCAACCTCGGCGTTGCCGGACACGACCTCACCTTCAACCTCGGGGACGACTTTTCCTTCACTCTCGACGTCGACAGCATCCTGAACAATTCGCTGACCGGCGCAGGCAATGACAGCGGCTTCAGCGCCGTCCAGGCGAACCATCTGGCTGACCAGGATAGCGCCTGGAACACCAAGATGGAGAACGAAGGCGCTCAGAACCACCTGAATGCCAATGGCGGAACTGCCAACAGCGCAGAAGGCATGGAGATGGACGGCAAGAGCTGGGATCTCAAGGCCGGCGACGATGCCAATGGCGCGAGCACGGCCGATGCTTCGGCGATCCTTGCCAATTCCGGCTTCCACCTCGAGCTCGTTCAGGGTGCGAACCTGCTCAGCAACACAGTCGACTCCAGCGTCATCGGCGGCAATTCTCATACCTCCGACGTCGGCGAGGACACCAGCACCTGACACTGACCTCCAACGACCAAGACGAACTGCACCGGCTCAGGCCGGTGCAGTTTGACTGCTTGAAAACGATTTGACGACCACACCACGGCTCCCGGCGGGCGCCTCCAAGGCCGATCGTCATTTCGAATGGGAGGCCGAACCATGCATATCGAGAAGATTTCGGAAATCATTGCGCACTTCATCGGTCTCTTCGAGATGACGACCGACGAGATGAGGTTGCGTACCAACTATGCCGAAGGCGCAGGACCGGGCGCGGATGGACCGGCTCTGCCGGATCAGGATGCCTTCACCGCCGCCTTCTCTTCCGATCTTCAGCTCAAGGACTACGATCCGGGCATCAATTACAAAAGCGGCAGCTACGAAATCGAATTTGGCCCGGCACGCCATTTCGGCCGCGTCTTCGAAGAGAGCCTCGAGAAGCTGGCAGCGATTGCGGGAAAGGACATCCCGTTACCGCATTTCGGCGATCCTACAGATATTGTGCTCACGGATGAGCCGGAACTGACAGTCTTTGCCGGGCCTGGGTCGGCGATCAGTCATGTCCTCCAGGTCAACGCTCTCTACGACGACGACTATCTCGATATGACGGATGGCGTCCATGCGCCCCGAGACACGAGTTTCGTCATCGAGCGGCTCGCGGATTTCAGCACCAAGGCCGAGATCTTCACGCCTTTTGCGAGCCTCCACCGCACCGATACCTATGATGGCGCCCTGAAGGTCGCCGAGGATCTCGAAGTCTATATCCAGAATGCTCAAAATACCGAGGACAGCGGGACAACTTCGCTCGGCACCGACGCGACGCATGAGTTCGTCCGTCTCGATCCCGGGGTCAACGACACCGTTTACATCAATGGCAAGGCCGAGACCGATATACCGGTTCTCGACGACTTCCTGCCCGACCGCGGTCTCGCCAAGCTCCCGGAAGAGCCCGATGACAGCAATACATCCGTCGAGCAGGACGACCCGAGCGGCACCAGCCTTGAGGTGACCGCCGGTGCAAATCTCGTCGTCAACGTCGCCTCGGTGATCAATACCGGCGTCATCACCTCGGTCACGGCGGTGATGGGTAATTATCACCAGGTCGACGCGATCTCCCAGGCCTTTGTCTACAGCGACAACGACGAGATCGCTTCAACGCTGCATTCATCCGACCGATCGGGCGAGGCGGCGGAAACGATCGCCAAAAATATCGCCCTCTTCGAACACAGCACCTTCGAAGCATCGAGCCACGCCGACACAGATGCAACCGAGCCGACCTTCCCGAACAGCTGGCGCGTCAGCGTCATCGACGGCGACGTCTCCTTCGTCCAGTGGATCGAGCAATATCAATTCGTCACCGACAACGACACGATGACGGTCATCACCTCGGGATCCGAAACCACGGTTCTGACGGGCGGCAACACCTCCATCAACTTCTCGTCATTTTTCGGGATGGGCATGCAGTATGATCTGGTGATCATCGGCGGCAACGTGCTCGACATCAACAGCATCACACAGATCTCGCTGCTCTACGACAATGACTGGGTGCGGGCGGAAGACGGCGTCGATCCCGGCGCCGACATACAGACGGGCGACAACCTGATCTGGAATTTCGCCTCGATCCACAATGTCGGGACGGACAGCCCGTTCGCAGCCATGCCGGACTATATGGCCGCGACGCAGAAGGCGATCGAGGACCGCGATCCAAACATGCCGGAAGGGCTGTCCTTCGATGTGAATTTCCAGGGCTATGCCGGCCTCAACGTGCTCTATATCACCGGCAATCTCTACGACATGACGATCATAAAGCAGGTCAGCATCCTCGGCGATTCCGACGATGTGACCCTGGCGGCATCGACCATCCTCGAAAACAATCCCGACGCAACGGTTACAATCGACACGGGCAGCAATGCGGTCGTCAACATCGCCGAAATCGTCGACTACGACAGTTTCGGCCAGACGACCTATCTGGCAGGCCAGCTCTATTCAGACGCCATCCTCATTCAGGGCGGGCTGGTGGAACATGACACGACACAGCCGCAGCCGGCCGACGACAGGCTCGCCAACGAAGTCATCGCCTTTTTCGACAACGACGATCCGGCGGGCGGCGATTGCGCTGACGGCGTCATCAATGCCGGGAATGATTTTTCATGGTCGTCGACGCACCCCGCCGACGTAATGCAAGCCATGGTCGCCTGACCTTGAGTATTGCGAGGGAACCACGATGAACCAGATTTCGAAACAAATCTTTGCGGCAGGCAGCGCCCTCGATCTGAGGTCGGGCACTATACCCTCCGCTGCCCCTTCGGAAGCGACGATGACCGATGTGTGCGTATCCGCGATCGACGAGGCGGTCGAGAACCTTCGCAGGCTGAGCGGCGCCGCTGCTTCGTCGCCCGATCGCCCCAAGAAGACGTCCGAAGCTGCGGCAAACGAGGCTGCCGATATCGGACGCGCAAGCGCTACGCAGGCGCCCCTCCCGGAAAAGATGGTGGTGCCGGAAGCTAAAGTGGAAACGGCACCTCCTGTCGCGGTGGCGCAGGGCCTGGCGACAGCAAAAACGCCGGAAGCGCCGGCCCGGCCGCAGATTGAAGCGCGGGTGAGCCCCGAACAGCCGAAAGAGAAGATCGAGCTTAAATCGAGCCCGACGATGCCTTTCGCCAAGACCATCGAAGGCGAAAGCGGTCCGATCAGCGAGAACAATAGGCGGATGCGCGCTGGCGGCGGCGGAAACGGCAAGGATTCCGATCCCGGGGGCGGCGGGGGCGGGGGCGGGGGAAGCGGCGGCGGTTTTCACAAGCGCAGCGAGCCTGTGAATTTCGCCGCCAGCCTCTCGCGCGGCATGGCGGCGGTACGGCACAACATGGTGGTCGTCATGATGTTCACGATCGCCATCAACGTCCTTCTGCTGGCAATCCCGCTCTATCTATTCCAGATATCCGATCGTGTGCTGACCAGCCGCTCCGTCGACACGCTCGTCATGCTCTCGATCGCCGTGATCGGCGCCGTGCTGCTGCAGGCCTTCATGGATTCGGTGCGGCGCTTCATCCTGATGCGCACCGCGGTGGAGCTCGAAGTGCAGCTCGGCGCGCCGATCCTCAGTGCTGCAGCCAGGGCATCGCTGCATGGCAGCGGCAAGGACTACCAGACGCTGCAGGATCTGCAGCTGCTGCGCGGTTTTCTGACATCAGGCACGCTGATCGCATTTCTCGACGCCCCGCTGATGCCGTTCTTCGTGGTCGTCGTCTATTTCGTGCATCCGCATCTCGGCATCATCATCATGGTCTGCTGCGCGGTGCTTTTCGTCATCGCCTATCTGAACCAGAAATTCACCGCCCGGCAATTCGCCGAATCCAACGGCTATCTCAGCCGGGCGAATTTCCATCTCGATTCCATGTCGCGCAATTCGCAGATCATCAACGCCATGGCGATGATCCCCGAGGCCGTGAAGATGTGGGGCCGGGAAACGGCGGGCTCGCTGAAGTCGCAGGTCGAGGCACAGGACCGCAATATCATCTTCTCCGGCATATCGAAGGCCTGCCGCATGATCACCCAGGTCACGCTGCTCGGCTGGGGCGCACATCTGTCGCTCTCCGGCGAGCTGACGGGCGGCATGGTGATTGCGGCCTCGATCATCTCGGGACGCGCGCTGGCACCAATCGAAGGCGCCATCGAAGGCTGGAACCAGTTCAACCGGTCGGCAGCCGCCTATAGCCGGATCAAGGGACTACTCTTGAATTCCCCATTGAACTTCCCGCGCCTGCGTCTTCCCAATCCCGAAGGCCGGCTCGATGTCGAACGCATTCTCTTCGTGCCGCCACCGCAAAAGAAGGTCATTCTCAACGGCATCTCCTTCTCGCTCAGGAAGGGGGAATCGCTTGCGATCATCGGTAATTCCGGGTCCGGCAAGACGACGCTCGGCAAGATGCTTGTCGGCTCGATCGTCCCGACATCGGGAAATGTGCGCCTCGACCTGATGGATCTGCGCAACTGGGACCAGCGCCAGTTCGGCGAAAGCATCGGCTATCTGCCGCAGGACGTGCAGCTATTTCCCGGCACGATCAAGGCTAATATCTGCCGTATGCGCGACGACGTCGACGATCACCAGATCTACGACGCCGCGGTGCTGGCCGATGTGCACGAACTCATCGCAGGCTTCCCGCAGGGCTACGAAACCATCGTTGCAGCCGACGGCGCTCCGCTTTCGGGCGGCCAGAAGCAGCGCATTGCGCTGGCCCGCGCCTTCTTCGGCAATCCCAAATTCGTGGTGCTCGACGAGCCGAATTCGAACCTCGATACGCAGGGCGAGGCAGCACTTGCCAAGGCACTGATCCACGCCAAGAAACAGGGCATTACCACCGTCACCATTACCCAGCGCCCGGCTCTCCTCCAATGCGTCGACAAGATCCTTGTGCTCAAGGACGGCACTGTCGCCATGTTCGGGGAAAGGATCGAGGTGCTGCAGGCGCTTTCCAAGAACAACGGCAATAACGGTCAACAAGCACCGCGCATTGAGGGATGAACAACATGGGACGGAAAAATCGGGAGACGACCGGTCCGGTGCAGCTCGAGTGGTATAGCGATGTGCCGCGCTCGATCCGTGTGCACAGCATCGTTGGCCTGACGGTTCTCTTCACTTCGTTCGGCGGCTTCGGCTTCTGGGCGGCGACGGCGCCGCTCGCCTCCGCCGTTATCGCGCAGGGAAGTTTCGTCGCGACCGGCAACAACAAGATCATCCAGCATCTGGAAGGCGGCATCATCAAGGAGATGCGTGTCAGCGAAGGCGATACGGTCAAGGAAGGCGACATCCTGCTGACGCTCGATCCGACAGCATCCCGCTCAAACGAGCGGATGCTGCAGCTTCGTCGCCTGCGCCTTGAAGCCGTCGTCGCCAGGCTCCGTGCCGAAGCGCAGGGCCTGCGCCAATTCCAGCTTCCCGATATCGTGACGAAGGAGGCCGGAGATCCTGATATCAACGCGATCATCCAGAGCCAGAACGTCGTGTTCCACAGCAAGCAGATCAAGCTTGAAGAGCAGCTCAATCTGATCGGGAAGAACATCGCATCGCTCGAATTCCGGTTCGTCGGCTATAGGGGCCAGCGAGAATCCTTCGAAAGGCAGCTGTCGCTGCTGACCGAGGAACGCGACTCCAAGGCTCGGCTGGTCAAGGTCGGCTATATGCGCAAGACGGATCTGCTGGCAATCGAACGGGCGATCGCCGATGCGATGGGCGACATTGCTCGACTGAACGGCGAGCTCAACGAGAGCGAGGCGGAGATCGCCAAATTCCGCCAGGAAGCCGTCATCGCCGTCAACTCCAACAAGCAGGCTGCACTCGATGCGCTCGAGACCGCCGAAACCGATCTGGACAGTGTGCGCGAACAGATGCGCGAGGCAGCCGGCGTGCTCGAACGCACCACTATCCGTTCGCCGGTGTCTGGCACGGTGGTGCGCTCCTATTTTCACACAGCCGGCGGTGTCATCACGACAGGAAAGCCGATCATGGAGATCCTGCCGTCGCATGTGCCGCTGATCCTGGAAGCGAAGGTGCTGCGCACTTCGATCGACCAGTTGCATGAGGGAGAAACGGCCTCGATCCGCCTCACGGCGCTCAACCGGCGCACGACCCCTGTTCTGCAGGGCAAGGTCTTCTACGTCTCAGCCGATTCGATCGAGGAAAATGCGGGTGCTTCGGTCAAGGACGTCTATATCGTCCGCGTCGGAATACCCGATTCCGAGATTGCGCGGGTGCACAATTTCCATCCCGTTCCCGGCATGCCGGCCGAAGTGCTGATTCAGACGTCAGAACGCACCTTCTTCGAATATCTGAGCAAACCGATCACCGACAGCATGTCCCGGGCTTTCAAGGAGCGCTGATCGCTCGCGAGCCGGCATAGGCGGTCGGGCAGATTGACGGACTTGCCCGTTGTTCTGATGTAATGTCCACATGTCATCCCTCGAAGGAGGGACCCCTCCGGGGAGAAAGGGTCAAGCATGGCGGCGATGTCCGATGTCCTGCTGCGGGTCGGCCGCCTGAACTATGTCTGGACCAACACCGAAAGCCTGCTGATCTACATCATCGCCCATCTTCTCCGGGTCGAAAAGGATGCGGCAATCGTCGTGTTCCTGACGCTCAACACCACGCGCGCCCGGATCGATCTCATCGAACGGCTGTCCAAGCTCGCTTCGACCTCCCCTTCCGACCGCAAGGCGATCCTTTCAGCCATGTCGCGGTTGAAGAAAGAATCAAAGACCCGGAACAAGTACAATCACTGCATCTATTCTTTCGACGAAAAGGGGGATATCTCGAGCACGCAGCTGATGCGGCTCGTCGAGGACGACAAGCAGATCCGTTACGGCAAGATCGAACAGATGGACGCGCGCGAGATCGAGCATCTGGAAAAGTCGATCGCCGAGATCGTCGCCATCAGCCGGACGCTCTGGGCCTTCATCCATGCGAGCCCGCAGATCTCCGGCGAGCTCTGATCTAATCCTTATGTACGTATGTTCTCAAAAACCGCTGCAAACTTTCGGGCGAGGTCCGTTGAAGCGCAGCATCCTTCAGGACGCGTTTTGCCTATCGCTTTGAATCTGTGCATCATTTTTACCAAAACGGGTTGCGATTTTGGGTTATGCGCCGGCTCAGAACTAATCCCATTTAGGCCATTTAAATCATCCGGACGGTTTATTTGAAGATCGGTGTTTCCCATTAGAATGAAACCTCCCGAGTGACGTATGGGGTATTGGGGGCGGACATGCGCATAGATATCATCGACACCATTGCGGGGTTCGAGGCGGTACGCGAGAACTGGGATCAGGTCTTCATGGAAGATCCCGACGCGCAGCATTTCCTCTCCTGGATATGGATGAAGAACTATCTCTCCCGCCGACGCCGCTGGTTTATCCTTGCCCTTCGCGAACGCGATCCCGAAGCACCCTATGTCGCCTTCTTTCCGCTGCGTCTCATCACGCATCTAAACGAGAAGACCGGGCTCTTCTACGACGAGATCATCATGGCAGGGAATTTTGCGGCCGATTATACCGGCTTCATCGTCAGACCGGATTACGAGCATCACGCCATTGCCGGCTTTGCTTCGTTTCTCAAACATCAGAACTGGACTGATCTGAAGCTCGAATATTTCAGCGGCCCAGCCGGCCGGCGGGAGAAGATGATCGAGGCGCTGCAGGGGCCGGAGGTGATGTTTCGTGACAGCTCGCCCAAGAACAGCGAGAATATCGACAATACGATTTGCCCGATCGTCCCTCTGCCGGCAAGCTTCGACGACTATCTCGAACAGCGCATGAGCAGCCAGACGCGCCAGAAACTCCGGCGGTTCCTGCGCAAGGTCGAAGGCGACGATGTTTACCGGATCACGATGGCAACCGCCGAGACCATCGATCGGGACTTGGACATCCTCTTCAATCTCTGGCGGATCAAGTGGAGTGCCCGCAAAGGCACGGAGCGGACCGAGCGGCTGATCATCACCACACGCGAAATGCTGATGGACAGCTTCAATTGCGGCAATCTCGAGGTGCCGGTCTTTTGGCATGGCGACCAGCCGCTCGGCGCGCTGGCGAATATCATAGACCGGCAGAAGAAGGCGATCCTCTTTTATATCACCGGCCGCGACGAGAACTGGAAGACGCCGTCCCCCGGTCTCATCCTGCATGGCTACTGCATCCGGCGGGCGATCGAGCACGGCTTCAAGACCTATGATTTCCTGCGCGGAAACGAACCCTATAAGTATATGTTCGGGGTGGAGGAAAGGCGGATCAGCTGCACCCTGTTCCGCACCCGCAACGGCCAGAATCTGCATGGCGTACTCAATCCGCGCAGCATCCGTTTCGTCTATGAACAAGCGCTCGACATGTACCGCAACGGAGCCCGCAGCAAGGCGGAGATCGCCTTCAACCAGGTCCTGCAATCGGCTCCAGGCCATACCGGCGCGGAATTCGGGCTCGCCAATCTGCTATTCGACCGCGGCAAACTGACGGAGGCACAGGCTGCCTACAAGGTTCTCGTCGAGCAGGCGCCCGATCCGACACCGATCCAAATGCGGCTTGGCGACACGCAGCTTGCCCTGCATCAATATGACCAGGCCGCAGAGACTTTCCGCCAGATCGGCGAGATCGGGCCGCATCTCATCCAGGCGCATTACAAGCGTGGCATCGCCCTTGCGGCCAGTAAACGGCTGGCCGAGGCGGAGGCCGTCTTCGCCGCGATCCAGGAGGTTCATTCGGACGATCCGACTGCACTCGACTATGTCGCCAAGGCGAGTGCGGCCCTCGAACGGATCCGCGTGAGTGCCGAGCCCGCCCCTTGCAAAACGGACGCCGTGCCGGAGACCATCGCCCGCTGGAACCGGGGACGGCAGCTCAGCGAACGACGTCGACCGCGTCTGCACTGACATTAAACCCTATCGCCGATCCATTTCTTGATTTCGCTTCTTCCAGCACACATGGCGCAGTGGTGTTCCAGGCGCGGTTGTGCTTTAAATTTGGGCATCACCCATGGGGGAAGACCACTGCCATGGATACGCAGCAAATTCCCTTCAAGGTAACAGCCGTTCGCTTCGTGCGAGCGGTGAAGGTCTTCATGTCTTCCGAGGTAGGCGGAAAAGCGGCATTGATGTTTGCCGGGCTGGTAGCACTCTTCCTCGCGCTCAGCGGCCTCAACGTTGCCAACAGTTACGTAGGCCGCAACTTTATGACAGCAATCGCTAATCGCCAGACGCCCGAGTTCATGCGGCAGGCGATATTTTACATCGGAGTCTTTGCAGCATTCACCATCGTCGCGGTTGTCTCCCGGTTCATTGAAGAACGCCTTGCGCTGCTTTGGCGAGAATTCCTAACGCGACGGGCCGTCAGTTTATATCTCGCCGACAGAGCCTACTATCATCTGGACGTCTCGGGACAGCTCACCCATCCCGATCAACGCATCGCCGAGGACATGCGTGTATTCACGGTCACGACGCTATCCTTCATTCTAATGATCCTAAACAGCAGTCTGACAATCATCGCCTTTTCCGGGGTGTTATGGTCGATAAGTCCCCTGCTGTTTGCGGTTGCCGTTGTGTATGCGGCTTGCGGGTCGTACCTGACGATCGCGCTTGGGCGACCGCTCATCAAACTGAATTACGACCAGCTCGACAAGGAGGCCAGCTTCCGCTCCGGCCTGATACAAGTTCGAGAAAACGCCGAGGGCATAATGCTGGCGCATTGCGAAGAACAGCAGGGTTTTCGTCTGCTACGACGCCTCGATGACGCGGTCGCCAATTTTCGCAAAGTCACCGCCATCAATCGCAACGTCGGATTCTTCACCACAGGTTACAACTGGCTGATCCAGATCATTCCCGCTTTGATCATTGCTCCCGCCTACATAAGAGGGAATATCGACTTCGGCGTAATCACCCAATCCGGTGCAGCTTTCGCAATGCTGGTGGGTGCTTTTTCGCTGGTTATAACCCAGTTCCAGTCCATCTCCACGTTCGCCGCGGTCGTCGCGCGGCTTAGCTCGCTGATGGAGGCTATCGAACGGGCAGGAACACCCGCGGACGCAGGCATCGAGGTTGTCGAGGGAAAGGAGCGTCTGGCTTACGAGCAATTGACCCTGCTGCACGCGACGAACAGTGTCCCTATTGTGAAGGACGTATCGATTTCGATCCCCTTGGGAACGCGCGTCTTGATTACGGGGCCGGCCCGAGACGCCCAGGCAGCGCTGTTCAGAGCGACGGCCGGCATTTCATTCAAGGGATCCGGGCGCATCATTCGCCCAGCCGCCGATGACATACTCTTTCTCCCGCAGCGGCCTTATCTGCCGACAGGGACACTGCGCCAGATTCTTGTACGCAACGAGCGCGCCGGCAAAATCCCGGATGACCGCATCGTGCAGTTCCTGCGCGAACTCAATCTCGAACACGTGCTGGAACAGGCGGGCGGATTAAATACCGAACAAAACTGGGAAATATTGCTCTCGCCGCAGGAGCAGCAACTTCTGGCATTCATCAACATTCTCATCGCGGCGCCGCAGTTCGCCTTCCTGGACCGACTGGACGCGACGCTCGGTCTCGAACGACTTCACACGATCATGCAGATGCTTTCCGAGAGTTCGATCACATACATCAACAACGCAGAAACCGCCGCCCTGCGCGATTACCACGATGCGGTGTTGGAATGCGGTGAGGATGGCGGATGGGTGTGGACCGTGAACCGGGCCTGAGATGAGGTATGAGACCGGGCCGCGGCAACGCCGGTAATTCGGTTGTAGAACGCCCGCAACAGGTTTATTTTGTCAGATCCTCGATACCCTTTTGAGGGAAGGTCGTGCGGAGATGCTAGTCAAAGATGTGATGATCACGAAGGTTGTCGGCGTATCACCTGACAATAGCGTTCGGCGAGCCGCCGAGATTATGCTTGCCAATCACGTGAGTGGTGTCCCGGTCATCGACGATGCGGGTCGCCTCGTTGGAATCATCAGTGAAGGCGATCTGCTGCGAAGGACGGAGTTGGGACGGGAAGCCACCGCCGAACTCGGAACGTCTGCCCTTACCGCCGAAGAGAAAGCCACAGCTTATGTTAGAAGCAACGCGTGGAGAGTTGCCGACGTCATGAGCTGCGATCCGATCGTCGTAGAAGGGGACACGTCACTGGCGCGAGTGTCTGCATTGATGCAGGAACATCACATAAAACGCCTTCCCGTTATGAGGGACGGCGTGCTGGTTGGCATCGTCAGTCGTGCAGACCTTCTGAAGGCGATCGTCACGGCCGATCAGGATGAAACCGCGTCAGGTGACGAGGCCATCCGTCGCAGCATTGCGACACGCCTCAGCGAAAATGCGGATCTTCTGGGAAAAGACACGACCGTGACCGTCACCGACGGTGTGGCTCACCTGTGGGGAACCATCGACACGGAAGAGTGCAAGAAGGCGGCGCGCGTCGCTGCCGAAAGTGTCCGCGGCGTGAGGCGAGTGGTTGAACATTTCTCGGAGGATCGTCGGTAAAAGCCGGCAGGATTTCCTTCGCTATCGGCTTCTGTCTTCGGATTAAACCTCGGATGCCGTCGATTTTAACTGTGCTTCCGATGCATTTCGTGCGAGTATTAGCTCGTACGCATAGACAGCTTGGAGCGAAGCCGCTTCGACGGCAGGGCGATATAGAAGAAAATAGAGATGTAAGTGATGGCCGCAGCGGCAACGGGCGGGCCAGCGTCTCAGGCTGATTGAAACAGGCACCATATGGCATATTGGGTCGACAACGACCGCTGCAGATCCGCCAAGCATCTATCGCTCGCTTCATTCGCTAGCAGTTAGAAACTCGACAATTTCTCACCTTGGAAGATCTTACCGCAGCAATCTGGGCTCAGAGGAGGAGGCACCCATGGTTTCGCTCAAGACGGCACGAGATGCAAAGGTCGCCCTACACGCGAAGATGGCAACGGGCGGCCCCCTTTCGACGGAAGAATTGCAGTCCATCGACGCCTATTGGCGCGCATCGAACTATCTGTCGGTCGGACAGATTTATCTTCTCGACAATCCACTGCTGAAAGAACCATTGAGGCGCGAGCACATAAAGCCGCGACTGCTTGGCCATTGGGGCACGTCGCCGGGTTTGAACATGCTTTACGTGCATCTCAACCGCGTGATCAAACGCGATGATCTTGAGATGATCTACGTCATCGGACCAGGACATGGCGGACCGTCGCTGGTTGCGCACGCCTATCTCGAAGGCACCTACAGCGAAGTTTATCCCAATATAAGTCAGGATGCCGAGGGCATGAAGAGGCTGTTCAAGCAGTTCAGCTTCCCCGGCGGCATCCCTAGCCACGTTGCCCCGGAAACCCCCGGCAGTATCCACGAGGGCGGCGAACTGGGTTATGCCCTCAGCCACGCCTATGGGGCGGCGTTCGACAACCCGAATCTGATTGTCGCCTGCGTCGTCGGCGACGGGGAGGCCGAAACCGGGCCGCTTGCAACAGGCTGGCACGGCAACAAATTCCTCAATCCCGCTCGCGACGGCTGCGTGCTGCCGATCCTGCATCTGAACGGCTACAAGATCGCCAACCCGTGCTTCCTCGCCCGCATTCCCCGGGACGAACTGAGGAAGTTCTTCGAAGGCATGGGCTACACGCCGTATTTCGTCGAGGGTAGCGACCCTGAAAACGTGCACCAGCAATTGGCCGGCGTGCTCGACACAGCAGTGGCGGATATCCAGGAAATCTGGGCAACAGCCCGCACCAAAGGCAAGATAAAACGCCCGATGTGGCCGATGATCATTTTCCGCACGCCAAAGGGCTGGACCTGCCCCCCCGAGATCGACGGCAAGAAGTGCGAGGATTACTGGCGGGCGCACCAGGTGCCGATGGGCGACATGGACAAACCGGAGCACATCCGCATTCTGCAGGAATGGATGAAGAGCTACCGCCCTGAGGAATTGTTTGATGACAGCGGTCGCTTCAAGCCAGGGCTGGCGGCGCTGGCGCCCGTGGGGCAACGCCGAATGAGCGACAATCCGCATGCCAACGGCGGATTGCTATTGCGGGACCTGAAAATGCCCGACTTCCGGGACTACGCGGTATCCGTTCCAAGCCCCGGGCAAACACACACTGAGGCCGCGCGGGTGATGGGCAAGTTTCTCCGCGATATCATGAAGATGAACATGGACAGCAAGAACTTCCGACTGTTCAGCCCCGATGAGAACAACTCCAATCGCTGGCAGGATGTACTGGAGGTCACCGACCGCTGCTACATGGCGGATATCTATCCGGAAGACGATCATCTTTCGCCCGATGGCAGAGTGATGGAGGTGCTCAGCGAGCATCAATGCCAAGGCTGGCTGGAAGGTTACCTGCTGACCGGCCGGCATGGCTTCTTTTCCTGCTACGAAGCTTTCATCCATATCATCGACTCGATGTTCAACCAGCACGCCAAATGGCTGAAGGTGTGCAACGACATTCCATGGCGGCGATCGGTCGCCTCGCTTAACTATTTCCTGAGTTCCCACGTCTGGCGGCAGGACCACAATGGCTTTAGCCATCAGGACCCGGGGTTCATCGATCACGTGGTCAACAAGAAGGCGGATGTTGTCCGGATCTACCTGCCGCCGGACGCCAATACATTGCTCTCTGTAACCGATCACTGCTTGCGCAGCCGCAACTATGTCAACGTGGTTGTCGCAGGCAAGCAGCCAGCCCCGCAGTGGCTGACGATGGATCAGGCCATCAAGCATTGCAGCGAAGGTCTCGGCATTTGGGAATGGGCCAGCAATGACAAGGGAAGCGAACCTGACGTTGTGATGGCATGTTGTGGGGATGTTCCAACGCTTGAGACGCTGGCGGCGGTCGAGCTAATCCGGGAGCACCTGCCGGAGCTGAAAGTTCGTGTTATCAACGTCGTGAACCTGATGAAACTTCAACCCCCGTCCGAGCATCCACATGGGCTGCCGGATCGCGATTTTGATGCGCTGTTCACCAAGAACAAGCCGATCATCTTCGCCTTCCACGGCTATCCGTGGCTCATCCACCGGCTCACCTACCGCCGTACCAATCACGGCAATCTGCACGTCCGCGGCTACAAGGAAGAAGGAACGACGACGACGCCGTTCGACATGGTGGTCCTGAATGAAATGGACCGCTTCCATCTGGTCGAGGACGTCATCGACCGGCTGCCGCAACTCGGTGCACGCGCTGCATATTTCAAGCAGGCAATTCGCGAGAAGCTGGTCGAACATCGCCAATATATTGAGAAGTATGGCGACGACATGCCGGCAATCAGCGGCTGGAAATGGGGCTCGAAAGCTCAGCCAAAAACACGTCAAAGGACCTCCACCGAAGGGGACAATGCTTGAGCAACATTGTGCAATCGAACGGAGGTTCCAGTGGCAACGAGCACGGCCGACGCGCCACGCCATGATAGTATCGCGGAGCTCAATCCGAGTTCCGCGGTCGCATTGCTTTCCAACGACCGATACAGTGTCCTGGTCACCGCTGCCGGCGCTGGTTACGGAATGTGGCAAGGCCTCGACATTACCCGGTGGCGCGAGGACAGCACCCGCGATTGTTGGGGCCAATTTTGTTACGTCCGGGATCTCACGGACAACGATCTCTGGTCGATTGGGCGGCAGCCATTATTTCGCCCTTCAAATATCTACGAGCACGCCTTTCATGGAAACCGGGCCGAACTCAGCTGTCACGCCGGCGACATTGAAATCGCCTCGAAAATCTGTGTCGCACCCGATGTGGACGTGGAAGTGCGCATGCTCACAGTCACGAACCATGGCACGCGGGAAAGAACCCTCGAACTGACAAGCTATGCCGAAGTCTGCCTGTACAATCGCAGCGCGGATATGGCGCATCCGGGTTTTGCCAAGCTTTTCGTGGAGACGCAGTTTGACGAGGCGACAGGCGCCTTGTTTGCCCGTCGCAGGCCACGTGCTGCCGGGGAGAAAGCCACTTGGGCAGTTCACGTCTCCTCATCGAACCTGCAGCCTGCCCAAGCGGCACAATATGAAACCGATCGGCTGAGATTTCTTGGTCGAGGCCGGACAACAGCCAACCCGGTGGCATTCGACGCGGGCGCATCGCTCTCCGGAACAACCGGGCCTGTCCTCGACCCGATTTTCTGTCTGCGGCGAACCGTTCGTCTGGCGCCAGGCGCCGATGCGCGCATCGCCTTCGTCACGGGAGCGGCAGACGACCAGTCGGCCGTGCAGCTCATCGCCAAGAGATATGCCGAAATCGACGCAGTCGAGCAAGCTTTCTCCGATGCATCGAGGAGATACGAAAGCGAACTCCAGACGCTGGGCCTGAAGCCCGGCGATATCTCGCTGTTCAATCGGCTGGCCGGGAGCGTCATATTTGCGAACCCGGCCATGCGGCAGGCGACCGATCTCCAGAGAGATCGGTGGGATCGGGCAGCTCTCTGGGCTCACGGTATCTCCGGCGACCTCCCGATCGTGCTCGTCCGCGCGAATAGCGACAGGCACCATGCCCTCGTTCGCCAGGTAACGATGGCTCACGATTTTGCTCGGCGGAGGGGCTTGAGATTTGACCTGATCCTAGTTGACGAGGGCGGCTCGGCAAGCGCCAAGCGGCTGGCCGAAAAGTTGCAATCAGGCCCGCAGGCCGAAATGATCGGCAAACCCGGCGGAATCTTTATTCTTTCCGAGCCCGATACCGGAAACGACCACCTGGCGACCATCGCCGCGGCAGCGCGCGTCGTCCTGCTCGGAAGCGGTGGCGAACTCGGTGATCAACTCAACCGGCTCTCCCCGGCCAGGTCACCTCTTTCGCCCACTTTTACCACTCGGCTGAACGAGCAACCCGCAGCCCCGCTTCCTAAACCAGCCGAGGATTTGCAATACTGGAACGGGCTCGGCGGCTTCACAGCTGATGGGCACGAGTATGTGGTGCGCGTGGACGCGCTCAAACCCCAAGCCCCCACCCTGCCGCCGGCGCCCTGGACCAACGTGATCGCAAATCCGCATTTTGGCTGTCTGACGACTGAAGCCGGCCTTGGCTATACATGGGCGGAGAACAGTCAAATGAACCGGCTAACACCGTGGTCGAACGACCCGGTTACGGATGCGCCGGGCGAGGTCCTCTATCTGCGGGATGAGGAAACCGGAGATATCTGGACGCCGACACCCTTGCCGCTCGGTCCCGGTGCGGTCGTGACTGTTCGTCACGGCCAAGGTTACAGCCGGTATACAAGTTTTAGCCGACACCTCAGTCAGGAACTGACGGTATCGGTCGCGCCCAACGATCCGGTCAAAATCATGCGCCTCAGGCTTAGCAACGAGGACACCCGGGTTCGGCACGTGACCGCAATCTATTTCGCCGAGTGGGTGCTTGGAACCCAGCGTGAACAGACAGCAGCGCGGGTCGTCTGCGAGCGGGACGCCAGATCGGGTGCGATCGTGGCCAGGAATCCCTGGGCCGGCGATTTTGCCGGAAGGCTGGCTTTTGCTGCCGCCAGTCAGCCGGCAAGGTCGACCACGTCGGACCGAACAGAGTTTCTGGGTCAATACGGTTCCGTGTTTCAGCCGGCAGCCCTGGGGCGAACCGATCTGGCAGAACGTTTTGGCCCACTACTGGATCCCTGTGCCGCGCTGATGGTGGATATCTCCCTGCGCCCCAACGAAAGCAGGGAGATTGTCTTCGTACTTGGGCAGGCTGCCGATCTCGATGAGGTCAGCAGGCTCGTCCATGAGCATACCGACCTCGAGCGCGCAGCCGCGAGCCTGTCGGCTGTCTGCCGCCAATGGGATGACATTTTGAACTCGATCCAGGTCTCGACGCCGGATACGGGCGTGAACTTGATGATGAATCGCTGGTTGGTGTACCAGGTTCTGGCATGCCGCATGTGGGCGCGCACGTCCAACTATCAGTCCGGCGGCGCTTACGGGTTCAGGGACCAGCTGCAGGATGTGATGGCGCTGGTCTATAGCGTGCCGAGTGAGGCCCGCTCACACATCTTGCGATCGGCGGCGCGCCAATTTGAGGAGGGGGATGTCCAGCACTGGTGGCACCCGCCATCTGGCGTCGGCGTTCGCACCCGTATCACCGACGACTTGTATTTCCTGCCTCTCGTCGTTCACCATTATGTCTCCACGACAGGCGACGTTCAGCTGCTTGACGAGACCGTTCCCTTCATCACGTCACCGGTGCTGCGAGACGACCAGGAGGAAGACTTCAACCAGCCGGCGACCAGCGAACAGTCCGGCACTGTCTATGAACATTGCGTCCGAGCGCTGGAGCATGGCTACCGGCTGGGCAGCCATGGCCTGCCCCTGATGGGAACCGGCGACTGGAACGACGGCATGAACAAGGTTGGCGCTGGGGGTAAAGGGGAGAGTGTCTGGAATGGCTGGCTCTATCTCACGGTGCTGAAATCTTTTGCCGAGATTTCAGCGTCACGCGGGGACCAGAGCCGTGCCGCCTGGTGCCGCGAACGGGTAGAAGCCTTGCGCATTGCCCTTGAGGCCAACGCCTGGGACGGCGGCTGGTATCGCCGGGCTTATTTTGACGACGGCACGCCGCTTGGATCGTCCCTGAATGACGAGTGCCAGATCGACGCCATCCCGCAAGCTTGGGCTGTCATTTCCGGCGAGGCGGATGCGGAACGCGCTTCGCAGGCAATGCGTGCGGTCCACGACCGGCTTGTCCGCCAAGAAGACAGACTGATCAAACTCTTCGACCCGCCGTTTGACGACGGCGTGCTCCAGCCAGGCTACATCAAGGGCTACGTCCCCGGCATCCGTGAAAATGGCGGGCAGTACACACATGCGGCAACCTGGGTGGTCTGGGCGACTGCTTTGCAGGGCGACGGCGACCTCGCATTGAAGCTCTGGAACCTGATCAATCCGATTTATCACGGTGCAACGAAGGATCAAGTCGAACGCTACAAGGTCGAACCATATGCGGTCGCCGCCGATATCTATGGCGCGCCCCCGCACACGGGGCGCGGTGGATGGACCTGGTACACGGGATCGGCCAGTTGGCTTTATCGCGTGGCGCTCGAGGCGATCCTTGGCTTTCGTCAGGAGGGGCGGTTCCTGCGGTTCGAACCCTGCGTTCCGGCAGGCTGGCCGGCCTATGAGATCGCATACCGATATGGATCTGCGACCTACCGCATCCATTTCGACAACTCGAAGGGCATCGGCCGGGGTGTGCAATCCGTCACGCTGGATGGCGAACTTGTTGCGAACGAGAGCGTCCCGCTTGCGCAAGACGCGCGCACGCACGACGTTCACGTTATCATTGGATAGCGGCCATGCCCGAAACGCTCTCGACCGACGCCGATCTCGACCGCTTGCCAACGGACGACGATCTCAGTCGGCTGCAGTTCACCACTGTCTTATACTATCTCCACTGCACGAATCCGGACAACGGTCTCGTCCGCGACAAGACGGAACCCAACGCACCGGCCAGCATCGCGGCGATCGGCATGGCACTGGCGACGATCCCCGTGGTCGTGGAACGCGGCGTCCTCATTCGCGAATTTGCGGCAAAGATCACCCGCAACCGCCTGAGATACCTGATGGCATGCCCGCAGGGGCCTGAGCCGGATTCATCAGGTTACAAGGGCTTCTTCTATCATTTTCTGGATATCGAAACGGGCCGCCGAGTTTGGCAATGCGAGCTGTCGACGATCGACTCCGCTTTCCTGTTTGCGGGTGCCTTGACCGTTGCCACTTATTTTGATCGGGATACGGCCGATGAGGCGGAAATCCGCGGGCTCGCAACGGCGCTTTACGAGCGGGCCGATTGGAATTGGGCCCGCGACGGCGGCGCAACTCTGACGCATGGCTGGCGTCCGGAGAGCGGCTTCATCCCCTATCGATGGCGCGGCTATGATGAAGGCCTGCTTCTCTACATCATTGGTCTCGGATCCCCAACTCACCCGCTGCCGCCCGAATCTTATGCCGCCTACACCGAGAGCTACGAATGGAGGAATATCTACGGCCGAGAACTGCTGTATTCGGGACCGCTCTTCACCCACCAGTTGTCGCATATGTGGATAGATTTTCGAGGCATACGCGATGCGTTCATGCGCGAGCATGACACCGATTATTTCGAAAACACCCGGCATGCGACATATGTCCAGCAGGAATATGCAATCCGCAACCCGATGAACTTTGCAGGGTATGGCGAACATTGTTGGGGGTTTACAGCGTGCGACGGGCCTGGCTGGGGCAAGCGGACGACAGAAGGGGTCGATCGGGAGTACTTCGACTATATCGCCCGCGGGGCTCCCTTCGGGCCTGACGACGGCACGATCGCACCATGGGTCGCCGTCGCCTCGCTGCCGTTCGCGCCGGAAATCGTTGTGCCGACTGTTCGCAACTTTGCGCGAATGAACCTCGGCATGACGCGGCTTTACGGTTTCAAGCCGTCGTTCAATCAAACATATGCCGTGGAAAAGAGCCCGACCGGCTGGTGGGTAAGCCCGCATCACTTCGGCATTGATCAAGGACCCGTCGTCCTGATGATCGAAAATTATCGGACCGGATTGCTCTGGAGCATCATGCGCCGTTGCAGGCCCATTGTAACCGGATTACGACGCGCAGGATTCTCTGCAGGCTGGCTTTAAATGACCGCCAGGCGACGGTTGCCCCGAACGGAAGGAAGGCTTTGTTTGCAGTGGAAAGCGAAGCTCTTCGGCCAGCGATAGTAGGTGCTGATCTTTAGAGAGGAATTTGGTTTTGGGGGCAGGCTTTGAACCGATCGCTTTGCTCACCCTTCAGGTTATGGTGAGCTCTGCGAACGAGGAGCGTCCCCCAGCACCAACAGAGCCCCCGGCGTTTCCACCCTGGCCGTACCCCGCACCAACGCTGCATCGTATGAAGCCCGCCTCGCCAACTCCAGTCGCACTGGAAAATCACCCTCGTCCCGAGGGGAGGCCACAACTCCGATGCGTCATTCTGCCTCAGAACGCAACCGCCGACAAGGTGATTGCCGCTGGCGACCGCTGGGCGCCACCGCGGCATGCGGGAACCTGCAGCTGGCGGTCTCGATCTCCGTGCCCTGAACGCACCTGGCCGCCTCTGGCTCTGTCGTCTCGGTCCCAATGTAAGTTGCATTTAACCAAATTCTAATGTATTCTCTGGTTGCTGCATTAGGGTTATGGATCGGGATGGTGCGGAAGGTGGGGGTACCGGCCGAGCGGACTATTGCACAGGCGCAGAATGCCACCTGATCCAATCCCGAAACCGTCGAATCTCCCGTTTTTCTGAACGCATGCATTCAATTCACCGCGACCGGCCTTGGTCGTCTTTGTCTCATTAGACTTAGTCTACGCGCGGGAACGGCGATATGACGGGAGACCGCCCAGACCGTGCGCGGTTCACCCCATGCGGGCACCGGCTTGAAATTCTGATCCATAAATTCGGCCGCACGCCAGCGGCAACTTTACTTTGCTTGTTCAGCATGTGTGGAATTGAGGCACGCAGTGTTCGGTAATCATATTCACAAACCAGTGAGAAGGATTTATCCGATGTTTAGCACACAAATTAAGATGCTCGAACGCAGAGAATACGATAGGGCCCGACGGAAACTTAGCGAAAGTACACCGGGGCATCGGGGAATTGCTCGACAATTTTTCCTGGCAGTTGCCTTCGTCGTCGCTGCAAACGCCCCATCCTGGTCCCAGGAAGACGAGGCCAAGCACTACAGTAAAGAAGCCATGCAGCAGGCGCTGCAGACCAGGGATCAGTACGATGTCTATGGCCTGCGTTTCGGCGTTGGCAAGTCGACACTGCAACCTGGTGCTGAAACGCTTCTCGATGACATAGCGACTGCGCTTAAGAACTTCCCTGATTGGAGCCTGAGAATCGTCGGCCATACCGACGCAAGCGGCAATGCAGAAACCAATGAACGTCTTTCACTTGAGCGTGCCAACGCCATCAAGGCGGCGCTGGTTGAGCGAGGGGTCAATACTGACAGGTTACTAGCGGCAGGCGCGGGGCAGACGCGGCCAATCGCCAGCAATGAGACAGCCGAAGGAAAGGCTCTCAACCGCCGAGTTGAACTCGTGAGGCTCACCGACTCGGCCGAAGCCAAGAAGCTGCTCAAGGGCATGTCCGACTATCTGGCAGCCCAGAAGACCATATCCTTCGCATACGATGCCAATCTCCAGGTTGTCACCAACAGTGAGCAAAAACTTGGGCTGACAAGTTCAGGGACTGTGGTCCTGAGCCGGCCTGACAAGGTGCACACCACACGTTCCGGTGGTTTTGTCGAGATCGAGGCGCTATTCGACGGAAAAACGCTCACCCTTTTGGGAAAGAACCTCAACAAGTATACGCAAGTCGATATTCCTGGCACGGTCGACCATCTGATAGACGAGCTAAAGGACAGGTATGGATTGCCGTTGCCTGCCGCCGACTTGTTGATGACCAATTCATATGACGAGCTGATGCAGGGTGTCTACGATTCGAAAGACCTGGGAAGCGGCGTCATTAATGGTGCCGAGTGCGATTCTCTCGCCTTTCGCAAGGACGAGGTAGATTTCCAGATCTGGGTCGCCCAAGGAGCTCAACCTTACCCGTGCCGCTTGGTCATTACTTCGAGGATGGTCAAGGGTGGACCGGAATACAGCGTCCAAGTCCGGGATTGGAAGTCGGGGGATGAGCTCATGCCGGGTGATTTTGGCTTCAAGAACCCGACAAACGCCGAAAAAGTCAACATCAAGGACATCCAGAGTAATCTGGGTGATTTGCCGGGGAACTTCGTAAGAGGAGACGGAAAATGACCTTTTTTAGACGCATGGGAATCATCGGTCTCGCTTCGGCGGCTTTACTGGTCGGTGATTTGGTGGGGGATCAGTCAATTGTTTCGATGCCCCGCTTCGTTTCTGATGCCGTCGCCGTAGTCGGTCGACCGCTGACGCCGGTCAGCGTGGCGGGCGTCGCCCGGCGAACGACTCGGCGCTGTGCCGCTGGTGCCTATGATTGCTAGTCAGGGCCTATGAACTGGCCCGCCCCTGCAGAATGCCGCGTTCGCTGCGGGACCTTCTCATCTAGGAGCGGCGACAACCCGTTGGTGCGCTGTCATGAAGACGGAGGTGTCAGTTGGATAAGAAGCTAGCATCTGCTCGAACCGGCGCCGAAACGAAGCGCCTCGCTGAGGCGCGGGATCGCGGCATAAACTGGAAGAAATGGGGTCCCTATCTCAGCGAGCGACAATGGGGCACCGTCCGCGAGGATTATAGCGAGACAGGGGATGCCTGGAATTTCTTCACTCACGATCACGCCCGCTCGCGTGCGTACCGTTGGGGAGAGGATGGCATCGCCGGCATATCGAACGACAAACAGAACCTGTGCTTTGCGCTGGCTCTCTGGAACGGGAAAGACCCAATCCTCAAGGAGCGGCTCTTTGGGTTGACCAATAACGAGGGCAACCACGGCGAAGATGTCAAAGAGTATTACTTCTACATCGACAGCACACCGACGCATTCGTACATGAAGTACCTGTACAAATACCCGCAGGCGGTTTTTCCGTATGCAGATCTCGTGGAGACAAATGGACGGCGCTCTCGAAACGAATTCGAGTACGAACTGCTTGATACCGGTGTATTTGATGATGATCGTTACTTCGACGTCTTCGTGGAATATGCCAAAGCTGCTCCGGAAGACATTCTTGTAAAGATTACTGCTTTCAATCGTGGACCGGACGCGGCCAATCTACATCTCTTGCCAACGCTATGGTTCCGGAACGATTGGGCGAGCTGGATTGCCGAAACGAGCAGAGCCGCCCGGAAACCAAACCTGCGGCAGATTGAGGCGGCGGCGGGTCAGAGCACGGTCGCCGCAACCGATTCGGTGGGAGGTGCGTTCCTTCTATCTTGCGAAGGCGACGTGCCTCTGCTCTTCACTGAAAATGAGACAAACGCCGAGAGGCTTTTCCCCGGTCAAAGGAACGAGAGCCTTTATGTCAAGGACGGCATCAACAATTTCGTGGTCCAGGGCGATCAGAACGCAGTAAACCCTGAAAGACAGGGTACCAAGGTCGCGGCGCACTATCGCATGACGATAGCCCCCGGCCAGTCGGCGACCGTGCGGCTGCGTCTGAGCGCTGCAAAGACTGCGCAAGCCAGGACTGCCCAAAATGGCTTTGGCAAGGAGTTTGACCAGACTCTGGCCGAGAGGTTGCAGGAGGCGGACGAATTCTATAGCTCACTGACCCCCTCATCCGTCTCTCCGGATGCGGCTAACGTGATGCGTCAGGCCATCGCCGGCATGCTGTGGAGCAAGCAGTTCTATTTCTTCGACGGTGACAACTGGCTGGACGAGCACCATTCCAATCCGCTGCATGCCGGATATCGCCACACTCGGAACTCCGATTGGTTCCACATGCTCAATGAAGACGTCATCTCGATGCCCGACAAGTGGGAGTATCCTTGGTATGCGGCTTGGGATTTGGCCTTCCACACGCTCCCGATCGCAATCGTCGATCCCGATTTCGCCAAGGACCAGTTGAAACTTATGCTACGCGGCGTTTACTTGCACCCGAACGGCCAGATGCCCGCGTATGAATGGAACTTCGGCGACGTGAACCCCCCGGTCCACGCTTTTGCGACATTGTTCCTGCACCGCACCGAGCAAGCTCTGCGCGGTGAGACGGACGTCCAGTTCCTCAGAGAGGCATTCAACAAGCTCGTGCTGAACTTCACCTGGTGGGTCAACCGCAAGGATCGGTTTGGAAAGAATGTCTTCGAGGGCGGCTTCCTCGGTCTGGACAACATCGGCATCTTCGACCGCAGCGCTCCGTTGCCTACTGGCGGCCATCTCGAGCAGGCCGACGGCACGGCCTGGATGGCTCTTTTCAGTCAGAACATGATGGAACTGGCGGTGGAGCTCGCGGTCCACGACCCCACCTATGAGGATATGGTCGTGAAGTTTGCGGAACACTTCTACTATATCGCAGGGGCGATGAACCAGCCGGATAAGGGCGGCATGTGGGACGAAGAGGACGGCTTCTACTACGACCTTTTGCGGCTCCCTGATGGCAGCGGCACGCGGCTCAAAGTGCGCTCGATGGTAGGGCTATTGCCTCTGTGTGCGGCGACGGTCATGGAGCCGTGGCAGCGCGAGCGCATTCCGCGGGCGATGGAACAGTTGGCTCAACGCATGCGCCGCATGCCCGAGTTGCAGCAAAACATTCATGTGACAGGACCTGGTCATTATGGCGTGTCTGACCGAGGGATGTTTGCACTGGTCAACTCGGAGCGGCTTCGCCGGATTCTCTCGAGGATGCTTGACGAAAACGAGTTCCTGAGCAGCTACGGCATCCGCTCGCTCTCCAAGGTCCATGAGCGGGATCCGTATGTCTTCCAAGTGCAAGGTCAGGAATATCGAGTGGACTATCTGCCAAGTGAATCGAACACCGGGATGTTCGGCGGCAATTCGAACTGGCGCGGGCCGGTGTGGATGCCGGTGAATGTGCTCATCATTCGGGCATTGCAGAATTTCTACCTATACTATGGCGATAACTTCAAGATCGAATGTCCCACGGGATCAGGAAAGTTGATGAACCTCTTCGAGGTGTCCAAGGAAATCGCCGACCGGCTCGGCCGCATCTTTTTGCGCGACGAGCATGGCAGGCGTGCTGTTTATGGAGGCACCGAGAAGTTCCAGACCGACCCACACTGGCGCGATCTCGTTTTGTTCTACGAGTACTTCCACGGAGACAACGGTGCAGGGCTTGGCGCGAGCCACCAGACCGGTTGGACCGGACTTATCGCAAAGACCATTCAGCTCTACGGTCTTCTGGATCCGCAAAAGGCGTTGGAAGTTGGCAAGCAGGCAGCGTTCACTCAAAATCCGAAATGAAGCAAACGATGAGCACATGGCCCAAACACCCTGTCATTTACGAGATAAACACCTGGGTCTGGCTTGGTGAAGTGAGCCGGAAATACCAGAGGCCCGTGAACCTTTCCTCGGTGCCGGCCGATGAGTGGGATCGGATCGCATCCTTTGGCCTTGACGCCGTTTGGCTGATGGGCGTCTGGGAGCGCAGTCCCGCTGGAATCGAAATCTCCATGCAAAACGAGAGGCTTCTTGAAGACTTCAGGAGAGCCCTGCCTGACTTTACGCCGGAGGATAACGTCGGCTCCCCGTACTGCGTGCGCCGCTATGTCGTTGATGACCACCTCGGTGGGCCGCAGGGACTCGCCGTCGCCCGATCCATGCTTCATGAGCGCGGGCTGCGCCTGATCCTCGATTTCGTACCAAACCACGTGGCGCCGGACCATCTATGGGTCCGCGATCAGCCTGGATACTTCGTACAGGGAAGCGATGACGACGCGAGAAACGATCCGGCATCCTTTGCCACGGTGGGAAGCAAGGTGTTCGCCCGCGGCCGGGATCCGTTTTTTCCGGCTTGGCCCGATGTTCTTCAGCTCAACACCTTTTCACCAGCGTTGCGGGAGACCGTAGTTGAAACAATTGCGGAGATTGCAGGCCAGTGCGAGGGTGTCCGCTGCGACATGGCGATGCTAGTGTTAAACACCATCTTCGAACGCACGTGGGGTGACCACGCCGGAGCAAAGCCGGATGACGATTACTGGTCGACGATTATACCAACAATCAAATCGAGATATCCCGAGTTCAAGTTCATCGCCGAGGCCTACTGGGACCTGGAGTGGGAACTGCAGCAACAGGGCTTTGACTATTGCTACGACAAGAAACTCTACGACCGCATGGAACATGGAGATGCCGAGAGCGTGCGGCAGCACCTTTTGGCGGATTCCACCTACCAGGAAAAGATGGTCAGGTTCATAGAGAACCACGATGAACCCAGAGCCGCCGCCGCTTTTCCTCTTGAAAAGGCGCGCGCTGCGGCGGTCGCAATGCTCACGCTCACTGGGGCGAAACTGCTGCACGAGGGACAGTTCGAGGGGGCAACGACGAGACTGCCGATCTTCCTTGGCCGCCGCCCAGTGGCGTCGGTCGATTGCGATCTCTCGGCCTTCTATGCACGCCTCTTGACGGCGATCCATGGCGATGTCTTCAAGAATGGGGAATGGCGCCTGTGCGAGACGAGCGGCTGGTCGGACAACCAGAGCTGCAGGAACATTCTCTCCTGGTGCTGGGCCAAGGGCGAGGCACGCTGCCTGATCGTCATCAACTTCAGTGAAACGGCCTCCCAGGCGCTTGTCCACGTGCCGTGGGACGAACTCCGAGGAAAAGAGTGGCGCCTCGACGACGTACTATCGGAAGACTGTTACGACCGAAACGGGAGCGAGATAAGGGACGTTGGATTGCATGTTGATCTGTGGCCGTGGAAATCCAGCCTATTCGAGCTACGCGCACGATAACCCAACCCCACTCGAGCCTTGCTGAGTTAAGCTAATCCTACCCTGTTTTCAAAGTAAGCGACAAGCTGACCCAATCTGGCGTCGGTAGCGTTGGCCCCTGTATTGCGGACAGACGATTGACCTGAGATAACTCCTCGACCTTCTTGAACGCAAAAAGCCCGCACGAGGCGGGCTTTTTGCGTATTGTTTTTATGGGAAGGTTTGGTTGCGGGGGCAGGATTTGTTGTTTTCTGTCCCGCTGCGTCGGCTTTGCCTTCTTGCGGGCCCCTGATTAGGCATTAAACCCTCGACCCGTTACCAGATACGAGAAAGCCCGCACGGGGCGGGCTTTGTCGTATTTGGTTGCGGGGGCAGGATTTGAACCTGCGGCCTTCAGGTTATGAGCCTGACGAGCTACCGGGCTGCTCCACCCCGCGTCCAGCGCAAATCCCGAAGGGATTTGTCGCGTCTGCGTAAAGCGCCTTTGGCGTTTTACGCTTACTGCCCGAGCAAATTGCTTGCAATTTGTCTCGTATTTTCCTGCCGATGCATTTTAACACAAAAGGCCGCTTTGTGAGCGGCCCTTTTGTCTCGGCTTTGGGCCGTTGGCTGTGAATGAGAAGATTGTTTTACATCAGTTGCGTTTTGCAGACCTGGCAGCGACCTACTCTCCCGCGTCTTAAGACGAAGTACCATGGGCGCAGGGGCGTTTCACGGCCGTGTTCGGAAAGGGAACGGGTGCAGCCACCCCGCCATAACCACCAGGTCGGCAAAGCGCAACTTTATGTTTTGAGAAGCTGGCAGGCGTTAGCCTGTTTTCTTTTTTTGAACACGTCTTTTGGAACCTCTTCCGGCTGCGGGTGCTTGTGGCACCCATACAGGCCAGAGGCCGTCGCCAATCGTTTGGCGGGCCGTCCGCAGCGCCATGGCGCGTCAGGACAAAGGTCTGGCACATCGGTCCGGACAAACACGATGTGTTTGCCGGGAGATGAGCATAGTCAATGAGAACGATCAAGCCGATCGAGCTATTAGTACCGGTAAGCTTCATGCGTTGCCGCACTTCCACACCCGGCCTATCAACGTGGTCGTCTTCCACGGCTCTGATAGGGAATACTCGTTTTCAGGTGGGTTTCCCGCTTAGATGCCTTCAGCGGTTATCCCGTCCATATGTAGCTACCCTGCTATGCCCTTGGCAGGACAACAGGTCCACCAGAGATATGTCCATCCCGGTCCTCTCGTACTAGGGACAGATCCTGTCAATATTCCTACACCCACGGCAGATAGGGACCGAACTGTCTCACGACGTTCTGAACCCAGCTCACGTACCGCTTTAATTGGCGAACAGCCAAACCCTTGGGACCTGCTCCAGCCCCAGGATGCGATGAGCCGACATCGAGGTGCCAAACAACCCCGTCGATATGGACTCTTGGGGGTCATCAGCCTGTTATCCCCGGCGTACCTTTTATCCGTTGAGCGATGGCCCTTCCACGCGGGACCACCGGATCACTATGACCGACTTTCGTCTCTGCTCGACTTGTCAGTCTCGCAGTCAGGCGGGCTTATGCCATTGCACTCGACGACCGATTTCCGACCGGTCTGAGCCCACCATCGCGCGCCTCCGTTACTCTTTCGGAGGCGACCGCCCCAGTCAAACTACCCACCATACACTGTCCCGGACCCGGATAACGGGCCGCGGTTAGACATCCATGACGATAAGGGTGGTATTTCAAGGATGGCTCCACGGAAACTGGCGTCCCCGCTTCAAAGCCTACCACCTATCCTACACATGCCGACACGAATGCCAGTGTAAAGCTATAGTAAAGGTGCACGGGGTCTTTCCGTCTGACCGCAGGAACCCCGCATCTTCACGGGGAATTCAATTTCACTGAGTCTATGTTGGAGACAGCGGGGAAGTCGTTACGCCATTCGTGCAGGTCGGAACTTACCCGACAAGGAATTTCGCTACCTTAGGACCGTTATAGTTACGGCCGCCGTTTACTGGGGCTTCGATTCAAAGCTTGCACCTCTCCTCTTAACCTTCCAGCACCGGGCAGGCGTCAGACCCTATACGTCGTCTTGCGACTTCGCAGAGCCCTGTGTTTTTGATAAACAGTCGCTACCCCCTGGTCTGTGCCACCCCATAATAGTTGCCTAGCATGGGGTCACGCTTCTTCCGAAGTTACGCGTGCAATTTGCCGAGTTCCTTCAACATAGTTCTCTCAAGCGCCTTGGTATACTCTACCTGACCACCTGTGTCGGTTTCGGGTACGGTCTATACGGTGGAGCTATTTCCTGGAACCGCTCCGCTGCCCATCCAATCCAATAAGAATGAACAACTTGTGCAATCCGTCACTACCACCAGGCCCACGAATATTAACGTGGTTCCCATCGACTACGCATTTCTGCCTCGCCTTAGGGGCCGGCTAACCCTGCTCAGATTAACTTTAAGCAGGAACCCTTGGTCTTTCGGCGAGAGGGTCTCTCACCCTCTTTATCGTTACTCATGTCAACATTCGCACTTCCGATACCTCCAGGAGCCCTCACGGGTCTCCCTTCATCAGCTTACGGAACGCTCCGCTACCACTTGCATTACTGCAAATCCTCAGCTTCGGTGCATGGCTTCAGCCCCGTTACATTTTCGGCGCAAAGACCCTTATTTAGACCAGTGAGCTGTTACGCTTTCTTTAAATGATGGCTGCT
>NC_008380.1:0-62500 GCF_000009265.1 Rhizobium johnstonii 3841 | reverse complement strand
AAGATCGCAGCCGAAGCCCGGGCGCTCGGCCTGAATGCCGAGGCGGTCGCGGATGCTGAAGCCGCAGCGCGGACAGCCGATATCATTTCCTGCGCCACGCTTTCCAGCGCGCCGCTGATATCAGGCGAATGGCTGAAGCCCGGCGCCCATCTCGATCTCGTCGGCGCCTTCAAGCCGAGCATGCGCGAAAGCGACGACGCGGCCATCCGCCGTGCCTCCGTCTATGTCGACACCCGCGCCGGCGCCATCGCCGAGGCGGGCGATATCGTCCAGCCGCTGAAAAGCGGCGTGCTGAAGGAAGGCGACATCAGGGCTGAGCTTGCGGAACTCGTCAGCGGCGCCCATGGCGGACGAAGCCATGACGCAGAAATCACGCTGTTCAAGTCAGTGGGTGCGGCGTTGGAGGATCTCGCCGGCGCCATCCTTGCCTATAAGACAGTGACGGGCCAAAAGTGACAATCAGTGCATCCTTGCCGGAGCTTCCGGTTTCACATGTCCTGCCGGTCGTCGCTGCTGCACTGGAAAAGCAAAAACGCGCCGTTCTTTCCGCCCCACCCGGCGCCGGCAAGACGACGCTGGTGCCACTTTACCTGCTTGGCCAGGCCTGGCGCGGCGACGGCAAAATCATCCTGCTGGAGCCACGGCGGCTGGCGGCGCGGGCAGCGGCAAGCCGGATGGCATCGCTCATCGGCGAACAGGTCGGCGAGACGGTCGGCTACCGCATGCGCCTCGACAACAGGATATCGGCAGCGACACGGATCGAGGTGGTGACCGAAGGGGTTTTTGCCCGGATGATCCTCGACGATCCGGAACTGACCGGTGTCTCGGTGGTGATCTTCGACGAGTTCCACGAGCGTTCGCTGGATGCAGACTTCGGACTCGCTCTGGCGCTCGACGTCCAGTCGGCGCTGCGCGAGGATCTGCGCATCCTGGTCATGTCGGCCACCCTCGACGTCGAACGCGTGGCCGCCCTGCTCGACCATCCACCTGTTATCGAAAGCCTGGGGCGCAGCTTTCCGATCGATATCCGTTACCAGGATCGGCCGGGCGGCGAACGCATCGAGGATGCCGTGACGCGAGCGATACTCGATGCCCATGCCAACGAGACCGGCTCGATCCTCGCCTTCCTGCCCGGCCAGGCGGAAATCACCCGGACCGTCGAACGCCTGCAGGGACGATTCGGAGCCGAAACACTGATTGCGCCGCTTTACGGCAATCTCAGCCAGAAGGAGCAGGATGCGGCGATCCGACCGGCATCCCAGGGGATGCGTAAGATCGTGCTTGCGACATCGATCGCCGAAACATCGATCACCATCGACGGTGTCAGGATCGTGATCGACAGCGGGCTGCAGCGTTTGCCGGTGTTCGAGGCGTCGACTGGGATCACGCGGCTGGAGACGGTGCGCGTGTCGCGGGCTTCAGCCGATCAGCGGGCCGGCCGTGCCGGACGAACGGAGCCGGGCACCGCCGTCAGGCTGTGGCACCAGGGACAGACCGCGGCATTGCCGGCCTTCACCCCGCCGCAGATCCTTTCTAGCGACCTCTCGGGGCTGGTGCTCGACCTCGCGCATTGGGGCGTTCAAGATCCGGCATCCCTTGCCTTCGTCGATCAGCCGCCGGAAACGACGCTGAGGGAAGCGCGGGTGCTGCTTGGCCAGCTTGGCGCGCTCGACAAGGACGGAGCGCTGACAGCGCGCGGCAAGGTGATGCGCGATCTCGCTTTGCCGCCGCGGCTTGCCGCCATGGTCGTCTCGGCGGGAGAAGCGGGGCAGGCCCGGGATGCGGCGATGATCGCCGTGCTTCTCACCGAACAGGGGCTTGGCGGAACGAGTGTCGATATCGAGGAGCGGCTGCGACGCTTCAAGGTCGAGCGGGGCGAGAGAGCAGAGGCCTCGCGGCGGCTGGCGGGACGGCTGGCGAGCGGCCTCGACAGGGGTGCCGCAACAGCGCCGGCGCTTGCAGGCCAATTGCTGCTGCATGCGTTCCCGGATCGAATCGCGCTTCAGCGCGGCGGGCGCGGCCGATTCGTGATGGCGAACGGGCGCGGAGCGGAGCTGCCGGAAACCGAGAGGCTGGCCGGCAGCCAGATGCTGGTGATTGCCGACCTGACCGGGCGGGCGGCGCAGGCGCGGGTTCTGGCGGCAGCCGAGGTGACACGCGGCGACATCGAAGCCGAGTTGCCCGGTGAGATCAAAACCGGCGACCAGATATTCTTCGACCGGCAAAGCCGGCAAATCCGGGCGCGGCGGGCAACCCGGCTTGGCGCGATCGTCTTCGAAGAGACGCCCTTGCCGCGCCCTTCCGGGGCAGCCGTCACCCAGGCGCTGGTGGAAGGGGTGCGCGAGCTCGGGCTCGATCAGCTTTCCTTCTCGAAGGAGGCGGTGCAGTTGCGCGAGCGGATCGGATTTCTGCACAGGACGATCGGAGAGCCCTGGCCCGATGTCAGCGATGATGCCCTGCTTTCCCGGCTCGACGAGTGGTTCGCACCCTTCCAGACGGAGGCCCGCGGCCTTTCGGAGATTTCCGCAGCCGGGCTTTCGAACGGACTGATGTCGCTGGTACCGCACGAATTGCAACGCGACCTTAGCCGGCTTGCGCCGACCCATTTCGAAGCGCCGACCGGCCAAAGGCATCCGATCCAATATGAGGGCGAGGAACCGGTTCTGACGATCCGCGTGCAGGAGCTGTTTGGACTGAAGCAGCATCCGGCCATTGCCGGTGGCCGCCTGCCGCTGCTGCTCGAGCTCACCTCGCCGGCGCATCGGCCGATCCAGACGACACGCGACCTGCCGGGCTTCTGGGCCGGCTCTTGGAAGGATGTGCGTGCCGATATGCGCGGGCGTTATCCCCGGCATCCCTGGCCGGAGCGGCCGGAGGATGCGTTGCCAACGACACGGGCAAAACCGCGTGGTACATGAGGCCATTCAAGGAGCCCCCGGCATGATCGACAAGCCTGGTATGATCGACAAGACCGAAGGCTATACGCTGGAGGACCGGCACAACAGCCGCAGGCTGCGCCTGCAGACACTGGTGCGGCTGCGCTGGCTTGCCGTCGGCGGACAGGCGCTGACGGTTTTCATTGTTGCCTTCTGGCTGAAATTTCCCTTACCGCTGGTTGCCAGTTCTTCGCTGATCGCCGCCCTTGCCTGGGTGAATTTCTACCTGACGATTCGTTATCCGCCGACGCATCGGCTGGAACCGCCTGCCGCCTTTGCGCTGCTCGGCTTCGACCTTTTGCAGCTCTGCGCGCTGCTCTTCATCACCGGCGGCCTTGCCAACCCCTTCGCAGCGCTCGTCTGCGTGCCTGTTATCATCTCCTTTGCCTCGCAGCCGATTCGCTACAGCACCGCGCTGATCGGCGTTGCGATGGTCTGCATCACGGTGCTTGCCTTTTCGCCCTTTCCGCTGCCCTGGTTCGACGGCGTCGAGATCAACGTGCACAACGTCATGCAGTTCGGTGTTTGGTGCTCGATCGCCTCGACCATGGCATTCGCCGCTTTCTATGCCTATCGGGTCTCCATGGAAGCGAGCCAGCTTGCCGATGCGCTGGCTGCGACCGAACTGGTGCTGCAGCGGGAAAAGCACCTGTCACAGCTCGACGGGCTGGCGGCGGCGGCCGCCCATGAACTCGGCACACCGCTTGCGACGATCAGCGTCGTCGCCAAGGAAATGGAGCGGGAGCTTAAGGATGACGATCGCTTCCGCGAGGATGTGATGCTGCTGCGCAGCCAGAGCGAACGCTGCCGCGACATCCTGCGGCGGCTGACGACGCTTTCCTCCGAAGGCGAGGCGCATATGCGCCGGCTGCCGCTTTCCTCGATGATCGAGGAGATCGTCGCGCCGCACCGGGAATTCGGCATCAGATTGGAACTCATCGAAAAGTGCCCGCGCAAGGGTGAGCCGGTCACCGACCGCAATGCCGGCATCATGTACGGACTCGGCAATCTGATCGAAAATGCCGTCGATTATGCCCGAGAGAAAGTGATCGTTACCGTCGAGCACGATCACGACAAAGTGCTGATCGTCATCGAGGACGACGGGAACGGTTATGCGCCCGACATTCTGACGCGGATCGGCGAACCGTATGTGACGAAGCGGCAGAAAGAAGATACGGCAGGCGGCCTCGGGCTCGGGCTTTTCATCGCCAAGACGCTGTTGGAGCGCTCCGGCGCATCGCTGATTTTCGAGAACCGCGATCCGGAAAGTGCGGGCGCGCGTATCCGGATCGAATGGCCGCGCATGCTGATCGACGCAAATTCGACAAAATGACTTTGTCGGCATAAACAGGATATAAGCGGTTGACGCAGATCGGGCGTTCAACCGTCGGGACCGAGACGATGACAGAACAGAATCATGACAATTTCGCCGCGTCGGATGAGGACCATATCGGTCCCGACGCCAGCCTGCTGATCGTCGATGACGACGGGCCGTTTCTGCGCCGCCTGGCACGGGCGATGGAGACACGCGGCTTCCAGGTGGAGACGGCCGAATCAGTGGCGGAGGGCGTTGCGAAATCGAGAGGCCGGCCGCCGAAATATGCGGTGGTCGACCTTCGGCTCGGCGACGGCAATGGGCTCGACGTCATCGAGGCGATCCGCCAGCGGCGCGACGACACCAGGATCATCGTGCTGACCGGCTATGGCAATATCGCAACGGCGGTCACGGCCGTGAAGCTCGGCGCCGTCGACTACCTCGCAAAGCCTGCGGATGCCGACGACGTGTTTTCGGCGCTGACGCAGCGGCCAGGCGAAAAGGCCGAGCTTCCCGAAAATCCGATGTCGGCCGACCGAGTGCGCTGGGAGCACATCCAGCGGGTCTATGAAATGTGCGAGCGCAATGTTTCCGAAACGGCGCGCCGGCTCAACATGCACCGGCGAACGCTGCAGCGTATCCTTGCCAAACGCGCGCCGAAATAGACGAGCACGCGCGTTTATAATTAGACGTCGTCCACAGTGAACGGTTTTCCGTTCGCCCATTCGGCCATCATCAGCCTTTGCGCGGCAGCACGCGAGAAGTTGAGCGTGACGGATTTGCGCGTGGCCGGCGCCATGCGGTGTTCCGGCGCCTCGCGAATCATATGGGCGCCATAACCATCCGACAGGAACAGTCCGCATTCCTCGGGAAAGATCTCCAACGGCACATCCTGGTGAGTCGCGAAGAACAGGCGGTCGCAATGCAGCCTGTATTCCGGCCATTTGCGATCCACCCTGAAATCCTCGATCGAGGTCTTGATTTCGATGATCCAGATCTCGCCCTTTTCCGAAAGCGTGATCAGATCGGCGCGGCGACCGCTGGCCAGCGGCAGTTCGGGCAGCACAGCGTGGCGCATTTCATGCAGCAATATCTGCGTTCCGCGCCGCACCATCATGGCCCTGTCCGATTGCCGGCCATCGATTAACGGATTGTTATTGTAAACGCTCAAAATCGTCATGGATAACCATCAGAGGGGCTGGCGTGTTGTTGCAAAAAAACCATGCGCTTCTAATTTGCGCGGCAGACGAATTTGTCGCGCTGCAGTAGCCTTGCAAAGCGCAAGTTAATCGAAAATAAACCATAATCAACGATGGTCGAAAGACCGTTCTCCTTGCCCCAAAACTTCAAGAGTCATCCATGCGCATCCGCAATGCATTCCCTGTATTTGGCCTGCTGGCGACACTCGCTCTGGCCGGTTGCTCGACGACCTCAGACAGCGCATCCGTCGACGACAAGGGCGCAGGCCCGACGGTCCAGACGGCACAGATCTTCAATGACGCCTACGGCCTGACGAAGGATGCCGGATATTCCCTGCCGGCGATCCCGATCGACAGGGTCAAACCGCAATTCCGCCGCCAGGTCGTCAGCTACCAGACCACAGAGCGTCCCGGAACGATCATCGTCAACACGCGCGAGCGCTTCCTCTATTACATCCTGGCCAACGGCAAGGCGATGCGCTACGGCATCGGCGTCGGCAAGCAGGGCTTCGCATGGGCCGGCACCGCCTACGTCGCCTGGAAGCAGGAATGGCCGAACTGGCACCCGCCGAAGGAAATGGCCGTCCGCCGGCCTGATCTCGCCAAATACGTCGAGGACGGCATGGGTCCGGGTCTCAGCAATCCGCTCGGAGCGCGCGCCATGTATCTCTTTAACGAGGACGGCAAGGACACGCTCTTCCGCCTGCACGGCACGCCGGAATGGGCTTCGATCGGCACCGCCGCTTCCTCGGGCTGCATTCGCCTGATGAACCAGGATGTCATCGATCTCTACAGCCGCGTCCGTCCGGGCAAGGGCACGTCCAAGGTCGTCGTCATTCAGTAAGCTAATAATCGAATTCGGTATAAAAAAGGCCGCCGGAACTGTCGTTCCGGCGGCCTTTCCGTGTTCTCCGTCAGGCAGTGTGCTTCGCCTTGAGCTCGAGGCGGCGGCGGTGAAGCACCGGCTCGGTATAACCGTTCGGCTGTTCCCTACCCTTCAGGACGAGATCGAGGGCAGCCTGGAAGGCGATCGAATCGTCGAAATTACCGGCCATCGGCTGATAGGCGGGGTCCGACGCATTCTGCCGGTCGACGACGGCGGCCATGCGCCTCATCGTCTCGATGATCTGAGCTTCGGTGACGACCTTGTGATGCAGCCAGTTCGCCATGTGCTGGGCCGAAATGCGCAGCGTCGCGCGATCTTCCATCAAGCCGACATTGTTGATGTCGGGCACCTTCGAGCAGCCGACGCCCTGATCGACCCAGCGCACGACATAGCCGAGGATGCCCTGGGCATTGTTGTCGAGTTCGCGCTGGATTTCCTCCGGCGTCCAGTTCGGCCGCACCGCAACCGGCACGGAGAGAATATCGGAGAGCTTGGCGCGGGCGCGATCCTTCAGCCCCTGCTGGACGCGAGCGACATTGACCCGGTGATAATGGGTGGCATGCAGGGTTGCGGCCGTCGGCGACGGTACCCAGGCGGTGTTGGCGCCGGCCTTCGGGTGGGCGATCTTCTGTTCGAGCATCGCCGCCATCAGATCCGGCATCGCCCACATGCCCTTGCCGATCTGGGCGTGGCCGGCAAGGCCGCATTCGAGGCCGATGTCGACGTTCCAGTTCTCATAGGCGGAAATCCACGCCGCCTGGCGCATGTCGCCCTTGCGAATCATCGGGCCGGCTTCCATCGAGGTGTGGATCTCGTCGCCGGTGCGATCGAGGAAGCCGGTATTGATGAAGACAACGCGCTCGCGGGCGGCACGGATGCACTCCTTGAGGTTGACGGTCGTGCGGCGCTCCTCATCCATGATGCCCATCTTGATGGTGTTGCGCGGTAGGCCAAGCGCATCTTCGACCCGCGAGAAGATTTCGACGGCGAAGGCTACCTCTTCCGGCCCATGCATCTTCGGCTTGACCACATACATGGAGCCGGTGCGGGAATTCTTCCGCCGGCCGGAGGGGCCGATATCGTAAAGCGCGATCAGGCCGGTGATCGCAGCATCCATGATGCCTTCAGGCACCTCGTTGCCGTCGCGGTCGAGGATCGCCGGGCTGATCATGAGGTGGCCGACATTGCGCACCAGCATCAGCGAGCGGCGATGCACCTCGAAGGCGGCACCATCCGGGCCAGCATATTGCAGATCCGGGTTGAGCGTGCGGATGAAGCTCGTTCCGCCCTTTGCCACCTCTTCCTGCAGGTCGCCCTTCATCAGGCCGAGCCAGTTGCGATAGACGACGACTTTGTCCTCGGCATCGACGGCGGCAATCGAATCCTCGCAGTCCATGATCGTCGTGATTGCCGATTCCAGCCAGACATCGGAAATATGAGCCGGATCGGCTTTCCCGATTGTCGTCGCCGCATCGATGACGATTTCGATGTGAATGCCGTTGTTCTTCAGGAGAATATGCGTCGGAGCGGCGGCATCGCCGCGATAGCCGGCAAAATGCTTGCCGTCCGTCAGCATGGCCTGCTCGCCATCGATCGATCTGACGACCAGCGCTCCATCCTTGACGGCGAAGCTTCCGACGTCCTTCCAGCGGCAGTCCTGCAGCGGCGCTGATGTATCGAGGAAATCGCGCACCCAGGCGATGACCTTCTCGCCGCGCTTCGGATTGTAGCTCTTGCCCTTTTCGGCGCCGTCGCTCTCGGGAATGGCGTCCGTACCGTAGAGCGCATCATAGAGCGAGCCCCAGCGGGCATTGGCGGCGTTCAAGGCGTAACGGGCGTTCATGACGGGAACGACGAGCTGCGGGCCGGCGATCGAGGCGATCTCCGGATCGACATTTTGGGTCGAAACCTGGAAGTCCGATCCCTCAGGCAGGAGATAGCCGATTTCGCGAAGGAAGGACTGGTATTCGTCCATATCCGCCGGGGCGCCATGCCGACGATACCAATCGTCGATCTTCACCTGCAGCTCGTCGCGTTTTGCCAGCAACGCACAATTTTTCGGGGCGAGATCGTGGACGATCGCCGAAAAATCGGCAAAGAACTTGTCCGCATCGACCGCCAGACCCGGCAGCACCTCCTCGACGAGGAAATCATGAAGGACGGTTTCGATGGCAAGACCGTTCTTATCAACGCGGCTCATGCGACATTCTCCCTGGCAACGACTTTTGAATGCTGCCACTTTGCCCGGCTTTCATTCACAGTCAATTCTGCAATAATTCGAAAGATTTATGCCTTCGTGGAAATTATGCGCGGCGTCACACGCATCGGCAGTCCGTTCTTCGGCTGCGTCGTCAGCTTCTGGACCGGCCAAGGATTGGTCTGATCGGTGGAATCGAAGCGATAACGATGCATCAGGACAGCAAGGGCGATCACCGCTTCCTGAAGCGCAAAGGTTGCGCCGATGCAGACACGCGGCCCGGCGCCGAAAGGCAGGAACTGAAAGCGGCCGATAGAGGCGCGATTTTCCGGCAGGAAGCGTTCGGGCATATAGGCGCGCGGCCTGTCCCAGTGAAGTTCGTGGCGATGCAGCGTCCAGGGCATGACGAGCACCGTGACACCGGCCTCAAGCTCGACCCGCTCGCCCTTGGGGCTTGTCCAGAAATCATCTGATATGGCGGCGCGATTGATGGATGGCGCCGGCGGATAAAGGCGCAAGGCCTCCTCGAAGGCGGCGCGCGTCTGCGGCATCATATCCAGCCATTCCACAGGTTTGGCCCCGGTGGCGAGCACCGCGTCGATTTCTTCCTCCATCCCCTCGCGGATATGCGGGCTGTTCGATACGCAATACAGCGTCCAGGCCAATGCCCGGGCTGTGGTTTCATGCCCCGCGCCGATGAAGGTCAGGATATTGTCTTCGATCTCTTCCTTGGTCAGCCCGTCGGGGCCGGCCTGCTCCAGGAGCAGGGTCAGGAAATCCTCGGGCGCGCTGCTGCGGTCTGCCTTCATCTTTGCAAGCCGCATATCCATCGTGTTGCGCACGATGGCTCGGAATTTCTCCAGCACTTTCTGACCGCCGATGCGTGTCACACGTGGAACCCAGGAGGGAGCGCGCATCAGATCCATCGGATCGACGCGACCCATGCGATGCAGGAGTTCATTGACGTCGTCGGCGAAATGGCCGCTCGATGTGACGATTTCGCCTGAAAATAATGTGTCAGCCAGAATCGCGAAGGTCAGCTCGGTCATATCGGTGCTGATATCGAAAATTGCGCCTGCCTCGCCTGCGCCCTCATATTTGCGGGCATAATCTTCGGACTGGCGCAGCATCTGGCCGGCAAAGCCTTGGGCATGGCGGGGCGTGAAAATAGGCGCCACCGCCTTGCGCGATCTTTTCCAGACAGGACCTTCGGCGGTCAGAAGGCCGTCGCGGAGGATCGGACGCAGGACGAGCTGGCGCACATCCGACATGCGGTAATTATTGGCATTGTCGACCAGCACGTGCTTGATCAGTCCGGGATCATTGACGATCAGCGTCCTCTGGCCGAAGAAATTGGTGCGGATCCACGGCAGCGTGTAGGACGGCTCGCCCCAGAGTTCGAGCGGATTGCGCAGGATGATGCGAATGATTTCCAGCCGGCTCGGCGGCACGGTACGCGGCAGCGGTGCTGGCGGGACGAAGGGGTCCGGACGCATGTCCATCGTAAAAGCCTTTCGGGGAAGATCTAGGCCTTCCCGGCAAGCTTGAAGCTAGAGCAGGCCCTTGAGTTCGTCCAGCTTGTCGTTGATCAGCCAACCGTAATAATTCTCTTCCGGCCAGACCGTCGCACCGGCGCCGCGATTCTTCGCAGCAAGTGCTGCGGCGCGCTGGCGCGAATTGCCGACATTATAAAGCGTCGCCGTCAGGCCGGGATTGCCCGAGATATCCATGCCGGCGATCTCCTTGTAATCGTCGATCGACCTGCGGATCGAGGCCGCGACGAAGGCGAGCGAGATATCGGGATCCATGATGGCCCTGTAGACGGCGCCGGCATTCTTCTCGTTCAGCTTCGGATAACCCGACACGCGGGTCACGAGATCGGAGAGCATCAGCGCCGTCAGCGGATTGACCTGGCCGAGGCCGAAGGTCTGGCCGGCATAAAAGGGCTGGAAGAAGACCGCGCTGAAACGGTTGTTAGGAAAGCTCGTACCACCCACCGTCTTGCCGCGGAAATCGGTTTCCCAGACATCTTCGCGGCAGGACCAGAGCGTATAGGAATCGCTCTTGCTCTTGCATTCGGCAAATTGCGGCCGCGCCACAAATTCGTCGACGCTTTCACCATCATAAGCGAAGCGGAAGCTTTCTCCGGCATAGGAGGCAGCCTTGACATAATAGGCCTGCAGCCGGTCGTAGGCGTCGACATTATAAGTGTGTTCGCCGACGATCGCGCCGACGACATGGATGGGATTGATGCCGTAAGCGCTGGAGACCTTGCGGATCTTGCTCATCAGCTCGCGATCGGTCGCCAGAAGCTCGTGAACCTTTTCGTATTTCAGATCGAAGCTGCTCTTGGTGCCCTTGGTGCGCCGGATGGAAGCGCCCGGAATATCGGGCTGCTCGGCATGACGGTTGCCGGCCGGCACCGTCTGCATTGCGAAGGCAGGCGCCGAATTCACCAGGGCAACGGCAATCATAAGGCTTGTCAAAAGGCGTCGCACGATCCGTTATCCCGTCCGTTCCATCGTCCTGTTTGCGATGCGGCTGACTGGACCAAAATCTTGGCCGAATAAAGCCGAAGCGGAAAACAAAACGGGCCTTCACTGCAGCGCCGCGCGTCTTTTCAGACGCGCAAAGGACGCTGTAGAACTTTGAATTGCTGCATAATTTTATCCCTAAATCGATCCCGATTTAGGGAATTATGCAGTAGAAAGTAAAAGGCCCGTTGTCGAGAGTCGCGTTCGTCACAATCCGTCACTCATGCCGGGAAAGGCATGAAGCGGTGCGCCGATATCACAGAATGAAGCGCGAGAGATCGGTATTCTGTGCGAGATCGCCGACATGTTCGCGCACATAGGCGGCATCGATCGTCACGGCCGTCCCGCCCCGATCCGGCGCGTTGTAGGAAATATCGTCCAGCACCCGCTCCATCACCGTCTGCAGACGGCGTGCGCCGATGTTTTCGACGGAGGAGTTCAGATGCACGGCGACATCGGCAAGCGCGTCGATCGCGTCGTCGGTGAATTCGAGGCTCAGGCTTTCCGTTTCCATCAGCGCGCGGTACTGGCGGATGAGGCTTGCTTCCGTCTCGGTCAGGATCCGGCGGAAATCATCCTTGTTCAGCGGACGCAATTCGACGCGGATCGGCAGGCGGCCCTGCAATTCCGGCAGAAGATCCGAGGGCTTGGAGACATGGAAGGCGCCGGAGGCAATGAACAGGATATGGTCCGTCTTGACCGGCCCGTATTTGGTCGAAACCGTCGTGCCTTCGACGAGCGGCAAGAGGTCGCGCTGGACGCCTTCGCGCGAAACGCCGGCGCCCATGCCGCCGTCTCGGGCTGCAATCTTGTCGATTTCGTCAAGGAAGACGATACCGTCATTCTCGGTGGAGCGAACGGCTTCGCGCTGGATCACCTCGTTGTCGATCAGCTTGTCGGATTCGTCGCGGATCAAGTCACTATACGAGGCCTTGACTGTCGTGCGGACCTTCTTGGTGCGGCCGCCCATCGCCTTGCCGAACATTTCCGACAGGTTCAGCACGCCGATATTGGCGCCCGGCATGCCGGGAATTTCGAAGCCACCCATGCCGGAACCGGCATCGGCCACCTCGATATCGATTTCCTTGTCGTCAAGTTCGCCGTCGCGGAGCTTCTTGCGGAAGTTTTCACGCGTGGCAGGCGATGCTGTGGTGCCGACCAGCGCATCGAGAACACGCTCCTCGGCGCTCACATGCGCCTTGGCCTGCACTTCGGCCCGCTTCTTCTCACGCACCAGGCCAATGCCGACCTCGACGAGGTCGCGGATGATCTGCTCGACATCGCGGCCGACATAACCGACTTCGGTGAATTTGGTGGCTTCAACCTTGATGAAGGGCGCACCGGCGAGTTTTGCCAAGCGGCGGGAGATTTCCGTCTTGCCGACACCGGTCGGGCCGATCATCAGGATGTTCTTCGGCATGACTTCGTCTCGCAGGCTCGGGTCGAGCTGCTGGCGGCGCCAGCGGTTGCGCAGCGCAATCGCAACGGCGCGCTTGGCGTCATGCTGGCCGATGATATAGCGATCGAGCTCGGAAACGATCTCGCGAGGGGAAAAAGTGGTCATTGCGTATCATTCTCCTGGCGGTCCAGGGCCATCAACAGTGCCCGGCCGTAATTCGTCGTTGTTTCGCCAAGTCCTTGAAAGCCCGCCTTGGTATAGGCTCTGATTGCGAATGCATTGTCAGGATGCGGATCGACCAGGATCCGCTGCGCGCCCTTTGCAAAGAGCATATTGCAGAACCCTATCATAAAGGCCGGTCCGTGACCCTTGCCTGCCAGTTCCTCGATGCCGATGAACTGGTCGATGCCGTAGGTGCCCTTCGGCTGACCGGCGAGCGCTTCATCGTCCACCTCGTCGAGATCGGCCGCCTGGATAAAGGCGAAGTCCTTTCCACTCAGCGTGACCATGAAGCAAGAGACGGAGGCCGCATCGATATGCTTTTCCATCGAAGCCAGCGCCTTGGCCGGATCGCTCCACCAGCGCCTGACATGCCGGCTTTCCAGCCATTCGGCGAGAAGCGGCAGATCAGCCACAGCAAGCGGCCGGAAGGCATAGGGTTCAGCCTTCGGCATCCAGCAATTCCACCACGACGTTATGGTTCGTGTAGACGCAGATGTCGGCGGCGATATCGAGGGCGCGGCGAGCAATCTCTTCGGCCGATTTGTCGGTATCCATGAGTGCGAGGGCGGCCGCGAGGGCAAAATTGCCGCCGGAACCGATCGCCGTCGTGCCATGCTCCGGCTCCAGAACGTCGCCATTGCCGGTGATCGCCAGCGTGATCGACTTGTCGGCGACGAGCATCATGGCTTCGAGATTGCGCAGGTATTTGTCGGTGCGCCAGTCCTTGGCGAGCTCGACCGCGGCACGCATCAATTGACCGGGATATTGCTCAAGCTTCTTTTCAAGCCTTTCGAGCAGGGTAAAGGCATCGGCAGTGGCGCCGGCGAAACCGGCAACGACTTCGCCCTTGCCGATACGGCGCACCTTGCGGGCATTGCCCTTCATGACGGTCTGGCCGAGGCTCACCTGGCCATCGCCCGCCATCACCACCTTGCCGCCTTTTCGAACTGTAATGATTGTTGTCATAAAACACCTGTCTGCCGGGCCGCATGCCGGCCCTGTTGAGCCCTATGTAAGTGGACTGGCGCCGATTGCAAATGGGCCGGCTTTTCTCTTGCCCGGCTTCTGGATATTTCCCGATGCGCCTGATAAGGAACGGCCTTATTCCCGATGGAGGGCCATATGGCCGAGACCGCAGCGAGCCGCACGGGCAGCGTTTCCCGCAAGACCAACGAAACCTCGATTTCCGTTTCCGTCAATCTCGACGGCACCGGCAAATCGACGATCTCGACGGGCGTCGGCTTCTTCGACCACATGCTCGACCAGCTTTCGCGACATTCCCTCATCGACATGGAGATCGATGCCAAGGGCGACCTGCATATCGACGACCATCATACGGTCGAAGATACCGGCATCGCCATCGGCCAGGCGATCTCCAAGGCACTCGGCGACCGGCGCGGCATCACCCGCTACGCTTCGATCGATCTCGCCATGGACGAGACGATGACCAAGGCTGCGGTCGATCTTTCCGGCCGGCCGTTCCTCGTCTGGAATGTCGCCTTCAGCGCGCCGAAGATCGGCACTTTCGACACCGAGCTCGTTCGCGAATTCTTCCATGCGCTCGCCCAGAATGCAGGCATCACCTTGCATATTCTCAACCATTATGGCGCCAACAATCACCATATTGCCGAGACATGCTTCAAGGCCGTTGCCCGCGCGTTGCGCACGGCGACAGAGATCGATCCGAGACAGGCGGGCCGTGTTCCCTCGACCAAGGGCACGCTCGTCTGAGCCCTTCAAGGGAGCGGCGGCAATGACATCCAGCTATATCTTCCTGACACCGCCCGGCGGCACGAGCGCCACGGCCGATGAGACGCGAACCATCCGTGACGGCTTCACGCTGCTCGGCTTCCTGTTTCCATGGATTTGGCTGCTGGCGCATCGGCTTTGGCTGCATGCGGCCGCAGCCTTTCTGCTGCAGGGGATTGGTGGTGCGCTGATGGACGAACCGGGCCTCGGGCCGGCGGGAGCGGCAATCCTGCTGGGCGTGAATATGCTGGTCGGTCTCGAGGGCCAGAATTTCCGTGTCCGCAACCTTGCTGCGAAGGGCTGGAACGAAGATGCACTCATTGCAGCCGATACGATCGGCACTGCTGAGCAGGTCTATTTTTCGGACAGGGCGGCTATCGCAGCCAGTGACGACGCCGCGGCACCGGACTGGCAGAACAAGGCCCGTCCGAACGGCCAGCACGGCAATGCAACATCGCTTGGTCTCTTTGGTTTTGATGGAGGACGCTGACGATGCGCGTCGCGATTATCGACTATGGCTCCGGTAACCTGCGCTCGGCGACCAAGGCTTTCGAGCGTGCCGCCCACGAAGCTGGCATCGATGCGCATATCGATCTCACCGACAGGGCGGAGGATGTTGCCGCAGCCGATCGTATCGTGCTTCCCGGTGTCGGCGCCTATGCCGATTGCCGGCGCGGCCTCGATGCCGTGCCTGATATGGCCGAGGTGCTGATCGAGGCCGTCGAGAAGAAGGCGCGGCCGTTCCTCGGCATCTGCGTCGGCATGCAGCTCATGTCCTCGCGCGGCCTCGAGAAGACCGTGACGCACGGTTTCGGGTGGATTCCCGGTAACGTCGTCGAGATGACGCCGGATGATCCGGCACTCAAGATCCCGCAGATCGGCTGGAACACGCTCGACCTGAAGCGCCAACATCCGCTCTTCGAAGGAATTCCGACGGGGTCGCAGGGACTGCACGCCTATTTTGTGCATTCCTACCATCTTGCCGCCGAAAACACCGAGGATGTTATTGCGACGGCCGACTATGGCGGTCCGATGACCGCTTTCGTCGGGCGCGACAACATGGTCGGAGCGCAGTTTCACCCGGAAAAGAGCCAGAAGCTCGGCCTGGCCCTGATCGCCAATTTTCTGCGCTGGAACCCGTAGAGCCCGAACCGGTCAAGCATTGTTCACGCAATCCCGAAGCAAAACGCTACACGGTTTTGCTGGAATTTCTCCAAGGGCTGGCTTTTAATACAGCCGCCTTATTTCCCTAGTGCATGATGCCGAAAAGTGTGAGCGGTTTTCGGACGACATCATGCTCTGACTGTATAATGTAGAACAGGATTCAGATTTTAGGCCGAACCGGCCTAAAATCATCCTGTTCTAGTATGGAAACGGCGGAACAGGAGTGCGCTCGATGCCGGCTTCACGGAAATCAGGCAAGGTGTTCTACACGTTGCGGCCCTCCAGGGAAGGCTTGCCCCCCTTTTCTGATATCAAGCTTCCCGGCGGCACGGTCATCCGCCGTGTCGACGAAGCCATCCACAGGAAGGCGCTTTCCAATGCAGCCAAGGCGCTGAAAGAAAGGCTGGACCGATGATCCATGACTCTTTCCCCGCAAACGACGGTTCGAGCCGGCGGCAAAACGGGGTCAGCGCCGGCGACATCGCCGAGGCCGTGCTGGAATTCTATATCGAAGGTGAGGACGATCTGATCGGCCTGCTCGCCTACGCACTCTACGAGCGGCAAAAGCGCGATTTCGTTCTCAGCCATCGCAAGCGAAATGCCGGCCGTTCACCCGATGAGGCCGAGCTTGCCGCCGTCAACAGCAATTATCTCTCGACCGACCTGCGCAACACGCTGCGCGACCGCGCCTCGCAGATCCTTTCGAGTTATGCCGAAACCTATGTCGAGGCGATGGAACCGCAGATCCGGCTGACTGCCGTCAACAGCGATGCATTGCGCCAGGTACGAAGCATCGAGAAATCGATCAAGAGGCGCCTGGGCTTCTGGCGTCAGGTCCGGGCCGGTTTTGCCGTCACCCTGCTCCTCCTTCTGCTTTTCGGCGCGGCGGCCATTGCCGCTGTCTTTTTCCAATCGGATATCGTAGATGCGTGGAATGCGCTGATGGTACCGACCACTCTACGGATGTAAGACGACATGATCCTTTTTCCCGCGATCGACCTGAAAGGCGGCCAATGCGTCCGCCTGAAGCTCGGCGACATGCAGCAGGCGACGGTCTACAACACCGATCCGGCCGCCCAGGCGAGATCCTTCGAAGATCAGGGTTTCGAATGGCTGCATGTGGTCGATCTCGACGGCGCCTTCGCGGGACATTCGGCCAATGGCGATGCCGTCGAAGCGATCTTGAAGGCAACGGACAATCCCGTGCAGCTCGGCGGCGGCATTCGCACCCTCGATCATATCGAGGCCTGGCTGTCGCGCGGGCTGCGGCGCGTCATTCTCGGCACCGTCGCGGTCAGAAATCCTGATCTGGTCATCGAGGCCTGCCGGAAATTTCCTGATCATGTGGCCGTCGGCATCGATGCCAAGGGCGGCAAGGTGGCCGTCGAGGGTTGGGCAGAGGCCTCCGAACTCGGTATCATCGAGCTTGCCAGGAAATTCGAGGGCGCCGGCGTCGCTGCGATCATCTACACCGATATCGACCGTGACGGTATTCTGGCCGGCATCAACTGGAGTTCGACGCTGGAACTTGCCGACGCCGTTTCCATTCCCGTCATCGCCTCGGGCGGCCTTGCCTCTCTCGACGATATCCGCCGCATGCTGGAGCCCGATGCGCGGAAGCTGGAAGGGGCGATTTCAGGCCGTGCGCTTTATGACGGCCGTATCGATCCCAAGGAAGCGTTGGCGCTGATCAAGGCGGCCCGGGCCAAGGAGACCGCATAAATGACCCTCAAGGCCCGTGTCATTCCCTGCCTCGACGTCAAGGACGGCCGTGTCGTCAAGGGCGTCAACTTCCTCAATCTCGTCGATGCCGGCGATCCCGTCGAAGCCGCGAAGGCTTATGATGCGGCCGGCGCGGACGAACTCTGCTTCCTCGACATCACCGCTTCCTCGGACAATCGCGAGACAATCTTCGATGTCGTTTCGCGCACGGCCGACCAATGCTTCATGCCGCTGACGGTCGGCGGCGGGGTGCGCACCATCGCCGATATCCGCAAGCTGTTGCTGTGCGGTGCCGACAAGGTCTCGATCAATTCGGCAGCCGTCAGCAATCCCGACTTCGTCACCGAGGCAGCCGACAAGTTCGGCGACCAGTGCATCGTTGTTTCGATCGACGCCAAGCGCCGGCGCACGCAGGCGGTCGGCGGCGACAATCTCAGCGCCTGGGAAATCTATACCCATGGCGGCCGCAACGCGACCGGCATCGATGCCGTCGAATTCGCCCAGAAAATGGTGGCGCGCGGCGCCGGTGAGCTGCTGGTCACCTCGATGGACCGCGACGGCACAAAGGTCGGCTACGACCTGGAGCTGACGCGGGCGATCGCCGATGCGGTGCGTGTGCCGGTCATCGCGTCCGGCGGCGTCGGCGATCTCGACGATCTCGTCGCCGGGGTGAAGGAGGGTCATGCCAATGCGGTGCTTGCCGCGTCGATCTTCCACTTCGGCACCTATTCCGTCAGCGAGGCGAAGCACTATATGTCGAAGTGCGGCATCGACATGCGTCTCGACTGAACCTTGAAAGCGGACCTATGAGCGGATTTTCCCTTTCCGATCTCGAAAGCATCGTCGCAGAACGATCGAAAGCCCCTCCGGAGCAATCCTGGACAGCCAAGCTCGTGGCCGGCGGCCAGCCGAAAGCGGCGAAGAAGCTCGGCGAAGAAGCGATCGAAGCCGTGATGGCGGCGGTGACCGGCGACCGCGACAATCTGACCTATGAGGCGGCCGATGTGCTCTATCACCTTTTGGTCGTATTGAAGATTGCTGAAATACCGTTAGAGAATGTCATGGCCGAGCTCGAGCGCAGAACCGCGCAGTCCGGCCTCAAGGAAAAGGCCAGCCGGCAGAGTTCATGAGTATCGCGACTGAGATTATCGGAGTGCCGGAAACGTTGGATCACTTCCAGTCGGAATCCTATTCGCCCTACCACTTCTTCTCTTCCGAACAATGGGCAAAATTCCGCGCCGACACGCCGTTGACGCTGACGAGCGACGAGGTCAAACGGCTGCGTTCGATGGGCGATCCAATCGATCTCGACGAGGTCCGGCGCATCTATCTGTCGCTGTCCCGGCTGCTCTCGGCACATGTCGAATCCTCGCAGATGCTGTTTGAACAGCGCAACCGCTTCCTCAGCCTGTCCGATGTGACGAAGACGCCCTTCGTCATCGGCATCGCCGGCTCGGTGGCGGTGGGAAAATCGACCACCGCCCGTATCCTCAAGGAGCTCCTGGGGCGCTGGCCTTCCAGCCCGAAGGTCGATCTCGTCACCACCGACGGCTTCCTGCATCCGAACGCCGTGCTGCAGCGGGAAAAGCTGATGCAGCGAAAAGGCTTTCCGGAAAGCTACGACACGGGTGCGATCCTGCGCTTCCTCTCGGCGATCAAGGCCGGACGGCCGGATGTGAAGGCGCCCAGCTATTCGCACCTCGTCTACGACGTGCTGCCTGACGAATACAAGATCGTCGACCGGCCCGACATCCTGATCTTCGAGGGCATCAACGTGCTGCAATCGCGCGACCTGCCGGCCGGCGGCAAGATCGTGCCGATGGTCTCCGACTTCTTCGACTTCTCGATCTATATCGATGCCGCCGAAGACGAGATCCACAACTGGTACGTCACGCGCTTCATGCGGCTGCGCGAGACCGCCTTCCGCGATCCGAATTCCTATTTCCATCGCTATGCCTCGATCAGCGACGCGGAAGCGCTGGAAATCGCCGAGGATCTTTGGGCAAACATCAACCTGAAGAACCTGCGGCAGAACATTCTGCCGACGCGTCCACGCGCCGATCTCATCCTCAAAAAGGGCAAGGATCATCTGATCGAGCAGGTCGCGCTGCGAAAACTATAGCAAGCTCTAGGGATTGACGCGGCGGAGCGTCAGATTGATGCGGCCGCCATTCTTCAGCAGCGTCGACGTCGCCGGATGGATACGGTCGACGCCGTGGAAACATAGCCTCCCCTCACCGCCCAGCACCACCAGATCACCGCTCGAAAGCTTGAAAGATAGCGTGCGATCATTGCGGCTGAGGCCGCCGACGCGAAAGAGGCAGCTGTTGCCGAGCGAGATCGAGACGACCGGGGCTTTGAGATCCTGTTCGTCCTTGTCCTGATGCAAGCCCATGCGCGCTTCGTCGGAGTAAAAATTGACGAGGCAGGCTTCCGGCGGCTTGTCGTAACCCGAAACGTCATTCCAGATATCGAGCAATTGCTGCGGCATATCGGGCCAGGGTCTGCCGGTTGCCGGGTGTGTCGGCTGGTAGCGATAGCCGCGCTCTTTGTCCGTCACCCAGCCGAGCGGCCCGCAATTGGTCATGCGCACGGACATCGGCTTGCCGGTGCCGGGCATGGCGGGCACATAAAGCGGCGCTTCGGCGACGACGGTGCGGATCACCTCGACCAATGCCTCCTGACGCGCTCGGTCGAGGTAACCGGGGAGATGGCGGATGCCGCTCAAGAGCTCCGGCATGTCACTCACCACTGCCGCCGCCGGGACGGCCGCGCATTTTCTTGACTTCCGAGCGACCGGATTTTTCCTTCAGGCGGCGTTCGACCGAACCCTTGGTCGGCCTAGTCTTCTTGCGCGGCGGCGGCGGCGGCTTGGCGGCCTCGAGGATCAGTTCCTTCAGCCGGTCACGCGCATCCTCGCGGTTGCGGTCCTGGCTGCGAAACCGGCTGGCCTCGATCATCAGCACGCCATCCTTCGACAAACGCCGGCCAGCGAGCTTGATCGCATTGGTTTTGACACGATCATTGAGAGACGGCGAATTCGCGATGTTGAAGAACAGCTGGACAGCGGTCGAGACCTTGTTGACATTCTGCCCGCCGGGACCGCCCGCCAGAACGAACTGTTCCGTCAGCTCCCATCCCGCGATGGTGATCCTGTCATCGATATAGAGCGCGTCGCTAGCCATGCGGCGTTCTATCTCACATCGGCAGCGAATTGAAAATATCGGCCGTCAACAAGGAAAACCCGGCAATCCTGCGATGCCGGGTTTCACGTGAGTCAGAAATCTCGTCTTATTCTGCAGCGACTTTCACGCCGGGGGCGGCATCGCGGACGCCGCCGTCGACATGATTTTCGAACTTGGCGAAGTTCGCGATGAACATCGAGACCAGCTTTTCGGCCTGCGCGTCATAGGCTGCCTTGTCGGCCCAGGTCGAGCGCGGATCGAGAATGCTGCCATCGACACCGTGGACGGAGACCGGCACGGCGAAGCCGAAGTTCGTATCAGCACGGAATTCCACCTGTCCAAGTTCGCCGCTCAGGGCGGCAGCGAGAAGCGCACGCGTCGCCTTGATCGGCATGCGCTTGCCGGTGCCGTAGGCGCCGCCGGTCCAGCCGGTATTGACAAGCCAGCATTGGACGCCATGACGACCAATCAGTTCCTTGAGCAGATTGCCATATTCGGCCGGATGCCGCGGCATGAAGGGCGCGCCGAAGCAGGTGGAGAAGGTCGCTTCCGGTTCGACGACACCCTTTTCGGTGCCTGCCACCTTGGCGGTGTAGCCGGAGAGGAAGTGATACATCGCCTGATCAGGCGTCAATCGCGCGATTGGCGGCATGACGCCAAAGGCATCGGCGGTCAGCATGATGATCGTCTTCGGATGCCCGGCGCGGCCCGTCTTCGAAGCGTTCGGGATGAAGTCCATCGGATAGGCGCAACGGGTGTTTTCAGTCAGCGACCCGTCGTTGAAATCCGGCTCGCGGCTTTCGTTCAGCACAACGTTTTCCAGCACGGTACCGAAACGCTGCGTTGTCGCATAGATTTCCGGCTCGGCTTCGGCCGAGAGGCGGATCGTCTTGGCATAGCAGCCGCCTTCGAAGTTGAAGATGCCGTTCTCGCTCCAGCCGTGTTCGTCATCGCCGATCAGCGTCCGGGCCGGATCGGCCGAAAGCGTCGTCTTGCCCGTGCCGGAAAGGCCAAAGAAGACCGCCGCGTCCCCGTCCGGGCCGACATTGGCCGAGCAATGCATCGGCATCACGCCCTTGGCCGGCAGCAGGTAGTTGAGCACGGTGAAAACCGATTTCTTCATTTCGCCGGCATAGGAGGTGCCGCCGATGAGGACGAGACCGTTGGTGAGATCGCAGGCGATCACCGTTTCCGAACGGCAGCCGTGGCGGGCCGGATCGGCCTTGAAGCTCGGCAGATCGATGATCGTCAGCTTCGGCACGAAGCTGGACAGCGCTGCAGTGTCGGGGCGGATCAGCAGATTGCGGATGAACAGCGAATGCCAGGCGAATTCGGTCACGACGCGGGTCGGCAGGGCATGGCCTTCCTCGGCGCCGCCGACGAGATCCTGGACGAAAAGCTCCTTGCCCGCGGCATGCGCCAGCATATCGTCGCGCAGCACGGCGAAATGCTCCGGCGAGATCGGCTTGTTGTTGTCCCACCAGATTTCGCCATCGGTATTGATATCGCGAACGACGAACTTGTCGCGCGGCGAACGGCCGGTGTGCTGGCCGGTGATAGCCCGCAATGCGCCTTGAGCGGTCAGTTCGGCTTCGCCCCGGCGGATCGCTTCTTCATAGAGCGCGGCGGCGGAAAAGTTGTAGCGAACGCTGGCTGCGCCGCCCAATCCCACCGTTGCCAGCTCTATTGCCGGGTTATGAACTCCGAACATTTCCATGGCTAGTTCCCTTCGCTCAGGCTCGCTGCCGTTAAAACTGATTGCGAAAATACGGGCAGAAATTTTAAAACACAAGATGAAGAACTTGGAAAAATGCAGTGATATCAAATAATTAATCGATTTAAATTTATCGCCGCAATTTTAAATCGTTTGAATAGGTCGCGTTCAAACACTTTGACGTGCTACTTAAGATTGCTCGCAAATTTTACGGCAATCTTCCCCTTTATCTTTGCCACAATTTGTTCCACCTTTATCCTCCATAAGCGCATCCGGTCACTGAGACCGCCTGGGGAGAGCAAATCCGGGAGATTGCGCACTGATGACGGAGACCAACACCATGCCGACAATCGCGCTCGTTGATGACGACCGCAACATCCTCACCTCGGTGTCAATCGCACTGGAGGCCGAAGGATATAAGGTCGAGACGTATACGGATGGTGCTTCGGCGCTCGACGGCCTGCTGGCGCGACCGCCCCAGCTGGCGATCTTCGACATCAAGATGCCGCGCATGGACGGCATGGAACTGCTGCGCCGCCTGCGGCAGAAGTCGGATATTCCCGTCATCTTCCTTACCTCCAAGGATGAGGAGATCGATGAACTCTTCGGCCTGAAGATGGGCGCCGACGATTTCATCACCAAACCGTTTTCGCAGCGTCTGCTGGTGGAGCGCGTGCGCGCCGTCCTGCGCCGCGCGTCAAGCCGCGAAGCCGCCGCCGCCGGCACCAGCCCCACCGGCGCGCCGAAGAACGGCGCGGTGCAGCAGGCCCGCTCGCTGGAGCGCGGACAGCTGGTCATGGACCAGGAACGCCATACCTGCACCTGGAAAGGCGAGGCCGTGACGCTGACGGTGACCGAATTCCTGATCCTGCATTCGCTGGCGCAGCGCCCCGGCGTCGTCAAAAGCCGCGACGCGCTGATGGACGCAGCCTATGACGAACAGGTCTATGTCGACGACCGGACCATCGACAGCCACATCAAGCGGCTGCGCAAGAAATTCAAGATGGTCGACACCGACTTTGATATGATTGAAACACTCTACGGAGTGGGATACCGCTTCCGCGAAGCAGCCTGAGCCCCGAGCGGCGCAGCGCGCTCCTGCATAATTCCTAAATCGGCATCGATTTAAGGATTAAATTATGCAGCAGTTCAAAATGTCGCAGCGTCCTTTGCGCGTCTGAAAAAACGCGCGGCGCTGTCGGAAATGTTGAGGGCTGCGGGCCGGTCCATCCGGCCCCGCCCTCCGAAAGGGCCTGTCATTGGCACAGTTGGTGCAGGAAAGGGATCTGGACGATGCGGAGGGCGTGAGCACCCGTCGCGTCCGAGGCCGCCGTTGGTCGCATCCCTTTACCCTGATCCGCCGCATCTTCGGCAATGCCGTCTTTTCGAGCCTGACGCGGCGCATCCTGTTCTTCAATCTCGTCGCGCTGGTGGTGCTCGTCGGCGGCATTCTCTACCTTAACCAGTTCCGCGAGGGATTGATCGATGCTCGCGCCGAAAGCCTGTTGACGCAGGGCGAAATCATCGCCGGCGCCGTTTCGGCCTCCGCGTCGGTCGATACGAACTCGATCACCATCGATCCGCAGAAGCTGCTCGAGCTGCAGGCCGGCCAGAGCATCACCCCGGTGCCGAACGACGAGGACCTTGAATTCCCGATCGATCCCGAAAAGGTCGCGCCGGTCCTGCGCCGGCTGATCTCTCCGACGCGCACGCGCGCCCGCATCTTCGATGCCGATGCCAACCTGCTGCTCGATTCGCGCCATCTCTATTCGCGCGGCCAGGTGCTGCGCTTCGACCTGCCGCCGGTGGAGGAAGAGAAACAGACCTGGAGCGAGTGGTTCGCCACCCTGTTCAACAAGGCGTTGCAGCCCGGCAATCTGCCGCTCTATAAGGAAGCGCCGGGCGGCGACGGCTCGATCTATCCCGAAGTAATGAACGCGCTCACCGGCGTGCGCGGCGCAGTCGTGCGCACCACCGAAAAAGGTGAACTCATCGTTTCCGTCGCCGTGCCGATCCAGCGCTTCCGCGCCGTGCTCGGCGTGCTGTTGTTGTCGACGCAAGCGGGCGACATCGACAATATCGTCCATGCCGAGCGGCTTGCCATCATGCGCGTCTTCGGCGTGGCGACACTCGTCAACGTGCTGCTTTCGCTGGTACTGTCGTCGACCATCGCCAATCCGCTGCGCCGCCTTTCGGCGGCGGCCATCCGCGTCCGTCGCGGCGCCAAGACGCGTGAGGAAATTCCCGACTTCTCTGCCCGCCAGGATGAAATCGGCAACCTTTCGATCGCATTGCGCGAGATGACGACGGCGCTCTACGACCGCATCGATGCGATCGAGAGTTTCGCAGCCGATGTCAGCCACGAGCTCAAGAACCCGCTGACCTCACTGCGCAGCGCCGTCGAAACGCTGCCCCTTGCCCGATCCGACGATTCCAAGAAGCGGCTGATGGACGTCATCCAGCACGATGTCCGCCGCCTCGACCGGCTGATCAGCGATATCTCCGACGCCTCCCGTCTCGACGCCGAACTCGCACGCGTCGATGCCGGCTCCGTCGACATGGAGGTGCTGCTGCGCGACCTCATCGAGGTTTCGCGCCAGGTCAGGAGCACCAAGAAGCAAGTGGAAATCGAATATGCGATCGAACGCAAGCCGAACGTCAAGACGCGCTTCGTCGTCAACGGCCACGATCTACGCATCGGCCAGATCATCGCCAACCTGATCGAGAATGCCCGCTCTTTCGTGCCGGAAAAGGGCGGCAAGATTACCGTGCGGCTGGTGCGGACACGCTCGCGCTGCGTCACCACGATCGAAGACAACGGCCCCGGCATCCAGGCGGAAAATATCGACCGCATCTTCGAACGCTTCTATACGGACCGGCCGGAGGCGGAAGGCTTCGGCCAGAATTCGGGGCTCGGCCTGTCGATCAGCCGGCAGATCGCCGAAGCGCATGGCGGTTCGCTGAGAGCCGAAAACATCACCGATGCCGAGAGCGGGCATATACTCGGCGCGCGCTTCATCCTCTCTTTACCGATCGGCGCCGCAGCATGACCGAGGCAGGTTTCAACGTCCATGCGACGGCGATCGTCGTCGGCAAGACGGGGCTGTTGTTCAGCGGCCCCTCCGGCTGGGGCAAATCGATGCTGGCCTTCACCTGCATGACCGAGGCGCGCCGCCTCGGACTGTTCACGGCGCTGGTCGCCGACGACCAGGTTCTTCTCTCAGCGGAGGCCGGCGCGGTGATCGCCACGTGCCCGCCGTCGATCACCGGGCTGATCGAGCTTCGCGGCACCGGCATCGTTCATCAGGACCATATCCCCAAGGCGACCATGCATTATGCAGTGCTTCCAGGCAGCGCTACCGGTGAAAACCGGATACCTCCCGAGGGCGAAATGGTGAGCCTTGCCGCCGATTTTTCGCTTCCAGCATTGCGGTTGCTCACAGGCGTCTGCTCACCCCTTGCGATCCTGATGGCAAAAGTGCCGGATATCGGGCGCTGAGGCCTTCCGGATTGGTCAATCTGCCTTATATATTCGCATTTTTATCTTGCACTTCGGCTTTTCATAGCCAAGATGTGCCCCCACCGGTGGACGTAATTGCTGCATTGCGATATTGGGTCCACCGTTTGCGTCTATGGGAGCAGTAATATCATGATCGGACTTGTGCTTGTCACGCATGGCAAGCTGGCTGAAGAGTTTCGTCATGCTGTCGAGCACGTCGTCGGTCCTCAGAAATTCATCGAGACGGTCTGTATCGGCCCCGAAGACGACATGGACCAGAGACGACAGGACATTCTGGAAGCGGTTTCCGGTGCCGATGATGGCCATGGCGTCGTCATCCTGACCGACATGTTCGGCGGCACGCCGTCCAATCTCGCCATATCAGTCATGAGCAGCGGCCATACCGAAGTCATTGCCGGCGTTAACCTGCCGATGTTGATCAAACTTGCCGGGGTGCGCGGCGAGAACAACATGGAGAAGGCGCTGGTGGAGGCCTCCGAAGCCGGGCGGAAATATATCAATGTCGCGAGCCGTGTGCTCAGCGGAAAATAACGGGCCTTCATGACATCGCTCTCCCGGGAACTCCTCATTATCAACAAGCGCGGTCTTCACGCGCGCGCTTCCGCCAAATTCGTGCAGATGGTCGAGACCTTCGATGCCGCCATCACCGTTTCCAAGGATGGAATGACGGTCGGCGGAACCTCCATCATGGGCTTGATGATGCTTGCGGCAAGCCCCGGCTCGAGCGTCGTCGTCTCGGCGAGCGGCAGCCAGGCCGAGGAAGCGCTGGAGGCCCTGGACCAGCTGATCCAGAATAGGTTTGGCGAAGAGATGTGAGCTCCGATCGAGCTCATATAAACATATAAAGACTTCTTTATATCCTTATTGCCATCACCGGCGAAGCCTGCTAAACGGCGGACATGCCGTGCGCTTGCACGCGGGTCATCTTCGCGCCTGCGCCAATTTTGAGACGTTTTCAGCCTGGAGGCCTCTATGAGCACTGAAAAAGATTATGTCGTCGCCGATATCGGTCTTGCGGATTTCGGCCGCAAGGAAATTACGATCGCCGAAACCGAAATGCCGGGGCTGATGTCCTGCCGCACCGAATTCGGCCAGACAAAGCCGTTGAAGGGCGCGCGCATCACCGGCTCGCTGCACATGACCATCCAGACGGCCGTGCTCATCGAAACGCTGGTCGCGCTCGGTGCCGAAGTCCGCTGGGCCTCGTGCAACATCTTCTCGACGCAGGATCATGCCGCTGCCGCGATCGCCGCTTCCGGTGTGCCTGTCTTCGCCATCAAGGGCGAGTCGCTCGAGGATTACTGGGTCTACACCGACAAGATCTTCCAGTGGGCCGATGGCGGCCTTTCCAACATGATCCTCGATGACGGCGGCGACGCCACCATGTACATCCTGCTCGGCGCCCGCGCGGAAGCCGGCGAGGACGTGCTGTCTCACCCGCATTCCGAAGAAGAGGAAATCCTCTTCGCACAGATCAAGAAGCGCCTTGCCGCTTCGCCTGGCTGGTTCACTAAGCAGCGCGACGCGATCAAGGGCGTCACCGAGGAAACGACGACCGGCGTCAACCGCCTTTACCAGCTCAGCCAGAAGGGCCTGCTGCCCTTCCCGGCGATCAACGTCAACGACTCGGTCACCAAGTCGAAGTTCGACAACAAGTATGGCTGCAAGGAATCGCTGGTCGACGGCATCCGCCGCGGCACCGACGTCATGATGGCCGGCAAGGTTGCCGTCGTCTGCGGATACGGCGACGTCGGCAAGGGTTCTGCCGCTTCGCTCTCCGGCGCCGGCGCCCGCGTCAAGGTGACCGAAGCCGATCCGATCTGCGCATTGCAGGCTGCGATGGACGGTTACGAAGTCGTTCTGCTCGAGGACGTCGTTTCCTCGGCCGATATCTTCATCACCACCACCGGCAACAAGGACGTCATCCGCATCGACCATATGCGGGCGATGAAGGATATGGCGATCGTCGGCAATATCGGTCACTTCGACAACGAAATCGAAGTCGCTGCATTGCGCAATCTCAAGTGGACCAACGTCAAGCCGCAGGTCGACCTGATCGAATTCCCCAAGGGCAACCGCATCATCCTTCTTTCCGAAGGCCGTCTGCTCAACCTCGGCAACGCCACCGGCCATCCGTCCTTCGTGATGTCGGCTTCGTTCACCAACCAGACGCTGGCGCAGATCGAGCTTTTCACCAAGCCCGACCAGTATTCCAACCAGGTCTATATCCTGCCGAAGCACCTCGATGAAAAGGTCGCACGCCTGCATCTCGACAAGCTCGGCGTGAAGCTGACTGAGCTTTCTGAGGAACAGGCTGCCTATATCGGCGTCTCGCCGAAGGGCCCGTTCAAGTCCGACCACTACAGATATTGATCTGATCGTTAATATCCACAAGATGTAGAAGCCGCAGCATTGACAAATGCCGCGGCTTATTTTTTGGACGCTCCCTTCCCGCAGATTCCCTTCCGAAGTATTGTTTTAAGACTTGATTCGTGGCGCCGGACCCTGTCCGACCGCTGCGAAAATGGGATGTCTTGTCGTAATGCGGCACATTGAAGGACGGAGACATACCGCGGATGTCGGAACTGAAAAGCAGCCTGCCTGGTCAGGCGGATGATGGCGCTCGCGCCGATCGCCGCCCGCTTATGGCAGGCCAAGGATATAAATCTGCAACGGCGCACGAGGCCGCAAAGCAAGAGCACGGACCATTGGCGCGCTTCCTGAAAAGCTGCGCGGCCGGCACGGCGCTTGCCACGCTGGCGCGGCCGGCCCTGGCACAGGCGGAGCAGCAGGCGGCGGCCACGGCTCACCTCTTCACATCCTCGCAGGTCGTCGGTGTTTCCGTCGTCATCGGCGTCATATCGGCAGCACTGCTGTCGACGCTGTGGCTCGTGCGTCAGCGCGGCAACCTGGAAAACGAGAGCCGGGAAATCCGCTCGGCTCTCTCCGATGCCCAGCAGCGCATTTCGCAATACCAGGCTCTGATCGCCGACAAGAACCGGCGGATCGTCATCTGGGACGGCAATGCGCGCCCCGAACTGCTCGGCCAGCTTCCGCCCGAAACCGGCGCGCCGCAAGACGGCGAATTCCTGGCCTTCGGCCTGTGGCTGAAGTCACGTTCGGCTTCCGAGCTGGAAAAGGCGATCGACCGGCTGCGCGACGAGGCGCAGAGCTTCGACATGGTGGTCGAAACCATCCGCGACGAAATCCTCGAGGCGCAGGGCCGGGTTTCCGGCGGGCGTGCCTTCGTCCGTTTCGTGGCGCTCAACAATTTGCGCGCCGAACTCGCAGAGCTCAGGATCGAGCGCGACCGGCTGATGACCTCGATCTCCGCCTTCCAGACCATGCTCGACGCGATCGACATGCCGGCCTGGCAGCGCGATCCGGTGGGCCGTCTCACCTGGGTCAACCAGGCTTATGGCGAGGCGGTCGAAGCACGATCGCCGCAGCAGGCGATCAATGAAGGCCGCGAGATGCTGACGACCGTCGCGCGCGAACGCATTCGCGCCACGACGACGCCGGAATCGCCCTTCCACGACAAGATCTCGACGGTCGTGCGCGGCAATCGCACATTCTTCGACGTCGTCGACGTCAGGGTTCCCGGCGGCTCGGCCGGCATCGCGATCGATGTGTCCGACATAGAGGCAGTGCGCGCCGAGCTGGAACGGACGCTGAAGAGCCATGCCGAAACGCTCGACCATCTCGCCACGCCGGTTGCCATCTTCGACGGCGACCGCCGGCTGCAATTCTACAACCAGGCCTTCGTCGCGCTCTGGGAGCTGGATATCGCCTTCCTCGAAGGCCGACCTGATAATAGCGAGCTGCTCGAGCGGCTGCGGGCGGCCAAGAAGCTGCCGGACCAGCTCAACTGGAAAAGCTGGAAGGAAGCCGCGCTTTCCGTCTATCGCGCCCTCGACACGCAATCCGATCTCTGGCACCTGCCGAACGGGCAGACGTTGCGGGTCTTTGCGACCGCCCATCCGCAGGGCGGCGCCACCTGGGTATTCGAAAACCTGACCGAACAGGTCGATCTCGAAACGCGCTACAACACGCTGGTCAAGGTGCAGGGCGAAACGATCGACCATCTTTCCGAGGGTGTGGCGGTGTTCGGTCCTGATGGACGCATCCGCCTTTCCAACCCCGCCTTCCGCGCGCTCTGGGGGATCACCGAAACCGAAGCCAAGCCCGGCACCCATATCCGTGCGCTCGGCGAGGCCTGCACGCCGTCCTATGACCGGCCGGACGGCTGGAAGACCTTCGCGGAACTGATCACCAGCTTCGACGACGAACGCCGCTCGGGCCAGGGAACGCTGGAACTCTTCTCCGGCCTCGTGCTCGACTATGCCGTCATCCCGCTGCCGAACGCGCAGACCATGCTGACCTTCGTCAACATGACGGACAGCGTGCGTGCCGAGCGCGCGCTGACCGAGAAGAACGAAGCGTTGCGCAAGGCCGACGAGCTGAAGAACGACTTCGTCCAGCACGTTTCCTATGAACTGCGTTCGCCACTGACCAACATCATCGGCTTCACCGATCTCCTGCGCACGCCCGGCGTCGGGCCGCTTACCGAACGGCAGGCCGAATATATCGACCACATCTCGACCTCATCCTCGGTTCTCTTGACGCTCGTCAACGATATTCTCGACCTTGCGACCGTCGATGCCGGCATCATGCGCCTCAATTATGCGGATATCGATCTCAACGATCTGCTCGACGACGTCTCGATGCAAATCGCCGATCGCCTCCACGAAAGCGGTGTCGCGCTTGAAATCACCGCACCCGCCTATCTCGGCTCGATCGTTGCCGATCCGCAGCGGCTGAAGCAGATCCTTCTGAAGCTTCTGTCCAATGCGGCGAATTTCTCGCCCGAAGGCACCTCGATCTCGCTGGAATGCCATCGCGAAGGCACGGATTTCGTCTTCGCCGTCAGTGATCGCGGCCCCGGCATCTCGCCTGACATGATCGCGACCGTCTTCGACCGTTTTGCCACGGGAGCGAAGAGCGGCAAACGCGGCGGTGCCGGCCTCGGCCTCTCGATCGTCGACAGCTTCGTCAGTCTGCATCATGGCGATGTGACGATCGACAGCGAGCCGGGCAAGGGCACGACCGTCGTCTGCCGTATCCCCTCGGTCGATGTACCGCATTCCGCCGCTGCCGAATGACGACCGGCGATGCGATCTCACTTTTCCTGAAAGACGAGGCGGCTACCATCCGCCTCGGTGAAGACCTGGCGCTGGCCCTGAAAGCCGGCGATTGCCTTGCCCTTTCCGGCGATCTCGGCGCGGGGAAATCCTCTCTCGCCCGGGCGATCCTGCGCGCCATGGCCGATGACGAGGGGCTCGAGGTCCCGAGCCCGACCTTCACGCTGGTACAATCCTACGATCTGCGCATCGCCGTTTCGCATTTCGATCTCTACCGGCTCGGCGATCCGGCCGAACTGACGGAGCTTGGCTTCGACGAGGCCCTGCAGAATGGCATCTGTCTCGTCGAATGGCCGGAGATGGCGCAGAGCGAACTGCCCGCGGAGCGCATCGCGCTGACGCTGGCGCATGAAGGCAGCGGCCGCCGGGCAACAATCGAAGCCGCTGGCGCGCAAAATACACGCATCCGCCGTGTCCTGGCGATCCGCGACTTCCTCGATACCGCCGGTTACCCCGCAGCGAAACGCCGATTTCTGACCGGTGATGCCTCGCTACGCGCCTATGAGGCGATTTATCCGAAGGCCGAGAACCAGCGCATCATCCTGATGGACTGGCCGCCACTCGCCGAAGGCCCGCCGGTTCTGGATGGCAAACCCTATCCCAAAGTCGCGCATCTTGCCGAAAACGCCTATCCGTTCGTGGCGATCGCCGATGCGCTGCGCAAAGACGGCTTTGCGGCGCCCGAAGTCTACAAGGTGGATTATAACAAGGGTATCCTGCTGATCGAAGACCTCGGCAGCGAAGGCGTGCTGGATGCCCACGGGCAGCCGGTTATAGAACGCTATCGCGAAAGCGTTGCCTGCCTGGCCAGACTGCACGCCCTGAAATTTCCGCAGCACATCCCTGTTGGAAAGAGGCATGTCCATCATATTCCTGATTTCGACCGCACGGCGATGAAGATGGAGGTTCGGCTGGTGCTCGACTGGCACCTTCCCTGGAAGCGTCAGGGCGCCCCCGCAACGGAAGTCGAACGGACGGAATATCTGGCGATCTGGGATGCACTCATCGATGAGCTCGCAACGGCCGAGAAGAACCTGCTGCTGCGCGACTTCCATTCGCCGAATATCATCTGGCGCGAACGTGAAAGCGGTATTCGCAAGATCGGCCTGATCGACTTCCAGGACGCGATGATCGGCCCCACGGCTTATGACCTCGCCTCGATCGTCCAGGATGCCCGTGTAACGATCGAGCCGGGCCTCTTCCGGCAGCTGATGGATGATTATCTGGGGCTTCGCCGCGCACAGGGCAGTTTCGACGAAGACGGCTTCATGAGAGCCTGGGCAATCATGTCGGCGCAGCGCAATTGCAAGCTTGCTGGTCTTTGGGTGCGCCTATTGCAGCGCGACGGCAAGCCGGGCTATCTGAAACACATGCCGCGCACGCTTTCCTATCTGAACGTCGCGCTTGAGCATGAAACGCTTGCCCCCTTGCGCGATTGGTGCACAAGGGCTGGAATAGGCCAGAGCGAATCATAAGTTCCGGATCAGGATGACCATCAGACAAGCTATGGTACTGGCCGCGGGTCTCGGAACCCGCATGCGCCCGATCACCGATACGATCCCGAAGCCGCTGGTGAAGATCGACGGCAAGCCGATGATCGACTACGCACTGGATTCGCTGGTGGCGGCCGGTGTCGAACGGGCCGTCGTCAACGTCCACCACTTCGCCGATCAGATGCTCGACCATCTTGGGAAATATCACGGCCTCGATATCGTCATTTCCGACGAGCGGGACGCACTGATGAATTCTGGTGGCGGCTTGGCGAAGGGATTGAGGCTGCTTAACCGCGACAACATCTTCGTCATGAACGCCGATCTCTTCTGGATCGGCGAACAGCAGGGGCGGCCGACGAATCTTCAACGCTTAGCCGGATTCTTCAATGCCGAACGAATGGATATGGCGCTGCTTTGCGTTGGAATCGAGGATACGACGGGTCACAACGGCAAGAACGACTTCAGCCTCGCGGCCGATGGCCAGCTGACACGTTATCGCGACGATCCGTCCAATCCGGTCGTCTATGCCGGCGCGATCGTCATGAACCCGTCGCTGCTCGACGATGCACCGAAGGATGCCTTCAACCTCAATATCTATTTCGACAAGGCGATCGCGCGCGGACGGCTTTTCGGCATGGTACTCGAAGGCCATTGGCTGACTGTCGGAACGCCGGAGGCGATCGGCGAGGCGGAGGAAACGATCCGCAGGTTGCGGGCGTTTGCCTGAGCCATGGCAGAGCGGCAGCAGCCACGCATCCTGACAATCCCGGCGGGCCTCCCCTTCCTGAAAATGCTGGCGACGACGCTTTGCGATGGCCGACTGACGCCGCTTTTCCGGCACGAGGCCGATGATCCGCTGTCGCTCGCCAAGGTGACGATCTACCTGCCGACCCGGCGCGCTGTGCGTGTGCTGCGCTCGGAATTCGTCGATCTGCTCGGCGGCCGCTCGGCGATCCTGCCGGTCATCCGTCCACTCGGCGAAACCGACGATGACAGCGGCTATTTCGACGAGGTGCTGCCGGCAACGATCGATCTCGCCCAGCCGCTGTCGAATACCGCCCGTCTGCTGGAGTTGGCGCGCCTGATCCTCGCCTGGCGAAACAAGCTGCCGGAGATCGTCCGCCACATTCACTCGGACTCGCCGCTCGTCGCGCCGGCAAGCCCGGCGGATGCGATCTGGCTCGCTCGCAATCTTGCCGAGCTGATCGATTCCATCGAGACCGAGGATCTCGACTGGTCGGAACTGTCGAAACTCGATACCGGCGATTATGCCGCCTGGTGGCAGTTGACGGCGGAGTTCCTGCAGATCGCCAGCGCATTCTGGCCGCAGCGGCTGTCCGAACTTGGAAAATCCTCGCCGGCGCGGCACAGAAACGCCATTCTCCGGGCCGAGGCAAGCCGGCTTTCGGCAACGAAACCTGCGGGGCCGATCATCATCGCCGGTTCGACGGGTTCCGTTCCCGCCACCGCCGATCTCATTGCCGCCGTCGCCCATCTGCCGGAAGGCGTGATCGTGCTTCCGGGTCTCGATCTCTCCATGCCCGAAAGGCACTGGCAGATGGTCGCGCCGGAACCGGCGCCCGGCCAACACGCCAATCCCGCAAGCCGGAGCCATCCGCAATATGGTCTGTCGGTGCTGCTCAAGCGGCTGAAGCTGACACGCGCCGATGTCACGCTCCTCGACAGACCGGAGGCCGATCTTGAGCGGCGCGCCGAAATCCTGTCGCGGGCCCTTGCTCCGGCGGAGGCGACCAGCGACTGGGGGGCGTGGAAAAACGACCTGCCGGCCGGCGCGCTGACTTCGGCGTTCTCTGATATTTCGCTAATCGAAGCCGCCAATGAGCGCGAGGAAGCAACCGCAATTGCCATCGCGCTCCGGCTTGCGCTGGAAAGACCGGGACAGGATAGCGAGAGCCGGGCAGCACTCATCACTCCGGACCGCAATCTCGCTCGGCGGGTGATGGCCGAGCTTTCCCGCTTCGGCATCCTCGCCGACGATTCGGCGGGCACACCGCTTTCGGCCATGCCGCAGGGTACCTTGCTGCAATTGCTGCTGGAGGCAGCGCTGCGGCCGGGTGATCCGGTGGCGATCGTCTCGCTGCTCAAACACCCGCTTGCCCGCTTCGGCCTGGAACGCGGCGCATTGATTTCCGCTACCGAGGCGCTTGAACTGCTGGCACTGCGCGGTGGCGTGGCAGAGGTGGATATCAGCACGCTGGAACCGTTGCTCGCTCACCAACTTGCCGAACAGGCCCTGGACAGGCACGCGCCACAATGGCGAAAAGCGCTTTCGCCTGAGGCCGCCGACGCCGCATACGACCTTGCCCGCCGGGTCGCACAAGCGACCGAGCCGCTGGCTTCGGCGCTGATGCGGCATCGGCCGGAAGATCGTGGAAGAACAACGCGCTTCACATTGTCCGAATGGGCGGAGCGCACCGGCCGTTCGCTTGAAGCGGTCGCAGTCGATCCGCAAGGCAATCTCGCCGATCTCTGGTCGAACGAAGCGGGAGATGCCCTCGCCGCCCTGCTCGGTGAAGTGATCGATACGGACGGCCAGATGGAGGCCGACGGACCGCAATGGATCGACATCATGGCAGCCCTTGCCGCCGGTCATGCGGTGAAGCCACGGGCGCTCAGCCATCCGAGGCTCTTCATCTTCGGCACGTTGGAAGCCCGCCTGCAGAGCGTCGATACGTTGATCCTCGGTGGCCTGAACGAAGGCACCTGGCCGGGACAGACCGCCAACAATCCCTTCATTCCGCGAATGATGAAGACGGAAATCGGCCTCGAGCCGCCGGAGAGGCGCATCGGCCAGCTGGCACATGATTTCGAGATGGCAAACGGCACACGCCATCTGATCTATTCGCGCGCGCTGCGCCAGGGCTCGACGCCGACCGTCGCCTCGCGTTGGCTGCAGCGGCTGCTGGCGCTCGGCGGAGAAGCGTTCGAAGCGGAATTGAAGGGTCGCGGCAACCGGTTTCTCCAATGGGCCGCTCTCATCGATCGGGGCGAGGCCCAAGCGCCGGCGCAGCGACCCTCGCCGAAACCGCCGCTGGCGCTGCAGCCGAAATCCTATTCCTTCAGCGAAGTCGGCCGGCTGCGCCGAGATCCCTATGCCATCTATGCCCGTCGCATCCTGCGGCTCGACCCCGTCGACCCGTTCAATCGCGATCCGGGTGCGGCCGAACGCGGAACGCTCTACCACAAGATCATCGACCGTTTTATCCGCGAAGCCCATATCGCCGGCACACCGGATGCGGCAGCGGCGATGGAGCACGTCCTTTCCGAGCTTTTCGACATGGAAAAGTTGCCGCCGCATATCGATGCCGTGTGGCGGCCGCGCTTTCGCGCGGTGGCCCGCGCCTTCCTCGAATGGGAGGCTGGACGCCGGCATGGCATCTTGAAAACGCTGACGGAGGTGCGGGGCGGCATGGAGCTGGAGCCGATCAATATCCGGCTCACCGGCGTCGCAGACCGGATCGACATAACAGGACCACACTCGGCCGACATCATCGACTACAAGACCGGCTACAATCCCTCGCCGGCGCAGGCACGCGTGCTTCTCGATCCGCAGCTTGCGCTTGAAGCGGCGGCCCTGAGCGCCGGCGCTTTTCGCGATGCCGGCAGCCTCGTGCCGCAGGAGCTTCTCTATGTGCGTCTGCGTCCGGGAAGCCGCTTTCAAGTCGATACCGTCAACAACGAGAGCTCGGCGCGCAGCGACAAGGCGAAATCGGCGATGGATCTCGCCGCCGAATCGATCGACCAGTTGGTTAAATTCGTGGGGTTGCTGCAATCCAGCGAAAGAGGCTTTACCTCGCGCCTGATCCCGGCCCAGCAATTCGATTTCGGCGGCGACTATGATCATCTCGCCCGCGTCTCCGAATGGTCGACGGCCGAAACCGAAGAGAGCGGCGATGAGTGATGTGACCGCCCTTCCCAACGATGACGATCCGGGCGCCTGGATCGGCTGGACGACGATCCAGCAGGCGATTGCCTCCGATCCGCTGCGTTCAGCATGGGTCTCGGCCAATGCCGGTTCCGGCAAGACGCATGTGCTGACACAGCGCGTCATCCGGCTGCTGCTATCAGGTGCGCGGCCTTCCGCCATTTTATGCCTCACCTACACCAAGGCCGCGGCGTCGGAAATGTCGAACCGCGTCTTCGAACGGCTGGCGGAATGGGTGGTGCTTGACGATGAGGACCTCAGCCGGCGCATCACGCAGATCGAAGGCATGGCTCCCGACGGACTGAAGCTTGCCGAGGCTCGCCGGCTGTTTGCCAAGGCGCTGGAAACACCAGGCGGACTGAAGATCCAGACGATCCATGCCTTTTGCGAGGCACTGCTGCATCAGTTCCCGCTGGAAGCCAACGTTGCCGGGCATTTCTCGGTTCTCGACGATCGCGCGGCGGTGGCGCTGCTTTCCGATGCGCGCCGGGCGCTGTTGACGGCAACCGCACCTGACGAGGACAGCGCTCTTGCCGAGGCATTCGCCTACGTGCTCAATCTCGGCGACGAATCCGGACTGGAGAACCTGCTCGGCGACATCGTCGCCAACCGCAACGCCATTCGTCGTTTCACGGCGGCGGCCGAACAGCAGGGCGGCGTGGAAATGGTCCTGCGCAAAAGGCTCGGCCTTGCCGTCGGCGACACGGAAGACAGGATCGAGGCACAATATTGGCCTTTGCCGGAGCTTTCGGGCAGCGTGTTAGAGCTTTATCTCTCGCTTGCCGACCAGAAGGGCGGTGCGAAGGCGCAGGAGGTTGCCTATGGCCTCAGGCTCGCCGGGCGGGAGCGCGATGACGCAAGGCGCGCGCAATTTCTCGAGAAAATCTTTCTGACCGTGAAGGGCGAGCCCAAGGCGGACTCGCAATTCTTCGTCAAGGCCATGCTTGCCGAGGCACCGCAGCTGGCGGAGGCCATCGCCATTGCCCGCGCGCATGTCGCAGCAAGCCGCGACCGGCTGAAACTGATGCGGATGTACGGCGCCACGCATGCGGCGCTCGTGCTCGCCGATCGGCTGAATCACGACTATGAGGAGTTGAAGAAGCAGCGCAGCCAGCTCGATTTCGAGGACCTGATCACCCGCACCGCCGACCTCCTGACCAAAAGTGGCGTCGGTCCCTGGATCCACTACAAGCTCGATCGGGGCATCGACCATATCCTCGTCGACGAGGCGCAGGATACCAGCCCGATCCAGTGGAGCGTCATCCAGTCGCTCGCCGAAGATTTCTTCTCCGGCGAAAGCGCCCGGCCGATCGTGCGCACGTTGTTTGCCGTCGGCGACGAAAAGCAGTCGATCTATTCCTTCCAGGGGGCGCGGCCCGAGCGTTTTTCCGAGGAGAGCGACCGGACGCGGCGGCGCGTTTCCGATAGCGGGCAGAGTTTTTCCTCCGTGCGGCTGCCGCTGTCGTTCCGCTCGACCGCCGACGTGCTCGAGGCGGTCGACCACATTTTCAAGACACCCGAGAACGCGCGCGGCCTCAGCGCGCTCGGCGAACCGGTCGTGCATCGTTCCAGCCGCATCGGGCATCCCGGCGCCGTCGATCTCTGGGAGATGATTGCGCCGGAAGCGGTGGTGAAGGAGGAGGACTGGACGGCGCCCTTCGATGCGACGCCGGAAAGCGCGCCGGCCGCAATCCTCGCGCGGCGGATCGCCCATTCGATCGGCACGCTCGTCGGCCGCGAAACGATCGTCGACAAAGGCAAGGAGCGCCTGATCGAGGCCGGCGACATTCTGGTGCTGGTGCGCAAGCGCGACGCCTTCGTCAATGCGTTGACGCGGGCGTTGAAGCGCCGCGGCGATATTCCCGTCGCCGGTGCGGACAGGCTGGTGCTGACCAGCCATATCGCCGTGCAGGATCTGCTGGCGCTCGGCCGTTTCCTGCTTCTGCCGGAAGACGATCTTTCGCTCGCCGCCGTGCTCAAGAGCCCGCTTTTCGATCTCTCGGAGGACGACATCTTTGCGATCGCCGCGTTGCGCGGCGACAATGAAAGCTTCTGGAGCCATCTCCGAAGCTTCGCCGCCGACGGCACCGAACTTTTCCGCGCTGCCGTCGAGCGGCTGGAGCTATTTCTCCGGCAGTCCAGGAGCCTGTCGGTTCACGATTTCTATGCACGCGTGCTGGGTAGCTATGGCGGGCGGCGGCAATTCCTTGCCCGTCTCGGCACCGAGGTCAGCGATATCCTCGACGAATTCCTGACCTTCACGCTCGACCATGAGAGCTCCGGCCTTCCCGGTCTGCAATCCTTCATCTCGACGCTGGAACTCGAAGCCCCGGTAATGAAGCGCGAGCAGGACAAGGGGCGCAACGAGGTACGGATCATGACGGTGCATGCCTCCAAGGGTCTTGAAGCACCGATCGTTTTTCTCGTCGACGGCGGTTCGAAGGCCTTCACCCATACGCATCTGCCGAAGCTTCGCCTGATCGAGACCCGCCCCGACGAGCCGCCGATGCCCGTCTGGGTTCCTGTCTCCGATCTCGCCAATTCGCTGACCCAGGACGATGCCGCACGTATCCAGATGCTGGCGGAAGAGGAATATCGCCGGTTGCTCTATGTCGCCATGACGCGTGCCGCCGACCGGCTGGTCGTCTGCGGCTATCGTGGCGTGCGTGTGAACAACGACACCTGGCATATGATGATTTCAACGGCACTGCACGACGACCATCCGCATGTGGAGGCGACCACATTCTCCGGTTCCGATGGGGAATGGCCGGGCATCAAATGGCGCGTGCCGCGGGTGGAACGAAGCTTTGAGCGTATCGATCGCAGCCAAGAGCGCGGCAGTGAGGAGACCTTGCCCGACGGCCTGTTGCGGCCATTGCCGCCGCAGGCTGAGCTGCCCCGGCCGCTCAGCCCCTCCGGCGCCGGGACGATTATCGATGAAGACGAGGGCGGCCTGCTGGTCGTCTCGCCGCTGTTCGGCGAGAAGGAGCACAGCGATCGTTCGCTGGAGAAAGGCAGGCTGATCCATCGCATGCTGCAGGCGCTTCCCGAAATTCCGCTTGCCGAGCGACCTGATGCGGCGAGCCGCTATGCCGAACGGGCGGCTCGATTCTGGCCGGAAGTCGAGCGGCGCAAGCTTGTCGATTCGGTTCTGAAACTATTGGACGAGGAAGGTCTGCAGGCTGTTCTCGGTGCACAGGCCCAGCCCGAGGTCTCGATCATGGGAACATTGACGCTCGAAGATCGGCGCTATGCCGTCTCCGGCCGCATCGACCGGCTTGCCGTCCTTGCCGATCGCGTCGTCATTCTCGACTACAAGACCAATCGGGTGCCGCCGGCAACAGAGGAGGCCATCCCCTTCGCGCACCGGGCGCAGCTGGCGATCTATCGCGAGATCCTGACGCCGCTCTATCCTGATAAGCTTATCGATTGCATGCTTGTCTATACCGAGAACGCTTCGCTCTACACGCTGAGCGAAAAGGCGCTCGGTTTGGCGCTTGCAGCGGTCAAGACAAAGTGAAATACCGGACATTGAAAATTCGGCACCGCACCATCACATGTGGTTCAACACCCAATTCCGTTAAAGGAGCAGCCCATGGCTACCGTGAAAGTCGATATCAATAACTTCCAGTCGGAAGTTCTGGAATCCGCAGAACCCGTCGTCGTCGATTTCTGGGCCGAATGGTGCGGCCCGTGCAAGATGATTGCTCCGAGCCTCGAAGAAATCGCCGTCGAGATGGAAGGCAAGGTCAAGGTCGCCAAGCTGAATATCGATGAGAATCCGGAACTCGCCGCACAGTTTGGTGTGCGCTCCATTCCGACCCTTGCAATCTTCAAGGGCGGCGAAGTTGCCGATATCTCGGTCGGCGCAAAGCCGAAGACGGCTCTTTCGAACTGGATTTCGAGCGCTGCCTGATTGATATCGACGGATTTATATCACATTGACGAAAAAGCCCGGCTCGACCGGGCTTTTTTCATTTCGCAGCCTTCATTTCGGGGGCGTGCCGTTGTCGGCGAGCACGTCGCCGACGAGATAGAGAGAGCCGCCGACCAGGATGCGCGGCGGCAATGCCTCCGGATCGGCGACGGCTTTTATCGCTTCCAGCGCATCGCCGACGGTCGACATCGGTTCGGCAACCAAACCGGCATCATAAGCGGCATTCGACAATATCACCGGGTCAATCATCGCTTCGCTGCCGCGGATCGGCACGCAGAAAACCTTCTCGACCAGACCGGCAAAGGCCTTGAAATAACCGACCGGATCCTTGGTGTTGATCATGCCGATAATCAGGAAAAGCGGCCGAGACTGGCGCTCCTCAAAATTGGCCATGGCTTCGGCGATCACTTCGCCGGCACCGGGATTATGCCCGCCATCGATCCAGATCTCGGCGCCGGCGGGCGCATGCGACAGCAGCCGGCCCTCGCTCAGACGCTGTAGGCGGCCCGGCCATTCGACCGAACTCATCGCCTTTTCCATCATCGTCTCGGTGACGGTGAAACCCGCCGCCTTGACGGCACGAATGGCGGCGGCGGCATTGGCATATTGATGCCGGCCGGGAAGGCGCGGCAGCGGCAGGTCGGCAAGGCCGAATTCGTCCTGGTAGACGAGGCGGCCATATTCCTCATGCGCCATGAAATCCTGCCCGAAAACGGCGCTCGGGCAATGCAGCCGTTCGGCCGTCGACATCAGCACGTCGAGTGCTGCGTCATATTCCTGATGACCGATGACAACGGGAAATCCCGGCTTCATGATGCCGGCCTTTTCGGCCGCGATTAGCTCGACCCTGTCGCCAAGATAGGGCTGGTGATCCAGCGAAATCGGCATGATCACCGAGACGGCCGGATCTGAAATGACATTGGTGGCGTCGAACCGGCCGCCGAGACCGACTTCGATGATCGCGGCATCGGCCGGATGTTCGGAAAACAGGATGAAGGTGACCGCCGTCAGGATTTCGAAGACGGTGATGTGCTGTCCTGCATTGGCATCGGCCACACGACGCACGGCCTCGGCAAAGACGGCGTCGTCGACAAGCTGTCCGCGTCCGCCCTTGACGCCGATGCGATAACGCTCGTGCCAATTGACCAGATGCGGCGAGGTGTGGACATGGGCGCTGTAGCCGCCGGCTTCGAGCAGGGCGCGGCAAAAGGCGGTGACCGACCCCTTGCCATTGGTGCCGGCGACATGGATCACGGGCGGCAGTTTCCTGTGCGGATTGCCGAGCACATCGAGAAGACGAGTGATGCGATCGAGAGACAGATCAAAACCCTTGGGATGCAATCCCATGAGCTTGTCGATCTCCTGTGCTGCCTCGCTCACCGCGGTTTGGCCTCTGGGTATCAATTCGGCACCCCGCCTGCTTGTCGGTTATCAGGCGCTCGCCGCCAGAGCGATCGCGCCGCCATTCATGTCGTTTGCCGCCGATACCGGCTTCTTCGTCAGGATCTTCAAGAGGCGCGCCAGCGTTTCGGGAATATCGTGACGTTTGACGACCATATCGACCATACCATGTTCCAGCAGGTATTCGGCGGTCTGGAAGCCTTCGGGCAGTTTTTCACGCAGAGTCTGTTCGATCACGCGCTTGCCGGCAAAGCCGATTTCGGCGCCGGGCTCGGCCAGATGAATATCGCCAAGCATGGCATAGGAGGCCGTGACGCCACCGGTCGTCGGATTGGTCAGCACGACGATATAGGGCTGGCCGGATTCTTTCAGCATGTCGACGGCAACCGTCGTGCGCGGCAGCTGCATCAGCGACAGGATGCCTTCCTGCATGCGCGCACCGCCGGAAGCGGGGAACATCACCAACGGGCACTTTTCAGCCGTCGCGCGCTCGAAAGCCTTGACGATCGCCTCGCCGGCGGCCATGCCGAGCGAACCGCCGATAAAGTTGAATTCGTGCACAACGGCCACCAGTTTCAGTCCCTGCACCTTTCCGACACCGGCGAGGATCGTATCCTCCTGTTCGGTCTTCAGGCGGCTGTCGCGCAAGCGATCGCTATATTTCTTCGAATCGCGGAACTTCAGCGGGTCCTGCGCGACCTTCGGCTGCGGCAGCGATTCAAACTCGCCATTGTCGAAAAGATCGGCCAGGCGCGCCTTGGCCGGCATCTTCATGTGATAACCGGACGCCGGAATGACCCATTTGTTACCTTCCAGGTCCTTGTGGAAGACCATCTCGCCCGTTTCCGGGCACTTGATCCAGAGGTTCTCCGGCACTTCGCGACGGCCCAGCATGGAATTGATCCGCGGGCGAACGTAGTTGGTGATCCAGTTCAACTCGAATACTCCTGATAGTCTAAAGCGCGTCGCGATCTTTCAGATTCGCTGCCACGCTTTAGGTCCTAGTTTCCCGCATGTCGTTGCCGCAAAACCGCTGCACACTTTTGCGCGACATGCTTTATTGCCAATGTGGGCAAACTATTCGGCAGCAACAAGGCGCGCCGAACGTGTTCCTGTGGAAAGGCCGCGCACCAGCGTGGCAACCGCCTGAACGGTGTCGGCCGTTGCCTTTCCGTCATGCGTCAAGCTGGTCGCGACCTGATTGACGATCGCGGTGCCGACGACGACGCCGTCGGCCGAACCGCCGATGACTTTTGCGTGTTCCGCCGTCTTGACGCCGAAGCCGACGCAGACGGGCAGCTTGGTGTGCTGCTTGATGCGCTCGACCGCGCCCGAAACCAACGACGGATCAGGCAGCGCCGAACCGGTGATGCCGTTCATCGAGACGTAGTAGACGAAGCCTGAGGTGTTCTTCAGGACTTTCGGCAGGCGCTTCTCATCCGTCGTCGGCGTCGCCAACCGAATGAAATTGATGCCTTTGCGGATCGCCGGAATGCAGAGCTCGTCATCCATCTCGGGTGGCAGGTCGACAACGATCAGGCCGTCGATGCCGGCTAAGAGCGCGTCGTCGAGGAATTTCTCGACGCCGTAAATATAGATCGGGTTGTAGTAACCCATCATCACGATCGGCGTCGCATCGTTGGTCTTGCGGAAATCGGCCGCCAGCTGCAGCGTCTTCTTCAGCGTCTGGCCGCCTTTCAGCGCGCGCTGGCCGGCCAGCTGGATCGCCGGGCCGTCGGCCATCGGATCGGAAAAGGGCATGCCGAGCTCGATGATGTCGGAGCCTGCCTCCGGCAGCGCCTTCATGATGCCGAGCGAGGTGTCGTAGTCGGGATCGCCGCCCATGAAATAGGTCACAAGCGCCGGACGGCCCTCGGCCTTCAGCTCGGCAAAGCGTTTGTCCATGCGTGCGGTCATGTCTTACAGTCCCATTCCCAGAATCTTGCCGACGGTGAAGATATCCTTGTCGCCGCGGCCGGAGAGGTTCATCAGGATGATCTCGTCCTTGCCCATCGTCGGTGCGCGTTTAATCACCTCGGCAATCGCATGCGAGGGCTCGAGCGCCGGGATGATGCCTTCGAGGCGGGTCAGGGTCTGGAAAGCCTCAAGCGCTTCGTGATCCATGATCGGCACATAGTCGACGCGGCCGGTATCATTCAGCCAGGAATGTTCGGGGCCGATGCCGGGATAATCGAGACCGGCCGAAATCGAATGGCCTTCCTTGATCTGACCGTCACTATCCTGCAGCAGGTAGGTGCGGTTGCCGTGCAGCACGCCCGGCGAACCGGCAGTGATCGAGGCGCAATGTTCGTCGCCCTGCAGACCCTTGCCGCCGGCTTCGACGCCGACGATCTTGACAGAGGGATCATCCAGGAAAGGATGGAAAATGCCGATGGCGTTCGAGCCGCCGCCGACGGCAGCGATGACGAGATCCGGAAGACGGCCTTCGGCTGCCAGCATCTGCTCTTTCGCTTCGATGCCGATCACCGACTGGAAATCGCGGACCATCTCCGGATAGGGATGCGGACCGGCTGCCGTTCCGATCAGGTAATAGGTATCCTCGACATTGGTGACCCAGTCGCGAAGCGCCTCGTTCATGGCGTCCTTCAGCGTGCCGCTGCCTGCCGTGACCGGCTTGACTTCCGCGCCGAGCAGCTTCATGCGGAAAACATTCGGTGCCTGACGCTCGACGTCGGTGGCGCCCATATAGACGACGCAGGGAAGGCCAAAGCGGGCGGCAACGGTCGCGGAGGCGACGCCGTGCTGGCCAGCACCGGTTTCGGCGATGATGCGGGTCTTGCCCATGCGCTTGGCGAGCAGGATCTGGCCGATGCAGTTGTTGATCTTGTGCGAGCCGGTATGGTTCAGCTCTTCGCGCTTGAAATAGATCTTGGCGCCGCCGAGTTCGGCTGTCAGCCGCTCGGCGAAATAGAGCGGGCTCGGGCGGCCGATATAATGGGCGCCGAGATGTTTCAATTCGGCCTGGAATGCCGGATCGTTCTTTGCCCTGTTCCACTCGTCCTGCAGGTCGAGGATCAGCGGCATCAGCGTTTCGGCCACGAAACGACCGCCATAAATGCCGAAACGGCCATCTTCATCGGGGCCGGAACGGAAGGAATTCGGTTTAGGCGTCTCGTTCACTCTCAACTCCCTGAGGCCATCATCGGCGCATTCGCCTTTTCGACCGCGTCAAAAAATTCATCGATCTTCGCGACGCTCTTCACGCCAGGCGCAGTTTCGACTCCCGAGGAGACGTCGATACCCGGTGCCTTGGTGACGAAAAGCGCCTCGGCGACATTGTCCTTGTTCAGCCCGCCGGAAAGCATGTAGTCGACGCTGCCGTCAAGCCAGCTGAGAAGGCTCCAATCGAAGGAAATACCGTTGCCGCCAGGCAGTTCCGAACCCTTCGGCGCTTTGGCGTCGAAGAGGAAACGGTCGGCGATGCCGATATAGGCCTCGACGCGCTTCAGGTCGTCTGCCGTGCGTACCGAAAAGACCTTCATCACGGGCAGACCATAGAGCGCCTTTATGGTCAGTACATGTTCGGGGCTCTCATTGCCGTGAAGCTGGAGCATATCCGGCTTCAACAACGACACGATCTCGTCGAGTTCGTCATTGGTCGGATCGACGACGACAGCGACGATTTTCGCCTTGCCACGCGCAGGTTCGGCCAGTTTTGCCGCCAGGTCCGGCTCGATATAACGCGGGCTCTTTTCGAAGAAGATAAAACCGATATGGGTCGCACCGCGCTTCAGCGCGCGATCGACAGCCTCAGGCGTCTTCAAACCACAGATCTTGATATCCGGTCTCATGGCAGCGAAGTGACACGAAATGCGGAAAGAGTCGAGCCAATTTGCGACGGACACTGAATTTAGCGCGGCTCTCGGCCAGAGCGCCGCGCGTCCAAAGGACGCTCTATCACTTTAAATCTGCGCATAATCCTTTCCGAAAAACCGATTCGATTTTCGAGGTTATGCGCTAGTCGAAATCGATGGCATGCAACTGGCTGCCATGCCGCTTGAGCCAGGACTTCGCCTCCTCCATGCCGGGGCAAAGCTTACGACAGAGGGCCCAGAAGTGCGGACCGTGGTTCATTTCCTTGAGGTGGGCGACCTCATGGGCGGCGAGATAATCGATCACCGAAGGCGGCGCCATGACGATACGCCAGGAAAAGCTCAGATTTCCCTCCGACGAACACGAGCCCCAGCGGCTACGAGTATCCTTCATCGAGATCGAGCGGATCGGCGCCCGGATCGTTGCGGCATGCATCGTCGCCAGTCTTGCGAGATCGGCGCGCGCCTCTTTCTTGAGAAAGGCCGCAATGCGTCGTCCGACATGTTCCGGCATGCCACTGACGCGCAGCACCGGCCTGCCGTCTATGGAAACCGCCTCCGTCAGCCCGCGCAAGCTGCCGCTATGCTGGATACGATGGGAAACGCCGCGAAGGAGGATTTCGCCGCCGTCACGCAGGCCGGTATCGGTCGAAAACTTGGCAAGCTTGGTGAGCAGCCAGCCCTGGTGACGATCGAGGAAGGCATTGACCTCACGCGCCGCAAGGCCTTTCGGCACCGTCATCTTCAAGGCGCGGCCACCCGGTTCGATGCGCAGCGTGATGCGTGTCGCCCGGTCATGCTGCTTGATCGTCAGCGGCATGAGCCGGCCAGCGACATCGAGCGTCCGCATTTCGGGCGGAGCCGGCTTTCGCGCCTTCGACCTTGTTTTCAGAAGCGAGAACATGCGTGTTTTCTATACGATTCGCCGGCAAATCTAAATGATCGCCGGAAGGGCAGACATGGAAAAACCGGCATCGGGAGATGCCGGTCATCATTTCATGGTCCAGGCGTTTACGGCGTCTGATATTCAGCGACCGGGCCGTTGTCATCGCGCTTGGCGTTTCTGCGGTCGCGCATGAAGCGGTCGAACTCTTCCTGATCCTTGGCGCGGCGGAGCTCGCGCAGATAGGAGTCGAATTCCTCGCGCATTTCGTCAAGCTTGCGGCGCTCTTCCTCCATCCGGTCGAGTTCGGCCTTACGCCAGTCGTCAAAGGCGACGTTTCCGGTCGAGAAGTGCGGGCGGTGACGGCCATGCGGGCGGCGGCAGGAGGCAAAGAAGCCATCGGTCGCCTCGTTGACGTCACGCTTGAAGCCGCGCAGACGGTCGCCGAAGATGATGTAGGCAAGCATGGCAAGACCCAGAGGCCAGAAAACCATGAAGCCGAGAATCATCAGGGCAATGGTAGCCGGAGTCCAATCCGGTCGAAGCAATGCTGACTGGTTCATCGTGCGGGTATCCCTCGCTTTCCGCGCCCGGCAGGATACCGAACGCTGAAATCGATGTGGTTACCGCAAGAACCGCCTTCAAGACGATTGCCCGCGAAATCGGACAAGGTCTTGAATCCGTTTTGCTAATTCAGCTGTCCCTGATTCAGCCCGTCCGGCCGCCCTTGATGACACGTGGGATCTGAGGCTTGACGGCGGAACGGGAATGCTGGCGGACGAAATCGATGATGCGCGGCGCGATCTCGCGGCGGAAACGCGAGCCGTTGAAAACACCATAATGGCCGACATCCGGCTGAAGATAATGCATGCGCATATCTTCGGGAATGTTCACACAGATGGTCTGCGCCGCCATTGTCTGGCCGACTCCCGAGATGTCGTCATTCTCCCCTTCGACTGTCAGAAGCGCCACATTGCGAATCGCCGTCGGATCGACGCGTTTGCCGCGATGCATCAGTTCACCCTTCGGCAGCGAATGCTTGATGAAGACCTCCTCCACCGTCTGCAGATAAAATTCGGCGGTCAGATCCATGACCGCGAGATATTCGTCGTAGAAATCGCGATGTCTTTCCGGCTCGCCGTCGTTCTTCACGAGATGCATGAAGAACTCCTTGTGCGCGACGAGGTGGCGATCAAGATTCATCGACATGAAGCCTGAAAGCTGGAGGAACCCCGGGTAGACCGGGCGCACGAAACCCGGCTGCGGCCAGGGCACGTTCATGATGACATTGTCGGAGAACCACTGCAGCGACCGCTCCTGGGCGAGCTTGTTGACCGCCGTCGGGTTAATGCGCGTGTCGATCGGGCCGCCCATCAGCGTCATCGACGCCGGCGAAAGCGGATCCCTGGCTTCTTCCATCACGGCAGCGGCAGCCAGCACCGGGACGGAAGGCTGACAGACGGCGACGACATGCGTGTCGTGACCGAGGAAATGCAGCATCTCGATAACGTAGTCGATGTAATCGTCGAAATCGAACGTGCCTTCCGTCATCGGCACCATACGGGCGTCGATCCAGTCGGTGATATAGATATCGGCACTCGGCAGCAGCGCCTCGACCGTGCCGCGCAGCAGCGTGGCATAGTGGCCGGACATCGGCGCGACGATCAGGATGCGTGGGTCATTGCCGCGGGCGGCGGGTGCATTGCGGGCGAAATGCAGAAGATTGCAGAAGGGTCGCGACCAGACGACCTCTTCGCGGACGGACACCGTCTTGTCACCGATCGTCGTCTGCTTCAATCCGAATTCCGGTTTCCCGTAGCGGCGCGTCGTGCGTTCGAACATTTCGAGACTTGCTGCCATCGTGCGGCCGAACGGCGTATGGGAGAACGGATTCAGCGGATTGGCATAGGCAAATCGCATGATATCGGCCGCGGCGCGAAACGGCGCCATGGCGGCATGGTTCAATTCATAAAGCTGATAAAACATTGGAAGGCGCCACCTTTCTCTATCGAAAAGATGACACCGATTGAGAGGCATCGACTCTTTTCGTAACGCGGGCACGTAACGCAGACTAACAGGTTTTTGTTGCGCAGCAACATTGACGAACCAGACCCACACAAGAAATGCCGGAGAATTGATCCCCGGCATCATAATCGACCTGAAAACTTAAGTTTCTCAACAGGAAGCGTCGTTAACGATCCGCTACGAAGGTCTGCTTCTGCGTGCCGAGACCTTCGATGCCGAGTTCGACCACGTCTCCTGATTTGAGATAACGCGGCGGCTTGAGGCCCATGCCGACGCCCGGAGGCGTGCCGGTCGAGATCACGTCACCGGGATGCAGCGACATGAACTGGCTGAGGTAGGAGACGAGGAACGCAACCCCGTAAACCATCGTTTTCGATGAGCCGTTCTGCATCTTCTGGCCGTTGACCGTCAGCCACATGCCGAGGTTCTGCGGTTCGGGAATTTCATCCTTGGTCACGAGCCATGGGCCGATCGGACCAAACGTATCGCAGGATTTCCCCTTGGTCCATTGACCGGAACGCTCGGTCTGGAAAGCGCGCTCGGAAACGTCATTGGAAACGCAATAACCGGCGACATAATCCAGCGCTTCGGCTTCCGTCACATATTTGGCGGTTTTGCCGATGACGACGCCGAGCTCGACTTCCCAATCGGTCTTTTCCGAACCGCGCGGGATGATAACATTATCGTTCGGTCCGACGATTGCGGATGTTGCTTTCATGAAGATGATCGGCTCGGGCGGCACGGTCGCACCGGTTTCGGCAGCATGATCCGAATAATTCAAGCCGATGCAGATGAACTTGCCAGTGCCCGCGACGCAGGCGCCGATGCGTCCGGGGACAAGTTCCGGAAGGCTCTTCGGATCGATGGCCGCTATCTTTGCAAGGCCTGCCGGTCCGATCGCTTCACCGCCGATATCGGCAACATGACCGGAAAGATCGCGGATCTTGCCATCGGCATCGAGAAGTGCTGGTTTTTCACTGCCGGCTTCGCCAACACGCATCAGCTTCATGGAATTCCTCCTCATCGAAAACGGATTTGCAGCCACCTATGAACGAATTATTCATCGGTGTCATTACGGCTTTGCCGGGAAGCGGTACGGCTTTGCCGCGATTCGGATGATTTTCTGCCGAAAACCGCCCGTATCTTTCGGCATCATGCTCTAAAAATTTCCGCCAGATCCGGGCCGGAGGGAATGATCTTCGTCGGATTGAGGCTTTCGATCGAATAGTAGCCGCGCTTGATATGATCGAGGTTCACCGTTTCACCGATGCCCGGCCAATCCAGCATTCGGCGGCAGAAGGCGCGCAGATTGGCATAGTCGGAAAGCCGGCGCAGATTGCATTTGAAGATGCCGTGATAGGCGACGTCGAAGCGCACCAGCGTTACAAAAAGCCGGATATCGCTTTCGGTGGGATGATCGGCGAAGAGAAAAGTCCGGCCCTCGAACTGCTGCTCGACCCAGTCGAGGCAGGCAAAGACATCGGCAAAGGCTTCTTCATAAGCGATCTGCGTGGTGGCGAAACCGGCGCGGTAGACGCCGTTGTTAAGATCAGGATAGATGCGATCGTTGAAGGCTTCGATTTCGGTGCACCTCACCGCCGGGTAAAGATCGATCGGATTTTTTGCCAGACCGCCGAAGCCGCTGTTCAACATACGCAGAATATCGGCGGATTCATTGTTGACGATGGTCGTTTTCTGCTTGTCCCAGAGAATCGGCACTGTGGCCCGGCCGGTGAAATCGGGTGCTGCCCTGGTATAGATTTCATGCATATAGGTTACGCCGTTGACGTGATCCTCAGTCGCGCCGGGATAGTCACCGAAGCGCCAGCCCTGCTTGCCCAGCAGCGGCTCGACGACCGAGACCGAGATGATATCTTCAAGGCCCTTGAGCTTGCGGCCGATCAGGGTGCGCGAGGCCCAGGGGCAGATGTAGGCGACATAGAGATGGTAACGGCCGGCGCTGGCTGCAAAGCCGGCTTCGCCGGTCGGCCCGGCGCTGCCATCCGGGGTCACCCAATTGCGGAAACTCGAGGTCTGGCGGACGAACCCACCCTTTTCGTCCTTTGCCTGAACGGGCTGCCAATCTTCCGTCCATTTTCCGTTCACCAGCATGCGCACCTCCCCGATCGATTGACGAAATGGTTCATTACCCTGCTTCGACGCCCGCGTGAGGCCGCTTTTATGAAGACAGTCTGTACACCCAAACTGCGACGATGCTGCGCTTGCCAAGCCGGTGAAGCAGGAAATATGTCTCTGCCATACAAAATGACGTGGAGTTCGAAATGCATCTCTCGAAGGCCGTTGTGCGGACCGAACATGCAAGCCGCTACCTCCAGCAGCTCTGCAAACACTGGAGTCACAAGTTCAGCGTCGACTTTGATCCACTGAAGGGCCGGGTGCCGTTCAGCGAGACGGCCGAGGTAACGTTTGCGGCCGACGATGCGGCGCTGACCATGACACTTTCCGTCGCCGATTCCTCGCAACAAGAGAGGATGCAGCACGTGATCGACGATCATCTGAAGCGCTTCGCCTTCCGCGAAGAACTCGACATCGTCTGGACGAACTAAGCCCATCCCCGATCCAAATTTTCTGCCCCGAACCCTGGAACAAGCATGACGAAGAGCAATCACCGCGAATCCGACTATCCGATCGATCCGATGTTTCTCGATCGCTGGTCGCCCCGCGCCTTCACCGGCGAAATCATCGAGGAAGCGCAGCTGCTCGGTCTGCTCGACGCCGCCCATTGGGCACCGTCCTCGGCAAACCACCAGCCCTGGCGCTTTATCTATGGCCTCAAGGGTTCGGAGCATTGGGAGATATTCGTGGCTTTGCTCAACGATTCCAACCAGGAATGGGCGAGGAATGCATCGGCGCTGATCTTCGTCGTGTCGCGCGCCTTTACTGGGGCTGCCGGCTCGACTGAGGAAAAGCCGAGCTACACTCATTCCTTCGATGCCGGTGCGGCATGGGGGCATTTGGCGATCCAGGCGCGCCTCTCCGGCCTTTACGCCCATGGCATGGGCGGCATCAAGCATGAAGAGATCAGGCAGGCTTTCGCCATTCCCGAGGGATACCGGGTCGAAGCAGGCGTCGCCATCGGCCGCCTGGCCGACAAGAGCGTTCTTTCCGAACGCAATCAGGCGCGCGAATTCCCCAGCCAGCGCAAGCCGCTCTCCGAGGTCGCCTTCAACGGGCGCTTCGTCGCGAATTGAGCGAAGCTAAGGGCCAAGGGCCAAGGGCCAAGGGCCAAGCAGATATCGGGCAAACGAAAGCCCCGCCATCCTAAAGATAGCGGGGCCATTTATTTCTGGAATATCAATTAGATATCGAGGTTTGCAACGCTCAGCGCATTGTCCTGGATGAATTCGCGCCGCGGCTCGACTTCATCGCCCATCAGGCGAGCAAACAGGCCGTCGGCATCGGTGGCATCATTGACCCTGACCTGCAGGAGCGAGCGCACGTTCGGATCGAGCGTCGTTTCCCAGAGCTGCTCGGCATTCATTTCGCCAAGACCTTTGTAGCGCTGCATGGTGAGGCCCTTGCGGCCACTTGCGAAGATCGCATCGAGCAAGGCGCGCGGGCCAGAGATTTCGATGTCGCCCTCGCGGCGATGCAGCGACGGCGGCGTCTGATAGATTTCCTTGAGGCGTGCCGTCAGCTGGTCGATGTGACGGGCATCCGAGGAACCGATCAGCGCCATGTCGAGCACGACGAGTTCCCTGACGCCGCGGACCATGCGCTCGAGGCGCAGGCCGCCATCGGTTGTCACATCGCCCCGCCAGCCGCGCTCGGTTTCCTCGGCGATGATGTCGAGGCGTCCAGCCACTTCGTTTGCCAACGCCAGCGCTCTGGCCGGATCGCTGGCGAGCTCGGCGTTGAGGGCGCCGGCAATCGCCGCTTGTTCGACGGCGGAACGATTGTAGCGCGAATGGAGATTGTCGAGGAGCGCACGCATGCGCAGGGCATCGAGGATGACCTCGCGCAGATCCTGGCCGGCGCGAACCTCGCCGCTACCGAGTCTCAGCGAAGCATCTTCCAGGCCCTGGCTGATGAGATATTCTTCGAGCGCCTTCTCATCCTTCAGATACTGCACCGACTTGCCGCGCGAGACCTTATAGAGCGGCGGCTGGGCGATATAGAGATGACCGCGCTCGATCAGTTGCGGCATCTGGCGGAAGAAGAAGGTCAGCAGCAGGGTGCGGATATGGGCGCCGTCGACATCAGCGTCCGTCATGATGATGATCTTGTGGTAGCGCAGCTTTTCGACATTGAACTCGTCCTTGCCGATGCCGGTACCGAGCGCGGTGATCAGTGTGCCGATTTCCTGGCTCGACAGCATCTTGTCGAAACGGGCGCGTTCGACGTTCAGGATCTTGCCGCGCAGCGGCAGGATCGCCTGGTTCTCGCGCGAGCGGCCCTGCTTGGCCGAGCCGCCGGCAGAATCGCCCTCGACGAGGAAGACTTCGGATTTTGTCGGATCACGCTCGGAGCAGTCGGCGAGCTTGCCCGGCAGCGAAGCGATATCGAGTGCGCCCTTGCGGCGGGTCAACTCGCGGGCCTTGCGGGCCGCTTCGCGAGCCGCGGCTGCCTCGACGACCTTGCCGACGAGAATCTTGGCTTCGCTTGGATGTTCTTCGAACCAGGTGTTCAGCGCCTCGTTGACGAGACTTTCGACAACAGGACGGACTTCCGAGGAGACGAGCTTATCCTTGGTCTGCGAGGAGAATTTCGGATCAGGCACCTTGACCGACAGAACCGCCGTCAGGCCTTCGCGGCAATCTTCGCCCTGCAGCGTTACCTTTTCCCTTTTGGTGATGCCGGAACTGTCGGCATAGGAAACGACCTGGCGCGTCAGCGCCGCGCGGAAACCGGCCATATGTGTGCCGCCGTCGCGCTGGGGAATGTTGTTGGTGAAGCAGAGTACGTTCTCATGATAGCTGTCGTTCCACCACATCGCGACTTCGACGGTGATGCCGTCTTTTTCGCCATGGATGGCAACCGGCTTGTCGACGAGCGACTTCTTGGCGCGGTCCAGATAAGCGACAAACGCCTCGAGGCCGCCGTCATAACGCAGTTCTTCCTGCTTGATATCGGAATGGCGCTTATCGGTCAGCAGGATGCGGACGCCTGAATTCAGGAAGGCGAGCTCGCGAAGGCGGTGCTCCAGCGTGCCGTAGTCGAACTCCGTCATCGTGAAGGTGTCGGTGCTCGGCATGAAGCTCACTTCCGTGCCGGTCTCATTCGGCGCGTCGCCCGTAACCTTCAGCGGAGCATCGGCGACGCCATGAGTGAAGCTCATTTCATGGATCTTGTCGTGACGGCGGATCTTCAGCTTCAACCAGACGGACAGCGCATTGACGACGGAGACGCCGACGCCGTGCAGGCCGCCGGAAACCTTGTAGGAATTCTGGTCGAACTTACCGCCGGCATGGAGCTGCGTCATGATGACTTCGGCAGCCGACACGCCTTCGCCGGTGTGAATATCCGTCGGAATGCCACGACCATTGTCGGTGACGGTCACCGAGCCATCCGGATTGAGGGTGACGGTGACGATGTCGGCATGGCCGGCAAGCGCTTCGTCGATCGCGTTGTCGACGACTTCATAGACCATGTGATGCAGGCCGGAGCCGTCGTCGGTATCGCCGATATACATACCGGGGCGTTTGCGCACGGCATCGAGGCCCTTCAGAACCTTGATGGAATCTGCGCCATATTCGGTGCTTACGCCGTTTTCCGTCGCGGATGTATCGCTCATTCTGTCGAGATTTTCCCTGTTGTCGTAAAGCTGCGGCGCGCCTTGCGAATCACCGGCTTTCTTCACTCTCGTATATAGGTTTTTTGAACCCACTTCCCAATGGCAAGGCCCTAAAACAAGGCATAAAACAGGGGATTATGACGCTTTTCCGTCGCCTTTACCGCCATTTTCGAGAAGAGCCGATAGCCGGCCGATCTCTGCACTGTCAAGGTTGCGAATCCGCCGGGCCAGCCGGTTGGCAAATTCGGTATATTCGGGGGGCAGGCCGGAGGTGTCGATGACGACGCGCGGGTCCGAAGAACGGGCGAGCAGGAACAATTCCTCGGCCTCGTCCCAGATGATGTTGAAATAGCCGGCGATGCGCTGCAGCAGATCAAATGTCGGCAAACCGCGCTTTCCATGTTCGAGCGCCGAGAGATAGGCGGGGGAGACATTCAGGGCTTCCGCCATCTCCTTCTGCGAGACGCCCTTGCGCGCCCGCAACCTGCGAACCGCCTCTCCGAAGGGTGTCATGGCCTTTCCCCATGCCGCCGCGACAGGCGAATGTAGAGTGCGCCCTCACCGCCATGATGCTGTGCGGCCGACTCGTAGGAGGAGATCAGGTAGCGGAATTCCGGCTTCGAGAACCAGAGGGGCACGGCCCGCTTCAGCGCGCCGTCGCTACCCATCGAGCTGCCCTTGCCCGTAATGACCAGCACATGGCGCATGCTGCGCTCATGGGCGCGGATCAGGAAATCGAGAAGGATGGTATGCGCCTCGCTCTGCACCAGCCCGTGCAGGTCGATCCGCGCTTCGAGCGCCAGCCGGCCCTTGGCGATCTTCCGCTTGACCGGTTTTTCCAGCGGATGATGCACCCCAGCCGATGGCTTTGCCATTGACGGCGCTGTCGGCTGCAGCGGCGTGGGTGTGGCGGGCGTCCGCTTTTCCTGCTCCCGTTCTGCTGCCGCTTCGGCTTCGGCCAGAAAGGCATCGAGTTCGGTCAACGCCCCCGCCTTGCCGGGCATCGGCCGCGTGCTGCGGGCAACCTTGCCCCAGAGGATCCTCTCATCCGCACTCAGCTTGCGATCCCTGGCCATCAGTCGAATCTTCCGGCGGCGGCATTGGGAATGAGGATGACGAAATCGGCCTGGTTGCGGACGGTGCCGGCACTTTCCCCGGCGATATCCCCCGAGCCGGTGAAGATATCACCCCGCGCCGGCCCGACGATCGCCGAACCGGTATCGAGCGCCAGCATCAGCCTGCGGAACGGCCGGCCCTGGTCGAGATGGGTGAGGCTTTCGGCGCGAATGAAAAAGGGAAAGCCGAAGGTATGGATCGTCCGGTCGACCGCAAGCGAGCGACCGGCGAGAAGCGGCACCTTGGCGGCGGCGATCGGACCTGCCTGCGGATCGGCAACGGGTGCATCACGGAAGAAAATATAAGAGCGGTTATGCCATAACACTTCATCCACGCGCTCGGGATTGCGCGCCAGCCAGGCACGGATCGCCTGCATCGAAATCTCCGCCCGATCGATCTCGCCGCGCTCGATCAGCAGCTTGCCGATCGCCGAGAAAGCGTGGCCGGCCTTCGCGGCATAGGTGATGCGGCCGATACGACCATCCTGATAACGCAGGCGGGCAGCACCTTGCACATGCACGAAGAAGACATCGACCTTCGACTTCGCCCAGGCGATTTCGAGGCCGCGGCCCTCGAGAAACCCCTGATCGATGGCGCGGCGGTCCGGGTAGGCAGTGACGTGGCCCTCATGCAGACGGCCGAAAGCATAGGCCTTGTCGAGCCCGGCGGGGCGATTGGCGTCATCGAGATCGATCAGATCGTCCGGACGCCGGTAGAAAGGAAAACGGAAAATTTCGTCCGGACGCTCAGACACGTCGATATCAGGTTCGTAGAAGGCGGTGACGAAGCCGGAATTGCCGTCGTTGCGGCGAATCAGAAAGGGCCGACAGTGCGTCTCGAAAAAAGCGCGCGCCGATGCCGGAGATGACGGGGTGAAATCTTCGGCGGCGGCGAGAAGCGGAAGCAGGTCTTCCGAGCTCAGGCCCAGCGATCCGGTGCGGTACGGTTTGACATCGGTGATTTGCCGCCGGCAGCTTCGCATGACTTCAAAAAGGCCGGAGGGATCATCATCCTTCCAGCCTTCCAGAGTGTCGAAGCTTATGGCCTGCAGGACGAAGTCCGATGCGTGGTCACTCATGTTCCGATTCGGTCGCCACAAGTTTCCAGTTCGGATCGCGCGAGCGGGTGTCGCGGGCGAAGGTCCAGACGTCGTTGACCTCGGCGACGTTTTCAGCGTCGCCCTCGATCAAAACGTCGGCCTTGTCGTAGGTCGCTGATATCAGCTGGCTGGCAATACGCACTGTGATCTGTGCTTCGCTGCCCTTGGTCTCCGCATGGGTGATTTCCGCCTTGTCGATGCCGACGAAAGTGGACTTCACCTTCTCGCCTCGGGCTTCGCGCTCGCCGATCGCCGCATCGAAGCCGTCATAGACTTCGCGAGACAGCAAGTTCTTCAGCGTTTTCCGGTCGCCATCGGCATAGGCCATGACGATCATCTCGTAGGCCATGCGGGCGCCGTTCAGAAACTCCTTCGGGCTGAAGGCGGGATCGGCCTTGTTCAGCGCACGCAGCGATTCGTTGAGCGGCGTTCCGGGCGCCGCGAAAGCATCGATGGCGGCGAAGCGATCCTCGTCCTCCGTCGTGGCATCGCGCCGCGGCAGCGTCACGACCTTGCCGGCATCGGCGGCTTCGGCCGGAGCCGCATCCCGCGGCGTATAGAGATCGCGCGGCGGCTTCTCATTTCCTGTACGGCGCCCGAGCACGGAGCGGAGCTGAAAGAAAATCAGCACAGCCGCTACCAGGAAAAATAATGTGATGAAGTCGTTCGAACTCATATCGTATCGCAGCCGCCGTTAACATCTCTGATTTGTACTCCCATATAGTCTGCCTATACAGATGATTCAAATGATGGCTGGCATCTTCGCCAGCGCTAAGAGGAGACCGGCGAGCCCGGGACATGACCGACATGCGTTTTTCGATCCTGCCAGCCTTCATTCTGCTGCTGCCGTTCGCCGAAATTGCCGGTTTCGTCGTCGTCGGCCAGGCTATCGGATTGTGGCTGACGCTTGTTCTCGTCATGCTGGGTTTCGTTCTCGGCGTGGTTCTGCTGCGCCGGCAGGGAATCGGTATTTTGCGCCGCATGTCGAGCGAAGGACGAAATGGGGTGATGCCGGGCCGCGACCTGCTGCGGCCGGCGATGAACGTCATCGCCTCGCTGCTCCTGATCATTCCCGGCTTCCTCACAGATATCATCGCAATCCTCATTCTCATTCCGCCGGTGCGCGATCTCGTCTGGCGGGCGATCGCCAAACGCTTCGTCGTCGTCAATGCCAAGGGCGGCTCTTCCTCCGGTCCGCAACCCGATTTCCGCGACCGCAAGCCGAACTCGAAGGTGGTCGATCTCGAGGAGGAGGACTATCATAGAGAGCCGGATCGCAACTCGCCGTGGTCCGGCAGGCATCTTGGCGATTGAGGCACTGCGGCTGATCAACCGAGCCAAACGCCCAGGGTTGTAAGCCCTTCCCTGAAATGTTAGATGGCGGCACCATTCCCATGCCCCTCGAGGAAAAGCCAATGGCAGACGATAACAACAGCAACGGTGCGGCCAACCCCACCCTTTCGATCCTTGCGCAATATACCAAGGATCTGTCCTTCGAAAATCCGGGTGCGCCGCGTTCGCTGCAGGCCCGCGACAAGGCGCCGACGATCAACATCAATGTGAACGTCAACGCCAACCCGCTTTCCGATACGGATTTCGATGTCGTGCTGTCGCTGAATGCCGAAGCCAAGGACGGCGACAAGACGGTTTTCCATGCCGAACTCACCTATGGCGGCGTTTTCCGCGTTGCCGGTTTCCCGCAGGAACACATGCTGCCGGTTCTCTTCATCGAGTGCCCGCGCATGCTTTTCCCCTTCGCCCGTCAGATCATCGCCGACGTCACCCGCAACGGTGGTTTCCCGCCGCTGATGATCGACCCGATCGACTTCACGCAAATGTTCGCTCAGCGCGTTGCCGAAGAACAGGCCCGCGCCAAGGTTCAGGCCGTTCCGAACTGACCTGATCTTTCTTGTCTGAAATGCGGATGCCCGGGCTGGTCCCGGGCATTTTCAATTGAGGACTGGTTTAATCGAGGTTGGCGTATTTCGCCCAGACGCTTTTTTCACCGAGCTTGGCGACGAGCGCCTCATGCGCCTGCTCCTCGGTTTGGCTGAGGCGCGGGGCGAGCGGCCGGGGCCGCTCGAGCAGGGCAGCAATCACCACGTCGTCTTCCATCCCCATCTCACCGCGAGCTGCCTGGTTGGATTTGCCGACCATGCCGAGACCGAGGGCCGCCTGTCTGCCGCCGATCATCTCGATATAGACTTCGGCAAGCAGTTCGGAGTCGAGCAGCGCGCCGTGTTTGGTGCGGTGCGAATTATCGATGCCGTAGCGCCGGCAAAGCGCATCGAGCGAATTCGGCCCCATCGGATGTTTGCGCCGCGCCATCGACAGCGTATCGAGCACCCGTTCCGGCAGGATTGGCGGTAAACCGATCCGCGCGAATTCCGCGTTGATGAAGCCCATATCGAAGGTGGCGTTATGGGCAATCCACTTCGCATCGCCGAAGAAGGTAAGGATTTGTTCGGCAACCTCGGCGAAAGGCTGCTTGTCCTTCAGGAATTCATCGGTAATGCCGTGCACGGCGAGCGCATCCGGATGAACCTTCTGATCTCCAGGATTGATGAAGATATGGATCGTGTTGCCCGTGGGGAAATGATTGAAGAGCTCGATGCCGCCGATTTCGATGATGCGGTCGGCGCGGTTGTCGAGGCCGGTTGTTTCCGTATCGAAGATGATCTCACGCATTCCGGAAATCCCCCTTGGCAATCCGCGTTTTCAGGTCGGCGACGATCTCGAACACCCGTTCCCTCGTCGTCGCGATACTGTGACTGGTGTCGATCAGATAATCGGCCCGGCGTCGTTTTTCCGCGTCCGGCGTCTGGCGTGAGAGAATCATGTCGAATTTTTCCTCGGTCATGCCTTCGCGCGCAAGCACCCTTTGGCGCTGAATCTGTGGATCAGTGCTGACGACGACGACAACGTCTACTCTTGCCTCGGCGCCGGTTTCGAAAAGTAATGGAATATCGAGCAATACCATGTCGGCGCCGGTGGCGCGTTGTCGCTTCAGAAATTCCGTCTCGCGTTTGCGAACCAGCGGATGGACGATCGCTTCCAGGCATTTGAAGCCGTCGGGATCAAGAGCGAGCTGGCGGCCGAGTTCACGCCGGTCGACGGCTCCATCCTTCATCGTGCCGGGGAAAGCGGCGTTCACCAGGGGTGCAGCCTCGCCGGCGTAGAGATCGTGGACCACGGCATCCGAATCGTTCACCGGGATTCCAGCATCGGCGAAGAGTTTTGCCGCTGTCGATTTTCCCATTCCGATGGAGCCGGTGAGACCGATCTTCAGCATCAGTGTGCTTCCATATCCGCGATGATGAGCGCGCGCAGCGGCGCATCGACGATGGGACGCTGGCCGAACCATTTCTCGAATCCGGGCACGGCCTGGTGCAAAAGCATGCCGAGACCATCGACGATGGGAAATCCTTGCTCTTCCGCTTGGGCCAGGATCGGCGTCTTCAAGGGCACATAAACAATATCGGTGACGACGGCATCGGCTGCAAGAGGTGAGAAATCGAGTTGCGGCGCAGGCTCGCCGTCCATGCCGAGCGAGGTGGTATTGATGAAGAGGCCGGCACCCTTCATGACTTCGACAAGCGCCCCGGCCGGATGAGCCTGGACACGCGGGCCAAAACGATCCGCGAGTTCACGCGCGCGTTCGACGGTGCGGTTGACGACGTGGATCTCCTTGAACCCGCGATCGCGGACCGCCTGGATGATCGCCCGGCTGGCGCCGCCGGCGCCAAAGACGACGGCCGTGCCATGCCGGTCCCAGCCGGGATGGCGTTCATCAAGATTGGCGATGAAGCCGCGACCGTCGGTATTCGTCGCATGCAGGGCGCCATCCTCCCGCCAGAGCGTGTTCGAGGCGCCGAGTTCTTGCGATAGCGCGTCCGGCTTGTCGGCGAGCCGGAACGCCAATTCCTTGTGGGGAATAGTGACATTGCCTCCGGTAAAGCCGGAACTGCCATCCTTCAACGAGTGAATGAAATCGGCGAAGGCCTCGGGTGTCACTTCATGAGCGCGGTAGCTGCCTAGCAGGCCGAGCGTCTTCAGCCAGTATCCGTGGATCAGTGGCGAGCGCGAATGCTTGATGGGAAAGCCCGTAACAAATGCTTTCGGCCCGAATGTTTCACGTGAATCACCCATCGATCGCTCCGAGTTCTCGCAATTTTTTTAAGAGCGGCAGCATCGGCAGGCCGAGAATGGTAAAATAATCACCCTCGATCTTTTCGAAGAGCTGGATGCCCTCCCCCTCCAATTGATAGGCGCCGACGCTGGAAAGCGCCCGCTCGCCAACCCGCGCCAGATGTCTGGCGATGAACTCCACCGTCAGCGGCCGCATCGTCAGTTGGGCATGGGCGAGATGTTCCCACAAGACCACGCCGTCGCTGACGATCGCGACGGCGCTGTTCAATCGGTGGGTTACGCCCGAAAGAGCTTGAAGGTGGCTAGCCGCGTCGGCCAGGTCCGTCGGCTTGTGAAAGACGCTGTCGCCGAGCGACATTGTTTGATCCGAACCGATGACCAGGCTATCTGGAAAACGGCTGCTGACTTCCTCCGCCTTGGCCCTGGCCAGGACGAGGGCCACGGCATCAGGCTTAGCGCCGGCATTTTCCAGCGGCGCTTCGACGGCCCGTTCATCGATCCTTGCGGCATGCGCCTCGAAGGACAGACCGGCATTTTCCATCAGCATCCGGCGAAAGGGGCTCGACGATGCAAGGATGAGTTTCGGCGTCATGGGTTCCTCGGCGTGCCGGCTTTTCGTCAGCGCTTAGCGCAGCTTCGGCCGCAGGGCAACGATTGCCGCGGCTGTTTCCTCGATTGAGCGGCGGGTGACGTCGATCAGCGGCCAGTTATGACGGGCGCAAAGTGAGCGGGCATATTTCAGCTCCTCGGAAATCGCGGCGCGATCGGTGTAGTGTTCGCGATCGAAGCCCTGTGTCACCCCGAGCACCCGATTTTCCCGCACCTGGGAAATACGGTCGGTGGTGGCGATCAGGCAGACGATCAGCGGTTTGCTCGCAACGAAGAGGCTCTCGGGCAATGGCACGCCATAGACGATCGGAATGTTCGCCGTCTTGATGCCTCGGTTGGCAAGATAGATGCTGGTCGGTGTTTTCGACGTACGGCTGATGCCGATGATCACGACATCCGCGTCGTTGTAATCGTCGGGCATCTGGCCGTCATCGTGATCCATGGTGAAATTCAGCGCTTCGATGCGCGCGAAGTAGCCGGCATTCATCACATGCTGGGCCCCGACCCGACGGCGCGACGGGGCGCCGAGATAGATCTGGAAGGCATTCATCACCGGCTCCAGCACATTCACCGAAGCGACGCCCATCTCGATGCAGCGCTCATCGATCAGGCTCGCAAGCTCCCGGTCGACAATGGTGTAGAGCACGATGCCCGGGGCGTCATCGATCGCCTGCAGAACCGGCAGCAGCTGCTTGCGATTGCGGATCAGCGGATAAACATGTTCGATCGGCTGCGCCGATCTGAACTGCGCCGACGCGGCGCGCCCGGCGGAGATCAGAGTCTCTCCCGTTGAGTCAGAAATCAGATGCAGATGAAAGAAGTTCGTTCTGTTCTCCACGCTATTTTCCGCTGCCTGTTGAAAAGACTGGATGAAACAGAGCTACGGCGGCGAGGCAGTCCCCGGCAAGGGAAAACATGCCTCTTTATCCACATTTCGGATTTTGCGGATCGGTTTCGGTTAGCCCTGTGGACGACGGGGAAAGGCTGGGCTTCCTGAAAGCTCATCCACAGCCTATCCACAGCTATGGGAAAAATTGCCGAGTTGGAAGGATTTGGAATCATTTTAGGATTCGGCTTCTCCCCGAAATTTGGGCGAGATGGACAAATCCCTCCTATGTTCTTTTGCAGCCGCGCGACAAATGGCGTCGGCGGTGGATGGATTTTAATCCTTGATAGTCACCGACTCTAAGAAATAGAAACCTTTTAAAATATCTTTGTTTTTTTATAGGGAAGAAGCGGTTGAGCGATACGGGCCGAAAGATCATGAGGGTTTTGAGTGGCGAGAGCCTCTCCCCTCCTCCTCTCTGGCTG